>OZ244136.1:0-2162500 GCA_965215975.1 Dehalococcoidia bacterium | reverse complement strand
CAAGATTCCCTGCTGCTGCCTCCCGTAGGAGTGGGGGCCGTGTCTCAGTCCCCCTCTGGCTGGTCATCCTCTCAGACCAGCTACCCGTCATCGGCTTGGTGAGCCTTTACCTCACCAACAACCTGATAGGACGCGAGCCTCTCCTCTGGCGCCCGAAGGCTTTCACCCCCAAACCAGGGCTTAAGGGTCATATGCGGGATTATCCCCAATTTCTCGAGGCTATACCCCACCAAAGGACAAGTTACTCACGCGTTACTCAGCCGTCTGCCGCTTTTCCATTGTGGCCGAAGCCACGGACACGCTCGACTTGCATGCATTAAGCGCGCCGCCAGCGTTCACCCTGAGCCAGGATCAAACTCTCTTTATAGAAAAACCTTACTTCCTTCTACTATTCAACTGTTAAAGTGCTCTGGTCCCTTGCCCCTCGGGAAGGGACGTTTGGTTAGTATAGTCAGGCCCCTAACCGATGTCAAGGGTTTTGAAGCCAATTCACTGCATTGGACCAAATCGGCAGCTTCATCGCCCGGCGCACCCTAAATCTGAGGTGTCAGGCTAACCCCTAATGCTTCTTCGCACCACCTGGCAGCCGACAGCAACCCGGCTTCCCCATAGTAAGACCCCACTAGCTGAATGCCCAATGGCAGCCCCGAGGCAGCCAACCCGGAAGGAACGGTGATGGCAGGCAACCCGCAGGAGGTCCAGGGGCCTTGGAACATGGTATTGCCGGTGTTGGTCAGGTCGGGCAGGGACGGCGTCGGCGTTGAAGGGGTCAGCAGTATGTCCACCCTTTGTGCCAGCTTGTGGGTATCGGATATGAATAGCCGCCGCCGTTCCATGGCACGGGAGTAGGTGACGGCATCGGTGTCCAGACCTCTCTTGATCATTCCTCGGATGCCGGGCTGGTAGTCCTGGGCCTGCCTGCGGTACATGGGTTCGTGGAATGAGGAACCCTCCACTGCCATGATGATTTGCTGGTCCTGGATAGCACTTTCCATACTGGATGGCAACGGCAGTTCCTCAACCTCGGCGCCGGACTCGGCCAGCCTCTCGACAATCTTGTCGGTGTGCTGCCGGGTCTCTTCGTCCGCGTGCTCGTAGAAGAACTGGCGGATAACACCGATCCTGGGAGCGGCGGGATTTGCCAGGGCACCGGCATAGTCAGGGACCAGATAGTCCGCCGTAACCGGGTCGTTTTCATCGGGACCGGCCATAGCCTGCAGCAGCAGGGCGGCGTCCTCGACGGTTCGAGTCATCCAGCCCATGGTATCCAGGGACCAACTAACCGGAATTACTCCATGCCTGCTGACTCGTCCGTAGCTGGGTTTGAAGCCCACGACACCGTTGTAGGAGGCAGGGCGCAGTACCGAACCCACCGTCTGCGAACCCAGCGCCGCAGGACACATTCGGGCGGCTACGGCCACGGCCGACCCACTGCTGGAACCACCGGGTGTGTGGGCGGCGTTCCATGGATTGACGGTCGGTGAAGGATCCATGCAGGCGAACTCGGTGGTAACCGTTTTACCAAGCATGATGGCCCCGGCCTCTTTGAGCAGCGCAACCGGCGCTGCATCATGTTCCGGAACAAAGTCGGCATAGACCCGCGAGCAGGCCGTCGTAGGAATGCCCGCGGTGTAGTAGATGTCCTTGACTCCTATGGGTATGCCCTGCAGAGCGCCGCCGTTTCCAGTCTCCCGTTCCCTGGCTTCGGCATCTGCCAGCACCGCCGCCCGGTCCAGGTATACCCAGGCCTTCAGGGCGGGCTCAAGGGCTTCAATGCGGTCAAGGAGGGATTGGGCCAATTCTACCGGCGACAACTCGCGAGTACTAATCAGGCTAACGGCTTCCGCAACGGAAAGTTCGTAAGGGTGGGGCATTTTGTTTTCTCCTGAAGTAACCAAAGGGTGGGGCAGGGTAATGGGGATAAAAGCCTACCGCAAGGTAACGCTCTTCCAGTCGTTCGCCGGGGGGTGGAGCGGTCAGAGAGAGGTTCATCCTGCTTCTCAGAACCGGCCCTATCCTCGATTGACTGTCTCTTGTAGGCAGGAAAAGAAGCGATCCAGCAGGCCCCTGGCTACACTTTCCATCATGCGCTGTCCCACGCGGGCCACCGTGCCGCCAGCCTGGGCCCGGCTGTCCACCTTTACCGTGGTCTTGCCGTCCTGCTCTTCCAGAGTAACCAGAGAATCGCCGGTACCAAATCCGATGTTGCTGTTGCCACTCAAGGATAGCCGGTAGGATTCAAAGGGATTCATATCGGTAATTGCTACCTTGGCGGTGAAGTTACCCCGCACCGGCCCTACCCCAACGTTGACCACCGCCTGGTATTCGTTTTCGCCCGTTGGTTCCAGGCTCTGGCAACCGGGGACGCAGGCGGCCAATGCCAGCGGATCCATGAGAGTTGCCCAGACCTTCTCGGCCGGGGCATCGAAGAGGTAGGTAGCGGATATATCCATGCGTGGATCCCTCCAGGATAAATCTCGGCAGTCCTAAGCAATAAACTAACAGTGGATTGCCATTGGCAGATCAGCGTCTTTCAGTGGATTAACCCTAGAAGCGGGCGTCGGCCATGAGCAGCATGTTCAGCAAGGCCTGGGCTCCGTTGGCGCAATCGGACGGCAGGCTAAATTCATCCGGGGAATGGCTGATACCGTCCACACTGGGAACGAAAACCATGCCCGACTCGGTAATCTGGGCAATGGCCTGGGCGTCGTGACCGGCCCCGCTGGGCAGCGACTGGTAAGACAGACCGGCCTGGTCGGCGGCTTCGGCAACCAGTCCCTGCATCCGTGCCGGCAAGGGCACTGCCGCAGTAGCTTCCACCGGGTTAATGACAATGGACACCCGGTTGGCATCAGCAATCTCCGCGGCATTGCGGCGCAAGGTCGTTTCGGCTGCATTCAGGGAGTTAACATCCACGTCCCGGAATTCCACACCCATACTTATCTCCCCGGGCACGACGTTAACCGCGTTGGGGATTGCCTGGATATTGCCCACCGTGGCCACCCGGCAAATTTCCGCCTCCGAGGCGAGCCGCTGAGTTGCCAGCACAATGTGGGACGCGGCGGCCAGGGCGTCGTGGCGACTTGCCATGGGCGTGGTGCCGGCATGGTTAGCCTTGCCCTGCACCTCGACCCTGAAAACATACCGCCCTGTAATGCCAGTAACGGCACCCAAGGGAGTACCGGTCTGGTGCAACGTGGGGCCCTGTTCGATGTGCAGCTCGAAATAGGCGGCCAGTTCGCCACGATGGCGCCGGGCCCGGTCGATTCGGGACAGGTCTCCTCCGATGTCGACAAGCCGCCGCTCCAGAGAAACACCTTCGTCGTCAACAGCAGTGTAGTCCTCCGGTTCCAGCAGGCCGGCCATGGCCCTGCTGCCCAGGAGCCAGCGGTGGAACCGAGTCCCTTCCTCGTTGGTGAAGACTATCACTTCCAAGGGGTGCCGCAGGGTGCGAGAGTTTTCAGCCAGCGTCTGGGCAACCTCTATGGCTCCGAGGACGCCCAGGGCGCCGTCGTACTTGCCCCCGTTGGGCACCGTGTCGGTGTGAGAGCCCAGGGCAATGGCCGGCAGATTGGGGTTTGATCCCGGCTTGCGGCCGATGATGTTCCCGGCCGGATCGATTCGGGTTTCCAGACCGGCCTGGCGCATCAGGCTGATGGCATATTCCCGACCCTGGATATCCGCCGGCGAATAGGCCAGCCGCATCATCCCCTGGGACGTCTCCCCCATGCGCCCCAGCTCGGCCAAGGTGCGGTTGAGGCGGGTTGCGTTAATGTTGATTGATGGGGTTGCCATGTTTTGCTCCCCAGAATGCAGATTTCACTCCCGAAGCCGCAGATCATGTTTCCCGGGTAGCCTCGAGCAGTCGGTCTGCCAGTTCCAGTGCTGCTACCTTGTCGACGCTCTTGTTGTAAGAGAACGGAGGCACTATGCAGTATGGGCAGCCTTTCTCGCACTCGCATTGCCGGGCCAGACTAGCCCCTAACTCCAGGATGTCCCTCCAGCGGTCGAAAGCCTTTTTGACTACACCCAAAGCGCCCGGCCCGGCCTCCAACAGGAAAATCCTGGAGCCCTCGGAGTAAGTGATCAGGTCGTAGGGGCCCACCGGGAAGCTGAACCTTACCCCCACCCGGAGCATCTGCTCCAGTGCCGGTACTATCGAATCGACAACAACGCTCTCGTTATCTGCCGGAGGCCCGCTTTCCCCAGTCAGCAATGACCCTACGTCTATCCAGAATGCCTGGGCATCGGAGTGCCAAGAAACGTCATTTTCCGGAGTGTGAGTTCCAATAAGCCGGCCTCTGATACGCCTTTCCTCCGGCACTTGCTCGTCCAGTGAAGGTTCAGCCGACTCGTCAACCAGCGAGATTTGAACCAGACGTTCTTCCAGCGTTACGTTCCCGAGGTGCAGCGACGGTCCGGTGGCCAGGGGCAGACCCAGGGAATCATCCCGAATCGCGAGGCTGGTGGCGAATTCCGGTTGCGTGCTAAGGCCGACCAACTCGTCCAAGGATTCCAGGACCACTTTGGGCGAGGCGCCGTCTTCATGGCCACTTAGCGATTCAGATACTCGATACTTGACGTCCCGAAAGGCCAGTATGGCGCCGGGATAAGCCTCCCTAAACCCTTGATACGAAGGAAGAAAGCCAATCTGTTCACCATCGTTCCAGAGGCTCCAACACTTATCCGTGCCGGGTCGAAGCTCAATTTCGTCAGGATCAAACTCCTCCGTAAACGCCAGTTCAGACCCCTCCCGTCGCAACGTCTGAAACAGGGCGTTCCCAAGCACTTCCCTGGAGAATGAGTAGACCCGCCCTTCTGACTCAGAAATCAGGTGGGGGACATGCAACTGCACAACCTCAGAAATGTCCGCGTCAACGCCTATCAGGTCAGGCCCCTTGGCCAGCAGTCCCGTCAGATTATGGGCAAAAAACCGGGTCTCCGAATCACCCAGCGAATAGAAGATTGCAAATGCCTCAGGTTCAGCCTGGCGTCCAACGCTTTCCAATACCCGCAACGCTTCCCCCGGCGTATCCGGGAAGCCAACCAGGATTAAGCCTCCGCAGTTTTCGGCCATGGTTACGCCGTTCGGGGTCAGCGTGGTAAACACCGCGCCAACCGGATTCTGCTCCGACGCCGACGGAACACCGCCTTCTTCCGAACCGGGCCCACCGGTACTCGCCAGGGACATAATGCCGGGATTCACTCCTCTCGCCTGACATATTTCCACGGCAGTGGAGTAACACCTCCGGGCCATTTCCTCGCTAAGACAGCAGACGGCCACTGACTTACCGGTTTCGACGCAGGCCAGCGCCGCTTTTCCCACCCGGTCAAGGAGGTCAGTATCGACGCGGGATTCATCTGGCGCCGGATCCACAAACAGATAATGACGCTTGGGGGAAGCTGCATTCAGAGCGGACACAACCTCGAAAGACTTGCCGGTAAGGCTCTGGGCCAATTCAAAGCAATTGGAGCAACCGGCGGCAACCATGCAGTACTGCGGGTCAGCTCCTTGTATGGCTAGGCTATGGGCAAGGCGACGAAGGAGGACAGCCACGCTGGCGCCGAAATAGCCCCGATACTCTTGCCCCTGGTCTATGACAACCAACTGCAGATTTTTCAGAAACCCTTGCCATTCCCGCTGCCGCCCCAACAGGGACCGGTTAACAAAGTCGGGAGTGGTAACCACCGCTGTGGATGGCACTCCATCGTTTGTCTCCGGTTCGAACTTTGCTGTCATCTCCAGGCAGGTCAGGGTCCGAATACCGACTCCGGATAGCAAACTCTCCAACCGGGCCGAGACCTGTAAGACTGCTGCCTCTTCGGAGCAAAGAATCAGAGCATGTCCCCCCGGGTTCCGCAACAGGGTTTCCGCCAGCGGTATCGCGCCGGTCAGGGTTTCCTCGGCCGCCCAACCCGCCTGCACCACCACATTGTTACCCGACAGCAATTCGGAGAGGACACGACCCTGGTGGTTATAAAGACTGTCGCAACCCAACGAAGCCAAGGCTTGCACCAGCGCGGGGTTCAAGTCTTTCAACAGGGAATCAGCGGCGTACTCGGATTGAACACTGTCACGGGTGACCTCGGCAATATAGTCTCCATCCAGCAGGGCGCCAGCCTCTCGCAACGACCGGACGAGGTCTCTCAGAAAGGGTTCTGCTGTCGGTTCCTCACCCCCTTCCTCGGTGGCGGATTCGGGGAAGCCGCTCTCCGGAACTTCTGCGCTGACTACTTCAGTATCTGCCGTGGAGGAGTCCTCCGGAACCGGTTCGTCGGACGGTTGCCCTGCTTCGACGATCGCGGCATCGACAACTTCGGCTTCTTGCGCTTCTACCGCAGATTCCAGACTTTCGACCTTCAGCATTTCCAATTCCAAGGTGCTGGGGGAGGACATGGCCGCCAACAGCTTTTGAATAGAATTCAATGCCTGGAACGCACCGTCGGGCGCGAAGTCGTGGCGGTTGGCCCACGCCTCGTGAGAGAGTGTCACCTCCCGAACGATGGTGGGCTCGATGCCGCCCAGGGACCGGTCAAAAATGTCCCACCAGGAGGCCTGCATGACCGCCAGCAGGTCCTGGGTCTTCATGTTATGGAAGGGTCTCTCAGAGTCCCGCGACTGCCCCAGAATCTGGTTCAGGACTGTCGCCGCCTCTTCATCGTGGTGGCTCACGAATTCCCTGGGGATGAAACTATCCAGTTCTAACTTGAGCAAATAGAGCGCTCGGCCCACCCTGGCTTTGTTGGAAATCACAGTTAGCCTCGAATTTATTCCCGGGTAAAAGGGGAATTATACCTGATTCCTGGTTGGTTGTTGACGTAACGAAGGAAGATAGGGGTAATCTGAGAGCCTGCGGTATAGGGACAGGCGCGAAGAGATGGCCCATCAAATGCAGCGGCAGCAAGGGCAGGCGATGATTTTAGACCATTGCCTTGAAGCCGTATCCGTCATTATTCAATTGCCCCTCGGCAAAGCGGGACATCCTCAAGGGGGTTATGTCAATGGAAGTTGCCCTGCCGTCCAGCATAAGCTCAGCCATCAGGACCCCCACCATGGGCGATAGCTTAAACCCGTGGCCGCTGAATCCGGTGCAAACATACAAGCCGTCAATCCCGTCTACCGCATCCATGATGGGATGGGAGTCAGGAGTAGATGTGTATAAACCTGCATAACCCGTGCTGAACTCAGCATCGGCCAGGGACGGGACGCGACGTGCCAGGCGAGTCCAAATCTCCTGGATAAAGCCAGGGCTGGCCCGCTGGGCAAATATTTCCGGGTCTTCGATGACGTCTTCCATGTTCCCATTGCCCACCAGGACCAGGTCGGAACCCTCGGGCCGGAAATAGATCTGGTTGATGATGTCCCCGCCGCCAGGGTGCTGAGCCGGACCATCCGGGCCTCGGCGCAGGTGGACGACCTCGTGACGGGTGGCCTCCAGGGGCAGGTCAATCCCCTGCTTCAGGAGAAACCGGCGGCTCCAGGGCCCGGTGGCAATCACGGCCCAGTCGGTGGCGATTCGCCCCTCGGAAGTGAGGACGGCGGTTACCCTGCCGCCGGATACTTCAACGTCGGAAGCTGGACAGCGCAGAATTGTTCGGGCGCCCAGGCCTCTGGCCCGCTGGGCGAAGGAAGTGCAGGTGGCCGAAGCGTCCCCGTAACCACACAGCGGTTCGTAAGCGATAATTCCGCAATCATCCAGGTAGAATGACGGAGCAAGCTCCTGGGCTTCCTCTCTACTCACCAGCCGAGTATCAATGCCCACACTTTGCTGCATCGCCACGTTTGCCTTGAAGGTTTCGGTGTCCCCTTCCCCCGCAAAAATCAGGTGCCCAGTCTGCGTGTAGCCGCACTCCCCACCAACAATTTCGCCGAAGTTCCGGAATACATTGAAGCTCTCCCAGGCCATGCGGGCGTGGACTTCGGTGGAGTAGTGCATGCGAATAGCAGAGGAAGACCGGCCGGTGGAACCGGACCCAAGCACGTCCCGCTCCAGCAGCAGGGTATTGGTCATACCCTTCTCCGCAAGACTGCGGAGAATGCTGGCGCCCATTACGCCGCCCCCGATTACTACCGCTTCCGCCGTGGCTGGCAACGTGGTCATAGGAAGTCCTTATCGATGGTCTCTATCTCCGGCTGTTGGACCGGCGCACCTTGAACCCACCGGCGCTCTTTTGCTTGCGAACCCACTTAAGGTAGTTATTGACCTGGGGGTTGGCCCGCAGCAAGGCAATGGAATTGAGCTCCTCGGCCAGGGTAGCCTCGGTAAAGAGGGCGTGTAGCTGCCGATGACAGGTGGGGCAAAGGTTGGCCGTGGGCCCGAATCTTCCGCCCCTGGCCTTGGGCACGAGGTGATGGACCGTATAGCGGTCCACCTCCCGCTGGCAGAGGTCGCATTCAACTGCCACGTTACGGGTGGGCAGAGGCTGGGATTTGGTAGTTTGGGAAGTCCGCCGTGCCAATCAATTGCTCCGGGCGAGTTTCTCCTGGGCCCCGCTTCTTGGGGCCGTCAGGCGGTGCGCAACAATGGCTATGAATCCATGAACCGCCACCCCGGCAAGTCGACTTGCCATTGCCCGTCCTCCAGCAGCATGGGAATAACGAGGCCGGACATCATTCGCCGGTGAGCGACGGTGCTCTCATTCTCGACTACGCCAAAGGGCAGGAAAGCGAAGGCGTGGGTATCGTCAATAAAGTTGGTGGGGGCCACGCCCAGGTCGGTCAAATCCTCTAGGGGCCATAGGCGGAGCACTGTATCCCGGAAGTCCTTCATCATGGAAGGACGCATGTTGTGGTCCTGGTCGTAGGCGGCCCGGTAAGCGTTCTGCATATCGACATTGTTGCGGGTTGCCCAAACACCCAGGCGCATGCCCCGGGTCTCCTTGGAAAGCATGGACCAGGCCAGGTTCATATCACCGTCACGCACCGCCTCGGCAAAAATGCCGGCGCGGTTGCCGATATCGTCGGGTTCCTGGCTTCGCTTATTTCCGGGAATGCGCATGGTTGTTCTCTCTTCGGCTGCAAACGCAGGCAAGTCTTAGGTGTTCGGTCTAGTAACCCACCGCGTACCCGTCGCGCCGGGGGTCGGCGCCGCCGTGGAGGGCGCCCGTTTCCGGGTCCACCTGGATCATCATCTCGCTGCCGGTGGCTTCCCAGTCGCCCAGGACGTTGAGGACGTGGCCCCGCTGCCGCAGTCCCTCCAATGTTTCTGCGCCATAGCGAGACTCCACCAACAGTTCGTCGGCGCAGGTGTGGGGGAAGTTGGACTCGGTGGGGTTCTGGGTGTTGCGCCAGCGGGGAGCTTCCACCGCCTCGGCCACCGTCATGCCAAAGTCCAGGACGTGGGTGATGACCTGGAGGTTGGTCTGCACCTGGGTGTCGGCGCCGGGGGTGCCGAGAACCAAGGCCAATTGGCGTCCGGCCCCGTTGCCCGCCGTCTCAGCGTTGCGGAAAACCATTGCCGGATTCATGGTGTGCCGGACCCGCTTCCCTGGCTGCAGACAATCCACGTGGTTCTCTTCCAGGTGCCAGTAGGTCATCCGGTTGTTAAGAAGAATGCCCGTGTCGCCGGCAATAAGGCTCGACCCCCAGGCGCTCTGGATGCTCTGCAGTTGGCTTATGGCGTTGCCCTGGCCGTCCACCACCACGAAACAGGTGGTGTCCTCCTGTTCCTGGCCAGCGCCTACCTTGGCCGGACGTGACTTGGGTTGCGCCGCCTGGTAGGGCCAGGGATTGCCCGCTTTGACGTCATAGGAGGCCTGCTCCAGATCAATCAACTTGGCCCGTTCCCTGGCGTATTCCCTGGAGAGCAGACCTTCGATGGGCACGTCGACGTACTCTGGGTCGGCCACGTAAGCCTCGCGGTCGATAAATGCCAGCTTCTTGGCCTCGACCATCAGGTGGATGCTCTCGGCAGAGTTGCAGCCCATGCTCTTCAGGTCGAATTCCTCCACCAGGTTCAGTTCCTGCAACAGGATGTGGCCGCTGGAATTGGGCGGCGCCTCATATACGGTATGGCCGTGGTAGGTGGTAGATATGGCGTCCTGCCAGCGAGCCCGGCAGTCGGCCAAGTCCTGCATGGACAGGATGCCTCCCTGTTCCTCGCTGAACTTGACGATGGCACTGGCGATTTCGCCCTTGTAGAAGGCCTCGCGGCCACCATCAATTATTGCCTGGAAGGTCCGAGCCAAGTCTTTCTGATAGCAGATCTCCCCGGGTTGCAGGGGACGCCCGCCAGGAGCAAAGACGGACTGCGAGGTGGGGAACTGGCAGAGCAAGGCATCGGAAGCAATGGCCCTGGACAGCACATGAGTTACCGGAAAGCCGTTGGCCGCCAGGTCTATGGCCGGGCCAAAGCATTCTGCCAGAGACAGGACACCGTGCTTTTCGTGAACGTCCAGCCAACTGTTTACCAGCCCCGGAACGGACACGGACAGGATGCCCTTCATGGGGATGCCGTCGAGCATATAGAAGTCCCGGGTCGCGGCATAAGGAGCGGCGCCGGTGCCGTTGCACACCTCCAGCCGGTCGGTGTCCTTGCGATAGAGCATGATAAACCCGTCGCCGCCCATGCCGGACATGAGGGGTTCGACCACGTTGAGGGCCGCAGCAGTAGCCAGGGCCGCGTCGGCAAAATTACCGCCCTTCTGCAACATGGCGATGCCCGCCTGTGAGGCCAAAGGATGCCCTGAACAGACCATCCCGTTACGCCCCATTACCACCGGGCGATAGGACTCGAAGCTTATGCTGTGAGGAGAGTTGGGCATCTTGGGGGCCTCCTTGTTTCATTGCGCGGGTCGGAGGGCCTCTAACGACAAATAAACGTTGAGACCTTACTTGCTACCCTCGTCATTATCAACCAGAACGCAGCCTCCCCACTACCCCGTTACCACTTGCCGCCGTGCAATAGCCGCCTCCGCCCGGGGGCTGATGGCCCGGTCTACTACCACGTTCACCAGGGCCGGCTTGTTGGCGGCGAAGGCCCGTTCAAGGGCGGGTTTCAAGTCTTCGGGGCGTTCCACGAACTCGCCGTGGCCGCCCAGACCCTGGACCACCAGGTCGTAGCGAGTCTGGAGCAGGTCGGTGGCTACCGGGCGTCCGTAAAGGCCCAGCTGTATCTGCCGGTCAATTCCCCAGGCCGAGTCGTTGCCCAGGACGGTTACCACGTTCAGGCCGTGGCGTACTGCCGTGTCAAACTCCATGCCGTTGAAACCAAAGGCTCCGTCGCCGGTCAGGTTGATGACCCGGGAATCGGGGTATGCAACCTGCGCAGCCAAGGCGGAGGGCAGCGAGGAACCCAGCATGCCCAAGCTGGAAACGTAGGACCACTTCTTGGGCATTTGGGCCGGCAAAAGTGCCCGCCCGAAGTGGCAGTAGTCGCCGCCGTCAAAGGACAGGAAGTCATCGGGTCGCAGCATGGACTCCAGGGTCTTGTGGACGAACATGGCGTGCATGGGGGTTTCGGCCACTGCCAGTCCCTCGGCCCATTCGGCCTGGGCGGCGCGGGAAGCCCGCAGTTCCTCCAGCCAAGGCAGATCCTGCCAGGTGTGTTTGGAAGCTTCCGCAGTTAACTGTTGTACCACGCTGGTCACGTCGCCTACGATGCCCACGGCGACGCCCCGGTTGCGGCCAATCTCGGCGGCAGACGGGTCAATCTGGATAATCTTGGCATCGGCGGCTATGTTGGGCGGGCGGCAGAAGCCAATGGTGTAGTCCTGTTTGCGTCCCAGCAGCACAACCACGTCAGCGTTGCGCAACATGGTGGCGGCGCGATTCAAACCCCGCTCGAAAAAACCGAAGCCGTAGGGATGATCGTCGGCAACCAGCCCTCTCGCCTGGCCCTCGGTCAAAATGGGGACCCTCGCGGTTTCGGCGAAATCCATGAGCGCCTGGCCGTCTTGGGTGTAACCGGCGGCCTCACCGGCGATGACAAAGGGACGCTGGGCCCCCCGCAACAGAGCGATGGCCTGCTCTATCTGGGCCTGGGGACCGAGTATGGCCTCGCTGGCCCGGTATTCATCGGGATTGAAGAAGACCACCTCATCTTCGTCCAGTTCCTGTTCCTGCACGTCGGTTGGAATAGTAAGGTGCACCGGCCCCCGGCGGCCGCTGAAGGCCAGCCGCACTGCCCGGGCAATGGTGTCGGGAATGCGGTGGGCGTCGTAAATCATCAGGGATTCCTTGGTGGTTGCCGCCGCCATGCCCACCTGATCGATCTCCTGCATGGCGCCCCGGCCAAGTTCCGACAGGTCGGCGGAACCGGCGATGGACAGCAGGGGGCTTTCGCTGTGCATGGCGTTGGTCAGCCCGGGAATGGCATTGGCGAAACCGGGAGTGGTGTACATGCATACACCCAACTGGCCGGTAATACGGCCGTAGGCGTCGGCCATGTGGACCGCCGCCTGTTCGTGGCGGGTATCAATGAAGCGGAAATCGTCGTCAGCCATTACATCCAGCACCGGCAGCACATGGTCGCCAGCAAGGGTAAAAATGTTGAAAACGCCTTCCAGCTTCAATGCTTTGGCGATAAGGTGACTTCCGGTGACTCGGGCCATGTTTCCTCCTGGCAAATACGCTATTTGTATGGATTTTTGGGGGAGAGGTTACCAAACGCTGAGAGCGTCGTGAAAAGCGGGTTAGTGGGCTAGATTATGGTAGGGCAGAGTCGGAGCGTCAAGTTTGGGGGTTGGTTGGCTGGGGTTTCCATTGGTTGCCCCACTTATTTATCACAGTTACAATTGCGCCAATTCGCCCATCTAAACGAACCGGGGAGTGTGTGACATGAAATTCGGTCTGGCTTATGAAATGCAGCGGCCCGCGTTGGACGACCACGCGGTTATAGAGGAAACCATTGAGCAGTGCGTTTTGGCAGACGAGATGGGGTTCGACTACGTGTGGTTCGTGGAGCACCACTTCCTCACCACCTTCTCCTCTTCGCCTTGCCCCGAGGTAATTTTCGGGGCCCTCAGCCGCCTTACCAAGAACATCAGGCTCGGTTTCGGTGTGGTCATCCTGCCCTATCATCACCCAGTCCGAGTGGCGGAACGCGTTGCCATGGTGGACCACTTGTCCAACGGCCGCGTCGATTTCGGCACCGGCCGTTCCGCCCCCTACGAACAGACCGGCATGGGCATTGACCCCCGGGACACCCGCGAGATGTGGGACGAGTCGCTGTCCATGATTCCCAAGATCTGGGAGTCGGATTATTTTGAGTGGGATGGCCGTTTTTGGAACGTCCCGCCCCGCCAGGTGCTGCCCAAGCCCTACCAGAAGCCCCACCCGCCCATCTGGGTGGCCGCTTTGCAACCCACTACTTATCAACTGGCAGCCCAAAAAGGCATAGGCGTGATGGCCCTGGGAGTCAGCGCTCCGTCGATTCTGGAACCGCACATCCAGGACTACCGGGCCACCATCAAGGAAGCCGATCCCGTGGGCGCCTTCGCCAACAACCAGTGGCTCAGTTCCATTTTTGGCTACTGCGGCGAGGACAATCACGAAGCCAGAGAGCTGTGCACCAACTCGCTTAAGACCTTCTTCGGTCCGGGCCGCCCCTACGTTCAGGACCAGAAGGACATCTACTCCCGCCTGCTGGAGCAGTGGGGCGGCATCCCCGAACACCTGGTCCACAACTTCTCCCGCTATATTGACGTCAAGGAAGTCTCGGAGGACGGAGCAGCCAGCCAGTTCGACCTTTCCGGCGGCAGCGCCCTGGCCCAGAAGATCTGGGAAGAGATGGACTCGGACACCCTGGCCGAGCGCGGCGTAATAGTTGCTGGCGACCCCGAAAGCTGCATCAACGCAGTAAAGCTCCACGAGGCCACCGGTGTTGACCAGGTGCAGTTCCTGATGGCCACCGAGACTATTGACCACGAGCACGTAATGAAGTCCATCGAACTCTTCGGCAAGCACGTTATACCGGCATTTAAATAGGACCAGGGGCCGGCACTGTAACTGGAAACAGGCCGGTACCGATTTCAATAGATTCAGGACCTCTGGGGCTACGAATTAACCGTAGCCCCATTTGTTTTTCTTCAGCCTCGACCGACGTTGCATGAATCGGGCAAAATTGCTGGACCCATTAGCTGAGATACCCACACGGAAGTCACACCTAGAAGTCTGGCCGGAAAGCCATTGGCCGGATTTCGCGCTACGCCCAGCAGACGTATTCCAGTCTTATACGGCATGGTAATGTATATAATACGTGTCAAGAACCCACTGTTACATCGACAATCGACGTTAAGAAAACGGCGGGTTGGGGAGAATTGGGGTTCCCGGCCAGACTTCTAGTATTACAACGACGGTTAATATGATAGGATGACGGACTGGTTAGACAACGCTTGGGCAGGGGGGCAGGGAAGTGGATGTGGCGGCTTTCGAGCAGGTGTACGGGGCCTTTCAGGATTTTCACGCTTACTTCGCGCCGCTGTTTGGCCGCAGGGAGACGCGGGACCACAGCCGCCATTATCTCCAGGCCCTGCTGGTGCAGTCCGGGGAGCGGCGCAACGCCGAGAACCTGTCGGAGACGGTTCCGGCATCAGCCAGGGTGATGCAGCGGTTTCTCGCTGAATCTCCCTGGGATGACGACCCAGTCATAGGACGCCTTCAAGAGTACCTGGGACCTCGGCTGGGACATCCGGATGCGGTGTGGGTGCTGGACGGCAGCGACTTCCCCAAGCAGGGCAGGAAGTCGGCGGGAGTGGCCCGTCAGTACTGCGGCAGGCTGGGCAAGGTGGCCAACTGCCAGGCGGGAATGTTCCTGGCCTATGTCAGCCCGTTGGGCCGGGCCCTGGTGGACAAAGGGCTGTATCTGCCGGACAGCTGGACCTCGGACAAAGACCGGTGTGAGGCGGCGGGTGTGCCGGAGGACAGGCAGGGCTACCGGTCGAAGACGGAGTTGGCGCTGAAGATGGTGGAGCGGGCCTTGGAGCGGGGAAATCTGAGGGCCGGCTGGGTTGCGGGGGACGACGCCTTCGGGATGTCGCCGTCATTCCGTGAGGGACTGGCGGCGCTGGGGATGCGCTACGTGCTGGACGTTCCCGGCGGCACCACGGTCTGGCCGCTGGAGCCAGCCTGGACCAGTCCGGAGCATCAGGGGATCGGGCGTCCCCGCAAACCCAGGCTGGTGGGCGGGCAGCGGCGCACCATGGAGCAGCGCAGTTATGAATTGCCGGAGGAGGCCTGGCAGGAGATCACGGTGGCCGAGGGAAGCCAGGGCCCCCGCAGCTACCGGTTCAGTGCCCAGAGGGTGCGTCCAACCAGCAGGCGTAAGCCCGGCGAAATCCACTGGGCCGTCTACCGCCGGAATCTGGACGGCAGCGAGCCCCGCTACTACCTGTCCAACGCTCCGGAGGATACCCCCTTGGAGACCCTGGCCTACGTGGGTGGTTCCCGGTGGCGCATAGAAACGGAGTTCGAGACGGAGAAGAGCGACGTGGGCCTGGACGAGTACGAGACCCGCACCTGGGCAGGCTGGCATCACCACGTGGCCCTGTGCCTGCTGGGCGGAGCCTTCCTCCTGAGCCTGCAACAGGCTTGGGGGGGAAAAGATGCCCCGGATAACCCGGCCCCAAGTGTACTGGGTAGTGCGTGAGATGCTGCCCCGGGAACGGTTCGGACCTGAAGAGTTGCTGCGGTGGCTGGAGGATACGCAGGACAGTAACGAACGGGCCAGCCGCTCTCATGCCAAGCGCCGAGCCGTGCTTCGTGCCTCCTTGGACATCCCTCCTTGAACCGTCGTTGTAATACTAGGAATCCTCTGAACAAGTCAGTAGTGATGTGGCATAGTAAGGCTGAAGAGCCCGATGCTGACCGGGGATGAGGTTGTATGGACCATCCGACTTTTTCCGACCTGGAATACTAGGGTAAGAAGCGCAAGACCCGCCGGGAGGTGTTCCTGGAGCGGATGGACGGCCTGATTCCCTGGCAGTTGTTGGAGGACCGCATCCATCCCTTCTACCCAAAGCCTGGGCGGGGACGTCACCCCTACCCGCTGGCGATTATGCTGAGAACTCACTGCGTTCAGCTTTTCTACAATTTGAGCGACCCGGGCATGGAGGACCTGCTCTACGAGTCCGACCCGGTGCGGCGGTTCGTGGGGCTGAAGCTCTCGGGTCCCTTGCCCGACGAGACCACCATCCTCAACTTCCGCCACCTCCTGGAGAAACACAAGCTGGGGCAGGGTCTTTTGGATGAGATCAACGCCCACCTGGAGTCCCAGGGACTGAAGCTGCGGGAGGGAACCATCGTGGACGCCACCATCATCGAGGCGCCGTCCTCCACCAAGAACCGGGCTGGGGAGAGGGACCCGGAAATGCACCAGGCCAAGAAGGGCAACCAGTGGCATTTCGGGATGAAGGCGCACATCGGGGTAGACGCCGATACGGGCATAGTCCACAGCATGAGCGCGACGGCGGCTAACGTGCATGATGTCACCGAGACGCACAATCTGCTGCACGGCGGCGAGACGGTGGTGTGGGGCGACGCCGGGTATCAGGGAGTGGGGAAGAGAGCGGAGAACCTGGGGCTGGGGGTGGAATGGCGGGTGGCAATGCGTCCGGGGAACCGGCGAGAGCTGGAGCCCGGGAGCAGGGAGGCACTGGCGGAGAAGGTGAAAGCGTCAGTGAGAGCCAAGGTAGAGCATCCCTTTCTGAGGCTGAAGCGGCTGTTCGGGTACGCCAAGAGCCTGCCCCGTTGCAGAACGGGGTACGCTACCGGGGTCTGGCGAAGAACGCGGACCGGCTGGCACTGCTGTTCGGGCTGGGCAACCTGCTGACGGCGGAGGGTCAACTGTCGGGGTAGTGCGCATTACTGCGAGACAACGCCGGTCTCAGGGCCGCACAATGCCTCCAACAGCCCAGTCAGGGGCGAGACTCAAGGGGCTGAATGCTGGACCGCAAGCCCCGGACCGCAGTTCTCACTCCCCTTCTCCGCTCCGTCAAACACAACCCAGGCCAAAACGGCCTTGTTCAGAGGATTCCTAGAGGTAGACAGAAGGCATAAGACCAAGATTCACGAAACGTTCACAATACCTTCCAAGAGACAACCTATGGAAATGTGACAGGCCGAGTAAGTTAGACTTGCCGAGACTCGATTCAAAGAGAACCGCATGCCTGTTGACGGCAGCTAATTTCGTTCGAATCACGTGGCGACGGCTTGACAAACCTGGTTAACTCAAGGGGGTCCATGTTCGGAACGCCACGGGTAGCCACGGTGCTGGGCTTGTCGGAATCGGTAGAATCGTTGAAGGATGCTTTCGACCAGATTTCCACCATTTTCCTGCTATCGGAGTTTTTGGGCTGGGTCTGGCTCTCCTCTTCGCGTTCAACACCGCCAATATCAACGTTGATGAGCGGGCCCGGGACCACGCCACCATGTTGCCTACGGAGTGACCGAGCGCCGCGTGGCAACGGTTCTGGCCATTGAGGCCCTGGTTCTGGGATTCCTCGCGACCCTGCTTGGCATTGTGGGAGGCTACGCCATGCTCTACTGGATGCAGACTTCCTTGATAGAGGATAATTCTCCGGAAATGGCAATCCCGCTGCACATATGTTGGCCGGAAGTGATCTCCCTGCTGCTGGCGTCCATTGCCGTGTTGGCCTTGGCCCAGGCCTCCACCGCCAACAAGCTGGGACGGTTGTACATCCCATCAGCCTTGCAGGTGCTGGAATAATGATGGCATGGTAAATGTAGAGGAGCGAAACAGCAGGCTAATGCGGCGAATGGTGGACGCCTTTAACACCGGCGATCTGTCGGCACTGAATTCGCTGGTCTCGCTTTATTATGTCGACCACCAGGGCATCGATGGCTCGGAGATGTTTGGACAGGATGGTTTCGCCAGTGTTGTTAAGTTCGCCAGGGGGTCGAACCCGGGGCTCAGGGTAACTATCCAGGAGTTGGAGGCGTCAGGCGACACTGTCAAAGCGCGCCTCACCTGGTTCGAGACAGAACCCGCCCGAAGACCGGGTTCAATGGAGCATGCCTCCACCCAACGGCGGACGCTGGAGACCGTCCGGTTTGCCGACGGTCTGGCTGCGGAGCATTGGGGCAAGGGCCTGCACTGACTTCCGGCCACCCGGGAAGCGGTTAATAGACGCTTGCTGACTACCATTGAGTATGTGCAAATATGTGCCTCACGCATGAGTCTGTCCTTACGCCTTGGGGCCGTGGCAATTCGTAGAATCCCGGCCTGCCACGGCCCCAAGGTTGTCAAATTTGCACTGTCGAGACCAGGACACCTGCCTCTTGCTCCTCCCGGTCAGCAAAGCCGTTAGCGCCGTCCACCAGCACAACGTCCCTTCCCGCTGAGTCTCCGGATGCGTGTATCTGGAAGTAGTGGAGGTTCATCTCGAAGGTCTCGGTGCGGTAGGTTACCTCCACAGGTTCGTTGTTCGGGTCTGACGCATTGCCTCTCCATTGGTGGAAGGTCTCCCGCCTTACCAAACGCCCCGGGGCTTCCAGGGCCGAACTCCACTGGGTTTGAAGAGTGTTCGACAGCACGTGCCGTAGCTGGGTCGGATTGCCATCCCAGTCAACAAAGAGACTATCACTCACCGGATCTCCGCAGTCCCAGCTACCGCTTACGTAGTCGCAGTGTCGTACACGTCAGCCAGCGCATCGCTGCCAATCTGGCCGTTACCGTCGTAGTAAAACTTGTAAAGGAACTCATTCAGCATGATGGTATACCCGGTTACATCCTGGTGTATGGAATGCCAGTCACCCCAGTCAATGGTGTATCTACCATCGAGTTCCACCCGGTAGACGGCAATTTTGCTTTTGCCGCAATAGGCCACCAGCCCTACGCTCTCATCCCTCTTGCAAAGGTCGTAGAAGTTTTCTTGCTCCTCGTCCTGTTGGGTTGTATCTTCCTCCTGATCCTGCTCTTCCTCTTCCTCTTCCAGCCCTTGCCGGATTACGGTTACTCGGTATGTGGTGGATGCGCTGGTTTGGCTGTCCATAACGGTTATGGAAACTTCGTTTTCTCCAACATCCAGGTCTACCTGATGACCATCTTCGTTGGGGCTGCTGTCGGAAGGGCTGATCTCCACTTCCACACCGCTGCTTGTAATTGGAACGGCAATGACCTTGGTGCTGTTGACTTCATTAGGAACAGTCACGCTATATTGCAGGGCTCCGCTATTGAAGGTGAAGGGGATCTGGCTGAAAGTTAGTCAGGCCAGGCTCGTATCAAGCGAGGGCAGCCCTCGCACCGGGTCAGTGGATACCTTGGACGCCTCTTTGCCCAGCCCTTCACCGTCACTATAGCTGGCCAAAGAGCGGAGGAACATTCCCGTGTCAGCGGAATCGGGATTGTAACCATGAGAAGAGGCGCCGTCGATGTCTACCCAGTTATTGGCGCCATCGCTCGACTTTTCCCACTGCCAGCTTGTCGAGCTAGGCCCTCCGTCCGGATCGATCAACGTGGCTAATACCGGAATTCCCACCTGGGGTTCGGTAGACGACAGGCTTACCCACCCGTCCTCGTCAACGTTTGCCAGGTTGATTGTCACAGTAATGGTATCGTCAACTGCGTTGTCCTGATTATGGCCGGAGTCCTTTCCGTCGGACACCTGCATGGTGACCACGAGGATCGACTTGGACTCGAAGTCCAGGGTTGCGCCGCCAGCTACTTCCAACCTGCCCGTCGTAGTCCCCGCCTCGAACTGGCCCGAGTCGACGCCAACGGCCAGAGAGTATGTCAGGGCGTCCCCCTCCGGGTCAGTCGCGGTTATGGCATCTCCCAATTGGACTCCGGCGGCGGTGTTCTCACTCAAGGTACGAAAGACGCTTCCTCCATCATCAAACTGCGGGGGTTATTCGGCGGCCGGTACACCGTATAGGACACGATTCCCGTGGCCTCCTTACCGGTCCCCTCGCCATCGTCGTAGGAGGCCACAACCCTCAAGAACTTACTGGAGTCCGCGGCTACCGGGATGTAGTTGCCCAAAGCCGCCCCGTCAATGTCGTCCCACACTAATGACAGGCTGCTGTCGGCTTTTTGCCACTTCCAGGTGAGGTTGCTCACCGAGCCATCAGGATCGCTCAAATAGGCATTTAATTCCACGCCGACCTGTGGTTCATCGTCGCCGAACCCGATAGCGCCGGCTTCCTCAACGTTGGTTACATTGATGTTCACGTTAATGTAGGAAGCCCAGGCAGTGTCGGCGTTGCCGTCCGAGTCCTTGCTGTCACGGACCTGAACCCTGACCGAGTAGGAGTCCTTGGCCTCGTAGTCCAGTGTGCCGTTAGTCGCCAGAAGAATCTGTCCGGTACCGGTGTTGAGGTTGAACTGGCTGGCGACGACGCCAGCATATAGGTCAAAGTGTCGTTGTCGTCGTCTGTCGCCGAAACCGGTGAACCAATATTACCTTTGCCTGCGAGATCCTCTGCGACGGAGCGAGTGGCTGAGGCGCCGTCAGTAAAGGTCGGGGCCCCGTTGGTCGCCGCCTGGGCCAGGACCGCATTCTCCGAGACCACCATTACCGTCTTGAGAGTGGTATTGTCGTATTCGTCCCGGTACATGGCGACAATCCTCAGATACTTGTCGGCATCCGTTTCCACCGGTGTGTAATCGAACAAGGCCGTGCTGCCCATATTGTTAACCAAAACATTGGTCAAGGTGGCCCCCCGGGGGGCCGGAACTATTTTGTACCGTCCAACTCACCATATTCGAACCTGAGAGATCTACGCCATCCTGGTCGCTCAGAGTAGCGTACAGCTTGCTGCCTACCACAGGCTGGGAACTGTCCAGTGCTACTTCCCCGGGCTCGTCAGTGTTGGTAACCCGTATCTCAATATCGATCACATCATCCCAGCTGTAATCGGCATTCCCCCCTTTATTCTTGTTATCTTTGACCCAGACACTCAGGTCGTATGAGCTTGTGGTCTCGTAGTCGAGTTCCTCATCAAGCCTGAATTCAGCCTCGCCTGCGTCAAAATAGAAAGGACCGGGGGACTGGAAGTCCAGGAGTAGACCAGGGAATCATTATCCGGGTCCGTGACGCCAATTTGAGCGATGCCCTGGTCTGCTGCGAAATCTTCCCGAACTTCAAACACCGATCCGTCCTGGGTATTGAAATAGGCATCCGCATTGTGGGTGACGTCAATGTTGACGCCGATAGAGGCGTCGACGCTGAAGTCCAGGCCATCAAGCCCTCCCTTTCCATCGGTTACGGTTACGGTCAGTTCAAATTGATCTCCTCCCACGAAATTGGTGGACCCGCCCTTCGTGTATATCTCTCTTGTCTGGGAGTTCAGGGCAAAACTGGCGGCGTCGGTTCCCGTAAGGAAGGAGGTCAGCGAGTCCCCATCGGTATCTGTGGCCTCAGGAACAGTACCAACGTAACTTGCTCCACCATGGGTGTAATGAATTTTGAAGCTGGCTGATGACTGGCTGAAGGTGGGCGTGGTATTTGGATTCCCGCAGGCAGACAGCTTCTGGTCCGTACTGTGATGTACCCAGAAACGCAACCCATGCCCGGTAAGTCCGCCGCCCAGGTCTTCATTCTCCGGCACCGGTCGGAACTCCCTGCCGGTCTGGCGGCTTCCACTTCCCAGGTTGTAGGCGTAAACGTGTTTGTCAGCCGAGCCCAGCACCCAAATGCTTGGCTGCCGAGAGGAATCTTGACTGTGCTCAACCAGTGAGGCGAAAAGACCAGGGAGCTACCCACGCCCTGGCCACGTAAAGAGCTTCTGACACAAATGGCGAAGTCTTTCGGAGGGGTAAAGCGGAGCGCAATTAACGCCTGGATGCCTCTGGGATGAATCCCGGCAGCAGATCAGTAAGGTAAACCCGGTTGGACTATTCCGATGGCCGTCAGGCAGCTACAGAATCCCTGGGGTTTTGACGTAGATACGACGAAGCCAAGTCAACTGAAACGGCTTCTATAGGTTAATGCAGTTTCCGGGTTTGACATCGGCCTAAAGAAAGCTGAACATCCAACCATCTCACCAGGGAGAAAAGCATATGCCAGAGAACAGGCGCATGACCACGAGGCTTAAGGAACTGTTCGAGCGTCCGGAAATTTTTGTCCTGGCCGGCGGCATGAACGCCATGGGAGCCAAGATGGCGGAAGTGGCGGGGTTCGAGGCCTTCTACATGTCCGGGGGAAACACTTCAGCCCAACTCATGGGCTGGACGGAAGGCGGCACCAGCATGCGGGACATGGTGGACAACGCCAGGCGCATCGTAAACACCGTGGACATCCCGGTGTTCTGCGACATGGATACGGGATACGGCGACGCTATCACCGTTTACGACACGGTGAAGGAATATATACGGGCAGGGATAGCCGGGGCGCACCTGGAGGACCAAACCTACCCTCCCAAGTCCGGCCCGCGCCGTCGCTGTGTTTCCATTGAGGAAATGGTGGGCAAACTTCGGGCTGCAATGGACGCCAAGATAGAACTTGACCCGGACTTCGTCATCGTCGCCAGGTGCGACTTTGCCGGCGTCCCCGGCTCCACCTTCGAGGGCGTAATGGAGCGCTGCCTGGCCTACAAGAGCCAGTCCGGCGCGGACGTAGTTTGCCCTGCCGTTCAGTCCTGGGAGGAAAACAAGAAGCCATCCGGCGGATTCCCGGCCCGGTGCTTCCCCTGTTCACCCACAATAGCCAGACCAACCCCACACTGGAGGAACTGCAGGAGGCCGGAGCCGCCGCCGCCTGGTATCCGGCGCTGACCACCATGGCCGGGTTGCAGGCGTCCTGGGACCTGTTGCACGATTTCGGGGAACGCGGCACCGGCGCCATTGACGACTTTCTGGCAGTGGCCGCGCAAAGCAGGTGGGGAGTCGCCAGCAACGGGGGAATCCTGGGAGCCCAGCGCATCCGGGACATGGAGGACAAGTACCTTCCGTGATTTGGCCACAGCCGTAGTTGCCCAGGTAATCGGCTGAGGCCGACGGTCGTGGCGGCTGTTTAACCTTTTAGCCGAATGCGCGCCCGCTACCCGCCGCCCGCATAGCGGCGATACCGTCGGCCAGCCCGAAGTGGGGAATGCCAAGCACGCTCGTGGTCCTGGTACAGTCCAGCCCCAATCGGTCAGGATTGGGGGTGAAAGCGGGTTGCGTACCCTGAGGAGTGTTTGCCGGCACCACAAGTTCACGGTCGAGGCCAAACCCATCGGCCACGGCCAGGCCAAAATCATACATACTTACCCAGTCACGACCCGCCACGTGGTGAATGCCGGGGTGGGAATCCTCTACCAGCTTCGCGATGCCGTCCACCAGGTGCTCAACGTATACGGGCGTTCGCATTGCTTCGGTGGAGCCCGAGTAGGGCTGGCCGCCGTGCAGGCGCTCAATCAGCGAGGGTACGAAGTTCCGCCGCCCGGGTGCGGGCCAACCGTAAACGATGCTGGTGCGGAGGACACTCCAATCTGAGGCCAGCCAGGCCACCTCCTGCTCTGCCTCCCACTTGGTGCGGCCATAGTGCGTTGTTGGGTTTGGAGTGTCGTCTTCACGGTAGAGGCCATGCTGACCGTCGAACACATACTCGGTGGACACGAACACCAGCCTGGCGTTATGTGATTCGCAAAGCCGCGCTATTTCGGACGTGGCGGCAACGTTGACCGCCGTTGCCATTGCGGGTTCCCTTTCTGCCGTTCCCACGTCGGCCATTGCCGCCAGATGAACTGCCACATCCGGTTGGATGAGACCGAACAATTTCTCCAGCCTCACGGGATCAGTCAGCTCTAACTGGTACCAATGGTTGGCGTCGTCCCCGGAAGGGCGGGCATGGAAGGTGCAGAATACCTCGCGCTCGGGTGTTGCGCCCAAGCGCTTTACCAGGTATCGCCCAATGAATCCGCTGGCGCCGATTAACAGTACTCGCACCCGTTGTCCTCCTTAAGACAGACAAGGCATTTGGGAATTGCCGCTCTATCTGCTTCCCGCGGACCTGCCGCCGTCCACCATGTAAATGCCTCCGGTACAGAAGCTGCTCTCGTCGCTGGATAGAAACAGCATCATCCTGGCGACCTCCTCTGGATTCCCGTACCTTCGGAGCGGTATGCGCTCGGCCACCGACTGCTTTGTAGTTTCGACAGTTACGGAAGCGTCGTCAAAGGCAGCGGTTCGCTGCTCCTCGATGGAGCGCATCATACGGGTCTCGATGGGTGCGGGATTGACGGTATTGACCCGAATGCCATGCGGCGCCCCCTCCAGCGCGGCGGTGCGCATTAGCCCAATTACGGCGTGCTTGCTGGTGTTGTAGGCCGACATTTCCGGAGTTCCGCCGATGCCCGCCGTGGAAGAGGTGATGACGATGCTGCCGCCGCCCCGTTCCCGCATCGCCGGGACAGCGTACTTTAAGGCAAGCCACACGCCGCGTACGTTGACCGCGATTACCCGATCAAATACGTCGATTGGATAATCGGGTATGGTGGCCAGGGTCCCTTCGATCCCGGCGTTGGCCAGAAGGACGTCGATTCCACCCCAGCGACTGACGGCCGCGTTAATGTAGGCCTGGCTTTGGTCGGGATCCGTCACGTCGGCAACGGTGTAGCTGGCCCGGTCCTCTCCAATGGACCGGACCACTTCCTGGAGTGCCCCTTCGTCCAGATCCACCAGCGCCAGACTCGCTCCTTCTTCGGCAAACAATCTTGCCGCAGCCTGACCGATGCCGCCGGTGGCCCCGGTAATGACGGCCACTTTTCCTTCCAATCGGTCCATGATGCTACTCCTTCTCCGTTGGCTGACTTGTCCCGTACGCACAGGTTTTATCACTTACTCGTTGGGCGGGGCAAGCGTTGGCAGATCGTCCGGTGTTTGACGTCAACTGTTCCTGCCGAATTGCGACGATAATTGGTCAAGTTTCACCTCACCGTTGCTTGGACAACCATGTGCCTGCTTGCAATGAATAGTTCCTGGAAAGTGTCCAGGATATCTCTCATTCGGCTTGGAACAAGAGGACAAGGTCGTTCACGGTATGGACGACCAGCAGATTCCCGTATATTTGAAACCTCTCGAACGTCGGAACAAGTTCCAGGTACCGTTCTTCCTGCTCTATTATGCCGGACGGGTTGGGACATAGTTCCAAAGTCCTGGATATATCATCTCTTATGTCGATGGAACCGTCGTCATTGACCAGGTAACCTCCCGACTCCGGCTGTGAAGCGTAGGAATTACAGCCCCCCGATCCCCCGACACCGTCCTCACCGAACCCGATCGTCACTTGCGTTCCCTGAATCAGGCGAGTCACTCGAAACAGTCCAATATCGGAGTCCCCTTGACCTGGGTCCACGAAAGCTTTAAGGCGCCATTCGATTCCAAACACGCTATCGACAGACTTGCTCAGCGGCTCGAATATAAGGGTCCTGCCCCTGCTCGTCCGAATCCTCAGCCGCCTCGTCCCTTCCTCTTCGCTGACGGAGTACTCGACCGCCTGCGACAAGTCGTCACCGAACCGGCCTTCGTGTTCCCACATCTCTTCGGAACACGTTGCCGTATATTCGGTCATTGAAGTTGTTGGAAAATCCAGGCGCCCGTCAGATGTCTCGTAAAGCGCCACATAACCACGGCATGCAGTCGTGCCAACTGCTACGCGATCGTCGACCAACGCCAGGGTAGCAGCCCTCACTTCTTCTCTGCTTCCGTCCTCGACCACCATTTGCTACCCGGTGCCCGTCAAGTCGACGGCACGACCACTGAGGGGCGCCTGCCGGACAAAAATCAGCCGCGTGTCACCCCGGCCGTCAAGAATCTCCATTCGGTCGTCCACGATGCGGAAACTCCTGCCTTCCCTCAGCAGTGCAAAATAACTATCAGCCTGGTCCATGATTCCGGCAGGGACCTCGCAAAGCATTGCCGTGGACCAAGAGGGTGGGGCAGTGAAACTGCCGTCGACACCTGCCACCGGCGTCCCATCCTCGGACCGCCCTCCAAACCCGTTGCACCCGTCGACTCCGCCGTATAAGTCCCCGTCCAACTTCAGCCACAGGATAGTGCCTTCAATAGGGGCACTTCCGTCCAGTCCTTGAAGCACCCAAGTCGAATCATCGGGAGAGGGGGCCGTGGATACGGCGGTCAAAGGTTCCTCATCCGTCCTGGTCAAATCCGGTAATGCACCGTCAGGACCGGTACAGGCAATGCCTGCCAGAAACAGCCCAGCTATCGCCAAAATCGAGACAAGCCCATTCTTCCACACTGTGTCACTCTTCCACGGGCCTGGATTGCTAACGGTCAATAAATACAACATTGGCCGACCTTGGCAGTGTCACAGAATAACACTGCGGGCTCACCTCCCGTTGCCTGCCCGGCCGCTGAGCCACGCCGGTAGGTTTGCTGAGCAAGCCGAATTCTAGGCAGACTGAGCGATGGACCACCCAGTCGATGTGGTCTTGTCTCATATTCCGAACCTGGATTGGTGCGGATTCCTCCATTGGCTACCCCTTGCAGGAAAGAATTCCTCCGCTCTTGCTCGCCCGCAAGTGTTAAAATCCCCTAGAAGACTGACAACTTATAACTGACCTTTGGCCACTGGCGATGATCCGCTGGCCAACCGGAGGAGTCTTGGCAATAACAGAATTGGAAATCAGCAAACGCACCAGTTTCGCGTCGGGCGAGAGCTTCGGCGATGTGGGAGCGTATGAGCTTCTGGAGGGCACGGCCCACTACGCGGTGGACCCGTTGCACGCCCGAAACCAGGGGATTACGGACTTGGACCTGGCGCCCCGCAACAACGCTGGCAATGTGGAGTTTTCGGCGGACTTTGCCATGCTTCAGCCCGTGAACATCGACCGGGGCAACCGGCGCATCCTGTTCGACGTGGTGAACCGGGGCCGGAAGACCGCCCTGGGCATGAACAGCGTACCCTCAGCCACCGACCCCATGGCGCCCCTGGAGGCGGGCAACGGCTACCTGATGCGCCGGGGCTACACGGTGGTCTGGGGCGGCTGGCAGGCCGACGTGCCGTCCACGCCCGGCCTCATCGGACTTCATGTACCTGAGGCCGTCGGCCCCGAGGGAGCCCTGACCGGCAAGATAATGTGCCAGTTCCAATGCAACGAACCCACCCAGGTGTTCCTGCTGGCAGACCGGGAGCACCTGGCTAATCCCGCCGCCGACCCCGAGGAAACGGAGGCCAACCTGACAGTGCGGGACCTGCCCAACAGTCCGGCCACGCCCGTTGACCGGAGCCAGTGGTCTTTCATCCGCGTCGAGGATGTGGATGTGGAGCCGAACTATAACCACGTCTACATGCCCTCCGGGTTCGAACCGGGAAGGATATACCAGTTGGTCTACACCACAACCGGCAGCCGGATTGTCGGCCTGGGGTTCGCGGCCATGCGGGATGTGGTCTCCTTCCTGAAATACGCCCCGGCCCGGTTCGACGGGAGACGGGGCAACCCCTGCGCCGGGGCCATCGACTACGCCTATGCCATGGGCCGTTCCCAGAGCGGCCGCTTCCTGCGCCAGTACATCCACACGGGAATCAACGAGGACGAAGAGGACCGGGTAGCCCTGGACGGGATCATCCCTCACGTGGCCGGCGGGATGCGCGGCGAGTTCAACCTGCGCTTCGGGCAGCCTTCCAAGGACGTCTGCTACATCATCCCCGAGATGTTCCCCTTCACAGACACCCCACAGACTGACCCGGTGACCGGCGCCCAGGGTTCCCTGCTGGACATGATGGAGCAGCGGGGTAGTGTGCCCAAGATCATGTTCACCAACACCTCCGCCGAGTACTGGCGGGGCGATGCGGCGCTGATCCACACCGACCTGGAGAACCTGACCGACGCCGCCGAGTCGCCGTCAGTCCGCCGCTACCACTTCGCCGGTTGCCAGCACGGGTCGGGTGAGTTTCCTCCCCTGGAAGTCCGCACGAATGACGGCATCAGGGGACAGCTTCCCTTCAACAGCGTGGACTATGCTCCCCTGCTGCGGGCCGCGCTGGACAACCTGGACCGCTGGGTTGCCACAGGTGAGGAGCCTCCCGCCAGCCGCCATCCCAGCCTGAACGACGGCACGGCAGTGGAGTCTTACACCCTGCTGGAGCGGTTCGCCCAACTCCCCGGCGTACGGGTCCCGACCCAGGCCACCAGGGCGATAAGACTGGACTACGGCCCGGAGGCGCATCTGGGGCGCACCACCAGGCTGCCCGCCGCTGAGGGGGCGGAGTTTCCGGCGCTGGTGGCCGACCTTGACGAGTCCTTCAACGAGCGGGGCGGCATCCGGATGCCGGACCTGGCAGTGCCGGTCGCCACCTACACTGGCTGGAACCTGCGCGACGAGAGCATAGGCAACGCCAATCTCTTCATCGGCATCACCGGCGGCCTGGCCGGCTGGACCCTCCCGCTGCCCCCTACCGCGGCCGAGCGCGAGGCCACCGGCGACCCACGGGTGTCCATCGAGGAACGTTACGCCAGCCGGGAAGACTACCTGGAGCAGGTAGCCCGCGCCGCGATGGACCTGGTGGCCGAAAGCTACATGCTGGAGGACGATGTGGACGAGGTGGTGGACCTGGCAGGTAGGAAGTACGACTACTTTGTGGGAGACGGCGGGGAGAGCTGAGGTTGGCGGGGGCCCTCCGTAACGACGACTTGGTCAGGCAATCACAGCATAGTTTTCCGTCATATTGAGCAAAGCCGGAGGTTTAAATCGTACCCGTGAGCGTTGTTTCAGTTCCCAACGACGACTCACTCTGGGATTCCAGACCCCTCGGCAAGCTCAAGGACGCATACCGCCTCTATCACGGACTTTGGCTCAACTGGAACACATATAAAATGGGATTGCCTGGGAGGTAGCATGACGAAGGTACTGGTTGTGGTTTTCGACGGGCTTCAACCCGCGCAGGTCACCGAAGGGCTGATGCCCAATTTGGCCGCCTTCGCTGCCTCGGGGGTGACTTTCGCCAACCACCATGCCGTGTACCCCACTGTGACCCGAGCCAATGCCTCCAGCATGGTTACTGGTCGCCACCCCGGCGGTCACGGACTGTCGGCCAATACACTGTTGGTGCCCGACTACGACCCAAACCAGGCCATCCCCGCAATGGAGCCTCAACTGGAGCAGGTGACCCGGAAGACCGGGCGCGTCCTGCTGTCCCCGACCCTGGCCGAGGTACTTTCACAACACGACCAGGAATACGTGGCCATCGGCGTAGGTACCAGCGGCAACGCCTACCTGCACAATCCCACTGCCCAAGTCTGCGGCGGCGCCACCATCCACCCGGAGTTTACCCTTCCCCGCGCCCTGCACGAGGACATAACCGCCCGCTTCGGCCCCTGGCCGGATGAAGGCCGCCCCAACACGCTTCGCATGGCCCACGCCGTGCGTGTCCTGACCGAGTACATACTGCCGGAGCGGGACCCGTCAGTGGCGCTCATCTGGTCGTCGGAGCCGGACAAGTCCCAGCACGACGCCGGGGTTGGGTCGGACCTTTCCAACGCTGCTGTGGGCGAGGCCGACGCCCAGTTTGGCGACATCCTGAGATGGCTGGCCAAGACGGGAAGGGCTGAAGAGACCAACGTCATGGTGGTCTCGGACCACGGATACTCCACCATTGGCCAAGTCGTGAATGTCCAGCAACAAGCTCGAGAGGCAGGCTTCCCGTACGGCGGCGAACCGGGTGGTGTCGTGGTGGCCAACAACGGCGGCACAGTCCTGTTCTACGCCAGTCCCTGGGAGCGGGACACCATTGTGCGGCTGGCACAGTGGTTGATGGCCCAGCCCTGGTGCGGGAATGTGACCGTAGGGGAGAGAGTGGGCCAAGTCGAAGGTTCGCTGCCAGCGTCCCTGGTAGGCAATGAAGGCGAGCGCGCCCCCGACCTTACCATGTCCTTCCGATGGCGCCCCGACGCCAACGAAGCCGGATACGCCGGGACGATTTACTCTTCGGGCGGGGTCGCGGGACAGGGCCAGCACGGGTCCATGGGCCGGTCGGAACTGCACAACATCCTGTTTGCCAGTGGCCCCGGTTTTAAGGAGAGTTTGAGGGTGGATGCCCCCTCCGGCAACATCGACCTGACGCCGACTATCCTGAAACTGCTGGGACTGCCCGCCGTCGACGGTATGGAAGGCCGGGCCCTAGAAGAGGCAATGGCTGGCGGCCCCGCCGAGGTGGACTGGTCGTCGGACTTCTACAGTACCGAAAGCCAGGTAGGGGACGGGGTATACCGTCAGCAGATCAGGCTGTCCCGAGTCGGAGATTCCGTGTATATCGACGAAGGGACCAGCAGCCTGGGCCGCAGGTAGGCCGCAGCGCTGCTTGATCGAGAAATAGCCTTGGAAAACTCGGAGGCGCCAATTGGCACGATACCGTATTGGTCGACCAATATGGTCGACCATGCGCAATAGCATTGACGCGAGAGCAAGAAGGTAGTGGCGTTCGAAAAGAACAAACGACCTGGAAGACACGGTGTGTAAATTGGAACTGATCGACAGGGGAATCACTGTGCTGCCAGGGTGACAGGGCCAGATCCTGTCTGGTGTCCCCACGATGATCAGGCAGGCAATCCCCGACTGCGAAAGCTCCTTATTGTCCTGAACAGCAAGGCTAGGAGCGGACTCAACTCGGAGCCGAACGTAGCAGCCTCCTGACAATCTTGACGATCAAGACAATTGCTTTACGCTGAACAGCGACACCCCATTGGTCCAACTTCCCGCCACCCTTGACAACCTTGGCTATTCTCCAGCTCCCTGGCCTGAAGATCTTGGTATCTCTAATACTCAGCGGCGTTGGTCCAGGCATTGGCGTTGAGCTTGGCTAATCTGGTCGCCCCGTGCGGCGCAACTGGCGCGGAATTATCCTGTTCAACTTCCGATGCTGACCGAGACGTTAAGGAACTGAGGCGGCTCTGGACGTGGATAGCCGCACTAGTTGGCCAGAACCTGGACGGCGCCTGATGAGCAGGCCAGTCGGAACGACGCGGCGAGAGATGTGCGAAAGAACATCGGCCCTAGCGATGAACTATTGGAAGCCCCCTTTTCCTTCTGGGGTCAGAAGGTCAACCTGGATGCCTTACTTGCCAGCGTAGGGATGGCCCTCGGCGTCACAGTACCCCGTTGGCGTCTCCTGTCACACCACATCGTAGGTAAGCGCCCGGGAATGCGCGCAAATGTGGAAGCGCGCCGGCCTCTACAAGTTTATTGAGGGTTCGACGTAATCCTTTAGCTTGTTGTAGATTTGAAGCCGGTGATGGTAGGACTCCAAAACTATGATCCGGTCGGCGGCGTCAACATTGACGGCCACCGGTCGCCGGAACCGCCATTCAGGCTCCAGATCTGTCCGCCGCCTGGCTTTGATGATATCGGGATTAGCGTCGATGTAGGTCTGGGCCCATGGCGAAGGCCTTTGGGCGTCACCGACCAGCGCCGTAATATATTGGCCGTCGGCGGCATAGATCTGGACGCGGTGGTTCCCCCAGTCAGTTACGTATACTTCCCCATCGGAGTCCACAGCTACACCGGACGGCCCTTTGAGAGAGCCCACCCCGGTGCTGGAGCCTTCGAATTTAACGAGCAACTCTCCAGTAGGGGCGAATTTCTGCACCCGGTTATTTCCCCAATCCGCGACGTAGACGTTGTCCTGACGGTCGATGCAGATGCCCCATGGCATCTCCAGATCACCGTCACCGCCGCCTTGCTTCCCGAAATTGGACTGAAACTCACCGATCTGGCTGAATCTCTGCACCCGGTGATTCAAGCTGTCCACCACCCAAATGGTTCCCTGGGAATCGAAAGCAATTCCTGACGGTCCGTTTAGCAGCCCGTCTTCGCTGCCGGACCTGCCCCAGTGATACCGATAAGCACCCTCTTCATCGTAAATGTTTATCCGGTTGAGATACTCGTCCGAGACGAACACCCGTCCGTGAGGGTCCAAATCAATTGACCGGGGCCAGACAAAGCGCCCATCTTCCGCGCCGACGGAGCCGAACTGGCCTTGAAACTCGTGGTCAAAGTTGATCTTGCTGATACGCTGACCCAATTGTTCCACGCCGCGGCTCAACACATACATTCCACCGTTCGATCCCAGGACGAAGTCTTGGGGAGCCCAAAACCCCCGACCGGCCTGACTGTACATGCCTATGCAGTAGCTGTAGTCATACACCCTGCCGGCGGCGACGGTGGTCAGCATATCCCCTCTCCCGTTAACTGATTTGGGATCCTTAAGCTACACGAAGGACATTTGCTCGAAGTGTCCACCGACGATAGGTACTGGGTCGAGTCCCAGCCACTTTTCCGCCAAAGTGGAGTAGAAGCCTCGGAAATCGTAGTCGGGCGCCAGGTCTCCCTGCTTGAGATCCCCCGGTTCCAAAGACGGATAGGCCCCGTACATTCCACCATTCACCCGGTCGCCGATGGCGAACGCTACCCCAGCCGCTCCGTGATCTGTACCAGTGCCATTATCGCGGACACGGCGTCCAAACTCGCTGAACAACATAACGACCACCTCATCTGAGGCGTCGTGCTCACGCAGGTCGGCGAAGAAGTCGCGTATGCCGGCGGAAACGTCCATCCAAAGTTTGGTATGTGATCCCATCTGGTCGTAGTGGGTGTCGAAGGACCCGTAGGCCGTGTAAAAGACCTGGGTGCCCAGGCCGGCCAGGTGCACCTGGGCCACGTCTCTGAGGCGCCTCGCGATGGGATTATTGGCATACTCTACGTTTGAAGAATAGTTTTGGGGAGCAACCCGGATGATGTCAGCTCCCCTCAACGCATCCCGTCCCGCCTGTCCCAGATAATCCATGGTCGGTCCCGTGCCGATCGCGGGAGCGTACATGCGGGCAAAGCTCTCCAATATCTGGATCCGATCCTGCTCGGAGGCGATTCCCGGATTTGATGAGAGCACACCGTATGAAGGAAGGTGGTTGACCGAAGTAACGGGAACCCCCTTCATGGTTAGCGCCCGAGGCAAACCCTGGCCTAGGCTCACTCCCTTTAGCACGTTCTCGCCGCCAGGATCCTGGTCCCGGATCACCTTGCCGAGCCAGCCGTTAATCCCGATGGAATCCGGCTCGCAGGTATGCCAGATGTCCATGGCACGAAAGTGCGAACGGGGTGAATTTTCAAATCCGATTCCGTGAATGATTGCCATGTCGCCCTTGTCGTAGATATCTTTCAACGGCTCCGTATCAGACCGGAATGCCAGTTGGTCATCTATGGGCAGTAATTGGTCTTCAGAGATATGAACCTTGGGCCGGTTATCCCAATACAGTGGATTGCTATAAGGAACGATCGTATTGAGATAATCGTTGGCCCCGGTTAGCTCGATCACGACCAGCACGGGGTCTTTATAGGTTGATGCCATTTTCATATCCTTCTACATCAGTTGTATGCACTTGCCTAGAAGTCTGGCCGGAAAGCCATTGGCCGGATTTCGCGCTACGCCCAGCAGACGTATTCCAGTCTTATACGGCATGGTAATGTATATAATACGTGTCAAGAACCCACTGTTACATCGACAATCGACGTTAAGAAAACGGCGGGTTGGGGAGAATCGGGGTTCCCGGCCAGACTTCTAGGCAAACTGATATTCTCGTGAGGCGGCAATCAAGGTCAATATCTTGCTCACATTCCGCAATGTAGCACTGAGTTCTTCTCCGGTGCTCCAGGCTAGATCCCCACATTTTTCGGCATGGACAATCAATTCAGAGTGGGTCGCCTCACCGACTTCCAACGGTCCCATTGCATCAAGACAAGCTGCCACTATCGCCTGGGGGGAATGATTCCCATGCACATTCACCAACACCCGCTTGATGATAGCCTGCACGCCGGGCAGTGAGATGTCTGCGAATATCCTGGAGGCAAAATTCACCCGGCGCATCAAAACGCCGGGGTCGATCCATTCGGAGCCAGTGTGCCAACCCTCCACGCTGGGAGGATTGAGAAGCTCCTGTCCCTGCCAATTGCACTCCAACGCCAGATTGTTGAAGCCGGGCTTGAAGCCGTTATAGTTGCCCGCCATACGCACAGTGCCAACGATCAATTCAGCCGGGCTTTTCACCCGGGCGAAGCGGGCATTCTTGAAGAACTCTGAGTTGAACAATGCTCGCAAAATAGACCGGATGTCGCCACGGGATTCATTGTAGGCATCCACCAACAACTCAATGGCTTCAGGGTCATTGGGTGGTGTAATGTTCCAGCTGGCGACATGGGGCTCGTCGGCGACGAAGAATCTGTAGAGGTGGCGGGCCAGGAACCGGGCCGTAGCCGGCTGATCCACAATTATGTCCACGATGTCTTCGCCATTGAAGTTCCCGGTATACCCCAGGAAAATCTTCTCCCGATCGTCGTGGTCTTCCGGTTTGTAGTCGAATTGCCAGTGGAAACGACCGTAAGGATTACGGGGAATCTTGGGGGCAATCGTCCATCCGGTAAAGGCCCTGGCCGCTTCCCTGATATCGTCCTCTGAGTAGTTTCCGACTCCGAGGGAGAAAAGCTCCAACAGCTCCCGCCCCCAGTTTTCATTTATGGCGCCGTCACGATTGCCGTGGTTATCCAACCAGAAGATCATGGCTGGTGACTTTGCAACCTCTACCAGCAGGTCGCGGTAAGTACCCAATCCGTATTCACGGAAAATGTCAATCTGACGAGTCATCTCCGGTGGATTGTCCACCTTCGAGTTGCCGGTGGCGAACAACTGATGCCAGAAGAGGGCCATCTTCTCTTCCAGAGGCCGTTTGGTGTTGATCATCCGGAAAACCCAATTGGCCTGATTAATCGGCGGCGCCCCGGCCCCCTCGTAACCCGGGAAGAAGCGGTACAGCAGTTCGTCGTCTATGGCCGGCTGCCGCTCTGGATACAGAAGTTCCTCGACCACGGCTTCATAGCCTTTGGAGACACGCTCTTCCAGTTCCTCGCGGGGATCACCGAAGCCCGCACGTCTCATCAAGTGGGCCATCAATCGAATGTCTTCTTGGTGGGGCATTACCACCTCTCCGTTTATCGAGCCCAAAACACTAAACCAAGAGCCTATTCACATCATATTAGAAGTGGCCAAATCGAATGTCAACGAAAGTGACGATGTACCCAGGGCAATCGCGTCATAACCGAGGAGGACCTTTAGCAAGTAATCTTCCCGCCAACCGGCTTGCAGGCGTTTGCCCTGGATGCCCACTTTCAGGCTGGTCTCCCCTCTGAGCATGTTGTGGGAGATGTTACGCAGGGTGGCCAGGTTCTGGGGACCGTGGTTCTTGCGCACCCGGCTTCGGTCCCCGTGGAGGGTCACGTCCAAACTCCAGCGCAGGGAGTTCTCGATGCTCCAGTGGACCCGTGTGGAAGTCCCTGCGACACTGCGTTCTTCGAACCAGGGCTCACGCTATGCAGGAAGGCGAAATAGTCCCAAGCCCGAATCCACCGAAGGAGTGGGGAATAAAGAGGTGCTGAAGGGGTAAGATGGTGCTCCCCTGAATCTGGGATAATGGTTTTTGATCGGAAAACCGACCCCGGAAAAGGAGCACCTTTTAGATGCTACCACTTGGGCACCCCGACCGCATCCAAATCGCCTTCGACGACCACCGCCTGGTCAACAATGCCGGGCTGATCCTTCCGGCCATCCTGGCCCAGCACCTGGGCTTACCCCAACTGGTTGACCGGTATTTGGACCTGGGCCGGGCCCCAGGCCGAGCCAACACCGGAGACAAGATAATGACGCTGGTGGCCTCCGCCCTGGCTGGTGGCGACTGCATTGACGACGCCGATGCGCTGCGTGCGGGGCGGACCTCCTCAGTGCTGGGGTGCATGGTCAAAGCGCCCTCCACCTTGGGCACTTTCCTGCGCAGCTTCCGCTGGGGCCACGTCCGCCAGTTGGACCGAGTAAGCCGCGAGTTGCTGGCCCGTTCCTGGGCCGCCGGTGCCGGACCCGGCGACGGGCCGTTGACCATCGACCTGGACTCCACCATCTGCGAGACCTACGGGCTGGCCAAGGAGGGGGCGCGACACCATGGCTACACCGGCCAGCGGGGCTATCACCCGTTGCTGGCCGTGGCCGCCGGAACCGGCGACGTGCTGATGTCCCGTCTGCGGGAGGGCCGGTCCAACACCGCCCGGGGCGCCGCCCACTTCCTGCGGGAGACGGTGGGACGGGTGCGTTATGCCGGGGCCAGGGGGCAACTCACGGTGCGGGCCGACAGCGGCTTCTACACCCATTCCATCGTCGCCCTCTGCCGCAAGACGAAGGTCCGCTTCTCCATCACCGTGCGCCAGCACGCCCAGTTGCGCAAGCTCATCGAGGCCATACCTGAGGATGCCTGGAGGCCCATCCCCTATTGGATGGACGGCGCCGCCGACGTGGCCGAGGCTGAATACACACCTTTCCGTAGCGAGCCCGATGCTGCGCCGGTGCGGCTCATCGTCCGGCGGGTGAAGCCCGCGCCCGGTTCCCAACTGGCCCTCTTCGCCACCTACAGCTATCACGCCTTCATCACCGACCGCGACGGCGACACCCTGGAACTGGAGGCCGACCACCGCCGCCACGCCGAGATCGAGAATGCCATCCGGGACCTGAAGTACGGCGTGGGGCTCAACCATCTCCCCTCGGGCCGCTTCTGCGCCAACGGCGCCTGGCTGGCCGTCCAGGTGCTGGCGCATAATCTGGCCCGTTGGGCAGCGCGCATCGGTCTGGGCGAGCAACTGGTGACCACCAAGACCCTGCGGCGACGCTTCTTCTCTATGGCCGGACGGCTTACCCGCTCGGCGCGCAGACTCACTTTGCATCTTCCCCGGGGCTGGCCCTGGGAAGCCCAGTTCAGCCGCGCCCTGGCCCGATTGCGCGCCCTGCCGCTCCCGTCCTGACGGCGCTATCCGCAACCGACCCAACGCCTCCAAACTCGCGTCCGCCCGCGCCGCGAGCGTATCCTGCTGCGTCCAATGTCACTATCACGCGATTCCCAGCGTTCCCAGACCGCTCTCGAAGCCCGGTGCGGCTACTGAAAACCCTCTGCCGTGTCACATCAGTCCCCATGGAGCCCAGGCTTTCTCCCTGGTAGGCTCCCTCATCCCAACTTGCCTGGCCTTCACGCCTCCCATCGGTGGATTCGGGATTAGGTGCTCGGTAGTGATGTGAAGAGCCATGGGCCAGCCCTGCGCCACGCAGTAGTGGGCCAAGTAGCCGATAGTCTCCTCCAGGCTGGCCTTTTTTAGCTTTCCTGGTATTTGGAGGCCCGGTAGCTGTTGATGAAACTCCGACCGGCGTCGCGGAGGTTGAAATCCTCGTCAGAACTGAGGTCAGAAACCTTCTTGACGGACATACATCGGTGGCACCCGGGAGCTTACGCCGTCAATTTTATATCTGAAAACTGGGTTTTGGTGGGCCTGGATGGACTCGAACCAACGACCTCGGTCTTATCAGGACGGTACGCCAAAACCAACCGAAATAGCCGGTTCTCAGATGCAAAACAGGGGGTGCTCTTCCTCCTTTTTAGTATCAGGACTGAGGTCAGGTTTGAGGTTCTAGGCAAAGCCCTCGAACCATATCATCTCACCAATGATGGCCATGGTATCGTCCAAAGGTACCGTCCCTCCGGCGTCCGGATTGTCACTTCGGAGTAACCAATTTAGGTCGTCGTCCCAGTGCAGCCGCTTAACCACGGCCCCTTCAGAAGAGTTCAAAAGATAAACCCTCTGATTAACGGGCAGCCGTCTGCTTCTATCTATAAGAAGTCTGCAGTCTATAGGTAAATTGGGCAGCATCGACTCGCCACGGAATCGAACGAATAGACAACTGTCATGGTTGATTCCCTTTTGAGTTAGCCATTCCATTGAAACAGGGATAGCGGCTCTAGGCGTCTGATTTAATTCGACCGCCTTACCGAATTCTACTGCCGTACTGATTTCATCAATTCTGGCTATGACAGGCAATTCAGCCTGACGGTGAGGATTATTTGTCAAACCGAGCAGATAATCCACCGAAACTCCCAAAACTTCGGCAACCCTTACCAATCCGTCTACCACCATCCCCGCCCGGCCTGTTTCAACATGGGAGATCATAGTTTGGTCGTATCGGTCCCCCAGGGCAGACGCGAGTTCGCCCTGGGAATATCCTTGCTGTTTCCTAACGAATGCTAATCTCTTGCCAAGCATTGTGTCGCCATTCTACATCGTGAAATCTCAGAATTCAGTACTCGACTCGTACCTTACAATTAACAATAAACGAATAATATTCATATAATACCAACGTAAGAGCATATTATTCATATATTCGCGACAGGGTCCCTTGGAGCGCAAAATTGCCAGCAACCAATGCGTCTAGAAACAATCGGGCTTCACAATCGGCCCCGACCATTTGATCGGCGTGTGCAGGCACTGGACGTGCTCTGAGAAAATCCACAGATGCTCGAGCCAGAAAAGGCGGAAATTCTTCCTATCTGGTGAGCCTGATCCCCGGTCGGCTCACCATGTCCGAGCGGGGCAAGCTGGGCGGTCGGCCTAGGGCCCTCATCCTGGACGATCTTCGCTGAGACCCACAGGTCCGGGCAGTTGCCGGCCTTCTGGAGGTTGCACCCGGGAGCGTACCTGCCCGGACCTGTGGGTCTCAGCCAGAGCAAACCTAAACGTAACAAAGGAATTGCCCTGATACAACGGGGCATTTCAAGCTGAGCCACTCTCATCCACACACAGCTAGACCGAGTGGCCAAAAAACCGGGGCCCGCCAACTTCCAAATTCCGGGCCCTTTCTTTCCGACCCCAAATTCTACTTGGGGCCGGGTGACACCGTTAGGGGAATCTAACGATGGCAACTCATTTTACCTCAACTAAAAGGTCGAGAAAACCCCACGAGGATGAATTGCTTAATGCAATTCTGCGCCATCCAGACGTAGTTACTCCTCCTTCGCCCCATAGCGGCGAGGCCAAGGCATGGTGTCCCTGGCACCTAGACAAAGAGGGAGGAAATCCCAGCTTAGGCATTAATCTGACCAAGAAAATAGTCAAATGCTTTTCATGCGGAAATCATGGCATTTGGGACCTGGCCTCCGCTTGGGGCCTGCTGGAGACTTCACTACCTGTTCAGGAATACTCACTTGGGTCGGAAATCACCTATGACTATCACGATGTCGAAGGCTCCTTGATTTACCAGGTAGTCCATTCATACACATCAGCCGGAAAGGGTAAGAGATTCTACCAACGCCGTCCGGACCCAGAGGTCAGAGGCCGGTGGATCCCTAATCTTAAAGGCGTGAAGCGTATCCTGTACCGCCTACCCGATCTGATGAATGCTGATGAAGGTGAATGGATCTGGATAGTGGAAGGCGAGAAAGATGCGGACCGCCTCGTTTCTATCGGGCTTAAGGCAACCACCAATTGCGGTGGCGCTGGTAAGTGGCATGGATCGTACGCCGATGCATTAAGGGGTCGGAAAATAGCAGTCATACCAGACAATGACAAGCCTGGCATGGATCATGCCAACGGGGTCGCCAATTCTTTGCTGGGTAAGGTCGAGAAAATAAAGGTTGTGGAGCTACCCGGTTTGTCCGAGAAGAGCGATGTGTCAGATTGGCTGGATCTCGGTCATTCTGTGGAGGATTTATTGAGGCTCCTGGAAGGAGCACCAGATTTTTCTCCGGATGAAACTTTCTCGGTCCTTACGGATTCCGAAAACCAGTTCCCTTGGCAGTCCGGCAAGAGCAAGCTCCTGGCCCGGAGAATGATCGACACTCTGAATGCGGAGGGTTATTTCTTGAACGGAGGCCAGGGACGATTCTATTTTTTCTGCGAGAAAGACAAGCACCTGGTCAGTTTAGACGAGAAAGACCTTGACCTCCGTCTTCTGCTGAACTCACGTTTCGGACTAAATGCCAGGGAATCTTTTTACGGTTATTTCTTTGAAGAGACTGTGATTGAGGCTCGGGCCCGGGGCAAGGAAGCTCTGGTCAGACAATTCTCGCATTACGACTCAAGAACTAATTCTGTGTTGCTGGATATGGGAGAGGGATCCGTTTTAAGGATTACGACAGACTCGATTGAGGTCAGGCAAAATGGCGAGGATCAGGTCATGTTCCAGCCAATGGAAGGTCACGCTCCTTGGACTTATCGCGACGGAGATACACCCGACCTCCTGTTCCAGAAAATAGTCCGTCCCGCGAACTTCTCAAATGACCTGGCCGCATTCGGCCCCAAGCATCAGGGCATGCTCTTCATGACGTGGCTCCTCTCCTTCGCCTTCGAGTCTATGATGCCCACCAAGGTGCTGGCGGCGGCGATAGGTCCCGCAGGCAGTGGCAAGAGCACGCTTTTTCGTTCCTGCGGGCGTATCCTGATTGGCCCAGAGTTCCAGGTGGATGCTCTCTCTGAAAACCAGGGAGGTGCGGACGATTTTTGGGTTAACGCCCTTCATTCTATCTTTGTTTGCATTGACAATGTCGACCGGAACGTCCCTTTCCTGGGCGATGCGCTGGCCCAAATTGCAACAGGGGCGAGGAGGAGCAGGCGCCAGCTTTATACCGCTGACAAACGCCACCTCATAAATACCTCGTGCATGGTCGCAGTGACTTCCAGGACCCCGCCCGAATGCCTTCGACGTGAGGACGTAGCAGACAGAAGCATTTATTTCTGCTTTGACTCTCTTCCCGAAAAGGTCCCGGAGTTCGATATTCAGAATGAATTACAAAGACTCCGGCCTGATCTGCTGTCTGACTACGCACGGATGATACAACGGGCACTCAGAGTACCTGAGAAGGATGTTCGGGTTGCAGATCCGTCGGTTCGGATGGCCGATTTCTTTAGAGTTGCAACTCGAATCGCCATGGGACTGGGCCCCAATCCCCGTCGACTCATCGACGAGGTAGTTAAAGGCATTTCCAAGAGGCAGCTAAGTTTTGTTGTCGAGGATAATGCATTGTTGACACTCCTGGAAATCTGGGTTGATGGATCAAGACCCCTTAGAGTCGGCGGGCCATTGACTGATGTGGTTCCTAACAATGGTAGAGAGGTCAGGACTGCTGTCCTGCTCCAGGAGCTCAAAGCCCTGGCTGATATCGAAGGCATCCAGTGTCCGGCGCGCAATGCAACCTCGTTGGGCCGGCAGTTGGAAGGTATATATGGTGTCCTGAGCAAGTTATTTGCTGTAGAGCGGAGAAGGGCCGGAGCGGGCTCAATGTGGCGCTTCTCCTCTTTGCGGTCATAGGCAACTCTCTACCTAATTGCGGAACTCACCTGCAACCCTACATTGATTCCGAGTTTTTAGTCCCCGAAAGAAACTCTTTGGCTAGGCATCTTGAATTCGGACCATCGCCGTGGTGACCTGCCACGCATTCTGATCGAAGGCAAAACAGGAAATGTGTAGGGTGTGTTAGCCCTACACGCCTCTTCTACCCTTGGAAGAGAGAAGAACTGGGTCCTTTCAATACGAACGGCCTGCTTCAGGACACCTGAATGTATGGAGTGCAGGGTGAAACGTTCAGATCTAAATAACCAGGCAGCGCGACTAGCCGAATTTCCTCGTAGCCTTATTGCATGGGCCTTCGATGGTAGGCAGTCCAGTTACAGGAGAATCTTGTGAGAGTCATTAGCCTAGTCTCATTGTTCGGAGCAGAAGCCGACTGAATGCACCGGACGGTTGAGTGTAGTTCTAAGGGAAATTGGGCGCTGTCAGGGAATTTTGGCTCGACGGCCAAGTCAAAGCGCAAATGTTGGAATCTTAAAACGACGTGGCTCGAGAGTCAGAAGTTGTACGTAAAGTTTCTACAGGTTCTCCTGCCTCCGTGTTCTATCCCAGTTCGCGCGTAAACAATCTTCTCTGTCAATGGTGTTGACGTTCATCAAAAATGTCCTGGCTAACCGGCCAGCATAAATGGCCACGCTAATTGCTCATGGGAAACGTCCCGCCGCCGGCAGTGACCGGAGGTAAGGAGGAGCCGTTCTGGCAGGAGCTAGACGTCGTCTGGGCAGCCGCTCGGCCCTGGAGTGGGTACTGGACCAGTACAAGGAACCCAAGCCCCGGGACCCCACCATCGCCGAACGCTTTAACACCTACCGCTTCGCCGACTACAAGGAACAGGTGATTGACCTGCTAATGCGGGTATGCACCGTAAGCGTGAAGACGGTGGAAATAGTGGGCCGCACGGGCCGCATCGAGCGAGTCCAGACAAGCGGTGGCCAAACGAGTGAACGCAACTCTAAAGCGCAAGTCCTGTAACATTCGACGGCTTGGGACGCCAAATATGGCAGAGGGTGGAGTCCCGAATTACCTCAATCAAGATTAGGAATACGGGAACTTAAAGTGTGTGGTTCACCCTTCCACTGAGCGGATGCTGCTCAATTAGCCAGCGGGCAGTATCACCGTTACGGAGAGAGCGAGTACGGGTGCAGCCGTTGCGGGTATGACAACCCCAACAACCCCAAATAAGAAATTGTCAAAATCGCCCATTACGTAAACCAAAAAGGAAGGTGGCAAATGGCTTCTGAATACCAAATGAAAGACACGGTTGCATGGACTCTGCACAATGGCGACGCTGTGTTGGGCTTCCAACGAGTCATGGGGGAGGAGGAGACGGAGGACGCCAGCGAGAAGTTTGCCGCAGAGATTGAAGCTGCCGGCTGGCATGTCGGGGAGGGGATGATTCTGGATGGCGTGGAGTTTATCAGCCTGGAACATTCGTGCGGCCAGACCATGCAGATAGAGGATAACTTTATCAACGGCAAGGAAGCTCCTTCTGGACACGCACTAGGCTTCAAGGCCACCAACGGCCACTCTACCGTCAAGCGGTATAATATCGCCCCTCCCAAGCAGCGGGTTCGCATGGAGTACGTATGCGAGTGTGGGGCAGTAGTCCGGGACCCGCAGAAGTAATGCCCACCCGCCAGGCAGCCTTCAACCGTAGACAGAAGCCCCTGCGCTCGGCGCAGGGGCTATGCGTTTCCTGTGGCGCAGAGGAAGAAAAATACACGGGCGGCAGACCCAAACGCCGGTGCAAAAAGTGCCGGCTGAGAAGAAGGATGCTTAATAACTCTGCTTTCCGAAATAACTCAAAAAGCGCAAGCGGCCGGCGCGGCCCAGCTTTGGCGCTGACAGTTCCTGGTTGCGATCCGGCTGGCCGCAGCCGTACCCTCTTTCCAAAAGCCCCATTTTAGGAGCTAGGGTGGCTATACGTTTAAATGACAGTCACTCAGGTAGGACAGCGGTCCCTAAAATGACTGTCATTTAAAGGGGCGTTTATGAAACATCGTAGGCACGGCGAATAGAAGGAGTAACGATGGAAGAAAATTCTGACAGGATAAAAGTGGCATTGTTGATCTTCCCGAAATTGTACACGGGGCGCATATTCCTATCGCATGTTAGAGAACCCCATTACTTTATTTGGGAGCTAACTCTGTGGGAACCTGACAAAATTTTTACCGTTGGGAGGGGCAGGACTAGTAGTTATTCTGAGGCCCTTGAAAGTTTGAACAAGCTCGTCGCAGCTTGGCTTGCTAATAAAGAAACCTTCGGTGAAGCTTCACGAAAGTTTGGCATGCCTGTGGCTGAAGAAGTCGAGGAAATGCGTCGGCCGTTGGGTTTTCCAATACCGGAACAATAGAGCTGACTAGCGAAGGCTTGGTTCGTACAAGGCCTGTTCTGTAAACGTGGAAAGGCGGCCCATCATGGTATTCAGCAGGTACGGCTGCGGCAACCGCCCCCACCAGCCCGGGGACGTGGACTCCTGCAGCTGCTTTGAAAATGGGTACGAGGCCGGCAAGGAGAAGTCTTACTTCGAACTGGAGCACTGGCAACCAGGGGATCATCCAGCAAGTTGCGGGTGCCAGCCCTGCGTTACGGCCAGATCAATTGTTCACAAAGTGCTGGGCCCCGCGGCCTGGGGGTGATATCCGTCGGATTTCTGCTATCGGAATATCGACCTCCACCAGCGTTGCCGCCGGGGTGTGGCCACCGTGGTCTCTGGCCCGGGGTTCAACGCCCTAGTAAGCGTCTCGACGGTTCTCTGTGAGGCATTGAATCCTTCCAGAAGCTCATGGAAGCGCTTCTCGCTTTCGTTGAGCGCATCCTTCCGGACCTCCGCCAGCTCCTTCAGGTGCTGGTTCTCCTGCTTCAGCAATCTTATTTCCGTCGATTCTACTGCAGCATTAGATGGAGCACCTGCTACCCCTGCTACTTCAGCAGCCGCTTCACCACTTGGCCCAGCAGCAGGTCCATCATCTGCTTGAGCAACTACTGCGTCATCCAGCAGCACCCAGACCTTATAACTGTTGCCTCGGGGCTCATGCTCTATTTCCAGATCCCCTCGCTCAATGCGCCGGTCGATGGTGCTGGGTGATACCTCAAGGATTCGGGCGGCGTCGAGCTTGCTTACTTTCTGGGCCATCATGCTCCCTCAAGTTGATTTATCAAGGTTGGCCAGCTGGTGGTGCAGCTGGCTTAGCATGATGATGTTACTTGGTGGGGCAGGCAATTGCGTTGCAGAAGTCGGCCGAGTTTGTCAACCTTATGGTGTCATTTCCCTCGTCGGTGGTAATACCTGGCTACCGCTCACCGTCAGTGTCGGCCTAGAGCTCTACTGACGTTGCCAAAAACGGGGATATTTGGATACATCTGGCGCTCTGAGAGCCGACAGGAGTCCACGTCCCCGGGCTGGTGGGGGCGGTTGCCGCAGCCGTACCTGCTGAATACCATGATGGGCCTCCTTTCCACGTTTTTTGAGGATCTCGTTCCCCCGGGGTGGCGAGGCCTCTTGAAAGGATAACTTCGGGGCGACGCTGGCCGTGGCGGTGTCTGCGAAGCTGTTTGAGTACAATCCGATCCCACCGGAGGGGCGGTGAAACAGTGACCGGGAATAAATACGAGAGGAGCAACATATGACCAGCGCTGCCAGTGACCAGATCTACTGCTTCAAGTGCCGCAGCAAGTCCGATACCCTGGAGACCCAGGAAGTGGTCCTGAAGAACGGACGTCCCGCCGTCACCGGCCAATGCACCGTCTGCGGGACCAAGAGGTTCCGCATGGGCGCGGCTAGGAAGTGACCGTCAGGTAGCAAACCGGAGGGATGAATAAGCAACTCTCTGATTTGGTTATGGAAGAGAGCAACTGTCCTCGTTAGTGGGGCAACGCATCTACCACGAGGCGGTCCGTGATGCGGTGATATCGGCTTGGGATGTATCAAACGCATCTGCGGGAAGCGCCTGAAGGCGGCGCTGCCCAGCCTGGTGGAGTCCATGGAGCGCCTGATGGCTGCAACTTGGCTTTCCTGTCACCTATCGGTGACTTCCTTCCTTTTGTCTGACAGGTTCTCGGTAATGTGTGCCAGGAGCTGGCGCGTCGTCTCACAATCGTCAAGAGCCCGGTGGGTTTCGTTCTGGGCTTGGACCCTGCATTCCTCTGCAGCCTGTTTGAGGCTGCGGTAGGAGGTTGAATCGTTCCTGGGGTCCTGGGCTCTCCACCAACCGGTGTAGGCCTGCATTATGCACGCGTTGGGGATTTCCCTCAGCCTGCGGATGTCGTCTTCGTGTTCTAGTGACTGTTCCATCAGCCTGAAGTCGAAGTCGGCATTGTAGGTCAGTACCAACTCGTGGCTCTCCAGGATGGTGCTGAGCTGGGGCCAAAGTTCGCTGAAGGTGGGCTTGCCCCTGACGTCGTCGCGGGTTATACCGTGTATTTCGGTGGCCGCGGACTTTATAGGGCTTCTGCCCGGGTTTACCAGGGTGTTGAGGAGTACTGCGCCATGGCTGTCAATGACGGCCACTTCGACAATCTTGGATGCGCCTGTGAGCCCGGTGGTCTCGGTATCAAGGATTACGTAGTTCGTGCCGGCCCACCGGGCGATGTTTCCCAAAGCTTTCCGTGGTTGAGTGTTCCCTCGTCTCTCGCTTCCAGCACTATTTCGGCGAGCACTTGTTGTGGGCCTGGAGACTACTCCTCCCAGCTCTAAAGGACGGCCTTCACCGTCGGTTTTGTGCCTTTCTATGTAGGCTCTGGTGTGGACGCAACCATCGTGAGGGGTGTAGGTGAGACCCTCGGCAGGTGCAGGATATTCTCCCGGTTTCCCGGTGGCCCAGCAGTTCGTATTCCCTGTCGCTGGATTGTGACTGGTTCACCTCCAGGACTTCGTAGTTGTCGTACTCAGGGTCTGTGGAGATTGAGAGCGTCAGTCCCAGGGATTCGTGATCTTGATCGCCGGCTGCTTGCCGTGACTTCCGACTTTTTCGAAACAGTACCCATCCGGCTATGATTCCGCTGAGCACTATCCCGACTAGCAAGATCTCCATATTCCAGCTCCTTTAAGGTCTTTTTGCTTTACTCGAGAGGTCATGGAGCTTCACCTGTTGTTCAGCTTGCGCAGCCGGCGGGGCAGGTCCAGGTCGCGCTTGGAGGCGAGGGAGTTCCTGCACCAGGCGGTGGCCCAGGGCGCCCAGGGCGTGGGTCTTGCCGGTGCCGGGCAGTCCGAAGGCCAGCACGGTGACAGTGCCCCTTAATCGTGGTTTGGAACCTGCCGTATAGGGAGAAAATTGCGAAACTCTTGAACCCGAATGGATGGCGACGAATCAGGGTGCCCGCGATAGCAGAAAGCGTCATCACTGACGGAAGTTCATCTTCGCGGGCGGACTGATTTATCTGAGACAGTTCTTCTCCAGTGATTGCCGTCAACGCAGTTCGGAGGCTCAAGCCACCCTTACCACCTAATCAAAGTTTCAGCGTTTAAGCCGACTGTCGACTAATGCAGGTGGCCCTAGCCTCTTGAATCATATCTAGGGTGTCATCTAGGTTCGACGTAAGAGTTTCAAATTGCTCAATGACTTTACGAGCGCCCCTGCGCATCTCTCTTTGGAAGTTTGGTAGCATATCCATTGTGCCCTTGGTTTCAACGACCGAGTCTTTCCAGGCTAAAACGCCTTGCTCCATCTCGTCCAAGGTGCCTAGAAACTCATCCACGCCATCCTTCCCTGACGTAGGGTCGAGGTCTTGGTACGTCAATACACGTTGCAAGCTCGACTTTATCTCAGGCAAAATCTCTCCGTATTTCCGGTTAAGGTCCTCGATGTTTCCTCCGTAAGCACTCAACTGTTGCCCGAACTGCCTGGCGATGCGTTGGAGGTTTTGGGGAGTTCCTGAGGACGGGTTGTTCCCTGCCTTCTCCACTTGGTCTGAAAATTTGCTTGTCCCGATAGTCATTTCGTTAGTGCTTTCGCCGAACTCCGAGATTAAGTTGTTCAATTCCTCGGTTTTTTCAGTAAACAAAACAAGGTGGTCAACAAAACCCAAATCTCCAATAACGTTGTTTCCGGATGGGTCCCCTATTTGAGACAAAGCTTCTTTCACGGCGGCGGTCATGTCCTCATGCCTGATGACGGGAGTTCTCGCGTACCCGAGGTGCTGAGCCAAATCCCCAATAACTTTAACTCCGAAGTCTTCCGCTTCAACATCAAGTCCCTGAAAGAAAAACAAGGGTGCGGGTAGAGTGTCCTTTCTAACTCCCGCATAGCAGATGGGAATAACTGGGATTCCTTTAACGTGGCCCGCTCCCGCCTCGAAGTTAATCCACGGCCTAGAAATTGACCTTTCGCTGCAAAGAACCAACATGGCCTTCGCATCGGTCAATTCCTCCCCCAACCGTTGAAACCATTGCTCGCCAGAGCTTATGTCGTCGTCACTGACGAAAACATCAACTTGTCCTAAGAAAGTAGATTCTATCCAGTCCTTGAGGACGGAGGCCAAAGCAGCTTCCCCTGAGATGTGGCTGATAAATACTTTCATTGGCATACTGTCCATCCCCTCAGCGAGGACCCCTCTTTGCTTTCTTGGAAATGGCTTTGATACCTCTTAACATGAGCCTCCTTTAATCCCCCGTAATCGTCATAGTCCATGCCCCGTCCGCCGTCAGTATGGGCCTCCGCAAAGGTCTTTATTCTCTAGCAGAAGTGGTTCCAGTCCGCGAAGCCGGAAGGTAGCATCATAGGTTTCTCTCTGAAAGTCCCATATCCGCACCAGCAAGGTTGTGTGCTTGACAACATTGCTCACGAAACTCTTTTGCCCCCTCTGTAGGAAAGTAGCCTCATTGTCCGTAGATTCGCTCCAAGAGGCATCCGCTGGCGTGTTTTCATCCCACCGGAGTTTACTGTCAAAGGTATCTATAGCCCCCATGTAGCGATCCCAGTTGATAAAAACTTTCGTCTCCTTTGCCAAGCACCTCACAAACAGGGTGGGGGGCACGTCGCTATAGGGAGCTTTCGTGTAAGTTGTTGCATCCACGTAAAAAGCAACGGAGACAACATCTGTAAGTGGGTCTGTCCGGCGCGGCAGGCTTCTCCAGTTGGACGGCGGCTTTGGCGTTGGACGCGGTGTCGCTGTGACTGCTGGCGTCGGCGTGGAAGTCGGTCTTGGCCTCGGTGTTGCGGTCACCACCAACGGAGGTCTAGCCGTGGCCGTGGGATAAGGGGTATGGGTAGGCAGCGCCGTCGGCGTTGGGTACGCCGTAGCCGTGGGGTAGGGCGTGTAGGTCGGCAAGGCTGCTAAGGTCGGGTAGGGAGTCTGCGTCGGCCTAGCCGTAGCCGTGGGGTAAGGCGTAGCCGTCGCTGCCTCAACAGGCGTGGGATAGGGAGTCTGCGTCGGGTAAGGCGTGTAGGTGGGCAGGGGGGCAAGAGTCGAGGCTGGCGGCGGCGCTGCTGCCTCAGAACAACCTAGCGCCACAAGGCAGGCAGCTACGGCAGCAATAACCAGCACTTGTGAAGCAACCTTCATTTTTAGCAATTGTCTATAACTCTCCCAAAACAGTGATCGAACCTATTGGCAATATTAACACTTATAGCTTCGCCAGCAGGCTCGCCATGCCGGTGCGATAGCGGCGGACTTCACTTGTAGATGCCATCTAAAGGACCTCCCAGCAACATTGTATACAACCTGTTGCCTGCGTTGCGCCGCAGATGCCGCCGTGCGGACGGCGGTGGCTATTACGCGATAAGAAGCCCGGGAGTAGCGGGCCCGTTCGTCATAGGGCCCACGGTGGGTGTAGGCCCACGTGATGGACTCGGACCTGCGTTGTCTGCAGCTCCCAGTTATACTAACCCCTTCTCCCCTGGTAGTACTTGGCCACCGCACCCCGTCCCGCCGCCTAGCGCTCGGTGTAGCGCGCCGGCATCCTGGAGCTCTTCCACCGGCCGGCGGTCATCAGCTCCGGCAGCTCCACCCCCGCGGCCGCCAGGTCCTGTGCCATGCCCACGCGCCCGCTGTGGCCGGTGAAGCCGTCGCCCAGGCCCGCGGCCTTCGCCGCGGCGCTCACCCTCCGGACGATCTGGCTGGCCGACAGCCCGAACACCGGCGCTGCAGGGTCCGCCACGGCCACGTCCTCGGGCAGGATCCACTGCAGCGCCAGGGCGGCCTCCTCTCCGATGTACAGGACCGCGCCCTCAGCCTCCGGATCCGTCTTCGACCGGCGGACGTGGATCCGCCGCCGAGGGCTCCGATCGGCGGAGCAAACCGTCCCTGAGCACCGATAACAGGGCGACATCAACCCGCCCGCGGCGCTCGGCATCCAGGGCGCTCTCCCCCCGAACGGCGCGGCTGCGGTGCCGGCGTGGCAACTTCGCCGTGGCCTTCACCGCCGCCAGGGCTGTCTCGGTTAATGGCTTCGCCTGGCGCTGGGGCTTGCCGTTCACCCGGGCAATGCCGGCCATGACCTTCTTCACCCCCGCGTTATCTGGGGTCCTGGTGGCCGGTGGAACGGTGGACCGCCGCCAGGGCGGACTTGGTGAGCCGGAGGGTGGCCACCGACAGGCCCTCCTCAGCCAGCTCCGCCAGGAACGCGGCCAGCAGTTCGGGCGTCGCCGGCAGGGGGTGGCCGTGGCCACGGACCTCTGTCCAGGCCTCAAACCGCCGCCAGGCCTGGTTGTAAGCCCGACGGGTGTTGGACGACGTGGAGTTGTCCAAGGCGCGGCGCACCCGGGCCTGGTCCAGCAGGGTCAGGCCGGTGGGCGCCAGCACTCCGGAGGCGGGGGGAAGGGGCTGCAGGGTCATTGCTTCACCTGGATTTCACCTGGTTACGATGCACGATAACGGTCATTATAGGAAACGTTGCCTGCGGTGTTCAGGGAACCTTCCAGAGTCTGCTTGGTTTCTCCAGAGTCGCGGAGGGTCTAGTACTGCGATTGAGAGAGTCGGTCTTTCTCATCGGCTTTTCTGTGCCTTCCGGTCGATAGTGTTATGCTCCCGCGAAGCCTAAATTGGATGATTTACATAACAGCATGCCGGCTGCCCGAGCTCTGATTCTGATATTCAGAAACTTGGAAACCTCTTTTTTCGAGGCTTGTGTTTATGGTGCATTTCTGCTGTCCGGGGACCGGAGGGCTGGCGTGGGAGATTGTCCTGAGATCCCACTTCGGGGTCCTTAGTCCCTGAGGGGTGGCTGGTGAGGCCCCGGCCCAGGGGTGCCAGTTGCCGCTGTAGGGGACTTACTCGGCGTAGCTCACGGCCCAGACTCCTTCGTCCGCCGCCATATTTGCCTGGGCGTTGCCGATGGCTACTCCGATGGCCACACCCCAGGCGGCGGCCCCGGTCAGCTCCGAGAGTATCCGGGCCCGGTCAGCTGCCCTGCGGATGTCCTGGTTGCTCACGGTTACCGATGCTTCGAACACGGCGTACTCCCGTTCCTGGCTTCCCCTGCGCCGACCCGAGATGATGAGGTCGCAGGCCAGCAGCTGGCTGACTTGGTGTTGCAGCTCTTCGCTGCGCTCTGCGGCCTCGTCGAGGACCCGCTCGAGGTCGGCGTCCATGCCGGCGTCGCGGCCGTAGAGGACCCTCACACTGATGAGCTGCAGGTGCTGTCCGGCGATGGACTGGACGTGCCGAACCACCTTGGACTCGTAGGCGGCGCCGTAGTGATTGTCCACCTTCCCTTCCAGAGAGAGCAGGCTGGACTTGATTTCATCTATCTTGCTCGGCAGGTCAGATATTTCCGTGGAGATGATGAGGCCCCGTACCGTGTGGAGCCACTCAGGGTGGTCGGTCAGGACCTGTACCAGGTCGCTGATGTTGTTAATGCTGGTCATTAGGTCTCGCTTTCTCTGCCTTCCGTGGGGCGGTCTTTGCTGATTTTAACCGAAGGGCGTGGCTCCTGGTAGCGGGGAACTATCCTTGCAAGCCTAATATAAGCTTGGGCGGATTGCTGGGTAAAGGGGAATGGTATTGCTCTCGCCGCCGCGGTTCCTGATGCGACAGTTTGAACCGGTTAAGGAAGGCAAGCAACCCCAGTTCCGGTTCCGGTTCCGGTTCCGCGAGGAGCCCTACCGTTTGACTGACAGACGGCTCCCCTTTAGCCCGAATCCACCGAAGGAGTGGGGAATAAAGAGGTGCTGAAGGGGTAAGATGGTGCTCCCCTGAATCTGGGATAATGGTTTTTGATCGGAAAACCGACCCCGGAAAAGGAGCACCTTTTAGATGCTACCACTTGGGCACCCCGACCGCATCCAAATCGCCTTCGACGACCACCGCCTGGTCAACAATGCCGGGCTGATCCTTCCGGCCATCCTGGCCCAGCACCTGGGCTTACCCCAACTGGTTGACCGGTATTTGGACCTGGGCCGGGCCCCAGGCCGAGCCAACACCGGAGACAAGATAATGACGCTGGTGGCCTCCGCCCTGGCTGGTGGCGACTGCATTGACGACGCCGATGCGCTGCGTGCGGGGCGGACCTCCTCAGTGCTGGGGTGCATGGTCAAAGCGCCCTCCACCTTGGGCACTTTCCTGCGCAGCTTCCGCTGGGGCCACGTCCGCCAGTTGGACCGAGTAAGCCGCGAGTTGCTGGCCCGTTCCTGGGCCGCCGGTGCCGGACCCGGCGACGGGCCGTTGACCATCGACCTGGACTCCACCATCTGCGAGACCTACGGGCTGGCCAAGGAGGGGGCGCGACACCACGGCTACACCGGCCAGCGGGGCTATCACCCGTTGCTGGCCGTGGCCGCCGGAACCGGCGACGTGCTGATGTCCCGTCTGCGGGAGGGCCGGTCCAACACCGCCCGGGGCGCCGCCCACTTCCTGCGGGAGACGGTGGGACGGGTGCGTTATGCCGGGGCCAGGGGGCAACTCACGGTGCGGGCCGACAGCGGCTTCTACACCCATTCCATCGTCGCCCTCTGCCGCAAGATGAAGGTCCGCTTCTCCATCACCGTGCGCCAGCACGCCCAGTTGCGCAAGCTCATCGAGGCCATACCTGAGGATGCCTGGAGGCCCATCCCCTATTGGATGGACGGCGCCGCCGACGTGGCCGAGGCTGAATACACACCTTTCCGTAGCGAGCCCGATGCTGCGCCGGTGCGGCTCATCGTCCGGCGGGTGAAGCCCGCGCCCGGTTCCCAACTGGCCCTATTCGCCACCTACAGCTATCACGCCTTCATCACCGACCGCGACGGCGACACCCTGGAACTGGAGGCCGACCACCGCCGCCACGCCGAGATCGAGAATGCCATCCGGGACCTGAAGTACGGCGTGGGGCTCAACCATCTCCCCTCGGGCCGCTTCTGCGCCAACGGCGCCTGGCTGGCCGTCCAGGTGCTGGCGCATAATCTGGCCCGTTGGGCAGCGCGCATCGGTCTGGGCGAGCAACTGGTGACCACCAAGACCCTGCGGCGACGCTTCTTCTCTATGGCCGGACGGCTTACCCGCTCGGCGCGCAGACTCACTTTGCATCTTCCCCGGGGCTGGCCCTGGGAGGAGCAGTTCAGCCGCGCCCTGGCAAGGCTCCGATCCTTACCACTCCCTGCCTGACGGCGCTATCCGCCACCGACCCAACGCCTCCAAACTCGCGTCCGCCCGCGCCGCGAGCGTATCCTGCTGCGTCCAATGTCACTATCACGCGATTCCCAGCGTTCCCAGACCGCTCTCGAAGCCCGGTGCGGCTACTGAAAACCCTCTGCCGTGTCACATCGGTCCCCATGGAGCCCAGGCTTTCTCCCTGGTAGGCTCCCTCATCCCAACTTGCCTGGCCTTCACGCCTCCCATCGGTGGATTCGGGTTTAAGCTACGGCGTATCCATTGACCAGGAGTTCAGCATGCGTACGGAAATCCTCAGCCCAAAGCAGCTGTTCCAAAAGGAAGTTCGTTACGTGATTCCTCCTTTCCAACGTCCCTACGTATGGTCTCAGGACGACCAGTGGGGGCCGTTGTGGGAGGACGTTCGGAATGTTGCCGAACGTTACTTGGAAGCCTTGGAGGGATCGGGCAACGACGAAGTAAAGGCGGAGGAGGAAACGACCCCGCACTTCCTCGGTGCGGTTGTGCTTCGGCAGGTATCCACCGCGACCAAGGATCTCGAACAGCGCGAGGTTATTGACGGGCAACAGCGCGTGACCACCCTGCAACTTCTCTTGGACGCTGTCCAACAGGTCTGCGAGGGTTTCGACCAGCCGTACGCGAAGAGTGCTGGGCGGCGGCTATCCAAGTTGGTCACCAATGACAGAGAGTTGATCACTGAAGGTCACCACGTATTCAAGCTCTGGCCGACCCGGAGCGATCAACAGGCGTTCACGTATGCCATGGACAATGGGTTGCCCGTCAATGACTTCGCCGACTCCCTAATAGTGCAGGCTCACGAGTTCTTCCAACTGCAGATACGGGACTGGTTCGGCGAGGTCGACGAGTCCACCAAGCAGAAGATAGACGCGCTCGAGGCTGCGGCCACTAATATGCTCCAGATTGTCGTGATTGACTTAGAAACCCAAGACGACCCTAATCTGATTTTTGAAACCTTGAACGCCCGGGGCACTCCCCTTGAGGAATCCGACCTCGTCAAGAATTACGTCATGTCCGGGGAGCAGGGGTTGGAGCTGTGGGGCAACCTAGACGACAGCTGGTGGCGGGAAGATGTCAGACAGGGCCGCATCCGGAGGCCGCGTTTGGACATGCTCCTCAACCATTGGTTGGCGATGCGGACAAGCTCTGAAGTTACCTCAGCGAACGTATTCAATGCATTCCGCACCTACTCAAGGTCTCAAGAGATAGGTGTTGTGATGACTGAGGTCAAAGGCGCTCTGACGATCTACCGCGAGTACGACACCACCCGAGGAAACAACATTGGTGCGGGGTTGTTTTACCACCGCATGAGTGTCATGGAGGTAGGCGTGGTTACGCCGGTGTTGCTGCTGTTGCTGTCCGCAGAACAGGAGCCTCGCCAGAGAGCTCTAGGTTTCTTGGAGAGTTTCTTAGTCCGCAGGATGATATGCCGCCAGTCCACCATGGGGTTCAACAGGTTGGTCCTAGAGTTGGTCAATCAATTACATCAGGGTGGCTTGGAGAATGTCGACAGGACCACCGCCGAGTTCCTCAAGGAGCAGAAAGCGCCAACCCGGGTGTGGCCAACCGACGAGGACGTGTCCCATGCCCTTGTCTCCTCTCCCCTCTACCGCCTTCTGACTAGGGGGAGACTTAGGCTGATTCTGGAAGGTGTTGAGGGTTGGCTGCGCTCATCAGGGAAGTCCGAGGATACGACCGTGCCGGGGAACCTGACTATTGAACATGTCCTGCCAGTAGGCTGGAGAACTGAGGAGTGGCCGCTCCCAAGCGGCGTCGATGAAGGCGAGGCCAGATATAGGCGAAATGCACTGATTCACACCGTGGGCAACCTGACGCTGACTACTCAGCAGCTTAACTCGTCCATGTCCAACGACGCATGGGAGGCAAAGCAACAAGACCTTTTTAACCATGCCACCCTGCTTCTCAACAGGGACTTAGTATCCAAGGACTCTTGGGACGAGGAGTGCATTGTCAACCGGAGCCGCTGGACAGCCAAAGTGGTCTCGCAAGTGTGGCCTGGCCCAGAGTCTCCGGTGTTGCCAGGTGAATAGTGGAGTCCCCCGCTCTGCTTGGTAGATAGTCCGAAGACCAGTCCGTGAGGTCGTACAATTGTCCCCAGGGCCGTATTGCCCGCAGGGCGTCCGCGGCGGCGTGGCCGATGTAGAGGACCGTCTTGTCAATGGCGGCGGAGGTTTTGTAGATTGCCGATGCACAGTGCAGCAAGTCGTGGCAGCTCGCAACCCCACGGAGGCAATTTAGCTAGATTCGGTTGAGCAGTACGCGTTGGGCGGCATGAAGTCCAAGCGCGTCACTACCTGCTCTTGCATACGGTGTTGTGGAATCTAAAAGTTGCATGTAATCTACGTCCGGCGTACCGGAGCCGAGATAAAAAAGCATCAATTGGTGGAGGTGAATTTGACCAGCAGCCCTACTATCCGGTCTCCCAATCCCGACGCCATCTTATGCCTCCAACTGTGACGGTTTACCTGGCGACGGGGACCAGCGTTTCGCCCGGACTCAATTTCAGCAATAGCTTTCGCCTCCTTCTGGGCCTCGAGAAATGCTGCCCCTGTTTCTTCCTGCAATAGGCTCAAAACAGTCAATTCTGTCGCACTCTCCAATGTTGGTGCCGTACTGACCAACGCTGCGGTAATCTGGGTTAGAGATAACGCCGCTCCGTGCCCGGGGTCGGCCAATCCCAAGTTGCTGGGCCCTGCGAGGAGAATGTCTAGTTCTGGTGAGAACCCGCCTAACTTGTAAAAAGCGCCGTGAGAGTTGGCGTGAACGTTGTCGCTGGCCATTCGGTAGTACGGTCGGAAGTGGTCTAGTTTCGCTGCGCGTTCGATTTCGGCCAGTGAGGGCCGGTTATTCCCCAGCGCACACGCGGCCCATCCGTAATCTTCGGTGAAGCTTTTTCCGAATCTGGTGACTAATGTTTCACACCGCTCGTCCAGAACGTCGAGTTCGGCTTGCGTAAGGGGTTCGAGTCCAGCTCTGACTTCGTGTTTCTTGTACGCCTGTGCCAGTTTCCGTTGCTGGACTACCTCGTGGAGCAAATACCTTTCGGCTACATCCTCTCCGTGTTCTTCGATGAAGTTGGCGACAACAGCGAGCTCATGGAGGGATCTCCAGCGGGCATAGGCGTCGTCAGCGAAACCTGAGCGCAACAGCGCCAAAATCGCGTGGGACATTTGGCATGCTCTCGCATGGATTGCCCAAAGGGCTCTGAAAGTGTTGTCTTTGACGCTTACCTCACCTGAAGCCACTTGGTCACCAACGCCCTTGGCGACTTCCTGAGCTATTTCAACGGTCAGTTCAAGTAGGTGGAGTGGTTTTGCCCAATGCTTGACAAGCCTCCTCTCGAACCCCTGCCGCTCCCGACGTTGCCGCCTCAACCCAACCTTGGCATCCTTCTTGATTTGGGTCAAAAGGGTAGCTGCTGCCGATTCCACTAACGTAGGCCCGAATTCGGTTAACCTTTCGACCAGATCATCCTGGTTAGGTTCAGTGTGCCCGTTTGCAACCGCCTCGGCGATCAACCTCTCTATCAACAGATCATGCAGTTTACCCATATTCCCATTTTAACAATGTCTGAGTTCATAGGCTAAGTGTGCCATTTTGTAATCGTTCAGCCGGGCGCTCCACTGTGAGCAACTGGCCGATCATCGCCAGGGCGTCGAAAATGGTGGATATGATACGGAACTCTGCTATGGGCTTGAGCGATGCGAACCGCCCCCAAGCAACATCCCATCGCGGTTCTGGCCGAAATTCAGGCGTTCACGTCTGCGCCACCACTGCCCAAGATGTCGGTGGGTGTCAGGCCGGCGGTAGTGGCCGGTGGGAGAGGCTCTGCGGAGTCCTGGGGGACTGGTGGGAAAGAATTTTGCAGGGCCATGGCTGGCCTCACTAACATGTCCTATAAGTGCAATTATATGACATTTTTTGTTACAACCCCGAAGGCTCCTGAAACCGGTTCTTACCGGAATTGCGAGAGACCGGAAAATTAAACCAGTTCGGTGAAAGCCCGACGCCAACCGAGTCGGCGCTTGACGCCTAGTCGGCCGGGCTGGTCAGCCATTTACCGGCCGATTTACCCATCCAGCTATTCCCTGACCTCGTCCTGTAACCGTCTTCACTACTCCAAGAAAGCCAAGTTGAAAAGCGCAGAGGAGTAGGTTAGTTTGAGGAGCAAGGGTCGGGGCAGATAATCGTTGTAGGATGGAAGGGATGATGGGATAGAGGGAGATAGAACGGACGCTGGAGCAGTGGGAATTGAAAGTGAGGGACAAGCAGTGTTGGGTGATAACCATGCCCGCACCCAGCGAGGGGGAACGGTCCTACGCTATCCTGCTTTTAGACCAGTAATGCACGGTGGCGGCCACGGCGGAGTTGCTGGATCTGGATCCTCACACCATAGGTCGGTTGGCGGCAGCCTTCGGCGAGAGAGGGCCCAAGGCATTGATTCTCGAGCAAACTGAGTTTCCCCTCTGCCTTTGAGCCGGCGCAACAGGAGGAGTTGAAGGCGGCGGTGCAACAAGCGTCAGCCGTATTGGGCATCGACCTGGCCGACTGGACCCCTGGGCGACCTCAGGAGGAGGGTTGTTCGGCGGCATGTCCTGCAAAGCTTTGGCATCAGCTTATGCCGTACCAGTTGCCTGAACTACTCGTACCGGTTGGGATTAGCCTTCAAGTGGCTGAAGAAATAGTTGCTAAAGGCGTATAAGGAGAAGCGGGATGCCTTCTTGGCGGAGTAGGCGGCTTTGCGGGAAGAATGCCAGGGGACGGAGGCCAGGATATTCATCGCCGAAGGGCCCAACACACTGGGCAAGATCGAGAACTTTCTCCATGGGGTTCCTTCTGAACCTTAAGGCGAATCCGTTGCCCAATCTTTTCTATGAGGGAGTCCGCAGAAAATCAAAGCCAGGCACCTTTTCAGGAATTTACGGTTCCTTCGCCTAGGCAATTGCTGACAACTTGACGTTGACATCGTCGATATGCGGCTAGTATGTTGAATCCATGGGCAAGAATCGATGGGCGGAGTTTAGCAGCGCTATAAACGGAGCGGTTTCATGTATGTTGGGAGGATAGTAGCGGTTGGAAAGTCTAAGTCGGGCAGCAACGCGGCACTGTATCGAGTGTCAAGTAGGTCATTTCCAAACCGGAGAGCAGTGGATCTAGGCGGAACTGTCGCCGTACTTCCAAGCGAGGAGGCTGAGGAGGGGGTACGTCGCAATCCTTACATCTCCTACAACGCTCTGCGAGCATCAGGGCGCTGGGCAGTAGCCGCAAACGGGAGCCACACTGATCCAATAGCTGAAAAGATCCAAGATGGGATTCCACCTTTGGAAGCGCTTGGAATGAGTTTGTTGACTCTCGGCTATGAACGGGACGAGTTGAACACGCCGCGTATCGCCGCTGTAGTTTCGCTTGATTCCGATCAGGCATGGCTCGCCATCGTTCGGCACAATGGACTTCAGGTGGAATCGGTGAGCCTAAAGGCAGGGAGTGCCATCTACGTTGCCACATACGAGGCCGATGCGATAGGGCCGACCCAAGTCAGTGAGTTCGACGCGACTTCCGCAGAAGAAGCCGCCCAATTCGTCATCAACGGCGGGGCATTCGTTAACCTGGACAACCCTGTAACGAGCGCCGCAGCTTTCGCTCGACCAGAAGGGTTCGAATTGGGCACAGCCTGCACCGAGTGAATATCGGAGCAGGCACTAGTACCCAGTCAAGTTTGGTTTTAAGGGTTTCACGGTTGGTTGACTGGTGATGCTAATGTGTTGGCAGAAGGTGTTGCTGTGAGGTGGCGGTGTGGTCAGAGAGAAATTTGCGGTCCGGCTGACGCCGGCAGAACGGGACCAACTTGAGCGGATGGTTCGGGCAGGAAGGAGTTCCGGCCGAGTCACGACTCGGGCCCGCATCTTGCTCAAGACCGACGAGGGCTGGTCGGCACCCCGGGTTGCCTAGGCCCTGGATGTGTGCGAGGGCACGGTGTTCCGCCTCAAGCGGAGCTTCGCCGAGGATGGACTGGAGGGGGCGCTTAAGGACCGAGTCCAGGCCCACCGGTACCGGAAGCTGGACGAGCGGGCCGAGGCCCATCTGATCGCCCTGGCCTGCAGCCCGGCGCCTGAGGGCCACGACCACTGGGAACTGCGCCTGCTGGCGGACCGGATGGTGGAGTTGGGAGTGGTGGAGTCCTTGTCCCACGAGGCGGTGCGGCTGCATCTGAAAAAACTCCCTTAAGCCCCCGTTCTGCAACGGGGCAGGCTGTGGCAGAGGAAAGAGTGGTGTATCCCCAAGGTGAGCGCCGACTTTGTGGCCCACATGGAGGATGTACTGGACTTGTATGCCGAAACCTACGACCCCCTGAGGCCGATGGTCTGCTTCGACGAGACCTCCACCCAGTTGCTGTCCGACGTCAGAGAACCACTGCCAGCCAAGCCCGGGAAGCCGAAACGCCAAGACTACGAGTACCGGAGGGAGGGCACCCGCAACCTGTTTCTGGCCTGCGAACCCAAGGCGGGCTGGCGGCATGTTGCAGTAACGGAACGGCGCACCATAGAGGACTTCGCCCATCAAATGCGCTGGCTGGTGGATGAAGCATATCCTGACGTCCCGGTGATCAGAATGGTCTTGGATAACCTCAATACCCACCGCAAGGCGTCGCTGTACCAGACTTTTCCCGCTGCGGAGGCCCGGCGTATTGCCAAGCGGCTGGAATTTCACTACACCCCCAAGCATGGCAGCTGGTTGAATATGGCAGAGATCGAGTTCAGCGTCTTCTCCCGCAGTTGTCTCAGACAGCGTCTCCCAGACGAGGCAGCCCTCTCTCGGGAGATTCATGCCCTGGAGTTGGAGCGGAACCAGGCTCAAGCCAGCATCAACTGGCGCTTTGGCATCCTCGATGCCCGCGGCAAACTCCATCGCCTCTATCCCATTAAGTCCTAACTTGACCCAGTACTAGGAGCGGTCGACCTCGAGATCGGGCACCGATGCGGCTTGAATCGCGTCGCACGAACCGCGGAATGCCCGATGGAGGAACATCAGGTGCTTCCGTCTCCGACCGGTGACGCCAGCAAACTGATCTCCCTAGGATACGTTTTCCTGATGATGGCAGTGTGGGCGTCCTCGACCCGCACGGACTGCTAACCGTCTTTGGCGGTGGTTCCCCATACCACGGCTACCGTGTACGCAGGGCAAGTTAGGTACCGGAAGTTTTGGGCGCGATGGTTGTCTCCGCAGGGCGCAACAGCGATAATGGGGTTGCACTACCCTCGTTCCAGCTATTGACGCAATAGGGCCATCTGTTATGGGCTATTATCCTTGCGGAGACGTTAAAAATTGGAGAACGCTATTTACACCCCAGAGGGCTACACGGATCGAATACGACAAGAACTCGAAAACTGCCTTATTGAGACGAATCTTTCTCAAGGTGGGAAGTTCATAGGCAAAGTACGGGATCGATACGACCTTGAGGACCGTATGGTACTCATCACCACCGACCGACAGAGCGCCTTCGACCGGGTGCTGGCCGCTATCCCCTTCAAAGGGCAGGTCCTCAACATGACGAGCGCATGGTGGTTTGAACAGACCCGCCATATTGTGCCAAATCAGGTTATATCCATCCCCGATCCAAACGTCACAATTGCCAGAGCATGTACCGTCTTCCCGATAGAGTTCGTGGTGCGTGGATACATCACCGGAACCACGAGCACCTCCCTCTGGACGGTCTACAACAGTGGTCAGCGGCTCTACTGTGGCATCGATTTGCCCGACGGCCTGATGAAAAACCAGAAGCTCCCGACAAATTACCTTACACCGACCACCAAGGAGGAGGATCACGACCGTCCGATCAGCCCTGACGAGATCGTGTCCGAGAACTGGATGACGGCCGAAGATTGGGAACAATGTAGCCGCATCGCGCAGGAACTCTTCGCTTTCGGTCAAGCCAAGGCAGCCGAACATGGCCTAATCCTCGTCGATACCAAATATGAGATGGGCCGTGACGAGAACGGTGAGATCCTTCTGATCGACGAGATACACACCCCTGACTCTAGTCGCTACTGGATCGCCGACTCTTATCAACAGCGCATGCGGGAGGGACAGGAACCCGACAACGTCGACAAAGAATTCCTCCGGCTCTGGTTCACGGAGAACTGCAACCCCTACGAGGATGAGGTCCTACCGCCGGCACCTAATGACCTTGTAATCGAGCTCTCAAGACGCTACATCTACCTTTACGAGAAGATCACCGGTCGCTCTTTCGAGTTTCCGGAGGCAGACCAACCGATCGGGACACGTTTGGAGAGCAACCTTGAAGGAATCACATGAAGGTATAAGGTATACGGAGGGCGATGAGGCCAAGGTGATTCTGCTTCCACTTCAATCGACAGAAAGCCCTATCCCATAAACATGAAGTGTAGGCTAACCAGGCGCTCAACTCGACCGAGCCAGCGAAGGTTTATTGAGGTTTTCGCTTCGCATCGCAAACACCGTTAACTCTTTTCCGACGGTTCGTCGCAGGGGCTTGTCAAGTTAACTTGATCATTAAGCCGAAATTGAATCGAGCACAAGAGTGAAAAAATACATTCTCTTCGACCACGATGGGGTCTTAGTCGAAACAGAACATTGGTATTACCTGGCAAACAAACGGGCGCTGGCACCCCTCGGAATTGATCTCCCACGAGACGCATATTTGGTGAATATGGCCAATGGAGTTTCCGCGTGGGAGGCGGCACGAGTTTCAGGGATATCCGACTCTGAAATTAAACGTGGCCGAGAACTAAGAAACCGGTACTACCAGGAATACCTGATCACCGAAGACATCGAGATCGAGGGTGTCCTGCAAACATTAGCCGAAGTCGCAGATACGTATAGGATGGGTATAGTTACTACATCCAAACGGCCTGACTTCGCCTTAATACATGAAAAGCGATCTATTCTAAACTATATGGAATTCTATTTAACTTTGGAGGATTACGAGCGAGCTAAACCACATCCCGAGCCTTATCTGAGAGGACTGGAACGCTTTGGTGCTACTGCCTCTGAAACGGTTGTGATTGAAGACTCGGCGAGAGGGTTGCAGTCGGCCATTGCGGCAGGTATTGACTGCATCGTGGTTGCAAACGAGTTTACTGCAGCTCACGATTTGTCCAAAGCAACGGCCAAGGTAGCTACGTTTAGGGAATTGCCATCCGCTATAAAGAGCTTAGCAAGTTTAGCCGGGTGACGGTGAAAAGCGCGCGCCTGCTAAAAGCGTTGGGTCTTAGAAAACTAGAGTCATAGAATGGTTGAGCCTCCAACCCTGGTGAATCGGGAGTTCGTGAGGCACGTTCCAGAGTCACCTGCCCGCCTCCTCAGATACGAACCTCCCACCGAAAAGGTCGCAATTCAGTACGCCGTAGCGAACTGTGGTGGTCTCGAACCCACATTACCCACAGTCCCTCTCAATGCTACCCGGGCCCTCGCGGCAATTTCAGTCTACCTATACCGGATCGTCCGAAATCCGCTCTATCTAGCGGGACTTGGTATTCGACGACCTTTATCGTCAGACCTTCCTAAGTCTAGAATCTCGACACTGTTACAGACCTTCTTCTGGGCCTTGCCAGTCCTGCTGCACATCCGTGAGAGTCCGGTCCAGACCACCAGCCGGCTGGAAACAGCCCTGTTTCCAGCCATGGCTGGAAATTGCCACTGTCCGTACCTGAGGGGGTGGCTGGAAAACCCGGTTTATTTTTACCCGGCAGAAAGCTATACTATATGTATTCCAGCCAGGGGTTGAGCAGCATGACGCTGTACGGTTACGCCCGGGTTTCGGTGAGGGAGCCGGAGGACAAGAACCTTGACCTGCAGGTGGAGCGGCTGGTCCGCGCCGGCTGTGCCATGGGCAATATCCGAGCCGAGGAGGCCAGCGGGGCAAAGAACGACCGCGGCGGCCTGCTGGAACTGCTGGAACTGGTGGTCGAGGGAGACACCCTTGTGGTCACCCACATCGACCGCCTCTCCAGGGGTTTGACCTACGGGCTCCAGGTGATTGAGGACCTGCACCTGAGGGGAGTGGAGTTCCGCTCCCTGGCCGAGGACTTTGACACGGCAACGGCCACCGGCAAATTGCAGCTGACGATGGTCCTGGCGTTCTCCGAGTGGTGGCGGAACTCCATCAGGGAACGGTCCATCGCCGGTCAGCACAAGGCCAAGGAAGAGGGACGTTTCCCCGGGCGGCCAACCGTCCTGACTGACCGTCAGAAGGAGTATGTCCGGGAGGAACTGGCCAAGGGGGTTAGCCAGCGGGAGCTGGCCAGGCTCCTTGAGGTCAGCCGGTGGAAGATCCAGCAGGTAGCCGAGGGGGCGCCTGGGCCCGCAGTCTGATAGGAAGGAAACAAGGCAATGCCGCTGTTGAACTACACCACAAAGGTCAATGCCCAGAAGACGGTGACCGAGGTCATGGGCCTGCTGGTGGCCAAGGGGACCGATGAGATATCCATCGTCTACGATGACAATCAGCAGCCCGCCGGCTTGAAGTGGAGTGTTTTGAGCCCCCGGCTGGGCCGGGTTGCTTTTGCGCTGCCCTGCAACATAGACGCGGTGTTCGTCAAACTCACCGAGCAGAGGGTGATGGTGACGTCGCCCGAGTCCCGCCGCTAGCAGGCGATACGGACATCGTGGCGGATCCTCAAGGACTGGGTGGAGGCCCAGATGGCGCTCCTGGAGACGGGCATGGTCACCATGGACGAGATCTTCCTGCCCTATATGCTCTCCGGCGGTCAGACTTTTTACCAGGCCCTGGTGGCCGGTGAGTTCAGGGCTCTGAACCCACCTCAGGACTAAGCGGGTGGCGGTCATAAACATAAGCAGAAGTCCGACCGCTAGCGAGGAATATGCTCACCGGTGGGCCGCCGATCAGTGCCTTTCGGATTTTCCTAACTATATTGTGGTAGACCAGTCGGCATAATTGCAGTTCCGAAGACATAGGAACTACAGAGAGACGTTTATCAATAATGATCAGAGGAGAAGGGCAATAATGGTCACAGTAGTAGACCGCGAAACCCAGAGGTCCCAATCTACCGGGGGTCGTTACTGTGAAGGATGCCCTCGGTGTACCGACGACCCGTCGCAGATGTGCAAACAGCCTCACCCGCAGTATCAGAACCTGCATCCGGTCTGCCGCCGCTGCGGACACTGCGTCCTCCGCGGTGAGCACAGCGACGACATTTCAGACCTGGCGTAGAGGATTGAACCCAGATCAGATGTCCGACCACCGACCAACCCGTCCGGTAAGACTTGGATACTGATTGGCGTACCCAGCGGCCGCGTTGGCATGGCCCAGGAAACGGCCGGCGATGACCTGCCTGCCCTTATAACCGCCGGCCGGTGGAAGAGCTCGCGGATGCCAGCGCTCTACATCTAGCGCCAGGCGGGGACCGGGATGCGGTGTCCAGGTACTATCAGGAGGGAAGCTTTCTCTAGGAAAGGTCAGGGATCCACTGCATTACCAAGTGTATCGGAAGCAGGGAATTCCAGCCATTCCAGTTAGCGCCTCCCGGTCACTTATCGCAATTGGGATCCTGATCTTCGTACCCGAGGTCGCTGGCCCGTCGATAGTCCTCCGCAGCGCCTTCCTCATCCCCCATCAACTGGCGAACCAGCCCCCGGCCATAGGCGGAACGCCCACTGGTGGGGTCCAATGCAACCGCTGAATTGAAGTCTTTCAGGGCCGGTTCCAGCCTTCCACTGAAGAGGTGAGCGTTGCCGCGGGTGAACTAAGCTAACGGGTCGCCGGGACCGAGATTCAATGCCCTGGTGCAGTCAGCGACCGTCTGGTCGTAATTCTTTTTCGCAATGTTTGCGTCTCCCCGGAACCGATACGCAAGCGGGTCTCGGGGATTGAGCCGGATCGCGGCGTCGTAATCAGCGATGGCCAGCTCGGGCTCTCCCTTCATCCGATAAGCTCCTCCCCGGCCCAGGTGGGCTGCCGCATTGTTGGGGTCAAGCTGGAGGGCAGTGTCAAAGTCCTCGATCGCCCTGTCATAGTCTCCCCTGTACCGAAGGCCATCGCCACGGCCGCGGTAGGCGTCGGCACGGTTGGGGTCGAGCCGGATAGCCTCGTCCAGATCGGTGATCGCCTCGTCCAACATGTCCTGTTCCCCAAAGGCCAGGCCCCGCTTGTAGTAGGCCATCGCTGATTCAGGTCTCAGGCGTATGAGTTCGGTCATATCGTCAACTAAACGGCCCCACTGTTTGCGGTGTCCAAATATGCTTCCTCGTAACACATAGACGCCCGCGTGGTCAGGGTTTAAACGCAGGACCGCGTCCAGGTCAGACAGAGCCAAGTCGTCCTCCCCCTTCGAGTAATACGCCAATCCTCTTTTCATGTAGGCGCAATCATCTTCGGGGTTAAGTCGGATGACTGCATCCATCACCGATATCGTCCGGTCATGCTCGGCAGTGCCAGCATCGTCCTGATCCTTCTTGCCAAATTCCCTGAGAAGTTCCCATAGGTTCTCTGTACCCTCTTCGGCCCCGAAGTGACGGGCCCGACGGAGGTACCGCTTCTGTTTGTTGACATCGCCGGTCAACATGGCGAGTTCGGAAGCCGCTAACAGATTGGCCGTCTCCTCCGGGTCCAGTTCGAGCGCCGCCTCGAACGCTTCCAGTGCCTCGTGCAGCCGGTCCACTCTCCAGAATGCCGCCCCCAGGGTGCTGTAGTAATGGTGGTCCCTGGGGCCACATTCCGGCTTCAGGTCCAGAAGATGGTCGACTGCCTCCGCCGGCCTTTCGGTGTGGAGGAGGGTGGAGCCGATTTCAGTCCAGGGGGGAATCCACTGAGGGTTCAATGCCACCGCCAGCCACAGCGCTTCTAACCCCTGTTGCACAAGGGCCTTATCGTCACGCCCGATGCCAAGGCCGGTTTTCACCGATCCCAGCGCAAAGTGGCTCACTGGCTCCAATGGATCGAGTCGGGCTGCCGTCTCCAACTCGGCCAGGGCTTCAGGTAATTTACCCTGCATCTCGAGTTCCAGGGAGCGCCGGTAGTGGGCAAAAGCTTCAGCGTTGTTCTCATCCCAGTCCTCAAGTATGTGCCCTTCCGTCTTCTCGAGAAGGTAGTCAACTTCGGCAAGAAGCGCGTTGAGGTTAGCTGAGAGAACGCGCCTAACCCACCCGATACCGGTTGAGCGCAGATCTTCCCGCCAATCCTCATCCGGTTCCTCGTCGATCAGGGCTGTCAGCAGGGGTTCCGCAAGGCGGGCGCCAACGCCCAGGTCGGCCAGCACGGTAAGATTTTCTACACGGTCTTCGGCAGGGAACTGCTCTTCGATTATGTGGTAGGCTGCATCGGCGTACCGGTGCAGTCGACCGATGGCGTCGTCCACAGCCTCGGCGCCTGCGTGCTCGGCCAGGAGACCGGCGACATCGCTGATCCAGTAGAGCGACCGCAGCTCGAGGGCGATGTCCGACGGGTTCGAGCCTTCAATCTTGTCTGCCAAGGTGCACGCCAATTTAGCGAGGTTGTCGTTGGAAGGCCGTGCTCCCCGGTACATCCAAGCGTCCACGGTGTTGTCGTCCACACCCACCTCCTCCACCAAGTCCTCCAGTGAGAGGGATGCATTCTGGCGCTTAACGTTGAGAAAATCTCCTCGCCCCGTACGGCTCGCCCAGTTGAGTAAATTGAGCACTGTTGGCAACGACCCGGAAAGATGCAGGTGGGCAGCTATCCTGAGGGACAGGTCGATAACTGCAAGTCTTACAAAAGCCCTCCAAACCTTTGGCAGTTTGCTGGGCAGGACCTTTGTCATCCTTCGACGCAGGAAGGACCGTTGCAGGTCCCAGTTGTCCGCGTGCCACTGCAACATTGATGCCAAAGTAGGCGCCAACAGGTAGTCGTCCTCCCCTGCCTGCGGCGAATTTATGAGTCCGGACTCGGTCAGCACCTCTGCTATGGCGGCAATGATCTCCATCCTGGTGGATTCCGTGACCAGGTCTTCCGGATCGCCCGAGAAGTACCTGCGGGCCGACCTTCCCTGGAGCACGGGGTGCCTGATCCCCAACCTCGTAACCAGGGCTCCAATTATCTGGCCGCTGGTGGGAAGACGGGGCACTGCTTCGCGTTCAGCCATACTCTCCTCGTGTCATTCACCAATTATACAGGCCATTTCTGGACCGGAACTTGTCGGGGTCCACCGATACCTCCCCCAGGGCAGCTTCCGCTCCCACCTCATTGATGGGACGGCTGTAGCGATGAGCTCCCGACACATTGTCGAAGAAGCGTCCTGCCGGGTCCACCATCACGTAGCTGCCCGTCATCAGCTCGTTGCCCTCGGGTACCACCGTGATACCCAGGGACTCCACATACCTGTTGCGCGCGACGTACCGGTCGAATTCTTCCCGGGCGATCAGAAGATTGTCTACCTGTCCATCATTCTGGCCCCCTACGGGCAGCGCCTGGAACAGCTTCCACCGTTCCGGACGTGCCCGGGATACGAATCCTCCCAGATCCTCGTCGCAGTTCTGCCGCGTCACTACCGTGTTGACTTTCAGGCGAACGCCGCCCTCCTTGAGAAACTCAACTATTCGCAGGTAGTCGATCTCGCTCAACGGACCGTTGCGGGTGGTTCTGCCCAGGCTTTGCAGCTTGACTGGGTCCAAAGTGTCTATGCTCACCGCCGCCCAGTCCAGGCAGCCGTCTACACGATCCAACCATTCCGGTGTGATGCAACTCCCGTTGGTGACCACGGATGTGGTGAGAGCCAGTTCTCTGGCCCGGCGAAGCAGGTCCGGAAGCCAGGGGCAGAGGGTGGGCTCTCCGCCGGCGAAGTTGATCTTTTCGAACCCCGCCTCGGCCAGCGCCTCGACCACCACCATGCAATCCTCGGGGGCCAGATGTCCCTTGGGCAGGATCTCCCTGCCGAAATCCTGGAAGGTGGCGAAGCAGAACTTGCAGCTCATGTTGCAGGGTTTCCAGAGATGGAAATTTACCGACGGTATCTCGCTTGCTGTGTGCATTTGTTTCTCCTGTTTGACCGGAGTCTCGGTAAGGTGTCCTTTTCCATCGTAGGCTTAACCCTGCCCGACTTCAGCCCCAGTTTTGTGGCCAATCCGCCCTGTTCCGGAAGTTGGTGAATCGTTCGGCGTGGTCGGGTGATGTTGCGGGGTTCTCGAAAGCTGCATTGTGCTGGGTCATCCGCGGGCCAGTACCATCCGCCGGAAGCAGCGTCTATGCATCGGGAGAAGACACGCAGGCCATATGCGCACCAATGCCAGGGGCGGCGGGAAAGTGACCGGTGGGGCAAGGCCACTGCTGATGCGACGGGTGTTGAGCAAGGGGTTCGCCAGTCACGAAAACTTGTACGTGCTGCTTGACGATTGACGTCAGTCGTATCTACACTAACCCTGGCATGATACAGAGTTACCGGGACCGACGGACCGAGGCGTTTGCCGCCGGAGAGTTCGTCCCAGCGTTTCAGAACTTCGAACAGCAAGCGGCGCGCCGGCTCTCAATACTGAACGCGGCCCGGTCTCTGGACACGCTGAGAGCGCTGCGCAGTAACCGACTGGAAGTACTGAGAGGGAACCGAGTCGGGCAGTACTCCATAAGGATCAATGGACAGTGGCGGATTTGCTTTACTTGGTCAGAGGGTCAAGCAGGGCCATCCGACGTTGAGATCGTGGACTATCACTGAGGGGGTAATTGGCGACCATGTTGAAACGAGCCGTTCACCCTGGGGAGATCCTGAAAGATGAACTGGAGGAGCGAGGCGTGTCTCCGGCGAGTTTCGCCAGACAGATTGCTGTACCAGCCAATCGCATCAGCCAGATCCTGGCCGGCAAGCGTGCGGTGACGGGTGACAGTGCTCTTAGGTTTGGTCACTGGTTCGGCATGGATCCCCAGTTTTGGCTGAACCTGCAGGCGCAGTACGACCTGGCGGTGGCCGAGGAGTCGGTTGGGGCAAAGATACGCGTCCTGCCAACCGCGGCTGGCGCTGAGTGGAGTGGGCACGTGTAGTGCCGAACCGTGAACTGATGGGTTTGCCCGAGGCGTCGGGGCCAACGGAACGTGGCGGTATCCTCCGTTCCGGCGGCGCAGCGCAGTAGGCATATCAGGCTGACAAGGCGGGGATAATCTTGAACATCTTCCGGATATTCCAGAGATGGATACACAAGGGCGGCAGCAGCGCAAATAACGCTCCGCCAGTCTTCCCATCCACAACATTGATACCCACCGGAACGTTGGAGGAAGTCGATAACAACGGTCCGGAGAACGATGTGGCTGCTCGGGCCGCGTTACCGGTCGTGGACCACGCCAACTCGGTCGGCAGCCGCGTGGCGCGATGGATCGAGCCTGGCGGCACTGTGACGGTAGCGGGTAGGGACATTGGCGGGATGGTTTATCTGGCCCCGGAGCAACGTCAATCTGTCCGGGGGCAAATGAACAGGCCCTTCATAGATCCGCGTCTTCCCGTCTTGGCTGAGGGTGCTGATCTTGCCGGCGAAGGCATGCCGTATTGGCCTAGCTACTCGGGAATTGACCCCAAGGCGCGCGCGACGTATCTTGACTGACTGGCCAGCGGGTGATCGGACCGACGATACAGCGTAGGGTACGTCTTTCTATACTTCTATGGTCTCGAACGCCGGTTCTTCGTGGACAGACCGGATAACGATGAAAGAGAGTTCCTGATTGGTGAAGTGGAACGTCTTCTTGGGGTATATGGAGACAACAGATCGATCAAGGGCTATCTGGGTACTTTCATGGATACTGCCCAGGCCACCCTGGGGTACGGAGATAAACCCGAGCCACGTATCGAAAGGACCGGCTATGAACTGCCGTTAAGCATGCGCGTAACGATCGGCCGGATGGCGAGGGAGGCTTCGCCCATTGACGCAGGCTGGCTTCTGAGATGGTATACCGCCCATCCCGACTATTCGCTGCGCACACCGGCAACTCGCGCATTCCCTGAGTTCCGGGCGTTATTTGGGCAACTTTTTGATGAGCGCTTCCCCGAAGGGATGCCGGTACCGGTATCCAAACGCAACCTCCGCGCCCAGTACCACGCGGCATCGTCCGAGTTCGTGTCGGACCTTGAGGAATACATCGGGCAGATTCCCGACATTTCGCGCATATCCAGACCTCTCAACGTGGCAAAGACCATTGTGGACGAAGCCACCGACTCATTGGACAAATACAGTCGTTTCCTCGGACGCAACCCGGACGGAAGGGGCACTATCGAGGCCCACGCGCTGTTGCCGCAACAACTTTGGCCGCTCTTTCCCTGCAAGGAGGTTGATGATTTACGGCTTTGGGCCGAGGGAATTATTGACGCGGGCGGTTTCGTTCCGGTGGTTCAGGTCGTTGAGCGACTGGAGAACGCGCCTCCTGAAAAGATCACCAAGCGCCAGTTAACTGATGCCGCAGACGCCCTGCGCATTGCCTCAATAAAAACGTTACTTTATAAAAGTGATTGCCTCAAATAAAATGCTACCGAAAAGTCGGGAGGCGATCACGTGGCGGGAGGCATGAGCAGCATGGCCAACGCGGCCAGCGCTGCCAGTGCTATAAACCAGTTCTTCCGTTGGCTTTTTGTAGACATCCTTTTAGATGGGAGCCGGTGGCGCTAGTTGCCCACGATCATGAGTTTGGCTGGCCTGACTACCTGGACACCCTCCACATTGGAAAGGGGCCCCAGCAAGGTAAGTGGGACATAACCCTCGACCAGATATTCATTGCTGCCATACGGGATCTCCTGCTGGGTGAACCACGCTGTCACCTTGTCCAAAGCGTCTTCCAGTTCGGTGTCAACCCACACCGTGACCTGTATTGTCTCCTCAGCTTCGGTGGAGCGTGCACTGTTGTTGGCTGCTTCCTCCTCTGCGGCTAAGGCGATCTCCCGCAGTCCCGACCGCAAATAAGGGTACTTCTCCTGGTCAGGCTGCCCGGTATTCTCAGGTATTGGCGTGGGGTCAGGCTCCCCGTCTTCGTCATCGCTCTGTGCCTGGGGTGATGCCTTGACTGGTTCCGAGACTTCCTCGGCCAAGGCGGTAGTGGCCTCTAATGGGACAGCGACGGCCTCAGGCGTAGGTGCAGAGGTAGGTGTGGGCACGGGTGTAGGGTCAATCGAGGCGTCATTCTCCTGCGCCTGCTCTGCCCCACCAGTAACGTCGCCCTGCTGGACTAGCGACGGTTGAGCCACAGTCGGGGTCGGTGGTAGACCAGTGTCGGACGGCATTAGGGGCGCAGTCGGCTCCACCGGTACAGTCGGCTCCACCGGCGGCAGGTTCCCAATAGGGGGTGCCGCTATACCTGCGGACTCTTTCGGGTCCAGCGGGGCTGCTGGCACACAGGCGAGCAGTATTACACCTGCAACTGGGATCAAGACAAGTAGCACTGCAACTTTTGAGTGTCGTGAATATTTCAGATGCTTCCCTTTTTTGCTAGTGGTAACTGTCATGAGCGCCGGTAGCTCCGTGCCGGTGTTGGCCAGCTCCTGGGCCATGCCGACTCGGCTGCTGTGTCAGTACGATTTTAAGCGGCCACGAACCAGGCAGTCGAGCCGCCCACGTGGGCCACTTTACCTCCGCCTTTTGCAACAGGGCAAGAATACCTCTTTATGAGAGGTGCTTGAGCCCTTTCGGTGCTCGCCCCGCTGCCTTAAGCCAGGACGGCTATAAGGGCAGCTCGTGGTTACCCGGGGCGCACCGTTCTTGCCGCAGATACTTTCGCTACGACCCGCTATAACCGCTGGGTGCGGTGGCTTCTTGGAGCCACGGCATCTTTCGGCTGGATTGACCGGAGACGCGCTGGGGGTTCGGGTGCGCAACCATCGGGCGCCGCACAGGGTCACGGTCGTTGGGAGATGGGAGATGGGAGATGATGCCTCACGGGTTCCACTTAACCCGCTCCTGCGGGCAGTGGCGACGGCTGCTTGCGCCTTGCGGGGAAACGGCTGGTCCAGCAACCAGTGTCAAAGTCCAATACAGGCAGACCTGGATGTAAAGGGCAATTATGCTGCCTGCCGATGGGCAACAACGTAGCTGAAAGCCCCATGAATTAGCCTTACTTCAAGACGTGTGCTGGTCCTGTTCGTGGCGCAGATGCACGTCATCTATGGCGACGTCGAGATCCGTCCAAAGCCGTTCCACCATGGAGCGTAAACGCATATTCTGATAAGCGCCCCATACGGTCATTGCCGGCGGCACAACCATGATGGAAACAATCAGGGAATATGCGATTGCGATGGCGGCGGTCAGCCCGAATTGCTGGAACGAGGGGATTGGCGAAATTACGAGAACCCCAAAACCAAGCGCTGTGGAAAGCGCGGAGCCCAGCAGCGCCGCGCCGGTGCTGGCCAGAGTCCGTACCGCAGCGGTTTCCGGGTTGCGCACCCTGGAAAATTCTTCGCGGTAGCGGTGGATCATATGAATTGTGTAGTCCACGCCTATTCCTATGGAAAGCGCGGTGATCAGCGAAGTCACCGGTGTGTAGGGAATGCCGAGCAGCGCCATCGTGCCCAGAGCGCAGATTAGCGCAAGGATTATGGGGAAGACCGCTATTAATGCCAGCGCGGGTTGCCTCACTGTTGCCCAGAAGAAAAGCATGAGTATGCCGAGAGCCGCTGCTACGGTCGAAAAGATCGCCCTTCTTTGGCTCTGAGTAACCGCCTTAGATACCTCAATGTTCAGGATGGACTGCGAGGTGGCAGTGATCTCACGATTATGACCCAACCACAATTCCTCGGTTTCCCTGGTCATGTGCGTTGTGCGCTCGGGGTCTCCGGTAAGTGCGTGGAATTGAAGCAGCATGGTATCCAGGCCTTCGGGATTGTTGACAAGGACCCGCGGTACAGCTTCCGGCTCCTTGGATGCCAGTTTGTCAATGAATTCCTGCACCAGTTCTGGGTCAACGTGCAGGCCTCGGGTCGCCCTCTGAAAAAGCGTCGCCAACTCGGCGTCGTACTTGTCCGCCGGCCTGCCGTCATCTGTGATCCAGTCAAAGGCGATCTCACCGAAAGAGAGACTGATGTTGCTCGCCACACCCTGAGGTCGCTGTCCCGCATCCTGAAACGCGGCCATGAAGTCCCACAGGTTCAGGATTGTCCGAGTCTCCGTCAATTCCGCATTGATAAGCACATTCACGACTTCCGTGGAACCGCCAAGGGCAGCTTCCAGTGTATTGAGGTCCGCGATCACTTCACTATCCCTGGGCAACAAGTCCTGCCTGCTGAAAGTGGTTTCGACCCGGGTAGCCGCATATCCGAGCCCCATTGTCACCAGGACAACCACCAGCAAATAGGGCGTCGGCCTGCGCGCCACCGTCCTGCCCAGCATCTCTGCCGCCCGTCTGACACCGGGGAGAGAATCCGAAATGGGGCGAGCGGGAGTAAAATTGCCCCGGCGTTCGCGCCGTCCATCGATGATTGCGCGGACAGCCGGTACCAATGTAAGCATCGCGAGCAAGCTCAAGCCGATGCCCAGACCCGTAACGACGCCAAAGTCAGCGATGGCGGGAAATGGAGAAAGCAGCGTGGTGAAAAAGCTGGCGATCGTCGTGATAGCCGCGACCGACAACGGTACTGCGACGGTTTGCAGCCCAATGCGAACTGCAGACCCCACTGACTCACCTTTGCTAATCTGCTCGCGGTAGAGCGCCACGGTTTGGATCGAATAATCGACGGCAAGACCGATCACAATCAGCGGTATGACCGGCGTCAGTGGGCTGGGCGGGCCGATGAGGCCGAGAGCGTTGGGTCCGAGCCAGCCCTGCGCTCCCGTCGTCCAGATTAGTGCAAGAGCCAATCCCCCCAAGGTGAGCAGCAGATCGGATATCGTGCGCATAAAGAGCAATGTCATCACGGCGATAACCGCCAGGGCCAGTCCCAGCAGCAGCCGTACCCTTGGTCCGGTAGCTTTTTTTTGCTCTTCGTCGAAAACTGCTTGGGAGAGGCTGCGAACCGAGAGGGGTCCCTTTTCCTGTTTGCCCAGTTCGCTTATCCTGAGTTCGACGTCGCTGACCGGGTCTTCGGCGCCCAAATCAATCAGCTGAATGTTGGCGGCCGCTACAGGCGTGCCGTCTGCATCCGCGCCGATCAGCTGATCCAAAGCTCTGCGTACCTGTGATAGCTCCGGCCTGCCGCGACTGGCGATCAGGGCCTCGTCAATTTGAGCTTGGGTGACTTCATCAAATCTGGTTACTCCCAGCGGGCCGACCAACAAGCGAGAAGGCGATACAACCGCACTTTTCGTCGCCAGGTAATTGGCAACCTCCGGGTCCGTTACAACCCGCTCAAGCACGTGCTCCATCTGAGTGAGCCCTTCGGGAGTAAGAGCCTCCCCTCGGAAAATCAACGTTACCTGCGTGACGGATGCGGAGTCACTGAAAAGATACTCCAGATCCTCCAACGCCTTTGTGATCTTGCTATCCTGCGGCAAGAACGCCTCATCGGCCGACTGTGGCGCAAGCTGTAGAATGCCGCCAGCGAAGAAGATTGTCACAACGAACAGGACGGCCAGGGTGGCCAGGGGCTGGACTGTGACTAGCCAGCTCAGCGCGTTGATGATTCTGCCCAAGACAGCCTCCCCTTTTCCAACCGGAAAATAGGGCATTGCACTTCCGCTTTAAGGCAGACTACCCGTTGTTCTAGATTCAAGCCCAACTATCGTGACCCATTTTCTGTACCAGCATGGTAAATGGAAGCCGTACTGAAGTGGGTCACGCCGGGCACCCTGGGCGACCCGGCGGTGGCGCTGCATGCGCCCAGGGGGTCTTGATCTGGGGCCGCTGCAAATATGGAGGCCGGGCACACGGCTGAATCTTGAGGGAACTGGGTGTTCCCTGCAGCATCACGGACCGCAGCCCCGGGCTCCTGGCGACGCAAGAATCCTGCTGGAAAACAGTATCACCCACCCTCGCCGCGGTGCCAGCCCGATCCGAAGACCAGCCCGTCGTGGCTCACCACCCAGAGGCGCAGGGACTCCGTGGCAACCCAGTTGCCCTCCTCGCTGGCCTCGAACATAGCCACGCCGAACAGGTCCCTGAGGCTCCGGCCCACCAGTTCCTTGTCATAGTGATCGACGATCTTGCCGGTGCCGTCCACTATGAACGCGGACCATTCCCCCTCAAGCGTTTCTACGCTGTTGTAGTAGTCGATGGCCGCTGCCAGGCCGGCAAAATCGCTCTCCGAGCCAGTGAAGTATTCCACGGTCCCTTCCAGTCCCACCGCGTGGTACTTTCTCACGGCGGCCGCCACAAAGGCCTTGGTGAATTCGTCGGCGTCGACGTACCAGCCCGAGCCGAACAACAGTCCCCCGTGCCGCACCACCCAGGCGTTCTTGAGCTGCAACTCGCCGAAATCGGAGCCGATGTTCCTGTTGGCAGGATTCCCGTACACGTAAGATACCCACCTGCCGTCTTCGTCGGCCGAAACCATCTCCTGGCCGAAGTTGTAGCCGTTGGCGTCGGTGCCCACCGGACCTTTCAGGTCAAGTCCGAGGAGGCTCCCGTCAGGATGGGCGATGACCTGGTCATCTTCGTCGACAATGAAAACATACCACTGTCCATCGACGCTCTCGGGCCGGTTGTAGTGGGCCAGGGTGGCGTCCAGCCCCTGGGTCTCGTACCTGCCGATGGCGTTCCGGACGAAGAACCGGGTGTATTCGGCGGGAGCGGATTTGGCCGGGGCGGTAAACACCACGCCGCGCGCAATCAGCTCGGCCTCGGCGGCGGTCAGGCCGCTCTCGGGTGGGGGCAGAGCCGCCATGGCTGTCCGTATCAGGTCTTCTGCTTCGGTTCTGGTTATTCCGGGTTCGGGCACTCGGGCCAGGGCAGCCTGAATGGCCGCTGCCGCGTCGGCCTGGGTGAGACCGGGTTCAGGAGCGGGCATACCCGCGAGGGCGGTCCGGATCGCCTCTTCCACTTCGGGGCGGGTGAGGCCCGGCACCGGAGTTAAAGCGACCATCTCCGCCCGCACAATCTCCCGCACTTCCTCCCGGGTCAGCCCCGCGCCGCTGTCCGCGTTGTTATCGCCACAGGCCACCGTCAGGGTGGCAATTATTGAGATCATTACCGCCAGGGCAATTGTCTTTCGAGTCAAGCAAAACATTGGGTACCGCCTCACCTTTGTTCGGACTGTCTGTCTTATTGAATGCTGCCCATCACACCGCGAGGCCGCGCTCCGGCCATCTGTAGAGACCGGATAGCGACCTCGCGGAGTTTGTCATTCTGTTAGTTGCTGCCGGTTATACCCGGGTATTAGACCCCGCCCACGCCGTTCACGAAGTGATTCGAGGCGACGAAATAGTTCGGGTGCGTCAGCGTAGCGTCGTTGCCCGAGGCGTCCTGGATGGCGCCGCCGTTCAGGGTCAGCTTGTTGGCCCGGATTTCCAGGCCGTCGCTGGCCCGGTCGCCCACCACTACCGTGTACTCGAACACCACGTTGGCCCCGCTGCTGTTGCTGTAACCGGCCTGCCGGTTCGACGTATTGGACATGGTCAGTTCCAGTTGCGGGGTGCCGGTGACCGTAATGTCCTCGCTGAAGGTCACTGTGACCTGGACGACGTCTCCCGTCCCGTAGGTCCTGTCCTCGCCGGGGTCACTGGTGAATGACAGGGACGAGATGGTCGGCGCGATGGCGTCGGCGCCGTCCACCTTGTGGCCGGAGTCGGCGGCCACGGCGGTGTGGGTCAGCGTGGCATCGTTGTCTGCCTTGTCTTTTATGGTCCCCTCGTTGAGGGACAGCTTGTCGGCGCCGATGGCGATGCCGTCGGCGTCGCTCTCGTCCAGCGCTACCGTGTAGCTGAAGACCACGGCGGGCCCGCTGGTACTGCTGTAGTCGGCGGTCTTCGCCGTGCCGTCGAGGTCCAACTCCAGCTGCGGGGTACCGGTGACGGTCACGTCCTCGCTGAAGGTCACCGTGACCTCGATGGAATCGCCCAGGCCGTAGGTGTCGTCGTCCCCCGGATCACTGGTGATGGCTACTGACGAGACGGTGGGGCCCGTCGTGTCCGAGCCCTCAACCTTGTGGCCGGAGTCGGCAGCCACCGCGTCGTGGGTCAGGACGGCGTTGTTGTCTCCGCCGTCCTGGATGGCGCCGTCGTTCAGGGCGAGCTTGTCGGCGCCGATGGCGATGCCGTCGTTATCCTTGTCGTCCGCCGCCACCCCATAGCTGAAGACCACCGCAGCGCCGTTGGTGCTGCTGTATGCCGCGGCCTTGGTGGCACCATTGAAGTCCAGTTCCAGTTGCGGGGTGCCGGTGATGACTACGGTTTCGCTGAAGGTCACCGTGATCTCAATGGAGTCATCCTCGACGTAGGTGTCGTCCTCCCCCGGGTCACTGGTGATGGAGATGGACGATATGGTTGGCGCGTCGGTATCCGGGCCACGGAGGGATCCATCAACCTTGTGGTCAGGGTTCTCATCCAGCAGCCCGTCGAGGTCGGCCCGGTAGAATATCTCAGTTCCGGTGGCCTTGATGTTTCCCTCCCACGGTAACGCGGCCGCAACGCCATTTATGTCGCTGTCGGAATACTCCACCCTGTATTCGAAAAACAACGTGTCGGTGCCGCTGCCGGAAGCGTAAAATGCGGGCTTCACATAGAACAAGGGGGGGGGTTCTCATCGTTCTCGGCGCCGATGAACAGGATGACATTGGCACCACCGCCAGTGTTCATGCTGGCATCATTGCCTACGGTCACGTTCTGGTCGAACTTGACCCTGACCTGGATGATCTCTTCCTCCCCGTATACGTCCACCCTGAAGGTGGGGGTGGATGTTATCGAGATGTTCGTCGGGTAGGGTCGTCCATCCAGGTTGTGGGCGGACTGGTTGGTCAGGCCGGTGAAGGCCGGTGGGACGACGACGTCGGTGCCCTTGACCTTGACGGTGCCGCTGCCGCCCCAGCCGTGGCTGACGCCGTCCTGAAAGTAGCTGCCGTCGATGGAGATGCCGTCGGTGTCATGGTCCCTGGTCTGAACGGTATATTCGAATACCAGGCTGTTGGTGCCGGTGCCAGATCTGTACACGGGACCGCGCCAGGTATCGCTGTCGCCGACCCGGGCGTTCAGATTCTTGGGGCCCTCGACGTCAACCGGGGCGCTGAGGGTCAGGCGATGTCGATGGTCTCGCCATAGCGGTAGCTGTCGCCGGCGGCGGGCTCGGAGGTAATCTCCATGCCGGCGCCGATGGGGGTCAGGCTGCCGTCAACCTTGTGGCCCGACTGTTGGCCGAGGCCCCGGTAGACCCGGTAGGCGGTTACAGGACCGCCATCCAAGCCCACAACTCCGGAGGCCGTAACGGCGGTGTGATTGACGAAATTGTGCCAGGTGCCGTTCCCGTCCTGGTAGCCGCCGTCCATCGAGATGCCGTTGCCGTCCCGGTCCTCCTGCCTGACGGTGGAGCCGAAGACCAGCGTGTCGGTGCCGGAGCCGCGCAGGTAGTTAGCCGCCTTCCAGCCACCGGCCCACATGCCGAGGCTCGGGTTCCCGTCCACGTCCACGTTGGTGCTGAAGGTGGCGGAGATCTCGATGGTCTCGCCCACGCCGTAGGTGTCGTCCCGGCCCGGAGAAGAAGTTACTTCAACTTCCGTGATGTTGGGGTCGTCGTCGATGATGGTGATCTCGCACTTCTCGTCCCGTGTGGGGTCGTTGCGGTCGACGATGTTGGCCGAGTCTGTACGGACGGTGAAGGTCTCGTTGCCCTCGACCAGGCTGTCTTGCTGGGTCTGGACGGTGCGCTTTGCCCGGTTGGCCTCCCGCTCTGAGTCGGTGGCCGAGGCGGATCCGCCGTCCTGGTGGACGTAGTCGTCGGTACCGGCGTCGGTGTACCAGTCGGCTCCGAAGGTGACATCGTGCTGGTGGTTGGTCACCCGGACCAGGTACACGTCCACCGATCCGCCCTCAGCGACCTCAGTGGTGGGGCAGTCCAGGTAGAACGTGGCCGCGTCGGCGGAGGCCGGCGCCGGCTGCAGGAATGCCATCAGGCCGATCAATGCGGCCACGGCGACTAAAGCCAGCACCGGTACCGGCCACCATGGGGTCCTGATTCGTTCTTTCATCGTGTTCCTCCTCCTGTAATTCGAAATGCTCTCGTCAAGGTGATGGCACTGAGTATCATCTATTAGGCCAAGTGCATTACTTACGGCCCACCCCTGGAACAGGACTCACAGAACTTTCAGTATTCTGGGCGGGAATCTGGATAATCGGCGCTCAGCGAATGGTTGCAGTATTTAATGCTGCCATACCGATACAGCATTTCGATAGGTTCGATGTGCTCAACCTTGCCTTTCTCTTTTCCCCAATCGTGAGTGAGCATTTCGCCTAGTCCGGTTGATGCTTTTTTATCTCGTAGCCCACGAATAATTGGTGTATGTTGTCAGTGGCATGGCCATTGGCTTGCGAGGCCAGGTATTTCAGGAGGTCGACCCGTAATGTCAAAGCGCATTCCGGCAGGTGACTGGGCGCCGCGGTCCCTGGCTTGCTGAGGGCCGGCATGGAAGCCGTGCTGAAGCGGGTCACGCCGGGCACCCTGGGCGACCCGGCGGTGGTCCTGCATGCGGCCCGGGTCTCCGTGTGGGGCCGCTGGTTCATCTGGCTGGTGGGGGTCATCCTGCTGGCCTACCGGCCCGGCTTCTGGTACCCCGGGGACATGGAGTTCCTGCTGCTGCCGGTGGTGCTGGGGGCGTTCAACGGCCTGGTGCACTTCCGGCTCCTGACCCACCGGCCGGTGACCTGGCGCTGGATGCTCCTGCTCAGCGCCACGGAAATTGTCCTGATCACCGGCGGCATCGTCATCGGCGGCGGGTTCCGGAGCTTCATCTTCCTGGGCTACTATCCCTCCCTGGCCGTCTTTGCCGTGGTCTTCTCGTCCCATGGGCTCAGTCTCGCCTGGACCACGGCGGTCGCCGCAATTTACGCTGTCGTGTGCCTGGGAGTGAGTTCCGGTCTGGACCTGGATGCGGGCAGGGAGAAGGTGCTCCTGGCCAGGCTGGCAGTGATGTACACCATCGTGCTGGGCATCAGTGTCATCACCCGGTTCGAACGGATCCGGTGGCAGACCTCGGTGGCCAGGGAGCGGGAGTTGCTGCGGGAACGCATCGAGCTCTCCCAGACCATTCACGACACCACCGCGCAGACGGCCTACATGATTGACCTGGGCCTGCACCGGGCCCGGGAACTGGCGGGCGAAACCAACCAGGACCTGGTGGCGGCCCTGGATGCTACGGCGGCGCTGAGCAGGTCGGCCATCTGGGAGGTGAGGGGCCCCATCGACGCGGGCCTCCTCCTGGAGGGCCGGGAACTGGCGCGGGTCCTGTGGTCCCACTGCGCGACCTTTGAGCGGATTTCGGGCATACCGACCGGGATGACGCAGTCGGGAATCGAGCCTGGTCTGGGCACGGAGACCCGGACCAGGCTCTTCTCCATCGTCCACAACGCCCTGACCAACGCCTTCCTGCACGCCCGGCCCGGGAGAGTGGAGGTCAGCCTGGACTTCGGGGCCGACGGGATCCGGCTCTCCGTCTCGGACGACGGGGTGGGACTGCCCGAGGGCTACGGGGAACGGGGCCGGGGGTTCAACGGAATGAGGTCGGAGGCCGGGCAGCTGGGGGGAACGATCCTGGTGGAGAGCGTCCCGAAGGAAGGAACGACCATTACCTGCGTTATCCCCTATGCAACGGAGCAAGGGGAATAGGCGCAACAAGTTGAGCAGGGGGGCAAGCAGATCAAGGAGGACGCTGAGATGTCAACGGAAGGCCGGATCAGGGTGATGGTGGTGGATGACCATCCTGTTGTGAGGAGCGGGCTGCGGGAGATGCTGGAAGCCTCGGGCCGCTTCGAGGTGGTGGGACAGGCCGGGGACGGAGAGGAGGCGGTGAGGACCGCCCCGGAACTGAACCCGCAGGCCATCGTCATGGATGTGATCATGCCGAACAAGAACGGCATTGATGCCTGCCGGGAGATCATGGAACTCCTCCCCGAGACACGGGTCATGATGCTGACGGCCTCCACCGAAGAGGATGCGGTGATTGAGGCGATTGCTGCCGGAGCCACCGGCTACCTGCAGAAGTACTCGCCGCCGGAGGAGTTGGTGGATGCCGTGCTGGATGTGGCCGAAGGGCGGTTGCGGATACCCGACAAGGTGGTGCGGGAGGTGTTCGCCCTGCTCCGCAGCGGGATGCTGTCCTCCCGCCGGGGCTCCAGCCGGCTGACGGCCCTGGAACGGGAGACCCTGACCCTGTTCGCCAGCGGCCGGTCCTACGTGGAGATCTCCCAGGAGCGGGGCAACAGCACGGTGACAGTCCGCAACACCCTCTACCGCGTGCAGGACAAGCTGGGCATCGCGACGAAGCAGGAACTGGTCATCTGGGCCGTGCGCAACGGCCTGGTGGACGAGGTGGCGGTGGGCGCTGAGGTTCCGCCGGTGACGGAGGGGCAGTGACCCACGAACAGTCGCGGCCAGGGCCGGTCGAGGGCAAGGCCGGGGTCGCGGCGGTACTTCATGACCAAACCGTGGAGGGGACACGTATGGCAGAAGTGGCTCCCTATCAATCAGACAGGACAGACAGGACCTCGGACACAGATATCAAGCTGTACCACGTCTGTACCGAGTGTCCCATTGGACGGCGGATTCCCCCCTCTCGCCGTGTCTATGGACTTGTCTATGGAGAGGGCCAGTCGGGGTACCGGCTCTGCCGGGCCTGTGAATACCTGCGACTGAAGGGAAAATGCTGACCAGCGCCCCAGGGATTGGCAGCGAGTCTGCCTGGAAACCCAAAGTGCCCATCCGGATTGACTGCAACGATCCCCGCTACGGCAAAGCTGCCAGCGAGTTCCCACCAGGGCGGCACGACCAGGGGGAGCCCGAGGTGAATAGCAACAGGGCGTAAACCCGTAACTAACGTGTAATAGTTAGGATTTAATCTGACACCCAGGGAAACTGTGATTAAATGTCCCCATCACGGGGGAGGGAGTGTCAGATGACTACACAACAGGAGAAAGTACTGAAGCCCAAGCTGGGTCTTCTGGAGTTGGCCAGGCAGTTGGGCAATGTGTCCCAGGCCTGCCAGATCATGGGTTACAGCCGAGAAACCTTCTACCGGTACAAGGAACTGTACGAGAACGGTGGCGAGGCGGCCCTCTATGAGATATCCCGCAAGAAGCCGCTGCTCAAGAACCGGGTCCCGGATGCGGTGGAGCAGGCAACACTGCGGATTGCGGTGGAGTTCCCGGCTTATGGACAGCTGCGAGCGGCCAACGAACTGCGCAAGCAGGGGATCATCATCTCCCCGGGAGGGGTCCGGTCGGTGTGGCTCCGACACGATCTGGAGACCTTCAAGAAGCGGCTTAAGGCCCTGGAAGCCAGGGTGGCCCAGGAGGGCCTGATCCTGACCGAAAGCCAACTGGCCACCCTGGAGAAAGCCAAACAGGAGAAGGAAGCCCACGGGGAGATCGAGACGGAACATCCCGGCTACCTGGGCTCCCAGGACACATACTATGTCGGCACCATCAAAGGGGTAGGCCGGATCTACCAGCAGACCTTCCCGGACATTGAAAACAGACCTACAGCCGGGTGGCCACTGCCAAGCTCTACACCGACAAGAGCGCCATCACCGCGGCGGACCTGCTCAACGACAGAGTGGTTCCCTTATTCGACGAGCAGGGCATCAGGCTGCTGCGCATCCTCACCGACCGGGGCACCGAGTACTGCGGAAAGCCGGAGAACCATGCCTACCAGTTGTACTTGGCAGTGGAGGACATCGACCACACCAGGACCAAGGCCAATCACCCTCAGACCAACGGGATTTGGAACGGTTCCACAAGACCCTGCAGGACGAATGCTACAGCCTGCTCTTTCGAAAGAAGCTCTACCGCACGTTGGAAGAGCTGCAGGTGGACCTGGACGCCTGGCTGGACAGATACAATAGGGAGAGAACCCATTCAGGGCGCTACTGCTATGGCAAGACTCCCTGGGAGACCTTCCAGCAAAGCCGGCATTTGGCACTGGAAAAAGACCTGAGCCGAGGAGGTGACCAATCCGACAACACGACCCTACAGTATTCCGCTGTAAGTTGATTCCCTTCTGTCAGATTCAGTCTTGATTACTAAAACTTATTAACCTGTATTGCTCTTATTCACTTGTGATCTGATCTTGTATGATGCGTCCCCGTAGGCTCCTGTTGAGAAGGCTTTCAGCCTGTCATTGTCGTCAGTCAGCATGAGGTCTTTCTTGAGGTGGTTTGCAGCGTCGTTCTTGAAAATGTTCAAGTTAGCTACCGTTGCGGCGAGATCCTCCTGTGGTATTGCTGTTTGCATGCTTGTTGACCAAGTTTCGGCTATGAGGGCGATAAATCTCAGGTCGTATGCGTAGTGTCTTGTTTTCTCGTCTGGGATGTTGAGCGTGTCGTTGTCGGTTAGATTTTTGAATTCTTCTCGGGCTGTGGGTAGCCAATTCAGGAAGTTCTGGAGTTTCTCTGCTGATTCCTCGTGACCTGTCGGTGTTTCCATGTAGACCTTTCTGGCTTTGGGAAACGACTGCTTAACTCCTACCTCAAGAGCCTTCACTATTGTTTTCAGGTTGTTGATGGTAAAGATATCTGAGCTGTCGGCCTTTGGGTTGGACCGGATGGTGTCGGTTCGTTCTCTTGCCCAATCTACATTTGCCAGGGTGTCCTTTATCACGTTGACGACTGGATCTCTACCATACAGGTATGCTAGCTCGGAGTTGCTCATCCTTTTGGATTTGTTCAGGTCCACAAACATCTGGCCGGCGTCCTGGTTCCCGAAGTTCTCGATAAATTCCAGCACGACGTGGGAGTTGAGAAGGGAGTAGGTTCTCTCTTCGCTGTGGGGTATTCCGGCCTGTTTAAGGCTGTCGTATGCGATGTGCAGTGCTTGCACCCGATGTTGCCCGTCCAGTATCTGGAGACCGGTTTCCAGGTTCTGAAACTCTCCTTGCTCGATGGTAAGCTTTTCGCCCTGGGCCGTGAATACAAAGGGCGGTATGATCCAATTATTGGTATCCAGGTAGTATTTTGCGATTGCGGCGCAATGTGCTCTGTCCAGCGGTCTCTGGTAGTCCGTTTCTAGTCCGTAAAGTTCCTCTGCAGTACGTTCTGTTGCTTTCAGCAGGTCTTCGACCGTTACGGTGGCATTGGCAATCCACCTGTTGTTTTGGCGTCTTGAACCCTGGGGTTGGCTGAAGAGGCTCATCTGTGCTTGGGGGACACTTCTTCGTGGTCTGGGCATGTTTTCTCCTCAGGCTTTATTTTCCAACTTTGTATTGGCCTGGCTTTGTGCTTCAGTGTGAGGTTTGCTTTTAGCCCTGTTGGTTCTGGTACCTGAATATCTTTGATTGCCTTGAGTTTCACTGTTTGGCTCCAGGCCGAAGAAAGTGAATCTGGTTAGCCATGAGGCACTGGTTTTCGGCAATACACTTTGCATCCAGTATTGCCTGCACGCTATGTGTGCTTTGAAGGTGAAGAGCACCTTCGTTGTTTTCATGTGCTCATGTATTTTAGCATTTGGCTATCTGGCATGCAGTTGCCAAGCTTCTTCGCAGTATTCCCGAACGCTGCGTCGGTATTCTCGCGGACTCGCGTTAGTTTCGATGCAGCGGGCAATCGCCTCGTCTTTTAATTTGGATTCATGAACCTTTTCATCCGCGGCGTCGTAGCCGGTGCCGATTGCTGTCCAGAGTGCCGGGGCCCTAGAAATCTGGCCGGAAACTGGCTTCAGCCGGGTGGTCAGCTATACTTGGGGCATCAAGAAATAGCGAGGAATGATAGTGCTGGGAGAGCGTTCAGATCAGAGGGGTCTCTGGGAAGCGGACCGGTTGTACCTGGACCACGTGGGGCGGGACACCTTCTACGGTCTGCTGGCCTCGCTGCGGGGCCGGTTGTTCCGGGACGCCGATTTCGCCGAGTTCTACTGCCCGGACAACGGCCGGGACAGCGTGCCGCCCAGCCTGCTGGCGACGGCGCTGCTGCTCCAGTCCCACGACAAGGTGAGCGACGCCGAGGCCAAGGCCAGAGCTGACTTTGACCTCCGCTGGAAAGTGGCCCTGGGGATTGAGGTGGAGGACCGGCCCTTCGCCAAGAGCACACTGCAGGTGTTCCGCGCCCAGCTGATCCTGCACGACAAGGTGCGGGAGGTGTTCGAGTCCAGCCTGCGGCTGGCCCGGGAGTCGGGCTACCTGAAAAAGCGGAGCATGCGGGTTGCGCTGGACACGACCAACATCCTGGGTCGGGGCGCGGTGAAGGACACCTGCAACCTGTTGGCGGACGGGATCGTCCAACTGCTGCGGACGCTGGCGGCAGTGGAGAAGATCACCGTCAAAGAATGGGGCAAGGCCCAGGGATACGGGCGGTACCTTGCCTCCAGTATCAAGGGCGAGGCCGCCATCGACTGGTCGGACCGTAAAGCGCGGCAGGCGCTGCTGGCCGGGATTGTGAGAGACGCGGACCGGCTGTTGGAGTTGTCGCGGCAGGCGCAGGGGGAGTTGACCAAGGACGGTGAGGAGCGGCAGCACATCGTGACGGCGGCGGAACTGCTGGGGCAGTTGCTGCTCCAGGACATTGAGCGCAAGAGCGGCGATGGCGACGGCGATGACGGCGTGAGCCTCAAGGACGGGGTGAGTCGGGACCGGATGATGTCGGTGCACGACCCGCAGATGCGCCACGGGCACAAGAGCAGCAGCCGGCGCTTTGACGGGCACAAGGCGGCGATTGTGGTGGATACCGATTCCCAGCTGATCACCGCCGTGGCGGTACTGCCCGGCAACGCTCCGGACAACCTGGGGGCGCTGGAACTGGTGGAACAGAGCGAGGCCAACACCGGTGTACCGGTGCAGGAGGCCATGGGCGACGCCGCCTATGGGGACGGAGCTACCAGGCAGACCTTCGCCGATGTGGGCCGCAAGCTGGTAGCCCGGGTGCCAGGCCGGCCCGACCGGAAGCACTTTCCCAAGGATGACTTTGTCATCGACCTGGCCGCGGGCAGTTGCACCTGTCCGGCGGGACAGGTCACCCACACCATCGTGCCAGCGGGAAAGCGGACGGATGCCGCGGGGCGGGTATACCGCTGGCAGGCCTTCCAGTTCGACGGGGCCGAATGCCGGACATGTCCACTGCGGTCCCAGTGCATCGCAGCCAAGGGCAGGAAGGGACGGCGGGTGCTGATCCATCCCCAGGAAGGCCTCCTGCAGGAGGCACGGGCGTTGCAGCAGAGCGCCGCCTACGACGAATATCGAGCGCGACGCGTGGCGGTGGAACACCGGTTGGCCCGACTGGTCCAGTTGGGGATTCGGCAGTCCCGCTATTTCGGCAGGGTCAAGACGCGATTCCAGCTGTATCTGGCGGCTACAGTGGCCAACCTGACCCTGGTGGCGGGCAAAATCGGGCTGTCGGACAGTGTCGGCGGCGGCGCGGAAGCCCACCGCGTCGTCCTCAGTGCCGTCCCCAGTGATGTCCAGGCTGTTTCCCACGGTGTTGTCGCCAATGCTACGGCCATTTTCGGCGCGGTCCGGCTCGGAATACTGTGGACCGTGATTCTGCTCAAGCCGGCTTTACTGCCGAAATCCCTCTCCCCAACCAGGGCTTTTCAGCCCGGTTTCTAGTACTACAACGACGGTTTGGAGAAAAATACGGCTGATGCTTCCTGTCTGACTCTGAATCACTTGTGGTTACAGGCTTGCGGCGGTGATTCCCTAGCTTCAGTTTCGCGTCAAGAATGGCCGTGCCTGATAAACCGTCGTTGTAGTACTAGCTAGACGTTAGGTTCTCCGGGGCCGTCAAGGTCCCGCTTCCGGCAGTAAGTCGTGGGTGCCCCATGTCGTTTCGACGTGGGGTTTTTGTTTCGTCCGTCAATTCCTTCGTTGGCCTGGACAAAAACCGGGGAAGACCAAGGGCAAACCGGGAATCTGTTAGTGATTCATCAACCCGGTTACGTACGGCGGTTGGGCATAGACGTTCCGTCTACCTGATTCTCTCTAATGTAACCGTGCCTGCCAACACCCTTTGCCACGGTCTGACTTTCTTTGGAAGACGCCTTCCAGATAACCCGGGCTTTCGCTAACTTGGTTACCAAAGAAAGGTGGCGCCGGTGACCGGCAGTACGATCCCAGCGACAAGGAGGGCTCTATTTGGAGCATCAGAATAGTACTCCCAGCGATACAACCGAGGAAGACCGGACCAGTGGCACAGCCACCTTCTTCCTGGGTATTGGGCTGCTGGCAAGAATGGGCCTGGTTGCGCTGGCGATCTGGTTCGTATTCGGACAGCGCTTCACATTCTATTTTATGCTTCCCGCTATTCTGGGAGCAGGTTTTGTTCTGGCTGGGATATACTGCGGACTGAAGGTCTCGAGTGGACCGGCCCAACTATTAAGGCGATTGACAGTCTTTTACATTACTTTGGCGCTAGTGGGATGGAGCGGAGTATATGCCTATACCAATACCATCGGCGTTCCACCTCCAGAACCGCCTCCCGCCCAGTGGCAAAGTCTACTCCGATGGGCGGTTTGAGGCCATCATTGAAATTTGGGACAAGAGCTTGCTCTCCCACGATCATCTGGTTCTTGTCGTCAGGACTGAAACCAGAAAGGACCATACGAACACTTGCCTGACCAAGGAGGTCATGGGTGCTGCGAGAATCAACTAGAAAATGAGACCTGATTGTCGTGGCAAGCGGCGTGGTTGTTACTTGTGCTCGAGACCTGGTAGTAGGAATTTCGTACCCGCCTGTTCATGAACTCCGTTTGCTTGTGGAGTGCCGAAGTCAAAGAATCGGGTAACTTGGAACGGAAGACGCGCTTGAAAGAAACAATCCGGCTATAGCATTGCACTTATACTACATGTGGCCAGGTCGGCACTCACGAGATCCCTGTCCTGGCCCTGATACGCGGTGAGGAGGAACAGCGCGGGCGGATCAAACAGATTCCTCTTAAGGCCACAAATTTGGCTGTGCCGGGAAAACGGGGTCTCTTCAATAAATGGCAGGAACCAGCAACCGTCCGGAATCACATGGCAGATTGGAAGCGCCTTAACCCGAGAGGTTCAGAACTACCGTTGGGAGAGGAGGTGTCCCTTTTCACAGGACCATTCCCAAACAGCCATTGCTCAATAGAATATTGTTTCAACAAGGATGCTGCAGGACCATACATGCACAAAATAATCAGCGATACCCGATTGACCGTCCACCACCATGAATGATTTTCTGATTCCCCAAATAGCCCACGAGCTTCAGTTGGAGCGGAGTCAAGTTGCGGCCACCGTTGCCTTGCTGGACGACGGGGCAACCGTACCCTTCATCGCCCGTTACCGGAAGGAGAATACCGCTGCCCTGGACGAGGTGGCGATTGCCAATATTCGGGATCGTCTGTCGCAGCTTCGGGAACTCGGGGACCGCCGGGAGGCCGTACTGTCTTCCCTGGAAAAGCAGGGTCTTCTGACGGAGGAACTGGGTCAGGCGGTTCTGTCTGCTGAATCCCTGGCAGCCTTGGAAGACGTATATTTGCCCTTCAGGCCCAAGCGACGCACCCGGGCTGCCATCGCCCGGGAAAAAGGGCTGGCCCCTTTGGCTCTGTACATTTGGGGCCAGGAAGATTTTGACGTCGGACTGGCTGCTGCAGAGTACGTGAACCCCGACACTGAGGTAAAAAATGTCCAGGACGCCCTGAGCGGCGCCAGGGACATAATCGCCGAGTGGGTCAGCGAGGACGCCACAGCGCGGCGGGCAATTCGGGAGCTGTTCTGGGACGAGGGAGTTTTTGCGGCGACGGTGGCTTCGGGTAAGGAAGAGGCGGCAGCCAAGTACCGGGATTACTTCCAGTGGCAGGAACCCGTTGCGGGTGTGCCTTCCCACCGGGCACTGGCCATGTTCAGGGGGGAGAAGGAAGGGTTGCTTTCGTTGCATATAGCGCCTCCGCTTTCCGCTGCGTTAGCGATCCTGGAAAGGCTCTTTGTCAGCGGGTCAACCCAGGCAACTGAGCAAGTTCGGCTGGCCATTCAGGACCGTTATAAGCCGCTGTTGGAATCGTCAATGGAAACGGAGGTCCGCAAGGAGGTCAGACTTCGCGCCGAGGAGGCGGCCATCAGGGTATTCGCCGACAACCTGCGGCAGTTGCTGTTGGCTCCGGCCCTGGGCCAGAAGAACATCCTGGCCCTGGACCCCGGCTTCCGCTCGGGCTGCAAACTGGTCTGTTTGGACCGGCAGGGCCGGCTGCTGCACCAGGATACTGTCTATCCGCTACTGGGGTCGCGGGGGCGGGAGGAAGCCGCCAGCAAGGTGCTTCTGCTCTGCCGTCAATACCAGGTGGAAGCCATTGCGGTGGGCAACGGAACCGCGGGCCGGGAGACGGAAGCCTTCTTGAGGAAGCTGGATCTGGACCCTCAGATTGCGGTGGTGATGGTCAACGAGAGCGGGGCCTCGGTCTATTCGGCTTCGGATGCGGCGCGGACCGAGTTCCCCGACCAGGACATCACCGTGCGGGGGGCGGTTTCCATTGGGCGGCGCCTGATGGACCCGTTGGCCGAACTGGTCAAAATAGACCCCAAGTCCATCGGTGTGGGCCAGTACCAGCACGACGTCGATCAGAAAGCATTGAGGCAGCGCCTCGACGACGTGGTTGCCAGTTGCGTCAACAGCGTGGGCGTGGAGCTGAACACGGCCAGCGGCCAGTTGCTCTCGTATGTTTCTGGCCTTGGACCTCGTTTGGCCCAGGCAATTGTGGAGTACCGGAACGACAACGGCCCCTTTGCCACCCGGCAATCGCTGAAGAAAGTGCCTCGCCTGGGTCCCAAGGCTTTCGAGCAGGCGGCCGGGTTCTTACGCATCAGAGACGGTGACCATCCGCTGGACGCCAGCGCCGTGCATCCCGAGTCCTACCGGGTTGTCGATGCAATTGCTCGAGACCTGGGCCATTCACTGGTGCAGATGGTGGGCAATGCCTCTATGGCCGGCAGGATTGACCCCAGCCGATACATCAGCGACAAGGTTGGGCTGCCGACATTGACGGACATCATCGAAGAACTGGCCCGGCCCGGCCGGGATCCGCGCCAGGAGTTTGAACCCTTTCATTTCGCCCAGGGGATAAACCAGATCGGAGACCTGACGGCAGGTATGAAGCTGCCCGGGGTGGTAACCAATGTGACCGGTTTTGGCGCCTTTGTCGATCTGGGGGTACACCAGGACGGGTTGATTCACATCAGCAGCCTGTCGGACGGCTACGTCAGCAACCCCTCGGACATCGTTAAAATTCAGCAACGGGTGTGGGTGACCGTGCTTGAAGTCGACCTGGAGCGCAAACGAATCGCTCTGTCTCTTCGGTGAACTGGGTAGAGACTTCCGGCACAGAGTTACGCAGCGGCAGTAAAACAAGCCGTTTGCGCCGGGAACGACCGAAAACCCAAATGCGGTTGACCTGGGCTAGTACTCAGGGCAATCGCGTCTTAATGATAGACTGGGGAGGAGCAGGGTGAGATAGGGAGAGGGGAGGTAGTGGAGGGTGATAGAGGAAGGGCGGAGGATAAGGTTGCTGGATCATTTTGAAGCTTTGGAGGACCCGCGGATTGACCGGTGCAAGCGGCACTCGCTGCTGGACATCATCACCATAGCCATTTGCGCGGTCATCTGCGGGGCCGACACATGGGTTCATGTGGCCATGTTCGGCAAGAGCAAGGAGGAGTGGTTCCGGACCTTTCTGGACCTGCCCAACGGCATCCCGTCCCATGATACCTTCGGTGAGGTTTTCTCCGGGTTGGACCCACAGCGGTTCCAGGAGTGCTTCAATGAAGGGGATGATTTTCCGCACCACCCGTGTCACAGTTTCGGCCGCATTGGCTGTCATGGCAGCGCTGCTGATGGCCTCCTGCTCCGAAGACCCAACCGCCGCGCCTGCGACGCCTCAAGCACTCGCGCCTGCCGCCACGCTTGGGGAAACCATCTCGGAGCTGGAGGTCCTTGTCGCGCTCTACGAAGCTGCCGGGGGAGCGAACTGGATTCAGAATAGCAACTGGCTGAGCGATGCTCCCCTTGGGGAATGGGACGGCGTGACCACTGACGTCAGCGGATGCGTGATAAACCTGTCCCTCTACGAGAATAAGTTGAGCGGTGAGATACCGCCGGAACTGGGCGGCCTGTCCAATCTGGAACAGCTGCTCCTCGGCGACAACGATATGAGCGGATGCATACCGGAGGGTCTCCAAAAGGTGCAAAGGAATGACTTTGCGCATGCAGGTCTGAAGTCTTGCACACCTGGGGAAACCATCTTGGATCGCGATGCCATTGTTGCGCTCTACGAAGCGACGAACGGGGCAGACTGGAGTGAGCAAAGTAACTGGCTGAGCGATGCTCCCATTTGGCAATGGCACGGCGTAATCACTGACGACAGCGGGCGCGTGATAGAACTGGGCCTCGGCGGCAATGAGTTGACCGGGGAGATACCGCCGGAGCTGGGCGAACTGTCCAATCTGGAAATGCTGTCCCTCCGCGGCAATGATTTGAGCGGGTGCATACCGGAGAGTCTCCGAGAGGTGCAAAGGAATGACTTTGCGGAAGTAGGTCTGCCGTTCTGCGAATAGCTGCCTGCATCCGGAGAATGGTCGGGCCACAGGCCAGTCGTCCGCTAAGGGAGGCGTTCGTCTGCGGGGACCGTCAACGGCGTGGCGTGATGCCAACGCCAGATGTTCCCGGTCCACCATCCCCCGCCGCTTTGCCAGGCTCATGGGCCAGACCTCTCCGACAAGAAACCCCGCTCCACCTTCAGCTGTCCGATTTCCTGGTACAGCCGGGCGACCAGGGCGGTGTAGCTGTTGGCCTTCTGCTCTTGCCCGTTGCTGAACACGCTGGCGGCTCCCGCGGTCAGGGCTTTCTTCCAGGCCTGAATCTGGCTGGGATGGACCTGGTACCGCCCAGCCAGTTGGTCCACCGTATACTCCCACTCCTCTCTGCCATGGCAGCAACCGCTACCCTAAGTTTAGGAGCAGGACTCTCGCTTAGCTACCTGGCCAGTTTCCTGGGTCCACCACTAATTAGCTGATTTCAGTTGATACTGAGTGAAGCGTCAAGAGGCTGCATCTCAATAGAATTGCATGCACAACATAAGCAAACCCAGCCTTAATTGATACTACGTGAGTCAGCTTGAAACGGTAAAATGGTTCCGCCGAAGGAGCTACTTTCGTCCCTTTTCAGATATAAAATACCTCAGTATCAGTCCCAGTTACCACTTTGATTACCACTTTCTTCTCATCGGATACAGGAGGCTTTTTGGCTGCTGTTGTCCAATCCAATTGCGGGGAATGCGCCCCAACAGACCAATACAGGTGTGGCTCGTGGTTGGCGGTCCGTGAAGAGCTTTTGAGAAATCTGAAGGATGCAGCGCAGAGAGCAATAAAGGAATATGCCCAGCAGTAGGTCGCGGATGCGGATAAAAACATTAGCCTGGGCAAAGGGTGCATGGTTGATTACGGGCAGGCGGAGACGGGCAGGCTCATGATAGCAGTTCAGGTCTGGCGCCGGACGCTTGAACCACTGTCCTATTCATCAGCATTATGCCGGTTTCATCCCTTTGACCATTGGGAAATCCCTTAACCATTGGGGAACTTTCCAGGCTTTAAAGTCCAGGGGCCAACAGGGGTTCAAAAAGGGCATTAAGGCGGTTAAGAAAGGCCGAAAGGGCCGACGCTCCCGCCTCGTCCTTTGGGATCTCAGGCCTATGCCCAGGGTCGGGCCCCCAGACTTCATCATGACCTCATTCTTGAGTACCGCCTGGGCATAGAGCGCACCGGCTTCCAGCTCGGCTATCGCAATCCCCGGTGCCCTTCGGCCAGACTCTGGGACCGGATCGTGTTCTTTGCTTCCGGGGTCACAGGAACTCCATCTCTGGCTCGTGCCGGGCGCGTGTTATGTTGGGGTCCTGCAGGCCTCTGCGTTTTGCAAGGGATTGCCGGCCTGGGTTTACAAGTTCTGCCGTCATAGGTCAGTTCCGCCGCCAACTGGCGAAAAGGGAAGGGCCACGGCGATAACATCGGGCTCGCCAGCCGGGCGTTTCCCAAGCCGTGCAGGGCCCTCGGTTAGAACTGGGTCGAGGATTCCTTCGCCAGGCCGAGGGCTGAATTCGTGAGTAATAGCTGCGTGGGGAAGTTGGACCCATCAAACTGTTGATGGACTCGCCGGGCTCAGATCCCGATAAGAGTCGACGCCCTTAGTACTACAACGACGGGTTGTTTGGTAGGATAGTTGCCAAGATGATAGTGGGTGGTTTGGGTTATGGATGGGGCGAGCTTCGAGCGGGTCTACGACAGCTTTGGGGAATTCCATGCCTTCTTTGCGGCCTCCTTCGGCCGCAAGCAGTGGCGGGAGCACAGCTGGAACTATCTTCAGGGGCTGCTGGTGCAGGCTGGGGAGCGGCGCAACGCCGAGAACCTGTCGGAATCGGTGGGCATCTCGGCCCGGGCGATGCAGCGTTTTCTGACCGAGGCCCGGTGGGACGATGCGACAGTGATCGGTCGGCTGCAGGAATACCTGGCCCCAGGCTGGCTCACCCCGAGGCGGTGTGGGTGTTGGACGGCAGCGACTTTCCCAAGCAGGGGAGGAAGTCCGTGGGGGTAGCCCGGCAGTACTGCGGGAGGCTGGGCAAGGTGGCCAACTGCCCGGGTGGGATGTTCCTGGCCTACGTCAGCCCGCTGGGGCGGGCATTGGTGGACAAAGGGCTGTATCTGCCCGAGAGTTGGACCTCGGATCCGGGCCGCTGTGCGGCGGCGGGGGTGCCCGAGGAGCGGCGGAGCTACCGGTCGAAGACGGAGTTGGCCTTGGAACTGCTGGAGCGGGCCCTGGGGTTGGGCCACCTCAAGGCCGGATGGGTTGCCGGAGACGACGCCTTCGGGATGTCGCCGACCTTTCGGGAGGGACTGGCGGCCCTGGGGATGCGCTACGTGCTGGACGTTCCGGGCAGCACTCCGGTCTGGCCCCTGGAGCCTTCGTGGGAGTCGGCCTGGACCACTCCGAGGTCTCCGGGGTTCGGGCGCCCCCGCAAGCCCAGGCTCAGGGACGGGCAGCGTCGTACCATGGAGCAGCGCAGTGACGAGTTGCCGGATGAGGCCTGGCGGGAGATAACGGTGGCCCAGGGAAGCCAGGGGCCGCGGAGCTATATGTTCTGCGCCCAGCGGGTGCGGGTAACCCGAAAGGGCAAGCCGGGCCATGAGGCATGGGCCGTCTACCGCCGGAACCTGGACGGCAGCGAGCCCCGCTACTACCTGTCCAACGCTCCTGAGGACACAACCTTGGAGACCCTGGCCTGCGTGGGGGGTTCCAGGTGGCCCATTGAAACGGAGTTCGAGACGGAGAAGGGCGACGTGGGGCTGGACGAATACGAGACCCGCAGCTGGGCAGGGTGGCATCACCACATAGCCATGTGCCTGCTGGGTGGAGCTTTCCTGCTGGGCCTGCAGCAGGCTTGGGGGGAAAAAGATGCCCCGGATCACCCGTCCCCAGGTGTACCGGGTGGTGCGGGAGATGCTGCCCCGGGAACGGTTCGGGCCGGAGGAGTTGCTGCTGTGGCTGGAGGATACGCAGCTACGCAACGAGCGGGCGCGCCGCTCCCACCAGAGACGCCGCTCCGCCCGCCGTGAAGGCAGGATGGAGCCACCACCTTAAACGCGTCGTTGTAGTATTAGATTCCCCCTGATGGCAGTCAGCGAAAAAGGTATTCATTAACCCTCTCACCGCTGCCCTTCAGTTGACCCCGGCGGGGTTAAATATTCCCGGCTCAGATCTCAATAGTCCCCAACCCGCGCGGCAGGCCTGCCATGAGGTCCTCGACCTCCTGGCTGTGCCATCTGCTGGCACCGGCGCCCAGCTTTAACGGCTGGGGGAACTGGCCCTTGCGGATCAACCGGTGCAAGGTGGACTTTTATCCCCAGATCTCCACAGACCTCACTTGCTTTCAACAACCTGGATGCATCTGAAACCATAGGGTTCCTCCAAAAGAGGCAAAAGCTCCCATATGATAGGTCCGACGGTTTGCGGTACGTTCCATTGTCGAATGCGAAGGCAATCAAGAGTTTGCCAACGTCACTACCGGTATTCCTAATGCCAGATCGGGCTTCGGTCTTATTGCAGAACCAAGGGAAACGGTACCATTTAACTTGGCTTGTGCGAAGGGATGTTTCTTCATCAGTCAGCGGCTCTGAGATATGGCGGCGAATATACCGTCGGCCCATTCTTAACCAGGCCAAACCGTGAGTGAGGGAACATTCCGTGCTCCCGAGCGGCTGAGAAGATTTCCCGAAGTGTGCCCACGAAACTCTCCTCGGTACGTCGGAAGAACGTCAGTTGTTGGAACTCGCGATAGTCCAGAAGTAGACAAGGGATGTTAGTCTCTTCAGAAACAGAGAGGACTGGTCGGCTACAATCCCACCGTTCCGGATCGAACAGCTCCTTGACGATGACTAAGCCGAAGACCTCGCGACCGGACATGGAGACATCCCAGCGTTGCCCATCCGTGATGATCTCAATGGAGTTCCCAGATCGGAGGCGGTTAATGGATCCCTTCAATTGGGCGGCCGCCTTCTTGACATGTGCTGCGGTAGTGGCCTCCTTGCGATCAATCGTACGACTAAGGTCGCCTCGGTAATCGGGCTGTCCTTGGCCTGAATCAGCAGCACAGTCTTCTCAGTGGCCACAAGCACGTCCACGAACTCTCGCCCCTCTTTTGCTCGCATTGGATTCCGGTAGACTTGGTCACCACTAAACGCCCGATGCAGCCCAATCTCAATGTCACGTTCATTGAATCGCCGGGGGTCTGGCTCTGTGGGTACAAATTGTCGGCAAGCTGCGTCTCAAACAGGTTGATTCTGAGGGCGGCATTGTCGTCGGCTGTTGAGCGAGCGCCAAACCAAAACATCATGTCATCGTGGAACTGACGAGCGATCTCCTTGGTACCTGGCACTAATCGGATAGTGTTCGCGAGAGATCAAAAGCGAGCGGCATCTGGGTTCTCAGCACGGAAGCCAATCAACTCTCGATCGTGTTCGTCAAAGAAGAACATATCGAAGGAATCTGACGATAGTACCCGGAAGATTTCGTGGGATTCCTCCTCGTCGAAAAGGAGTGTACAGATGGTAAGCGGTTCATCGTGGTCATCGAAGAAGGCCGCAAGTAAACCGTGGATTTGCACATCGCCGGCGCACAGAGGGACCAGGTAAAAGCGGAAGGACTTTCGTAGCTGGGCTGTTGCAGCGAATTCCCTAAAGGTTTTCGCGATGAGAATCATTCGGGAGGACCCTACGTAGCGCATGGGCAGTAGACCGCCCTGTATGTAGACCAGTGTCTGTAGAACCTCTGGATAGGTGACAGACTCGACCCAACGCAGATAGTCCTGTAACTTAGGAGCATCACCGGTTGGCAAGAAAGCGCAACAAGGAAAATGTCGTCTCTGCCGGCAGCGACCCGCATGATAGTCCCTGCGCGTGAGATAGCAGGGGTCACGTCTCGGATTTCCCAATCCAACTCCCCCGACTCACGCAGGAAGCGGACGGCCCGTTCGGTCAGCCCGACGCCCACCAGAGGAGGTTTCCCTGGAACCTCAAGATACAATATCAGTTCCGGATCGCGAGTTTGCCAATCTCCCTGAGCGTAGCGGACTTGGGCGTATTCGTTTTCTCTGGCGTGGTTTAAGCATTCGGAGTGGATTGGAGTCATCAACTTTCGATTGTCCTCCCACATAAACCACTCCTGCCCCCTGTAAAAGCACTCACCGTGCAGGTGGACTTGGTGGTTGTAGTAGCGGTCTGGAAGCTCGGCTTGTCCTCATTATAGTCTTTGGAAGTCAGCGTCTGAAGGGAGTGCCGCCCCGTCTCCGGTGTCCGATTGCTCAGCGGTACGTCTACCGGCCCGACACCGAGCGGCCAGCGGGGCATATATTCATGCTCACAGAGGAGCGCTCACGGCCGGGGCCTCGACCATTCGCCGCTGCGCGAACCCAGCAGCAGATCCCCGACGAGCCACCTTAAGAGGTACGTCAGGTCGGCGGCGGTGCTGGCGAGGCCAGCCATGCGCGCGGCTCCCTAGAAACCGGGCCGAAAAGCCCTGGTTGGGGAGAGGGATTTCGGCAGTAAAGCCGGCTTGAGCAGAATCACGGTCCACAGTATTCCGAGCCGGACCGCGCCGAAAATGGCCGTAGCATTGGCGACAACACCGTGGGAAACAGCCTGGACATCACTGGGGACGGCACTGAGGACGACGCGGTGGGCTTCCGCTCCGCCGCCGACACTGTCCGACAGCCCGCTTTTGCCCGCCACCAGGGTCAGGTTGGCCACTGTAGCCGCCAGATACAGTTGGAATCGCGTCTTGACCCTGCCGAAATAGCGGGACTGGCGGATGCCCAACTGGACCAGTCGGGCCAACCGGTGTTCCACCGCCACGCGTCGCGCTCGATATTCGTCGTAGGCGGCGCTCTGCTGCAACGCCCGTGCCTCCTGCAGGAGGCCTTCCTGGGGATGGATCAGCACCCGCCGTCCCTTCCTGCCCTTGGCTGCGATGCACTGGGACCGCAGTGGACATGTCCGGCATTCGGCCCCGTCGAACTGGAAGGCCTGCCAGCGGTATACCCGCCCCGCGGCATCCGTCCGCTTTCCCGCTGGCACGATGGTGTGGGTGACCTGTCCCGCCGGACAGGTGCAACTGCCCGCGGCCAGGTCGATGACAAAGTCATCCTTGGGAAAGTGCTTCCGGTCGGGCCGGCCTGGCACCCGGGCTACCAGCTTGCGGCCCACATCGGCGAAGGTCTGCCTGGTAGCTCCGTCCCCATAGGCGGCGTCGCCCATGGCCTCCTGCACCGGTACACCGGTGTTGGCCTCGCTCTGTTCCACCAGTTCCAGCGCCCCCAGGTTGTCCGGAGCGTTGCCGGGCAGTACCGCCACGGCGGTGATCAGCTGGGAATCGGTATCCACCACAATCGCCGCCTTGTGCCCGTCAAAGCGCCGGCTGCTGCTCTTGTGGCCGTGGCGCATCTCCGGATCATGCACCGACATCATCCGGTCCCGACTCACCCCGTCCTTGAGGCTCACGCCGTCATCGCCGTCGCCGTCGCCGCTCTTGCGCTCAATGTCCTGGAGCAGCAACTGCCCCAGCAACTCCGCCGCGTCCACGATCTGCTGCCGCTCCTCACCGTCCTTGGTCAACTCCCCCTGCGCCTGCCGCGACAACTCCAACAGCCGGTCCGCGTCCGCCACAATCCCGGCCAGCAGCGCCTGCCGCGCTTTACGGTCCGACCAGTCGATGGCGGCCTCGCCCTTGATGCTGGAGGCAAGGTACCGCCCGTATCCCTGGGCCTTGGCCCATTCTTTGACGGTGATCTTCTCCACTGCTGCCAGCGCACGCAGCAGTTGACGACCCCGTCCGCCAACAGGTTGCAGGTGTCCTTCACCGCGCCCCGACCCAGGATGTTGGTCGTGTCCAGCGCAACCCGCATGCTCCGCTTTTTCAGGTAGCCCGACTCCCGGGCCAGCCGCAGGCTGGACTCGAACACCTCCCGCACCTTGTCGTGCAGGATCAGCTGGGCGCGGAACACCTGCAGTGTGCTCTTGGCGAAGGGCCGGTCCTCCACCTCAATCCCCAGGGCCACTTTCCAGCGGAGGTCAAAGTCAGCCCGGGCCTTGGCCTCGGCGTCGCTCACCTTGTCGTGGGACTGGAGCAGCAGCGCCGTCGCCAGCAGGCTGGGCGGCACGCTGTCCCGGCCGTTGTCCGGGCAGTAGAACTCGGCGAAATCCGCGTCCCGGAACAGCCGGCCCCGCAGTGATGCCAGCAGACCGTAGAAGGTGTCCCGCCCCACGTGGTCCAGATACAACCGGTCCGCTTCCCAGAGGCCCCTCTGGTCCGATCGCTCTCCCAGCATTCTCCGCCCTCGCTACTCTTGTTGACTCCAAGTATAGCCGCCCGCCCGGCCACCGCCACTTTCCGGCCAGATTTCTAGTACTACAATGACGGTTTATCAGGCACGGCCATTCTTGACGCGAAACTGTAGCTGGGCAATCACCGCCGCAAGCCTGTAACCACAAGTCATTCAGAGTCAGACAGGAAGCATCAGCCATATTTTTCTCCAAACCGTCGTTGTAATAGTAGGACCTGATACCGCCCTCTCTTTACAACCAAAACGCCGGACAAAATAAGGCAGTCAAAGCCTGAAAACGGGGCAACCAGCATGCCCTGATCGCGGGTAACGCAGCTTGGGTGTCAGACCATTACTGACATGCGAGGTATATCCCGGCCTCAATCAAAGACGCGGGCAACGTAAACAGCCCGCAGAGTAAATCTACGGACTGCCCGGCTGAAATAGTTGGAGGCTACACCAGTCGTAGGCGCCAATGGTGATTAGTGCACCATTGGCCATGAGTCTAGCTATACCATTGCGTTCCCCCGGGGACGCGCCCTCAAAGTCAAGGTCGTAGGGACCTTCGAGGTCCTGCTTCCGGCAGTATGTCGTGGACTCCCCACGCCGTTTCGGCGCGGGGCGTTTTGCTCTGCCCGCCACCAGCCTGGCCACGCCAGGCAGGGGAACTCCCCTGGCAAAGAGCTTCCGGTCCACTCAACCCCCGTCGCCAACTGCGCCGTTGCGCCAGTTCAGAAGAGAATTGCCAAAACGTACAGGCCAAATGGCAAGCGTTTTGTCAACCGTTCAAGCAACAGAATACCACCCAAACGTTTGTACAAACGGCCCTAACAGGGCCACTGCTAGGCCATTATCATCACTGCAATAGGCTTATAGCTACCGCGAAAGCATTTCAGATCGTCCCAGAGAGACCAAGGGCAGCAAAGGAAACAGAAGCCCAGGCCACAGGCCCTTCTGGAGCAGCTTACGAAGGGACCAGGCCAGCAGAGTCCCCCAGCCATCAGAGACGGCTTGCCTCGAATAGCGACAAAACCACCAGCGCTAACAGCGTATCCACCACGTGAAACAAAGAAGGCAATCCAGCCTTCACTCGCCAGGATAGCCAAACCCGAGACGGCCAGCAGGGCCGTAACATCCATGACACTCTTCATGGAAACAGTTGGCGCCGGACCTGACCGGCGCCAGCTTGTGCCAGGCAGCCAACCCACACAAATCCATGGGGCCAGAAAGCGGACCACCCCCGGCCCGAAAAACCGGGCCCCTTCAAGCCATCCACATCAAAACGGGGAAGACCAGCAATACAGAAGCTAACCACTGCGTCAGGGACAAAATCGCAGGCCGCCGGCATCTGCCTGGCGATAGCCCTGGGGGCAGTCCTGACAATCCTTCTGGCACTTACCGTCAGCGGTACCGCCGTCGCCCAGCAGGAGGAAGGGGCCATCTCCGGCCTGAGCGCCAGCAGCACGACGCCAGGCGCCATGTCCTTGCAGTGGGACGTGCCCAACCCCCGCCCTCAACGATTAAGGCCAGGGTGAGGGCCCGGTACAGCGGCAGCAATGGCCCGTGAAGCAACGTCGTCACCGTCACCGTGATGGCAGCAGCAGAGGAAACGGAAGAGGCGGAGCCACCGAACAAGCCAAGGAACCTGACCGGTACCGTCAGCCACGACCAAGTACAACTCAGCTGGGACGCCCCCAAAGGAGGAGCCGACCCCACCGGCTACCAGGTGCTGAGGCGGGATCGCCAGACCCAGGATGCGGGAGACTTCTCCGTCCTGGTGGACGACACCGACTCCACCGCCACCGCCTACACCGCCACCGACACCGACGTCCAGGCCGAGGGCCGGGACACCTACCGAGTGAAGGCCAGGAACGAGGCCGGACTCAGCTCCATGAGCAACTTCTTCGACGCCAACCTGCCGGAATCTCCGGAGCCAGAGCTACCGGCCAGCCCCACCGGCCTGAGCGGCGCCGCGACCCACAAGGCAGTGTCCCTGACCTGGGACGATCCCAACGATGAGACCATCACCGGCTACCAGGTCCTGCGGCAGGAAGGGTCAGACTTTGAGACCCTGGTACCCGACACCGGCAGCGCCAGCCTCTCCTACACCGACGACTACGTGGAACCTGGAACCACCTATGTCTACGCAGTCAGGGCCCGAAACGAAGCCGGCCTGAGCGGACAGAGCAACCACTTCGAGGTGGAGACGCCCCAGCCGCCAGCGGTCACCGTGTCCTTCGAGCAGGCGACCTACACAGTCGGCGAGGGCCAGAACGTATCCGTCGCCATCCTGCTAGACGTAGACCCGGAACGCTCCGTGACGATACCGCTGACCGTGTCCAACCAGGACGGCGCGTCGTACTCCGACTATTCCGCCGTCCCGTCGGAGGTCACCTTCAACAGCGGAGACACCCGCCTTACGATCACCATAACGGCCACCGACGACGGTGAGGACGATGACGGCGAAAGTCTGGTGCTGGCCCTGGGCAATCTGTCCGGGCGGGTAACGCCGGCGCCACGAACCAGGCCACGGTATCCATCACCGACAACGACGAGCCGGAGCCCCAGGCAACGCCGCAGGCCACGGACGAAGATGCCACCAGGGAGGGAGCCAACGACCTGGGCTACATCACCGGCCTGAGCGAGGTCCAGTTCCCGAAGTACACTATCGACGGCGGTGACGACAGCATCGACTACTTCCGGTTCACGCTGGCCGAACCCAACCGGGTCACTATCGGCGTCAAGCAGCTGGACTTCAACGCGGACCTGTCATTAGAGGACAGTGAGGGCGAGACCATAACGCGGTCTCGCAAGAGCGGCACGGCCAACGAGGCCATCACCCGTACGATACTGGAAGGCGGCTACTTCATCCGGGTGGAAGCGCAGGAGGCCGGCGAGAACGTGTATGTGCTGCGCTACGGCGTGGCCGAACCCGCCGCCGACAAGGTGGCGGAGTTACGGGAGGCGGAAGAACCGCCCGAGCCTCTTGCCGATCCCCCTGATGCTCCGTCGGGCCTGTCCGCTACGGCTGCGCCCACCTCGGTCACCCTGTCCTGGGACCAGCCTGACGACGACACCATCACCAGCTACCAGATACTCAGACGCAATCAAGCCGACGAACCGACGCTCTCAGTCCTCGTGGACGATACTGGGAGTGCGGACACCCGCTACTTTGACGATAGCGTGGAGCCTGAGGGCAGGTACATCTACCGCATCAGGGCCCGAAACCAGGACGGCCTCAGTCTCCAGAGCAACCAGGTGAACGTCACGGTCCCGGCGGCGCCACCTGCAGTGACCGTCAGCTTCGAGACGTCCACTTACGGCCTCAGCGAGGGCGGCTCCGCCACCGTCACCGTGAACCTCAGCGCCGACCCTGAGCGCGAGCTCACCATCCCGATCACCCGTGCCAACCAGGACGGCGCCACCGACGAGGACCTCACCGGCATGCCTGACAGCGTTTCAATCGTCTCGGGGGGCACCGAGGCCACCTTCACCGTAACCGCGACGGACGACGCCGATGACGACGACGGGGAGAGCGTTGCCCTCAGCTTTGGCACCCTCCCGGACCGCGTAAGCGCAGAAACTAACGCCCAAACCACCATCTCCATCCACGACAACGACCCTACCCCGGACCCGGACTCAACTCGCGACACCGCCAACAACCTGGGCGACATCACCAACCAAGGTTCGGGTCGGACAAGACAAGACACCGTTAACCGGGGGGAAGACACGGTTGACTATTACAAATTCACGGTCAGCAGGGCCAAGAAGGTGACGGTGTGGCTCGAGGACCTGGACGTGGATGCCGGCCTGTACCTGGAGGACACGAAGGGCAGGAGGCTGAAGATCCGTGATTCCAGTTGGGCCACGGACAGGTGGTTCGAAATCTCCGTGGAGCGCGGAACGTACTATATACGGGTCCAGGCCGTGGGCAATGGCAGCAACTCATACAACCTCAGGTATCAGACCCGCTATCAAAGAGACGACTACGCCCGCAGTACCAATACCACCGGAACCATCACGGTCAACGGTTCCAGGACCGGGGAAATTGAGTTCACCGGCGACCGCGACTGGTTCGCCACCCAACTTACCTCAGGGCAAACCTACTGGATCGAGCACAAGGGCCGGCCTACCGAACACGGCACGCTGACCAACACCGCCATCACCGGGATATTCGATGCCGCCGGCTCGTCGGTCCGCTGGACCAGGGATGACGACTCGGGCGTGGGAGGCAATGCCAGGGTGGTATTCACTCCCACGAGCACCGGGCGCCACTACATCGAGGCCAGCGCCTACAAGCGGATCGACTGGGACGGTACTTCCGTCGGACGCGGCGCCCAGGGCACGTATTCCCTGTTTCTCACCGAGTACAGTTCCGGTGAAGACGACGACTTTGCCAACTTCACCAACACTACCGGGCAGGTGCAGGTGGGTGCATCCATCCAGGCAGAAATAGAAACGGTGGGTGACCAGGACTGGTTCGCTCTGGAACTGACCGCCGGTCACGACTACCGCATCGCCATCACCGGAGCGTTCCAGGCATCAAGCGAGTTCACCATGGGCTACGGCAAGATCCACGGCATCTATGGCGCGGACGGAAGTCCTGCGGAGGGCCACGTTGCAGACGGGAGTGAGATGAGCTGGGATTCCCGGCCCGACGCCAGCGGGAAGCACTTCGTGTCGATCTGGGGGGATGATATCTACATACTGGGGAGCAACCAGGAGGATTACGACAACTATCACTCCAACCTTGAACGTACTTACAGGCGTTTCACGACTATAGGGACCTACAAGGTGTCTTTGAGTGAACTGGACGACTGACTTGCAGGAACATTTGGCCGCCTTGGCGGCCACGATCATGGCCTCCTCGTCCCGCCAGGTGACGATGTCGGGACTTCCGGAGAGGTCCCTTTCGCCACCTACAACTTGAACTGGTTCTGGGCCTTCACCGTTACTGTGAAGCCGGGCTGCTCGTTCTCGTCGGTGCTGAAGCGCACCAGCTCGGTATGCTCGATGCTGTAGCGGATCAGGTTGAAGTCGCTTCCCAGGGTCCTGCCGTCGTGGTGTACCTGGAACCACATCTTCCACTCGCATTGGTCGAGGCCGGCTATCAGCTTGGGTAGCCAGGTCGGGTATATGTTGGGACCACCTTTGCACAGCGTTACCACGGGTTTCGACCTCCCTGCAGTGCATTTTACAAGCCTCCAGGGCAGGTGGTTTCGTTCGGTAGTGGGGTTTGCTCCGATTCAGACTGCCCCCGTAAACCCCAAAAGCAAACGGAACCCTGCCGGACGTTAGGCTCTCCGGGACCGGCAAGGTCCTGCTTCCGGCAGTATGTCGTGGACGCCCCACGCCGTTTCGGCGCGGGGCGTTTTGCTTTGCCAGCCACCACCCGGGCCCCGCCAGGCAGGGTAACTCACCTAGCAAAGCGCTTCCTGTCCGGTCAACCCCCGTCGCCAGCTGCGCCAACCAGACCCATGAGAACTGTGCCGTCGCACCACGTCCGAGGACAACCATTCTCAATAGACAGTTGCCAAAACGTACAGGCTCGATGGCAACCACTTTGCCAACCATTCGAGCAACAGATTGCCCCCACAAATGTCTGTACAAACGGCCCTAACAGGGCCACTGCAGGGCCATTACCATCAAGAGAATGGTCTTTTTATATCTACAGCGAAAGCAGTGCAAAGCAACCGCCCGGAGAAATTAGAGGAATCAGAGCAAAGAAAAGGGTCCACCGCCTCAGACGTCACCTGCACGCTAAACCGGCATGACCCCCAATAAGCCCCCATCAAGAGGGCTCAATCGGATCACAGGAGGAATACGATGAAAAAACGAACCCGAGCACCTGGAATACTTGCTCTGGCCACCCTGGCTGGACTGATGGGGCTAATCGGCCTGACTGCCCTGCTGCAACCGGCCCCGGCCAGCGCCGACACCGCCGAGTTCTACCTGGAATGCCCGACCACTGAGGTCCGTGAGGGCGAGGACTTTGACGTCTACCTGGTCCGGGTCAGCGACCACCAGCACGACAACACCTTCTCCGCCAACTGGCACACCGACGCCGGCACCGCCGGCGCCGACGACTACGTCGCCCAGGATTCTGGCCAAATCGTGGCCAACGACTCCGAGAGCGAGGCCAACCGGGCCAAGCGCACCTTCAGCACCCTGGATGATGCTCTCCTGGAGGGCAACGAGACCTTCACGGTCCGCTTCACCCCCACCGACAACGTGGTGGACCAAGACGACCCAGCCCGGGACAACAGGTGCGAGATCACCATCCTCGACAACGACCCCAACATCACCGGCCTCGAGATAATCTCCGAACCGGCCCGCGACAACAACACCTACGGCGTTGGGGAAACCATTGAGATTGAAGCCACCTTCAGCACCAGCGTGGACGTCAACACCAGCGTGGAAGTGGAAGACAACCCCGGCCTGGGAATCCAGATCGGCAGCAACTGGTGGATCGCCTACTACCTGCGGGGCTCCGGCTCCGACACCCTTGTATTCGGCTACACCGTCCAGTCCGGGGAAAGAGACTGGAACGGCATCAAAATACCCGGCGTCGACAAGGGCATATTAAGTAACTGGTTCAACTTCCTGAACCATGACGCCGTCACGGCTGCGGGAACCCCGATCATTGCCTACCAGGCCTATGACGGCATCGACAATCAGCCCGACCACAAGGTTAACGGCAGCCTGACCCCCATCGGCACCGGCATGGAGATCATCTCCGAGCCAGAGGACGGCGTCAAATACCGCTACGGCGAGACCATTCTGGTCGCCCTCACCCTAAGCGCCGAAGTCAAAGTTAACGGCCTCAAGCACCTGAACGCACGGGTCGGCGACGGAGACGACGACTGGTGGCGCGGCGTCTGGTACCAATCCGGCACCGGCACCAACCACCCTGATGTTCGGATATACCGTCCAGTCCAGGGACCTGGACCAGGACGGCATCACCATCCAGAGAAGCTACGTCGAGGACGACGTCCGGAAGGGCTGGGGCGGCCCTGGCACCATCAAGGTCAAGGGCACCGACATCTTGGTACCGGCAAAGTTCACCGGGCTGTTCAACCAGTCGGGCCACAAGCTGGACGGACGGCCCTACCCGAAGGAAATCCGCATCCTCTCCACCCCGGTGGCGGCGGAGGATACCTACGGACGGGGCGAGGTCATCCGGCCCAGCGTGAACTTCGGCCAGGACGTCACCGCGGGCCCAGTCACTTTCCTGACCCTCCGCATAGGGTCCACCATCGACCAGCGACATATCCCCTTCGTCTCGGGCAACGGCACCGACACCCTGGTATTCGAGTACACGGTGGTGGAGGATGACCTGGACGAAAACGGCATAGACGCCTTGATGTCCTACACCCAGGACATCAAGGCCGCCGGGACCGACATCAGCTACGTTCCCGACCCCTACTATGGAGCCGTCACCATGGGGGAGGACCCCGACCACAAGGTGAACGGTCAACTGGCACCGCCCGACGTGACCGCGCCGACCATCTCCGACGTCGCCCTCACCTCCAATCCCGGAGACGATGACACCTACGTTGCAGGGGATACCGTCCAGGCGACCGTCACCTTCAGCGAGGACGTGAGCGTCACCGGCGCCCCGCAACTGGAACTGGACATCGGCGGCACCGCCCGGACCGCGGAGTACCGCAGCACCAGCGGCGCTGCGGTAATGTTCGGTTACACCGTCCAGGCGGGTGACAACGATGCGGACGGCATCGCAATCAATGCCAACCAACTGACCCTGAACGGCGGTGCCATCGTTGCCGGCTCCGTCCACGATGCGGTCCTAACCCACGACGGAGTGGCTGATGATCTAAGCCACCTGGTAAATGCTCCTGGCGGTCTGTAGCAGATCTCTGCCCGTCAGTTCCATTCAGTTCCACAGCCGGCAACCATGAGCCGCAGCTCAGCAACAACAAACCCAAAGGACAACGCCCATGATCTATCCCAACTGGCGGAAGGCAGCTTTCGCCGTCCTCATCATCCTGCTCACGGTGCTGACCGCAGCCTGCACCGGGGAGGACTCCGCCCTCACCCAGGCCGTCCCGCACTGAGATCAGCGAGACCATCCAGCAGGCCATTGCCTCCACCTCCGAAACCGAGTCCGGTCTGACCAACGCCCAGGTCCAGGAAATAATCCAGGAAGCGCTGTCAGAACTTCCGGAACCGCCGGAATTGCAGAACTCGCAGCCGGGCCTCACCAGGGCCCAGGTCCAGCAGATCGTCCTGGACTACATCGCCGGCGTTCCGGAAGCAGGTCCAAGCCAGGAAGAGATCCAGCGGATCTCGGAAGGTGTTGCGGAAAGCGTTGTGGCCCGGATTCCTCCCAGGTCCGACCCCGCCGCCTACACCAGGTTCTTCGTCCAAAATGCCATCAGCCGCTACGAGTCCGACGGGCTCGCCGCCACCCTGGCCCACTACAACCGGGAGGAGAGCGTGGACGGCCAGTGGCACCTCTTCATCGTCGATGAGAACGACCTGGTCATCGGCCACTACGAAGCCCACCTGAGGGGCCTGGACCTGAAGGGCTGCCTGGGCACCGACGCCAACGGCTACAACTTCGGGCCGAATCTGCTGGCCGCTCCGCCCGAGGGCAGGTGGGTTTCCTACGTCTTCCGGAACCCGCAGACCGCCGCCCCAAACCCGGACCATACCGGCGCTCTAGTATTACAACGACGCTACCTCAATTTGGTGAGTTTTAGACTGGATATCGCTTCGCGGAAGGCAAGGCCACAAAGCTATCGAGCGCGCGGGCAGGTTGCTATGAAGGGTACTCAAGATCCCTTTCTTGCGATCCGTCGTTGTAATACTAAACCAAAGCCAAGGTGAAGCGCGCAGTGGGAAGGGGTAAATTTGTGAAGGAACCCGGTTAGCTGGTGTCGGGAGTTGGGAGGGGTTGGTGATGGGCGTGAGGGAGATAGACCGGTGTCTGGAACAGTGGCAGATGGAAATCAAGGACTTGCGTCGGCGAATGATTTTGGCGCCCACACCCAGGGAGCGGGAGCGGTGGTACGCCTTGCTGCTGCTGGCGCAGGGCTGGACCGCAGCGGCCACGGCGCAGACTCTGGGAAGGGACCCCCATACCATAGGACGATGGGCGTCGGCCTTCGGAGAGGGAGGACCTGCAGCCTTGATATTCGAGCAGGCCGGTGGTTCCCCCCCGCCCTTGATCAAGCGCAGCAGGAGGAGTTGAAGGCAGCGGTACAGGAACCGCCCGGCGCCTCGGGCATCGATCTGGCCAACTGGTATTGGAAGGTGGTGCGGCGGTTTGCCGGGGAGCGGTTCGGCATTGGGTTGAGCCGCAGCAGTTGTGTGAACTGGCTGCACCGGCTGGGGTTTGCCTTCAAGCGTCCCAAGAAACGCCTGCTCAAGGCGGACGAGGCGAAGCGGGAGGCTTTCGTGGCGGAGTACGCCGCTCTGAGGGAGTAGGCTGGTCGGAAGGAAGCCAGAATATTCTTTGCTGATGAGGCCCACTTCCGGGCCGATGCGGAACTGCGGGGCAAGTGGGTGCTGAAGGGCAAACCTGCTTTGGTGGACTCGACCAGCCCGCGGTATGGGGAGAAGGCCAGCTACTATTCGGCGGTGTGCCTGGAGACGGGCGAGGTGGAATGGATGGAACTGGAGGGCAACAGCAACAGTGGGACCTCGGTTGCCTTCCTGGAACAACTGAGAGAAAGGCATCCGGGGCCGATGCGGGTCATCTGGGACAACGCGCCGGCCCATCGTGGCGAGGCGATGCGGGAGTACCTCAGGACGCCTGGGCTGGGCTTGCGGTTGGTGAACCTGCCGGGGTACAGCCCGGACTTCAACGCCGATGAGGCCATCTGGGGCTGGACCAGAGAGGAGGCCACCGGCAATCTCTGCCTGGGGAGCAGGGCTGCGGTGCAGGAGAGGGTCGGCAACTTCCTGGCCGGTCTGGCCAGCCGGAGAGACGAGGTTAGGCGCCGCTGCCGGACGGTACTGCAGTCAACGGCCGAAGCACTCCTGCAAGACCCCCGACCCGATCCCCATCACCCGGCAAATGCACATCCCACCTTGGCTTTGGAGCCTGTCTCAGAAGTCAAAGCTCTTAACTGTAATCGGCATGATCGATAATTGTTTGGACATATTACTGTGCAAAATAGTCGGTTAGCTCTCTCTTAACCTCACAATAGTACGATAGTCGTTGGCGAAAATACTTATGAGACAGGCTCTTTGGTTTAGGATGGGCCAGCCCATAACCGGCCAACAAAATGAAACAGGGATGATGGATAGCGTTCATTAAAAGGAACTCCGGCCCCACGGCGAGTGTTGCCAACCGACGGAAACAAGAGTAGCTTGTTGTTGGGCTATGACCAGCAGGAGTCAGTGACCAGGAGATTGAGATAATGACAGACTTGGTATTGCGGACAGCCGTGGGTAGCTACGGTCACACGACACCGTTGAAGGACGGAACCATCGCCTCGGCGATGTTTAGCATGGAACATATCGAAGTGTCCCCCGTGGTCAGCATTTTCCGGCGCATGGTGCGCGGTCTGGAGTTCGACGTTGCGGAGATGGCCCTTTCGACGTACATGTGCGCCCGCGCCCACGGGAAGCCTTTTACTGGAATACCCGTCTTTTTGACTCGGGCCTTCTACCACGGAGGGCTGGTACACAATACGCGCAGTGGAATTACGTCACCCAAAGACCTGGAAGGGCGGAAGGTAGGACTGCGCAGCTACACGCTTACTCCCGGGGTTTGGACACGGGGCATCCTGCAAACCGAGTACGGTGTGGACCTGGAAGCCGTAACCTGGGTTTTGTCCGGCGATGAACACGTCGCCGAATTCGTCGCGCCACCGAATGTGGTGTCGTCCCCCAATGGGGACCTGGGGGAAATGCTGCTCTCCGGAGAGATAGACGCCGCAATTGGTGCGGGACCGGTCGACTCGCCCGATGTCCAACCCCTGTTCTCGGAGCCGGACGCGGCCGACGACGCCTGGCACCAAAAGACTGGAATTTATCCTATAAGCCATATGGTGGTGGTCAAGAACGCGCGGCTGGAGGCAAATCCCGGCCTTGAGCAAGAGTTGTTCGAGGTGTTCAAGACGGCCAAGAGCCACTACATCGAGGGCCTGCACTCCGGTGACCATCCGAGCCAGGCGGACCGGGCCCTGCTGAAAATGGCTGAGGTAGTGGGGGATGATCCGATCCCTTATGGGTTCGAAAGTTCCCGCAAGACGCTGGAAACCTTCGTTCGATTCAATGTCGAACAAGGGGTAATCCCTGAAAAGGTCGATCCTGAAGAGTTATTTCCCGCCTCTACCCTGACGCTGGCCTAGCATTATAGAGTCGGCTTTAACTAACGCCGCCTGTGGCTTCGTGTCGGAGTGCCGAAGAGTATTCTGACTTGGGAACCGTTCACAATCAGCGCGTGGCAGAATCTGTTCTTCTACTTTCAACTCGTCGTTGTAATGCCAGGGGCCCGACGAGTTCAACAACTGTTTCATGGCAAGAGAAACAGGACAACCGCTGAAGCGCGCTAACTTACATTAACTGATATCGTCAGTTTGCTAGTCTCGGCCTGACCTGACTCAACCTGGTGTCGTTCACCAGGGCTGATGTTCTTACCAGCTTCCCCAACCCATTGTTTGGCGTATTCCACCATTGCTTTGCTTTTTCTGATTTTTCCGCTATTACAGCTGCTCGACTCGGAAGGTCAACCACTAGCCAAACCGACGTTGGTGTGTTGGGTCGCATGTTCCCGTCATTAAATCGGACAACAGCCAAAAAGCCTCCTGTATCCTAAGAGAAGAAAGTGGTAACTGAGACTGAGACTGAGGTATGTTGTATTTGAAAAGGGGCGAAAGTAGCTCCTTCGGCAGGCTCAGGGCGACATGATTGTTGGCAAGATTGGCCCGCCATTTGAGTGATTCTTATTACTTGAGTCACGCTGGTCTGTTTGCAATATCGGCGGCCTCGGCGGCCTGTCCGGTAGCACAGATGTCCAGGAGGCAGCAGCCGTTGCAGACTGGCGTCTTCCGGCAGGATTGGCCGGCGTGGTGATCCAGCAGGGCGTGAAACTCGTTGAACAGTTGGACTTCGGCGGGTAATTGCTCATGGAATAATTGCTGCCAGTGTCCGTACTTTGGCCGCTCTTGACCAGGTTTAATGCCCAGCCGCTCCAGGATTCGGATGGTGTAAGTGTCTATGACGAAGGAGGGTTTTAGGGCAGCATATACCAGAATATCGTCCGCTGTCTCCGGGCCGATGCCGTGGATGGACAGCAGTTCCTCCCGTAGTAGCTCCGTATCCAGGGCAAACATCCGGTCCAGATCGCCCTCGTATTGCTGAAGGACGTGGGCGGCGAAGGCCTGGAGCTTGGCGGCTTTGGCATTGAAGTACCCGGAGGGACGGACGATTTCGGCCAGTTCCGCCGGAGGGCAGGCGTCAATGGCTTTGAAGGACCAGCAGTCCGCCGCTTTGAGGTTGGACAGGGCAAGTTCCACGTTCTTCCACGACGCGGCCTGGGTCAGGATGGCACCCACTATGACGTCGAAGGGTCCTTCGCCGGGCCACCAGTTACGGGGCCCGTACTCGTCATAAAGGAGCTGATAGACTGCCATCAGGGTTGGCGGATGATGTTGGACGCTGTTGGCAGTCACCGCCTGGCCTCACAAGTTAACCGGTATTGGTTCAGCCAACCGGATTTCCTCGGGTGTGACCGCGCAACTATAGGCGCGGACCTCCACGCCCGCGGCCCTGGCTTCGCGCAAGGCCCTGCCAAACTCGGGATCGGCGTCATCGTGGGGTACAAGGAAACGGGCGTCACTGCGCTGAACCACGAAGATGGCGCCGGCCCGGTGCCCCCCGGCGGCGACCTGTATCAGGGTGTGCAGGTGCTTCACTCCCCGGGTAGTGGGCGCATCGGGAAACAGGGCCATGCCGTTGTCCTCCACCAGGGTTACCGACTTGGTTTCCAGGTAGCACTTGCCCGTTGGCCCCTCCAGCATCAGGTCCAGCCGGCTGTCGCCGCAGGTTACCTCCCGACGCACTTCCGGATATTCGGCGTAGGGTGGTAGATCTCCTGCGTGCAGGGCCTCCGCGACCAGGGTGTTTGGCAGACGGGCGTCGGCGGAGACGAGGGTGTGCCCCAAGTCCACCAGGGCCAGGTCGTAGCGGGTCTTGCGGTGTTCGCCAGGAGCGGGGGCCAAGAGCATCCGGCGCCCGGTGACGAACAGTTCCCGGAGGCGGCCGGAATTGGCGACGTGCACCATTTCCTCCCGTCCTGCCACCTCCACCAGTGCGGCAAAGCGGTTGAGGCGAGTCAGGAAGAAGCCTTCTTCAAGGTAAGGGTGCAGTTTCACGGCTGCCTCGACAGAGCCATCATGAAAGTCATTAGCTTTTGGATTCCCAATGGTAGCAACCGGACACATTCGTGGCAAACGGTATCGAACATAATGTGCATAGAGACAGAGCGCGGGACTATAATATGTCGAACTTGGGGGGAACCGATGCCTACCTTTTTGGAAAAACTTGACCAGGCGTGCGAGACCAACCGTAGCCTGGTATGCGTCGGCCTCGACCCGGAACCGTCCCGCATGTCGGTGCCCGACGTGCTGGACTTCAACCGGGCCATTATAGATGCGACCGCCGACCTGGTGTGCGCGTACAAGCCGAACCTTTCCTTTTATGAGGCATTGGGCATCCCCGGCCTGCAGGCCCTGGAGCAGACAGTCCGGCACATTCGCGAAGTGGCCCCTCAAGTGCAGCTAATTGCCGATGCCAAGCGGGGGGATGGCGGCCCTTCGGCTGCCGCCTATGCGAGGGCCATGTTCGAGGTGTGGGGTGTTGACGCTGTTACGGTCAATCCCTGGGGCGGCGGCGAAACAATCCAGCCTTTCCTTGAAGATGAGACAAAAGGGGTTTACATCTGGTGCCGAGGCTCCTATGCCAGCGCCGCAGACTTGCAGGACCTCAAGGTGGTTTCGCCCAAGGGTAAGATGCCCGTATACGAGCACCTGGCCCGTACATCCCTCGACTGGAACGGCAAGGGCAACGTGGGCCTGGTGGTGGGAGCCACGGTGCCGGAGCAGCTGGCCTCGGTAAGAAGCATCTGTCCCGATGCTCCTCTCTTGATTCCCGGCATAGGGGCGCAGGGCGGCGATCTGGAAGCTTCGGTCAGGAATGGTACCGATGGCCGGGGGCGGCGGGCAGTTATCAACTCGTCCCGGGGAATAATTTATGCCTCGACAGGGGCGGACTTCGCCGAGGCGGCGCGGCAGGCAACTACCAGGCTGCGCGAAGCGATCAACCAAACATTGGAAGATGAGGGAAAGGGATGGCCCTAGAAGTAAAGGTGGGCGACCAGGTGCGGCTCAAGAAACCGCATCCCTGTGGTGGCTACCACTGGCGGGTTACCCGACTGGGAGCGGATATTGGCCTGGTTTGCGTGACCTGCCGCCGCTTCGTGATGCTGCCAAGGCCGCAACTGGAAAGGCGGGTAAAAGAGGTGCTGCCAGCGGAGGCGCCAGTGGATGAGTCAGTCCTGGACTAGTTGGGACAAGGCCCGCGGTTTAGTTTGCCCTTGCGCTGTCCCTTCGGCAAGGCGGGAAGTCGCACGGTTGCTGGCTCTGAGATTCCTGCCTTCGCAGGAATGACGGTTAGAGTTGGAACGGCAGTTATTGTTGGAGTGGCGGTTAATCTTTCGAAGACAGTTAAGGCGGAATGGCGGTTAACGTCGAGATTTCTGGCTTCGCAGGAATGACGAGCAATAATGGGATGACGGGAAACGTCTTTTCCCGATTTGCTGGGGGTGGGATTGCTGTCGAGACTTCTACCTGCCCGCCTGCACCAGGTCGTCAGTCCGGTTGGCGATTTCCTGGGGGGTGCTTTCCCACTCGTCCAGGTGGACGTGGAAGTCGCTCAGGTGCTTGACCAGGGTGTCCATGAAGTTACGCACAGCGCGGCCCAGGAACTTGCCCCTCAAGGTACACACGCCCAGCACCGACGATGGGAAAATGTGCTCCAGTGATACCACGCCCAGCTTGTTGTGGTCTTCGGGATGGAGAGTAAAGTCGTTGCCGATGGCGACTCCCATACCAATTTCGACGTACTGCTTGACCGACTCGGCGTGGTCCACGCCCAGCACAACGTCAAACCGGATGCCGTGGTCCTTAAAGGACTGTTCCAGGTTGCGACGGGTAATACTCTCGGGACTCGAAAGAATCAACGGCCAGTGGGCGATATCTTCCAGTTCGATGGGGTGTTTCTGCAGCAACTGGTGCCCCGGAGGGGTTAGCAGCACTACCCTGTAATCGAAGAGCTTGAAAAACTCGAGAGAGGGCTCGTCAGTGGGAGGCGGGGAGGTAATCGCCAAGTCCAGTTCCCCGGACTTCACCAGTTGTATCAGTCCCGCATAGGGGCGGGCGGTCAACTGGAGGCGAACATCGGGGTAAAAGTCGAGGTAAGACTGGATCGGCCTGGGCAGGTGATGAGTTACCACGTCCGGGTAGGCCCCTATATGGAGCGACCCACGCCGTTCCGTATAGTCCATCTGGGTTTTCAGGGTATCCACCGATTCAACTATGGGGGTTATCAACTCCAAAAATATGGATCCTTCAGAGGTCATCTGGATTGGACGCTTGATCCTGTCGAACAGAGTAATACCAAACTCGTCTTCCAGCTTTCGCAGGTGAGTTGTTACCGTAGGCTGTCCCAGTTCCAGCTTGCGGGCCGCCTTGGATACGCTGTGCAGACGGGCCACATGATAAAAACTGATAATCTCGCGTAATTCCATAATTGCCAGTTACCTCTAACGGGTTTAAGGCATATAATACATGGATATAAAATATTATACAATATCGCTTGACAAAATACTAATCTCTAATGAAAATGGGGGCACTGGCATAAGCCGAAGTGTGCGCTGGGGACGGCTAGTGCGCTTAACATTTTTGACTCTATGTACGAGGAGGAACAGGGCTAATGGCTTTTGTTATTACTGAACCCTGTATCGGGGTCAAAGATGCTTCCTGTGTTGAGGTGTGCCCAGTGGACTGCATCCACACCGACGACGCAGCGGAAATGTATTTCATCAATCCAGATGACTGCATTGACTGCGCCTACTGCGAATCGGCGTGCCCGGTAAACGCTATCTTCGACGAATTTACGGTACCCGCCACCATGCGGGAATACGTCCAGAAAAACCGGGTCTTCTTCCGCAAGTAACCCCGAGCCGGCTCGGGCCGGCAGGGCCGTTGCAAATCCGCAGCATTAAGCTGCTGAACTACCAGGGACTACCACGGCAACGGCAATCCGCTACGACAGCACAAGGGAAACAGCTTGGATCTTCTCTTTCTGATTGTTCGCCGACTGAACGTAATCGGCAATTTCAAGGAACTGGGCACCGACCGCCAGCGCAAAGAGACCATGATAGGTCTGGCGGCCACGCAACTGCTGGTGCAGTTGGCCAGCATGCCCGTTGCCTTGGTCATTCCTTCAGTAGCGCGCCACTTTGAGGTAAACGTTGCCGAGGCTGCCTGGATGGTTGTCATCCGGCTGCTGATGCTGGGCTGTACCGTGTTCCTCGCCGCCCGGTTGGGCCAGAGATACGGGCATGCCAGGGTTTACTTCGTCGGCGCCATCGTCCTGTCTGGTGCCAGCGTGATGGCAGCCACCTCATTTTCCACGACCCAGTTAATTCTCTGGAGCGGACTGGTGGGCATCGGCGGTGCCATGGTTACCGCCAACTCCAACGCCATTCTGGCCATGGTATTCCCGGCGGAGGAGCGGGGCCGCGCCTTTGCAGTGCCGGTGGTGGCCGCGCGTTTCGGAACCCTGATCGGGCTGGGTATGTTTGGCCTGTTCCTGCAATTCTTCAGTCTGCAATGGGGCTGGAGATTGGTCTTCATCTCTTCCCTGCCTATCGGGTTGCTGGCCATCTATTGCAGCCTCCCCCTGCTGAAGTACCACGCCCAGCAGGCGACCGAGGATATGAAGCAGGTCTCCATCAACTATGTTGGCGCCATCCTGATGGTTGCTACCCTGGGAACCTTCATCCTGTCGGGCCTGCACATGCACGACGGGGCCGAGTCATTCACCACTCCCGACGCCCTCAGCTATCACATTCCGATGCACCTGCTGTTCTTTGCCTGCCTGATACTGTTTATAATCATCCAGCAGCGCAGCAACGATCCCTTTGTTGATTTCGGGTACTTCAAACAGAAGTACTTCTCAATGGCCCTGTTCACCAACACTTGTTTCCACCTGTCCATGCTGGCGGTTACCACGCTGATACCGATACTGGTGGAAAACGGACTGGGCCAGGCTCCAATAATGGTAGCCTTTGTCCTGCTGCCCAACCAGGTTTTGGGTCTGTTCCTGCCCACCCTGGGCGGCTGGATCCATGACCGGCACAACCCCCGCTGGCTGCGGCCAGGCTCCCTGATGCTTATCGCGTCAGGCTTCCTGCTGGCCGGCTTTTTTGCCGACAACATACCCATTTACTGGTTGCCCGTGCTGTTGTTGCCTATTGCGGTGGGGTCCAACATGTTCAACTCGCCCAACAATGCAACGGTGATGAACTCGCTGCCCGAGAACCGCAGCTTTGCCTCGGGTATGCTGGAGACCACCCGCCAAATGGGCCACTCGATAGGCACCACCGTCAGCGCCACGGTGCTGGGACTGGCGCTGCCCGTGGCCATTGACCTGATGCCCTCGGCGGAAGCTCAGACCCACTACCTGAGCGGGTTCCAGATTTCTGCTCTCGCCGTGGTCTGGATTATGATTTCGGGCGGCATAGTGGCCATGTTCCAGCGCACCCCCACAGCTAGCAATGCCCCGCCAAGGGCGGCCCCGGCGGCCCAGCCTGGCGGCGGCGACAACTAATTTTCGTTTCTCCTCGCCGTCCTTTTTCCACGAAGGAACACGAAGAACCACGAAGAGATTTGAACTTCGTGGTTTTTTGCCGCCCAGTGTATTCAGGAAGTACGGATTTTGCCAGACGCGGCTGAGGCGGGTAAACTATGCTGGTTAATTTCAGACTTGAAGAATAGAGGTAGGCAACTATGGCCCTGTTTCTGCGGGATGAAGAGGTAAACCAGGCGGTAGGCATGGACGAAATGCTGGTCGCTATAGAAGATATGCAGCGGCACTACGGTCACGGCGAGGTGATGAACCTGGGCCGGCGCAAGATCATCGCGCCGGGCGGGATGCTGTCGGTCATGGGCGGCGGTCTCTTCTACGACGGCATTCTCGGCGTCAAGACCTACACCGTAGTGCAAGGCAAGTACTCCTTCCAGGTCAGCATCTACAACGCCGACACCGGCGAGTTGATGTGCTACACGCAGGCCAACCGGCTGGGCCAACTGCGAACCGGGGCCACCACCGGCGTCGCGGTCAAGCACCTCTCCAACCCTGATGCCGCCACCGTAGGCATCATTGGCACCGGCTACCAGGCACCCACCCAGCTGGAGGCGGTCAGCAAGGTGCGCAACCTTAAGAAGGTCAAGGCCTACAGCCGCACTCAGGAACGCCGCAACGCCTTCGCACAGGGCATGACCAACTCTTTGGGCGTCGAGGTGGACTCGGTGGACAGTGCCGAGGAAGCCGTCTCGGGCAGCGATATTGTCATCTGCATCGCCGCCGTGCTGGACCCAGTGCTGCAAGGGGATTGGCTGTCTCCCGGGGCCACGGTGATAGGGGCCGGACCGACCACCTGGCGGGCCCGCGAGGTGGACGACGCCACCTTTGCCCGCGCCGCCAAGATTTTTGTGGACTCGCCGGAACAGGCGCCCATCGAGGTGGGGGACCTGGCCGGAGCCGTGGACCGGGGGATTTTGCAATGGAGCCAGCTGCTAGAGTTACGCCATGCGGTGGCGGGCACGGTCAGCGGCAGGGACAGCGCCGACCAGATCATCTACGCCAAGCTGATGGGCACGGGGGTCGCCGACGTGGCCGCCGCCAAGCTGGCCCACGACAACGCCAAGGAGAAGGGTTTGGGGATGGACATGGAGTGGTAGCAAAAAGCTATGCTACGAATTAAGTGCAAGCGGCTATTCAGGAGCTTGCAATGGTTGGCCGCTTCTTGTCTTGAATCCCATCAGAACAAGTGGAAACAGCTTACCGAAATGCCAAGGGCAATGAGATTTCCTCCGGTAAATTCGATAGTCCAGAGTCCTCGGCCAATCTGGCAGCAAATGTGTTCGGGTTTTTCTTTAACTCTGCAATCGACCTGCCGCCACTACCTGGGTGCGCTGACGAAGAATGGCCCGCAATTTCTGTTGCTCTTGAGCAGACGGTGAGGCTTCCCTGGAGAGGCGGACGCCATACCGTTCTTGATGTGCTGGTTACCACTCCCTCGGCCCTAATTGGCATTGAGTGCAAGCGTTTTGAGCCTTTCAGGAGAAACCGTGTCAAATCCCTTCCCAACGCTTATTGGCGTCAGTGCTGGGGTGACCGAATGAGAGGCTTTGAACAGGTAAGGGATGAAGTGGGTGCCAACAGAGGCGGCATTTATTCCTTAGACACCGCTCAGCTTTTCAAACACGCTTTCGCTCTACGTACACAAGTCAACAAACTAGGAGAGAATCACGGACTCAATCCTGTACTCCTCTACGTATATGCCGAGCCGGAATCTTGGCCCACAACTGGCTTACCATTGTCAGAAGCAGCTATTCAACGTCACCGTCAGGAAATTGCAGGTTTTGCCGCGACTGTAGAGGGTGACGAGGTTAAATTCCTTTCATGCAGCTACCGACAATTGCTAGAAGACTGGCAGAAAAAAGGAACTGGAAGAGTTAGCAGGCATGCCTCGAGAGTTGGCAAGAATTTTGCCCTTTAGTAAAGTTCTCACATAGGCTTTTCAAGACTGGAACAACCACGTTCTGCGTATGAACTATGGCATTGATCAGGATCTCTTCCCCCATTGGCGAAGTCTTGAAGAATCAGGGAATCGGCAAGATACCCAACAGAGTGAAACGGGAAGCCACAGAGAGCGTGGCTTCCCGTTTCATAGACTTCGCAAATACAGAAGTCCCTTTACGGCCACATTATCCAGCCGGTGTGGTCCGTCCTAGCGCGGAAGAGGTGGCCGCCGCCAGTGGTTACGTAGAGGGTTTTCATGTCGGCGTCTCCGAAGCAGCAATTGGTGGCCCGCTCGGCGCGAATGGGGTGAGTTTCCAGCACCCGGCCTTCGGGAGAGAAGACGTAGATCATGGGGCCGGGGCCGCCACTTTCCCAGCCGGCGCAGGCGATGATGTTGCCGTCGGTGTCTAGAGTCATGCCGTCCACGCCGCGCTGGGCGCCACGATGGTCAACGCCGAAGGTGTGCAGGGTCTCGTACTGGCCCAGTGACCCGTCGTCGTTGATGGGATAGGCCCGCAGTTCCCGAAGCCGATCCAGCCCGTAGTCGCTCTGGGCTACGTACAGGGTTTTCTGGTCGCGGGAGATAATGACGCCGTTGGGCCGGCTGATGTCAGTGGTTACCCGCGACAGTTCGTAGTCGCCGTCGCCCGTGGGATCCAGCCGCAGGACCGACATGTGGTCCAGTTCCTGGGGACCGCTGTCGCCGATGCCGCTGTAGGGGTCGGTAAACCAGATGCGGCCCGACCGGTCCACCACCAGGTCGTTGGGGTTATTGTGCCGCTTTCCGTCCAGCATGTGAGGCAGCGAGGTTATGGTCTGGCCGTCCTTTTCGAACCGGACAATGCGCCGCCCGCCCTGCTGGCAGCCGAACAGGTTGCCGGAAACGTCGAAGCAGAGCCCATTGACGTGGTTGACGTTGGTGAAATACTCGGTGGTCTCCCCAGTCCTGGGGTCATACCGCAGCAGGCGACTCGCGGGTATGTGGGAGAAGATGACGGCCTCGCCGTCCCAAACCGCACCTTCGGTGGTGCCGCCGTAGGGTCCCGCTACCAGTTCAAAATCCCAACTCATGGTTAATGACCTCCTTGTTGGTGATAGGGTCGAGAGATCTGTTGACCGGGTCTAACTTTATATGGGGACTTCCCGAAGTTCACCCGGGTCCAGGTCTTCCAGGGCAGAGCGGATCTCTTCAATCTTCAATCGTACATCAGGCCATCTGTTGGAGAATATGACTATGACAGCGATTTGCCTATGGCAGATGTTCTGCTGATAACGCAAACTCTGGTCTGCGGTTATCACAACTTCGTAGCCTTCTGTGTCTGCGCTGTTGAGCAAGTCTCCATTTCTGAGTTCGGCCCAGCCCTTCTCGTTGGCGGTATCTACAGTGTGTTCCGTAAGGTAGCGGCGCAAGGGCCCTGGAATGTTGTGGTCAAACAGGATTCTCATGCCTTATCTTGGCGTCCAGGCCCTCGACCACGTGTTCCAGTACGGCGTTTACCTGCCAGTTCTCCACGCCTTCAAACCAGTCCAGGAACTCTTCTATGGTGGCTCCGGCGGCCAGGTTCCCGAACAGGGCTGAGACCGGCACCCGAGTCCTGGTGAACACCCAAGCTCCGCTGAGCCTTCCAGGTACGCTTTCGACTGCTGGACACTTCTCCCAGTCAATCATACAGTCGTCTCCTCTCACGTTGCTGGCCCTTCTTCGAGTGGTTGGCTGGCGAAATGATGATCGTCTTTGATATTGTCCGTTATCAGGCCGCGCTCGTCTACCGGCGCTTTCTGTCCGTAACTGTTCACCTTTTGGGGTCGGGGCTCAGGCCGGACCCACCTACCCCTCCACAGGCCGCAAATAGGCGTCTATCTGCTCGACACTGTAGCCACCGCCTTGCATCAGCAATGCTTCTACAGCGGCCCGGGCCGTGTCGAGCGAGGTGAAGCAGGGTATGCGGTGTTCCACCGCGGCCCGACGGATGTAGTACCCATCCCGCATCACGGATGTGTCGCCCGACAGGGTGTTGACCACCGCGCTCACCGTGCCGTCGTTGATGACGTCCACGACGTTGGGGTAGGACTCGGTCAGGAGCTTGGTTACCATGGTTACCGGCATGCCGGTGGCCTGGATCATGGCTGCCGTGCCCTCGGTGGCGTATAGCTTGCAGTCTGCCTCCAGCAGTTCGCGGATCAACGCCAGCGACTCGGCCTTGTGCTGGTCGGCGATGCTCAGGAGTATGCCATCCCCCTTTTTAAGGTTCAGGCTGGCCGCCAACAGGGCCTTGGACAGGGCGCTGGGGAAGTCGCGGTCAATACCCATAACCTCGCCGGTGGACTTCATCTCCGGGCCCAAATAGGAGTCTACGCCCACCAGCTTGGACATGGAGAAGACCGGGGCCTTGATGCCCACCAATTTCTGCCGCGGCCACAATCCGCCGGAATAGCCCATGTCAGCCAGGGTCTCGCCCAGCATGACCCGGGTGGCGATGTGGGCGACCGGCACGCTGGTAACCTTGGATATAAAGGGAATGGTGCGGCTGCCCCGGGGGTTGACCTCAATGATGTAAACGGTCGTCTCCGTATCGTCGGTAGGGGAATGGGGACTACGGTAGGCGGCGCCGCCCTGGATGACGAACTGGATGTTCATCAAGCCCCGTACGCCCATGGCCAGGCCGATGCGGGTGGTATATTCGACGAGGGTGTCCACTTCCTGCTCGGTGAGGTTGAGGCCGGGGTAGATGGCCATGGAGTCACCGCTGTGGACACCGGCCCGCTCGATATGCTCCATAATGCCGGGAATCAGCACCTGCTCGCCGTCGCAGATGGCGTCAACCTCGCATTCCTTGCCTTCCATGTAGTGGTCCACCAGGACCCGCCGTTCCGGGGTTACCTCGGTTGCCACGGTAAGGTAGCGAACCAGTTCGGAAGCGTTCTGGACAATCTCCATGGCTCGGCCGCCCAGCACGTAGCTGGGCCGCACAACCACCGGGTAGCCGATGTTCTGGGCCACCTGGAGGGCCTCCGACACCGAGGTAACCGACGCTCCCGGCGGTTGGGGGATGCCCAGCCGGGACAAGAATTCCTCAAACCTCTGTCGGTCGGAGGCCACGTCAATGGCATCGGCGCTGGAGCCCAGGATAGGCAGACCGGCGCGGGCCAGGGCCTGGGAAAGGTTGATGGCCGTCTGCCCGCCGAACTGGACCACGGAAGGCGGGGGCACGTCGTCCACCGTCTCGTTGTCGATGATGTCCCGCACCGCCTCCTCGTCTAGGGGCTCGAAGTAGAGCCGGTCGCTGGTGTCGAAGTCGGTGGACACCGTTTCCGGGTTGGAGTTGATCATTACGCTGGAGACGCCGGCCTGGGACAACGCCCAAGCGGCGTGGACGCTGCAGTAGTCAAACTCGATGCCCTGGCCGATGCGGATGGGGCCGCTGCCGATGACTATGGCCTTTTCCCCTGGCAAGGGCAGGGCCTCGTTCTCCTCTTCGTAGGTGCTGTAGTAGTAGGGGGTGACGGCCTCGAACTCGGCAGCGCAGGTATCCACCATCTTGTATACCGGGCGGAGGTTCCAGTCGTGCCGGAGGTTCCGCACCTGCTCCGGAAGCATATCGGCCAGGGTACCCACCTGGCGGTCGGAAAAGCCCAGCCGCTTGGCCCGGTACAGGAGGTCGGGAGTCAAAGTTTCGCCCAGCAGACGGCGTTCCATGTTGACGATGCGCTGCATGGCACTGATGAACCAGGGGTCAATGAAGGTCTTGCCCATCAACTCTTCCGGTGGGGTGTTGCGGCGCAGGGCAGCCATCAACGCCCACAGGCGCAGGTCGTTGGGCTCCATCAAATTTCTGGTGTCCGGGCCTTCCCCGTGGCCATCGGTTGCCATGCCTTCCCAGAGGAGGGTCCGGTTGCCGATTTCCAGCGAGCGAATGGCCTTTTGCAGCGCCGCCTCAAAGGAGCGGTCGATGGCCATCACCTCGCCGGTGGCCTTCATCTGCGTTGTAATCTGGCGGTCGCCGTTGGGGAACTTGTCAAAGGGCCAACGGGGAATCTTGACCACGCAGTAGTCCAGGGCCGGCTCAAAGGCCGCGCCGGTCTTGCCGGTAACGGCGTTGGGAATCTCGTGCAGCCGCTTGCCCACGGCGATCTTGGCGGAAACCCGGGCGATGGGGTAGCCGGTGGCCTTGCTGGCCAGAGCTGAGCTGCGGCTTACCCGAGGGTTGACTTCAATAACGTAGTAGGGAGAGTCCGGCTCCCAGTGAGACTGGATGGCCGCTTCCACGTCCGGATGAGGACGCAGGGCCATCTGGATGTTGCAGCCGCCCTCAATGCCCAGGCCCCGGATAATCTTGAGGCTGGCGGAGCGCAGCATCTGGTATTCCTTGTCGGTCAGGGTCTGGCTGGGCGCGACCACAATGCTGTCGCCAGTGTGCGCGCCCATGGGGTCGAGATTCTCCATGTTGCAGACGGTAATGCAGTTGTCGTCCCCGTCCCGGATAACCTCGTACTCGATCTCCTTCCAGCCGACCAGGGAGCGTTCAAGGAGCACCTGGGAAATGGGGCTGGAGGCCAGGCCGCTGGCTACTGTCGCCTCAAACTCTCCCTGGGTATTGGCGATTCCGCCGCCAGTGCCGCCCAGGGTGTAGGCGGGACGGACCACCAGGGGCAACCCCATCTCTTCGCGGTAGGCCAACGCCTCTTCCATCGAGTTTACGGTACGGTTGGGCGGTTCCGGTTCGCCGATGTCATGCAGGAAGTTGCGGAAGAATTCACGGTCTTCGGCCTTGCGGATGGTCTCCAACGGAGTGCCAAGCAGCCGCACGTTGTACCGGTCCAGCACGCCGGCGTCGGACAGGGCCACGGCCATGTTCAGGCCCGTCTGGCCGCCCAGGGTAGGAAGGATGCCCTGGGGTCGCTCCTTGGCGATGATACGCTCAATGACCTCAACGGTCAGGGGTTCGATGTAGACGTGGTCGGCAATGTCCGTGTCGGTCATGATGGTGGCGGGGTTGGAGTTGACCAGCACGACGGACACGCCCTCTTCCCGCAAGGCCTTGCAGGCTTGGGTTCCCGCGTAGTCAAACTCGGCGGCCTGGCCGATGACGATGGGGCCGGAGCCAATAACCAGTACTTTTTCCAGTGGCGGTGTTGCGTTGCTCAAGTTAGCCTAATGTCCTCCATGAATTCCTTCGTACCTGCGCAGGCAGGAACCTCAGCAGGTCTTGCCGTAGCTTTGCTCACTGCATCAGGGCACCCACAAGGGGCGTCCCTACAGTCTTTTATTCCCACCAGGTGCCGCATTGTCCCCGGACACCTTGGCAGGCGCAGCTCTGTTGACCGCCCTCCGCACCACCACCTAAAGGACCCTTCCCACAATAAGGGCACCTACGAGAGGTGCCCTTTCCAGTTTTTCTAAAAGGTCGGCAGCCTGCCCGGCAGCTGCATTAACCCCCGGTCATACAAGGAGTTGATCATCTGGCAGCAAAAAGAGCCGTAGTAGACGCCGTCGAAGTCCAGCTTGGCCATGCCGGGGAAGTCCTGCTCCGCACGAGGCGGAACCCGGAAATTGACCGTATCGTCGCCCGTCTTCTGGACCTCGATACAGCCCACCGGCTCTTCGTACACCTTGTTGTTGCGCAGGTCAACCAGCTTGACGTTCAACTCCCAGCGGCTTCTCAGGTTGGCCCGGCTCACCGAGGCCAACTGGTAACCAAAGTTGTTGTGCTCGATGTTGGGCACGATCTGGTCCAGCAGTCCGAGCATGTTAGACAGATTAATGGGAAGATCCGCTTCTACGCCTTCCTCCACCAATACCATTGAGAATGTGGACATAATACCCTCCAAATAGTGCGTTCAGGAATTGGACTAACCAGCCTGGCCACCGGAAACTCCGCGTCTATTTGCGGATGACATCGGCGCCAGAGCAAACCCCTTTGCCACACCTCCACACACAGGCTAGTGGTTGAACTCCTTAACCATTCCCAGGAACTGGTCGAAAATATACTCGTTGTCCCTAGGGCCGGGCGACGCCTCTGAATGGTATTGAATCGTGAACAGAGGCATATCCCGGTGGCGGGTACCCTCGACGGTACCGTCGTTCAGATTTATGTGGGACACCTCCAGACCCGCGGGCAAGGTGTCCGGGTCTACCGCAAATCCGTGATTCTGGGCGGTTATATACACCCGACCAGATGACATATCCTGAACCGGATGGTTGCCGCCCCGGTGGCCGAAGGGCAGCTTGTAGGTCTGGCCCCCCAGGGCCCGGGCCACCAACTGGTGCCCCAAACAGATGCCCATCACCGGCACGCGGCCCAGTACCTGCCGCACGTTGTCTACCACGTAGTCCAGCAACTGTGGGTCGCCGGGCCCGGGGGACAGCAGGATTCCTGACGGATTCATTGCGAGCATATCTTCGGCGGAGGTAGCCGCTGGCATGGCGATGACTTCGCAGCCACGCTCCTGCAGCAACCGCAGGATGTTGTACTTCACCCCCACATCGGTTACGAGGATGCGGGGGCGAGGTTCTTGCGTTTCACCGCTATTTTCACCTGGAGACCCTACGACTAGGGTTGGCCGAGAAATATTTCCAGACGCAGTCAATGGAAGAGCTTCCAAAGTCACTGGTTCCCCGTCCCATCGGTACTGGGCTTCTGTGGTAACTGTCCTCACAAGGTCCTGGTCATCGTACCGGGGCATTTCGGCCAACTGAGCTACAGCCGCTTCAGGAGATTCGGTAGTCAACAGACCCATCATCACGCCATGTTGTCGTAGTCGCCTGGTAATGGCCCGGGTGTCCACCCCGCAGATGCCAGGGATGTTCTGCGCCTTGAGGTATTCGTCCAGCGTCCGGTCGCTCTGGCCGTGGCTGGGACGGTCACAGTGTTCCCTGACGATAAGGCCCGCCACCCGTATCTTCGCCGACTCAAAATCCTGCGGATTGATACCGTAATTTCCCACCAGAGGATAAGTCAAGGTAACCAGTTGACCAGCATAGGAAGGATCGGTCAAAACCTCCTGGTAGCCGGTCATGCTCGTATTGAAGACCACCTCGCCGTGGCCTGTAGCCAGAGCCCCCATGGACTCGCCCCGGTGTACCGACCCGTCCTCCAGAACCAGGTAGGCCGGGACGGGACTGTTACTAGCAGATGTGGACAAGATTCAAAACCCCTTTTTTCTTTCCACGAACAGGCACGAATATTCACTAATATCTATTCGTGGTAATTGGTGCCTGTTCGTTGATCAATTGGTCTAACTAAACTCCGTAGTCCTGGTACACGAGCCGGCCGTCAACCATGGTGGAGGTCACACGGCCCTTGAGGGACACGCCCTCCAGCGGCGTGTTCTTGCCCTTGGAGGCAAACTGCCGGGTGTCTACGGTCCACTCGGCGTCGGGGTCAAGCAGCACCAGGTCCGCCGGAGAGCCTGCTTCCAGGGTGGCGTATTTCTCGAAGCTGGGCCCCAGTACCCGAGAGGGGCCAACCGTAAGGCGGGCAACCAGGGTGCTCAAGGAAATTCGCCCGTGGTGGACCAGGGACATCAGCGAGCCCAGGGCCGTTTCGAGGACACTTATCCCAAAAGAAGCCTCCTCGTAGGTGACCTGCTTGCTGGCAACCTCGTGGGGCGCGTGGTCGGTGGCGATGCAGTCGATTACCCCTTCGGCCAGCCCGGCAATCAGCGCCTCTACGTCAGTCTGGCTGCGGAGCGGGGGATATACCTTGGTGGACGTGTCGTAGTTGAGGGGCCCCGCGGCGCGGCCCTTATCGCCCTGGTAGCCAAGAGCCCACTCGTCGGTAATGAACAGGTGGTGCGGGCAAACCTCGCAGGTGACGGAGACTCCCCGATTCTTTGCCTGCCGCACCAGGTCTACTGACCCGGCGGTGCTCAGGTGAGCAAGGTGGAGCCAGCCGCCGGTCATTTCCGCCAGGGCCAGGTCCCGGGCCACCATTGATTCCTCGGCGGCGGCCGGAATGCCGGGCAGGCCCAGTCGGGTGGCAGTCCAGCCCTCGGCCATTACCCCGCGGGGACAAAGGCTGTGTTCCTGGCAGTGGTTGCTGATGGGCATGCCCAGGTCCAGGGTGTAGGTGAGGGCCAGGCGCATCAGGTTGTGGTCGTAGACCGGGTCGCCGTCGTCGCTGTAGGCCACCACCCCGGCGGCGGCCAGTTCTTCCATCTCCGCCAGTTCGCGGCCCTTGCGACCCTTGGTAACGCAGCCGATGGGAAAGACCCGAACCACCCCGTCGGACTCGGCCCGCCGCTTTACCAGTTCCACCACCGCCTCGTTGTCGATGGCCGGGTCGGTGTTGGGCATGCAGCACACGGTGGTGAACCCGCCGCGCGCTGCCGCGGCGGTGCCGGTTGCGATGGTCTCCTTGTATTCATAACCTGGTTCCCGCAGGTGGGAGTGGAGGTCGATAAACCCGGGCGCCAGCACCAGTCCGTTGGCCGGGATGGAGTGAGTACCGTCGGGCACGTCCGAAGGGGACAAGGTAGGGCCTGCCGAGGCGATCCGCCCTTCCTGGGTCAAGACGTCTCCGACGGCGTCGACCCCGCGTCCGGGGTCAACGATTCGGGCTCCTTTGATCAATACCGGTCTGTTGTAGTTGCGGTTTACCAATTTAGCGCTGTCCTGTTGTGACTGTGTTCGATTACTTCTGGTTAATTGCCTGCCAAGGCATGGGCCCGGTGATCATTGAAGTCTTCAATGATCGGGACCCCTTTGCTATACAAGGCTTCTCATGGCTGGGGATTTTAGACCCTTCGACTCCGCTTCGCTCAGGATGACAGCCAAGGGGGCTACGCCCCGGTTCTGTCGGGATGACAGGGAAAAGGGAGTCGGTTCCCGCTTCGTTCAGGATGACAGGTGGGGCGGCTGTTGCCATTTACCCTGGTTCTCCTATCCGGTTTCCTCGGCCGGCGCAGAGGCGGTAAAGGAGGGCCATGCGAACGGCCACGCCGTTGGTTACCTGCTCTTCAATTACCGAGCTTTCCCCGTGGGCCAGGGCGGTGCTTATCTCCACGCCTTCGTTCATTGGGCCGGGGTGCATCACCAGGGCCCCAGGCTTGGCCCGAGCCAAACGTTCCTCGGTTACCTGCCAGCGGCGGATGTACTCGCGCAGGCTGGGCAGGAAGCCGCTCTGCTGTCGTTCCGACTGGAGGCGCAGAGCCATGACCACGTCGGCGCCCTCGATGGCCCGGTCCAGGTCGGTGTCCACGTCAACGTGGGCGAAGGGATGGTCTTCTTCCAGTTCGTCCCTCCCACTGAGCAGGTCCAGGGGGATCAGGGTGGTTGGGCCGCACAACGTGACCTGCGCGCCCATCCTGGTCAGACCCCACAGATCGGAGCGGGCCACCCGGCTGTGCAGCACGTCGCCCACGATGACCACCTTGCTGCCACCCAGGCTGCCCAGTTTTTCCCGCATGGTGTAAAGGTCCAACAAAGCCTGCGTGGGATGGGCGTGCATGCCGTCTCCGGCGTTAATAACCGATACCTGGGGCAGATGGCGGGCCAGCAAATATGGGGCTCCCGAGTGGGGGTGCCTGATGATCACCACGTCCACGCCCATGGCCTGTATCGTGAGGCCCGTGTTCAGCAGCGACTCTCCCTTGTCCACGCTGCTGCCGGAACTGGACATATTGATGACGTCGGCACTGAGCACCTTGCCCGCTTCCTCGAAGGAGATGCGGGTGCGGGTGCTGGACTCGTAGAACATGGTGACGACGACACGGCCCCGCAGGGTGGGCACCTTCTTGATGTCCCGCCGCAGCACCTCAACCATGGCTCCCGTATCGTCCAGGACTGACGTGATTTCTTCTGCAGAGAAATCGTCCAGGTCCAGCACGTTGCGGCGGGTGCTGGCAGATGCGGTCAGCGCCACGTCCTGGGACTCATTGCCCAGCGCCATTGCGTCCGGAGTGGTCATTTTATCTCCCGCCCCAGTTTGACGATGATTACATCCTCGGTCTGGTCCGTTTCCGTCAGCCGCACCTTGACCTCTTCGTCCAGGCTGGTGGGCACGTTCTTGCCCACGTAGTCCGCCCGTATCGGCAACTCGCGGTGGCCCCGGTCCACCAGAATCGCTAGCTGCACCTGCCGGGGCCGGCCCAGATCGCTGAGGGCGTCCAGCGCAGCACGGATGGTGCGGCCGGTGAAAAGGACATCATCCACCAGCACTACGTTCTTGCCGCGGATGTCCACCGGAAATTTGGTGGGCCGGACACGGGGACTCTCCCGAGCCTGCAAATCGTCGCGATACAGGTTGATATCCAGTTCTGCCAAGGGGGCGCAGTTGCCCTCAAAGCGCAGGATGTTCTGTTCCAATAGCTGGGACAAAATCACGCCACGGGTGTGGATGCCCACCAGCACCAGGTCGTCGACGCCCCGGTTCCGCTCCAGAATCTCGTGGGCGATGCGGGACAGGGAACGCTGGATTTCCTGCGCATCCATTATCCGACGTTCCGGCATCTCGCTGCCATTGGCAGGCATCACAAGTTAGCTCCAGTCCGGGTTAGACCCGGGTACCGGCTACAGTATTGATGGTCTCCACCAGCCTGGTCATGCCCTCTTCAAGCTGGTCGCCAACGGTGGGGTCCAGCAATTCGCCATTCCCTCCGAAGACGCTGGCGGCGTTGGGAACCAGTACCATGGGCCTGGGAATAAGCCACGCTCCCTCGCACTGGAGGCAGTCGGACAAGTGCAGGTGCATCCGTATGCCGCCCGACCGGCCAGGGGTGGTGCCCATGGCAAAGACGACCTTGTTGGTCCAGCAGTTGGGCGGCCGACAGGTCCACTCGATGGCGTTCTTCAGTACAGCGGGAATGGAGTGGTTGTACTCAGGGGCGGCAACCAACAGCCCGTCTGCTGAGTGCATGGCGTCCCGCAGGGCAGCCACCGGCCCGGGGAAGGTGCCGTCGTCAAGGTCTCCGTTGAACAGGGTGAGACCTGCCAGGCTGGCCTCTTCCACCTTAATCCCCTTGCCCTTGAGGATATCAATGGCCACCCGGGTAAGCTTGTGGTTCCACGAGTCCTGCCGCAGACTGCCCACGATGCTGACTATTTTCATGTTGACTCCCGTTGTTGCTTAGCCGGTCACGGCGCTGGATTCCAAAATAATACCCCTTACCCAGGCGGCAAGGGGTTAAGCCGGCCAGTCTGCACCGCGTTGCCGCGGCGTTGACCTGACCGATAAAGGGCGAAACACTTTGCCAGCCTCACGGGACTGCTTAAAAGACGGCAGGTTTACCAGGGTAAACTTGCCGAGCCCAAGGGGGTTATTCAGTTGTTCAAGTTTGGGGGGGCGAGTTTACCAGCAACCCGACCCTGACCACGAAATCACCGCCTGACTATAACATATTTCGTCAATAAACGCACTCCGGTGCACGGCTTTCAGCAATTGCGCTACGCTTGCACTTTATACTGCGCCAGGAGACACGGTGAACACCGAAATCTCAACCTCAACCGTTCCGAAGGTGGTAGTAAGGGTTGGAGGTTCTTCACCATAGTCTGCCAGGCTGTCCTGCTCCCTCTTAGAGAGAGGCTCGTTGTGATAAGCCTTTGCGGCTTCCAGAGATATCGGGATCTCTGGCAACGAGTCGCCGTGTTGGATCATCCCTTCGATATGGAATTCCACAGCTTCCCGCACCATTCTTTGGACTTCGTCCCAAGTCTTTCCCGTGGAGATGCAACCGGGGAAATCCGGAAGATAGGCGCAGTAGTTGTTCTGAGCTTCTTCGTACACAACTGCGTAACTAGCCTTCATCAATTTTCCCTCGTCAATCCGGCTTGGAAGGATACTTCGCCAAGTCTTGGGAGCCAGATCATCGCTGGAGTGTCCCGGGATTGTAACGGTGCCAGGTTTGTCAGGGTGTTGAAATTGGCGATGACTGCCCCGAGTGTTCACTAGTCGCCATCCGTCCCGTTCCACTAATCTTAACGCATCTCTGACCTTTGGCAGGCCTCAGCTGGTATCTCTGGCCAAATTCACTAACCGCGATGCTACCCCGTCACCCGCTTTTTCCGGTTGTTCATGTAGTCAACCAGGATATATTCGCCCAGGTTCTCCGAGCTGCTGTAGAAGGCGCGGCCTCGGTTGATGCGGGTCATCCGGTCAACGAAATTCACCAACTGGTAGTTGTTTTCCAGCATGAAGGTGTTGATGACAATGCCCTCCTGGCTGCACTTCTTGACTTCTTTTAGGGTTTCCAGCTCGGTGCGGTAGCTGGGCGGGTAGTTGAAGTAGGAGCGGCCGTTCTCCAGGTGGGCCGTTGGCTCCCCGTCGGTGATTACAATTATCTGCCTGGTGCCGCCCTTCTCCTTGGCCAGGAGGTTGCGGGACAGCATCAGGGCGTGGTGCAGGTTGGTGCCCGAAACCCAGGCATTCCAGCTAAGGGATGCCAGGTCTTCCTCCTTGATTTCCCGGGCGTAGTCGGAAAAGCCAACCACGTGCAGGGTATCTCTTGGATACTGGGTGCGAATCAGGGAGAAGAGGGCCAGGGTGACCTTCTTGGCGGCCTGCCAGTTGTTGAAGAGGCCCATGGACCGGCTCTGGTCCAACAGCACGATGGTGGCGGCGCGGGTCATGTGCTCGTTGCGGTAAATCTCAAAGTCCTGGGGACTTATCTTCACCGGAATCTGTGGCCCGCCCCGTACGATGGCGTTCTTTACCGTGGACTGCAGGTCGATCTGGAAGGGATCGCCGAACTCGTAGGGCTTGGTCTCGCCCAGCAGGTCGCCGCCGGCGCCCCGGACGTCCAGGTCGTGATTGCCGTTGCGGTCCTTCTTCAAGTGTATGAAGACCTCCCGCAGCGCTTTCTGACCGATGCGGCGGATGCCCCGCGCAGTAAGTTTCAGGTCGTCGTCGCCGGTGACGTAGCCGGCTTCTTTCAATAGCTGCCGAAGCCTATCCAGTTCCTCCCAGGCCCGCCGTGCCTCATCGCCCAGCAGTTGGGCCAGCTTGTCCGGGTCAATCTCTTCCATGTCGCCGGTGCGCAATGCCTGCTGCAGGGCCTGTTCCAGTTGGTCTAGGTCCTGGAACTGGCGCATCATTTCCATAGCCTGCTCCATGGTCAGGCTGTCGTCGCCCAGGAAGGGATACTGGCGGCGCAAGTCGTCCATGGGCATCAGCTGTTCCATCAGCGAGGCGAATTCTGACATCTGCTGCTGCATCCCCGGGTCCAGGGCGGACTGAAGAGCATCCTCCAGCTCGCGGCGTGCCTCCGGCGACATGCTGTCCAGCATCGACTGCATCTGGGCAAGCTGTTGCTGCAGCATTTCCATCAGTTCTTCAAAGTTCTGGGGAGGATTGTCCCCGAACATGGGGCCGAACTGCTGCATGAAGCCGTCGAAGTCGGGTTGCATACCCGATAGTTTGTCCCGCATCATTTCGTTGAGCTGGCGCATCATTTCCTGCATGGCCGCCATCTGCTCGGGGGACATGTTCTGCATCTGTTGCTGCATCTGCTGGCCCATGTTCTGGGCCATCTGCTGCTTCAGCATTTCCAGCAATTCCTGGAACATCTGCTGGGCATCCGGGTCCATGAAGTCGTACTCCATCAACTCCTGGATCTGGCCGCCCAGGCTGTCTGGCAGGTTGTCCAGCTTCTCGCGGTTGCGGTCGGCCCGCTGTTTCAGCATGTCCAGCAGGTTGTCCTGCATGGGACGGTCTTCGTCAGGGGACTGGTTGACCTGTTCCTGGGCCTCGTCCATGCGCCGGTCGATACCTTCCCGTTCGGTGCGCAGGATTTCGTCCAGCCGTTCCTTGAGGTCGTCCACCACCGAGTCCATGTTGTGCTGCTGCAACTGCTCGCGGCGGCGGTCCTTGAGCATGTCCATCAACTCGCGGAGGCCGGGCATCTGCTGGCCGTTGCGGTCCTGCATACCGTTACGCAGCAACTCGCGGAGGGCCTGCATGACGTCGCCCTGCTTGAGCAGTTCGTCCGCCAGACGATCCATCAACTCGTCGGCGTCAATGTCGAAGATTTCCTGGGATCCATCCCATTGGGAGTAGCGGTAGGAGCGGTAAAACAGCATGTTGGCCTCCCTTGCCGGAAGATATGCCTTTGTGGGAGTGTTGGGGATTACGGATTGTGGCTATATAAGAGATGAGGGCCCGATTTTCGGCCCTTTTGGTGAGCAAGTATAGCACAGGGAGGCGATGTGGGGGTGCTGTCTGTTCCCAAAGACCTTTACCAAGGACCAAAGCCAGATAGCCCGCTGGAAAGAGTGGAAATGTTCCCTTTCCCAGCGAGAGGGGGCGGTGGCGTCCCCTTGGTCCCCTAAACCACCTTGGCCCCCAGAATCTTTTCCAAATGCCCCAGAGCCCAGATGTGGGCATCAGGGTCAAAGGTTGCCACGCAGTCGGACGGCACCTCCACCGGATAGTCGCGGTTGCGGGCATCTGATGTGGTGTGAAGGACACAGATGTCGGTGCAGACCCCGCAGACGATAACCTTGTCGGGTTGTAGGTCGGCGAGGCGCTGCTCCAGGTCGGTGTTGAAGAAGCCGCTGTACCGGTTCTTGGGCACCAGGTTCTCGTTGGTCAGGTAACCGGCCAGTTCGGGGATTACCTCGGGTTCCTCCGTACCCTTGACGCAATGAACGGGGAATATCTGGAACTCCAGGTCGTCCGGGTCGTGGTGGTCGGAGATGAACAGGACGTTGGAACCGGCGGCGGTTTCCTGTTCCAGCAAAGCCTGAATCCTGGGAATCAGGGGGCGGTAGCCCTCGCAGTAGAGATTGTGCCCCGGCTCCAGGAAGCCGCGAACCATGTCGATAACCAGTACTACGTTTGCCATGCTTGCACCTCAATTACCTCAGTCCGTTCGGCGACAGTCACCTGGGCTCTGCCCTGGCTACCAGTTGGAAACAGGCCCTTCCTATACCATGGTCCCGTATTTGCTCGGAAAAGGACCGGCGCTCGTCTCTACGCTCCGAGGTATTTGTCGAAAAGACGGCGCAAAGTTCATAGTCAGTGCCTCTTATGACCCCATATTCGTAGGGAACTCCCGTCTCCGGGTCTTCAATGGAGTCTACATAGAATCTGGGGCCCGTCAGGTCTCGCAGGCTTCCCGGCATTCTCTCATTAAGCTCAAGGTAAGTATCAATGTTGCGGGAAATGTTTCGCAGGTCTGTAATGCGCTGGTCATCCAGCCTCGTATCCCTCTGCTGCCCGGGGGTGCCAACCAGGTAGATGGAGTAACCCAGGGTGGCAATCACAATCACTATGGCGGCGATTACGAGGCCCCGCAGTACCGGCGCAGCGCGGGCTACAGACTCGGTTACCTCGTCTTCGGCTTGCCGCATATCCCAGAGGTAGTATCCGAATATCGGCCCGGTGATTACCAGGATGGCAAATACCTTGAGGACAAAGCCCGCAGTGGGATCGCCGGCAAGCAGTCGGGCCAGCAAAGCAATCACATCGCCAAGAATCACTGCCGCGCCCACTACCAGGGTCAGGTAGGTGAGCCAACGGCGGATCAGGGATTGCCGGCGTTCCGGATCGGCCGCCACTGCTGCCCCCAAGCGGCGCATCAGGAAGAGATAAAGGGGGAATGCCACGATTACGGCGGCTAATGCCGTGGTCTGGGCAGCTGAAGGGCCGGGATCGAAACGGTAAATGGAACTTGAGAAGTGGTAATCAATGAGGCCGAAGAACACGGCACCCAGGCTGAAAGCAAATGCATAGAGCGTTATAAAGGAGACCAGGTAAAGGAACGCCTCGCGCGCGTGCAGGTATGGCCGGGGCAAGGGAACCGCCACGGGAAAGTCCACCTCCGCAAAGGCACCCAGGGCGCTGCTCACATCCCGTTCTTGCCAGCCGGCCTCCAGCAACACGTTACGGATGGCATCCCGCGCCAGTCCCAGTTCGAGAGACTCCTTGATGAACTGGCGGAGTTCCTCGTTCACCGCCCCGCCTCCATAGCTGCGGCGGAGTAGCTTTCGTCGGTGGCAAGCATTTCCGACAGTCCCATAAGCTCGAAGCACTGGTGCAGGCTGATCATGTTGTCCACCAGGTGCGCCGTGGTGCCTTTGGCCTTCAATTCTTCCATCAGCACGGCCACGACCTTGCTCACCGTAAGCAGCGCGCTGGCCGGGTAGATAACCAGCTTGAAGCCCAACTGCTCCAACTCCCGGGCGGTGAACAGGGGCGACTTGCCCGTTTCCACGTAGTTGTACAGCAGGGGCAGTTCCACCGAGGCCACCACCTGTTCCGCTTCCTCGTGGGACCGGATCGCTTCCACAAAGAGTACGTCAGCCCCGGCCCTGGTGAATGCCTCGCAGCGGCGCATGGTGTCGTCCCAGCCGGTAACTGCCAGGGCATCGGTGCGGACAATGATGACAAAATCGTCGTCGGTGCGGGCATCGACCGCCGCCTTGATCTTGCCCACCATTTCATCAATGCCAATGACCCGCTTGTTGTCCAGGTGGCCGCACCGCTTGGGAAACTCCTGGTCCTCGATATGTACCGCAGCTACGCCGGCCCGCTGGTACTGGCGGATGGTGCGCTGGATGTTTAATATGCCGCCATAGCCCGTATCTGCGTCGGCGATTACCGGCACGTCCACCGTGGCCGCAATGTCGGCGGCGTTGCCCACCATCTCGCTCATGGTTGCCAGGGCCAGGTCGGGGTAGCCCAGCGTTGCCACCGAGGTTCCGGCCCCGGTCATATAGACGGCCCCAAAACCGGCATTCTGGATAATGCGGGCGGTGAGGCAGTCATAAGCCCCGGGGGCCATGATGATACCCGAATCCTGGAGCAGTTTTCGGAGTTTGGTGGTGGCGCGTTGCATGGGAAGACCTCTCGTTGGGCTGTCTTGGATTGGGGAAATCTGTGGTTTCTGCGTAAGTTGTTACCAAGCAGGCTCGGCAATCCAGCTATAACCGTGACGGGCCCAGAGATTGTGGGAGAGCATTCAGATCGAGACCCTGACGAATCTAATCAGCTATTCTTCGCCCACTGGGCCAAAACCTTGTGCCCAATAACTCGCACGGGCGAGTGTTCTCAGTACGCTTCTAGTTTCGCGACCGGTGATGACACAGTGACCAGGTTCCCCTTCCATGGCACTGCGCTCAACATTTAGCCCTAGTTGGCGGAGGAGTCCCACATCGACTAGAGCTACGAATATATCGGGATAGTTGTAGCTGATTCGCTCTGGCGTAGTCTCCGAGAACAGGTAAACCGAAGTTTCGCCCTCGGCTCCATCCTGCTTGAATGCATCGCTGGATGGCCTCGCTGGCCCTCCCTCTTGGTCGGTTGTAAGTTCCTGGCGCCTCACTCGCCGCATGAGCACATCGTCATCCAGGATTGGTTGCTGCCCGGGTGGAGTGGACATCGGTTCAGGTGCCTAGTGCCTCTCTTCAGGCAGCAGCTTGACGTGCGACCTCAGGTTTTCCAGGTTGTCGTCAACGGGACCCTCATACTCGACATTACCGGGGCCCACAAAGTTGTACTCCATGGTGCCGCTTGGGTCTGACTCAATCTCGAGGTCAAACCCGTTTACGTGCCATTCGGCGGTAACTCCACCTCTCCATGTTGGGATTATGCTGGTAGGGGGTACAGTGTCCTCTTCCAGAACCTCGCAGAGCAACCACAGTAGACGCGCCGCTGATTCCGTTTTCGTAGATTTTCTACCATCGGGCATATCATTTTCGTGCCATGGAAGATGGCATATGCCTTCCAAGGTAGGACGAAGCCACCGAATCCGTGCGGTGTCGTCTCCTACTTGAGCCGCAGCCTGCAGGACTATTGACCTGCTGCCGTGCTCCCTCCGCACACCGACTAACTCGATAAAGCTGTTCACCAATTCGCCGGGTACCACACTTTGCGGTAACGTGTCGGGAGCATTCGCAGTTGACATCCTTGGCCTCCTACTAAAGCCACTGGCCTACCCCAAGAGCAATCATGTTACCCCACCATTCCGCCGTCGATGGTAATAACTTGTCCCGTAATGTACCCCGCCCCTTTTCCGCAAAGGAAGGACACCGCCTCGGCTACGTCGTCGGCGTTGCCGAACCGTTCCATCGGGATTCGGCCCAACACCGTTTTCTTTGCCTCTTCGGTCATCTGGTCCACCATGCCGCCGGTGTCTATGAAGCCTGGGGCCAAGGCGTTGACCGTAATGTTGCGTGAGGCTACCTCTCTAGCCACGGACTTGGTAAACCCGATGAGCCCGGCCTTGGATGCGGCGTAATTGGCCTGGCCCGGGTTGCCACCGATGCCCACTACTGAAGAAATGTTGACCACACGCCCCTGGCGACGGCGAATCAAGTGAGGCATCACGTACTTGGTGCAAAGGAAAGCCCCCCGCAGGTTGACTTCCAGTACCCGATCCCAGTCTTCCACCGTCATGCGCAGCAACAGACGGTCGCGGGTTATCCCCGCGTTGTTCACCAGGATGTCGATGCGGCCCCACTGTTCTATGACACTCTTCACCAGGGTCTCGGCATCCTTTTCCTTGGAAACGTCCCCGGGAAGAACCACCGCCTCGCCGCCGGCATCGACGATTCCACGAACCACCTGGAGAGCCGCTTCCTTCGACGCCTGGTAGTTGATCGCCACCTTGGCCCCTTCCTTCGCAAGTCGTTGGGCAATAACCGCGCCGATGCCCCGGGATGCGCCGGTAACCAGGGCTACCTGTTCCGCCAGCCTATTGGTTGCCATTACTCGTGGTCCCCAGTCAGCCCGCGCCGGCTGATCTCTGCCAGCTCCTCCCGCATTACGTCCACCAGGCCGCCCTTAATGTAGTGCACGGCGGTGTTGATGGCGCCCGTGACACCTTCTGCCTTGCAGGAGCCGTGGCCCACGACCACGGCGCCATTTACGCCGAACAGCGGGCCGCCCATGGTTCGTGGCCGGTTTGTGGTCTCCCACAGATCGTTGAATACATCCTTCATCTGTTCTTCGGACATATAGGGTGACAGTTGCCTGGCAAGGTAACTCCCGAGCGCAGTGCCCATGCCCTCGGTGAACTTGATCAGGATATTCCCGACGAACCCATCGCAAATTATGACGTCAGCCTTGTCGGTGAAAAAGTCCATCCCCTCCACGTTGCCCACAAAGTTGAGATGGCTCTGTTCCAGCAGTTGGTAGCTTTCCTGGACTTGCCGGTTGCCCTTGGACTTTTCGGCGCCCACGCTCAACAGCGCCACCCGCGGATTTTCCATTCCCATAAACTTATACGCAAACGCTGAACCTAGCGCTGCGAAGTTAAGAATCTGGGAGGGGCGGCAATCCACGTTGCTGCCCAGGTCCATCAGAACGGTACGTGGAGCCAGCCCCAGGAAAGGTCCGCCGATGCAGGGCCGCTCCAGGCCCTCCATTACCCCGAGAATCAGGGAAGCTGTGGCCATCGAGGCACCGGTGGAGCCCAGGGACACCAGCACGTCGGCCTGCCCGGACTTGACCAGCTTGGTACCTACGACAATGGAAGCATTCGGCTTCCGCCGGAAGGCGTGCATTGGGTGTTCGTCGTCACCAATTCTGCCCACTGACGGGACAACCTGGACCGGCCTGCCGGACAAGTCGTAGCTGGCTAACTCGGCCTCCACGGCCCCGGCGTCTCCCACCAGGAGTAGTTCTATATTTTGTTGTTCCAGCGCGGCCACCGCGCCCTTAATCGTTTCGTGGGGGGCGTAATCGCCGCCCATGGCGTCCACCGCCACCCGAATTGGCTCCTCTTGAAACGTAGCCTCGTTGTGGGACGATGGAGATTCAGAATTCTGCATATTGTCTTTCCTTGGTTTGTCACATCCCTGGCCGAGAGTTAGACCTGTTGCAGGAGGGAGTCAGCGATTGGATCATTTGACCTTAACCGTAGCGCTCCCCGTTACTAACTCCTCACCTGTTACTCTTTTTATAACTGCCACCGAGCAGGTTACCAACCGGCGACCGTCCTTTTGCTCTTTTTTAGATACCCGACCACGGCTCGACACCCAGTCTCCCAAGTATGCGGCCCCCTTGAAGCGGGCCCGAAGACTGCCCGTCTCCAGCCAGTCCCGCCCATAAGCCGAGGCCATCATCTGGGAAATCAGGGCCAAAGTCAGCATTCCGTGGGCGATTACTCCCCCAAACTGGGTGGTCGCCGCAAACTCCGTGTCCCAGTGCAACGGATTGTTGTCGCCTGAAGCGGCGCAGTATGCGTTCAGCCTCTCCTGGGTAATGTCCAGAGTCAATGCCGGTAGTTCGGTTTCTTCCGGTGCTATTTCGGCCATCTTAGCCCTGGTCCCCGCTCTCCGGCGTCAGCACCGTGGTCTTGCCCGTCTGCACCACCTGCCCCGCGTCATCTCTCAGGGTATAACCCACAGTCATAAACCGGAGCCCGCCTCTCTTGCGGGGCCGCTCCGGTACTGCTTCACCGTAGATATCCTGTCCGATGCTGGCCGCGCCCACCGCCTCCATTTCCTGGATGCTGTGGATGGCGCCAACCGGCAAAGACAGCTTCTCCAGCATCGCTCCCAAGGCATAGGCACACAGGGCCAAAGGGGGCGCCACTCCCAGTTCCAGATACAGGGTCAGGTCGTCCCCCACGGCGTCCAGATAACTCCTTACCGACTCCTCGGTAAGAGTCCAACAACCCAGATCTATCGCCTCTCCGGCTGCAACGTCCAACCCTGATTACCCTTTGCCAGCTTAACCCGTTTAGCCCTGATATTAACTGAATTTGATTATACCTTATACGGGGTAGGGCGGGAAAACCTGGCCGTTCTCCGGTACGGGGCTCTCGCAAGGTTCCATGCAAGGCTCGAGGCAATTCCTATTGCATGCCAAGGCTCTTATATTCTTGGGAAGGAACCTATACGGTCGGAGCCTGAAGCTCTCGTCCGTACTATGGGACATCCCCATTTGACCCAAGCACCCTGCCTTTGTATGATCATGCTAACAACAGTGCCTTCCATAACCAAAAACCAAATCGACAGGAAGAATACGTACCTGAACGTTTCCCCCACAGGAGAATCACCATGACACAGAACCGCCCCGGCGCTGCAATAGCAGCCAAGTCGGGTATCACTCGCATCGTTATCGACCCCAACCGTTCCGAGTCTCCCACTTTCGAGGGTCTGTCCTTTGGCAGCGTTGGTCAGTACGAAAAGCTTCGCGGTACCGCCTACGGCGAACTGGACCCCTCCGACCCGCGCAATGCCGTCATCACCGACATAGAACTGGCTCCCAGAAATGAGCGTGGTCTGGTGGAGTATTCGACGGACATCTTTGTTCTCAAGCCCATTAACCTCGACCTCGGCAACCGGCGGGTCATCCTCGACTTCAACAACCGCGGTGGAATGCGTGTGGGCTTGCTGAACAGCGCCACTTCAAACAACGACCCATCATCGGCCAAAGACGCCGGTACCGGCTTCGTGTTCAATATGGGCTATGCCGTGGTAGGCAACGGATGGGACATCAGCGCCAGCGGCCACAACTCCATGACGATTAACGTCCCCGTGGCAACCAACAACGGGGAAACCATCACCGGCCCGTCCTACGAGTACATCGTCTTTGACAACGAGACCACTTTGACCAGCGACCTGGCCTACACCGCCGCCACCCTGGACAAGTCCGGGGCGAGGCTCACGGTGCGAGAGCATCTGGACGACGAGCCTGTAGAAGTCCCGCCTGCCGAGTGGGACTACACTTCGGACGAAGGCACCGCCATTCGCCTGCTGCCCGAGGGGACTCCCTTCAAGCAGTCACGCATCTATGAATTTACTTACACTGCGAAAGATCCGTTGGTGGCGGGCATCGGCCTGGCAGCCACTCGCGACTTCATGTCCTTCCTGCGCAACGCCCCGGAGTCGGCGGACAACCCGCTGGCGGGCCAGGTCGATTACACCTACAGCTACTCCATATCCCAGCCCTCCCGCACCCTTAACGATTTTCAGGAGCTGGGCTTCAACGAGGACGAATACGGGCAGAGGGTTTTGGACGGGATCTTGAGCCACACCGGCGGCGGCAATGGCGACCAGATTAACTTCCGGTTTGCCCAGACCGACCGCACCGAGCGCAACCGCCAGAACCATCTCTATCCCGAAGCTATCTTCCCCTTTGCTCACCAGGTTCTTACTGATCACCTGACTGGCAAGACCGCCGGCCGCAGCGAGCAGGGGGCCGCCAGTGCCACTCTGCCCAAGCGTTTTGAGATCAATACTTCGAACGAGTACTGGGTCAAGGCCTGCTCCCTGCTGCACACCGACACAGAGGGGAACGACCTGCCCGACCCGGAGAACGTGCGCTACTACCTTATTTCCGGCCTCTCCCATGGTGTGGGAGACATTACCAGGCGAGGCAAGAACCAGCAGCTAACCAACGGCGTCAGTCCCTATGCCGCGCACCGCGCCTTGCTTGTCGCCCTGGACCGGTGGGTCAGCGAGGGCATCGCTCCGCCGGACAGCCGGGTGCCCAGGGGCGCCGAAAATGCTGCCTTTGCCGTCACTCGTCCCGGATCCGAGGTTGGCTGTGTGCCCCAGGCAGAGCTGGGCTGGCCCGATATCCCGGAGGTAACCTATACCGGTGTAATAACCACCCGCTATGTTTTGGACTTTGGCCCCGAATCCGACCAGGGAATCTTGTCCAACTGTCCGCCGTCGGTGGTTGACCGTCCTGCCTACTCCATATTCGTGTCGAAAGTGGATGAAGACGGGAACGAGGTGGCGGGCGTGCGCCTGCCGGAGGTGGAAGCCCCGGTAGCCACCACCACCGGCTGGGCATTGCGACGCGAGGGCTTTGCCGAAAACGACGGAGGCGAGTCCGACGGCCAGCACATACCCTTCGCCGCCACCAAGGCCGAACGCGAGGCTTCGGGTGACCCGCGCCTGTCCCTTGAGGAACGTTACGGCGACCACGAGGGGTACGTCCGCGCGGTGGGAAAAGTGGCCCGCCAACTGGAATCGGACGGGTTCCTGCTCGGTGCTGACGTGCAGGGCTACATTGACAGGGCCAGAGACAGCGACGTTCTGCGGTAGCAGGGCTGCAGCTGTTCAAGGCTGGCCAGTCCCTTGGAACTTGTCGGGGCAACCCTAGTGGTTGCCCCATCCTTTTGTGCCTGAATTTATTCTGGTTGCCAATATTCTCCAGGCACTTCGGGAGTGCAGCGTCAAGAACGCCAGCCGTTTCTGAAGTACGTGGATTGAGAGCCCTGAAGGCTTTGCAGGGTGCGGTTGGGATTCTTCGCTTCGCTCCCAATGACAGGACTTCGACCAGCATTGGTCGAGACAACCAAGGAATGAACCGGCGAAGTCATCTTAAGCGACTCCGCCGGTTCAGCAGTTACCGGTCTATTGACTATCCGCTGGTAATCTAGGCTTTCCCTACCCTTCAAGTTCGAAGCTTTCCACCGCCAGGTTCATGATGTGCTGGCCGATGGACAGGGACGATGTGGCCCCGGGGGACGGCGCGTTCAGCACGTGGATGGCCTGCTGCCCCTGGAGTATTGAGAAATCGTCCAGCAGAGCCCCGTCGGTGGCCACCGCCTGCGCCCGCACACCGGAGCCTCCCGGGGCCAGGTCCTCGTCCCTGATTTCGGGGATCAGCTTTTGCAGGTCGTGGACAAACACGTTCTTGCTGTAGGAACGGTGCATCTCCGACACGCCGGTGCGCCAGTGTTTGGCGGTCATCTTCCAGAAGCCGGGATAAGTGAAGGTTCCCACCGACTCTCCCAGGTCCACATTGCTCTTGCGGTAGCCCTCCCGCGCGAAGGCGAGGACGGCATTGGGGCCGGCTTCCACGTAGCCGTGAATGTTGCGGGTGTAGTGGACGCCGAGGAAGGGGAACCGGGGGTCGGGAACCGGATAAATCAAGCCCTTTACCAGGTGTTGGCTTTCCGGTCTCAGGGTATAGTACTCCCCCCGGAAGGGAATGATGCGAACGCCGGTCCGCTCCCCCATCATCTCGGCGATGCGGTCGGCGTAGAGACCGGCGCAGTTGATTACGTGGGCCGCCCGCACCGACCCCCGGGAGGTGTCGATGGTCATGGCGCCGGCGGAGCCTCCGATGGACCTGACCGCGGCGTCCATGTAGATGTCGCCGCCGCTGTCCTGGAACCTGGACGCGTAGGCCTCGCTGACCTTTACGTAGTCAATGATTCCGGTGGTGGGAGACCACAAAGCCTGTAGTCCGAAGGTGTGAGGCTCAATTTCCTGCAGTCGCTCCGGACCGATCATTTCCAGCCCCTGCACCCCGTTGGCCACGCCGCGCTCGTACAGGTTATCCAGCCGGGGCAGTTCCGACTCTTCGGTGGCCACGATGGTCTTACCGCATTGGTCGTACTCGATTTCGTTCTCGTCGCAGAACCGCATCAGGGCCTGGGCCCCGCCCACGCAGAACTGGGACTTCTGGGAGCCCGGCCGGTAATAGATCCCCGAGTGAATTACGCCGCTGTTGTGGCCGGTCTGGTGGGTGGCCAGGTCCTTCTCCTTCTCCAGCACGGCAATGCTGCAGCCCTGGGGAAACCGGCGGGCTAGTTGCATGGCCGTGGAAAGGCCGATAATGCCTCCCCCAATGATTACGATGTCGTATTCCCTGGAGTTCATTGCATACCTCCGGTGGAGAGGATAGGGTCCGGCGCGCCGCGAAACAATATCGCTACACTCTAATGATATGGTGGCGGCATTTCAACCGCGCCGACTTTGGTTGAAGTTTTCCGCATTGCACGCTGGGCAAGGCAGCCGTTCAACCTGTCATCCCAAGAGAGGCGAAGATGCCATAGTCGCCATTCCAATGCTGGTCAATGGCACCAAACCATCGATGCTATATGCCGCTATTGGTTGCCTTTCCTGGGCTCTTCTTCGTCATCCACATCGACTCCATTTTCTATTGCGAGAGACCGGTCCACCGCAGCCAGGTACGGTTCCAGGTCCCCGTCCGGTGGGCCCATTTCAACTTCACCTGTGGCGGGGCCCTCGCTGCTCCTGCCCGTCATGGCCCGCAAAACCAGCAGTCCGGCCCCCAGGGCTGAAACCACTCCAATCACCGGCAATATCCAGGCCAGCAGGTTTAATCCCGACTTGGGCGGCGATGCCAGCACGTCTGTTCCGTAACGGTCGGCGAAGTAGTCCAGGACTTCCTGGCGACTTGCCCCCTCAGCCAGCATTTCCCGCACCCGCTGCCGCATCTGGCGGGCCAGGGGCACCTGCGCCTGGTCAATGGACTCAGCGGGGCAAACCGGACACATCAGCATCTGGTCTATCCCCTGCGCTTCTTCTTCATCGTAGGTGCCGGTGGGCTCCTGGGCGTGGGAAACATCAACCCACAGGCCGAGTCCAATTGCCACGACAATCAAGATTGCGAACAGGGCAATTCCGCTGGGCAAAAAAGCAAAGGGCAGGCCTTGAGCCTGCCCCCGTCTGCAAAATCTTTCGTTTCTCACTTTCAAACTCGGAACGGTTAGAGAACTCTCCGTTCCTCTTGTTTACCTGTCCTCATACCGTCGAAACCGGCACATTCCTTAACAACCAGACGGGTTTGTTCCCTGCAGGCAGTCCACCACGTAGCGGGCCACCGCATCTATTTGTTCCTGGGTCAGCAGCTTGGAGAAGCTGGGCATGACCGTCAAGCCGCCGGTCATGATGTTGGTTACCCCGGCAGTATCCTTGGCAATCATCAGGGGGTCATCAATGGCCGTCAAGTCGGCGGGGACGGTGGGGTTATAGCCGTAGGTCTCCATCATCTTGACCAGTACCGGCCCGTCACCCTTGCCCTGGGCCCCGTGGCACATTGAGCAGTTGATGTTGTAAAGGTCTTCGCCATCATGGTTGGAAGCCTGCATCGAGTAGAAGGGCACCGCGCTCTCCGGAGCGCTCAACCGAGGCGGCTCGCTGGCCTTATGCGAAGGCTGGTAATGCATCTCATAGAAGATGTCCAGCGGGTACGAGCCCTGGGAACAACCCAGCGCCAGGATACCTACCAGCAAGGCCAATCCGCCCAGGTAAGTCCTGGTGCGGAACCAGCGCACCCTTGATAACAGGTTCAGGTTCATTAGTTTTCCAGAAAGTTTGCTCATTTTTGGCTGCCTTCTACCGGTTACGTCCGGTCTCCGGCTATTCCTGTTTCCTTAAGTAACTTGGCCTGCTGCTCCGCCTGATTGTACAGATAGTTAGGGTAAGCCTTCGTTCCCACGAAGCAAAGGAAGTTGACCGCTGCCGTTCAGACTTCTCTTCAGAGCTGTTCCGTCAGAGCTATTGTTGCCAGCGACGTCACTGCGTTTTAATGTCGATGGCCCCGGTCTGGCCGAACACTCCCTCTACTGCGCCATGCTGCGTTTCTTCGGTGTTCACCAGCACCCCGATGTGCCCCTCAGTAATCCGGGTGTCGTAGAGGCCGGCCTTTAGCTTGGGCAGGCGGGACTCGAAAATAATGCCCAGCACCGTGAACAGAATTGCGCCCAGCATGGTGCCTTCGTAGCACACCACCGCCATGGGTGGTATGGAAAGGATGGGCTTGCCGCCGGTAACGAGGGGATATGCCACCTGGGTCATCGAGGTGAGCAGGATGCCGGAGGTCAGACCCAGCAGCGCCCCAATAAACGGGAAAATATACAGCTTGTGCGGCTCCTCCCGTTCCCCGAAAGCTCCTTCCGGATAGGGAGCATCCGTCAAGAAATCCACGTCGGTTTCGGGAATACCGGCCCGCCTCAGCCCGTCGCCCGCATCGGCGGCGGAATTGGCGTTGTCAAACAACCCCAATATAGGACGTCTTGCCATAACTTATAACCTCTCTACCTTTACCTCGGTGTCCCTCCTGCCAATCGGCAGGGACTAATCTTCTCTGAATGTTGCCGGAACCGTCCGGCGACCTATCTGTATCCGGGTCTTCAGCACATCCCCTTCCTTCACGTCGTACAACGGTACCAGGGGGAACACGCGGCTGAACAGGAGCATCAACATGGTCACCAGGGCAAATGTTGACGCCACGATGATTATCTCGAATATGCTGGGCCTGTAATCGGCCCACACGAAGGTGAACAATTGCTTGTTAATAAGGCCCGGCACGATAATCAGGAAACGCTCCAGCCACATGCCGATGTTTACCGAGATACACGCCAGAGACATTATCCACAGGTTGCGCCGCCAAGCCCGGCTCAGCCACAGTATCACGGGTATGAAGTACGTGGTAACGATGAATATGATGAACCACGCATTGTAGGGCCAGTACGTAAACTGGGTCTGCCTGACCATCAACTCGTCTGCTTCCCGCCCGTACATGCCGAACACGATCTCCATGACCAGGAAGTAGAACCAGCCCGTAGCCACCACTATGAGCAACCGTCCCAGGGCGTCGATGTGCTCGTGGCGGATGTAGTCCTGCCAGCCGTAGCACCAGCGCAGCAGGATGAGAACGAAGGCCACTGCCGACACGCCAGAGTGGACAGCGCCAACCACGAAGTAGGGAGCGAACACGGTGGAGTGCCAGGACTTGACCGACGCCGCCATACCGAAGTCCCAGGACACTATGCTGTGCACCGAGACGAACACGGGCAGGATCAGCGCCGACAGCAGCACACCGGCCAAAATTTGCAGCTTCCATTGCCGGGCGTTACCCTCCCAGCCCATGGCCAGCACGGAATATACCCGGTGGGCAATGCCAGTGGTGTGATCCCGCAGCACCGCAAAGTCGGGAACCAGGGCGATGACAACGAACAGGGTGCTGGAGGTCAGGTAGGTCAGAATTGCGCTGGGGTCCCAGACCAGCGGCGTCCGGATGTTGGGCCAAATGCCGCGGGCAAAGTCATAAGGAAACACCCAGTAAAGGATGCGCCAGGGCCGACCGGTGTGGACGATGGGCATAATCATCGCCGTCATCAGGGAGAACAGGGTCAAGACCTCGGCGGCGCGGGTGGCTGGCCGACGCCATTCAGCTTTGGCCAACCGCAAAATCGCGGAAAGCATCACGCCGGCGTGGCTGATACCGATCCAAAACACGAAATTTGTGATGAAGAAGCCCCATGCCACCGGACGGTTCAGGCCCGTAACGCCCAGGCCCCGATTGACCATAATGCCGATGGCGATGGAGGCCACCAGCAGGATCAGGCCAAGGACCGTCACCACCGGCCAGAACCACCGGGGTGTATCCAGGATTGACCGGAGCAAATCCCGGTTCACTTCTCTTGTACTTAGGACTCTGCCTTCCTGCATGGAAGCTCCTGCTTACCTTCCTTTGCTTGGTTCCGGGGCCCCTACAGCGGCCCCAATCAACGGGTCAATCCCCGTCCCTTTATCTATAATCTATTTCGTTTGACTTTCCGGACTGATTATTCCGGCTTGCCCAGTACCAGGTACTCACTGTGGACAAAGGGCTCCCATTTCTGGTAGAGGGTCCCTTCCTTCACTTCCCAGATGGACATTAAGGGGATGACCTTGGCTGCCAGCAAATACACCAGTGCAACTAGCCCCAGACCGCCCAGGACTATGCATATATCCCATATGTCGGGCAAAACAGCCGGCGCGACGTGGGACAGGGCGAACTCATAATGGTTTTCCACGTTGAATCCTGCCACGAAAGTCCTGAGGTTAAACAGCAGTGACCCAAACAGAGCAGACAGGCCCGCCAGGGACGGCCCCCAGGCGCTGCGGCGCAAGGGATTCCAGATAAGCATCAGGAAGGGGACCAGGAAGCTGAACAGCATATTCGCCAGGAACACCAGCAGGTAAGGCTGGGTGAACACGTACTTGAGAATATTCTGCTCCACCTCCAGGCGGCCATACCAATAAGTAATAAAGAACGCAAACAGGTGATAAGTCCAGAGCAGGGTCAGGCCCAGAAGAATCTTGCTGGCTGACCAGAAAGGCGACTTGCCCAGGTAGGTCTCGTACCCGCCCCACTTGCGCATCACGAACAGGACTATCAGGATCAGCCCCAGTGAGGTCTGGAAGCCCATCACCGTGTACATGGGGGGCAGTACCGAGTCCTTCCAGCCCGGCACCATGCTCATGGCAAACTCGGTGACGAAAATAAACTGCACGAAAATCAGCAGCATGAAGTAGAAGGCGCCCAGCAAGGCAAGGCCCGCCTTCTGATGGTTCCACTGCCGCTTGGTCCCGTACCACCAGCCGGCAAGCGCGGAATAAAGTCCGCGGCGGAAGCCTGTCGCCGTTGCGCGGGCCTGGGCCATGTCCGGCGTGGCTGAAAGCCACAGTATCGCCATGCTGCAGAAGGCCAGCCCCACGAAGCAAAGGAAGTCCCAATAATATGGAGCGCCGATGGGAACCTCAAACCACAGGGTGCGGCGCACCTCAAGCTCGGAACCGACCACTTCCGGATTCTTAATCGGCGGCATTGCCAGCATCAGGGGAATGAAAAGGACAACGTTAACCACGCCCACGACGGCGAACAACTCCGCTACCCGGGACACGGGACGCCGCCAGTGGCTTTTGGTGAACCGGAAAGCCGCCGCCACCAGGGGGGCCGCCCCGGTTACCATAAAGATGAAAGAGAAGATTCCTGCGTAGTAGCCCCAAGGTCCGGTTTCGCCAAAGCCGTCGGTGGTAGCGCGGATAAAGAAGCCAACCACTCCAAGGGCTGTCAGTATAAAGGCTATCCCCAAGGCCAGCTTGTATCCGGAGGGCATGGAAAAGGTCTTGCCCGAGACGTCGGACGTTATCTCTTCCAGCTTGGGGAAAACCCACATTCCAGCGTGCTGCCCACCCCCGTGGTGTTCGGTGCTACTAGCCATGATTTCCGCCACTGCTCGCCGCGTTGGGATCAACCTTCTTCAGGTAGATCAGGTTTGGTTTGGTATTCATTTCTTCCAGCAGACGGTAGCCGCGAGTCTTTCGTTCGTGCTCGTGGTGAACGTCGTACTTGTTAACATCCGCAAAGTAGGGGTTGATGGGACTGTTGACATCGTTCTGGTCGCCGAAAGTCAGAGCGTTGGTGGGGCAGGCCTGAACGCAAGCCGGCATGTGGTTGCCGGAATTCAACGTGCTGTCGTTCAGTGTGCCGCCGCCCCGGCGCTCCACCTGCAACTGTCCCCGGCGCAGGCGCTGAATGCAGAAAGTGCACTTTTCGGTGATTCCCCGGGTCCGTACCGTTACGTCAGGATTCAACTGATTCTGCAGTCGCTCCGGCCAGTTTGGGTGCCAGTAGTTAAAGAACCGCACCTGGTAAGGGCAGTTGTTGATGCAATACCTGGTGCCCACACAGCGGTTATAGAGCTGGACGTTCAGTCCCTCGTCGTTGTGGTAGGTTGCGAAAACCGGGCACACCGGTTCGCAGGGCGCGTTCTCACAGTGCTGGCACAGGACCGGAATGAAACGAGCCTTGATGTTGGGGTAATCCCCCTCCCAGTACCGCTCAATCCGGATCCACTCGTAGGCCCGATTTTGCAGGAAGGAGTTCTTGTCATTAATGGGCAGGTTGTTCTCTACCTGGCAAGCCACCACGCAGGCCTGACAGCCATTGCAGCGGTCCAGGTCAACGACCATGCCCCATTTGTGTTCAACTCGGCTGGTAACCATTATCCTCCCCGTTTTGGTCGACCGACTCGCTGTTCGCTTACTCTGAGTTTTTCTAAGGGCGCCGTCTTGGACACCAAGAACTCAGTAAGCTCGCGAATAGCCACTATCCAGAAGGTTGGGAAATCGCCAACCCTGTGTCAATTACTGGTTCGTAACCTTTACGATTTCCTCGCCCGGGGTAAGCCCGACCTCGCGCGCCGGGAATATGCCCTCGAACTTGGAAATCTTCAAACTCTCGCCGGTGGGCGTAACCCTTGCCATGTGTCCGGCCCAGGCCAGAGAACCGTTTTCCGTCAAATGACCGGCCGAAAGCAAGTCAATTGCGTTGGAACTTTCCCGCGGATCGCCTCCGGTGGCGTAGTCGGACCCGCTGCGCCGTCCCTGACCCAGGGGCACAGCCACAACATTGGGCGGCAGCGCAGGATTGGGATACAGCAGTCCCGTAATAGTCCCGCTGTCCGTTTGCACCCGGACTACATCACCCTCGCGCAGTCCCATCTGCTCGGCCTTGTGGATGTTCAACTCAACCCACGTCTGCCACGTAACCGTGGTAATGGGATCGGGCAAACCCTGCATCCAGGGAATGTGGGCATTGCGCCCGTCCAACAATGAGTTATGGGAAAAGGGTTGCAGGTAAAATTCGCCGCTGCCGGAATAGCCCGGCTCCCGGCCCTGGCTGGCAATATTGCTCAAAAGACCGGCCGGCGCAGAGGGCGTGGGTCCGGTGGCATCTTCGTCCCACCAGCCACCCTGCTGCAGCATAAGGTTCCAGAGGTCTCCGGCCGATGCCGCTTGCCGGGATGATCCCTGCCCCGTCTTGTAAAGAGCTTCTGTGCTTTCCTTAAGGGCCGCCTCGACACTGGGCCACGGCAACTCACTTTCCAGTCCCAACTCCTGGGCCATGCTGAGAAGCAGATCTCCAAAACTGCGGGGGTCCAAGTCGCTCAGCGGGTTGACCACGGGCTGCTGCATACCGATTACCCGGTAACCGGGACCCGGCTCGGGAATGTCGTCACCCCAGCCCTCCAGAAACACGCGGTCGGGCAGAATCAGGTCCGCCATAATCGTAGTCTCGTCCATGAACGACGAGAAACTCACAATGAACAGGTCATCCCTATTCAATGCGTTCTCAAATGCCAGGGAGGAGGGCAGTCCGTGAACCGGATTGGCATCATGCACCAGCACCATTCTGGTGGTGCCGTTGCGTATGTCGTTGGCTACGCCGGACCAATCCTGGACACTTCCCACATTTGCTGCCGACGGCAGGCTACTTAGGATGCTGCCTGGATTGAATCGGACACCGCCCTTGGCGCCGACGCTGCCGACCAAATAGTTGAGGGCATAGATGGCGGCCAAGTTGAACCGGCCGTTACTGTGGGCCCCGGCACTACCGCCACCCAAAGCGATTGCGGGTCCGTGATGGCTGAAGCTGTTGGCCAGGTCACGAATCTTCTCGGCGCCTGACTTGCTCTGGTGTACTCCCTCGGGAATGCCCAGCTGTCCGGCGATTCGCTCTGGAGCAAAGGCCTCCAGCGCTGCCGCGCCCTGCCCGTTGGTCAGGGCATCAACGTCCACGCCCTGGGCCTGCATCCCCTCGCTGATGATCACGTAGGCCAGGCTCAGGGCCAGGTAGCCCTCCATGCCCGGCTTGATGGGCAGCCACTCGTCGGCGTTGGCTGCGGTCATGGAAAAGCGGGGGTCAACGTGCACCAGGTAGCCCCGATCCTGCCGGTTGGCGCCCTGCCGGAACTCTCCGTAGGCCTTGGCAAAACGGGTTGACGCACCCCAGGTGGAGAGGAAATCGGCGCCGAAGGAAATCACGTAATTGGCGTTGCCAATATCGAAATCGGGCAGCCGTTCCTGGCCGAATACGTCCTTAATGGCGGAGCGATAAGTGGTGTCATCCAGGGCCTCGAAGCCCAGGTGGCGTCCGCCGGCCGAGGATGCGAACCGGTCGGCGATCATTCCCAAGTGACCCCGCAGCGGCTCAGTAATCAAAACCATGCCCTGGCTGCGCGCCCGCAACTCCCGTCGCAGGATGTCCAGCGCATCGGGCTCCCACTGGATTGACCGGTACTGCCCCGAACCCCGCGGGCCCGTCCGCTGCATGGGGCCGGCAATCCGGTCTGGATGGTACAGGGCCTGCAGCCCAGCCTCGGAGCGAACGCTTTGCTTGCCCTCGTTAACCGGGTACTTGGGGTTGCCCTGTATCTTCTTGGCGCGGCCTTCCATAACCCGCACGATCACACCCTCGCCGTCGGTGGCGTTCCGACCCAGGGTGGCGTACCAGTTGTCCCTGCCCTTAACCAGGTCCTCGGGCAGGTCCCGCGGGCTTTGGAGGCTCAGTTCCTCGTCCTGGATGACATCGCAGGCTACTGCTCCGATGGCGGAGAGGCCGGCCCAGGCCAGGAAATTGCGCCGTGTTAATTTCATACGATGATGCCTTCGCTCAGTTTCGCTAGTGCCGAATGTCTCTTACGGAATCGTTTGTTTCAGGCCTACTTATGACAGATGGTGCAGTCGGTGCCCACGTTCAGTTCGCGATGACAATCCACGCAGGTGCCCATCTTCAGGGACTGTCCCCCCGTTGGCTGGACTTCCCTCATGCTTGCCACATCGCCGTGGCAGACCGAACAGGCCTGTTGCGTGTTAAGTGGCAACTGCGTTGGCAGTCCGTCGCCGATAGGCATAGCCACTATCCGCGACTCACCCTCGGTCAGGAACCGAATGTGGGCTTCGTGGACAAACCTGACGTGGTCGGGTATTCGATGTACCCGTTCCCAGTTAATCGGGTCGTTGTCATTGAACTTGTCCACCACCAGCTGCATCTCATCCTGGTCAACGCTGGTGGAAGCGACCAGATTCTCGGGATTGATCTGCTTGTGGCAGAAGACGCATTGCTCCACTGCCGGCACCGTTGCGGCGGCGCCCTCGGTTACGTTGCGGTGGCAGAACTCACAGGCAATTCCGACCCCGCCCTCTTCGACGGTACCGGCGTGTACTGTGTGGGGGAAATCGATGGGTTGGGCGGGGGCATTGCCCAGGCCAAATGGCGGAGTGGAAAACCAGGACATAAAGAGGATAGCAACCAGGAAACCAACAATGCCGGTGACGACCAATCCTGCAAGAGCCAGTGGGATTATATTTGCGCTTGGCCTCATCGGCGCCAAAACCTGCCTATATCTAGTTTCCAGCCGGACTGACTGTTCCGGCGGGCCCCGGACATTGCCGGAGACCCTGACTTACAAGAGTAAGGAAAGCTACCCTCCAGGGCTGCTTCCTTAATGAACCTATACCAGGAACCTGTCGTAGATATTGCCCAGCATATCCGGGCTCAACAACATCACCGAGACCCAGAAAATCCACGCGACCACCCACACCGCAACGGCAAAAATGACCATCGGCCATCGCAGGTGGATAAACCCCTGCGGCAAATGCCCCGTTTGGACTGCCGAAGGAATAAATGCGAGGGCCGTCATGAGGGTGAAGGCGGTAATGATAACCAGGGGGAAAGCAATCCAGTACATAGTGAGCCAATTGCTGATGTTGACCCAGTCTATGTTGGTTAGCGCATTCGGATCGCCCATTAGTCCTGCCTTGGTTGAGTTCCTGATCGAATTCCGGGGCGTATGTGAAAACCCCCCGGTCGGCAAACCTAGTGAAAATTATCACAGTCTCTTGGGGGTGTCAAGGGTATTGGTGGTGGTATTGGGTGGGGTGAAAAGAGTCTGAGCAGTTACAGGAACAACTAAATGATATGCACATCAGCCAGGAAAGGTAAACGCCACTGTCATAGGGGAATTGGCCTTGACTCTGTAATTAATGGGAATAGTTCTTTCGTCCATGGCGCATTACACCTTGCCCGTAATTCTGCTATTGAGAAAGTCCCTTAACGTAACATGACGGCATATGGCTCAGCGAGGCGGGCTTCGAATCCAATCCTTACCGGAGGCCGTGGAATCTCCGCGGCTTCCTGCGACGACTGGGTTGCAACGAAGCACCCCTTGTCGACCCGTCCCTTTACGTATGTAGCAGCATTACGACCTCGGCTGGGTCCGATACCTACCTCGTACTTTGCCAAGTCAAGGTCTAGCTCACCCGGTTTTATCTCATCAAGCACAATTGCGTACCTAGAAGTCTGGCCGGAAAGCCATTGGCCGGATTTCGCGCTACGCCCAGCAGACGTATTCCAGTCTTATACAGCATGGTAATGTATATAATACGTGTCAAGAACCCACTGTTACATCGACAATCGACGTTAAGAAAACGGCGGGTTGGGGAGAATCGGGGTTCCCGGCCAGACTTCTAGAACCTGTTACCACTATCCCTGAGGGAATCGCCTCCCACTGAATGCCGTCGGCAGAGAATTCGGTCGCCGGAAGGATGTCAGGGTCTGCTTTGGAGTCGATTGGCTCCATTACCATCCGTATAGAACCGCCCCTTTGAACCCACAATCTTGCGAAAGGCTGTACATGTTTGAACGGGTGTAGTGTTGTTCCTCCATAACCCCAAAACATCCTACCAGCGTCGCTAAGTTCACGGTATTTCCTTTCAATAATATATTCGAAACTTTCTCCAGCGTGGTTGCCTACACGCATAAAAATGAACGCTTCTGGCAATTGACTTTCCATCTCTGACTCCTATTGTAGTGGTTCCAAATGATGGTCCTTTGACGCCAATTTTCCTCCGTTCCGGAGGTCACGAACATAACGGTAGCGTAGAGGAGCACAGGCTCCGTAGAAATTTTCTAAGTCCGAACTAGGGAGTGGGATACTTCTAGCCTTCAGACCCTCATTCCCGTCCCGCGCTGCCAAAAGGCTACATGATGTGAGATCTGGGGCATCGTCCAAGTGATAGTGATGGAACCGAGGGACCAACTCTGTAATCACGAATCCATTTAAGAAAAGGTAACTCTGAACTTGTTTCATTACCTCTCTTGGCCAAGAAAAATTGGGGTCGTCCGCAACAACTATACAGGATAACCCATCCGGACCTAAAGCTTCATCACCCCTCTTCACGAAGGCCTCTACGCTGCGTCCACCATTGCTGGCTCCGAACGGTGGGTTGGTATAGAACGCTTCAAACTTCGATATATGGGCCCTAGAAATCTGGCCGGAAAGTGGCGGTGGCCGGGCGGGCGGCTATACTTGGAGTCAACAAGAGTAGCGAGGAATGATAGTGCTGGGAGAGCGTTCGGACCAGAGGGGTCTCTGGGAAGCGGACCGGTTGTACCTGGACCACGTGGGGCGGGACACCTTCTACGGTCTGCTGGCCTCGCTGCGGGGCCGGTTGTTCCGGGACGCGGATTTCGCCGAGTTCTACTGCCCGGACAACGGCCGGGACAGCGTGCCGCCCAGCCTGCTGGCGACGGCGCTGCTGCTCCAGTCCCACGACAAGGTGAGCGACGCCGAGGCCAAGGCCCGGGCTGACTTTGACCTCCGGTGGAAAGTGGCCCTGGGGATTGAGGTGGAGGACCGGCCCTTTGCCAAGAGCACATTGCAGGTGTTCCGCGCCCAGCTGATCCTGCACGACAAAGTGCGGGAGGTGTTCGAGTCCAGCCTGCGGCTGGCCCGGGAGTCGGGCTACCTGAAAAAGCGGAGCATGAAGGTGGCGCTGGACACGACCAACATCCTGGGTCGGGGCGCGGTGAAGGACACCTGCAACCTGTTGGCGGACGGGGTCGTCAAATTAATGCGTGCGCTGGCAGCAGTGGAGAAGTCCAGCGTCAAAGAATGGGCCAAGGCCCGGGGATACGGGCGGTACCTTGCCTCCAGCATCAAGGGAGAGGCGGCCATCGACTGGAGCGACAAACGGGCGCGGCAGACCCTGCTGGCCGAGATTGTGGCGGACGCGGACCGGCTGTTGGAGTTGTCGCGGCAGGCGCAGGGGGAGTTGTCCGAGAATGGTGAGGAGCGGCAGCGGATTGTGGACGCGGCGGAACTGCTGGGGCAGTTGCTGCTCCAGGACATTGAGCGCAAGAGCGGCGACGGCGACGGCGATGACGGCGTGAGCCTCAAGGATGGAGTGAGCCGGGACCGGATGATGTCGGTGCATGATCCGGAGATGCGCCACGGGCACAAGAGCAGCAGCCGGCGCTTTGACGGGCACAAGGCGGCGATTGTGGTGGATACCGATTCCCAGCTGATCACCGCCGTGGCGGTACTGCCCGGCAACGCTCCGGACAACCTGGGGGCGCTGGAACTGGTGGAACAGAGCGAGGCCAACACCGGTGTACCGGTGCAGGAGGCCATGGGCGACGCCGCCTATGGGGACGGAGCTACCAGGCAGACCTTCGCCGATGTGGGCCGCAAGCTGGTAGCCCGGGTGCCAGGCCGGCCCGACCGGAAGCACTTTCCCAAGGATGACTTTGTCATCGACCTGGCCGCGGGCAGTTGCACCTGTCCGGCGGGACAGGTCACCCACACCATCGTGCCAGCGGGAAAGCGGACGGATGCCGCGGGGCGGGTATACCGCTGGCAGGCCTTCCAGTTCGACGGGGCCGAATGCCGGACATGTCCACTGCGGTCCCAGTGCATCGCAGCCAAGGGCAGGAAGGGACGGCGGGTGCTGATCCATCCCCAGGAAGGCCTCCTGCAGGAGGCACGGGCGTTGCAGCAGAGCGCCGCCTACGACGAATATCGAGCGCGACGCGTGGCGGTGGAACACCGGTTGGCCCGACTGGTCCAGTTGGGCATCCGCCAGTCCCGCTATTTCGGCAGGGTCAAGACGCGATTCCAGCTGTACCTGGCGGCTACAGTGGCCAACCTGACCCTGGTGGCGGGCAAAAGCGGGCTGTCGGACAGTGTCGGCGGCGGAGCGGAAGCCCACCGCGTCGTCCTCAGTGCCGTCCCCAGTGATGTCCAGGCTGTTTCCCACGGTGTTGTCGCCAATGCTACGGCCATTTTCGGCGCGGTCCGGCTCGGAATACTGTGGACCGTGATTCTGCTCAAGCCGGCTTTACTGCCGAAATCCCTCTCCCCAACCAGGGCTTTTCGGCCCGGTTTCTAGGTAAAGGGTCTGCTACGTTGTAAAGTTCCGCTGAAATCATATCTTCTACGTCGTAGCTTCTGGCGAACATTTCTATGGAGTTTACAATGCGTTCATCAAAGTCCAACACGTGCACGTGTTTCGGGCCGCGCTTGAATATTCCCTTACTTTGCAGATGTACGAGCGTAAGGCCAATCGCATCACCGTCTCCTAGAAACACTACCGATTTGCCGTCAAGCCAGCGACTCAAGAGTTCCGCCTGGAGAAGCATATCGGAAATCTTCATATAGATTTGGTCAAAATCTCTTAGCGCCGGAGGGCGGTTTACGACCACATCCGACAAAGCGTTAAAAGCTATACCTAAGTCTAAACTTGTCACGTTTCGCCTTTTCTTTCTTTAATGGGGAATAAGTACCTTACAACCAAGAAAGCTAGTCCTGAAACCTCACCTAACGTTCCACCAACGAAGGTCGTGGAGATCCACTGGTCGATTTGCATATAGCCAAGGCCGATTAAAAAGGTAAATACGGTAACTGAAATGATTTGAATTGACAAAAGAACTAAAAGAGTTATCCCATACCCTAACCGCAGTCGCCGGTCGCCGCGCTCGCCTTCTTCCCTACCTTGCAATCGCGAAAGCCTCTCGAAGGTGTCTATTTCTTCAGAGGTAACAGGGGTTCCTATTTGTGAGACCTGGCGGCGGGCAATTCGATGCCAATCGATTTCCATTAAACCGGAGTCCATAGTTCCAGGTAATCGAGCCTGTACCCCATGGCTTCTTCAGAAACGTTGAATTTTCTAGCCAACTGGGCGACATTAGGGTCCTTGGACCATTCTGCACGAACAAATTCCTCAGGCATTAGCACCGCTGCAGCGAACCAATTAGCGTGTATTTCTCTTAGCCGTGCCTCTAAAATTGGGCCACTCATCGGTTCCCGCTCGCGGAACATGTCGCCACGTTTATCAATAATTTCCCCGTCTTCCATCAAATGAAGAAAGTGGTGTCCTAACTCATGTGCAATAGAAAAACGCTTTCTATAAGGAGGATCGGACTGCTCAACAAGGATACGAGTAGATTCACCACGCTTCGCTATCATAGCTGCCAAAGAATCATCTGCGAACTTCGCGTTATTTACTGTGACACCTAACTCGTGAGCCAGCTTGACGGGATCAATTGGCAAAGAAAATAGGCCGTGCTGCGAGAGAATTTCTTTAGCTTTTCGTTCTATTTGATGCCGGTTCTTCTGTTGCATTCTTGCTCCATTACGGTCAAGGCATTCTTCCGAATTCTATCAGAAGTCTCAGTTACTATCTATTCAGGACTTGCGTGGTTCGATGGCTGATACGGGTAGGTGGAAAGGCATGCCTTCCAATATCCTCTCAATAATTTCAGCCTTCCTACCTACTAAACGAATGCCTCGGAGGCAACAGCGGCAATTAAATGCCCCTTCCCCAGATTTGCCCGCCCACCCCCTAGCATATATAATTGGCTCAGGTATATCCACTTACGTGGCTAGACTCGCCACTACCATCTCGACACCCTTCCAGACCGGTTCGTTCACCGGAGGAAACCATGACACAGCTAACCAATCAGACCGACGGTAAAACTGCCGATCTCTCCAGGGCCCTGCCTGAGGGTCTCACTCCGGAGGACATGGTTGATTACTACCGCCGGATGATTACCGTGCGCACCACCGACGAGCGCATCTGGATGATGAACCGGCAGGGCAAGGTGCCCATTGCGGCTTCCGGACAGGGCCACGAAGCCGCCCAGTTGGGCACTCTGCTGGCCGCCGAAAAGGACGGCAATTGCTTCTTTTTCCCCTACTATCGGGACCTGTCCCTCAAGATGGGAGTGGGGCTTACACCCACCCAGATCATGCTTTCCTTCATGGGCAAGCTGGGCGACCCCTACAGCAACGCCCGCCAGTTTCCCCTGCAGGGCGCCGATCTTGACCACAATATCATCCAGCTTTCAAATGTGGTGGCCGCCGGGATGACCCAGTCGGTGGGCTATGCCCTGGGCTGCAAGATGCGCGGTGACGACCGGGTAACGCTGGCCTATTTTGGCGACGGCGCCGCCAGCCAGGGCGAGACCCACGAGGCAATGAACTTTGCCGGCGTCCACAAGCTGCCCGTGATCTTCATCTGCGAAAACAACGGCTACGCCATCTCGGTTCCCCAGCGGTTGCAGATGGCCATCGGCGACGTGGCGAATCGCGCCGAAGGTTACGGCTTCCCCGGCGTTATCGTGGACGGCCTGGACTTGCTGGCTTCCTACGAAGCCACCCGCGAGGCCATCCACCACGCCCGCCGGGAGGGGCCGGTGCTGCTGGAAATGAAGCTGGAGCGCCTGATGCCCCATACCACCGACGACGACGATACCCGTTACCGGCCCAAGGAAGAGATTGAGGCTGTGCGACAGCGGGACCCGGTGGCGGCCTTCGGCAAGTTTATGCTGGAACAGGGCTACCTCACCGAGGAGGAGCAGGACGAGATCCGTGCCCAGGCCCGCCGGGCCATCAACGAGGCCACCGACGCCGCCGAAGCAGCGGCCCTGCCTGATGCGTCAACCCTGCACCAGCACGTTTACGCTCCCTGATCGTCCGATTTTCTTCGTGAAGCTTCGTGTCCCTTCTTGGATAGGGTAAAAGTGGGTAGGGTATAAAAGGAAAACCAATGGCCGTCAAAAGCGTAATTGAAGCAGTCCGGGAAGCCATGTGGGAGGAAATGCAACGTGACGAGAGCGTCTTCGTCATGGGCGAGGATGTCGGCTACCGTGGCGGCGTCTTCCTGGCCACCCAGGGCTTCATCGAAGAATTCGGACCGGAACGGGTCATTGACACCCCCCTGGCTGAGGCCTCCATCATGGGCATAGCGCTAGGCGCCTCTTTCCGGGGACTGCGACCCATACCGGAAGTTGAATTCGCCGACTTTCTGTGGCCGGCGGTCAACCAGCTTATCGGCGAAGCGGCCCGGGCCTGCTACGGCACCGACGGCAAGGTCAATGCCCCCGTGACCATCCGCATCCCCTACGGCGGTGGCATTCGCGGAGGCCTGTTTCACTCCCAGAACGTGGAAGCAATTTTCTTCCACACCCCGGGATTAAAGGTAGTCGCACCCGCTACACCTTACGACGCCAAGGGCCTGCTCAAGTCCGCCATTCGCGACAACAACCCGGTGGTGTTCCTGGAGCACAAGAAAACCTACCGCCTGGTGCGGGGCGATGTTCCCGATGAGGACTACGTGCTGCCCATCGGCAAGGCTGAAGTCAAGCGGCCCGGTAAGAACATCACCGTGGTCAGCTACGGCCTGATGATCCACTACTGTCTTGAAGCGGCGGAACAGTTGGCCTCGGAGGGCGTTGCCCAAGTGGAAGTGGTGGACCTCCGCACCCTCAAGCCCCTGGACACCGAGACGGTGCTGGAGTCGGTCAAGAAAACGGGCAAGCTGCTTATCGTCCACGAAGACAACATCACCGGCGGCGTCGGTTCGGAGATTGCTGCCCTGGCCGCCGACCAGGCTTTCGATTACCTGGATGCCCCCATTGGGCGGGTTTGCGGCCCTGACGTTCCCACCATGCCCTTCGCCCAGACCCTGGAAGACGCCTACATGCCCAGCACACAGAAAATCGCCGAAGCCCTTCGCAACCTGGCAGCATACTGACTCAATCCACGAATACACGCAAATAGTCAATAAATCGGGCGACATCAATTTATGCCCATTCGCCCGTGTTCGTGGACAAAATGAAAACCCAATGGCGGTGTAACCTTGGCCCAAACTATTGAACTTCCTCACGTCGGTGAGTCGGTCGTTGAAGGCACCATCGGCAAGTGGCTGAAAAAGCCCGGTGACAAGGTGGAGCGCTACGAGCCGCTGGTCGAGGTTGTTACCGACAAGGTAACCATGGAAGTTCCCTCTCCCGTGGACGGCTCCCTGGTCAAAATCCTGGCCCAGGAGGGTGAAACCGTCCCCATGGGCGCGCCGATCGCCGAGGTTGAAACCTCCGACAGCCCCTCTTCTGAATCAGCAGCGCCGGAAACTTCTGTTTCTCCCACTCAGGTTGAGGCTGCCGCGGTACCAACCGCGCTAGCCACGCCAACAACTGCCCATACTGAACCGGTTGAAGGGCAAGCTGCGCCCCCCGCCAGCCGTATTGGTTACCTGAACACCTCCGCCACCATGATCGGCCCCACTGGTGGCGGCTCCGGCGACGACAGTCCGCCCGCACCGCCTCCGGAGCAAACCGCCGCCGTATTGGCGGCATCACTCGCGGCTCAAGTCGCTATTGAAAGCCCGACAGTTGCTGCGCCCGCCAGCGATGGCTCTCGCAGGCTGTCCCCCGCCGTACGCCGGCTGGCCCGGGAGCACGACGTTGACCTGTCGTTGATAGCCGGCTCCGGAATGGGCGGCCGCATAACCCGCGACGACGTCCTCAAGCACCTGGAAACCCGTGACGTGGCTGCCTCGGTGGTGGCCGTCCAGCCGGCGGCCCCGACGGCACAAACCCAGCCAGCCGACGGCAACGACGAAGAGCACATCCCCCTGACCCCGGTGCGCCGCATGATTGCCGAGGCCATGGTACGCAGCGTGTCCCAGATACCCCACGCCTGGAGCACCGTCGAGGTGGACGTTTCCAGCCTGGTCGCCACCCGCGCTGCCGTGCGCGAGGCCTTCCGCCAGCGCGAGGGCGTGGACCTGACCTATTTGCCCTTCGTCATTCGGGCCCTGGTGGAAACCCTCAAGGAGAACCCAACGTTCAACGCCACTTGGGGCGGCGACAAGATTACCCTGAAGAAGCGCCTTAATATCGGCCTGGCCGTGGCCGCGCCCAACGGACTGGTGGTGCCGGTCATTCACAACGCCGACCGCCTCAGCCTCTCCGGCCTGGCCCACGCTGTCGCCGACCTGACCCAGCGAGCCCGCGACAACAAGCTGACCATTGACGACGTGCAGGGCGGCACCTTCACGCTGAATAACACCGGCGCCTTGGGCTCCCTGATATCCCAGCCCATCATCAATTTCCCCCAGGCCGCCATAATGACCACTGAGGCCATCCAGAAACGCCCTGTGGTCATCAACGACGCCATCGCCATACGTTCGATGATGAACCTGTGCATGTCCTTCGACCACCGCATCAACGACGGCGCCGAGTCCAGCGCCTTCATGCAGGCCATGAAGCGCCGCCTGGAAGCCATCGGCCCCAATACCACCGCTTAACTTGTATGGACTAACAGGATGGCCAGGATGAGATTAGTCGTCCGTCTTCGCTCATCCTTTATATAGCGTTAATCCGTGTCTGAATCGCCTTATTGCCAGGTCATGACCCTCGGCACCGTGGAGTACCGGCGTGCCTGGAATTTGCAGACCGACCTGGTAGCGGCGATCCACGACGGGCTACAACCCAACACCTTGCTTCTGCTGGAACATCCTCACGTTTACACCCGGGGCCGACTTTCAAAGCCCGAGCATATCCCCCTATCCCCTGAAGACCTGGTGGCACAAGGCATCGATGTGGTGGAGACCGACCGGGGCGGCCAGGTAACCTACCACGGCCCTGGCCAGTTAGTCGCCTACCCCATAGTTAACCTGCGCGACTGGGGTGGGCCGCTAAAGTACGTCCGCAATTTAGAGCAGGTTATTATCTGTGCCCTGGCAGACTTCGGTATCAACGCCGGTGTCGAGCAAGGTTTGACCGGTGTGTGGGTCGGAAACGCAAAGATAGCTGCCATTGGGGTTAAAATCAGCCGAGGCGTTGCCCACCACGGCTTCGCGATCAATGTAGACCCCGACCTCTCGAAGTTCGCCCAAATAGTCCCCTGCGGCATAACCGACCGGCGGGTAACGTCAATGGCTCAACTGTTGGGAGCTAGTACGCCGGAAATGCCTGCCGTCCAACACAGCGTGGCCCGTCGCTATGGGCGGGGCATGGGGTACCGGATGGGTAGGATTCGCAATTCATTGGTGGGACAATTAGCCTCACCTGGCGGATCGGAAATGCGTACCACTGTTGAATGAGCACGTTATTCGTGGTTATTCGTGTCCCTTCATCCAAAAATCAGGGGCGCCAAATCGGCGCCCCTTTTGTTGTTGCTCAACCTTCCATTTTCAGTTTAACTATGCCGCCGGCCGGTTAACCACCTCCGGGTCCACCTTCCGGCGCACGAACTTGCCGCTGCCGTGGCCGGTGCGCAGGCGACCGTCTTCCACGGCGACCATTCCCCTCAGGATTGTCATCACGGGCCAGCCTGCCGCCTCGAAGCCTTCCCAGATGCTGTAGTCGGAGATGTGGAAGTCGTTCATCGTCAGTGGCCGCTTGATGTTCGGGTCAATCAGCACGATGTCGGCGTCGCTGCCCGGGGCGATCACGCCCTTCCGGGGGTACAGGCCCATGATCTTGGCGGCGTTGCCCGAGGTTACGTCCACGAACCGCTGCAGTGACATCCCCTGCCGGGACACGCCCTCGCTGAAGGTAACGCCCATGCGGGTCTCCGCGCCGTTGTGGCCGCCGGTTACGTCGGTTACCTGCCGTCCTGAGATCTTCACATCCCACGACGTGCAGTACTCGTCCGTGGCCATGGTGCTCAGCCCGCCCTGGACAATGCCCCGCCACAGGGAAGCCCGGTCCTCTTCCGACTTCAGGGAAGGGTAGGTATGGTACTTCATGCCGTTGTCTTCCTTGTAATTGTCGGCATTGAAGCAGCAGTAGTTGTGCAGCGTCTCCCCGTAAACCGGACGGCCGTTAGCCCGGGCTTCCTGCACCGCGGCCAAGCCTTCCCGCGCGCTGACGTGGACAAAATAGACTGGCGAACCGGTCCATTCCGCTACCCGTAGTACCCGCCTGAAGGATACGTCCTCCGATTCGTTGCTGTGGACCAGGTGCATGTTCCACCACTCGGTCTGCTCCTGCTCCGTCAGCTTGTTGTACATGTGCTGCACCATGTCGTCGTCCTCGGCGTGGACCATCAGCATGGCGCCGTTCCGCTGCACCTGCTCCATCAAGTCGTGCAGGTGGCCCATCCGGACCATGCGCGGCTCACCGGACATGGCAGGGGGACGGATGTTGGTGGTGAAGATCTTGACGCTGGAAAACCCGTCCTGGATGTGCTCATTAAGCTGCCCCAGCACGTTGTCGGAGATGTCGCCTAGCAGCATGAGGTGGTGGGCATAGTCGGCGTAGGAGTTGTTCTGCCAGACGCCCGTCCGTTCCTGGATGGCCTGGCTGATGTCGATGCCCGGGTACTGAATGGCAAAGTCGAGGATTGTGGTGGTGCCGCCGAACAGGGCGGCCCGGCTCACTTCTTCCGGGGGGGCGGTCTTCAGGTCTCCGTGACCCATAATTGGTGCATGGACGTGGGCATGGGGCTCAATTCCACCGGGTACCACCACCTTGCCGGTGGCGTCAATCACCCGGGCCGATTCTTCCGTCAACGTATGGTTGGCGGCTACGGCGACTATTTTCTCCCCCTGTATGGCGATGTCCCAGTCACCTACTCCCCAGGGAGTCACTACCTGGCCGTTCCGAACTATCAAGTCAAACATAGCCGTCCTCCTCGCTCCCGATTATGCATTAACTTGCCCTCGCAGGACCAATCTTCTTCTCCTCAAATTGCCAGCCTGCGTCTATTTTAGCGTAATAAAGGGGAACGCGGGGGCCGAAGCCTTTCCTAGTCCCCTGGACTTGCCACCTGACCGGTCCTTGGCGTGGTGCGGTACTCGTCCGGCAAAGCGTCCTCCCAGTGCGGCAACTGGTGCCGACCGGTATTGGGCAGCAACATAATTGAGACCACGCCCAGTGCGCTCAGGATCAGAGAAGCACCTATGGTAGCCGTAAAAGCGCCGGATGAGATAAGAGCAGGGTAGCTGAACCCTTCGGTCAGATCCCGCAACAATCCTCCGATGGCCGCACCCGAGGCCATGCCAAAACCGGCCCCCATCATCTGGAACCCGTAGGTCGTTCCAATCGGGGCATTACCGTAATACTGACGGTTGATAATGGGGAAAGCGGTCATTTCGCCACCAAACCCGATGCCGAACAGTATGGCGAACAGGTAGAACATCCACGCGCTGTCGGCGAAGAACAGCAGGCCCACGGGCGCCACCTGCAGGAAGAAGCAGACTCCCATCACACCCTTGCTGCCCAGGTGGTCGGCCAATATCGGCACCGCGAAGCGGGTCAGGGTGCTGCTCATAGTCAGGGCGATGAAGGTTCCCGCCGCCAGCCCCTTGGACACTCCCGCCTCTTCCGCCATGGCAACAATGTATACCATTACGATGGCGTGGCCGGCGCAGCCCCAGTAGTGAATGCCGATCAGATTCCAGAAGGCCGTCGTCGGAAGCACCTGTTTCAGGAAAAACTTGGACCTTACCTTGGCCGCATTGCCCGACTGCAACTGCCTGACCGGCTCGTCCTCCGACATGCCAAGGGGCCGGACTCCGATGGAGGCGGGCTCGTCATAGAACAGGCGAACCAGTCCCAGCAGCAGCAGTCCGCCGATAATGCCCGGAATCCAGAAGGAGGCTCGCAGTCCCTTTTCCTCGCTGCCGAACAGGCTTTCAATGCCTGGTATCCAGGTCAGCGGCCAGCCCGGTTCGCCGCTGAAAACCCCAATTATGATAAGGATTAGCGGTACCGCCACCAGCGGCCCCAACCCCTGGGACGCTTGCAGCAGGCCCATGCCTACGCCCAGCCTCCGGTGGAACCATTGGGTGACTCCCGCAGTCAACGGCACCTGGAAAATGCCCATCGCCGCGCTGAGGATAATGCCGAAGTAGAGGTAAAACTGCCAGATGTGCGTAACCGTGGCGGTTAGCACCATGCCAAGGACAAAAAGGCCAGCCCCGATCACCATCGTAACCCGCACCCCGTAGCGGTCGCCCAGCCAGCCGGCCGGCGTTCCGAACATGCCGGAAACCACCCATTGAAGGGAGAAGGCAAGCCCCACCATCCCGTAGCTCCAGCCAAAGGTCTCCACGAGGCGGGGGATAAGGATGCTGGAAGAGGTGCGGAAACTGGAGGAACTCAGCCGCATCAACGCGGCGGCAAGAACGATTACCCAAGCATAGTGGATCCTACGATTTCCGAAGGTAAGCTGGGAAGGCTTAAGGTTAATGTTCAACGGGGGCGGTCCTTCGGGCGGGGTTTCATAAAATATGCCCTATACTGCTGGCAACAGGCGAATCTGTCAAGGTTATAAATACGAAGCACGGTGTCGGTACAGTTTGCTTGGCCAGTCAAGATTGTTTGAGCCATCCCTGTGGGCGTCCCCTCCAGCTCTCTCATCCCGACCCCAAAGGAAGAAAGGCTTAATGGTTAGGGCTTATTCCCAATGTGCAACTTTTTCCCTGTTCGGGTACAATTCTTTAATAGGCCTTCCACCGGAAATAAGGAAGTGTGGAAATAGGGATGTTGCGGGGCTGCGGCGTATTTCCCGAATCAGATGCCCCTTTCCCAGGCAAACTGTTCGAAAACTTTTGGCGTACCACAGGTTACATTCATTGGTACGCAACTCCTCAAGAAGGTAAATCAAAATGGTTACATTGCTTCGTAAGATCATCGGCGACCCCGGCGAAAAGGCCATAGACAAGCTCGCCAACACTCTTGTGCCTGAAATCAACAGCCTGGAAGTCCAGATGCAGGCTCGCTCCGACGCAGAACTGGGGGGCTTGACCCAGCAGTTCCGCGACCGCCTGGACCGGGGTGAATCCCTGGACGACCTGCTTCCCGAAGCCTTCGCCGCCGTGCGCGAAGTGGCCCAACGCAACCTGGGCCAGCGTCACTATGACGTCCAGCTAATCGGCGGGATCGTCCTCCACCGCGGCCAGATTGCCGAGATGAGGACCGGTGAGGGCAAGACTCTTGTCGCCACCCTGCCCGTGTACCTCAATGCTATTTCCGGGCAGGGCGTCCACGTGGTGACAGTCAATGATTACCTGGCCCGCCGTGACCCGGTGTGGATGGGTCCCATTTACCACAACCTGGGCCTGACCGTAGGCTGCCTCCAGCACGACACTGCCTTCATGTACGATCCCGACGCAACCGGCGGCCCCAGCGGCATGAAGTTCCTGCGCCAGGTCAATCGTGAGGAGGCGTACCGGGCCGACGTGCTTTATGGCACCAACAACGAGTTCGGCTTCGACTACCTTCGCGACAACATGGCCCTGGAAGCGGAAAACCGGGTGCAGCGGGAACTCCACTTTGCCATCGTTGACGAGGTGGACAACATCCTTATTGACGAAGCCCGTACTCCCCTGATTATCAGCGGCCCCGCCGAGGAGCCGGTCCAGCACTACTACACCTTTGCCCGCCTGGTGCCCCGCCTGGACCCGGACGAAGACTACACCATTGACGAGCGCACCCAGGCTATCTCCCTCACTCAAGAGGGAATCGAAAAGATGGAACAGTGGACCAAGGTTGATAACCTGTACGACCCGGATAACTACCACCTGGTGCACTACATCGAAAACGCCCTTAACGCCCAGGTGCAAAAGGTCAAGGATAAGGACTATGTCCTTCGCGACGGTGAAGTGGTTATAGTCGACGAGTTCACCGGACGCCTCCAATTTGGCCGCCGCTGGTCCGACGGCCTCCACCAGGCCGTTGAGGCCAAGGAGGGGATGAAAATCCAGCGGGAGAGCGTAACCTACGCCACCATCACTCTCCAGAACTACTTCCGCATGTATGACAAGCTGGCTGGCATGACCGGTACCGCCGCCACCGAGGCCGACGAGTTCTACAAGATTTATGGCCTGGAGGTTGCGATCATCCCCACCAATGTGGAGATGATTCGAGCTGACGAGCCAGACCTGATTTTCCAGGCCACCGAGTCCAAGTGGAAATCGGTGGTGGAGGACATCTTAACGACCCACGAGACAGGACGCCCCATCCTGGTTGGCACCACTTCCATCGAGGCCTCCGAAGCGCTGAGTGAACGACTCAAGCGGCGCGGCGTCCCCCACCAGGTGCTGAATGCCAAGAACCACGCCCAGGAAGCAGGCATCATAGCCCAGGCTGGTGGCCTGGGCTCGGTAACGGTATCCACCAACATGGCCGGTCGCGGCACCGACATTGTCCTGGGTGGCGCCAACACCGACGACCCCGGGTGGAGCGCCGAACATGCCGAAGTAGTCGAGCTTGGCGGCCTCCACGTAATTGGCACCGAACACCACGACGCCCGCCGTATCGACAACCAGTTGCGGGGCCGTTCCGGTCGCCAGGGTGACCCGGGCAGTTCCCAGTTCTACGTGGCCCTGGAAGATGAACTGATGCAGCGCTTCGGCGGCGACCGCATCAAGTCGGTCATGGGCTGGACCGGCATGGACGAGGAAACCCCCATCGAGAACAAGCTCATCACCAAGTCCATTTCCGGGGCCCAGGTCAAGGTGGAAGGCTACCACTTCGATGTTCGCAAGCACTTGCTGAATTTTGACGACGTACTGAACCAGCAGCGCGCGATCATCTACACCGATCGGGTGCGAATTCTCAACGGTGACAACCTCAAAGAGAAGATTGTCGAAATGCTCCGGCAGGAGTTTTCCGACCTGATTCTCAAGCACCTCCCCGACCGCCACGCCGATAACTGGGACGCTACCGGTTTTGTCTCGGAATTGGCGCTCATCTGCCCGCTGCCGCCGGAACTCCGGAACGAAGATCGGGTATGCGGCCACAAGATTGAGGATATAACCCAGATCCTTTCGGACTACGCCGGAACCGTCTACGACGCACGGGAAGAGGAACTGGGCTCCGAGCAGATGCGGACCCTGGAGAGGCTCCTGTTACTGCGGGCCATCGACCTGCACTGGGTCAACCACCTGACCACCATGGAAAACCTCCGGACCGGCATCGGCCTTCACGCCTACGGGCAGAGGGACCCGCTGGTCATGTACCGCACCGAGGGTCACAAGACCTTCCAGGAACTGCTCCACCGGATGCAGCAGGATGTGGTCCACTCCCTGTTCCACATTACCGTAACCCAGCGTCCTGCCAGCGTACCGACCCGGAGTCCGTCCGATTCGGCCAAGGCAAGCCCCATGCAGGCGGTGGTGGGCAACGGCCGCCAGGCCGCCCCGGGCGGAGCCAAGATAGGTCGCAACGCCAAGTGCCCCTGCAACAGCGGCAAAAAATACAAGCGCTGCTGCGGGGCCAGCGCCTAGACAGAATTGAGCTTACTGGCCTCTGTTGGGCCAACGGTGTTAGGTGCTTGGTTACGCACTTGGGGAGGTGAGGGGCAATGAATCTTGCCCAGAGAATAGCGATCCACATCGTGCTGTTCCTGGTCGCCATCGCGATCTTCTACCTGGGCCTGGGCATTGGCCTCGCGACAAATCCCACCATAGGGACCGTTCTCTGGTTCGTCTCCGGCGCAATGTTCGCCGGCAACCTGCTGTGGCTGATATTTTTCCTTAACAAGCGGAGAGCGGCGGCCAGCTAACCCTGTTGTCAGCGCTTCCATAGAATCGCCATATGAGGAGAAGGCACCGCAGGACACTGGCGGCAATCTTCCGCTAACCGGCGCAGTCAGATATTCGTTGGGATAATATTATTTCCTTGCTGAACGCTTTCGGAGCAATTGTCGAAGAGCGGGCAGGATCAAGAGTGGCGATTGAACTCAATGACATTACGGCTGTATTTCATCACCCCCATCCCAGACAGGAAACGGACAAGGGAACTGTGTCGTCAATGAGGAGATTCCTGATGGAAGCTGGCATTAGAGGGGAATAGGATCGATGGAGTATAAGAGCTATCAGGCAACTGTTACTTTTGACGACGAAGCCGGAATCTTTCACGGCGAAGTGCTCGGCATCCGAGAATTGGTTACTTTCCAGGGCCAGTCCGTTGAGGAACTTCGCGATGCCTTTAAAGATTCTGTTGACGGATACATCTCTTTCTGCGCGGAAAGGGGGAAAACGCCAGAAATGCCCTTCTCCGGTAATATACCTTTGAAACTGAGCCCGGATGTTCACCGGGCGGCTGCGGAAGCAGCGCAATTTGAGGGCAAGACCCTGAGTGTCTGGATTTCGGAAACCATTGAACGGGCCGCCGCTGGGTCAGTCTAGACTTACTGTTCCAACGTATCGGTGAACGCCGTTTCCTCCCACGTTCAAGTAAAGGGGAATAAAGTGGTTACGATTCCCAACCGTAAACAGGGTTTATTCTCTGGGTGTATGAAGTTACTCTGCAGGCCGAGGAGGCGAGTCTTCTACAAGTTCTGAAAAAACCATTTTGCCAATTGCTGGACCAATAGACCGTGAACCCTCCCCCTAAACCCCTGCTCCCCTCAACCTCAAGGAATTACTCACCACCGTAACCGAGCTGAACGCCATTGCCAGCGCGGCCAGCACCGGATTCAGGAACCCCTGGTCGCCGAAGAAGAACTCCAATTCCGTAGGTACGCCCCCCAGAGCCGCGAAAACCGGGTACAGGACCCCCGCCGCCACCGGAATCAGCATGATGTTATAGAAGAAGGCCCAGAACAGGTTCTGCTTGATGGCACGCATCGTCTGGCGGCTCAATCGCAGGGTGGTGATGACGCTGCCCACGTCGTTCCCCATCAGAGTGACGTCCGCCGACTCCATCGCCACGTCGGTGCCGGCGCCCATGGCCAGCCCCACATCCGCTTGCACCAGGGCCGGTGCATCGTTGATGCCGTCGCCGACCATTGCTACTACCTTTCCGTCCGCCTGAAGTCGCCGTACAACTTCCACCTTGTCACTCGGCAGTGTCTCCGCCTCGACCCTGGCGATGCCCAGGCTGTCGGCTATGTGGCGGGCTGTTTGCCGGTTGTCTCCCGTCAGCATCACTACTTCCAGTCCCATTTCCTGCAGCCTTGCAACCGACTCCCGTGAATCTGGCTTGGCTGCGTCGGCCAACCCGATTGCTCCCAGCGCAACTCCGTCCCGAGCCACTGTCACCGGCGTTTTTCCTTCGGACGCAAGTTTCGCCAGGGCTTCGGACAGCGAATCCAAAGGAATTCCCTGGGCTGCCAGCAGTGCGGGACTGCCCAGCAGGACTAGCTTCCCATCTGCATAGCCGGTCACCCCCTGCCCGGGCAACGCCTCGAAATCCGATACGTCTGCCAGACTGGCGCCGCGGCGGTTAGCCTCCTCGACGATGGCTGTGGCGAGGGGGTGCTCCGACCCATATTCCACGCTGGCCGCCAGCCGGAGCAATTCTCTTTCCACCCCTGCCTCAGCGGGCACGATGTCCGTTACCACCGGACGTCCCTCGGTCAGGGTCCCAGTCTTGTCCAGGACTACTGTGTCCACCCGGTGGGCCGTTTCCAGGGCCTGCGCGCTGCGGATCAGGATGCCGCGTTCCGCGCCCTTGCCCGTGCCGACGATGATGGCCGTGGGTGTGGCCAGGCCCAGCGCGCAGGGGCAGGCAATAATCAGGATAGCCACCAAAGTCAGCAATGCGTAGGTCAATGCCGGGTCAGGACCGAGCAGCAGCCAGAACAGGAAGGCCGCCACGGCGACGCCGCCCACCGCCGGTACAAACACCGACGCCACCCGGTCTGCCAGCCGTTGAATTGGCGCCCTGCTGCCCTGGGCCTCTTCCACCAGCCGGATAATCTGCGCCAGCGCGGTTTCCTGCCCTATCCTGGTGACGCGGAATTGGAAGAAACCGGTGCGATTGAGCGTCGCCCCGTAGACCGGCAGGCCAGGCGTCTTGTCCACCGGCATGCTCTCGCCGGTGAGCATGGACTCGTCCACTGCGGAACTTCCCTCCAGGACTTCGCCGTCTGTTGGTATCCGTTCCCCGGGGCGGACGGCGACTACGTCGCCAGCAACGAGGTCCTGCACCGGCACTTCGATTTCCTGACCGTCCCGTACGACCCGCGCTGTGTTGGGTTGCAGTCCAATCAGCCTCCGGATGGTCTCCGAAGTTCTGCCCCGCGCCCGTGCTTCCAGGAACCTGCCCAGTAAAATCAGCCCGATGATGAGGGCCGCAGTGTCAAAGTAAACGCCCGTCCCGATGCCCCGGTCAGACAACCATTCCGGCGCCAGGGTGGCAAGCATGGTTATAACGGCACTGTACCCGTAGGCCACCGTGGACCCCAGGGCCACCAGGGTGTGCATGTTGGCGGTCCCGTGCCGCAGTACCGGTATTCCCGACTTGTAAAAAGGCCACCCCGCCCAGAACTGCACCGGCGTAGCCAGCGCCCACAATACCCACGGCCAAACCTGCCAGCTTCCCAGATTCAGGCCGTTCAGGTAATCGAACCAGGGCAAGACGTGCATGGAACCTAGCAGCAGCACAATCCCCAGGGTCACCGCAAAGGCGCACCTGTGCCGGAAGTAGTGGATTTCCTCCGTGCGTGACAGCCGCTCCAGTTCGGCCGCCGAGTCTCTCGCATCGCCCTCCACGCCATCAAGCCGGTACCCGCTGTCCTCCAATGCCTCGCGAAACTCTGTGATACCGGCCAGGCCCGGAACGTAGTTGACCCTCGCCCGCTCCGTCGCCAGATTCACCGCGGCATGGGTCACCCCTGGAACCTCCCGCAGGGCATGTTCCACGTGCATTACGCAGGCGCTGCAGGTCATTCCGCCCACCGTCAGGGTGGTGTCCGTGGTGCCAATGGAGTAGCCGGCATCTTCCACCGACTTTCTCAATTCATCCAGAGGAATCGCCCCCGGTTCAAAGGCCACTGCCGCCTTCTCGGTTGCCAGGTTGACGGTGGCGGCCACCACTCCCCGCGTCTCCAGCAGGGCATGCTCCACGTGCATCACGCAAGCGGCGCAGGTCATCCCACTTATTGGTAAGGAAACGGAAACGTCGGGACTTTTGCCTGTGTCGTCTTTCACCGCAGGCCTCATTAGCCCAAATATAGGCCAGCCGGGGTCGTTGCTGGCCTCACCCGGTTAGGGTGTAGTTGCCATTATAGAACAGTTGGTCAGAAAACAGTTGGAGTGCGAGGGGTCGATAACAGTGCCAGGACAAAGGTGCGGCATCTATACACCTTACTCCGAAACAGGGCACACAAGAAAAGGAAAACCCCCAGCAGAGCCGGGGGTCCCAGGGCGGGGTACGGTATAGGGGGAAGCCACGCGCGCTAGTCGTAGCTGTAATACCGGACTCCCGCGAATGGCATCGAATACTTCCAGGTCGGCGTCACAAGATTAGAATCCTGGATCAGGTTCTCTTCAGTTTCGGCGGCTTCCATGATTTCTGCCACCTGCCGTTCTACCTCGATTTCCAAGGCCTGGTCCTTTACTTCAACCTCTTGTCGCGGTCCGATAGTTACCATGGTGTCACCTCCTTCTCAGCGATCAACCGACGAGCATTAAGCCTTGCCAGCGGGTTGTTTAATCTATGTAATGAATCTTAAGGGTTGATATGACTAATGTCAAGAGTTATTAGACTAATGGCAACATAATTACTTATTTCACAATTATCATAAGTGAAAACTTTCACCATATAAAGATTGTTGCCTGGTCGCCAGAGATAGCTCTGTTATCCAAGACGCTAGAGCGTAACCTGGACTTGCGCTTAAAAGAATATACAAGAGGCCCCTCCGCAGTTCGCGGAGGGGCCTGGTCCAGAGGGGTTATAGTTCACGGGGGCTATCTAGCCCATTAAGTCGGTGGTATGCATTGCCGTAGCCAGCGGGTGGGTCTCTGCCAGTTCCCGCTTGATGCGTTCCTGTTCAGTCATGCCGGGGCCGGCAACCCAGCCGTAGGCAATGATGATGCTCTGGGCGATCCGTTCAAGGATATTGGGGGATTCGACGCAGAGTTCTCTGCTTTCTTGTTCTATCAATCTTTTTGTGCTCCTGTTGTAGTTTTTCGAGTGTGGGATGGCCTTTTAGATGACGCCATACCCGCGCATTTCGTTCTGTACCTCAGCCAGGGTTAGTTCCATCCGCTCCTGCTGAGACATGGCCGGACCGGTGACCCAGTCCAGGGCCCCGCCCAGGTCTCGGGTTAACCGGCTGAACGGCCCATCGTGGTTGTGGTCGAAATGAAAATGAACGTGCAATTCTTTCCTCCTGTGTTTCCTTTACTGTAATCCATAGTGGGGAGTCCTGGAATCCGCATGATGTCACCTCCTTTTCGACGAAAAATGAAAGGGCTTTAGTCCTTGTGGCAAGTGTTCTGTCTATGGTACCTATCTTACACTCTGATACGTATTGTGTCAAGAAGAATGATGTAAAGACCAGACATTCTACTTATTCCACTATTATCAAAGATCTCTTCATTGTACAGAGTTGGGTTGCCATCTGCCTCATAACACCGCAACCCGTCATGCCTAAACATCGATCAACGGCCTGGGCCCAAAAATCAAGGGCCCCGGCACATGACAATCTCGCTGTTAGAGGACTTGCTACCTTATGATGCTGGTGTTCTCCAGTTCTATTTCCAAGAGATGGGCCTTGGCCAGTTCCTGGTTGATGCGGTCCTGCTGGGACATGGGCGGGCCGGAAACCCAGGCATAGGCGATAATAATGTTCTGGGCTATCCGTTCAAGGATATTTGCCGACTCCAGGGTTGACTTGCTGATTTTTTGTTCAATCATTTTGGCATGCTTCCTTTTCGTTTTTTTCGGTCAATAATTTACTGGTTTACAGAACGCCAAAGCCCTGCTTGCTGTAGAGGGTTTCCGCCTTGGCTCGCTCCAGTCGTTCCTGATTGGACATACCCGGTCCGGTGATCCAGTCGAGAGCATTGCCGATATCTCGGGCTACTCGGCCGAACAATATGGCGTGGTTGTGGTTCAAGTGTACGTGGATGTGTGCGCTCATTGGTTGCCTCCTTTTATCTGCCAATTGTGTAATACTGATTGGCGTTTACTATTGAATACAATGATACAGAGCCATGTTTATCTTGTCAAGCAATATTGAACACGTATTATTATTGTTTTATTAAATGTTCATATTGATTTTTGCCCATTTAGTAGGGCGCTTCTCAGAGAGGTTTATCGCAGGCCGGACTCCCGTTCTCACGGTCTTGGTTCTCACTGCAATCGTCATAACTATCAAGGCAAAAGAAAAGGGGCCAACCCTAAGGTTGCCCCCTCGTAGCTTAAGACCCTGGTAAGAGTGTGGTCAGATTCCGGCTGTGGCCGTAAGCAGGTTACCAGTCACCAATGTCCGCCAGTGCTTCCCGGAATCGGACGATAGCGTCGATGTGTTGCTCTACTCCGCTCAGGCCGCCCCGGCGGGCCTCGACGGTAATGCCGGCGGCGCCCAGTTCTTGCCAGCCTTTGGCTTCGTCCACCCAGTCCTCCGGTTGCTTGTTGTCAATGCGTATTCGGCCCTCTATGCCTACTTCCGATTCGTCCCTGCCCGAAGCCCGGACGTATTCCCGCAGCTTGGCAATGGCTTCCCGGCCGGGTTGCTGGGGCTCAAAGTTGGGGAACCAGCCATCGGATATGGTGGCGATGCGGTGCAGCACCGGTTCTGGCGGCAGGGGACTGGCGCTGCTGCCGGCCCCAAGCCAAACAGGAATGGGCCTTTGCACCGGCAGGGGATTGATTCCGGCGTTGTCCACCCGATGCCAGCGCCCGTGAAAGTCAACCACTTCCTGGGTCCACAGGGCACGCATCAGCGCAATCTGTTCCTCGCTGCGGCGGCCTCGATCCCGAAAGTTCCGGTTGAGCGCTTCATACTCAACGTGGTTCCACCCAACGCCAATACCCAGGCGGAGTCGCCCGTTGCTGAGTACATCCACGGCGGCAGCCTGCTTGGCGACCAGGGCGGTGGCCCGCTGCGGTAGGATAAGAATGCCGGTGGTCAGCCCGATGCGCTCGGTAATGCCGGCAATGTACCCCATCGTGGTGAAGGACTCGTGAATGATGCTGCGGTTGGTGTAGTAGCCGTCGGCCACATGGGCGTGGTAGTCAGCGCTGGCGCCCAAGACGTGGTCGGCGATGAAGAGGTGAGAGTAACCCAACTGTTCGGCGGCCTGGGCATACTCCCTTATTGCGCCGGGGTCGGACCCTATCTCGGTCTGGGGAAAGATAGCTCCTATCTGCATATCGCTCCAGTAAGTACATCGGATTGCGGCGTATTGTGGTTGATCGGGCCAATGCTAAAATGGGGTAAAGGAGCCGAAAGTCCCCAATTTGCTTACCCGCCTGGACAGCTTTACCCTGGATTTCGCGCTGGCAGTCATTATAACCGATTGTTTGGTCGGCTTTTTTGTCTGGTACGAGGTGATTTACAATGTGGGTGACACGCGGCTTGAAACAGCCATTGGAGTTGGGGCAGGGATAGCCATATCCCTGGCGGTAACCATCGTAACCTTCGCCCACTGGGAGGGTGTTCGAGTGATTTCAGAGAGATACAAGCGAATTCGGTTTGAAGAGGGACGAAAGCAGGGGCTTGAAGAGGGCCGGGCAGCCGCCGTCAAAGAGCAGAAAAGGCGCGTGGAAGAATTTCTGCAACGGTCCGGCATAGAACTTACGCCTGAAGACAGGGAGAAACTGTTCGGAGAAAGAGAGTCGGAGAGTTCCTGACTAGCCTGCTAAAAAGTTTTAGGTTTGGGCGGTAGAAACGCTGGTCAAATGCCTACCGCCTCCGGTATTCATCCCCACAGTCCCCGATGAACTCCACAAGGTCACGGCCTCGGTTGGTGACCTCCCCTATAGCTGCCTCGTCCTCAGAATCCAGGTTCAGGCTGAACACCTTTGCGTTGTCCTCGATGTGGCTGCTCAGCCCCAGCCGGGCTCCGCCAATTACTCCTGCCACGGCGGGCCGATCAAGGATGCTGCGAGATGCCACGTTGGCGATGCTGACTCCATGCTTGTCGGCAATGACCTTCAGGCAGGACAGGAGTTCCTGGAAGAGAGGCCACCCGCCCCAAACGTCGATCATCTGCTTGTATTTGTTCAGGCTGGCAGTATCCAGGGCCATACGTGTAGGCTCGGGCTGGCCCTGATATTTCTCGGAAAGCAGCCCGCCGCAAAAGGTGCCGTAAGTCAGCAGGTGAATCCCGTTGGCCTGGCAATATGGGCCCATGAGCTGGGACGGACGCAAGTCAACTAAAGAGTACTGCACCTGGTTGGAGACGACCCTGATTCCATTGTCCACTATAACTTTCAGGTGCTCGGTGTCGAAGTTGGTCAGGGCCAGGTGCCTGATCTTGCCCGCGTCCCGCAGGTCGCTCAAGTGGCCCAGGGCCTCCAGGTAGCGGTCGTCACCATACTCCCACCAGTGGAACTGAAGCAGGTCCAGGCAGTCCACGCCCATCCGGCGCAGGGAAATGTCCACGTTGTTTTCGACGATTTCCCGCATCATTGGCCCGGGGCTTGGTACCCACTTGGTAAAGGCCTGGATGTCGGCCAAGACATCCTCTCCCCGTTCATCGGCCAGGCGTCGGCGAAACTCCCCGATGAAGTCTTCGGCAGGCCCGTAGTGGTCGGCCAGGTCCCACGTGGTAAAGCCTGCATCGTGGTAGTCGATCATGCTGAGTATGGCCGCGGTGGGGTCGATGCGACCGTGGGCTCCGGACACCTGCCACAGGCCGTTGAGCAGCCGGCAGATGTTCAGGTCATCGGTCAGGGCGAAGGCTCCACCTGTAATGCTCATGAATCTTTGCCTCCTGCCGTAGCTTACTGACCGTCTGCGGAATGCATTATATAACGTGGGAAGCTTTGGCGGGCTTCCAGACTTCTTCCTTTCTCGGTGAATGCACTTTATAGAGGACGTCGAGATCCGTTCGGAAAACTGGGCGAAGAGCTTCCGGCGGTCACCCACTCCCCATCGCTGCCTGTCCATGTGTGGTAAATTACCCCAAGAGCAAATCGTTGTCCCGTCGGGGCCGCCTATCTATTGATATGAACCGATGATTACACCGGAATGCACCGACTGGATGAATAAGTCGAGGAGGCACTACTGATGGCAACATCGTCCGAGAAAATCCGCCTGGGTATTATTGGCGCCAACATCCACCTGGGATGGGCGCCCCGTTCCCACCTCCCTGCGGTGGTGGCCAGCCCCGAATTTGAGTTGACCGCCGTTTGCACCACCCGCATAGAGAGCGCCGAAGAGTCGGCCAAGGCTTTCGGAGCCAGGCTGGCCTTCGATAATTACCATGACCTGCTGGCCCATCCGGACATTGACGCCGTGGCCGTGGTTCTGCGGGTGCCTTCCCACTACGAACCCACGGTGGCTGCGCTAAACGCCGGCAAGCACGTCTACACCGAATGGCCCTTGGGCCAGACCACGGCGCAAGCCCAGGAAATGGCCGACCTGGCGAAGGAAAAGGGTGTGCGCAACCTGGTAGGCTTGCAGGCCCGTGAGGCACCGGCCATTCAGTATATGAAGGAACTGGTGGCCCAGGGATACGTGGGCGACGTGCTGTCTTGCCACCTTAGCCTGGTCCGGGGCGGATCCCTGGAACGCCACTCGACCCGCACTTGGCAGCGGGACAACGAGCTGGGCGCCCACACTCTTACCATAGCCTGCGGCCACAGCATCGATGCCTTGCGGTACGTGGTGGGTGACTTCAGCCATGTTTCCGGTGTGGTGTCCACCCAGAGTAAGGAGTGGTACGAAACCGATACTGATAAGCGGCTCGAAGTTACCTCGCCGGACAACATTCTGATCAGCGGTCGGCTGAAGGATGGGGGCGTTGCCTCGGTGCACGTGGCCAGCAACCCCTGGGCCGGCAGCGGCCTGCACATGGAAATTTACGGCACCGAAGGGACCCTGGCGGCGACTTCCGAGGATTCGCCCCAGCTGCGAGAAATGGAGTTGAGTGGGGTCCAGGGCCAGGGACAGTTGCAACCCCTGGCGATACCAGGCAGCTTCGTCAATGTCCTGGAAAGTATGCCCAAGGGCGAGGCCTTCAACGTGGGGCAGATGTACTACCAGTTCGGCCAGGCCATCCGGTCGGGGCAGGACTGCCAGCCCGACTTCGCCACGGCGGTAAACCTGCACCATCTGGTAGACGCCATCAGGCAGGCCTCTGACGAGGGCAGGGAAGTGGCGATAGGGTAGGGGAGTTGAAGCTTCTTCATCATGCAAACAGCAGTAAGCTCGTTATAAGGTTGCAAACGTCAGTGGAGCCACAGACCAGCATACCTTGCCCACTGGGATCAAATCTGGTAGGTACAAAAAGGCAGCGCATCAAAGCTGGCTGGCATGATACATTTAAAAAGCAGAACGGAGGACTAAGAGATGATCTACGATTTTCGGCAATATACTTTTAAGCCGGGCGCAGTGCCCGATTACATGAAGGCAGTAGAGGAATTGTCTATTCCCATCCGGGCCAAGTACGGCGTAAAGCTGGCCGGTTGGTACTACAGTGATATAGGCGAACTGAACCAGGTGGTTCACATCTGGGGCTACCGGGACTACGAACATTTCGACGAGGCAAAGGCTCAGGTGGCTCGGGACCCTGACTGGACCGGCAAGTATCTTCCGGCGGTACGCGGCCTGATCGTCAAGCAGAAGACCTGGTTGATGCTCTCCCCTGACTTCGCTCCCCAGCCTGCATAAGGCCAGGCTGCTTCAGGTTATGCGTCCAGGTTAGGACCTATTTCAGGAAAGTGATTGGGGCCCGAGAACGATACGGTTAGTATGCTTAGCAAGGTTAGCCGCCGGTAAGGGCCCCTGGAATGTCAGCGACGTCGAATACTATGGCATCAACGGCCTTGTGCATAATGTCCGGGGCGTCGCCGTCGTGCCAAAGGAGGACGGTCCGTTTGCCAGCCCCTATGCCGTAACCCAGTTCCAGGTGAGCCGAGCGGCCACAGGGCAGAACGCAAACAACCGCATCGCTCTCTTCCAGGGCATCCATGTCTTTCTTGAAGATGGATTTCACCTTGGGGTGGTCCAGGTAGCTGAAGAGTTCATCCGAGGTGATCTCGGCAGGGTTCCAGTCCGAGCCACCCTGGTGACGGAAATCGTAGACTTCGTGGCCAGCCTGGCGCAGGACCTCCAGTACCTCGGGATAAACATTGTTGCGCCATGAACTGGCAACGTAAACTCTCATCGACACCCTTTCTCCTTATGAGATCGGGACAGATTATAAGTGAATATGGTCTGGTTTGTCTTTGCCACAACTTGAACAGGCGGCGGGTTTCCTTCCCATCCATTGATCCCCATTCAGTGATCCCCAACGGTTGGCCGCCGATGTCGATTAACTTGGTAGCAATCCCCAACGGCCGGTAGTATGATACCGGCAAACCGGAAAGGCTATTCGCGAATCCGAAACCTCAAGAAAACCTCTATCACAAAGGAGGCAAAGCTATGGCAGACAATATGACCATGCTGGTGGGTACCGTGGGCCAGGGCATAATGCGCAGCGGCAACTCCGGCGAGAGCTGGCAGCGGGTGGGCATTAACCAGGGACTCCATTCAGACGCGCTGGTTCGCTGCGTCGTAAACCACCCCGAACAGCCGGAGGTTCTTTTTTCCGGCACCGACAAGGGCCTCTACCGCAGCGAAGACGCGGGCATGTCCTGGAAGCTGGTGGACTCTCCCGTCAGCGACTACTGCGTCTGGGCCGTGGCCATAGATGAATCCGACCCGCAGACCATGTACGCCGGCACCGGCACTCCCGATCCGGCCACCATTTTCCGCTCCAGTGACGGCGGCAAAACCTGGGAGAAGCGACCGGTGGAAGTTGCCGAGACCTGCCCGGCGGTGGGCATCCCCCGCGTAACCGGCATTGCAATAGACCCCGAAAACCGGCAGGACATCTGGGTTGGCTTCGAGGTGGACGGGGTGCGCCACAGTACCGACGGGGGGGACAGTTGGGAGAAGGTCAACCACGGGTCCATTCCCAACCTGGACATCCACAACGTGGCCGTGGCCGGCGGTCCGCCCAAGACGGTGGTGGTCCTCGTTAACGATGATGTTTATACCAGCCAGGACGGCGACAACTGGACCTCCCTGGGCGTCAAGCAGAACTTCCCCTATGGCTATCCCCGGGGCGTAAAGGTACAGCCCGATGACCCGAAGACCATCTTTGTAACCGTCGGCGACACCACGCCTGGCCGGGTGGGCGCCATCATGCGCTCCAGGGACACGGGCAAAACCTGGGAGAACCTTCCCCTGCCGGTGGATCCCAACACGGCGATGTGGGTGGTAAACATCCAGCCCTTTGATCCCAAGGTAGTGCTGGCGGGCAGCCGCTACGGTTACATGTATCGCAGCGACGATGGCGGCGACTCCTGGGAAAAACTGTGGCGGGAATTCAGCGAGATTTCCTCGATGACCTGGATACCGGCCTAAGTTCGGAAGCGGACACCCCACGGGTTGTCCGTGCCGTTTGAGTGTTAATATTTTGGGGGCGTCCCTTGCGGGCGCCCCCTTTGTCACCAACAAAACCATCTTGAAGGGACTCAACCAATGAAATTCGCCTTTTTCAGTCACGTCCCCTGGCCCGAGGGAACCGAGCCCAAACAGTTGATCGAGGAGATCACCGAGCAGGTGCAATATGCCGAGGAACTGGGCTTCGTCAGCGCCTGGCTGGCGGAACACCACTTCACCCGCTACAGCATGGTTCCTTCCTCCCTGATACTGGCCACCCACATTGCCGCCCGCACCGAAAAGATACGGGTGGGCACGGCGGTGCTGGTGTCGCCGCTGCATAACCCCATGCGGCTGGCCGAAGACGCGGCCATGCTGGACATAATCAGCAACGGGCGGCTGGACGTGGGCTTCGGCCGGGGCTCAGGCGGCTACGAGTACGTAGGCTACGGGTTGGATCCGGCCGAGAGTGCTGGCAGGTTCCAGGATTCCGTCAAGATAATCGAGGGGCTGTGGACAACGCCGGGATTCAGCTACGAGAGCCTTTATAACAAGCTGGAGGACATTAACCTGGTGCCGCCACCGCTGCAGCAACCTCACCCTCCCATTTACATTGCGGCAACCCGGACGCAGGCGACGCTTGATTTCCTGGTGTCCTCCGGCCACAACCTGTGCATTGCCGTGGTGCAGGACACCGCAATGGCGCTGGACCTGTGTCACCGGTTCGTGGAGCAGTCGCAAGCCGCCGGTATCAACCGGCCCATGTCGGAAATTCCCTTCTTCCGCTACTTCTACGTGGCCGAGACCGAGGAAGAGGTGCGGCGGGACACGGAGGACCGCATCAACTGGGTCGCCGACATCATGCAGTGGCGCCGATTCATCCCCAGCGGCAGCGAGGTCTACCGCCGCATGGATGACTGGCGGCGGGAGCGCACCGAACTGCCCGACAGCTACGAGTACCTGGCCGCCAACCGGGCCGTCATCGGCACCCCAGACCAGTGCGTGGCCCAGATCAAGGAACTGCAGTCCCACGGCATCGAATACTTCGGCTGCAACTTCGACTTTGGCGGCATGGGCCGCGAGAAGGTTATGCGCTCCATGAAGCTTTTCAGCGAGGAAGTGATGCCGAGGCTGGGGTAGAGCTAAAGTAAAAGAGGAATGCCTAAAGTTAGAGACGCTATAAGGCTTGTGGAAAGAGACGGGTGGTTTCACGTACGTACCAACGGAAGCCACCGAATTTATATCCACCCCGACAAATCCGGAAGGGTAGTGATAGCCGGACGGCCAAGCAAAGACTTGCCTGCTGGTACGTGGCAGAGTATTCTGAAACAGCCGGGACTTAACTACAGAGGATAGTTATGCAATACAGCTTTGTAATTGAAAAATCCAACAACGGGTACTCAGCCTATGTGCCCGACTTGCCCGGCTGTATCGCCGCTGCGGATACGCGAGAAGAGACGGAATGTCTTATCCGCCAGGGGATCATATACTATTTGGAATCTCTCAAAGAACTAGGTGAACCTGTTCCAGAACCTCAGGCCTCAACTGGGCTGGTTGACGCATAAGAAAGTTGCGCTGCTGAGCACGTCTACAAACCATTCTTTTGAAGGCCGGAAATCCGATGAGCTCTCCTTAATTTGGCGAAAATGGCCATTCTCAATTTGCTGACACCCCGTCCTTGTCCCCTTTATTCCCGTATGCTACGCTAACCCAACTATGCCAAGAACACCGGACAACAGAGTAGTCGTTGCCATGAGCGGCGGTGTAGATTCGTCTGTCGCTGCCCTACTACTGCAACGGCAGGGTTTTGACGTGGTCGGCGTTACCATGAAGCTCTACAGCCTTGACCAGGCAGATCTGCCCGACTATTACCGAGGCTGCTGCACCGTGGATGATGTGGAGGACGCCCGCATTGTCTGCCATCGGTTGGGTATACCCCACTACGTGCTGAATGTCCAGAAGGAATTCCAGGAACATGTAATCGACTACTTCTGCTCCGAATACCAGCAGGGGCGCACGCCGCACCCTTGCATTGCCTGCAACGACAAGATTAAGTTCAACTTCCTGGCCACCCGCGCTTCGATACTTGACGCCAAGTACGTGGCTACCGGCCACTACGCCCGAATAGAGAACGGGTCCGAAGGGTTTGCCCTGAAGAAGGGACTGGATGCTGCCAAGGACCAGTCCTACGTGCTTTTCGGCATGGGACAGGAGGAATTGGGCCGCACCCTGTTGCCCGTGGGCGGCTACTCCAAGGAAGACATCCGGCAGCTGGCCCTGGAGGCCGATTTCCCCAACGCCGAGAAGCCGGACAGCCAGGATATCTGCTTTATCCCCTTCGGCGATTACAAGGCTTTCCTGGAAGAGCGAATAACCACTTCCTCCGGTGAAATTGTTGACCAGGATGGCAAGGTACTGGGGCAGCATAAAGGCATCGAGTTTTTCACCGTAGGCCAGCGACGGGGACTGGGACTGACGAGTACTGAGCCACTCTTCGTGCTTAGGGTTGACTCTCAGGCCAACCGGGTTGTCGTGGGGCCAGAGTCCGCGCTGTACCAGGGTCAGTTAAGCGTTTCCCGCGTCAATTACGTTGCAGGTCAAGCTCCCGCTGGGCCGACACCAGTCAAGGTGAAGATACGCTACAAATTCGAAGAGGCTCCGGCGATACTGCACCCTCAGCCGGAAGGGGCCTCCGTGGTTTTTGAGCAACCGCAGAGGGCTGTTACTCCGGGGCAGGCGGCGGTCTTTTACGAGGGTGACAAGGTAGTGGGTGGAGGTTTTATTGACTGATAGCGTTGCCCGCGAAGCGCTGCAATCACTCTTGAGGGCGCTTTATGCCTGACCTGTCCGAGGAACGCCGCCTGCACCGGCAGGGCCGACAGGTGGTGGCCGGAGTGGACGAGGCGGGAAGGGGCCCCCTGGCCGGGCCGGTCGTTGCCGCGGCAGTGGTCCTGCCCAACGGATTGACGGGAGAAGAGTCGTGGCTCCTTGCTTTGGATGATAGCAAACGCCTGTCCGCCCGGCAGCGGGAGGCAGCGTTTCATTTGATACAAGAGTATGCTGTGGCGGTGTCGGTAGTTGAGGAATCACCCAATGAAATTGACCGCATTGGCATTGGTCGAGCCGTGATCCGTGCCATGATGAGGGCCGTGGGGGAATTGGCGGTCAAGCCTGAGCACTTGCTGCTGGACTATGTTCCCATCAAGGAATGTTCCTACCCTTTTGAGACCCTGGTGAAAGGTGATTCCCGCAGCTATTCCATTGCCGCCGCTTCTATTGTTGCCAAGGTAACCCGTGACCGGACTATGGAAGAGGCGGACGAACTCTATCCCGGTTACAACTTTGCCCGTAACAAGGGCTACGGCACGGCACATCACCGCGAGCAGTTGTCAAAACTGGGACCCTGCCCGCTGCACCGCCGCTCCTTTGCCCCTTTGAGGCAGGCAGCGTTGATCTTGGGAGATTAATGAAATGACCATGTCTCGGGTAAAGCTGGGTAAACGTGGAGAAGAGCTTGCTGCCGGTTTTCTGCAATCTTCCGGTTGCGGAATATTGGCTTCCAATTACCGCTGTCCCTGGGGTGAAATCGACCTGGTGGCCCGGGACGGTGAAGAACTTGCCTTCGTGGAGGTTCGGACCCGTCGAACGTCCAATTTCGGTACCCCTCAGGAATCCATTACTTCTCGAAAAGCTGACCACCTTGTTGCCGCCGCCCAGCACTACCTGCAGAATAACGCCCCCGAAAACGACTGGGAAGAACTGCCCTGGCGGATCGACCTGGTTAGCATCTGCCTGACCGACGGCAATGGTACGCCTCAAATTGACCATATCAAGTATGCTGTAGAGGGTTGACCGTCGAATAGTCTGGAAACCATTAGGCAAACGTACCTGCGGTACCCGTTGAGGAAGAGAATGAGAGCTTCTTATTTCGGTTGTATGGGTTACCTGGAGCGCGACAAGTTTCCTGCCGGTTGGCCGGTTCCCCCCGCCTTTAATGATCCTGAAGTGGCCATGCAGTCCTACCGGGATGGCATGGCCGAGTGCCGTCTGGCCGAGGAAGTGGGCTTCGATTGGGTCAGCCTTTCCGAGCATCACTATTCGGGCAATCGGACCACGCCCAACCCGGCAGTAATGGCCGCGGCGGTGGCTCAGCAGTGCCAGCGGGTCAAGATCGCATTGCTGGGTCAACTCCTGCCCATTCTCAATCCGGTAAGGGCGGCCGAGGAAATCGGCATGCTGGACAACCTATCCGAGGGTCGGCTGGTGGTGGCATTTATGCGGGGAACCCTCAGCGAAGACCAGGTTTATGACCTCAACCCGGTGGAGGGGCGGGACAAGCTGCTGGAAGGAATGGACCTGGTGCTGCGGGCCCTGACGGAACCGCAGCCCTTTTCGTGGGAAGGTCGCCACTACCACTACCGGACGGTGTCCGTGTGGCCCAAACCGGTGCAGCGGCCTATGCCGCCAGCCATCGTGGCCACCCGCAGCGAAGACACCATCAAATACGCCGCAGATAACCGGCTGGGTCTGGGCATCGCCTATGAAAGCGTGGAAGCCACCGCCGGCATAGTGGAAAAATACCGGACCTGGTGCAATGAGGCCGGCTGGCAGCCAACCCCGGACCAGATAGTCTATCGGGGCGGCATATTCCTCGGGGAAAACGACGCCGGGGCGGAGGACTTTCTGAATGGCCTTCGCGCCCGGGGCACGGAGCGTGGGCTTTCTATCAGTACTTCCCTGGCCCGGGCGGTTCAGGCGGCCCGGCTGGGTGAACGCTATGATTCGCGGGCCAACACCGAACCCCCGGCCTCGGCGCCCCGCATACCCCGGGCGCTGCTTAATTTCGTGGGCGGCCCCGACGCCGTGGCCGGCCAGCTCGAGGAACTGCACAACCGTTGCGGAGTTGGCGTGGTGGATCTCGCCTTCCAGCAGCCCGGCATGTCCCACGAAGGGGTAATGGAACAGGTGGAACTGTTCGGGCGGAAGGTCTTGCCACGCATGAAAGAACTTGCGGTGTCGGCCTGGGACTGACAATGTCGACCCATAATCCTGTCTTGCGGGAGCAGTGAGCCATGCCGGAGCTTTACCGAGCCGACCATGTGGGCAGCCTGCTGCGGCCAGCCGAGGTTAAGGACGCCAGGATCGCCTTCCAGCAAGGGACGCTGGATCAGGAACGGCTGCGCGAGGCTGAAGACCGGGCCATCCTCAACGCCCTGCAGCGCCAGGAGCGCGCCGGCGTTGACGTATTCTCCGACGGAGAGTTTCGCCGCACCGGATTCCAAAACGACCTGATCGAAGCCGTTGAAGGTTATATAACTACGGATGAACCGGCGGTGGTACGGGTGTGGCACGGCCCCGGAGGTGAACCCCGGGAGCAAGGGACGCGACAGGTAGTAGGCAGTAAATTACGACAGGTCCGTCGGTTGACCGAACACCAGTCTGGTTTCTTGCAGGAAAACGTACCCGGCCGCTACAAGGTCACCGTTCCCAGTCCCAGCCAGTTCCCCGCTATCAGCTACCAGCAGGGCATTACCGACCGGTTTTACCCCAGCCGTTCCGAACTGCTTTGGGAGATAGCCGAGATAGTCAGGTCGGAAATCGTGGCCCTGGCCGATGAGGGAGTGCCTTACATCCAGATAGACGCGCCCCGGTACAGCTACTACGTCGACCCCAGGTGGCGCCGGCACTTGCAGGACATGGGAGAGGACCCGGACCGGATGTTTGAGGAGGCGCTGGCCGCCGACAATTACTGCCTGGCTGCCATCGACCGCAACGAAGGCAACAGCAGCGAAGGCGACAGTAACGGTGGCGCTGGAACGGGCAGCTCTGCCACTCCCACTCTGCCCATCCACATTTGCCGGGGCAACAACGAAAGCAAATGGTATGCGGAAGGCGGCTACGACTCCATTGCAGAGAAGCTCTTTAACACCCTGAACGTGGACCGTTTTCTGCTGGAATACGACACCGACCGGGCCGGCACTTTCGAACCACTGCGGTTCGTTCCCCGCGGGAAGATGGTGGTCCTCGGCCTGGTCAGCAGCAAGGACCCCGTGGTGGAAACCAGGGAACAGTTGCTGGCGCGGCTCGATGAGGCGGCCCGCTACGTTCCTGAAGAATACCTGGCTCTCAGTCCCCAATGCGGTTTCGCTTCTACGGCTGCCGGCAACCTGCTCTCAGAGGAGCAGCAGTGGCGCAAACTGGAACTGGTGGCGGAGACGGCCCGCGAGCGGTGGGGCAGCTGAGTATGAGGCCTCTTCAATAGCATTCTGCGTAACTACTTCAGGCAAGAAACAGGGAGGGAAACATGGCCGACAAGATTCGCCTGGGCATTATCGGCGCCAACATCCACCGGGGTTGGGCAATCCGCTCCCATTTGCCGGCGGTGGTAGCCAGTCCCGAGTTTGAACTGACCGGCGTCTGCACCACCCGTATGGAAAGCGCGGAGGAGTCTCGCCAGTCCTTCGGCGCCAAGTATGCCTTCGACGATTACCAAAAAATGCTGGACCACCCCGAAATTGATGCCGTAGTTGTCTGCCTGCGGGTGCCCAATCACTTCGAGCCCACCATTGCGGCGCTGAACGCCGGCAAGCACGTCTATACCGAGTGGCCCCTGGGACGCACCACTGCCGAAGCACAGGAAATGGCAGCCCTGGCCCAAAAACAAGGGGTGCGAAACATGGTAGGGCTTCAGTCCCGGGGCAATCCAGCCATGCTTTACCTCAGGGACCTGGTGGCCGAGGGCTACGTGGGTGAGGTCTTGTCCTGCCACGTCAGCCGCATAACGGACGGTGGCATTCGGCGGACATCTGATCGTACCTGGCAGCGAGACCGGGAGTCTGGGGCAAATACCCTGACCATTGTCCACGGGCATACCATCGACGCTCTGTGGTTCGTTGTGGGAGACTTCAATAGGGTCGCGTCAGTGGTCAGCACCCAGGTCAACCAGTGGTATGAGACCGACACCGAGCAGTATGTCGAGGTTACCTCGCCGGACAACATCCTGGTCAGCGGGAAACTGCAATCAGGGGGAGTGGCCTCCGTGCATGTGGCCAGCAATCCCTGGGCCGGCAGCGGCTACCGGATGGAAATTTACGGCAGCGAAGGAACCCTTGTGGCCTCCTCCGAGGAGTCGCCTAACCACTTCGGCACCCGTGTTCAGGGAGTTCAGGGTGGCAACCGGCTTGAAGACTTGCCAGTGCCCGCCAGCTACACCTATGTACTGGAGGGAATGCCCTTGGGCGCCCCTTACAACGTGGGCCAGATGTACTACAAGTTTGGCGAGAGCATCCGCGAGAGTAGCGGCGGCCAGCCCGACTTTGCCGAAGCGGTGCGCCTGCACCAGTTCATTGACCGGATACAGGAGGCATCGGACAGCGGAAGGGAAGTGTCGGTTTAGGACTGCCGTTACGGATCGGCGCAGGTAGCGTTGCGCTTCAAGTGGTTTGGTAACTTTGCCGGGGCAGCCACAAGGGCTGCCCCGGCACTTTCACGTTACCATTTAACTCGGAACGCAGCAGTTGGCGCAGTTCCGCTTGACGTTCCGCCCACCCCGAGCCTGCTGGAGCCCCGCTCATCCTGATCCTGTCGAAAGGATGCCCCTTATAGCAGAACGATTGTTCGAGAAGTTCGCCATGAGGGGATTTAGTAGCGCGTCCGAAAGGGCCGCGCGACCAGGCTAGTCCCCAGTCCACTCAAATCCCAGGTTGGCGTAGCGGACGAATACGGTGCCGAAGGGTGAACCCAGCGGGCCGTTGGTCGCGAGTATGGCGATGGTGTGCTGCTGGCCGGGCTGGGCGTTCTGGGTTACCGGTGTCCGCTGGGACACGTTGAATCCCTGGATGGCACCACGGTCCCGGTTACATTCCCCATCAATCCAGATTTCCCCGTAATCGTCCACACAGGTCTCGAACTGGACCCGCATTCCGGCAGTAGGATGTCCCTCCACCGTATTCGGAATGGTTATCGTGGTCCTGTACCAGCAGAAGGTGAACCCCCCGGAGTTGCGCTGGGGCAGGTCGGTGATAACCTGCCACCCGGAGTCGTCGTAGTCCGCCAGCCTGGCAGGACTGCCGCCGCCGCTCTCGAACACGAGCCCGCCGTTTTCTTCGCCGGGGACGTAACCAATGGCGTACCGCCAGGTTGCCCCGGTGAGGGCGCGTCCCGAATCTTCTCCCAAGTTGATGGTAACTCGCGGCATTTTTTCACCTGCCTTTCTTGTTTAATCACGAATATACACGAATGTTCAACAATGGGAACGCTTTTCACGAATTTCCAGGCAAATGAGGCAAATCGGCCTTGGGGGAAGGCCACACTCAGCGAATATTCGTGTCAATTCGTGACTTAAATCCAAATATCAGTGCTGACCGATGAACTCCAGCACCAGTCCGTTCCAGACATGGGGACGTTCCCAGAAGCCGGCATGACCGGCGTCGGACAGGGACACGAAGCGACTGGAGGGGATGTGGTCTGCCAGCAACCGCATCAGCGCCGGTGGCGACAGCAGGTCCGCCTCGCCGGACAGCACCATCACCGGCGCCTGCATGGTGGCCAGCCTCGCGTAGGTTATGGGCTCCCGCAGGGGCTGGGTGGGAATTGGGCCATAGGGACGGCTGGCCTGGTCGATTTCCAGCCAGCGGGCGGCGCCGTCGGGGTCTTTGCCCCGGTATGAGGGGCCGACCTCCCGCAACTCTACGGGCAGGTCTTGTATCTGCTGGGGCCGGAGGCGGTGTTGCAACTCCAGGTACTCGCTATCCTGGACGCCGCCAATGGTGTTGGCTGCCACCAGGCTGCGTACCCGCTCCGGGTGTCTCAGAGCGTAGTCCAGCGCCGGTATGGCTCCCGCCGCCGTGCCCACCAGGTGTACCCGTTCCAGCCCCAAGGCTTCCAGCAAGGCGTGAAGGTCGTCGCCGGCGTAACCGGGTTGAAGGCCGGAGTCGGTGGGTCGGGAACGTCCCCAGGTTCGTCGGTCATAGGAGACGCAACGGTAGCCGTTTGCAGTGAAGGTGGAAAGCTGGTGAACCCAGCATTCTGTCGTACCCGAAGCGGCATGGAGCAGGACTACCGGCGTGCCAGGGCCTCCCGTATCCTCGTACCAGAGATCAACGCCGGGCAGGGAGAGATAGGGCATCAGGGTTCGACTCCTTTACGCACCAGGTGAAGGGGATTACTGCTTGACGTGCCGGTGACCTGACCGAACCGGTCAGCCGGGTTCCTTCCCCCTTGATGGGGGAAGGTCAGGATGGGGGTGACGGGTAGCGCAATATCACTGCCGCCCGCAACTGCGAATTTCACTGGTGGTTTTGAGATAATTCTTTAACTGTCAGCCCCGTGCCTGCCAGTGGGGTGGCAGGCTGGGTTCTGGCATGCCCAACTGCTCCGACAACCAGGTCTCGCTGAAGGCGCCGTCCTTGAAGCCGGAGTTTTCCGATTCGTGAACCAGGGTTTGACCCTGGATGTCCTGGGCCATCGGTTCCAGAATCGAGGCGTCCAGGGTGCCGCCCCGTGCTTCCGCCATCAGCAGGGTGGTACCCCTTACTTTGGGGGCGAACCGGCGCAGGTCGTAGTGGGCCAGGGTGTTCGCCACTCTCTCTCGCCGGTCGGCATGCTGGCGCAGGTAGTCGTTTATTTCCTCCAGAGGATAGGCCTGGGTGCTGCCGGCCCGCTCCATAGTCCGGTGGAAGATTACCGGGGTGCAGACCAGGTGGGTAATCTGGGGACAGAGAGCCGCCGTGACCAGGGCCATATCGGTGCCGATGGCGGCAATGCGAGTCTGGTCCACTTCAGGCCGCTGGAGCAGGTACTCCAGCCCGCGGCAGCAGTCGGCCACAATGCCCCGGTAGATATATCCTTCCGGGTCGGCGATGCCGTGGGTCAACTGGCCGGGGAAACTGGCGGCATAAGGCCGGTCGGAGTTCCGCTGGCCGCGGGCGCAGATGGCCAGTGTGACGTACTGGCGGCGCTGGTTGTTGGAGGTTCCCTGGGGCACCAGGTCGGCTACGCTCCCGTAGCGGGGCAGGAAGTAGCGGGTGGGGAAAGGCCCTTGCCCTTGGGGAATGCTCAAATAGCCAAAGATGCGGTAGGGGCCGATGGAGGTTATTTGCACGGCATAGGCAGTGGCAAACTCCGTGGACCGCAGGGGGATCTCTTCCACCTCCGGAGCTGTCGGCAATTTGGCAAGTTCAGCCATGGTTGCCTGCCAGTAAGCGTCAAATTCCAGGGGGTTTCCCTCGGTTGATGAAGTCGTTGATGAAGTCATAGCTGGGGCCCCCCTAGAAGTCTGGCCGGAAAGCCATTGGCCAAGTTTCGCGTTATGCCAGGCAGATGTATTCCAGTCTTAAACGGCACCGTAGTGTATGCAATACGTTTCAAGAGCCCACTGTTACATCGACAATCGACGTTAAGAAAACGACGGCTTGGGGAGAATCGGGGTTTCCGGCCACATTTCTAGGATTGAAGGTGCTGGGCCAGGAAGGCGTCGATGATCCTGGCGTGATCGTGGTTATTGGCGTCGTGGCCGTGGCCGTCGTAATCGTAGAGGGCCTTGTCCTCGCTTCCGATTGCCCTGAACAGGGCGTAGCCGGTCTCCGGCGGGCAGGTACTGTCCTGAAGGCCGATGTTGACAATGATTGGGCAGGTAACCCGCGGCGCGAGGCTGATCCCGTCGAAGTAAGCCAGGGTAACCGTAACCTGCTGGCGGCTTTCGGGATGCTGCCTCAGGTAGTCGGCAATTTCCTGGTAGGGATAGCCGTCGGTAAGCTCAATAGCGTCCATATAGCCACAGAGGAAGGGCGCGCCGGCGGTGGCCACCGTGATTTCTCGCCGCAGGGCCGACACCACCACCGACAGGCCGCCGCCTTGGCTGTGGCCGGTAACGCCAAGCCGTTCGGAGTCCACCTCATCCCGGGAAAGGAGAAAGTCGACGCCGCGGCAGGCGTCCATGTAGAATCCCCGGTAGGTGTAGGTGTTGCGGTCCACAATACCGTAGGTAAGCAGGCCGGGATAGCCGGGGTTGAACTGGTCGTTGCTGCGCAGCTTGCCTCGGGGCGCAACGCTGAAGGCAGCGTATCCCTTGGCTGCCCAGGCTTTGGGAATCAGGGGCTCCATGGAATAGCCGGGAACCACCAACAGCCCCGGCAATTGTCCAGCATGGTTGGCGGGACGCGCGTACCAGCCGGCGATGCGTACGTTGTTCAGGCTGGTGAAGTGGACCTGGTAAACGTCCACCTGCGGCGTGGAGCGGAGAGGGTCGTGGACAACACTTGCATCCAGGGGAATCTCGGCAGTCTGGGCCAGAACGTCGTCCCAGAACCGGTCGATATCTGTGGGACGTTTCACCTTGGAAACGAAGTCGGCGGCGGTGGCTTGGCTGGTCATGACACCCCCAGAAAGGTACATGCGGTAACATTCGATTTGGTGGGGCCAGTCTATGGCAGGTTCAGTCGACCGTCAACCGATGGGATTTCAGAGACTTACTCTTCATCGACTTCTTCGAATTCGTCCAGGTCAAAGTCCAACTGTTTGGACTCAGGAATCATGCCAAAACCAGCAGGCTGCACAAGCATGGGCTTGAGAGTATTAATCATGTCAATCAGGCTATTCCACATCTCTTCAGTTAAGGGTAAAGGTAGATCCAAGTTAAACAAGGCCGGGCCGCCTGAAATAGAAAACCGCACTTTATCGCTGTTAGTTGGAGAATTAATAGGCAAATCTTGGTTATATTTTTCAGTTACGCCCTCGTTATAACTTTCAAAAGTCTCTTCACTGCCCAAGCCCACATAATTGAAAGATTCCTTCATAACCTCAATGAATCTAGAGGCACCCTCATCAGAGAATCTTTTTTCAATCACAAGGTGCTGCTTTAGGGCATCGTCTGCAGATTGGTACTTCCCTGTTTCGTATAGCTCCTTAAAAAGATCGGGCGTTAGAATAGCCTCTTGCACAGCTTCCTTAAACTCATTGGAAGCTTGGTGCCTAAGTACTAATGTTAATGATCTCGAAGTTAACTTAGCTGTATCTCCCTTCCTCTGTTCTATCAGTCCATACTGCCTTAAGGCACCCATCCTTCGCCTAACGCCGCCGCTTCCAGCACTAAGATTCCAGTTTTGAGCAGCATCTAGTATCGTAAATTCCCCCCCTTTAACCTTGGAATAGAGGTCTCGAACGTGCTGAATTGCAGTGGGCAGATCCACACCCGGATAATTGGGACTACGCTGTTTTATGACCATAGTACGCCTCCAAAATAGATTAATTAAGCCTGAACCGATTGAGGCGTAATGTCAACCCCTGCTTGGGCGTAATTGTAAAATGGGTGAGCTATATTGTGTGGCGTAATATGGTCGTTTTGTCTTGTCATGGCAGGTTTAACTGGGCGCGCCCAGGGCTGCCACCCACGCTGCGCCGGCGATGTACACCGCCGCCATGACCGCCAGTCCGGACACTATCACCGGCTGGGAGAACCGGTTGCGGCCCCACAGCAGAATTCCCCCGAAGAAAATCAGGCCCACGGCAATGATGCCGGAAACGAAGTGCTCCGGCGAGGCAAAGTTCATGATAACGCCGTTGCGGAAGAATGGGTCGGCGTAAGACAGTATGGTCACGTTGAAGACGCAGCTGCCGTAGAGGCCGGCCACGCCCAGGTCCGCCGCCCCCATGCGGGCTGCCGCCACGCAGGCTGAAGCTTCGGGCATGGTAGTTACAATGGACACGGCCAGGATTCCCACCACTCCGGAGGATATGCCGGTGGACTGTGCAATCCAGTCTGCGCTCTGGGCCAGGAACACTCCCGCGATGATTACACCCAGCGATACCAGGCCGAAAATTACCCAGGCCTTGGTCAGCGTCATTCCCGGGTCCTCAGCCTCCTCCTCCGAATCTGCCGGCCTTCGCTGGTAGACAATCCGCATACCTATAACGTAGACCACCAGCAGGAATATGGAGGATACCCCGATCTGCCAGATGTTGGCTTCCGTTATGGCGTTGGGCGCCAGGGCGTGCCAGCCGGCAAACAGCACTACCAGGCCGGTGAGAATGGCCGCCAGTACGATCAGATAGCCCTGTTCGGGAGCCACTTGTTGCAGAAAACGCCGTCCGCCGAAGATTATGGCCACCAGTGCCATGGTGAACATGTTGATCATGTTGGCCCCGACCACGTTGCCCAGTGCCAGTTCCGGATTGTCGATCCGCACGGCCGTGATGTTGTTGGACAACTCGGGCAGGGAGGTTGCCAATGCAACAAGAATGCTGCCCACGAAGAGGCGGCCCCAGCCGGTAAGGGTGGCCAGGGCGTCGCCATACTTGGCCAACTGAATGCCCATAAATATGACGGCAGCCGCGCTGGCAAGGAAAATGGGCACGGATACCAGCAGGCTGACCTGGTCGGGTACGAAAGGCATGGTTCTCCTTGAATTACTAATCAGGAATTACGAATCAATAATTGGCAGCACGGGCCGGGCAACGGCCTCATCCGTGTTGCCAACCTCTACGTAATGGTGCCAAGGTTCCCGCTTTCGTAGAGACGAGGCCATTCGGGGTCGAGGTGGATGTGTCTGACTCGAGCTACTGACCCTAAATAACTGCGGGTGAACCCGAACCCTTCGTCCGACAACCCGGTTCGTAATCATTAATTCGTAATTCGTAATTGAAACTACGGCGCTATGGCGTTGGCGATCAGGTCGCCCATTTCGGTCGTGCTGACCCGGTGGGTGCCTTCCACTGCTATATCCGGAGTGCGGTGCCCGGCATCCAGGGCCATTTCCACCGACCGTTCGACGCTGGCCGCCTCTTCGGTCAGGCCCAGGGAGTAGCGTAGCATCAGGGCCACGCTGAGGGTGGAGGCCACCGGATTGGCAATGCCCTGTCCGGCTATGTCCGGCGCGGTGCCGTGGATAGGCTCGTAAAAGCCGGGGATCCTGCGCCCCTCTATGGGCACGTCAGCCAGGCTGGCCGAGGGCAGCAGGCCCATGGAGGCGGACAGCACTGCCGCCTCGTCGGTGAGGATGTCTCCAAAGGTGTTCTCCGCCACAATGACATCGAAGTGGGCTGGGCGCTGTATCAATTGCATGGCGCAGGCGTCTACCAAAACGTGCTCCAGCTCCACATCGGGGTACTCCTCGCCCAGGCGGGTGGCAATCTGCCGCCAGAGGCGGGAACATTCCAGCACGTTGGCCTTGTCGATGGACGCCAGCTTCTTGCGACGGCCCCGGGCCAGCTCAAACCCTACCCTAAGGACCCGCTCGATCTCGCCCTCGCTGTAGCGCATGGTGTCCACGCCCGTCCAGCCCTGGGGAGTCTGGTGGCGGCCCTTGGGCTCGGCGTAGTAGAGCCCGCCGGTCAGTTCCCTCACCACCACCATGTCTACCCCTTCCAGGACCTCGGGCTTCAGGACGCTGGATTCCACCAGGTTGGGATAGACCTTGACGGGGCGGATGTTGGCGAAGACGCCCAGGTGGGAACGTAGTTGGAGCAGGCCGTCCTCGGGCCGCACTGTTGCCGATGGATCGTCCCACTTGGGCCCGCCCACCGCGCCGAAAAGGACTGCGTCGGCGGCGCCGGCCAGTTCTCGAACTTCCGTCGTAAGGGGCGTACCATGCTTGTCTATGGAGATACCGCCCACGTCGCCGTATTCGAGGTTGAAGGTGTGGCCAAAGGCGCGGCCCACCGCCTCCAGGGCCTTAACCCCCTCGGCGGTAACCTCCGGCCCAATGCCGTCGCCGCTGAGAACTGCAATACTGAATTCCACCCGAGACCTCCCGCGATCACGCTATCAAATGAATTTGGCCTTCAAAAAGGTAACCTGGTGCGCGCATCCGTGGCGCCAAACCGGGCAACAGTATACCGCTAAACCGGGTGGGGTATCAAAGGGGAGGGAGGAGAAAAAGAACAAGGCAGCCACAAGGGGTGCCACTGCACAACAACCATCGGATTCAGCAGTGGCACCCCTTGTGGGCCCTCACTCACTGAACACACTAAACCTCCTCAGCCACCACCGGATTGGACAGCGTGCCGATTCCTGGAATCTCAATCTCCACCACATCGCCGTGGTGCAACTGCTCCACCGACCCTGGGGCTCCGGTGAGGATGAGATCACCCGGGCGCAGGGTCACGAACTGGCTGATGCCGCTGACGGTGTAGTAACAGTTGTAGATCATGCCCGACGTGCTGCCCCGGTCGTGCTCCTGCCCGTTGAGGCGGGTGATGATCTCCAGGTCGTGGGGGTCCACGTCGGTCTCAATCCACGGGCCGACGGGGCCGAAGGTGTCGCACATCTTGCGCCGCCAGTTGGACAGGTCGGCGGCCCAGGAACCCTCGCCGCTGACGTCGTTGGCGATGGAATAGCCCAAGATATAGTTCGGTGCGTCCTCCACGGACACGCGGCGGGCCGGCTTCCCAATGACTATCAGCAACTCTCCCTCATAGTGGACATAATCGGACTCGGCGGGCAGGACGATGTTCTCGCCGGGGCCGATGATGCAGTTGGCCCCCTTCTGCCAGGGCCGGAAGGCCGACGAGTCCCGCTGGATGCGCTCGGCGTCCAGGGCTTCTTCCTGGTGGGCGATGTGGGCGGCGTAGTTGAGACCCACGGCCCAATAGGCAGTGGGCTGGGTGGGCGGCAGCAGCTTGACCTCACTGAGGGCGTAGGAGACGCCGGTGACGGTGTGCTCGCGGAAGATGCTGCCCTGGATGACGCTGACGCGGTCGCCCTCCACCAGGCCGTAGCTTTCCCAGTCGTCATAGCCGAATCTGGCCAGTTTCATTTCGTTGCCTCCGAAATCAATTAGGAATTACGAATTTAGAAATAGGGACTGAAATGCGCCGGCGGAGGCTGAAGCGGCTGAAGCGATTAAATTTCCCGCCTTCAGCCGAATCCCTGGCTCTTAATTGCCTGGAATATGCACCACCGCCTCAACTTCAACCAGGAACTCGGGTCGGACCAGTGCGGCCACCACCACCGTGGAACTGGCCGGTGGACTGGCGGGGAAGGTCTCGGAGCGGACCGCGCTGAAGTCGGGGTAGTCGTCCAGGTTGACCAGGAAGGTCGTAATCTTGACCACGTCCTGCATGCTGGCCCCTGCCGCCTCAACGATGGTGCGGATGCGGGCCATGACCTGGCGGGTCTGGGCGGCGCAGTCGCCTTCGCCCACCAACTGGCCGTCCGCGCCCTGGGCTATCTGGCCGGAAACGAACAGAAACTCTCCGACGCGGACGCCGGGTGAAAAGGCAGGGCTCGCCGCCAAGCCTTCGGGCACTATAGGTATTCGCTCTGACATGGGGAAACCTCCCGTTTGATGGACTTCAGATTTCGTTGGTTTTCACAGGGATTGATGTGGGGTTATGATACCATCCCCGTCTGTTCATTGTGTCCGGTCAATGAAAATGGGAGATGTTTCGTACCGACGTTAGGTCCGTCCGAGCCGACTTTCATCCTTGCCTCCGGCAAGGAGCGGCTTCTGTCTCAGCACGTCCTGCATGGGGTTTGGCAGAGGGACATTAGTGTAGAATGGGTAGCGCAAACGATAGACAATCCTATAGCTGTAGTAGACGACGAAAAGAAGAACTCCACCAATTACTTTGGCTATGGGGAATACATAAACCAACTGTTGAAGGTAGCGGTATCCAAAGAAGGTGACCGCACAATTGTGACAACCCACTTCGACACTGGGGCAACAAGACGGCACCAGCGAGGTGAACTATGAAGCCGAAAATATCCGGCGAAAATACCTCAAAGTTTCATGCGACGAGGACCTCGATATCCTCTACGTGCTCGTGCCGGGCCGGAAGATCCGGGTTTCAAACGAAGTTACATCTCCCTTGATAATTGACTTTGGCAGCGAGGAGGACGGGTTCGACGTGGTGGGCTTTGAACTCCACGCAGCATCCGAGTACCTCAAACCGTTATTGAGTCCCGACAATGAGGAGATTGCCGCACCATGAAATTCGGAATTAACCTGGGGGGAGGCAACCTGCCCCACGAATCCCGGGCCGAGGCCCTGGAGGGTCGTCTGGAAAAGTCGCGGCTGGCCGCCAAATACGGTTACCACTCCCTCTGGACTGGCGCGGCCTACCTGAACAACGACTTCCACGCCACCTTGCTCTTAGCCCGGGTGGCCGCCGAGGCCCCGGACCTGGAGCTGGGCTTTGTGGGCCTGCTGCCCTTGTACCACCCCGTCGAGGCGGCGGAGCAGCTTTCCACCCTGGATGTTATCTGCGGCGGCAAGCTGGTATTGGCCCCGGCCCTGGGCTGGCGCGACTTCCAGTTCGAGGGCTTCGGTATTCCCAAGGAGGAACGGCTTTCCCGCTTCCGTGAAGTGCTGGAGGTAATGAAGCAACTGTGGAGTGAAGACCGGGTTACTCACCGGGGCCAGCACTTCCAGATGAATGACATTCCTGCCGCAGGTAAGTCCCTGCAGCAGCCCTACCCTCGAATATACATCGCCGCCAACCAGGACCGGGGCGTCCGCCGCGCAGGGAGGCTGTCCGACGGCTGGCTGGTCAGCTCTCGTTCCACGCTGCCCACCATCGGGCGGCAGGTGGAACTTTATCGGGAGGCGGCCAAGGCAGCGGGCAAGCAACCGTATATTTCAGCCTGGCGGGAGATGTTCATAGCCGAGACCCGGGAGGAGGCCATCCGTATAGCACGCCCTCACGTCGAGTGGCTGTACCAGGACCGGGCTGCTTCTGGCCACAGCCAGGAACTGCCCGAGGCCGACCGCATCGACGTGGGCTTTGAGCAGGTGCTGACCGACCGGTTCATAATCGGCAGCCCCGACGAGTGCGCCGCGGAAATCGAGAAATACCGGGAGCTGGGGATTGAGGAACTGGTGCTGCGGTGCCAGTGGCCCGGAATGCCCAACAAGGACTCGCTAAGGGCAGTGGAACTGTTCGGTCAGGAAGTGCTGCCCAGGTTTGCCTGACCCTTTACTGGTCAGCCACGAAAAAGACCAGGAAACACGAAAGAGGCCCATGTAGGTGCGGACCTGTGTGTCCGCCCTTCCTGTCCATCACCTTTCCCAGTCATTCTGAACGATGGGAAGAATCCCAACCGTAGCCTGGAACCAGCATCGAAGGGCGAAATAACTCCAGACGTGAACTGTTGGGAGTCTAGTCGCTGTACTTTGCCTGCCTAATTACCCCGCTGAATCTTCCCTAAACCCCCACAAACTCCCGAATAGCCGTGAAGTATTCGTTGATGCCACGGTAAAGCAGGTCGTTGTGGCCGGCGCCGGGGATGGTGAGAATGCGTTTCTGCTCCGAGGCAAAGCTCTTGTACATCTCCCGCGCTTGCTCCACCGGCGCCAGGGTGTCCTCCTCTCCGTGGATTACCAGGGCCGGCAAGACTATTGACGCCACCTTGGCCCGGTAGCCGGCCTCCAATTGCTCCGCTACCGCCGGCTCCACACCATAGCAGAAGTTGCCCAGGATGGGCCGGCCGCTTTCGATGATTACCCCTTTCAACTCTCCTTCCGGACTGTTGGTCGCCAGCTCAAAGGCGGCGTGCCGGCCCATGGAACGGCCCATGACAAAGAGGTCTCCCGCATAGCCGCCGCTGGAGAGCGCCTTGACCAGTTCGTCCCTGACCACATGACCGTCGTCCAGCATGGTGCCGAAGGAGGGCAGGCCGCCGCTTTGGCCGTAGCCCCGGTAGTCGGCCACAAAGAAGTTGACCCCCACCTGGTTGTATATTGGGGCGATGTTGTCGTAGTCGGCGGCCGTCTCCCCGTTGCCATAGAAGAACAGGATGGTCGGCTGCGTGTTGGCCACCGGGAAGAAGCGACAGGACAGGCTAATGTCTTCCGCCACCGGGATGGCAAAGTCCTGGGCGCCCGCCGGAGTTGACGTCCAGTTGCGCCGGGGATAGAAGGAATTCATGGAAATTTCGGGCCGGTCCAGGGCCGAGTAATCGGTGGTGGTCATCTGCCGCCCTCCCTATTCAATTACGAATAGCGAAATAGAAATGAAGAATTGGAGAGGACTGTTTCTCGACAGCATTCATTTACAGTCCCCCTTTAGTCATCTGCAGCCAGCCCCTGGCACTCGCAGGGGCTGGCAGAGTTCGTAACTCGTAACTCTTAAATGACCTCCCCGTAAGCCCAGGCCTTGATCAGGTGGTGGGCAATGGCAATTGGGCCGGGCAGCCGCAGCTTCTCGCTCTTCTCCTCCAGGGCCAGCAGCACCTCCGAGCGGTCAAACCACTGCACGTCGGTCATCTCCTCGTTGTCCATGTTGATGCTCGTGGTGTCGGCCTCGGCGTGGCACCCGATCATCAGCGACGACGGGAAGGGCCAGGGCTGGGAGGAGTGGTAGCGCACCTGCTTCACCCGAATGCCGGCCTCCTCCATTACCTCCCGGGCCACGGCCTCCTCGATGGCCTCGGCCTGGTCCATGAAACCGGCCAAAGCGGAGTAGCGGTTCATCGCCTGCAAGCGGCCCCGGGACTGGCCCAGCAGGCACCGTTCGCCGTCGTGGACCAGCATAATGATCACCGGGTCCGTCCGGGGGAAGTGCTCAGCCTTGCACGAGGTGCATTCCCGCTTTTGCCCGCCTCGCCTCATCTCGGTGGCGTGTCCGCATACGGAGCAGAAACCGTGGCGGTTGTGCCAGTTCACCTGGGCCCGGCCTTGGGCCATTATGGCGGCCTCGGGTCCGCTGAGCAGGTTCTCGGCGGCGGATCGGGCCTCCTCGAACCGGTAGTCGCCCTGGGCTTCCACGGTGGCGGCAGCGGACTCATCCCTGGTCAGGTCGATGGCAAAGTAGGTCGTGCCGTTTTCCATCCCCAGCAGCAGGGGCGATGTGCTGGTGACGTGGGGTTCCAGGTCGGACCAGCTCAGCCAGCCCAGCGCCGGCTCGCCGTTGCCCGTGGCGGCGGCGTTAACCAGCACCCCCGGCCCGCGCATGGGCAGGAAGCGACTCCCCGGGTCCCGGGCCTGGTCGGCAATCCAAGCCTCGTCCCGGCGTTCAACCTCGCCCCGGTCCAGCGGATTGCCAGCGAACACATGCTGATAGAAGTCCATGAACAGGGCCTCCCCTATGGATCAAATTTATGCACGAATATACACGAACGGGCACAAATATTCTAACCGGCAAAAATCAGTGGGGATTCGTGCCTATTCGTGGATAAAAAGTCCCCTTGGTGCCTCTTAGCTCTCCTTCGTGGACAAACTAAAGATTCTCGATCTCCACCGGTTCCACGGCATCGGCCAGATCGAAACCAAAGACCCGTGAGTAGAAGTAAAGCTCCCCGTCCAGGGCGCGCCGGATGTTCTCGGCCCGCCGGAAACCGTGCTGCTCCCCCTCGAAGGGAATGTAGGCGCAGGGCAGGCCCTTGGCCCGCACCGCCTCGAACATCAGCTCCGCCTGGCTGGGCAGCACAATCCTGTCCTCCAGTCCCTGGAAGAGGATCAACGGACAGGACAGGTTATCGGTGAAGTTAATGGGAGACCGCTCCACGTAGAGGTCTCGCCGTTCCGGATAGGGGCCGATGAGCTGGTCCAGGTAGCGGGACTCGAATTTGTGGGTGTCCTGGGCCAAAGCCTCCAGGTCGCTGACCCCGTAATGGCTGGCCCCCGCCTGAAACACGTCGCGGAAAGCCAGGGCCGCCAGGGTGGTGTAGCCTCCGGCGCTGCCCCCGTCGATGGCCAGCCGCTTGCCGTCCACCTCGCCCCGCGCCACCAAGTGGCGGGCGCCGTTGACGCAGTCGTCCACGTCTACGATGCCCCAGCGGCCCTTGAGCCGGTCCCTGTACTCGCGGCCGTAGCCGACGCTCCCCCCGTAGTTGACGTCCAGCACCGCGATGCCCCGGCTGGTCCAGTATTGGATGGTCAGGTCCAGGGACCTGGAGGCCGCTGCCGTGGGGCCGCCGTGGCTCTTGACCAGTAGGGGCGGCTTCTCCCCTTCGGGAGCGGCGTAATCCCCGTTGCTCGGCGGGTAATAAAAGGCGTGGGCGGTGAGGCCGTCCTCGGTGGAGAACTCGATAGCTTGCGGCGCGGACAGGTAGCTGGAGTCTACCGCGGCTGCCGAGGCCTTCCTCAATTGCATCAGGCTGTTATCTGCCAGATCCAGCCTCAGGATGGACAGGGGTTCGGTGTGGGAACCGGCGCCGAAGACCACTTGCCCGGCGTCCACCTTCAGGTCGGCGCGGCCCATCTCGGTGTAGGGCAGGTCCAGGCCCTCCAACCGCCCGTTCGTGGTGTCGAGGCTGTAGAGGCCCCAGGTTCCCCGGTCATTGGCGGCGCAGATTATCCGGTCCGCGGCGGCAAAACCGTAGGTGGCCGAGCCAAAGACCCAGTGGGGTTTGCCGAACTCCATGCCCAGGGGTCCGGTTACCGGCGCAACCTGACCATCGAAAGTGCGCCGGTAAAGATTCCACCAGTCGGTGCGGTCGGAGACAAAGTAAAGCCTGCCGTCCGGACCCCACTCGGGCTGAAAAACCGCTTCCTCCAGGCTGCCGGCAACCAGGTCCGGCGACCCGACTTCGCCATTGCCGTCCAATGCCGCGACCCACAGTTCCACGCCGTCCCACGGCATGTTGGGGTGGTTCCAGGAGAGCCAGGCCAGGTGGGCTCCGTCGGGACTGAGGCGCGGCGTGGCGAAGAAGTCGCTGCCCGAAACCAGCACCTTCGGTTCGCCGCCCTCCAGGGGTACCGCCGCCAGCGAGTTGACGGGTTCAGGGCCGCCGCCGGTGTGGTCTTCATGTATGGAGATGAGACGCTGGCGGGTAGCATCCACCACGAAGTCGGCGTAACGCAGTCCCCCGACTGGGTCAGCCTCTGGAGTAAGGGGCTGCGGCTCGCCGCCCAACTCCTGCCGGTACAGGCGCTGGTCCTCGAAGTTGACGAAATACAGCACTCCACCGGCCAGGGTAAAATCGCCGCCGCCGTACTCGTGCACCCGGGTGCGCACATTAAAGGGGCGGGGCGTCATGTCCGCGGTTTCCCCGTCCGGCGTGCGGCGGACGATGACCCTCCGTCCTCCGTCCGAGGGCCGTGACTCAAGCCAGTAAATGTCGTCTCCGTCCAGGGCAATGCCGCCCAGTCCCACCGCCTCGGCCACGATGGTCTCCGAGGTTATGGGCGATTTCCAGGAACCGTAAGGGGCTGTTGTTGCCATTCTTGTTACCTTTTGTGAGCTTTGCGGTTGGAGAAAATGTTACCACACAGGGCGCCCTTTCCTTCTAATGCAGGGAGCGGTGCCGGAGTTCCTGCTAAAGGAGGTACCCGTTAGAACAACCCATGCTGAGCTTGTCGAAGAGTGCGCGTCTGGGTTCCTCTCATACCGAGCTTGTCGAAGGCTGGAACTCCAGGGGGGCGATGGGTCGAGACGCTCACCATGAGCGGGCCGGAAGCGACGCCGCGATTACCTGCAAAGATGGGCCGTATGTGAGGCCTTTTCCCTTGCCCCCTGTGATAGAATCACGGCCATTCAGAAACTCGACAAATGCCACACATCAATGAGGTACAACAATGGCTTTCTACATGTACGTGTCAATTTCGGGAGAGAATAAGGTCCTGCGCTTTGCCCTGGACCCCTCCGACGGCAGCCTGGAACGGCTGGGCGAGGTCGCTGTCCCGGGCCGCCCGGCGCCCATGACCGCCAGCCCGGACCGGCAGTTCATTTACGTGGGCCGGCGGGACGCCCTGGAGGTCTCCAGCTACCGCCTCGACCCGTCGGAGGGCCAAATTGACCTGATCGGAACGGCGGGGCTGGAGTCGGACCCCTGCTTCATCTCCACCGACCGTGCCGGCCGCTACCTGCTGTCGGCCTACTACAATGCCGGCCATGCCGCCGTCCACGCCATCGGCGATGACGGCGCGGTGACCGGTCCGCCGGTAGAGTGGGTGGCTACGGGCACCGGCGCCCACTGTTTCCAGACCGATCCGACTAACCGCTACGGCTACGTGCCCCACATCGCCGCCGGCGACGGGCCCAACGCTATCTTCCAGTTCCGGTTCGACCCCGGTTCCGGGCACATTACCCCCAACAACCCGCCGCGGGTCAGCCCCGAACGGCCCGACGGTCCCCGCCACTTCTGCTTCCACCCCAACCGGGACATCATCTACGTCTCCAACGAACAGGGGTGCAGTGTGACGGGCTACAACCTGGATCCGGCCACCGGCGGCCTGAGTCCCTTCCAGACCGTTACGACCCTGCCTCGCGATTTTCGGGAACGGAACAGCTGCTCCCAGATCCAGATAACCCCCAACGGCAGGTACGTCTATGCCCCCAACCGCGGCCACGACAGCATCGCCCGCTACGCGGTGGGAGATGACGGGCGTCTGAGTCCCCTGGGACGGACCCGCTCCGAGGCGGTGCCCCGGGCCTTCGGCATCGACCCCACGGGCAGCTACCTCTACTCGGCGGGACTGGAATCGGGAAAGCTGGCTGCTTTCCGCATCGACAACGCCAGCGGCGCGCTGGAGCGCATCGGCACCTACGAAGTGGGCCGGGGCCCCATGTGGGTGCTTATAGTTGAGGTCTAGGGTTGATGGGTAAAGGTTGAAGCCGGTCCAAAAGGCATTAAGGGACAGTGTTGGGGCAGCCCGTCGTTCCTGCGAAGGCAGGAACTTCCACGTTACGGGCCAGTGTCCATCCCGAAGCTGGCACTGCGACAGGGGGACAGACTGAGGTTTACAGCCTGCATCAGGGGCTCAACTACACTATTGGGACCAAAGTGTTCGGAAAAGATTCAGGGATAAAGCAGCAACCAGGATGAGCCCTGCAACCAGGATTAGGTCATCAGACCAGTTGGCGGTGCAGGTGAATCAGTCCCTGCTGGCGCCGGGCGCCGGTTACCACCCCTGACCACTCCGGCATCAGTAGCTGGTCACCCATTTCCCGGGTGATTTCGTTTTCCTGCAGCTTGCCGAATTTCTTGTAAAGGGCCAGGGCCGCGCCTTCCCCTTCTTCGTCGTCGCTCTCAGCAATGGCATGGCAGAAGGGAAGGACCACGTTGACGGCCATATCTTTGGCCCGGTCGGCGCCCACGAATGCGGCGCTCTTGCTGCCACCGGCCGTCCCATGGCGTTTCACCGTCAGGGCCGCGGTGAGTTTGCCCACGTTGCCGACGGCCACGATTTCGGTTAGTGCTGCCACCAGTCGGCCCGGCCCCGCTGGCTCTCCCCAACCAATCGGTGCTCCCGAAGTACTTGCGGCATTTGGTGACTCCAGAAAGCGCGCCAGCAGGCGGGCCGCGCCGCCCATGCGGTGGCGGGGATGGTTGGCCGGCCGCACCCGAAAGGTGTGCCACTCCTCGGCTTGCAGGGACTTCCAGTAACCGGGCGGGCGGTGTCTCGCCCCTTCTCGGGCTCCGGACGGTCCCGTCAGTCCAGGCAGGCCCGACAGTTCCAGCAGCCGGTTTTCCATGACGGCTACCTGCGTATCAGTTGGGTATGTCAGGGCTTCCTCGGCCAGGATGCCCCAGGGCGCGCGCTGGGCCATCTTGAGGAATGGCTGCTGGTTGGCCCGATAGCCCAGGGCCTCCAGCAAACCTTCGTACAGGGTCTGGCTGGGAGGCTGCTCCCGGTTGAATGAGGTGAAAACCGCCGCCCTGGCCCGGAAGCGGGCATCGCCGGCGGCATCCAGCAGTAGGCCCATGCCCTCGGCGTCGGTTGGCCGTGGCCAGCCCCGTTCCGCCAAAATAGCCCAGAGATTGTCCCCCTTGGTTTCCTCCCGCTCCCTACGGAAAATGCCCGTGGTGGGGGTTTCCTCTGCTTCCAGCAGGGCGACCAGAGAGATTACCGGGGCCCGGTGGCCGCTGTGCAGGTTGGTGGGCTGGGGCGAGGTCTCCAGGGCGGCGTGAAGCACCACCCCGTTGTAGTTGGGGTCATCGGCGTGGCCGTGGGCGTACCAGTCCTGCTGGCGCAGGTGCAGTTCTACGTCTCCCTGCACCAGGCCCAGGGCTTCCACCTCCAGCAGGGCATCCCGGAAGTCGGGGCCGGCCGCAGTGCCGGGCCGGCCGGCGTAGAGGACTCGCACCCGCTGTCCGGCGCTGGTCCGGAATTCCCTTTGCCGGGCCGCCCGCTTCTGCCACAGACGGGCCAGGACTTTTTCCGGTATGGGGTCCGGCATGGGGCCCTGTATCGGGCCGTACGTCGGACCTGGTGCGGGACCGTACTCTTCCTTTCTCTCCAGCAGCGCGGGCATCACGCAGTAAGGTTTAGCACCATTCCCCCCGCCTGTCCATTCCCTCGACTATCTAGGCAGCCTCTGAACAAGTCCCTTCCCGCTCGACGGGGGAAGGTCAGGAAGGGGGTGCCGGCGGTCATCTCATAGCTGATGCCACCAAGTCCCGCTAAGGGATTTCGGCCTCGTTGTAATTTCGATGACTTATTTAGAGGTTCCCCAACTATTCCTGCCCGCTAATGAACACGCAGGTCTGTCACCTTTCATCAGTAAGAAAAGAACTTGTTACCAGCGGCGGGTCACCTTCAGGTCGTAAGGTTGCGGAACTATGGTCTTGCACAGGGTCCTGTCGAAGACCTCGACCTCCGGCAGGGGCGTTTCGTCCGGAGTTTCAAACCGCAGCCGGCTCAGCAATCGGGACGCGTGAAGCCAGGTGGAAGTCTCCGCCAGCGCGCGTCCGGTGCAGGCCCGGTGCCCCGTCCCGAAGGGCATGAATGCGCCGTTGGTCAAGGCTGGCGCCGGCGATCCGTCGGGCCCCGGCATGAACCGCTCGGGCAGAAACCGGAGGGGCGACGCCCAGAATCGGTCATCGTGATGGACGGCGTAGATGTTGCCCAGCACCTGGGCGCCGGCCGGTATCTGGAACCCGCCCGCCTCCGTGTCCCGCGCCGCCCGGCGGGGGATGGACAGGGGCGATGTGGTCCGGTACCGCATGGACTCGGCCAGGCACGCAAAAGTATAGGGCAGGCGGCTGAGGTCCTCAGTGTCGGGAACGGCCCCCCAGCCCAGGACTCGGTCTATTTCCTCGTGGACCCCCGCCTGGATTTCCGGGCGGTTGGCCAGCAGCAACAGCAGCCAGCTCAGGGACTTGGCCAGGCCGGAGGGGGCTACGGAAAGGATGCCGGAGCAAAGGCTGCGCACTTCGGCCCACTCCAGGTCGCCGGCGGACTGGGCGGCCAGCATCACTTCCGCCAGGCAGTTCGGCGCCGAAGGATCATAGTCGGGGCGCTGGCGGACGCCGTTAAGCAGGCCGGCCAGGATCCGGTCCCGGTCGGGCTTGAGTCGCTCGGCCTCCCGTTCCAGCTTCCGGGGACTGCCCTTGAACCAGGAAAGGAAGTCGGAGGGATTGAGGGTCGTGGCGACGTCGTTGTCCCAGGAGATATGCTCCCGCAGTTGGCTCTTCAGGCTCAGGAAATCCAGCGAATCGTGGCAGCTGGCACCGAAGACGGCCCGGAAGGTCAGGTTGTATTCCAGATGGTCAAAGTCCGCCATCGGATTGACCGTCTTCCCCGCATCTGCCAGACGGCCCAGGCGTTCTGCCAGTTCGCCCACCATGGGCTCTACGTGGTGCCTTTCCAGCATTTGCAGCCCTTCGGGGCCGAACAGCTTTTCGGTGGTGAACCGGTGCAGGTACCGCCAACGGTCACCGTGGGGCGCCAGGGCCGGCGCTCTTCCATCAGCTTCGGTACCATACCCTTCATCGTCCCAGGCATCCTCACCGGGATCGTGTCCGGGATCGTGTCCGGAATCGACCTGGGTAAGGATGTGGCGGGCGATTCCTCCCTCCCCGAGATCGGCCTGCTCAAAGGCCTCGGCCATCAACTGGGGGTGGCTGATAACCACCGTGGGCACGTTGCCAATGTAAAAAAGGCAGACGTCCCCGTGCTGTTTGGCCAGCCGGTTCAGGCTGTGGTGGGTCGGCGCCTTTACCAGGAAGGGCAGGGAACCCAGTACCGGCAGGCCGCGCGGGCCCGGGGGTAGCTGTACTGTCAGCAGAGCCGGAGAAGCTTGCATCGGTGATCACTCCTAATGCGGGGCCAGTGCATCCTGCGGCGAGGCAGGGAAGACCCCTATTAAATATTGATTATATTGCGACTGTCTAAGTGAACCAACAGTTTATGAATAAACATTCATATTTGACATAAATAAATGGGACATGGACTTCCCGTCCCGCCATGCCCCACAGCGCATCATCCCAAGCACACCAGTTCCAGGGAACCTCTGAACAAGTCCCTTCGCTCTTGAATAGGGAAGGCCAGGATGGGGGTGCCTGCACTCATCTCATAGCCGGTGCCCCTAAGCTCCCCTTATGGCTTTCCATTTCGCAACCATGTCGATGACTAATTTAGAGGTTCCCTGGCTTGTAAATGGCACCCGTTGAGGGTCAACCACGGGCCCGTACCGTCCTCTTCGCATGGCCCCAAAACCCGTTGCTCGCGGCTCAAGGGCTCAACACGGCATTGGATTCTATCGACTTTCTGTGGCCGACTCAATACATCTGAGAGCGAGGCTTGGGCAATATTGATCTTGCCTGTGGACAGCCTGACCAGAAAACAGTCCATATCTGCAATCAAAACTACCCCCTGTACCCGAAGGGCAGGGACTCAGACTTGGTGAAAGCAGGAGTATGGGCCATCACGGATTCTGAGGCTGGGTAGGGGGGTCCTGGGGTCTGGTGAAGGGACTATTGTCCGCCGGAAACGCGGTCAGGCAGACACTAGCAGGGGCCTGCCTGATCCCCTTGACTGGCGGTCGGCTAGCGGTTGGCCGGCTGGCGGAAGCGGTAGCCGTAGAAGTTGTCCCCTTCTCCATCATGTTCCGCGAAAATGTTTATGGGAGCGTTCTTACCCTGGCTCAATCGGGCAGTGCCGGCACACTCCACCCGCCTGGAGTTGCTGACGAACACCCGCATATCGTAGACCTTGAGGATGGAGATATCCTGCTGCTGGCTCAATTCAATGCTCAAGTCGGCAACACGTTCGCAGTTGCTGGGTCCCAGTACAGAAGTGCGCAGTATTGGGTCAACCCTTCCGGAGGTATCCAGAGCAGCAAACTCATCGAAGGAAAGGCGTGGGACCGGTGTGGCCGTGGGGGCCGGAGCCGGTGTCGGCCAGGTTACCCTCACCGAAGCGGGGGCAGGCGCGGGAGTATAGGTGGGAAAGGGAGTATAGGTGGGCAGCGGCGCTTGGGTTGGCGCCTGAACTGGCGCCAGAATTGGCATTGCAGTTGGCGTCGGGTAGGGCGTATGGGTCGGCAGCGCCGTGGCCGTCGGGTAGGGCGTGTGGGTCGGGAAGGGCGTACCCGTCGGATAGGGGGTATTGGTTGGCCAGGGAGTGGCGGTGGGCAATGAGTCCACGTAGCTTGTTACCTGCGCCTGAACCGTCGCGGGAATATTCGGGGTTGGCGCCGGTAAGGGAGTGGCGTCGGCATCGTTGTTGCAGGCCAATACGGCCAGCAGGAGCGCCACAGGAATTAGGAACCGGAACTTCAACAGAAAAGTGCTAGTCTTTGACTTCATAAGGAGAGGGCCCCCAGCAAGAATCACGAAACAATACCAGACTATACCAGACCGTCAATTACCGTACCCTTGGCAACGGGGCCAACATTTGCGAGGTTCACCCGTTTCGCGAATAAGGCATTAGCTGCTTCCCGCAACTCAAGCCTCTTTCTGCAACCTGATTGGCAAGGGAGCCTGCTCTGCCCTGACGTCCCCTGCCCTGGTGGATTCCTCTACTAACGCTGTTCCAGGAACGGCGGTGACTGCAAAGTCTACGGCTTCCGCGAATTTCCGCTGGCTTGCCCTTTCCCCAATCCGGTGGTAAATTACCCCAAACTACAGCAGTCTAAACGAGGGGTGTTTCAGATGGCAGACGGCAATAGTCCCTTGAGCGGAGTTCGAGTAATTGACCTGGGGCGCCACCAGGCCGGCCCCCGCTGCGCCCAGGTTCTGGCCCGGCTGGGCGCCGAGGTAATCAAGGTGGAGCGGCTGGGCGGCGAGGAGACCCGCTACCACGGCCCCTGGGTCCGGAAGCAGAGCGCCTACTGGGTGCAGTACAACAGTGGCAAGAAGAGCCTGAGCATGGACCTGCGCAAGGAAGAGGGTAAGGAAGCCCTGCGCAAGCTGATCAGGATTTCCGACGTGATACTTCAGAACTTCCGCCCCGGCACCATCGAAAATATGGGCTTCGGCTACGACGTATTGAAGGAACTGAACCCCCGCATCATCATGGTCAACGTCTCGGCCTACGGCCAGTTCGGTCCCTACCGTGAGCAGATCGGCTACGACCCCATCGGCCAGACCATGTCGGGTATTGCCATGGTTACCGGCGAGGAGGGGATGCCCCCCATTCGGGCCGGCGTACCTATCATCGACCGCACGACCGCCCTTCACGCCGCCATTGGCACCCTGGCCGCCCTGCAGGAGCGGGAGCGTTCCGGCGAGGGCCAGAGCATCGATGTCTGCCTGGCCGACACCGGCTACAGCTACACTGAGATTCCTGTAACCGCCTATCACGGCGCCGGCATCGAGCCCAGGCGGGGCGAGTCCGCCGCGCCTCCCAGTGGTACCTACCCCTGCAAGGATGGCTGGGTACTTATTTCCGCCGGCGACCAGCACCACTGGCACCGGGTCTGCAACGCCCTGGGCAAGCCGGAATGGCTGGAGGACCCGCGCTTCACCACCCGCCCCGAGCGGGGCCGCAACGGCTCGATAATCAACGACGCCATGCGGGAACTGATGGAAAACATGACCATGAAGGAAGTCATCGCCCACTTCACCAACCACGACGTGGTGGCGGCGCCGGTGAACACCATCGCCCAGGCTGCAGCCGACCCCCACCCCTGGGAGCGGGGCGCGCTGCAAGAGGTACCCGACTTCCTCGCCGGCACCATCGCCGTATCCGGAGACTTCTGGCACTTCAGCCGCACCCCGGTGGTGGTCGGCTCCACCCCCCAGGTGGGTGAGCATAATGAGGAAGTCCTCGGCGGCCTGCTGGGCTACTCGGAAGAGGAAATCGAGCAGCTAAAGGAAGGCAACGTAATAGCCGAGTTCGACCACTACGACGAAATCCCCGGCTAGGACCGGTTTAACCACGAAAGACACGAAGAAGCACGAAGGAGAGGGCCCCGAAACCGGGGCCCTCAATGGTTTATAGGAATGAGTAGCAACCGAAAGTTCAGCGACCTGACCAAGAAGTTCACCCCGGATGATTGGGGTGAAGTAGAAAGGATTAAGGCTGAAATGCTGGCAACCTTTGCATTGGAAGCTGGCAAGGGTAAGAAGGGGGAACAGGGGCATTCGTAGCCGAATCTATCATGCCGAATTTCTGAGATAAGGGGGCCTCCAACCGGAGGCCCTCTTGCTACTCATCAATACAAACAGGTAGCCTTGACGGGCAAGGAGTGTATAGCCAGCCTTCTTTGAGTATGGCATCTCGTCTTGGGCGATCTTGCATTGGTGGACCGTGGAAAATGTCTTGGTCAATGTGCCAGAGAGCGGCTGCTACAGCGGCAACGACAGAGTCGAGGCAATCGTCAGATTTCTTGACATTATCGTCTAGTTTCAACTTTTTCTCTGATGTTATTTCTATTCCTGACCTAGATCCGAGGTTTTCCCAAATGCAGGCTCTATTCCTTTTGGAAGTCTCATCTTTTCCCTTGTAACTCCAGTAAGGAAGTCCCATAGCACTCAATACCAAGCCTGGCATAGTTTCTAACAATACAGGTTTGGCGTGATTACCTTCGGTCATTGGTAGAATACAAAATCCGGAAGGTTCAGGGGAGTAGATAAGATGCAACATTTGCATACCACGAAACGTCATCGCGAACATCCGTTTGTTCAGAGTAGATATTGACCCCGCACAATACCTATCTGTCAGGCGCATAGGTTGTTTTCTTTTCTCGCCATCGTTGAACTTTCCGCACCATTTCCATATTTGGGTGTTATTACTATCCTTCACTAACCGTGCTGCTGCAGCCCAGAGATCGGGCATAGACAGGGACTCTCCTAAGGGGTGTCGTCAAAATAGCAACTTGATGGTAGATTTCTGCTGAGAATGTGAGCGTGGGGGGTGGATGTATGACACCGTCGCATCGGCGTCACGATATTTCGGACCAGGTTTGGGAACTTTTGAGACCTCATTTGCCTGGCGGCGCAGGGAAAAGAGGGCGGCCGGCCAAGGACAACCGGTTGTTTTTGAACGCGGTGTTTTGGAATCTGCGGACTGGGGCACCGTGGCGGGACCTGCCGCCGGACTATGGGGACTGGAAGAACACCCATCGCCGCTTTTGTCGCTGGCGGGACCGCGGCGTTTGGGAGCAACTGCTGGACCGGGTCATCGATGACCCGGACTTTGAGTGGTTGATGATCGACGCTACCCACATCAAGGTTCATCCCCATGGGACTGGTGCCCGTGGGGGCAATCAAGATGTAGGCCGTACAAAAGGGGGCTAAACAGCAAACTGCACCTGGCGGTGGATTCCCACGGGATGCCGGTACGAATGATCCTGACCGAAGGTACGGTGGCGGACTGCACCCAGGCCTCTGACCTGATTGCAGATATCGCAGCCCAATACTTGCTGGCTGACCGAGGCTACGACACCGATGCCATTGTGGCCCAAGCCGAGGCTCAGGGGATGGAACCGGTAATACCGCCGAGGCGTCACCGGAAAGAACCCCGCTATTACGACCGTCAAATATATCGGCTGCGCCATTTGGTGGAGAATGCATTCTTGAACTTCAAGCAATGGCGGGCCGTGGCAACTCGCTATGCGAAGAGGTCCGCCTCATTCTTGGCAATCTGCCAGATTCGAGCTCTGGTCCTCTGGACCAAACTATATTGACGACACCACCTAGCACTTTGTTCTGCTCGATCCAAAAGCTGTTGATGAATTCCTCCGGCATCGAGAAAGGGAAATCCATTGCAACCACTATAGGCCCTTTCAGTTTCTTCAGTTTGTCAGTCAACTCCGACCGCGTAATGGGCAGACAATCGGTTAGGCAAAGTTCACTACCAACCAACTTCCCCTCGCAAATCCACGTCTTCCCTTCTGTAGCTGCCCCACTAAAGTCCACCCCAATAATCATTGTCTCCCTTTCAGTCATAGCTTTTACCCCCAAATTGATGCCCCTTCGTGTTCTTCGTGGATAAAATCAATACTCCAGCATCATCCGCTGTATCTCCCCAGCATCATCCGTCCTCGTCAACGCCAGCATCAACAAAATTCGGGCCTTCTTCGGCGTCAGGTTGTCGGCGGCGATGTAGCCGTCTTCCACGAAGCGGCGGGTGCGCATGACCCGACCGTTTCCAGTCTGCGTGGCGATTACCACCGGAATCCCCTTTTCCTGCGCTCCTTTCAGCGCCGACATGAACTCCGGCGACGAGCTGCCACCGCCCAGGCCGGCGGCCACGATGCCGCCCACACCTGCCTCGGCCAAGGCGTTGACCACCAGGCCGTCGGCCCCGGCGTAGGCGTAGGCGATGTCCACCCGGGGCAGTTCCTCCACCTCACTGACGTCAAACTCGCTATCCACGGTGTGGGCCCTCGCCGGACTTCGGTAAAAAACTACCTCTTCGTCCGAGTCGGCGTAGCCCAGGCAGCCCAGTTCGCCCGAACGAAAGGTCTCCAGCCGGTAGCTGTTGCTCTTCGTTACGTCCCGCGCCGCCTGGATCTCGTTGTTCAGCACCGTCAGCACCCCTCGGCCGGCCGACTGGGGCGCCGCGGCCACCCGGATGCAGTCCAGCAGGTTGATGTCCGAGTCGGTTCCCATGCCGGTCGGTGGCCGCATGGCGCCGGTTACCACCACCGGCCGCCGGTCCTTCACGGTCAGGTTCAGGAAGTAGGCCGTCTCCTCCAGCGTCGCGGTGCCGTGGGTAACGGCAACCCCGGCGGCCTGGGCATCCAGCGCGAATATGTCGTTGATGCGTCGGGCCAGTTGAAGCCAGTGGGCGGGAGTGATGTTGGCGCTGCCCACGTTCACCAGTTGTTCCGGCAGCACCTCAGCGAAGTCCCTGGCCTCGGGTATGTTGTCCAGCATCTGTTCGATGGTCAGGTGCCGGTTGCGGTAGCTGTAGTTGATGTAATCGGTGCGGAAGTCGCCAATGAAGGAAATTGAACCGCCGGCGCCGATAAGATAGACCCGAGGCTTGGAATCGCCGGTCATGGTGTGTCTCCTTTTGCCTATGGGGAAAAGCTCCAGTATGCTGTAAGTATATGCCATTTGAGCAGATTGTAAGTTGAACATCCATCCTTCGTGCGTCCCTCGTACTTATAGCTGAATGTATCCCACTATGAGAAACATCTTGACTGCCTCGCTCCTGGCCCTGCTCGCGTTGCTGGCGACAGGCTGCCAGTTGGTGGACTCCGCGGCAGGCGAAGCGGGCCCCGCTCCCGAGGGTGAAAGTTTTCGCCCATTCGTTGGCGTTATCGAGGGGGAGGTAAAATTGCCTCCCCACCTTACTTTCCTGGATCTGAATGAACCCATCATCATGGAGATCAGGCAGATTCCCCTTACGCTTGGTGTGGAGACGGTGGCCGAGGGTCTGGAAATCCCTTGGGACCTGGCCTTTGCGCCTGACGGCCGCATTCTGATAACCGAACGGCCCGGCAGGATCCGGGTCTTCAAGGACGGCGTGCTGCTGCCGGAACCCTATGCCACCCTCGATGTGGCCCACGTGTCCGAGGCCGGCCTGATGGGCATTGCCCTGGATCCCGATTTTTTGGAAAACGGGTACCTCTACGTCTGCTATACCTACCGCAATGGCGGCGAAATGTTCAACCGGATCGCTCGCTTGACCGACGCACACAACCAGGGAACCGACCACCAGCCAATTCTTGACGGAATCCCCGGGGCTTCCCGCCACGACGGGTGCCGCATCCGATTTGGTCCCGATGGCTATCTCTACGCCACTACCGGCGATGCCACCGAGCCCGACCTGGCGCAGGACCTTGCCTCCCTGGCCGGCAAGGTCTTGCGCCTGGTCGCCGACGGTTCCGTTCCGCCGGACAACCCCTTTCCCAATTCCTACGTCTACACCTGGGGCCACCGGAACCCCCAGGGGCTGGACTGGCACCCGGAAACGGGCGACCTCTTCATCACCGAGCACGGCCCAAGCCGTGATGACGAGGTAAATCTGCTGGAACCGGGGAAGAACTATGGCTGGCCCGAGGTTACCGGTTCCCCCGGCCATGCCGAGTACGTGGACTCGGTGCTGTCCCTGACCCCCACGGTGGCCATAGCCGGAGCGGCCTTTGTTGCTGGGGACAAATTGCCCGGCTCCTGGCAGGGCAACCTGGTCTATGCTGCCCTGAAGGGCTCACACCTGCAGCGGGTGGTGTTGGAACCCCCGGAGTACCGGTCCGTTGCTTCAAGTCAGACCCTGCTCCAACTGCCGCGGGTGGAACTGGAACCGCCGAAGTACCAGGTCGTTGATCCACGTCTGACCCTGTTCCCGGGGGAATTTGGCCGCCTGCGGGCCGTTGTCATGGGCCCGGACGGTTACCTTTATTTCACCACCAGCAATCGGGACGGACGGGGTAGCCCCCGTACCAGCGACGACCGGTTGCTCCGGCTGGTACCCAGGGCGTCCACCCACGTGGGGCAGATGGAACTGGGCCCGGGCTTTAATTTTGACCTGTCGCTGCCGCTGGGTACCTACCTGCTGCGGTGGGAATCGCCCCAGATTGCCACGGAAGAACGACGGGTCATCCTGGATAAGAAGGGAACCCTGGATTTGGGTACCATTAATCTGGGAGCCATTGAGGACATTGAGATTGATAAGGGCGTGGAACAGCAATAGCCACTTGCAGCGATTCGGCAAAAAATCGGCAGCTTCAACGGTCTTGTGCCGGAAAAACCCCTTCCCGTGTTTCTGCAGCAAGGCTCATTTTTGCATTTTGCCTTGGCCTCATTTAATATAAGACAATAGGTGACTATAGAATGGATGGTTCCGGCCCGGAAGTTGGTCGTTTAAGGGGAAGAAATTGAAAATGGGAAGCAACCGCTGGCTCCGCAATAGCCTGGTGTACCTGCTGATTATCATCGGGGTGATAGTAATCTTTTACACCCTGATCCCTGCCTTCGGGACCGGTAATGACCTGCCTCTCACCGAAGTGGTGACCAAGGCAAAGAACCACGAAATCAGCGAGATTATCGTCGAAGGCGACAAGCTGACCGTTCTTCCCGTAGTGTCAGGCGGCGTCGGCGGTGCTCAGTACACCAGCCGCATCAGTGATCAGACCGACATAATGCAGGTGCTGGACGATAACGACGTGGTAACGGGCCCGAGCGGAGTCCAGGTAACCTTCAAAGGCTCCGGTGGGTTGGGGAGCTTCCTGGGGTTGCTGCTGAACTTCCTGCCCCTCATCTTCTTTGGCGGTCTAATCCTGTTTATGATGCGCCAGGCCCAGGGCAGCAACAACCAGACTATGAGCTTTGGCCGCAGCCGCGCCCGCATGATGCCTTTTAACCGGCCTACCGTCACCTTCTCCGACGTGGCCGGTGTGGACGAGGCCAAGACCGAACTGGTAGAGGTGGTGGAGTTCCTGAAGTATCCGGAACGCTTCCTCTCCCTGGGCGCCCGCATCCCCAAGGGCGTGCTTCTGGTTGGCCAGCCAGGTACCGGCAAGACGCTGCTGGCCCGGGCCGTGGCCGGCGAGGCTGGAGTCCCTTTCTTTCACATCAGCGGCAGCGAATTTGTTGAGATGTTCGTGGGCGTGGGCGCAGCCCGGGTGCGTGACCTGTTCGAACAGGCCAAGCGCAACGCCCCCTGTATCGTGTTCGTGGATGAAATTGACGCCGTGGGCCGCCACCGGGGCGCCGGATTGGGCGGCGGCCATGACGAGCGGGAGCAGACCCTGAATCAGATCCTGGTCGAGATGGACGGCTTCGAGAGCACCACCAACATCATCGTACTGGCCGCCACAAACCGCCCGGACATTCTGGATCCGGCCCTGCTCCGTCCCGGCCGTTTCGACCGTCGCGTTGTTCTCGACCTGCCCGATGTGGTGGGTCGACAGGCCATCCTGAAGGTACACTCGGCGGGCAAGCCCCTGGCTCCGGAAATCAACCTGGAAACCCTGGCCAAGGAGACTCCCGGCTTTAGCGGTGCCGACCTGTCCAACTTGATTAACGAGGCAGCCCTTCTGGCGGCCCGCAAGAACCAGAAGATCATTCTGATGCCTGACTTCGAGGAGGCCGTGGAACGGGTGGTTGCCGGGCCGGAACGGAAGAGTCGCGTCATCAGCAGCCGCGAAAAGGAGATGACCGCCTACCACGAGGCCGGTCATGCCCTGGTGGCCTGGTCGTTGCCCCACGCCGACCGGGTGCACAAGATTTCTATCATCTCCCGCGGCAACATGGGTGGTCACACCACCCTGCTCCCTGATGAAGACCGGTACCTGTGGACCAAGAACCAGTTCCTGGACATGATGGCTGTCACCATGGGCGGCCGCGTGGCCGAGGAGCAGATTTTCGACGAGGTTACCACCGGGGCTAGCAACGACCTGGAGCGGGCTACCAAGATTGCGCTCAGCATGATCAAGCGCTACGGCATGAGCAGCTCCTTGGGCCCCCGTACCTTTGGCAAGCGGGAGGAGTTGGTGTTCCTGGGCCGCGAACTCAGCGAAGAAAGGGACTACGGCGACAAGGTGGCCGAGGAGATCGACCAGGAGGTCAAGGAACTGGTCAACAACGCCTACGTCCAGGCCTGTAACATACTCAACGACAACCAGCCCAACCTGGTGCGCATCGCCGAATACCTGATTGAGCACGAGGCTGTTTCCGGTGACGACCTGCAGCGTCTCTTCAACGGCGAGGAAACCAGCGGTGGAGGAGACACGGGTACGCCGGCAATTCCGTCGGAACCGCCGCCCTATGCCCCCAAACCGGCCCAGCCCAACATTTCGCCCCAGCCGGCGCCGTCTCTGTCCAGCCAGAACACCCCGGACGTGGGAACCATGAGCACAGGCAGCGGAGACGACTAGAATAGCAACCGCAAAATGGGGCGCACAACAACGTTGGCCTCAACGTTGAGTTGTTGAATTGCAGACAGGGTCGGGATTGAATCCCGACCCTGTTCTTTCGCACCCGCGCCGACTACAGCTTGACTTGGAAACTGTCTAAGGAACCTCCGAACGAGTCCCCCTCCCCCTTGACGGGGGAAGGTTAGGATGGGGGTGAAAGCGCTCATTTCTTTACGGATGCCCCCAATTTCCTTTTGATGATCTCGGCCTTCACTGAAATGTCGCTGACCAATCCAGAGGTTCCCTGAGAGGTCCCTTCTCCCCTGGCGGGAGAAGGTCAGGATGAGAGGGGCTATGACTTCAACCTCACTTCTATCCTTTCCTGGGATGGGAGTGGAAGCCAGGGTCGGTGTCTTGGGATAGCTTCCTGGTGCGTGTCTGACCTGGTACTTCTCTCAACGAAACGCCGGCCATTCTTCCGCAAATAGTATAATAGCCCCACTGTTCAGGTTCTGGCTCCTCGTCGAAGGCAACAAAAATGCCCCCTGAAAAACCCTCGTCAACTCCTTGAAAAAACCATTCGCTATCACCGGACGCACCGGGCGCGCTGGTTTCTGGCGCTTTTCCTTCTTCTGCGTCGTTGTCATACTTGTGCTGGTTTTGACTCCTGTCGCGGCCGATGCAGTGGCAAACACAGCCATATTGGTATTGACCATTCTCCTCTTGCTGGCATCCATAAGGAGACTTCGGGATACAGGCATGTCGGGCTGGCTATTGCTCTTGCCGCTGGTACCTGTGGTGGGGGCTCTTGCCTTGCTGGCCCTTCTGGCAAGGCCCTCTCAATCTGGGACAGAAACTCTACCATCTGGCATACGAGGAATAATCCGTGGGTCCTTTGAGGGAGTGCGCCACGTATTCAGGTCCTGCGGGGCGGCACTGGATTACCTGGTCACATTCATAATGTGGGCAGGACAGGCGACGACTGGTCAGGTAACCCAGTATTGCCGCAAGTGCCATCGCCGGATTTACCCGCCAGGTTCTCTGTACTGTGACCGCTGTCTCCTGGACCAGCGCTGGGTAGAAGTCGGCACCCCGAATGGGCCCTCCCAGGAATAAGGCGAAGTGCCCGTGGGAAGTCGAGGCTGCAACCTTCCGGTCGGGAGCGGAAGCGCCGGTTGTTCACAGATTAGTAGAAGGGAACGGCCTTGCGGGACACTCTCTTCTTCATCCCCGCCTCAGCTTTCCTCAGCCTCCTCCCCCTCCAGCGGCAACTGCCGGTAGTAGAGGCCCCAGTCCTGCATCAGCCCCGCCACCCTGGCATCCTTGAGGTTCACCAGTTCCCTGAAAAACCCTGCCAGCGCGTGCGCCGGCACCTGCTCCGGCGTGCAAACCCAGCTGCGTTCTGCCGGAACGACGTACAGCAAGCCGCTCTGGTGCGGGCAGGTAACCTGAATCCGGGTCATGTCATCGCTGGGACTGATCGTCATCCCGTTGTCTGCCATTTGTTTCTAACCTCCCCGGCTGTCCCGGTATTTGGCTGCGGAAGCGCCTTTAGCTGCCCTCTTCCTGCTGCCCGAATCTGACGTTTATTATACCCTGCCCATTCCGGTATCATCCAAGTCCCGGGGCAGTTGCGCCTTACGTCAATGCCATGCTGAGCCATTCGGCTACGTTCACTATAAGCTACGTTAAGGATCTGAAGTCCTGTACTTAACGCCCGCCCAGGCATCAGTAGCGGTCTCAAAAGAAAGAATCCTGACCCGTCGGCAGGATCAAGGTAACCTGATTGGGGCCTGCCCACACTCAGGAAGGGGTGGGCGATAGAGTGGGTTAAGCCGCGGTTCCCCAGCCATGTCCCGTCTGTCCGGTGGGCGCTTCTGGCAACGATATTAGCCAATATCGTTACGGACTTGCCAAATGATGGTAGAATCTATGGGTGCGACTTGAAGGTTCCCTACCTTGGCTGTAATTGCCTTGGTGGGCGAGGTGTGGTCGCCAGCGAACTTCCCGGGTAATTTTTAACAAGGAAATGGCTTATGCAATCACCTGGCGGACAACGTCAGCCTGAAATGGACTTTGAGCAGGTCACTGCTCGCTTTCGAGATGGATTAGGTCGAGTCTCCGGACGCTTTGGCGGCGGGGGAGTTGCCCTTTTCGTAGTAGGCATCCTCGTACTGGCCATCATAGTTTGGCTGGGCACCGGCGTTTATACCATCGGTCCCGGTGAAAACGCCGCCCTGCGCCTCTTCGGTGCGGTAGGAGGCAGTCCGGTAACCCAGGAAGGTCTCCACTGGTGGTGGCCTACGCCAATCGGCAAGAAGGACGTGCTGCGGGTAACCGAAACCCGGCGTATGGAGTTGGGTTTCCGCGGCAACGAGACCGGCGCGGCCAATCCCTTCCCCACCGAAGCCTTGATGATCAGCGGCGACCTGAACATCGTGGACGTCCAGATGGTGGTGCAGTACAACATCAAGAGCCTGAACGCATTCCTGTTCCGGGTGGCCGACCCGGGTGAGGACAGTCGGCCCATGACCCAGGGACGGCCCGATGGCCGCACTCTTAAAGATGCTGCCGAGGCCGCATTGCGGTTGGTAGTGGGCCAGCGTTCTATTGACGACGTTCTGGTTCGCAACCGTGAAGAGGTTGAGGAACAGACGAAAATCAGGCTGCAGGAAATTCTGGACAGCTACAGCACCGGCATTAACATTGAAACCGTGCAGCTTCAGGACGTGAAAGCCCCCGAAGAGGTGCGCGACGCTTTCGACGACGTGCTGAGAGCCCGCCAGGAGCGGGACACTCGCATCAACCAGGCCAGGGCCTTTGAAGCCGATATTATCCCGAGGGCCGAGGGTGACGCCGAACGGATTACGGAAGGAGCCGAGGCCTTCAGGCAGGCCCGTATCGCCAGGGCTGCTGGTGAAGCGGCACAGTTTACTTCCATCCTGGCGGAATATCAGAACTCCAGGGAAGTAACACGCCAGCGCCTCTATCTCGAGGCAATGGAAGAAGTGCTCCCGGGGGTCAGCAAGATTATTGTTTCTCCCGAGGCTGAAACTGTCCTGATACTTGGCCAGGGAGAGGGTGGGCTTACGCCGGTGCCCATAGGACCCCAACCCTAATGGGGTTCTCCGGTCCGTAACCGGTTCCAAGTCAATAGCGGCGCCTCGGCGTAACCAGGCCCAAAGAGAGTAACTATGCGACCTTTGATTATCGTAGCAATTCTGGTGGTAATCGGACTTATTGTCCTGCGCCAGGCTTTCTACATTGTGGACGAGACCGAGCAGGTTATAATCCTGCGCTTTAACGAGGTCATCAACACCCATCAGGCCCCAGGCCTGTACATCAAGGCCCCCTTTGTGGATAACGTGGTCACCTTCGATAAGCGGATCCTGCGGATAGATGCTCCAGCGGCTTCCATGCCGGACAAGGAAAAGCAGAACCTGATTATCGACTCCTACGCCCGCTACCGCATCGTTGACCCGGTGCAGTTCCGCAAGACCCTGCAAACGGAAATCAATGCCAGCAGCCGTTTGGGCGACATCGTAACTTCAACTTTGCGTGACCGGGTGGCTTTGCGTGACCGCTTCGAAATTATTGGCTCCGAGCCGATTGTCGACGAGCAGGGTAATCCGGTGGAAGATGATGAGGGCCTGCCCCTGTTCGAAGGGCGCAACACCAGGAATGAGATTCTGGATGAAGTGCTTGCCGGGGTAAAACAGCTTACCCAGGAACAGGACTTCGGCATCGAAATCATCGACGTAAGAATGAAACGGGCGGACTTCCCCGCATCGGTAACGCCCAGCATTTATACCCGTATGCGGGCGGAACGTAACCGGATTGCCACCCGCTTCCGGGCTGAGGGTGAAGAGGAAGACCTGAAGATTCGGGCTGTGGCCAACCGCAACCGGGAAGTTATCCTGGCTACGGCAGACCAGGAAAGCAGCGAGATACGGGGTAAAGGCGAAGCGGAGGCCATCCGCATCCTGGCCGAAGCGCTGAACCAGGATCCTGAGTTCTTCGCTTTCCGCAGGAGCCTGCAAGCCTACACGGCATTCCTTGGCTCCCAGGACAAGATTGTCTTGTCCTCGGAGGCGGAAGTGTTCAAGTACCTGATCAATCCTGAATAGCCCCATTACGGTGCGCTAGTAATCTGACCTGTTCGCGCCGTTGGCGATTGCCGAAGCCTCCGCCACTCCGTCCAAAACCGGAATGGCGGGTTCCGGCACGTTAAAATATTAGCTTTGCAGCATATGACGGCAAATGTCCGTTGCCTGACCCCTGCCTTGGAGACCATATGAAGTTACACGAGTATCAAGCCAAGGAGATTTTCGCCCGGTATGGTATCGATGTACCGCGAGGTATAGTAGCCAATACCCCGGAGGAAGCCCGTAGCGCGACCCAGGAGTTAGGAGGGCAAGCGGTAGTCAAGGCCCAGGTCCACGCCGGAGGGCGCGGGCAGGCTGGCGGTATCAAGGTGGTGCGCTCCCCCGAAGAAGCAGAAGAGGCGGCCCGGGGCTTTATTGGCCGGAACCTGGTAACCCGCCAGACTGATGCCCAGGGTGTTCCCATCAATTCCGTGCTGATCGAGGAACTGGCGGATATTCGGAAAGAACTGTACGTGGCCTTGACCATAGACCGGGGATTCCGCGGGCCGGTGATGATTGTCAGCGCCTCCGGAGGGATGGACATCGAGGAAGTGGCAGCCTCCAACCCTGATGACATTCACACCGAGCCCATCGAGCCTGTCCTGGGGCTGATGCCCTACCAGGCCCGCCGCCTCGTTGCCCGATTGGGTCTTGAAGGAGCCCAGGCCCGTCCTGCCACCCAGGTGTTGAACACCCTGTACCGAATCTTCACCGAAAACGACTGTTCCCTGGTGGAGATCAATCCCCTGATTATCACCGGCGACGACCGCGTCGTCGCCCTGGACGCCAAGCTGGACGTGGAGGACGACTCCCTGTTCCGCCACGGCGACCTTCGGGAACTGCGCGACCGTTCCCAGGAAGACGCGCTGGAAGCCCAGGCCTCGGACATGGAGATTGCCTACGTCAACCTCGAAGGCAGCGTGGGTTGCCTGGTCAACGGAGCGGGCCTTGCCATGGCCACCCTGGACGTAACCAACGCCGCCGGCGCGGCTCCGGCCAACTTCCTTGATGTGGGCGGCGGCGCCGACGAGGAGAAAGTTGCCAGCGCCGTCAGCATTATTCTTTCCGACCCCAAGGTGGACCGGGTGCTGGTCAACATCTTCGGCGGCATCCTCCGCTGCGACATCGCTGCCCGGGGCATCGTCCTGGCCTTCGAGCGTTTGAACTCCGAACTGCCGCTGATTGTCCGGATGCTGGGCACCAACGTCGACGAGGGCAAGGAAATCCTGGGCTCTTCGTCCCTCAACGTAACCTTCGCCGACACCCTGACCGAAGCCGCCCAGGCCATCCGTCGAGCGGTGTAGCGGACCTCTGAACAAGTCCCTTTCCTCTTGACGGGGGAAGGGTCAGGATGGGGGTGCCGGCGCTCGTTTCAAAGCTGATACCCTTAAGCCTCCTTCAGGGACTGCGGCTATCGCGGCGACGTCGACAATTTGTTCAGGGTTCCTAAGATCTAACCGGGAGCAGAAACCAAGCATGGGCATTCTATTAAACGAAGATTCCCGCATTCTCGTCCAGGGTATTACCGGACGGGAGGGCAGCTTTCACGCCCGCACCGGCATGGCCTACGGCACCAACGTGGTGGCCGGAGTCACCCCGGGCCGGGGCGGCCAGCTATTTGAAGACAAGGTCCCCGTATTCAATTCCGTGGAAGAGGCCGTGGCGGAGACCGGCGCCAACGTCTCCCTGATTTTCGTGCCGCCCCCCTTCGCCCCCGACGCCATCGTTGAATCTGCCGACGCCGGTGTGCCCCTCATCGCCTGCATCACCGAGGGCGTGCCTGTGCAGGACATGGCCAAGGTGGCCCGCTACCTGGAGCGCAAGCCCGTGCGGCTGATTGGCCCCAACTGCCCCGGGATGATCAACCCCGGCGCCCGCTGCAAGGTGGGCATCATGCCCGCAAACATCCACATGCCCGGCCGGGTGGGCGTCGTATCCCGCAGCGGTACCCTGACCTACGAGGCTGTAGGTCAGTTGACCAGCCTGGGCCTCGGCCAGTCCAGTTGCGTAGGCATTGGCGGCGACCCCATTGTCGGCACCAGCTTCGCCGAAATCCTGCGCCTCTACAACGATGATCCCGACACCGATATCATTGTCTTCATCGGCGAGATCGGCGGGACCATGGAGCAGGAAGCCGCAGCTTACATTAAGGAGTCGGTCACCAAGCCCGTCTGCACCCTGATTGTCGGAGCCACCGCGCCTCCGGGCAAGCGTATGGGCCACGCGGGTGCCATCATCACCGGTGACAGCGCCCGCGCCGAGGCCAAGATCGAGGCCATGCGCGAAGCCGGCGCCCACATAATCCCCACCCCCGCCGACATAGGCGCCACCGCCCAGACGGTCATGCAGGGCATGGCCTAGGTATCAAGCCTTCAATTACGACTTTGTAGGGGCAGCCCTTGTGGCTGCCCTTTTCCATTGTTCAATACTTGGCCTTCGGCAGACTCAATATCCGGCCCCCTTATTTTGTCCCCCAGGTCATTCGTGACTATTCGCACCCATCTGTGTATTACCTTCATTGCAATCCCCCCGTATGGTATTATTTCTTCCGGAGGCGATATGTTCGGACTAGCGGTTCTCACTGTCAGCACCTCGGGATACTATGGCCAGCGCGAGGACACCAGCGGCGACAAGATCAAGGAGTTGCTGCCCCCGCCGGACTATGAACTCGTGCGTTACGAGGTAGTCTCCGACGACAAAGACATGATCGCCCAGCGCATGGCCGAGTGGGCCGATGCTCCCGACGTCAACTTTATCGTCAGCACCGGCGGCACCGGTCTGGGACCACGGGACGTAACGCCCGAAGCCTGCCTCTCCATCATCGAGCGCGAGGTGCCCGGAATGGCGGAGACCATGCGGGCCGAAACCCTCAAGTTCACCCCCATGGCCATGCTCAGCCGCTCGGTGGCCGGCATCCGCGGCAAGACCCTGATTCTCACCCTCCCGGGCAGCCCCAAAGGCGTGGCCGAAACCCTGGAAGTGGTTATGCCGGTCCTACCCCACGCCCTGGAACTCCTGCGCCGCGAGTCGGTACAGGAACACCCGGTTTAATTGGCATAGGCGTCTAAATCTATTGATGGGATAGTTTCTTGAGTTCTGACGGTTACCTGTTCTTTACACAAACTCATCGTGTTTATGTGCAAGGGGTTAGGCAGGCAATCAAAGATAGATTGCTTGCTGCATATGGAGAAAACTGGTGGGAAAGGGGTGTAACCAATGCGCTTCAAGGAACTTTGCTGAAGAGTCTCCAGACCGTGGTTGAGAAGAACCCCACCCACAACCGAGAACTTTTTATTGAAACCTCGCATGTTGGGTGGATTATTGTGAAAAACCACAATGAAGCCTTTTCCGATGCCTTTGGAGATACAGTTAGAACTTGGACTGACCTTCGCCGCCTCAATGACCTGCGCAATGAATGGGCCCATATTCATGATGTCTCGCCTGCAAGAGCAGTCCAAGCTGCCGAGTTGATGAAATCGATTTTGGCTTCGCTCCGCCGTGAAGAAGCGTTGGAGATTGAACGAATGAGCCATGACTTTGTTCTGGACCCTGTTGACAGAGGAGGCGAAAATTCAGTTGAATATCCAGACCATCCGGAACCTGTTTCTAATGGTCAAGATTCATTGATGTCATCGCTGGCATTCTGGAGTCAGTTGCAGTCTTACTTGGTTTTTGAGAAAAAAGTTGAAATGCCTGAAGACTCAAGGTCTGGTGAGGCTCGCTTAATTGTAAAAGTCCACAACACTGCCCCAAATAGCAGCGATTGGCCTGCAGTTTACTTCAAGTCAGTAATTGTAACTGCATCAGGCGCTACCAATAGGAGGTACGGAGGGAATACCCATGAAATAAAGAATCTATCGCCTGGAGAAAGCCAAGAGCTGGAGTTTACTTTTCCAAGTCGACTCCTGGCCTCACTTGAGTTTCAAGTATCAAGTGCTATCGACGAGCAGAAACTATGGGAATTCCACAGGTCAACTGGACTTCCTCCAGAAATAGTGCTTCCCATAAGGGAAGAGTTCGGGAAAGAACTGGCGGAGATCGGAGTCAGAGAGTTTGTAAGTAAGGTATTGGATGAAATATCCACACTAGACTCCGACTCGAAAATGACAGAGATAGCCAGAGTTCGCGAGCACATCAGGCAGCAGCCTACCCTTTTCGAGGAGAAACAGAATTCTCTAAGGAATCTTTACCGAGACTTCAGTCTTAATGGAGAGTCAAGTCTTGGAGCCAGTACTGGGGAAATCATGCAAACTCTGACTGAACTCAGAAATAAGCTCTCGGCATTGGACGAAGCAATCGGCCAAACCGACATGCAATTGATTTCAGAAGCAGTATATGACCTAAAGCAAGTTCAATTAGCCGTGCTTCGCTTGGAAGATGCCATAAGAACCATGACTAGGAGCGAATAATGGTTACTGGAAACCAACCCGACGCAAACGTGGAACCGGTCTATTGGCCAAGAGTCAAGGAAATCATTGCAGACATCATGGAACGCTGGAAGGGACGCTGGGGACGCGAACCATATCCAGGCATCCATGAATACTACTGGGAAACGCCCCAAGACCTGCAGAATGCGACGCTGAACGGCTTCCGTGCCATTGAACCGGGCCTCCCGGGACGGGAGACCCACTTTGTGCGTTCCCTGGCGCGGGGTGTAGGAACCTTCGGCAAGATGCCCCTGCGCGGGCCCTTCATATCACGGGAAGAGGTGGACGAAATTGCCCGCTGGATTGACGACGGCATGCCGGAGGGACCGCCGGAGGAGTAGTCCGGCCATCAGGAACCATGAAAGGTTTTCGACAACTCCGTAGGGGCAGCCCTTGTGGCTGCCCTCGATCTTTTTCCTGAACCACCCAATAAAAGACGCTGCCCCAAATAGTCTCGCAATAATCAAGGGGCGCACCAATCGGTGCGCCCCTCAACTTTCGACGGAAACTAAGGTTCGGGACTCCGGTGGTTACACCAGCACTGGGTCCTTGACCTTGCTGTAAACCTGGATGCGGCCACGGGTGTGGTCCAACACGCAGATGCGGCCCTTGCTGTCAATCTTGACGGCGCAGGGATGGGCAAAGTTCTTTTCGTAAGTCGGGTCGTTGGCGAAGGCCAGGGCCCGTTGCCGGATCATGTCCGGGTTGGAAAGCAGCTTGTCCTTGCCCCACTGGGACATGACGTGGTCGCCCACCATCTGGCTGACAAACCGTCCGTCTGGAGCCAGGACCTGTACCCGGTTGTTCAGCCAGTCGGCCACATAGATGTCGCCTTCGTCGTCCACGGCGACGCTGTTGGGGCGGTTGAACTGTCCCACGCCGCTGCCGGACTGCCCATAGCTGGCCTGCCACACGCCGTCAGCGGTGAAGACCTGGATGCGGTCGTTGCGCCAGTCAGCGACATAGACGTTGCCTTCCTTGTCCAGGTCGATGCCCCATGGCATGTTCAGCTCGCCCGGGCCGCTGCCAAAGCTGCCAAACTGGCCCAGGTACTTGCCGTCCAGCGTGAACTTCTGGACGCGGGAGTTGCGGCTGTCAACAATGAAGACGGTCCCGTCTTCGCTGATGGCGATACCGGCCGGCCGGTCCAACTCGCCGTCGCCAGAACCGCCGGTTCCCCACTTGCTCAGGAACTCGCCGTCCCTGGACATGATGGTAACCCGGTTCAGCCACTCGTCGGTAATGAAAAGACGCTCTTCACTGTCCAGGGCACAGCCGGCGGGCCAGATAAAGTTGCCGTCTTCTTCGCCATAGGTGGCGAACTCGCTGATGTAATTTTCATCCAGGGTGCAGGACGTTACCCGCACGCCATCGGGACGGTTTTCATAGGAGCGGTTTACTACGTACACCACACCGTCGGCATCGATGGCCATGTCCGACGGGTTGCGGAACCCCGTACCGGCGAACTCGTTACGGCCCACTGAGTGGCTGTACTCGTACGTCCGGGCGGTAAGCCCAAAGAAATGGGTGCTCATGCTCTTACCTCGTTTATTCGCATTGTGTTTTTCCGGGGGCGCCGACCCCAGGCCACTTGAGCAGGAAGTCGGTGCCGCCGGATATTTGTTTCAGTTGTCGTGGCAAGCCCAAAGGCCTACCCGGAGCCTACATGAAGTTGATCTTCTCGAAGGAGCCGCCGACTATGGGCTGGGGGTCCATCTTGTAGAAGTCTTCCACGATAGTCGTGTAGATTGAGCGGAAGTCCATGTTGTACTTGAGGTTTCCGCCCTCTACCTGCTGGCTTGGCTCCAGGGACGGGTACTCGCCGTAGATACCGCCCTTGACGTGGTCGCCAACAACAAAGGCAATTCCGCCGGCGCCGTGGTCGGTGCCGGAGCCGTTGTCGCTGATGCGGCGGCCGAACTCGGTGAACATCAACAGGGTTACGTTGTCGCTGGCGTTGTGGTCCTTCAGATCCTGGAAGAAGGTCTCCACGTTGTTGGACACGTCGCTCCACAGGCCGGAGTGCAGGGTGGCCTGGTTGGCGTGGGTGTCAAAGCTGTTGTACGGGGACGTGGTGTAGAGCACCCGGCTGCCGAACTCGGCCAGATGGGTCTGGGCGATGTTCTTCATGTACTGGCCCACCACGGTGTTGGAGTACTCCACGTTGCTGGTGTACTTGTCCGGGGCGGTGGACAGTATGTCGGCGCCCTTCAGGGCGTTGGTGCCGGTGCTGTGGATGTAGTCCAGCACCGAGCCGCTGCCCATGGCAGGGGAGTACATGCGACCGAACACGTCCAGGGCCTCGTTGCGCTGTTCCTCGCCGTCAATGCCGGTGAGCAGACCATAGGTCTCCAGGTTGCCGACGGAGGCCACGGGTACGCCTTCCATTACCAGGGCGCGGGGGAGGCCGCGGCCGAAGTTAACGCCGGTCAGCACGTTCTCTGCGTTGGGGTCGATTTCCTTGAGTACGCGACCCAGCCAGCCCTCGGTGCCGATCTTGTCGGGCTCGCAGGTGTGCCAGATGTCCATGGACCGGAAGTGGGAGTAACTGGGGTTCTGATAGCCCACGCCCAGGAAAATGGCCAGCTTGCCTTCGTCCCAGAACTTCTTCAGCGGACCCATGGTCGGGTGGAAGCCCAGGTCGTCGTTCAGGGGAATGATCTGCCCTTCGGGAATGCCCAGGGTGCGGCGATAGTCCCGATACAGGGGGTTGGAATAAGGAATTACGGTATTCAGGCCATCGTTGCCGCCGGAAAGGGACAGAACGGCCAGTACCGGGTCTTTCTGCGTAGAAACCATAGTCTCTTCTCCTTCTACTAAATTACTCGAACTGGAACTCTGCCGTTGCGGCAATCATCTGGAACATTTCGCCGGTGCGGCGGGCGAACTCGGCCTGGTTCCCTGTGCTGAGATCGCCGTCCTTGGAGGCATGGGCCTTGAGTTGCTGCAAGGTGTCGTCGGTAACGGCCAGTGGGCCGGTCAGGTCCAGGCAGCCCTCCACGAACTGGTCCGGGCTCAGGGTGTCGCCCTGGGACATCAGGCGGTTCACCAGGGACTGGACGCCGGGAAGCTCGGTGTTCCCCAGCAGGTCGGAGGCGAAGTTGATGCGCTCCACCAGCGTACCGCTGTCAATCCACTCGCGGCCGGTGTGCCAACCCTCAACGGTGGGGGGATTCATCAGGTCCATGCCCATGTACTTGGGTTCCTGGGAGAACTCGAACAGTCCGGGCATGATGTCCCGGTGCTCGCCCACCAGGCGCATGGTGCCAACCACCATCTCGGCGGGATTCTTTACCTTGGCGTAGCGGACGTCTTCGGCCTTGAAGAAGTCGGACTTGAACAGGACTTCCAGCATCGCCTTGATCTCGTAGCCGGAATCGAAGTAGGCCTGTTCCATGGCTTCAATGGCGGCCATGTCCCGCGGCGGGGTCAGGCGCCAGGCCGGGACCTGCACGTCGTCGGCAACGAAGAAGTTGTAAAGGTGGCGGGCCAGGAAGCGGGCAGTCGCCGGCTGCTTGGCAATGATGTTCAGCACGTCGTCCCCGTTCAGCTTACCCGTCTCGCCCATGAAGGTCTTCTCGCTGTCATCGTGGTCGGCCGGGTCAAAGCGGAACTCCCAGGGACTGCGGCCATAGGGGAAGGGCGGGTACGAGGGAGCGATATTCCATCCAGTGAAGGCGCGGGCGCAGGCCTTTACGTCGTCCTCGGAGTAGTTGAACTCCTCGTCCTTGCCGACACCCAGGGAGAATAGCTCCAGCAGCTCCCGGCCGTAGTTCTCGTTCAGGTTGGTCTTGTGGCTCTCGCTGTTGTCCAGGTAGTACACCATGGCGGGACTGGTGGACAGCAGGTAGAGCAGGTTGTGGAAGTTGCCCATGCCGTGGTCGCGGAACATCTGGATCATCCGACCCATTTCCTGGCCGCTGTCAATCTTGGAGTGACCGGCGCAGAAAATCATGTGCCAGAAAAGAACCATCTTTTCCTGCAGCTGGCGGGGGGTGTTGATCATGCGGTAGACCCACGCCTGAATGTTGGTCTCGATAGCGGCCGCTTCGTGGTAAGCGGGCATATACCGCATGAGCATGTCTTCTTCAACACCCGGAGCAGTATCGGGGTTGAGCAGCTCATCGACAACGCTGTCATAACCCTGGGCAGCTTTCGCCTCGATCTCGTCACGGCTTGCGCCGAAACCGGCACGCCGCAACAAGTGAGCCATCAAGGCAACATCATGTTGGTCAGCCATACAATCCTCCTTTAATTTTTATCTGCAGATGCGCATACTGTACTGGCCCCAATCAGGGCCATATCCTAATAGACACCCGACAACTGCCTATCTGAAGTGGCAAAGAATTTGGCGTTGTTTGGTGTCGGTTATAAGGTAGAAAAAAGATACCTTAAAGCCCTGTCTCTGTCAATATTTTCGGTGTCAGGGTTGGCCCCATCCACCAATAAGCAAAGACAGCCACGAATGAACTCTTTGCAAAAAGCTCATTCGTGCCAATTCGTGGATTACAATCCCTAAAAGCTATGTCAAGAGTCCCTTCCCCCTCGACGGGGGAAGGTTAGGAGTGGGGGTGCAGGAACTCATCTCTTGGATAACTCCCCTAAGCTCACCTCAGAAATCCCGGATGTCGCAGCAATGTCGACGGCATGTTCAGACGTTTCCTAAATAGGAAGCACCGGTTCGGTCCGCTCCTCCGGCAGGTCAATCATGAAGGTATTGGCGTTGAAGGCCAGCAACGCATAGTATCCGAACAGCGTGCAAAGCTCCGTCAACCCTTGGGCGCCGAACTGGTCAATCGCTGCCTGGAAGGTCTCCTGGCTGACCTTGCGCGTGCTGAAGAACTCCTGGCCCAGGTTTATCACCGCCTGCTCATCGGCGGCCATCGCGGGCAGCGGCTGACCGTCCCGCAGGGCATCCACGAAGGCATCGCTTATGCCCTGGCGCTTGGCCCCGGCGGCATGGGCGTTCCAGATGTACTGGCAGTCGTTGGCCCGCGCCGTAACGATCATCGCCAACTCCTGGATGCGCTTGTTCAGCGTGGACTCGTCCCGCAGGTAGTTGACCAAACCGTTAGCCAGCCGACGCATCTCCGGACTGTTAATCATGGCGGTGCCGGGCCCGCTGGTAATAGTCCCGCCGCTGGCGGCGGTCTCAGAATCAAAAGCCTCGCGCAGGTTCTCGGGTACCATGTCACGGGTGGTGGTGGGTGTTCGCATGGTGGGGTGCCTCCTATTCTTTAGTTTCCTAGATGCTGGGAAATGCCCTCGTCTACTGGGTCTTGCCTGGCAGACTTTACGTATCTGTCTTTTTCCCGTCCCTCTCAACCGTTTGGCGTAGTACTTCGTTGATCCGGGAGTGCCAATCACCGTCGGCAGCCCGGAAGTAATCCAACACGTCTTTATCCAGGAGGATTCTCAGTCTTTCCTTTCTCCCAGATTTCAATTCGTGTTGTTCCCGATGGTATCTTTCCAGGATGTGGGGGATTATTTCCTCGGAGGGTTTGGCCTCCTTAAACCACTCCACATCGGCCTCAAAGTCATCCGGGTCTTCTGCAATCTGAGCATCAATTTCCGCGTCCTCTTCTGGACTGAGCCAAATTAATTTACGGACTTTGTTGGTCATAAATTCTCATCTCACGGTTGTTGGCCTTTCGCAGGCTGATGATGCGAATTGAATCGCCGCGTTGCGTCCAGATGACCTTAAAGAGGCGGCTTTGAACCAAACCGTAGCTTGACCAACGGGTCTCGCCGTGCCGGTCGCTGCGAAAGGTCAAGGCGCTATCCCAATCAAAATAGTCCATCAAATCGAAGTCAACACCCCGGGTCCTCAAGGTCTCTTCCCGTTTTTCCTCGTCCCACTCGTAAGGCATAAGTTAACTGTCAGTTAATTCTACCGGCAACAGAGTAGGCCAGCAAAGCAAGTCTTGAGAATGGCCTTTCACTCATATGGTATTCCGCCCCCCTACCCCACAATCTCTCTAACCGTCCGGTCCACCAGCTCCACCGGCACGTCCCGCCTGACCGTGGCGTGGCCCACCCGGTCCAGCATTACCCAGCGATTGGCGCCGCCGGAAACCTTCTTGTCCAGCGACATCGCCCTCCGAATGTCTTCCACATCGACCCCCTGGGCGGTCGTGGGAAGATTGAACCGGCGCAATAGCTCATACTGCCGGTCCACAATCTCCTGGCCGTGCAGGCCCATCTCGCAAGCCATCCTGGCGGCGCCCATCATGCCAATGGACACCCCTTCGCCGTGCATGAACCGGCCGTACTCGGTGGACGACTCCAGGGCATGGCCGATGGTGTGGCCGTAGTTCAACAGGATGCGGATGTCCAGCGTCTCCCGCTCGTCCTGGCTCACCACCTCGGCCTTGATTGCCATGCTGCGCCGTATAATCTCGGTGGAAATCTCCGGCTCCACGTTCATCAGCGCCTCGGCGTGCTCCTCGAACACGTCCACCAGGTTGGCGTCCATGATGAACCCGTGCTTGATGGCCTCGGCCCAGCCTTCCGACAGTTCCCGCTTGCCCAGGGTGGACAGGGCCTCGACGTCGGCCAGCACCGCCTTGGGCTGGTAGAAGGCACCCACCAGGTTCTTGCCCTGGGGCAGGTTCACCGCCACCTTGCCGCCGATGGACGCGTCCACCATGGCCGCCATGCTGGTGGGCACCTGCACAAAGGGGACACCCCGCAGGAAGGTTGCCGCCACGTATCCGGCCAGGTCGCCCACCACGCCGCCGCCCACGGCCAGGATGGCGTGGCCCCGTTCGGCCCGCAGCCCCACCAGCCACTCGTAGATGGCCTGGGCCAGGCTGTTGGTCTTGCTGGGCTCACCGGCGGGGATGATAAAGCAGTGCGCGGCGATGCCCCGTTTCTGCAACGCCCGCTGGGCCCGCCGACCGTAGCGGTTCATCAGGTTTTCGTCGGTAATGATATAGACGGGACTGCCGATGCCCAGTTCTTCCAGCCGGTCCCCCAGTTGGTCAATGATGCCCCAGCCGGCAACGACAGGGTAGCTCCCGCCCGAGTGATAAACGGTAGCGGCCAGGTCGGGGTCGGTGTTCGAGTTGATCGTCGCGTTGGTCATGAATCTGCTCCCAATGTGATATTCAATTGCCGGTAACTGTGAGGATAAAGCCCTTTATCTCCTGGTAGGATGAACATCGTCCATTGGTAGGATGAACATCGTCCATACTGAAGAACTCCACGAATGCCCATCCCACGGATTCGTCCTCTGAGCAATTGCAGGTGTCCTCGTGATCGCAATCGACGACGTACAGGGCGTGGGTGTAGTGCTTGACCGGCCTGTCCGGGGGTATGGGCACATCGGCCCAATCCTGGCTCTTCAACACTATCCGGTTCCCCAGGTCGGAATTCTCCATAACCCACTGCCTTGAAGCATAGACCGGCATTCCCAGGTCGGCAGGATTATCCCCCCTGAACATCTCCAGGATTTCGTGCATGTCAGGCATATTGTGCCTCACCTCAAAAGCTTGGTCTCCACCATTGGCCTGCTTGGAGGACTCTGCAGCTTGGCAACTATCTCAATAGTCCCTTCCCCCTTGACGGGGGAAGGTTAGGATTGGGGGTGACGCTTGGCGAAGTGCCACCGCGGGGCACGAATGATACTTTCACCGCCGGTTCTGAGATAGTTTCTTAGTCGGGTTCCAAACTCAGGAATGCTCCAGGATTCCAATGGCCAGCAACACCACCACTCTCCCCGCCACCTCTTCCGGCGCCAATTCGTCGGTGTCGATGCAGTGGTGCGCCCGCCCGTAAGCCTCCGCCCGTTGCGCCAGCAACTCCCGAATCCGGCCCAGCGGATCGTCACCCGACAGCAGCGGACGTACTGCCTGCCCAGAGTCGTCGGCTGCCTTGAGCCGTTGGTAAATGGTCTCCGGCTGGGCCTGGAGACAGAAGACAGTCCCGCCCGCCAGCATTACTCGCTGGTTTTCCGGATCAACGAACGCCCCGCCGCCAGCCGAGATTATCTGCCCCGAACCGGCGCACAACTCAGCGATGACCTCCCGCTCCAGGTCGCGAAAGACCGTCTCCCCCTCTTCGGCAAAGATTCGGTCAATAGACTTTCCTGCGCGGGCTACAATCTCCGTGTCGGCATCCACCAGGGGCATGCCGGTGCTCTGGGACAGAATCTTCCCCACATGGCTCTTCCCCGAGGCCATGAAACCCACCAGGATAATGTTGTCAGGTTGGGGCAACACTTTATCTCACTGGTTAATCCACGAATACGCAAATCGCCTAACCCGTCATTCCGGCGAAGGCCGGAATCCAAAACCTAACCCGGGCAAGAAGGCCTCATCCCCGAACCCGCCTTTCCGCCCAATCACTCATTCGTCCCCATTCGGGGAAAATGTGTTAATCAGGCAACTGCGTCAGGTGCATCCGGCTGCCCAGACTGGTGGCGGTATCAAAGTAGAGCACCTGCTGCCCCACCGAATTCGTGTTGGGAGTGTCGGCCACGAACTTGAACCCCCGGCCGCAGCAGTCGTCGATGCCGGCATGGATATCGTCCATAACATAGCCCACGTGGTCCATCGTATGGTGACCGCCCAGTCGCTCTGGGTCGATAGGCTCAATCAGCTCCACCTGCACCTGTCCGAAGTTTACAAAGGCGTTCCGACTGCCCGTACGTGAGGGCCCGCCGCCAATGTGTACGCCGTCAAACTTGTCCACGTACCAAGCAATGGCCTCGTCCACGTTGGGCACCAGGTAGCCCGCGTGGACAATCTTGGCGACCTGCACGCCGCCGCCCACACCGGTTGCAACCGCATTCTCCGGCGCCGGTAGCTGTGTCAGGTGCATCAGTACATTGTTGGTGGTCTCGGGATGGAAATACAGCAGTTGCTGGCCCAACTGGTTGGTGCGGGGAGCGTCCGCCGCGAACCGGAAGCCCCGTGCCTTGCAGTCTTCAATGGCCTCGTGAATGTCGGCTACCACGTAGCCCACGTGGTGCATGACCAGCCCGTCCTTGGGCAAATTGGACGTATCGGCGGGCTGGATCAGTTCCACCTCCACCTGGCCGAAGCGCAGAAAGGCGTTGATGCCGCCGCCAGGCACCTGAACGCTGCTGGCCACGTCGCCACCCCCGGCGCTCAGTGCCCCGAACCCCTTGTTGTACCAGTCAATGGTGGCCTCAAGGTCGGCGGTGTAGTATCCAATATGCTGAATCTTGTCAAACATGGTTCTGTTCCTCGGATTAGATTTGGTCGATTGATGGGACCCCTGACCAGGTCCCTTCCCCCTCGCCGGGGAAGGGCTGGATGGGGGTGACGGAGCTCATTTCATAGCTGCCCCCCCTCTGACCAAGTCCCTTCCCCCTCGCCGGGGGAAGGTTAGGCTGGGGTGACGGCGTTCATTCCGAACTGGCACCGCCATTATGCCATAAAGAGCAGTTTCAGGCATATTGAAGCCCCCATCTGAACCATAAACCACCTCACAGCCAGCCCTCATCTGCATTCATTGGAGGCTGAGGGACTAATGATTGGAGTTTGATGAGAAGGATGAACCCTGCCGCCAAACCCTTCGTGGGAAGCCCCCCGCTGTATCCACTGACACCCATCCATAGCCAGCCCGTGAGCCCCCCTACTACTATTAATATTGGGGCGACGGTATTGGTTAACCCTGAAATGTGAGTCGACTCCGAGCCAATCTAAATTCAGTCCTAGCGCACCCTGGATGCTGTTACCCAGAGCAAAGCTCAGATCATTTCAAGCGATGCCGCTTTATTGCTTAGAGAAGTCCCCGTCACGCGTGGCGAAGCCCCCGTCATTCTGAGCGAAGTCGAAGAATCTAAACTCCCCGTCAGCGGCCAATTTTCAGGACCCAAGTCAACAGACACCAGTAAAGCTCTATGTCCCATAACAAGCACGATTTGGCAAACCCGTCCGACACCCAATCCCGCCAAAAAGCCCCAAGACCGGCCCGAAAAAGACCAACCCATCGCCCGCTGTCAGATAGCAAATGGAAGAAAATGAGCGGAAATGGAGGGAAAACAAAAAAATTCTCACCCTCCCTCAATTAAGAAGGGCTGGGGGTGGGAGAGAAGTCCGATGTCCGCTCTTCCCATTTCACCTTGACCCCGGTATGGCGTATTGCTAGAATGGCACCAACGCTAGTCCTGCGGTTCCTTTGGCTCAATTTTGTGGATCAATTGGGCCGAAATCCGCAATAAATTTTAGGGAAGGTGACGTAATGGTTACAGCTGTCAGCGACGATATGTTTACCGATGAGGTAATCGCCGACCCCTACTCCTATTACGGCACGCTGCGGGAGGAAGACCCTGTCCACTGGAATGAAAAGTACCAGCTATGGGTCATCACCCGCCATGACGACCTGGTCTGGCTAACCCGCCACAACGAGTTGTTCTCCTCGGCCGTCTTCAAGAACGACCCCCGCCCGCCCTATCCCACGATTTATGACTCTGATCTTGGCCTCTACGAATTCGTGCGGGAATACCAGTCCCGCCAGTTCATCCAGCACGACCGTCCCGCTCACCTGGACATGCGCAAGGTGGTGCACGGCTACTTCACCCCCCGCTCCATGGAGGAGTGGCGCCCCATGGTGAAGGATGTCATTAAGGACCTGCTGGACGAGGCGGAAGAGCGGGGCAGCATGGACGTGATGCGCGACTTCGCCACACCGTTGCCCTTGCTGATCATCGCCGAGATGATGGGTGTGCCCAAGCAGGACCGCCCCTACATCCGCGAGGTGGCCGAAAAGCTCCTCTACGTAGGTCGGGGCGAACCCTGGCGCATGCAGAACTTCTCCGAGGGCATCCGCGAAATGATCGAGTATGTTACGCCTCTGGTGGAGAAGCGCATTGTCGACCCCGAGGACGACTTTATTTCCGTTCTGGCCAAGGGTGAACGGGAAGGCGTATTCAGCCGCGAGGAAGTCATATCCAACTCGTCTCTGCTGCTGCTGGCCGGCCACGAAACCACCATTAACCTGCTCTGCAACGGCATCCTCTCCTTCATCCACAACCCCGACCAGTATGATCTGCTGCGCAGTGACATTGAGGGGATGTACGTCAAGGCTAACGAGGAATGTCTGCGCCACGACTCTTCGGTCAAGTCCATCACCCGCATCGCCGCCGAGGATGTGGAACTGCGCGACAAGGTAATCAAGAAAGAGGACCGCATCCGCTGGTTTATCTCCTCGGCCAACCGAGACCCGCGCAAGTTCGAAGACCCCGATACATTTGACATTACCCGCTGGCCCAACGCCCATGTAGCCTTCGGCGCCGGTATCCACCACTGCCTGGGCGCCACCCTGGTGCGGGTCGAGGGCCAGGAAGCGTTCAAGGCCTTCGCCGAGCGCTTCGATTCCCTTCACCTGGACACGACCGAGGACCAGTTGGATTACCAGCCCAGCATCACCTTCCGGTCATTGAAGGCGCTGCCCATCACCTGGAACTAAGGCTGGAATAAGGGCTGCAATTAGGGGAGGTAACCACAACCATGGCCCAGGAACGAAAGCTGAAGATAACCGTTGACCACGACGTTTGCGTGGGTAACGCCATGTGCGAGTCCTTCGCCACCCACACCTTCGCCCTCAACGAGGAGCGCCAGTCGGAGGCGGTCAACCCTCAGGGAGACCCCCTGGCCCAGGTCCTGGAAGCCGCCGACAACTGCCCGGTAAGCGCCATAACGGTAGAAGACGCAGAGACGGGGGAAAAGCTGTTTCCCTAGTCCGAAGCCTTAATCGGGCAATAGAGTTACAAGAGCAAGGGCGGGTCAACAACCCGCCCTTAGGCTTTCCGCCAAACCAACCTGGAACGTAGATGATCCAGGGGTAATCAAAGATTCACCGAACCAGGATCCCTTACGAATTTCTCTGCCAGCTTCCTCAAAATAGTCGTGTCGACATTGGGATAAAGTGCGATTAGTTGGTCTGGCGTTGCGTCACTCAATGAGCCTATCTGCCCACGGATGCTCCTGGCTGCCGCTATAGGGTGTCCTGGAATTGACTCAACAAGCGAAAGAGCAAGAACATACGAAGGCATAGCTGGAAATTGAACCGTGGGAACTTTGAACGATGGCTGAACCATTATTGAAAATGCGACTGCTGTTCCTTCCTCAAGATAATTGCTATTTGCCAGAAGGGTGGGGTTCAGCAAATGAACAGTCTCGTGAGCCATTTCGTAGAGTACCGTGGGCCAGTATCCTGCGGCATTAAGGCTTAATTCGACGAAGGCACCGTCGTGATTGGGGGTATGCCGAATGTGCGGGCCCCCTGAAACGAACTGAGGTTGGTATATTTTCTTTGACGTATCACGTTGCCCCAGTACCGACTCGGCCAGTTCCAATAGTTCCAACTGCAGTTACCATAGGGTCGCGGGGGCGGCTGTAGGCAGTGTCGCAGGTAATTGAATCAAGAGTTAGTTTCCGGCCAAGGTCGATTCGCACTCAACTACATCCTGGCCCATCCTGGTCAGTTTTCGAGGATTGAAAGGTAATAAGGGAGCCGTAAGGCCTAATGCCATGCTATGTTACTAGCCTATTGTGCTTCCTGTGTTGGCTAATTCTCCCCGAACCCCTCCGGCCCCAGCAGCGGCACAAACCGGCACTTGCCCATAACGCTGACTGAAAGGCCCTCATCGGTGCGGCGCGCTACAATAAGGTCTTGCTCATTCCGTGGTCCTACTGGAGCTACCAACCGCCCGCCCACGGCAAGCTGTGCCACCAGGCTATCGGGCAGGCGGGGGCAGGCGGCGGTGACAATGATGGCATCAAAGGGGGCATAGTCGGCGGCGCCCAGGGCGTTGGTTGCCATTTCTGCGGTTACGTTGTGGTAACCCTGTTCCTCCAGACGTGCTCGGGTCGCCTCAAATAGCCGCAAGTCCCGTTCAACGGTATAGAGGTGACCCCGGGGAAGCAGCAAGGAGAGAATCGCCGTCTGGTAACCGCTGCCCGTACCCACCTCGAGGGCCCTTTCGTTGCCCCTCAACTCCAGCAACTCGGTCATCCGCGCCACAATGTAGGGCTGGGAAACGGTCTGGCCCCGACCAATGGGCAGGGGAATGTTCAGATAGGCCATTTCCCGTGCGTCGGGAGGCACGAACTGTTCCCGGGGCACTTGCTCCATGGCGCTTAGAACCGACTTGCTGCCTATTTCCCTTCGAAGCGCGACGAATAACGCTTTTCTATCGCGTTCCAATTTCTTGAAAAGGTTTATCATGGGCCCTCGACTGCAATATAGCATAGAGGGTAATCGGGAACAAATCCGGAGAGTGGCAGCTGAGGCTCCAGCGTGTCGGGCAGTCTCAGGTGCTCAACGTCACTCCGGACCAAGTCCGGAATGCAGAAGAAAAGTACATGCCCCAATTCAACTGGGCCCGGATGTTCCGTATCCCGGCTTCCAAGGGAAGGAAAGTGTACCCGCCGTCAGGGGTTCTTAACTTCTTAAGACTGCTTAAGCCATGCCAGGTTTGACCTATTTTCTCGTCGCTCGACCCCGCAGCGCTGCCAGCGCCAGGCCCAGGCTTACCACACCCACCCCAATGGTCGAAATCAGCCCGTCCCTGATGGTTGCCAGATGCCAGCCTTCCGTGATTAGAGACCGCTCGGCGGCCAGGATGTAGGTTACGGGATTGTAGTCGGCGGCCGTGGACAGCCAGGGAGTCATCTGTTCCTGGGGTATGAACAACGTCGTCATGAACAGGAAGGGGAAGAACAGGAGGAAGGACATGTTGACTGCCGCCACATTGCCTGTCTTGAAAGCAATGGCGTAAGGAAAACCGTTGAATATCAGGCCCCACAGGCCGGCGATCAGCATGAAGGCCACGATGCCCAGGGTCCCCGTCTCGAAGCGAACGCCAACGATAAAGCCCATGATTATCACCGGAATGGTCAGGGCTATGATGAGCACAAAGTCCGCAATCATCAGTCCCAGCAGCAATGCCAGGCGATTAACCGGCGTGATGACCAGACGGTCAAAGTACCCCGACTGTATATCAGTTACCACGGTAATGGCCCGGGATACGCCGGTGACGGCAAACATCACTGCAACCGGGAGCTGAAATGCCCGATAGTCCAGCCCGGGAATGTTCTCGGCGAAGTCCTGCAGGGCGCCCACGGTTACCGCAAACATGAACACGGGGATGAACAGGGCAGGTATCACCGTTTCCAGGTCCCGTAACATGGAGCGGACGGCCCGCCGCGCCACGGCGTAAATGTCACCTGCGAATCCCGCCTTCCGTGCATGGACGGTGTTGCGGACTGTCGGCGCTGCTATTGCCATAGGATTCTCCTGAAGTATCGTGTTCTACAGGTAGGCGATAAGACTTTCCAGCGGTCGTTCAGACGAAGGACTGTTGAATTGCCTCCCTTTCCCCTCTCCCTCGGAGAAAGAAGCCGAGGAGAGGGTTTGTTCCTGAACGGTTTTCCAGGGTTTAGGTGCTGACGGCGGCGATCGGTCTATCTGCTCAGAGCAGCGGTAATGAAAACGGACCGGCAGTCTGCAGCATGTCTTGTGAAGCGGACTTGATGCCGCACTCTATCTGGCTGACTTAACCCGCTTCATCCTCAGCCTCTTCGGAGGCTTGTCCGGTTTCGTCTTGGCTCAGTCTGTAACCGGTAACCTGCAGGAATACGTCGTCCAGGGTTGGTGTGCGCAGGGTCAGTTCCCGGACTCCCACTCCCAGTTCGTTCAATTTCAGCGCTACAGAGCTGATCAGGGCCGCTCCGTTAACGGTGCTGACCGTCAACTCCGAATCGTGGGCGTCCACCGCCTCCACCGAAGGTAGGGCAAGCAGGGTGGCAGTTACTTGGGTGGATGCCTCGGCCTCCAGCTTGACGATTATTAGGTCGGACCCCCTGGAGCGTTTCAGTTCCGCGGGTGTTCCCTGGGCGGCTAACCGTCCCCGGTCTATGACGCCTACCCGGTGAGCCAGGGCGTCGGCCTCCTCCAGGTACTGGGTTGTGAGGAATATAGTGACTCCAAGCTCGGTATTGATCTTTCCCACTTCGTCGAAGATGCGGCTGCGGCTAATGGGGTCCAAACCCGTGGTGGGTTCGTCCAGAAACAAGATCTCCGGTTGGTGAATCAGGGCAGCAGCCAGGTCCAGCCGCCGCTTCATTCCGCCGGAGTAGGTTCCGATCAAGCGTCCCATGGCATCGCCGATGTCGATGAGGTCGGTCAGATCGGCCATACGCGCCGCTATTTCGCGCCCCCGAAGCCCATACAGCCTGCCTTGAAGGGTCAACAATTCCCGCCCCGTTTGCTTGGCGTCCAGCGCCGCTTCCTGCAGGGCGGCGCCGATGCGAAGGCGCACCTGGTCCGGTTGGGCTACCGCGTCAAAACCGGCCACGCTAATGGTACCGGCGGTCGGCGAAAGCAGGGTGATTAGCATCCGGATTACGGTTGTCTTGCCTGCGCCGTTGGGCCCCAGGAAGCCGTAAATCTCACCTCGATGGACCGACAGATCGACCCCGTCTACCGCCTTAACCTGGCCGAACTCCCGCACCAGGCCTTGAGTGACAATTGCTTCGTTCTCGTTGTTGTTGGTCTTTTCCATAGTAATTGCGAAAATGGTCAAGGTAGCTACGATATACTTGTACTTTTCAGGTCATGCTGTTCATTTGAGATGGTAACATATACGGAAGCAGGAATTGATTGTCGTCGAGTCAAGCCCGACACCTTTCGGGCCTTGTCCATTTAACACTGCCAGCCCCGCTAAAGAAATACATAGCAGTTCAATGCGAATTCCGTTGACGTTTCCCCCCTGCTGTGCTAGTATCCTTTCCGGCAAAAAGGACAGTTAAACGTCAAGACTTTTATAGTTTTTTATAGATTTTATGGCTAATCTCGAGCTTGCTGACCGGACTCAATGGCTTTCCCTGCGCGAGGCCTGTGACTTTTTGCAGGTCAGCCAGGTGACCCTGCGCCAATGGGCCGATGCCGGCCATATGCGAGTTTACCGCACGCCGGGGGGCCATCGACGCTTTTCTCGAGAAGACGTGTTGGCCCTGACCCAGCAGCCTGCCTCCAGCCAGGCCTCTGAAAGCCCTGACAAGCTGGAGGATGCCGCACTGCGCCGGATTCGCCGCGGCCTCAATCATGAGGAGGTGGCCCGCCAGTCCTGGTACCAGAGTGTTGAAGAAGAGGGTCGCGACCGGATGCGGCTCTTCGGCCGCCGTCTGCTTTCCCTGCTGGTCCAGGGATTGCCCCAGCGTCGTGCCTCAGGCCGCCGCCAGGAAATCCTCTCCGAGGCCCTGATGTTGGGCCACGAGTACGGAGCGGAGATGTCGGAACGCGGTGTGCTGCTCAAGGATACGGTGGAGGCATTTATCTTTTTCCGCACCCTGGTGCTGGACTCCACCAGTAACGGGACATGGGGCCCGATCCTGGAGTTGGCCGACCGGGTCCTGGTGGGGGTTGTTGAGTCGTACCAGAGGCGTATGGAAGGCGTGACCTTTCCCCATCGTCTGCCAGAAGGTAACGCCATGAACAATACCGTCAATAATATGGGAGGCTGATCAACTGACTATGGATTTGATTGATCGCAAGCTGCTTAACCTTATCCAGAGCAAGTTCCCCATGGTGGATCGGCCTTACATCGAGTTGGCCGAGGAACTGGAGATCGGGGAGGCCGAGGTCATATCCCGGCTGGAGGATCTGAAGCGGCAGAACGTGGTGCGCCAGATCAGCGCCATCTTTGATACCCGCCGCCTGGGCTACAAGACTACCTTGGTAGCCATTGCCTACGAGCCTGAGGAGTTGAACGCCGGCGCCCTGTTCATCAACCGCCACCCGGGGGTCAGCCACAATTACGCCCGCGAAGGTTCCTACTACAACCTGTGGTTCACCCTGGCCGTCCCTCCCGATGGCGACTTGCAAAGCACGGTGGACTGGATGGCCCAGGAAACCGGGGCCCTGAATTACCGGGTTATGCCCACCATCCGCTTCTTCAAGATCGGCGTCAACTTCGACATGGTCCAGCAGCGCAGCGCGGCCCACAACTACAATCCCGACAATATAGGTGAGGGTACCCCGGCGCCGGACTGGAACCAGGCCCAGCCCGTCTCTGAATATGACAAGACTGTGATTAGAGAGTTGCAGGAGGACCTGCCCCTGATACCGCGACCCTTCGATGACATGTCGGAACGGTTGGGTATAGATAACGCCCGGCTTTTCGCCTTGGCTGACGAGTACCAGGAGCGCAAGATAATGCGCCGGTTCAGCGCCGTCCTGCACCACCGCCGCTCCGGCTTCCGGGCCAACGCCATGGTGGTTTGGCAGGTGCCGCCCGAACGGGCCGAAGAGGTGGGAATGACCATGGCCCAGCACTCGGCGGTTACCCACTGCTACGAGCGTCCCACCTTCCCCGACTGGCCTTACTCTCATTTCTCCATGATTCACGCCACCACCCAGGAGGAGTGCGAGGAAATCGCAAAGGAAATCAGCGAATCCACCCAGGTTACCGACAACCTGCTCCTTTACAGCACCCGGGAGTACAAGAAGACGCGAGTACGCTACTTCGTGGAGGACAACGAGGAGTTCTGGGAAAACGAACCCGAATTGGAAGAAGTCGTACAGGACTAAGAAAGACGGTTAGTGAAACTTCGTTTTCATTCGTGGATAACCCTTCCAAGAGGAAACAAATGCCCGACTACTACCCCGTATATCTCAACCTGGCGGGAAAACGCTGCGTCATTGTTGGCGGCGGAACCATCGCTCAGGGCAAAATTGGCGGCCTGCTGCAAGCCGGTTGCCATATTACAGTTATCAGCCCGGACGCCACGCCCGGCATCCGGCAAGATGCCCAGCGCGGCGACATCGTCTGGCTGCAGCGCAACTATGAACCCGGCGACCTGGAGGGCGCCTTCATAGGCGTGGCCGCCACCAACGTCTGGCACGTTAACCGGGAAATCTACGAAGAGGCCGAGGGGCTGGGCGTCCTGCTTAACGTGGTGGATGACCCCGACCTTTGCAGCTTTATTGCCCCCTCCGTCGTCAAGCGCGAGCCGGTCACCATGGCGATTTCCACCGGCGGCGCCAGCCCGGCCCTCGCCCGCAAGCTGCGGGAGACCTTGGCCAACGCCGAGGCCCTGGAATGGGCCGATTTGGCTGATGTGCTGGCCCAGGCCCGCCGCATAATCAAGGAAAAGCGTACGGTTATTGACCCGGAACGCTGGCAGTGCTGCATTACCCGTGAACTGCTGAACATGGTTCAGGAAGGCCGTAGCGAAGAGGCTCTTGAAGTCTTGCTTTCCCAGTTGCAGGATTCCGGAACGCCGGAAATGTGCGGCGACTTGGCCCATTGTCAGCCCCGTACCTGCCAGGTCCGCCAGGCTGCACGAGACAGCAGCGCCAGGCACAGGGAGGCCGTACGGTGACCCTGCTTGTTCTTGGTGTGAATCACCGGACCGCTCCGGTAGAACTGCGTGAGCGGCTGACCATTGACGGCGCAGGACTGCCGGCCGCCCTTGAATCACTTGCCCAACAAGTTGCGCCAGGCGTGATCGTGTCCACCTGCAACCGACTGGAAATATACACTCTGGTTGACGAACCGCCTGCTTCTCAAGACCCCATGAACCATTTAAGGCAGTTTCTTTCCACCTATTCCGGCGTTCCCCAGGCAGACCTGGAGCCTTACCTCTACCAGTTCAAGGAAGGGGACTGCGTGAGGCACCTGTTCCGCGTGGCCAGCGGGCTGGACTCCATGGTGGTCGGGGAATGGGAAATACTCGGCCAGGTGCGGGCAGCCTTCAGCGCGGCCAGCAGTCCCAAGGCAGGAATTAGTTACGTCCGCGGGCCCCTGTCCCGCCTCTTCCACCAGGCTCTCAGGGTAGGCCGGCGGGTGCACCACGATGCCAATTTGGGCTCCAACTTCGGGGACTACCGGCGCCGTTCGGTTAGCCACGTAGGAGTGCGGCTCGTTCACCGGCTGCTGGGCAACTTGTCGCAAAAGCAGGTGCTTCTTATAGGCGCCGGCAACGCGGGCCAGTTGGCCGGCCGGGCCTTGGCAGCCGCTGGCGCTGGCAACCTCGTGATCACTAACCGGACATACGGACGGGCTGAGGAGCTTTCCACGGAACTGAACGCCCTGGCAGTTCCCTTTGAACTGCTATCCCAGTCTGTTTCTAATTCCGATGTCGTTATCAGCACAACGTCTTCGCCTGAGTATCTGCTGCAACGGACCAAGGTTCAGGAAATAATGGCGCAGAGGGCCAGTCGGCCTCTGCTGATGGTCGACATTGCCGTGCCCAGGGACATAGACCCGGAAGTGGGCTTGCTGGACGGCGTGAGTCTGTACGATATCGACGGCTTGAGCGCAACTTCAGACGCGGCCAGCGTGGGCATGGAACCGGAAATTGCCGTCGCCGAGGATTTGGTGTTGGAGGAAACGGCCACACTAATGGAGTGGTGGGAATCTCTCGACACCATATCTGCTATCGCCACAATCCGGGAATACGCTGAGAATGTCCGGCGTGCCGAGGTCGAGAAGACCATGGCCCGACTGCGAAATCGGCAGGCCGCGGGTCTGGATTTGATCGACGACGTGGACTCGGAGGCGTTCGTAGCTCACCTCGATGCGATGACCAGCGCTCTGGTCAAGAAATTGATGCACCATCCCACCATGTACCTCAAGGAGGGTAAAGATCCAGCTCGCCAAGAGGTGATTCGGGAAATGTTCAACCTGGATGGAACGTCCGGGCTGGGTAGGACCGGTGGCCGGCATGGCCGGGGATAACTCTGAAAGCATCGAGTCCTCTTTCCCTGAACAGGACACCAAAGTTGTCCGCGTAGGTACCCGGGCCAGCACGTTAGCCCGACTCCAGACCGACCTGGTTCTGAACCAGCTGCGTCCCCTTTACCCTCAACTGGACTTTCAGATCGTTACGGTCACTACTCACGGTGATGCCAACGCAACTGCTCCGCTGGCCGGTATGGGCTTGGGTGTGTTCGTCAAGGAAATCGAGCAGCAACTCCTCGACGGGCGGCTGGATATGGCGGTTCACAGCCTTAAAGATATGCCCACCCTTCTGCCGGAGGGACTAGCTCTGATCGCGCTGCTGCCCCGGGAGGATCCTCGCGACGTGCTGGTCAATCGTTTTGGCTGCGGGCTGGACCAGTTGCCTGAAAACACCCGCATTGGTACCAGCAGCCCCCGCCGCCAATCTCAACTCCTCAGCCTCTGTCCCAATGTGTCAGTGGTTCCCATTCGTGGCAATGTGGAAACGCGCCTCCGCAAGTCCGAAGGCGAAGAGTGCGACGGGGCAATACTCGCCGCCGCCGGTTTGCTCCGGCTGGGTCTGGCAGACAGGATAACTGAGTACCTGTCCCCTCAGAGCTTCGTGCCCCCGCCGGGACAGGGCATTATGGCGGTTGAGACCCGGGCCGACGACGACCGCATGGCCGGCATTCTCAGGGCTATCGACCACGCTCCCACCCGGTACGCCGCTACCGCCGAACGCGCTTTCCTCGAACGCTTGGGCGGTGGCTGCCAGGTTCCGGTGGGTGCTTATGCCCAGTCGGATGGGGAACTGATGAACCTGACCGTCTTTCTGGGAACAACCGACGGATCGGAGACCTTCCAGGCCAAAGTGCGAGGCCTTACCCATTCTCCACACCAACTGGCCGCCGACGCCAATCTGGCTATCGTGGAACGGGGCGGTGGCAGGCTGCTGGAAGAAGCGGGAAAGTAGCGATCGCGAATTGCCTTGAACGTCTTTGACTGAAAGGAAAATAATCATATTTGCCGGTCCCAATGGGGCCGGTAAGACTACCTTCGCCAAAGAGTTTCTTTCGGGAGACCAATCAAGATTTCCCTTCGTCAACGCAGACAATATTGCGTCGGCGCTCAATCCTGCGAACCCGGAGGCGGAAGCATTCCGGGCCGGTCGGCTGATGCTCCAGAGGATTCAGGAGTTGGTCAACGGTGGAGAAAGCTTTGCCTTTGAGACTACCCTTAGTGGGCGCGGCTTTGCTCGGGCCATCCCAGGCTGGCAGAGCCGGGGCTATCGAGTAGAGCTATACTTTTTGAGCCTGTCTTCGCCAGCATCTGCCATTGCTCGTGTTGCGCGAAGGGTACGACAGGGTGGACACTATGTACCTGATGAAGTGGTCCGCCGGCGCTTCAATGGAGGGTTGAGGAACTTTCACCAGATATACAAGGAACTGGTAGATTCGTGGGTACTGTATGATAGCGCTGGGCCTTCCCAAGTCCCGTTAGACAGGGGGTAAATCCATGGCCAGTCAAGGGAAGAAAGAAGTCAAGGAGACGGCCTATACCGGTATAGACGTTGAACGGGCTACTGCCGCCATACGCCGGGCCGCCATCAAGGCTCGCCGCAGTGCCCTGGAAGAAGAAGGCGGCGTCCATATTTCACGAGACGGCGAAATGGTCTGGGAGACTGACCCCAAGCGCATCTTCCCCGAAGGTGTGGAAGTCAAAATATGCGAATGCGGGCGCGTTCTAGTGAAGGACACACTTGAGGACGCGACTGAATGGACAGGTGATTAAATTGCCCGGCAAAGTTTTCCTGGTTGGCGCAGGCCCCGGCGACCCTGGCCTCATTACCGTCAAGGGTCTGCGTTGCCTTCAGCAGGCTGAAGTTGTGGTTTATGACCGCTTGATGGACCCTGCACTGCTCCAGTCTGCCTCCGCTGATGCCGACCTGGTATTCGTCGGCAAAGAACGGGGACGGCAGGCCCTCACCCAGGACGAAATTAACGACCTTCTGGTGGAGCAGGCTTCCCAGGGCAAGTCGGTTGTGCGGCTTAAGGGCGGCGATCCCTTCGTCTTCGGCAGGGGCGGCGAGGAAGCTCAGGTTCTGGCCCGTAATTCCATCCCGTTTGAAGTTGTGCCGGGCATTACCTCTGCAATTGCCGCTGCCGCCTACGCCGGAATCCCCGTCACCCAGCGTCGCGTTGCCACTTGCTTTACCGTGGTCAGTGGTAGCGAAGACCCTGCCAAACCCGAGTCCTCCATCCCCTGGGACGTGCTGGCCCGCACCGGCGGAACCCTCGTGGTGCTAATGGGCTGGGCCGCTTTGCAAGCGATCCTGGAAAAGTTGCAACAAGAGGGAATGGCTGCGGACACTCCCGTAGCCCTGGTCCAGTGGGGCACCTGGAAGAAGCAGCAAACGGTGGACGGCACCCTGTCCGACGTGGTGACCAGGGCCAAGGAGGCAGGACTGGCCCCGCCGGTGGTGGCCATCATCGGACCGGTGGCGGGACTGCGGCAGGAGCTGCGCTGGTTCGATCGGCAACCTCTCTTTGGCAAGAAAGTGCTGATTACCCGTTCCCGCACCCAGGCCTCGCGGCTGAGAACCTTGCTGGAAGAGCAGGGCGCTGAAACATTGGAGTTACCGTCAATAGAAATTGCGCCTTTGGAAGACAACTTTGAACTGGATGCGACCCTCGCTCAATACGGACTGCTTCCCCTGGACACCCCCTTTGGGACCATCAGCAAGTTCTGGGCGATTTTCTCCAGCACGAACGCGGTTGATGCTGTGTTCGGTCGGGTCGACGCCTACGGTAATGATTCCAGGGTCTTTTCTGATTCCACCATTGGCGCCATCGGCCCAGCCACCGCCGAGGCTCTGGCCCAGCGGGGTATCAAGGCCGACTTCATACCAGCGACCTCGGTTTCCGAAGCCGTGGTTAAAGAGCTTTCCGATAGGGAATGGTCCGGCGTTCCGGTACTGCTGCCCGGGGCTGACATCGGGCGAGATGTTCTGGCCAGGGGACTTGCTGATCTGGGTGCCAAGGTTGAGCGGGTAACAGCCTATCAGACGATCACCCCTTCAAACGCCGCTGAGGACGCACGCAAGCTCCTGTCCCAGGGAGTGGACGTAATAACATTCACCAGTTCCTCCACGGTCCGCAACCTGCTCGATATCCTCGAGGGCGACAAGTCGCTGCTGGAATCCTCTTTGATTGCCTGCATCGGCCCGGTAACTGCCGGTACTGCGGAAGGGTTGGGTCTGAGGGTCGACCTGAAAGCCGCTGAGCATACGGTGGAAGGCCTGGTTGAGACGCTGGTCAACTATTTCCAGTGAAAGCGCGCGCCACTTCCAGGATTTGGCAGTTAACTATGAACCTTGGCAACTGTTCGCGGATGAGTTAAAGGAGAAGGCGTAATGACCAGCTTTCCAGATATGCGGCTGCGGCGGGTAAGGGAACTGGAACCGGTGCGCTCCCTGATTCGGGAGACCCAGCTTAGCGCGTCCAACTTTATCTACCCCCTGTTTGTGACCCACGGTGAGGGCGTAAAGCAGCCTATCGAACCCATGCCGGGCAACTTCCAGCTATCCCTGGATATGCTGGAAGAGGAGATTTCCGAGGTGGTGGACTTGGGCATTCCCGCTGTTCTCCTGTTCGGCCTGCCTGAAGAGAAGGACCCCGTGGGCAGTGGCGCCTACGACCCCGAAGGCATCATCCAGGAAGCCATTCGGGTCATCAAGCAGACTGCCCCGAACCTGATGGTCGTTGGTGATGTATGCCTGTGCGAATACACCGACCATGGCCACTGCGGCGTCATAGAGAACCAGCGAATAGACAATGACCAAACCCTGGAACTGCTGGCCCGAACTGCCCTCGCCCAGGTCCAGGCCGGCGCCGATATGGTGGCTCCCTCAGCAATGATGGACGGCCAGGTACGCGCCATCCGCGAAACCCTGGACGCCAATGGCGAGGAAACCGTGCCGGTAATGGGTTACGCCGCCAAGTACGCTTCCGCCTTTTACGGGCCCTTCCGCGTCGCTGCCGACTCTACTCCCCAGTTCGGCGACCGGCGCAGCTACCAGATGGACCCGGCAAACCGGCGCATGGCCATGCGGGAAATTGAAAGCGATATCGCCGAGGGCGCCGACATAGTGATGGTAAAACCCGCTCTGGCCTACCTGGACGTAATCAAGACGGCACGAGACCGGTTCGATCATCCCATGGCCGCCTACAACGTGAGCGGCGAGTTCTCCATGGTCAAAGGGGCGGCAAGGCAGGGCTGGATCGACGAAAAAATGGTGACGCTTGAACTGCTCACCGCCATCCGCCGGGCCGGCGCCGACATTATAATCAGCTACCACGCCAAAGAGGTTGCCCGCTGGCTTAGGGGAGATGAGTAGTTAGTGCTCCGGTTTGGTTTTGACCCCACGATATTCCAACGCAACAGGGGTTTCCGCCTGCCGGAAGGCATCGTTGCGGCTCAGGATCAAACTGCCGGCCAGTGGATCGAAGAACGGTTGCAGCCTTGGGGCTTGGAAGGAGTGCCTCTCAGGGCTTTTCTCCCCGACACTTTTCCCGCCTACGTCCGCATTTTCCATCCCTTCTATCTGGGCAACGATGAAGCCCTGGACAACGACGAAGGCCAACCAGTCCGCTGGTCAACTGTGGCGGAGTGGACGGGAGCCACGGCTCATCCCCTCATGCAGATCGAAGATGTCGCCAAGGTTCCTATTCCCTACAATATTGACCTTGACTGGGGAGAGCCTCCCCATATGGGCAGCATTCCTCTCCCGGAAGGCACCGCGCTAAGTGCTCTGCTCCGCGACCTCACCTCAACCCCGGACAGTTGCTACCTGGGCTACTGGGAAGGAAATGGCTACTTCCCGGGTAGGACTGTCAGGTATTTTGGACATGAACCAGGATTGTTATCGAGAATTGAAGACATGCTGCACAGCCTGTGGGGGAAACTTCGGCCCGCTCCTGACCTCCTTGCAGGGGTGCCTCGCCTGGCCGGACAAAATCGGGAATATCTCCTCTATTTCGGTTCTCTTGACATCGTTCCCTCGCTAAGCCAGTACCCACCATGGGGACTGTCCCCAAATCTCTGGTGGCCCGAAGACCGGGCCTGGTGCGTCGCCACCGATGTCGATGCCTACGACACCTTTGTTGGTAGCAGCGAGAGATGCATCGAGCAAATACTAAATTGCCCTGACCTGGAAGCTCTTCCGGTACGCATAGATGACCGTATTGACGGGGGAGCCGATATGGTTAACACTTAGCCAACCAGTAAAACCCTTCCACTATGACCCTTCCACCAACGAGGCCTAAATGAACCAAACCAGATCCCAGCAACTATTTGAACAAGCCCAGCGGTACATTCCCGGCGGCGTAAACAGTCCGGTGCGTTCCTTCAGGGCCGTAACCGGTACTCCGCCCTTCATTGCCCGCGGTCAGGGTTCCCACGTTTGGGACGTGGACGGCAACGAATATATCGATTACCTGGGTTCCTGGGGGCCGCTGGTCCTGGGCCACGCGCACCCCACTGTAGTCGAGGCCCTGCACCGGGCCGCCGAGGGTGGCACCAGTTTCGGCGCTCCTGTTGAACTGGAAGTGGAACTGGCCCGGACTATTTGCGAAGCCCTTCCCTCGGTGGACAGCGTCCGGCTGGTAAGTTCCGGCACCGAGGCCTGCATGAGCGCCATCCGCCTGGCCCGGGCCTACACCGGCCGCAGCAAGGTGATCAAGTTTTCCGGCTGCTACCACGGGCATGCCGACGGGTTGCTGGTCAGGGCTGGTTCCGGTGCCATGACCCACGGCATCCCCACCAGCGCCGGCGTTCCCGACGCCTACGGGGCCGAAACTCTGGTTGCCGACTACAACGACATTGCCTCCGTGGAATCGTTCTTTCAGGCCTGGCCCGAAGCCATCGCCGGTGTGATAGTAGAGCCGGTGGCTGGCAATATGGGCGTGGTGCCTCCGGCTGAGGGATTCCTGCAGTCCCTGCGCCAGGTAACTGCGGACAACGGGGCTATGCTCATCTTCGATGAAGTCATAACGGGCTTTCGCATTGCCTACGGCGGGGCCCAAACACTATATGGCATCACCCCAGACATTACCTGCCTCGGCAAGATCATCGGCGGCGGCCTGCCGGTAGGGGCCTATGGCGGTCGCAGGGACATAATGGAAATGGTGGCGCCCCTGGGGCCCATGTACCAGGCCGGCACACTATCGGGCAATCCCCTGGCCGTCACCGCCGGACTTACCACCTTGACCGAACTGCAAAAGGCAGGCACTTACGAAAAGCTTGAGTCCCTGGCGACGCGTTTGGCCGACGGCATCACCCAGGCCTTTGCCCAAGCCGAGGTACCGGCTACCCTGAACCGAGTTGGGTCGATGATGACTGGCTTCCTGAATGCTGGGCCGGTGGATGTCCTGGCCCAGGTCGAGCAGTCCAACACCGAAGCCTACGGTCGATACTTCCACGCTATGCTGGAGCGGGGCGTTTACCTTGCCCCTTCCCAGTTCGAGGCCGGTTTCGTTTCCCTGGCCCATTCCGAGGAGGATATTGACCGGACGGTGGCTATTGCGGCGGAGGCGTTGGGGAGTTTAGGGTAAGTAAAACGGATAATAATTGAAGGAAAGAAACGAGGCGGGCCGATGGGCCCGCCTCAAGCTTTTTCCTATTCGAAAGCTGTCAGTTGCGGTTTAGGCCCCGTAGCGGGCGGTGGCGTGGGGGTCGCTGTATTCGACGCCCTTGGTGGCCCAGAAAGCCGCGGCGATGCTGTCTACGGCGGCGACCAGTTCTTCACAAGCGGCCATGTCAACGGTCTGGCGGCAACGGCCCGCCAGCTTCAACGCTGCATTGAAAGAACCATGAAGGTCAAAGCCTTCCGGCATGTTGGGCCAGGCGTAGTCGGCCCAGAGAATCCGCAGCTCACGCTTGCAGGTCTCGGCGTGCTCTTCCTTTACCGAAACGTAGCGGGACATAGTATTGGCGTAGGCCGCCACGTCGTCGCCGGCCTCCAGAGCCTGCATCCGCAGCACCATCTTCTGAACGGTCTGGGCGGCGATCTTTGCGGAAACGGGATCATAGATACCGCAGGGGATGTCACAGTGGGCCTCCGCCTCTTGGACCTTTAACCAGTGTAGCGGGTTAAACATTCTTGCTCTTCCTCAGTTCTTAGTTTGGCCCGTACTTACGGGCAGTCCCAAGATTACAAGAAAAGCCCCCTTGGCGCAACCCCCGGAGACCGCCCCGACTCCAGTTGGCATGCTCCTGAAACCCGTTTGTGCGGTTGCCGATTTATAGTTGACGGCGTAGCTACCAGCACACATAATGTCGTCCGGCCAACCAAGGTGGAACAATGTCGCTGCCGGTCTGACCGGCATTTGGCTTAATCAGTCAATTCGGGGTGCTCATGGACCCAACTATGAAGCGTAAACGTCTTTGCCTGGCAGGCGCTGCTATCGTAGTGCTGGCAACTTTGGCGGTTCTCTATTTCCTTGGTACGGTCCTGCTGACCTTGGGCATCAGCGCTGTGCTTGCCTATGTGCTGCTGCCGGTGGCCAAGTTGTTGGAGCGGGGCATGCCGTGGCGCAGAAAGCGCCCTTCTCTGGCCAGGGGCATCGCTGTGGGCATCATCTTCCTGGTCGGAATAGGCGTATTCGCTGGCCTGATAATAGCTGTCGTACCTCCCACCATTGAGCAGGGCCAGCGATTTATTGATGACTTCCCCGCATTCCTGAACAGTGCGCGCCTGACGATTGAAGGTTTGGTAGCCCAATACGCCGACCTGGTACCTGCTGACTTGCGCGACCAGGCCGAGAAAGCTCTGGCTGGCGCCGGCGGCATAATTGGGTCTGCCGCGTGGAATGTCGTGAAGCAGACCCTGGGTGTTGTCACCGGTTCTTTCTCTTTTATCCTGGGCCTGGCCACCGCGCCGGTGCTGGTCTTCTATTTGATGAAGGACTCGGGCCCCATTCGCGAGTCCCTGCACGCACCATTTCCCTCAGCGGTTCGCCCCATCCTGCGCGATATCATGGACATAGCAGACCGGACGCTGGGCGGGTATATCCGGGGCCAGCTTACCCTGGGAGTAATTGTCGGTGTGATAGTGGCGGTAGGCTTGCTGCTGCTGGACGTCCCCTTCGCCGTGATTTTGGGCATCGTGGCTGGCTTGACCGAACTGGTTCCGATCATCGGCCCCTGGATTGGGGGGGCCGCCGGGGTATTGGTAACCCTGGCCACGGCGCCGGAGAAGGTACTGTACGTAATTCTGCTTTACCTGATTGTCCAGATGCTGGAAAACACCCTGCTGGTTCCGCGCATTCAGGGAGACACCCTGAACATGCATCCCATCGCCGTTATCCTGGTAATCACCGTCGGCAGCCAGTACTTCGGCCTCTGGGGCGTAATTCTGGGCCCGCCCCTGGTGGCGCTGGGCAAGGACGTGATTATTTACCTGGTCAAGGAATGGAACACGATGCCCGGGGCGGAAGAAAGCGACTTGGTTCCTATGGAAGTTGATACGGGGGACGAGGCGGAAGGGGTGGCTCAGGAAGAGTTAGAAAGTTAGCTTAAGTCCCCTTCGAAGTTCCAGGGCTTCATTTTCAATAAAGAGGCCTAAAATAAAGAAGCCGCGCTGTGCCGGTCGGTGGCCCCGGTTGAGTCTCAAGAAATTCAGTATCACCTGGCCAGAAAAGCGGCACTGCGATTAGACATCTGCTCCAGGACCAGACGAGGTGTACTGCGAGCCGGGGTACCTCGCCAAACCTGGTTTGGCTCAAACTGGACCTACGGGTCCGGCCAGATGATATCGAAGATCCCGTCTTGCAATGTCACTCCCCGGAACGTCACTTCCTGGCTGATGGCCACCAGGCAAGATGCTCCCGGCACCATGTAGGCCAGTTCCCCAAATTGATGGTCACTGTCCAGGTAGGGAAGAATGGGCTTGTGGTCAAAGGTCCCGCTGGGATCGTAAACAGACCAGACTTTCGTGTCATTATCAAAGTACAGCACCCACAGCAGGCTTGAGTCCATGGGAGCAACCGCCTCAAGAATGGATTCCGCTCCATCGGGCAGAGGGGCTGTGGGTGCCGTGACAGGGGTTTGCCGCGGGTGTTGCAGCAGGCGCCGGCGTTGCCGTTGGGGCAAGTGTTGAAGTTGGCATGGGGTGGCAGTAGTCTCCGGTGTCATCGCCGGTTCAGGTGCGGGCGTTGGAGTCGGCGTGGCCGTCGGCAAGGGCGTAGCTGTGGAGACAGAGGTTAGATCGGAGCGGCGGTTGCTGTGGGTGCTGCTGTCACTGTGGGAGGAAATGTCGGCGTTGGGACGGGAGTATTTTCGGCTGACGGCGCGGCCAATGGTTGCGTGTCAGGCATGCTTTACCCGCCGCGGCCGGAAGTAACAGAAGGGGCAGGTGGCTGCAGCGATACCGGTGTATGGAGTTCGACTGGCTGGCTCGTGGAGGCCGCTGCCGCTTCTCTGGGAGACTGGGGCGCGTTGTCCTCTGAGGATGGGGTGGTTGGTGATGTGCCGCAAGCCAAAATTGCGGCCATCAGCATCCCAACGATTGCGTTTACCGCAAATGCAGCGCGTTCTCGCATACTCTCCTCCCAGCCTTTTAGATGAATCAAGGCAATTGGTTACCGGATACCCTCTTATTTTGTAAGTTTGCGGGGTTGTACTTAATGGTTTGTGTCGGGTCCTAACTCCACTGGACCTATGCCCTTCTTTCAAGTTTAGTGATCACGCCCTCACCTTGCTTTCCACGTAGTACAGCACAGCCTTTGCCAATAGCCCGGAGCGTGACTCTCCTTCCTGTTTGGCCACTTTGTCGGTCAGGGACAGGATGGGAGACGGCATGGTGATGTTTACTCGTACGGTCTTGGCAGTCACCTTTGAAAGGTCTACATCTACCAACGCCCACATTCCGCCGGCATAATCGAGGTTCTGCTGGTGCAGTTCCAATGAGCGCTGCTCCGGAATGGTCTGTCCGCCCATAAGCAGGGTTTCGACATGACCAAGTATGGCGTCTTGAGCCAATTCCAAGGCTTCATCCAGGGTCTCTCCAGCGGAGAAGCACCCCGGGAGGTCGGGTACCGTTACACCGTAGCTGCTTTCTTCATCCTTGTGAATCACGATAGGATAGCGCATTATCTTCTCCTCCAATCCCACTCGGCTTGCCTGAATATGCTTCGGAGTGTGCCAATAGGAATGTCCCTACGAGGATGTGGAACTGTTACATCTCCAGGTTTGTCGAGGTGAACAAAGTGGTAATGACTGCCGAGACGTTGCGACGCCTCCATCCGGCTCTTTCCAGCCTACGTATGACTTCTCTGCTTTCGATAGTGTGTATGGTACACACGACTGGCACAAATGACAATCAATCACCCCGGCTTTACCCCCTGTGGCTGGCACACTATAATGTTGCCAATTTCCACTAGCTGAACCAGTATCAGGAGGCCCCCTGTGACTACCGTTACCGACGCCACCCAGACCACGACCCGCGACGCAGCTACCGTCGCGCGGATGAAGCACCGCAGCAACGACGTGACCCAGGGCGCCGAGCGGGCTCCGGCCCGGGCCATGCTGCTGGCTATGGGCCTGACCCATGAAGATCTCGACAAACCCTTTGTTGCCATTGCCAACCTGGCCAGCGACGTTACCCCATGTAACGTCCACCTGTCACGGTTCGCCGAGGCGGCCAAGGAGGGCATCCGGCAGGCCGACGGCACCCCCTTTGAATTTGGCACTATCACCGTCAGCGACGGCATTTCCATGGGCACCGAGGGCATGAAGGCCTCCCTGGTCAGCCGCGAAGTGATTGCCGACTCCATCGAGGTGGTTACTTTTGGGGAGCGGATGGACGGTTTGGTCACGGTGGCCGGTTGCGACAAGAACATGCCCGGCTGCATGATGGCCATCGCCCGCCTCAACGTGCCGTCCATCTTCATCTACGGCGGCACCATCATGCCAGGCCAGTATCTCGGTAACGACGTAAACATCCAGGACGTTTTCGAGGCGGTGGGCGCCTATGCCAAGGGCAGTATCACCCGCGATGAACTTACCGCCCTGGAGTGCGTGGCCTGCCCCGGCGAGGGTTCCTGCGCCGGCCTGTTCACTGCCAACACCATGTCTACCGCTATCGAAATCATGGGCATGTCCCTGCCCGGCGACGCCTCCATTCCGGCCATTGACCCACGCAAGGTTGACGAGGCCCGCAAGGCAGGTAGCACCCTGCTCCGCCTGCTGGAAGAGGATGTCCGCCCCAGGGACATCATGACCCGCCATGCCTTCGAGAACGCCATAACTGTGGTGCTGGCCATGGGCGGATCCACCAACGCCGTTTTGCACCTGATGGCTATCGCCCGCGAGGCCGAGGTTGAACTGAGTCTCGACGACTTCGACCGCATCAGTCGCAGCACGCCCTACATCTCCGATATGCGCCCTGGCGGCCGGTACGTAATGGCCGACCTGCACCGCTACGGCGGAGTTTCCCTGGTGGCCAAGCGAATGCTCGAGGCGGGACTGCTCCACGGCGATACCATGACCGTTACCGGCAAGACCCTGGCCGAAAACGTGGCGGGCATGCCCGTCGTTGACGACCAGCCGGTCATCTACCGGCCGGACAATCCTCGCAGCCCCACCGGCGGCCTCGCCATATTGCGCGGCAACCTGGCTCCCGACGGCGCGGTCATCAAGGTGGCTGGCCACCAGGAAAGGGTCTACGAGGGTCCGGCCCGGGTGTTTGAGCAGGAGGAACCCGCTTTCCAGGCCATTCAGCGAGGCGAGATTAACCCCGGCGATATCGTGGTAATCCGGTACGAAGGGCCCAAGGGTGGCCCCGGCATGCGGGAAATGCTCGCCGTAACCGGCGCGCTTATCGGCCAGGGACTGGGCGACTCGGTGGCCCTGATGACCGACGGACGTTTCTCCGGCGCCTCCCACGGCCCCATGGTGGGCCACGTTGCTCCGGAAGCGGCGGTGGGCGGCCCCATTGGTTTGCTCAAGGAAGGGGACATTGTTATCCTGGACATTCCCAACCGGCAACTGAATGCCCGCCTGACCGAGGAGGAATTCGCGGACCGGCGTGCTGCCTGGCAGCCCTTGCCGCCCAAGTACACCACCGGAGTCTTGGCCAAGTATGCCAAGCTGGTGTCTTCCGCCGCCGAGGGCGCGGTGACACGGTAGGGGTGTCTCACCGAACCTTAATATACCGTTACCTGCCGTAGCCTATGAACTGCCACAATTGCGGAGCAGAGGTAACCGAAGGAGCCGTATCCTGCCATAATTGCGGGACACGGCTCCAACTTCAGTGCCCAACCTGCCACCATCCCCATCATCCAGGCAACCGGTTTTGCGGCAACTGTGGTCGAAGCCTGGTGTACTTGGACGCCGAATCCGTCGCTCCCTTGCCGGAGGCCACGCCAGAGCCAACCCCTGAACCTGTGCGGGCGCCTGAACCGCCCGTTGCTCCACAGCCGCGAGACTTCGTTTGCCCGCGCTGCCACCGGTCCAACGACGCCGATTCGGCATTTTGCTTTACTTGCGGCGCCCCCCTGCACTTTTCCGCGGCGGAACGAAACGAAACCAGCCAATTACGGGCTTTTGAGTATGGCACCCCCGGCAGTTTCTTGTTGCGGGCGGTGGCTTACATTATCGACATGCTGGTCGTCGTGATGCCCCTGGTGTTTCTGTGGCTGATCCTCGGACAGCCCGTGCCGGAGAACTTTGACCAGATCCTTGAACCGCCGCAAGGGTACGAACGCTTGCAGTTGCTGGTGCTGTTTCTGACGATGGCCTACGATACCGCCCTGATCACTTATTGGGCCACCACCGTGGGTAAACGGGCCTTTGGCCTGTACGTTGTAAGGACCGATGGTTCGCGGGTGGGATTTGTCCGAGCCCTGTCCCGCCACGTGCTGACCGCCCTGTCCGCCAACTTGACCCTGGGCTTTATTTTCCTGGTAGTGGCATTCAGGAAGGACCGGCGGGGCATCCACGACCTGATTTGCGATACGGTGGTCATCAAGCGTTTTCGGCAAAGGGAAGACCCTCATTCGGATGTCAGGTAAGTGCGTCGCATAATCCGGTTCCGTAAGCCCCTGCCTGAATAAGTCTTGCCCGGTTAGCTTTCGATACCCGGTTGCTTGGGAGAAACAATTGCTGAGCGCCGTCCTCCTCACCATCCACATAGGCGCCGGTTCCCTGGCCTTGCTGACCGCAGTTGTTGCGGTGGTGACCGCCAAAGGGCAACGCAAGCATATTCGTGCCGGAAGGGTCTACGCAATAGGCATGACGGTGGTGTTCCTTACTGCGGTACCACTGGCCCTCCTGGGCGCCGACATTTTTCTGTTGCTTATTGCCTTCTTCAGTTTCTATCTGGTGTTCGCCGGCTGGCGGTTTGCGCGTAACCGGCGGGGCCAGCCCCAACCCGCTGACTGGGCCGCCACCGCAATCATGGTGGTCACCGGGGTCGGCATGGGGGTCTACGCTGGTGTGCTGGTCGGCGCCGGCGATTCCCAATGGGTTACGATGACCCTGTTCTCCTTCATTGCCATTGCCCTGGGGTTGGCCGATGGCCTGTACCACCGTCTGCGCCGCGCTACCGGGGGTCAGCGCATAGCCAGGCATTTGACCAACATGCTGGCAGGGACCATCGCCACGGTTACGGCAGTCCTGGTGGTGAACGTGGATACTAACCCGACCTGGATTGCGTGGGTTCTTCCCACCGTTGTCATTACGCCGTTAATTACCTGGTGGAATATCCGGGTAGCTCGGCAATACCGAAGAACTTGAAAGAGATAGAAGTCTCGGAAGCTGAACGGCCGTCCAAAAGGAGCATAGAATGCCTGAAGTAATCCTCTACGTAGCTTCCAGCCTTGACGGCTACATTGCCCGCCCCGATGGCGCGGTGGACTGGCTTGATGACATACCCGAGCAGGGAGAAGGGCCGGCCGAAGATTATGGCTATGGCGAGTTTATCGCCGGGGTGGGTGTGGTGATGATGGGTCGGGCAACCTACGAGCAACTCCTGTCTTTCGACGTGGACTACCCTTACCCGGGCACGGAGGGCTTTGTCTTTTCCCGAACTCGGGCGGGCGAGCAGGATGAAAACGTGCAGTTCGTTGATGGCGCCGATATTCCAGGTCTTGTAAACCGGCTAAAGGCTTCTTCCGACAAGAACATCTGGTTAATCGGTGGCGGCCTGTTGGTGCAAGAGTTTCTGAAGCTTGATCTTATTGACCGTATGGAGATTTTCATTCTGCCGGTTATTCTGGGCGAAGGCATCCCCCTGTTTCCGCCACCCACACCGCAAATAAGCCTCAACCTTGTCGCAGTCCGGTCGCACGACAACGGCATGGCACAATTGACCTATGTGCGGGCATCTCAATGTTAGGAACTTATTTCAAAAGTGCCTTCCCCTTTCGTCGGGGGACGGTTAGGATGGGGGGCTGTACTCATGTCATAGGCTGATGCCCCTGGGCTCCCTTAAGGGATTTCGGCTTTCGCTGCAATGTCGTTAACTTATACAGAGGTTCCTTGAAAGAACTGGCGCTATTGCAACTGGATTGTCATTGGTGAACATTCTTGCATGTTCGTGTAGTAAGCGTTCTTCCAATTACATCGCGGAATAACGTGCGTCGAGTCCGATGAAAACCGCCACTGGACAGTGCCTGTTACCGCCTTCTACCATGGCCTATGTAATGTCGCTTGCATCGCATCTTCTCCGGCTTTTCGTTGGCAGAAGGTCAATGAGTGGAAATGGGCGAACGTGGCGGGGAAATTATTTTCCCCGCGCCCTGGCGTCAGCCAAACCCGCGGGCAAAAGCACCAACTCTCTAACGTGATTGCCCCCAGTTTTCATCCCCACAAACTTGCCACAGGGTTTATAATTGGCAGATTGCACATCACCGCGAAGTAAACCCATAAACCTACCAAACCGTCGTCCACAGCACGGTTGAGTAACCTTAAGAGGCATTTATTAATATGATGGATTACGGAAGAGAAGCAATCATTCGCCATCGGGCGAGTCGGGGCAAGATAAGCATCGCATCCAAGATGAAAGTGGAAACTATGGAGGATCTCTCCATCGCCTATACTCCTGGTGTGGCCGCGGTTTGCCTGGCTATAGAAAAGGACAAGTCTGAAAGCTATGCGCTGACCAACCGGGGCAACTCTGTAGCAGTCGTAACCGATGGCTCCGCCGTTCTGGGCTTGGGAAACATCGGCGCGGAGGCGGCATTGCCGGTGATGGAGGGCAAGTCGATCCTTTTCAAGGGTTTGGCTGACATAGATGCTTTCCCCATTTGCTTAGGCACTCAGGACAACGCGTCCATAATACAGACGGTGCGTAACCTGGCTCCCTGCTTCGGCGGTATCAATCTGGAGGACATTGCCGCCCCGCGCTGCTTTGAAATCGAGGAAAGCCTTCAGGATCTGGGTATTCCCGTGTTCCACGACGACCAGCACGGAACGTCGATAGTAGTCCTGGCGTCCATCATCAACGCGCTGAGCGTGGTCGGAAAATCCATCGAGAACGCCAAGTTCGTTTTTTCAGGCGCCGGTGCCGGTGGCGTTGCCTCGACCAAGTTGCTGGTGGACTACGGCGCCAGGAATATCGTATTGGTGGACAGTCAGGGAATCATCCATCGGGGCCGGACCGACCTCACCCCCATCAAGACAGAGATGCTGGAAATTACGAACCCAGACAACATTGAGGGTAGCCTGGCCGATGCCCTGAGAGGCGCCGACGTGTTTATTGGCCTTTCGGTGGGTGATACCGTCAGCCAGGATATGGTCCGCTCCATGGCGGACGGCGCCATAGTTCTGGCCGCAGCCAACCCCACTCCGGAAATTTGGCCCGACGCGGCATCCGAGGCTGGTGCCAAGGTTGTTGGCACCGGTCGCAGCGACTTCCCCAACCAGATCAATAACAGCCTCGCCTTCCCGGGGGTATTCCGCGGCGCCCTGGATGCCCGCGCCACCAGAATAACTACCAGGATGAAGCTGGCGGCTGCGGAAGCCCTGGCTGGCCTGGTAGCCGAACCCACCCCCGAATACATAATCCCCTGGTCTCTAGATCCCGTGGTGGTACCGGCCGTCGCCCAAGCCGTCGCGCGTGCCTGGCAGGTGGAGCAGGGGTAAGGATTAAGGCTGAAGAGTCTTTGGCGAGGGCAAAGTGTCGCCAGAACTGATTGGGATCCTGGGGGTGGGCATTGGGCTCCTGACCGCGATAATCGCAGTAGGAGCGCTGAATGTGACGTTGGTTAACCAGTCCGAGAAGCGGACTGCCCTCCAGATTGAACAATTAAAAACCGAGATGGACCGCCGGTTCGACCAGATGTACGGATAGACGAACCGGCGATTCGACCAAATGTTTGAAGAAATGAACCGCCGGTTTGATGCGCAAGACGAGCGCATTCAAGGGTTAGAGCAGGGGCAATCGCATCTTTCCGGTCAATTCTCAGCCCTTAAAGACTACTTTACTCACCAGCCAACCGAGGAATAGCGCCTGGCCATTCCGCCCGAAATCCTGAGCATCATTTCGTTGTGCTAATTGATTCGCCAGCTCGGGACCAATAGCGATTCCTGTTCAACTGGTCTTTGGGCCACTTCAAATGCCCTAATTTCGCACCCCGGGTAATGGTATGCCCCACGCCATCTCCGTAGAAACCCTGGACAGTTTCCGCACCAACCTGCGTTCGCTGGTTGTAGAGCGAACTAAAGAACTGCGCGACTTCCGCTATTGCGACCTTCGTATCCAGGTACGTGAGGAGAAGTGGGCCTCAGCTGAAAACGGAGCGGAGAAGGCCAGCGGCGATGATGTAGCCTTCGATTTTGGGGTTAGAGTGATTGTGCAGCGCAGGATGTCTGCCGCAGGTTTCTTTGGGCAGGTTCTGGGCGCGGCAGACCGGGAAAATATTGAAGCGGTGGTCTGGGAAGGAATAAAAGAGGCTTACTCGCGTGCCCTGTCCAACGCATTGAAGAAGGCCCAGACGAGGCGGTTCTACCCAGGTATAGGAGACAGCCTCGACAACACATATTTGGCCCGAATTCCGGTGGCCGAGGACTCCATACCGGCCACTTATGAAATCGACCCTCGCTCTGTGTCCTTGACCGATGCCGTACAGATGGCGGTGTCGGGGTGCAGCGCTGCTCAAAGCCGCAGCAGCGAAATACTGTTTACCGCCGCCTCCACCAGCACATTCCTGCAACGGGAACTTTTTATTAGCTCTGAAGGCGCAAACATTGACCAGTCCTTCGCGCAGACCGAAGGCTTCATTATGGCCATTGCCGGCAGTCAGTACGGCAACTACGAACTCTACGATTCCACGGGGCACCAGCGGGGCTGGGAGATACTAACCAGGGGTTATCGTAACGGGCCCATAGACCTGCCCGACTATGTTGCCTTCTGCCGCCGGCTGGGAAGGGACTCCGCTGACGTTGCTGCGGCCCCGCCGCTGCGTCCGCCTGACCGCGAAGTGCCGGTGGTAACTGATCCTTCCTTCAATACTTTGCTGGTCCATGAAGTTGTGGGGCATCCCTCGGAACTGGACCGGGCGTTGAAGTACGAGACGGCCTACGCCGGACGGTCCTGGTTCTTGAAGAACCTTCGGGAGAACCAACTTGGGCGGCAAATCGCCTCACCGCTGGTTACTGCCTTCTCCGATCCCTTGATGGAGGGCTACGGTTCATTCAGGTACGATCACGAAGGGACGCCCGCCCGCCGTGCCTACATTATCCGGGACGGGGTGCTGGAAGAATTCCTCAACAACCGGCAGACGGCGGCGATATTGGGCGTCACTCCCAATGGTTCAGCTCGTTCTACTGAGGCCCGCCTGGCCCCGTTGATTCGCATGACCAACACCGTTTTCGCCCCCGGCAACCGGAATCCCAGGGACATCATTTCCGAAATTGATTCAGGTTACTACGTGGTTGGACACCGGACTCCATCCATAGCCGAGTCGCGGGAGAACTTTCGCATCACCGCGGTGAAGGTGTACGAAATCGAGAACGGTCAACTGGGACGCCTTTATCGAGACGGGGGAATAACGGCGGACTCCCGCAATTATTTCCAGTCCATAGATGCGGTGGGGAGCGATTTGCAGGTTAATCCCATACCCAACTGTGGCAAGGGACAGCCCATGCAGGCAAAGCGGATGAGCAACGGCGGCCCCACGATGCGGGGCGTGGCGCGCCTGACAGGGCCCGGGTGAGCTTGGCAAACCCGGTTAATTGAGGGAGAGCAGGACGGACAGCAGACCTTCTCCGTTTTTCTAATTCAACGAAAAGGCGGGGCCGGGGCTGCGGGTCTGCTCGTTGACCAGGAAGGATGCGCTGTCCCGTCCGGATACGGTTTCCAGTTCGATATCGAAACGCTGGCCGCCGAAGTGTCCCAGAACCTCGTACTTGCGGTCCGTACGAATCATGCCCTCGTACTCGGTTCGGACTATCTTCCTCGCATCCTCGTCCTGCAGGTACATTTCGACGGCAATTGTCATCAACTCCCGCATGTCTTCCTCCGATAGATAAACGGCTCCCCGCAAGAAGACGTAGCCCCACCTTATTCCCAAGTGCTCAAGCATTTGTTCCAGGTTGACAGTTCGTTGGGCTCGCCAGAATGGAGAATGTCAAAGTTCTGAACACAGCGAGCCCTTGATTACTAATCGGCCGGCACGGCCATGTTGGACTGGGCCTTGAACTGGGGCATTACCTCTTTGCCGAACCATTCCAACTGTTCCAGGACTACCTTCTCCGGGGTACCCACCACCGAGCCTACGTTTATCTGGGTCAGGCCTGGGTAGAGTTCCTGGATAGCGTTGATCTTTTCGGCCACCAGTTCCGGGGGGCCGCACATCCAGGAACCGGCGCGGACGCCGTCTTCAATGGCGGGAAGTCCGGCTTGACGGGCGCGGGACGGATCGCCCAGCGCAACAATCTGTTCTTCAGTCAGGCCCCGTACAAAGCCTAGGGGGCCGAACATCTTCATATTCTCTTCGAAGTAGGTTCTGGCCTCGTTGATGGCTTTCTCCTCGGTATCTGCCAAGTGAATGGAGAACCCGACAATCAGGTCTTCTCCCAGTTCCGTCTCCTTGCCGGCCTTGGCCAGGGTTTCTCGCCAGGCCTTGATTACTTCCATGGTGGCGCCGCCAGCGGCTGCCCCGCCGCCAATCATGCCCTTAATGCCGTGTTTGACCATGAAGTCCATGGCCCGCTGGCTGGCGCTGACCAGGGGCTGGTAGCATTCCACCGGCAGGTACTTGGGTCGGGGAACAAGGGTAATTTCTTTCAGGTCATAGCCCCGGTAGGGCACGTCCGGCGGGATGTTGTAGTGCTTGCCGTGGTGGGAGAAGGAGCGTTCGTTGAAGGACTTGAACATGACCTCAACCTGTTCCTCGAAGAGCTCCCGGTTGGCATCCTGGTCTATAATCGGCGCATCGAAGGTCTCTACTTCACGGCTGTGATAGCCACGGCCCACACCAAATACCACGCGGCCGTCGGTCAGGATATCGGCAGTGGCATAGTCCTCGGCCAGGCGCAGGGGATTCCACATGGGGGCTATATTGAAGCCGCATCCAATTTTCAGCTTTTTGGTAAGGTGGGCCAGGTGGACGGCAAACAACAGCAGGTTGGGGATACACTCGTAGCCTTCCCGCTGGAAATGGTGCTCGGCCATCCAGAAAGTCTCGTAATCATGGCGGTCCATAACCTCGGCAATGGCTTCTGCCTTGTCGAATACGGTCGCCAGGTGCTCGTCGGAAAGCCAGCGGTCATTTAGCGGCGTGGCGTCCAACCCGATATCTTCGAAATCCACGTGCCCGGCAAACAGGCTGCCAAACTTGGTAATCATTCAGCCCCTCCCTAGTTTCAGGCTTGGAGTGCCTCTTTGGGGTGCATTATATCTGATTTGGGAGGAGTGGGTCAGGGTGGGAGTTAGCAACTGGTTATTCCATGTGCAGCCTGCCATCCGGAGACAGTTGCAATCCATAATTGGTGCACAGGAAAGGGTCCAGTTTCTTTCCTTCCATTACTTCTCGGAATGTTAAACACAAATTAATATCAAAACCTGTTGACAAGCCCCTCCGGGGCGATTAGAATTCCTGACAATGTTAGTCAACAATACCTGCACCTGCATTTGTTCCTGTACTTGTCCGCCCACATAGGGAGCGGGTAAGTCTCTACGTCCGACAGACATCCCAGCGCCCACCAAGCCTAACGCCGTTTGGTGGGTTTATTTTTTGCCCAGATAGCGACCAACCAATAAAGGAAATCCAGTAAGAAGTCATCTTAATGCGCATGAAAACGCAGGAGGCCGAAGTGACCACGACTACACAGCAGTCCCAGGAGGAAATCTACCAGGAGAGCCTTGAGTTGGCCTCGACCGCGCCGGGCATAGTTCCTTTTATGGAAAGCGAGGTCCAGCGGTTCGAGGCGGAATCGGCTTCGTTCCAGGCTGGAGAGCAGGATAACGCTCAGTTCACTCCCTTCCGCCTCCGCCAGGGAGTTTACGGCCAGCGACAGGTCGACGTACAGATGATCCGGGTAAAAATCCCGGGTGGAATCCTCAGTGCCGATGCCCTCGATGCCCTCGGCGACATTGCAGAGAGATATGCGCCACTGGGCAAGGGGCACATAACCACCCGCGAGAACGTCCAATTCCATCACATTCCCCTGCCCGAGTGCCCCGAGGTACTCCGGCTGCTGGGTACGGTGGGCCTGACCAGCCGCGAGGCCTGCGGCAACACGGTCCGCAACGTGGTGGGCGCCCCCACCGCCGGCGTGGACGCCGACGAGAGTTTTGACCCAACGCCTTACCTCACCGGCTACGTCCGGTTCGGCGTTCGCCACCCCATCACCCAGGCCTTTCCCCGGAAGTTCAAGACTGCGTTCACCGGCGTGGACAGCCGCGACATGGTAGCCGCTGCCATCCAGGACCTGACTTATGTGTCACAGATAAGGGTAGAGGACGGCGTGGAAAAGCGGGGCTTCAAGGTCTTCGTGGGCGGCGGCACTTCAATAATGCCTCGCCTGGCCAAGCCTCTCTACGAGTTCCTGCCGGAAGAGGACTACCTGCGCCTGGCCTTGGCCGTCTGGACGGTTTTCGACAAGGCCGTGTCCCTGCGCAAGAACCGTATGATGGCCCGGTTGAAGGTCTTGATTGACCGCATCGGCCTGGACGAATTCAAGGGCATGGTGGAAGCGGAACTGGCGGAAATCGGCCCCATCGACCCCATAGACTACATCGCCAACGAAGACATCTACAGCGAGAATCCTCCGGAACTGCCCACTGTCTCCCCAAACGGGACTGGCAACGGCAGCGGCGAGTACAACTACTGGCTGGAAACTAACGTTGTTGTTCAGAAGCAGGCCGGCTACAACATAGTTTACGTTAAGCCCGTTCTCGGCGATCTCAGCCCTGAACAGTTCCGCGGGTTGGCAGACCTCGTGCGCAAGTACACGGGCGGCAGGGTCAATGCCACCCAGGAACAGAACTTGGCTCTCCGCTGGGTTCCGAACGGCTACCTGCACCAGGTGTGGGAAGCCCTCGGGGCAATTGAATTGAACGAGCCCGGTGCCCACACCATCTCCAACGTAGTGTCCTGCCCGGGTACCGACAGCTGCAAGCTGGGGATAACCTCCTCCATGGGGCTGGCCAAGGCCATCCGAGAGGAGATTGGGACCTGGAACGGACTGCTCCAGGATGACGGCGTCAAGAAAATCCGCATCAAGATGAGCGGCTGCCCCAACGGTTGCGGTCTGCACCACATCGCCAACATCGGCTTCCACGGCGCCGCCATCAAGGGCCCCGACGGAAGCCAGATACCCGCCTACGAAATGTTCCTGGGCGGCAACTATGGCGATAACCAGGTGGAAGACTCCCGCATCGGAACACGCATACCCAAGGTAAAGGTGCCCGCGAAGCTGGTTCCCGGCATGGTCCGCGAAATTGCCACCTACTACAAGGACAACCGGGAGGATGGCGAGAGCTTTAACCACTTCCTGGATCGGGTGGGCGTTGAGGAACTGACGACCGTTGCCGCCGCGATACAGGAATCGGCAGCCAGCAAAGAAGTTGGCGGCGACCTTTACGTGGACTGGGAACGGACCAATAACTACGTGCTGGAACGGGGCGAGGGAGAGTGCGCCGTATAGAACCGTAAGCTGCCCCTGCCCCGAATCTCCTCATTGAGAGAAAGAGGACGCTAAGGGCAGGCAAGACTCTAAAGTCGTTGTCGTTCTATTGGCATTGTTTCTGAGTACCTTCGGTGCGGACGATTTCTACGTGGGCAACACCACGGTTGGAATCGTCCGCATTTTCATTCTTGTGGCAACTGTTGAGACAACAGTTGCAGCACCCATCCTCTCATTCGACTACCCGAGACGAGCAACAATTGGCACTTTTGGCAGTGGCCGGTGGCGCGACTCTGCTGAGCTGTCTCGTATTAGGCATTTGGCGGCATATCAACTTCATTAAGTAACTGGTCGTCAGCGACGAGCGGGCCCAGGAGATGGAGTCGGCCAATTCCATAGCCAGGGATACCGTTGCAAGGCTCCGGTCTCGTCGCTCACATTCATCGTTTTAGAAGAAGAAGGAAAAGAGCTAACAAGTGAGCAGAAACTCTTGTTTTCGTACAAGTAACTGGAAATATACCTCGTAATGTACTCTCTTGCATTAAATTAGTGCTGGAAAGGATTGACAGGGTCTGCCTTCTCTTCACATAATTCTCACAACTCATCCAGCCAATCCCCGGAACATCCACGAGTAACCTGCGCGAAAGACTCCTTCAAGAGCAAGCTTAGTCCGTTGCAGGCCCAGTTGACCTCGGTAAGCGCGAGGCGTTCAGTCCCACTGCCCCGAATCTCGGCAGCAAGAGAAGGAGGGTGTGATGGCAAACCAAAAGTCTAAGATTATAGCCGCGCTCCTGGCGTTTTTCCTTAGCGCGTTCGGTGCGGACGACTTCTATGTGGGCAACAATACGGCTGGGATAATTCGCGTGGTTATTCTTGTCCTGACCGTCGTCATTGGAGCCGTAATCACGTTGGCTGGCCTTCAGGAAGTTGGATTGATTGCGTTGGCTGGAACAGCGGGTGTGATAGTGCTTGGCTCCCTCATTCTGGGAATCAGGGGCCTGATCAACTTTATCAAGTACCTGGTTATAAGCGACGAGCGGTTCCAGGAGATGGTGACGGCCAATTCAAGAGGTTAGGGATAGACGAAGCAACACAAGAGGAGGGAGTTATGGCAGCTGTTGGCAGCAAGAGCAAGGTAACCGCAGGTTTGTTGGCGCTTTTTCTGGGAGGACTGGGAATTCATAAGTTCTACTTGGGATATGCCGGGGCAGGTGTCATCCACCTTGTCCTAACCTTTATCATTATTGGAATACCCGTCAATTGGGTGGTGTGTCTAATAGAGGCCATCATTTATTTCACGAAATCCGATGAAGACTTTCACCAGGCATATGTTGCCAACGGAAAGAGTTTCTTCTAGAACAATTCGGCCGCTGTGGGGCGCCTTTCGACCCCCTGGAGATCGCGACTTTTTGGGGGAGAAGGGCGTTTGCGTCTGGCCTGACTCGGCAGAAATGGCGGAGGCATTTATTGTTCCAATGGTTCGGAATAGCAAGGGAACTGGCTTCCTTGCGTCGTACCGAATACAATAGCTTTTATTAACTTGTAAGGAACAAGCACATTGACCACTCTTAACGGTAAGACTATAGCTTTCGTTGAAGCCCGCATGACCTCCGAGATGGCTGGGCTCATCGAACGCCACGGCGGTGTCGCATACCCCGCTCCGGTGCTGCAGGAGGTGTACCTCAGGGACAGCCCAGTGGTGCAGCAGCTTGTCCTTGATACCTGTGCTGGCAGCATCGACGCCATCACCCTGCTTACCGGCGTGGGTACTCAGGCGCTGGTCTCCACGGCTGCATCCATGGGCCGTGAAGAGGAGTTCATCCAGGCATTGGACCAACTGACCGTCATCGCCCGCAGCCCCAAGCCGGCCCGGGTCTTGCGCCGTCACAAAATACACATAGATGTAATGCCCCCGGAACCCTACACCACTGCCGACCTGGTCAAGTCGCTGGAGGACTGGGATTTGTCGGACAAAGTAGTGGCCCTCCAGCACTACGGTGGTCCCAACCGCCCGTTGGTCGCTCATCTTCAGGAGAAGGGAGCGCAGGTGCGGGAGGTCACCCTCTACACTTGGGGTCTGCCGGAAGACGAGGGGCCGGTGCTGACCATGATTGACGACATTACCCAACGCAACATTGATGCCATCGCTTTCACCAGCCAGCCTCAGGTGGGCAACCTGTTGACCATCGCCGCCAAGGCCGACAAGGAGACGGTGTTGCGGGCATCCCTTGGGGCCGATTCTACGGGCGAAAACAATAATGGCATTCCTGGCGTGGTCGTGGCATCGGTGGGGCCGGTGTGTAGCCGCCGACTGCGGGAAGCAGGGATTGCCGTGGATGTAGAGCCTGACCATCCGCATATGGGCAACATGGTTCTGGCCCTGGCCGATTACTGGCAGTAAGGCTCGGGCGTCCACCCTTTCAACTCCGGAACCCCCTTCCAGCCGTCCCCATTTACCCTATAATGTCCTTGCTCCCCCTTATACTTTTCAGCGGCGGTGGCTAATGGACATTACCCCCTTTCAGGTACATATCCCCGACTCCGTACTGGACGACTTGCGGGAACGGTTGGCCCGCACCCGCTGGCCCGACGAAATCCCCGGCTCGGACTGGGGCTACGGTTCCAACCTGGCCTACGTTAAGGAACTGGTGGAGTACTGGCGCACCACGTTTGACTGGCGGAAGCAGGAAGAATTCCTTAACTCCTTCGATCACTTCCGTACCAACGTTGACGGGCTGGGGATCCACTTCATACAGGCCAAGGGCAAGGGGCCCAATCCACTGCCACTGGTGATCACCCACGGCTGGCCCAGCACCTTCTTCGAGATGCTCAAGGTCATTCCACGTCTTACCGACCCGGCGGCCTATGGCGGCGATCCTGCCGACTCCTTCGATGTTGTCGTCCCCTCCATGCCTGGGTACGGTTTTTCGGACGCTGCCCAGGAGCCGGGCATGAACACGGCCCGCATTGCTGATCTGTGGGCAAAGCTGATGACCGAGAACCTGGGTTACCAGCGTTTCGTGGCCCAGGGCGGCGATTGGGGAGCCAGTGTTACGGCGCGCCTGGGCTATGCCTACCCCCAGCAAGTGGCAGGCATCCACGTAACCGCCGTGTCTGCCGCCACTATGTCTCCCCACCTGGGCGACGGGACACGGCCACTGTCGGAGCGGGAACAGGCGCTAATTGAGGAACGGGCGCAGTGGCGGGAGGCTGAGGGAGGTTACTCTCACATCCAGGGCACCAAGCCCCAGACCCTTTCCTACGGGCTGAACGATTCTCCCACCGGTCTGGCAGCGTGGATCGTGGAAAAGTTCCGCACCTGGAGCGACTGCGGCGGCGACGTGGAATCGCGATTTACCAGGGACGAATTGCTGACCAACATCACCTTGTACTGGGCCACTAATTCCATTGGTTCGTCAGTGCGCCTCTATTACGAGTCTCAGCACAACCCCTGGGCCCTTGGGGCCGGTGACCGGATATCCGTTCCCTGCGCGGTCGCGCTATTCCCGGTGGACCTGAGTCACCCACCCCGCGAGTGGGCCGAGCGCTCCTACAACGTGCAGCGGTGGACGGAGATGCCCCGAGGCGGCCACTTTGCCGCGCTGGAGGAACCGGACTTGCTGGTGGATGATATGGGGGAGTTCTTCCGGGCAATCAGGTAGGTTCACTGTCGGACGTTCGACCCTGACCAGGCTATTTGAACATCAGAAACTCCGAGCCGGGTCCTTGACTGCAAGAAAACTGAAGGGCGGCCTCCTGTAAACGGGCCGCCCGCATCAGATTCATACCAGGGAGTTCAGGTACTAACCCGTCACCTGTACAATGCCAAAGTAGATATCCTGAGGGTCCTTCAGGAAGGCGAAACTCACATTTTCCACATTCGTAACCGGCACGATTACTTCGGCGCCCAATTCCTGTGCCTTTTGAAGGCTGGCTGACACGTCGTCAACGCAGAAATAGACCGACCAGTTGGGCGGCACCTCGCCCCACTCGGGCTGGATTTGCATCATTCCGCCCACCGGCTTGTCTCCGGCCTTGAATTCGTGGTATTCCCGGGCTTCCTCAGTCACCGGGTTTGTGTCGCGGGTCCAGCCAAATACATCGGCATAAAAGCCGGCGGCCTCATTGGGGTCAGTCGTATAAAGCTCGTTCCAGCCCAGGGATCCCGGTTCGTAGATAAGCTCAGAGCCGATGTGTTCCCTTGCCTGCCACAGGCCAAAGGCGGCGCCGGTGGGATCGGCAACGAATGCCATGCGCCCGGCTTCGAAAACGTCCCCCGGTGGCATTATTACCATGCCGCCGGCGGCAGTTATCCGCTCAACCTCCGCATCCACGTCGGTTACTGAAATGTAGCTGCTCCAGTGGGATGGAACACCCTGCATATCCGGGGTCATCTCGTAGAGGCCGCATACATTTTTCCCGTCCTTCTGCATCATGGAATAGACCATTCCGTTGCCGGCCGGGTTGTCAATTGCGGTCCAGCCCAGAATTTGGGAATAGAAATGCTTTGAAGCCGCTCCATCGGTGGTGGAAAGGTCAACCCAACAGAAGGTTCCGGGGTTATGACTGGTTACTTCGGGCATAAGTTATAGAATCTCCTCAGACAAGCGATTTGGAAAACTGGAAAAGGGCAAACGAAAAAGGAGGAAGGGGTATCTTGTTGTTGCTTCCGCAGGGTGGAATTCGGTAAAACTATACCACAGATGCCTGGAACTGGCCTGCCTGAGTGTCCATTGGATTGCCGGTAACCAGGAATATGACCCGTTCTGAAATATTGGTGGCACGGTCGGCAATGCGTTCCAGTTCGTGGGCGATCCACAGGAGGAAGGTGGCGCGTCGTATGGAGCGGGGGTCTTGCAGCATGTAGGCTAGAAGTTTTGATACGCCTGATCGTAGAGATCGTCGACCTCGTCGTCGTCTTCACAGACCTGGCGGGCGGTGGCTTCGTCCCGTTCCACCAGGGCTCCCAGGCTGCGGTTCATCATATCGGTGGCCTTGCTTGCCATCAGGGGGAGATCGATCAGCGGATTGAGGGATGGCTCAACGCCCATGGCAATGCTGATACGGGCGATGCCCTTTGCGTAGTCCCCGGTCCGTTCAAGTTCGGCGGATATGTGAAGCGAGGCCAATATAGTGCGCAGGTCAATGGCGTTGGGCTGCCGGGTTGCCAGCAGGTCGATACAGGTTTTTTCCAGATGTGCCCGCAACTGGTCGATGTCTTCGTCCCAGGCTATGACTCGTTGCGCGGCGGCATCCCGGTTGCTCAATGCCTCCATAGCCGTTGAGATAGCCCCATCTACCATTTGGTCCATCCTGACCAACTCTTCCTGGAGAGAGGCCAGGTCCCGATCGAAGTTTGCTATTAGCATTGCCTTTCCCCTTGCTCGTTGTTGTCAGGCCCAGTCGGTTAACCGAAGCGCCCCGTGATGTACGCTTCAGTTCTTTCGTCCCTGGGGTTGGTGAAGATTTGCCGGGTCTCGCCAAACTCAATCAGTTCGCTGATCTTGTCTTCTCGGGGATTCAGGAAGGCAGTGAAGTCGGAGACCCTGGCCGCCTGCTGCATGTTGTGGGTCACGATCACTATGGTGTATTCCTTGGAAAGTTCCCGCATCAGCTCTTCAATGGCCAGTGTTGAAATGGGGTCGAGGGCAGAGCAAGGCTCGTCCATTAATATGATCTGTGGCTGCACGGCCAGGGCCCGGGCGATGCAGAGACGCTGCTGCTGACCGCCGGACAGGGAAAGGGCGCTCTCCTTAAGCCGGTCCTTTACCTCGTCCCATAATGCCGCCCGACGGATGGATTGCTCCACCAACTCCGCCAAATTGCCCCTGAACCCGTTAACCTTGGGGCCGAAAGCAACATTGTCAAAAATAGACTTGGGAAAGGGATTGGGCCGCTGGAACACCATGCCAATCTGGTAACGTATTTCGGTCGGGTCCACGCGGGGAGCGTACAGGTCCTGCCCGGCAAAGAGGACTTCACCCGTCATATGGAAGCTGGGAATCAGGTCGTTCATCCGGTTAAAGCAGCGTAACAAGGTGCTCTTGCCGGAGCCGGAAGGCCCGATTATGGACGTGATCCTGTAGGTTTCCACGTTCATATCAACGCCGCTGACCACGCAGGCGGGACCGTAGAAAACATTAAGGTCGGTTGTCTTGAGGATGGCCAGGTTATCTTCCACGGATTAACCCTCCAGGCGTTTTTGGAACCGGTTGCGGAGCAGAACGGCCAGTGCGTTCATGGATAGCAATACAACGAGCAGCACGATGATTCCCGCGGCGGCGGCTTCGTGAAAACCCTCCTGCGGCCGGGAAACCCAGTTGAATATCTGAATTGGCAGCACCGTGAAGCGGCTCATGGGACCGTCCGGGGTGAAGGGTACAAAGGTCAAGGCTCCCATGACGATTAATGGCGCCGTCTCACCGACCGCCCGGCTTACGGCGAGGATTACGCCAGTGAGTATGCCCGGGAATGCCTGGGGAAGCACCAGCCGCCAGATGGCTTGCCAACGGGTGGCTCCCAGGGCGTATCCCCCTTCCCGGATCGAGGGCGGGACAGCCCGAATCGCTTCCTCCGATGCAATAATTACGATGGGCAGCACCAGCAGGGCCAGGGTAAGGCTGCCGGCCAGTACGCTCTTGCCCATTTCCAGGAACCGCACGAAGATTTCCAGGCCCAGGATGCCGTAGACGATCGAGGGTACACCAGCCAGGTTGGCGATATTGACCTGGATTATTCGGGCAAACCAGTTATGGGCGGCATACTCTTCCAGGTAGATGGCTGCTCCGACTCCAAAGGTGAAGGCCAGAATGCCGGCCAGACCAACGACGAAGATGCTGCCGAACAGAGCCGCCTTAATGCCCGCCTCTTCGGGGTGACGGGATGGGAAGCTGGTGAGGAAGGACCAGTTAACCCGTTGAATGCCGTCGGAAAGGATGTTTATCAGCAACACGGCCAGCATTGCCATGCCGATGAGGATGGCGAGAAGACAGAGGCCGTGAAAAATTTTCTCCTCCAATCTCCTTCGGTCCATCCGTCTATCGAATTGTTCAGGGACGATGTCGGCCATTACTCGTAGACCTCCCGGAACCGTCGGACAATGAACTGGCTAATTAAGTTCATTCCCAGAGTTATTACAAACAGGCTCAAGCCCACTGCGAAGATCGTCTTGAATTCCAGGGTACCGGTCGGTGTATCCCCCAGGCTGACCTGCACGATGTATGCGGTCATCGTTTCGATGGGGACAAAGGGGTTGAGGGTGAAGTTAGGGTTCTGGCCAGCGGCCACCGTCACGATCATTGTTTCGCCGATGGCCCGGGACATGGCCAGGATAAAGGCGGCAACGATACCGGACAACGCTGCCGGAATTACCACCCTGGTGATTACCTCTAGTTTGGTGCTGCCCAGGGCATAGGCGCCCTCCCTGAGGGACCGGGGAACGGATCGCATGGCGTCCTCGCTAAGGCTGGACACCATGGGCAGAATCATTATTCCCATTACGATGGAGGCGCTCAGACCATTGAACACCGAGATGTCGTCAGAAATGCTCCTCAGAATGGGGGTTACGAAGAGCAGGGCGAAGTAGCCGTAAACCACGGTGGGAATTCCGGCAAGAATTTCCAGTATGGGCTTGACCACCTGTCGGAGTGATGGGGGCGCGTACTCGCTCAGGTAAATGGCGCTAAGCAGCCCCAGGGGCAGTGCAACGAACATCGCCCCTACGGAGGTCAGCATCGTGCCGGTTACCAGGGGCAGAATACCGAAATGCTTTGAAGCGAAGAGAGGAGTCCACTTGGTACTGGTCAGGAACTCGAAGATGGACACTTCCTGAAAGAAAAGAGCCGCCTCAAAGATGAGAACGGACACTATGCCGACGGTAGTAAAAATGGAGACAATGCTGCAGAAAAACAGGACTGCCTTGATTATTCGTTCCGGAAGATACTTCTTCCACCTGGCGTTGCCGGTTGAGGCGGCAAATGCGTCCGCAAAGGAGTTACCTGGTCTAGGGTCCGGTCTGGCCAAGGCGATCTACTCCTATACCAGGGTGCCGACGAGCTGCCGAAGTCTCCTGGGCAGTGGGGTTCCCTTCCAGGGCCATGTCACTGAGAAGAGCCGACCCTTTGGCCTGCCTTCCATAACCCTCGACAATGGGTTGCGTGAGGTCATAGCTGTTGCAGTGAAGCGAACCCTGCAAAGGATAATTCAGGGGTATCTCGTTAACAATCTCTTTTGTGAAAGCAAATGTTTAAAGGTTTGTTTAAAGTTTGTTAAACACATTACCTCGCCCGGAACGGGGACTTTAAATTCGCAATCTCGAATCCTGGTCGCCAGTGCTATAATTCGGCACATCCAGCCTGCAGGAGTTACCCTTGTCCGGAAAACTTACCCTGAGTGTCGTGGACCAGTCGCCGGTCAGGGCCGGCGGGACCGCCGGAGACGCCCTGCGAGAGACAATTGCCCTGGCGGTAGCGGTGGAGAAACTTGGCTACTACCGCTACTGGCTCGCCGAGCACCACAATATTCGCAACTTTGCCGGCACCAGCCCCGAGGTTCTGGTGGGCCAGGTGGCCGCCCACACCAATACGATCCGGGTCGGCAGCGGTGGGGTCATGCTATCGCACTACAGTGCTCTGAAAGTGGCGGAAAACTTCCGGATGCTGGACTCCCTTTATCCGGGCCGAATCGACCTGGGTGTTGGGCGCGCCCCGGGCAGCGACCAACTGACGTCCGCCGCCTTGTCCTACCCCGGCAACCCCAAGGACATACAGCACTACCCCAGGCAGGTGGTAGATGTGGTTGGCTACTTGCATGGCGGGCTTGAGCCGGAACACCCCTTTGCCCAGGTCCAGGCCGGGCCGGACAGTCCCCAGACGGCTCCCGACGTATGGTTATTGGGCTCCCGCTACGAGAGCGCCTACATGGCTGCCCGGCTGGGCCTGCCCTTTGCCTATGCCCACTTCTTTGGCCTGGGCGTAGATGAAGGGCCGTCCATAGTCGAAGGCTACCGCAAGCAATTCGAGCCTTCCCGGTTCCTCGAAGAACCCAAGGTTAATATTGGGGTGCAGGTGCTGTGTGCGGAAACCGAGGAAGCGGCCTTGAGGATCGCCGCTGGTCGTAACCTGGGACGGCTGTACTCAGTGACCAACCGGGCCAAGGGAATACCCTCGATAGATGAGGCGCTGAATTACCAGTACCAGATGAACGAACTGGCCTTCATCCGGCAATACAGCCAGGTCTGCGCCGACGGTAACCCGGAACAAGTGAAGGAGAAGCTGGAGCGGATTGGGGAGATTTATGAAACTGATGACCTGAGTGTTGTCACCATCTGCCACGACTTCGCGGACAGGGTACGTTCCTACGAGTTGGTAGCTGAGGTTTGTGGCCTGGAACGATTGGAGAAGTGACTCCAGCAGAGCATTTCGAAAGCTGAACTCAGGGCCAGCCCAGTCGTACCAACGGGCTGGCCCATTTCCTGAACCGATATCCTAATTATTGTCTGCGTCCTACCCCTCGAAGGCTTCAATTACCCGCAGGTATGACTCCCGGGGTTCGTCCACGGTGAAGGGTGCGACCACCGGTAGATTCAGCCCGAGGCTGCGACGCTTTTCTATTTCTAGGCGACACTCTTCAGGGTTCCCCACTACAGCCACCTGGTCCTGCATTTCCTGGCTGATGGACCGGGCAGCTTCGTCAATGTCTCCCCGCTGCATCGCTTCTTCCGCGGCCCCCATTTCTTCGCCGAAACCCATACCCCGGAAGAAATTGTGGTAGAAGGGATTGCTGGCGTAACGGGCTATTTGCCCCTGCAAGCTGGCCCGTGCTTCGTCCAGGTTGTCGGACACAGCGACTCTAACATACCCGGCAACGTCAATCTCAGCCGGATCGCGCCCTGCCTTTTCGGCGCCCTGGTTCAGATGGTGAATGGCTCGTTCCAGGTAACTGGACGCCGTCCAGTTAAGCAGCACGCCATCGGCCAGTTCGCCGGTCAACTCCAGCATCTGCGGCCCCAGGGCGGCCACGTAAATGGGCACTCGCTGCTCCGGGGCGGCAGCCGCTAGAGTGGCGCTGCCCACGTTGAATACCTTTCCGGCGTGGGAGACCCTTTCACCATCCAGCAGGCGACGCACCAGGGTGATGGTCTCTCTCATACGGGTCAGAGGACGGCGGAAAGGTATTCCGTGAGTTCCTTCCACCGAGGGTCGGTGTCCCACACCGAGGCCGAGAATGAACCTGCCCTGGGAGAGGGTGCCCAGCCCCGCCGCCGACATGGCTGTCAGCATAGGGGTCCGGTAGTAGATGGGCAATATGCCGGTGGCCAGCTTGATGGTGTCGGTACGAGCGGCCAGGAAGGTCAACTGGGTGAGGGAGTCCCTGCCACCGCCCTCTGGCACCCACACCATTTCATAATTGCGACTTTGGGCCAGGGAAGCCAGTTCCACAAAATCGTCGGTCGCCAGTTGGGGATCGTTCTCCAGCCGAACTGCGATACGGGGCATAACTCTGCTCCAAAATCAATAGTCAAGATACCGGATCAAGGACGATGGCGGCGGAATCATAACCCGAAGGAAAATAGGATCGAAATACGACCCATATTTCGCAACGCCTGATTCGTAACCGTTAAACCCCCATCTGCCGGGCCAAGTCGGTGAAGTCCGTGGCAACCACGTCGAAGGACGGGTCTGGAGTGGGGTCAGGTGTCACGTCGGGGCCGTGTTCCATGGGACGGGGCACGAAGCCACACTTCAGACCGACTTTCTGGGCGGATAGCAGATCGCCCTGGTGGGCGGCGGTCATCATCACCTGCTCCGGGCGGAGGCCAAGTAGTTCCACGGTGGTGAGGTAGCTTTCCGGATCTGGCTTGTAGTGGTGAGCCAGCTCGGCCCCCATTATTGCGTCCCAGGGCAGGCCTCCGTTCTTGGCCATGTTGGTCATCAGGGCAATATTGCCGTTGGACATGGTGGCGATGATGTACCCTTGCTTCAGCCGGTAGAGGCCAGGCACCGAATCTGCCCAGGGCCGAAGATTGTGCCAGAAGAAGTTGACCTTCTGTTTCTCTTCTTCGCTCAGCCCTTCAATTTCGAACTCGGACAGCACCTCTTCCAGGGCCATTCGGTGCAAGGCGTCCAGGTTGGTCCAGGGCAGCTCTCCCGTGCGGACTTTGTCCATAAATGGGCGGTACTTGCCTCGCCAGGTGTCGGCAAAGGTTCCCCACTCTCGCTCAATGCCGTGAGCCTTGCCGAAAGCGGCGCATTGCTCGATTATGCTGCCCCGCCAGTCAACCACAGTCCCGAACACGTCAAATATCAATGCCTTAACGTCAGGTGGCGCCATTTCTCCTCCGGTTTGTCATCTTCTACTTTTCTGGTGGCTTGGTCAGTCCTCAAGTTCCAGGGGTATTCCCTCAGCCCGGGCCTTTTGCAGGCACGCCGGGCAACACTTGTCCTCGGTCAGGTCTGTAACCGTCCAAATGTTCTCACTCTCCAGACCGCACAAGAAAACGGGAACCGTTTCCTCAATGCCGACGTCCACGATGTAGTGAGCTAGACCCGTTCTGGCCTCGGTGGGCCACCACCAGAGGGGCATTTGCTGGGCCATTTCGCTGTAGCGGGCCTTGTCGTCGTCCAGCCAGCCCTCTTCGGGCAGCTCTACCATCCAGGTCCGGTCTCTCGGCCCGCCTCGGGTTGCCTGCAACCGGCCTTCCCGAATGTAGCGGCGGATTTCAGCCTGGGAAAGGTTAAGTCGGTAGGATGCTTCCTGAATTGTTACGCTTTCCGAATTTGCCATCCATAGCCTCCCTTGATGGACAGTTTACTTTCAATAGAATACAGGATTATGGCGAGGTATTGAATACTGGGTAGGTTTAGGCAGGATACGGCAGGAAAGCCAAAAGGGGGAGATCGGCATTAAGGGGCCTTCAAAGTGCCATTGCCAAAACCCGTGGTGCCCTCCGGCTGTATTCTGCCCCGACATAAGATGCGATCGAAGTTGGGAGTAAAGCCTCCACCCTGCATTCTGAAGAGTGTGCTGACGCTTGAGTTCTCGCCGGTGCTGCTGCGGCTGGCAAGGACTGGAACAATTGAGGTTAGAACACCCCCCGCTCCGCAAATCAGTGTCAGTCGAACAATTCCCGGCCACGACCTTCACTCTTAGGATCTCCGGCGTAGATAACGAAATTCTGCTGCAGAGTCTGGTTGTTGGGGACGGTAATGACATTTCCATGTTCGTCGAGCAGGATAATGAAAAATGGAGTAATTTCCCGCACTACTCCTGCTGAACCCTCGACCCCTAATATCGCTATGCGTTCTCCAACGTGGATTGGAAACCGCCAGAACATTATGATGCTGGTGGTGACGTTGCTGAGGATGGACCATTGGGCAAAAAACGCAATGCCGATTGCGGCGGAGACGGCACCCAGAATAACCAGGAGTCCCTGGAATTCAATGCTGACTATCAGCGCAACTACCGCGGCAAGGGTGACGCGACCGATAATCTGGCCCGCCCGTCGGACACTAACTGCCCGTTGTGGAGACAGGCTTCGGAAACTGGCGATTTGGTTAATGGTTCGGTTCCATTCCAGCCTGAAAACCCGGTAAGCGACAAGAACTGTCACTACACCTGCCAGTTTCAGCATCCAGAAAATATCCAGGTCACTGAGGAAGTCCATTTTCCGAAAGTCTCTGTAGTAAGTTTTCGGGGATGGTCTGCAACGTTCCCGGTATAATCTGAAGGAATCCTGAGGCGCCGGTCCGGAGACCTGGCTGGCGGCCAAAAGTTGAGGCCAGCAGCAATGCAACGCTGCTGGCCTCGATTGGTCTGGTCCAATGTGGACCGGGATGCGGGCTAAATGTAGTCTGCGTCCTCGTCCATCATACCGACGTTGTCGGTGGCCTGGAACAGGGAGCGTACGATGTCGTCCTTGAGCTGCTGGAGCATCTCATCGGAGACGTCGCCGCCGGCGGCCTTGGCCTGTTCCTTGAACTGGTCAAACGCATATTCGTCTGAGGCGCCGTGGGGCATGGCAAAGAAAGCGGCGTCGAAGACGGGCATTTCACCGGGTCCGAAGTAGCCCTTGCCTTCCAGGGAGTAGCCTTCGAGGTCATGGGTGCCCTTGCCCAGTACCTGACCGGTCTCGGCATAGTGGTCCATGACGTTCTTCAGACCATACTTCTGGATGGGGCATACCTTCATGCAGATGCCGCAGCCCAGGTAGCGGGCCATGACGGGGCGGCAGCGCTTGAAGTAGAGCTTGTTCTTCTCAATTCCCCGCCACCAGATCTTGTCGCGCATCAGGGCGCGGCCGGGGCAGCGGTTCACGCAGACCTGACAAACCTGGCAGAACGCGTGGATGCCGTAGTCTACTGGCTCGTCATAGGTTACATTGGCGTCGGTGGTCAGGCCGACCAAGCGGCAGCGAGACCCGACGTGGGGGGTCAGCAGGTAGCCGCAGGCGCCCAACTGGCCGGTGCCGGCCGCAACGTGCAAGGGGATGTACGGGCCGGCCGAGTCGCCGGAACCCATCACCTGCGCGTGATAGCCCAGGGAGCGAACATAGTTGCCCAGTTCCAGAGCCGCGGCGCCTTCCGTCCGGTAGGTGCTGGAATGCACGATCTCGGCGTCAACGCTGGGGATAGTCTGGGTAGGCTCAAAGTCCTGCTCGTAAGCCAGAGCGACGAAGTGCGGATAATAGGTGGTGCTGCCCTTCTTGCTCTGGAAGGTATAGCGATGGTCAAAGGATGTGATACCGACTTCGACGAAGCCCAGTTCGCGGGCCTTGGTCTTGATCAGCTCACTGATGTCCTCGCCGGTGGGCTCAGCCGTCGGCTCCAGTTCGGCAGTCATGCGGCTTGCCATAATCAGGGGCCGGTTGAGCTTCTCATGTTCCTTGCGGATTTCCCGCATTTCAACATGCTGGTCACGCAGAGAGTTGGCCCAGTCACGAGACGCACGCTCGGTGATGTTGATGGTTTCCAGCGGATACTCGCGGGCATACCAGTCAACTTCGCGCTGGGTCATGGGAATACCGGGTACGGTCTCCAACTCCTCGGGGACGGGAATGGTTACTTCGGCTTCGCCCAGATTCCTTCCCGGACGAACTACCTCGTGCCCAATCTTAAGCATAATCCTCCTCCTACCTAGTTTGTCCTAATAGGCAATAGGCAAATGGTGTCCTCGCTACAATAATTCCTGCCAACACAAATGTCAACACTAATGGCAAGCGGAATTTTCCGTGTGGATGTATTGACGGTTTTCCGGCGGATTTGTCAGATAATTACCAAACCAGTTTACGTAATCCGTAATCCATGGCCGGCTACCCTGCCCGGCAGATGATGGAACCGTCAGCAGGGCTAAGGTGCTTCGGCGGCGCCGTGAAAGGCTGAAGGCAAGTTCGTGGTGCTGCCCAGGGATGGAAGGAGGTGAGCGCAAAGTGAACCACTGCTTCTTCTTGTGCTAACCACGAAATTATGGGCAAGCCGGCAGGGTCTCGGAAGGTACGGTCGACAGGAATATGGCCAGGGCCGTTCCGGTTTCCGGGCTGGTTGCTATATGGCAAAGCAGCCGCCTTTCGCCCTCGTCAATTCCGTCGGGCAGCTACGGGGCTTTCAGTACCTCACCGGCCACATACTCGTCTCTGCTTTGCAAATCCTGCAGGTAACTTATCGCTTCCTGCTCTATGGCGGTCAACCCGTCCTGCGCCCATGGGAAGCTTAGGGAGCTACCTGTCGGCGAGGGTGTTGGCGTCGGGGTCGGCGCAGGAGTTGCCGCTGCATAGTCCTGCCTGGGCTCTGAAGAAATAAAGCTGGCAATCATCGTCGACTGTTCCGGAGTTTCCGAAATGTCCCGGAGAAACAGTCTCTCTGTTGGGGTGATACCGTCCATCAAGTAATAATGTCCGGGCATTCGGTCCACAATGTCCTGGTAAACATGGGGCGGCAAAGACGTGCCGAGCAGCTTGGCAAAGGTACCGCCCTGGGTAATTGTCAGCAGGTGCCCAAGGGCCAGTTGTTCGTCCTCCGTTATGCCATCTGCGACCCACTGATAGCTCAGGACATATTCGGCCATCTCAGGGTAGTCTCGCTCGAATGTCTGGAGGTCGGCCAGCGCCTTCTGCTCCAGTGCAGTGAGGCCGTCTCCCGTCCACGTTAGTTCCGATACGGGAACCAGGGGCCCCAGGGCAGGGCGAGGTTGTGCTTCCGGTGGTGTTTGTGAAGGTGTCTGGTCGAAAGTCGTCTGGTCGAAAGTCGTATGACGAATGTCTGCAATTATGGTAGCCGGGTCCTTGATGGTTCTAGCTACATGATTGAGGTAGGAAAGCTCTCTCGAGGTGATATCGTCAAGCAGCCAGGGGGTTTCTGAAAAGACTTGTGCCAGGGATGTATCGCCTGAAAGGACCCGGTCAACAATTTGGAACAAAGCCAGCATTGCGTTGATTTCCTGGGCGTCTACGCCGTCGGCCAGCCAGGAAACACTTGGGACCATAGCAAACACGGCCGGGTACTTCTGGGAAATCAGGTTCAGGATGTCCAGCGCTGCCAACTCATTCAAATTCAACTCCCTTCCCTGGGCCCAGGGAAAGTCAAGGCCAAGCGCCTGCAGTGGCGATGAAGGAGCAGGTGTAAGGGTCGGTACATAGGTGGGGGTTGGTGGCTCCGGGGTGGGTGGGTCTGGTGTGGATGTTGGTAGGCGAGTCGCCGTTGGAAGCGGGGTTGGTGTGGGTACGGCAGTTGGTACAGCAGAGTTTGCCGGCGCTGCGGCAGGTAACGTGGTGGATTGCTCGTTGGCCGGCCGGGCGGGGGCTGATAGCGGGACGGGAGTGACAATTGGCGCTGGCGTTGTCGTACTGCGGAGTGCGGAAGGCCCCCTTGACGGGGTGATTCAGGCTCCGCGGGCAGGCCGGTTTGCCCGGCACAGGCCAGAATGGACACTCCCACGAGGCTGACAACGACGGCGATTGTGAGGTTTCCCAATCTCTTCATGCTGCCTCCTGCCGAATGGCCCGCTCAAATTCAAACTTCCTTCTTGAATGCTTTGGCGGCACCGGGTGGGTAGAGGAGTGGGAAGTGCAAGTGCCCAAACTTTAGCCGTGTGAGGCGAGGCAGTCAACAATAGGGAAGATATATGAGGAGAATCTGCGCGTCTGGAGTTATAATCATTACGGAATACTTATAGTATTAGAGTGGCAATAGTTTGAAGACGCAATAGTTTGGGATTTTGAGCAGGGGATATTCACCCAAAGTCAGGCCCCGGGGGCGTCCGGGCCGTCAGCCCCGTCGCCGTGCGCCACGTTGGACGCCGGCGCTTCACGCCTGGCCGGTTCGGGCTGTTGCTCTCCAGTCGCCTGGCGAAGGATTCTCGTTCCCGTACCCTGCTGGGCGGCGGCGGATTCCCTCTGACCGCCAGAGCCGGCTTCGGAACCGTCCGCGAAGTTGATGGTACGCATGGGATAGTTGATAACGATGCCCTCTTCCCTGAACCGTTCGTGCACCATTCGGATTAGTTCCGACTGCACCTCAAAGCTGGATATCCTGTCCCTGGCTTGAATGAACAGGTAGAAGGTAACGTTGGAGTCGTCAAAGGACTCGTATGCAAAATAGGCGCCGTAATCCTTTACTGCCCTGGGGTCGGTATCCAGCAGCCTGTTCATTTCCTCCTTGCAGACCTGCTCCACCATTGCCAGATTGCTGTCATAGCTCACTCCACAGGTGAGATAGATGTTCACCGCCGGTATGGGCCCCTGGTAATTGGTTATGATAGTCTCGGCAAAGCGGGAGTTTGGTATTACCACCAGGTTATTGGTCCAGGTGCGCAGACGGGTGCTCCGCCACCCCACGTCAATTACGTAGCCGGCTACCCCGCTATCCAGCTCGATGTAATCGCCCTGGGCAATCACACCCTCGGTCATTACATAGGTACCGGCAAAGAGGTTGGAGAGGGTGGGCTGCAGCGCCAGCGCTACAGCCAGGCCGCCGAGGCCGAGACCGGCAATCAAAGGGCTGATGTTTACGTTCAACAGGTCCAGCACGAGCAGGGAGCCCAGGCCGTAAATCAACGCCTTGGCAAACCGGCGCATAATGGGTATCAGGCGGTCGTCCAGGGTGGTCGCAGTGTGAGGGGAGACCTCCTCTGAGTACCACTGGAAGAGGTTGGAAACCGCCGCGGTCAGGGTGAAGATCCCCAGGATCAGGCCCAATATGCCGGCGGCCCGGTCAATGAAATCCCGCAGTGTGTGGGTTAGCTCCAGTGGCAAGACCAGGCAAAAGTAGAACCCTGCTACCAGGATTCCGAGCGTCAACGGACGCCGGAAGGCCTGTACCAGGCGCACATCCAGGTTGGTGGGAGTGAAGTTGGTGAACTTCAGGACTACGGGGTATACGGCCTTATTGAAAACCAAGGCCAGCACTACCGCCGTAACAAATATGGAAATCGAGGTCAGGGCTACAAGGAGTGGACCTTCGACTTGCAGCTGACTTAGCCAGGGTTCAAGAAAATTCATTCGTCCCCTTCCCGTTCCCCGCTTCCCTATTGCCCTACTCCGGCAATGAGACAAGCATTACGCACTTCTATGATAAAAATTATAGCATCGGGGCATCCCGCTTATAGTTATGGCTCAATGCAGGCTGTCGTCGTTATCCACTCAGGGACATTGGAGCGACTGTCCCGTTTTCAACTCTGAAGTACGCGGCTTCGTTTCCAAAGAAGCGTTGCACCGGTTCCAGATCTGTTGTGGTAATCAGCGACTGCCCGTAACTCCGTACCTTTTCCAGTACCCGGGTGCGGCGCTCCTCGTCCATTTCCGACAGCACGTCGTCCAGCAGCACGATGGGCTCGTCCTGTCGCACCTGGGACAAATAGGAAGTCTCGGCCAGGCGCAGGGTAAGGGCAAGGGTGCGGGCCTGCCCCCTCGATGCGAAAATCCCCATGTCCACACCATCCACCAGCAGCTTGAAGTCGTCCCGGTGCGGTCCCACGGCAGTGCTGCCGGTGGCCAGTTCCCGCCCCCGTTGCGCGGCCAGGGCACCGCGAAAGTGTGCCTCAACCTCTTCCAACTCTCCTGTTCCAGAAACGCTGGGCAGGCTCTGCAAGTCCAGCTTCTCGCCCGGGCTGCTGAGGTTCGAGTGGTGCTCGGCGCAGAGTTCGGCCAGGAGCCCGATGGCCTGCGCCCGCTGGGAACTGAGCCACGCGCCTTCCTTTACAAGTTGTTCATCCCAGAATTCCAGCTCGTCGTTTGCCGCCCGTCCTTCCCTGAGCAACCGCAGCAACCGGTTGCGCTGGCGGATGACCTGGGAATAGCGTTGCAGTGCCTTAAGGTACAGGGGGTTGCCCTGGGAGATGAGGATGTCCAGGTAGCGTCGCCGCCCGGCCGGAGCGTGTTGTACCAGGTCTATGTCTTCGGCATTGAAGAGAACGGCGCCCACCGTGCCCACCAGGTCGGCAGCGGTGCGTCGCACGCGGTTGACCCGTATCTCCTTCCTGACCGAGTAACCCAGGCCGCTGGTTGTCCCGACTGATTCCGCAGAGGGTAAATTGGTGGGGGTACAGGCATACCCCACGTAAACCGATACCCGCTCCCCTGACTTATCGAGAACACCGCCGACCAGCGCTTGCTCCCCGCTGGTGGCTGCGCCAAAGTTAACCACTTCCCGCTCGTTTTCGGCACGAAATGAGCGGGCTATGGCCAGCAGGTACACCGCTTCCAGCAGGGTGGTCTTTCCCTGGGCGTTGGAGCCGTAGAAGACCACCACACCAGGCGGCAGGTACAGGTCCAGGCCGGTGAAGTTGCGAAAATTGGTGAGGACGAGGCGGGACAGGCAGGCCAATGCTGGGCTAACCTCCGCAGCAAGTTAAACAGGTAGCGCTGGGTTATTTTAGCAGTTGACGAAAAGAGGAAGGGCCAAGTGGAGGAGGGGACAGGTCAAAGTTCAGAAACCGCTTGCATGGCGCAGGAATTGCGAACGCAGGGAAAAACCCCAACCACAGCCAGCAGAGCGGTGACAGGTCCCAATACCAACACAAACACCGTTGCGCCAGTTGACTCAGGGTTACAGAAGGGAGGGAGCTATTGGCATGGGCCAGACGACCTTAATTGGTTGAGGGAGGCCGACAGCCGGAGCACCACCCGTAGAAGTCCACTCGCTGTGAGGAGATGTGGAAGTCCGCTCCCTGGCTGATGATATCGGTCAACTCCGATACCATGTGCTGTCCTACGTCCGCGTCCACTACCATACTGCAGCCAATGCAGACCAGGTTGGCGTGGGGTGACAGGTTGGCATCGTAGCGGGAAAGCCGTTGGAAGGGCAACTCCCGAACTATCCCAGCCTCTTCCAGAACGTCCAGTGTGGAGTAAACGGTGGCGATTGTGACGTAGGGGAAAAAAGCCCTGACTCGCTCGTAGATGTCACGCACCGATGGATGATCTGCCGAGTTGACCACGACCTCGGCGATGGCGAGGCGTTGGGGGGTAAGGCGCAATCCCAGAGGCCTTAAACGGGCAACCAATTCTTCCTGGGTAGTCAATGCACGTACTCCAACTTCCCGCGACGAGCCGAGGAATCAGTCCAAGGGAGTCAGTTTCAATCTGCGATGCGCCATTATAACACGGTGGGCAACGGGCCCTTGGTGCCTTTAAGGCTAGTCGGTATTCAAAGAAAGCCCCCCTCCCTTGGCGGGAGAGGGTGACACGAAGACCCTTCCCCGTCTAGGGGCTGGGACTTGCCCAGATGTTCCCTGGTCGTACACAATGCCCTGAAAATCTACGGGCCGGATGCTGGTATCCGGCCCGTGAACTTACCTGGTTGCACAGTCCTTCAGAAACGGCCTAAAGGCGGCCCCCGAAGAACACCGGCACCTGCCTCCGGTAAATCTGAATGCGGGAGCGGGCCGATTCTACGACGAAGACATTATCATCGTCGTCCACCTCTACCGCCACCGGACCCCAGAACTCCTTTTCCCTTTCCAGGCCCTGGGCGATGTCCCGTTCCTGCCACATCTCCGAGTTGGCGTCCAGTTTCTCCTTGCCCCACTTGGACATGGTGGCGTCGCCGGTGGTCAGGGTGACAAACTCGCCTTCGGCGTCAAACACCTGAACCCGGTCGTTGCCCCAGTCGGCCACGTAAACGTAACCGTCCTTGTCGACCGCCACGCCGGTGGGCCGGTTGAGTTGACCTTCTCCGGAACCGGGTGTACCGATGGTCATCAGGTACCCGCCATGGGACGAGAACTTCTGGACCCGGTCGTTACGCCAGTCCGCGATGTAAATGTCGCCGTGCCGGTCAACAGTAATGCCCCAGGGCATGTTGAACTCGCCGTTACCGTCGCCCTTGCTGCCGAACTGGGAAATGTACTGCCCGTCCCTGTTGAACCTCTGTACCCGGTGGTTGTCGCAGTCCACCAGCAGTAGGTTGTCATCCTTGTCGAAGGCCAAGCCGGACGGGCTGCTGATTTCCCCGTCAGCGGAGCCGGGGGTGCCCCATTTCCGTATGTAGGAGCCGTCACTGGTGAAAACGGAAATTCGGTTCAGCCACTCATCGGCCACGAACACGGTGCCCTCGCTGTCCAGGGCGATGGCCGTGGGCCAGATGAGGGAGCCGTCGGCGTCCGATGCATCTCCATCGCCGGTAGTAGTTACACCCCGAGCGAACTCCCCAATGTAGTCTTCATCTATAGTGCAGATGGTTATCCGCTTGCCGTCGGGCCGGTATTCATAGGACCGGCTCACGACATACATGGTGTCTTCCTCGCCCCGGGCCATGGCTACGGGATTCCGGAAGCCGGGGCCCGAGAACTCTGCCCGGCCGATGGTGTGGCTGGGCTGCAATGTAATTCCAGCAAATCTTGTGGTCATATTGCCCTCCCTGTCAGGCGTTATCTGGCTAATCGTCTCTTGCCCCGCTTAAATGAAGTCGAACTTCTCGAAGCTGCCGTTAACCAGAGGCTGGGCATCCAGCCCCATCCAGTTCTCCAGCAACGTGGAGTAGATGCTGCGGAAGTCATTGTTGAAGTGCAGGTCGCCTTCCAGCAGCTTGTCCGCCTCCAGGGAAGGATACTCGCCGTAGAGCCCGCCCTTGACGTTTTCACCAATGACAAAGGCCATTCCGCCCGAACCGTGGTCGGTGCCCGAGCCGTTGTCATGTACCCGTCGGCCGAACTCGGTGAAGACCAGCAGGGTAACGTTGTCAGCGGCGTCGTGTTCCCGCAGGTCGTCCATAAAGTCTGCGATGGCCTGGGAGGTCTCTGACCACAGCCTGGCGTGGGCCGCCAGTTCCCCGGCATGGGTGTCGAAGCTGTTGTATGGTGCAGTCGTGTACAGCACCCGTGTGCCGAACCCGGCCAGGTGGGTCTGGGCAATGTTCCTCATGTACTGGCCCACGACGTCGCCGCCGTATTCAATGGATGACGAATACATCTCTGGCGCGGTGCTCAGGATATCTGCGCCTTTGAGGGCATCAAGGCCGGTCTGTGAAAGATAGTCCACCACACCGCCACGGCCCATGGCCGGGGAATAGATGCGGGAGAACACATCCAGGGCATCGGCCCGCTGGTCTTCCTCTTCAATACCGGTCAGCACGCCGTAGGACGCCAGGTTGCCCACTGAGGCCACCGGCACCTGCGGCATGGCCAGGGCGCGGGGAAGCCCGCGACCGAAGTTAACGCCGGTCAGCACGTTCTCCGATGCGGGGTCCATGTCCTTGATGGCCCGACCCAGCCAGCCCTCGGTTCCGACCTTGTCCGGCTCGCAGGTGTGCCAGATGTCCATTGAACGGAAGTGAGAGCGGTTGGGATTGGGATAGCCCACGCCCTGGATGACGGCCATCTTGCCCTCATCGTAGAGCTGCTTCATGGGCCCCATGTTGGGGTTCAGGCCCACATAGTCACTTAACTTCAGAACCTGGTCCTCGGGCACCCGAACCGACGGTCGATTGTCGACATAGAGCGGGTCGCCGTAGGGTATTACGGTGTTAAGAGCATCATTGCCCCCGGAAAGCTGCAGGACCACCAGCACCGGGTCTTTCTTTATCGAAGTCATTTCTTCTCCTCCTCAGACTATTGGAGCCGATTAAAGCTTGCCGGTGTCTTTTAGGCGAACTGGTATTCCTGGGTTGAAACGATCAACTGGAGCGTCTGCCCCACTCGCTGGGAGAAGTCCGGCGTACCGGGGATCAGGTCTCCGCCGCGAGAAATGTGGTCTATAAGCTGGGTGCGGGTAATGTCGGCCAGTTCGTAGGCCCCCAGGAGTTCCAGGCAGTGGTCAACCACCGTTTCGGCGTTTACGGTACCGCTGGAACCGATCCGGTCAACCATGTCCTGCACGCCGGGCAGTTCGATGTTGCCCACCTGGTCGGCGGCAAAGTTAATGCGTTCTACCAGGGTGCCGCTGTCAATCCACTCACCGCCGGTGTGCCAGCCCTCAACCGTGGGAGGATTCATCAAGTCCTGGCCCATATAGCGGATGTTCATTGCCAGGTTGTGCAGGCCCGGCTTGGGAGTGGTGAAGTCCTTGACCACCCGCATCGTTCCAATTACGGCCTCGGTGGGGCTCTTCACCTTGGCGAAGCGCGCGTTCTTAAAAGCATCCGAGTTGAAGAGGACGCGCAGCATCGAGCCAATGTTGTAGCCTGAGCTGAAGTATTCTTCCTCCAGCATATTTATGGTGTCGGCGTCCCGTGGAGGCGTGTCCTGCCAGGCGGGAACCTGCACGTCGTCGGCCACGAAGAAGTTGTAAAGGTGGCGGGAAATGAAGCGGGCGGTTGAAGGCTGCTTGGCGATCAGTTCAACGATGTCGTCGCCATTCCAGTTGCCCGTCTCTCCAAGGAAAGTCTTGGTTTCTTCGTCGTGGTCGGACGGATTGTAGATGAAGCCAGCCTCATAGCGGCCGTAAGGGTAGCGCGGAATGGCGTTGGTGATGGTCCAGCCGGTAAAGGCACGGGCGCATTCCTTGACATCATCCTCGCTGTAGTTGGGCTGGCCGTCCATGCCCACGCCCATGGAGAAGAGCTCGAGCAGTTCACGGCCCCAGTTCTCGTTGATGGCGTCCTTGTGGCTCATGCAGTTGTCCAGGTAGAACACCATGGAGGGATCGCTGGACAGGCCCATGAGCAATTCGCGGAAGTTGCCCAGGCCCCGGTCGCGGAACATGTCAATCTGCAGCTTTATCTGCCTTCCGTGCTCGCACTTGGAGTTTCCAGTGCAGAAAATGCCGTGCCAGAACAGGGCTATCTTCTCTTCCAGCGGCCGCTCGGTGTTGATCATGGCATAGGTCCAGAACGCCTGGTTTACTTCCAGGGCGTTCATTTCCTTCCAGTCAACGAAACGGCGCTCCAGAATGTCCATTTCCAGTCTGGGATGGTTCTGCGGGTTGAGCAGATCCTCTACCGTGGCTTCATAGCCGACGACGGCCCGCTCTTCCACTTCCTCGTAGGACGCGCCAAAACCGGCCCGACGCATCAGGTGAGCCATTAAAGCAATGTCATTACTTGCCATCCTCGAACCTCCTTCTTCATTCGTGCCCTGATTCGAACTTTGTCATGGTTGGAATTCATGCCTGGTAGAAAACGATTTCTACCTTTGAAAAGGTATCTCAATATTATGCAAGCAGCATTTTAGTGTCAAGGATTTACGATAAGTATTGATATGTGACTTAAGTTAGTCGTGTTACGTTAGTTGCTGTCGTGCTTCAAAGTAGAAAGCGGTAAAGGATTTGCGGTTTATTGCCAGGGAAGCCATTGACCGCGCCCAAATTCAGACGCGAATTCCAGTTGGTGGATAAGAGAACGGGCCGCCGGACGATATTTTTGTCCGGCGGCCCTCAGTTGATCTGATTTAGCTGGTAGTGTTTGGAGGTACGTCTGTTACCAGGGTCTAGCTGCCGCCGAACCGGCGGCGATGTTGCCGAAGGGTTCAATCATTCATGATCACGGGAATGCCGGCCGCTTCCGCCTTCGCCGCGGCCTCCTCGTTGATCACCCCGTCCTGCATCCATATATATTTGGCGCCTACCTCGATAGCCTCGTCAACCACCGGCCCGACCAACTCGGAGCGGCGGAAGATGTCCACCATGTCGATGGGTTCCGGAATCGACTTCAAATCGGGGTAGCTCTTCTCTCCAAGCGCTTCCTCTATCATGGGGTTGACCGGAATTATGCGATATCCCTGGGACTGCATATAGCGGGATACGCCGAAGCTCGGCCGCTCCGGGTTGTCGGAAAGGCCCACCACGGCGATGGTCTTGCTGTTGCGCAACTGTTCTTCAACCAGGTCCATCTAACCCACCTCCTTTTGAGAATAGGTGACGGCAGAGGACTTTCAGACCGCGCCGCCATAGTCAATTGTCGCACAGGGGCCGGTTTTTCCGCTACCCGGCATTGCCTTATACTGTCGAGACGGTACTCCGCATTAAATCTGGACCTGGAAGGTAATACTATGGCTGCTGGCGACGCCGTACTGTGGGCCCTGGGCCGCAACTGGAACATGGTGGACGCTGCGATAGCGGGACTGGTCCCGGAAACCCTGGCTCGGCAACCTGCCGCAGAATGCAACTCCATAGCCTGGATTCTGTGGCACATGAACCGGGTCATCGACACCTTCATTAACCAGCGTCTCCAGGGGTTGTCGCCTTTTTGGATCAGCCAGGGCTGGAGCGAGAAGTTCGGCATGGCGGAAAACGTGCGGGGCATGGGCTGGTCGCCAGAAGACCTGGCCGGTTGGTCAGCCCCGGACACCGAGGTGCTGTTGGGCTACCAGGAAGCAGTCCGTCAGGCGGCACGCGACTACATCGGCTCCCTCACTTACGAGGACATGGAACGAAAGGTTACCTTCCCACCAGAGGCGGAAACCCAGGACCATACCCTCAACACCGCACTGGGGCAACTGGTCTGGGACAACGTGGCCCACGGCGGTCAGATTGCCTACCTTCGGGGCCTGTTCCAGGGCATGGGCTGGCACCGGTAGGACAGTTGAAAAGGAATTTGCGCCGCCCTATAATCCCCAGCAACTTCTGGCCCCAATATATTAAGGTAGTTAGATGAAGGAGGACAGTATGCCCAGGATAAAGCACATAGCCATTCGCACTCCTGACCCCGAGAAGACCGCCGAGTTTTACATCAATGTTTTCGGCCTCGAAGAGGTTGGCAAGGCTGGCTCCGGCCTCTACCTGTCCGATGGTTACATTAACCTGGCCATCCTGAAGTCCATCGACCAGGGCAATGAGGAAAGCGTCAGGGATGTTGCCGGTTACGCTGGAATCGACCACCTCGGCTTCATGGTCGAGGACATGGATGAAATCAAGGAAAAGCTGGAAAAGGAAGGCGCGCGACCCATGAATATGCGTATTGACGTGGGCGGCGGCCATGCCGGCGAGGGCCGAGGGTACTACGAAGAAAAATACCGCGGGCCCGACGAACAGGTCGTTGACGTTTCCGGCTCGGGCTGGATTGGCACCTAGGCGACCCCACCAGCCTCGATCCGCGGCCATTTACCCATAAGACCTCACTGAACGGGCCGGCGCATAAGTACGCCGGCTCGTCGAGTAATTTCCATATACGCCCGAGAATTACGGCCAACACCGCGAAAGCCGGCGCTTGCGAAAAAGCTAATGGGATGCTGGTCCTGAAGGCCATTTTCGGTCGGTTCGCACATGGACGAGTAATTCTTGAAAGAGGGCTTTCAAGTTGCCTCTGTTATTTGGTGGCTTTTGCCACGTCCCTTTTTCGTTTTGAGGAATCTCCGGCACGGCCTGTGGGTCTCCAAGAGGCTGGAAAATTAGCTATTTGCTTGTCGCGCCTGCTGCCTCTGCATAATATGTGGGGAAGCTGTGAATTTCTTTTTGGATACTTTGCCAGACTATGTAAAACAATCACGTCGGGGTTTCGCAGACCAGAGTTTTGATGGCATAATGCTCGGGAATAAGCGGGGTCAATTGCATAAGAACAGAATATGGGTCGAGTCATCGGGATTAGCAGATTGAGCGACATGCAGCCACGCTATTCTTTCATCCCCATTGGGTATAACTAACTACCAGCGGTGTCGTTGGCAGGTTGCAAATATGCCAGATGGGGTTTGTCGTTATCCTATGTATGGGTTATTATTGTTAATTAGATAATTGCGGCTTCTCCCATATCTGAACTGTGGGGCTGTCCTAAGAAACTGAAGCTAAAAAACCGCTTGTAATGCTTTAGGAGGCTGAGAATATGAACGTTGTGTCTCGTCGTGAAGGGACAAACCTGGTACTGAGGGCGGATGGCCGTGTGGACGGAACTAACGCCACCGAGTTCCAGGATGCCATGAAGTCGGAGATTGACGACACGGATCGGGCCGTAATACTTGACCTGGAAGACCTGACTTATATCAGTAGCGCAGGCCTGCGGGTGGTATTGTTGATTGCCAAGGACTTGCAAAGGCAGGGCGCCAAAATGGCCGCTTGCTCTCTCTCGGAGCCTGTGAAGGAGGTCTTCGTTATCAGCGGGTTTGACAAGATAATTCCCATTCACGACTCTCAGGATGCGGCTATCGGTTCCATAGGGTAGAGGGGCCCTCAATCTTCCTGACACCGGCAGCGACTGCTCGCCGGAACCTTGCCTCGATTGTTGTTGCTGTGAAGGTAGCGAACTATAAATTTCGCTAAGGGAGAGAATGGCGCCTATGCCTGAGCCGTTCAAGATACTAGTGGTGGACGACGAGCCGGATTTGGAGCCTTTAGTGCTCCAGAGGATGCGCCGGCGTATTCGTTCAGGACAATACAGTTTTGTTTTCGCTCACAATGGACTGGAAGCCCTGGATCGGCTCCGCGAAGAAGAAGACATCGATATGGTGATCTCGGACATCAATATGCCGCAGATGGACGGGCTCACCCTTCTGGAACAGATTCCTAAGGTAGACCCCAATGTGCGCTCCATCATCATATCGGCATACGGCGATATGAAGAACATTCGCACTGCAATGAATCGAGGGGCGTTTGACTTCGTTACCAAGCCGCTGGACTTTGATGACCTGCAAATAACCATAGACCGTACACTGGCTCATCTCGTGGAATGGCGCGCTGCCCTGTCCTCCCGTGACCGGCTGGTCAGCCTCGAGAACGAACTTAACGTCGCCAGCAAGATTCAACAGTCCATCCTCCCCACCCAGTTCCCCAAGGGAGGCGATTTCAGCGTTTTTGCCAGCATGGAACCGGCTCGGGAAGTGGGCGGAGACTTTTACGATGTAATTAACCTCGGCGAGGGCCGCTTTGGCGTGGCTATAGCGGATGTTTCCGACAAGGGCGTTCCCGCCGCCCTGTTCATGATGTCCAGCCGGACCCTGCTGAAGGGGTCGGCCATCGGCAATTACGAGCCTGGCGAAGTATTGAGAGAGGTTAATGACATCCTTTGCGAAGGCAACGACGCTATGATGTTCGTTACCCTTTTGTACGCTATTTACGACTCCAATACCGGAAAACTTACCTATGCCAACGGCGGACACACCACGCCCTACGTGAGGAGGGCCGACGGAAGCGTGGTTTCTTTGGCTTTCACTGGCGGCGTTGCCATGGGCGTTCTGGAGGGCATGGAATATAGCCAGGATTCCTTTCAGGTTGAACCCGGCGACGCCGTGTTCTTTTATTCCGACGGGGTGTCCGAGGCCATGAACGAGAAGGGTGAGGAATATGGCGTCGGCCGAATGTCGGATGTATTGGCCAATACTCCTTCCCAGGATCCCGAGGATACCATCAATGCCATATTTGCCAGCGTCCGTGCTTTTGCTGGCGACACGCCGCAATCCGACGATATTACCTGCCTCACCCTTTGTCGAAGTTGAGTAAGTTGAATGACCAACAGAATTGACTTGAAGGTTGAGACCAGGCCGGAGGAACTGGAGCGTATCTTCGCCGTGGTTGAGAAATTGGCGGAAGAGGAAGAATGGTCTCCGGCCCTTACCTTCAAGACCAATTTGGTGCTCGAGGAATTTGGACTTAACATAATGAACTACGGCTACGACGAGGGGCTCCACTCGTTTGATATCTGCCTCGTCTCCAGTTCCGATTTCATCACAATCGAATTCATTGATGGTGGCAAGCCCTTCAATCCTCTGGAGGACGGGAAGCCCGCGGTAACCGAGGGAGCCATAGATGACCGTCCCGTGGGTGGATTGGGCATTTATTTTGTCATGGAAATGACCGAAGATTTCCAATACCGCCGGGAAGGTACCAATAACCACTCCACCATGGTTATCAAGAAAGATACCGATTAGCACCCTGTGAACTGGCCAGCAAATAATGAGAGGTCTGCCCCTGCCATTCTTGTTGTGTCTAATGGTCCTTGCCTTGATGGTGGGACCGGTCTCAATCGCGTGCAACGGCGAAGCCAGCGAGCAGCCCGGTGGTACAGTTTCCCCTGACTCTTTAAACCCCTCTCCGATCGACAATGGAGAAGATGCTTCCGGCAGAATTGGCGTAACCGGCGACCGAGTCCTTTTCGGCCAGTCGGCGGCGTTCAGCGGCCCCGCATGGGAATTGGGCACCAACATGAATTTGGGCATTCTGGCCGCCTTTCAGGAAGCCAACGAGGCCGGTGGCGTCCATGGCAGGAAGCTGGAACTGGTCTCCTTGGATGACACTTACGAACCTGAAGCCGCCATAAAAAACACCTTTGAGTTAATTGAAGGCGAGGGAGTTTTCTCTTTGATTGGCGCCGTCGGTACGCCTACCTCCCGCTCGGCAGTTCCCGTGGCCTCCGACGCCCATGTCCCCTACATCGCGCCATTCACCGGCGCCGCCTTTTTGCGCGAGTCCCAATGGCGGAACGTGGTCAACCTCAGGGCATCTTATAATCAGGAAACTGAGGAGATGGTAGCCCGCCTGACCGAGGACCTAGGCATTGAACGCATAGCTGTGCTGTACCAGGACGATTCCTTTGGCAGGGCCGGGCTTTCCGGAGCGACCCGTGCCCTGGACCGACGGGGAATGGAGCCCGTTTCCGTCGGTTTCTACCCCCGCAACACCCTGGCGGTTAAGACGGCGCTGCTTCATTTGCGGCGGGGCAATCCCGAAGCCATTATCCTGGTAGGAGCCTATCAGCCGGTGGCTACCCTTATCGTCTGGGCCCGGCGTACCGGCCTGGATCCCGTTTTCATCACCATTTCCTTTGTTGGCAGCAATGCTCTCGCCGAATTCCTTGGGCCAGACGGTGAGAACGTCTTTGTCACCCAGGTAGTGCCATTCCCCTCTGACGACTCGATACCTATTGTTAAATCCTACTTGAATGCCCTGCGCGCCCACGATCCCGAGGCAAAGCCCGGCTGGGTGTCGCTGGAGGGCTACATTTCGGGGCGCCTGGCCATTTCCGGGTTGCAGACCTGTGGCCGCGACCTGACCCGGGACTGCTTCCTGGATGCCCTCAAGAATTCTGAGTTCATAGACCTGGACGGGTTCAATTTGCACTTTGGGTTCGCCGATAATCAGGGATCGGATGCAGTCTTCCTGACGGTGATCGGATCCGATGGTCAGCACCGTCCAATAGATAATTTGCGGGACGTTTTTCCGTGATAGACGAATCTAAGAAAACCTCCCCCTCCGTGCTTGGTTTCTCCTACGGCGCAGCAGCAGGGAAGGTCTCCGCTCAGCTGAAGAAGCGTTCCAGACAGCCGCTGTCGGTGAGCGAATACCTGGCCGCCAGGGAATTTATTTCCCAGTTGTTGCCTCGCCTGATGCAAAGTCGCCGGAAGGTTTCCACACAGCTTTATGCAGCCTTCACCGTCATCGTGGCCCTTACCGTTTCCGCCAGCATTGTTGGCTGGTTCTCTTTTGACCGAGTGGCCGTGGCCCAAAGGCATGTCAACGATGAAAGCATACCGGAGATGGTAGCTGCTTTCGAAGTGGCCGAGTATAGCAGCAGTCTGGTTACCGCTGCTCCCCGTATAGTTGCCGCGCAATCCGTTAATGAACTGGACCTTGTTTACGACAACATCGCTGAAGCCAGCGACTCCTTGAACATTGAACTGGTCTCCCTGGAAAGGCTGCTGGTCACTGAAGAAGATACTCACGAGAATTTTCGATTTCAGACCATCCGCGACGGCTCCGATCTCCTGACTGCCAACATCAAGACTATCAGAAACCAGCGGTCGGAACTGATAATTCAGGGCGAAAAGCGCGAGGCCCTGCGCGAAGAGCTGGCCCAAATCAGGGCTGATCTGGACATTACTCTGGTCACGGCTCTTGATGACCAGCTCTTTTATACCATTACGGGCTATCGGGAAATCGGTCTGGACCCAGATCCGCGGTCGGTTCACTTCTCCCCCGAAGAATTGGAGAAGTACAGGCTGCTGTCTGAATTGCAGGCCGATGCCAATGGCGCGACCGAGTTGCTGGGAAACGGCTTTACTGTTACTGAAGCGGCGGCGCTGGAGCCGCTTAAGGAGCGGTTTGAAGCGGCCATCAACCGCATTAATCTGAACCTTGATGCTCTTCAGGATTCCCCCATCCATGCCGACATCGCCCCGATTTTCGGGCGGTTGGCGGAGTTGGGCGTGTCCGAGGGCACAGGCTTTGCCCTGCTGAAGCAGGAAAGGGAGTTGACTAAGCGGCAGTTGGAACTCCTGCATAACAATCAGGAGGCCGCCGTGGGCCTGGTTGCCGAAGTGAATAATTTGGTTGGATCGGCCCAGGCCAGCGCCCAGACAGCCACTGAGGCTTCTATTCAGGCGATACTCACCGGCCGCTCTCTCCTGCTGATCATCAGCTTTGTCAGCATAGTCGTCGCCGCCCTGGTTGCCTGGTTGCTGGTGGGACGTGTTCTGATCCGTCGATTGGGAATGTTGTCTGCCTGGATGCGCCGGATGGCCGGTGGCGATCTGGAAGCCCAGGTAGAGGTCGGCGGTCACGACGAGGTGGCGGACATGGCGGCCGCCGTAGAAGTATTTCGGCTCCACGCTCTGGAAGTTCAGCGACTCAACCTGGTCGAGTTGCTGGCCGAGGACTTGCAGGAAAAGAACGGCGAACTCCAGGCCGCCTTTGAAGAATTGCGGCGCGCCCAGGACCAGATAGTTACCCAGCAAAAGCTTGCCAGCCTGGGTGAATTGACCGCCGGTGTTGCTCACGAAATCAGAAACCCCCTCAACTTCGTCAAGAACTTCTCCGAGTCATCTGCCGAGCTGCTAACCGAGTTGCAGGAGGTGCTGGATGAGTCGGGCGACAGCCTCAGCGAGGATCAGCGGGGCCTGATCAAGGAAATCTCCGCCGACCTCAACGAAAATATGGAGCGCATTCAGAACCACGGCGACCGGGCCAATCGAATTGTTCACGATATGCTCATGATGAGCCGGGGTTCCGGCGAATTCCAGCTCACTGACATCAACCGGTTGGTGGAAGAGCATTCCAGGTTGGCCTTCCACAGCGCCCGCGCCACCGACACGGATTTCCAACTGGATTTGCAATACGACCTGGACCCAAACATGGGCGAAATGGAGGTTATCCCTCAGGACCTGGGCCGCGTATTTCTCAATATGGTGAGCAACGCCTGTTATGCTACCAATGAAAAGCGAGCGGCCGTCGCAGAAAATGGAGGAAGTTTCTTCCCTGCTCTGCAGCTAACCACTCGGCGCCTCGAAGATAACATCCAAGTAAGCATCCGGGACAATGGCAGCGGTATGCCTCCCGACGTTATTGAGAAGATATTCAACCCCTTCTTTACGACCAAGCCCTCCGACCAGGGTACCGGGTTGGGTCTGGCAATTTCCAACGACATAGTACGCGAGCATGGCGGGGTGATTCATGTCACATCCGAACCTGGGGAATACACCAATATGCTAATTGAACTGCCCCTGGTAAGGCCCGTGGTGGAAAGCGAGGAAGTAGTGGAGGAAGAGGCGATGGTGGAATCTTAGGCTCGCTCTGTTCTCTTGTTGTCGGGGCCAGTCGACATCTCCTCCTCGTGATGACCCTGCTTTATTTCATTCGGCCCAAGAAGAACCCTTCTCCCTCTGAGAACGCCAAGACGCTCATGCAGTTCCTACCGAAGGATTCCCTTATTGCTCTCCCCCCTATTTTTTAGGTAATGGGGAGCCGTCGGCATTGAAGGGGTCAGAAGGCTCTGTTTATCCATCAGCCGGGTATGTCAGCAGGGTGCAGCCCCGGGCAACGCCGGCCTGGGCCGCAACTGCTCAAGTATGGAAGGATTGAAGGGGTTGCCGCCCTGCCTCAGTGTCTCCAGCCAGTTCCGCCGAGATGCGCCGTAGTAGTCCTCGCAACCTTCCCTGGCGGAGTCGTTCATCCACTCCAGCAGCGCCTCGAAGTCCCTGATAGCCTCTTCCGTATTCCCCGCCAGCGCGTTGGCCAGGCCCCTGCTGTCCAGGGCCAGTCCCTCCGGCTCTATCGCCAGCGCCCAGTCGCAGTACTGAAGGGCCGATTCGGGGTTGCCCACAATGGACATCTGCAGGCACAAGGTACTGTTGTAGGTAGCGTTTGCGGGTTTCAGATCCTGGGCCCTTTGAAAATCGCGCAGGGACCCGTTCCAATCCCCGAGTTCCGAGTAAATCAGGCCCCGGCTGAAGTAAGCTGACGTCAGATCGGGTCGCAGGTCTATACCTCGGCTCAATTCCGCCAACGCCAGTTCCATGTCTCCCTGCTGCCCCCGTGCCAGGAAAGCAATGGCCCGCCCAACATAGGCGCTGGCCAGCCCAGGGTCCAGTTCCAACGCCCTGTCCAGGTCTTCGAATGCCAGTTCCAGGTCTCCCGGTTCTCCTCTGACACTGTAAATCCCCGCACGGTTAACGTGGGCGCCGGCATATTCAGGGTTGTTCCGCAGGGCCCTCTCCAGGCTGGCCAGCGCGCGGTCTACGTCACTCCGCCCGTTACGTTCGACGTAGGCAACAGCCAGGTTTAACTCTGTAGCCGCCCTGTCCGGCTCAATCGACCTGGCATTGGTCAGGTCGGCTATGGCCCTGGTGGTATCCCTGTGCCGGCCCCGTTCCAGGTACGCCAGGCCCCTGCTGTTCAGTGCTTCCACCGAAGTGGGTTGGGCGACCAGCACCTGGGTAAACAGCCAGATTGCCTCATCAAAGTCGGCAAGGTCGCCTCCCAGGTAGGCTCGGCCCAGCAGGAATCTGATATTGGGCAACGATTTGTCCCCCGGCGGCACACTGGCAAGGGCTCTCAGCAGAATCGTCTTGGCCCGGTCGTGCTGTTGCTGCTCCAGGTAAATCTGGCCCAGGGTTAGCAAGGCGATGTATCGCACCTCCTCGACCAACCCGATGTTGATGCTGGAGGTAAGCTCTGCGGGAGAAGAAGGGATGTCAACCACTTGCTGGTCGTGGCCGGCGGACCGGTAGGCGGGTGCGGCAAACCGGGCAATGACACGGCCGCTGTCATATTCCCCCCATACCACCAGGGTTGCGCCGGAGCGGTCGCTGGCCTTTCGGGCGGCTTCCTCGTCTTCCAGAACTTCCGGCCAGCGCGCCGAGCGGACACCGCTCAGTCCCACCTCCAGCACTTCCGCGTCAATGGCGCCCTTCAGCCGTCCGGCCACGTTGAAGCCGTGCCCGCCGCCGGTGTAGTTGGCAAAGGGCGCCACGACAATGAACGTCTCTCCTGGTGCGGCAGCAGGGTAGTCCCTACCGTTGCTTACAAGATTGAACACCAACGCGACGGCAATCGCCGCGAGCAGACCCAGCCCCACCACAATCAGCGCCAGCCCCAACCAGGAAATATGCAGGTGCCGGATCTCCATCCTGCCGTAGGGCGGGGTTCTTTCCAGCGCCAGTGCCCCGGTGCCGGCTGGAGCGATCACCAGAGTGCCTGGCCCGGTTCGGGTCGGTACCGGCAAGTTCTCTTCCGGTTCTTCGCCAAATTCCGCAGGCTCTTCCGTTTCCTCCAGCCCAGCGGAGACCGTGTCATGTTCCGGCGGATAGCCGGTGGCCAGCAGCAGTTCGTCTGTCTCTTCCGGGGTAAGGCGCAGGATTTCAGCGCAACGGAGCACGTCTTCCCGGTATCTTGGCCGGGTGGTTATCCCTTCTTTCCACCGGAGCAGGGTGGGCCGGCTGACCTGGACGCGGCGGGCCAACTCGGCGTCGCCGATGCCCGTCCGCTCCATGTATTCAGTCAATAGTTCGCCAAAGTTCGGCAAGTGTTACAACTCTGCTACCATAATTTCGGCCAATGTTACATTGTTGAAGTTGGGAGTGTACAGGTTTGAAACCTATCCTACCAGCGGTCGCCGACGGGTACCAAGTGGCAAGAAAAGCAGGTTGTCCGCCGGTCGATACACCGACAAGCAGGAGACAAGGAAATGTTCAGGAGACTGTTTTTGGTTATCGCTGGTATAGCACTGGTGGCATCAGTCGTGGCGTGTGGAGCTTCTGTGGACGAACCGGCTTCCGCTCCCGCCGTTGATTATGGCCCATCAGGACCCCCTGGAGCCGCCGGTGCTTCTGGCGCCGCCGGTGCCGGTAGTGAGCCTGCTGCAGAGCCCCAGTCCTCTACTGTAGTGAGGGAAGTAATTGTGGAAAGGGAGGTGCCAGTTGAGGTCATAAAGGAAGTGGAGGTGCTGGTTGAGGTCGAAAGGGAAGTGGAGGTGATGAAGGAGGTGCCGGTCGAAGTGATAGCGGAGAGATCCGTTTCCGCGACCGCTGCGCCACAAGCCATGGCCTCGCCCACCTCTGAACCGGTAATCCAGTTCACTCCCGCCCCTGCGCCCCAGCAAGCCCCAAGTGGTTCTGGCCAGTCTTTCCCCTTGGCGCGGCCAACACTCGCCCCTCTGCCGCCCAACATCGCCCCGCCGGGCGGGCCAGGCAGTCCCAACACCCCGCCCTATGATCTGACCTTCTTCCAGCATTCGGGCGTCAATCCCTTCATCGACACCGAGGACGACAACCTGTCTACCTTTGCAATGGACGTGGACACCGCCTCCTACTCGGTGGCTCGCCGGTTCATTCAGGACGGCAATCTGCCCGACCCTGACTCGGTGCGCGTCGAAGAGTTTGTCAACTACTTTGACATGGGCTATGAACCGCCACAACGGCATGCCTTTGCCATTGACATGGAGGCCTCCCCTTCACCCTTCGGCGCCGACCGCCACTGGCTGCTCCGGGTGGGTCTGCAGGGCCGCGAAATTGCCGACTGGGCCCGCAAGGACGCCACCCTAATCTTCGCCATCGACGTTTCCGGCTCCATGGGCCAGGAAAACCGCCTGGGCCTGGTCAAGCGGTCCCTCCGTTTGCTGGTCAACCAGTTGGGCCCCAGGGATGAAGTTGGCATAGTAATCTATGGTTCCCGCGGCCACGTCCTGCTCTATCCCACCGACGTTGGTGAGAGTGGGGCTATCCAGGACGCCATCAACCGGCTCCAGCCCGGCGGTTCTACCTACGTAGAAGAAGGCTTGAGGCTGGCCTATGACATGGCCGAGCGCAGCGTCCGACCGGGCCGCATCACTCGGGTCATCCTCCTGTCCGACGGTGTGGGCAACGTGGGAGCTACCGGCTCCGATGCGATCCTTCGCCAGATCCGCGACGAGGTTGAGCAGGGGGTAACCCTGACCACTGTTGGATTCGGCATGGGCAACTACAACGACACACTGATGGAGCAGCTGGCCAACGACGGCGACGGCGCCTACTACTATGTGGATAACCTGGACGAGGCACGCACCCTCTTCGTGGAAAACCTGACGGGCACCATTCAGAACATCGCCAAGGACGCCAAGGTCCAGGTGGAGTTCAACCCCGGAGTGGTCCAGAGCTATCGCCTCCTGGGCTACGAGAATCGCGAGGTGGCTGACCAGGACTTCCGTAACGACGCGGTGGATGCCGGTGAAGTGGGGGCCGGTCACAGCGTCACCGCCCTTTATGAAGTGAAGCTGCACGAGGGTTCCTCAGGTTCGGTGGGCACCGTTTACCTGCGCTACGAGGACCCGGACACCGGACGGATAACCGAGCTATCCCAGTGGCTCGAATTCAGCAGTTTTGCCGGACGCTTCGAAGACGCTTCGCCCCGCTTCCAGCTTGCTGCCGTGGTGGCCGAATACGCCGAGGTGCTGCGGGGCAGTTACTGGGCCCGCGAGGGCAGCCTGGACCAGATCTCCAAGGAGGCATGGCGCATATCCCGCTTGCTGCGCCACGACTCGGCCGTATCCGAGTTCGCAGCCCTGACCGAGCAGGCTCGCAATATCCAGTACATCCGAACCGGCAGCTGACCACAATCAGGAAGGGCGACTTTCTCAGACAGGCCGCCCCGCTGAAGACTTGCAACCAAGGGACCCTGCGCCGGCATTTCGCGCAGGGTCCTTTTCTGCTTCAAAGGTTCGCGTTGGCCCTTTTAGCATAATCCCGTTCAATCAAAGCTTGCCAAAGGACCTTTCTGCGGAAGGGCCCTTCCGAAATCTGTGGAACGCTCCCATCTGAACCCGTGCAATTATCAAATTGGGACAAGGCAACCGCCCAAAGTAGCCAGAAGGCGACCGTGCTGGATCCCGAATCTCCTTCAGAAAACCGGCTTCTGGGTTGACGCAGTACCTTGGTATACATAACATAGATATGAATACCGACATCACACAAACCTGAAGCCGGTCCGTCCAGGCCGGAAGGGTGAGGCTAAACGCCATGAACTTCGAAGCCTACCTCAACCTGGTATTCCCCAACGGCCTCAATCTCAACGAAGGCCTGGAAATGGTCCGCAACGTGGGCATATACATCGCCGGTATTGGTGTGTATGCCATCTTCATCTTCCACTTTTACCGCTTCCTGTCGTCGCGAGACATGTTCAGGGTCGATCTTTCCCGCTACGAGGAGTCGCAGTTCAAGGCAATCAGGGTTTTCCTTCAATTGGTGATGTACGTGGTCAAGTACATCGTAGTGTTCCCCGTGTTTGCTTTCTTCTGGTTTGCAGTGCTTACCATCATCCTCGCTCTTCTTTCGAAGGACCGAGCTTTTTCTGAAGTACTGCTGGTAGCCTTGGCCACCGTCAGCGCCATTCGACTGGCTGCCTACTACCACGAAGACCTGTCCCGAGACTTGGCAAAGATTCTTCCCTTCGCAGTCCTGGGTATCTTCATCATCGACGCCTCCTTCTTCACCATCGAAGACTCGCTGGCGATGCTGCAGGACGCCAACAATCAGAGGGAGGCTATCTTTTACTACTTTGTCTTCCTGGTGGCCCTGGAATTTGCCCTGCGCCTGATCTGGGGTTACTTTATGGGGGCAATTGCGTGGCGAAGACGGGTACTGGCACAGTCCGCTGCGGAACGAGAGGCGGAAGCGTCACTTGAGGACGAACCTGCTCCTGAAGTAGGGGAAGCTGAGGAAATCCAGGAACCGGAAGAGACTGAGGTGGGCCCCAGCGCGACACCCGCCGCCGCGCCAGCGGACTAAAGGAGCGTTGGCCTTGGTGAGGGGGATATCTGCCACAAGTGGAATGAGGGTCAATACTTGAGAGACCGCTTATCCTGAGCCTGGGTGGGAGTGTTCCCTGAGGGCAACGGGGCTCCAAGACTCGCAAGCGTTTTGCCGAATTAGCTTTTTGCGTCGGAAACAGCCTTAGAGGTTGATGCCGACCTCTGCACTCAGAAAGCACCGGCAATACACCCTAATCTCGTCTCTCACTTGTCGGAACACCGGCAGCGGTTCCTCGTCGCTTATCCCAGGCTTGTCCGGGTCCTCGAAGTCGTGGTGCAGTTGCCGCTTCGCCACCGGGAAGACAGGACAACTCCCACTGGCTGCATCGCAAACCGTCAGCACCAGGTCAAAATCGTCTCCCAGGTAGCGGTCAACATGATCTGATGTATCTGAGGACAGGTCAATTTCGACCTCGGCCATCACTTGTACCGCCACGGGGTGGACACCCTTTGGATGGGTTCCTGCGCTCTTGACCTGTACCAACTCACTGCCAAAGTGGTTCAGCCAGCCTTGGGCTATCTGGGAACTGGCTCCGTTTCCGGTGCAGATTGCGAGAGTGCGGAAGGGTTCGAGATTAGCTGTATTTCGTTCAGGACACAAAGTGCTGGCTCCTCTAGGCAAGCCCTAGAGGAGCCATTTTAAGTCAACAAGCTGGGATAGCCTAGTTTAATGCCAACTGCCGTAGTCTCGGGTCCAGGGTGTCTCGCAGCCAATCCCCAAACAGGTTCAGCGACATTACCGTCAGCAGAATGGCCAGGCCCGGCATTGTTGCAATCCACCAGGCTCCGGCCAGAAAATCGCGTCCCTCGGCGACCATGGAGCCCCAGGCCGGCGTGGGCGGAGGAACACCGGCCCCCAGGAAGCTGAGGGTGGATTCCACCAGGATTACAAATCCCACCTGCAACGTGGACAGCACGATCAGGGTGTTGATTACGCCCGGGAATATGTGGACAAACAGAATTCTGGGTGTGGAAGCCCCTGCCACCTTGGCCAGGGCAACGTAGTCCAGCGTCTTAAGCTGCAACACCTCACCGCGGATCAGGCGGGCGAAGCGTACCCAGAAGAAGCTGGCCAGCACCAGAACGATGAGGCCGGTTTGGCCTCCCAGTTCCGATGGGAATGATTGCCCAACGCCCACCACCATTACCAGGGCCACCAGCACTAAGGGAATTGCCAACGCAATGTCCACTATGCGCATTATGATTTCGTCGATCCACTTGCCGTACCAGCCTGCCAGCAGACCCAATACTGTACCGGTGGTGCCCCCAAGTCCGAGGGTGACGCCGGCCACAATAAGGGATATGCGCGCACCGTGAATAATGCGGCTGAGAATGTCTCTGCCCAGGTGGTCGGTGCCCAGCAAATGCGCCGAACTGCCCCCTTCCAGCCACACCGGCGGTGCCATTCGTGCCCGGAGGTCGCCCTTGCGCGGGTTTTCGGGGGCGATCCAGGGCGCCATAACCCCGGAGACCACCACCAGCATCAGCAGCACCAACGGTATCAGTGGCCACCGCTTGACGGTTCTCCAGATTTTGGGCAGGCTGACCCGGTCCGGCGCGGGAGCCAGCACTGCCTGGGAAGCGTTTTCGACCATTCTTTCCTCCGAGGTTTCTATGCGAACCGGATCCGGGGGTCCACGTAGGCGTAGAGGATATCAACCAGGAATGCGGTTCCCAAATAGGCGGCAGCAAAGGTAATAACCACCCCCTGCAACAGCGGGTAGTCCGAGTCCCTGACCGCGAGGAAAGCCAGTTGTCCCAGTCCCGGCCAGGCAAACACTGTCTCCGCCACCAGCGATCCGGTTATTAGTGCGCCCAGGGTAATGCCGGCGAAGGTCAGGGGCGGTATCAGGGCATTCCGAAGGCCGTGTTTCCACACGACCAGGTTCTGGGATACTCCCTTGGCACGGGCCAGCTTGATGTACTCGGTGTCCATTACGTCCAGCATGGCCGATCGCATCAGGCGCAGGTTGGCTGCCACGTTGAACCAGCCCAGGGTAATGGCTGGCAGGATGATGCTGCTGGTCTCCTCCCTTCCCGATGGCGCAACCCACCCCAGCCGAACGGCAAAGAAGAACATCAGCATGATACCGATCCAGAAGGGCGGAGCCGACTGCCCGATCAGGGCGACGCCCTTGCCCACCTGATCCATGATGCTGCCCCGCTTGAGAGACGACAGCACCCCCAAAGGTATGCCGGCCAGCAGCGAGAAGGCAAAAGCCACCAGACCCAGGTAGAGCGTAGCCGGCAGTCGCTCCATTATCAGCCTGCCCACCGGCTGTTTTTGCACAATGGATACGCCGAAGTCCCCCTGTACCGCGTTTTTCAGGAATATCCAGTATTGTTCCGGATAAGACTTGTCCAGGCCCAGGGACACTCGCAGGTCTTCCAGGGTGCTGGCGCTGGCGTAGTCGTCAATCAGCAGTGTGGTCGGATCTCCGGATAACCGGGCCATGAAAAAGATAAGCACGGACACCAGCCACAGGGTGACTATCGTAAGCAGCAGCCGACGGAGCAGGAAACGTTGCAAGGCTCATTACCTCCGGTGCGGCGCGTACTCCAGGTCAAAGAGGACGCGGGCGTCGCAGCAGGCCATCTCCCAAGTATCTACGTTGGGTCCCAGCGGGAAGATCCAATTTACCTTGTACATGGGCAGGATTACCGCGTTGTCGAAAACCCACTGCGCCACTTCCCGCTGGAGGGCAAACCGCTGCTCGTCATCAAAGGTCTCCATGGCCTCGGCAATCTTGGCGTCTAGCCAGGGGTGCTCAATGCCGTAGTTGATAACTCCGGCGGCGACCAGAGAGGAAGAATACGTTACCAAAGGCTCCGGGAGGGGCCCCACGCCGTGGGTGTTCACGCCCTCGTGGGACCGGTCCACGAATTTGGGCCGGAAGGCCGACATCTGGCTGCGTTCCTGGGCGCACCGGATTCCAATTTCCTCCCACATTACGCAGGCAACTTCTCCCATTTGCACCGTTCCCGGGAAGGGACGGGTGGTCAGGGCCATGACGATGTCGAAGCCATCACCGTACCCGGCCTCTTCCAGCAGTTGCTTGGCTCGCTCGGGGTTGTACTCGTAAACCAGGGTGTCCTGGAGTTCGTTCAGCCGGGCTTCATGCCCCATCCACCCGAAAGTGGAGTTTACCTCCCCGGCGCCGCCGAGCAATGTCTCGACAATCAGTTCGCGGTCAATGGCAATGGACATGGCTTCCCGCACCTTGCGGGCTTGTTCCCACTCAACCGAGTTGAGATCGGGGTTGGAGGAAATCCACGGCAGGGATGAGTTACGGGGCGTACCCAGGTCGGGCCGGTCGATGTACATCTGGCCGTGAATATTGATGTGGGTTTGACCACCACCGGGCAGCCGCAGGAACTTTACTCCTTCAACCTGTTCGAGCACTGGCAGCGATTCCAGGCTCATGTGGATGCTGTCCATCTTGCCGGCCTGGAAATTTGCAATGCGGGTGGATTCTTCGGCGATCTCCCAGATGTTCAGTTCGGCAAAGTTGGGCGTCTTGCGCCAGTGGTCCTGAACGGCTTCCAGTTTCCACACTTCCGATGTCTTGTGCTCCACGTGCTGCCAGGGTCCGGTGCCAATGGGGTCTTCCACGCCGGCCCTTTCCTCGCCCAGCGATTCAAAATGCGCCTGGCTCATTATCGGCAGGGCGCCAGTCAGCAGGGCCGAGGTTGAATACCAGGTCAGGTCGAACCTTGGTCCGTTGGCGGTGGTATCAACCTGCAGAGTGTGATCGTCAACGGCGGTCATGCCGCCGCCCTCGGCGTAGAAAATGGTCTGGCGTTGGGCCAACCGGCCCGACACCGTACCTTCAGACACGATGTTGTCCATAGACCAGATCATGTCCTGTGCCGTCATGTTCCCCTTGCCCTTATGGAAGGGTATGTTCTCTTCCAGGTGCAGGGTCCATACGTTGCCGTCGTCGGAAACGCTCCATTCTTTGACCAGGCGCGGTATTACATTACCATTGGAGTCGCTGTGCCACATGGACTCCCAAAGGACGGATATGTTTATAGAGGTTTGTGGGGAACCACTGAGCTTGGGGATGAACTTGGGCGGACCCAACTGGGAGTAGCCGATGTTGAGGACTCCCGCCGTTGGCGTCTCTTCCATAACCTCTACCACCGGCGCTGGCGTTGGCGTGGGCACCAGCGTTGACCTGCCCGCCGGCCTGGGCGCTGCGGTTGGTGCCGGGGCACTTTGGCTGGTTGCCAGCTGGGAAGAACCGGTAGGCTCGGCGGCCGGCGCTGAACTTTCGGCTGCCGGGGCTGCCGCCGGTTCGGAAGGAGCGGATGGTTGGGTCTGAGCCTGGGCCTGCGGCTGTGACGCCGGTTCCGGCTCGGGAACCGTCTCCTCGGCGGCTCCACAGGCGACCACCAAGGCAAGGGCGAGTGCGATTACACCGAATAGTGCGGTTTTCCTGAACGACCTGAATGCCATGAATTCCTCCCGATTTTTGTTGAGAGCCGAGTTGGCTCCATTGTGCCAAGGGTGGCCTGCAGGATGGCTGGTACAAAGCGGCGATGCCTGGTTTAGGGCATCGCCGCTAATTTCGTACCTTTTCCTACTGGCGATGGGGTATGTATTCGACGTTGGAGGGAACGCGGGTCACACAACACACCAGTTCCCACTCGTCAATGTTGGGCCCCACCGGCCACACCTGGAAGACGCTGGCCGTGGGAATGATGACGGCGTGGTCAAAAAGGAACTTGGCCATTTCCCTGGCAATCTCGAACCGCTCCTCCTCATCAATGATTGCGATGCCCCGATCGTAGTATTCCGTCATAATCGGATGTTCCAGACCATAGTTGATGACGCTGGTGGGGCGGAAACTATTAAACAGGGCTATGGGTTCGGGCGCGGGGGAAGTCCCATGACTGTTCACGCCCTCCCAGGACCGTTCGGGAAACAGGGCGCGGAAAGAGGACATGGGCTGACGGCTCTGTACTGTCCGGATCCCTACGTCTTCCCACATGGTGGCTACCGCCTCCGCAGTCTCAATGGTTCCCGGGTAAGGGCGGTTGGTCAGCGCCAGGTTGACCTCAAACCCGTCAGGGTAGCCTGCCTCGGAAAGCAACTGCCGGGACAAGTCAGGGTCGTACTCGTACTTCAGGTCGGCCAGGTAGCCCATGCGGGGCTCGTGGCCGAGCCAGCCGTAAATGTGGAGTGATTCGCCCCGGCCCTGTAGCAGGGTCTCAACCAGCAAGTCCCGGTCTATGGCGTGATTCATGGCTTGCCGGACCTTGCGAGCTTGGTCCCACTCCGGTGAGTTTATGTCGGGATTGGAGGATATCCAGGGCAGGTCCCCTCGCCGCGGTGTGGGCAGGTCGTCGCGGTCTTCGTACATCTGCCCGTGAATGAGGATGAACAGTAAGCCGCCGATGGAAGTCATGAACTTGCAGCCGGAGCAACTCTCCTCAAGTACGGCGACGGACTCCAGGTTGAACTTGGCCGTGTCCAATTGGCCGGATTGGAAATTGGCTAATCGGGTGGATTCTTCCTGGATTTCGACATAGTCCAGTTCGGCGAAGTTGGGTGTTTTCCGCCAGTGGTTTTCCACGGCCTCAAACTTCCAGGTGCCGCTGGTCTCGTGGTTAATGCTACGCCAGGGGCCGGTTCCCACCGCCTGCTTTGTGCCGGCCTCCTCGGGGCCCGCGTCATCAAAATAGGCCTTGCTGAAGATTGCCTTGCCCATTTGGGTCGCGGCGGCAAGGGTAATTTGCCAAGTAAAGTCCGGGGCCGGAACCACTGTATCAACCAGCACTGTATAGTCGTCTGTCAGTGTCATCCCGCCGCCTTCGGCAAAGAACTGGCGGCGATAATTTTCCGCCTGACCCTCCGTAGTTCCTTCTATCACGGAGTTTTCCATCGTCCAGATGAAGTCGGCCCCGGTAAACTCTCCGTAATCGTAGTGGAAAGGAATGCCTTCCCTGAACTTCAGGGTCCACGCTGCGCCGTCTTCGGAAATGCTCCAGGACTCCAGCAAAATTCCTTCAAGCGAGCCGTCCGGAGCTTTGTTCCAGATAGACTCACCGAAGGTTGTGTTGTTGACGCTGTTCTGGGGCGCGCCCTGCAGCGAGGGAATCCAGCGTGGGGGCCCTATTTCGTCCAGGGCTATGCGCAGGGTGCCGGTTGGGGCGTCGGACTGGGGCGCTGCAGCAGGAGCGGCGGAAACGGCCGCGGGAACTGCGGTAGGGGCCGGGGCGGCCGCCGCCTGCCCCGAATCGGAGGACGACGCTACGGGAGCCTGGGCGGGAGTGTCGCTGGCGGCGGCTGGAGCCGAACCATCTGCCGGTGCTGAAGCTGGCGCCGGAGCGGCCGGTTCAGCGTTGGTGGCTGGCGCGGCCGGCGCTTCCGAAGAAGAGCCGCAAGCTACCAGAAACAGCAGGGTGAATACAGTTACCAAAGGAACCAGGATGCGTGGTCGAATACATAAGGGATTATTCATAATTACTTATAGCCTCTGTTTAGCAGATTTCAGCAAAGGTACGCCATACATATTCGTGTGTCAATCAAAATGGTCTAAGGTGGTATAAAAGAAAGGACTGCAAGGGTAAGTTATTACGAATGTCGCAAGAAGTTGCACCTTATTCGCTGCCAATCCTACTTGTCGGGAAACAAGAGATCGGGCCCCCCATTCAATAAGGGGCCCGGATAAAAGGCAGCTTACAAGTTCGTACTAAAGTTTATGCTCGGTCATCTTGCTGAACGCTATTTGACAGCCTCCGCGTACTCAAAGTTGCGAATGCCAAAGGTGGCGTGGGTCTGCCAGTCAGCGATTACCTCCGGGTTAATTGTGAACTCGGCGGGAACCCAGAAGAGAGGAATCGTGCAATAGACGCGGAAGCAAAAATCAATGACGTCGCCAATGGCCTCGGCGCGAGCTTCCAGCGTGATGGCTGCCTGCAGCTCCACGTACTTGCCGTCGATATAGGGGTCGAGGAAGCGAGGCCGCTTGCTGGCGGAATTGTGATATCCGAAGATGGCGTAGGTCGGTTCGCTGTAGCTGCCGGTGTGCAGGTACGCCATGCTGGTAGTCTCTTTGGCCAGCACCAGCGCGCTCACGGCCGCCGGTTCGGTGGGCTCGAATTTGGCCGTTACCCCGATTTCTTCCCAGTAGCGGTTTACCAGTTCACCTATGTCCAGGATTTCGGGCAGGCCCGGACGGGGGTAGGCCTTCTGGACCATTTCGAACCCCTCGGGGTAGCCAGCCTCGGCCAGCAGGGCTTTGGACTTCTCGGGGTCGTAGGCGTACATCTCGTTGAATTCGGCCACCAGGTCCTGGTTCCACCCGGGGAATTTGGGATGAGCCACGCTCTGCACCATCACCTCACCGCGACCCTTGAGGAAGATGCTGTTAATCTCGTCCCGATCAATGGCCCGGTTCAGGGCCTCGCGGACCTTTGGGTTGGACAGGGGGGCGTTGGCGTCGTAGGCCGGGTCGTCGGGCAGGTGCAGACCGCCAAAGAAGCCTAGCAGGCGCATGGCAGGTACGGTGCTGTTTAATATCTTCAAGCCGCTGGCTTCGGCAGCAGGCTGAAGGTCCCGGGGAACGTCGGCTGCGTGGACCTCGTCCGTCAAGAGCATGGCCAGGTGGGTGGAGGCTTCGCGGACGAAGAAAATCTGCACCGACGGGAAATCCGGGCTTATGCGCCAGTGGTCGTACCCGGTGGGACCGTAGAGAATGTATTGGTCTTCCTGGAACTCCTCGAACTGGTATGGGCCCGTGCCGATGGGGTTACTCTGCATTTCCTGGATGCCGGCGTCGTTGGGCTCCCATTCCACCAGATCACCGCCGGCCTGTTCCCAGACCGCCTTGCTGCGGATTACCGACTCGTTCTGGTTGGTGCTGAGCCAGCTCAGCATCACCGGTTCAGGGTTGTTCAGGTGCAGCACCATTTGGTGCCCGTCCGGGCCATCGGGCAGTTCTATCCGGTCAAGGAGTTTCCGAGTGGCCGGGGCTCGGTTGCCGTCGGCGTCAAGCCTGCGCCCCTGGTCCAGGGAGTGGACCGCGTCGGCGGCTGTCACTATTCCCCAATTTTTGTGGAAGGGAACGCCTTCCCGAAGCTGAATGGTCCAGACCGAGAAGTCCTCGTTGGTGGACCATTCGGTGGCCATCATGGGCCGCAGGTCGGTGTACTGATCGAAGAAAATCATCCCTTCGTACATGGGTTCAAGCCAACTGAAGTTCGTTCGGCCGCCCAGCGCCGGATCCAGTGAACTGCTGTTGGGAACGCCCCGGGCGACTTTCAGCAGCGAAATCGCCTGTTCGGCTGGGGGTTCTTCCACGACTGCTGCGGGTGTGGCGGTTGGTACGGGTGTGGGCACCACACCTATGGCGCCCTGTCCTACCACTGCGCTGATAGTGGGCGCCGGAGGTGTGGTGGTGGGCACTGGAGCAGGCGCCTGCCCGGGGTCGGCCCCGGTTTGCGGCTGGGCCGGAGGTTGGGCCTGGGCTTGGGGAGCGGTTTGGGAACCGGACTCCGCTTGCGGTGCAGCAGGTGGCTGGTCGGAAGAACCGCAGGCCACCAGCGCAAGCAACGCCATAATTGCAATTAAAGAAATCAAAAAGTGAGGACGAACATGCGCGAGAAAATTCATACTTGCCTCCAATCCGAATATTGCAGATTACGGCAACATTACCCCCAACATTTATTTAAGTCAATTGACCGTGACTGTTATCGTAGGCATTACGTAAGAGATGGCGGAAGTCGACTACGCAACACAAAGCGATTGACCGTTTATCGTATGGATTTCCCTTCCTCCTCCCTTGGCATCCCAAATCCAAAGAGTAGCCCACTGGCTCTGCGTAGGGCCCCCAATGCTGCCCGTTAATCCTGGTTTCTGGCCTCTCTAAACGTGCCTCACAGTTTCCAATGAAATGCCACGGCTTGGCTCGAAACGACTCTGTTTCAGGACCCGACTCTCCCGACTGTAGAGACCGTTATCTGGCTTAGCCCTAACCCTTCAGCTATACTGTAGAAAATCTGGCGCTCACGCCCCCGGAGGCCCCATCACGCAGAGTAATTCCGGTTCCCAATCCGCCTCAAACGATTCAGCCGCCTCGACAGACATACCTTCTCCCTCCACTACCACCGCAACGGACCCCCCGGCCAGAGAAACGTCGGCGAGAGATACCGCTCGTCGGGCGCGCGGGCGTTCACGTCCCCCCGGCTCTCCATTCAACTTCAGCCAGACTTTTCATTCCCTGGGTAACAGGGAGTTTCGCATCCTGTGGCTGGGTATGCTGCTGCTCATGGGCGCCATGCAGATGCAGATGCTGGCCCGGGGCTACCTGACTTACGAACTTACCGGTTCGCCAGCCCTGCTGGGCATAGTCTCCGCCGGTTTTGCCCTTCCCATGCTGTTGTTGTCCCTTTTTGGGGGGGCCTTCGCCGATAGATTGGAACGCAAGCGCATTATCCAGTGGGGGCAAGCCGGTGCGGCGCTTATCGCTCTCTTCGTGGCCGTCTCCATCTCGCTAGACGTGGTTACCTGGTACCACTTGCTGGCTGCTTCCATGATGCAGGGGGCCGTCTTCTCCTTCATGATGCCGGCGCGGCAGGCTATTATCCCGCAACTGGTGGAGCGGGGGATGCTGACCAACGCCATGGCCCTCAACGCCATGGCCATGAGCGGCATGACCCTGATCGCCCCCACCATTGCTGGTTTCCTGTATAACGCCATCAATCCCGACGGGGTGTATTACGTCGTTACGGGGATGTGCGTCGGCGCGATGGTTCTCACTGGCTTCCTGAACAAGACGCAGGGCTCCACGGGCACGGGCCGGGCCGGCGTACTCAGCGACATAAGGGCCGGCATCAGCTACATCCGGCGTGCGCCCCTGGTGCAGGCGTTGCTGATCATTGGTCTCACGTCAACGGTACTGGCCATGCCCTTCCGGTTCCTGATGCCCATATTTATCGTGGACATTTACAATCTGGGCCCCGAGGCCATGGGCCTGATGGTCAGCGGAATGGGCGTAGGCGCGCTGGGTGGCTCCCTGTTCATCGCCGCCCTGGGAAACTGGTTCCGGGGACGGGTGCTGATTCTGAGTTCATTCTTGAGCGGGTTGGCCCTGATGTTGGTGGCCCTGCTGCCCTTCTACCTGGTGGCCGTGGGCCTGATGGTGCTGCTGGGTCTTGGCGACGCCGGACGCCGCTCCCTGAACCAGTCCCTTTTGATGGAGGCGTCGGAGGAGGAGTACCGGGGCCGGGTTATGAGCATTTTCATGATCAACTTTGCCCTGATACCCCTGGGCGTCTTGCCCGCTGGCCTGGCCGCCGAGTTTCTGGGTGGTCAAATGGTCGTGGGCATTCTGGCGAGCCTGCTCATCGCCTTGACCACCATAATCCTGTTTACCCAGCGGAGCCTGAGGAATTTGAGGTAAGACAATCGAACCCTTGCTTGTGCGGGCTAATTGATAAGGGCGTTTGGCCAAGGCTCTCATGTTGGTGAGAGTGCCATAAATATACTGAAACTACATCGAATTTAGTGATGGGGAGGTCTGAATGATGTTGGGTAATTCGAAGAAGCCTGGTGTTGTGTGGATGTGGAGATTCAAAGAATGGGGGGTTCCCGCTCTATTAGCGGTCTCGTTATTGGCAGTCTTGTTGGTAGGCTGTGGCGCGAATAGCAGCGTACCATTGCCAACCCCAATGCCTACAGTCGAAACAGCTGTCTCGCCAGCGTCAACCACGTTAGCTGCTCCCCGTCCGACCAGTCCTTCTGCCGCTATACCGACGGCAATCCCCACGGCGGTGCCCGCTCCGCCGACGGCAACGCCTGCTCCCCGTATATTCACGGGACCGGTTGCTGCCTCCAACATTCCCTTCCCAACATACGCTACCAATACGCCCAGGCCGCTTGCCACCCGGGTCCCTACCCCCACACGGGGTCCAACTCCCACGCCTGGTCCGGGAGAAGAAATCATGGAAGGGGCCAGAGGCTTAATGGCTTTGTCCTCTGGAGTCGCCTTTGAAGTGACAGCGACCCTGGACATTGATTCGGGAGACGGGGTCGAGCAAGTGTCGGTTACGTACGCAGGGGATTTCCGGCCCGGTTACAACGTGGCGGACCTTGCCGTTACCCGTCCAAACGGGGCGGAACAGGTCAGAGAAATCACGAGCAACCTGAGCTTTGGCAGACTTACTCAGATCTAGACACACGGACAGACAACTGGGAACCGTACTTAGGCAGAACCCCTTATTTCGTAGATCTGTTGAAGCTCTTTGGCCTGGAAGAGAAAGCTCTGGAACACCTGGCTTTGCAAAGGGGGACTACCGTTGATGGTGCACCATATCAGGTCCTGAATGCCGTAATTCGTGACCTGGAAGTAGGTGGCGGAAAGGGAGATGTTGACGCAGTTTTCCGTATAGACGAGTCGGACGGATTTCTAAAGGAAGTGGAAGTCACAGGAACTCTGGAGTTCGCCAGGGATTCGGTTCTCCTCGGCGACACTAGAGGCAAAACCGCGACGATCAGGATTGTGGCTCGCTTATTCGATCACGGGAAGACCGTGCCCGTCGTCACGCCGGACTTGGCATTGCCCCTGTTCGGCCATCAGGCCATCCTGCTGAATGATGGGCGAGTCCTGGTGGGAAGCGGGTTCACCGGAGTCGCCAACAACGACTTTATACTCCCGTTCCCTTCTTCTGCTGGGCAGGTCTGTGACATGATTAAAGAAGAATGTACGCTATTGGAATCTTTGGTATCGCCAGGGCTTATGTACTAGTTAGTCAGGCTGGCCGATGGCAGAGCCCTGGCGGTCGGACTGGGAAGCCAGGATGGTTCCTTCGGCAATACCAACTTGTTCGAACCGCAGACCTCTTCCTGGACAGCCCTGCCCAGCGCCCCCAGGGACCGAGTTCTCTCGAATTTGAGCCTGCTCAAAGACGGGCGCGTACTGGTCGTCGCAGGCTTGGATTTTTCGGGCTCGTCTTCCCCCGACGTCTTTCGAGAGGTAGATATTTTCTTCCCCGCGAGCCAAACGTGGCACGAGGCTGCTCCCATGAACCGGGCGCTTCTCGAAACAGAAAGCGGGCCGTTGGTCATTACTCTGAACGATGGTCGGGTCCTGGCCCTGGGGGAAACGGCGGATGACTTCTGGGATTCGGTAGCTCATGCCGAAGTGTATGACCCCACCTCCGACACCTGGAGCACTGTTGACGGGCTGGATGAATCCTACCCAGTCATTGGGGGAGCGAGATTATTGGACGGAACCATTCTGGTTCTCGGCGGGACGCCTCCTTTTGAGCTCGAGTTCATTTCCGAGGGTGGGAGCCAACTCAGCGCAGAAGAGAAGATGGCAAGGACTGAAGCCAGGTTCCCCCATGCCCGGACATCCGATCCTGGGACCAAGGCCTGGACGCCAGCCGGAGGTATGCAATATCCCCGAACCGGGCCCACCGTCACCCTTTTGTCCGACGGTCGCGTCCTGGTTGCGGGAGGAAATGCCCGGGAAGCATCGCTGTTTGAGCAAGGAGAGGAGGAGCTTATTGCCTTTACCGAAATCTACGATCCCGCCACCAACAGCTGGTCCCTTGGGCCTGACATCCAAGTTCGCCGCACCGAGCACACTGCGACCGTCCTGCTTGATGGCAGAGTTCTGATAACTGGCGGAATTGGGATAGAACCCAGGAGCGGTGAGAGATACCCCTTGGCTTCAGTGGAGATTATCGACTTGTCTCAGGCGCCATAGATTACCCTTTAGTTTGTAGGGGTTCCTCTATGGTGCGGCTTCCCCCGCACGGCTGTGTGCCATTACAATGCTTAATCACGCTACTATTACTCTTACTCTGAATACCATGGATACGCGAGGAGAAGATGGAATATCGCAAAATGGGCAACTTGGACGTTTCGGCCATTGGCCTGGGAACCTTACGAACTTTCGATGTCACTGGCGACGAGGACGTTGCTGTCCGTAGCCAGATAGTGGACAACTGCCTGGGCAACGATATTAACCTCATCGACACTGCCGCCTGGTACGGCAACGCCGAGCAGGTGGTGGGCGAGGTCATCGGGGGCCGCCGTGACCAGTTCTACCTGGCCACCAAGGTCCGCACTGAAGGCAAGGAAGCTGGCGAGGCCCAGATTGCCCGTTCTTTCGAGTTGCTCAAGACCGACTACATTGATCTATTCCAGGTACACAATTTGGTCGACTGGCAGACCCACCTGCCAACCCTGCAAGCCCTGAAGGATGAGGGCAAAATCGGCATGGTGGGCGTCTCCGCCATGGTACCCGAAGCCTATCCCACCATCATTGACCTGATGCGGCAGGGCCGAGTGGACGCAGTCCAGATTCCCTATAACGTGATGAACCGGGGCGTGGACGAAGAGCTATTACCCCTGGCCGAGGAACTGGGCACCGGCGTACTGGTAATGGAACCGCTGCAGAAGGGCCGCTTCGTCACCGAGCTAAAACAGCAGCCCGACATCACCCCGTTACGGGACTACGGCATCAACACCTGGGCCCAGGCTCTGCTGGCATGGGTCATTTCCGACCCCCGGGTAAGCTCGGCCATTCCCACTACCTCCCGTCCCGAGCGCATCGAGGAAAACGCCCAGGCAGCAGAAGCCGCAACCCTGCCCCAGTCCTTCAGGGACTACATCCGCAGGGAAGCGGAGCGGTGCCTGTAATCGTAAATACCAAGAGTCGCTAAGGTTTCAGGTCCGAGGGCCATGGGAAAACTGGTTAATACCCTTAGTTTGCTATCGGTGGTGGCTGCAACCGCACTTGTGATTGCGGCCTCCGCCTGCACCAATGTAACGTCGCCCTCTCCCACGTCGGCCAGTACCACCTCCACACCGTCACCATCGCCCACACCAACGCCGGAGCCCTTGCCCACTGCTGCTCCATCGCCCACGCCTGTACCAACGCCAGTACCCACGCCTACAACTGCGCCTACAGCTACGCCAACTCTGTCCCCAACCGCGACCCCGGAACCGACGGCTACTCCCACTTCTGCGCCGACCCCTGCGCCCGCTCCTGTTGCCGCTCCGATTCCCAGCGCTACCCCAATCAACATCTCTGACACCGAGACATCAGCCCCGAGTAAGACACCTCCGCCAACGCCGGACCCGTTTGAAATGTCCAGCCCTCCAGTGATGATGATTGACCCCGATACCAATTACAATGCCGCCATCATTACCAACAAGGGCCTCATAGCCGTCCGACTCTACGTCAGAGAAGCTCCCTTGACCGTCAATAACTTCATCTTTCTGGCCGAACAGGGCTTTTACGACGGCGCCATTTTTCACCGGGTTATTCCCGATTTCATGATCCAGGGCGGTGACCCCACCGGCACAGGTACCGGCGGACCAGGCTACCGATTTGAAGACGAAATCGACCCGCTCTTAACTTTCGATGCTGCCGGGATATTGGCGATGGCGAATGCTGGGCCAGATACTAACGGTAGCCAGTTCTTCATTACCGTCGCCCCTGCTCCTTGGTTAAACGGCGGCCACACGATATTCGGACAGGTAATTGTTGGTCAGGAGGTCGTAGAGGCAATTTCGCAAGTCGGTACCGACGGCCAAGACCGCCCTCTGGAAGGGGTAGTAATTCAGGCCATCGAATTAGAAAAACGTTAGTAGTCTTCATTTCCCACTGGTATCATACAAGGACGTCTAAGCCCGGCATATTGGCGATTGACAACTTCCCAAGCCCAGTAGAGATCGGTCTTTATTTCAGGGTCTCTTTCGGGTCCGGTTATACGCCAGTACGGATAGGAAAGGTCCCAGCCATCATCTTTTCTTGCCGAGCGTTACAGCCGATGTTTGGTACCAGGCTGTGCACTGAGGTTACCTGATTGACAGGCAGAACGATATTATTGGGTTTGCTATTCCTCTCCTTCACCCTCGCCTGCGTCCCTAAATTGACATCCGATCAGGTGCAACCAGCCCCTGCGTCTCAACAGCCAGTCCCGATTCCCCAACCCACCCCCAACATCGATGCCACCGTTGAAGCCCTGGTTTCCAAGTATGTGCGTGAGGAAATGGCTGCCATTCCCACCATTACGCCGGCCCCTACCGCCACTCCAATGTTCCTCCCGGCGCTTCAACCCGCCCCGGCGACGTCCGGCATGTCCTCGACCCAGGCCGAATCGCCTGAACCATTGGCGACGCCATCGTCCGGTTCAACCTCTCCGCTTAACTCTGGATCTGCTCCTCTTCCGGCATCTATCGATCTGTCTGCCATGGTCAACCGCGTTAAATCTGGCGTGGTCCGGATTAACACGTCCTCCGGCGTCGGTAGTGGAATCATTGCCGACATCGCTGAGGGGCAGAAGGGGCTGGTCCTGACCAACTACCACGTCGTTGCTGACTCTTTCCGTATCGACGTGCTGGTAAACGACAACCGGACTTTTCGCGGCCGCGTGGTGGGGTTTGACGAAGAAAAGGACCTGGCAGTCCTGGAAATCTGTTGCGACAATTTCCAGAAGCTTGAGTTCAGCAGCGCAGCCAACATCAGCGCCGGCAGTGAAGTTGTGGCGATTGGCTATGCCTTGGGCCTCACCGGCAACGCCACCGTCACCCGGGGCATCGTCTCCGCCGTTCGCTACCATCCCACCATGAAGGCCTGGGTTATTCAGACCGACGCGTCAATCAACCCCGGCAACAGCGGCGGGCCGTTGTTGCTGCCCACCGGAGAAGTCATCGGCGTTACCACATTCCTCCAGAGCCAGGACAACCGGGGCAATCCCACCGCAGGCCTGGGCTTTGCCATATCCGAAAAGAGCATTCGGGAGTTGCTCCCCGACCTGATGGGAGGAGCCAAGGTAGTCCGTTCCCCGCAAACTGGGAATGGCGGTTCCGGCCCTGGCAGGACAGCCCTGGACTGGCAAACCTACACCAACGGCACCCACAACTACTCTATAGACGTGCCGGTCGGCTGGAGCATTGACGATAGCGACGCCAGCCACGTCCACTTTGACAGCCCCGACGACTTCGCCGGCTCCACCGTCATTGCCTACGACGAACCCGTGCAAACCACGGAAAGCTGGTTAGACGACGTTCTGGAACAGCACCGGAACTTCTACCGAGGTCGCTTCCAGCTTGTGGAACGGGAATCTACGGGTTACTCTCAGGGTAATGCCGGAGGATACATCGTCTTTAGGGCCCAGGTGTCCCGCCAGTTCTGTTTGCTGCGTGTAACCGAGCTTTTCTTCAGGTCTGCCAGCGGGAACTTCGTCGCATCGTTCCATGTTTGTGAGCATTCCTATGCCCGGCACTCCCCAATCCAGCAAGCTGTCCTGTCCAGCTTTGAATTGCCCTGAACTGTGTTCCCCAGCCAAGGATTGAGGGACTGAGGGGTTGACGCTTCCCCTCCGTTCCTTTGAGGGTAGGAACTTCAATAGACACAATAGGCGCGTTCAAGAAAAACTTGAGATTCTTAATAGTTTCTTGAAACTTATTCCTTATATTCTTATCAGCGACTGTCGCAACCCTGATTTTTCGGTTACAAGCAAAGCAATTGTGGTTGCAGGAAGGAGGAGGTGTCCTAGTGAAGATGACGCGAAACAAGGTTTTCATGATGCTGGCCGCCGGTGCGGTGGCACTGGGCATAGCGGGTGGCATAGCGGTGGCTTCCACCGCCACCGGCGTTCAAGCCCACGGAGGGTTTGGAGGAGGTGGGAGCGGGGATGGCGCCAGTTTTGCTTCGCGGGTGGCTGACAAGCTGAACGAAGCCCTGAGTCTGGATGAAGACATTACCGAAGCCCAGGTTCTGTCCGCCTTCAATGGCATCACCGCTGACCGCCAGGATGAGCGTCTTGAGGCCAGGCTGGATGAACTGGAAGTAGAGGATGATACAAAAACCGAAATCACGGACTGGTTCGACGAGTATCCCTATGACGATCTTATCCGCCTGCGATTCATTGGACTGGCGGACTCAGACAAGGTAACCAGTCAACTGGAGCGCCTGGTAGAAAAGGAGAGAATCACCCAGGCCCAGTCCGACGGTATTGAATCCTGGTACGACGACCGCCCCGACTTTCCCGAGGGCCTGGAGTGGTCTGGCAACGGCCGGCGGCACCATCGGAACGGTAATAGCGACAGCAGCAGTGAAGATGGCGATGCTAGTTCGTCCTTTCGCGGTCGGCACGGTCGTGGCGGCGACGGCGCTGGTTCCTTCTTCCGCGGCCGGTTTGGCCGGGGCGGAGGCAACGGGTTCGTGGGCAATCCTCTGTAGCAGATTTCGGGAAGGACCGGGGCCGGGCGTGAATGGAGCCTGGTCCCGTCCTTCAAATTGGCCCCGGCGTATGAGGGCGAAAAAAAGGAGAGGTATTCCGGCTAAAGGTAGGCTGCCGGACCATACAAAAGGAAACTGAAGGGACCTGCCTATATAATGAACACACAGGACTTGGCCTTCAGCTTCCTCTGGGCGGCTAGGGTGGCGCCTGAATTGGAAGAAAGTCTGGAGAGAATCATGTTGGCTGGGCTGACCGCCGGCTCTGCTGCCTCCATTGTTGCCGTCCTGGTTTCGTTGCCTCTGCGCTCTCCCAGCGACACCTTGTTCAACAGTGCATCCGTAACCCTGGCCGCGCTTCTGGCCGGAGTGCTGGCCGGTGTAATCTGGCTCATTTTGAGGCGCTCGCAGCGGCCGGAAATGCGGTTCTTAGTTGTCTGGTCAGTCGCATTCCTGCCACTGGCCCTGGTCATTATCCTGATTGGCCGTTCCCAGTTGGACCATTTCACCGCGTTTGCGGTCCCGCTGGCCCTGATTATCTACCTGCTGACGGGAGTCCTGACCATTTCGATCCCCCGTTATCTGCCCAACCAGAGATGGTGGTGCGCCACCGCGGCCGTTGTGACCGCGCTGGTCATTGGCTTTGGGCTGGTAACTCAAACAGACCAGGAAAGCGGCAAGCTGGAGCTGCCACCGCCCGGTTCGCGGACTATCGAGGATGCGGTCCCTGTCCTGGGAGGATCAATAGAGGCAAATGGCAATAATCTTGGTTAAAGTGAGCAGTTAGTGAAGGTAATATTCGCAAACCTGAGAACTGGAAGGAAATCCACATTCCAAATTTTGACGTCCACTGGGATGGCCACTCTGCTGTTGCTCTTGGCGCTGGCGGCGGGGTGCGGTTCTGGCTCATCGCCTGAACAGCCTGCCGAACCTCCAGCAGCGGCCACCGCCCAACCCGCGCCCCAGCAAGCCGAACCTGCTACCTCAGTTCCTGCCGCGGAGACCATCCAGCAGGCCGAGCCAACCCAGCCAACCGAACCTTCAGCGGCTCCTGAGTCGGCTTCCGAATCGGCCTCGAAGCCCGTTCCGACCGCTTCAACAGTTCGGTCCGCCGTGGCCACGGCCCAACCAACGGTTGCCACCGAGCCACAACCCGAACCCACCGTTGCCGAACCGGCACCCACTGATGTAACCAATGTCCCCGAAACTGAGCCAGCCGGTGATGGTGGCGGCTACATCGTTGGAGAGGGGTCCGAGGCTACCTTCACAGTCAACGAAAAGCTGGCCTGGCTTGACCTGCCCAACGACGCGGTGATGAAGACCGTTGGACTAAACGGCAACATCCTCCTTGACGGACAGCCCTCCGTAATTGAACTGGACCTTCATTCCATGACCAGCGACGAGGACCGGCGGGATGGTTACGTTCGAAATCGCATGTTCCCCAATGACAGGATAGCTATCTTTACCGTCACCGACTTGGGAGACCTCCCTGACCCCTTGCCCGAAGGGGAGGTAATAGCCAGGGAAGTACAGGGCGAACTTTCTATTCGGGGAGTGACCAAGCCTGTCGTCTTTGAAATACAGGCCCGCCTTGACCCAGGGAAATTGTTCGTGTTGGGGCGCACTACTTTCACGTGGGACGAGCTTGAAATTCCCCCGCCCAATATTCCTGGCCGCATCCAGGTACAGGACGAGGTCAAGGTGGAAGTGTTGCTGGCCGCCGTCCCGGCTGGGGGATAGGGACTTGAACGCTGTCTGAAGCGAACTTCAAACCGGCGGTACCGAAAATGTCCAACACGGTGCTCATAATTGAAGATGACCCCCATACCACTGAACTGGTCCGTCTTTACCTGTCCCACGACGGCCATGAGGTCTTGTCGGCGTCTACCGGTCCCGAGGGATTGGCCCGGGCCCGCGAAACCGACCCGGACCTGGTGGTGCTGGACTTGATGCTTCCGGGCCTGGATGGGCTAGAAGTCTGCCGCTCACTCCGGGCCGAGTCGAATGTGCCCATCGTGATGTTGACCGCTCGGGTTGAAGAAGAGGATATGCTCACCGGATTGGGTTTTGGCGCCGACGACTACGTTACCAAGCCCTTCCGGCCCAGGGAACTGGCCGCCCGTGTGCAGGCTGTGCTGCGGCGCACCGGCCGCGACCTTTCGGAAGGCAGCGGGGCAGAACTCATAAATGGCCCCATACGGGTCAGCCTTCGGGAGCGGTCTGTTGCCGCCGCCGAAAGCCCCGTTTCCCTGACTCCCACCGAGTACCGAATTCTGGTGTTGCTGATGCGCGATCCCGGCCGCACTTTTCCCGGGAACAGATCATAGACCGGGTTTTCGGCCAGGACTTTGACGGCTTTGACCGTACAGTAGACACCCACATCTACAGTCTTCGGCGAAAACTGGAGGCCCCCCTGGAAGGCGCCCGCTACATTCATACCATTTACGGGATGGGTTACCGCTTTGGCAATGCCTAGTTGGCTCACCAGCCTGCAGTTCCGGCTGATTCTGGCCTTCACCGCCACGCTGACCCTGGCGCTGGCGGCAGTGGGAATCTTTGTGAGTGTAGCCGCGGGAGCAGAAACTGACCGGTTCCAGACCCGCAACCAGGAGTTTCGAGTGGGGCGCGTTCACCGCATGGTCGCCCGGCATTTCTCGGAAAACCGGGGCTGGGATGGGGTTCAACCCTCTTTGGAGCAGGCCGGTTCCTTCTACGGCCGCCGCTTCGTGGTTAAAGATAATGACGGAGACGTGATAGCCGATTCCCACCATCGCGAAACCAGGGGCGCCTCTGGGCGGAATACCCGGGGGCGCTCTGTGCCGATAGAAATTGAAGGGAGCACCGTGGGGTTTTTGGTATCAGCGTCCGAAGGAGTGGATGGCGACGGGGGTACGGGCCTTCTCGCCGGTGGGCCACGTGTTCAACCCCCGGGACCGGAACAGGTTCGCGAGCCCCTTGTTTCCCGGGTGGCGGCAACTGTTAACAAGTCCCTGCTACTGGCTGGGCTGGCCGTCGGAGCAGTCGGAATAGTCCTCATTGCTTTCATATCACGCCGGATTCTGGCGCCGGTTCGGGCCCTTGGCGGCGCTGCCCAGCGGCTTGGTCAGGGCGACCTCGGCCAGCGTGTCCCTGCCTCGGGCCCTTCGGAGATACGCGACCTGGGCAATACCTTCAATACAATGGCCGAGAACTTGCAGGCCGCGGAACAGCAGCGCCGCAATTTGGCCGCCGACGTTGCCCACGAGTTGCGCACGCCCCTCTCCAATATCCAGGGGTACCTGGACGCGGTCCACGACGGCTTGCTGCAGCCCGACCAGGCAACCATAGCCACCGTGCGCCAACAAACAACCCTCCTGGTGGCCCTGGTCGAAGACCTGCGCCTGCTGGCCTTGGCCGAGGCCGGCTCCCTGGCCCTGCAAATCCGGCCGGAGTCCCTGCAAGACCTTCTGGATTCCTCCATAGAAGCGTTCCGACCCCGGGTTGAGGCGAAGGACATCCGGTTGGTTCTCGACATTCCAGGCGACCTTACTGAGGCAGCCCTCGACCGCACCCGGATTTCCCAGGTGGTGGGAAACCTTCTGGAGAATGCTATCGTCAATACGCCCGAGGGTGGAGTGGTGACAGTGACCGCTGAAACTGGCCGCTCAGCCGTGACCATTTCCGTTAGCGATACCGGCCCCGGCATTACTCCGGAGGATGCTGAGAGGGTGTTTGATCGCTTTTATCGTGTCGACCCGTCCCGCTCCAGGGCCACCGGGGGGGCCGGGCTGGGGTTGACCATTGCCAGGCAACTGATCGAGTCCCACGGCGGGGCTATTTGGGTAGACGGCGCTACAGGACAGGGATCCACATTCATTTTCACCCTTCCGTTGAATCGGGATTCGGAATAATCCTACTCCCCGGGAGCGAGGTTTAGTTATGGCATCACTTTGGGGCGCAATTAAGTCTCTGGCTATCTGGCAGATACTGGTCCTCGTCCTGGTATTGTTCGGTTCCGGGGGTGCAGTGTTTTACTTTTACACTGACGCAACTCAGTCAGAGACCACGGAACTTGCGGAGAACCAGCAATTAATCCCTATCCGCTACGGCGACATCGTCAACCAGGTGTCCACCAACGGCAACGTTGCCTTTCCCGAACGGGAAACCGTCACCTTTGGGATAAAGGGAGTCATCGGCGACTTGCTGGTGGAAGAAAGCCAGTCCGTGAGCGCGGGACATGTGTTGGCCCGTGTGGACGCTCCTACCCTGGCAGCCCTTGAAGGAGCCGTTTCCCAGGCCCGTGTGGACTTGCTGCAAGCTGAGGAAGCCCTGGCCGAATTGCTGGAGCCAGAGTCCGAGATAACCAAGGCGCTGGAAAGGGCTACCGCCGAGGAAAGAATAGCCGGTGCCCTGTTTCAGCTAGACCAGGCCCAGGAAGCCCTCGAAGAAGTACTGGACCCCGAAATACCGACTCTCCTCGACCTGGAAGCCAAGAAGGAGCAGATCGCCGCCACCGAACTCCAGATTCAGCAAAGGAAAGAAGAGCGGGACGAACTGCTGAATCCTGACCTGCCCTCCGACCAGGTTATCAAGGCCCAGGAAGAGTTGATCGCCGATGCCAGGATCAAACTCCAGGAAGTCATTGACAGCAAGGAGGAACTTCTGTCCAGAAATCTGGAGCCCGACTACGAAATGAAAGTCGCAGAGTCCCTGCAGAAGAAGGTGGACGCCGAAAAGGAACTGGCTGAACTACAGGAATCCCTGGATGAACTGGAACCTTCGGAACGGGAGTTGATTGAAGCCTACCAGACCCGTCTGAAGGCGCAAATCGCCCTGGATGAGGCCACCCAAACCCTCGAGGACTTTGAAGATACTCACGGGTCCAACCTTACCACCCTCCGCATCGAGAAGGCTGACCTTGAAAAGAAACTTGCTTCTGATCGAGGGACTCTGCGCTCCCTGCAGGAGGCCTACGACAGCGGCACCCTGGGCCTGGCCAGCAACATCCGGCGCTGGGAGGCTTACGTCGCCAATCTCGAGACAGAACTGCAAGAGGTAAGGCAGGGCATCGTTTCCCAGGTCGAGGAACTGGAAGCCAACCTTGCCGTCGCCCAGGCCGACCTCATCGAAGCTGAAGAGCTTGTCTCCGAACTTACCCAGGGTCCCGATTCTCTGGAGCGGGAAGTGCTGGAGGCCAGGGCCAATGCCATCCAGGCTAACCGGCAGGTTATTGACCGCGACCTGGCCGAGCTGGAACGCCCCGAAGTCGACCCCCTGGAACTGTCCCTGATAGAAGCCAGAATCGTTCTGGCCGAGGCGACCCTCAACCAGGCCGTCGAAGACCTGGCCGAACTCCGCGAGGAACAGCAGGAAACCCCGGACTCCCTGGAATTGGAGTTGAATACCAAGCAACTGGAACTGGCCGAAGCAACCCTGGCCCAGCACTGGGAGGACTACAACCAGCTGCTGGAGGACCGGAAGATTCAGCCTGACCCTCTGGAAGTAGCCCTGAGGGAACAGCAGATAGCTTTAGCTGAGGCGACCCTGGCCCAGGCGGAAGAGGATTACGCCCAGTTGCTGGAAGACCAGAGCAGTCCCCCGGACGCTACTGAAGTTGCTGTAGCCGAGCAGAAGATACTGTCAATAGAGAATCGGCTCGCCATCTCCCAGGCGGACTTGGAGTCCGTTGCCATCACCGCCCCCATCAGCGGCTACGTAACGGTCCTGAATGTGGAAACTGGCGACAGCTTTGAATCCGGTACGGAAATCCTGGAAATCCTGGACCCCACCATCGTAGAAGTTGACGGCATCGTCGACGAGATTGACGTGCTTCTGGTCCAGGTTGGCACCGCCGCCGAGGTCAATCTGGACGCCTTGCCTGGTCTCACCATAGAGGGGGTCGTCACCGAAATCGCCGAAGAGTCCCAGAATCAGCAGGGCGTGGTGAGCTTTCCTATCCGCATCAGGATGGAAGTGCCCGAGGGAATCGAGCCTCGGGCCGGCCTGAGCGCCGTCGCCAACATAGTCTTGAGGGAGGAACGAAACGTCCTTCTGGTACCCCAGCAGGCCCTCTACGGCTCCTTTACCCAGCCGGTGGTCCGCGTCATGACAGACTTTGGCGTGTCCGAGCAGCCGGTTGAACTGGGAAGCAGCGATGACTTCTGGGTAGCCGTCAAGGCGGGCCTCTCCGAGGGCGATCAGATAGTCCTTGAAGGGGCCGACGTGGGAGCCAGCGAATTCAGCTTCCGCAACTTGCGGCGGGCCACCGGTGGCGGCTTTGGTGGCCGTGGTGGCGGGCGACCTCGCTAATAACCTTGACCACGGCTTGGCAGAGAGGCAGATTTGCAGCCAGCAACTATTGAACTCAAAGACGTAACAAAAATATATCGGATTGGCAACATCGAGGTGGGCGCCTTGCGTGGCGTCTCCGTAACCATCCAGTCTGGAGAAATGGTGGCCATCATGGGCGCCTCCGGTTCGGGAAAGTCTACGATGATGAACGTTCTGGGCTGCCTCGACATCCCGACCTCCGGGCAGTATTTCCTCGATGGCGAAGACGTGGGCCACCTTGGCGATGACCGGCTGGCCGAAATCCGCAACCGCAAGATCGGCTTCGTCTTCCAGACTTACAATTTGCTGCCTCGCCTTACCGCCCTGGCCAACGTGGAACTGCCACTGCTCTACGGCAACGGCCACGACCGGCGGCGGCGCTCCATGCAGGCCCTGAACCGGGTGGGCCTTGCCGAACGTGTCGGCCACCGCCCCACTGAACTGTCCGGCGGGCAGCAGCAGCGGGTGGGAATCGCCCGCGCCCTGGTCAAGGAGCCCAGCATTCTGCTTGCCGACGAGCCCACCGGAAACCTGGACAGCCAGTCCACCGAGGAGGTGGTTGCCATACTGCAGGACCTGAACCGGCGGGAAGGACTGACGGTCATCATTGTTACCCACGAGCCGGATATTGCTGAGGCCACACGGCGTGTCATAACCATGCGCGACGGTCAAGTCATCGAAGATCGGGAACAACGATGAACCCTCTTGTAACCCTTCGCATTGCCCTCGCCTCCCTGGGAGCCAACAAGCTGCGCTCGGGCCTAACGCTGCTGGGCATCGTCATTGGCGTTGGCGCCGTCATTTCGCTTATGGCAATAGGGCAGGGAGTACAGCAGTCCATCACCTCCAACATCGAGTCCCTGGGCAGCAACCTGATTTTTGTTCAGCCCGGCAATTCGAGCCAGGGCGGGGGCGGTGGCGCCGCCACACTGACCCTGCAGGATGCTTATGCCCTGGATGACCCGGTGTTTGCCCCGGAGGTAATGGCGGTAGCGCCGGAAATTCGCGCATCGGGGCAGGTTTCGGCGGGCCGCAACAACACTTTTGCCCAGATCGTGGGTGTTACTCCCGAGTACACTGACGTTCGCAACTTTCCCGTGGAAAATGGAAGTTTTATCACCGAAGGCCACCTGGCAAACAACTCGCAGGTAGCCGTGCTGGGGCAGACCATCAATGAGACTCTCTTCGGCAACCGCGATCCGCTGGGGCAGCCTATTCGCATTAACGGCCGCCAGTTCGAGGTGATCGGGCTGCTGAAGAGCAAGGGCAGCGGTTTCTTTGGCAACTTCGACAACCAGATACTGGTGCCCATCACCACCGCCTACTACCGGATTAGTTCCCAGCGCACCACCCATGGCGATATCGGCGTCGATTCCATCAACGTTCAGATGCCTGACATCGATGCCATGGACTCGGGCATGCGCCAGGTTGCCACGGTGCTCCGCCTGCGTCACCACATAACCGGCGAGGACGACTTCATCATCACCAACCAGCGGGATACCATCGAGACCCTGGAGGAAACCACCAACACCTTTGTTGTGTTCCTGGCAGCTATCGCCGGAATATCGCTGCTGGTGGGAGGCATCGGCATTATGAACATCATGCTGGTGTCGGTAACGGAACGCACCCGGGAGATTGGAATTCGCAAGGCTATGGGAGCCAAGCGGCGGGATATTCTGCTTCAGTTCGTTTCCGAGGCCACGCTGCTCAGCCTGGGTGGGGGAGCCGCCGGCGTCATAATTGGCGCCGCCGTGGCCCGGCTGCTCAATGGCCGACCGCTACTGGGCAACAACCCGATGCAAACAGCCTTCAGCTGGGACATAGCTATCCTGGCCCTGGGCGTGTCGGCGATTATTGGCTTGTTCTTCGGCATATATCCCGCCGTCCGCGCTGCCCGTCTCCATCCCATAGAGGCCCTCCGGTACGAATAAGCGAGGCAACATGAACACGACCTTTATCATGCTTCTGGCGCTGGTAATTTTCCTGGGCGCCGGATTTGGCGGCTCCTTCGTCGGGGGTGTCATCTATGGGCAGACCCTCCAGGACGATGAAAGCGAGCTCTCTCCCAGGTTGGGCGCTGCGGGTCAATTCCCGGGCGGCGGTCAGGAAACAGCCGATGGCGGACAACGAGGCCAGGGCAGGCCGGGGCAGGGCGGCGGCTTTGGCGCTCCACAAGGCGCTGGCGGTCAGGCCGCTGCTCGGCGAGGTGGAGGCGCGGGCAATCCCGGAGGCGGGGAGGGAGGCCCGAGTCAGGTCGGCGGGTTCGAGGCTCCACAGGGCCAGGGAGGTTCGGCCGCAGACCGCCAGGACGAAGGGCAGGACACTGCTGTGGGGCAACAGGTGACTGAGCAGCAGTCTGACGGCCAAAACAATCAGGATGGTCAGCGGGGGGAGAGACTCGAACGGGACGGACAGAGCGAATCCATGGATCCGGATTCACAGTCCAACCCGGCACCCAATGCCGAAGGACCGGCCTCCCAGGGAACCACCAACGTCCAGGCCGGGCGGGGAGATAGCTCCGATACGGTTTCGGCAAGTAGAGGCGGCGCGGCAGGCACAGTCCAGGGACTGGAGGGAGATGCGCTAATGGTTGCATCGCCCAGGGGCGAGTTGACGGTAATGCTGTCTGACTCCACAACGGTTTACGAAGTAAGTGAGACCACGCGGGAAGCCCTGACCGCCGATGCCAGGGTGCGGGTGATTGGTTCGAGAAGCCCTGAGGGTGAAATAGCGGCCCAGTCTGTGGTGATAGTACCGGAGGGAGTGGAAGCCTTGTTCGGGGCCGTCGGAGCCCCTGGTGGACGGCAACGGGGTGGTGGTCCCTAATGTTTCGCCAATCAACCCAGTATGCGGGGTGTAGACATTAATTCGGAACATATACAAAAAGGGCGGCAACCAGCCGCCCCTCTCATTTTTACGGCGCGCAAAAACGACTATCCGTTAGCTCCCTCGATCATGCTCGTCATTTCTTCGACGCTTTTGTCGCCGAAGTCCGGGTCGCCGCCATTTATGCGGTAGGTGGGGGTGCCGAAAATGCCCAGGTCCTTGGCCGCCTGGTGTTCGGTCATTACGTAGTCCCGGTATTGCCCCGAATCCAGGGCGGCGCCCAGTTCAGCGGCGTCAAGCCCGCACTCGGCGCCCAGTTTGAGCAGCACCTCACGGTTGGCCAGGTCGACACCGTCTTCCCAGTAAGCCCGAGCGGCGGCGTGATGGAATTCCCCATCCAAACCCTTGTCCTTGGCAAAGGCGGTGGCCTCGTGGGCCACGTTGGTGTTGGGGCTAAGCGCCGGGCGGCGCATCACGATGCCCGCCTCCTGCGCCCGTTCTTTCCACGCATCATTCAGTTCAGTCTCAGTTTCGCCTTCCCGCAAGGGTCGGGGTTCCCCTTCAATGGGGCGTTCCGGGGACAGCAGGTAGGGCCGCCGGTCGATGACGGCGCCGGTGGTTTCCGCAGCTTTGTCCAGCCTGAGCAGGCCGACATAGCACCAGGGTCAAGTATAGTCGTACCAGACGACAACGTTAGTCCCATTGCTGGTGGTCATTCTGCCCTCCATTCCTGCGATAGAATTGTAGTCGTATTGTATCACGGCGAAATGTTTCAGACGGCTGGTTCCTGAGATTGGCAGGGTGAAGAGATGCAATTCCCCTCGCTAATATCTTTATCTGTTTAATGTGGGCCAGCCCTTCCCTTCCGCTATAATGGGGGCGCGGCGACCAACGTCTCGGTGGCCGTTGAACACGCAATTCGTAAGAATAAGGAGGCCATTATGCCGTTCGGAGGCAACGACTGGCTGGCACTGACTCAGGAAGAGACTCTTGAACCCGATATTCCCATAATTGATCCCCACCACCACTTCTGGGACAAGCGATCGGAACGGATTCCCTACCAGCGCTACCTGCTCCACGAACTGGCCGACGATCTTAACGCTGGCCATGACGTTCGCTCCACCGTTTTTATCGAGGCGCGGGCCATGTACCGGGCCGGCGGGCCGGTGGAAATGCGGTCCGTGGGCGAGGTAGAATTCGTACAGGGACAGGGCGCGGCCAGCGCCACCGGCCTTTACGGCCCCGCCCGGGCCGCCGCTGCCATCATCGGCCACGCCAACCTGAACCTGGGCGCCGAGGTAGAGGGTGTGCTGGACGCCCTGCACGAGGCCAGCCCCTACCATTTCAGGGGAATCCGCCACTCCGTAACCTGGGATCCCCATCCCGAGGTTGATAACACGGCGGCCCACAACATGCCGGGCCAACTGGCCAGCGACAAGTTCCGAGAGGGAGCTAAGGTGCTGGCCAGCAAAGGGTTGACCCTGGAGGGCTGGCTTTACTTCCCCCAGTTGCCCGAACTCGCCGACTTCGCCAAGGCCGTACCCGACCTGACCATCATCCTCAACCACATCGGTGGGCTGCTGAGGGTGGGCCCCTACGCCAACGGCGGCGAGGAACTGATGGACACTTGGCGCAAGGGCATCGCTGCCGTAGCTGCATGCCCCAACGTGGTCTGCAAGCTGGGCGGCATCGGCATGCCCCGCACCGGCTTCGACTGGCACACCCGCACCACACCCATCGGTTCCGAGGAACTGGCCAGCGACATGGCGCCTATCATCAATTACTGCATTGAGCAGTTTGGGCCCAGCCGCTGCATGTTCGAGAGCAACTTCCCGGTGGACAAGGTCTCCTACTCCCACCACGTCCTGTACAACGCCTTCAAGCGCCTGTCCGCCGACTACTCCGAAACCGAACGCGCCGACATGTTCCACGACACGGCGGCGAGGATATACCACATCGGGTAGCTTCTGGCCCAGTTCAGTAAAAAGTAGGGGCGGGTCTGAAACCCGCCCCCGCCACTTGCTTGCCCGTCCCACACTGTCATTCTGAACGATGTGAAGAATCCCAGAGGCAGCCTGGCCAGCAGTCTCCCGTACCAAACCATGTTGAACGGGAACGGTTGGGATTCTTCGTCGCTCCACTCCTCAGAAAGACAGTAAGAAGTGAAAACAACGCAGGGGCGGGTTTCAAACCCGCCCCTGCAAATTTACCACGGCTGCTTAAACGTAGTTCTACTTCCCGTTACCCCCGTTCCCGTTCCGGAACCTGGGAATAACTTCCTTGCCGAACAGCTCAATGGAACTCATCACCTTCTCGTGGGGGATGGTCTCCGTCTGCATGATCATCATCACCTGGTCGACGCCGATGTCCTCGTACATCTGGACTGCCGTGGCGCAACTGTCAGGGTCGCCGGCGATAATCACGCCTCGGTCGGCCAGGGTGTTGGCGTCAAGCTGGGCAATGGCGGCCCGGGCCGCGCCGGGACCGGCGTCCAGGGAAATGCCCGACTCCTCGGCCTGGGCCTTGTGGGCCTCGTCCGACTGCCGCAGCCACCGGCCAAAGTCGGCCTGCAGGTGGTCGGGGACGCCGCCCCAGGCCTCCAGCAGTTCTTCATAAGCGCCAATGCGCCCGGCAATGTAGGGCTTGTCGGGGCCGAAGAAGGTCTTCATGGACTGGGCGGCCAGTTCGCGCGCCTCGTCGTTGTCCGTTCCGCAGTAGGCATGGACGTTGTTGCCCCAGAACTCGGTGGCGAAGGCGCCCACCGGGTTCACGTTCTTCAGTGCTTCCCGGTAAATCTTGACCTGCTCGGCCAGCACTGCGGTGGCGTAGGATGCGGAGGAAAGGACGCCCAGGCCCTTTTCCGCCGCCAGCCGGAAGCTGTCGGCCTGAGTGCAGGCCAGGTACATCCGGGGATGAGGCTTCTGTACAGGCTTGGGCAGCACCCGCCGCTTGGGAACCTGCCAGTGCTCTCCCTCCCACTCGAACTCGTCGGACTGCCAGATCTGGGGCAGCATGGCAATGGACTCTTCCCACAGGGAGCGGGTATTGCGGGGGTCTACGCCCAGGCCCATCTGCTCGTAGGCGTTGGAACGGCCGGTGCCGAACTCCACGCGCCCGTCGGTAAGCTGGTCCACCAGCGCCACCCGCTCCGCGACGCGTACCGGATGGTGGTAGGGCAGGATGCAGACGCCGTACCCGATGCGGATGTTCTTCGTGATGCGGCTGAGGGCGCCGAATATGGCGTCCTGGTTGGGCGAACCGGAAAAGCCGGTCAGGAAGTGGTGCTCCACGAACCAGAGGTTGTCGAACCCGACCTGGTCGGCCAGTTCGCACTGGGCCAGGGTCTCCTTGTAAAGAGCATTCCAGTCAATCTCCGTCCCCTCGTAGGGACGCTGACATTCATACAAAAGCCCAAACTGCATGGCGGTTCCTCCTCAAAAAGACTGGGGGGTTGGTGGGGATTATAGCGTATTTTGGAGGGAGGGGGGTGCGATGGAGTTCTATGGTGCGCTCTTCGACAAATAAGATTGTAGAGATAGAATGGAATAATCACTTGGCAGGGTATTGCTACTTTAGTCCCAAAGGGAGTTTTCACTAACCATGGATGAAATGCGGATGCACATTGTTCGAGAATCGATTTCAGATGCAATAGGAATTCTCGATTCGGCTCCAATTCGGCCGCATATGTTTCCCCAACTGTACCTCTTGCAAATTGGTAACCGTATTCCAATAGCGCACCTCGCCATTGAGCACGGATTAAAGGCACTAATAAGGGAAAAGGCCGACCAAACTCAGCCTTCGACGTATTGAATTGGTTAGACGACAAGGACAAGGGGAAACGGCATATCCTAGCGAACCTCTACTGCAAGCTGAGAGAAGTAGACGAGGGTCAAGCAAAGTTTTTGGCTGAAGCTTTCAACGATGCAGTGAAATTCTTCGGTTACGGCACGGGAAGGGAAGGGTTCAAACACTTTAAGTCAGTTGAAAGTTACCTTTCTAGAGTAGCTACTGACGGAGTGTTCCAAGCCATGCGGTATTGGGTTATAGAGGGAACTGAAGAGCAGGAAAAAACTATATCCTTGATTTCTCCTCCAGTTCATCGAGAGATTCTTTGCGCCTTACGATGTCTTTTCTTTCCTGATTTTCGCGAGACCGTGACGCAACGAGTTGTTCAGGCATTTGTAGATGCTAGCTTCAATGGTAGGAGCCCTTCTGGGAATGGAAGTATTGTTGGCGAGAGAAAATCAAACAGCTGGTCCTTAGAAAGGTTAACTAAAGAAAATGCTAGCGCTCGGCATGTCCTAGAAACTGCGGAGAAAATGGGAGAGGAAGTGAGGGCACGGATTGCTATTCTTGTTCAAGCCTACAGTGATGGCAATTCAGATACCCCAAAGTCGGACGACCCTGCGGCATTCTATTTCTTGAGTACTCTTTCTTATTTGCAGAGCGACTCTCAACCACAAGACCCGAATGCTGTTGCTAAAGAGACCTGGCTGAATCCAAGCCGAACATCATGCACGGTGAAAACTCCTGCAGGAACTATTCTTGGTTGGGTGGTGAAACTCGCGGATGGGGCGTGGGCAATCTCTCCTATGGAGTTCGGTCCGACAGGAGAAAAGGTCATTGCCTGGAAGTTAAAGGATGCCAAGTATTACTTGATTAACCGCTTGACCAGCAAGGTTGCTGTAGCCGCCAATGGAGGAGAGGCAAGGGAGTTACGAGTCTTCACCAGATCCCATCGCTGGCCTTTTCCCAAGCCAGCAACTCAAGATGGGAGCAGGTACGTAGGCAGCCCGCTTCATCCTCATCCCGACAGGGTCATATATGAGCTTGAACTCTGGGATGTCAATCACGGTCTTAAGCTGGGAGACTTAGTAACAATGGATCTGCAACTAGTTGAGGATGACGCAGACAGCGGGCTTACGCCCCATCAACTAATTGGAGTGGTGACCTCGGTTGAGAACCAATCTATCAGTGTAGATAGATGATTAATTTCTAATTTTCTGGAGATACTCGGAGTCCACCGACTATTGGATAGTTGATCCTCTTGGGAAGCCAATGCTTAAAACAAAAGCGGCCCGCCGGTTGGCGGGCCGCACTAATTCCCCCGTAACCGTTATCCCCTACTTAAAGTGCGGAATAACGTCCTCGCTCAAACACTTCAGCGTGTCCATGACCACCTCGCGGGGCACCGACGACGTCCAGTTGCACTCGAACATAATCTCGTCGGTGGAGAAGGCTTCCTTGAACATGTGGATCTTCTCGACCACCTCTGCCGGTGTGCCGAAGAGGTTGACTTCCTCGGTGGCTTCGGGGCCGGCGCTGCCGGCGTCGGTGCTTCCGATGCCGATGCGGCCCGCGTAATAGATGCGGGCGAGGTCCATGAGGTTTTCGACGCGGCGGTCGGCCTTTTCCTGGGTGTTGGCGACCAGGGTGGGCACCCGCACGACGGTGGAAGGCTCTCCCTCATGCCCGGCGTCCTTCCATGCCTTGCGGTAGGCGTTGACGTCCTCACGAAGGACGGCGGAGCCCCGCAGGTTGTGGGGGGAACTGCCGGCGCCGATGGCAATGCGGTATCCATGCTCGCCCATGGGTACGAAGCTCTCCTGGCTGTCCACGGGGAGCAGCATGGGCAAGGGCTTCTGTACCGGCTTGGGGATGCTCATGTAGCTCTCGTAGAAGCCCGGATAGTTAAAGTACTTGCCCTCGAAACCGGAGAACCTGTCCTCTTCCCACAGCTGCTTCAAAAGCTCCAGGTACTCGAAGAAGTAGTCTCGGCGCTCGTCGGAGCCGCGAGTGCGGGCCCCCGCGCCGTAGATGAAGCGTCCTTCGCTGATCTGGTCAACGATGGCAACCTGTTCCGCGACCTGGAAGGGGTCCTCGGGCTGCAGGTTGTCGAAGGCGTACCTTTCGTGGGGCAACGCCCGCGGGGATGGGGTCTCACCGGGCAACCGCAGGGTCGGGCGGTGGATGGAAGTGCCGATCTTGATGTTCTTGGTGTGGTTGGCGATTATGCCAGACAACATAAGGGACTGGGGGTCCATGCTGCCCTGGGTGGAGAAGTGACCACCGCCGAACCAGACATAGTCCCAACCGGCGTTCTCGATGTGGTCGATCTCCTTGAAGTTCTGCTTGTAAGCCTCGGCTTCGAGGAGCTTGCCGCCCTGATATTCCGGGTCCCAGGGAACCTTGTCGCCCTCGTAAACGGCGTTCCAGGTGGTAAACAATCCAAAGTCCATACTTGCTCCTCCTTAACTGGTTTGGCGTTGCGATTCTGCTTTGGTACCGATAATAGACCTGCCGAATACGAACGTCAACGACCTGACGGGATAAAGTAATAGGATGGCAACGAAATACGTAGCTTCGTTCCATCAAGGGGATGAACTTCGAACATCGGCATATTCCTTCCAATTCTTTCGTTGGTTAACTTGCCCCGAGTCCGATGACAACCGTCACTGGACACCCCCTGTTACCACCTCCTACCATGGTACTTGGGTACTTGTACTCAAGCCTGTCAAACCCATTCTCCGGCTACCCGCTTGCCAGGGGTCAATGGGCGGAAATGAGCGGAAATGGCAGGAAAAATGCTTTTTGCGCCCGCTCTTGCTTCGACCAATTCCGTTCTGCCCATGCCCAGCCCGTAAAATGCCAATGCCCTCCCCCCTGCTGACCATCAATGTTGACAACCTTATTTATACTTACGATAATTAGCGTGATTTCGAAAGGGAAATCCGTATCCGGCTAGCCTTATTCCAGGCCAGTGAACTGGTCACACTGATTCTACCTGATGCAAGGAGGAATATGGCTGAAGACATTGCTTTGATGGCTCACCTGATGCGCCGAGCCGGTTTCGGCGCCACCCGCGAGGAACTTGAAGAACGGGCCGAGCGGGGCTACGATGCTACCGTCGAGGAACTGCTTAACACCGATTCGGTGACCGGCGCCGACCGTTACGAGTTCCTGCGCTACCACCCCTCATTCTGGAAACCCATTACCTCGCCGGGCATGGGCGCTTCCGCCTGGCTCCATTCCATGCTTAACACCGAGCGGGTCCTGGAAGAAAAGATGGTCCTTTTCTGGCACCAGGTCTTCGCCACCGGCGGCTCCAAGCTGGATCACTGGCACGAGATGGTGACCCAGGTCGATATGTTCCGCGAATACGGCATGGGCAACTACCGCGACCTGCTGGTGGAACTGGCCAAGAGTCCGGCCATGATTTTCTGGTTGGACAACTGCGACAACCACGCCTACGCCGTCAACGAAAACTGGGGCCGCGAATTGCTGGAGCTCTTCAGCATGGGCGTCGGCAACTACACCGAGGACGATGTTCGGGAGTGCTCCCGCGCCTTTACCGGCTGGACCATCGCAGCTTCCATTCCGCGTAACGCCCATGGCCGCTACGACTGGGAGTTCGAATACCAGCCGGAAGATCATGACGACGACGAAAAGACCTTCCTTGGACACACCGGCAACTTCACCGGCGAAGACATCATCGACATAGTATGCGCGCAGCCGGCCACGGCCCGGTTTATCGCCCGCCACCTCTATAACTTTTTTGTGGCGGAGGAGCCGCAGGTTCCCGCCTGGTCGGTCACGCCTCCCAACGATCCCGCGGCCATCGACCTGCTGGCCCGCACCTTCACGGAGTCGGGCTACAACATGCGTGAAGTTCTGCGGGTCTTGTTCACCTCCGAATTCTTCAAGGAAGCCCGCTATGCCAAAATCAAGAGTCCTGCCGAAGTATTGATTGGCACCCTGCGCATGGTCGGCGGCTACAAGTTCCCCGCGCCAGGCATCGGCAACCTTTCGAAGGAAGCCGGTTACATGGGGCAGGAACTGCTGAATCCTCCCAGTGTGGAGGGCTGGCACACCGGCGCCGAGTGGATTAACAGCGGCACCCTGATGAAGCGCATAAACTTCTCCGCCGACATGGTGGGAGATACCACCAGGCCCGGTATCCAGGCCATCGTCAACCGCCTGCGGGCTCGCGGCGACCTGGGGCCCGAAGAATTTGTGGATGCCTGCCTGGACCTGATGGGGCCCCTGCAGGTGCAGGAAGACAACCGGCAGCAACTGGTAAACCACGCCCGGGAAACCGGAACCCTGACTTGGGCCGATGATGTCCTGGCCAGGGACCGGGTAGGCGAAATGCTTCAGTTGGTTGTATCTTTGCGCGAATATCAGTATTCTTAAGGTCACTACAGTTTGGAGAATTGTCGCCAACCGACCACGAAATTTGAGGCGGTTAGCCCAGCAAGGAGACAGGATATGACCAGCAACAAGAAAGACCCGGTCTTGGTAGTACTGCAGCTTTCCGGCGGGAATGACTACATGAATACCGTCATCCCGTACACCGACCCCCTGTATCGGGACAATCGTCCCGCCGTCGGCGTTGCCGACCAGGACATCATTCGCATCAACGACGAGTTGGGCTTCCATCCCAGCCTGCGGGTGATGGAAGAGATGTTCAACCAGGGTAACCTGGCCGTTATTCACGGCGTGGGCTACCCCGATTCACCGCGCTCCCACTTCCGCTCCATGGACATCTGGCACACTTGTGAGCCGGACAAGCTGGGCACCGAGGGCTGGCTGGGTTTGGCCGCCCGTGATATCGACCCCCGCAAGGAAAACGTGGTAACCACCGTCAGCATGGGCCCCAGCATGTTCCGGGCCGTGTCGGTGGCCGGTGTTCCCGTGGCCGCCGTTGACAGCCTGGACAGCTATGGCTTGCTTACCGGCATCTCCAGCGAGGAACAACGGCTCAAGATTCTGGACCGGTTCACCCAGATGTACACCCCTGCCATCGGCACCGGCGCCGTCATGGAGTACCTGGGCGAGACTGGCCTGGAAGCCATGCAGGGCGCGGACATCCTTAAGGTTGCTCCGGGCATGTACTCCTCAACCGTTGAGTACGCCGACAACCCCATCGCCCGGAAACTCAAAGACATTGCCCGCATCCACCTGGCCGACCTGGGCACCCGGATCTTCTACTGCGACTACGGCAGCTTCGACTCCCACGCTAACCAGCCTGGCATGCACGCCGGTTTGTGGAATGATGTCTGCGCCGGGGTCAGCGACTTCTTTGCCGACCTGAAGGAACACAATGCCGACGACAACGTGGTAATGATCATGTTCTCCGAGTTCGGCCGCCGGGTACGTGACAACGGCTCCGGCACCGACCACGGCGCTGCTGGTGCGGCCTTTGCCCTGGGCACGCCCGTGAGGGGCGGCTTCTACGGCGAGTATCCCTCCCGCAAGGCCGAGGACCTGCAACAGGGCGACCTGGTTCCCAACCTGGACTTCCGTGGCTTCTACACCACCGTCCTGGAAGACTGGATGGGCCTGGACGCCAAGCCCATAGTCAAGGGCGAGTTTGAGAAGCCCAAGTTCCTCTAGGATCTTTATTACTTAGTAAACAGGGGCCAGCGTCTTTAACGGGACGGCTGGCCCTTTGAATTAGGACAGCCCGTCCTGGCTGCAAACCCTTCAACCGGCTATGCTGAGACTGTCGAAGGGTTCCGTATCGTGGACGTGCAATCCAGGTAAAATCATTAAGAAGGGAGGCGAACTAGCTATGGTAACGCGGGTAGTAGCCGGCAGGGCCTACGATTTCAGCCATGCCATGGGCCGTGGCGGAGTTGGCGCGGGTTTCAACTCGGGCAACGCCTTGGCTTTTAGCTCCGATAATCTGATTTATGTTCTCAGTCGTGGTGGCGAGGCCATAACCGCCGTCCCCTGGCACCGCACCGCTCGGGGGGCAAGGGTCACCAAGTTTGATGTGGGCCTCCAGGCCGGGGATGAGGAATTCATCAAGGAGTTCGGCGAAACCGGCAACGGTCGGGGCCAGATGATCTGGCCTGCTGGTCTCGCGCTGGATTCCAGGGACAACGTCTACGTCAGCGATGAGTGGATGAACCGGATTAACGTCTATGACACCGAGGGCAACCTCCTGCGGGAATGGGGAACCATCGGTAACGGCGACGGCGAGTTTGACGGCCCCTCCGGGCTGGTGATGGACCCCGACGACAACCTGTATGTAGTGGACAGTCGCAACCACCGGGTGCAGAAGTTCACCGTTGATGGCCAGTTCCTCTCTAAGTTTGGAAGCGCCGGCGACGGCGAGGGACAGTTCAACCTGCCCTGGGGCATCACCCTGGACCGGGACGGCTACCTGTACGTGGTGGACACCAACAACCACCGAGTCCAGAAACTGACCGCCGAAGGCCAATTCGTGGCCCAGTTCGGCAGTTACGGCACCGGTCGTGGCGAACTGGACCATCCCTCGGACGTGACGGTAGATCCCGACGGCGATGTTTACGTCTGCGACTGGGGAAACGATCGAGTGCAGGCCTTCGATGCGTCGGGCAAGTTCTTCACCAGCTTTGTTGGCGATGCCCAACAGCTTACAAAGTGGTCGGAAATGATCGTCCGCACCAATCCGGAGGCTATTAAGCGCCGTCGCGAGGTTAAGGACTTCCGCGCCGAGTGGCTATTGCGCATGCCTCGCGCCGTGGCTTTCGACGCCCCCAACAACCGACTGCTGATCCTGGACACCCAGCGCAGCCGCATCCAGATCTACAACAAAGTGAACAACTACGTAACCCCGGCCAAGAACCTGTAGGCCTGAATCCCAAGGGGGATCGACCATTCCGCCAACATGGGCGAACAACTGCAGGGGCAGGTTTCAGACCTGCCCCTGTTCTTTGGTCGGCTAAGCGTCCCGTCCCAGTTTCAAACCAATGTCGTTCTGAGAAGCGGAGTGACGAAGAACCCCAACCGCTGCCATTTAGACCATCCTTACCGCAGTAGAGACCTTGCATGGCCCACGGTGGGATTCCTTTGAATCAAAATCACAGGGAGGGTCGGATTATGCCAGATGAGTTCATTAGCAGAATAACAAGGTAGGGGCGGGTGTCAAACCCGCCCCCACTGTTTCAGTAACCGTCGTCGGTGCTTGGATTACCTAATCATCCGTCGCCGCAGGCACTTCGCTCCTCCTGGCGATCAGGGAATCGTAGCGCTGACTGGCCTGTTCCTTCACAGTGTCCAGATCTTCTGCCAGCATGTAACCTTCAGCTACCAGCTTCTCCCCTTCCTGCCGTACCTTATCCAGGAATTCCTCGCGGGAGGCGTACCTCTCCTCAATGGAGAGGCGCGGGTCTCCGCTGGCTTCCCTATCGGCCCGGGTAGCAGGGAAAGGAATAGTTGAGCCGATCTGCGGCATGATCTGGCCGGGCGCGCCGCTGTCCGGATGTCGCAAGTTCCAACCGGCGTAGGTGGCCAAGGGCACAGTCACGTCGGGCAACCGGATGCCGGTTACCTCGTTCCCGTCGCTGTCCACGGCTGGCACGAAGTTGGGGTAGGGCTCGCCCGATCCAGGGGCCGGTTGCACCAGCCCGTTATGCGCCTCCGGTCCGAAGTCGGCACGGTAAACGTGCTTCAGCACCTCGGGGAAGTTGACCTCCGGGATTGCGCGGAAGGTGGCCTCCAAATTGGGCGCCGGTACTGCTGTGCCATCGTCCAGTCGAGGGTGGCGGCTGGCCGGTGGTTCACTGCCTTCCGTTACCCATCGTTCCACGTTCTTCAACGCTGCCCGCAACAGGGGCCGGTAGTCCACCGAGTTGTCCAACTGCTGCCCCCTGGGACCCTCGCGCACGTCCACGTCAAACAGGTTGAGCTGTCCCGGTCCGTGCTGGGTGCCGGCGTAGTGGTATATCCGCACATTGTCGGACGGGCCCAAGTCCGCTGTACCGTCCATGGTGGTATGAATCAGGGAGGCATGCCCGCTCCAGTACTCCGCTGAAGTATTGGTCAACAGCACTCTGGGCGTCTTGCCTGCCGCGTCCAGGCGGGCCAGCAGGCCGTCGGTGCGGCCCGAATCGGGGTCGGTCTGCAGCGTGTCATGGAAGGGAAAACTGCGTCCGGCGCTTGGGCGGGCTGGCGTGGAAGGCTGTCCGAAACGCTGGTTCATCTCGCCGCGACCGCTGCCGGCCACCAGGGGTATCAGCCCTTCAAACACGGGCCGGTCTTCCTCGTCCTGGGTCAGGCCGCAGTAAAGGAACCGGCGCAGGAAGCCGCCACTCTGGGAACGTCCAAAGGTGAAGGCGTACTCAATGTCGCCGGCGCAGGGGTTGCCAGCTTCCGCCGAACCGTAGCGCAGGAAGGAAACCAGGTCGCGGGGGCCCAGCATACCCATGCCGACCACGTCGGCCCCGGTAGTGGTGTAGGTGATCTCGTACACCTTGCCCGGCTGGAAGCCAGCGGCGAGGTAAACGGAACGGCTGTCGGCCACTACTTCCTCCCCGTCGAGGCGGGCGAAGGACCACTGGTCGCGGGGTATTGCCTCGGCCGGACCGTCCTGATGTTCCCGGACTACCAGCGTGGCATCGGGGTCGTCGATGTCGGAGGTGGGATGCGGCCTGTGCAGCCGGTCGGCCAGCGTGTGTGTGCAGGTAACTGCGTGGGGCTGAAAGCCAATGGCAATCCTGCCGGAAATGGAGGAACCGTCGGGGTTCAACGCTTCTGGCACGTAGGCCTTGACCAGTGTCGGGGTGCCGGGCGGCACATCGTATTGCCAGCCGCACCAGACCACCGTGTAGCCGTGGCGCATCAGGAAGCCGTTGCCCGCTCCCAGCCGCTGACCGGCGCTGTTCAGGTTGGTCAATATAGTCGGGTTGCCCCGGTTCACCACGTCGAAGACGATGCGGTGGCTGCCTCGCGATGGGTCTTCGGGCTGCAGGATGGTGAAGTCGGCAGAGCAATGGACCCGGCCCGCTGCATCTCGAGGGGCCAGATTGATATCGGTGATAACCTCGTTGGCCGGGTTATCGGGGTCTACGGCCAAGTGGACCAGGCCGTCAATCTGCCGATAGGGCCCTGTTTCGCCGAAAATGGACCCACCGGCAAAAGGTCGAATGGAGTGGACTTCCAGTCTGGTTACTGCCATGAGTCTGACCTCCGGAACCGAATAATAAAACCGGCGCAGTTCAGGCTGAGCCGGTGTCTTGGAATCCTGTTGGGCTAGTCCTCCAGCTGGATGGTGACCGTCACCCGGGGAGTGTCACTGACCACGGCGGTGGTGTGGCCGTCACCGGTGGTGTCTTCGGCCAGGTTGACGTCGCCGGGGCCCAGACGGAACTTGGTGCCGTCCTTCAGACCAATCTCGCCCTCGCCCGCCAGGGTGATAACGTATTGACGACGGGGAGCCACGTGCCAGTCACTGAATCGCCCTACTTCGGCGGCCCGGAAGACCACGCCCTTGGCGTCGTGCAGGTTGGTGTAGTCGGGGCGGGACTCCCAGTCCAGTTCCTCGATGTGGGTATGGCCGTCATCGCCGGTGTACAGTCGGATAAACTTCATTGGTTAGCCTCCGTTAATTTTGCTTGGGTTAGCGCTCCAATCCGTCAGGGATTCATAGGTTATTGAGCTCGGGCCAGGTATGTATCGGTGGCCCGCTGCAGGCCGGCGCGGCGGTTACCTTGCAGGGAATCGCGCATGGCCGAGAAGCGACTGTTGGACTCCGTGATGCCGTTCAGGCTGCCCTGGAAGCGCGGCATTACGTAGCGGGCGAACAGTTCATAACTGTGGAACAGGTTCTCCCGTGTGGTCCAGTCCTCGGCCCGTACCAGCAGGGTGCCGAATCCGCCGCTGGACTCCTGGAACCGTTCTATAGCGGCTATGGCATCGTCGGGGGTGCCGACAATCCACTGGCCGGCGTCTACCATGTGGTCAACTATTTCGTTCTGCGGTACGTCGGGAATGGGGTGGCCGTTGGTGCCGCCGGTGTACTCGGTTACGACGCGACCGGCGCCGACGCGCACCTGCTCGAAGGCCTCTTCACGGGTCTCCGCGAGGTGTACGGGAACCGAAAGGCGCCACTCGTCGCGGTGGACCTCTTTGCCGTGTTCTCTGGCCGACTCTTCGGCAATGTCCCACTGGTCCTGCAGAGTGGTCTGGCGGATCATGGAACGGGGCACGCTGAGGGAGAGGACACCGGCGCCGTGCTTGCCGGCCACGAAAACGCCGGCCGGTGACTGCACCGAGGCGACCGCAACGGGCAGGCAGGGTTTCTGAAAGGGGCGAAGTTGCAAGGAGGCTTCGCGCAGCTTGAACCAGTCGGTCTCGCAGGTAACCGGTTCTTCGCCTTTGAAGAGCTGCATGATGACTCCCAGGGACTCATCCATCATTTCCCGCTGGCGTTCCGGGTCGATGCAGAACATGTAGGCGTCAGAAGCTAAGGAGCCGGGGCCGACGCCCAGCATCACCCGACCGCGGGTCAGGTGGTCCAGCAACACCATGCGGTTGGCCACCATGTAAGGGTTGTGGTACGGCAGGCTGACTACGCCGGTGCCCAGCCGAAGCCGGTTGGTGCGTCCCGCCGCTGTGGCGATGAACAACTCCGGTGAGGCGATGGTTTCCCAGCCGCCGCTGTGGTGCTCACCAATCCAGGCTTCGTCGTAGCCCAGGGCGTCCAGCCACTCCAGTAGTTCCAGGTCCCGCTCCAGGGCCAGCGTCGGATTTTCGCCGACCCGGTGGAAGGGGGCAAGGAAAATGCCGAAGCACATGTTGTCGGTAAGGGCCGTCATAGCTATCTCCTTCCGATCCAATTTGAGGCCATTCTAGCACCAAACTATTCACGAATAAACACGAATAAACACGAATGAGACACTATATATTGTGGTTGCTTTCCGTAAGCCGCCCTGGCGTTTAGAATCTTCATGTAAACCGAACCTGCAGGATTAGTGTTAAGCCTTTAATGTGCTATCCGGCTTCGATAGATGGAGAGGAAGGTAAATACGGTGTATTTTCCCCAGACATCCCTGGGGTAGCAGCTATGGGCGCCACAATAGACGAGGCCCTGATAAACGCCGAAGAAGCCCTCCGGGACTATGCTATCGAGGCTGAACGATATGGAGATGAATTGGCAAATGCCAGTCCCTTTAGGTCAATAGACACTATTCCAGGGAACCAGATGGTTTCTATACCTTTGATACGTCCTTCAGGTAAGAGTGTTCAGGCTGGTCTAACACTGGACGAAGAAGTTGCGGAATATACCGATTCCCGGGCCAGGCGAAAAGTCATGACGCGCAAAGCCTGAGTAACGTGGACTGTTCGCCGAATTACAGCTATGAGTGGTTGAATCTTTGCGAATCATTTCTCTTCACCCAATGCGATACCTCACAATCGTGCTCCAAAACGCCCAAGGGTAGAAAAACCCAAAACGATTTATGGATTCTATTCGTTAAACTTGATTGACAGCAACGATAATGCTATTATCTGCACAGCTATGTTTGCCTCAAACTTAGTTGAGGAGGAGTACGGATGGCGAATCACGACATTGCCTTAATGGCTCACCTAATGCGGCGAGCCGGGTTTGGCGCCCAGTACGACGAAATTGTCGAGCGCGCCGCCAAGGGTTATGAGGATACCGTGGAGGAACTTCTCAACCCGACGGATAGTTCCCATGGTATGGACCTCGACTTGGCCGAACGCAGTTTTATCGAATGGAACCACTTCATCCGCTGCGTACCCGAGTACATCGCCTGGCGGATGATCAACTCCAGGAACCAGTTGGAAGAAAAGATGGTCTTGTTCTGGCACGGCATTCTCTGCACCGCCGACAGCAAGACCCAGAGCTACGTTACATCCCAGTCGGAACTGGAAATGCTCCGACGTAACGGAATGGGCAACTTCAGGGACCTGCTGATTGAAATATCCAGGGACCCGGCGATGATTTTCTTCCTGGACAACTGCCTTAGCCACAAGGAGGCCATCAACGAAAACTATGGCCGCGAACTGCTGGAGTTGTTCTCCATGGGCGTGGGCATGGAAGGCCAGTTCAATTACACCGAGGATGACGTTAAGGAATGTGCCCGGGCCTTTACCGGCTGGACCATTGCCAACAACATCCCTGGCCAGCCCTATGGCCGTTATGCCTCCCAGTTCGTCTTTAACCCGGAGGACCACGACGAAGGCGATAAGACCTTCCTGGGTCGGACCGGTAACTTCGACGGCGAGGATGTCGTTGACATTATCGCCGAGCAGCCGGCCACCGCGCGGTTTATCTCCCGGCACATGTATAACTTCTTTGTGGCCGATGAGGCCCAGGTGCCCTCCTGGATGGACACTCCGCCGCGGGACATGGAAACGGTCAAGATGCTGGAGGACGAGTACTTCCGCTCCGGCTACGATATCCGCTCCATGCTGCGGGTTTTGTTCAACTCTGACGCTTTCAAGAACGCCCGCTTCCAACGCATCAAGGGGCCGATAGAAGCAATTGTCGGGACCTTGCGCCTGGTGGGTGACTGGAACACTCCCAAGCCGGGCTTCGAATCAATATTTGATGAAATGAAACACATGGGCCAGGAAATCCTGAACCCGCCCAGCGTAGAAGGCTGGCACACCGGGAAAGAGTGGATTGACGGCGGTACCCTGGTTCGCCGCATCAACTTTATCGCCGACTACGTGGGCGACGTGAACCAGCCCGGCATCCAGGATATAGTTCAGAAGCTGAAGGCCGAGGGATCCACGATGTCTCCGGTCAACTTGGTAGACGGCTGCCTCAGGCTGCTGGGCTGCTACGAGCTCGAGACGGAAACCCGCCAGATGCTCATTAGTCATGCGGAAAAGACCGGCGACCTTCCTACCAGCAACAAGGAATTTCCCGGTCAGGTAACCCAGATGCTTCAGATGATTGTGGCAACCAAGGAATATCTGTACGCCTAACCGGAGCTTTCGGTTGGCTGCTGTCCATTGGAAAACGGACCCCAAATCGAATCTCGTAAGGAGAACAAGATGACGTCCAACAAGAAAGATCCGGTCCTGGTAATACTGCAGATGACCGGCGCCTATGACGCGCTGAATACCTTTATCCCCTACAGCGATCCTCACTATCCGGACTACCGGCCGGTGCTGCAGATCTCCCCTGAAGACGTGCTGGCAGTGGACGACAAGGTGGGGTTCCACCCGGCAATGGCTCCCCTGAAGGAGCTTTACGACGAGGGCAAAGTTGCCGTAATGCAGGGCATCGGCTATCCCAACCCCATCAGGTCTCACTTCCGCTCCCTGGACATTTGGCACACCGCCGAGCCTGACAAGATGGTCACCGACGGCTGGCTGGGCAAGGCCATCCGGGATCTGGACCCCGACAAGGAAAACATTCTGACCGCCGTTAACTTCGGCCGTGGTCTGCCTCGGGCCCTGGCGGCTCCGGGCGTTTCGGTTGCATCGGTGGGAGACCTGGCCAGCTATGGCGTACTGACCGGCATCGACGGTGAGGAAGAGCGCATGGATGCTCTGGACATCTTCGGCCGCATGTACTCCCCGATGATCGGTTCCGGCCCGGTCAACGACTACCTGTCCCAGACCGGCCTTGACGCCCTTAGGGGCGCCGACATCCTGAAGACCGCTCCGGACATATACTCCTCCAGCGTCGAGTACGGCGGAAGCCCCTTCGCCCAGTGGCTGAAGAACATCGCCCAGGTGCATTTGGCTGACTTCGGCACCCGGGTGCTTTACACGGGCGTTAACCCCGGCACTTTCGACACCCACGCCAACCAGAACATCACCTTCCCCAGGCTGTGGGGCGATGTTACTACCGCTATTGGCGACTTCTACCAGGACCTTAAGGAACACAACTCGAACCAGGAAGTGGTAATGCTGCTCTTCACCGAGTTCGGCCGCCGTGTTAAGGAAAACGGTTCCGGCACCGACCACGGGTCAGGCAGTGTGGCCTTTGTCATCGGCGATGCGGTCAAGGGGGGCCTGTACGGCGAGTACCCGTCCCTGGAGCCCGACAAGCTGGACGAGGGTGACCTGAAGTGGAACAGCGACTTCCGCAGCACCTACGCCACCCTGATTGAGGATTGGATGGGTCTCGATGCCCAACCCATCCTGGGCGGCAACTTCGAGAAGATCGACTTCATGAAGTAGCCAACAGGACTTGACGGCAAAGGCTGGCGGCACAAGGCTGCCAGCCTTTATTTTTAAATGAGACAATTAGCGAGGAAGAATGGTTACTACTGAGATTACCCCAATAACCTTCCAGTACAGCCATACCATCGGGCGGCAGGAAAACCGAAGCGGTTCAGGATTCTTCTATCCAGTTGATATCGTTCGCAGCGGCAAGGACCAGTTGTCCGTGATCAGCCGCGGTTCCGAGACGCCGGCCTTTTTCCCCTGCAAGCGGGTAACGGTGTTCACGGTGAACGAAGAACTGGTGCAGGAATTCGGCCAGAAGATTCCCCCCGAAGAGGCTGATGAGAACGCCCCCGCCGGTACGTTCATGTGGCCGACGGCCCTGACTGTGGACAGCGAGGGCAGTACCTACGTGGCCGACGAGTGGCTGCAGCGCATCACCGCCTTTGACAAGGATGGTGAGTGCAAGGGCACATGGGGCAGGGTTGGCAGCGGGGACGGCGAGTTCAACAAGCCTTCTGGCCTGGCATGCGGCGCGAACGACAACATATACGTGGTTGACAGCTATAACCACCGGGTGCAGATTTTCGCCAAGGACGGCAAGTACCTTTCTCAGTTCGGCACCGAGGGCAATGGCGACGGCCAATTCAGCTACCCTTGGGGCATTGAGATCGACTACGACGGCAACGTCTGGGTGGCCGACTGGCGGAACGACCGCATCCAGAAGTTCACTCCCGAAGGCCAGTTCCTGATGAAGTTTGGTTCCACGGGCGATGCTGACGGCCAGCTTAACCGGCCCACCAAGGTGGCGGTGGACAAGGAAGGCATCATTTACGTGGCGGACTTCAAGAACGACCGCCTCCAGGTCTTCGATGCCGAGGGCAACTTCATCACGAAGCTCCTGGGCGAGGCCACCCTGTCCAAGTGGGGACGGGAGCGGGTGGAACTGGACCCCACCATCGTGCGGGCACGGGAAATGGCCCATAACCTGCACGAGCGGGAGAAGCTGTTCCACGGGCCCATTTCAGTAGAGGTGGACGACGAGGGCCGCATTTATGTTTTGGAGTGCCCCCGACAGCGTGTGCAGATCTACCGGAAGCAAAAGGCTATCTTCGCCGGCGGGGTGCTCTAAGCACCTTACCGACCGACATCAACGATCTGCCAAAGAGCGGGGCCCCGGAACTTTCCGGGGCCCTTAACTGTTTCTGCTAGCCGGGATCGCCCCATGCTCACTTTGCCTGTCGTTGTTGTCCCTGTGCCGCAGTCACGGGGTACAACTCTACCTTCCTCCCTATTCTTCGGGCACAAATAGAGAGAACGGAGGCGGTTTGAACACAACCGCCTCCGTTCCTTTAAAGAGTTTTGTGGCGGCCGGACCTTGAATCAGGCCTGGCCCCCATTGCTGCACTACTGCTTGGAGTTACTGTGAGTTGGCCAAGACTTCCTCCACGGCTCCTCCCATCGGGTTTTCACCGCCGAAGACTGTGCCGGTGGCGCCATTCTCGAACCTGGCCAGTATCAGGTCATAGACGGGCTGCGGGAAAGGGATGTATCCCACCTCGGCCACCAGTGCCTGACCTTCGTTGCTCAGGAAGTAGCGAATGAACTCGGCGATGTGCGGGGTGCTCGCCGCGTCCTTACGGACGTAGATGAACAGCGGGCGGGACAGGGGGGAGTAGGTACCCTGGTTGATGTTGGCGTCGGTGGGAGGTACGCAACCGCTGCCGCCGTCGACCTCAACGGCCTTCAGCTTGTCAGCGTTCTCGGAGTAGTAGGCATAGCCTAGGTAGCCGACCCCGTTTTTGCCGCCAGACACACCCTGGATAATCAGGTTGTCGTCTTCGCTGGCGGTGAAGTCGCCCCGGGAAGCGCCGGATTCGCCGCTGACGGTGTCGGTGAAGTAATCGAAGGTTCCGGAGTCCACACCGGGGGCGTACATTTCCATTTCGTCATCGGGCCAGCCGTCGCGGACCTGGCTCCACTTCATGACCGTGTCCTCGGCATCGGGGCCCCACATCCGGTCCAGTTCCTTGATGGTTATGCACTGGGCCCAGGTGTTGTCCTTGTTGGCGATAACGGTGACACCGTCAATAGCCACGGGAATCTCAATGTACTCAACGCCAGCGTCCGAGCAGAGCTGTACTTCGCTGGCCTTGATTGGCCGGGAAGCGTCAGAGACCACGATCTCGCCGTTGCAGAACTTCTTGAATCCGCCTCCGGTGCCGGATACGCCGACGGTGACGCGGACCTGGCCGTTCGTCAGCTTGCCGAACTCTTCGGCCACGGCCTCGGTGATGGGGAATACAGTACTGGAACCGTCGACGTCAATGTCGCCGGACAGGCTGGCGTAGTCACCAGTTTCCATGGCCGCGGGCATGGATTGACTGCTGCTGGACTCGCCGCTGGAACTGCTGGAAGAGACGGGATCACTGGGTTGACCGGAGCTGCCACAGGCAATAAGGACCATAGAGACCGCAATAGCCCCGAGAACTAAGGGTATGGTCCAACCCTTTAAGCTGAAATACCGGGTTTTCTTGGAAACCATTGTTCCTCCTGCTAAGTCTGGTCGTGCCTTTTCATGGTTCGTATCGTTACCGGGTTTGGCAGTCACCTGAATCGCCGCTAAGCCCTAATTTAGAGGAAGCGGAGCCGAGTTGAGATATTCTTTAAGATTCCTATAATCAAATGGAGAATTCGCCCCATTATGTTCCCCCAACTAAGCCTATGCGCCGTCCTTCAAGGGGCAATTAGATTGCAATTAAGACCTGTTTAAGGTCGGGTTAACAGTTGGTTAAATGGCTCAGTCTGGAAAGGGAATACCAGCCTTTCCGATGGGAGTTCCGCAGCGGTTTACTCTCTGTAGCCAGGAAGCCGTCGTCATTGTGGCGATTAAGGTCTCTGTAGTAGTGTCAGCTTACTGGATTAACGTGTCGAGCCTTGCCGTTAAAGGGAAAAGAAACAGAGGCCACCCCAAGAAATAAACTGCTCCTTAATGCTTCCTTAAATCTTGGTTAACCGGTAGAGAATGTGCTCTTCAAAGGGAACATGTACATTGGATCAGCAAATTGCACGAGTAAACCCGACGATCATTACTGAAGCGAAAGACTGATTCCCTGGATATGATTTTGCTTAAACGATTGGCAGCAGAACTGATTGGCACTTTCGGAATGGTGTTTGCCGGAACCGGGGCCATCATGATTAATGAGTTGTCCGGTGGGAAAGTAACCCACTTAGGAATGGGCATAACCTTTGGCCTGATTGTGGCCGCCATGATCTTCACCTTTGGGTCAAAATCCGGTGCACACATAAACCCGGCGGTCACCCTGGGCTTTGCTAGCACCCGCCGCATTCGCTGGGGCGTGGCCGCTTATTACATTCCAGCGCAGTTGGCGGGCGGAATACTGGCAAGCCTGGCTCTGTATTACCTGCTGGGGCCGGCCGCCAACATGGGCGCTACCCTGCCCTCGGGGAGCGTGGAGCAATCCCTGGTTCTGGAAGGCATACTTACGTTCATCCTCATGGCGATAATAATGTCCCTCAGCATAGAACCCCGAATCGCCGGGCCGGTGGCGGCGTTGGCCATTGGCGGAACGGTGGGATTGGAAGCAATCTTTGCCGGCCCGATTTCTGGCGCTTCCATGAACCCGGCCCGCTCTCCCTTGGCGCCGGCGCTGGTGGGTTGGGAGTGGTACGGCCACTGGGCTTACTGGGTGGGCCCCATAGCCGGCGCGGCCCTGGGCGCGGTAGTGGTCTGCTGGCTGAAGGGAGTCAGGATCTTCGGTAGTGAAGAGGCGAAAGAAGCAGAGAATGCCACTGACGAAGACCAGGAGTTGGCTTTAAAGGGGCGCGAACAACGATCGTCTCGACCAGCGGAGGAGGCCGACTAGCAGCGTTACCGGGAAATTCAAGGCGGATTCAACTCAATGAAGTAATCAGGACTGTCCGAATTATCCTTCATGTGGTAACCCTGAAACATTACTGCGTAGAACCGGCGGTCCTTCAGCAAGGGTCGTTTTCCTCCCCGGGCGTTCCAAAGTCCCCGTTGTCCATGGCCGAAGAAGCACGGCACCAGTTGTCTGGATTGTCGTTGGCGTCAGCGTTCAGTGCAGTGGGCTCTAGGGAAGTGGAGGCGCCGGGGAATACCAGGTCGGCGTTGTAGGCAACTCGATCAACCAATTGCCCCGAAGAATCTACCAACTCTATGGAGTCCTCGTCATTGGTCAGGTTGATTCCCTGGTATTCGTAGACCGCGGTAATGCCGCCGTTGGCAGACTCGTCCCCGTTGCGAGCTAGGACCACGTAGCCTTCCGGCAGGACCACAACCCTTGAGAGAATCCGGTGCTCGTCCCCGTTGGCCCGTCGAATTGTCCAGTTCTCCAGGTTGACCGCCAATTCTGCGTCGGCGTTATAAACCTCGAACCATTCCCCTGCCGTGTCTCTGACCGCCGCGGGATCGGCCATTATTTCGGTAATCAGCAGCGGCCCGGTTGGGGCAGTTGGAGACGGAACTCCGGTGGGAGCAGGAACTGGTTGCTCCGTGGGCAACAGGGCAATGGTTCCGGCGCCGTCCATCAACTTTACCGCGCCCGAGCACTGACCCAGCATACCTTGCAGAGCCTCCCATTCGTTGACAGTGGCCGTCAAGCCCCACGCATCCTTAACTGCGATCCAGTCCTGTGCGTATTGACAGCGGTAGGTTTCGTCCGGGGGCTGCCATTCCTCCGGCCCCTTGGCCCCTTTGGCCCGGTTGGAGGACTTGTCCACGGCTATAAGGTGAAAGTCAGTGGCTATGCTGTTGGCGTAGTCTTCCTTGCGAGCCTCGTCCCACTGCCAGGCCCCGGAGACGTGGGCATTCTTCAGGGGCACCAGATGATCGATGTCCACGTCGCTCGCTTCCGTGAAGGTCTGTCCGGTGTACGGGCCGTCCCAACTCCCTCCAATAACCCGGCAATTGCGGTCTGTGTTGAATGCTGGGACTGTGGTGGACTCTTGGATCAATACCTCGGCCCTGGTATCCTGGCAGTCTCTGTCCACGTCCACCCAGTGCTTCCAGTCGTCTCGCGAGTAACCCGGTATATCCACAGGAATTTCGGCAATGACCAGTCTGGGAACCTGGATGACGTCACCGCCTGAGGTAGTTGTGGGGATCGGGCGGCTAGTGGACGTGCCAGTTGGCGAAGGTGAGGCAGGCGGAGCGGTAGACATAACGGGAGAAGGTATTGGCTTGGCGGTAGGGCCATTCCCCAAATCAATGCGGGGAATGGCCGGTATGTCTGGGGCATCCGGAACAGCAGGCGCGACGTCGCAGGCCACGCTGCCCAACACCAGCAGGGCAGCGACTAGAAAGAGGGGAGCGCCAGTCGGAACGGGCCGTCGCAAATAAGTTGAGAGCCTGCCAACAACCGCACCAGCCCATTTCATTTCCCCACCTCACGCCGACAAGCCTGACCCTGTTTATTCCTGGGTACATTGTACTTGCTGCTGGCCGGTCGGGAAATGCTGTGCCGGCCGATGTAATATCCCGGCAGCCCTCACTCCGTACATAGATGTGGATTATCAAAGAGATAGAGTAGCTTGGCTTTCAAAGCCTTCGTTTTTACTTAGTATGCCATGCTGCTTGGCAAGGTTCATAAGCAGGAACTGCGGTATGAGGAGTATCTGGAGGCCGTTTGCCCTGGTGGTCTCTTGATCACGGGAATGAGTGGGTGGAACTGTTCAGTGAGCGCGGGGCACGGTGAATGTGAAGGCACAACCTTCGCCTTCCTGGCTTGCCACGGTTATCTGGCCGCCGTGAGCCTCGACCAGTTGCTTTACGATCGACAGGCCCAGGCCGGTTCCGCTGTCGCGACGGGAACGGTTGACCTTGTAGAACCGCTCGAAAAGGTGGGGCACATGTTGGGGAGCCACCCCGATGCCTGTATCCTGAAGCTGGACCTGCACATATTCTTCGAAGGGGTCTGCCTGAATACTTATCTCCCCGTCGGCAGGGGTGAACTTGAGCGCATTTTCAACCAGGTTCACGAATACCTGGGTCAGCTTTTCCCCGTCGGCCATGACCAGGGGCAGGTCGTCGTGCAGTTTGGAGACTATTTCAACGCCATGGGTAGTCGCCGTATCGCCGAATTGCCTTTTGACGCTCTGCACCACTGGGGCCAGGGAAATGGGCTCCACGTCGATGCGGAACTGCCCGCTCTCCATGCGAGACAACTCCAGCAGGTCGTTGACCAGCCCGTTTATACGGTCAACGTCGCCTCTCATACGGGACAGAAAGTCCATCGCCACCTGTGGTTCATTTACCGCCCCGGATTCCAGGGTTTCAACCATGGCTTTAATGGAGGCCATGGGGTTGCGCAGTTCGTGGGAGACATTGCTGACAAATTCCTTTTGGCTGGTTTCCACCTGCTGCATGCGGGTAAGGTCGTGAAGGGTAAGAAGGACACCTTCGTCGTTGTCCAGGGGAGTTGCGATGGCGCTAAGGAACCTGCGAGGCAAGATCAATGAGATTTCGGCCTGTTGGCGGGACTTCCCGTCCTTGCAAGCAGTGATAAGCCGGTGAATCTCGTTGTCTCGCACCAATTCCACGAGGCGGAGTCCTTGTACGGTTTCGGGGCGAATTCCCAGCAGATCACGGGAGGCCGGATTGAGCAGGGCCACCCTACCGGTCCGCTCTATGACAATTACGCCGTCAGCCATGGTGTCAAGAACTGCCGAAAGGGTGTCCCGTTCTGCGGAGAGGCGTCCAATTACGCCCTTGATGGTGTCAGCCATGGCATTGAAGGACTCGGTCAACCGGCGAGTTTCCTCGTTGGCGCCGACCGGCACAGGGTGGTCATAGTCCCCTTGTCCCAGTTGCGTGGAGGCGTGGGCAACGGCCTGTACCGAACGGAGAGAGCGGGAGGAGTAGCGCGCCACCAACGATGAAACGGCAATCGCCAACGCTCCCGCCACCAGGCACCAGGCTCCCAGGGCAACAAAGATAGAGGTAAGGTTGCCGGTGCTTTCGGGGGAAGGGGTTGCCGTAGCCACGAACCCTACTACTTCATCACCGGCGAAAACGGGAGCGGAGATAGAAAGGAATTCGAAACCGTCCGACATGCTAACGCGCCTGTAAGAGTCGTCCTGCCGAATTTGCCCTAATTCAAGACTGCTGGCTCTATTTTCAACGGCGTCAAGGTCGCCCTGACTGGCCGCCAGCGGCACCCCTGTTGCGGAAAAAATGGTGACCGGTGAATTGACCGTGCGGGCGAGGTCGACAGTGAGCGATTGAAGGGCAGAACGATTAGAGGGAGAATCGGGTTCTGACAGGTAGGGAACTGCTGCCGCGGCAACCAGCCGAATCTCCCGTTCCTGTCGCTCTTCCAGGAGTGCAGTGGCTTGATTGCGGAGGGTTCCGGTCAAAAATATTACCAGGACGGCCAGGGAAAACAGGATTAAGGCCGCGTAAATGAGGGAAATACGCCAGATTAACGAACGGTGGAATTTCATCCGTCCAGCCGGTAGCCTACTCCTCTGATAGTAACTATACTGCTGGCCGTAGTTGGGTCTGCCTGGAGTTTTTCACGGAGCCAGCTAATATAAACGTCCACAGTGCGGGTCTGGCCGATGTAGTCGTAGCCCCAGACGCGTTCAAGTATCTGATCACGGGTGAAAGCCCGACCCTTGTTGGCCACCAGCAAAGCCAGCAGGTCGAATTCCTTGGGCTTCAGACTGAGTGGTTCCCCGGCCAGGCGGGCTTCGTGGCTGTTCAGGTCTATTTCCAGGCTGCCGGTCCAGAAGTGCTGTTCCTCGTTTTCGCCGGTATGGCTTTCTTCCAGGTACCTGGTTCGTCGAAGGGTATTACGAACTCGAGCTATCAGTTCCCGGATACTGAAGGGCTTTGTAATGTAATCGTCGGCTCCCAATTCCAAGCCAACCACACGGTCGACCTCTTCCCCCTTGGCTGTCAGCAACAGGATTGGGACCTCCGACTCCCGGCGCAGAATCCGGCAAATCTCGAATCCGTCCAGGGTGGGGAGCATAATATCCAACAGTATCAGTGAGGGATTGATCTTGCGGGCGAGTTCAAGACCTTCGCCGCCATCGGTGGCAGTGTGGACCTGGTAGCCTTCCCGTTCCAGGTTGTACCTCAGGGCTTCGAGGAGGTTTTCCTCGTCTTCTACGACGAGCACCGAGCGTTCCGGCACATGTACCTCAACAAGTGAGCCTTGGTTCCTGTTTTCGCTTCCAATGACCAGTAACCGTTTGTGAGAAGAGGGAGTCGTAGCTCCGCGTCCCAATTATAGGCAAAATGTCAGGGCATTTACAGTACGTTACCTAGTCGGCAACCAAGGCCAGTTCGATGCTATCAACAATGGGAAGGTAATCACGGAGTTCGTCCAAGGGAAAGCGGGTTACCTCCCGCAGGCCCGCCCAGGATATGATGAGGGTTTCGTCGTATTCGATGGAGACAGACCAGGGATTGTGGTGTGCTTCGGGGTCAGTGTAGGTGCCCAGCTTTTTACCCGTCAGGGGGTGACGGTTCTCTGGAGCGTTCTCTCTTAACCAGCTATGTGTGAAAGTGCCGTTTTCGCCGTCTTCCCACACGATCACTAGCGAGTCATCTTCTCTAATTACCTTCTTGACCGATAAGTCGCTCTCGATTGTCAATACAGTCCTCTCTAAATATGAATGCCCATTTCTCAATGATACGAGGATAGGCTGCAGGTATTAACCTGAAATTACGAAACGGTTAAATGTATAGTCCTTCAATGTTAACACTTTATTAACCGCAAATGGGGCTTCCGATGTAGTTTGCTGGCAAATTGCCAATTTGGCTGCATGTCGCCAAAAGGGCCTGGGAGAACTCTAAGGTGGTAATAAGCAGGGCTATCGCGTTTCAAGGTCCGGACTCAGCGGGGGGTGGGCGACACCAGGGTTGAGAAGAATTGTTTTTCCGCTCATTTCCGCCCACTGATTGTCTGCCAACAGGTAGCCGGAACAGAGTTGGGATAGAAAAACAGTTTTCCGCTCATTTCCGCTCATTTCCGCCCATTGACCTTCTGGCGGCAGATTGCCGGAATAAGGTTTGAGGTAAATAGTTTCCCCCCCATTTTCTCTCACTGGCATCCGCAATCAGGTAGCCGAGATTGGGTGGGGACAAGAGGGACATTGCAAATACCATGGTAGGAGGTGGTAACAGGGACTGTCCAGTGTCCGTTGTCATTGGGCTCGGCGCAGGTTGGGCTGCAAAAGAACATTGAGAACGGCTTACACACGAATATTCAGGAATGTACCCAATATTTACCATATATAACCCAAATGGAATGGCCTCGGAGTCGCTTTAGCGACAACAGGTTCCTGGGTGAGTTGCCGGTCGATTGTTGGTTATTGATGCCTTCCTGCAGGGCAATCGTCTTAAACCGATCAACCGCTCACCCTTACGTGAGTCTTGCCTTAGGTCCAAGCAATGTAACCCCAATCAGGTCTCACCGAGTACGCCGAAGGGTCTGGAATCCTTCCTGTTAAAGGAACCTCTGAATAGGTCATCTACACTGTAGCCAGTGCCGGAACTTCTGGAGGAAGCTTAGGGTCGTCAGTCATTAATTGAGCGCAGGCACCTCCATACTGACCTTCATTCTTCCAAGGGGAAGGGATTTGTTCAATAGTTCTTGAAAACAGCACTGATTCCTTTACGTGAATGCAGTCCTGGATCTCAGTTGCTTCGATCATGCTCAGCATGACATTTACTTAAGCCGCGATTGACCTGGGGCAAGAGGAAAATCACCTTGATTGGGAGGGCGGCGCTTGTTATAATCGTTGAGCTTACTTCAACGGTAGGCGTTTCCCCCTCCGTGGGCCTGTAGCTCAGGTGGTTAGAGCGCGGTCCTGATAAGACCGAGGTCGTTGGTTCGAGTCCATCCAGGCCCACCAAAACCGGTTTTCAGATACAAAATTGACGGCTTAAGCTCCCGGGTGCAACCGATGTATGCCCGTCAAGAAGTTTTCTGACCTCTATCTTCGCGATGTCGGCAAGGCCTTTATAAAGAGCCTGATGGCCTCTGGATCTCCACACTCCTATTGGGAAGCCCTCGAAAGGTCGGTGGCCCTTGTGGCCGATTACTCCGAAGGAGAGGGCTGGCCGCCGGTGGGAGACATTACCATCGATCACATCGAGGACTATTTCGCCCACCTGCAGAGCCGTGAGCCCTGGTTCGGAGAACGCGGCGGCGGCGCAGGCAATTCCGCTCTCTCCACCGGGTACATCAATGCCCAGTATCGTCGCTTGAACCGGTTCTTTGGCTGGCTGCTGGAACGGGGACATGTCGAGGAGAACGTGATGAAGCTGATGAAACCTCCTCCCGTGGACGAGAATACGGTTCCCCTGGTTTCGGACAGCCAAATCCAGGATCTCCTTGCCCTGCTCAATCCTAAATTGGCGAGGACACCGAGAGAGCGGTTTCTGATGATACGTAACCGGGCCATACTTCATCTGTTTGTCGACACGCCGGGGCGGCTCGACGAAATAGCAGAAATGAAACTGGACGACGCCCGGCCGGACGACAACAGAGTTCGTGTGATGGGAAAAGGAGGCAAGGAGCGCTATATGCCCATCGGCAATACCCCGCAGGCAGTGCTCCGAGACTATCTGCGGGCTAGGGAAACTAAGGAGCCACTTACTGAAAAGCTCTGGGTTTCTGCAACTGGCGAGGCAATGAGCTTTAACTGGCTATACCTGATGATCAAGAGACTGGGCGAACGGGCAAAGGTGAGGGGCTTGCATCCGCACATGTTCCGCCACACCTTTGCAGTAAACGCCCTGCGCAGCAGCATGCCGGAGCGGATCCTGATGAATATCGGGGGATGGAAAAAAATTCCGGATACTTACTTCCGGGTATTGGGCTTTGAAGACGCACAAACATTTCATGCGAAAATGAGCCCTGGCGACCGGTTGGGGGGAGGCTCCACCGAGAAGGATGAACCGAAAAGCGGGGAAGGGGGACCGCGACCCAGAGGCCGATTATAGGCTCTGGCGCCGGCTCCGATGGGCTAAACCCAGGTTTCCAGAGCCAGCCGGGCATCGTGCCAGTTGACACAGTATGCGTCCGCATTGTTCTTGACTTGCCTGGCGGTTGCCGAGGTGGCTGATGCGCCGGTGGAGAATTGCCTGGTCGTCACTGAAAGCGGGGCAGGGGTCCTGGGAGTTCTTACAGATCTGACATAGCACTGTGAGTCCCATGGTTTCATGAGATGTTCGGCCCGAACCCCAGCCGAGCTCATTTCTGCACACAGAAGTTCTGCGTCCGCCCGCCCCACCTGATACCCGGCGAAAGTTCTTACCGCCGATAGTATCCTTTGCCGCAAGGCTGGGTCGGCATTGGGATGGTCGGCTAAAGTCTCCTCTGACAATAGGAAGCGGGACCGGGAGTGGTTGGAGATTTCCAGCAGATTTGCCCAGTCCGGGCCCCTGAAGCTTAAGAAGGAATCGCAGCCCACCAGAACCCTGGGCCCAACGGGAGCAGCGAGCTCCGCTGATTGTGCCAAAGCCTCTTCCATACGGGCAATCATCATACTGCCAATGAGGTTTGAACAATGGGCGCCCAGGGTGTCCCGGGCGGTGGTTACCAGAATTACTAAACCCTCGGCGACGAAGTTGGACAAATCAACTCTCGATTCCCGCTGGGCCAGTGCGCTGACGGCCCTTGGCACTGATTCAAGCTCAGCCAGCCATGCACGCGCCTGCTGCAGGTGGGGCAATTCACAGGAATCATCGTTCGCGATTGACGGCAGTCGCTCCGCCACCCAGGGAACGCCTACCCTTGGCAGAAGTGACCGCAAGGACTGAAGCGCTTTGGGGGCTGAGTCGTGCTCGCTAACGGTCCTGGATGCAACCGCAACCTTCAGCACATCCCACAGGCCTTTCATTTCTGGCAGTGTTGTATCCGGGTGACCATTAAACTGGCAGTTCGCCATGTGCCATAGTTTGACATACTCTTCGGTGATCTGGTCCGGAGGACCCCAAAACGGGCGAATGGCTCTTGCCAAGGTTTCAGAGATCGCCGAATTGGAGGATTCAGACGCCGGTCCCGAAAAATTGATGCAAGGCAGCTCATCGGGGTTTGAGTAGTCCAACAGGATCACGCTGCTGGCCAATTCCCCGGGGATGCTATTCAGCAAGGGTTGTACCATGCTCCCATCCTGGTCAATTACCAGCACAGCGCCGGATTCCAGGCCCAGAGCTTTCCTTTTCAGAAAGTCTGTGATGAGCGCATTCGGAAATCCACATCTGCCGATTCCTGGCACTCCAAGAGTAAGGCTATCGTGGTCAAAGACTGCATCCGGCAGATATTCGTCTGTGCCCCACAACGAGTTGGAACCGACCAGGACCCCACGACCATCGTCGCCCTGCGGGGGATCAATCAAGACGCGACCTGCCTGGTTCAACGGATCGGAACTTTTTGATGAGTCAAACAACGCTTCCTTCCTGTTTCCTTGCTGGACTATTGGGCTTACTGCTCTAATCTGTTGTGTTCAGGCAATTATACCAAGAAGAGAGTCCAGCCCGATTTTACCGGAGAAAGAAACGCTTCTCCGCTCACCGAGTTAATGGTCCGAAACGGAAAGCCCGCGACATTGCGGAACTCCACGTTCAGGATTGTGGCTGTACTCAGTTCCTCGCTGAGAGCGTCAATTTCAAGCGCGAGGCAGATAATTGGATCACCGGGGCCGTCAATATTGCCATTCATGGTCGGCTGGGGGAGGACTGGCCACGAAATTGATGGGATAGATTGTCCAGAGGGCAGACTCGCGCGGGCTGCTGAAGGGCGATACTTCATGACTCATCTCGAATCCGGAGTACAGATGGAGAAGGTTGGCGGGTAAGCGAGCCAGAGGGCACTTGGAGCTGACCTGATACGAGAAAGCGGCGGACGGTACGGCTTACCGGTTTTATGGCACCAATTTCGTAACAGGTCCTGGAGCGGAGGTCGGCGCGCCGGTCGAGGAGGGACAGCGGAAAGGATTGAGCAGGCTGACCGTGATCAGCAGATTGAGCCGGTTTTCCCAGAACCGGAGATGGAGACCTTCCATAGCCAGGTCGGTCTTGCAGCCTCGGTAGCACAACTCCACCTTTCAGCGGCGGGCATTGGCAAAGACCACTTTCCAGGCATCTGATCAACGACAATTAGTTTTGCCGGCCTGTTGCCTCCGCATTGCCTCAATAAAAACGTTACTTTAAGGAAGTGATTGCCTCAAATAAAATGCTACCGAAAAGTCGGGAGGCGATCGCGTGGCGGGAGGCATGAGCAGGATGGCGAAACGGGAGTTGCTGGCATCAATACAAGACCGCTACCAGGGGTCTTCCAAGAAGGACAAGGGCCGGATTCTCGACGAGTTCATCGCTGTGACCGGCCATCACCGGAAGCACGGCATTCGCCTGTTGGGACGACTGGGCGAAGCCGCGGACCAAGTGACTGGAGTCAAAGGACGGCGGATCTACGACGAGGCAGTTCGGGAGGCGGTGATCCTGGTGTGGGAAGCATCGGACCGGATCTGCGGGAAGCGTCTGAAGGCGGCGTTGCCCCACCTGGTGGAGTCCATGGAACGCCACGGCCATCTGGACCTGGACCCCGAAGTCCGAGAGCGGCTGCTGTCCGCCAGCGCAGCCACGCTGGACCGGTTGCTGAAACCGGTCCGCGTCACGGTGGCCAGCCGACGCAAACGCCGCCGTAATCTGAGCCCGGGGCGGAACATACCCGTCCGGACCTTCGCCGATTGGAACCGCCCTCCGCCGGGCTTCCTGGAAATCGACCTGGTTGCTCACTGCGGGGACAACATGGGAGGGTCCTTCATCTACAGCCTGGTGGCCACTGATATCTGCACTGGATGGACCGAGGCGGTACCTCTATTGGCTCGGGAGCAGTCCCTGGTGGTGACAGGATTAGAGGCCATCGCCAAACAGCTGCCCTTTACCGTTCTCGGCATTGATTCCGACAACGACAGCGTGTTCATCAACGATACCCTTACCCAGTACTGCGCTGATCGGAGCATCGAGTTCACCCGTTCCCGGGCGTATCGCAAGAACGACCAGGCCTGGGTCGAGCAGAAGAATGGGGCAGTGGTCCGGCGCTTTCTGGGGCATGAGCGGTATTCGGGGCAGGTGGCGGGACAGACCATAGCCCACCTGCACGGGGCAATGCGGCTTTACGTGAATTACTTCCAGCCCTCGTTCAAGCTGATGGAGAAAACACGCAACGGCTCAGCTGTGACCAAGCGCTACAGTCCGCCGGCCACGCCCTGCGAACGGGTAATCCAGCATGAGACGGTTGGAGCTGAGACCAGGGCCAGCCTGAATGAGCGCCGAGCCCGGTTGGATCCGGTAGCCCTGCTGCACTCCATCCGGGAAACCCAGTCAGCGCTGGCGGCCATCGTGTCTCCGGAGGTCAGGCCCACGCCGAGAGGCGAGAGCCTGGAACGGTTCCTGGCCAGGCTGCCCGACCGGTGGCGGCAGGATGAAGAGGCGGCGTTGCGACCGGCGAAGGTGAGAGCCCCGCACCATTGGCGAACAAGGCCAGACCCCTTTGAAGGTGTGTGGTGCGATGTACTGGGCTGGTTGCAGGAAGACCCGGACGCCAGCGCGGTGGCATTGCTGGGCCGGTTGCAGTCAACTTATCCTGACCGGTTCGAAAGGGCTCACCTGCGCACTCTGCAGCGGCGGGTGCAACAATGGAGGGGTATCATGGCGAGTAAACTGGTCTACCCCGTTTCCAGTGAAACTACGTGGGACGAACGTTTAATGCCGGAATTAGCGCTGGTTGAAAGTGGTCCCAAGCGCTGAGATTCGGTAACATTCTTCAGTGAGGCAACAGGATTCGGCAAGAATAGTTGACGCGGGACAACTGACACGCTGCCCCGCAGCTGCGGCCCCAGGGACGCGGTATCCTACGCCTAGGGTTACCTGGACCAGAGAAAAGCGCTGCAGCAGAGCCGGCCGGAGGCTCCACCGGCCGAAGAGGCCGAAGAATACTGCTGGCAATACCACCTCGGCCGCACCCTCACCTGGAACGGCGCCGATAACGACCCGAACCTGCATGAAGCATTCCAACTGGGATTGAAGGACAAGCAGACGCTATGCGATCAGGGGAAGAGGCGTTAAGATAATACAGAGAAAGAATTGAGCACGAAATGACCACACCGATCAATACGTTCCAGGACATCATAGACGCCCTGGAACGGGACCCAGCCCTTAAACTCCAGATAAGGCAGCACATCCTCGCAGAAGAACTGCTGCAGCTACCGGCCGTTATCGGCCAGCCCGAAGAAGGCGACCCGCCGCTGATCCATCAGCTGAAGCAGCTCGACGGCAAGGCAGGAGAACTAGACGGGAAGGTGGAAAGAATTGACAGCCGCCTGGGCAACGTCGCCGGCGCCCAGTACGAGGAAAGAGCAGCCCACCGGGCAGCGGGCAGGGTCCGGACCCTGGGAATAGAAAGGGCCCGGATCGTGCTCTCCCCGGGGGAGTCGCAGCCATCCTTCCACGACGCCATGGCCGAAGCCGTGGAACATGGGCTGATCAGCCAGGAGGAGCTGGACGACCTGACGGCAACCGACATCATCCTCCGAGGAGGAAACCGCAGACACGTCGTAATCGAAGCCTCCCTGGGCCCCGGCCAGGACGACCTGGAACGCGCACAGCGCCGGGCCAGGGTTCTCGCCCGGGCCACCGGCGAAGCCACCACGCCGGCAGTGGCAGCTCCAGAGCTCCCGGCCGGACTGCGGCAGCAGGCGGAGAGCCTGGGAGTGGCAGTACTGGAAATTCCAGCCTGACCGGCCGGTAGCGTCAAAACACAGCGCTCTCACCAGAGACAGAGCAACAACAGGTTTCGGCACTGTAAAGCCCCGCCATCCCCAAAAAAAGCGGCAGTCTTGCAAAACCGGCGCCCTCAGAGCCGATTTAAGGTGGTTCCCCAAAGAGGGCCAATCAGCGCAGTCCCGCCACAATGAACAAACCGTATGCGCCACCAGGGCTACCTGGACAAGCGCATTGAGCTCGACTCAAAGCGGCCAGCATTGCCACAGGACGAAGGCCTCCGGCAGTTCTGCTGTGACTACCACCAGGGCCGACACCTCACCTTCAACATCGCCGGCGACTCCCCCAACTTGCCCCCAGGAACCCAGCTCGGCAATGCCGACCGCAGGGCGCTAACGCGCAGGGAAACAAACCATAAGCGACGCCGCCTGACATCCGGTTGAGCCAAGACGTATAATCGACAACAGAAGGAGAGGTCCTCAGCCATGACAACCATCAATGACATACATGACCTGGTGGAGCTGCTCCAGAACAATCCGGATTGGGCAGAAACCCTCAGGAACATCATCCTGACCAGGGAATTGCTAGATCTTCCCGAGACCTTTGCCCGAGCCCTGCAGGACTGGGCAGAGACCAACCAGGCGCTGACCCGCCTGGAGACAAGCAACGCGGCATCGCTGGCCAGCCAGAGGCTGCTGCACGGCCGCCTCGGGCAATTGGCCGGCGGAGACTATGAGCAACAGGTAGACCGGCTCGCCTCCAGGCTGGTGGCCAGAGAAATGGACGTCTTGAACGCAGTAACCCTGCAGAGAAGCTGGGGGCCGCCGGATCCGGATTACGCCAGGTCCCTGGCGAACATCTGCCGTCGGGCAGTGGAAACGGGGGCCATTTCTCCGGAAGAGGACGACGAACTCTTCAGGACCGACCTGGTACTCCAGGGCGTTAAAGAGGGAACGACGGTCTACGTGGTGACGGAGGCCTCCGTGGTAGCCGCAGCCCACGACTTTGAGCGAAGCGACCAAAGAGCTGAGGTCCTGGCAAAAGCCCTGGGATCACCGAACGGGGCCACCGTGGTAAGCGCCGTAATCGGCGACAGCCTGCACCCGGACCTGGATCCAGAGAAATACCACGCCAGGTATATCAACCTCCCCTTCCGAAGGGAGGAATACCAGGCAGCCCTGGAATCGGTGGACGCCGCCATTACCGCGGCAACCGGTACCGGCTTAAGTCAATAACCAGCCGCAGGCAATTACCGGGCAAAAGCGCTGGACTCCGACTCCACCGCCAGGACACAGAAAGCAACCTGCACAGGATCAGCTAAACTCGCAGGAAAGCAGCAACTTCCACCCAGGCAGAATTGCGCCGGTTGCAGAGAATCATCGAACAGAAGGGAACACAACTACTGGAGCCCTGGCAGAACAGTCAACATCCACGAGATAGGTCCGAAGACGGAGCAAAAAGAGCCCCTGGCCGACACACCTCAGAGCCAGCCAGGGGCACAGCGCAGCCAACGACTACGTTCAACCCCCTCAACGGACCATGCGGACCTTCCGCTTAATTTTCCCGCTCTCCACCGGGTCCTTCCTGGGCATATAGTCCCGGGGGTCGTCGCTCAACGGCCAGCCCAGGAGTCTGGCCAGCATATAACCCGAGTAGCGCCGGTCGCCACTCTCCAACACCGGTTTGATCAGGCCCTCACGGACCCTTTCATTAAAAGTAGCCTCGGTTACACCGAGTATTATTGCCGCATCCTTGGCACAATAAGCACGACCTATGTCCAACGAGGGCAGAGAAACCGACTGGGGTGTTAAAATTGATTCGCCTGCCATAGGAACCTCCTATTCCTGTGGTCGGTAGCACCTCGGAGTGGGCGCTCCAGTATGCAACAAAGGGGGCCCGGAGGCCCCCGTTATACCAGGTGGCATATTTCCATTTTAGATAGCGGTAAGGTACAACCCGTCAATGCCCAATTGTCATTAAAAGGATGCTTCAGCCTTATAGCCTGAGGAACGGATAAAACGTGGCCCGGTCAACTAAAAAATTGCCAACATTTTTGCCAACATCAGGGGGCGAAACCACCAACATCGGGGGACGTCACGCCATGTCGACTGCCTCAATTTGTATCTGAGGCGATGCCCAGAGACCCCCCGCGCCAAGGGTTAACCCCCGTACGCGGGGATAGACCACTCTCCAACTGACCAGACTATTGCGAAGCCCAGCCAAAGGCGTTGATACTGGATAGTCTTGGATAGATTTGAGTCACCAACAGGAGGGACTGTGAGCAGACATTACAGAAACCAACTCTCGGACGGTTTATTGGAAGATTTTATCGAAGACTTTCAGTTCCTATCGCAGCAGAGCGGTGCAGGAGAATTTACCTATAAATCCTTGATAGAAGACGAGATAGATGCGATATGCGACGTGCTGGACACCTTCGGAGAACTTTACCAACGAAAATACAACTCTGAGGATATTCAACCCGCAGGCTTCTGGTATGAAGCAGACCGGGAAAAGCGCCTCCGTCATCTTGTTATCCTCGTGGAGAGCTTGCACGTCTTCGGCGGTACGGGCAGTACCTACCTGCCGACTTACACTCAGCCGGGAAAGGGCTATTACCAAGAAATGGTCATGCAGATTAAAGAAGCCATCAAGTCGTTGCCGGAAGCGATGTTGGCCAATGAGGCTAACCACGACATTGATGATTTCCTGTGCAAAGCTCGCCAAAACGCTCACTTTCTTGCAGCCACGTTGCCTCTGAATGGGTCTCCAACACCATTGAACACATAGCACCGCAGGGTCATGCCGCCCCGGTCTGGGGCACTCGTCAGTTTCGCAATCTTGTCAACTGCCACGTCACCATTGACATCCGAGGCAATCGGCGTCAACAATGACCTCAGTGGGCAGAGCAACAGCCCACAGAATAGAATTCTAAGGGTTGCCCGACCGGAATAGTTGACAGCTACGCCGACCGTAGGCGCTAATGGTGAGTTAACCACCATGGGGCGTGAGCAAAATAGACTCCGTCAAAGCACTCGCTCGTCTGCCAAGTCGGCAGCCCTAGGACCGCACAACCCACGTCCATTTAGGAACGTGGGTTTTCCTTTCCCAGAGTCAGAAAAATAGATAATGACGAACACCTTTAGGCTCAGCAAAGGAGCATCACAGAAAATGGGATTTCTAAGAGACCTCGAGGCCGCCGCCTCCATCGGCATCAGTGCGACCACCAAGCAGAAGGACGCGGAAGTCAGTTTCCAGAAGGCTAAAGAGAAATACGAAAACCGAGTTGAGAAATTCGACCAAGCTGCTGTCAGCGCCTGTTCCCGCTTCGAAGAGCTGGAGTTGGCATGGAACGAGGCCAAAACGGCCGTAATTGAGTCCGGCGCATTGACCATTGACCCCCAGGGAAATCTCTCCTGGGGCTGGTTCAAGCCTACCGACCTGCCAAAGGACCCAGCGGCGGCCGCAGATGCATCAAAAACCGTCTCCGGCTGTCTTCCCGGCCTGGCGGCCTTCATAGGAGCGCCGGCAACAACGTGGACCCTGGTTGGTCTCTTCGGCACAGCCGGAACCGGAATTGCGATCTCATCCCTATCCGGCGCCGCCTTCACGGCCGCCACCGCAGCCTGGCTCGGCCGCCTGGGCATTTCCGGAATAACGGGCCTTGGCATGAGGGCCGCCCCTGCGGTGCTAGGTGGGATTGGCCTCGCCATCAGCCTACCAATCCAAGTCGCCATTGGCGCCAAAGTGGCCGGCGACCGTGAACGAAAGACTATCGGCCAGATAGAGGACACCTGTAGGGTGATCAACGTCCGACACACGATAATAGACAAGATGCAGCCCAGGCTCGAGGACCTGGGAAGCCAAGCCAGAGAGCAAAACATGCAACTGTTGAGGGGCACTGCTCAGATCCAGGCGGTGCTGACCCTCCACGATAAAGACGCTACGGAAACAAAAGACGCGGTAACCACCCTGCTAGAAATGCAAATTAACGCGCGCGAGCTATGCTCCAGCATGAAGGAAGCCATGGACGACACCGAAAGCTGCTTCCGGCAATATCCTTTCCCGACATTCAGTTAAGGATGAAAACGAAGGGCCGCCGGCAGTATCCGCGGCCCTTCTCACCCCGGCCAACCACATAGTAACCACGCATGACTGACCGGAGGCCAGCACCCCGTCTCCTGACGTGTCAAAAGGGCCTTGAAAGTCCCCCAGCAACATGTCCTACAATTCCCGTTATAAGGCATTCCTTCTCTTGGATTCACTCTTTGGCCACCCAGAGCCACCCTATCACCCCCATCCTGACTCTCCCCTGAAAGGTAGGGATCTCATCAGACAGATTCTTACTTAGTTAGTTCTTCCCGCAGACGGCGAATTACGGTCTCGACTTCTTCCTCTGTGAGGTTAAGTGGGTCCACGGCAAGCTCTTGGGGACCGCCCAACGTCTGCAGGTAGATCTGAGGGTTTCCCAGTTCCAAGGCGGTTGCCACGGCATCCCGCGAGGGGCCGCGCCAATCGTCGGTGAAGCGAATTACAGCTTGTGGTAAGAGGTAGTTTATACCGTCGTGCTCGATGGTAATCCGCAGTCCAGGCAACTCTACCAGCGCATCGACAACCGTCTGGACCATGGCCCGGTATGTATCCATTTCCGCGGCCTGGTCCTCTTCGACGAAGGCTGCCAGGGACGCCACCAGTCCGATGATTTCCTCCTTGGCGACCTTCATGCCACGACCCAGGAACTGGGCGGGGTTGGCCTGGGCGGCGGCCGCCTCGATAAGGTCGGCGCGGCCAACCAGTATGCCGCTGCCCTGGGGGCCGCGAATGCCCTTGCCACCGCTGTAGACTACCATGTCAGCCCCGACCCTGAGGTAGCGGTACAGGTTGGCACGGGGCGGCAGCATGGAAGCGGCGTCTACGATGACCGGAACGTCGTGGGCGTGGGCAATTTCGCAGACGCTCTCCAGTGGCAAGACCCTGTTGCTCGAGAAGGGAGCACAGAGATAGGCGACGGCGGCGGTGCGCTCGTTGATTGCTCCCTCCAGTTGCCAGGGGTGAGTGAAGAGATAGTCGCCGAACTCCACCAGGCGCGCGCCCGCAGCCCGGTAGGCCTGATCGTAGGGGAAGCGGTGCATGGTGTGGATGGCTATTTCGTTCTTCAGGCCGTCGGTGCTGGGAAGCTGGCGCATCTTCACCGGGTCGTTGCCCGCTATGACCGCCGCAGCCTGCAAGACCAGCCCGCCGGCAGCGCCGCTGCAGACGAATCCAGCCTCGGCGCCGGTGAGTCGGGCGAGTTCCTTCCCGGCGGCGCGGTTCAGGTCGTCGATGTTGACCATCACCCTGGCCGCCTGGGACATCAGCTCAAGGGTCTCGGGGCGAGTACGGGTGCCGCCCAGCCGGGTTATGGAACCTGCGGCGTTGATGATAGGCTTTACTCCCAGCTGCTCGTAAACTGATCCGGCATCCCGCGCATTGTTGGTATTTGCCACGGCTTCCTCCTGCTTACTTTGTTGCGACCTGGTAGGCCGTGAGTTACGGGCCATTATAGCAACAGCACTGAGGATGGGGACGTGTGGTAACCCTTCGATGAATGGGCTCGCCGGGACTGAATTGAGCCTGTCTTAGAAGTCTGTGAGAAAGCTTGGGTGTAAACTCTGGTACAACTCCGGGACAGGAGCGAATCGGATGCCTCTTTGAGATATTGACCGAGAGCAGATGTGGTTGTTGCCGCCGTCCCTGGATGAGCTGTTGCCGCAGGATCATCCGGCGAGGTTTGTGGCGGAGATCGTCGACGCCTTGAACCAGGAGGACTGGTCGGAGCTTGGCGTGGACATAGATGGCGATTCCATGGGAGCGCCAGCGTATCACCCCGTGCATTGTTGAGCGTATGGCTATACGGGTTCATGACGGGAGTGCGCTCCTGTAGGAAGCTGGAGGTGGCCTGCCGGGACCAGATACCGTACCTTTGGCTGGCTGGCTGGCTGGGTGGCAGCACCCCGACCACAACACCCTGTGGAGGTTCTACAAAGGGCACCGGCAGTCCATGAGAAAGCTGTTCGAGCGGACGGTGCGGACTGCGGTGGTCATGGAGTTGGTGGACCTGGCGGTCCAGGCGGTGGATGGGACGAAGGTATCCTCCAACGCCTCGGTGAACAGGAGCTACGATGCTGCGGGACTGAGGGGGCTGCTGGAGCGACTGGAGCGGGCAATAGCCGACCTTGAGGCTCAGAACGAGGCGGGAGAGACAATGTCGTTATCCGACTGCCTCAGGAATTAGCCAACAAGAAGGTTCTGAGAGAGCGGGTGAGGCTGGCGATGGCCGACCTCGCCGGTCAGAAACGCCATAGTCGCATCAACCTGACCGACCCAGAGGCCCGGGTGATGAAGGGAAGGCATGGTGGTATCGTGGCTGGATACAACGCCCAGGCCATGGTTTCGGCTACGAAGACGGAAGAGGGAACATCCGGCATGTTGGTCACTGCAGTGGACGTGGTAGATGAGGTCTATGACAATGCCCTGTTGACGCCGATGATGGAGCAGGCCGAGGAAACGACCGGTACGAAATCGCAGATGACATTGGCCGACGCCGGATACTTCGCCGCCAGACACCTGGCGGAGTGCGACCGACGCGGTCAGCAGGTGGTAGTGCCGGAGGCACGGCAACGGTTCCTCAAAGACCCATACCACAAGGACAGATTCACATATGACGAGCACAGTGATTGCTTCAGGTGTCCCCAGGGGCAGACGCTCGCGTTCGTCCGCATACAACATGTGAACGGAGCCCCATTGCGACTGTACCGGGCTGCAGGTGCTGTCTGTCAGGCTTGTCCAGCCCTCAGAGCCTGTACCAAAGCCAAGGAGATTGGGCGAAGCCTGGCCATAGGGCCCCACGATGAAGCGCTACGTCGCCACCGCGCCTGGATGTCGACCGCGGCAGCCAAAGAAGGTCACAAGCTGAAAAGCAGCTGGTCGAGCCAGTTTACGGAATTATCAAGGAGCAATAGGGCGCACGGAGATTCCTGCTGCGCGGCCTCTCCAATGTGACGGCCTATTGGACCCTCTTGGTCACCGCCTTCAACTTGCGCACACTTTGGAAGATCTGGAGTTCCTCCGTCCATCTTCAGCCTTCCACCTGACGGACCCGAACCCGTCCCATCACACGTTTCATGAACTGAGGCTGATTGTATATTCCCCCCTTTCGTTTGACCTGAGCTTCGGGTCAAATCATACTGACAACAATGGCCTTCTGAGACAGGCTCAATACGGTACACTTAGGCCCCCTAACGGCATGCGAGCTTCTCTTCCTTTGGGGGCTAAGGGCCACCACCCATTCAAAAGTTTGTAGTACAGTAACGCTTGGCCCCACCAGCTTCCGGGCGTGGCTTCCTGTACTGCGAGTTGCTGTGGTCACCCGAATACCCGCCGGAGCACGAACCCATGGGCCACCCGCTACATCTCGACAGCATCAGGTTGCGGCTTGATCACGCCCTGCCGCACTTTCTCGCCGTCCCCGGGGTCAGCCAACGAGTCACCGGTGGTCGCCGAAGTCGTGCGCAGTTCGAGAGAGTTGTCAAGAACCTGCTTGCGGGCAACGACGAGTCGTTCACCGTGGTACCGGCCTTCCAAGAGGTGCAGGATTGGGTCGCGACTTACTGGGATCCCGAACGCCAAACGCAGCCCCCGGCGGGCACCGTCTCGATCGGAGACGTCGAGGGCAATCTTGGTGAGGCCCAGTTAGATGCTCCGACCGCTGCCTGCAAACTCCTGTTAGCCAGCGCCGTGCATGGCACCGAAATTGTGGCGAACCTTGCCATAGAATTCGCAGGTCACGGCATGATCGAAGTCCGCCACTTCTACCTGCTCAAGGGGCTGCCAGTGTCTAGTCCCCAACGGCTGGACGACCACTGTACCCTACTGCCATATGGCGAAGCCTTACAGGCGGTAAGTGCAGCCTCCGCAGAGCAAGTCTCTGAGCAGGATCTCCATTGGCCGTCTATGGGTGTGGAGGATGTGTCGGTACTGGAGGCTAGGAGCTTCGAATGCAGGAGGCTCACTGCGTATCTGGTCGAGCGACACGAAAGCTGCCTACTGCAATGTGGGCCCAAGACTTTCGAGCTCATCCTTGGCCTAGTGTGGGGCGGGGGCTTCCGCACATTTGGCGGCGGGCACGGGGTGCCCGCGCCCATCGCCGCGACACTCCCGTTCTTCCACGCAAATGCTTCGAGAGGCTCGTGGAGTCGGCCAGCACTACTCAACCAGGCTGGCTTCCGACGGCACTCGACAAACCGACCTCTCAACGTCACGGAACTTCTGGAACTGACAGGGAAGTACGCGAACTTGCCTGAGCAGGCACAGCGCGCGCTGTCCTTGGCACTACGGCGACTCCGGGACGGGACCGAGAGGATTGTGCTCGAAGATAGAGTCATCGACGTATCCATCGCACTCGAAGCCCTCTTCATGAAGGACGGCGAGGATTGGGATCAGAAGAAGATCGTTTCCAGGCGGGCATCGTGGTACTTCGCTGACTCGCACCTAGTATTACAACGACGGTTCAAGGAGGGATGTCCAAGGAGGCACGAAGCACGGCTCGGCGCTTGGCATGAGAGCGGCTGGCCCGTTCGTTACTGTCCTGCGTATCCTCCAGCCACCGCAGCAACTCTTCAGGTCCGAACCGTTCCCGGGGCAGCATCTCACGCACTACCCGGTACACTTGGGGCCGGGTTATCCGGGGCATCTTTTCCCCCCCAAGCCTGTTGCAGGCTCAGGAGGAAGGCTCCGCCCAGCAGGCACAGGGCCACGTGGTGATGCCAGCCTGCCAGAGCCTGCCCCGTACCTGATACGGGGTGCGGGTCTCGTACTCGTCCAGGCCCACGTCGCTCTTCTCCGTCTCGAACTCCGTTTCTATGCGCCACCGGGAACCACCCACGTAGGCCAGGGTCTCCAAGGGGGTATCCTCCGGAGCGTTGGACAGGTAGTAGCGGGGCTCGCTGCCGTCCAGATTCCGGCGGTAGACGGCCCAGTGGATTTCGCCGGGCTTACGCCTGCTGGTTGGACGCACCCTCTGGGCGCTGAACAGGTAGCTGCGGGGGCCCTGGCTTCCCTCGGCCACCGTGATCTCCCGCCAGGCCTCCTCCGGCAATTCATAACTGCGCTGCTCCATGGTGCGCCGCTGCCCGCCCACCAGCCTGGGTTTGCGGGGACGCCCGATCCCCTGATGCTCCGGACTGGTCCAGGCTGGCTCCAGCGGCCAGACCGTGGTGCCGCCGGGAACGTCCAGCACGTAGCGCATCCCCAGCGCCGCCAGTCCCTCACGGAATGACCGGTGGTCGCCGAAGTCGTGCGCAGTTCGAGAGAGTTGTCGGCGACATCCCGAAGGCGTCGTCCCCCGCAACCCAGCCGGCCCTCAGATTTCCCCGCTCCAAGGCCCGCTCCACCATCTTCAGCGCCAACTCCGTCTTCGACCGGTAGCCCTGCCTGTCCTCCGGCACACCCGCCGCCTCACACCGGTCTTTGTCCGAGGTCCAGCTGTCCGGCAGATACAGCCCTTTGTCCACCAGGGCCCGGCCCAACGGGCTGACATAGGCCAGGAACATTCCCGCCTGGCAGTTGGCCACCTTGCCCAGCCTGCCGCAGTACTGACGGGCCACTCCCGCCGACTTCCTGCCCTGCTTGGGGAAGTCGCTGCCGTCCAGCACCCACACCGCATCCGGATGTCCCAGCCGAGGTCCCAGGTACTCTTGAAGGCGTCCTATGACTGGGTCGTCATCCCAGGGAGATTCAGCGAGAAACCGCTGCATCACCCTGGCTGATGCCGGAACCGTCTCCGACAGGTTCTCGGCGTTGCGCCGCTCCCCGGACTGCACCAGCAGGGCCTGGAGATAATGGCGGCTGTGGTCCCGCGTCTCCCGGCGGCCAAACAGCGGCGCGAAGTAAGCGTGAAAATCCTGAAAGGCCCCGTACACCTGCTCGAAAGCCGCCACATCCACTTCCCTGCCCCCCTGCCCAAGCGTTGTCTAACCAGTCCGTCATCCTATCATATTAACCGTCGTTGTAATACTAGAGAGGGAACACACCAGAAGCCTGCTCAAGGCTTTCTACGATCGGCGCTCGGCAATCGTGCATGGCAACACTCCTGGGGGCCTGACAGGGGCCGAAGAGTCCCAACTGTCCAGCCCGACCGCTGATGTCGAGAATGTGGCTCGCTCGAGCCTCAAGGACATGATCTCCGAGGGACGACCACAGAACTGGGAGGACAGCAAGAACCCGAAGTTGACTCGGCACAACCTTCCTCGCCCAGAGACCAAAATCCTCTCTGTGAAGTCTGACTCCATGAGCTGGACCATCGCGGAGCAAACGGAGATCGACCAAGCTCTGGAGGCCGTGTGGAAGCCAGAGGTCGACAGCACCCATCCGCCAACAGATAAGATAGCAAAGGTCTATAGGGAAGGCCCTTACGTTATGAGCCTCGCCGTCCGACTCTTTGAGGCCCACCCCAGATGGCCCGGGGAAAGCTACCCAATCGACGAACGTACGAAGTATAACTGTGGGAGCGATGTGAGGAAGCACCTACAAAGAGCGCGAGAGGCGGCGGCCAAGAGGGGAATCAGAATGTCGTCCGAAGATCCCACCACGTATCTGGCCCAAGACCTTGAAAAGTGGCGCGGGATCCTGCAGAGGGCACGATTGTTGTGACCAGCCTAGGTTCGAGATCTAACCGCCTTAGGCGCTTCACGACCACCTCGGGGAGGAACAGTGGATCAGGGGAAGATATTCGACTGGGCGGACGTGGACCCCTGGCCTTCCGACTATCCGGGCGTAGACATGAAAGTGGCGGGCGGGAAGAACATGCAGCTCGTCTGGCCCACGTTCAATCCCAGCTCCAGCTACAACCTCCACTCCCTTTAACGTGAACAATTCGGCTTCATGTTGAGCGGCCGAATGCGTCTCAGCGTAGGAACGAGGTTGCGGAAATCGGACCCGGAGACATGTGGCGCTCCCCGAGCAACGTGGTCCATGGCGGCGAAGTCCTGGGGGACGAGCCTGTCGTCTTCGTTGACGTCTACTCCCCTCGCCGGGGAGTTCAAACGAACGACGACTAGCCCGACACCGAACCGCCGATCCACTCTGTGCAAGTCGCGCCTCCCTACAATGCCGAACACCCGGTTCGAAGGAGCAGGGGCTCCGGGATCGGATGACGGACAGGTGCAGGAACCCCGGGTTGGAGTGAACGCAATGCCCCGCAAGATGTCTCAGCCATCAGCCAAGGCCGCGTTGGAATCCAGTGGGAAGTAGTGGAATCGAGTCGCATCACCCACGAAGCCTACGACCCGGAGTCGGAGAGGATACTGGTACGTTTCCCCGAAGGTGTAAAAGGTGTTGACGTTCAGCAAAAAGCAACCGTCTTGTGTGTCAAGAGGGCGCGGCGGTTGGATTCCAGTCCTTCCCAGTTTTCGCCATGCTGTTGAGCACGGTTAGCAGCTTTCGTATGCAGGCGGTGAGGGCTAGTTTCTTGGGCTTCCCGGCTGCCAGCAGGCGCTGGCAAAACTCCCGGATGACCGGGTTGCAGCGGGCAGCCACCAAAGCTCCCATGTAGAGAACAGAGCGAAGTCGGGCCTGGCCACCCTGAATAGTCCTTGCCTCGATAGCGGCCGCTGTCTCGGCTGAATGGTGCCACACCTACCAGGGCTGCGATTTTCTTCCTGCTCAGTGTGCCCAGTTCAGGCAGATCGGCCAGCAATGCCATAGATAATTGTGGCCCCACACCGGGAACGCTGCGCAGGAGTTCATCCTGTTCCCGCCACACCGGACTGTTCCGTATCATCTGTCTAAGTTCGCCGTCCAGGTCGTTCAGCTCCTGCCCCAGCCAATTGATGTGGGCTCGATGCGAGGTCGTACCTCGGGCAGAGCGCGATCCAGCCGGTTTTTTCTGCCACCAGGATAGCGATCACCTGGCGGCGACGGCCCAGAATGGCCCCGAGGACCTGGGTGTCAGCATCGCGCAACGGGCGCATCGGAGGGAGGACCGCCTCCCCGAAGTGGGCCAGGATGCGAGCGTCCAGCTTGTCGTTCTTGGCGAGTTGGCCGGTGGACCTGGCGAAATCTCGTACCTGGCGGGGATTGACCACCGCAACGGGTAATGCTGCCGCCGGCGGCGGCGCGGGCAAGGAGTTCAGGGACATGGTGGAAGGCCTGATCGGCCGCTTAACGGCGAAGAATCCGCCCAGGAAGGCCCCCAGCGTCTCCGAGTGCCGCTTCTGTCCCATTCCCAGGGAATACTGCCCCGAAAGGGTAGAACATTAAAAGGCCAAGTGTGCCGCTGCATAGCTGCACACCCCCACCATTGCACACAACCCCAAGGGAGGGCCCATGTACCAGCTGACCAGTTCAGGCGCCGACAGCCAGGGCGCCGACGTCGTTATCATCACCTGCAATTCCTGCGGATATTACGAAGAGCACTTCACCCAGCAGGGCGTCAACAAGGTTGGGAAGCACTGCAACCAGTGCAGGAAATAAGGCCATGTCCCCACAGGAACTCACCACGCCAACCGCCTTCGCCCTGGGCTTGATAACCTGCGCCCTGCTGCTCACGGCCGGCCTCTCACTACTCGGGACCGGCTACACGATAGAGCCCCGGAAGGTACGCAACCTAAAGACGAGGGCCCTCAAGACCCTGTTGGCGGCAGCCATCACCGGCAGCTCAGCCGTTGTAATTGCCACAAGTTTCTAGTGCAACAGGAACCAGGCTTTAAGGATATAATCTGAAGAGCGGGCACCAAGCCCGCCGACCTTAAAGGTCATACGGCCGCAGTCACGGTGGAAACCGCAACCAATGCCACCGCACTACCAGCAACCTGGCCGGGAACTATTCCCTCATCGCCGTCGAGGACCTGAATCTCCGTAACATGACCAGAGCCGCAAAGGGCTCCACAGAAAGCCCAGGCTCCAACGTGAAGCAGAAAGCCAGCCCAAACCGGTCCCTCCTGGAACAATCCCTCGGGTTGATCACAGCGCAGCTGCGGTACAAGGCAGAATAGGCCGGTGTCCAGCTGACAGCCGTCAACCCCCGCAATACATCCAGGACCTGCTCCCAATGTCAAACAATTGACAAGAAAGAGCCGGCAGAATACCGGATATTCCATTGCCCAGCCTGCGGCCTGAAAATGGACCGGGACCTGAACGCCGCAATCAACATATTGGAAAAGGGCCCTAAGGCCCAGCAGGGTGGGAACACCCCTACCGCCCCGCAAGGGGAGATGACAACAACAGAACCGATCCCCCTGGGATCGTCTTGTATGTAATTCCCAACACAATTTCTGAGCCAAAAGGGTTTGCAATATCCCTGTAATTATGGCCATTGGTTTTGGTACCATTACCACGATCTGGAACTCAGTAATTACCACAGGTGGCAAAGATGTTGAAATCGCTTGGATTAGCCTCATTCAAGGGCGGTGTCGGAAAGACCATGATCGCGTACAGCCTTGGCGAGCGGGCCACGGCCTCCGGTCTCAGGGTTATGCTCCTCGATTTTGACCCTAATGAAGGGCCAATGGCGCTGGCCACCCTACGTGACTATAGCCTGCCCACCTGGTCTATGTCGTCAGTGCCATTAACCGCCTCCGGCCTCCGGGCCCTTGAAGACCACTTGAAGTCAGATGATCTGGACCTCGTAATATGCGACCTTCCAGGAGCTGACAGCACACTGTTTCTCCGTCTCCTGGGAAACCTTGACCTAATCCTGTCGCCACTGGGACCAGGAGTATCTGACCTGTTTGTGGCTGCCGAGTTTGCAGCAACCCTGCAACGGTTCAACCTGCCCGGGTGGCTCATTGGAAATACACTCCAGCCCGGCAAGGCGCGTCGGGAGGAATTCGCAGCATCGCTCCAATCCTACGATTACATAAAGCTCTGCCCAGTGCAGGTAGTCAACCGGGTGGCACACATTGATGCCGCGCGGCGTGGGCTGTGCGCCTGTGAGTGGGATCCCAACGGACAAGCCGCAGAGGAAATCAACCAGCTCTGGAATTGGGTTTCAGAGAAACTCCAGTTGAGCACTCTTGCCCTGGTGGCGTGAGATTACGCCAAATGAAATTGAGGAGGCGACCGTAATGACCAACAGAGGAGTTGAAACCCCGCGGGTGCGTCCGAAGACGGAACGTGCAAAACAGCAACTGCAGGAAAAAGAAGCTGAAGAGGCCCGCGAACAAGCCGCTGCCGAAGCAGAGGCAGATCGCATCAAGGCAGAGTCGGAGACTGGCGCCGCTGGAGACCTGGTGACCTACCTCAGGCAGGCCAATAAGGAAAAGATTACCTTCAACCTGTCAGAGGAGATCTGTGAGGCAATTCGGGACCATGCCAGGCCGTTACGAATGTCCCACTCCGAGATTGTCGAGCGCGGGGTACGGATGTTCTTCCAAGCGGAGCTTATCAACATACCTGGGCCAGTAGACCCTTAAACCATCTCTCCCAGGGAAACTCAGAACAAGGTTACGATAATACTGTCTTTACAGAAGGTGGTATTTCAGGCCTTACCAACTGCCGGCATTAAGACCTTCCACCATTAATACCGTACCACTTTATCAAGAAGGAGACCTACCATCATACAAAAACTGCTCTACTGCATCTTGCTGCTCGCCCTGGCAACCCTCATGGCCTGCTCAGGCCAATTCCAAACACCAACGCCATCCCCCGTCGCCGAGGCGCCAACGGCTGCACCGATCCAGTTGGCCACAACCGCACCGGTCGAGACCCCGGAGCCGACTGAAATACCAGCAGCGACCAGTACTCCCACCGAGGCCCCACCGAGGCCCACCACCGCCCCTCCGACAGAACCACCGGCACCGACCGCCATGCCAGCACCAACAGCCGAGCCAGCAATGACCCAGCCCCAAGGCTTAATGTCTCAGCTCTCCAGCGAAGAGCAATCCTGCATCGAGGAAGCCGGAGGCACCGAACAGTTCATGGCGGCAATCGACAACCCCGACCTGGCGTCCCCCCAGGAGCGGGACGCATTCGTCAACTGCCTCGAACACGAGAGCCTGCTGGCGCTATTCCTGAAGGGATTCACAGACCAAACGGGCCCCTTGAACAATGACACCTCAGCCTGCATCGCAACCGGGTTCCAGGACTTCGACCTGCGGGCAATGATGCTCAACAACCCCGCACCAGGCGGGGAGGAAACCGCCATGATCCAAGGCATGGCAGGATTCCTGATCGCGGTCAGCTGTCTGAACGAAGAAGAGTATCAGGCAGCCGGCCCAGGCCTGGACCTGCAGCCTGACGGCAGGGAAGCCCTGCAGTGCATCACCAAAACTCTGGGCGGGCCAGAAGGAATAGCGGCATCCCTGCAATCCAAAGAAGGTGAACCGCCAATGGCCTTCTTCAATGCAGCATCAGAGTGCGGGCTAGATATGATGGGAGGACCGCCTAATTAAAGCCCGGAGTCGCTGCTCTCCAGACTAACCGGTGCCCGGTTTAACTGCAGGAGATTGTAATACTAGTGTAATTACCGTGGGTGGTATTTCGGGTGTTACCACAGTGCGGCATCACCAAGTTACGGCATTAAGGCCGTTTGTAAGGTGAGAGGATCGGGTATGCGAGTCATCCGCCAGCAGTTGCCGCCAGAACCCTTGCCATCGCAAATCACGCTCCCGTAACCGCGGAGGAGCACCGGATTGGTTGCAACGGTGAAGCTGGATATATTGCCAGGGACCTAGTCTAATAGGCGAAGGCCATGACTCAAAAGGAAACCGACGACACGACAACGTGAGCTAGGAGCAAGAGGATGGACATCTACCAACTGGAATACATTCTCCACGAACCTACCGAGGACCACGGCGGGATGTACTGGGCGGAAATACCGGCCATCCAGGGCTGCGCTGCCTGGGGAGACACTGTCGAGGACACCATGAGAGACCTGTGGGGCAACGCCAGGATTATCATCGAAGTGATGAAGGAGGACGGTAAACCCCTGCCTCCGGCGCTGGTCCAAAGCAAGGAAACCAAAGGGACGATCACGGTCACCGCATGACTTACCGGGAGCTCACACTCAAGTTGGAAGCGCTCGGGTGCTTCTACCGCAAACATGGGCAGGGCTCCCACGAACTGTGGCAAAACCGAAGTAATGGGAGGATAACCAGCATTCCCAGACACGGCAATCGGGACCTGAGGACCGGGACGCTCCACAAAATCCGCAGGGACCTGGGAATATCGAGGGAGGACTTCGATGACGCTTAACCAGGCTGAGTTTCATGGGAGAACCGGTAGCGCGATGACCGCTACTTAAACTCGATTTCGCAGCATCCACGGAGGAAAACCCTAAACACAGGTACGAAGGCACTTGATCAATATCTTTATCCTTGCCCCGCACTCGGGATCTGAGCCAAGCAATTACACGGAAAAGATGTCGTGACGACAGCACTCAGAAAGCGTCTAGCCATGGGAGGGCGACCATGAGCACCCCAGTCTGCGACTGCCCGGAGCCATGCGGCTGCTATGCCGAGGGCTACGCCCAGGGCAAGGACAAAGCCTTTTTCGAGATGAACGACTTCGACTGGACCCAACGCGCCAAGGGATGCGGTTGCGAGGGTTGCACCGCCTTCGGCAAAGTCCTGGTGAGGATGCTGGAGAACATGGCCACCAGTGAGGACCAGGAGACACGGCTTGTCGGCTTCCACCTCACAGCATGGCTAAAGGGCAGCCTCAACGATGAGAAACTAACGTAGCCAGACGGGGGAAAATGAGCGGCCACAGAGAAGGAAGTAAAGGGATGAAGTTGGTCCCAGCGACCCCTTCCAGAGCGCCACCGCAAGGATGGGGAGCGAGGAGAGCATGCGAAGGCTGTTCCTGGTCCACTTCAGCTGCCCGCTATGCGGCCAGGAGCATAGCTGCGAGATCTATCTGACCCTGGTGGCCCAGAACGAGGGCGAGATGATGGAGAGGGCCCTGGAGACCCTTAACCGAGACGATGTCATGGTCAGCAGCCTGGCCCCGTTCGCCAAGGAATACCATCAACGGGAGGGAGACTACCTGGAACGGGCCAAGGCATACGGCAGGCACGGAGTGAGGTTTCCCTTCAAGCTACTCTCCGTAGCCATGACCGACGAGGAGAGCTATACCTGGGAGTATTGCCAGATGAAGTTCGAGACAATTGGCGCTTGGCGGCGGCACGACGGGAGGAACCCAGGAAACGGGGAGAAGCTGGCCGGCGTGGCGGGAATCGCCCAATGCCAGAAATAACAGCACCCATCAACAACCGGCCGAACCGCGGGTGGCGGATAAGAGGGAACACCGCGACCGCCACGATCCATCGGGCAAGCAGTCCCACCCTGGTTACAATGACCCTGGACGCACCCCCCGAAGGCGCGCTGGTATTAACGATGACACTTGAAAATCCTCTGGAAGACGGGTCCAAAGAAAGGACGGCAAAATCCTAGTACAGGTTCACGCCAGGAAAGGGCCGAGCGTCTACCATCACACAGTTGGCCAGCGCCTTCTCGCCACACGAAGCGGAATCGATGCTGACAAGATAATTACAGGCCCGACGGAGTGATGGCCATGTCCGAGAATAATCCCCAGGACCCCAGGAGGCTGTGGAGGACGAAAACAGACCCCTCCACGAGGAGGTAACCATCACCAACCCCGAGGACGACCCTTGGGACACTGATTCCCTTCTCTACCTGCCCGACGGCGCCAGCCCCGTAAACCCCGGGTCAGACCTGCTGGAGATCTACGTCGCCATGGTAATCGGAGCGAGGTCGAAGGATCGCGACTTCAGCGACGAGGAAGCCCTGGTCCGGTGCCTGGAGGACGTGCGCACCGCCATAACCTACGTACTGGGCTGGCTCGAGGCAGCCGCCCCGGCTGACCTCAGCGAAGAAAGAAAACACCAACTCACTATGCAGCAGCTGCAGGGAATGCCGGTAGAGATGCTGGACCGGAAGTACAACCTGTACCGGATGGAGAACCAGGGCATCAACCTGGAGGAGCATCCCGAGTACCGCAGTTACCAGGCCTTCGACGAAATGGGAGTTGTTACCCCACCAACTCACGAGCAGATGGCAAACATAATTATTGCAAAACCTGGTCGGCCGTCAGAAAAATAGCTGCAGGTCTCAACAGCGAGGACTCTCCTCAGGTGGGTCAGCCCGCTGGTTGCTAGAGAGACCACGGCTGACTGACATCGGCTACCTGAAGAGCGCCAGCTGAAATGACCTATGATGGCCCCGGACCTGCAGATGGTCCACCTGCGCCAGCCGAAGGGCGCGGACCACAACCGGTGGTCAGGCGCAACCCGGCGGGCCGGGATGAACCTGATCAAGGGAGTCCTAGTATTAAGGCAAAGTTGTAGTGTCAGGGTATAGCCTACGGAGTTTGGTTCTGGCCTTCTTGGTGGTAAATCGCCAGTTAATGGGGGCGGCCGCCGCGTTGCGCTCCGACACGCAGGCGTTGACGGCTTGCTCCAGGCTGTCCCCGTCCGGGTTGCGCCCCTTCAGGCGGGCCCGGGCCAGGACGCTGAACTCGCTCTCCGCCATATTCAGCCAGCTCCCGTGGTGGGGCGTGTGGTGGAACTCCAGCCGCTTGGCAATACGCCGGGCCTCCGCCGGCGGGAAAGCCTCATAGAGCGACGCCGTCCGATGCGTGTTCAAATTGTCCAGCACCAGGCGGACCACCGGTACGTCTGGGTAGGCTTCATCTACCAGCCAGCGTATCCGGTGGGCGAAGTCCTGCATGGTACGTTGCCTGGTCACCGCCACGTGGCACCAGCCAGCCCTAGGCTCGCAGGTGAGGAACAGGATGCGGGTGCACTCCCTCCGGTACTCGTAGTCCTCACGTTTCGGCCTCCCAGGCTTGGCTGGCAGTGGTTCTCTGACGTCGGCCAGCAACTGGGTGGAACTCTCGTCGCAGCAGACCACCGGCCTATCGGGGTCATAGGGTTCGGCGTACAGGTCCGGGACATCCTCCATGTGGGCTAATGATGGTCCTGGGTCGGCGCTCACCTTGGGGATGCACCACTGCTGCTTCTGCCACGGGTTAAGGGAGTTTTTTCAAGTGCAGCCGCACTGTCTCGTGGGACAACGACTCCACCAGGCCCAGTTCCACCGTTTTCCCCGCCAGAAGCCGCATGGTCCAGTGGTCGTGGCCCTGGGGGGCTGGGCTGCAGGCCAGGGTGGTCAGATGCGCTTCCCCACGTTCGTCCAGCTTACGGTATCGGTTGACCTGGTTGCGCCGGTGCAGCGTCTCCTCCAACCCCTCTTGCGCATACCGCTTCCTGGCTCGTATTACCGTCCGCTCCGAGATGTCCAGGGCCGTTGCTACCTAAGCAGCCGTCCAGCCCTCATACACCTTCAGCAGAATCCGCCCGGCTAATGAAATCAGAGGACGTCACTGCATGGCTGGCATACGGTCAATGCCCAAGTATTCCAATATTTGAATGCGGACTTGGGTTGAGAGGCATCAGAGTAGCGAACTTGCAGGCTAGCCCGTTGGCCACGATGTATGAGTTGCTTGCACGCTGACCTTTAGTCCCGTTGGTGACCCGTGGCACTCTGGCAACCGTCTTTACTGCTGCTGCCGCAGCCTCGGGTCTAGCGCGTCCCGAATCCAGTCTCCAATCAGGTTGAAGGCCATCACCGTGAACAACAGCGCCAGCCCAGGCATAGTGCTAACCCACCAGGCCGTCTTCAGAAAGTCTCGCCCGTCCGCCACCATCGAGCCCCAGGCAGGTGTGGGGGGCGCCACGCCTGCCCCCAGGAAGCTCAGTATGGACTCGAGCAGGATGACCACGCTCACCTGCAGGGTCCCCACTACTATCACGGTGTTCATCACTCCCGGCAGCAGGTGTACGAGCAGGATTCGAAGGGTGGAGGCCCCGGCCACCCGCGCCAGTGCCACGTAGTCCATGGTCTTCAGCCCCAGCACCTCGCCCCTGACCTGCCGGGCGAACCGCACCCAGATGAAAAGGGACAGCACGATGGCGATCATATGGATTTCTTTCATGGGGACCCAAGGTATGCTGTAGTTGCCCACCACCACCGCCAGCACCAGCGCTACCATCACCAGCGGCAGGGCCAGGAAGATATCCACCATCCGCATGATTATCTCGTCGGCCCACCCGCCGTAGTAGCCGGACACCAGACCAAGGGCCGTCCCGATGGACCCACCCACCACGATGGTCACCGCAGCGACAATCAGGGAAACGCGCGCGCCCCAGATAATACGGCTCAGCAGGTCCCTTCCCTGGTCATCCGCCCCCAGCAGAAATTTGGTGCTGCCGGCCGGCCGGATTACTTCCAGCACCTGGTCGCCAGGCGTGATCTGCTCCCGGGTCAGCTTCTGACCGGCGATGCTCACCACCTTGCCGGAAACCGACAGGTTCGAGGCCCGGTTCAAAGAAATCTGCGTATTTTCGTCGTCGGGAAAGCCGTCCACCACTACCCGCTGCGCGACCTCTGCCCCCACCCACGCCGGAGGCGTGTTCTTGTCGTCCAGATCGCCCCTGCGGGGGTCATAGGGCGCGATCCACTGGGCCAGCAGCGCCGTTACTAGCAGCAGCCCCAGCACTCCCAGGGAATATATCAGGGTGAAGCGACGAGCCACCCATTGAAGGGAAAATCCCGCGCCAGCGGTCAGGGAGCGGCGCGGCTGCAATTGGCGTGTCTCGGTAAATCCGGCCATCAACCAGCTCCCGCGCCCTTAGGAAAACCTGATCCGGGGATCAATGTACGCATACAGCACGTCCACCAGAAAATTGATGATCAGATACATACCCGAGAAGACCATCACAATCCCCTGCAGGGTCGGGTAGTCCGACCGTATCAGGGCGGTGTAGGCCAGAAGCCCCAGGCCCGGCCACTGGAATACCGTCTCCGCCACGATGGACCCGGTAATCAGCAGGCCCAGCGTCACCCCCATGAAGGTCAGTGGGGGAATCAGGGCATTGCGCAGGGCATGCTTCCATACAACCACGGAGGGTGACACACCCTTGGCCCGGGCCAACTTGATGTACTCCGAGTCCAGCACCTCCAGCATGGCTGACCGTATCAGCCGCATGTTGGCGGCCACGAAAAACCACCCCAGGGTGATGGACGGCAGGATAAAGCTGTTCCAGTCCTGCCTGCCAGAAGGGGGAACCCACTCGACCCGCAGCGCAAAGATGAAGATCAGCATTATTCCCAGCCAGAAGGGCGGCATGGACTGTCCAAGGAGAGCCACCAGCTTCCCCAGATTGTCCCAGATGCTGTTCCGCTTCAGGGACGACAGAATCCCCAATGGAACGCCAATGATGATGGAGAAAATGAAGGCCGCCAGCCCCAGCTGAAGCGTCGCCGGCAACCGTTCCAAGATCAACTCGGCCACCGTGCGCGGGTCGCTGATGGCGTTGCCGAAGTCCAGGCGGGCAGCATTGATCAGGAATATGCCATACTGCGACTCCCAGGGAGGCCAGGCAAGGAACCAGGGCTCGTTCAGCCCCAGCTTGGCCCCTACTTCCTCCCACTGCCCTGGGTCGGCGTAGTCGTCCAGCATCAGCGACCTCGGGTCGCCGGAACCCCTGGCCAACAAAAACACCAGCAGGGAAATCACGACCAGGGTAAAAAGGGACGCAACCAGTCGCCGCAGCAAGAATCTATACATGAAGGACCACCATGCCCGTTTCCTTGGCTGATTCGGGCAAGTTATGGTTTGGCAAGACTCTATTCCTATCGAAATTGACTGTCAAGCGCAAGAGAAGCATCCAAATGCCTTCCTAAAGACCACTATAAGACCGCTATTGTTCTCGAATCGCCACTATAACTTCCGTAAATATTTAATTTCAGCCATAACATCTGGCCAGCGTTCGATTCAGTGGCGTCAGCTTGACTTTGCAAGTTACTAACAAGATACTATTACCGCTTCAGCATGAAGTGTGGCCTAAGGCGCAGGTAATCCACCATTATGAACGTTCACTATATTGCAATGCGTTATTTAATCCTTTTGCCGGAGCCAGCGCCAGCAACCAAAGGAGAGAACATTGGAACTAACCGCGGCTATCGAATTTGACATTCGCGACGTCAACGACCAGCCCGCAGCCTTCCGCGACAGTTTCGAGCAGGTGGACGTAGCGGAGAAGTCGGGATTCCACAGCATCTGGCTAGCCGAACGCCACTTCCAGCCCCAGCGCTCGGTGCTATCTTCGCCAATTACGGTGGCAGCTGCCATCGCCGAGCGCACAGAACGGGTGCGTGTGGGTATTGCCGTCCAAGTCCTTCCCCTTAACCACCCCATCCGCATTGCCGAGGAAGCGGCCACTGTGGACCAAATCAGCCAGGGCCGGTTCAACTTCGGTATTGGCCGCAGCGGTCTCACCATCTCTTACAGCGGCTACAACATTCCCTATTCTGAAAGTCGTGGCCGTTTCTGGGAATCGCTGGAGGTAGTCCTCAAGGCCTGGACCACCGACGAGTTCAGCTACGAAGGTGAGTTCTACAACTTCCACAACGTACGCCTGATGCCCAAGCCCGTCCAGAAGCCCCATCCGCCCATCCGCATGGCCTGTGCCAGCATGGAGAGCTTTGCCCGGGCCGGCAGCATGGGCATTCCAATCTTCGTCAATGTGGGCTTTGGCACTTTTGCCGACCTGAGGGCCCGTATTGACCACTTCTCCAACGCCTGGCGCGAAGCCGACATATCGGGAGAGCCCGACGTGGGCATCCGGGTGCCTGTGTACACAGCGTCCGACTCGGAAAGGGCCCGCTCTGATCCCGAGGAAAGCATGCTGGCCTTCTACCAGCGCCAGTCCAACCTGATGATTTCCCGCCTGGGCGACGAGGGAGTGACCGACCCTGAGGGGGTACGCCGCCGCGCCGAGGCCCTGGGCCAACTGACCTACGATGAAGTCCTGGAGTCCCGCGTAGTATTCGGAACGCCGGACGAGGTTATCGACCAGTTCAAACACCTCAAGAAGGAACTGGGCATATCCGTAGTTGTCGCCGACGTCAATGCCGGCGGCCGCGTGCCGCCCGACCGGGTCCTGGAATCCATGAGACTGCTGGGACGGGAGGTGGCTCCCAACCTGGAGTAACACGCTACTTGGAAGCTTGGTGAGACAGGCTCGGGACAGGCCTGTCCGATGTCGCCCTCGAGGACCCAAACTGTCGCGAAACAGTTACTGAAGGAGGTTTCCTGATGACCGTTCGTTGGCCCAAGCTAAGTATCACTGGAATAGTAGTCGTTCTTGCGGCGATCCTGGTAGCCTGCGGTGCTGCCGCCCCTGAAGAACCGGCGGCTTCTGAACCCGCCGCAGCACCGGCCACCTCGTCTTCGGCTGCTTCACAGGCAGCAGAGGCCCCGGCCGCGCCCAGTGCGGCAGCCTCCGAGCCAGCCGCCTCCGCATCTTCCGGTTCTGCAGCCTCCAGCGCCGCTGTGCCGTCATCCGCGCCGGCTGCCGCCCCTCCGGCAGCAGCGTCCGGCAGTTCGCAGCCCGCGCCAACAGCCGTTCCGGCAGCTGCTGACACTACTCCTCCCGCAGTGGAGGCTTACGGAACACTGAACGTCGGGATGACCGACTTGGGTCCCTTTGTCGGCATCCTCCAGAACATGCCCTTCCTCCACGCCCGGTTCGAATATTACATAAGCCATGAGCCCATGTGGGCCACCTCTCCCACCGGTGAGCGCATACCCCGACTGGTCAAGAACTGGGAAGCCAATGAGAGTGGGGATACCTTCACCTTCTACCTGGAAGATACTGCCCAGTTCCACGAAGGCTATGGCTCCTTCAACGCTGACGATTTCATATTCACAGTGGAAAACGTCATAGAAGAGGGCTCGGTGCATACTTCCGCCGGCGGCATGCGCCGGTTGTTCGGCTGCGACGGCTGCGAAATTACCAAGATAGACCAGTCCACCGTGCAGTTGTCCCGCCCCAAGCCGACTTTTGAGGTTACCTGGTACAGCCAGGCGCCCAGCACCTCCATGTCCTTCCACAGCAAGTCCCATTTCGAGCAGGTGGGCGAGGAGCAGGCCAACCTGGACTCCATAGGCACCGGCCCCTGGCAGTTAATGGAGGTCAAGACCGACGAGTTCCGCCGCATGAAGGCCGTGCCCGACCACTGGCGCCGTCCCCCGGACTGGGAGGAGATGATCTGGTGGGAGATTGCGGAGGATGCCACCCGCGTCGCCAACTTCCAGGTGGGGAAGCTGGACACTGGCTCATTCAGCGCCGAGTCAATCCAGGCAATCAAGCAGGAGAACCTGCCCGGGGTCAAGTTCATGCGATTCCCCGGTGGCGCCTACCAGTTCCTGAATGTTCACGGTCAGCAGTACTACCCGGACCACCCCTTCCACCAGCCCGCAGCGGACGGGACTGCGGCAAAGGTGCCCTTGGGCGCTACCGCCGCCTACAGTGCTCCGGGCCAATGCGGCGATGCCGCTCCCTGGGTGGCCTGCGACCGGGATGTCAATTCTGAGGCATGGGCCGATGCCCGCAAGGTCCGGCAGGCCATGAGCATGGCCATCGACCGGGTGAAGCTGGTCAACAACCTGGCTTTCGGGGAAGGAAGGCCCTTCTATCACCAGGGCTGGAGCGGCCACGACGAACGGGCCAAGCAGTTCGGCCTGGACCAGCTGGCCTACGAATACAACCCGGAAATGGCCAGGCAGCTGCTCACCGAGGCCGGATACCCCAATGGGTTCGAAATCCCCATGTTCCTCTACCCCCGGCCCCAGGCAGGAAACATCGAAGCCGCCAAGGCCGTCGCCACCATGTGGGAGGACGTGGGCATAACCACCGTTCAAAGCACCAGCCCCTATTCGGGTTTCCGACCCGGCACTGTCGACCGCACCGCCCTGGGCGTCAGTGGTCACAACGGCGGCCCCAGCGTGGAACCGGTGCTCGGCTATTTCCGTGTATACAGCCCCAAAGGTTCCTTCAATTTCGGATTTGAGCACCCCGACCTGGAGGCCCTATTTGAGGAGGCCTCGGGACTGACCGATGAGGAGGAGCGCTGGGCCAAGGCCGCCGAAATGGCCCAGTGGATGTTTGAAAACGTGGCCCAGATAGTCCTCTACGAGGAAAATTCCGTTTGGCCCGTGGGCCCCAACATTGACGAATGGGAAGTGATGGCTGGCGGCGTAAGCTGGCTCAGCAACTGGGAGGACGTGCCGCACCGGTAGTAGGATTCCTTCCAGAATGAGTGGTGGAAAGCCCTGCGTCAGTTCCAGGATGTGTGATGCAGGGCTTTAATATTTGTTATCAGGCCGGTGGATCAAGTATTCACTGGCATCAAGATATTCAGGGCCCTGGCCTCTATCCTGGACTAGGTCTCGTGGGTAGCGTCAACGACCCTCCTGCCCAGTCAATCTTGGTGATCCTATAAGCCTTGCTTCAGACCTTCTGTTCACTGACAATACCAACTTGACTATCGACTAGGGAGTTTCCAGCGGGCCGGCTTGGTACTCCAGGAAAAACACTGGGGAGAGGTGGAATCCATCTCCGTAAAGTGGATAAACGGGGCGCAGAGGCGTACAATTGTACGCACAGGCAATATGGGGGCTCCTCATGGCAGAGCTGCATTTTCATATATGGCTATACAAGCGAGACCCCGATGGGGTAATCAGGTTGATGGAGCGGGACGACCAGGAGTTCAAGACCCGAAGGAAGGCGAACTACGCTTTGGAGATGTTTCGGCGGCAGCGGGCCCATGCCGGGCAGGTGATCCAATGCGCTGACGGAGCTTTCTGCAAACCCCCGCCTGATTGGGTTGTTCGCGGGTACACCATCGCCGGCCCCAGGGAGTTCGAGGCGGAGCACTTCATAGAAGATACCCCGTCAATTCGACCATCGCGGAAATTGATTCTCGGAATGGAAAACCTGACCAGATATGCAGAGCAGCATCCCGAAGACGTGATCCGCCGGCCGGCCAACGAAGCAGAGGGGGCTACGTGAAGGTTTCCGGCATGCCCGAGGAACTCCGGATGCCAGCGCGGTGGTCATACGCCAGGAGACCACAACCGCCTGTTGTTGCCGCTGGCCAGCAGGCAGGATAAATTACCCTTTTCAGGCATTGAGCGGGGGGAACAATTGTATGATATAACCGGCGCTGGAAAGGACACCCGATGCGAAGACCTGATCGGGGTGGATGACAGAAGCACCTGCCGTCAACATACCTGCCACCGTAAACAGGGTCAAAGCCGCAGCCAGGGCATCCCGACGGACTGGCAACGCAGGTAACCAGACCTCTCCATAATTGATTCAAAAGAGGAACACATGGGCATTTTCAACGTAACCATAGCGGTGGCCAACGTCCACGGCCAGACCTTCGAGAATGTCGACGGCACGGTAGACACCGCATGCGATTACACCACCCTGCCCAGGGACATGCTGCAGCGGCTCGCCGTCCCGGTGAGCGGAGAAGCCATATCGGAGATGGCCGACGGCCGCCAGGTGCCGTCCGACACCGGCTGGGCTCGGGTCAGGCTTGAGGGCCGAGAGGTCTACACGCCGGTAATATTCGCCAATGAGGGCGAAGCAAGCCTGCTCGGCGTCGTCACCCTGGAGGAGGCCCGCCTGGGGGTAGACCCCACCAACAAACGTCTGATTCCGGTGAACCTCCGCCGCTACTGACGACAGGAAACGCTCCATCCAGATCGCAAGAGCCCTGGGAATCTCCAACTCGGACCTCAACCAGGCATAAGCCAGGACGACAAAATCACCTGGAGGACCAATGACCAACAGAAACTCGCTGCTGGGCCGCTCCAGGCCCGCGGACAGGCTCAGCAAGACCGACCGAGAGGCCCTGGATAGGGCAGCGGCAGAACCGGCGCCTACCCCGACTCCCAGCAACGCAGGGAAAGAGGAAAGAGTCCAGAAAAGCCAGCTGAAGTTTCATTGGACCACCGAATGCCCCGGCTGCGGTTTCAAGGTAGCCGGCCACGGCGACCCCAAGCCCGGGCAGCGCCTGGCCAGGTGCGGACGCTGCAAGCTCGCCATCTTCCTCAACGGAAAATAAATTCCAAATGACAATGACGACCGCAATGACTGCGAGCAAACCCCGGTAAGAGGTTCCGGGGTTCCATTGACGAACCTGAATTCGTAAACCTTGAGCAAGGAACAACAATGGGAAGAGTTACAGTAACCATCGAAGTAGGCGACCCCCAGGAACAGAGATTCCAGGAGGTTGAGGTAATTGTCGACACCGGCGCAACGCTGAGCGCCATACCAGCCGACATTCTGCGAGAACTGGGTATACAGGTCCGAAGGACGGAAAACGCCAGGCTGGCAAACGGCACCAGTATGCCGGTGGAGATAGGCGGCGCCACCATCAAAGTGGAAGGCGTAACTATCAGCACCGACGTCATCTTCGCCCAGCCAGGCAGCCCCAGCCTGCTGGGAGTCGTAGCGTTGGAAACAGCCGACCTGGGCGTGGACCCCAAAATGAGAAAACTGATCCACCTGGATGGGCCGGATATGCTGACTTACGACGAGTAAGGGCCAGCCGCTGCAAGCCCAATGTGTCCCTCAGACGGAAGTAAGTCCAATCGAACACAAAAACAGCCAGGGCCGAAGCAAAACCCCGGCACCAGATGCCGGGGTTGCATTCAGGAACCTGAATTCGAAAACCTTTACCAAGGAGAAACAATAGGAATGGTAACAGTAACCATAGGGGTCGGCGACCCCCTTGGGCAGACCTTCGAGGACATCGAGGTCACCGTGGATACCGGATCCAACTATACCGCCGTGCCCCGGGCCATGCTGGACCGCCTGAAAGTGCCGGTCAACGAGTCCGTCCCCTCACGGCTGGCCGACGGCAGCACCGTCATGGTTGACGTAGGGGAAATGACCATCAGGCTGGAAGGAAAACAGTTCCACACCCCGGTCATATTCGCCGAAGAGGGCGAGCCCAGCCTCCTGGGTGTGGTCTCCCTGGAGGAAGGGCGCCTGGCCGTGGACCCCCTGGCAAGACGCCTGATACCCACCGAACTGCTCCGGTACTGACGTCAGAAAACTGCGATACCCCGGATAGCCAGGTCCAGTCTCCTGTGCTACCCAGAACGGGCAGCAGGTATCGCCGCAAGAATAGCGGCATTAATCATGCAGGACCTGATCCAGGTTATAGTAGAACAGCCCGAACGGGCCGAGGAATTCAAAGGAATAGTGCTGTCCAGGGAACTCAGGGATCTGCCCGCCGCAGTCAGAGAACCGCCCCAGTCGCTGGCCGCCAGCGTTACTGAAACTAACGGAAGACTAACCAATGACGCCAGCGCCTCGCCGGACACCCCGCAAAACAGAGAGTTTCGCAATTTTCTGAACACCGCCCCGCTGCAGGACGCGGTAGTGGCCGCCGCCGACTGGCTCAAGAGGAAGACCGGCACCGCCGAACAATTGCAAAAGCCGGGGCCACCAGCCAAAATATGAAGATACAGGAGAACAAACCAATGGGAACCGTTCTTGCCACCATCCAGGTGGCTCACCACCACGAACCCCGCAACTTCCGGCCACTGGAAGTCGAGGTAGACACCGGCTGCACCTATACAGCGGTACCCCGACAGCTTCTCGAAGCACTGGGCGTGCCGGTCACCCGGGTCGAACGCTCCAAGCTCGCCGACGGCAGCATAAAGCCGCTGGACGTAGGAGACGCGGCCATCATACTGGCCGGAAAGGAGTTCATCACCACTGTGAGCTTCGCGAACGAGGGAGAGCCCAGCCTGCTGGGAGTAATAACCCTGGAACAGGCACTCATGGCCGTAGACCCGGTCAACGGCGAACTCATACCCGTGGAGGCCAGGGCGTAAGCAGTTGCCGCCATACCCAATAACCCCAAGCCCAATGCAGGGCCCCTATTGGGTCGCTGCATTTTTCCAACTTTCAGAACCTCTGAATCATTCCTCACCCGGGCCATCACCAGATGCAGCAGCTATCGCCGCAAGAATAGCAGCGTTAATGCGGGACCCGCCCCGCTTGAAGCCCAGCTCCCGCCGCATCTCCACCAGAAGCTCATCATCGGTACGAAGCAGAGTGTCCGAGTTCAACCACCGGGCCAGGGCGACCAACTGACCCATCGAGTATTCCCCAATAGGAAGACCGGCCGGCACACCAGGCCGGGGCCCGCGGTCAGGGTCCACCGGAGACACAGGGACCTCAAGCGACGGTGGGGGCGCAGCACTGGTCACTGCAACACCGGCATCCGCCTGGTCGGCAAGCTCCACCGCCTTCCGCCACGCCTCCAGGGCCAGGTCGGCCTGACCCTCCGGATCCCTGAACCACTCAGTGGACCAGATCCGGTGAAACCGCCACCCCAGGTTCTCCAGCACCTGCTGCCTGAGCCGGTCACGGTCCCGCGCCGTGGGCGCCGAGTGATAACTGGCCCCGTCGGCCTCGATGGCCAGCACCATCCGCCCCGGCTGGTCGGGATGAGCGCAGGCGAAGTCCAGCCGGTAGCCAGCCACCCCGTACTGGGGAGTAACCGGTATGCCACGCCGCTCCAGCTGACGCTGGTTGTTCAACTCAAAGGCGTTGAGCGGTTCCTCGCTCAGGCTGCCCCCCATGGCGGTACCGCCCGAGGCCGCAAACTCCAGGTACTGCCTGAGCAGCTCCACACCCTCGGCGCTGGAACGGCCCGGGTCCATATCGTGGTGGGAGAAGCCGGCCACCAGGTGAATCCTGGAGCGGGCCCGGGTTATGGCCACGTTCAGACGTCGCTCCCCGCCCTCCTGGTTCAGCGGACCGAACCGGTAGGGCAACGTGCCGTTGGCCGCCTTGTGATAGCCCACACTGAGAATAATGACGTCGCGTTCGTCTCCCTGCACCCGCTCGATATTCTTGATGAAGAACCGCTCCTCCCGCTCCGTGGCGAAGAAGGGATCCAGGCTGCGGTCATTTTCAGCGGCAAGACGCCGGCGCAGCGCCTCCTCAATGTTGTCCCCATGGTGGGACCCGAAGGCGATCACCCCAAGAGACTGGTCCGGACGCTGACGGGCATGCTCCAGAATCAGGTCAACCACCCGCTCAACCTCGGCAGGATGCGACCTGGTGGAGCGGCCGGAGGCCGGTGGGAGGTCCAGCTCGTGGAGAGTCAGAGGAGATTCCAGGACCGTACCAGGAAAGGCGGTCAGGGCCTCACCGTAGATGTGGTTATTGGAAAAGGCAATAAGCCGGCCGTCACGGCTGCGGTAGTGCCACCGGAGCATCTGCTCTTTTATGGGCAGCCCCTTCACCACATCCAGCAGGGACTCGATGTTGGCGATCAGCGCCAGGCCGTCGTCGGCGTCGTCAGAATCATCATCGTATCCCTCTCCTTCCTGGCTGCGGAAGAAGCTGGTGGGCGGCAATTGCCGGTCGTCGCCGGCCACCACGGCCTGTTTCGCCCGGGCCAGGGCCCCGATGGCCTCGGCCGGCGGTATCTGCGAGGCCTCGTCGAAGATAACCACGTCGAAAAGCTCCGTGCCCGCGGGAATCATCTCAGCCACCTGCAAGGGCGACATCATCCAGCAGGGCCGCAGACCGCACAGCACCTCAGGCGCCTGGTGGACCAGCTGCCGCACCGACAGGTGCCGGCTGCGCTTCACCGCCTCCCTTCGCACCAGGTCCCGCTGCTCCGGATGTTCGTTCATGGCCGCAACGGCCTGCTCCGCGGCCTCCCGCCGGATCCGGTCCGGATTGAGCTGCAGGTGCTGCACGTCCAGGCGGGCAAAGTCGTCTCGGGACCGGTTGTGAGCCTCTCCAACAAAACCGGCCAGCCGGGGTTCAGAAAAGGCAAGTTCAGACCAGACCCCCTGCAGCCAGGCGGACGCAATCGCGTTGGTGGCCAGCTCCACTGGAACGTCGCTTCCGACGGCGGAGACCAGTTGGCCGATGCCGGCTGCCTCAAACCGCCGTTCCAACTCCCTCAGCCTGGGCAACCGGCCGGCCACCTGCTCGTGAGACACCAGCTCCTGAAGAGTGAACCGCAACTCCTCCGCGGACAGGCTCTGGAGGGAGCCCCGGCCTAGAAACTCGCCGATCTCCCCCACCGACGCCACCAGTTCACTGACCGGAGCGTGCAACTGCGAAACACCACCCTCTGGCGCCCGGGGAAGAGCATTGGGGCCAAGGGAATAAGACCGCCACGCTCCCACCAGCCGCTGCGCCGTCTCTACGGCTTCGTAGGCCTGATCGCCGGACAGCGTGGCACCATCAAGCGCCTGTGCCTGTACGGCTTTCCTGGCCGCCCGGTACGTGCCCGACAAGCCAGACGTAAAGCGCCCGACCAGTCCGGACCTGGGCTTCAATGCCACCAGGAGCTGAGCATGATCCAAGCCATAGATGTCGGGCCGGAACTTCCAGCCGTAATGCTCAATTTCAGCCAGCAGCCGGGTCAAAGTAACCCATTCACCCACCCGATCGGGCAGGGCCAGCCCCAACCGCCCCGCGCCGGTGGACAGTTCCGATTGGCACCGGGCCAGTTGCTGCTGCAGGACAGCATGAATCAGGTCCAGAATACGCCGCACCTGGTCGGTGGACTCCGGCCGGACCTGGGCCCAGCCGGGATAACGCTCAGATAACCACGGCCCCTCCAGGTCAATCCACTGCTGCACGTCCCGCTGCAGTTCGCGCAGAGTCTCACGGTTCAGGGCGTTCACCTTCTCCGCAGGAAGACGAGGAACATTCCTGACCGCTTCGGGGATCTCCAGAAGCTGGGCCTGCACCTCGAAGGCGCTGATATTCCAGGGGGCACGCTGCCGGTGCAGGGCCTCGTCGTAGCCCACCAGTTCCCGCTTACGGTCCGAAAGATCCCGGTGTACGTCCGAATAGTCCCGCTCCGGAGTGGAGCCAATCCGCTGCATCGCGTCCGCCAGACCGCGGGAGAACTCCCTACGGGACTTGAAACCACCGTGACAGTCCATCACCAGCTCGGAGAGACCGGCCCGCTCCAGCCGGTTAATTACCACCTCAACGGCCGCCTGTTTCTGGGCCACGAAGAGCACCCGCTTGGAATTGGCGATCAGCGCGGCAATGAGATTGGCGATGGTCTGCGACTTGCCAGTGCCCGGCGGGCCCCAGATCACCTCCGTCTGGCCGGCCAGGGCCCGATTGATCGCCTGGTGCTGGCTGGCATCAGCGTCCATAACCAGGAACTCGCTGTCCGGCGGTTCAGTGTCGGGCAGGTCCGCCGATGGGTCGTCAAGGTTGGCCCCCAGGGCCTCCCGCGCCTCCCGCACCCCGGCGATGGCCGCCACCAGGTCGTTGGCGGCAAAGGCCTCCAGGTTCTGCTCCAGGTCGGCCACCAGCGGCAGATTGTTATACCGGAAGTTTCCCACCACCAGCCTGGGCGTAATTTCAAACCCCGGCACCTGGCTGATGCTGCTGGCCACCTGGGCCAGCAGGGCCACCACATCGGCAAAACTATCCGGAGGGTCCTCCAGGTCGAACTCATCATCGTCCAGCTCAACGCCGTACTCGGTACGAAGCGCATGGACCATTATCGGGTTGAAATGGGCGTCCCCCGTCGCCTGCAGCACAAACTCGCGGTGGGCCGCGTCCTCCGGCTCCACGGACAGGGGCAGGAGAATCACCGGCGCGTTGGGCCGAGCGCCGGTTACTACGTCCCAGGTGGCCAGCCCCACGGCCAGGAAAAGGATGCTGGCGCCCTTCTCTTCAAGGTATGCCTGGGCCACCTGGCCAATGCGCTTAACCCGGTTGCGGGCGTCCGTAAGCTGCCCCGAGGACTCGGGTATGAGGTTCGACAAGCGGACCTTGCGGCCGGCCAGCAGTGAATCAACCATGCCGCTGCTTACATGATTAGCCTGATCCCCCGGCGTCAAATTAAAAGTGCCGGTCTTGAGATCGCGGTAATAGAGGAGGGGGCTGCGGGTGGTGTCGAGGAGCTGCTGCTTCCACTGGGTGGCCGCTCGTTGCAGGGCAGTCGACCGCGGCGACGTCTCTGGTTCTGCATTCGGTAAGGTGGTCAAAACAGCTCACTCCAGAAAAGGGGCATCCCCTCGGCAAACGCCGGGGTAAAAGGCCCTCGTTTTGCAAAGTATAACTGCTGCCACTCCGGCAGTGCAGTCAGTGGCCCCCCACACCTGGCGGTCAACGCCGCCGACCCAAACCAGGCCGCCAGAATGCGCCCCTATGCACCAGGATTTCCAGAACCACCCTCCAACACTGACACATCTTCCTTGCGGCACCCTGTCGGCCTGAACGATAATGCCGGTGACCGGCAATTCACAGAGGCGAAAAAATGTACGAACTAACCAGCAAAGGAAGTGACAGCCACGGGACCGAAGTGGTACTCATTGCCTGCCAGGCCTGCGGCTACTACGAGGAGCATTTCGTCCAGCGGGGCCTGGACAAAGAAGCCAGGAAATGCGACCGGTGCGGGAGATGACACCCAATATGCCCAAAGTCATGTTTACAGCAGTGACCTTCACGCTCATGCTCCTGATGGCCTGCTCGGACCCGGGGCAGACCGCTATCCCCGTACCCACGACCGCCCAACCACCAGTGGTGACAGAATCGCCGATCTCGACCAACCAGCAGCCAACAGTACTTCCACGACCAACCGAGATACCTGACTCGACTTCAACGCCCACCGCTATCAGAAGGGCCGACCCCACTGCTGCGCCGGAACCAACCGCGACTCCGGAACCGGCGCCGACAGCAACGCCGGCGCCGACCGCGACTCCGATTCCCACGCCAACCGCCCAACCCACACCTACCCCCACGCCAACGTTTACTCCGCTTCCAACACCGACCAGTTCCCCAATTCCAACACCAACCAATACCCCAGTCCCTACTCCTTTCTTTGGACATAATCCAGACCCAACAGCTACCGCTGTACCCACACCAAAGCCACCGCCGGCTACCCCTCAACCCACACCGAAAACCTTAGCCAACACCTGGCGCGGAATCACCGTTGCAGCTGAACACAGGTGCTCACCATATGATTCGGACGATTACCGCTACCAGCAGTCAGTCGAACCCAGAATAGTAGCGGAGCTGGGCGGTATCTACGGGCCCTACACTGGGACCTGGTTCGAAAGCATCAGGGAGACCGACATCGAGCACATCGTTGCCCGATCCGAGGCCCACGATAGCGGGCTATGCGCCGCAACCCCGGCAACCCGCAGACAATTTGCTTCCGACCTGCTGAACCTCACCCTGGCGTCTCCAAGCGTGAACCGCCACCAGAAGGTGGCCAAGGACCCAGCCCAGTGGCTCCCAGACCTCAACCAGTGCTGGTACGTCAACCGGGTGTTGCAAGTGAAACTGGAATACCGCCTCACCATTGACCAGCCCGAGGCTGACGCGATAGACCAAGTCCTGGACGGATGCCAGTCAATCGAAATGATCGTCCTGGATCCCGGAACTTCGTTACCCGCCACCCCAACCCCCACTCCGACCGGCGTCGTGGATGCCCTCGCCCTTTATGACGACAACGGCAACGGACGGATTACCTGCGCGGAGGCCCGAGCCCACGGAATAGCACCGGTCCACAGGGGACACCCTGCATACGAATATATGCGGGATGCCGACGGCGACGGCGTGGTGTGTGAGTAACCACGGTCAAATTCAGATCATGCACTCTTCACTGAAAAGCTCCGACGACGGGAGGGCTACCATGAGCACCCCAGTATGCGACTGCCCAGAACCATGCGGCTGCTATGCCGAGGGCTACGCCCAGGGCAAGGACAAAGCTTACTTCGAGATGAACAACTTCGACTGGACCCAGCACGCCAGCGGCTGCGCCTGCGAAGGATGCACCGCCTTCGGCAAGGTCATGGTCAGAATGCTGGAGAACATGGCCACCAGTGAGGACCAGGAGGCCCGCCTGGTCGGCTTTCACCTCACAGCCTGGCTGAACGGCAGCCTTGAAACCGAGAAACTGACTTAATTATCTGAACATCGGAATATTGACATCATGCGCAGCGAATCAGAATTGCTGGTTTTTATCAGCAGCAGAATGAACAAAGAGATGGCGGAGGCTCGTACGATCTGCGTCGAGACAATCAAGGGCATGTCCTATGGTCGCCCTTGGGCTTTTGAATACACGCCGGCAAGTTCCGATCCCGCAGAAGATACATACCTAAGAAAGGTTCGGGAAGCCGACCTCGTGATTTGGCTGGTCGGAAGCGATACGAGCCAGCCAGTAATAGCCGAGATTAACACGGCTATATCGGCAGGCCGTAAGTTGCTGGTGTTTAGACTGCCTAATGAACAGGATGACCCCAACACTGTCAGTCTAATTAACAGAATCGGCGAGTGTGCCAAATGGAAGCGTGTGGCTAGGGTCGAAGAATTGGAGAAAGATGTAAGGGATTCATTCAGCGACGAAATAGTCCGAGCGTTTCGGAATGCTTCACCCCCGGCTCGGACCAACAGACTGGAACAAGAGCGTCGCCTGTCAATCGCCCGTTGCAAGCAAGTCTTGATGTCGTTAGATGTGGACGAAACTGTTGCCACCGAGATGGCAGCAGACAGAGCAATAGGAACCCAGCTCAGCGTTTCCGGTGCTGGCGCTTATACCGTTGTGGGCCCCCAGGGGATAGGCAAGACTCTCGCGGCTGAAAAACTGTATCAACGCTCCATTGAAAGTGCCAAGGAAGACGCGTTGCAGCCGACCCCCCTGTTCGTACAAGCCAGAGAATTAACTACGTCAGTCAAGGACTACGTGGAACAATCGCTTGACGGCCATATCGACCCATTCAATCCACGGATATTCCTGATAATTGATGGTTTGGATGAATTGGGCCTGTCAAAGGCAGCGAACCTTATCCGACAAATAAGTATCTACGTGGATGCGAACCCCGGTGTAACGGTGGTCTCCACCGCAAGGTCCTTGCCGGGTCTTTCCATCTCAGGCGCACGGATTGAACTGGCTACACTCGATGAAGAGGAGAGTCTTCGCTTAATGGGAAGGGTCCTGGGCAGGCCTGCGGAAAACCGCGACATATACCGGTGGCCGCAGTCGGTCCGAAAAGCACTGGAGTTACCCCTATTCGCGGTTATGATCGGGGCTTTGCTACGAAATAATTCTGAACTGGCCTTGGCTTCACGGTGGCAGCTAATTGAACTATTGGCCAGGGAATTGTTGAACCAAGCAGAAGCCAATTCTGAAGATACAGATCGACTGTTGCAGAACTTGGCAGTTCAATCGATCAATACTGGAAGAAGAGTGCCACTCGCCTCCATCAGTCCTGTTTCAGCTAAGCAGACCCTCTTGAAGAATTCACGTTTAATTGACGAAGTATCAAATTCAGTCGACTTCGCTCTTCCTATTTTTCGGGAGTGGTACGCTGCCAGGGCTCTAATTGAAGGAAGCATAAGCTTAGACGATCTTGTATCTATTGGCGATCGTTGGATACCCTCTCTGTTGGTAATCCTTGGCTCCGGACCTGAGGAGCTACAGGACCAACTATTCTCTCACGTGATCATGTCAGACCCGGGTCTGGCCAGTCTGCTCATAAAAGAACAAACCTCCCATTTAATGGTTCCAAATGTCGTCCCTGAGACCAGTGCCCAAATCGTGGCGGAAAAGGTCCGGAATGCGATGGGACAATGGAAGACAGCTTTGGGCGATTTGTACGGCGAAATAGGCCCTGTAAATGATAAAGGAGAAGTGCCGACACTGGGTATAGAACTACGTTCCCAATACGCGACACTGGCTTGGTACGCAGGTCGAAGAGATTTGAAACCAATCGTCACCCTAGAAAACTACAACCCATTTCTTCGGCCGGATCCAGACTGGCGGAGGCCGTTGGGTTTCCAACTTTCTGGGGACGGTGGTGGGGTATCTTGGTGGCATTACCAAAAAACTCACGGGACGTTGTCACAGTCGTTGGACGATGAATTAACCAGACATAGCCTTACGTTGTATTCAAAAGAAGCCCGTCGTGAGTTGGCCTGGAATTTTGCTCAGGACGTACCAAGGCCGATGGGAAGGACACCAACGGCGTTTCCTATCAGCGATGTGTTGGACTTTATAAAATCATTGAGTCCAAACACTACCGTAGGGTCCTACCGTGAAAGAGGTTATCGCCCTAGAAATCTGACCGGAAAGTGGCGGTGGCCGGGTAAGCGACTATACTTGGGGTCAACAAGGATAGCGAGGGCTGAGTATGCTGGGAGAGCGATCGGAGCAGAGGGGCCTTTGGGAAGCGGACCGGCTGTACCTGGATCACGTGGGCAAGGACACCTTCTACGGTCTGCTGGCCTCGCAGCGGGGCCGGCTGTTCCGGGACGCGGATTTCGCGGAGTTCTACTGCGCCGACAACGGCCGGGACAGCGTGCCGCCCAGCCTGCTGGCGACGGCCCTGCTGTTGCAGACCCACGACAAGGTCAGCGACGCGGAGGCCAAGGCCCGGGCCGACTTCGACCTCCGGTGGAAAGTGGCCCTGGGGATTGAGGTGGAGGACCGGCCCTTCGCCAAGAGCACGCTGCAGGTGTTCCGGGCCCAGCTGATCCTGCACGACCGGGTGCGGGAGGTATTCGAGTCCAGCCTGCGGCTGGCCCGGGAGTCGGGGTACCTGAAAAAGCGGAGCATGAAGGTGGCGCTGGACACGACCAACATCCTGGGTCGGGGCGCGGTGAGGGACACCTTCAATCTGCTGGCGGACGGGATCGTCCAACTGCTGCGGACGCTGGCGGCCGTGGAGAAGTCCAGCGTCAAAGAATGGGGCAAGGGCCGGGGATATGAGGGGTACCTGGGTTCCAGTGTGAAGGGCGAGGCCGCCATCGACTGGTCGGACAAGGGGGCGCGGCAGGCGCTGCTGGCTGGGATTGTGGGAGACGCGGACCGGCTCTTGGAATTATCGCGGCTGGCCCAGGGGGAGTTGCCCGAGGACAGCGCTGAGCGGCAGCAGATCGTGGACGCGGCGCAGTTGCTGGGGCAGTTGCTGCTCCAGGACATTGAGCGCAAGAGCGGCGATGGCGACGGCGATGACGGCGTGAGCCTCAAGGACGGGGTGAGTCGGGACCGGATGATGTCGGTGCACGACCCGCAGATGCGCCACGGGCACAAGAGCAGCAGCCGGCGCTTTGACGGGCACAAGGCGGCGATTGTGGTGGATACCGATTCCCAGCTGATCACCGCCGTGGCGGTACTGCCCGGCAACGCTCCGGACAACCTGGGGGCGCTGGAACTGGTGGAACAGAGCGAGGCCAACACCGGTGTGCCGGTGGAGGAGGCCATGGGCGACGCCGCCTATGGAGACGGAGCTACCAGGCAGACCTTCGCCGACGCGGACCGCAAGCTGGTAGCCCGGGTGCCGGGCCGGCCCGACCGGAAGCACTTTCCCAAGGATGACTTTGTCATCGACCTGGCCGCGGGCAGTTGCACCTGTCCGGCGGGACAGGTCACCCACACCATCGTGCCAGCGGGAAAGCGGACGGATGCCGCGGGGCGGGTATACCGCTGGCAGGCCTTCCAGTTCGACGGGGCCGAATGTCGGACATGTCCACTGCGGTCCCAGTGCATCGCAGCCAAGGGCAGGAAGGGACGGCGGGTGCTGATCCATCCCCAGGAAGGCCTCCTGCAGGAGGCCCGGGCTTTGCAGCGGAGCGCCGCCTACGACGAATATCGAGCGCGACGCGTGGCGGTGGAACACCGGTTGGCCCGACTGGTGCAGTTGGGCATCCGCCAGTCCCGCTATTTCGGCAGGGTCAAGACGCGATTCCAGCTGTACCTGGCGGCCACGGTGGCCAACCTGACCCTGGTGGCGGGCAAAAGCGGGCTGTCGGACAGTGTCGGCGGTGAGCTTCCGCGCCACCGCGCCGTCCTCAGTGCCGTCCCCAGTGATGTCCAGGCTGTTTCCCACGATGTTGTCGCCCATGCGACGGCCATTTTCGGCGCGGTCCGGCTCGGACAACTATGGTCCAAGATTCTGTTCGCCTCGGCTTTACTGCCGAAATCCCTCTCCCCAACCAGGGCTTTTCGGCCCGGTTTCTAGTGTGGTGTAACTGAAGTTAGTTGTAATAGTATTCACGATGAGGTATCCTCCGGGTTAGCAATCCAGAGGAGGATGACCATGGCAATCGGACGACCAATGCCGCCGGTAATTTTGGATGAGGTGGAGCGTGAAGCCCTGGTACGGTGGGTTCGCCGTCCGAAAACGGCGCAAGCTTTGGCGCTGCGGGCCAGAATGATTTTGGGCTGTGCCGAAGGCCGCAGCAATATCACGGTGGGCGCCGACCTGGGAGTGTCCGATGAGACGGTGGGGAAGTGGCGTTCCCGGTTCCTGGAACGGAGGCTGGACGGACTGTCGGACGAACCGCGCAGCGGACGGCCTCGAGCGGTTACCGATGACCACGTGGAGCGTGTGATTACGCTGACGCTGGAGACCACCCCCAAGGACGCGACCCACTGGAGCACCCGGTCCATGGCCCAGCGCAGCGGGCTGAGCCACAACACGGTCAGCCGCATCTGGCGGGCCTTCGGATTGCAGCCCCACCGCACGGAGACTTTCAAGTTGTCGGCAGACCCCTTCTTCATCGAGAAGGTCAGGGACGTTGTGGGGCTATACCTGAATCCACCGGATCGGGCGTTGGTCCTGTGCGTGGACGAGAAGTCCCAGATCCAGGCGTTGGATCGCACCCGTCCGCTATTGCCCATGCGCCCGGGACAGGTGGAACGGCGCACCCATGATTACCTGCGTCACGGCACCACTTCGCTGTTCGCCGCCTTGGACACCAGGACCGGCAAGGTGATTGGTCGTTGCCACCAACGGCACCGGGCCGTGGAGTTCCGCAAATTCCTCGATACCATCGAGGCCGAGGTGCCCGCCGACCTCGACGTCCACCTGATCGCGGACAACTACGCCACCCACAAGACGGCGCTGATCCGGAACTGGCTGGCCAAGCGGCCCCGCTTCCATATGCACTTCACACCCACCAGCGCCTCCTGGCTGAACCTGGTGGAGCGCTGGTTCGGTCTGCTCACCGAAAAGCAGTTGCGCCGCGGCGTGCATCAGAGCAGCGCCGAACTGGAGGCTGCCATCTACCGCTATCTGGACGTCACCAACGAAGATCCCAAACCTTTTGTCTGGACCCAGACCGCCAACCAAATACTGGCCAACGTTGCCCGCTTTTGCCAACGTACTTTGGATACAGGACACTAGGGACCTAGCAGTCATTGCAGAATACCTGTCAGAGTTGGCCGAGCAAGGAATAACAGAAGTCGCCAATCCTTGGCCCACCGAAGACCTTCCCATAGTGTCTGGGCCCATCTTGAAAGGGTATTCCGATCAACGTTTGCTGGAGCGGGCCACTGCCATATATGAAGGGGCATTGAGGATTTACCAGTCCATGGTAGTGCGGCGGTTCACGTGCTTCGCAGGGAGGCTCTCTTATTATCGACTGTTTCCGGTAAGGTTGGAGGGATGGCTGGTTGCCACACAAGACAATTCTTCAATAAGAGAGGACACGCGAAGCTTGGTTAGCTGTACACGGATATTGCCAGAAGGGCAACAAAGTAAAGTCGTATTCCAGCTGGCAACAAGCCTCTCCACCCCAGAGATTATAGATCTCTTCAACAGTGAATCCCTCTATAACGAGGAAGAACTAGCTTTCCGAAACCATCGGCAAGGCTTACCAGGCGATTTCTCATTCTCCTGGTCCAATTCATGGCTAGGGGAATTGCTCCGTGACTTCCCTGCAACGTATCTGGCGACCGATTGGTTGCGCAGCGATTTGCGCGAGTTAGGCTGGAACTAGAGACAAAACCTTGCTTTTTGCCGGAAACGACGGCCGCCGATGGGCGGCTTAGACCAAGCAACGGCGCGACAGAATGGGTTAGGGAAGGCCTCCGTCTATTTGAACTGGGCCCTTTGGTAGATCAGCCTGCCGAACCTGCTGCGCTGCTAACATCTCGCAGGCCCAGGTGTCGGAACACTATCCGCTCTTGACTTAGGGCACAGTTGAAATGGGTCCAGGCAGCGCGGCAAGAGGCATTATCAGCTGATGTTGCTGGCTTCGTCTTGAGCGGAAAAACCTGAGAGGTGCGGAGTGACAACCGGGTCCGCTCACCACCTGGAGGTTGATCCTGTCACGGTACCAAGGCCCATCCGAAACCGGAACGCAGATAGATGCCTGCGCACGTTGGTGCTACCCTTGCGACAGCCGAAGCTTGGACATCGAGCCTTGAATCCGAAAAAACTGATCCTCAGCCGCAAGGGGTTTGACTCTGGATCAGGAGGCTGTCCCAGCCCCATCTTCCCCGACGGCACGATGTTTTCGTTGCCCATTCCCTCTTATGACCAGGAAGCGTTCGAGGACCTGCAACACGTCGACGTCGACATCACGAGCGTGGTCACCGGAATCACCAACGGCCGCATGAACGGGCAGAACCTAATCCACCTAGACCCCGACCTCAACTTCGACGCGTACCGGCATCGGAAAGGACGCGCCAACTGGCAGCAGTGGCGAGGAATGCTCGGCCAAGCCGGCATCGCGCAGAGCCATCTCAACAGACAGGACGTTGGCAGCGGCGACGTCTTCCTGTTCTTCGGTCTCTACCGCCGCGTGGAGGAAACCACGCAGGGATGGCGCTTTGTCAGAGGAACTCCGGAACTGCACGTTCTGTGGGGCTGGCTCCAAGTCGACCAGAAATATCGGGTGACCGACATCAAGCCGAATGACATCCCCTGGGCACGCCATCATCCGCACCTCTTTTCAAACTACCGCGACGACAAAAACACCGTGTACACGGCGTCAAAGAAGCTGGACCTGGGCGGCGACGATGACCAGCGCGACATCGCCGGATGGGGAGTGTTCCCCAGGTTCGACCGACGACTGGTCCTGACCAACCCCAATGGACCGGGCGTCTCGAATTGGCGGCTACCGCGGTGGTTCTTTCCCGATGGCGACAAGCCGCCCATAACCTACCATACTGACCGCAAACGCTGGCGGCATGACGCCAACCACGCCTACCTGCAGAGCGTCGGCAGAGGGCAGGAGTTCGTGCTGGACCTCGCCCACTACACCGAGGCCACGGGGTGGTTGTCTAATCTAGTGAACAGCCTCGGCTCAGACACGCAAAGCTGATGAAGACGAAAGGCGCCCTGCCTGAGGTGTAGTTGGGAGGGAGGGTAAAGGCCCGACTCCCAAGCCGAGCAACTCAGGGATCGCCCTACCGACTGGCGGATGAGGAATAACAAACCCTCAGAATAAGAACAGAGCCCTGATGCAACAAACTGTACTGAACGACACGAACCAGCCCCGGCCATTCGCCACTACCGGCGAGAAATACAGCACGGAATATGAAAACGGCAAAGTGACCGGTTCGAACTTCCCTCATTACGAAATTCAAAGCCTGCCAGGATACTCGGAACGTGGCACACCGAGTCTCTCAGGGAGCGATGTAACCAATGTCAATGGCGGCGGAATAGTGGGCCATTGTGGCGGCAGAAAAGTGTACCACCTGGCGTAATTGGCCAGCATAAATGTCCACGCTGATTGCTCAAGGGAAACGTCCCGCCCCCGGCAGTGACCGGAGGTAAGGGGGAGCCGTTCTGGCAGGAGCTAGACGTCGTCTGGGCAGTCTGAAGCCTGAGGGCCGGCGTCCTGCCGGCCACCCTTGAGGCGGTAGCTGTCGCCGTTCATCTCCAGGATGTGGACGTGATGGGTAAGGCGGTCCAGCAAGGCTCCGGTGAGCCGTTCGGAGCCGAAGACGTCGGTCCACTCGTCGAAGGGGAGGTTGGTGGTGACCAGGACGGAGCCCCGCTCGTAGCGCTGGCTGAAGACCTCGAAGAGGAGTTCCGCGCCGGTGGTGGAGAGGGGGACGAAGCCCAGTTCGTCGATGATCAGCAGCCTGAGGCGGGCCAGTTGCCGCTGCAGGTTGAGCAGACGGCGGTCGTCTCTGGCCTCCATGAGCTCGTGGACCAGGGCCGCGGCGGTGGTGAACCCCACCGACATTCCCTTTTGGCAGGCAGCCAGGCCCAGACCCAGGGCCACGTGGGTCTTGCCGGTGCCGCTGTTGCCGACGGCGATGACATTCTCCCTATGCTCGATGTATTCGCACCGGGCCAGTTCCATGACCAGGGCCTTGTTCACCGAGGGGATGGACAGAAAGTCAAAGGTGTCCAGGGATTTGACCGCGGGGAAGTGCGCGGCCCGGATCCGGCGCTCTACCATGCGCTGGTGGCGGTCGATGAGTTCCAGTTCGGCCAGCCTGAGCAGGTAGTCGGGGTGATCAGTGCCTTCGGCGGCGCACTGGGCGGCCAGCTTGCGGTACTCCCTGAGGAAGGTAGGCAGCCGTAGTTCCTTGAGGTGATGCTCCAGGAGCAGCGTTGACCGGTTGCTCATGCCGCCCTCCCCGACAGCAGGGCCATGTAGTCCGTGGCGCTGGTGGTCTTCACCGTCACCCGGGGCAGGTAGGGATAGAGGTCCAGGTCCAGCCTGGGGGGGGGGCGTCCTTCCAGGCGGCACAGCAGCAGGTGCTTCACGGCGTCGGAGCTGATGGCGCCCAGCCGCAGGGCGTCCTGCACTGCCGAGTGCACCTCTTCCATCGAGAAGGTTTCCAGGAGCCGGAGCACCTGGACGAATTCCCGCTTGCCCCTCCTTCCCATGCGGGCCTCCAGCAGGCGGCGCAGGGTGGCGAACTCCTCGGGTAAATCCCAACCCTGCAGGGGTGCGGCCTGGTCCAGGGCCGCCGTCTTCTGTTCCAGCAGGGGCAGGTAGTGGATGGGATCGAAGACGAAGTCGTCCTTCTCGTAGGAGCGGGGGTGCCTGGCAATGACTTCAGCGCCGCAGCTGATCACCACCTCATTTACGTAGCCCTTCACCAGCACGTCCCGGTGTCCGTAGGCCACCGGCGCCGAGTAGTCATTGGTCTTGTACCGTACCAGGGACAGCGAACTCACCCGGCTGGCCTGCTTGTCGCAGGCGTCATAGGGCACAGCGGGCAGGGGCAGCAGGGCTTCCAGATCCCGCTCCATCCGCTGGCCGATGGTCTCATCGTGGCCCCTGAGCCTGGCGTCCATCCGACCCAGACACTTCTGCTCCAGGTGGGCATTCAAGGCGTCAAAGCTCTGGAAGGACGGCACCGGCACCAGGAAGTTGCGCCGGACGTAGCCCACCATTCCCTCCACCTTACCCTTGTCATTGCCCTTGCCAGGTCTTCCGAACCGGTCCTCGAACAGGTAGTGGGACTGCAACTCGGTGAAGGAACGAGTGCGCTGTCTTCGGCCGTCCCCCAGTATTCGGGCAACGGCCAGCTTCGTGTTGTCGTACAGGATGCTCTGGGGAATGCCGCCCAGGAAGGCGAAGGCCGAGACGTGGCCGTCCAGAAAGGCCTCGGTGGTCTCCGCCGGCCAGGCCTTCATGAAGCAACCGTCGCTGTGGGGCAGGTCCAGCACCAGGTAGTGCACCTTGCGCTCCACTCCGGCGATGACCGCCACCGCCTCTCCGAAGTCACACTGGGCGTGGCCTGGTGCGTGGGACAAGGGGACGAACATCTCCTGCGTCCGTCGTCGGTGCTCCCTGACGTAGTCCTTGACAGTCGTGTATCCGCCGGTGAACCCGTGCTCGTCCCGGAGCCGCTCAAAGATCCGCTTGGCCGTGTGGCGCTGCTTCCTGGGAACCTGGCGGTCAGCTTCCAGGATGGCGTCAATTACCCCGGTGAAGGGCTCAAGCTTGGGCTTTCGGGGTGGTTCCTGCCGTCGGTACCCTGGTGGCACCGAGTAGGCCAGCATCTTGCGCACCGTGTCCCGGTGCAGGCCGAACACCCGGGAGGCTTCCCGAACGCTCAGCCCCTCCACCATGCAGGCCCGCCGAACCCGCGCGTACATCTCCACGTGATACATCCATCGCACCTTCCATAGACTGATACTCAGCCTTACGGAAGGCAGAGGACGGTACGATTTCCCGCCGCCATAATTCAGCCAGCAGAGCCGCCCACGTGGTCCACTTTACCTCCGCCTTTTACAGCGCCGGATGCCGGACTGAATACCAGTTTGACCAGTTGACGCTAGACCGAAAAATTCCAGGCAAAGCGAACGGAATATACGAACTATCCAACGTGCAACTTATGTGCCAACCCTGCAACAACAGGAAAGGGGACAGCTGCAACAGGTAGGCCACCCATCTCAGAGACGTGAAAAGGAGTACATCTTACGCTGTCCGTGGCCATTTGACCCTAGGAGCGGGACTCTGCCGGCCAGTTGGTACGGTCATCCGCATCCTACTCGTCAACACCTAACTCAATACTCTCCCAATCAGGCAGGACCCCACTGTGTATGACCTTCATGAGGGATCGCCTGAATAATTCTTGCGACCTCTCAATGTACTGCCCTGTTCGGATACTCTGCCCTTCTACGTTGATATGATCGGGTAATGCTCCCTCGTGTACAGCCATTGAGCGATACCTGTAAATCTGCTCAAATTCCTTTCTTAGGCGCTTCCTGTCTTCAGAACTCTCTCCGAGGTGCAAAGCAGCGCGAAGCCTGAATCGGAAAGATAGTTCCTCCCTAATACCACGCAGCTAAAAGGACTCCATCGCTATTCCCAGGTCAATCATCTTGTCGACGTAACCCTGACGGGTTTTCGACTTCATCCAGCGGTCTAGGGGTATTTGCAGTGACTGCTCCACCTCCGACGGGAGAACGACCAGTCTGAAGTAGACCTCAACAGCATCATCGATCTGGGCCTCGGAGAATGTCGTTGTTGATGCATCTGCCAACGCCCAGGAATACCCTGAGCCAGGGCTAATCCGCAGGTCGAATATGTGTTCGTCGCTCATATGGGTCCACTCCATCGAAGACATGACCGGCTGCTCTCCGACTAGGGTCAACGCTTGAAAGAATTTTCCAGTATGAAAGTCTGCTTGATCGGCACTGCGGAGGGCTAGGGTGAAATGCTTATCGGGACCAGATTGTAGTGTGTACCCCGGGTCAGGTTTATGCAGAACGGGAGACACTGACATGTCCACTTTAAGGAGGGTCTTGGACAGAAATTCGGATGAATCTCTTCCGAAAAGGAGAGGTAAGTAACCTGGCAGCTCGGCACCCTTGTTTGAAAGAGGAATCAGAGATATCCCGTTGAAGACCTGTACTTCGTGGTCAACCTTGACTCCGGTGAGCAGGAAGAACTTTTGGAAAGGAAGGTATCCGCAGGAGATTTCATCGTAGAAGGCCCCTGCCGCGGCCTGTGGTGTTCCGACAATGGCAGCCTTGAGGAGACTCTTGAGAATATCGTCAATCGACGACCCACTGCCCAAGCCGCCGAATATGGCGTAGGTTGCTGCATAGGTCCTGTCTTCATGGAGGAACTGCCCCAGTTCATGCCTCAGAAACGTGAGGACAGCCTCCCTGACTGCAGAATCACCTATGTCAGGCTCAAAAGTGAATGTGTCTAAGTGTAGGGAAGGGTTATGCCATGCTCTACATCTAAGCACTCTTAACTTATAGTCACGGGGGCTGAGGCTACCTCCTTGTCCACGTCTTGTTATTGTTACACTCTTCAGCCCTTCCTCTAGGAGTGATGCCAGCACGGGCTGGTTCTCTGGATTCATGCTTTCGGCTCTTCTCAACTAGTCCTTAGATTTCCAGTGGCGGGATAGAGCGTAGGTGAATGGTGTTGATTTCCCCTTTTTATAATGCCCCTGTGGATGCAAAGGTACTGGACCTTGGCAGTTCGCTGACTCGGGGAATGATAACCACTGACACTTGCCCCTTGCCAGGGCCTGGGCAATAGTTCCTATAATCATCATCATAGGCCAAGAGCATGTTCTGGAACGGGTCAACCTGGATTGCGAGCTTCCCCTGGAGCTTGCGCCCACCGGATGTATCCAGTGGCCAGGAGAATAACCTAACGCAATGCCGAGAAAGAGTTGGAAACTTGTAATGGACTCTCACACTCTCTTAGGTCGAGATGAATACGCCCCGGACCCCCAAGCTCTGTGCTCGGTGTATATGCCCCGCATCCTGGCTTCCTTGGCATAGCGTAGCCCCTTGGTCTTGTCTCCCGACTGGAAAGCCGAGTGGGCGGCAAGATCGTACGCTGGGGCGAAGTCCGGCCGCTCTTCGATAACCGCTTCCAGGCATGCCAGTGACTCCGGGTACAGCTCCAGGGTCATGAGGACGTAGCCCTTGACGAACCGCAGGTGGGGAGTCGGTTCAGGGAGATTGTGCTCCGCCTGTTCTAGTTCTCGCAGCGCCGCCTCGCGCTCGCCAATGTTCACCAGGATGCTGCCTGGCTCCACCGCAGGGGCATCCCAGTCTGGTTGTAGGCCGGCGGCAATCTTGCACTCGAGGATCCCTTCATCTATCAGCATCCTGTCAGCAAATTGAGTCCCTACATCTCCGAGAAAGGCTCCCAGCTGCAAATGCGCCAGAGGATTCCTTGGAAAACGCTCCGCGAGTCGCCGCCGCAGGGACATTCTGCCCTGAAGCTTCTCCAAGTAGAACCTGTGATCCTCTTCACCAACCCGGGGCGCTATGGCATAGTCAGCATGCCATGAGGCTTTCCGCTTCAGGGTTTCGATAATGTGCTGGTTCTCTTCCGTGACGACTCCGGTCACATCGGAGATATCCTGGGCCAGTCCGGCGGCCGACCTCTGGCCGGTGTGCTGCATGGAAACCGCCTCGAAGGCGGGATCCCAGAACCTGATGGCCGCGAGTAGGTTCCAACGCCAATCGGGGTCCAGCTCCCGGTCTGCCAGCCACGAAAGCAGGTCTGCGGCAGAACCCCCAGCGGAACCCAGCATGATCAGGTTGCGCACAGTCCCCCTGGGCTCGTCCCCCAGGATTCGGGGAAGCTCCGGCGACTGCGACAACGCCCTTGCGAAATGAGCCAGCTTTGTGGTCAGCTCGATGAGCTTGTCCCGGCCAATACCGGCAGCCACCTGGTCCGCCATGGCGGCCAGGGAGATCTGACGGTTCAGCGACCGCTCCAGGACCTCGGCATCGCTGCCGCCTTCCCTGGAGGCCAGTTCCCGGGCCAGGTCGGCTACGTGTTCAGGACTGGGCCGGTTCTTGCCGTCCAGCCAGTTGTCCACGGAAGTGGGCCACATTTCCAGCCGGGTGGCCAGATGGTCCCGGGTCAGCCCCGCTGCTCGCAGGCGCTGCCGGAGGATGTTCCGAGTGCCGTTCTCCAACACCCATGCCGGGGGGTCTGACCCGGGCGGGCCCTCCAGGTCCAGGTAGACCAGGGCGAACAGGCGCAAGGCCGCGTCCACCACGACCAGCCGCAGGAGCTGAGCGACGGCCTCTCCCACGTCGGCGACCTGCCCAGAACAGGCTTGGATTTGGGCCATCAGCCGGTCCCATTCCCCACAGGCCATCATCAGCGTCATTCCCACCACGGACGCCATGGGGAGCGTTTCAGGCAGGTCTTCCAGCGTCTCCGGAGCCAGGCCTCTGGTGATCAGCGCCTGCCCCAGGGCGTCGAAGATCTGGTTCCGGTTGTGTTCGTCCACGTGCTGGCCGGAGAAGAACCTCCGAGCTGTCCGGTTGGTCAGCACCTCGTCCTGGACGTCGAGGGACTGGACGATAGCGCGGAGGATCCGGCCGCTGTAGAGGCCGCCCAAGGGAGCCGTGTTCACGAAACTCTTTTCGTTCATAGTGATTTCACCGAAGAGGGTGTCCGGATGAAGCCGCACACTCCGGACTCCCTGCCAGTTTGGTTAACTCCCAGCCCCGGGAGCGTCGTGACGGCGTTGGTGGACCTGCTGCTGTTCTTTTTTGTTCACCTGGCCCTCCCAGTCGTCGGGCCGCTCATTATAGCCCCGGGCCTGCCAGTACGCATCGTTGTTAGGATTCATCTGGTTGGTATGGTTGTTCCGGTCATCCCTGCCTTTCATGGGTGCACCTCCCTCTTGTGAATTCTAGAGTGGTCAGCGGCCTCCAGAAATAATGATACGCTCTGAGAGTAACGAATTAGCTCAAGTGAACTGGACAAAAACCCCGCACTGGCACCAGCCACCTGGATGGACCAGACATGGCGCCCCCAGGCGGTTTGAAGCGCTGACACTTGCCCCTTGCCAGGCCCCTGGCAGGAGTTCCTATAATGTCCCTTATAAGAAATCTTGAGAATCCGACAATGGACCTGCAGCACCCCCCATGCCAGTTCAGCAAGAGCCGGAAACAAGGTGGCGCACCCCCGCACCCTGAAAGGCCACCCTGGTAAGACAGGAATATCGCCTTCGGTGGAGTGGCGACACGCAATAAGGGAACGGATTCTCGAACTGGAATCAGACTGAAGTAACTCAACGGAGAATTGGCAAGAATGAATGCCGGAGAAATGCTGGCACTCTTGAAGGAAGTGGGTGCAACCACAAGGCAAACGTCACCATTGAGCCAGACTTACTCAGTGGAATGGCAGGGAGTCCCCATCCAGGGTCTGATTTGCGAATCCTCGCGTCTACGACTTACCGACAACTGCAGGCTTGAACCAAATACCATACTATGGGATGTTCGCTATAACAGCATCCCGGACGGTGATAACAGGACCCGCTGGGTTACTCCCAAGAGCGGTTGCGCCAAGGCTGCTGTCCGGCAGCTACTTGGCTTGCTTGATGAAATCCGAAAGGATCATTCACTCCCAAAGTTCTTCATCATTCGGGAAGATTATGAGTACGTCTTCTTGGAAAAGCTATCCGACGCTTCGGATATAGGTTACAAGGTAGTAAGCTATCGAAGTTGGGGAGAGACATACAGGACATGGGAAGCCCTGCTGGAATTGCAGGGAGAAGCACTCGAATAACCAGGAAGACCTGAACCGCCGAGGGGACCAGCGAATATTGGCGGGAGAGTTGTAAATAACAGAGCATCGGGAAAGGCGGGACTTCATCTTGACCAACTGACGTCCCGGCTGCGGACTCAGGTCTGCTGGAGATAATAGAGCATGACCAACAGAAACTCGCTCTTGGGCCGCTCTAGGCCCGTAGAAAGGCTCAGCAAGAAGGACCACGCAACACTGGAGAGGGCCAGCGGAAGAACCCGTCTCCCCGCCACCAACGGAGAAGGCGGTGCTGGCGGATACCCGTGTCCCCAGTACCGCCGGGAAGGAGGCAAGAATAGGAGAAAGCACTTTTTAAGGTTTCACTGGACCACCGAATGCCCAGGCTGCAGTTTCAAAGTAAGCAGCAGTGGCGACCCCCAGCCAGGATAACATCTGGCCAGGTGTGGGCGCTGTAAACTGGCGCTCCTCGTAAACGGAAAGTAACGGAGCAGCAATCACCGGGAATCAAAGGCCCTTAACCATACGCCTTGCCAGATAGTGGCCAGGACTTCCTGTAGGACTTTCAGAAGTGGTTGAACGATGTGACCTTCTCTGCCAGCTACCACCGGCTGGCAACGTGACCACCAGAACTGCTCCCTCAGATCAGGAATACTTCAGTGACTCCCCTCCCGATAATACCGGGCCACCGCGCCCCGGTCAGCCGACTGCCGCTCCGTGTACCGAGCCGGCATCGTGGAACTCTTCCACCGGCCCGCCGTCATCAGCGCCGGCAGTTCCACTCCGCTCTTTACCAGGTCCTGGGCCATGCCCACCCGACCCGAGTGGCCACTGAAGCCGTCGCCCAGGTCTGCAGCCCGGGCTGCCGCCTTAACCCGCCGGCTCAGCTGCCGAGGGGAAAGCCCAAACACCGAACCCTTCATGTCCAGCAGCTCCTCCGCCGGCCGGATAGCCCACAATGCGGCCGCAGCCCCCTGGCCGATGTAGAGAACCACGCCCTCGGCGCCAGGATCCGTCTTCGATCGACGCACCTGCAGGAGAGCAGACCCGTCCTCCCGGAACTCCAGGTCGCCCCAACTCAGCGCCGCTGCCTCAGACCGGCGCAGGAGCCCATCCCTCAGGATAGACAGCAGGGCGACGTCCACCAGGCCCCGCCAGGAGGCTCGCTCGGCTGACTCCTGGCCCTTCTCCCCATGGCCCAGCTGGCGCCGGTGGCCAGCAGTGGCCTTGACCGCGGCCAGGGCTTCGGCCGTTAACGGCTTGGCCTGCTTCTGAGCCCTGCCGCGAGCCCGCGAGATCCCCTGCAGGATGCGCCGGACCCCCTCATTGTCGGTGGGGTCCTCGTGACCGGTGGCCCGGTGGACGGCCGCCAGGGCGGCTCGGTGGAGGCGTACGGTGGGCACCGAGACCTTTCGCTCCTCGGCTAGGTGGCTCAGGTAACCGGCCATCAGGGCCGGTGTCGCCGGCAGCGCCATGATGGCGCGGGCCTCCGCCCACTTCTCGAAACTGCGCCATGCAGAGGAGTAAGCTGCCCGGGTGCTGGCCGACACGCTGCGGTCCAGGAGTTCCTGGACCCGCCGGACATCCTCGGAGCTCAGGCCCTTATGGGCCGGGGCTGTAGCTGCTGAAACCGGGACCGGAAACATCGTCATCACATCACCTCCGCGAAACCCTCACGTGTCCTTTAACTGTAATTAAAGGACACGTGAGACCTCCCCATTTTAACCTTTGAATAGGCCCCTCCAAAAGAGGAAAATGTCAGTAAGGGACCGTTGACGGAAAAGGAGAAGACCATGGACGTCCACCAGTTGGACTACGTTCTCGACGAACCCGCAGAGGACCACGGCTTGATGTACTGGGGCGAGGCACCGGCGCTCCCGGGCTGCGCCGCCTGGGGAGACACGCCTGAGCAGACTCTCAGTGACCTGTGGGGCAACGCCCGAATATTCATGGAAACGCTGAGGGATGATGGGAAACCGCTTCCTCCCGTTCTAGCCGATACCAAGGAAATCAAGGGCACTATGACGGTTGGTGCGTGAGCTGAGCAGAAAACTTGAAGGACTGGGTTGCTTCTACCGAAGACAAGGCCAGGGGGTTCCCACGAAATCCGGCAAAACCCCCGCCACCGGCGCGCACGCCACCGTTCCCGGGCACGGGAATCAGGACGTGAGGACTGGCACTCTGCACAAGATCCGCAGGGATCTGGGCATCTCAAGGTTGGAGTTCGACCAAGCATAGCCGGAAGCGCCATGACGCCCTACGAAGAGGAGCCCCTTACAAAATATCTCACCTACCTCAACATCCTGGGCGAGGATGGCGACTACGCCGACTTCGAGAAGTGGCACCAGATGTTACGCTACGCCAATGCCGCCGGTGCCCCGCGGACCCTTGAAGCAGCAGCCGAGCTTCGCTACAAAGACATCCTCGACGCCGCCCGGGTATCCAGCAGCTGCAGAAGCATCATGTAGAGCATGACCTGGACCACGTGGGTCTGGCTGCGCTCGGTGGCTTTGGCGTCGATGATTACCAGGTCGGCGTCCCGGATGGCGGGGATGGCTGGCCGGAGACCGCAGCGCCGCAGATTTCTATCCGGAACTCGGTCTGTTTTTCCAGGGTTACGAAGTAGCCCCGGTTGATGTAGTTTTGGGCGCAGCGCCAGAGGAGGTCCGTGTGCCGTAGGTTGTACCTGGCCTGGTCGAAGCCGCTTTCCAACTTTGTCCAGGTGCGGCCGTCGTGGTGGGCCTGGAAACAGATCTTCCATTCGCATTCAGAGCTAGGAATGCAACGTTCCTGCCTGAATATTATGCAATGGCAGTTTTCTCCAGTAAAATTGTCCTCCTCCTCTTGCTGTACATATGTCTCCGCAACCTGGTCCGGATGAAGTAAAACTCCTGGCATTCGCCTCTTCCCTGCCAGGGCCTATGCAGATAGCTCCGGTTCTTCCCGTCTAAGCCATCCTGCAGCCAAGTGGAAGGAAGGATTGTTCTACCCAGATCTGGGCTCATTCCGGCAACTCTAGCTGGCAGGTCCACCTGAAGCGGTCCCTCCAGAACAATGCCGTCCCTCACCCAGGGCAAAGCGTCCAATGACATACTGGCGTAAGACTTCCAGTGGAGGACCGGCATGCCAGGACGAGGAAACGACGACAATCGCGCCAACCAGATGAATCCCAAGAACGACGCCTACCATTCGTCTAGAGGTACGGAGAAGCCGTAACCAGAGTAAAATCGCAGGTCAATGTTGAGGCCGCCGAAGTTCCCCCTCAGCGGTGGCCACTCCTGCAAATGACACCTCCTCGAGCTGATCGTGACTGGTAGACACTGGCTCCGGCACCGGGCCAGCCACCGCCGCGGACAGAGGGAAAGCAAAGAGAGATGCGGCCAAGATGGCCACCGAGAGCCTGGACCTTCTTCCAACAAAAGTAGGCATGGTCAAGAATGTCCCAAAGACGTAAGGAGCTGCTGGGCCTGACCCACAACATCCGCCTGGATCTCATCGTTGGGGCCATTGGTCAGAAATGTGGCAACTCCAATAGGGCCGAGTCCATCGTGCCGAAAAAAGTCTCTCTCGATCATTTCCAGTGCGGCATCAACATGACCGTTAGGCCGGAGCGAAGAAAGCCGCTCTGCAACGGTCTGGACTCCTACGTCGTTCCATATGTAAAAGAGGTCGTAGGCGTCCTTATATGCCGCCCGGTTTCCAAAGGCCAGAGCCTTCAGGACGGTAAATGCGCCAGGGCCGCATACGGGAATATCTCGAGCGGCATATGCCTGAGAAGGGAGTTTGCCTGAAATTGTCCGGATCTCCCGGTCCAGGAAGGCCAAATCCAGGCCCGGGATAATTATAGCGGCAAGATCCGCCTGTATATGGCGAAGTCTACCTGGCTCGTCCGATTCATTACTGGGAGGAATAAGGAAATCAACAATGACAGGCGGGTCTGCAGCCATTCTCCAGGATTGCAATCGCTGAGTGCCCTCCTTGGTAACATCCGGCGAGAAGCCTGCGTCCCGCAATCGTAACGCCAACTCCCGATAACGCTCCTGATCCAGCATGGCCAGCGCAAATCCGAGATCGAGGTCCATGGTACCTGGGTGAGGGGCCACACCCATGGGGAGATTGTCCTGGTCGATAAGGAGATAGGGCACCAGCCCGCCGACCAGGACAATCTCGTCGAGCAGGTCTCCCAACTTGGTGGCAAGATAGAGACAGGTCTGTAGAACCTGTTGGACCTGTCCGCTGTCGTATCCATCCATGTTTTGCGGCTTAAGCGTCATGGTTGTCTCGGAACAGTACCCGCTGCCGAAGTTCCTCGGCCGCCTCAGCCGCCCTCTCGGGATGATGCTTCAGGTCAATATAGGCCTGCAGTGGGTGGACGCAGTTCACACCCTCCAGCTCTTTGGCTCTGTCAAACACCCCTTCGTCGTTTGGCACCACCAGCCAGGTATTCGCCCCCCTCTCCTCATCCCGGAAGCCCAGGTCCATCTTCAGCCCCGCTGACGGAGGCTCAAGGAGATAGACGGTACAAAGACGGTATCCGGCATGACGTGTCAATAGCCACGCCGCCGGAAGAGCAGTCGCAGCGTAACGTGCATCCGCCTGGAACAGAGTTGAAGCTATGGAATGAACAGGTGAGATGCCGGCGCCGGATGCAATGTGTCCGCGGATAACGTGATGACGGCCGAACCGGTACTCGTCCCTCCAGGCGGCGAGAAGCGTGTCGGGGTCGGTTACCTGGATACCATCCGGCCGTCGCTCGACAAGGCCGGTTTCCAGAAGTTTACCGACAACCCTGCTGACGTACCCCTCGTCCAACCCTGTGGTGGACGCCAGAACTCTCTGCAGCACCGGGGTTCCCGGTTCCATGAGAAGTCGCCTGGCTATCCGTGACCCCTTTGGCCCGAAAGCGCTCTCCAGCCTGCCGGGCCGGCGGAACTGGTTGGGATTCCCCAGGTTCTGGTAGAAGATTCCCGAAGCAACGATTCTCCCGTTTCCGGACAGGTCCAGCCAGGACTGCCCGGCGTCCGCGCACCGCTCCCGTGCTGTGTCTCCCATATATGGCACCGCAAGGATTGGGATGGTTCCCTCTTCCACAGCATCCCTTATCGATTGCAGCTCGTGAATCGCCGCGGCGACCGGCGCCAGGGAGCCCGATCTCCTCCATTCCAATCCAAAAGTGCGCCCCTGCCAAGCCAGCACTGCGTCCCAGCTGCGGCCTCCACCGGTGGAAACGCCATAAGTTAATAGACCGGCATGCCAGGGGACTTCAAGGATAGCGGCAAGACGCTCCGCCGCTTGACGAATGGCGATGGGTTCACGCGGGATCTGCATGTTGTCGTTATAACAAAACTTGCCAACGTGTGCAAGTATGGTTGATGGGGCAAGGCGGTCGGATGTACTACAGTTGACGGAGGTGCCCACCGGAATGGCTCGGTTGAACAGGGATCCGTACGACGCCTCCGGAGCCAGGCCCGGTACTACCAACTGCCAGGGACACCCCGGAAGCCGCCCCGGTCCTCAGCTGATTCCAGGACCGTCGTTTCGTTCGTACTTACTGCAATCGGCTGTCGAGGTCGACACGCGAACGTCCCTTGCCTGTCGCAGGCATTCATGCCTCACGTTGGCTCAGATCTGCACAACCTCCGGTTGTGCTGCGTCGCGTTCAGCCGCTGCGACCTGGAACCACTCCACGACCTGCGGATGACAGGTGAATACCAGCACTTGGTTGGTCTCGGAAAGTTCGATGAATGCCCCGGCAGCCCTGGTCCCCCTGGTCGGGTCGAAGTTCACCAGCGCCTCGTCAACGATCACGGGCAGGCGTTCCGACCGCTGGCCCAGTTCGAGAATCAGGCCGAAGCGCAATGCCAGAAACAGTTGCTCACGGGTGCCGCGGCTCAGCTGTTGGGGTGTCCTGACGTTGCCCGCAGTGTCCACGACGTTGATCTCGGAACTGCCCAACGGCGAGAAGACGGCCTGGTAGACGCCGTCGGTGACGTCAAGAAAGAAACGCTGGGAGTGGCGGATCACGTCCGGCTGGCGCTCCTTTTCGAATTTGCTTTGCGCCTGCCTGATCAGGCTCTCGGCAATGGCGCGCACCGCCCAATCGCGCGCGTGTCCCTGTAATTCTTCGGAGAGACGGTGATGCTCCAACCTCAGTCTGGACGAATCCTCCTCGCTGGCGAGCCCCTCCAGGGTTGTCTGGATGGAACCGCGCTCTGTATCCAACACCGACCGTTGCGCGTCGGTCTCTTCCAGTTCTGCCTCGCACTCCCGGATGTTGTCGCGGATGGTCTGTATGTCAGTCGCGGCCAGAGCGCTCCGGAGCTCTTCCAGGGGATCGCCCGGCCCGCTAATCCGCTGCATCTGCTCCAGGGATCCGGAGATGGCTGCGGTCAGATCGGCCCGATCCCGAAAAACCTGCTCTCTCCTTCTGAAGTCGGCCTCGTCCTCCGCCTCCCCGGATTCCAGTAACGCCTTGATCTCGTTGGCTACCGCCTGCTGGACTTTCTGACGCTCGCTCAACTCAAGCTGGGCTTCCTCCAGTTCCTTCTCAGCGCCAGCGTGCGCTCGAGCCTCTTCGGACACGTCGCGATGCAGGTCTATAACGTCGTCGGCTATACCTGCGACCCTGGTGTATTCGCTCGACGGTACCTCCAAGCCGTGGTCTTCCGCCAATGGCCGGCAAATGTCGACGAATTCATCGATGTCCTTCTGGATGGCGGCGATGCGCTCCTCCATGGCGCCCACGTCGCGGTCATGAGCCATCGCCAGGTCCACCAGGGTGCGCAGTTCCTGGATGTTGCCAGGGGAGAAGGTGCTCACCAGGCCACGTTCCTGGAGCCATGCCTGCCACGCCTGCGCCTCGGCCTCAAACGTCGCCTGAGCCGCCTGCACGGACTGCTGCGCTTCATCCCGTCGGAGCTTCTGGCGTTCGGCGCGTTCAGCTGCCTGGACCAACCTGGCTTCCAGTTGCTGGAATTCCCTGAGCCGCGCCTCCGCCGCATCCAGCCCTCCCTCGGCTTCCAGCAGGGCATCCGTGTCCACTACCCCCACTTCCAATGCACCTGACTCCGCCTGGAGCCGCGACTGTATTGACGCAAGTTGCTCTTCAGCTGCGCTGATTTGCCTGCGGACCCGCGCCGCCCCCGGGTGCTCTGTGGCCCCTCCGGGCGAACGGCCCCTGACGAACCAGAAAGCTGCAATCGTTGCCAGCACGGCGCCGACCACCGCCAGGAGCGCGCCAGCCTCAAAGGTGGAGGCTGTCACGAGCCAGAGACCAGCCAGCAGCAGCGCGATGCCCACCACTCCCAACAGGATCGAGATCAGCCGGGAGGTTCCTGAGGCAGGCGTTACTCCGCCGGGCTCCTGTTCATCGGCGATCTGCGCACGCAGGTCCGTGCTTCGGTCTCGGACCCGTTCCATTTCCGCCAGTGTGTCCCTGGAGCGTCGTATTCTCCGGCGACGCTCACGTATATCGTTCTCATCCCACTCAGGTCGCCCGGTGTTATCCCGCTCGGTCTGTGCCTGTTCCGTAGCTTCCCGGGCTTCTGCCAATGTATTTTCTTCCTGCGCCAGCGCGGTCTGCGATCTCTCCAAAGCGGTCCGGGCTTCCTGAAGCCGCTCACCGTGGGAGGCAACCTCCTCACGGACAACCAGCGACAGGTCGAAACCGTGGAGGCGTTCGGCATCCCAATCGGGACCCAGGTTTGCCAGCGTAGCCGCCAACTCAGAGCGTTTACCGGACAGTTCGGCCCGCCGCTCGGGCAGGTCCTTGACCGACTGATCAAATGCGCTTCGAGCTCGCTCAAGGTCGCGAACCTCGGCCGACCGCTCCAGGATGGTAAGATGCTCGATCTCCTGGTCAACGGTCGCCTTGATCCGTGTCAGCTTTTCTTCTGACGCTTCCAGGTCCTGGCGGGCAGTGTCGGACCGTGTCTCAAGGGATTCCAAGAGGACGCTGCCATTCTCGGGAAACGCTTCAACGGCCGGCAGTTCCGCCAGTCGTTGTTCCGCTACTACCAGGTCGCTCCAGGGTTCCCAGGCCCGCTCCAGGTTTTCGTGACGCTCCTTCTTCGACGCCAGGTCCAGGCGGCGCTCGCCCACGACCTTGAGTTCTCGCTCCAGCTCGGCGAGCCTTTCTGATTGCCTGCGGTATTCTGTGGAGTAGCCTGCGATGGATTGCAGGGCTGCGTCGGTTTCCCGAATTTGAGCCATTACCTTGGGAATGGCCTGGTTGCTGCCGCGGGGCCGGAAGAGGTCCTGCTTTTCGGATTCCAGGGTGGCCAGGGCGGCTGGCAGTCTCATCGCTCCGATGCCTGCGCTGTATATCCGCAGGTTGACGCTGTCACTGTTCAGCAGGCTCTCATTGTTCAATTCATCCAGGGTGAATGCAAAGATGCCCTCGAATACGCCTCTCGAGTGGTTTCCCAGCAGCTGCGGCAACTCGCTAGCCGGGAGTGTCTCTCCCACACTGGTGGTGAGCGAAACAACACCACCTCCGCGACCCGAAGTCCGGTCAATGGTGATGGTTTCACCGGAGTCGGTAGTAATGGTTATCCTTCCCCCGGGGCGACCGCCGGACAGGGGCGGATATGGGTTGGCCCTGCTCTGGCCACCTGGGAAACCGAACAGAATCCTGCGGACAAATTCCAGCAGAGTGCTCTTGCCCGCCTCGTTTGGACCGTAGAAGACTGTGACCTGACGGTCCAGCGGGCCGAAACTACAGTCAGCGAAACGGCCGAATCCATCAATGTGCAGTCCAGTAATTCTCATAGGCCCTCTTCCTCGGAAAGGAGATTTACTGCCAATGCCTCCGCTTCGTTGAGCAACCCAGCGATTTCTTCGTCGGTGAGATTGGAAAGATACCGTCGGTACTGAGCATGCTGGAAGAGCTCACCCAGGCCCTCACGTAGCGGGGAAGGGGATTCCTTCAGGCCGTCAGCGGTCCGGAGCACCTCGGCCAGGAAGTCCTCGCCGGCCCGCATCGCATCGCGGTCGATGGGAGCGGCGGTTGCGTCTTCAATCCGTTCGCACCATGCAAATGGTAGTTCGCCTGCCCACCGTTCGTTGACCCCCTCCAGGATATCGTCTGCCGCCCTGGGCTGCCTCAGGAAATGGTTCAAATCACCACGGCCTGTCAGCGTTAGTCGCGTGACCACGGACCTGCCCTCTGGGCCGTCCAACAGGCTCTGCATGGCGTCATCGACCGCGTTTAGCAGATCCTGCTCAGTCTCCAAGTCGCCGATGTCTACGCTCACCCGTTCCCACCTCACGGTGTCTGTCGGGCGGAAATCCAGTTTGACGTTTCCATTAGATTCGATTTCCACCAGGTACACGCCCCGGGCGCCGGTCTCGTTGGGGTGTCGGCCTTGAGAATTGCCCGGGTATACCACCGTTGGATTCCCTTCCCGGAGGACCTGGCGGGTGTGAACGTGGCCCAGAGCCCAGTAGTCAATCCCCGTTTGTGCCAGGTCATCCAGGGTACAGGGAGCATAAGGCGCGTGGTCGGCGTTGCCGCCGACGTTCGCATGCAGCAACCCGACGGTAAATGCCGGCTCTTCCACTTGCCCAAGACGGGAGACGAGATTCTCAAACACATCCCGGGTCGGATAGCTGATGCCGTAAACCAGGGCCCGATGGGGTTCGTCTAAGAACACAGGCTCGGCAGAGAATTCAGTGCCGAATCGACGGCATCCAGCAGGGTACGAGAGGCGCGCTTCCCAGCCATCCAGGGGGTCGTGATTTCCGTGGCATACAAACGAACGTATCCCGACGGCGTCCAGGCTGCGCAGTCCCTCGATGAAAGCCTGCTGGGCTCGCAGACTGCGGTCGGCGCCGTCGTAGACGTCGCCGGCGACGAGCAGGGCATCCACCCGTTCAGAGATGCAGAGGTCTATGATGTTTCTGTAGGAATCGAATGTTGCCGAGTAAAGTGCGCTGGCCACATTTTCCGGCGCGGCCGCCCTGATACCGGTGAAGGGACTATCCAGGTGGAGATCAGCGGCATGGACAAAACGGAGTGTCATATTGTCATTGGTTCCCCGCAGTTAATTTCCGATGGCTTGCGATTGAAGCGATGATCTGGTCACTCAGCCGGCCCGAAAGGGCTAAAGGTCCATGGTCGGCAAGGTCGCATACCCTATAACATCACCTCGGCTGCCTGCACCGATGTATTTTCGTCGAAGCTGGCTACCAGAGCGCCGTCAGCTCTCGTTGGATATCGGTGACAGGGTCCGCCGACGTAACTGTCAGCCTGTCTCAGGAGAGGAGCAGAAGCAGGGTGACGGGCACAACTATGGCCGTCACCCGGATGGCCTTGGAGATGAGCGCCTTCATAACAGTCGGCATTATCTCCCGACATGCAGCCGCTGTCCACCATGGCTCATGCCTGTTGGGGACGTACATGACCGTCAGTAGTACCCAGCAACCCGGGACAGGGACCTGGCGACGGCCGTCTGCGCCTGGTGCGCCCACGCCCAGGGGTGGCAGACGGACCGGGGCCAGACAAAGAAGGGCCAACTCCGCCATCGGTGCGCCGTTGACCGGCCAGCCAGCGGACACGCGCCCGCAACGGGTCCAAACCTCGTCCGTCTTGAGCAGGATGCGTGCCCGGGTGATTGCCTGGGCCGAATCCTTGCCCGACGGGTTCATCTTTCTGGGCCGTCCCTTTTCCCCGGGTGCTCGGATGGACTCCGTAAACTTCCCGCACCATGGATGCCCCTCCCACAACACAACCTCACACCAAAGGATAGTATCCAGGATCAGACCATTAAATTCGTGACAATACGGCTTAGACCCAACGCTAGACCAGAGAGAAGAGGGCTGAGTGGGTAACGTTACTCGTTCCGGTACTCGTCATAATAGTAGTCGAATTCTTGGTGTTCATGGAGATCAGTCCATACTTCCACAGTGAACTCAAGCTCTATCCCGGACCACTGAATATGTGCCAAGGTGGGTAAATTCAGACCACACGCGTGGCAATAGTACGACTGAGATAGCATTGTAACTTCTTCCAGCAAGTTTCCATCCTCGTAATACGGCCTGGATCTACCAATTTCTCTTCCTCGAACAAGATTGGGTGAAGAGCAAGAGGGGCAGTCTACCCGCTTTGATGAATCATCTGGAAACCGACACCCAACACGAGCTTCTTCTCTTAAGTTGCTTTTTTCAGCTTCTAATTTACCATCGAATACCTTCATATGAGCAGCTACCATCTCTTTGACTGAAGACTCTAGCTGTGCTGAGTCCGCCAATAACAATTCGCGTGCGGCACCGCCTTCAACATTTCCCAACAAATCCTCCAGACTGCGTTCAAGATGCCGACACAGGACTTCCACTACCGTAAAATAATCCTTGAGCCAATCTTGGAGCTTGAGGTTCTCGAAAGGCAAGCCGCCGGTATGCAATTCTTCGTTTCTTTGAAATCCTAGAAAGTCGCAGAAGTTCCTATGGGACTTTTCGAAACCTTGTACAAGACGTTCGCAGCGTGAATATACTGTGTGCAGAGGAATAGTCTTAGGTGTCCCCGACGTCTCAATACCTAAGCCAAAAAGGATGTTTTTCTCTTCTCGTTGATCGGCGTTCAGGACCGGGCTAATCTTGGACAAAGCCGCACGTGCCAAGAATTCTAAGGCCAAACTCATCCAGAATGGATATAGAGAGTCTTCCCGGCCTACTTCCAATGCTCTTTGTACGTAGAGCTTTCCCTTGGCCCAAAGTTCATCCTCGGACCACACAGAATTATTTCCGCTGCTTGACAACGTAAACCCTCTCTATCTTCCTGTCAGCGTCAGGAACGTATGACTTAGCTCGAGAATGAAGCATTCGGTGGTTGTCGAATATCACGTGCCGACCGGGTTTCCACTGAACTTCCTCGTACCTGGCTTCTTCCACTCGTTTCTTTAAGATATTAACCGCCGAGGCGGCTGCAGTGCAGGCCCGTTTCATGCATCCAAGGTCGTAACGAAAGAAGAGCTTTCCGCCCCTCCTCTCAACAGCAGATGCAAGGAAACTTCGCGAGCCGTTTTTGACTACCATCAGGCTATCTTCCAATGCCTTTACCTCATCATTACCCAACCTTAATCTCCATCCATCGATGAGCAGTGTTTTTCGGTAACCAGTTCCTGGGTTAATGCACTTAAGAATTACCCAATCTATTGGATATCTCCAATATGCCGTTTCGGTGTGAAACGGGAAGGCCTCTACTCCATGTATGGAAGATAACGTTCCGGCAAGAGAGTGTTCGCGTGCTTGTGGAGTTAGTAGGTCGGTGAGCTGCCTTCCAGGAGCGGATGGAACGGCATCCCCTAGTACTACAACGACGCGTTTAAGGTGGTGGCTCCATCCTGCCTTCACGGCGGGCGGAGCGGCGTCTCTGGTGGGAGCGGCGAGCCCGCTCGTTGCGTAGCTGCGTATCCTCCAGCCACAGCAGCAACTCCTCCGGCCCGAACCGTTCCCGGGGCAGCATCTCCCACACCACCCGGTACACCTGGGGACGGGTGATCCGGGGCATCTTTTTCCCCCCAAGCCTGCTGCAGGCCCAGCAGGAAAGCTCCACCCAGCAGGCACATGGCTATGTGGTGATGCCAGCCCGCCCAACTGCGGGTCTCGTATTCGTCCAGCCCCACGTCGCCCTTCTCCGTCTCGAACTCCGTTTCAATGGGCCACCTGGAACCCCCCACGCAGGCCAGGGTCTCCAAGGTTGTGTCCTCAGGAGCGTTGGACAGGTAGTAGCGGGGCTCGCTGCCGTCCAGGTTCCGGCGGTAGACGGCCCATGCCTCATGGCCCGGCTTGCCCTTTCGGGTTACCCGCACCCGCTGGGCGCAGAACATATAGCTCCGCGGCCCCTGGCTTCCCTGGGCCACCGTTATCTCCCGCCAGGCCTCATCCGGCAACTCGTCACTGCGCTGCTCCATGGTACGACGCTGCCCGTCCCTGAGCCTGGGCTTGCGGGGGCGCCCGAACCCCGGAGACCTCGGAGTGGTCCAGGCCGACTCCCACGAAGGCTCCAGGGGCCAGACCGGAGTGCTGCCCGGAACGTCCAGCACGTAGCGCATCCCCAGGGCCGCCAGTCCCTCCCGAAAGGTCGGCGACATCCCGAAGGCGTCGTCTCCGGCAACCCATCCGGCCTTGAGGTGGCCCAACCCCAGGGCCCGCTCCAGCAGTTCCAAGGCCAACTCCGTCTTCGACCGGTAGCTCCGCCGCTCCTCGGGCACCCCCGCCGCCGCACAGCGGCCCGGATCCGAGGTCCAACTCTCGGGCAGATACAGCCCTTTGTCCACCAATGCCCGCCCCAGCGGGCTGACCTAGGCCAGGAACATCCCACCCTGGCAGTTGGCCACCTTGCCCAGCCTCCCGCAGTACTGCCGGGCTACCCCCACGGACTTCCTCCCCTGCTTGGGAAAGTCGCTGCCGTCCAACACCCACACCGCCTCGGGGTGAGCCAGCCTGGGGCCAGGTATTCCTGCAGCCGCCCGATCACTGTCGCATCGTCCCACCGGGCCTCGGTCAGAAAACGCTGCATCGCCCGGGCCGAGATGCCCACCGATTCCGACAGGTTCTCGGCGTTGCGCCGCTCCCCAGCCTGCACCAGCAGCCCCTGAAGATAGTTCCAGCTATGCTCCCGCCACTGCTTGCGGCCGAAGGAGGCCGCAAAGAAGGCATGGAATTCCCCAAAGCTGTCGTAGACCCGCTCGAAGCTCGCCCCATCCATCACCCAAACCACCCACTATCATCTTGGCAACTATCCTAGTTCCTCGCAGAACGCCGTGATATAGGTAGACCCATGGCCCATGGCCCATGGTGCTTAACCCACCATTGGCGCCTACGTCCGGAGTAGATGCCAACTACGCCGGCCGGGCAGCCCGTAGAATGTTATGTTCTGCGGGCTGTTGTCCTGCCCGCCAAAGGGATTGGCTACTTCAAGTACCTCGGCTGTCAATGGTCTGTGATCAGAGACTATGTGTGGGAGGGGAAACCAACCTCGACGGCGTAGAGGAAGAGGCGCACCAGGGTCTATTCCTGCGTGGGCGGGGAACCTGAGATTGGAGACGTCGTTAGCTGGACTCCATGGGTCTATCCCCGCCCTGGGCGTAGGAACCTTTATTCTTGCTCCTGTTTGCGCTTGGGGAAGTGAGGGGGTGGCTCTTCATCGGACCAGTGACTAAAGTTGGCCACGGTCATACCTCCCACCCGGCGAGTGCGCCAGACTGGATGCCGGCGCGGCGTTCCGCTCTGGCTTGTCGTTCTTCTTCCGTCATAGGTGTCACCTCAAGATAATTTTGCTTTAGCGGGCGGCGTTGTGCCGATAGGGAAGGATCCGGGCATATCCTGCTGGGAAACGGTGCCTGCTAATGGAAAATGTGGCCTGCGCCCGCTGGAGTCGGGGAAAGCAGGAATTCTCCATCCACCATGGTGGTCTCGTTAAAGGTGACCTGCTCCATGTTGGCGCCCTCCAGGCACGCCCCCCACAGGTCCGCGCCAGTCAGATCGGCGCCCGCCAGGTTTGCCCCGGTGAAGTCTCCATTTCTCAGGTCTGCCCCTCGCAGGTCTGTCCCCCGCAAGTCCGCGCCGGCCAAGGGAGGCAGTTCTTCCTCTCCGGACAGGCTTGCCCACACCCCTCGGGGGGACGTTGGCCATTCCTCGGGCCCCAGGGGGTCCCAGCCGGCTCCCGCCCGCCGGAGCATCAGGATGACGTGGGCACGATTACCACCCATCTCCCTTGCCCAGGCGTCGGCGCCGTCCAGGAAGTTTCCCGAAGCGACTCCCAGGGCATGGGCCATTCGGGATCCGGCGCAACACCTGCCGTCCTCCTGCCATTGTCCCTGAGATTGGGTGATTCCCGGAGCGGTGACGGCCGGGTAAACCTTTCTAATAGCTGCTGGTACCTGTTTCATGGCATAGCCTCCTGTGGATTGAAATTACGGTGCGGGGCCTCTGCTAATCCGAGGGATCTTTCGCTTCCTTCCGGCATATTCTGCAGCGAAGGTCGGCAATTCCCTGGTCCAGATCCTCGATGATTACCTGGATGGCTATTCCACAGACCTGGCACTCCCGGAGAGTCTTGGGCAGCATCCGCTCCCTGGTTACGTCGTTGCCGTGCTTGTCAATAATCCTGGAAAAGGGCATATCCCGAAAACGGTCATAGCGGGGATGGCTGTAGTCAGGCAGTTGTTCATTCATTCGAAAGGACCTCCTTGGTAGCATGATGAGGGGGGTGGCCGTGCAAGTGCAGGGGTACGTGCCTTACCTTATTGGCGGTACGTGACGTTGGCGGGGGGTGTAGCAGGTGTTCAGCAGATAGAGTATAATCTATATGTATCAATGCTATTATACATTACAGAGAATGCTTCAGCCAGCCTTTTACCCAGGGAATTGGGGGATGACAGCGTCATCCACCGGACCTTCCGGCGTTAGGTGGAACCTGATCTGCTGGAGGGTGCCTGGGCCGTGCCAATAGAAGAATGCCAGGAGCTGGACCGGGTGAACTGGGCATGGCAGTCAGCCGATTGCTCGATGGGAAAGGCGGGTTTTTGGGGGGCGCTATTGGACGCAACCTCACAAACCGGAGCAGGGCCGGCAGCAAGAAAAGCATCCTGGTCGACGGGGGTGGCGGGCCCCTGAGCGTGGTAGTGGCCGGAGCCAATGTCCACGATACGAAACTCCTCAGGTTGACGCTGGAGAGTATAGTGGTGCGTCGGCCGGAAAGCGCTCAAGACCTGTGCCTGGACCAGGGGTATGACAATCCCACCGGCCACGAAACCGCCGCCGACACCGGATACCAGTCCCATATCGGCCGTATTGGCGAAGAGAAATTGGACCAGTCGGGGAAAAACCCCATCCAGCCCGGCGGTGGGTGGTGGAACGCGCCTTGGGATGGCGGTCCAAGTGGCGGGCCATACTGGTGCGATAGGCCAAAAGGCCATCCAATTACCTTGGCCTGCTCCAACTGGCTTCTGCTCTTATCTGGTACCGCCGCCGTTGGAGCCTCGCTATTTTGACAATGTTACTTAGTGGTAGCTGGTGGGATCAAATGGCCGGTCATAAGTACAAGCCTGCCGTCAAACCGGTGTGTGAGGCCAAGGTTATCCACATCGACGGCTCCGTTTGCTTTTGGGTTTTCGTGGGTCAGTCTGAATCGGAACAGATCCCCACTTCAGAAGGAAACCCAAATGCATCCCCAAATGGGAAATCAGGGGAGCACCATTTCACTTTCCTGCTCCAGGCCTGTGATACCAACTTCTACGGACGATCCAAGTTGCGGCAAGGGATTCACGTGTCGAGACCACTGGGCCATCAGATCCCGGCGCTTTTCCAGGGCGTCGGTCTCAGATATGAAGCCTCCGTCCGGTCGCCAGCGAAGTGAGACAGAGCCAGTTCCGCCAACTGCCGGTCGTGCCCTTCCTCAGCACAGAAATTGCGAAAAGATTGCCGGAACCCGTGGGGGACGCAGTTGACGCAGTTGTTTTTCAGGAGCGTTGAAAAGGTGGCGTCGGTAATGGCCTTGGCCCGTTTCGGGCTGGGGAACACCAGCCCGCTGCCGTCGGTCAGTTCCTGAGCCTCGAGGAGGATTCCAATGGTTTCAGCGGTGAGGGGCACCCGGTGTTCCCGCCCTGATTTCATCCGGTGGGCCGGAATGGTCCAGACCTTGTTTTCCAGGTCTATTTCGTCCCAGGCGGCCAGGCGGGCCTCTCCGGACCGGACGGCGGTATGCACCAGGAACTTGAAGCTCAGCTTGACCACCGGAGAGGCGGTTGACTCTTCAATCTGGGCCATGGCTTCCGGCACCTCATGGGGCGGCAAGGCCCGGTAATGCCGGGTTGCCGGCCGTAGATCCGTAACCGCTGGGTCCAGGAGCGGCTGATGCGGCCACTGGCGGTGGTCTTGACCAACAGGGACAGACCGTTACCACCCCGCCCGTCGCCGTAGCGAACCGGGGTTCTGACCCTGGCGACGAAAGTAGCGGATAATTTGGTGGGCCGCATGAGAACAGCCTCGAAATGGTTGCCACAATAGTTACCACTAATTAGCTGATTTCAGTTGATACTGAGTGAAGCGTTAAGAGGCTGAATCTCAACAGTATTATTTGTACAACATAAGCAAACCCAGCCTTAATTGATACTACGTGAGTCAGCTTGAAACAGTAAAATGGTTCCTGCCGAAGGCTCTAAATTCGGGCCTACAAACTTTGGTTTGTGCAGCCGGTTAACTTTAGCGCGGCGGGACTTCGGATTTTTCGACTTCGCTCAAAATGACAAACTGGCAGGCCGATCTGGCCTGCCAGTCCAACAATGCATCTTCTTGCACTGGGTCTAACTACCCGTCAGAATAGTCACCACCTCGGTGGCCAGCCCCTCGGCCCGCTTCCGCAACTGTTCGCGGTTCAGGTTCTCGATAGGGTGCTCGGTGAATATCGTGGGGTAGTCGGCGGCGCCCCACATCTTGGCCATGCCCTTGGCGGTGGGGATGAACCGGTCAGTGCAAATGGTAGCTGAAGGCAATCCCGCCTTTTCCACGTGAATCCCGTCGTGCACACTGCACGCGCTGCAGGACCCTCAATCACCAATGGCAATCACCACCGCGTCGCAGTCGGTAGCCAGCGCTGCAATGGCGGCCGGGTCGGCGGGTCGGGAGGCGCTGGGCTTTCGGTGCCACTTCACGTCGCTGATTTCGTAGCGGGTGCGCATTACCTCTGCCAGTTCTTCCAGCAGCACGTCGGCATTCCGCTTGCTGTCGTCAATGATTCCCAAGCGGGTACCGGCCAGGGTAGGCAACCGGGGCGCCCCGTCAAACGGTGGCGTTACCGGCTCGGTGGTGGGATTAACCAAGGTGTATTCGCTCATATTCCCTTCCCCCTTTTGATCTGGTTATCAGGGACTTTGCGGTTAGCTTACCACACAGGTGCGGACGCTGCTGAATCACTCAGAGCCGCTACTTTCTAACTTCCCGAGTTACCGCTGAGGAACCTACCTTGGGCCCCCAACTGGGTATCACCGAGGACATATTGCTTTCCTCGCCACCTGCAAATACCACCAGGATGTCCTCCGGCGCGGCGGTCAGAGGGACCATGCGCTCCGCATCCCCGGGTTCCACTTCTCCGGGGAAGACCTGTGCCCGCTTGAAATCGGCCACCGAGCGCCGAATGTGGGCTTGGAGATATGCCTTGACGTCGGCCTTGCTCCAGTCCTTCCACAGGCCGCTGTTGCCAGCGATGGTGACTACCGTCTCCCCCTGCCGGATTCCCGCCGCCGGGTCGCCCACGGAGCCGGAAGTGGACAGCGAGGTGCCCAGCGAAGAAGCCACGTCGGCAATGGCGTACAAGATAGCTTCCGGCCGGCCCACCGAGCGCACTTGCCGCGGACCCTCGCAGGCAAACAGTGTTACCCCGCTCTGTTCCGGCGAGAAGCCTCGCTCCACGTGCAACGGCGTCCAGTGGGTCTCGGTTTCCGCCTCGGCAATGCAGTAGCTGAACTTGCCCGGGTGGCCGATTACGCTGCGGTCGTAGAGGCCGGGGATGGCGGCACAGGCGTTCATCAGGATGAGCCGAATGGCCCTACCAATGGTGGAATTGGCCCGGTTGCCAGGACCGAAAAGGTTGTTGCGGGAGTTGATGCCAAGCTCCTGAACGATGGGCCCGTTGACTATAACCAGCGTGGCCGCGCCGCCCATGCTCGAGGAAGGCCCCACCAGGTTGAACTCCGGAGCCAGCATGGCCTCGGCCGCTGCCAGCACCACCGGCATATACTCGGGCTTGCAGCCGGCCATCACCGCGTTGGCCGCGACCTTCTCCGCAGTAATCTGTCTGCGCCGTTCGGGCAACTCACCTACAATCTCCGAACCATCCCGGCCGGCGGAGCCTAGGAACTCGGCCACCTTTTCGGACGTGGGAGGGAGCACGGGCAGGCCGTCGGTCCAGCCCAGTTCGTAAAGGGCTTCAACAGCCTCGAAAACGTCGGTCCAGGCTGCGGTGGTTTCGTTGGTCAAATTGGTCTCCTTGTTTGGCACGTTAGACAAGACTAGGGCAGAATCCTCGCTTAGTGAAGGTCGAGAACATGGTCAGGTACATAGTGCCAGTAGACTTGACCTGTATCAACTTCTTCCTTTAGCTCGGGGCTAATTTGACAGCAAGCTATTACCGGAAAAGCATGTATGCCGGAATGTTCTTCAAGAATTCGAGCGTGACGAACGACTTTCCGGAAGTGTTTTTGCTCTCCCTTAAAGGCGATTTCCACTACCAGATACTTGGTTTCTCCGTTGTCTTTGACCACAATTATCAAGTCGGAGTATAGAAAATTCCTTAGCTAGTCAGTTAAGGGTCGGCCCTTTGTAGACTCTGATACAATTTTTACTAGGTCGCTACCGCTCATATTTCCGACGAATTCCATGCCCATGTCAAAAGGAATGAACAGGGATCTTTCGGCTATTCGACGTTGGGTATAGTCCTTCCACATAAAGGATGTTTCATCTACCGCCATAATGAAGAAGGTGCCTCTATCCGGTGAGTTGGTTCAACAAAGGTCCAAAGACCCGCCTAAACGCAAGCAGATTATTTACCATCCAATCCTGAACCTCGGCCAAGGTGTCGTCATCCTCGTCAATATTGCCCGCTCGAGTGAGGGCTATACGACTGGCCCTTCTGTTATCCAGTCGTTGCCAGTCTAATGTACCAAGCTGCGAGCGGATTTCCTCTTCATGCAGCTGCAAATCTTGCAACATCTTCAAATTGCTATCGGCCTCTGGAAAGTCGATATAGACTTCAATCCTTGCTTCTTTCTGACCCGTGAAATTCGCACCGAATGTGATGTGACTGTATCCAGTGGAAAAGCTATACCAATTCTGTGGCTGGCCCTTCCGAGCATTGGTAAATTTATGCTTCTCCCGCAATGTATCTATAAGAGCTTGGAAAAAGCTTCTATAACGTTCTGATCGTTCCGATACACCTGGGGTTTCACCATTGTTCGTCCGACGGACGGCTTCTTTACGCCAACCGTTAGGCGTTGCCACTACATTAAAGTGTGGGGCGGGTAATGAGTCACCAATTCGCCACAACTCCACGGTAACCCCGAAAAACTGTGTATCGTCTCCCGTGCGTTGATTCAGCCAATCCAGTGCCTGACGGTGTTCTTCCCGAAATTCTCTCGTCACCCATACCACAGCTTCTGCATCGAACCCTACAGCGTAGGTCAGAAGTTGGCCTAAGTGACCGTGGTCGGTAGTTTCCAACTGATTCTCGATTATTACAGGACGGCGGCTACCCAAGTCGGCAGCCAAAATATCTAGATTGTAGCCACCTACGGGTGCTTCAATTTGTTGCAACTCCAGTTCCATGCTGAGGGCTTCACCCAATTCGGCTAGATTCTCGGCGAGCCAAGGCGTAAAGTGCTGTGCCTCATTTGGCCAAGTGGCTCGCAGGTCGGACATTCGCTCGATTTTCGCCAGATGGGGAGCAGTCATGAAGATTGCCTGAAGTGGGAAGGGGTTATTGCCCCTTCCCTTTACGCTTCGAAAAGAATTTACCTACCTAACCCGCGCGTACTTGGAGAAGCTGCGCAGTTCCCGGGGCGGGTCCATGTGGGAGCCGCGAATCGTGTAAGACACCTCGGAAACGTACACGGCGCCGGTGGAGTCCACGGCTATGCCGTGGGGGGCGATAAACTCGCCTGCGCCCTCGCCCTCATCCTTGGACCCGAACAGACCCACGCGGTTGCCTTCCAGGTCATAAATGGTTACGCGATGGCCCAGACCCGGGGCATCGTCCACGCCGCCCATGCCGTTCAGCTCGCCGATGTAGATGTTGTCTTCCCACAGCACCATGGCGTCGGGGCGGTGGATATTGCTCCACATTGTGATGAAACCGCCTTCCGGATCAAACACCTGCACCCGGTGTGCTTCCCGGTCCACCACCAGGATCCGGTCATCGCCATCAACTGCGATGTTGTGGGGGCGGATGAACTGGCCGGCGTCAATGCCCGGCTCGCCCCAGCTAAGCTTATACTCCCCGTCGCCGGTGTAAACGTGGATGCGGGAGTTGCCATAGCCGTCTGAGATGTAGATGTCGCCGTTGGCCGGCCGGATGGCCGCGGAAGTGGGACGGTTGAAGGGCTGCCCGCTCCAGCGCGGGGCGGGATGGTTGCGCTCACCAATCTCCATCACCTTTTCCCCGTCGGGAGTGAACTTCTGGATGGTATGGATGCCATCGTCGGCGGCCAGGATGGAATCGTCGTGGGCGACATAGAGGCCGTGGGTGCGGTTGCTGAACAGTCCCTGACCAAAGGACCGGAGGAAGTTGCCGTCCTTGTCAAAGACCATAATCGGGTCCTCGCCCCGGGTGAGAATGAACACACGGTCTTCCGAGTCGCAGATCACGCCGGGACATTCCAGCAGGCGCTTTCCCTCGGGCAGCTTTACCCAGTCTTCAACAAAGGTGTATTGAAAATCGCCAGATCCAAAAACTTCTGCCATAGTTTTTTCCTCCTAGTTGTTAGCACTGCGGAATTGTTGGTAATAGGTTGCCAAAAGGGGCAAAAACTGGCCTCCGCAGTTTGCCGTCATACTACCTTTATGCTGTGTCAACGTCAATTGGGGCTGTTCCGTCCCTGCGCCCTTGAGACGCAAGCCAGAAAAGGCAGGTACAGGTCGACGTTCAAAACGACGAGGATTCCTGGATTCCGGCCTTTGCCGGAAAGACGGTCGGGGTGAATTGCCTTCCAGCGCTTCGTTACTGCTGGGTTAAGCCGCCCCTTCATCACCCTGGAAAATACCGATGGGGTTCCCTTCGGTGTCAATGAAGTAGGCAGCGTAACCTACCCCCGGGATGGCAAACTTGGGCACGGTTTCGGTGCCACCCTTCTCAACAATTCTCGCTGCGTAGTCGTCAACGGAGTCCACTTGCATAACCAGGGTATTGACCGCTGACGGCTCCGGACGGACCAGCATACCCCCGTTGATGCCCGGCTCCGAGTCGTCGCCGGTATTGACCAGCCAGAACTCCGAATCCCCTTCCCAGCCATTGAATTGCCAGTCAAATACCTCGGAGTAGAACTGGTTGGCTCGTTCCGGATTGTCAACGTACATTTGGAAATGGACTACTCTGGGCATGGCGAGGGCTCCTAAGTCAGATTTTGATTATGCTGGCAACAGGGCATCTCAACGTGTTTACGGGAGTTTAGGCCGCAGTATAGTTGTCCTCGAATATCCCGAAAGGATTGCCCTCGGTGTCCCGGAAATAGGCGGCGTAGCCAACCCCTGGCACGGCAAATTTGGTCACTAAAAGCGTTCCCCCGCCGCCGGTTATCTTGTCAACATACTCGTCCACCGTTGGTACGTCCAACATTACTGTGGTCATTGTCTGTGGGTCGGGACGCTGCACCAATCCCCCGTTAATCCCTTGTGCCGGTTCTTCCCCGGTATTGATCAGCCAATAGGCGAAACCGCCCTCTCCCTCCCACTTATCAACGCTCCAGCCGAACACGTCGCCATAAAACTTGGCGGCTCGGTCAAGGTCATCAGCAAAAACCTCGAAATGTACTACCCTAGAAACCGGGCCGAAAAGCCCTGGTTGGGGAGAGGGATTTCGGCAGTAAAGCCGGCTTGAGCAGAATCACGGTCCACAGTATTCCGAGCCGGACCGCGCCGAAAATGGCCGTAGCATGGGCGACAACACCGTGGGAAACAGCCTGGACATCACTGGGGACGGCACTGAGGACGACGCGGTGGGCTTCCGCTCCTCCGCCGACACTGTCCGACAGCCCGCTTTTGCCCGCCACCAGGGTCAGGTTGGCCACTGTAGCCGCCAGATACAGCTGGAATCGCGTCTTGACCCTGCCGAAATAGCGGGACTGCCGAATCCCCAACTGGACCAGTCGGGCCAACCGGTGTTCCACCGCCACGCGTCGCGCTCGATATTCGTCGTAGGCGGCGCTCTGCTGCAACGCCCGTGCCTCCTGCAGGAGGCCTTCCTGGGGATGGATCAGCACCCGCCGTCCCTTCCTGCCCTTGGCTGCGATGCACTGGGACCGCAGTGGACATGTCCGACATTCGGCCCCGTCGAACTGGAAGGCCTGCCAGCGGTATACCCGCCCCGCGGCATCCGTCCGCTTTCCCGCTGGCACGATGGTGTGGGTGACCTGTCCCGCCGGACAGGTGCAACTGCCCGCGGCCAGGTCGATGACAAAGTCATCCTTGGGAAAGTGCTTCCGGTCGGGCCGGCCCGGCACCCGGGCTACCAGCTTGCGGTCCGCGTCGGCGAAGGTCTGCCTGGTAGCTCCGTCCCCATAGGCGGCGTCGCCCATGGCCTCCTCCACCGGCACACCGGTGTTGGCCTCGCTCTGTTCCACCAGTTCCAGCGCCCCCAGGTTGTCCGGAGCGTTGCCGGGCAGTACCGCCACGGCGGTGATCAGCTGGGAATCGGTATCCACCACAATCGCCGCCTTGTGTCCGTCAAAGCGCCGGCTGCTGCTCTTGTGGCCGTGGCGCATCTCCGGATCATGCACCGACATCATCCGGTCCCGGCTCACTCCATCCTTGAGGCTCACGCCGTCATCGTCATCGCCGTCGCCGCTCTTGCGCTCAATGTCCTGGAGCAGCAACTGCCCCAGCAGTTCCGCCGCCGCCACGATGTGCTGCCGCTCCTCACCATTCTCGGGCAACTCCCCCTGCGCCTGCCGCGACAACTCCAACAGCCGGTCCGCGTCCGCCACAATCCCGGCCAGCAGCGCCTGCCGCGCTTTACGGTCCGACCAGTCGATGGCGGCCTCGCCCTTGATGCTGGAGGCAAGGTACCGCCCGTATCCCCGGGCCTTGGCCCATTCTTTGACGCTAGACTTCTCCACTGCTGCCAGCGCACGCATTAATTTGACGACCCCGTCCGCCAACAGGTTGCAGGTGTCCTTCACCGCGCCCCGACCCAGGATGTTGGTCGTGTCCAGCGCAACCCGCATGCTCCGCTTTTTCAGGTAGCCCGACTCCCGGGCCAGCCGCAGGCTGGACTCGAACACCTCCCGCACCTTGTCGTGCAGGATCAGCTGGGCGCGGAACACCTGCAGTGTGCTCTTGGCGAAGGGCCGGTCCTCCACCTCAATCCCCAGGGCCACTTTCCACCGGAGGTCAAAGTCAGCTCTGGCCTTGGCCTCGGCGTCGCTCACCTTGTCGTGGGACTGGAGCAGCAGCGCCGTCGCCAGCAGGCTGGGCGGCACGCTGTCCCGGCCGTTGTCCGGGCAGTAGAACTCGGCGAAATCCGCGTCCCGGAACAGCCGGCCCCGCAGTGATGCCAGCAGACCGTAGAAGGTGTCCCGCCCCACGTGGTCCAGATACAACCGGTCCGCTTCCCAGAGGCCCCTCTGGTCCGATCGCTCTCCCAGCATTCTCCGCCCTCGCTACTCTTGTTGACTCCAAGTATAGCCGCCCGCCCGGCCACCGCCACTTTCCGGCCAGATTTCTAGGCATGATTCACCTTCCTTTTACGAATGAGAATGAAAGCCGGGGTAGGCTAACAGAGGTAGGGGAAGGGACGCAAGGCGCAATTGTCAGTGGGTGTCGCGGCGGGACAGGTGGTCTGGATCTTGCCTGGTCGAAGCAGCCCTTGTGGATGCCCTGCATTCATTCGAAAACCACCTAAACCCGAACGCCATTTTTAAAATGGGTGCTGCGACTGCAGTGGGTTCAATAGCGTTCAATGAATGTATACGGCTCATTCTGAGACTGTCGAAGGATGGCCTCTTGCCGCCGATGGTTCGACAAGCTCACCATGAGCGGGTAGTAACAGTTGCCTCTTCTCAATAGAAAGGGCCCTCTCCGATACGAAGAGGGCCCTTTCTATGTACTGTTGAACTGTCCCGTTTCCTACGCCAGCAGGCTGCTCCCCTCGCCCTTTACAAAGTCCGCCGTCCGCAGTGCCAGGGCTTGGATGGTGGTAGTGGGGTTGATGCAGGCGCCGGTGGTGAAGATGCTGCCGTCGACGATGAGCAGGTTGGGCACATCGTGGGCCCGGCCCCAGCGGTCCACCACCGAGTTGTTGGGGTCGTCGCCCATGCGCGCGGTGCCCAGCAGGTGCCAGCCAGCGTTGCGCCGGATGTGCGAGGTGTAGACCTCCTTGGCGCCGGCAGCCTCCAGCACCTCCTTGGCTCGCTCCACGCCATGGTCCAGTATCTTGTCGGTATTCTCGCTGACGGTGTACTGGATTCGGGGAGCGGGAATGCCGTGGGAGTCGGTCAACACCGGGTCCAGGGTTACCTGGTTGCTCTCCTCGGGCAGGTCTTCGGTCATCACGGTGATGCCGATGGTGTGGCCGTAACGTTCGCCGAATATACGGTGGTGGTCCTGTCCCCAGGGCACCGTTTCCTGCTGGATGCCGCCCAGGGCAGTGGGCAGGGGCGAACTGGTAACGCCGGTAATCTGCAGGTCATACCCGCGAACAAAGCCCCGGTTCAGGTCCGTCTCGTAGAACTCCTGGCTCAGCATGGAACTGCCCCGGGGACCGGCCTCGCCGCCCAGCCATTCTTCAAAGATGCCCATGGCGCCGCCGCAGGGGTGGTGCATCAGGTTTTTGCCCACCAGGCCGCTGCTGTTGGCCAGGCCTTCGGGGAACAGGGCAGACTTGGAGTTTAGCAGCAGGCGGGCGGTGCCCACGCCGTTGCCGGCCACCACCACGACCCGCGCCCGCTGTTCCTGCAGGTTGCCGTTGGCGTCATAGTAGAGGGCTCCGGTGGCCCGGCCCGACTGGTCTACCAGGATTTCCCGTACCCGGCAGAAGGTCTTGAGGCGGGCGCCCCGGCGGAGGGCCCGGGGCCAGTAAATAATGTCGGCGCTGGCCAGGGAGCGCAGCGTGCCGCCGGTATCGGGTTGGCGACCGTCGTACTCCACGGAGGCTATGGCGCTGTCCGAGGACCACCAGTGCCAGCCCAGCTTGTTGAAGGCGTCGGCCAGCAGTTCACCACCCCGCCCGATGGCCAGGGGAGGCGTGGGCCGTTCGGGCTTGGGCGGATAGGCCGGGTCGCCCCGCAGGCCCGAGACGCCGTTCATCCGGTCGTTCAGGTCGTAGTAGGGTTCAAGTTCCGCGTAGGTCATGGGCCAGTCGTCGGCCACGCCGTCCTGGGACTTGAGGACAAAGTCGGAGGGATGGAAGCGGGGAAAGTGGGAACCCCAGTGGATGGTGCTGCCGCCCACGGCGTTGTACATCAGGGGCGAAATGGGCGTCTCCGCCTCGTTGACCGGATAGTCCTCGGGCAAGCCGCGGACGTTGGGGTTGGAGTGGAAGTCGGTCTGCCAACGGATTTGCGCGTCAGGCTCGCTGGTGGGAAAGGCGTCCAACGGCACCCAGCCGCCCTGCTCCAGGCAGACAACCTTGATGCCGGCCAGGGTGAGGCTCCAGGTGAAAGCGGCGCCGGAAGCGCCCGCCCCGATTACCAGCACATCAGTTTCATCGTGTCGGTTGACCATACTTCTCTCCCTTTTTCGTTTTCATCAACGAAGGGTCATGAAGAACGTTTAAGGTATGTTTATCCACGAACAGGCACTAATCTTCACTAACGGCTTACTTGGCCTGACTATTCATTCGTGAACCTTCTTGGCCATTCGTGGATAAAGTCTTACCGCCGCTCAAACACCGCGGCCACGCCCTGGCCGCCGCCTACACACATGGTCTCCAGTCCGAACTGGGCGTCGCGACGCTCCATTTCGTGCAGCAGGGTGGTCAGGATGCGCGCGCCGGTGGCGGCGATGGGGTGGCCCAGGGAAATGCCCGACCCGTTGACGTTCAGCTTGTCCTCGTTGGGCAGCTTCCACTCCCGCAGCACCGACAGCACCTGGGCGGCGAAGGCCTCGTTCAGCTCGATCAGGTCCATGTCCTCCAGGGACATCCCGATCTTGGGCATCAGCTTGTTGACCGACGGTACCGGCCCGATACCCATGTAGGCGGGGTGGCAGCCGGTTACGGCCCAGCCCCGCAGGTAGGCCATGGGGGTCACGCCCAGCTCTTCCACCTTGTCCTCGGCCACCACCAGGCACACCGAGGCGGCGTCGTTCTGGCTGCTGGCGTTTCCGGCGGTCACGGTGCCGTCGGGCGTCACCGGCCGCAGACGTCCCAGGGCCTCCATTGAGGTGTCAGCCCGTGGATTTTCGTCCCTTACAAAGTCCACCGGATCGCCCCGGCGCTGGGGGATGGGCACTCCTATGATTTCCTGGTCAAACTTGCCCGCTTCCACGGCGGCCACGGCCCGCTGGTGGCTGCGCAGGGCGTACTCGTCCTGCTCCTGGCGGGTTATCTCGTACTGCTTGGCCAGATTCTCGGCCGTTTCCACCATGCCGGAGATGTAGCCGAACCGCTCCTCCGGCGAGATGGTCTCCCGCGCCCGCACCAGCCGGTCGTGGAAGGTCTGGGAGCCGAAGCGGCCGCCCCAGCGGGCCTCGTTGACGTAGTACTCGGCGTTGCTCATGCTCTCGACGCCACCGGCAACCACCGCGTCGGCGTTTTCGGTCTGCACCAGCATGGCGGCGTTGAGGATCGCCTGCAAGCCCGAGGAACAGCGGCGGTCAAGCTGGTAGCCGGGCACCTCGATGGGCAGGTCGGCCTTGAGTGCGGCCAGACGTCCAATGGCGGGATTCTCGCCGCTGGGATAGCCGCAGCCCAGGATGACGTCGTCCAGCCTGGCGGGGTCGATGCCGCTGCGCTCGACGGCTTCCTTGATAACCAGGGATGCCAGGTCGGCGGCGGAAACATCGCGCAGGCCTCCGCCAAAAGTGGCCACGGCAGTCCGCACCGGCGCTACTATAGCGACTCCTCGCATGTGAATCTCCTTGTTTGAAAACGTAAAAGTAGGGGGAATTGCCCGCTTTTCAATGGGCAATATAATACCCGCTCACGCTGTTGATGTCGAATAAGGGAGCGGGTAGAAAAGCAAACGATTTTCTTTCTGAATGGTTACCCTACAGTCATTCTCAGCTGAGCCCCTCTGTCATTCCGAGCGATTACCTTACTGTAATTCTGAGCGGAGCCGAAGAATCCAAAATCCTGCCCTGCAAACCAACTGCCCGACTCCATACCATCGTCCATCGACAGCCGACCGCGCCCAACAATGTCTCTCGGGACCGTGCCCGAGAAGAAAATGTAATCACCCCGGTCGAACAAAGCCGACGGCCCGTGCTAAAATAGAAGTCCACAAATGGGGGTGTAGCTCAGTCGGGAGAGCACCTGCTTTGCAAGCAGGGGGTCAGGGGTTCGAATCCCCTCACCTCCACCATTGCTCCATTCGGATCAGTCCACAATAGTCCCTTTTGCCCCCATCCGTATTTGAAATTAGCTTACTTCCGTCTTGTTCTGTCCGTTAAATTCCATTACAATCTTTCTCAACGTGTGGGAAAAAATGTGGGAAAAGGAGTTAAAGCAGGCCCATGGGTAGTCTGAGTGCGGCTCAAGTCAAGTCGATAAGCACATCCGGCAGGCACGGAGACGGAGATGGTCTTTACTTAAATGTTTCGGCTTCCGGGAGCAAATCTTGGGTGCAAAGAATTGTTGTTGATGGACGCCGCCGAGATATCGGACTGGGCTCCTTTCCGGCTGTAGGCCTTGCTCAAGCCAGGGGTATCGCCGCGGCTAACAGGGCGGCAGTGGCCGAGGGGAGAGACCCGTTGCTGGAAAAGCGGAGACAGGTTACCCCCACGTTCAGAGAAGCTGCGCTGAAAGTCCACGAGGCGAATCTCCCTCGGTGGAAAAATGGAAAACACACAGTTTCATGGCTACAGACCCTAGAACGCCATGCGTTCCCCGTAATAGGGAGCGTTCCTGTAGACCGAGTTGGTCAAGAGGATGTATTGAGAGTATTGACGCCCATCTGGGGGACTCGCCAGGAAACCGCCAGACGAGTGCGTCAACGAATCCGCACTGTTCTCAAATGGTGTATGGCTCACGGCTATGTGGAGGTGAACGTTGCAGGCGAGGGCATCGATGGGGCACTACCGCCCATGCCGAGACTTAAGGCTCACTTCCGTTCCTTACCTTACCAGAAAGTTCCAGCTACGCTGACTATCCTGGAGCAATCGAAGGCGTCCATGGCTGCCAAGCTTTGCCTGAAGTTTCTAATCTTGACGGCTACCCGTAGCGGAGAGGCAAGGGGAGCGACATGGAGCGAGGTTGATCAGGAATCGGGGATTTGGACTATTCCTGGGCATCGGATGAAAGGTGGGACCGAGCATAGAGTGCCACTGTCAGGCACCGCCCGCCAGGTCCTCAATGAAGCAATGCAGATCAGAGATGAATCGGGGCTGATATTTCCATCTCCTAAGCGGGCCGGCAATCAGTTGTCAGATATGACACTGACCAAGTTACTGAGAGATAAGGGATTGGCGGATCGAGCGACCGTACACGGGTTTCGTTCTTCGTTCAGGGATTGGGCGTCGGAGTGTTCAAACGCGACACACGCTGCTATGGAATTGTCGCTGGCCCATTCAGTTGGAAGTTCGGTTGAAGCTGCTTATGCCCGAAGCGACTTGTTGGCTCAACGTCGCCGCCTTATGGAACAGTGGGCAACGTTCTTAATAGTCTCTACACGACGTCCGACTCAGACTTATTATAGTCGTTAACCAGTGTTGGGTCTGTCGAGGAAGTCGGGCTTTTCGCCAGTTTAGTTTCGAGTTGGCTTAGAATACAGGCAAAACCTGTTATTGACTGGGATGCCGATGCTGGAGCCTCATGAACGTAGCCGAAAGGCCCCAACCTGGTTCCGGTTCACCACCCCTGCAATTGCAGGGTTTCATCTGTCCCAATCACCTGCTGATCCGTATTGACGAGCAACTAGTATTCGGCAAGCTAACCGCGCCCCAAGAAGAGGCCTATTGTCCTGATGTCGGCAGGGCCGCGATTCGTCTCGAATTGATGGATAGGGCACTATTCATCTGTTCGCTATAGAACATCGCTTCCTTCCGGCGGCTCTGATCGGCCAAATTGTAGCATCTTGCATATCGTTGGTTCTGTTTCCTGACCATCGATGTGAGGTGGACCCAGGAAACTGGACAGGTAGCTAAGCGAGAGTCCTGCTCCTAAACTGAGGGCAGCGGTTGCTGCCAGGGAGGAGTGGGAAGTGTCCTAAGGACGGAGAAAGCACAGTCCGGCGTTCAAGGCCAGGGTGGCGCTGGAGGCGGTGAAGGGGGAGGAGACAGTGGCCCAATTAGCGGCCGGATACCAGGTCCATCCCAGCCAGACTCAGGCCTGGAAGAAAGCCCTGACCGCGGGAGCCGCCGCTGTGTTCGGCAACGGGCAAGAGCAGAAGAACAGGAGCGACGCCTCCCTGATTGCCTGCCTGTACCAGGAAATGGGACAGCTGAAGGTGGAGCGGGATTTCTTGTCGGAGAGGCCGGTCCATGAGCCTGGCCCAGTGGTGGGTGATGGTGGATCGGGGAAATCTAATGTTGTCGATAGCGCGGCAGTGCGCCCCCCGCCTTCTCGTGGGCAGGCTCTGGCGGGGAGTGGCCCGTTCCAGCCTATATTATCGACCCAGGGAAGCCTCCGGCGAGATCCTGGCCTTGATGCAAGCCATGGACCGGCAGTAACTGGATACACCCTTCTACGGGTCGAGGCGCAAGAAGGTCTGGCTGACGCAGGAGGGCCGGTGCGTGAGCCGGAATCGGGTGCAGCGTCTGATGCGCATCATGGGGCTGCGGGCCATCTACCGGAGTCCCCGCACCAGCCGGCCGGCGCCGGAGCACCGGGTCTATCCCTACCTGTTGAGGAATGCCAGGATCACCCGGCCCAACCAGGCGTGGGCCGCCGACATCACCTGTTTGCCCATGGCCCCGGGGTTCCTCTACCTGGTGGCCATCATGGACCGGCACAGCCGTTACGTGGCGGCCTGGCGATTGTCCAATACCCTGGAGGCCGACTTCTGTGTCGATCCCTTGAGGGATGCGCTGGGGCAGGGCCAGCCGGAGGTGTTCAACACCGACCAGAGCCTGCCCCAGCGAAGGCTTGGGGGGGAAGCCAGTACACCAGCCTGGAATTCACCCAGGTACTGCAGGAACACGGGGTGAAGATCGGCATGGACGACGGGAGGGGGCGCTACTGCGCCAACACCTTCGTGGAGCGATTGTGGCGCACCGTGAAGTACGAGGAGGTGTACCTGAAAGCCTGTGCCAACGCCAGTGAAGCCCGGAGGGAACCAGGCGCCTGCTTCCGTTTCTACAACAACCGGAGGCCCCATCAGGCTTTGGGCTACCGGACCCCGGCCGAGGTGTTCATCAGGCTGGGAATGCTACGGGGAATAGATCAGAGGCGACGGAAGGCCCACCGGCACGGGTGTTGGTATCATTGCCAGGGGCAGCGGGACTCTCCCTTAATTCCACCCCGGTCCTGTCCAACTGATGGCGTCCACCTCACGTTCTTCATCCGATACTTCGATTAGTCCCAGCAGGGCGTTGACCTTCGGCTACGTGAAAACCTTCTGCTGTTGCTTGTTGGGCATCGCTCCACCTCTCTGTTATAGGCCTGTTCTAGCAGAATTCCCCACTTTAGGCTATATAGGTGTCATAGGCGCCATAGGAGCATACCTGATTATTTATTAAGCGGAGTTTTTCTCCTATATACTCTTTAAAGCCAAGAGGGTGGTCAGATGACCGGGAAGCCCCGCTTTTCCCGATTTAGAGGACAGGATTACAGGATTATGGACCGGAAGAAGGAGAAAACCCCTCCAATCCTTTGGAAAGAGGCCGAGAACAGCGACGTGGCAGGTTGCAACGTCGTTAATCCTGGGCCTCTTACTCTTTACAAAGGGCCGGCCTGTCCGGTTAGTGAATTGCCAGGGCAGCGGGAATATTTCGGTGGACCCTCAGTGGTTCGCGTAACTCCGGATTACGGCAAGGCAAAAAGAATTACCTTGGAAGAATCCGCCGAATGCGAGGAGCTGGAAAAACAAAGAAGGGAATTAAAAGCGCCGGGCGTAAAAGTCGCCGGGCGCAAGCAGACCTGTAAGCCCCGCATTCATCGTGTGGAAACCGGGATGGAAAAAGCTGCCGACTGTGCGGATAAAGAACCGGACATTGCCGCAAAGACAGGCGTCACTGCAAGCGTTACTGCAATGGATGAAGGCACAGACGCCGCGAAGGAACCCAAAATAAGTAAGGATTAACCGGTTGATGTCCTTTTATTCCGATCTTCCAGTACCGCCAACCTCACCGGACATGGGTTAGATTTTCAGGAAATGAATTGGTCGACGTGCGGCCCAGTGGAAACCGTAGTTTTTTAAAGCTTCGCCGAAGCCCAAAAAGGGGAAAGCCAAGGCTGAATCTAATAAGCCGGCATGGGCGCGTCGCGGTGAATAAAAAGGATTATTTTAATTGCCGAGGGCCTTTTAATCGCCGAGGATGCAATTAATTCAAGGTCATCAATTTAATTACTGAGGATTGGGAAGTGAATAAAAAGAAAAATAAAAGCAGGGCCAAAGGACAGGCTCAGCAGGCTGTAGAGAAATACAACACTCGCTAGAGGTAATACTGATGACCGTTAATTTCAGCGACGTGGACCCTCCGTACGACAAGGGCGACGAGGAATTAATTCTATATGCCCGTGAATATTTAAGGGATTGCGAAAATAGAGAATACCGCCGCCTAGCGCGCAAGGGTTTATTAGAGGAAACCCTGCAAAAAACCGCCGATGAATGCCGCGCCTACGCCGACGAATAGATTAATAGAGGGACGTTCCCTCCCCAGGCATGGCACTGGGCCATTCGGGTAAACATTCTTCACGCGGACATGGACTGAGGAAGCATGGCTGACGAAATTGCCGCCACTGATTATTCAGCATCCGACGATGTGATAATCCCCACCACGCTACCCCTCGACGGGATGCCGGTATAGAAGCCATTCGCACCCTGAAAAACATTGAAATCGAAGGGCGCAGGGCCACGCTGAAAGAGCAAAAGATTCTTTTCAGATTTAGTGGCTTTGGTGGCTCAGCATTTGGGTTTGGTTCCGTTCGGAAGTGGGGTTTACTCCGATTCAGGCTAACCCTGAAAACCCCAAAAGCAAACGGAACCCGTCGCTGATCGCGTTCTCTTTCCAAAGCATTGGGGGTATTCCCTTTCTTCCGGCCCATAATCCTGTAATCCTGTCCTCTAAATCGGGTTTTCCCGGTCATCTGACCACCCTTTTGGCTTCAAAGAGTATATAAGAGAAAGGCTCCGTATAATAAATAATCAGGTATGCGCACATAGTGCACATGGTGCACATATAGCACAAAATGGGGAAATGGGCTAAAACAGACCTTTACCAGCAGGTGGAGCGATGCCCAACAAGCAGCAGCAGAAGGGTTTCAGGCAAGCGAAGATCAACGCCCTGCTGGCCCTGCTCGAAGCATTGAATGAAGAGTTCCTTCCCTCGGCCCCAGGCTTGCAAATGAAGACGGGAGCCATAGGAGAATACCTTGATCAGAGCTACAGGCCGCTGCAGCCACGGGCATTACTGACAATATTGCGGGAAGCGGACATACCCCATGATTCCCTTTACCGGTTCCTGCGGTGGGCAATTTATGATCAGCTACACCAGTTGAAAAGATTAGGCCGTGAATATACCGGGGCCCCCGTTCGAAATTTACAAGGGCCCCGGTGGAAAACGCCGAGGCCGTACAGGAGGCACCCGTACAGGAAGCACCCGTACAGGAAGCACCCGTGGATGAATCGGTCGCGGGTTAATCCTCGTCATCGTCGGGGAACAACAGGTCTAACCCCCTGCGCAAGACTTGGCCGGGGTGTCGCCCCTGCACAGGTGGATAGCAGGTAGGTGGCAATCCTGCCCTCTTATTCAACCCCAGTCCTCTCACGAATCCCTGCCAGCAACAGGGTAATCGGGATATGACCGGTCAACTGGTCCCGGTCAACTGGTCAGTTATCACGGTTCCGTTTGCTTTTAGGGTTTTCAGGGGCAGTCTGAATCGGAGCAAACCCCACTTCCGAACGGAACCGGAATATTCCGTGGGTTGCAATCACGTGTCAATCCCTGTTGTTTCTGGCGGTGCCTGTGGGCCTGGCCTTGCCGGGATTCTCTTCCCAAAGCGGAAGAGCTTCATCAGGTTGTGGCTGGCCCAGATGAGCAGCCATTCACGGTTCACCCTCGTCAGACCCCGCAGCAGGAGCTGCCGGAAGCCCCGGTCCTGCATGGTGGAAAGGATGAGCGCTTGGGAAGCCTCCCGGACTGCGGGCGCAGCAACGGAGGGTTGGACTCAGTACCAGCCATACGTGGTGCCAGGACGCCGGGACCAAGCTGCTTGCCCTAGAAATCTGGCCGGAAACTGGCTTCAGCCGGGTGGTCAGCTATACTTGGGGCATCAAGAAATAGCGAGGAATGATAGTGCTGGGAGAGCGTTCAGATCAGAGGGGTCTCTGGGAAGCGGACCGGTTGTACCTGGACCACGTGGGGCGGGACACCTTCTACGGTCTGCTGGCCTCGCTGCGGGGCCGGTTGTTCCGAGACGCCGATTTCGCCGATTTCTACTGCCCGGACAACGGCCGGGACAGCGTGCCGCCCAGCCTGCTGGCGACGGCGCTGCTGCTCCAGTCCCACGACAAGGTGAGCGACGCCGAGGCCAAGGCCCGGGCTGACTTCGACCTCCGCTGGAAAGTGGCCCTGGGGATTGAGGTGGAGGACCGGCCCTTTGCCAAGAGCACATTGCAGGTGTTCCGCGCCCAGCTGATCCTGCACGACAAAGTGCGGGAGGTGTTCGAGTCCAGCCTGCGGCTGGCCCGGGAGTCGGGCTATCTGAAAAAGCGGAGCATGCGGGTTGCGCTGGACACGACCAACATCCTGGGGCGGGGCGCGGTCAAGGACACCTGCAACCTGTTGGCCGACGGGATCGTCCAACTGCTGCGGACGCTGGCGGCAGTGGAGAAGATCACCGTCAAAGAATGGGCCAAGGCCCAGGGATACGGGCGGTACCTTGCCTCCAGCATCAAGGGCGAGGCCGCCATCGACTGGAGCGACAAACGGGCGCGGCAGACCCTGCTGGCCGAGATTGTGAGAGACGCGGACCGGCTGTTGGAGTTGTCGCGGCAGGCCCAGGGGGAGTTGCCCGAGAATGGTGAGGAGCGGCAGCACATCGTGACGGCGGCGGAGTTGCTGGGGCAGTTGCTGCTCCAGGACGTGGAACGAGTTGAGGGCGGAGTGAGCCTCAAGGATGGAGTGAGCCGGGACCGGATGATGTCGGTGCATGATCCGGAGATGCGCCACGGCCACAAGAGCAGCAGCCGGCGCTTTGACGGGCACAAGGCGGCGATTGTGGTGGATACCGATTCCCAGCTGATCACCGCCGTGGCGGTACTGCCCGGCAACGCTCCGGACAACCTGGGGGCGCTGGAACTGGTGGAACAGAGCGAGGCCAACACCGGTGTACCGGTGCAGGAGGCCATGGGCGACGCCGCCTATGGGGACGGAGCTACCAGGCAGACCTTCGCCGATGCGGGCCGCAAGCTGGTAGCCCGGGTGCCGGGCCGGCCCGACCGGAAGCACTTTCCCAAGGATGACTTTGTCATCGACCTGGCCGCGGGCAGTTGCACCTGTCCGGCGGGACAGGTCACCCACACCATCGTGCCGGCGGGAAAGCGGACGGATGCCGCGGGGCGGGTATACCGCTTGCAGGCCTTCCAGTTCGACGGGGCCGAATGTCGGACATGTCCACTGCGGTCCCAGTGCATCGCAGCCAAGGGCAGGAAGGGACGGCGGGTGCTGATCCATCCCCAGGAAGGCATGCTGCAGGAGGCACGGGCGTTGCAGCAGAGCGCCGCCTACGACGAATATCGAGCGCGACGCGTGGCGGTGGAACACCGGTTGGCCCGACTGGTCCAGTTGGGCATCCGCCAGTCCCGCTATTTCGGCAGGGTCAAGACGCGATTCCAACTGTACCTGGCGGCTACAGTGGCCAACCTGACCCTGGTGGCGGGCAAAATCGACCTGTCGGACAGTGTCGGCGGCGGAGCGGAAGCCCACCGCGCCGTCCGCAGTGCCGTCCCCAGTGATGTCCAGGCTGTTTCCCACGGTGTTGTCGCCAATGCTGCGGCCATTTTCGGCGCGGTCCGGCTCGGACAACTATGGTCCCAGATTCTGTTCGCCTCGGCTTTACTGCCGAAATCCCTCTCCCCAACCAGGGCTTTTCGGCCCGGTTTCTAGGCCACCGTCTGGTCGAAGCGGGCCACTCCGTTCTCTTCGCTCCGGCCTACCGCCTGGTGCAGGAACTCCTCGCCGCCAAGCGCGACCTGGACCTGCCCCGCCGGCTGCGCAAGCTGGACAACTTCGACTTCCTGCTCCTGGACGACCTGGGCTACCTGCCCCAGGGCGTTGAGGAGTCCGAGGTCCTCTTCACCCTCATCGCCGAACGCTACGAGCGCAGATCGCTGGGCGTCACCTCCAACCTGGTCTTCTCCCAGTGGGAGCGCATCTTCGCCAACCCCATGGCCACCGCCGCAGCCATCGACCTGGTGGTCCATCACTCCGCCATCCTGGAATTTGACGTACCCAGCTACCGCACCGATGCGGCCCAGCAAAGGGGCCAGCCCGAGGAGGTGAACCGGCAAAACTGATTGACGCCAAATCGGCAATTATGGTTGACGCGGGACAGTCGCGGGGGCTTCAGCGCCATCTTTCAGGGCCTGAATGAAGAACTGCTTCGGCTGCGCCTACTGTCGCCGGAAATGTACGCCGATTCCAGCCTGGTCAAGGCCAACGTCAGCAGCCACCGGTTGTCCCGCATCGGGTTGACCGTGGAGGAGTTCCGAGAGCAGGCCATTGAGGAAAACGGCCTGCTCGTTTTGAACGAATCCGGCCTCGACGAGGGGGGAGTGGCGCGGGAAGAGACCAGGTACTTCCAGGATTCCAAGGGCCTGCTGCCCCTCAGTTCGGTGGACACTGACGCCCGCTGGCGTACCAGCCGGCCTGCAAGCCCCCCGGGCTGAACTACTAGGGCAACGCTAGCATAGACCGGGGCGGCTTCATACTATCGCGGGGAGTCACCCACGCTTCTGAGGGAGAATGGAAGGCAGTGCCCCAACTCCTGGAGCAGCTTCCGATCCAGCCAACCTCGCTGGCAGCTGACACCGCCTACAATGCGGGCCGGCTGAGACAGATCCTGGAGGAACGTGGGATCACGGCCTATATTCCCATCCATCCTAGGCAGGAATCCAATATGGTGGCCAGGGGAGGCTTTGAGTACCAGGGAGACCATGTGGTCTGTCCCCAGGGGAAAGTGCTGAAGCGAGCTGGCTACCACCGCCGCAATTCCAGCTACCAGTACGTGGCCAGTCAGAAGGATTGCTAGGCTTGCCCAGTTCCGGCAGCCGGTGAGTTTGGAACATCGTTGCCCAGTTACCTTAGTACCAATACGGTAGGAAGCTGAAAATCCACCCTTGACGTTCATCCCTTCACCATCAGAAACCGACTCTTTCAACAAGCCGTTACCTCCGCCCTTTACAGTCGAAGTTAGCAATCCGTATACGCACGATGTCGTTATTCCCCTGGGTGTCATCCCCCAACACCGTTTTGATTGCGCATAACGGTATCATTCAACCGCCTCACGTCCCAGTGCGCCGAAATTTCACTGAGCTATCCAACTCCAGAGGTTTATAGGCTGGGTAGGTTTGTATTTTTTGACGGACTAGCCATTTCTAACCCGGGTTGAACTTTATCCCTGCCAACCACGGCCGCAATTCCCCTGCCGGTTATCGAAAAACAGATCCAACCCGTCATCTGGCCAAGGGGTCTTATCCTTCCTCAGAAATGCCCGCTGAACTTTCGGAATTATCCTCTTGGATACTCGCCTTCTAGGCCATTTATAGATAACGGCAAATGGGTCTTTGCCGCGGATGTTACGGGCCAGCCTTGGTGGAATCAGGTGAGGGTCCCTATCTTGCGGCCACTTGTGATAATCGGGATGAGTCGGCAGAAGCAAGCCCACCACCCCGCATCGTTCATTGTTGGGTCGGTCAATGATGCTGGCCGAGATTTCCCAGTCAACGTGCTTGCGTTGCCAGGTGCACCGCCCAATCAATACAATGGTTACGACAGCGTCGGAGATATGGTCATCTCGGATTCTCCGGCGTATTTCGTCCAGGGGGAGACTTGTGTCGTGAATATCTCCTGGGCTGACGGACTTGTCTATGAGCTTGCTGTTCAACGCTTGAACCAACCGATTCTTGTATTCTTGGTCGTCATCGTGGTAGTAGCTGATGAATACTTTGTGCCTGGGAACCTGGTTCACGTTCAAGGATTTCCTCTGGCGAGTGGGGTATCCGACGGGATTATCAGTAACCAAGTGAGTAGAATGGTTACGGAAACCAATAGATAGAACGGCCAAATCGAAACCGAACCCAGAAGACATCGCCCCACGAGCCGCCAACCCATACCCGTCGGAAGTACCCGATAAAGGTCGTCCAACTTCAGCTTGCCTTCATGAAGTTTGCCAACGAAGGCGTTCTGGGACCGAATGAACGCCCGCTCCAGCGCCAGATAGTAAGAGTCCAGGAACAGAAACAGCAGCGTCGGAACCAGCGCTATCAGGGCGTGCTGGGGCTCCCCTGTCCGTGCGACCAACACCAGGGTGGCGGCAACGAGGGTAACGCACCAAACCTTGCAGGAGCGGCTGTTTTCAGCCATCCGGTTTATCACCCCCTGCATGATGGTCAGGTGGGCTTGAACAGCTGAAGAATTCTCATTCAGAGATTGGCTTTCGACCATGATGAACTGCTCTCTCAGTACTTCTCCCGAATACGGATTGCCGCCTCGACCCAATAGGAGACGTTGTCCTTTATGTGAAAATACACGTTGCTATTCCGTTTGCATTGGAAAACAAAGGCGTTCACGAAGTTCAAAAGCCTTCTTCTGTCAACAATAGCGTTGTAGAAAGGATTCGAGCCTCTCGTTGACTGGCCTCCTCCTCTGTTCTGGAGGTTGTGAATGTGGATCCCGAACTCCCCCTTGCAATCACTCCAAACATTTTCGATCTAATACTTTGTCCACCTACGGCCCGAAGTGTGGGCCCGTATAAGGGCAATAGCACAGGATTTCCCACGCATCTGTTCGCTAATCCAATTGCAGACAGTTGTGTCGCCTCCTTCAGTAACTGTTTTCCACTCTTTATCGGAAACAGGGACATTCCCTCCGACAGCACTAATGTCTCTAACTCGAGCGGCCCGCCAATAGTCCTGTTAGTAGTGACAGCTAAAGAAAACTCGTCGCTTGACCATAGGTTTCTTTCGCTTACTCTCCGTTATTATCAGACTGCCAAGGCCCTTCGGAAGGCCCGTGCATTTGTCAGAGAATAGCCCGCAATTACGTCTTCCCCCCGCGAGATCCCCTAAGGGCCCACTCACTCGCGGATCGCTTTGAGGGTGCTTGGCTGTGTAGTCTACAATCTGCCTTGGAGCCCATAGGCTTTCCAGTGGGTCTGTAAACACAAGTTCGAGTAAAATGCCGGTGTAAGTGCGTCACGCAGTTCTACGGGCTAAGGAACGTCGCTGACGGCTGTCACACCACTCCCTACAGCCGACTTACCGATTCTTCCAAACGCCAAGAGGTCAATATCGCCGTGCAGCCCCATGGGGGTCCACCATCCACAACTCCAAGAGGCTCACTGCTTTCAATATACAGTGACCCCTTAAACCAGATCTTCCTAGCCGATAGAGAAAACGTTCGCGTGCATAATGTGCTAGAAAGAGTTGGAAATCCTTACTCTTGTCTCTCAGCCTGTTGAGCAGGCTACCTCTGATCGAAACAGCGACGTTGGTTGTCATAGCACGCCGGTCTCGTTGGTGGCACTAAGGCGGCGTGAGGACAGGACCTCCAGAACGCACAAAAGTATAGCGGTCGTGACCTCTCTGTTGTCGAGGGCTGCATGCAGCGCTTCTTGAGCTGCTTCTGGTCCGGTAAGGCGTTGGAAGCGAGTGCAGTCAGCAAAGATACGAGCCGGAGAGGAATTCTGAGCCGGAGGTCCGCAAAGCTAGTTTCCTGGACTCCATAGGTCAAGACAGTAGCGCTGAACCAACGACAGCTTCATTCGCCTCAAGTTGTCGAATTCTGTGGCTGGGTATTCTCAGCGACGCCATTTGGCTGGGACGGAAGAAGTTGCAAATGCCGACTTGTGGAAAATTTTCTTGGGTAAAATCAACGGCCATTGCATTTCATAGTGTAGGCGTTTGCGATTGAACCACTACATTCTACAGGAACGCAATGAGATTGTGAATTTAGGTCGGCAAGTGGTTCCGTTTGCTTGTAGGGTATGCAGTGCCAGATGGGGCTCGAACCCATAAATCCTCCTGGATTTACCAGGATGCTTTACCAATTAAGTCTACAAGCCTCTCCATACCCTAGAAGTAAACGGAACCCTCTGGGGGGATCTGCCGGCGCTTTTCGCCCAGACTTCATGGTATTGCTGCGCAAACGTGGTTGCGTTAGTTAGTTGTACCTTGCCCCAGCGTTCTGGAGGTTTCCGATTGGTGAGTAGCCACACGTAAGTGGCAATGCCGGTGTTGTAGAAGAGTTACTCTGGCATAGCGATCAGGGCTTCCAACATGTTGGTTTCGAAGACGTAAAGGCGTATCTCGCTCTCGCCGCTGGCAGAATCTCCGGCAAAAAGCGGCGACCCGCTAATTATGATGGCAATGCGCGAGCCGCCGTCTCATAGTTCTTAGCGCGGGCCAGCTGTGCAACAGGAACAGAAGTTGAACACCGCTGATGTCCGGGACAGTCGGCCCAAATCTTCCGGAAGCGCCCAGAATATGCTCGGCACGAACCTCGCTTTCGTCCCGTTTCCGGTCCTGCCCGTAAGGTGGGATTGGCAATAATACTTGACGCAGGACGGCTTGAGAAGCTTTACGCATTGCCCGGAAGGAGTCTTTGGAAAAAGTAAGGTGCTGGAGAAAAGAGGTCAATGCACAGTGCCACTTAGGAAAAGTGCAAAACAGACGGCGGGGTCTAAATGTTCATCAAGAGTTTGAGGTAAGTAAGGGACTTAGCGACATGCCGAGCCAAGGAACGCCGGGCCCTGGGACCGTTTTCAACCCAATTGACATGATAGCCTTACTCAATCTCGTCCACCAAGTTTATTGCGAGCTTTACTGTTTAATCAGCCGCTGTTGCCGACGCGGCAAACTCCCCGACGAATGGGGCACCGCGTGTACTGTTGGTCTTTTCTATCAGTGGACGCTCACGTACCATTAGTCCATAGTGTCCGATCTTCCCATAGAGGAGTCGGTATTGAGGTAGGCATGTCTAACCCGCTTGGAAATAACCGCGACACGTCTCGCATTTCCCAAGGCCAGCTGTCGTTCTTCCACCACCCTCAGTTGGAGCAGGCAGTTTTCCAATCTCTGCCGACCGTCCGCGCAACCCTCGTTTACGATACATACTGGAAATTCGCCGTAGAACGCCAGGAAGTTTTCTTTCGGAAGTTAGAGGGAAGGCCTCTTCCCTGGACAAGTGACTCAATCATTGCCCGACACAAGTTCACCAACGTCTACAGGGCATCGGACCGGGTTAGTCAATACCTCATTCGGAACGTTATCTATGAAGGCGACCAGTCCCCTGAGGAGGTTTTCTTTCGAACTATTCTCTTCAAGCTGTTCAACAAGATTGAGACCTGGGAGCTATTGAAGAACAAACTTGGAACAATAGCCTATAACGATTTTTCGTTCCATCGATACGACAAGGTATTGACGGCGGCTATAACCTCCAGGACCCGTATCTATTCTGCTGCCTACATAATGCCTTCAGGAAACAGTGCCTTTGGGCATAAAGCTAAACATCGCAACCATTTAGAGCTACTTGGTAGAATGATGCAGGACGAGGTGCCAAAGGGCATTTCTGATGCTTCCAGCATGAGGCAAGCTTTCCAGATTCTTCGATCCTATCCTACGGTCGGCAACTTCCTTGGTTACCAATTTGCGACCGACCTAAACTATAGCGAGATTTACAACTTTTCGGAGATGGAATTCGTGGTTCCGGGTCCAGGAGCAGTAGATGGTATCCACAAATGTTTCAGCGACTTGGGTGGCCTGAACGAATCTGAAATCATTCGTCTGGTTACAGACCATCAGCACGATGAATTTGACCGTTTGGGGTTGGAGTTTCGGTCACTGTGGGGAAGACGCCTCCAGTTGATCGACTGCCAAAACCTTTTTTGTGAACTTTCCAAGTACGCTAGAGTAGCCCACCCCGAAATAAAAGGCGTGAATGATCGCACACGTATCAAGCAAATCTACCGGCCATCGGGCGAACCAATTGATTATTGGTTTCCTCCTAAGTGGGGAATTAACCACCTGGTCCCCGATTTTCAAGAGCCCGATCGCCAATCAGGTGAGGACGAGCCACGCGGAAGGAGCCTATTGCTTTGATTCCTAGAGGCTAAGCTACCCTTGGCCGCTTAAGAGATGGGCCAATCTTCAAGGAAGAGACCTGGGACGAAAGGCCGATATGGATCATCTTGATATGCACTCTGTGTGTTGCAACTGCTGCAACCGCGGCGATAGTAGGATTCACCGCCTGGCGACTTGGGATGGGGAATAGGCCTTGAGCAAGCCATTCAGCCGCGTGGGCCATGACACACGCTGAAATTAGCCAACTAACTCCATTGTTCGTTCCTCCAGATCGGCAGAGAGGCGACCATTTCCTTTCTCCTTGACTTGGCGCCATATGGTAAACCCGGTCATTATTGCCCGTTCCCATTCCCCTTCGGTTCGGCAACTGACTTCCAAGTGGGCGGTCATTTCCTTTATCGTCCTAAGCATCTCGTAGTTGACCCCCTCCGCACCTTCCAAGAAGCTCCGGCGTTCGGCGTAGCTGAACACCATTGCTGATATGCCTTCTTCAATTACAATTGCCCGACCTCCATCTTCAATCTCATCAGTACGAGGGTCGCTCTTACGCTTTCGGCGCAAGAGTGCCCGCAAGGTTGGAGACCACCCTAGAACACTGGCATACGAGAGGTGGAAAATGTCGTGAAACCGGTACCCGTCGTCTTTATCCCGGTTATCCCTAAGCGGATCACCGCATTTCCTGCCGTTTATGACCATCACGCTTTTGCCGGGTTCCTCCGATTCAATTGTGATGTCCATCTGACGAGGAAAACGTTCCGACTCCGGGTACCCATCGTCGAATAGTCTTGGCGTACCTTCTCCGTTTGGATCTGAACGCCAACGCCTTTGCGTCTTGCTAAGGTTGTAGGTGGCTACATCCTCCAAAGTTAAACCGTGTTTCGTGGCCACGTTTGACAAATACCAGAGCAAATCGCCTAGTTCTTCCTTTACGCGGTCTGGGAAAAGCCTGTAAGAATCGCCGTCCCTGAGCCACTTCTTGTGTTCTCCGAGCAGTTCACCGGCTTCTCCAGCAAGACCGAGCAGCGGTACAAGAATACTTCGGGGACTTTCTTCGAAAGTCGACTCCCCCGGTTGCTGGTCAGTGTGTTCAGCCAGGCGCTGATATTCGTTAAGTTCCACTCTGTTGACCTCTGCGCAAACCCAGTCGCTGTTGAAATCTCGAACCTATGCAGGTTTCGGCTTGCCTATCCTCCGTCTGCCACGAACCATTTGGGCAATAATGAACCGACGTCCGAACGGGCGGGGCTGGAACTATGTCTTCCCATATCCAAACGATTGTCAAAGGCAGCTGGAAGTTGAACCCATAGGGTGGCGAGCCTTAGATCGTACCAAGTCCCAAACTCGTCAAGAACACCAGACCGACTTGGAGCATGTACTTTTCCTTCGGGCAATAACTGGCTAATTTGGCCGCCTTCTTCCCGGTCTATTGCGATCGGGCACAATGGCTTAGTCCCATTCCAATGGGTCATAGCAATAGCCGTATTCACCCAAAGTGCGGACCCAGGCGATGAACCTCTCCACGGCAATTTCAGGGAACGTGCTCCTATGGCCTATACCCGAATGGCACACAGTTGTGCCATTGAAATCGGGTATATGAAGCGCCGGCCCTCCGCCCCGATAAATGAAATCGTCGCTGACCAACACATTGTCAGAGTTGGTGTCACGCGCGATATGGTCTTTGTTTGGAGTTCCATCGCCATTGCTATGACAAGAGTCCTCTTGTATCCATTCGGCGTTTTTCGGATCCTTGTGATAGATATTATCCCCCCGCGACTTGCGAACGCTTTGACGGAGGTTTGGACGCTTCTCCTCGAATCGTAGGTCTCCCCAGTAAGAGTCATAGGTCAATTTTCCGGTCACTCGCATAGCGTACACTAATGTCCCTGGTCTTCCCTTTTTCTTGGAACCTGTCCCCAGAATCCAGTCATCTACGTGGGCGGTCCGCCGTATTTTTGGCTTGCATGTCGCTAGAGTACAAAATCCATAAAAGGGATTCGGCGCGAATCCGTCGTCTATAGCTACGACATAAGAGTAGAGTTTCATCCATTTCACCTAGCAGGGATGTCTTTTGATGTTCCGGTACCCGTAAGGATTTCCATCTTGGTTGTACCAGTCGTTGGAGTCGCCGTTGATTGCATCTATGATGCTCTCTCCATTCCATCCGACTATTGCATCTGCATATCTTTTGAGGGCTTCAGGCAATTCACAGTTGAGTGCTCCACGTTGCCATACACCTATGATCCTCTTCCCTTCTTTGTGAGCATATTCAATTTCCCAGTTGACCCATTTGCTATCCTTTGTATCGGGTGCCACATGGGTTATGAGAACGCTCGACTGCCTGATCTGTGGACCTAGTATTTGAGCTTTTATGTAGTGTTCGCTCTTAGCGTTATTGAATTTGTCGGTGGTGATTGAGTAATTCCTCGCGGTTATTCCATGCCTTTCCATCATGTCCTTAAGCCTAGGAATATCTCCCTCCTCCTCCCGAATATGACTGATGAATGCGTTGATAATTTTGTTGGGCATCCTTTGCCTACTCCCGATTCTTGCGAATGCAACTCTTTGGATAATCCGGAACCAGAGCTCAAGTTCAGAGGTTCATAATCCAGACCCAACACTTGGTCGATTAAGAGTTCGCCATCAGAGGAGCGGTAGTTCGAAGAGATTACCTTCCCAGGCGCAGTTGGATCAATCGTGACCTAATCCTTGTCCCTTCCAGACTTTTGTGGTGTACCTTTAAAACTTGACAGTACCAGAACTGGTACGCTACAAATAGGGTAAGTTATTCTATTAATGTGTGTCAAGCCAAAAACGGTACAATGTACCAAGTTACGTACGGCTTATATTATGAACAGCGATAAGTTTGATTTTAACGACCTGGGCCATCTCGTCTCTGCCGAGCGAAGCAGGCGGGGGATGAGCCTGCGGGACGCGGCACTTGACACAGGAATCCCCCTAAACACACTAGCGCGAGTCGAAAAAGGGCACCTTCCCGACCTTCCCAAATTCAAGAGACTCGTTGAATGGTGCGGCGCTGACATACAACAATTCTTTGAAACCCCAGAAAAAGTTTCGGCTACTACGGAATTGATAGCTGAGCACCTTCATGCGGACCGCAATCTCCCGCCGGAAGCAGCCAGTCAGATAGCAGGTATCGTTAGGGAACTCTACCAGGCGCTGGCACGTCCCCTGCAGGTGTCTGCAGTACATCTGAGATCCGCGAACACATTTCGCCCCGACGCAGCTCGCACGCTGGGGCTGCTACTCAGCGACCTAAACGAAGCACTTTTAGAGGAAATCAGCGATGGCCCTGCGTAGAGGATTTAAATCAGAAGCTGAGAGAATCGCGAAACGCGTGCGGGTGGAACTGGGGATGAATGCCGGTGATTCGGTATCACCCGAAGCCCTCGCCGAGCTACTGGGCATTGAGATTCGAGCAGGAGACGACTTAGTTCCCCTTAAAAGGTTTGTGGAGCTTGAAGAAACGCAGCCAGGTGCCTTCTTTGCCTGTACGCTGCGGCCATCTGCTGACCGGGTGGTAATAGTCTACAACCCCCTCTGCGCAGAATCACGGCGTGCCAGCGATCTAGCACACGAACTTTCGCACACCCTCCTTGGCCACGAGTTAAGCCGTGTCGAAAAGCTCGGCGATGCAACATTCCTTTCCTGCGACCCCATTCAGGAGGAAGAGGCCGCCTGGTTGTCTGGTTGTCTATTGCTCCCCCGGGCGTTGCTCCTTGCCGAAGTTCGGAAAGGACGAAATCCGAAAGATATAGCAAGGAAATGTGGGGTTAGCGAAGGGATGGCGCGGTACCGGATGAACGTCACCGGTGTTACGAGACAGAACCAAGCCGTATTTAACAAGAGTGAATCCTAATAATAGTTGGACTCTGGCCACGAGTCTCTTCTGGAGTAGGGACTCATATGTGGTAATCAAGACTAAATCTGACATAGGTGAATTAACTTACAGTGGAATGCTGTAGGATCGTGTTGTCTGACCGTCCACCTTTTAGACTCAGGTCTTTCTCCAGGGCTAATGGCCGGTTTTGCTGGAAGGTCTGCCACGGAGTCTTTCCATAGCAGTAACGTCCTGAATGAGGGCTCTCCCGGTTGTACTTCTCCAGCCATGGGTCCAGATCCACCTGCAACTCCTCCAGGCTGCAGTAGAACTTCTTGCTGAAGAGCAGGCTGTAGCATTCGTCCTGTAGCGTCTTGTGGAACCGTTCGCAATTCCCGTTGGTCTGAGGGTGATTGGCCTTGGTCCTGGAATGGTCGATGTCCTCCACCGCCAGGTAGAGCTGGTAGGCGTGGTTCTCCGTCTTCCCGCAGTACTCGGTACCCCGGTCGGTGAGAATGCGCTGCAGCTTGATGCCCTGCTCATCGAAGAAGGGGACCACCCGGCCGTTGAGTAGGTCCGAGGCGGTGATGGCTCTCTTGTCGGCGTAGAGCTTGGCGGTGGCACCCCTATTGTAGGAATCAATGAAGGTCTGCTGGTAGATCCGGCCCGCGTCCTTATGGTACCTTCGTAGTAGGTATCCTGGGCTCCGAGATAGCCGGGGTGCTCCGCTTAAATCTCCCCGTAGGTTTCTTTCTCCTTCTTGGCCTCCGGGGCCTTAAGCCGTTTCTTGAAGGTCTCTAGATCGTGACGGAGCCATACCGAGCGGACCCTTCCGGGGGAGATGATGATTCCCTGCTTGAGCAGTTCGCTGGCCGCGCGCACCTGTCGAAAGGCTGGGAACTCCACTGCGATCCGTAGCTTGGCCTGCTCCACGGCCTCTGGAACCCGATTCTTGATCACGGGCTTCTTACGGGACATCTCATAAAGGGCGGTCTCGCCACCCTGCTCGTAGAGTTCCTTGTACCTGTAGAAGGTGTCCCGACTGTAACCCATGATCCAGCAGGACCAGGACACATTGCCCAGTTGCCTGGCCAACTCCTGAAGCCCCAGGTGGGGCTTCAGCACTTTTCACTGTTGTGTTGTCATATGACACTCCTTCCCTTACCTTGGGGCCATTTAATCAAAATCTTTACTGATTGGCAGATTAAATCCTGACTATTACAGTTTAGCTATTCTCCAACTTTGAAAACCGTCCTTTGGTCTGAAGCGTACCAGGTGTAGCCAGTCTGCTCTTTTGGAACGGACTCTTTAGGCCACCCCACCTTTCGACGGTGCTGGTAAGATTCGTCTTCCCAATGCTCGTAATTGCCCTCAATCCTCCCAACCGCGACCATGCGCCCACCAGTCGCCTTTCTCGGCATAATGATGGTGTCTCCGGGGCAGACGCCGTCCCGAAAGAGCAGGACTTGGTTGAAGAAATAGGTCACTGTTCGCCGGACAGTGAAAGGGGGAAAGCTTATGCCCCGTCTTTCCATGTCGAGAACGTAGAACTGGTGAATACTCCTCCGTATGGCGTCGTCGCCCGCGTTGGTTAAGTCCAGGTCTGCCCCAAAGTAAATGCCGATGGTTCCGCTCTTAAGGAATTCCTTCTCGTAAATGCCGCGGCTGCTTCCGCCCCTGACGACCCAAGTAACCATCAAGTCGCTCCTCCGTTTTTCTTGGTACCACTGTTCACATGCTTATAGCTAGGGAGGACACGAACAACAGGAAGCCAATGCCAACAAACACCAACGCTGCGTAAACAGCTCTTCTCCTGCGTTTCCCCCCTGCTTCCCAACAGTCCTCACAGTCCACCAATTCCCAGTTGTACGTTAGCGCGTAAATGCGCTCAAATCCAACACAACGGCGGTTCGTCTGGGGGTGCGTAATTGGTTCTAGTAGTGAGTCAGATTTGTAGTGTCAGGATATAGCCTGCGGAGTTTGGTTCTGGCCTTTCTGGTGGTAAAGCGCCAGTTGATGGGAGCCGCCGCGGTATTGCGCTCCGACACGTTGGCGTTCACGGCCTTCTCCAGGCTGTCCTCGTCGCCGGTGCGTCCCCGCAGGCAGGCCCGGGCCAGGACGCTGAACTCCATCTCTGCCATGTTCAACCAATTGCGGTGCTTGGGGGTGTAGTGGAACGCCAGGCGTTTGGCGATGCGCCGAGCCTCCGCTGGCGGGAAGGCCACATACAGCGACGCCGTCCGATACGTGTTCAAATTGTCCAGAACCACTCGGACCATCGGTACCTCTGGGTAGGCCTGGTCTATCAGCCAGCGCATCTGATGAGCGAAGTCCTGCATGGTACGCCGCTGGGTGATCGCCACGTGGCGCCAGCCCGCCTTGGGTTCACAAGTGAGGAACAGGTTGCGGGTGCCACCGCGCACGTACTCGTAGTCCTGGCGCCTGGGACGTCCCGGGGCCGATGGCGGGGACGGACGGGAATCGGCCAGCAACTGAGTGGAACTCTCGTCGAAACAGACCACCGGCCTGGCTGGGTCATAGGGTTCGGCGTACAGAGCCTGCCCCGTACCGGATACGGGGTCCAGCACGTCCTCCATGTGGGCCACGAAGTCGGCGCTCACCTTGGGAATGCACCACTGCTGCTTCCGTCACGGCTTGAGTTCGTTTTTTCAGGTGCAGCCGCACCGTCTCGTGGAACTAGGACTCCACCAATCCCAGTTCCACCGTCTTCCCCGCCAGTAGCCGCAGGGTCCAGTGGTCGTGGCCTTCGGGCGCTGTAGGGCAGGGCAGGGCAATGAGATGAGCTTCCACCCGTTCGTCCACTTTCCGGTGCCGGTTCGCCTGGTTGCGCCGGTGCAGCGTCTCCTCCAACCCCTCCTGCGCATACCGCTTCCTGGCTCGTATTACCGTCCGCTCCGAGATGTCCAGGGCCCTTGCCACCTGAGTCGCAGTCCAGCGCTTGTCCACATAGCCTGTGGGTTGCTAATCTCCCTATTGGACGCCCTCATCTTGGTCAGGCCACATTCCCTTAGACCCCGCGTCACTATGTCCCGTCACCCTCCGAGGAGCTCTACTGTTAGCGCCAATGTAAAAATGAGCGAAATCGCCAAGATGGAATTGACCCACCTGAGAACAAGGGCATCATCTACGGAGACTCCGTGGAGGTGCTGTAGAGAGATTGTTAAAGGTGGGAGAAGTGAAAGAGATTTACGACATGAAGAGAGCGGGCTGTTCTACAAGGGAGATTGCCCAGAGGCTGGGCCTTTCCCGCAACACAGTCCGCAAGTACCTGAAGACACCGGAGGCGATTTTGCCCAGGCCCCGGAAGCGGAGAGCTTCCAAGCTTGACCCCTATTCGGAGTACATCGGCCGGCGGCTTGCGGAGGGATTGGAGAATTGTGTGGTGCTGTGGCGGGAACTGGAAGACCTGGGCTACCAGGGCAGCTACTCCCTGGTGAAGAAGTATGTGTCCCCGCGCCGACGGCGGCGCCAGGTCCAGGCTACGGTTCGCTTCGAGACAGAGCCGGGGGAACAAGCCCAAGTAGACTGGGGAAGTTTCACCTACGTAAATGAGCGAGGCCATAAGCGTCGCCTCTGGGCTTTCGTCATGGTGCTCAGCTGGTCTCGGGCCATCTACGTGGAGTTCGTCAGGAGAGCGGATACGGCCAGCTTTATTCAGTGCCATGCCAACGCCTTTGAGTACTTCGGCGGCGTCCCGCGTCGCTGCCTCTACGACAACGCAAAGGTGGTGACTCTGGGCCGGGATGAAGAAGGCCGCATTGACTGGAACCAGCGGATGCTGGATTTTTCCCTGCGGCTGGGCTTTGAGCTGAAGCTGTGCCAACCCTACAGGGCTCAGACCAAGGGGAAAGTAGAAAGCGGGGTCAAGTACGTCCGGGGCAACCTGTGGCCCAGCGTCCGTTTCACCGACGACGCCGGTCTCAACCAGCAGGCCCTACAGTGGTGTGACACGGTGGCCAACCGGCGGATCCACGGAACCACCCACCGTATTCCCGGGGAGATGCTCGTCCAGGAGCAAGTTCACCTGTCTAAGCTGCCCGAGCGGTCGGCCCTGGCGCCCTACCTGCGGGAAGACCGGACAGTCGCCCGGGACGGCTTCGTCAGCTGGGAAGGCTCCCGCTACGGCGTTCACTGGAAGTGGGTGGGCGCCACGGTGCAAGTGGGCCAGCGGTCGGGCACCGTGGAGATCTGGGCCGGTGACCAGCGTCTGGCCGTGCATCCCAGGGCCCAAAGCGCCGGTCAGCGGTTCACCATGCCCGGCCAGTGGGAGGGACTGCCCAAGGCTGACGGCCGTCCCCAGCAGGAGGCCCTGGCAGTACAGGTGCCGGTGGGTGACGTGGAACGTCGCTCTCTGGACGTATACGACCTGGTGGCCACGGGAGGTGTGCGATGACGACCATCGCCCTGGAACAGGCCCGCCAATACCTCGAGTCCCTGGGCCTCAAGCAGGCGGTGGAAGCCCTGGACAACTCCCTGGACACCGCAGCCAGCAAGCAGTTGACCTACCCGGAGATGCTGGCCGAACTGCTGGAGGTGGAAGTATCCGCCCGAAGGGAGCGCTACCTCACCACCAGGACCAAGATGGCCCACCTCCCCTTCCAGCGCACCCTGGAGCAGTTCGACTTCGCCTTTCAGCCCTCCATCGATGAAAGGCAGGTCAAGGAGTTGGCCAGCCAGGCCTTCGTCACCGAGGCCACCAACATCCTGCTGCTGGGCCCGCCCGGCGTGGGCAAGACCCACCTCTCCGTGGCATTGGCCCTCAGGGCCATCGAGAAGGGCTTTGGGGCCTACTTCGTCCGCGCCTACGACCTGATGGAGGACCTGAGGAAGGCCCGGGCCGAGCACAACCTGGACCGCCGCATGCGCGTCTACCTGGCGCCCAAGGTGCTGGTCGTCGACGAGTTCGGCATCTGGCCCTACGACCGGGAGTCGGCCACCGCCTTTTTCACCCTGGTGTCCGCCAGATACGAGCGGGGCTCCATCGTCTTGACTTCCAACAAGGGCTTCGGCGAGTGGGGCGAACTCCTGGGGGACACCGTCATCGCCTCGGCCATCCTGGACCGGCTGCTGCACCACAGCCACGTCCTCAACATCCGGGGAGAAAGCTACAGGCTGCGGGAGAAGCGACAGGCGGGTCTGTTCCCCGCCCAGCAGCACCTTACCTCAAGACAGGAAACAGCGCTCATAACCCCGGCTACTGACGGAACCGCTGAGCACTAAACAACGGACATTTTCGCTGAGCAACTGAAAGGAGGTGGGACAATATTAAGTTGGCGACATTTACCGCCAACATCAAGTGAGTCAATTCTGAGTTGGCGAAAACGCTCAAATTTAAGTTGGCGTTGACACTACTAGCCAAAGGTGGGTCACCGGGGCCCCGTCCTCGGGCGGAAATTGACTGGAGTAGCTCTCCGTTGTACGATACCCGGCATGGCAGAGTCGATCGAGCAACGAGGCCCCCTTCGCCTCCTGGTGCCCACTGAGGGCATCCCTGAGGAGGTTCTGCGCAAGGTGGAAAACGCCCCTCCCAACGAGGTCATCAGCGACTCCTATCCCTATCCCACCAAGCTATCGCGGGCCATGTACGACCGCCAGAAGGCCGAATTGCAGGTCGAGCTAGTGAAGATGCAGAGGTGGGTACAGGAGACCGGGGAGCGTGTTGTTCTGCTTTTCGAGGGACGGGACGCCGCCGGCAAGGGCGGCACGATAAAGCGCTTCATGGAGCACTTGAATCCGCGCGGCACTACGCTGGTAGCGCTGCCTACCCCATCAGAGAGAGAGCGCGGGCAGTGGTACTTCCAGCGTTACGTGCAGCACCTGCCGACCAAGGGGGAGATCGTCTTCTTCGACCGCTCCTGGTACAACAGGGCGGTGATCGAGCCCGTGATGGGCTTCTGCACACCGGCAGAGACGGAACGCTTCCTTCGCGACGCCGTTCTGTTCGAGGAGATGCTAATTGACGAAGGGCTGCGGCTATACAAGTTCTGGCTCTCGGTGGGCCGGGAGGAACAACTCAGGCGGGTGATGTCTCGCGCACACGATGACCTCAAGCAGTGGAAACTGAGTGACGTCGACATCAGGTCGTTGCCTCTGTGGGACAAGTACACAGAGGCGCGGAATCGGATGTTCGCGGCCACCGATACGAAGGCCTCGCCCTGGGTTGTCGTGAAGTCAGACGACAAGAGGCGCGCCCGATTAAACTCCATGAGCTACGTGCTGCGCAGCTTGGATTACGACCCCGGGGTCGCGGAGCGCGTTTCAAAGACTGACCCGAAGCTGATCGGGCCCGCGAAGATGGTATACGCCAAGGGAGAAGTCTGGTAGCTCCCTGAGGGCTCTGTTGTGCTGTCTTCTCCGTTCGATGGTTTGAGTCTTCACTTCCCGTTTTCAGTCTTAGTATATTTTCCCGCCTCCCCTTGAGCACTTCTCAGGGCGTCACGTTCCCCGATGCCTCTTGACGGTGTGAATCTGAAGCTCTCACCCCACAACGGTATTGCCGGCAACACCATGGACTCCATCGCTCTGGAAGGTTTGGTGCCGTTGTCCCAGGAAGTTGTTGGTGCGACGGTGGATGGGACGACTGGACATTGAGTTGGACGGTGACGTCGCAGCCGTGGCAGGGTGGCGACAAGCTGATGCTACGGATTCGCGAGGAGTGACGAGGGCGGAGTCGTTGAGAAGACTAGTAGTCAGTCAAAGCTGTAGTGTCAGGGTATAGCCTACGGAGTTTGGTTCTAGCGTTCCTGGTGGTAAATCGCCAGTTGATGGGGGCTGTCGCCGCGTTGCGCTGCGACACGCAGGCGTTGACGGCTTGCTCCAGGCTGTCCTGGTCAGGGTTGCGCCCTCTTAGGCAGGCCCGGGCCAGCACGCTGAACTCCATCTCTGCCATATTCAGCCAGCTCCCGTGCTTGGGGGTGTAGTGGAACTCCAGCCGCTTTGCGATACGCCGGGCCTCTGCTGGCGGGAAGGTCTGGTACAGCGAGGCCACCCGATGGGTATTCAGGTTGTCCAGGACTACTCGCACCACTGGGACGTCGGGGTAGGCCTCATCCACCAGCCAGCGCATCCGGTGGGCAAAGTCCTGCATGGTACGTTGCCTGGTGATAGCTACATGCCGCCAGCCCCGCTGGGGTTCACAGGTGAGGAACAGGTTGCGGGTGCCAGCGCGCACGTACTCGTAGTCCTCACGCCTGGGGCGTCCCGGGGCCGCTGGCAGGGACGGACGGGAATCGGCCAGCAACTGGGTAGAACTCTCGTCGAAGCAGACCACCGGTCTGGCTGGGTCGTAAGGCTCGGCGTACAGATCCAGGACATCCTCCATGTGGGCCACGAATTCGGCGCTCACCTTGGGGATGCACCACTGCTGCTTCTGCCACGGCTTAAGCGCGTTTTTTTCAAGTGCAGCCGCACCGTCTCGTGGGACAACGACTCCACCAGGCCCAGTTCCACCGTCTTCCCCGCCAGCAGCCGCAAAGTCCAGTGGTCGTGGCCCTCGGGCGCTGTAGTGCAGGCCAAGGCGATCAGGTGGGCCTCCACTCGCTCATCCACCTTCCGGTGCCGGTTGACCTGGTTGCGCCGGTGCAACGTCTCTTCCAGTCCCTCCTCGGCAAAGCGCCGCTTGATGCGGAACACCGTGCGCTCCGTCACTTCCATCGCCGCCGCCACTTGGGGAGCGGTCCAACCCTCGTCTATCTTCAGCATAACCCGGGCCCGGGTGTTGGCCTGGGCCGAACTCCGGCCCGACCGGATCATCCTCCGTAGATGCCCCCTTTCCTCCGATGTCAGCTTGACCTCATACTTCTTCTGTACCATGAATACCACACCTCACCCAACACAGCTTCTCTGCCAACCCTACCCCTTCCATTCAAAACATGATAGACCTGTCATTACCAGTTTGACTGACTACTAGGGCTTGTGTCCCATCGCGGCCAGAACCACGACTGCACATCTTATCCACTAGTAGTCAGTCAGATTTGTAGTGTCAGGATATAATCTGCGGAGTTTGGTTCTGGCCTTCCTGGTGGTAAAGCGCCAGTTGATAGGGGCCGCCGAGGTGTTGCGCTCCGACACGCAGGCGTTCACGGCCTTCTCCAGGCTGTCCTGGTCAGGATTGCGTCCCTGCAGGCAGGCCCGGGCCAGGACGCTGAACTCCATCTCCGCCCCCGGCCTACGCCGGGGCAGGCTATATTCAGCCAGCTCCCGTGCTTGGGCGTGTAGTGAAACTCCAGCCGCTGGGCGATGCGCCGAGCCTCCGCTGGCGGGAAAGCCTCATAGAGCGACGCTGTCCGGTGCGTGTTCAAGTTGTCCAGAACCACTCGGACCACTGGTACGTCGGGGTAGGCCTGGTCCACCAGCCAGCGCATCTGATGAGCGAAGTCCTGCATGGTACGCTGCCTGGTCACCGCCACGTGCCGCAAGCCCCGTTGGGGTTCACAGGCGAGGAACAGGTTGCGGGTTCCGCCCCTGACGTACTCGTAGTCCTGTCGCCTGGGACGTCCCGGGGCTGCTGGCAAGGACGGACGGGAATCGGCCAGCAACTGGGTGGAACTCTCGTCGAAGCAGACCACCGGCCTGGCTGGATCATGGGGTTCGGCGTACAGATCCAGGACATCCTCCATGTGGGCCACGAACTCAGCGCTCACCTTGGGGATGCACCACTGCTGCTTCCGCCACGGCTTAAGGGAGTTTTTTTCAGGTGCAGCCGCACCGTCTCATGGGACAGGGATTCCACCAGACCCAGTTCCACCGTCTTGTCCGCCAGCAGCCGCAGGGTCCAGTGGTCGTGACCCTCGGGAGCCGGGCTGCAGGCCAGGGCAATCAGATGCGCTTCCCCACGTTCGTCCAGCTTCCGGTAGCGGTTGACTTGGTTGCGTCGGTGCAGCGTCTCCTCCAACCCTTCCTGCGCATACCGCTTCCTGGCTCGTATTACCGTCCGCTCCGAGATATCCAGGGCCGTTGCCACCTGGGCGGCCGTCCAGCCCTCATCCACCTTCAGAAGAATGCGGGCCCGAGTAATTGCCTGGGCCGAACTCCGGCCCGACCGGACAACCTTCCGCAGATGCCTCTTCTCCTCCGACGAGAGCATGACCTCATACTTCTTCTGCACCATGGACCCCACACCTCCCGCTACACTTACACTGCTTCCCCTATAACGCTACCACCTCTCTCCTGCTATCGCTATGCCTGACAGTTCTCCTTTGACTCACTACTAGATCTTGGACGCGCCGCGCTCCTATATCTCCGGCTTTTGAACCAACACACAAGAGACACGCACAGGGTCTGCGCCACATGGTCATGGAAGGAATGAGCCTTGGTCACGCTGCCAGAGCAGACAGTGTTTATAACTTTGGCACGCGGGGAAATTGCCGTTTAAGAATGGCTATCCTCGTCATTGCAAGAAGCAAGTTCCACATATCCCTCTCGGGCCAGGATCCTTAGAACGTTATCCACCGAAGCCAATCCTTCAAACCCGAACTCCTGACCACGCAGGTCCATCCCCTTTCCGTCAAATGTATGACCGTTAATGAAGCGAACATAGCACCACTGTTGGGCGTTCAAGTCAAAGGTCAAGATAAACTCTCCCTGCTGGGAACCGAAAAGTCCGACCAACGCTTCACTGGTGCTGGTCCGGAGAAACCCATACATGGCGTCAGCGCTTTGATTCCGCATTTTGTCATGGTGCCTTTCAATTTGCGCTCTACCTTCAAGATAAAGGACCTTGTCTGCCTTTTCCGTTTGGCCCGCATTCCTGAAGTAATCCACCAGGTTACGCAAATGCGCCACCCGGCTCCTTGCGCTGAAATCTTGAGCTAGACGATAAGCTCCGTATCCCAGGGCACCCGCCGCAACTGCAGGCCCAGCTACCGCTGTTGCCGCTCCTATGCCGACCGCTCCGCCACCAAAAGCTAGGCCCACTCCTCCCAGCCCCGTCGCCGCAGCAACCACCCCGCCGGTTGCCACAGAAGCGCCCGTGGACACCACAATTTCACCAGGTACGTGTGAAAGGGCCCTATGCCGTGCCTCTTCCTCGTTCTCGCCATTTTCGATTGCCTGCCCAATCTCCCAGGCTATAGTGGACAAATTAGCTTCTTCCAAAGAATCATCTTCAGGGTGTCTCCATAGTCTGAACAAGAACAAGGTGCAGCTCCTATGTGTATCGTTACTCTGCCGGTACGGCGGGGATTATCAGAAACAAGTTTGTCAATGTCAAACAGAACCTTGGCGATCTGTCGTCGAAATAGGTCAGTCCTGAAGCGGGCCTGTAAAAGACGGCGGTGAAGTGGACAACCATGGGATTAGACCAAGAACTGCCACCTAAAGCCTCAAAGCGTCAGCGAGAATTGTACAGGCGCATCGATGAACTCGAGCAACAGGTCAGGGTCTACGAAGTCACCCCTGCGGCGGCCTGGGCGCGACTTAAGAACCCGCAAAGAAGGGTAATTAGCCGTCTCCATCTCTCGAAGAACCCGCTTGCAATGGGACTCTATGAAAGCCGTTTCAGCGAGGACGAAATTAATCAAATCAAGATACCTGACAGGAGCACCACGGAACCGAACAAGTAACAACTCCTTCAAGGCAGGGAGATCTGGGTCATGCCCAAACAAAGTCAATTGAGCAGGATTTGTAGCATCCGAAAAAAGAAACCGACCGGAGGGGTCCACTTTCCACATGGCCTCCTTCATCTTGGCGAGCCCCAACAAATGACGAGTGCCATAGAACAAATAATAGTCAACCAAACCGTTATCGTTACGCATCTCAAAAGAGCGCAAATATTCGGCACCACCAACGGTCCTCAACTGCGAGTCGTACAAAGACCAAAGTTGCTGATTGCGTTCACGCGGGTCAACTTGATCAATAATATCTACCCAATCATGGCAGCCAAAGAGCGCATCGACATTAGCACTCTGACCGTTCACAGAAATAAAACGGTTGATCTCCTCAAACATAAAGTTGATGAAAACTTCGGTCCTGGGCAACCGGAGGATACGGGCCACGATCTCCATCGGAAAACCCTTCCACCCGAAGGGATCTATAAAAACGAACATCGGAGGATTAGTCCCAAGAACTTCCAATCTGTCCAGATATTCAACCATGACCTCTTCAAAAGGAACAGCAGAACGAACATCAATGTTGAAATGAGGAGGGTAATAACGCCCCGAAAGAAGGTCAGAGAGATGTCGAGCGCGAGGTGCCTCCAGCTCCGAAAAGACGAAGTATACAGAAGAAGGAAACATACTAGCGACGTTAGCCGCAGTGTTTAGAGCAATTAAGGGTGACCCTAACTCCCCGCCCGTATATTCGCCTGGACCAGCGAATCCATCAAAATAGTATAGGTCACTACCAGTACCAATCCCGAGAATCGGAAACCAAGCACCGAGATACTGGCGCAGAATTTCGTGCTTGGCAGCGGTATGAGGGAGGAGTTCCCAAGTAACGCCAGAAGGGAAAGACATAGACCTGGTCACCTCAAACTATGGCACCGATGAAATCTACAAACCAACTGAAACAACAGGATAACCATTGTGCTCCACACCATCGAGCAACCGACCGCCTGATTTCGGTCGTAACCCACCCCACTGCTTGAAAAAGAAGGGAACGTCGTGGCTACGACAAAGGTCGCGGACCTCGTGGACCCATTCAGAGTCAACGGGACGAGCACCTGGGCCGCTTTCGCCACCAACAATCACCCAGGAGATACCCGAGAGGTCGAACTCGCCCAACGTACCTAGCAATGGCTCGAGAGACAAGAACCTGACCGATACCGGAGACTGCTGCAAATGCCGAACCCTGACTATACAAGAAGAATTCTCGACGGATACCCCGCACCAGATATGAGAAGGTACCAACGAAGACTGATACCGTTGACGCAGATAGTTCCGCATCAGTGAACTACGTTTGGTCAGGACCTGAAAGACATGCCAATCGGCCTGCTCCATAACAGCAAAGACCCTGTCGACAAAGTGCCAAGGCACATCTTTGTGGAAAAGGTCGCTCATGGAATTGACGAATATCTTGCGAGGCCGGCGCCAAGTGAGAGGCTGTGACAAACGCTTCTCGCGGAATTGCAGATCGAAACCCATCTCGTAAGGATGCCCCGACACGCCACGGAACCGTTCAGCGAATCGTTCAGCATAACAATTGTCGCAACCGCTGGAGACCTTAGTACAACCCGTAACTGGGTTCCAACTGGAGTCTGTCCACTCAATTGAAGAATGTTCAGCCATAACTCACCTACGAGGCGGCAACAAAGTAATCCAGAAAGCAAACGAGAAAGTAAGACTTCCTAATTCGCACCAAGAACAAGCGGTCGGATAGTAACATACTACAGTAGAGCAGGGTCCAGATACCAGCAAATGTCATCAGGGCAATCGCGTCATAATTCGTAACGACTAGAATGACTGAAATCCGGTGGGGAGAATGGCTAGAGCGGCCCTCAAAATGGGGCGGCCAGTCTGACCACATCCGAATCCCGCCGGCGAAGTCTCCAAGAACCCGGTTGGGAACAGCAAATTGGTGCTCAGAAATGGGGACTTATCGGCCTTACGGATACTCCTTATAATGAATCTCACAAGACGCGATTGCCCTGCAAATGTCATGCTACCAAGAAATCAACGCACCAAAGGAGGCCAACCTCCACCATATCAAGGACCATTGACAAAACAGAGAACACTACAGAATCCTGCCAGAGCATGTGCACTGACCTGGCTCAACCTCGACTGGAAGATACACCAAACAGGAGCATACATGGGCCAAGTGTTGGCGGGCATGCTCCGGTCCAAGGCGCCTTGGCCACTGCGAATGTCAGCGTTAGTTAGATCCTACGCAGGGTTCGGGAGGTCGCGGCTGGTATCCTGGGAAATTGGCAGGAGGGAGTTCTGCAGGGCCATTTTTTGCTTCACTAACATGCACTATAACGGCAATTATGGTGCAATTTAACACCGCCTCTTGCAGATACCAACGGCGGTCTAAGCCAGGCGGAATTCCAGGCGCAAATGGAGGAGTTGCGGGACCAGTTCCTTGGCAATGCCTACCAGGTGATTGTCAGCGATAAGCTGACGGGCTATATCTCCATTGACCTGCTGCTGTCGCGGATCAGGGCCCGTACCGGCTTCAGTTACCACCGGGACGATGCTGAAAGCATTCTCAGAGGGTGTGTGAGAAACAGGGGTCAGGCTGGTTTGAGTCTCTTGAGCATCAGGTGGACCATCGCTATATGAACCCATGCCTGGCTGGTTTCCGGCAGTTCCTCGAAATCCTTGCTGAGCCGTCGGCAGCGGCTCAACCACGCCAAGGTGCGCTCCACTACCCACCGGCGAGGCAGTACCTCGAAGCGATGGCTGTCTGGATTGCGCCGCACCACGCTCAATACCCATCCCCCAGCAGCCCAAGCCCACTCCACCAGTCGGCCCGCATAGGCGGCATCGGCCCAGATCAACTGGAGCTTGGGGAAGCGGCCCAGCAACTTGCTCAGCACCAACTTGGCGCCGTCCCGGTCCTGGATGTTGGCCGCATGTACCACTACGGCCAAGAGCAGGCCGGTCGTATCCACTACGATGTGGCGTTTGCGCCCAGATACCTTCTTGCCTGCGCTTGCCTGCGCTTGCCTGCGTCGTAGCCCCGAGGCCCCCCTTTCCGTGGTCTTCACCGACTGGCTGTCAATGATGGCAGCGCTGGGGGTAGCATCCCGTCCTTCCCTCTCTCGGACCTGGCTCCGCAGCGCCTCCTCAACCCGCTCCCAGGTGCCATCGGCCCGCCACTTATGGACATCCCACCCTGGTATTGGTTTAGAAACAGGACCCGCCGGGCAGCCAGCCTCATAGACCCACCAGGAATGTCCGATAAACGCAAGCAACCCGGTCCCTGCCACGGAAGACCAGGCAGCGCCCGGGAGTTTTGCAATTTTCTGAGTCTCTAACCAACAACAAGAACGCCCGATGAACGCGAGCCTCAACGATGACCCAGGGCGCGCAAAAGACGCCAGGGACACCACGAAGAGCTTCGCTATTTTCTGATGAATTAGCTGCAAGTATTATTCGGTAGAATTAGGTAAAATAGCATTTTGTATCTGAGAGCGGGAATCGCAACTTTCTCCATGAGCGCAAGGATGACCTGAATCTTGGCTGAATTGAGGAGAGGGATATTGGAGTCAGAAGGTGGGGAATCATGGCAAAGCTGGTGGGGAAACAGGCTGGTGGAGACCATGATCCGTTTATGACGGGACTGAGAGACGGCCATCTGGACGCCCAGGCGGGGTTGCCCTACCGGCCACCGCCCGGGGAGGTCAACCAGGTAGACCGATGGCACCGGCAATACCTGCAGGGATACTCCGCCGGCTATGCCCGGGTCTCGGGCTTGGAGGCGGGGGAGTTGAGGCCGGAAGACCGGCTGCCGGTGACAGCGCCGCGAAAACCGGAAACCCGGTAACTCTACCTGTTGTGCAGCAACCCTTGGCTGCAATGCCTGAAGTATAGCTTTCTGCCAGGAGTGAATAAACCGGGCCAGCCACCTCCTTAGCTACAACAGGTGACAATTTCCAGCCATTGCTGTAGTCAGGGCTGTTTCCAGCCACCTCATGACTGGCCAACGGTACTTCATAACGCGCGGCCCCATCTGCATGGTCCAGGACCGGGAGTCCACTTGCGATGCCCCTGCTTTCCTATAATCTGCGACCCTTTCGTGTACCGCGTCAGAGGCCACTCCATAGATTTCCGGGGGAACGCAGGGGGCAAAAATGCGGGATTCATACGAAAGTGGTCTCTAATTGGCGCATCCGGCAAAAACAGTACCCACCATTTCACTACCCGTCAGCAACAGGTGAATACCGATATGATCTCCCGAGCAGTCGAGCAAATCAAAGCTTCCTTATCCTTTGGTTCCATGGACGAATCCGCCACCAAGCAGGGAGTGGTTCTCAGACTGCTTAGTGTTGCCGGATGGGATACATTCGACACCTCGCAGGTAGTGCCCGAATATACCGTCGGAAACAGGCGTGTCGATTACGCCCTCAGGCCAGGAACCCCTGATGCCGTGTTCATAGAGGTCAAGCGGCCCGGCGAGAACCTGGAGAGACACCAGCAGCAGCTACTGGAATATTGCTTTCAAGAAGGCGTAAACCTGGCCGTGTTGACCAACGGGAGGACCTGGTGGCTCTATCTGCCCCTGCAGGCGGGCAGTTGGGAACAGAGAAGGTTCCTGACCATCGACCTGGAGGACCAGGGACCCGACATCGTGGAACGCCGGTTCCTGGAATATCTTTCTCCGGAAATGGTGGGCAGTGGCCAGGCGGTTGGATACGCCGAGGCTCTGGTTGAGTCCCAGCAGCGGACCGAGACTATCAGCAAAACCATCGTTGCCGCCTGGAACCAGATCGTCGAAACCCCCGATGAATTGTTGGTTGACTTGATCTCGGAAACCACTGAACGCATGTGCGGCTTTAAGCCGGAACCGGAGGTGGTTGAGCAATTTCTGGCACAGCGCATCCAGAAGTTGTTCGATTCACCTCCTGAGCCGGAAACGCTTCCTCGCAGGGGCCAGCCCACGACCGTGCCGGCTGGCCCATTGTCGGCCACAACCCGTCAAGTCCCCAAGGGAATGCAGTACGGTCCCCTCCCGATCAGCTTGGAACCCCCAAGGCCCGGTGACTTTCTCGCAGCCTTGTTGGAGGCCAGGCGAGCCTGGTTGGAATTGTCGTACCAGGATGGACGAAAGGAGGTTCGTCCCTGGGATGCGTCCCGCATGAGTTCGACATCTAACGTGATTGGCAACCTGAGGAGCAGGCCCGAATTCCGGGCGGGCAGTGGAGGACTCGAACCTCCGGCCTCCTGCGTGTAAAGCAGGCGCTCTAACCATCTGAGCTAACCGCCCACGGTAAACGGGTGCGCCTCACGTCGTTCCTCCTCACCACCCCTGGCCGGCGGAGCTTCCGGCTGCTTAGAAACTACCTCAGAACCGATTGATTTTACTGACGACCACTCGTCTCTGACTGAAGCCTATGGATTCCCGCCTGCGCGGGAATGACGGATTGGGTACGGCGTCAAGTTTTGAGATAGCTGCTTACAGTTCAGACGATGCGGGGCTTGTGCTCAAGGCCGGTTTTCGATGCTATACTTGGCAGCGACCCGCCGATATTCCTCCATCCGAAAGGCTCGCCAAGGAGGACATCATGAAGTACGACGTTATCGTTGTGGGCGCAGGTTCTTCGGGCTGCGCCCTGGCGACCCGGCTGTCGGACGATCCCAACCGGTCGGTACTGCTGCTGGAGGCAGGGCCTGATTTCCCTGACCCGGAGGAGCTTCCCCCGGAACTGCGGGAAGGACTGAGCACCGCGGCGTCGGCTGTTGACTCGCCATTCAACTGGTCTTACTCGGGCCGACTTGCGCCGGGCCACTCTGAACGGACGCCCATACCAAGAGGCAAGGTCATCGGCGGCTCCAGCGCCATCAACGGCCAGTCGTTCATCCGGGGGGTCCCTGAGGACTTCGACGGCTGGGCCGCGTTGGGAAACGATGAATGGTCGTTCATCAAGGTGCTGCCTTACTTCCGGCAAATCGAGAACGACCTGGACATCCGGGACGACTTCCACGGGTCCACCGGCCCCATCGAGATACGGCGGCACAACCGGGAAGACGAGCAACCGGTCCAAGGGGCCTTCTATGATGCCTGCGTGGCGGCGGGGTTCCCGGAAGACCCGGACGTGAACCACCCGGAAGCCACGGGCGTAGGGTTGATGCCCAAGAACACCAGCGACGGCGTCCGCATGAGCATGACGCTGACCCACCTCAATCCCAACCGGTACCGACTGAACCTGACCATCAGGGCCAACGCCCAGGCCAGACGAGTGTTGTTCGACGGCAACAGGGCGACCGGCGTCGAGGTCGAAAGCGGCGGGGATCGGTTTGTGGTTGAGGGAGAGGAGATAGCGCTGTGCGGGGGCGCCGTGGCGTCACCTCACCTGCTCATGCTATCGGGAATAGGCCCAGCGGACCATCTCAGGGAGCTTGGCATACCGGTGGTGCACGACCTGCCGGGGGTGGGCCGGAACCTGAGGGACCACCCGGGAGTGAGAGTGTCGCTGCGGGTGAAAGACGACGTGGTCCTGGACCCCAACGGTCCGTGGACCAACCTGACCCTTCGTTACACGGCTTCCGGGTCACCGACGCGAAATGACATAATGATCAGCCAAGCCTATCCTTCCGGCCCGCCCTACGGGGATGTTTCGGCAGACGACGACCTTCGGATCACCTGTTTCCTGGAGCTTCCCAAGGGGTCGGGAGAGTTGCGGCTGGCCTCGGCAGACCCCCACGTTTACCCAACCCTGGAATACGGGTACATGGAAGACGCTTGGGACCGGCAGAGGATGCGGGAAGGGGTACGCCTTTGCGTGAAGCTGCTGGAGCACCCGGCATACCAGCCCTACATCAAGGAGCGCATCAACCTGTCGAATGAGGACCTTGTCAGCGACGAATCGCTGGACGCTTGGATTGTGGGTAATCTGACCACGGCCATCCACATGTCAGGCACCTGCAAGATGGGACCGGCGTCGGACCCGGTGGCGGTGGTGGACCAGTACTGCCGGGTGCACGGGCTGGAAGGGCTACGGGTGGTGGATACGTCCGTCATGCCCGACGTGGTGCGGGCCAACACCAACGCCACGGCTATAATGATCGGCGAGCGTGTCTCCGACTGGTTCAAGTAGGAGAGTAATTGCATGGCAGACCATTCCCTAGAGAGGGTCAAATACCTTACGTTCGACATTTTCGGACCGTGATGGACTTGACGGGAAGCTTGGCCGGGCCGGCGGGAGACTTCTTAACGGCCAACGGGTCTCAGATGACCGGGCAGGCATTCTACGCCGATTGGCGGGAACGCCAGCGCATTGAGCAGTACCAGGACAACCTGCTGATGCTGGGGCACAGCGGCTACTTGGAGACCTGCCGCCGCGCGTTTGTCTACTGCCTGAAGAAGCACAACGTCAGCTACACAACCGAGGGTGTGCAGGAGTTCATGAAGGTCTACATGGACCTGCAACCATACGACGACGCCATCGAGGGCCTGTGGTCGTTGGGCGGCCGGTACAAGCTAGTGGCATTGTCCAACGGGGAGCAGTGGTACTTGGAGAAACTGCTGGGCGGCAACGTGCCGGTGGAATTTGACGCGATCATATCGGTGGACCAGGTTGGCGCGTTCAAGCCCGCTCCGGGGATTTACCGCAAGGCGGTGCAGCGGCTGGGGTGCGAGCCTGGAGAGATAATGATGGTCGCGGCCCACGCCTTTGACATACTGGGGGCACAAGCCTGCGGCTTCAAGGCAGCCTACGTGAACCGCTACAGGTTGCCCACCGAAGATTCCGACTACCAGCCCGACATCATCGTAGACGACTTTGTCAAGTTGGCCGAGCGCTTATTGACATAAGGAAAGGGTTTGACCAGTGGAACGACTTGGAATAGTCCTATACCACGGCATAGACAGCGGCGAGGAGCTGCGGCGTTACGGCGAGCTTGCCGAGGCCGCCGGGTTCGAGTCGCTGTGGGTGACCGAGCGGTACTTCCACGAGGAGACGTTTTCCCTGCTGGGCTACCTTGCCGCGGCAACCAGGACCATCAAGCTGGGGCTGGGCGTCACCAACCCCTACACCCGGAACCCGGCGTTGCTGGCCATGTCCACAGCGACCTTGGACCGTATCTCCGGGGGGCGGTTCTCCTTGGGGTTGGGCCGGAGCGAAAGGGGCGTAATCCAAGGCAGGATGGGGATGAGCTACGGCGACCCCTTCCAAGTGATGGAGTCGGTGGTGTCCACCCTGCGGCGGTTGATGGCGGGAGAGGCGTTAACTACTACCGAGGGACCGTCGCCGTTGACCAACGTGCGGCTGGCCATTGCGCCCAGCCAAGCGGAGCCGCCGATATACTTGGCGGCTATCGGGCCGAGGGCGCTGCGGCTGGCGGGCGCGATAGCCGACGGGGTGCTTTTGAACGCCTACACGCCGGTGGACTACGTGAAATATGCGGCGGAAGAGGTGAGGAAGGCGGCGCAGGACGCTGGGCGCGACCCCGATTCGGTTGACATAGCCTGCATGTTGATCATGCGGCAGACCGACGAGCCGGAGCGGCTCTGGCCCGACTTGAAACGGCGGATCGTCCGGCTGCTGGAGGAACCCCGTGTCGGCGAGATCCTGTTGGAGAAGGGCGGGTTCGACCAGTCCATCCTCGAGCCGTTGCGTGCATCGGTGCAGCAGGACAGGGTCGCCAGCGCGGTGGACCTGATCAGTGATGAGATGGTGGACGCGTTCTACCTTGTGGGGTCGGAGGAGTACTGCAAGGAACGGGTTGCCGCCTACCGTAACGCGGGGGTGGACTTGCCGTTGCTGCTGCCAAGGCTGGAAGACTTCGAGAACATCGCCCGGACCCACGGTAGTGGATTCCCGCCTTCGCGGGAATGACGGTTTGAGTTCGAGGATGATGGTTTAAAGCATAGATGCCGGTCCTGGACGGGAATGAGGCCAATTGCGGGACCACACCACCGCACCCCGCGTTAATTTACATAACAGCACCAGCGGGTTCCCGGCAAATCAACCCAAAGGAGTCGAGACAGTGACGACCAGCCCCATAGACCCAAGCCAAATATTGCTTACCGGGGAGAACCCATACATCCGGCTCAGCGAGACCGACGACGGGCCGGTCACCACCGACGCCAGTTTCTGGCGTATCCTGTTTTCTCCCGGCGGTCCCGGCCACGTGCTGTTCCTGCAAAGCGAACTGACCGGCAACGAGCCGAGGATTTACACCGACAACATCCAGATGACGCGGTGGCTTCAGGGAGAAATACAAGGCAGGATCAACGCTACGTTCGGGAACCTGGAAATCCCGGCCCGGGACGCGTCCTTCGGAAGCTCTGGCGACTTGCGGTCGTACTGGACCGAGTCGGTGAACGCCCAAGGCGAGGAAATTGCGCTGACTTGGTATGACCTTGGCGAGCCTTTCCTGAGCCACAGCTTTCCGGGCGGCAACCCGGAACGGCCTCATGGCGTTGCCACGGTGCTGATACCGGCCAGCGGCGCCCGCCTGACCATCAACGGGAATTTTGCCAAGGGGCGGCCATTCCCTCGCCAACGGGACGCCCGTACCCACAGCACCTGCGCGCTAGCGTTCTCCGAGTCGTGGATGCTGCCTTACTAAAGTGGGGTGGGCTTGACGAACCTGCACAAGCAATGGCCTTTGCCAAGGAGTATCTCCACAAAGGCGACACGAGTTGGATAAGGCCATAGAGCAACTATAGCCCCCTTCTATAAGAGGGAGGCCTCGACTTGTCATCATTGTGGTGGAGGTTTCCCTTATTACAGTCCATCCTCGCTAGTTGCCCTCATTCTAGGACTACTCATACGAAAGTGTACTCCTTCGTCGTCTTCGCTCTGTCGTTCTAAATGCATTGAGCGCCCTGGACCTGGCGGTGGTTTCCTTCAGCACCTCCATTTCCGGCGGTTTCAACAGTCCCTATTTCGTGGTGTACTACGTCGCGGTGGCGGTATTCGCCTACGTGTTCACCGCTCCCTTGCTGGTCCTGCCCTGGACCACCCTGGTGGCGGCCATCTACTCGGCGCTGAGCTTTGCAGTTGAGCCGGGGCTGGACCTGGCCGGCAAGGAGGAGCAGCACCTCTTCTACCGGGTGCTGATCCTGTACGCCGTGGCGGCGGTGGTCAGCATAATCTCCGGCCTGGAGCGGGAAAGCAGGCGAAAAGGGCTGGAGCGGGAACGGGAACTGCAGCGCCAGCGCATCGAGCTCTCCCAGACCATCCACGACACCACCGCCCAGTGGGCCTACATGATCGGCCTGGGCGTCGAAGGGGCGATGGAGCTGGCGGACGAAACCCAGGAGGAACTGAAGGCCAAGCTCCGACTGGTGGCGGAACTGTCCCGGTCGGCCATGTGGGAGCTGAGGCACCCCATCGACGGCGGGCAGATATTCCGGGGAGAGGAGTTGGGCGAGGTATTGGAAGCCCACGCCGCCACCTTCACCGTCATCACCTCAGTGCCGGCGGAGCTGGTGCAGCAGGGCCGGGAGCCCCCGCTGTCCATCATTGACCGGAGCCTGCTCTTCTCCGTAGCCCACAACGCCCTGACCAATGTGATCCGGCACGCCAATGCCAGCAGGGTGGTCATCGGTCTCGATTGCGCCGGCGAGGAGTTGCGGCTGTCGGTGTCCGACGACGGCGGGGAACTGCCGGAGGACTACGAGGCCAGGGGCCACGGGTTCAGGAACATGCGGGCCGACGCCGGGCGGATGGGCGGAGTTCTTGAGGTGGAATCGGACGGGGACGGCGGCGGGACCACCGTGACCTGCGTTGTTCCGTATCAAACTCTCAAAGGAGGGGTATAGATGGATACCGACACCCGGACCAGCGTCATGCTGGTGGACGACCACCAGGTCATGCGGGACCTGCTGCGGGATGCCCTGGAGAACACCGGAGAGTTCCAGGTCGTGGCCCAGGCGGCCGACGGGCAGGAGGCCCTGAGGCTGGTGGAGGAGGCTGCTCCGGAAGCAGCGCCCGACGTAATCGTCATGGACGTGATCATGCCATTGCTGGACGGCATCGAGGCCTGCCGCCAGATTACAGAACTGCTGCCCGAAATCAAAGTGCTGATGCTGACGGCATCCAACGAGCAGGACGCCATCGTCCGGTCCATCGCCGCCGGGGCCACCGGGTACCTTCAGAAATACTCCGGCAAGGAGCAGTTGCTGGCGACCCTGCGCGAGGTGGCCGAGGGGGAGTTCCGCATTCCTGGAGACGCCGCCAGGAGGCTGTCCCGGGCGGTGCGTAGCGGACCCACTGACGGCACCGACGAACAGCTGGCCATGCTGACGCAGCGGGAGAAGGAAATCCTGAAGCTGTTTGCCCAGGGACTGTCCTACCAGGAGATCGGCGAGATCAGGAACAACAGCGCCCTGACGGTGCGCAACGCCGTGTCCGGCGTTCAGAGGAAGCTGGGGTTCAAGACCAGACAGCAGATGGTGGTCTGGGCCGTCCGCACCGGCCTGGCGGACGGCGGTTAGGGCTGGTTATTCAACACTGGTCCTTTGCCCCGGGGACGCGCTCAAGGCCTGGCAGGCCGGTGAAGGCAGGGAACTCTACGGTAAAGCCACAGCCGGCGCCGACCTCCCCGTTACCGGCAGTGCAGCGCCGCCGGGACCTAGTTCCGGCTCCAGACCGTGACCGCCCCCGTCACCGGCCCGGCAAAGGCCCTCTCCTGGGTGGCGGTCAGCATGGGCAGCGCCCCGGCGGCGGCGCGGAAGTTGCGCCGGCCCCGCGCCGTCTCGCAAACCATCAGCAGGAGCAGGGGCCTGCCCGTGGCGGCCATCCGGCGGTAGGGGCCCAGCTTGTACTCCACCTCCTGGGGCGACACGGCGGTGCGCTCGAACTCGATGAAGTGAATTCCCGCGCCTATTGTCCCTTCGCTGACCTGCACCAGCAGGTCGGGCCGGACCTGGGTCAATCCCGGCACGTTGACCTCGCCCCGCCCGCCAGCCACCGCCGCCACTCCCTCCCGGGCGAAGCGCACCACCAGCCGGTTCACCCCGTCGTTGTGATGCGCCTCGTGCTCCCGGTACCAGCGGCCCAGGTAGGCCCCGTGACGGCTGCGAATCACCGAGGGCAGCACCCGGCTCATGTTGGCCGCCCGTCTCATGCCCGGTTCCGACAGGTAGTGCCGCCCGTCGAACACCGCCACCAGGCCGGTGTCCACGAACCGCTCCAGGTGGCGGCCGACCTCGCTCGGGGAGCCGCCCACAACCTCCCGCAGCCAGCCGGCCCGCATGGCGGGGAACTGGCAGATGGCCAGGAACAGCCGGTGGGCGGCCCGGCCGCCGATGGCCGCCATGTCCGGATTGTCTCTCAGCCACAGGCCGGCACTCTCGGGCCGGCCCACGGTGGGATGGCCCGCGGGGTCGGACACCAGGTCCCGGGAGGCCCGCAGTTCCACCGCCTCGCTGCACCGCCCGTCTGGCGTGCAGAACAACGTGGGAGTGTCATCTTTAAGGGTGGTCCGGGCCAGTTCCCCGGCCCAGGCGTCGGCGGCCACCACCACCAGGCCCGAGGGCTGCACCGCCAGGTCCGGGTCAACGTGGAACAGCCGGTTGGCGATGCGGATTTGCCGGTCCTCCTGGTGGGAGTAGCAGTCAACGCCCCAGAAGCGGTGCTGCTCCTTACGCCGCAGCGCCCGCTCGGTGGCGTGAAGGCCGGCGTAGCTGAAGGGAATCCAGAGATCCTGTCCGTAGCGGGCCACGGCGTGGTAGAAGCCGCCGTGGCGCAGCAGCCGGAAGTCGGTCATCCTCAGTTCACGATTGGCCTCCCCTTCCGCCGGTGGGCGGACCCGGCCGCTCTTCAGCAACTCCGGAGCCAGGCGGTAGAAGGTTTCCAGCATGGCCAGCCGACGCAGGGCGATCTCAATACCTCTCGACGTGGCGGTCCAGGGCGGGTGTTCGTGGTCGTGGTCGCCGCCGTCGCTCCCCTCTGCGGCGGCGGCGGTATCGCCGGCAATACCGGCGGCAAGGTCGGCGGCAAGGTCGGCGGCAAGGTCGGCGGCGAAGGGAGTGTCGCCCTGGTCCTCCAGGTGGGGGGGATGGTCGTGGTCCAGGGCGAAGCGCTGCCGGAAGTCCTCCGGCAGTTCCCCCGCCGGATGGAAGGCGGCCAGTCCGACGGCCCGGGCCACCTCCCTGGGTCCGGGGTGCTGGTGGTCGCTGACGTAAAGCAGGCCCACCGCCTGGCGGGTCAGGAACCAGCGGCGCTGCCGCCGCTCGGTCATGCCCCTCGCCACCGGGCAACCCAGCCGCTCCGCCGCAGGGCGCCCAGCAACCTTCTGACTCTCTCCTCCCTCAGCTCCACCACCTGGGCCAGGCTGGCCGGGCTGGCCAGGGGCATCCTGCCGATAATTCTTAGCAGTCGTCTCTGCTCGTAGGTGAGGGGTTCCCCCGCTGCCACCAGTGGGCCTCCTGCTTCCCCGGCCCTGCCTGGTGCGACGGGGGCGGCCTGCCCCATGCGTGATGGTTGCTCCGGCGGGTTCAGTCCTCCTTGTCGGCAGAGTCGTGAATGACGTTAAGCGTGTGTCCAATGCTTAAGATACGCTTGGACAAGGGTGGCAGATTACGTATATCGTATTGCAAGACTTAGCAACGGTTGGCGGAGGACACACAGTGATGTGCCCGGCAGGACCGGCGGTGAAGACCGCCGCCACGAACATGGCGGAGAGGGGTGGGCGCCGGCCGGGGAGGGAAATAGTGCAGAGCCACCACCTTCGGTGGATGACCTGAAGCCGCCAGCCTCCACGACCGGCCTCGCCGGTTGTCGGTTGCGCTCGACGCCAGGGCTGCTGCCAGGCGTCCGCCAGGCCAGGTCGTCAGGGCCGGAACCCCAGCCCAGGGCGACCACCTGGACCAAGCAAGCTCTCCAAAGCCCAGTTCCGGCGGCTTCCCCGCATTCCTCCGTCCCCGGCGGGAAGAGCCGGTCAATGCGGGACGCCAGCGTTCTCTAAAACACCTGCCGGGTCAGGTTCGGTCGGGGGCGGACTGCTTTCCACCGCCCGGTGGAAATAGCCCCGTCTGTAAGTGGGGTTTGATCCAGTTCACACCGCTGCGGAACAATCCAGAAGGAAAGGGACCAGGTCAAAGGGCAAGGGAAGCAGGGCCAAAGAAGGGAATGCAATCACCGGAGCTATTGGGCAGATGGGCGCAGAGTGTGTTATGCACGGTAATTGCCGTTATCGTGCATTCCATACTTTGGAAATTCTTAACCCCTGGGTTCGAGTCCTCTGCGGCCCACCGTTCGATGCGGTGACGGCCGATGATTACACTACATCAATATCGTCGAATATGCTGCGGCCTCCAGCAAGGGTGACCGGGAGTTCGACGCGTCCGATTAACCTCTCCTCCCATTCGTAATCATAATCGGCGTGGCCTCTAATCCAAGATTCGATTCCTAACAACTGGTCGTCGATGAGATCGGCGATTTCTTGCTCGTCTTGGAAGTAGTCCCCCAGAGCATTGAAAAAGTCCTTCAGCTGTTGCATCCAATCGTCAGGGGGGACATCCTTGTCCCAGTTGCTTTCCTCTCTATCCCTAATATCGTCTAAGTCAGGCAGGACTCCATCCCTTACAGATTGGATTAGCTCATCGAATTCGTCCTGCCGGTACAAATGTCTTATACGCGGATTCGACAAGGCGCCCGCGTCCCATGCATTGAGCAGGTACCCATTTACAGTATCCAAGAACCGTTTTCTATTTGCCTCAGGCAGCAGGTCAAGTTCGTGAAGACGCAGAACCAGAGGAACCTCCGGTACATAAGTAAGTGACATTCCAGGCTCAGAAATTTCGTCCAAGAGGCTAGGATGCCGGTCCAGGTATAACTGGAAGAATTCGTCCGAGCAGCGTCTTGCGAGAAACGCCAATAGTCCGCGCGTAGCGGAATCACGCGTGAGGCGATCGGGATGGCACTGGGCGACCTCGTCAAGTTCATCCAATTTATCCATGACTTCGCTAAACAGAGACCTTGGTACTATCGTAGCTCTTTCGATCCCAACGTCTCCGCAGGTGATTTGAGCGACTAACTTGTTTGGGTCGCTACCTGCGACGAATACGGCGAGGTGCTCTGGATTCTCGGCCAAAATCGCCGCGTATGCGTCGCCGATGGTCGGATGCCTGAATTGCCAAAACGCCTCGCCATCTGTATGCGAGAGGTGAACGAAACTGCCGGCGAGCGAGGTAACCGCAGAGGTGCACCCGGCTAAATCACTGCCGAGGCGGCCGATGGCGTGCTCTTCTGATGGCTGCAATCCTATGGGGCTTTGCAGGCGTCCCCTGCGTAGAAATATCAACGCCAAGATTGCACGACTATGAATATCCAGCCCTCTGATTGTCTCTTGGAGAAACTGCTCTCGAGTTTCAACGAACCGATGGATAGAAGCTTCGTGAAGTTGTAGGGATTTCGTGAATGCTGAGTCTCCCAACCTGCGGGCGGTTTCCGGAACGAAGCGCGGGTGTACCGCTATTTCCTCAAGGAAGGGTTTTATGGTAGTTCGAAAGGAAGAGGGTTGGTTTCCAAGTTTGATGTGGTTGTACAGCATTTGTCGTTTTTCATCTTCAGACAATTCGTGCACGTCGATGACTACTTGGCTTTCATTCAAAAACGGAACCGCTGGCTCTTTCAGTCTGTCGCGGACTCGGTTGTAAATGTAGTCACGGGAGGTCAGAACAATCTTAGCTCCGCCCCTAACCATCGTTCGTATGGTCGGCCAAGCCCTGCTCCAACTGTCAACAAGGGCATCGTCTTGTTGCGTGACGCCAAATGCATCGTCAATCCAGAAAAACTGCGTTGATTGGTGGGGGTTCCAGTGATCGACAAACTGTGCAGGATCGCGCAAGACGAGTGTGGGGGCGTTCCAATTGTCCAATGCTGCCATCGCTAGAAGCGATGCTATGGTGGTCTTTCCGGCAGCTGGTTCCCCGACAAGCAGGACAAATCCGTTGTTGTCCAACGCTGCCGCTGCCCTCTGGTAGGCGTCCGTAACCACGACTTTGCCGATGTCTTCGCGCATCGTCTCCAAGATCGCTTCTGCTTGAGTGTACGCGCGATCGTCTAAAATTTCGCTCAGGTCTCCCAACCCGTACACTCGCGGTACGAGCATACGCAGGCGCTTGTTTTCGACGATTTGCCTAGTCAGCCATGATGCCTCAAATATGTGCATGTGCTTAACGCCAACGTCCTCGAACATCTTGCGAATTTTTCGGTTCGACGTTCCTGTGATGTTGGCATTCGTCATCAGAATGTATATATCGCAAATGTCCTGCTGGACGAGCACTTTGGCCTTTTCCGCTTCTTCTGAGAGACCTGACGGCGTTAGACGACCGTTAGCTTTTTCTGTGAACTTGCACTGAATCACGAAAGAGCCTTCAAGGTATTCGTGGCCATCAGGGTTCCATGTTCCTCTAAACGCGCCGTCCCTGCCGCCGTCATTGGAATCAGCAAAGGCCTCCAGACTTTGGCCGAGGATTTCACCACCGATCGTGTGGCACAACTGTTGGAAGCTATGCCACCCGAGTTTATGCAGGTCGTACATTATGGAGAAATAATCGGTCAGTTGCTGATTGCCTGTCAACCGCCACCGTGTTCTTCGTCGGGAAGTCCCCGGCGAGTTGCTCGAGTTGCTCCAACTCGGGCTGCAGGTCCTCTATGATCTCCTCGGAGGTCTGGTCGGACGGCGGCAGGTTCTCGGAAGCATTCAGAGGCTCTCGTCGCGGAGTTAAAAGATGTGCAGGTTGGCCTTGTCCCGCTGATGCAGTTCTTCGTAGGTGATTCGCCCGAACCGTTAGGACTCCACCCATTGCGTCTGCTTGCCGACGTGGTAGCAAGGCACGAAGTCGTCCAGGTGCGCCAGGGTCGGCGGGTGGTTTTCAGCGTGAGGTCCTGGGTGGTGTGCAGGTCGTAGCTCCACAGTTCCCGGATCCACGGCGTCTCGTTGGCCGGCTTAAGGTCGAAGATAAGCAGCACTTCTGCCTTGACGCCTAGACATACAATGCGCTGGTAGGCAAGTGCATCTGGGCGTGCGCGTCACTCTCGTGGAGTAGCCGTCGGCAGATAGCCTCGCCGGTGCCGCCCTTAAACAGCGCTTTGTCGGGCAGCACGATGCCCGCGTTGCCGTTGACCTCACCAGTATGCGGACATGCTGTAGAAAACCCAGTTGTCGGTTGGTTGTGGTGGCCCAGAAAGCTAGGCTTTCCTTGCCAGCAATATCAGACAAGGTATCCCGTAATACATCCTTAGCCTGCATCAGGTAAGGCACAGGTTTGAAATAGAAGTCTCTGACTCCCGCAGGGTCGCAATGGTACTCAATCCTCTGGACTCCGTTCACTTCTGTTCAGGTAACACTACAGTCTAATTCCGTGAGCTCTTGCACAAGGTCTCTTATGAAGTGGTGAAGAAGTTGTTCTGCAGGACCCGTATCCATGTGGAGCGGAAGCGTAATTGCCGCACCAGTATAGTAATGGCCGGTGGGCGCTAGCTCTCTTTTGTGGTTGAATTGTCGGACACCATAGCCGCCTTCGTTCAGGACTCCCAGCCAGATGAAGCAATTTCTGGCCGGCTGGGCCTGCGAGTTGATGGGCGGAGGTACCGGCGCATACTCGACCTCCCTGATATTTCTTTCGGCATCGGTCTTGCACGGACTGAGGCCGTTTTCCTTCAGGATGCGGTTCCTGCTGGCTAAATGGGTTGGCATCCGTGATTCCTCTGATTGAGCATTTCGGTAAGTGGTCTACTCCGGCCATTTCCCTTTTCCTACTGTCTACTGTCATGGTCTTCCCGTGGGGCGGTACAAACAGATAAGGCCGCCCCTTGCGGAAGGGGCCCTTGTTTTCTGGCTCTAAGAGGTGCTGAAGGCACTCCGAAGCCCTGCTGGATGGATTTGATGTTACACCTACCTTGATATCGCAGGCGGGGTCTTACCCCTGTTAGGCGGTGGTGGCCAGTTTGTTGGGTTTGGCTGCGTCGTAGGCGAGAGACCCCGGGACTTTTGGTCTTGGGGTCTTCCGCTTTGGTCTGATTGTTTTCATCCTTCGGTGCTTGGTGGCGTTATTCCCTGTTGCGGTGTGTATTTCTTGGTTACTTCTCCCACTACGAGGTTGATATTTAAGAAGGTTGACCATAGTTGGCTGATGACTTCTCTTAATTCTGGCGGGGGTCCGAACTCTCTGCTTCGTGCATGAAGATAGCCGTTCAGCGCCAGCCAATTTGCTTTTTGTATGTTATCGAGTCTTGCTTGTGGATTATGTCCTTCTAATCTTTCAGCGAATATCTCCGAGCGGGGTTGCCAGTATGTCTTGAGTTTTCTCCATTCCTCTTCTGACAATGAGTTCCCTAGAAACCGGGCCGAAAAGCCCTGGTTGGGGAGAGGGATTTCGGCAGTAAAGCCGAGGCGAACAGAATCTTGGACCATAGTTGTCCGAGCCGGACCGCGCCGAAAATGGCGGTCGCATGGGCGACAACATCGTGGGAAACAGCCTGGACATCACTGGGGACGGCACTGAGGACGGCGCGGTGGCGCGGAAGCTCACCGCCGACACTGTCCGACAGCTCGATTTTGCCCGCCACCAGGGTCAGGTTGGCCACCGTGGCCGCCAGATACAGCTGGAATCGCGTCTTGACCCTGCCGAAATAGCGGGACTGCCGAATCCCCAACTGCACCAGTCGGGCCAACCGGTGTTCCACCGCCACGCGTCGCGCTCGATACTCGTCGTAGGCGGCGCTCCGCTGCAAAGCCCGGGCCTCCTGCAGCATGCCTTCCTGGGGATGGATCAGCACCCGCCGTCCCTTCCTGCCTTTGGCTGCGATGCACTGGGACCGCAGTGGACATATTCGACATACCGCCCCGTCGAACTGGAAGGCCCGCAAGTGGTGGACCCGCCCCGTGCCATCAGTCCGCTTTCCCGACGGCACGATGGTGTGGGTGACCTGCCCCGCCGGACAGGTGCAACTGCCCGCCGCCAGGTCGATGACAAAGTCATCCTTGGGAAAGTGCTTCCGGTCGGGGCGGCCCGGCACCCGGGCTACCAGCTTGCGGTCCGCATCGGCGAAGGTCTGCCTGGTAGCTCCGTCTCCATAGGCGGCGTCGCCCATGGCCTCCTCCACCGGCACACCGGTGTTGGCCTCGCTCTGTTCCACCAGTTCCAGCGCCCCCAGGTTGTCCGGAGCGTTGCCCGGCAGTACCGCCACGGCGGTGATCAGCTGGGTGTCGGTGTCCACCACAATCGCCGCCTTGTGTCCGTCAAACCGTTTGCTGCTGCTCTTGTGCCCGTGGCGCATCTCCGGGTCGTGCACCGACATCATCCGGTCCCGACTCACCCCGTCCTTGAGGCTCACGCCGTCATCGCCGTCGCCATCGCCGCTCTTGCGCTCAATGTCCTGGAGCAGCAACTGCCCCAGCAACTGCGCCGCGTCCACGATCTGCTGCCGCTCAGCGCTGTCCTCGGACAACTCCCCCTGGGCCCGCCGCGATAATTCCAAGAGCCGGTCCGCGTCTCCCACAATCCCAGCCAGCAGCGCCTGCCGCGCCCCCTTGTCCGACCAGTCGATGGCGGCCTCGCCCTTCACACTGGAACCCAGGTACCCCTCATATCCCCGGCCCTTGCCCCATTCTTTGACGCTGGACTTCTCCACGGCCGCCAGCGCCCGCATCAATTTGACGATCCCGTCCGCCAGCAGATTGAAGGTGTCCCTCACCGCGCCCCGCCCCAGGATGTTGGTCGTGTCCAGCGCCACCTTCATGCTCCGCTTTTTCAGGTACCCCGACTCCCGGGCCAGCCGCAGGCTGGACTCGAATACCTCCCGCACCCGGTCGTGCAGGATCAGCTGGGCCCGGAACACCTGCAGCGTGCTCTTGGCGAAGGGCCGGTCCTCCACCTCAATCCCCAGGGCCACTTTCCACCGGAGGTCGAAGTCGGCCCGGGCCTTGGCCTCCGCGTCGCTGACCTTGTCGTGGGTCTGCAACAGCAGCGCCGTCGCCAGCAGGCTGGGCGGCACGCTGTCCCGGCCGTTGTCGGCGCAGTAGAACTCCGCGAAATCCGCGTCCCGGAACAGCCGGCCCCGCTGCGAGGCCAGCAGACCGTAGAAGGTGTCCTTGCCCACGTGATCCAGGTACAGCCGGTCCGCTTCCCAAAGGCCCCTCTGCTCCGATCGCTCTCCCAGCATACTCAGCCCTCGCTATCCTTGTTGACCCCAAGTATAGTCGCTTACCCGGCCACCGCCACTTTCCGGCCAGATTTCTAGTGCCGTTTCTAAGGCTTTGAGCTCTCGGATCCTTGCCTCGCACTTGTTTATTTCCTCTTTTCCCGATTCTTCAATTTCTGTGGAGAGCTGGTCGCTTTTGACTGCTTCCTCTGTAAGTGTTCGCTCAACCATCGACTGAATTTCTTGCCAGTCTTCTATGTCTTTTAGGATGGAGTATTGATACCACTCCACCAGTTTTTCATTCTTGAGGGCATGCCAGACGGTTTGAGCGAGTTCTTGGGCTGGTCTCGTCATTATCAAGCATGAAATGAACCTTCCTTGTGTTAATTCACTCAATGTTGTCGTTACCATCTGAGCTAGTTCAGTGAGGGCATGGATGAATATGCGCCACTCCAAGCTTGGTTCATCAGGATCTGGGACTTTTCCCAGAGCTGTGCTGAGTTTTCTTGCTGCTTGTAGTACATCGGTAGGGTCGCAACTTATGTGGTACTCAGAGTTGTACTCCTGTTCTGAGAACCATTGTTCCGTCAGGTTGACGTGGTGTAAGAGCTGTTCTGGGATCTTATGGTTGAAGGGCATGTTCATTTTGGTTCCTATTGGCATTTCTTAGAGCATCATACCAAGCTGCATTGAGTGACTGCGGCGGCGCTCCATTGTTTCCCGACGCTGGGCACGGGCGGTGCGCAAGTTGACGGAATGGCTGTTTTGGCCACGTGGGATTCCGGTCGGCCTTGCGGCGCTGGGTATGGACACGGCTCTCGGGCAGGGCGATAATCCCGGCTGCTATGAATAATATAAGCCGAAGAGCGGTGCTCTTTTGTATTTTCCTGCTGGTCCTGCAGTCAGTCGTCCTGTTGTCCCACTCTGAGTCCCCAGGGGTACAGGGGACGACACCGCCGGCAGTCCAGAACAGGGTGGCGGTGAGTTCGACTGAGGGTCCTGTGGCTACCTGGCAACGCCGTCTGGGTGCGCCGGTTGGTGATGGGACTGGAACCGAGACCCTTGCGCCGATGATTACTTACAACGGGATGCTGCGCCGGCCTGGGTAGCTAGTTGGGTCGCTGCCTTGGGCTGTTGCTCAAGCTGGTGTTGTCGGCGGGCATCGTCTCCATTCCCAACTTGTCGATGACCTTAGCATCTATCTTTCCCTCTGTGGCTCGAGGGGAGTTGTCCCTGGTTAGTACCAGGCTCTTGATGCATCGACGGTTTGGATGATGATGTCAGCCATCTCCCGGTGGGTCGGCAACGCAATGGTTTGAGGACCGACCGACTCTATCTATTTAGGTGGGGGGGTGACTCCCTTGGCAGCAAGTGGAGTTGCTTCGTCTGGGGTTAGTGTGCTGTTAGTCCTTCTTTTTGTGCTTTTCCGGAAATGATTCGGCTACTTTTAGGACGCTTATAGTCGCATATTTGAGATATGTAGCTTGCATAGCGTAGTCTGGGAAATTGTCCTCCTCGACAAGGTATCGCCACTTCACAGAAGCCTCCTTGCAAAGCTCAAATATTCGCTTTGGAGTCTCCCAACCTTCTGGGGGTGTGTTTGCTAACGTACAGTATTTGTCGGTTATCTGTTTTTGAAGGCAGGGACTCAACTCGTTGAAAAGTTCGTCTACCCTGTGGTTTTGACCTGCCGGTTTCGATTTATCTTTCTCATAGAGAAACTTGAGTGCGAGTTCTACTGCCAAGACAACTAATACGACGCGAGACTGATAGATCCCCAAATGCTGTATTTCCGTGCTGTTCAAATCCTTTAGCTTTATCTGACCGCTTTTTAGCCTCTGCAATACTTGACGCGCAGAGTCATTGCCGTGTTCCAACAGATTGTCGATTTCATCTGCTGATTTCAGCAGACCTTGAATAAAGTCAGGGGTTTCTGGAATCTTTTTTGCCGGCATCTTCCTGCCTCGCCTTTGGTCCTTTTTATGGGTTTGACCTACTTTCATTTCCCACAGACTTTGGTTCCCTGTCCGGCCTGGCTAAGTTGTCCTTTGAGAGTAATTACAGTACAAGCCAATTCGTACCGTTAACAGCGTTTTCTGAATTTCTTACTCATCCAATAACTGGTCGCCGCAGCCGCTGCAGTAGCTGGCCCCCGGAGGGTTTTGATGACCGCAGTTGCTACAGAAAGTGGTTGCTTCTTTGTCGGATTGGGTTACCGGCCTGCCGCAGAGGCGGCAATAATTACTGATTATACTGATGAGCTGACCGCAGCTGATACAAAGGATTCTGGGATAGTTTCTCCGGTATCGGAACGGTGAAACCCGCCGAGCCCAGACGAACTGTTGGAGTGTCCATGCACCTGCCAGCATGGTAATGATTATGGCTGCTGGCCAGAGGCTTACTGCTGCTATGTTAAATAAACCGTGCAGCAATGCTGCAATGCCCACACTGGTTGGTACCAGCCAGGGCCCTGGTTTTTGCTTCTGGACCTGGTTCCCCAGGGCGTATCCCCAGCAGCTACCGAATACTACGTGTGCCAGGGTGCTGAGGGGTGCTCTTGCAATCATGACGGCCGGCCCAAAGGCCGAGACGTAAAAGAGGTTTTCCAGCGAAGCAAAGCCGAGGCTGGCGGCGGTGCTGTAGATTAGCCCATCGCCAGGCTGGTCAAAATGCAGGGAGCGGTAGGCCAGCATGCGGACCGCGAGGAATTTGCAGGTCTCCTCGACGGGACCAACAATGAGGAGCATTCCTGTTGCTATGGAAGCGAGGCTGGCTATACCATCCGGTTCGGTGATGGCATCGCCCAGGAAGAGGAATTCAATGATTGCCGCTGGAAGCGTTGCTGCCATCCCGAGCAGGAACGTGGAGGCCAACAGCCATTTGGGTTTAGGTCGGTAGATGTCCCTTCGGGTAAAAACCCATAGCCAGAAAATGCCTGGTATGAAGGCTAAGAGAAAGATGACGGCAAGGTAGATCATTCAGGAATACGCTTGTTTTTTTACTACTGCCGTGTCGCAGATCAGGTCGTGGAGCCCTCGCTTGTCACTGCGGAGCCCTATCATTAGGTAGCCTATCCCTATGGGCAGGGCAGAGACCATCCCTGCGAAATATCTTGCAAAGGCCCGCCAAGGCCCTATTTTCGACCCATCTGCGCGTAGGACGTATAGACCGAGTAAGCGTTTGCCAATTGTTGTTTGCCAAACGGAGACAGCCACCGTGTAGTACAAAACGATCCCTACAAAAGTTACCAGGTCGACCCAATGCAAATAGCTGCTATTTTCGTCAAAGTAAACGTCGAAACCCGGCCAGAGGCCGATTAAAGTAAGTTCTGCGACTGTTGCAACGGCGAGGTCGATTACCCAAGCCGCCAGGCGAATCCAAAACCCTGCGGGAACGCCATCACGTCTGGCGCCATAGCCAGGCGTTTCTGGGTGAGGAAGGGTGTTTCTCTCATCTATGGGTAGTCCACAGGAAAAGCAATAACGTGAATCTGGTTCAATGACATTTCTGCACCGGGGACAATGTATGGGCGGTCCGGCAGAGTGTTCACTTTCTGATACTGGGACGGATTGCAGTGGGCGTAATTCCGGGCTGGTGTGAGCTGAACCTCCACTGCTGGAGGACTTCAGCCGCTCAACTAGTTCTTTGTACTGGGCTATGCCTGCGACGGCGGCAGCTGCCGCTAGCGTTTTGACCCTTTTGCCGAAAGTTTTAATCCGTGGGGCGGAGTAGGCAACCACGTCGGTTGCCAATTTCTGGGTTGCCTGAGTAAGGTCCTTCAGGTCGTTGCTAATGTGACCGACGCTGGGTTCTGGAGATGTGTCTTCCGCTGTGCGATTGGCTGTGGGCGCCTCCTCTCCAGCGGCTTCCTGAGCTGGGGAGGGTTTTTCTTGGCCGTAAGTTTCCGGCGGTGGCTCCGACAGTTGGCTACCGCAGACGTGGCAGAATTTGCTGCCCAGAGGATTATGGGAGTTGCAGTTCCAACAAGTATCTACTAGGCGTGTTCCGCAGTGATTACAGAATACTGCTGTCTCGAGCGTAGGCCTTTCGCAATTTGTACATTGCATCTTGAGACTCTATTTAGCGCCGTGGAGTCGCACCTGAATTAATAGTCCGGACTTATGTCGTGCTCTTTTCGAGCGACGTACGGAGTGGCTGCTATCCTTTTCCAGCCTTGGCTGGGTGAATGTTCGCCGACGTTCCCGCAGGAGTTGCAGCTGATTATAACCACGCCGGCCTGGCGGCTGTCGGCTCAGAAGCTCCTCAGGCTGTGCATAGACGAAAATCCCAGAATGGGAGTGTGCTTATTTCGCTTCATGTTACTGACAGTTTGGAGTTTGACCTATCTTCTAACGTACCTGCATGATGGATCCTCAGCAAATCTGCTGCAGCCGAGGAAAGGCCGCCTGTCCCTTCGCCGAGCTCTCTGTACCAGGATTCCCTGCCGGCAGCTTGGGCAGACGGTTTGGGTTGTGCGGCACTCGGGATTGGAACACTCGGTTACTCCCGCCTGGCTAATGCTGACAAAGCCTAACTTGCAGTCCGGGCAAATGGGAGACTGGTAACGGCAGTCCGGGTGATTAGAGCACCGCAGGTTCTCCTGGCTGCGGGATTCTCGCAAGGTCCCGTCCAGGCACCGTGGGCAGGGCGGCATGAGCTTATTTATCTCGCGGATTTCCTGGCCACTTGTGTTGAGCAGTTCCCTTGCGAAGGGTGACGGGTGGCGTTCGTCTACCACCAGGTAAACTCCCTTCCTGGCCCGGGTCAATGCCACGTAGAAGAGTCTGCGTTCCTCTGCGAATTTGTATTCGCCGTCTTCGACGGGAGGGAGAACCAGCTTGAGCAGAGGATCGTCTTCGACTTTGCAGGGAAAGCCATGCTTTGAATCTTTCAGGTCCAGGATGACTACGTAGTCGGCTTCCTGACCCTTGGCGCTGTGGACCGTCCGGTAGATTACCTTGTCCCGGGCCCTGGGGCCCTGGGTGTGAAGCGCCCTTCTGGTGTGCCGGAATCTGCCCAGCACCATTATGGTGTCAGTTTCCTGGTAATCGGCCGAGTCGGCCAGGTCCCTGATTACTGCTCTAAGTCCGTCGGCAGGTTCCCTGCTGGCCACCAGCGTCAACCCCTTGTCATTGGCATCGGGGTTTGGCTTCAGGGTCCGGCGCGTTTGCTCGGGATTCTGCTGGATGAAGAGGCTTGAGGGTCCCAGGATTTTCTGTCCAAACCTGAAGGTCTGGGTCAGTGTTTCTACCTGGGTATGGCCCAAGTGATGAGCGACGTTTCGTACCAGGCTGACCCGGCTGCCCGTGAAGCGGTATATGGACTGCCAGTCGTCTCCCACCAGGAAATAGGCCGCGTGTGGCTTTCTCAGCACCTTAAGCAGCTCCATGCGGCCACTGGAGATGTCCTGGAACTCGTCTACGAGGACGTGAGTGTAGTCATGCCCTTCGTTCTGTTCCTTCAGGTACGTGGCAGCCTGGTTGATCAGGTCGTGAAAGTCGAGCGCCTGCTCTTCGGCTAGCTGTGCCTCATAACGGCCCCGTACTCTTCCGAACACCTGGACAAAGGCCTCGGCCCGTTTCCGGTCGCTGGCGCTGTCGATACGGCGCACCAGCTCCTCGTGGGACAGGTTGCTGGATTTGGCGTGGTTCAGGAAGGCGCAGAGCAGGCTGCAGAGGGGTGAAATTCTCTCCCTGCCCAGCTTGGCAACGAGCTGGTCCCTGGAGATTGGCTTGAACTCAACGCCCTTTTCTTCCAGCTTCTGCCTGAGGGTCGGCAGGAGGGTTTCCTGCCGGTGCTGCCAGCTGTAGGTCTCTACCAGCGTTGTTCCCTTGTCCTGGTGTTTCTGTCGCTTCCACTGGACGCCCTCGGCGTAGCCGGCCCAGCCCGGCGGAGCTGTTCCTTCCTCGTTGAGAGCGAAGTGCTCGATGTAGATGTCGTGGCCTGGTATCCAGAAGTCCGGCTGGTACTGGCGATAGTCTCGCGTCCTGGTGTCTTCGGGGTATGTTCGTTCGTACCGGAAAGGGACGCCGTTCTGGGTGAGCCAGTTGGCTATCTCCAGCTCCTCGAAGCTCTTGACCCGGTCGCCACTGAGGGCGCGGAGTTCGACTTCCCGAATATACTTGTGGTACTCATTTTCGTTCCTGAAATCGAAGGGAGCCTTATAGTCGGCTGGCATGTTGGCCATGAGTCGAATGGCTATGTTGCCGACGTCGGGGTCGTTCACCAGGTCTGCCAGGAATCCCTCCACAGTCTTTGCCAGAGCGAAGGGGTCGGAGGCCATGGTGGAGATGGTCGGTGCCTGGGTATGCGAGGCTATCACCTGGAGCCCAAAGGCATGGAAGGTCAGGACGTTGGCGTCCTGCAGGTCCTGGGGCAACCGGTCCCGGATCTCCTGGGCTGCGTCCCGGTTGAAAGCAAGCACCAGGATCTTTACCGGAGGTACCCCCTGGTTTCTGACCAGGTGGGCAACTTTGGCGGTGATTACCACCGTCTTGCCGGTGCCGGCGCCGGCGAGAACCAGGGTGACGTCCTCGTCGGTGGCTACGGCCTTTGCCTGCTCATCGGTGAGACCGTACCTGGATATATCCAGGCTGACGCTCTTTACCTGGCCGATTTTGTCGGCCAAGTATGAGTCGTTAGCTGCGCGTCTTTCGGGCTCTAATCCTTCAGGTACCAGCATCTGCTTGATATGGGCGAGGGAGGCCCTCGCCTGCGGTGAGATGAACTCTTCCGCGAAGCCGTGGTTTACCGCGGCTGCTGATACTGTCTTTCGTACGGCTTGGGTTGTGGTGGTGTGCCGGAGGTAGTGGGTGGGGGACAGGAGCAGCCTGGCCTTGGTGTCGGTTTCCATGATTGTAGCCGATAATTCTCGCGCCTGTCGTTGGGCCGCTTCGCGGTGGCTATCCGTTGATGCTTGAATCAGTTTGCTCAGCGCGTCTGAGTCGGTCTTATTCAGGCCTCCTATGGCGTGCCGTTGCCCACTGTGGGTGGTAACTGTCAGCTTGGAGTGCAGAAGCTGAGCTGTGGTGGTTACGTCCCTGATGTCTTTGCATTTGATTCGGCGCTTGGCGCTGTCTCCCCTGGGGGTTAACTGGAGGCAGTCCTCGGCGAACTCCACTTTCGCCAGTGCAGGACTGTTGGCGAACAGCGCCATCTTGGATACGCTAGCAATCACGCTGGTCTCCTTGGTTGTTCTTCCTGTCCGAGTTTACAGCATGTTCGCTTCCGTATGGTTGGTGCTGTTCACCGATTCATTGGTGGCTGTGTGAATTGCCCTGGTTTGTACCTGGGTCCTGACAGTTGGGTGGTGGGAGGTGGGAGGGCCTCCGAGTTGGACGTCTGGGGAGAAAGTCACGATTGCCGATTAGCGTTTAATCTCTTCACAGAGCCGCGGCTTCTTGAATAATGATGTCAGCCATTTCCTGGTGGCCTGGCGGCGCGATTCCCATTTCGAAAAAGGTCTGGTAGGTCCGGTATTCGGGGTGGTCGTCCAGGTTGATGCCGCGGTTCTCCAGGCGATAACGGTTGTAGGCCCGGTCCAGCATCTCTACCGGCATCATCCGCAACTGGACCATGGTCAGCTGGTGCTTGGTTTCCTCGTCGAGATTGGCGTCTATTGCCTCGATGTGCGCCAGGACGTAGGTGATGGCTGTGTGGACGTCCAGCTTGGCCCGTTCCAGGGCTTCCTCGTCGCTCAGGTCACGGTCGCGGCCCCGGAGCCCGACCACCATGGCCGTGTAGATTTCCAGCAGCTCGACCTCTGCGTCGACTGGGCTGACGCCGTCGCGCAGGAACAGGATTACGTCCAGGTCCCAGGGGTCCTCGTCGGCGTTACTGACTGTGACGGCACCGGTGGTCGTATCCTGCTTCCTGAGCCAGAGGTTCCTGGGGTCCTGGGGGGTGTCGGCAGGGACTTGGTGGAAGTATTCGATGTGGGTCCGGTCGCCTTCTGGATAGCGGGCAATCCGGTCGGTTAGGGATGCTCTGGGCAATCTCCTTCTGGCAGCCCATGGCGTCAATGGTGACGATGCACCCAGTCAGGTCCAACAGTTCCAGCAACCTGGGTATGGCGGTGATGTCGTTGGACTTCTCCTCCGTCTTCACCTGTCCCAGGGTCAAAGAGTTGGCTGAATTCCGACCCACCCCGATGGGAATAATTCGGGAACAAGACCTGCCTGGGTGACCCCGGACAACACACCCACCGAGCGAGCTAAGATACACTCAAGGGCCTGAAAGATGCTGACAGACCCACAGACAGGACGGGAAGACTTCACCATCAACCGGGAGGTAATCTCCGACTGGAAGACCCAAGCTACCTTAGGCATTCGCAACTTTGAGTACGCGGAGGCGGTCAAATAGCGGTCAACCCCACGGTTCCAACTTTACGACTCAGGTTGACTAAAGGCTCGGACCCTATACGACAGGGTCCGACCCTCTTTTAGTGGGAGAGCGCCGCTGTCGGCCGAAAAGTTGGTATTACTATATTCGTAATATTTTAGAATATTATAATGGTTTACACCACATACTTTTCAGATTACTGGATTGACAGGTCGCTTTTTATCACTTAATGTGGCGTGAATACTTTAAGCGTAGGCTAGGCGTAGTTATGAATAGTTTCATTCATCTTTCGATGCGTGCTTATTTCACGTAGGCAACTATGGTTGCGCTCTTGCTCCTGGTAGCCTGCGGGTCGCCGTCGGAAGCCCCGCCCGAACCTGCTACCGGCAGCGAACCTGCCGCCCCGGCGCAGGCCCCGGCGGCCACATCGGCCCCCGCTGCATCCGAAGCACCAGCCCAGGTCCCTGCGGCAACATTGCAGAATTCGGGGCCGTCGGGCTCCTCGCAACCTTCCACTAGTATGAGTGCCCTGGCACCGACGGCGATTCCCGCGCCGGCTAACAGCGAGGAGCCCGTTGCCGCCATAACAGAGAGCCCGGAGGGAACTTTACGGATGGGGCTGGACGAAGTCGGCCCTCCAAAGTGGATTCTTAAAATACAGGGTGCGCCTCAAAACAGCATTAACAACACGACATTTTGGGAGTCCCTGTGGAGCAATAAGAGGGGAAAAGGATTGGTCGGCCGGATCCAGTTACAGGGTGCCTTTTCTATTTTGTTCCATCCCTAAGGTGCCGAGCACTGCTTACTCGAGCACCTACCCATTCCGTCAATAAGGATAAACCTTCGGAGGGTCGCCGAAGAAATACCAGGGCACCTTCTCATTTCAAGTCTTCAAACATGGGAGGAGAGATATTGAAGGTTTTGGGCAGTATCAAGAGGGACCACCATTTGTTTAACGGAAAGAACCCTAATACCCAATAAAAAGGAGGACAAGTACTGATGAGTCACTGGATGAGGAATCCGACTGCAATCGTATTTACCTTGCTCCTGTTCACCCTGTTATTCGCGGTAGCTTGCAGGTCGGCTGCTGAGCCAGCCCCAACAACGGCGCCAGCAGCTACAACGGCACCGGCGGACACCCAGGCCGAGCAGCCGGCCGCACCCGCACCGGCGGACACCCAGCCCCAGACCAAGCAACCAGCCGTGCCCACTGCGGCGCCGCAGGCTGCACTACCGGAGGACGTGGCACTTGCGACGGCCGGAGCCAAGGTTGCGCCTAGCTTTGAGTCATTCTGGACGCCGGACACGGGGTTCTATGGTCAGCCGGTATATGGTGGCACCCTCCGGATTAACTACGAGGACCCCCTGGAGCACGCCAACATATGGGGAGCCAATACCGGCGCTGCTACCAGATTCCGGTCGCCCGCCCACGACCAACTCATAACGAACAATCCTTACGATTCCGCCGCTCCGCTTATCCCGGACCTGGCCTTGGGCTGGACCATCGATGACGACCTCAAAGGCGTTACCTTCTTCCTCCGCGAGGGGGTCAAGTGGCATAACGGCGCCGACTTCATCTGTGAAGATGCCAGGTTTAGCTACGAAATCATGTTCACCGGAGAGGGTATCACCCTCTCCTATATGAAGGGCAAACTTGATTACGCTGATTTGGGCGCGCTTGCGTGCCTAGATGACTTCACCCTGAGGTTCGGGTTCAACAGAGCATCAGCCGTTCCTCTGCTCGCCTTCGGTGAATCGGCAGCCGTGATCTTCAACAAGGAATGGTTCCTGGAAGGCGGCGAGGATGCCATGTTCCAGGACGTCTCGGTGGGCACCGGCCCCTTCATTTGGGCGGAGGGGCAGGAGGTAGGGGCGAGTGATTCACAACGCTTCGAGAAGAACCCCGACTACTTCCTCGAAGGGGTACCCTACGTGGACGAGCTGGTGATATTCGGCATCCTGGACGAGGGAGCACAGCAGGCGGCCCAGCTGTCCCACCAGACCGACTGGCACTGGGTACGTAACTTCGGCCAGTACGATGCCTACGTGGACCACGACCAGATGATGACCGTGATCCGGGCCACCAGAAGCTCGGAAAATATATGGCCGAACCAGCGTAAGGCGCCCTTTGACAACGTGAGGGTGCGCCAGGCCATCAAAATGGGATTTGACAATGTCGCCGGCATCGCCGTGACCCTGGACGGCCACGGCTCCTATGGATTAGGTTTAATGCCCCCCGGCAGCCCCTGGGCGTTGGACCAGGCGGACGCCTGTGCCATCCCTGGTTGGTGCGAACCTGCCGATATGGATGCCCAGCGGGCGGAGGCTATCCAGATCCTTAACGAAGAAAACTTCGACTTCGATAAGGTCTACATCCTAACCGTGGAGAGCGACCAGCAGAGAGTGGGCCGCGCTAGTTTTGCCCAAGAGCAGCTACGGTTGTTGGGTATCAAGACTGACTTCGACCAGGTAGAGACGGTAGCCTATGAAAGGCAGACGATGACCGGCGGATGGGGTGACTTTTTGGGAACCACCGGTGGCGTCAGCGGAGTCGACGACCCGTTCGTGGGGTTGAGTCACTACTACAGCTGTCCCTCCCTAGACAACTATAATACTCCTGGGACGGCATGTGACGAAAAAGTGGAGGCGTTGTTCGCAGAGTTAAGTGGCACTATCGACCCGCAGACGCGTAAGGCACTTGGTGACCAAATCCAGTTGCGTGTCATGTCGGAGTACTGGACTATCCCCTATTTGTGGGAGCAGGAGGCAGTGGCCTTCTGGCCCGAGGTAAGGGGTTATGCCCATTTCCCAGACGCTGCTGAAGCCGGTATGCGGAGGTTTTGGCACATGTGGATCGACCCGGCCCACCTGGACGATAAAGGGAACCGGGGTCAGACCACCGGCGTTCCCGGTGGGGAGTAATCCGCGATAGAGCACAAAATGAGCGAGCCACCCAAAGGAAACAATGGGTGGCTCGCTGGTAAATCCCTGGGCTAGCTTTTGTTCGCCAAACCCGTTCACGTTTGGAGCAGCCTATCCTGAGCTCCGACCGTAGGTCGAGAGTCTCGACTCAGTCGGACCTGTCCAGGGATTGAGGAGCATTGGCGGCCTCCTGGCCACCCTCTCCCCGCAGGGAGAGGGTTGGGGCAGGACAATTCCAGCCAACTAGACTTTGGAACTAAACTCAAGCCAAGGCGGAATCTACATCAAGAATTTATCTCAAAACTGTATCTGTCATTCCGAGGGAGCGAAGCGACAGAGCAATCTAAAATCCTGAGCCACCACAACCTCATGAGTCAACACTACAGATTCATCATAGTCAATGGAGTCGGGCCACTGTACACAAGGACTTTAGACCCCCTCGCGGAGTTTATCCTGAGCAACGCCGAAGGGCTCGGGGTGACATTTTTAGGTAGTTACTAACTGCTATGCCGAGTATGCGGGTTTCACTTTGGTAATAGTTTAGAAGAGATTCTTGGAAGAGGCCGGGGGAGGAGCAGTTAATGAGGACCTATCTGATAAAGCGGCTACTTCTTTTTATTCCCACCGCCTTTGGCGTTTCCGTTATCATTTTTGTAATGCTCCACACCATCCCCGGCGACTACGCCACTACCTTGCTGATTTCGGAGGAAGAGGCGGGGGCGAGCTATACCCAGGAGGACCTTGACAAGGTCCGAACTAAACTGGGGCTGGACGGGGCGTATCCGGTCCAGTACGCCCGCTGGCTGAGTAACTTCTTCAAAGGCGACTTCGGGACTTCCTGGAACAACCGCAGGCCGGTGCTGGACCGCATGGCGCCCCGAATCTTCGTTAGCTTTGAGCTGGGGCTCTTGGCGGTGCTGCTCTCCATGTCTTTGGGCATCGTGACCGGAGTCATCGCCGCGGTAAGGCAGGACACCTGGATTGACTACGCGTTGAGGGGCTGCAGCATGGCGATGCAGGCCATGCCCGGTTTCTGGCTAGCCCTGATGGTCATCACGACGCTAATAGTCCTATTCGCCTGGATCCCTCCGATCGAGTACACATCCCTATGGGATGACCCGGTGCGCAACATCTCCGTACTTTTATTACCGGCCTTTTTAACCGGAATACGCAGTGCCGCCGAGATATTGCGCATGACCCGCTCTTCGGTGCTGGAGGTGCTGCGGGAGGACTATGTCCGGACCGGCGATTCCAAGGGACTGGACCGGCGCAGGGTGTTGTTCGTTCATGTTCTACCCAACGCCCTATTGCCGGTGACCACCCTGGCCGGATTTGAGGTAGTCTTCTTGATGGGCGGCCAGATAATCCTGGAGCAGATCTTCAACATACCGGGGATCGGGAAGCTGTTCATCCAGGCGGTGGCGGCACGAGACTACCCGGTAATTCAGGCCGTAGTGATGTTTATCGCTATGGTGGTGCTCCTGGCTAACCTGGTGGTGGATATCATGTACGCCTGGCTGGATCCCAGGATTAGGTATACCTAGGAATCCACTGAACAAGGCCGTTTTGGCCTGGGTTGTGTTTGACGGAGCGGAGAAGGGGAGTGAGAACTGCGGTCCGGGGCTTGCGGTCCAGCATTCAGCCCCTTGAGTCTCGCCCCTGACTGGGCTGTTGGAGGCATTGTGCGGCCCTGAGACCGGCGTTGTCTCGCAGTAATGCGCACTACCCCGACAGTTGACCCTCCGCCGTCAGCAGGTTGCCCAGCCCGAACAGCAGTGCCAGCCGGTCCGCGTTCTTCGCCAGACCCCGGTAGCGTACCCCGTTCTGCAACGGGGCAGGCTCTTGGCGTACCCGAACAGCCGCTTCAGCCTCAGAAAGGGATGCTCTACCTTGGCTCTCACTGACGCTTTCACCTTCTCCGCCAGTGCCTCCCTGCTCCCGGGCTCCAGCTCTCGCCGGTTCCCCGGACGCATTGCCACCCGCCATTCCACCCCCAGCCCCAGGTTCTCCGCTCTCTTCCCCACTCCCTGATACCCGGCGTCGCCCCACACCACCGTCTCGCCGCCGTGCAGCAGATTGTGCGTCTCGGTGACATCATGCACGTTAGCCGACGTCGCGCTCATGCTGTGGACTATGCCCGTCTCCCAGTCCACCCCGATGTGCGCCTTCATCCCGAAGTGCCACTGGTTACCCTTCTTGGCCTGGTGCATTTCCGGGTCCCTCTCCCCAGCCCGGTTCTTGGTGGAGGACGGCGCCTCGATGATGGTGGCGTCCACTATGGTTCCCTCCCGCAGCCGCAGCCCCTGGGACTCCAGGTGGGCGTTGATCTCATCCAAAAGACCCTGCCCCAGCTTGTGTTTCTCCAGGAGGTGGCGGAAGTTGAGGATGGTGGTCTCGTCGGGCAGGGGGCCTGAAAGCTTCAGCCCCACGAACCGCCGCACCGGGTCGGACTCGTAGAGGAGGTCCTCCATGCCCGGGTCGCCCAAATTGTAGAAAAGCTGGACACAGTGAGTTCTCAGCATGACCGACAGAGGATAGGGATGGCGCCCCCTTCCGGCCTTTGGGTAGAAGGGATGGATGCGGTCCTCCAGCAACTGCCAGGGAATCAGGCCGTCCATTCGCTCCAGGAACACCTCCCGGCGGGTCTTGCGCTTCTTACCCTGGTATTCCAGGTCGGAAAAAGTCGGCTGGTCCATACAACCTCATCCCTGGTCAGCATCGGGCTCTTCATGTCATTATTCAGGGACATAAGGCCAGTGATATTCACAGTCATCCGGCCACTCTGAGTACCGTTAAAATGGACTTGTATCAGGTTTTGGTTGGTCGGTCAACCACCCCCTTTGCCTCCAGCAGGGCCCGGTGTGGAGAGAGCCTCTCTCGGTAGCTGGCCCCCTCGATGGTTATCTGGAAGCTGGCGTTGGCCAGGCGGTCCAGGGCGCTATTTCCCAGGACGGGGTCGTCGAAGAGGCTGAGCCACTCCTCGACGCTGCGATTGCTGGTGATTATGAAGCTGGAGACCCGGTGCCTGCCGATGATCAGCTCGTAGAGGTCGGCGGACTGCTGGGCGGAGAGCCGGTGGAGGCCCAGGTCGTCCAGGATCAAGAGATCCGGGGAGAGGAAGGATCGGAAGGTCCGGTCTACCGAGTTGTCCACCCGGGCCTGGGCCATGGCCCGGAAGAAATCATCGGCGTGGAGGAAGCGGACGGTGTGGCCAGCCCTGACGGCGGTGTAGCCCAAGGCCTGGGCCAGGAAGGTCTTGCCAACGCCGGCGGGTCCCACCAGCAGGACGTGTTCGTGCTTGGCCAGGAACTCCATGGAGAAGACGGCGTCCAGGAGCCTTCGGTCCAGGGTAATGGTGGCGGACCAGTCGAAGTCCTCCAGGCGGCAGGTCTCCTGGAATCCGGCGGCCCTGATTCGCAGCTCAACGCGCCGGTGAGCCCGGCGGTTGACCTCGTCGGAGAGGATGATCTCCAGGAAGGACGCATAGTCCAGTTGTTCCCTGCGGGCCAGGGCGATGCGCTCGGTCAGGGTGTCAGCCATGGCGCCCAGCTTGAGTTGCTTGAGCAAGGGCGTCAGGTCGGTAGTCATGGTCATGTCGGTCTCCTTATGCCTTACGGCGGTAGTGGTTGGTTTGGGCAAAAACGGAGCCGGGTCTGGCGAAGCGGCCCTGGGGCAGCGGTGTTGGCAGCTCAGGGGTAGTCTCCTCCTCCAGGGCCTGAACCAGGATGCGTTCCAGGCGGCGCACGTCGATTAGGTCCACCTCCAGGGCCCTGCGGCAGGCGGCGTCCAGGCGCTGGGGGGTGTAGCGCTCACCGAGGCGCAGCAGCTTGTGCCCCTGCCTGACCCGGGCCCAGGGCAGCGGGCCGTCGAAGAGTCGCTCGGCGAACTCGGCCACGGCAGGTCCCATCTCCTGGGCGCTGGCCTTGATGCCGTCGGGTGCCCTGGTGGTGTAGGCGGAAAGCTCGGCGGGGTAGTCGGCGGGGTCGGTGGCGCGGCCGCCCTTGGGCTGGCGGACGTGGGTCTTGATCAACTGGCCCCGGTGGTAGATTCGCACCAGCTTGCTGTCCACCCTGACCTCCACCCTCTGGCCCGGGGGGCACAGGGAGGAGGGCACCGAGTACAAGGCCTGCTGGCACTGGATATGATGGTCCTGGTGGACCTTGGCATTGCGCCAGTCGGCGATCTCGTAGGGCTGGCCGTCCCAGGGGAGCAGGGCCTGGCGCTCCTCGTCCTGGAAGACCACCAGGGGCTGCCTGCGGGTAGTGCCGTGGATGCGCAGCCCGGCTACTCGGGAGCACCAGCGCTGGACCTGCACCCGAACGTCGGCCAGGTCCTTGAACTCGCCGCCCTTGAAGAAGCGCTCCCTGACGTAGGGGACGCCCCGCTCCACCTTGGGCTTGTCTTTGGGGTGGCGGGCTCTGGCCGCGTCGACAATGAAGCCCCGGCGCTGGGAGTATTCCAGGAAGCCCCGGGTGAAGACGGGATGCAGAGGGTCCGCCGTGGCCACCGCGGGAGGGAAGTTGTCGATGACCAGGTACTTGGGAATGCCGCCGAAGAAGGCCCAGGCCGACTCCAGGCCGGCGATGACATCCTCCAGCTTCTGGTTGAAGGTGGGCCAGACGAAACAGTGCCTGGAGTAGCCCAGCACCAGGATCAGCGCCCATACCGCGCGGCGGCGGCCGGTCTCGGGGTCCTGGATCAGGCCCAGGCGGCCGAAATCCATCTCCGCCACCTCACCAGGCGGCGTCTCTTCCATCCGCACCGTGGCCTTGGTTCGCCTTCGCCAGTGGCGGCGGGCCACGAAGCGCTGCAGGGAGGCATACGATACCCGGCAATCCCGCTCCCCCAGCAACTCCTGGATGCGGGTCAGCTGCAGCCGGTCGCCGGTGAGCCACCGGTGGATCTGGTCGGCCCACGGGGCCAGCAAATCCTCGCTGGGTGTCGCTGCCTGCCGGGGCCCAGGCTGTCCCAGGGCCGCCAGCCGGCTCAGCTGTTCCTCGCTGGGCTCTCCTCCTTCAGGGGATACGCCCAAGGCTGCAGCCGTAGTGATGTATCTGGCCACCGTGTCCCGGGACAGCCCCGTCCCAGAGGCGATGCGTCGCTGGCTGTGTCCCGACCGCCAGCGGCGGATGACTTCCAATATGTCCACTCTGAGTACCTCCTTATAGGCCATATCTGCACCTCGCATTGAAGTGCCTCAATGGTCTCCGATTCGGCTCTCAGAGTGGCTGGATGTTCCTGAATAAGTGGCCTAATGACCCTGATTATTCTGTTGCTGTTCTACGATTAGGTCACCAGTCAACTGTTCAGCGAAAATGTCACCCTTATGAGGGAAGTGACATTGAAACAGCGAGAACAGGCAAGGATCCAGGTACTCAACACCGTGCTGGAGCACCACCTTGCGATCAGGCAGGCAGCGGAGATCATGGGAGTCAGTGAACGCCACACCAAGCGGCTTCTGGCGGCTTACCGGAAGGAAGGCCCCGCGGCGCTGGCCCACGGCAACCGGGGACGGAGGCCCCACAACGCCGTGCCGGAAGAGGCAGCGGCCGCCGTGGTGAAACTGGCCAGCAACGGCTACGCGGGCGCCAACCACAGCCACTTCACCGAGTTGCTGCGGGAGCGGGAGGGCATCGACCTGAGCCGGCCCACGGTGCGCCGCATCCTGGTAAAGGCGGGCATGGGCAGCCCGAGGAGCCGCCGCTCCCAGCAGCACCGGTTCCGAAGGAAGCGAATGCCCCAGGAGGGGATGCTGATCCAGGTGGACGGCAGCCCCCATCCCTGGCTGGAGGACCGGGCAGACAAGTTCGTGCTGCTCCTCGCCGTGGACGACGCCACCAGCACTGTGGCCCAGGCGGTTTTCCATACCACCGAGGACACGCGGGGCTATCTGATCCTGTTGGAGGGGCTGGTGCGGCAGTGGGGAATTCCCCTGGCCCTGTACAGCGACCGCCACGCCGCCTTCAAGTACAACGCCCGTCAGGGGCCGGTACTTTTCGAGTCCACCCAATTCGCCCGGGTGATGCGGGAACTGGGCATCCAGCAGATCTTCGCCATGTCGCCACAGGCCAAGGGACGGGTCGAGCGGATGGCCTCCACCTTCCAGGACCGGCTGGTCACCGAGCTACGGCTGGCCGATGCAACTACCATGGAAGAGGCCAATGCGGTCATGCGGGAGTTCCTGCCCCGCTTCAACGCCCGATTCTCCGTGACGGCCGAGCAGCCGGAGACGGCCTACCGCCCGGTGCCGGAGGACCTGTCCCTCACCGAGACGGTCAGCATCAGGCACACCCGCAAGGTGGCCCGGGACAACACGGTGAAGTACCAGTGGCGGGTCCTCCAGGTGCTGCCCGGGGCGGACCGGCCCAGCTATGCCGGCCTGAGGGTGGACCTGCTGGAACGGGCCGACGGTGAACTGCTGATCAGATACCAGGGGGAGACCGTGGATTACCAGGAGGAGGCGCTGCGGTACCCGGCATTATGGGGGGACGGCAGCGGCACCTTCCCCACTCCGGAAGGACCGGAGGCAACTGAAGAGCGGATCACCGGACATCTGGATCAAGACCAGCAAAAGCTCCTGGCTGCCCTGGACTCCTCGGTGGAGAAGCGGGCCAAAGCCAAGGCCGTTGCCGCCCAGGGGAAACCGGTACGCCACCAGTTGCACCGCAAGCCTACTGCCACCCAGCAAGCCCGGTGGGAGGCGGTGCAGAGAGCCAGGAAGCAGGGACTCTCCCTGCGGGCCATCGCCCGGGAACTGGGCATGTCCCGCGACACCGTCGGCAAATACATCAAAGCCGACAGTCCGCCCACCAAACTGCTCAGCGCCAAGGAGCGGGCCAAGGCCGAAGCCCTCGCCCAAGTCCACATGGCCGCAGACTAACCTGGTGACATATTCGCTTTTCAAAAGAAGGGACGTAATCGCTGGACAACAACATATTCTTCGAATGCCTGGTAGGAAGTCCCTGATTATTCACACTTCAGCCTTACTATGCCACATCACCACTGACTTGTTCAGAGGATTCTTAGGTCCTCGGAGCTCAGGATTCGCCTGACGGAGGAGTAGTGAACGCAGAACGTGGCGTCCTGGCTGACCTGGGCCAGGGCCGCATCCCGGGGAAGCCGGTGGCGGTCGGTCATCTCGGCTTCTGAGTAGGAAGGTGGGCCATCGGCGCACATCCCGGGGATCTTCAGCCTTGTTCTTCCTGGGAACATCTTGGTGTTCGCTTCGCTAGTTGTGGTTCGATTTGAGAGAGGGTCTTGTTTTATCTGTCAAACTCTTCTGTGACCACATCCAGATCATGAGCCCTGAAAACGGCCAGTTTGTCTATGATGTCGAGGCACCGTGACCTAAGTGAGTGGTCTGTTGTCCGGTTGTAGACCCGAAATATCAGCTTGGCCATGGTGCCGGAAGTGCCAGCGACACTTGAGTTTGTATCTCCTATCTTGTCTCCAGTCAGTTCGAAAACGCGCTCGCTGGCCATTAGAATAACGTGCGGCATATCAGCCGTGGTTCTCTTCAAAGCGGTGAACAAAGTATTGTGCTCTGCTTCGAAGGCAGGACTCTGTATGTGTTGAACGATGAGGTTGTCATATTCCTGTAGTTCCTGTCCTTCAAGTTCGTAGAAGCACCGGGCTGCTTGGTGACGGACTTCAATTTCTGAATCTGAAAACAGTTTGCCTAGAATTTCTTCGGAAATCGACCGATGTTCGCTCTGTTTCAGATTGTCCGAATATACTTGGGCTGCACCCATTCTCATCGGTTTAGATCCAGATAGGCATAGGTTTGCGGCAGGCAGGGCTTCAGCAACTAAACTAAAGCCAAAGTGGGATGTACATTTGCCGGATGAAGGGAATCGGGCAGGGAGGCTGGCTGGAGCGCTTCGGCTCTTGATTGCAGGACTGTTCGGCAGCGCCGCCGGACTTCCTCTTTCCGTCTGGCCAGCCCAGCCAGGAAGCTACCTACCCGCTCCCGCACCGCCGCCCTGGTTCCCAGGCACAGGTTTCCCGTTGCCTCTTCCCGTGCCCATCCCCAAATGGCTTCATCCGCGTTGAAGTCCGGGCTGTAGCCCGGCAGGTTCACCAGCCTCAGCCCCAGACCCGGCGTCTGCAGGTACTCCCGCACCGCCTCGCCCCGATGCGCTGGCGCGTTGTCCCAGATGACTTGCAGTGGCCCGTGGTGTCTCTCCCCAAGTTGCCTCAGGAAGCAGGCCGAGGTCTCACTGTTGCTGTTACCCTCCAGTTCCATCCATTCCACCTCTCCCGTCTCCAGACACACTGCCGAATAGTAGCTGGCTTTCTCGCCATACCGCGGGCTGTTCGAATCCACCAGAGCAGGTTCTCCTCTCAGCACCCACTTGCCCCGCAGCTCCGCATCGGCCCGGAAGTGGGCCTCGTCAGCAAAGAATATCTTGCCGCCAGACTGCTTTGCCCCGTGGGCGAGTGCGGCGTACTCCACCACGAAGGCCTCCCGTTTAGTTTCGTCCGCCTTCAGCAGCCGCTTCTTGGGACGCTTGAAAGCAAACCCCAATCGGTGCAGGTAGTTCAAGCAACTGCTGCGGCACAGGCTGAGGCCAAAGCATTCCCAGACAAACCGATGCACCACCTTCCAGTTCCAGTTGGCCAGGTCCATGCCCGCCTCGGCAGGCAGCCTCTGCACCGCCGCCCTCAACTCCTCCCGCTGCGCCTCGCCAAGGGCGGGGGGGAACCACCGGTCTGCTCGAATATCAGGGCTCTGGGCCCTCCCTCACCGAAGGCCGCCGCCCATCGTCCGATGGTGTGAGGGTCCCTTTCCAGCGCCGCCGCCGTGGCCGATGCCCTCCAGCCTTGGGCCAGCAGCAAGATGGCGTACCACCGCTCCCGCTCCCGGGGCGTCGGCGCCAAGATCATCCGTCGACGCAAATCCTTTACTTCCATTTGCCATTGTTCCAAAGACCGATCTATCTCCCTCACGCTCATCATCTACCCTCCCCCAACTACTGCACACCCTGGCCCAGTTCCTCCACAAATTTATCCCATTTTTCTGCGTATTTCACCTTGGCTTTGGTTTAGGAGCGAAGCATAACAAACCCATCGAGATCCCGCAGTTGCTACATCTTCATTTTGCGATTTCATCATTCGAGCTAATATTGGTTTCAGTTGGGTAAAGTGGGTTGGAACTGCGTACTTCAAGAAGCTTTCAAAATAGTCAGTTGCGAGTAACCTTTCGTCGGCATTACAGAGCTCGATGAATAGCTGAACGGCCAAGTCACGATTGTGGCGCAAGACCCCAAGCAGTGCTTCTGCTACGCACGCACGTGTTGCGTCCGAGGGATCCTTTACCATCAATTTCAGGTGGGGTTCGAAGAAAGGCAGGTGTCGCCCGTCCTGGATTAACAACTTGGCTATGGTCCCTGCTGCCGATCCCCTTACAGAGTTCATGCCAACCGATATAGGGTCGTAATGCTGGACTTTCTTTCCAGCTTCCATATAGGTGGTATAAGAGGAAACCATTTCAGGGTCGGGGTGCTTGGTCGCATACCAAGCCACCATTTCCAAGGCTTCTTCTGGCAGTTGGGACTCTGCGAAATGAATTAGCGGACTGGTCACCCAGCGACCGAGTGGACGTCCTGGAATTTTGTGGCAGCGCAGACAGGCTTGCACTACGGTTTCCATGTCTATGTCGGCCCCTTCCAGGCCCCGAAGGATGGCTTGGAAATAGGAACGATTGGAGTCATCTGGAATGCAGCGAATGAGGTGGCTAAACCTTACTGGGTCTTCTCGGGTCTGACATTCAAGGAGCTGAGATAACTCCTGGGGCCCACCGATTAGGAGATCCCGTGGCTCATCACTTGATGATTTAGAAGAATAACGTTCTATTGCTCCTAACCACTCGTCATCGTTCATCTTTCTTGCGGACAGTTCAGGTATCGGAGAAACTACACTCCCGCCCTCTGGGACTCTCCGGTCCAAGAGACCCGGATCTCCGAACTTGCGGCGCAGTTCCTGAAGTCGGCGAGTACCCCTTTGTGATAAACGCGAAGGCTCCAAACTATTTAGCAGTCTCATCTGGGAAGCGCCCCACCGTTGGCGATCACGTGTCTTGCGCTCCCACTTAGGATAGTAATTGAGAATCGCCTGTTCGAGATTGTTGAAGTTTTCCGTCGAGCAAGAGGGACTTGCTACTCTGATGAGTTGACCCACTGCGTCAGCAGTGCTAATTGACACGTAACCGACAGAGAACTTCTTGTCGGCGCTCTCGAGGAGGAATTCGACTGCCTCGTCGGCAAATGGTTCCCCCCCTGCTGCATATGCGCGGAGAAGCAAGTTTTGCATTGTCGCAAATTCGGTCTCCCTTAACATACTGGCATACTCGCGGAACTGATCGGGTTCGTGCGCCACCAGCCAGCAGAGGGAAGATTTCAAACCCGCAAGGAGACAGTTATCCAGGCCGCCCGTGATCCCGTAGGCACCGTGTCCCCACACTGTGTCGCGCCGGGGAGATCCTTGGTTGGGATCTGAGTACATTTCCATGATAGTGGTCATGGGTAGAAGCATCAGAGCAACGAATTCTTGAGGCGCTGCGCTTGCCGCTCCTGATATTGTCCTCTCTCCGGCTCCGTCCCGTTTTAGCCTGAGTGGAAACTCTCCTCTATCTCCCGGTCTGCCGGCAATGAGAAGCAGCCGGTCCAAGTAAGCGGCGACTAAATTGCAAGCCCATTCTGGGTGGGTATTTACCATTTTCTTGACTGGGAACCAAAAGTCGACGCCTCCCTGCCCTGTATTGAGCAACCCGTCGGTAGCGCCCGCGTTGATCAACGACAGCACGAAATCTAGGACGGCTCTGCTTGCTGAGATGTCAGAACGAATGAAGAAACCGGCGAGCCTGTTATTCCACAGCTCAGAGGAGCTAATAAACTGGGACAGCAATTTAGCAGTCCTGTCAGGTCTGTTTGTTTGGACGGATGTCATTATCCACAGTGCCCGATTTATTGTTTCCTCGTTGCCCCTCTGTAGCCAGCGTTCTACGACACCAAGGCTATCCAAAAGGTCGAACCAACCAGTTGAGTCGTGAAGGGCCGCCCATACGTGGTTTTCGAGATCCGTCCCCAGGAGGGATTGGGCAATGTTCCACTCCTCTTCTTCTGGATTGTCGAAGGTGCCCATCAGTGACAGTACGATGGTCTTGAGGTGCGGTCGAATATCTTCGTTCGTGAGGACAGCTTCCAGGTTACGGCAGCAGTCATGGGTGGATAAATCACGCAGGTGCAAGAGCACCTGCCTGACTTGTGAGCGTATGAAAAGGCTTTGCTCCTGTTCCAGTATGTATGAGGCTAGGTCGAAGTTTGAGGACGACGTCATCCGACGGGCGGAAATATAATCGAAGAAACTCTCGTGGAAGAAAGAAACCCGCTGCCCATCTTTCACAAGGACATTCTCGGACGCCATGACGGAGAGTGTACTCTCATACTCGTCGAGCAATCCTGCCGGCACCGAAAGCGACTGACGCTCCGTCATTGTCTTGATGACGCGCTCCAGAACGCTTTCAACATTAGAGGGGTCGACACGACGGTGCAAAACCTTGAGTTTGCAGTTCCAGAATCTGTCGAAAAGGTCCTTAGGAGTCTGAAATTCTGAGGCATTTCCATTACCGTCGAGCAGGGCTTCCTCCAGCAATCTCAGGTGGATGGGTAGACTCAGCAATTCAAGCTGCTTTGGACTGAGCGTGCTTGGGTCAATGCCCAACTTTTGGACGAGATCTCTAACAGTTTCCATGTCGAAGGGCTGGACTGGAATCTCTTTTGCAATTCCGCCTTCCTTCGTCAGGTCGCGGATCCGGGGGTCGTTGTCAATGTCAAATTTCCGACACGCGGAAAGAACCTTGATGTTGTCATGGGTTCGTGCCTGATGCAGCATGACGCTGATGCAGTCGAAGAATTCAGGGTTTCGCCCAGACGCTTGGCTGACAGCATCCACCTGATCGATGATCAATAGACAATCACGGCCATCGGCTAGGGCAGCGAGGACACTTACGGGAGATGCTGGAAATCCGAGCGCGCTTCCCAGCTCGGAGGGTGTGAGCACGGGTTCCAGCCGGTCAACCCGCAAGGCCAGCATGGGCCAATCTCTGTCCTGCATTTTTTGTATAGTTTGGGAAATGACCGCAGTCTTCCCCACTCCTGCTTTTCCCGATACTACCAATGCTCTTGTGGAAGTTTCGTCGAAGGAGTTGACTATCAAATCCACTTCTGCCCTGGGAACAATTTCTCCGCCAATGCCAACGGGCTGTGTACCCGAAAAGTAAGTTTGATTGAGTTCCTCTATCAAATCAATTACGTTCTTATCATTGCTCCATTGCTGCTTGGTGAATCCTCTCAGTTGAAGGAAGTCCCAAATGACTTTGGACGTCAAGTTATGGTGGACATGATTTGATGCGAATTCTAGTATTACAACGACGGTTCAAGGAGGGATGTCCAAGGAGGCACGAAGCACGGCTCGGCGCTTGGCATGAGAGCGGCTGGCCCGTTCGTTACTGTCCTGCGTATCCTCCAGCCACCGCAGCAACTCTTCAGGTCCGAACCGTTCCCGGGGCAGCATCTCACGCACTACCCGGTACACTTGGGGCCGGGTTATCCGGGGCATCTTTTCCCCCCCAAGCCTGTTGCAGGCTCAGGAGGAAGGCTCCGCCCAGCAGGCACAGGGCCACGTGGTGATGCCAGCCTGCCCAGGTGCGGGTCTCGTACTCGTCCAGGCCCACGTCGCTCTTCTCCGTCTCGAACTCCGTTTCTATGCGCCACCGGGAACCACCCACGTAGGCCAGGGTCTCCAAGGGGGTATCCTCCGGAGCGTTGGACAGGTAGTAGCGGGGCTCGCTGCCGTCCAGATTCCGGCGGTAGACGGCCCAGTGGATTTCGCCGGGCTTACGCCTGCTGGTTGGACGCACCCTCTGGGCACTGAACCGGTAGCTGCGGGGGCCCTGGCTTCCCTCGGCCACCGTGATCTCCTGCCAGGCCTCCTCCGGCAATTCATAACTGCGCTGCTCCATGGTGCGCCGCTGCCCGCCCACCAGCCTGGGTTTGCGGGGACGCCCGATCCCCTGATGCTCCGGACTGGTCCAGCTGGCTCCAGCGGCCAGACCGTGGTGCCGCCGGGAACGTCCAGCACGTAGCGCATCCCCAGCGCCGCCAGTCCCTCACGGAATGACGGCGACATCCCGAAGGCGTCGTCCCCCGCAACCCAGCCGGCCCTCAGATTTCCCCGCTCCAAGGCCCGCTCCACCATCTTCAGCGCCAACTCCGTCTTCGACCGGTAGCCCTGCCTGTCCTCCGGCACACCCGCCGCCTCACACCGGTCTTTGTCCGAGGTCCAGCTGTCCGGCAGATACAGCCCTTTGTCCACCAGGGCCCGGCCCAACGGGCTGACATAGGCCAGGAACATTCCCGCCTGGCAGTTGGCCACCTTGCCCAGCCTGCCGCAGTACTGACGGGCCACTCCCGCCGACTTCCTGCCCTGCTTGGGGAAGTCGCTGCCGTCCAGCACCCACACCGCATCCGGATGTCCCAGCCGAGGTCCCAGGTACTCTTGAAGGCGTCCTATGACTGGGTCGTCATCCCAGGGAGATTCAGCGAGAAACCGCTGCATCACCCTGGCTGATGCCGGAACCGTCTCCGACAGGTTCTCGGCGTTGCGCCGCTCCCCGGACTGCACCAGCAGGGCCTGGAGATAATGGCGGCTGTGGTCCCGCGTCTCCCGGCGGCCAAACAGCGGCGCGAAGTAGGCGTGAAAATCCTGAAAGGCCCCGTACACCTGCTCGAAAGCCGCCACATCCACTTCCCTGCCCCCCTGCCCAAGCGTTGTCTAACCAGTCCGTCATCCTATCATATTAACCGTCGTTGTAATACTAGGAGCGTGCTCAAAATGTTGGACGGGTTTCCAGCTATTAGGATCTCAATCCCTAATTCTGTTGATTCTCGAAGTTCGTCCTCGCCAATCGTCGTGATATTTACTCGCTTGAGACGATTGTAGGTCTCTTCCCTACTGGGTGCCTTCCAGCGGTTGTGTAATATAGTGAAGTGATTGGACCACTCGTCGGACGAAATAAAGTTTTTCTCGAAGTCCTCCCAGGAAATGGAATGTTTTGCGCGACTCTCCAACTCATCCAGAGGGTGTGCAGCATGAGTGGATGTGAATATACAACTGGAATGGGGGTCTTGCAGCTTCTGGTAAAAGTTCGAAAGCACATCTTGGGAAGCCAGTGAGGCCAGGGACCAAACTCCTTTTCCGGTCAATTGACGCTTGACTTGGTGGTGCTCGTCACCCAAGGAGTTGTGGATAGTAAATTCTATGCCCTTACCCTCGTCTCCGGCTGGTTCTAGGTGTATCGACTCCGCCTCACCTCTCATCACGCGCAACATGCACCTGACAGTCCAGAGATTCTCATATCGATTACCAGCCTTGTCGCTGGCTCCTCCTGGAAGTGGCATTACTATCCTTTCCTCTTAAATCCTCTCTGGGCAGCCATGTGGCGTGAATGGGGAGTTCCATAGGTCTTGGTGGGAGACGGGATTGAGGTTATGTCAGCCAGTCCGGTGGCTACCTTGACGGCAGGGTTGCTGCGACCCTGATGAGCTATCTCTTCACACTCTCGATGAATCAGCGGCCGTGTTGCTTGTAGAGCCCTCCCACCTGGTGTCATTCAGCTCTCCAGATCGAGGTCACTTGTGGGGCGTTTTCCCCAATGGACATTGTACGATAGTTTCTGATGAATGTCGGTGAATGGCTCTTGGACTATCTTGGATTCCATTCCGAATATCGGATAAATCGGTTTCTCGTCCTAGTCGTCTCATTCATGTCAGGTTCATTTTCTTAGGGCCAATGGTGTCCTGGTAGGTCTGGTCTCCCCCGGTACCTGTCCCCCGCGTCTGGAAAGGATTGTTTGCTCCGTCCTCCGTCCGACACTGAAGACCTGGGTCCAAACCTTCACCGGCGGGGTGGACCCGGCATCGGACGCAGCAGGCAGCAGTGGGTCTGCTAATCCTTCCTCTGGCATTGGACGATGCCCCCTTCTCCCGCCAGCTTCTCCCCGCTCCTGGGGTTCCTGCCGTCGTGACGCCGCCAGGCGCCGATGGCCTCGAACTTCCGGTCGCAATACTCGCAGGTATAGCTCTCTTCGTCGGTCATTATCACCCGGGTCACTTCCAAGGGATACCTGATTCCCCGCCTGGCGTAACCGGTGGCCCGCTCAGGTAATCCCCCGCTCGCTGGTGATATTCCTTCATACCTTGCATGTCAATACCGGTGTTTCGGCAATTGCTCGGGAGCTGGAGCTACCGGGTGCTTTAGAACCGGTCCGTGGTGACCACCGGGCTGTTGGGCCGCTCCACGCGCTCAGGACAGTGGACTCTGCTGATGTCGCAGAACTGGCACTCGGACCAGCTGGGGACCTTTACTGCCGGCTCCCTGGCCGCCAGCCGGTGGATCAGTCCTTGCAGGGACTGGACGAAGGCCGGGTCTACCTCTTCCGGCTGGATCTCCTGCTTGTGATTCCCGTAGACCACCAGGCCCTTCACGGTTGCTCCCTGCAGGTCAGGCCGGGCTACGGGCAAGAGGTACATGTAGATCATGACCTGTACGACGTCGGAAGCCCTGGGCCGGCCTGCCTTCACGTCGGTGACCCACACCAGGTCGCCCTGGCGGGCGATGAGGTCCGGCTTGCCGGCGATGGTTGCCAGCTTCCCCTTGATGGTGAAGTGGTTCTGGGTCTCGTGGCTGACCTGGTAACCCTGCTCCCTGAACTCCCGGGCCTTGGCGTTTTTCAGGTCGGTATGGCCGACCTGCCAGCGGGCGAGGTTCGTAACCCGCTCGGCCTTGGTCCAGCTTTTAGCGTCAAACTGGGTCTTGAACCAGGAGGCGTGTTCGCAGCTGTCGTCGCCGGTGAGGAGTTTAGTCAGCCAGGTAACCCAGATGTAGGGACCTTCCTTGCGGAGCACGGGCATGGTTACCACCTCCACGAAGTGAGAAGTTGAACGGCCCCACGAGTTGATCTTGGGGACTATTACTCACTGTAGAGATGGGTGATAGACGACAATTAGTCCTGCCGGTAGCGACGACTATTTTTGCCGGTCGATAAAGGGTAATCATTTGGTACGGAGGTGCCGATTGATTACAGACCGACAAGTCAGGCTATTGAGGCAGAAACGTATGGAAGGAAAGACACAGGAAACGGCAGCGGCCAAGGCTGGGATGAGCGTGCGATCAGCGCGCAAGTGGCAGAGTGGCCCAATGCCGTCGCAGGCGCAGCCGGAGCATCGGTGGCGCACGCGGCCCGACCCCTTTGACGGGGTGTGGGAGGATGAGATCGAGCCGCTGCTACGGAATGATCCGACTGGCAAGCTGAAGGCGACGACAATTATCGACTGGCTGGGCGAGCAGCATTCTGGGCGGTTCAGCGCATCCCAGCTGCGCACGCTGCAACGACGATTACAGGATTGGAGAGCGCTGCACGGTCCGGAGCGGGAGGTGTACTTTCCCCAGGAGCATCCGCCGGGTCGCGAGGCCCAGTTCGACTTCACCCACTGCAATTCCCTGGGGGTGACCATCGCCGGACAGCCCTACCCCCACCTGCTGTTCCAGCTGATCCTCAGCCACTCGGGATGGCGCTACGCTGAGGTCGCCGCCGGCGAGACCTTCCTGGCCTTGCAGCAGGGATTGCAGAATGCACTGTGGACCCTGGGCGGCGTCCCCCAGATACTGCGCAGCGACAATACCTCGGCTGCTACTCACGAGGTGAAACGCAGTCGCGGCCGGGCGCTTAACGACAATTACGCCGCCCTGCTGGACCACTATGGCCTCCGGTCCACCCGCATCAACCCGGGCCAGAGCCATGAAAACGGCGTCGCCGAGCACGCCCACTACCGGCTCAAGGACGCCATCGACCAGGCCCTCATCCTGCGGGGCAGCCGCGCTTTTGACACCACCGACGACTACGCTGACTTTGTCCGGCAGATGGTGGAGAGACGCAATCGCCTGGTAGAGGGAAAGCTGGAGCAGGAGATGCTTTGCCTGCGCACCCTGCCGCCGGCTCCCGTGCCGGAATACGTCAACTACCAGTCCAGGGTGCGCAAGTGGAGCACCATCCAGGTAGCGGGACATAGCTACAGCGTGCCCTCCCGTCTCATCGGGAAGGAGGTGCAGATCCGTCTGTACGCCGACTGGGTGGAAGTGTACTACAAGGACCACCTGGTGGAACGGATGGAGCGGGTGCATGGCGAGGGGGAAGCCAACGTCAATTACCGCCACGTCATCGGCTCCCTGGTGCGCAAGCCGGGAGCCTTCGCCCGCTACCGCTTCCGCGAGCAACTGTTTCCCACCATGCACTTCCGGCTGGCCTACGACGCGCTCGGGGAATGGCGTGGGGAACGGGCCGACGTGGAGTACGTGCGCATCCTGCACCTGGCGGCGACCACCATGGAAGCCTCGGTAGACAGCGCCCTGTCGTTGCTGCTGGAAGCGGGACAGCCCTTCGACTACGGCGAGGTGCGGGACCTGGCCGAGCCCAAGGTGCCCGAGGCTCCGCTGCTGACCCTGTCCGGCCAGCCGGACCTGAAGATATACGACCGGCTGCTCACGGTCAGCCTGGCCGCAGTGGGGGTGTGCGCATGACGGTCGTCGACACCAGCGTGATGCAGGAACGCATCGGTGAGCTGTGCGGCCAATTCAAGCTGCCCACGGTGGCGGCGGAAGCTACACCGCGTTTCACTGCCGCCGGCCACGGCGATGCCCTGCCCATCTTCCTGGAGGTGCTGGAACAGGAAGCTGAGGACCGCCGCCACCGGCGCATCAACCGGCTGCGCCGGGAATCCAGGCTGCCTGCCGGTAAGACCTGGGAGACCTTCGAGCACAACCGTGTCCCCCTGGCGCTCAGGCAGCAACTGGACCACCTGGCCCAGGGCAGCTTCGTCGAGCGCGGCGTCAACGTCCTGGCCTTCGGACTGCCCGGCACCGGCAAGACCCACGCCCTGTGCGCCCTGGGCCACCGCCTGGTGGAAGCCGGCCACTCCGTTCTCTTCGCTCCGGCCTACCGCCTGGTGCAGGAACTCCTCGCCGCCAAGCGCGACCTGGACCTGCCCCGCCGGCTGCGCAAGCTGGACAACTTCGACTTCCTGCTCCTCGACGACCTGGGCTACCTGCCTCAGGGCGCTGAGGAGTCCGAGGTCCTCTTCACCCTCATCGCCGAACGCTACGAGCGCAGATCGCTGGGAATCACGTCAAACCTGGTCTTCTCCCAGTGGGAGCGCATCTTCGCCAACCCCATGGCCACCGCCGCGGCCATTGACCGGGTGGTCCATCACTCCGTCATCCTCGAGTTTGACGTCCCCAGCTACCGGACCAACGCGGCCCAGCAACGGGGCCAGGCCGAGGAGGTGAACCGGCAAAAATAATTGACGCCAACGGCAAAAATAGTTGACGCGGGACAATGGGTCATCCGAGAGCGCAAGAGGCAACTTTCACTGGTTTTAGGGCCGTAGTACCTCACTGCGTAGGTGCCAGTTGTGCGGTCTTGCGTTCCTGCCGTTGTTTCTCTGCCCTGAGCCGCGCTGCCTCCTTGCGCTCGGGAGTTTGGGACCTTGTCCGTTCGTACTTCCTTCGGCGTTCGATACATTCTTCAGGTGTGAGCTTGGGGGCTCTGGGCCTTACTTCCTTGCCTCGGCTCCTGCTTTCGTTGTGCTTGTCGCGGCATACCTCACACCTGCTCTGATCGGGTATAGGCTGGTTGCCGCAGCCGACACAGAGACCAGCAGCTTTTTCCCCCTGCCGGGCCTTCTGTGCCTGGAGACGTTGGGATTCCTTCCGTTCGGCCGTCTGGCTCCTGCCCCGTTCATACTCGGCCCGCTTGGTCCTGTGGAAATCCCGGCAGGTTTCGCAGTAGGTCTCTCCCGGGATGCACGTCTTCGAGCACCGGGTGCAGAGGCCTGCTGCTATCCGCACATTGCGGCGTTCCCGCTGGTAGTTGCGGTGGTATTCCCGGCGTTCAGGGTCTTGGCGGCGTTGGTGTTCGTATTCGCTTGGGTTTGCAGCTTTGGCCTTGTGCCGCTTTGAGGCAGGTTTTCCTGTACCCAGGGGGTTTTGAGGTCTGACGACTGGTATGGGGAAGCTGAACTCGAAGGTTCTACCTTCTATCCGCTTAGGTGGGGGAACCCCCTATCCGGTAACCCTGGGCCAGGGGAATTACGGTCTATCCCCGCGTGGGCGGGGGAACCCAAGGGATAACATGAATCGTTACGCTTATGACAGGTCTATCCCCGCGTGGGCGGGGGAACCCCCCAGATGAAGCGGTAGACGACACTGCCATACGGTCTATCCCCGCGTGGGTGGGGGAACTGCCGAGTCGCGCTGCGGGCTATAGCGGGTGTAAGGTCTATCCCCGTGTGGGCGGGCGTAGCGTGTTCCGAAAGAATGCTTTTGTTGTTAAAGGTTATTTTGCTGCTGTGCCCGCCGTCTTTGTGGTGAGTGTCCGGGAGTGGCAATGTGTAGTGGATGGTGCCGGAGTCGTCGTAAAGGTCTACTGTCTGGATGAAATAGTGGAGAAGTTCCCTGCATGCTTCTTTATCTTCGGGATCAACGTAGGTTCGCAGTTCGATGGATGTCTTGAGGATGCTGTCTGGATCGGTTAGGAACGACATCCTTTCCTTGGTTTCTTCGTCGATGTCGAGTTTTTCGCGGTCCAGTATTTCTTGTTCCGACCTCAAGTTGCTTATTTCCAGCATCAGGTCGGCGATGGCGCCTGGGTATTCTTGCTCAAATTCGGATATGGTCTTGGCCAGTCGGCTTCTCTTTTTTTCGATGTTTCCGATGCGCGTTGCAATCCTGGTCTGCCGCTTCTTTTCGTTGGCCAGCTCGTCACTGAATTCATCTTGGACTTTTTTGATCTGATCCTTGACGGTCTCCTCGTCGAGTATTCGGAGGCATAGTTCGGTGATAATTTGCTCCATCAGCTCGGAAAGGTCTTTTTCTTTTTTCTTGCATTGGTTTTTCCCTGAATTTTTCTTGGTGGCGCAGATGAGTTTCTTGCCCTTATTAGAGTTAGTGACTGACATGTTCGCGCCGCAAAACCCGCACTTGATCCGTTCGCTCAACAGGTTTGGGCTGGACTGAGCCCTGGGCGAATGTTCCGCAGTTCTCGTATTTTTCTTGATGATCTCATATACTTTGTAGAAGACATCCTCTGTTACCAGTGGTTCATGTGCATTGGGGCATTCAATCAGCTGGCGATTTCGCCTGTGCCGCGGGAATTTGGAAGTTGAGGTTTTGCCTACTATGGAGTACCCCAAGTACACTCTGTTGCGGAGCATGTTCAGGATTGTTCTGCTGGTCCAGAGTTTTCCTTTTGGCGATGGTATCTCTTGGCCGTTAAGGTACTCAAGGATGGCCATAGTGCTGTAGCCGTTGGCCTTCATCTCGAAAATGAGCTTCACGGTAGGTGAATGTTCCGGGTGAGGTTTCAGCCTGGGGCGTTCCTTCCCCTCTAACAGTACCTTGTATTTCTCGTACCCGTAGGGCACGATGCTGCCTATGTAGTTTCCCATCTGAACGGAGGCGTTCAGTCCTCCCATAGTGTCTCGCGATACACGCCTGGAGAAGCGGTGATTCACTATGAACTGGTTATCCCAGTAGTCCTCCGCGTAGTCGTCAGTGCTTTTCCCTTCCTCAGTGCTATGCAGGGTGATGCCGTGGTCCAGAAGTATTTCCACCCATGCCTGGGGAGTCTTTTCTCTGCTGAAGCGACTGAGATCTGATACGACTATGTTTGCGACGTTGTTCGCTGGATCCATCGCCTTGTCGATCATCCGCAGGAAGCTGGCTCTGTTCTCCGTATCCAGACCGCTCCCTATGTCGGTGAAAACCTCCACCGCCTCAAGTCCTTCCCGCCGCGTGTAAGCCTCTTCGAGCTTGATTTGGCGTTCCGGAGACAGGTATGTGTCCTGGCCCGGGGATGAGGTCCTACGGTAAATGTAGGTCCTTTTGTTTTCGTAATTCTCCGGCATTTGCTCCTCCTGTTGGACGACTCCATGAACAATTTTACCAGTTTTACTGACAATGTCTCGTTGACTGGAATAGCACTGTTGTTCTATTATATCTGTATCTGGCAGTAAGGTAAAATCTGCTATACTTCCTCCGTTTACGAGGAGCGGGTCTGCCGATGAGTAGTGAAGAACCCCGGGAAGATGCTGAGGATATCGGCTTTTTGGTCTCAGAAGTCGATGAGTTCTTTAAGTGGCCTGATGCGCCGAAGCAGTACCTTACGAGGGTGCTCGTCAGCGGACATAGGCGGAGGTTACGGGAACAGTCAGAGTCTTCTGGTTCTTCGGGTCTGGGGAACCCTGAATCTGAAAAGGAAGGGCCAGCCGGTTAGGCTGGCCCTTCTCTATTCAGTCATCGCTGAATTGTTGTTCCTATAGCTGGAAGTGGTCGCTGGTGACCACCGGTCGATTCTCGCTGTCTGGCATGGGGGTGTGGTACGCCATTTCTACTGAGTGTGGCCCTACAAGAATCTCTTCTACAAAGGCTCTGAGAAGTTCGCGGGTTTCGCCAGGCTCGGCGTAGTCCAGGTAGGTGGTCGGGTCCAGCGCCGTCACCCGCATTTCCTGAGTGTCCTGCATCCACAGGGCCTCAAGTTCGGACTCGGATTTTCTGCTGTCGGATTCCGTGGGAACTGGCGGTAGTTCCATGAACATTCCCATGCTGGGCGGCAACGGCATCCCACCTGTTTGGAGTCCAGACCTGTTCTGGTCCTGTGCTGTTTCTCGTGCTTCCCTGGCAACCTCGCGTTGGGCGTCTGCGATCAGGGTATTTGAGTTCTCTTCGTTCAATAACCTGACGATGAACTGCTTTATTACTGCCCTGAGCAAGGTGTCGGCGTCGGTGGCTGGCGTCTCGCAACTTCCCGTCGTTCCTGCTTCGCTTTGGGGGCAAACGAACTGTTCGCCTATCAGTGTCAGCGGACTATGACATTGGGAGCAGTGGATCAACTCGCGCAGGGCGTGGCGGTGACCCACCAGGTCCGTAGTTCTGACCATCGCTATGTTCCTCCTCGTGAATTGTGTTGCACTCAGTCACCGGGTCTTCTCTGTTCAAACGAGGGTAGCTAGTTGTCTGACCTAACTTCGTTCCGATGGTCTGCGGGGCTGGGTTTCCAGCCTTCGCAAAATCATTCTACCCGGACTGGTGCACGGTTGAATAGTGCCTGTCGTCATTAAATTGCTCTGAGAGCCAAAATAAGGGGCGTCCATTTCTGCCGGGTGTTTGTTTTAAGTCTGTGGTGGTGCACCGCGGCTCTCGCCCATCTCCGGCGATTTCTGGGCCTGTTTTGCCCTGGGTTAATTGATTATACGGGATTTGCTTCAGAGAGCTTTGTTCCCTTGCGGTTCTGGTTATGGACTCTGGGATGTGTGGGGAGATTATCCCGGCGGTCGTGAAGAATGCTAGCCGCACAGGGTTCTCTTGATTCCACTGGCCGCGCAGATGGTGGGCTGGCTGCCCGGAACTCCACGGGGTTTACAGGGGCCGGCGTTCCAGGTGGTCCGGTGCGGGTTGAGGTTAGGTTGTCCTGGGTTGTATTCTGTGGAAACATTAAACCCATGCGAAAGGGCAACCGAGAGGGGGACATGGATCATATGCAAAACGTGACGAACGAAGATTTGACACCACTCGAACGAGATTGGCTCATATGCGAAGAAGTAAGACGCACCATAGTCAGCACCAGTCATGATCTGTTCAACTACTGGCCATTCCCCAAAAGCAACGCTACCGACGTGTCAGCGAGGGGACCGCAAGCGCATCTGGCCATCGAGAAGTCACTCAAATTCATCCTCGCAAAAGCATGTAGCAAAGTAGACCGTACACACGACCTTGAAAATTTACTGGGGGAACTGGAACAGGTACAGAAGGACCGTGCCCAATTCCTGGAAACAGCCTTCCAAGAGGCAAGAGAGTTCTACTGCATAAACCCGGAGAAAGAAGGGCTGGAGCATACGAAATCCCTTTCAAGTTATCTGAATGAAACAGGGAACGGAGCATTCTTCCAACTCATGCGCTACTGGCATATAGAACAACGGACAAACCAGTCAATGGAAAGAATCATCAAACTCATCCCAGTCCTGCACTTGGAATTGCTACACGCCATCGATGTCTTACACGAAATACCCGATACTCAATGGACAGTTAACGACCGAGTGGACATTGCGGTCACCCGGGAAACAACCGAAAGGGCATCGTCGATCCTGGCGTATAACGATGACCCAAACTGCCCAGCAAAAGAATGCTTCAGGTTCTTCAGACAGCACCAGGCCCGCAGCGCGGCAATGGCCGAAGCTATCAAAGGGAAATTCCAGGTAGCAGGACCTGAATTCAACCGCTTTCTGGAACAGTCGTACCAAAACCTGAAATCATCAACTGACCCGGCGGTCAGATACTTTATTGCAAAGGCGGCGGGAGAAATGGAGTGCGACCTGCCAACTCCCCCGAAGAAATATAAAGTGAGCACCACCATCACCGACAACCTGAACGCCATCGCTCAGACCTAACACCCATAGGGGCCCTCTTCGGTACCCTCCCTATCTTGATCCTCAATAACGGCCAGTACTTCCAGTCCCAGTCCATCTGGAATTATTAGCATGGGTTCGGGCCGAATCGATTGGGTACAGGTTGTCCCTGGCGGGAGAGCCAGGCAACGGTCATGATGAACGTGGCCGCGGCAACAATGGCCAGGGCGATGAAAGCGGGGATCAGGGTACGGAGCACCCAGGGGGCAGCATCACGGCTGAAGCTGTCCTCCAGTCCCATGAGACCGAAGGGTCCGTAGAAGAGGAATAGGGCCACTCCCAGCACTAACGCGAGTGAGGCAGGGGGCCACCATAGGATTTGCCACCAACCGCTCCTCCCGATGTCGTGAAGACGGCGGGATGTGACGGCCAGAGAGGGGAGGATCATGGCAATGTTGACGATCCTTCCGAGCTGAGCGAGGACAAAAGCCAGCAGGGACTGGGGTCCAAATCCCCAGTCCTCGGGCCACCACTCGAACGCCACTGAGGCAATCAGAGCTGCTTGTAACAGGTTCATCATCCCAGCAACCAGTCCGCAGCCCAACCACCACCACCAGAATTCTGTACGGGGAGCCCTGCCTCTGAAATCTGCGTACCTGCGGAGGCACGTTCTGATGGCGTGGGAGAAGGACATCATGCGAACAGGTCCAGTTTTACAAGTTTATAGCGGAATATTTTATACCTGAGTAAGAGTAGATTTTCCTAGCGTGGCCAGTGTATATCTTACTTGGTACGGGCGGGGTGCTTGGGGCGTCTGGCGTGGTTTGGATGACCTCGCTTAGGTTGCCTGAACTGCAGTTTCCAGCCTGCGGGCAAGGGAGTCAAAGTCCTCGGGACATTTTTGGCGGATGGGGACAATCCGACGGGAGGCCTCCTCACCCAATGTTTTCCGGCCGCGGCCCGGGGAGTCGATTAAACCGCGTCGGTCGGACAGCAACTCAAAGTATCTTTCCTTGACATCAACCTCTGCGCGAACATCCGCCCATCGCCAGTCGCCGGGCAGATCCAGCCCGGCCAACACCCAGGTCTCTATCTCTTCCCAGGCATTCTCGGCGAGGAAAATGCGATTGTTTCCGAATTCCTGCTCAATCTGGTCAAGCCTATCCCGACGTCCCAGGACACCGTCGCGGTCAACGCACAATACGAAGGCATCCATCATGCCGCCATACCGTTGGACGATCTGGGCCAAGCGGTCCGACGTCAGGGCTTCAGCGACGCCCCTAAGCCGGGGGTTGTAACATATCAGAATTTCCACGGAAGGGATGCCAATGTTCCTGAACAGCCGGGAGAACAACGGTTTGAGAATGTATTGGTCATTTTTGAAGTCCTCAGGAATGATCATGACCTTCATCCGAGTGTGCCCTGCTGCCAGTCATTTTCATCCTCGTCCAGATGGTCTGTATCGGATTCTCCCTCGGAGGCTTTCATCGCTTGCTCCATCCAGCCCTCTGTATGCAGTTCTCCCAAGGTGACCGACTTTCGCAACTCCCGCAGGTTGTACAGCCCTGCCATCGGGCGTATAACGCTGTCGGCCCAGTATTGGTCACGGTAAACGACGGATGTGTGATCAAAGGTTGTGTCGTTCATCCAGGACAGCAGGGCGGGCGAGTGGGTCGTGGTTATCACCTGGACTCCGCCTTTGGCGGTCTGCCGTTCGATGAAGTCCACCAGGAGCCACAATCGGCTGGGGTGGATGCCGTTGTCAATCTCCTCGAAGAAATAGAGACCTCCTTCGCCTGGACTTAGCAGCGCCGCTAGTATACCCAAGAACCGCAACGTACCGTCCGATGCACTGTAGGACGATATTTTGCGCCCGTTACTCTCTGCGATATGAAGGTGTACGCGCCCGCTCGGATCGCGGGGAAAGTCAAAGTCCTTGACGTCCATCGGGCTAAGTTCTTGCAGCCAAGACATCAGGGTGCTTTCCCGCTGGGAATCGTTGCAGATTGATTCCAATACCGAGGGCAAATTTTGCCCGTAGTCCCCCAACGTATTGGCCCCCGGGATCGACGGCTCACGCATTCGTACCGGGGACAGCTCAAGAAAACGTATGCCACCAAGTGCTGAATGGGTATCCGGTATTAAAGGCCGCTGTATCTGATGCGGGATTCTCATGAATTGGGTCAGAACGGGCTGACCTCGGCTAAGCCTGGCTTCAAATCCACCAGAACCATCAGGGGCGTGACCCTCTCCCTTCAAATGGATCAACGGATCATCAAACTCTTCTTCCACAGTGGCGTAAGCCGTAGTTGATTTGCTGCTCAGCTCTTCCTTAATAACTCGAAACCCATCTGGGTAGAGCAGGTCACTGCCGAGTCCAATGGAGTAGGAAGTTTTCTCTCCCTCCAGAACTAACTCAACCTGAATAGAGAATTCGGAGAACAACCTTGAAAGATGGGCCCCAATGCGCTCAATTTCATTGGGTGCCCCACGAATCGGCTCCCACTCCATTTGGCCACCTGGCCCGTATTTGCCTCCGATAATCTCTATCAGCGTGTATCCCCTCCCTATGCCGTGGAGGAAGCGGAAGGCATCGCGGATGTTGCTTTTGCCGCTGGCGTTGGCGCCCACGATCACGGTGAAGGGGCCGACATTCAGAGTTTCGTCGGCGAAGTTCTTGAAATTGACCAGGCGCACCGAAGTTATCATGGCGCTTCTCCCAACCGGGGTTGCCGGTAATGCGGCACTCGCACGTTACCGTGGGCCGCGGTGTAGTTACTCAGGGCTCCAAGACTGACTGCTCGTCGGAGGCGGTGGGGGTTGGTTCGATGAGGGCCTGTATTAGCTGATGGAACAGGGTATTGCGTTGCAGCCCCCGGCCGTCCAGGTACCTTGTTGACCCGGACTTGGTCGCCCTCCTGCCAGCGATTTGTTGGTGAATCCCCTAGGACTTTCTTCCACCCGCTACGATTGGAGTCTTCCCTGGTTAATTTTGAACTGTCTGGGACGGTCCGCTTGTCATTGTCCCCAGCTCCTTGCTCTCCTCTGTGTTTGTTGTGCTACCTCTGGTAGCTGTTCATCCAACATTTGTCTCGGGTCGTCGATCATTGTCATGGGTCCTATGCCCGTCTGGTCGATGATCTTTACGGCGATTTTCACCTCTGGTGGTGGGCATAGTTATGGTTGTGGTCTTGAGCAAGAATAGTCAGGTCAGACCATCCGAGCAAACGATACGGGTCGGTTGTTGCCGAGCCGGAGTTCCCCTGGATTGGTCGGAGGGATTAAGTCGGTAGCGTTCCTGCAGTAACTCCAGCCTGATTACCAATTCTCTTCCACTGAGATTCAGGCTTCTCAGCTCCGTGATCTCGTTCTCAACGATTGTGGGCAGGTCGTCGGTGAACACTTGGCGCAACATATCGACCCTTTGTGGGGTCGCAATATCCTCGGATAGGCCGTTCAGTTGTCGGCGGATAAACCGCCGGTTAAGGGCGTTCCCTCCCGTCCTCCGGCGCTGGTTCCCCAGGATCCGAGTTAGGTCCTGCTGGAAAAGTTCAGCGGCCGAATTCACCCTCTGGTTGGTGTTGCCAGGCAGAGGTTCTGGTTGGGTGCTTGGGAGACATTCTGCCGCGCCGACAAATTGGGCGGGACGGATTGGTGTGGGCGCTAGGTCGTCGCCAACGGCGTAGCAGCGGGTGGAATCGTCGGTGGCCATCATCACGATGGTTTGACCTGGCTGAGGTTGGTTAAACCCAGGTGACTGGTCCGTCCGGCATGGTAGCGCGGACCTGATTCCGTCGGGGAGTTCGGCGATGGTCTTCCACAGGGTGGGATCGTTGTTCTTGATGTGTTGCAACAACGCAATGGCCCGCTGGTTGGCTGTCAGTTCGTCGAACTCATCCTCATCCTCTGGTAGGGCCTGGTCCTCGTAGATTCTGCCGATGCCGTTGGGGTTTAGTCTCTCGGCCTCGGAGAGGATTCTATTGTCTAACCCGATCAGGTCATGCATTCCCTGTATCCGGTATCCGAGTCGGCTGGTCAGACCCAGGGACTCGTCCAGCTCCATGTCCGGCAGCATGTTGTGCAGGTGGATCTCCTCGTGGGGGGAACCGATACGGTCAACCCGCCCGAACCTTTGGATGAGGCGGACCGGGTTCCAGTGCAGGTCGTAGTTCAAGACCCGGGCGCAGTCCTGGAGGTTCTGGCCCTCCGAGACGATGTCGGTGGCGATGAGCACCCTGATGTCGTTTCCCTGCAGGCCCTCGTTCTCTGCCAGGTTTGCCTTGGGAGCGAACCGCCTTATTATGCTCGCTGCTGCATCCCGATGATTTCCACTCAGCCTGGCGATGGACCTGTCTTGCCCCCCTGGGTTTAGCTCACGGTACAGGTAGTCCACCGTCGTTTCCGCCTCGCTGAAAATCAGCAGCTTTTCCTCCCTGATGGCCGCCCGTTTCACGAATGATTTCAGGGTTTCTAACTTGTCATCGTCGGGCGGACCTATATCGGAAACTCTGGTTAGAAGTTCGTTGAGGACCGCATGGTCGTCATCTAGATCTCTCTTCCACCGGTCGGCCTCGAAGTCCGCGGTCCTGAAGGTGTTGGGGCCCGTCCTGATCCCGCCTTCCTGCTCGAGGATTGCCAGCGCTTCCTGGGGGTCGAAGTTCTGCCCCGCCAGGAGCCTGGTGGCTATGCTGCCCACCGGAACGTATCCGGCCTCCAGTGCTGCTCTGAAGTTGCGGTTGCTCTGGATCAGGGATCCCAGGGTCGAACGGAATGCTTCGATGCTGGACTCCAACCGCTTGACCATCAGGGCCTTTATCATGCCCGCAATCCGGCCCCGGGCCCGGAAGAGGCCGGCGTACTCCTGCTTGTTGCGGTGCTGGGCTTTCAGGTATTCGGTGGGATTGTAGCGGACTCCTCGGTGCCTACCCATGGTGGTCAGCAGGTCCGTGAAGTTGCCCGCTTTGGCGTAGACGTGGTCCAGCCGGTAATTAAGGTTGTCCAGCGTGGGGGTGGGAAAGGCGATGGGCTCTCCCCGGATGGTGGCGGTGTCCCCGTAGATCTCCCGGATGTCCTTTCGCCGACGGCGAATGAAGATTGGTGTGAGGACTTCAGCGACGTCAGCTGGCGGCGTGTTAGGCTGGGTTGGCTTGGGAGGTTCTTCCCCTTTGCTCCCGTTCTTCATGTGCTCGGCAATCAGGCCGGCATATCCGTCCACGGCTTTCCGGTATTCCTGCCATCTGCCCGCGCTGTTGAAGTAGTCCTCAAGGGCCAATGGCTCGATGGGCAGACCGTGGTCGGTTTCGTCCATGAACAGGCTGATTTGCCGGTATATGTCCCTCGGCCCCAGATTCTGGGGGGTGGCGCTGAGCAGGATTACCTTGTGGTCGCCTCGCTCCAGGTAATCCCGAAGTCCCCGGGACCGTTGGTTGTCGTTCCGGAAGGCGTGGGCTTCATCCACCAGTACTGGACCGTAGTGGGCGAACACGTCGGCAAGGATGACGCCGTGCTGTCCTTCTTCTGCCTCTTCGTATTCCTCCGTCTCCGGGTTGAATGCCAGTTGCGGCGGCGCGGCTATTCTGCTGTGGGAGATGACTTCGGCCCCCAGCTGGTAGCGTCGGTTGAACTGCTCCCACATTGGGACCAGGCCCGCAGGGCATAGGATCAGCGGGTTTCCGTCCCTTGGGTAGCTCTGACGGAGTTGACGGAGCACTTCCGCCCCGATGAAGGTCTTACCGAGACCGACGACGTCGGCGACGTAGCAGCCGCCGTGGTTCCGGATCATGTCCAGGCCCCGCCGCACCGCATCCAGCTGGAAGTTGGCCAGGTCCTCCTGCCGGGCCGGTTCCAGCGGAAGGGGTTCTCCGCTGTCCAACTCATGCCCGTACAGTTCATAGAGCGCTTTCAAGTAGATCAGGTATGGCGGGCACCGCTTGATGGCCCAACTGTCGGTCAGTATTTGGGCCACTTGGTCGCTGATGTCGATGGAGTCATCCCAAAGGTTTTCGAACCACTTCCTGAGGGTTTCCATCTCGGCGTCACCGGTAACCCGCACGTTCAGCTCGGTGTTGCCTTGGAAGCCGGCCAAGGTGAAGTTGGAGGAGCCGACGATGGCGGCGCCTGGCTCGGCGTGACCCTCGTACCAGCACAGGTAGGCCTTGGCGTGGAGAAACTCCTTGGGATAGGTCCTGACTTCCATCAGGCCCGACGAGACCAGCCCCTGTAGCTGGTTGAGAGCGGCTTCACTCTCATTGGTCTGGGGCATGGCACCTATGCTGTCGGAGATGGCCGCTCGTGCCTTCTCCGCTGCCTGCTGCCGTTGGCGCCTGGGAATGGTGCGGTTCGCGTCCAGGTGGGCTTGAATGGGGCGGGCTTGCTGGAGCCCCGCTGCTACGGCCTCCAATGTGGGGCGGTCGGTCTGACCCACTAAGATGCGGGTCTTCTTCAGGCGCATCAGTTCTTCGGACACGGCGGAGAAGCCGGAGGTGAAGAAGTAGCCCACGGCGATGTCGGCGCGGGCCGCGCTGCTCAGCATTTCCTTGAGCCTGGTCAGCAGGTCAGGGTCGGTTGTGCTGTGGAGGATGGTCATGGTTCACCTAACTCTCTGTACTTGTCCTTCGTGATTTTGTGCCAGATCTCAATAGGGCGCTGTGCATCTCCTTGAAGCGGGTGAGCAACGAAGGGTCGGTTTTGGGGAGGGAGATGGTCATGTTTACCTACTTTGGTCTGGTGTTTCGGTCGAGCCTTTCCAGCTAATGCACCGTAACTGGGCTGTACGCTTGGAGGGAAATGCATTCCGAGTAGAATCTATTGACGGAGCTTCGAGTTGGCTTTTAGCTTCTTCAGTCCCCAATAAATCCAGCCGTTCCGGCGTGTCCCGGCTATCTCTGAAGCTGCGGCCGATAGCGACGGGTATTCCTTTCCATTCACCTGAACTGCTACTGAACGGGGACTCTCGCTGACCTTGACCACTGTAGCGCGGACTTCTTTCCCTTGCGACCGCAGGTGGTGAACAAGTACTTCGCCTACTTGTGGAATCCTAACTTCTGTCATTTTGGTTCCCCTTGTCGGTTCTTGACAGCTCGTGTTGCGGAGGGTCGCTAGACCGACTTTGCTTTCGTTTTGCGGTTTCGTACCAACTCAGTCACGCCCTCGTAGACTGCCTCCTGTTCCCCTGTGCTCAACCCCAAGGCTTCAAACACTTCATCGTCTATTTTCCTTCGTTCTGCCGAAGGCGTCAGCACGTCCCAGTTGGTGGAGGCAAATATTGTGGTGTCAATCTCTGCTAGGAGGTCTGGATTTGGCAAGGTTAAACCTTCAAATTCATACAGCTCTAGCTTCAATGCACCGCCTCCTAAATTAGCTCTTCCCGATAAGTTGATGACAAGTTGGGCAAACGTTGAGTTCAACACTGCACAAAGTTGGGCTTGCAGGTTTGCTTTGATCTGTGCTGTATGAAATACGTTTGGAACTAGGCACCCATTGGGAAAATAGTATGTGCGAGCAGTTGTATCTATGACGTAGTTAATCGCTAGATGGGTCGTTGCCCGTTTGCTTAAGTCGTACCACCTCCGGCGCGCCGCTACACTTCTGCCTCGATGATAACCTTGCGTTTCTCCCCACTCAATGTACTTCAGTACCCCGGTTCCTACCAATTGGTTTCTGTCTTTGTGGCACAAGAGAAGTTGGTTGCGCAGGTTATCTGGGTTTATAGCAATACTGCGGGATTCTTGAGGGCTGGTCATTACCGGCTGGCGAAATTCTGACTCTATGCCCCATTTTTTGATCGTCTCGGGTGTTAGATAGAAGAATGGGTTGGCGCCAGTCTTTATTCCAAATCGAACCGTTGCGACGTCGCCAAGCTTCACTACTTGGTTAGCACACTTAGTTAGTAAGTGGTGGTAAATATCTGGGGCGCGTAGGTACTTACCACCCCATTTGTCGCCGACGAACTTTTTCCCGCTAATTCCTCCAGCTCGTAGGGCGGATCGGCTGCGAGTAATTTCGCGACGGGAGTCTGGACTGGTTAAGGCCTCCTCGAACTCGGCCCGCAGCGATATAAAGCGGGTCGTGCTTTCTTTGTTGCCTGGGTTGTTACTGATGACGCTGATAATGGTGTTGATGTCGGCGGTGGAGAATTGTCGCTGAACAGCGCTTTCATATACGGAGTGAACGTGGGAGTTGTTCAGCAAGTATTCTTGCAACTTCGCGCCGTAGCCTACGTCCAACCAGCTGTTGGAACACACGAAAATGTGCATGCCGCCGTCCTTTAGAAGTTGCAAGGCACGGGCATAGAAATAGCAGTAAAGGTCGGATCGTGCTACAACCGCATCAGAATATTGTCTGACCAGTGCGTCTTTGTAGCTTTTTGGTTCGATTTCCTCTTGGCGCACATAGGGCGGATTGGCGATGGCAATGTCGAATCCACCCTCAGCAAAAACTTCCGCGAATTTAACATGCCACTGGAAACCACTGGCAGTAGGGTACTGTCGTGCAAGGGCCTCCTCGACGTCAGAGACCTGCTGTTTAAGAGTCTCTTTTTCATTGCCATGGGCACCTGTGTACCGGTGCTTCAACTCAGCTAGGACTGTGATTTCGGCACCTGATGCCGATAGAAAGTCGGTCTGCTGGCCATGTTTAATGGGGTTTATCCTGCCCGGGTCCGGTCCGGCGATGCTGTCTCCAGTGACGACCTTGAAGTCTAGGTTGGGCAAAGGTGGAGGGTCATCCTCGTCATAGTCTATCGATAATGAGAGCCAGAGGCGCAGCATGGCGATGTTGACTGCGAACTCGTCTTTGTCCACCCCGTACAGGTTGCGGCTGATGATGTCCTGCTTGGTCCGGTATAGGCTCTTGGCGTCCTCAGTCACGTTGTACAGGCATCCTTGTAGGTCTACCAGTTCCTGGAGCATTCCCAGTAGATAGGCTCCGGAACCGCAGGCAGGGTCGATGGTAGTCATGCCATCCAGCGTTTCGCTGATGGCTCTGGCCTGCCCTCTGCCAGTTAGGCCACTAGTATCTTGGCGGTCTACAAAGTCCGCAATCGCCTCTTCTGGGATCTCTGGATGTTTCCCGTGGAGGTAGCCCTTGAGAGCTTCCCTGCACATGAACGACACAACCGGACGAGGGGTGTAATAAGCGCCTGATGGGTGCCGTTCGGTCACCAGTTCCTCGAAGACCTTACCCAGCATCTCCGGGTCAACGGCCACCTCGATGTCAAAGGGAGTGGACTCCATTACAGTGAAATTAAACTGGTCAAACAAATCTGTCAGGATGTGCCCGATTGTTTCATCGGGTACCTTGATGTCCTGGCGCTTGTCGAGGTCGGTTTCCTCGAACAGCCCACCGTTGAGAAACGGCACGTCGCCAATAGTTCGGTAGAGGACCGGATTGTCCTGGACCAGGTTACGGGATTGGGGGTTGTTGAGGCCGGCGAAGAAGAGAGGTTTCAGGCGGGCCGTGTAGAAATCGTGGTCGCCGTCCAGGGAACCGTAGCCTTGCCACAGGGCGTTGAGGTAGTCGGCGCTGCCGTCGAACCTGAGCCAGCCCTTTCGGGAGAGGAAGTACACGAACATCAGCCGGTTGAACAGTGTTTGGGTGAACAGGTGCCTCTTTTCCTCCTCGTCTTTTCCAACCCCGAATCCTTTGATTTGCTCCTTAGCATCTTCAAAGAGCTGGCGGTATGTTTCGAAGAAAGCTTTGGTGACCGGCTCGACGCTAAATACATCGGCGATGGCCTCCCTGAGTGTTTTGCCCTTGTTGCCATAGCTGTCCCACATGTTTGCGATCTGCTGTGAGACTGTCCGTTGCAACTGATCCCGGTAAGCAACCAACCGTTTCAGCTTGGGGCGGCTACCTGAGAGGTCAGGGCTGATGATGTGGAGTTGGTCCATGTCCCGGTTGGTGAAGAGGAGGAGCAAGTCATCGGAAAGGATGTTGCCTAGTGTCTTCGCAGCCGCGGATGCCACTATCCCGTTGACCCGGTTGGTCGGTGCATCGTCCAGGGGAATGTACGCTACGGTTACTCCATCCCTACGAGCGGCTACGTGGGCGTCCTTCGGCAGTTGGGAGTTCCCTGACGACTCAAGTGACACTAACTGATCGGCGTTGTTGTAGTCCAGGATCCCGATGAACAACTCTCTGATGGCTTTAAGCCTGCCGTCAACATCGGAACTTGAAAGAATATCCTGAAGTTTCAGTTCCACACCGCTGGTGTCCTGAATGTTGGCGATGGGCATCAGGCACACTCCTCAGAAAATGGACTTAGTCTTCTTGGAGTGGATTATACCTGAGCGTGAGTGATGGCGGAACTTTCGTCTGTCAGCCCTGCCCCGCGGCGGGCCATGACAGATCCCTGGTTGGAGGGAACAGATGGGTTCCCTGGTCGGGGTACCCCCCTGGTCATGACCCAAACGAGATTCATGAGCCGCTTGAATTGTGACCCCCTGGCTTAATTCTTTGGCATTCGCCCTCCTCTTGACGCCTGGCCGCTACCTGTTCCTGTTATGCTTATCGCGTTCAGCCTCGCCGTGTTCTTCGCAGTAGTAGCTCCCCGGTGTGTAGGGGTTGTTGCACCGTAAATTTTTGCCCTGCCTGATGGTGTATTGAATGCAGTGGTTTGCTGAGTTTGGATAGATCCAGCGGTACAAGGTGGGTCCGAACTTCCAAATCATGAGGATTGGTGCAAGTGGGACTGCCATGATTGTCAGGGCTGCGCCGTACACCACCATTAAGATGGTTCCCAGAATTATTGTTGCGATGATGCAATCGGCCCAGCCGTTTTGGGTAGTACATTCTATTTGATCGTATTTTAAGTCGAGCAGGAGCACTGCCAAGAATAGGGTTATTCCAGCGGATACTACCCATTGGAGAAGTCCCTTCGCTGTTTTCTTGAATAACTCTGGGACTGTGGTGGTTTTCCTGTCTGACCCTTTTTGCTGAAAATTCATCGGCATTACCATGTGTCTGGGTTTACCTTGCTGGCGTTCTACGGCGTGGCCTCTGGGCGCCCGTCGACGATCTTGATTGCGATTCGGGGTAGCCATCGCGGTAACCACTATTCGTCCTCCTGGGCTCTCCGACTCCTACCCGGCATACGCTTTGAGAATCCTTGCTGATCAGGTGTACTGGCTCGCCGTTGACACTATATTTGGGATCGTTGGGGGTTCCGAATGTTCTCTCTAGCCTGCAGAACTGTTCCAGTGAGGCCATCGGCATTTCTTCCGCAAGAGAGAATTGTTCGATGTGCCAGTTCTCGACATTTGGGTTGTTGAGGAAGGCATCTTGGGGGAATTCCGGGTGGTTAGACGGCTCTGAGCCGCTGGGGGATGCGCTGCTTATCGCAACGTAATTGAGGGACTCCAGCCCGGCGAAGGGATCGCCGTCTATGGATTCGACGTAGGTAATGGCTATTTCTTCGAGTTCCTGTAGTCCATCCAGGTCGCCTTCCTGGACGTTTACCTTTGACTTGATCTCGATGGTTTTCAGCTTGTTTCCCCCGGTGAGTAGTCCTTTCAGACTCCAGGGTTCTTCGGTGTTGATATAGATATGCAGCTTTTCTAGTTTCCCCAGGTTAGTCAGGATGCCTGCTGGAGGCGGTTCTCTTTGGGATTCGAGGTTCAGCGTTTCCAGGTTAACCAGGTCGGCAAGGATGTCAGTTGGCAGTTCTTCGTCGAACTCAAGGTTAAGTGTTTTCAGGTTAACCAGGCCGTCCAGGTCGCCTGCCTTCAAATTGCTCTCTATGACAATGGCTTCAATTCGGAACAGTTCCTGTCCGTCAACGCTGGAGCAGCAGTTGAGTTTGAGTGTTGACAGGATAGCTTTCTGTACGCCTGGGCTTCTTTCGCAGATATTGTGGATGGACCGGTTAGGTTTCAGGTCCGGCTCGATGGGCGTCTCCATGGTGGGAGCCTGTTGCCGCTGCGGCTGCTCCTGGCTTACCGAGGTAAGCGTTGCCAATTCTTCCCTGATGGCTGCGTTTTCATCCTGCAATTCCTGTACCTGGCTGGCCAGGCCGGCCGTTTCTCCGGTATCGGTGCTGGCAGTGGGAGTCTCTGTCGTGGGCGCCGGTCCTGATTCGCCGGCGCATGCGGTTGTTGTAAACAGGACGGTGGCCAGCACGGCCAAGGTGGTGGTGATTGTCAGCTTCAATGTCTCTCTCCGGCTGCTGTTTTTAGGACTGCCCATTCAGGGTAAGGGCAGGTCAGCAGCCGGAGCTTTGACCCGATGGGATGTTCAGTAGGAACTTCTTCCCGGGCATTGCCAATGCCCTGGTGTCAGTGGGACGGTGCCTGTTTTTCCTTGATACCGCTTACTGGTCTCCTGGCGCCTCTGTGGAAGCAGTTTTCTTTGCTTCCTTCTGCCGTTTGGCGTCGTAGCGCTACCTGTTCCTGTTATGCTTATTGCGGCACACCTCGCACCTGGTCTGGCCCGGAATGGCCGGGTTGGGGCAGCCTCGGCATTGACCCCTTTCTTTCTTTTCCTTCAGGACTTGTCGGGCGTGGAGACGCCTGTACTCCTTTCGTTCAGGTGTTTGGCGCCTGGCTTGTTCGTAGGCGCGACGTGCCTCGCGTTGTTCTTCTGGTGTCTTGGTAGGGACCCTGGGCTCGCGGACCCTTGGCTTCCTGGGCTGCGGTTTTCTGACATCCTTAGGTTTATTCCTGGGTTCGGGCTTGGTTATCTCGAAACTGTGGTGGAAAAGAATTCTTTCGGAACATTTTACGGGGGAACCGTCGCCGAAGAGCCTCCGGAGTTTCCCGTCTACGGTCTATCCCCGCGTGGGCGGGGGAACCGGCCTCGCTATCTCTGTGCTGGAACGCGTATGCGGTCTATCCCCGCGTGGGCGGGGGAACCTCCTGGACGGCTACAAAGTAAGATGGGGAAGCCGGTCTATCCCCGCGTGGGCGGGGGAACCTCCTGGACGGCTACAAAGTAAGAGGGGGAAGCCGGTCTATCCCCGCGTGGGCGGGGGAACCCCAAGAGCATACACCCCAACGATGGACTCAGGAGGAACGGATACGATTGCCCGGGTGAAGATCTCGAGGGGGTTGGAAACTCACAGGTTCAGTACGAGTTCAAATATGGTACTGCCTAACGTCAAGTCGGGCCCACCGTGGTGGACTCGAACTCGACAACACTTGCCGAACGCCAGGGCGAATTTGCGGTTCTGCATGCTTCTGGGATCCTCTTGAGGTAGCAGGCAACCTGCCGAACTCACATGCAAACCAGAACCGCATCAACCAACTGCTGAACATTGCTCCGGAAATTATCACGGGACTTTCCATGATTTCCTAACCGCCCCCTTTTGCTGCCGAAAACTCGGGGCCAGAAAGACCTTCTTTACGGAATCGCCATGTGGGAAAAAGTGTGGGAATAATTCTGGCATGAGCGCGATTACGGCCATATTCGTATTGGCTCTTGCAAACCATTCGACTCCCCTCACCTCCACCAATTACCAACGTATAGAACAGTCTGACCTGACGGCAAAAGTGTAAGCTGTGAATTGCGAGTAGGCTTCTTTTGAGGCAAGATACCGCACGGGAAATTATTTTCGGTTAGAAGCAGGAATTAATTTTGGCACTGAACTGACTAGCAATGTCCGCAGTGTCGAAATTGAACATAGCCTGATCGAAATAAATTGGGGTCCAACCCTTGCCGGTGTAATGGCGCGTCGATGCTAAATTTTCCCAAATGCTTTATCGATACAGGGTATGTAGAGGAGTTTACCTTGATTTACTGTCCATAGAAAGACAAGGAGATTGAGGAAAACGAAACTAGTATAGAGCATATAATTCCATCGTCTCTCGGTGGTGCGGACGATCTCGCAATTAGAGCTGATGCATTCTTTAACAAAAAGGTAGGAAGCGAATTAGACGGAGCGCTCTCTAATGAGTTCTTTTTTGCTCTACGACGAACGAGATTCGATTCAAGAGGTCACAGTGGCAAACAACCTTATGCAACCGTAAAGAATGCCAGGTACGGTGAGGATAATCGTCCAGCACAAGCTCGCTTCAGTGAAAGAACCGGACTAAAGATATGGGATGCGAAAGACAGAAGTTACAACAATCGCGTGCCCACATTCCAGATCTCTTTGTCTATCAATATCGATCTCCCGGTGAGATTTGTTGCTAAGGTAGCCCTTTCGTCCGGGTATATGGTCTATGGGGACTTGTTCCGCGAACATGTTGACCATAGACAATTCCGTGACACAATGAACATTGACCCCTCAAAACTAGACCATAGCAAGAGTGCCGATGAACTCGGTTTGGGACACATGGCTGTTAATGTGGACACTTACCTGCATAAATTGGTTGCAGAAACCAACCCCAAGCTTGCTTGTCTTCGTTCATTTTGTTCCGACGTTAAGGGTTCGGTTATTGTGTTAATGCAAGGCAATGATTGTTTTGCGGTAACGGTTGGTATTCTCGGCCTATACGTTGGCACGGTAATCGTTCCAGCGGATTCCGGAGTATTTCCTGACGAAGAAGATCATTATCGGGGTCACGTATTGGCTGTCATTGGAAAGACATTGAAGCGATTATCTTTAGATGATGCACTTAAGCAATGGGTAGGGCTTCCTAGTCACACTGCCACCATGATCGATTTTGAACCTGTGAAACAAAGGTGAGCGGAATATTTCACCGATGCCCGAGTATTCCGTATGGTTAGCTACTTTCGTTTTCCCCAGTGCACGTTATTGCGCTTTTGGAGGGCGATCCGCAAGGCAGATCGCCCTTAGAGATCATCTCTGGCCTTAATTGCTCGTCAACGATATTGTGGCGTTCGCGCAGGATGCATCCTTCCCGAATTCATTGATGGCCGGGTCCTGCAACAATGCGAAATGGCAGGAATCCTAGCCATATTTGAATGTGTTTCGCCATTCATCATCAAAAGAATAACGGCTCTGGCAATACTCTATTGAACACCCCCACCCCTCACTCCCCAACCAATCCAAACCCACTCAGCACCTGCCCGTATCCGCCCGGCCAAAGTAAATCAGGCGGCAGCCCACGAAGTCTGCAAAGGGTCCGTCGGTGAGGAAGTTGTACCCCGCTGCCGGCCTCCAATGAAAGACATTTTGCGAAACTGGCACCATAGAGCTGGAAATATGTACAGCGACGCCGGGGTACCGCTCCCCCAACCAACCGTTCCAGCACTCCCACATCTGCGGCCCCGCAAGAGTTTGTGCTAATATACCCCCATACGTATCCGCCCTTGGCGGAACATGGAGGAATTTCGAATGGCAACAATGATTGACGGGGAGGCTTATCTGGGACGTGTTATGGTCCGGCCACTCAGCAAGCAGGGCGACGTTACTATGTACCTGTGGCCACTGCGCTGCTTGAGGGGCAAGTTCGGTGGTCCTACCTTTGGTGTGGACGTTAACGGTGTGGAAATTATCCGCTTCGACCCCCATGGTTCCCGTGGCCACTGGCACAAGGGCGGCTACGACAAGCTTGGCGCCGGCGGTTCCCACGTTGATTTCCCAGAGGGCGTTATGGAAAGCGAAGATCAGGTCGAGTGGGCGTTGAATCAGCTTCGCGAGCAGACCGGTAATTACCTGACCGAGGCTGGATATGCTGAGGCCGCTGCCAACCTGGACCCGGAACTTCTTGGCGCCGCTGCCGACGCTGTCATGGGTCACCTGGAATCCCAGGGCGACCTGAGGGCCGACGCTATCGCCAAAGAACTCATCTCCGCATAAACCTGCGAGATGTTGCGTTCAATTGCGGGGGCGAGTTACCACTCGCCCCCGCTCCTTTTAAGTCTACCGCTTAGCCATGAGCGAACAAGGGCGCACATAGTGCGCCCCTGTAATCTCACAATGGGGGATGGCCGCGAAGGCTAACCGGCGCTAATGCCCAACTCCGCCTGCAAGCCCCGGATGGTCTCGGCACGGCTGCGACTAGGGACACGCTGCCGCATACCTATTGGCTCGTTCTCTACCTCCGGCACCACTTTGATGGCGACGAAAACCGGGCCGGTATCCTGCATTATTTGGTCCAGATTGGTGACGAAGTCTTCCAGATCCTCGAAGCTGTAGGCAGAGGAATAACCGGCTTCTTTGGCCACTCCGGCATAGTTAATGTCTTGCGCGTTGGGGACCGGCTGCCCTCCGGTGGTAGCGTAGCACTCATTGTCCAACAAAATGTGACAGAAGTTTTGCGGCTGCTTGCCGGCGATAGTAGCCAGTATCCCCAGGTTCATCAGCAGCGCGCCTTCGGAATCGAACAGCACCACCTTTTCGTCGGGCAGTCCCAGGGCCAGTCCCAGGGCCGCCGAGGTGGTCTGGCCCATTGCTCCACCCAGATTGAGGTCCCGGTTCTCGTTGGTGCTGACTTCCCGCCAGTGGCGACCGGAAGTGCCGGTGGGAATCACGATAGCATCGCCCCGGTGTTCCTGGAATGCTCGGAATACGTCCGTGGACTGAATCATTCTTTGCCTCCCTTAAGTGGTTATAGCTTGCTCCGACTCCCATCCCGCCCTGGAATGACGTACCCCGGCTGGCAGGGCGCAGGTGGAGCAATAATTTTTGCGAGGGGTTATCCGCCTAGCGGTTGAACCCGTGGTATTCGTCGCCCACCAGGATAGCTACGGGCCGCTTGGTAGTCCGCGCCTCCTCGAAGGCTGTGGAGATACGCTCAGCGTCGGCGTCCTGCTCCACCAGGTAGTAGTTGATGCGATAGGCGTTCAGGAACGGCTCGGTATAGCGGGCCACCGAGTCGGTTATTACGCCGTGGCGGTTCCAGCCACGATAGCCTACCACCATAACCAGTGGGAAACCGGAGTCCAGGGCCATACCCCTGATGGAGTCGCCCGATTCCATCATGCCCGTGTTCTGAATCAGGCACACCGGCTTCTTGCCGCCAATTATCAGCCCCAGGGCTATGGCGAATGTCTCACCTTCTCGGGAAGCAGGGACAATGTCCAGCCAGGGCTGCTCCTTCATCAACTCATAAAGGTAGTTGGTCTCGCTGTCAGGAATGGTCACCACATGGGTGACACCGTTCTTCTTGAACTCCTCTATCAGGTTTTCGGGGCTCAGGACCGCTGCCTGCTGTTCAACCATGAAAGTCCTCCTCACGTATGCTGTGAACCTGGCAGCCACGGTTTCCGCTGCCTGGGCAAAGGCCCGCTGCTGCCGTGGACTCCGCCCATTATATTGACCCATACCGACAGGGTCAATTTTGTGATTCCAAGCGATATATTGAATGGCCCAGTCGCCACGGATGTGATGTCACCTTGTTCCGAAGCCGGCGGTTGACCGCCCATACCCACAGTGCTAGCCTACCCTTCATTCACGGAGCCAATCTCTTCAGCCAACCAGAGGGAGGTCCAGACATGGCGGGAACGCTGGAACACATAAGGGTAATTGACTTTGGACAGTACATTTCCGGGCCCTTGGCAGGGATGTTGCTGGCGGACCAGGGCGCCGACGTTATCCGGGTTGACCCACCCGGCGGACCCCGCTGGAATACCCCGGCCAACTCGACGTGGAACCGGGGCAAGCGAAGCATAACCCTGGACCTCAAGCAGGCCGATGACTTGGCCACCGCTCAGTCCCTTATACAGGGCGCCGATGTGGTGGTCGAAAACTTCCGGCCCGGGACTATGGACCGGTTGAGGCTGGGCCCCGAGGAGATGACTCGGGCCAACCCCCGCCTGGTCTACTGCTCCATTCCGGGATTTGCGTCGGACGATCCCAGGGCGGCCATGCCGGCTTACGAAGGAGTGGTGGGAGCGGCGGCGGCCACCTTCCGACCGCCCAACGCCAGTAGCCCGCGTCCGGTTTACACGGCCATTCCCATCGCCTCGGTCTATGGGGCCTTCCAGTCGGTGGTGGCCATCGTCGTTGCCCTGAACGCCCGGGAGCGAGATGGCTTGGGGCAGCGAATTGAAATCCCCCTTTTCGACAGCATGTTCCAGTCCCTGGGGCGTTTCGGAGTGCGGGTGCACAACGCTCCGCCTTCGATTCCGACACTGCAAGAGTTGTGGGGCGGCATCTACCAGTGCAGCGACGGCGAGTACGTGCGATTCGGCGGCTCTGGTAACCAGAACTTCCGGAATTTTGTTGAAGCGGCCGGGATTACATCGTGGGATGACGAGGGGCTTACCGACTTTGACCGTCCTCTGGACGGCCCCCAATTCCGCGGCGAGGCACAGCAGCGGATTCAGGCACTCTTCCTGACTCGTACCGCCCAGGAATGGGAAGACCTGATCGCCGAGGCGGGCAGCGAGGGGGCGGTCTGCCGCACCAGCGCCGAGTGGTTTGACCATCCCCACACCCGCGCGGCCCAGATGGTGGTGGAATTAGACGACCCCGCCTACGGCAAGATGCTGCAGCCGGGAATCAACGCCCGCATGTCGTTGACACCGGGCAGCGTGCGCGGCCCGGCTCCCACTCCCGACCAGCACCGGGGAGAAATCCTCGCGGAGTTGAGGCCTCGTCCCGCTTCCGAGGCGCCGGTGCACCAGGACGCCATGCGTTCCGCCCTTGACGGGGTGAAGGTGCTGGACCTGTGCATTATCCTGGCCGGCCCGACTATGGGCCGGACGCTGGCCGAATACGGGGCCAATGTTATCAAGATAGATAACCCCAGCCGCGGCTCCACCGTGGCCCGGCATAACGACATCAACCGGGGCAAGCGCAGTATCCTGCTGGACCTGAAATCTGAAGAGGGGCGCGACGTCTTCTGGAAGCTGCTGGAGGATGCCGACGTGGTGGCCCAGAACTACCGGGCCGGCAGGCTGGAAAGGCTGGGCCTGGGGTACGAGGAAGTGCGAAAGCGCAAGCCCGACATAATCTACGCTTCATTGAACGCTTACGGGCACATCGGCCCCTGGGCGGAGCGTCCCGGTCACGAGGGCTTTGCCCAGGCCACTTCCGGGATGACCCGTCGCTTCGGCGGCGACGGTATGCCCGAGTCGCAGCCCAATCCGGTGAACGACTACGGGACGGGTTTCATGGGCGCCTACGGGGTGGCTCTTGCCCTGCTGCACCGGCAGCGCACCGGAGAGGGCCAGCATATAGACTCAGCCCTGGCCTACACCGCCATGACGCTGCAATCGCCCTTCATGCAGCTTTACGAGGGCAAGCAGTGGAACGAGACCAGCGGGCAGGACGCCCTGGGAACCGGTCCGCTGCATCGGGCCTACCAGGCCAGTGACGGCTGGTTCTTTGTTGGAGCCCAGGCATCGGACCTGTCAATGCTTTCAGGCCTGGAGGGACTGTCTGGAGTAGATTCCCTTCAGGGGGATGCCCTGGCTTCGTCGCTGGAAGAGCGGTTCCAGGGGAACAGCGTGGCGTTCTGGGTAGAGCGACTGGCCGCTGCCGGTATCGGCGCGCAGCGGGTTGTCACCAACGTCAGGGAACTGATGACCGACCCCTGGGTGGAGTCCCACGGCCTTAGCATCACTCGGGAGCACGACGAATTGGGAATGGTGACAACCTGCGGTCCTGCGCCGCGACTGTCGCGCACCCCGGTGCGCCCGGGCATTCCTGCCCCCAAGCCTGGTTCCCACGCCCGGGAGATTCTGGAAGAACATGGCCTGGGAAGCCGCTACCAAGCCCTGTTGGATTCGGGAGTTGTGCTGATTGATGGCGTGGCTGCGGGGTAGGCTTCCCGCCCTGGCAATAATTTTGGGCCGCACTTAAGTACGTGCGGCCCATGTCATTCACCCTTGCCGGATGCCGGGATACGCTGCTCCCAGTGAGGCTGCTGGCCTTGTGTATACGGGCGTACTGCCCAGGCCACTGTGGCTCCCCGAGGTCTCCTGGCGTCCCTACCCCTTGAACTGGCTGGTTACGGGTTGGTGGCCGGCGTTTTCCGGGTAGGCTTCCTCGCGGTATAGGGCCATGTCCTTCATCACCGGAATGTCCTGGATGGAGAACAGGATGGCCTCATCGGTGGAGTCATTGGCGTGCTCGTGCCAGACCCAGGGCGGTACAACGAAGAAATCTCCTTCGTTCCAGTCGAACCGCTGCCCGTCGATCACGCTGTACCCCTGGCCTTTGTACACCTGGTACACGGCGCAACTGGTCTGGCGGTGGGCGCGGGTGCAGATGCCGGGACGAATCAACTGGGCCCAGCAGGTCATGGTTCGGAGCACCGGTCCGCCGGTCACCGGGTCGCTGAACTCCATGGCAACGTCGTCAAAGGGGCTGGCGTCTATTTCCGCCAACTTTTGCAGGGCATCATATGTCTTGTCCCACTTGTAATGCCACAGGGGGGAATAGGGTACGTTGGTATCTTCCCAGGCCGGACGCATAGCGCCGGAGGCGAACCGCTTTTCCGACTCGGCCACGCCGACTATGGGCTGCTGGTCTTCGGGGAACGCCTCGTAGAAGTTAGCCCGCAGGTACCGGACCAGGGGGACGTCCAGCCCATCCAGCCAGATCATGGGCTCATCGCCCTCATTGTTGTGGTCGTGCCAGGTCCAGGAAGGCGTGAGAACCAGGTCGCCCGGCTCCATGTAGCACTTGTCACCCTCGACAGTCGTGTAAGCTCCCTGTCCCTGCAGTACCCACCGGATGGCCGTGGGCGTGTGCCGGTGCGCCGGGGCGCACTCTCCGGGCAGGAGCAGTTGCAGCGCCGCGGTGATGGTATGGGTAGTGCCCCGGTCCAGGCCCGGCGTGGCCAGGCGCAAGGTACGCCGTTCCACGTCCCGGTCCGGTGTGACCAACTCGCCGCTCTTGAGTACCAGGGGCTCCACCTCGTTCCAACGCCAGAGGAAGGGTTCCATTTCGGGCAAGGGTTGACCTTCCCCCTGCATCCAGCCGGGCTTAAGGCCGATGCTGTCTGCGGTGTCGTAATACTTTTGGGCATCTTCCGGTTTTACCTTCTCGGGTACTGCCATTGTGCTACCTCCTTTATTGTAAATTTGAGATTAGAGCTTCTGCAGCAAGAGCCGGGGGCCAGTCTACCGGAAACGGGGAGCTACTTCCTGCCCGAATAGACGGGCCGATGTATCCAATAACTCCGGGGATATGGTGCCGCCCACGTTTGGCTCCATGATGACGCCCGACAGGCCCAGAAGGTCGCGCCACTCTTCGAGTCGCTGGGCCACGAAGTCGGGAGTGCCGTAGATGAGGCGGTCTTCCAGGGCGTCCTCGTAGGTCATGTTGGCCATCTGTTCGGCCCGCCGCACTCTCCGTTCGCCCCCGAAGGAGGTGGCAGTCTGAATCAGGCCCTGGCGGATGCGGTCATAGAAGGACATGGTGCTCTCGCGGGGTTCGGTCACGGCACGCTCCATGTCCTCGGCCACATAGACGCCGACGCGGAGTATCACGTCGCCCTCGCCCGGGTGTCCAGCCTCTTTCCAGGCAGCCCGGTACTCGGAGATGGCTTCGGCAACGTCGGAGACTCCGGAGCCACCCAAGCCGGCGAATATGGGGATGCCCAGGCGTCCCATATCTGCGAAGGTTTCCCGGGTGGATGCGGCGTAGCGCAGCGGCGGGTGTGGCTGCTGGTAGGGTTTGGGAATCAGACAAACGTCCTGGAAATTGTAGTGTTCGCCCTGGTAGGAGAAGCGGTCTTCGGTCCAGGCCAGCTTCATCACCTGGTAATACTCCATGAACCGTTCCCGACTCTCGGAGTAGGGAATGTCATACCCGTCATAGGCCCAGGGAAACCCGCTGCGGCCGATGCCCAGGTCCAGCCTTCCCTGGCTGATGTTGTCCAGGGTAGCCACCTCCTCGGCCATGCGTACCGGGTGACCCAGGGGCAACACCAGCACCGCAGTGCCCACCCGGATGCGGCTGGTCCTGGCGGCTATGGCGGTGGCGATTATCAGCGGCGAGGCCACCACTGAAGGAATTGCCCGCCCGCTGCCCGGGGGAGCAAAGTGGCGTTCTGCCAGCCACACGCCGTCGAAGCCCCATTCCTCCGCGCTGGTGGCGGTGGTGAAAGCCTCGTCGAAGGCGTCGGATTGGGTTCTGCCTTCCCGGTAATCGCATTCCATCATCAGGCCAAATTTCATGCTTCGCTCCTTGGGGACTCGGTGCAAGGCTGGCCAAATAAGCCCGCAGTCACGCCAACTATTTGGGCCAACGCTATCACTTGCCGACAACAGCGTCAAACGGGAAAAGTCAGTCACCGGGTGCCGGCCTGGGTGGTTGGGTTTTCGAGAAACGGAGAAGCGTAGCATCAATTGACGCTCTCCGCTTCGCCATTGTCGCAGGAGGGGCCAGGTCCAAAACGTTCATGCCGGATTCCACGCCCCCCCCCGCATCATCGCAGCAGAGTCCTCACTCGTTGTGGCCCCACACACCTGCTTGAAGCCTCCTCCGCCAGCAGCCTACCACCGCAGGCGCGGCGCGGCGCGGTTAGGCGACGGAAGTGTAGACTTGGATGAAGACTACATCGGCAGGGACAAGCTTCCCCGCGTGACCCGCAAAGGATTTTTCCTTGCTTGCACAGGCGTACAAAGGGGTGTACTTCGAAGATGACGAGTTGGTCCTCTTTCAAGATAGACGAATCCCGGTTCACCAGGCCACACCAGACCTCCTACGGCGAGATCCTCCTGGAACCTTGAAACCTCTGTCAGCAAAGCAGCTAAAGCTTGGAGTCTTCCAGGTCCAGAAAGGCGCGCACCTTTTGCTTGAACGGTTCCTTGTCGTAGTTGGTGTAGAGCGCCAGCGAGTTGCGTACCGGATTGCCGCCGAACATGCGCTCGTACAACACCTGTCGGCCGCTGAACGCGCTGCACGAGGCGTCCCACGCCAGGTGAAACAGCTTGGCCCGGTCCCATGCGTTGGCCGTATCGGTGGCCATGTACTGGTCAACCTCGGCTGCGATATCCGTATCGAAGTCGGCCTCGGCGGGCAGGGCCATCAGGCTGCTGGTGCCCAGAAGCTGGATGATCTCCACCATTCGCGGGTAGATCGACCGGCCAAAGATTGTCCGGCCCGCCCGTAATGCCGGCAGCGCCGGACTCATAACCCCCCACCGGTTGGGCGTCGCATCCGCCTCGGCGGCCCTGAGGCAGGCCCAAAGCGTGTCCCGCTGGGTGATAAGCTCCGCCACCTGCTCCTGGACGTGGGGAATAGTTCCCGACCCCAGGGTATCGACAATCAAGTCAGCCAGTCCCAGCATGAACTCGGCCTTTACCAGGCAGCGGGTCAGCACCTGGTGGCCGGTGTGGGCGTCGGAATTGGTCCCCTGGGCGTAGCCGTTGCAAAGCTCCACGTTCCCCAGCAGGAACACCCGCTCCCACGGCACAAATACATTGTCGAAAAACACCACCGAGTCCATTTCCTCAAAGCGTGAGCCCAAAGGATGGTTGAAGTGCGAGCGGCCCAAGTCGAAGCTTTCCCGGCACAGGAACTTGACGCCGGGTGTATCGCACGGGATGGAGAATGAGAAGGACTGGCGGCCGTCGTCACCTGCCAGCCGATGGGACGCCACCGGATAGATGGCAATCTCATCCGAGATGGGACCCAGGGTCGCCAGCACGCGGCTGCCCTTGACCACAATCCCCGCGTCGGTCTCCTTGACCAGGGTGAGGGCCACCTCTTCGCTCAGGGTGTCGGTGGGGTTGGAAGTGCGGCGCCGTTGCAGGTTGACCAGGGCGTGGGTCAGCGCCACGTCGTTTTCCCGAAGAAACTCGTGGTAGTTCAGGACGTTTTTCTCGAATTCGGGGCGGTCCTGGGCGAAATAACCGGAGGCCCCGGCCCACGAAGAGAATATGGTGTTAAGAAAGTCCGGTGATCGCCCCATCATGCCGCAGGAAGCCCAAGCCCACCGGGTCATCATGCGGCGGCGGCGTTCCAGGTCTTCCATTGTCCGGGGAACCAGGTAAGACAGCCCCACCGGGTCGCCCGTGGACGGTGAGGCGAAGGTCATCTCTTCCCGCAGCACCGGATCGTGCTGCATGTCGTACAGGGCGGCCACCGACTTGACGCCGTTCTTCAGTGCTGGGTGGGTGGTCACGTCCTTTACCCGCTCCCCGTCAATCCAAACCTCGCGGGGGTGCTCCTGCAACCCCTTGATATACTCGGCTCCGGTACGTGCTGGCATCCTTTTCACCTCAACGTGAGGACTGCTCAGGGTGCTGGGCCACCGCCCCACCTATCCGTTCCTCCCAAGCCTGTCCAAGGATTTCCTTTAACCGACAGTATATACCGGTATAGTCACGGTACAACCACAGCCGGGCTAGCCTCCTTCCTCAAGCGTAGATCTGGAATAGCGAACAGGAAAAGAACGCATGAAGGGCCGCGCTCAGCAGGGAAAGCCCTTCGTACTTCCCTTGTCGAAAATCATCGGAAATCAGTCGCAGGTCCTGTCAAACTCAGGCTAATCAATTCGCTGTACCCGGAACTGCCATCCGATCCATGTCCTGAACCGAGTAAAACTAATATGGGAGCGCTAAGGCAGGCGCCCGCATTAGGGACACCCAGAAGGAGTTGTGTCCCAACCGCTAGAAGGGAGCAGGTGCTCATCCGCCTGGAAGGTCATGCCTGCCCGGGCCCCGGGGAAGTCTGTTCCCAGGGACCGACTGCCTGGTGTAGCCAGGCATCTTACGCCAAGACTAATGGTTAGCCCTGAACAAAATTACGGGCCCGTTCAGCCGCGATCTCCAGGGAGCGACGAATGAGGACAGCGGCCACGTCTCGGCGATACTCCGCAGAGGCGTGGACATCAGACTGGGGACTGAGGCCATCTTTGGCCTGTTCGGCAACGTCAGCCAGGATATGGGGGTCCAGTGTGCTGCCAACGAGGCCGGCCTCCAGGGATTTCAAGCGCAGCGGGGTGCCGCTTACGCCGCCGACAACTATCCGCGCCTGTTGGCAGAGCCCATCGTCGTCAATGCTTACCAGCGCGGCGGCGTTGACCACTGCAAAGTCGCCGCGCCGTCGGCTGACTTCCTGAAACCCCCATCCGGTACGGCCCGAAAATGTGGGGAATCGAATTTCTGTAAGGAGTTCGTCGGGCTCAAGCGCGGTGGCGAGGGCATCTACAAAGAAGTCCTCCGCAGCCAGGACTCTTTCGCCCCGAACACTCTGAACCTTCATCTGGGCCTCGGTAGCAACAGCAACAACTGCGAGCTCCGCGGAAGGGTCCGCATGGGCGACGCTTCCGCCGATGGTGCCGCGGTTTCTTATAGCTGGGTGGCTGACAAAGGCGAGAGCCTCGGTAATGAGGCCACATTCTTCGACAACGGCTGAGGACGCCAGGACCCTGCTCTGGCGGGTGCCCGCACCAATGGTCAGACCGGACTTGTCCAGCTGGATAGAGGACAAGTCTCCGATGGCGTTGATGTCTATCAGTGCAGCCGGCTTGAGCAACCGGAAATTGAGCATCGGCATCAGGCTCTGTCCGCCGGACAGTACCTTGGCCTCGTAGCCCCACTGGTGGAGGAGGTCAAGGGCTTCAGCCGTGTCGGCGGGGGCGAAATATTCAAAGGGAGCGGGTTTCATTGAGGCCTCCCGTGGGCGTATCTGGGTTCAATCAAGTAGCAACTGCTGTATTGGCCCGGGTTTCGCACCCGTTCAATCTCCCACACTATCAGTGTCCCCGGCAGCGGCCTTTACTGCCTCTACAATTTGCATGTAGCCGGTGCATCGACAAAGGTTGCCGGCGATGGCCTCGCGGATTTCCAGGTCGGTGGGAGTCGGGTTGTGTTCCAGCAGGTAGGAGGCCGCCAAGATCATACCAGGAGTACAGTAGCCGCACTGAAGGCCATGATGCTCGGCAAAGGCCCTTTGCACGGGGTGCATGTTGGACATAGTGCCCAATCCCTCAATGGTGGTCACCTGATGACCGTTGGCCTGAACCGCCAGCATTATGCAGGAGCGGACCAGTTCACCGTCAAGGAGGACGTTGCAGCAGCCGCACACCCCGTGCTCGCATCCGGCGTGGGAGCCGGTCAGCATGAGGTCTTCGCGGATGAAGTCAAGAAGGGTCTTTCGTACCGGTATAACGGCGTTGTAGGTTGTGCCGTTCACGTTGACGGTTATGGCTCTGGTTGGCTCCGCGGATGGGCCCAGCATAAGCATTCTCCGCTTGATGGTTGAGATTAAAGTTTGAACTTAAGGCTTGAAAGGTCCCTGCGACCTGCCCAAGCCAATTCGTCGTTAGTCCTGCCTGGCGGAGAGGTTGCTCACCAGTTCGTGCAGGCCGGTAGGTGTTACCGGAATATCGGCCAGCTCCAGACCGTAGCCGGACAGGGCGTCCTCTATGGCGCTGACAACGGCGGCCGGGGCGGTCATGTAGCCGCCCTCACCCGCGCCCTTCGCCCCCAGCGGATGACCTGGGGCCGGGGTGCAAACATCGTCCACCGTAATGTGAGGCACCTCCATGGCCGTTGAGAGCAAGTGGTCCATGAAGGTTTGACTGAGCAACTGGCCGTTTTCGCTGTAAACGTATTGAGAAAGGAGGGCCGCATCGATGCCTCGCATGGTTCCCCCGAAGACCAGGCCTTCCACAATCTGAGGGTTCATCTGGACACCGCAGTCGTGGACGATGTAGTAGTTGACCAGATCGATTTCAAAGGTCTCGGCGTCCACCTCGACAATAGGAATGTGGGCTGCGAAAGCAAAGGATATGAAGCCCCGGGTCTTGAATGCGCCCTCGTGGGTGCCGTCCTCGCGTTCGCCGCTCTTGGGGTTGCGGTAAACGTAGGTCTCCACCAGGGCGGGCTCCATGTTGGAGGGGCGCAGGTCGGCCCGCCGGTAGGCAATCTGGGCCACCTGGTCGAATCCCATGCGCAGACTGGGAAGAAGCCGGGCGACAAACTCACCATCTTTGAGTTCAAGCAGGCTGGGCTCGACCCCCAGGGCCTGGGAGGCGATGGCTACCATCTTCTCCTTGATTTTGGCGGCGGCGCCCAGGACGGCGGCGCCCATCATAAGGTGCATGCGGCTGCCGGTGGTAGCCACCGAGGGTACGCCTCCGTTCGAGTCGGCGCGGGTCACCGAGACCTTCCCTGGTTCCACCTGGAGGGACTCGCATACCAATTGGGTGACCGTGGTCTCGTGGCCCTGTCCGGCGGACTGGAAGCCGATGGCGGCGGTTACGTTGCCGTTAACGTCTACCTGGAGGCGGACTCCCTCGCCCACATCTCCGCCCCCGATCATTCCCGGGTTGTTAAAGAGGTTAAAGACGCTGCCGGCACCGGCGCTGGGTTCGATGCAACTGGCAACGCCCACCCCCAGAAGCTTGCCCCGTGCCAAGGCTTCGGCCTTCATATCTGCTACCTGTGAATAACCCGACATCTTCATGGCCTTGGTGAGGACGGTGGGGTAACTGCCGCTGTCGTAGGTGGCACCGGTGGGAATTTCGTAGGGGAACTGGTCCGGTTGAATGAAGTTGCGCAGGCGCACCTCGGCCCGATCTATGTTCAGTCCCTTGGCCACCATGTCCACGGCCCGCTCGATGGCAAAGTTGGTGGGTGCCTGGCCGAACCCGTTGTAGGGGGCCTGGTTCGTCTTGCAGGTGAGTACCGAGGTGGGTGAATAGCGTACGGCCGGTATGGTGTACGGTCCGACCAGGGCGGTTATGGGCTTGCCTATCTGCATGGCGCCGCGACCGGCATAGGCGCCGGCATCGTCGATTACCGCCAGGTCCAGGCCTTGAATCTTGCCGTCGTCGTCACTGGCCACTCGCACTGTCCATATACGGTCTGGGCCGTGCGCGTCCCCGGCGGCCATGTTCTCCAGGCGGTCCTCGATGAACTTGACGGGGTGCCCTATGGCGCGGCTGGCGAGGCAGCAAAGGAAAATCTGCTTCCGGCCTCGCTTGTTGCCGTAGCTGCCACCGATGTCCACGTCCATGTGGACGCGGACGCGGTTGGAGGGCACACGCATCGTGCGGGCGATCTGTTCGTTGATCTGGGGGTTTTGCTGGGATGCCCAGACATCCACCATCCCTCCGATTTCGTCCCAGGAGGCCACGCAGCCGAAGGTCTCCATGGGAACCCCCGAGTGGCGATTCCAGCGGAACCGCCCCTCGAAAACGTGGGCGGCATCATCGAAGGCAGTGTCAACGTCGCCGAAGTCTAGTGAAGCCTGAAAGGCGATGTTGGAGCCGTGTTCCTCGTGCAGCACTGGCGCGTCGGGGAGCATCGCCTCTTCGGGGTCGACCAACGCTCCCAGGGGTTCGTACTCCACCTTGACTAGCTCCGCAGCGTCTTCTGCCAGATAGCGGCTGGTGGCAACCACCACGGCCACCCATTCGCCGGCAAAGCGGGCCTTGCCCACTGCCAGGGGATACCAGACAACGCTGGGCAGGTACATGTTCTGCGGTATTGGCTCCATCCACTCCGACAAGTCCTCGCCCACAATCACCTTGACTACGCCCGGCGCCTGCTCCGCCTCTGAAGTGTCTATGCTGCGAATAACCGCGTGGGCGTGGGGAGACGAGACGGTAGCCATGTGAAGCATGCCCGGCAGGACGATGTCATTTACATACCGTCCCTTGCCCAGGACAAATCGCGTGTCCTCAATGGGTGGGAAGTGCTTGCCAATCCATTTCCAATCCGTATTAGTTCCAGGAGTTGTCATCCATTCACCTCACTGGCTGCGTGCCAGGCATGCGGGCCCCATCTGGGCAGGCCGGTAATCCCGCCACCTATCTTGCTGGGGTAACCAATTCCAGGTTGTGGAAGTTGGGCTGGCTGGCAATAGTTGGCCACTCTGTACCCCGGCGATTGTTGCCGGACAACCAACTCCCAGAAGACAGGGGGCAAGACCCCTTTGAATTCACGATTGTAATACCCCTGAACGAGATAGTGTATGCACGGCTGTTTAACAGAGAGCTACGCAACCAATTGCACGGACTAAGGGAAGAGCCATCAGAGGGACCAAGGGGAACTTCCACGACTTATGAGGGAGCATTCCGGTTCCTTACGTTGGTGATGGCTGGTTCAGTTGCATCTTTGCTTCTGACGTGGTTAATCGAAGCTCTTTTAAGACTTACCTGACCCGAGCCTTTCCTCTGTTCTGATATTGCAAGGAAAGTAGAGGCAAGAAGAAAAGGGCCACGGCGTATTGCTGTGGCCATGACGTTCCCAAATGATTCTTGCTTTCCTGAATTGTACCACCTGGGAGAGTTAGGAGACCGTTCTTTGCCCCCGTAGAAAACCCCCACCTCTCTACTTAAGTGTCGCATTTGTCGGGTCATGAAACTGAAATCGTCAATCTTTGGGAAGAATTGAACTATAATAGAGCATCGGCCTGCTCTTATTTTCCACACAATTCAGTACCTGCAACCTCTCATCTGATTTTGTAAGACCATCTGGCAGCAATCCAATGGCGAAAACCCTAAAGGGGAATTATGGCTTCAAACTCAGCGGACGTAGTCGTCATCGGCGGGGGTGTAATCGGGGCGAGCATCGCCATGCACCTGTCCCTTAAAGGAGCGGGGAAGGTGACCATCGTTGAAAGGGGACACCTGGCCAGCGGCGCCACGGGCCGGTCGGGGGCGATGATTCGCGAACACTACCAGCACCCCATACTGGTTAAGATGGCAATGGAAGCCAGCCAGGCCTTCCACAATTTCGGAGACCTCTACGGGGGAGATTCCCGGTTCATTCAAACGGGAAGAATCCTGCTCTTCGCCGAGCACGATGCCGCTGCGGCACGAGCCAATGTGGCCATGAACCGAGACCTGGGTGTAGACATCCGAACCCTGACAGCCACTGAACTCAGTGACCTGGTACCGCAAATGCGCACCGATGGAGTAGCGCTGGGGGCGTACGAGCCAAACTCGGGTTATGCTGACTCTATAGCCACCACCTATGCCTTCGCCCAACGGGCCAGCGACCACGGCGCAAAAATACTCACCGGCTGTCCGGTCACCGGGTTCAAGATCTCCGGGGGACGCCTCGCCGGCGTGGAAACGGAATCAGGGCTGATTGAGACCAACGCTGCCGTAGTTGCCACCGGCCCCTGGACTAACCGGTTGGCCGCGCCTCTGGGCCAGGTCCTTCCCATCACACCTATCCGCGTCCAGATGGTCCATCTGCGGCGCCCACCCACGCTGGAGGCATTCACGGCTACTGTAATCGACCAGACCAGCGGGGCATATTACCGGAGAAACGCGGGCTTCCACACCCTGTTGGGAGGCGAAGCGCCGGAAGAAATGAACGAGGTGGTGAATCCGGACGCTTACGGACTAAACGCTGACCATGACACCATCACTCGCTTCTGGGAGCGTGCCAGGTACCGTTTTCCCGACTTCGCTGCCACAACACCCCTGGGCGGCTACGGGTCACTTTACGACATGACCCCGGATGGCAACCCGATTCTCGACGAATCGGCAACGATACAGGGACTTTACTGGGCGGCAGGATTCAGCGGCCACGGCTTCAAGCTCTCACCGGTGGTGGGCCGCATGATGGCCGAACTGGTGCTCCAGGGCGAGAGCGAGGATCACCCTGTCGAAGCATTCCGAGCAGACCGCTTCGCACAGGGCGAACCCCTGGAGGCAGAGCATCCCTACCAGGGCAGGGCCCACCAGTGAACATACTTCTGGAGGAAGAACCGATGGCCACTCCATGTTCGCCGTGGGGATTCTGGCCTTCGGCTGGTTCGTGACCGGTTTGTCCGCCGGCTACTCGGCGGCCCAACAGCGGGACAATGTCCGCGATGTAGTGCCCAAGGTGTAGGCATGCCCCCCAATCGGTGTCCTTGGCCGGTTCCGGGAAAGAGGCTGCCCCAACAAAGCGATCAGAGAAGTTAAAACAAGTCGGTCAGCCTTCGCTGCATGATCATATGCGCGATGGCAAGGATGACCGCTCCCAGGAGCACGAACAGGACCGTAGAAAGAGTCCATCCACCGATAACAAGTCCAAGGGCGGTGCCTGCCGCGGGGGCGGGTGCTCGGTTCTGGTTAAGATCATAAAAAAGATGCTCAGGGCGACCGATAACACGGCCACGAGGTCGCCAGCAAAGTGAGACTCTGTGGCATACGGACCAAGCACCGGTATGAAATGCAGCACGGAGAACCCGGAACTCACAATCACTGCTACTACGTGGCCACCCACAACTCTCCTGGGAGTCGATGCCCTGCTGTGGGGCATCACAAAAACAATAAAGGCAGTGGATGCAATCGCTACGGCGATGGCAGCTTGCAGCAGCACGTCCACGACTAGCAGAATGATCAATAGCGCCAATGCGGTCAACCCACATTGGAAGAGGTAATTCATCCAGTGACGGTGAAGCCTTATATAGACCTGTCGGCCCTCAAGAGCAAGGATCCGCACCCACCACTGCGCATTTAATTTGCTCAGCATTGACGGTCTGCACTCTATCACCCCATTAGGAAATATTCTAAAGTGCTACTGGGAACGCCATCTGGTGTAGGCCAAAGTCACAATCGACGTCGACCACACCGTCCACCTCAGCCACACGGCCCCGTCTTGTCTTCAAGGGTCAGGGATACCGTGCTGCCGCGCCCGCTTCACGTCGGCCCCGTCGCCGTGAATACATGGTCCCCGGGCGTTCTATAGCTGAAGTAGTCCCTGCGAGTCTCTCCAAAGTGCGAATCCATGGTGAACTCGACTTGCCCGTCGTGGAGCGCGGGATTGGCGCGGGTTCATGCGGTCCTGTCCTGAGCTGGAGGCCATATCCTCGACAACGCTTCGCGCAACCCAGGGATTGTCTGCCGCCGCCGCGGGGTAGATGCATTCGTGGATTACGTCGTAGGACTTGGCATCAGGGCTCAGCATATACACGATTCCCGTGGCCTAGAAACCGGGCCGAAAAGCCCTGGTTGGGGAGAGGGATTTCGGCAGTAAAGCCGGCTTGAGCAGAATCACGGTCCACAGTATTCCGAGCCGGACCGCGCCGAAAATGGCCGTAGCATTGGCGACAACACCGTGGGAAACAGCCTGGACATCACTGCGGACGGCACTGAGGACGACGCGGTGGGCTTCCGCTCCGCCGCCGACACTGTCCGACAGCCCGCTTTTGCCCGCCACCAGGGTCAGGTTGGCCACTGTAGCCGCCAGGTACAGCTGGAATCGCGTCTTGACCCTGCCGAAATAGCGGGACTGCCGAATCCCCAACTGGACCAGTCGGGCCAACCGGTGTTCCACCGCCACGCGTCGCGCTCGATATTCGTCGTAGGCGGCGCTCTGCTGCAACGCCCGTGCCTCCTGCAGGAGGCCTTCCTGGGGATGGATCAGCACCCGCCGTCCCTTCCTGCCCTTGGCTGCGATGCACTGGGACCGCAGTGGACATGTCCGGCATTCGGCCCCGTCGAACTGGAAGGCCTGCCAGCGGTATACCCGCCCCGCGGCATCCGTCCGCTTTCCCGCTGGCACGATGGTGTGGGTGACCTGTCCCGCCGGACAGGTGCAACTGCCCGCGGCCAGGTCGATGACAAAGTCATCCTTGGGAAAGTGCTTCCGGTCGGGCCGGCCTGGCACCCGGGCTACCAGCTTGCGGCCCGCATCGGCGAAGGTCTGCCTGGTAGCTCCGTCCCCATAGGCGGCGTCGCCCATGGCCTCCTGCACCGGTACACCGGTGTTGGCCTCGCTCTGTTCCACCAGTTCCAGCGCCCCCAGGTTGTCCGGAGCGTTGCCGGGCAGTACCGCCACGGCGGTGATCAGCTGGGAATCGGTATCCACCACAATCGCCGCCTTGTGCCCGTCAAAGCGCCGGCTGCTGCTCTTGTGGCCGTGGCGCATCTCCGGATCATGCACCGACATCATCCGGTCCCGGCTCACTCCATCCTTGAGGCTCACGCCGCCATCTCAACTCGCCGCTCTTGCGCTCAATGTCCTGGAGCAGCAACTGCCCCAGCAGTTCCGCCGCCGTCACGATGTGCTGCCGCTCCTCACCATTCTCGGGCAACTCCCCCTGCGCCTGCCGCGACAACTCCAACAGCCGGTCCGCGTCCGCCACAATCCCGGCCAGCAGCGCCTGCCGCGCTTTACGGTCCGACCAGTCGATGGCGGCCTCGCCCTTGATGCTGGAGGCAAGGTACCGCCCGTATCCCCGGGCCTTGGCCCATTCTTTGACGCTAGACTTCTCCACTGCTGCCAGCGCACGCATTAATTTGACGACCCCGTCCGCCAACAGGTTGCAGGTGTCCTTCACCGCGCCCCGACCCAGGATGTTGGTCGTGTCCAGCGCAACCCGCATGCTCCGCTTTTTCAGGTAGCCCGACTCCCGGGCCAGCCGCAGGCTGGACTCGAACACCTCCCGCACCTTGTCGTGCAGGATCAGCTGGGCGCGGAACACCTGCAATGTGCTCTTGGCAAAGGGCCGGTCCTCCACCTCAATCCCCAGGGCCACTTTCCAGCGGAGGTCAAAGTCAGCCCGGGCCTTGGCCTCGGCGTCGCTCACCTTGTCGTGGGACTGGAGCAGCAGCGCCGTCGCCAGCAGGCTGGGCGGCACGCTGTCCCGGCCGTTGTCCGGGCAGTAGAACTCGGCGAAATCGGCGTCTCGGAACAACCGGCCCCGCAGCGAGGCCAGCAGACCGTAGAAGGTGTCCCGCCCCACGTGGTCCAGGTACAACCGGTCCGCTTCCCAGAGACCCCTCTGGTCCGATCGCTCTCCCAGCATTCTCCGCCCTCGCTACTCTTGTTGACTCCAAGTATAGCCGCCCGCCCGGCCACCGCCACTTTCCGGCCAGATTTCTAGGGCAGGAAAGTGCAAATGCGCATGATCTTCTCTTCGCGATAAGGGAACATTGCCCAATTGGGCCCCATCAATATCAGCTAATCGTCAGCTTCGGCAAACTGCTCAAAATAGTTGCCGTCGTGATCATACAGATGTGAATCTGGGGCCAGGTAGTCCCATTGATGTTCGTCGTACCTGTAGTACTCAGAGGTTCCGAGGAAAGTACGGCGAAAAGCGGCCTCAAAAGTCCCGTGTATCTGGAATGCCGCGAAAGCGACTACCGCAATCATCAGCAGCAATAAAATAGCGATCAGTGGGGCAAATACGCCTCCCAACAGATAAATATGGACGGCGAAGGGAGCAATCCATATCAAGGGCAACAGCATCAATATGATCACGAGGCTGTTTCGCATTACCCTTTTCAAAGTCTGCCTTGTTACGTTCTCGGGAGCCCTTCGCCACGGAGGCAGAAAGTATCCCAACAGCTCCTCGGTTAGCTCATTCAGGTGCCGCCAGATCACCACACCCGACGGGATGCAGAGGGCCAGGACCACTCCTCCGATCGCCAGATCCAAGATTCCTATGGTCAATCCGGTCCATTCAGACAATTGCTGGCCAAACTGCAGCCCGATTGCGCCCAGGCCGAGCAATACAACAATAATCCCCAGGTTGAGCATTATGCCCTGCACCAAGTGTCTTATTTCCCCTGCCAACCGACTTCCCAAGACGAAGCTGCTCCTGGAACTCGTGAGCCAAAGGAAAACTACGGCGCTAAAATGACGAAGCCAGCGGGGCGAGGTACGCTCGATGAAATTGGCCAAGGCGTTTGGTGAACGGAATATGAAAGGATAAATCAGGGCAGTGATGGCTGTGGCGACCGTCAAGGCAGGGCTGAAATAGGCGGACACCGATCCTTGGTCCGCGCCCGTCTTGGCCATAGCCAGCGAAAACTCCCCCAGTTGGGGCATTCCGGTGCCGACCTGCAAGGCAGTCCGCCCGTCCTGGCCGGCCAGCAGGGTGCCCAGGGTGTCGGCTAGCACCTTTCCCAACACGAATACTACCGAGATGACCATGGCAGGGACAATGTAGTCTCCTATGCTGTAAATGTTCATCAACATGCCCAAAGACACAAAGAACAGGGCGGCGAACATATCGCGCAGTGGGTTCATCAGCCGGCTTATCTGCTCGTGATGCTCGGTGTCCCCGAGAATCATCCCGATCAGGAAAGCGCCGGCGGCAGCGGACAGGCCCAATTCGTGAGCGGCCAGAGCTAGGCCAAAACAGAGGGTCAGGCTGGCTATCAAAATCAATTCTTCGGACTCGAACCGGTCTATGTAGTTCATCAGCCGGGGCGCCAGCAGCGCTCCGATGGTCAACACGGCAACGGCAAATATGGCCAGCCTGGTCGCCAGTATTCCTATGTCGCTTAGATTGGCGCTGCCGGTGGTGGCGACGCCGGACAGGACAGTCAGCAGAATAACCGCAACGAAGTCCTCCACCAGCAAGATGCCAACTATCAGCTGGCCCCGTGGCTCGAACAGGCTTCCGGTGTCCCGGAGCATCTTGATCAGTATTGCCGAACTGCTGATGGAAAGGGCCGCCCCCAGGAAGACTCGTTCTACTGGAGTCCAGCCAAGCCAGTGACCCAGTTCGTATCCAAGGGCAAACATGATGGTCATTTCTACCGTGCCGATGACAATCACCTTTAACCCCAGTTGCCGGATTCGTTGCCACCCGATTTCGAGGCCGATGCCGAACAACAGGAGCACCAGACCGAGTTCAGCTAGCAGCCGGATGGCCTGCAAATTCTGAACGGGCCCTTGAATGTTTTCAAAGGGACCAAAGTTCAAACTGGCCAGAGTGAAAGGGCCGACAATTAAGCCGGCCAGCAGGTATCCCAACACCGGAGGCATGTGGATGACCCGAAAAACCAGGAGGGCTATTCCCGCCACTGCCATGGTGATTGCGAAATCGCGGATCAGGCCAATGCTGTCATCGGTCCCAGCGCCGGCCAATGCAAGCAGAGTCTCTATTCTTATTCCTCAGCAACGGCGGGATTTTCAGGTAAGTCAGCCAGTCAGAATTACGGGTATGTGAATTCTGGCCGGAAGGTGAAATTCTGTGGGGGAAAAAGAGAAGTGCCCTATAAATCCCCCTGGAGTCATAGAGTATCAGTTACAAAGGTATATGAGGCCTGAAGGAGGGTCAATAGCGGCACGTGATTATGGTTCAAGGCCAGGGAACCACGGGCTCCCAGCCCTGGGTGGCGAGTCCGAAGTGTCTTTAAGGCCTCACTACAGACCAGACTTGTGCTCCAGGGAGGGGCCATTCCGACAACTGAAGACCTGCCTGCAGATACATGGCAAAGTCTCTGGGGTTTCGGCACGTATGCTAGGAGTGTCCCCTTTGGCCCATCATCCCACCTTGGCGCCAGGGATGCAGAAACAAGAACAAGAAGCTGTCCACAGTGTGGTTGGAGGCGACCTCCTTCAACTCTTAACTCCGGTATCTCCTCGGAATACCGGTCCATAAAGAAGTTGTTCCCGCACCCCAAGAATTTCAGCATCCGCTACCTGTGTCCCGTAGGCCGCTTTCCTCTCCTGCACCCTTTCCAGCCACACCTCCACCGAGGGCTTGGATGCGAGCATCACTAATTCGCCCCGCAGGTATTCCGGCATTGACTGGCCTCTAGGTGCGGCCCGGGCGGCAAGCTCGTCGTGAACTTCTTCAGGGACTCCCATTATCGTTATCTCTACATCCATAAAATCATTCCGTCATTTGGGCCAACAGACTGCAATCAACCTCTGGGCAATCTCATTTAGGCCCTCAGCAACGAACCCTCCTGCCGATAGATAAGCCCTCCCTTCGTGGCTCTTCGTCTTCCTTCGTGGAAAATCACGCGTCGAAACCGATGACACCCGCCCATTGTCAGTCCGTAATGCACCCCACTACCATAATCTCTATACCGTTCATCTAACCCTGCTCTACTTCGCTTGCCCAGCGGCCAGCGGTCTGTGCTACAAAATGAGCGGAAATGAGCGGAAAACAAAAATTTCTGCCCCCTCCCTCTGGGAGAAATGGTCGGGGGCCAGGGCACCCCAAACCCGCCCAGGGATCATCATGTGCCCACAAAAGTCTCCCGAACCCAAGGGCAACCCTTGTGGCTTCCCTGGGCATGGAAGAAGCCCCGCCGACGGTATCAACACTCCAGCTACAAAATGGGTGGAAATGAGCGGAAATGGTGGGAATACAAAAAATTGCTCCCCCTTCCTCTCGGAGATTCTGGGAGATATCGTCGGGGGGCCAGGGCACCGCACACCCCAAACCCGCCCAGGATCATCCTGTGCCCACAAAAGTTTCCCGAACCCAAGGGCAACCCTTGTGGCTTCCCTGGGCATGGAAGAAGCCCTGCCGACGGTATCAACACTCCAGCTATAAAATGGGTGGAAATGAGCGGAAATGGTGGGAAAAACAAAATTTCTGCCCTCTCCTTAAGGGAGAGAAGCGCGGAGCGTAGCATCGGAACAATTGGTCCACAGGTCAGAGGTAAGAGGTAAGAGAATGAAGCTGATTTTGCCGATACCCTGCTTCATGAGGCCGCGGGCTGAGGGGCAGGGCCGCCGTCGACGGGCGCCCACTTTTTCACCTCGCCGGCCCGGGCCGTTTTCTTGACCACTCAAGTCAGCGTGGGTTAGAGTCAACTTTAGAACAGGCAGCAGTAACAGGCAGCAGTAGAAGCATGCTCCCGCGCAACACTCCGCCTCCGGACGTTGTGCCCCAATCTCGGGCCTGCCTGCTCCCCAAGCCCCAATTTAGCTTTACAACTCGCTGATGGAGGAAATCACCATGCCCTTCTACGAAAGAGGCTCCACCCGTATCTATTACGAAGAGGTCGGTTCGGGATTCCCCTTGCTGGTAATCCCCGGTGGCGGACTTAATTCCACCGTGGAAGGTTTGCGGACGTCCCACCCCTTCAACCCTTTGGAGACCTACAAGGACGACTTCCGCTGTATCGCCGCCGATCTGCGCAATGCCAACGGGGGCCAGTCCAGTGGCCCGCTGGAGGTCGACGGCCCTTGGGATTCCCACTCTGCCGACCAGCTTGGACTGATGGACCATCTCGGCATCGACAAGTTCCTGGTCATGGGCTTCTGCATCGCCGGGCCGATGATCCACAACCTGCTCAGGCTGGCCCCGGAGCGTGTTGTGGCGGCGGCGATGATGCAGCCCAGCGGTTTCAGGCCGGAGATGCCGGACCTTTTCTACCAGAACAACATCGTTGGTTGGGGGCCGCCCCTTTGCGAGAAGCGCCCCGAAGTCACCATGGAAATGGTCCATGACTTCCTGACCAGCATGTACACCAACCGCGCCGACTTCGTTTTCACCGTTTCCCGCGATTTCGTGCGTAACCTGCAAACTCCGCTGCTGATCGCACCCGACAATGTGCCGGCGCACCCATACGAGGTCGCCATGGAAGTTGCCGGCCTCGCCCCGAACTCTGAAACAACCATTTTCCCCTGGAAAGACACCCAGGAGCACATCGACGAGGCCGTAGCCCACGCCCGGCGCTTCCTGAAAACCCACGAACCGGTAGCCGCCAAAGCCTGACCACTCCGAGTCGCCAAATGTAATGGGCCCCGCTACCTATATTCATTGCCTGGCAATGAATATAGGTAGCGGGGCCCTCGAATCTCGGCAAGGAGACAGATCCCAGCCCAGCTCACAGGTCATCCTCAAGAATGTGATGTGGACCAGGCTACCATCATGTTACGGGTCTAACGCAAGTACCGGGCAACCTTCGACCATTGGTTGCGGGCGCGCTTCCGCTTCTTGGGAAAATGTTGCCTCACCCCACAGGCAGCTCCCGACCCGTGTCCGACGCCTCTTGGATGGTATCAATAAACCGGTGCAGTTCAACGGCTGCATCGAAGTCTGGCAGGCGGTTCTCTCCGGTCCGGACTGCCTCGGCGAACAGGGTATACATCTGCCCCACGTTGAAGGGGTCGCCTTTGGGGAAGTCGGATGGCACATAAACGAAACGCTCAGGTATATCCAGGTCCTGCAACGTTTGACTTCCCCGCGCTCCCTGCACTCGCAGCATCTCACCCCGCTGTGACGAGACACTTCCCGTGACGACCAGTGTGCCTTCCCGACCGTAGATCTCCATTCGATAGCCGCTGCCGGCCCAGGGGACGGCCCCAACATGTACCGACGCAGCCGCGCCGCTCTCCAGTTGTCCACTGACCCGCACGTTGTCCGGGGAGGTCACGTCTACCATCTGCTCGGTATCGGTCTCGTACAATTGCTTTACCTGGGTGCTGACCATGCACGCTACCCGCGTGAAGTTGCCAGCCACGAAGCGCAACGCGTCAATGACGTGTCCGTTGGCAATGGTCAGGGTGTTTGCTCCCAGGCTGGCATCGCGCTGCCAGGTGCGGCTGGAAGGACGTTCCAGCGCCCCATCCCGCATGGTGGTTACATGACAAGACAGCACCTCGCCCGCATAGCCGGCTTCAAGCTGTTCCTTGACATACAACAGCGCGGGACTGACCCGCGATTGCAGACCCACTGCGGTCTGCACACCCTTGGCCCGGGCCAGGGCTGCCAGTTCCTCGGCTTCGGCGGTGTTCCGTCCCAGGGGCCACTCGGTGTAGACGTGCTTGCCGGCTTCGATGGCGGCCTTCGTTGGCTCGTAGTGCGACGGCACCCGCACGACCACGGCCACCGCGTCTATCTCTGGCGACGCAGCCATGTCCCTGAAATCGTGGAAGGCCAGCTTCGCACCAAAGGCTTGGCGAGCCTCTTCCGCGCTCTCGGGCCGGGTGGTGCAGACCGCAGTAAACTCAACGTCCGGACTGGCCAGCAGCGCCGGAAAGTGAGATTGGGAAGCCCAGGTCGAGTTTACGTTGGCACCCACAAATCCCAGGCGAATCTTGTTAGGCATAAAGCATGCTCCTTAAAGTGCTGGCATCCTGCATCCAATTTGCATGTCCGCAGGCTAATGCCGTGGTTCGACAAATTCTATCATCAACCACAAGGCTTCGATGCTTCTCGGGGTCTCCCCAACTCTTGCACGTTCAAGTGTTGAGAGATCTCGGGCCCACCTTCCGGCAGTGCGGCGTCCGGTAGACGCGGACTACAGGAGGGCCGCAACAGTCGCCGTTACGACGCGCGGGGTCTGAAGGGCAAGTTGACGGGACCGATTAGGACGGGGATGGGTGACTTACAGCTTTGCCTTCCCGATGTCGCGGGTTCCAATGCTGTACCAGAAAGTCCGCCCAAACATACATGTAAAGGTAACGGCTGTGAAAGGCAGTTTGAGTCTCAGGTGAAGCAGAGTAGCAGTGCCCGGCTTTCTTGGGAGTAGGCCATGCCACTCGTGTTGAATATCTGGGTGAGGCCAGTTATGAAGCCCCGGGACAGGTCTTAGGGAGAGGAGGGGTTAAGCAGGTGAATATCGACGGTAGCCACCCAAGGCCATCGCCGCTCCGTGAGCGGCGATGGCGTTTGTCGGGATGAACCCCCGGGGGTATCGGTTCACGTTGTCCCCGCCTGGCACCTTTTCCTAAGCCATGCGGTATGGGTCAGGTACCGGCTCGTTGCCTGAGCTAAGCCAGGTTCTTCCCCAGGAATGCCCAGATGTTGTTCCAGCCGTCCACGGCCTGCTCCTGCCGGTACATGGCGCGGTCGTAGTAGAAGAAACCGTGGCCGGCGCCATCGTAGCGGTGGAACTCGTAGGACTTGTTGTGTTTCTTTAACTCTTCCTCGTGCAAGTTCACCTGCTCTGGCGTGGGCGACTGGTCATCGTTGCCGAATAATCCCAGCAAGGGGCAGGACAGGTCGGCGGTAAAGTCTATGGGGGCTGCGGGCTGGTTTGCGGTCAGTTCGTCGCCGGAAGCAACCACCCGTCCACCCCAGCACTCCACCGCGGCATCAAAGCCCTGGATGCGGCAACCGGAGAGGAAGGTGAGCCTGCCGCCGGAGCAGGTGCCGAATACGCCGACCTTGCCGTTGAGGTTAGGGAGGGTCTGCAGGAAGCGCAGCGCGCCTTCTATGTCTCCCAAAGCCTGCGCATCGGATATGCCGCCTGACTCCCGCACCCTGGCGCCGACCTCGCTGGGGTCGCCGTGGCCGTTCCGGTGGTAGAGGTTGGGGGAAATGGTTACGTAGCCGTGGTGAGCAAAGCGGCGGGCTGCCTCGCGGTACCACTCGTCCCAACCCGGCGCGTGGTGAATCAACACCATACCGGGGAAGGGGCCGGAGCCCAGGGGCTTGGCAATGTAGGCGCCAATGGAGTCCCCATTGTGGCCCTGGACCGTGGTAGTTTCCGCAATCATCCCTTCGTACATTTCAGTGCTATACATCTGTACACTCCTTTAACGAGGATGACCCTAGCTTGAAACGTATTGCTGCCCAAGTCAAGACCTGTAGTTGACCAGTAACCGTTTTCATCACGGGTGATTTCCGGGCCCCCCAACCGTCAATCTGGCCTTGAGCCGGAATCCAGAGGGGTTGGCGCAGCCAGCGGTACGGGGCAAGTCAGGTTCCGGATTCTTCCGCACCTATGTACGAATATTCCTCCAAGGCTAGCTAACAGTAACCTGCTCCTCGGCGTAGGCGGCTTCAACGAATCCCTCTATCTGGGTCCAGCGGACGTTGCCTGTGTCGTGGGTCAAATCTACGGCCTCTCCCGAAGAGTTTTCCAGTCCCCCGGCGTGGTACACCAACTCGATGAGGTTGTCATCGGGGTCGCTGATGTAGGTGTAGCGCTCACCGGTGTCTTCCCTGGTTCCCTGCCGGGGATCGTCGCCGCCCGTACCGGTGAATGCGCCGCCACCCGTTCTGCTGTAGGGCACACCCTGGGAATCCAGGTGGGCCAGCATAGAGTCGAAGTCCTCAACCTCAATGGCAAAGTGGACTCGGGGTACTTTGACCAGGTCTTCCGTGTCGGAGGTGTGGATTTCTCCGGTCCCCAACCGCAACTGGAGCTGCCGGCGGTTCAATGCCGGGCCCCGGTCCAGAAACTCGGCGCCCAGCACCCGCTCGTACCATTCCCGCGTCCGTTCCCGGTCGGTAATCTGGATGTTGATGTGGTGGATCATGTTTATCTTGGACAAAGCAACACCTCCCCGCTGGTTGTTCCAAAGATGGGCCAATTATCCTGCCAAACCCCCAACGCGCGCAAACTATGGCGAAGTTGCCGTTCCAACTGCGATTGCAGGTATGAGCGAAAGGGCCCCGAACATCCAAACCCGCGTTAGATTCGCTTCATTGCGGGCGGCCGAGGGTATAAACCGAAAAATTGAAGTGTGCTTGCGCTACCGTAGCCTGTTTTGTAACAGACGGAATAGCTACCGCTATTGACGATGCCTCGCAAGCTTCGTATCATCCACTGGAACGACGGTGGGCTGATCCGCCTGTCCATGCTCACCGGTGCCACTTCCACCAGCTACCCGGCGACCAACACACGTTAGTGTCCTCCAAGGTTGTCCGGCGGCTTGGCTCGATCATCTCCAGTCCCGCAGACCGGGAGCTATTCCCTTTTCCTGTTGGCTACTTCCCAGGGGTATTCTCAGGAGGCGCTGGAATGAACGTCATCTGGATAGTTTCGGACACCTTCCGGCAAGACCACGTCGGCGCATACGGCAATCCATGGATTCGAACTCCTTCCCTCGATGCCCTTGCAGCTGGGTCGGTTCGGTTCGACAGCCACTACTCTGCCGGTTTCCCGACCATGCCCACCCGTGCCGACCATCAGACGGGCCGCTGGACGATGTCCTTCATGGGGTGGGAGCCTCTTCCCTCCGGGGTGACCACCCTGGCAGAGATTCTGGCCGGACAAGGCTTTCACACGGCGGCCTCCGTGGACACCCCCTACTACCTCCGGGATGGAATGAACTACGACCGGGGCTTTCAGTCCTTCGTTTTCAACCGGGGACAGGACACCTTGTGGTCGCTGATTCCCCAGCCCGGCTATCACAATGAATCCCTGGATGTTCGGGCGGCGTGGCGGAATGAAGCGGACAGAAACGCGCCACAGACCTTCATGGGCGCCATGCGCTGGCTGGAGAGGCACTACAAGGAGGACTTTTTCCTGTATGTCGACACCTGGGACCCCCACGAGCCCTGGGATGCGCCGTCCTACTACACTGAACTCTACCTGCCGGATTACGACGGCGAACTCGTCCTGCCCCTCTATGGAAACTGGCATGACGTCCCCGGATACGAAGAGTCCCAGATGCGCAAGGGGCATGCCACCTACTGTGGCGAAATCACAATGGTAGATACCTGGGTGGGCTTTCTCCTCAAGTCGGTGGAAAACATGGGGCTCGCAGAGAAGACGGTGGTCATATTCACCACCGACCACGGCTTCTACTTTGGAGAGCACGGCGGCCTGTTCGGCAAGATGAGTTCGGGCAAGTATCCGGACGGGACACTGCGGCCGTACGACGAACCCGGTTCCCAGTGGAGTTACTCGCCGCTATTTGAAGAGATTGTTCACCTGCCCCTGCTGATTCGCGCGCCCGAAGTGTCTCCTGGCGCGTACCGGGGTCTGAGTTCCGCCATCGATGTCATGCCCACCGTGCTTGACCTGTTGGGCATGGATGTCCCGGACTTTGTGCAAGGCCGTTCACTTGCGCCCGCGTTACGCGATCCTTCGCAATCCGGACGCGACTACGTGGTCAGCAGCCTGCCCTTCGCCAACCCGGGCGATCCGGTTCACTCAGTGGACAACCTGCTCCGCACGCTAACGGAACCACCTGTGACGACCATCACCTCGGGTGGCTGGAGTCTGCTATACAGTCCCCTGGAAGGCGTTTCAAAACTGTACAACCTGACCACCGACACGGCTCAGGCCAACAACGTTATAGAGAAGCATCTGGACGTGGCAGGGGAACTCCATCAGATGCTAGTGGCCTTTATGCGAGAGACCCAAGTCCCCGACCGCCTGTTGAAGCCTCGCCTGGAATTGCGAATGTAGGTCCAGTGGCCGAACGACACAGCTCGTATAATGGGCAAACCTGAGTCTCAGGCAATATGCACCGGGTTGCAGGACCCGTCGGGGCAGTTTGTAGTTGAAGGTAAGAAGCGGGATATGCTGCTTAAGGGTAAGGTAGCGTTGATCACCGGCGCAGGTCGGGGAATAGGTCGTGCCATTGCTCTGGCCTTCGCCCGCGAAGGAGCACAGGTCGCCGTGACCGGCCGCAACATCGACCGCCTGGCCCAAGTGGTTGACGAGATACGCGCCGGCGGAGGCGAGGCTGAGGCCTTCACCTTGGACGTGACACGGGAGAGTGATGCCCTCAGCGTAGTCGAGGAAGTCGTCGGTAAATGGGGCAGTATTGACCTGCTCGTCAACAACGCCGGGGTCATCACTTATCACACCCCGGTATGGGAGACATCTCCGGAACAGTGGGACGAGGTCATGAACACCAACCTGCGGGGAATTCACCTGGTCTGCCGCGCGGTCACACCTCAAATGATAGAGAGGGAGGAAGGGATTATCATCAACATCGGGTCGTCATCCGGCAGGCAACCCGAGGGCGATTTCGGAGCTTACGTGACCTCCAAATGGGGCGTCATAGGCTACACGGCCTCCCTTGCCCACTCCCTCCGCCCCTATGGAATCAACGTTAACGGCATCAATCCCGATTGGGTGGACACCGATATGGCCAGGGCCTATTATCCCGACGGAGACCCGGGGTGGATAACCGGGGAACAGGTAGCCCAGGCGGCCCTGTACCTGGCGGCTCATGCGCCCAGGCTTATGACCGGCCAGTTCATCGACCTGTTTGGAGGCTGATTCCCCAACCTGTTAAGCGACGGTGCAGCAATGAGCAACAACCCCGATTTCTCCGAGTCCTTCTACCGAAGTTATGCCCAGCGTTATGCCGAGGTGAGCCACAATTTCATTCAATCGGTGTACACCGATGTCTCCCACCCGGGCTTGACGGGTGATACAGCCCTTATCGACCGTCTCCAGGAGCTTGTTCCTCCAGGATGTCGGGGGCTGGACGCAGGTTGTGGCGCTGGCGCCCGGGACGTCTACTTCTACTGGCAGAAGGGGTACGACGTCTACGGGATAGACGCTGTGGAAGAGAATATCCAGGAGGCCCGCCGGCTGCATTCCGAAATTGCCGATAGGGTGTCGGTTGTCGACCTTCGCGAACCCCTTGACTATCCCGATTCCTCTTTCGACTTTGTCCTTTGTAATGCGGTCATCCAGCACATCGAACCGGACATCGCCCTGGGGACTACCCTGCCGGAGTTTGCCAGGGTCCTGAAAACGGGCGGTATTCTCCAGCTTATGTTCAAGTACGGGAACGGCATTACCACCGTCTACGATAGGGACTATGGCTCGGACCGGACTTTCCAGCTTTACGAAGTGGACGAGGTGCTTGCAACGATGATGGAGCAGAGGTTTAGTGTGATTCCGGCGGAGGGAGAAGGACTGGGTGGAATTATGTACTTCAAAGATCCCAAACCTATGGATCATTGCGTCTTTTTTGTTCGCAAGGATGGGTGATGGCAAGGGTTCCCTGCTCATCAATGCTGATCTGGCAACCTCAGGTCTGAGATGAGCGGCCTTAGAATTCCCAGCGGTCTTCAGGACATTACACCCTGCTGGTTAACCAGAGCCCTCAATGGCGGTGGGCGACAGGCCGGCGCGTCCGTGAGGGGATACTCGGTCGAGGCCATTGCCGAGGGCAAGGGATTCATGAGCCAACTGTTCCGGCTGAGGCTCGACTACGACTCTGGTCCCGCAGAACTTCCACAGACCATGATAGTCAAGCTCCCGTCCGCAGACCCGCAACTCAGGACGATCTTTGACAGGCTGGGACAGAACAAGCGAGAGGTCAGGTTTTACATCGAACTGGCATCCAATGTTCTTCTTCAGACCCCTCGCGGCTACTATTGCGGCATAGACCCGGCAAACGGGAACACTGTTCTGATACTGGAAGATATGAGCTATGCCCGGCAAGGCGACAGCGTGGCCGGCTGCTCCCTGGATGAGGCGCGCCGCTGCATAGGACAACTGGCCAGATTCCAGGCAGCGTGGTGGAACAGCCCGCTCCTGGACCGCTATGACTGGATGCCATTGAAGGATGCCGAGGCCTTTGTCTACCAGGAAATGTACGCGGGAGCATGGGAGTCTCTGGTGCGGAAGGCGGGCGTAGGAATGCCTCCGAAGCTGCGTCATTTGGGTGACCGTCTTGCGCCGGAGGTTCACAGGTTAAAGACCCAACTCTCCAAGTCGCCCAGGACAATTGTTCACGGGGACTTTCGACTGGACAATTGTTTCTTTTCCACATCCGGGGACTGTCAATCAGTTACAGTAATCGACTGGGAGTTTTGTGGACGGGGTCGGGGCGCCTACGATGTTGCCACCTTCATCAGCGAGACATTCTCTCCAGAGCAACGAAAGAAAGAAGAGCCTGGTCTTTTGCACGAATACCACTCAATCCTGGAGGACAATGGGGTAAGCGGCTACCCGTTCGACGAGTGCCTGCATGACTACCGGCTGTCCATGCTGGAAGTCTTCGTATTCTGGATAGTCACCGGAGGCTACTGCGATTATGAAGACGAGCGGGCCAAGAGGTACTTGCGCAACACCCTGGAGCGATTGGACGCCGCCATATCAGACCTCGCCTCTACTGAAGCAGTGGGTTTGCAATAGCGGGCGGCACCAACTCGTCTAACCCGTCAAGGTGGCCAAGGCCGGGGGTGGTTGGTGGGTCGCCTGTTCGCCCTGAACCTGGTCCTGTCCTGGTCCGGTCGTACTGGGACTTCCGGAGTCCCAATCAATGTTTGACGAATGTTTCCTCTCTGGAATCAGTGACCGTTCCCTTCCGTGATCGAATAGCCGATTCCAAGGCGCCAGGTGGGGAGTGGCCGGGAATCCGACCGGGTATAATGATTCGCAAAACTTTGGGGGTAGCCAGCGTGGATGTACAGAAGCTGAGGGACGAGATTCCTGTCCTGGCCAACGTGACCTACCTGAATACCGGATGGTCCGGGCCGCCGCCGCGCCGGGTGGCGCAGGCGATGAAGGACCGCATTGACCTGGAGATGGAGGAGGGGCCCACTTCCCGTCCGGTCCAGGAAAGCGGGCGCGAGGTGCAGGCCCAGGCCCGCCGGGCCGCGGCCCGGCTGTTCAACGCCGACACCGAAGAGGTAATGGTAACCCGCAACACTACCGAGGGCCTGAACATTGTGCTGAGCGGGCTGGACTGGCAGCCCGGGGATGAAATCATAACCTGCAACCTGGAGCACGGCTCAGTTCTTGTCACCAGCCTGGTTACCGGCAAGCGCCACGGCGTCAAGGTACGGGTGGTGGACCTGGACCCCCAGGACTCGCGCGAGACCATCCTCGGGAAGTTCGAGGCTGCTTTCACTCCTCGGACTCGCCTGCTCTTCGTCAGTCACGTCGAGTACTCCACCGGGCTGCGGATGCCTGCTCCTGAGCTTACTCAACTGGCCCATGACCGGGGCGCGCAAATAATGCTGGACGGCGCCCAGACGGGGGGGCACCTTCACCTCGATATGGCGGCGGAGGGGTTTGACTACTATTCAATCCCCGGCCAGAAATGGGTGCTGGGCTACGAGGGCGTGGGTGCGTTGTACATCCGCCGGGAACTGATTGAAGGGATACACCCGGCCCATTCCGGGGGGCGTGCCGTAGTGCATCCGGTGGACTATGACAACATTCAGCTCAACGCTGCCGACATGGAGAAGTTCCACGGCGGTTCGTCCAGTGTGCCCCTGCAGGCCGCCTTCCTGGAAGCCGTCGGCTTCATTGAGGAGATTGGCGTCCAGGACATCGAGGACCGCAACCGTCAATTGGCCTCACGTTTAAAGCAGCAGCTTGCGGATATCCCCGGGGTGCACCTGTATTCCCCCATGGAACCGGGCTTGTCCTCCGGCCTGGTGGCCTTCGCCTTGTCGGGCTGGGAGCCACCAGCGGCAGTGGAACGGCTGTGGAACGACCATCGCATCGTGGTGCGGCAGGTAGAATATCCCCCGGGAATCCGGGCATCCCTCCACTTCTTTAACACCGAAGACGAGGCAGACCAACTGGCGCAGGCGGTTAAAGGGCTGGTATAGGCAGTCAGTCAGACGGGCGTACGCCTTCAAAGTATCTTCTGGGGTTCTCGACCATCATGCGGTCGATGACCGCTTCCGGAACCCCCGACTCCACCAGCCTGGGGATGACGGCGCGGCTGAGCCAGAGGTAGCCGTCCGGGTTCTGGTCCCTGGTGGGCATACCCGGTGAGCCGATGCGGGACAGGACGATGTTCCAGTCGTGGGACAGCATCATGTTGGCAGCCAGGCCCTCGTCCAGCCGTTCCTTGAGGTAGTCGGTCCTCTCCTGCCAGGGAGGAAGGTTGGGGCGGCCGAAGGGGTTGTTAATATCCCAGCCCAGCCAGACTCCCAGGCGGGCCAACTCATGGTGATAATCGGGGTCGAGAGTGTTGTTGATGTGCCCCACGTATATGTTATGGGTTTCAACTCCCTCTTCTTTCAGGATGCGCACCTGCTCTTCGCCTATCCGTGACTCGGCGGGCGTGTGGGTGGTAATGGGGACGCCGGTGCGGAGGTGGGTCCGGGCCGAGGCACGGAGCATCAACTCTTCCTGCTCAGTAATGGGGTCGCTGGTAGCCACCTTGATGATGCCGGCCTTGATTCCCGTACCCTCAATTCCCTGCTCGATTTCCCTTACCCAAAGGTCCGCAATGAAGTCCTTGTCCCGGCCCCAGAAGCTGCGGGGAACGTCCAGCCAGCAGCCGGTGCAGCAAACGAACTGCACTCCCGTTCGCTCCGAGACCTCCTTCATAAGAAGAACGTCCCGCCCCAGATCAAGGGGAGAAACCTCTACGACGGTGTCCACGCCGCCGGATTTGGCCTCGGTAAAGGACTGCAAGGCCATGTCCAGGGCATGGTCGCGGAATTCCAGTTCGTAATATGTCTGCCGTATTCCGGCGGAGGAATCGATAAGGTGTTCGTGGGGCAAGGTGAACCCCAGGTCCGCCGTATCCAGTGGGCCGAGCACCGAGTTTATGGTTGCCATGCGACACCTCCGATTGGCCGCGTGTTGGCCCCGTATTGGCCGAGTACTTGCCCGCGCAGTCTTGAAAGCGGGTATATCTCTCTGACCGGATTATACAGGGTTGGCGGCCCTGCTGATTTTCAGGCAGGAGAGCATGAACTGCCTGACCAGGTATGATACCACCGGCTATTCCCCAGGGCCGGTCCGGACGGGTAGCTCATCCCAACCCCCATCATTTGGTGTATTATTCCTTCAGCAAGAGGGGGAAGCTGGATAACCGCTAGCTTCTGAGCACTCCGCCGACTGGTGATCTATCACCTGTCACCCAAGCAACAACCGCAATCTCAACGGGAGCAACGCCATGACAACAGTTGACCCGCTTTCGCGCGGCGAAATCATCCAGCAACTGGACGGCACCTACGAGTTGTTCTCCCTGCCTACGGACGAGGACACTCTGCGCGGCATTCTGGAGGACTGCCTGGCCGAATGGGAGCACGTCCGAATCGGCATGCTGGTGCCCGGGGCGGTGTGGGAAATCAAGCCTCCCTGCCAACCGCGTACCGGATTCCTGGACGGCTACATTACTGTGGACTTCCAGGAGTGGCACCTGCACCTGTGCATTGGCGAGTCGAAAGCGGCGCCGCCGGAAACGGTCCGGCTGCGGCGCACTGCCCGCGCCGAACTTTATCGCCGCCTAAACCCTGACCACCAGCCCACTTCCTGGGGGTTCCGCCTCTTCAACGGCGGCGGCCAGCAGCAGATTACCGTCCTGTTGCCCAATCCCCACCTAGATGAAGAGCAAAACTACATGGACAGTCCAGACTGGGACCGGCTGTACCTGTGGGACCGGCTGAGGGAGAAATACCTTTCCCAAGGCTACGATCCGGTAGACCGCTCGGCCTCCAGGTTCTTCCATGGCTGATATGGCGGGGGACAGGCATCCCCTGGCAGACAGCATGGCCCGTGCCCAGGAGTTGGGCGGTTTCTTTGCCCTGCCCCAGCGCCAGCCCGAGGAACAAGGCTGGACCAGCGCCCGCGACCTGTTCAAGGGTGACGACCAACGGCTGGGCGAGTTGGTTATGGCCTATGGGCAGCGGGCCTGGGAAAGTGACAACCGCCACGTGGCCGGCTCCGCTTTCCTGGTTGCCTACCTCAGCCGCGTTGTTTTCCCCCTGGTGGGGCAATATGTCCTGGAGCGGCGGGTGCCCGATGTGTCCCTGGACAACCTTTCCTTCCACTGGAACGGTTCGGGAATTGACGCCACCGGCCTGAACTGTCTTGCCTTCGCCGCATTGCCTGACGATTCGGCCGTTAACCACTTAGATGCGATGGCCGTAGCCGACGCTGATGCCCTTTACGCCCAGCTAAAGGTTTGGTTGTTCGATGACAACCTGAACATCGTGATTGACAGTCTGCTGCGTGCTGCGGGCGCCAGTTGGAAAGTGTCGCTGAACGCAGTGGCCGCCGCCTTTTCCCAAGTACTAAACCGCCTTTACGCCACGGCAGGCCGCCCCGAAGAGGTGGTCCGGATAGCCGCCTCCTTCCTTACCGACCCTGACTCGCCCATTTACGGGCAGCTGACCATGGAGGAGTTCCAATACCAGGGCCGCACGGGGTTCTTCTCGCGCCGCCGGGGGTGCTGCCTGTGGTGGCGGTCGCCCCGTTCCAACGATTATTGCTCCAACTGCATCCTGTTGCCCCCGGACCAGCAAGACCAGCGCTTTCGGGAGATGCTGGCGGGGCTGCGGTGAATGGGGAAAATTTTCCAAGTCGGGCAGGTGGTCACCCCCATCCTAGCCTTTCCGGGCTTTGCATCAAAAGTGCCGAAAAACCCCGACTATTGATGCAAGCCGAGGGTAAGGATGAGAGGAATGATGGATTTGGCGATTCTGCTTTATACGGCACCTGTGGGATTGATGCTCGATATAGTCGGGTTTCTTTTGATTATTCGTTACGGGCACAGTCTATTTCTTAGGGTAGTGCCAGGCGACCTTCCTGATAGGCAGGACCACAATCTGTACCTGCGAGCGGACGGAATAGATGAACGAATCGAAAGCCGCCGGAGACTGTACGCCCGTATCGGAGTTGTTGCTGTAGTTGTCGGCTTTGGGCTTCAGATCATTGGCTCAACGGCGGCAATAATCTTGTGCGTCTAATCATGACCCCTCGCTGCCTGAAATCACGCTTCCGTCCTGGTACGGTCGATTAGACGGACTTTTGATGCAAGTGGCACTTTTGGTGCAAAGCCGCCTTCCCCCGTCAAGGGGGAAGGGACCTTTTAGGTAGTATCTAAGAGTAGCCACTCTGAGCGAAAAGGGGAAATCCAAACCCAAGAACCGGGTTTGCAGACAGGCTACCCCGTTTGGACAATAAGCCAGCCAAGTCCAATCATTCCACCAATTACTGCAACCAACAGGCCTCCGCCAACTCCGAAAATAGCAAAAACTAGCTTATCAATGCGGTCGTTGGTCTGGTCCACCCGACGACTTAACTCCGCCTGACCAGTCTTTAAGTCCTGTAGTGTGTTGACCACTCCCCCCAATCTCCCCACGACGTAATCAAGGCTTTGATTCGGTTCTGCGTCCATTGTTGTCATTGGTTTTTCGCTTAGTAGGTCAGGAACAATGCCAGGAATCGAGAACTGTGCCTAGTTGCCGTCGGCGCCGGCCATTGAGGCGGTTTCCCTGCCGGTGAAGGCGGGCATTACCTCGGCGGCGAACTGGGAAAGCTGGTCTTTGAACTCGAGCCAGGGCATGCCTTCGGGCCACTGGAGGATGATGTCCTCAAGGCCAGGGTACTTTTCTTCAACCTCTTGCAGGAAGGGAATGAAGCCGTCCGAGGGGCCGCAGTACCATGCCTTTTGCTGCACTCCGTCCTCAATCCGGGGAACGCCGGTGGGCGCGCCCGGGGTGCCCCAGGCCCGTCCCTGCGAGTCGGTGTAACGGACGAATCCGAAGGGAGCGAACCACTTGTAACGCTCATCGTGGTAGGGGCGCACCCGTTCGATGGCCTTCTGCTGCGTGTCGTCCAGGCAGAAGCCGAACCCCAATCCCATACTCTGACCCAGGGCGATGTTCAGGCCGGCGGCATTGGCGGCGTCGTGGTAGGCGTTGAACATCCGGTCCACCAGTATCTCACCGGAAAGGGCGACCATGGCCTTGATTCCCCGCTGGGCGATCCACTCCAGGGTCCGGCCGCTGGCGATGGGCTGCCAGATTTCCACAGGCCGGTTCAACGGTCGGGGAACCAGGGTAACGTCCTCTACCTGGTAGCCCCGGTAGGGCACGTCGGGGGGGATGGTGTAGTACTTGCCCTTGTGGCTGAAGGACTCTTCGTTGAAGGCCTTCAGGATGATTTCCATCTGTTCCTCAAAAAGCTCGCGGTTGGCGTCATTGTCGATTACCGGCGACCCGAAGGTCTCCACCTCACGAGAGTGGTAGCCGCGGCCCACGCCGAAAATCAGCCGGCCACCGGTCAGCACGTCGGCCATGGCGTAGTCCTCGGCCAGGCGCAGGGGGTGCCACATGGGCACGATGTTGAAGGCGGCGCCAAACTTCAGCTGTTTGGTCAGGCCGGCAAGGTGAACCCCCAGCAGGGTCATGTTGGGGAGGCACTCGTAGCCCTCACGCTGGAAGTGGTGCTCCGCCGTCCACATGCAGTAGAAGCCTAATTCGTCCATGTGCTTTGCCAAGGCGACGGCGTGGTCGTAGGCCTGCACCAGCTTTTCGTTGGGATAGCGCCGGTCGTTGGCCGGTGTGCCGTCGGCACCCACGTTATCCAGGTCGATCTGGCCGACGTACAAGACGGAAAACCGCTTAATCATTCGAAATATCTCCGTGAAACTAAGGTCTCTGCCCCTGGGCCGGACCTGTCTTTGTTGCCCGTTCCCCAAGGAGATTCAGATAAGGCGCCAAATGGCAGCGCTAATTATAGCACGGCCTTGCGCTGGCTCTAGACCCTAGCAGGGACGCCCTCACCCCCGGCCCTCTCTCTGAGGGAGAGGGGTGATCAGGCCTGGGCGGGCAGGTCTCAGCGGAACCCTTCCAGGTAGCCGCCGGTTTCGGCCCAGGGGAGCAGGACACTTACGATCTGGCGTGGTTCGGGACTTTTGCCTGCTTCTTTACACTTTGCAAGGTAGTGATGAAGGGAGGTGTAGGTATAGAGGCGGAAGCCGCGCTGGGCTATCCGCCAGATTACGGTATGCGATTCAGGGGCCTCCTTGCCGTCGGCGACGGTAACGTTCCAGTCGTGGAAGATTTCCTCGGCCATGCGGCGGAGTCGGTAGACGGCCAGCTCTTTAGCGTACTTGCGCTGCAGGGCGCGAACCTGGTTTCTGATCTGGGACAAGGTCATGGGATTGCCTCCTGATGTTTTTGTCTACGAAGGGGCACGAATATTCGCCAATTATTTTTTGTTTTTCCTGCCATTTCCGCTCATTTCCCCCCATTTTGTAGCTGGGGCAGAGTTGCCGGTGGGGGTGACATTTTCCATGTCCAGGGCAACTACAAGGGTTGCCCCTGCGTTCGGTGTTACGCGACGGGTTTAGGGTTGGCGGGAACGCCCTTACCCCCGGTCCTGTCCCTGGGGGAGCAGAGTGATTTTTTTGTTTTCCTGCCATTTCCGCTCATTTCCCCCCATTTTGTAGCTGGGGCAGTGTTGCCGGTGGGGCGACATTTTCCATGCCCAGGGCAACCACAAGGGATGACCCTTCCACAAGCTCGGGATGCGCGGGTTGGTGGGGGCGAGGCAGGGTTGCACAGTATTTATGGTAGAAGAGGGTCACGCGGATCGACAAGGGCGGGTTGTCATGGGTTTCGGTGGAGAGTTATCTGTAAGTGGACACGAAGGAAGGCCATAATTCGTGACTGAGTTGTAAGGTTTGCTGGAGGGATGAAATTCCTGCCTTCGGAACATCGACTATTGCGGCCAGTCCTCGCGCCCATAGGCATACCCCAAGCCAACCCTTATAATCGGCGCAAAACCGTCCGACGACGATGCCAATTAATGGCGCAGCGTCGGCAGATTACCGGAGGGACCGATGGAACTGGGTTTGGAAGGAAAGACAGCTATGATAACCGGCGGCAGCCGAGGTCTGGGTCGCCGCATCGCGGAAGCGCTGGGACGCGAGGGGTGCGCCATATCCATATGTGCCCGGGACGAAGGGCAGTTGAATACATCGGTGGCTGAGATGGCAGCCATGGGTTATCGGGTGCAGGGGACGCCGGCGGATGTTACGCAGGAGTCCGATGCACAGCGCTTCTACGATGAGACGGTGACGGGTATGGGCAAACCGGACATCCTGGTCAATAACGTGGGCGGCCGGCGCGGGTCGGTGCTATTTGAAGAGACCAGCATGGAGCAGTTCCGGGATGGTATGGAGGTCAACCTGTTCAGCGCGGTGCAACTGGCGGCGCTGGTGCTGCCGCACATGAAGGAGCAGGGCTGGGGCCGGATTATCAGCATTTCGTCGATATACGGGCGGGAGCACGGCGGGTCCATCGATTACATGACGGGCAAGGCGGCACTGATCGCCTTTTCCAAGCACCTGGCACTGCAGATGGCGCCCCACGGAGTGCTGGTCAACTGCGTTGCCCCGGGATCCATTGATTTTCCGGGGAGCACGTGGGAGCGGTTCCAGAACACACAGTCGCCGGAAGTGGTGGCAGAGTTCATCGGCCGGAACCTGCCCATGGGGCGGTTTGGCTGGCCGGAACCCATCGCGGAAACGGTGGCCTTTTTGGCCTCGGACCGGGCCGACCTGATAACAGGGGCGTGTATCAACGTGGACGGAGGGCAATCGAAGTCGCTGTTTTAGGACGTCTTTGATTGAGTTATCGACATTGCTGCGATAGGGGAAATCCCTGAGGGGAGATAAGGCGCTTCAGCTATGGAATGAGCGTCGGGAAGCCCATTCCAGCCTTGTCCCGTCGAGGGGGAAGGGCCCTTTCAGAGGTTTATCAGGGTGGAAGTTAACCAGGTGGCGTTTCAAAGGAACCGCTCCTGCGCCGCTTGATTCCGGGGCAGGGCCCGGTGATTCAAGAACCTCTGCCCTAAACCATCGAGGTTGCTGCCTTCGCAGGAACGACGGTCTGGGGCAGTTTATTGACTTAGAAACTAACTCGGAAGCGGTGGTGAAATTCTCAGCAGTACCCAGCGGAGACATTTCGCAAGGCGTCACCCCCCATCCCAGCCTTCTCCCCTCGACGGGGGAAGGGACTCTTGAGATACTCGCAGCCTAACCGCCGAGGAAGAAGTCGGCTATGTTGCCGAACTTTGAGGTGTCGCCCCGGTAGATTTCCGTGTAGCCGCACTGGGAGCAGGACACCGTGGTAAATTTCTTGTTCTGGACGTCAAAGAACCTGGAGAAACCGCCGCCGGTGGCGCGGAATTCGTCCGTTGTGTAGCTATTGTTGTTGCACTTTGCGCAGGCATAGGCGATTCGCTGGGTGGCCATCCTCAATCCTCCTCACTTCGGCCTCAGTTACCATAAAAACATGGCTCTACATTCCAGACTAACAGCAGCTTTCTTACCTTTCAAGGCATTTCGAGTGCGAGGTCGAGAGCTGTAAAACCCAGGGCTGGACCCGGGACCAAAAGCGCGCCGGCGCAATTGCCCCGGATAACCCTCGAATCACTTTCCCGTTGCGAAATCGCCTTTCCGAGGCCGCAAGACAGGGCAAGTTATAAAAAATGATTCACATTTCCACGTCTGCTATTCCCAAGCCAATCCACATTTTCTTATAATAGAAAGGTAAGCGACAGTATATGTTTTAGAGCATCGGTATAATATATACTTAATTACGAGATCTTAATTCAACGGGAGGCGGACATGGTGCACGTGTTGCTATCACCGAAAGGGCGGATAGACCGGCAAGTTTACTGGCTGCAGGGGATACTTCCCCTGACTGTATTGTTGATTTCGTTTGCCGCCCTCGGGGCATGGCTTGTGCCCAACAGCATGGGACTGGGAATATTGCTCGCCCCCTTTCCCTTGATATACCCGTATTTCGCAGTTTCGGCCAAGCGGTTTCACGACCTGAATCTCTCTTCGTGGTGGCTGATCGCCTTCCTAGAGGTCTGGCCGGAAAGCCATTGGCAGGGTTTCGCACAACGCCAAGCAAACGTATTACAGTCATACATGGCATGATAGTTTGTGTAATACGTTTCACAAGCCCATAATTATATCTCTAATCGACGTCAAGAAAATAACGACTTGTGGAGAATCGGGGTTCCCGGCCAGGTTTCTAGTCCCCTTCGTTGGATTGATTGCCCCCTTCGTGCTTGGCTTTTGGCCGGGTGTTGATGGCGCAAATCGTTTCGACAGGGCCGTCAAGGCAGGCTAGCCCTGCCAGGAAGTCTCCGATGGTGGCGCCCTGGCGCATCACCCCAGACTGCCAATAAACTCCCGCCACGCCGCAACACACTTTTCCGGTTCCGAGTGCTGCACGTAGCCCGTGGCGTTGGGAATGGCCACAAGCCGGCAGTTGGGCATCAGGGCAGCCATACCGGAGGCGCGGTCGGGCGTGTTGGTGTCGCTGTCCCCCGCCACCAAGGCAAGGGCCGGCGTGTTGATTTCCGGCAATATGGGAGACAGGTCCTGGTTGGCCAGGTAGGCCAGAGTCTCCATAACAACCTGCGGCGACGCCTGCATCATTTGCTGGGCATACCACTGGTTGTGGGCGGCAGTGGCGGGATTGGGGGCGATGCGCCGGTCCGCTGAGCGCCGGACCCACTCCTCGATGCCCTGTTCCTTGATGAGGTTGTAGTTTTCCAGGTACTGGGGAGCGCCGACAAACTTGTAGGGCGAGGTGCAGGTGGTGACCGTGTGCAGGCGCTCGGGGTGTTCCCAGGCGAACTGAAGGGCTACGGTGCCGCCGACGGTCTCCCCGATGAGATGCACCTTGTCCAGTTCCAGGTGGTCCAGCAGGCCGAGGAGGTCGGTGGCAAAGCCGCCCAGCGACCAGTCGTAACCGGCGGGCGGCACCGTGGAACGGCCAAAGCCTCGGGCGTCCAGCCGAATCACGCGGTACTGGCGTCCCAGGAGGGGCACCCAGGCGTACCAGAGGCGGCCGTTCTTGGCGTTGCCGTGGTGCAGCACGATGGTTTCCGGGGTGCGCCAGGGGTCGGTGTAGTCGTCATCGTCGTAGTACATTTCCAGGTTGTCTGGGAGCATTACTGTGGGCATGGTTGCCTCCTTTTTCTGATAGGGGTCTATTTACTCTTGTTATTGTGGTGTTCAGATCCTAAATTGCTCAGGTGTCAGAAAAGTTTCGGTTCCTGAACAGGTCTTTATGCCAGGAGTTTGGGCCCTTGGGCAGGCTCGGGGTGGCATGTCTCCTGGGGTGGGTTAATTGCGCAGGCTTATGGTTCGAATTGCACCGAGTACTTGTAGAGGAGGGCGGGTATTAAACCCGCCCAATAGCTCTTACTTTAAAGTGCTGTCGCTTACCTAAACCCGCATATTCGGCGGGAGCAAATTCGGGATGGCGTCATTTATTGGGTAGGTCTCATCGCACTTGGCACAGTGGAGCGAGCCTTCCATAACTTCGTCATCCTCTTCCGTTTCCACGTTCAGGGTCAATTCGCCCTTGCAGACCGGGCAGGCCAGTATTTCCATCAAGTCCTTCTTCAATTTTCCTCCTATGCCTGGCCCTCCGGCCGGGGATCTTAACCGGAAAGGCTGCTTTCAAACAGGGCGCTCAGCACGTCGGCCAAGCCAAATATTACCACGCCGATGACCAGCAAAGCCGTAGGGCCGGTGAGCGTTGACCGCGCTTTAGCCCAGGTGCCCAAAGCCTCAGTGCTATTGGCGCTGCGGGGCGCCGGGCGCCGGAACCTCATTACGGCGAACATGTACAGGGCTAGGGAAACCTTCAGGACCAACACAGCGATGTAGGAGACGGTAACCGTATCCGCAGTCAAGCGGCTGGCGGTCAGGATGACTCCGGTAACCACAAGAACAATGATGGCCGTGTTAACGAGGCTGCGGAATTCTTCGCCGATGGCCCGGTGAGTTTCCTGGCCTGGGTCTCTGCGCTGGAAAGCAGGCCGCAGAACCATCAGGTAGAATATCCCGCCTCCCACCCAGGCCACAGCGCCCAGGGCGTGGGCCCAGCGTATGGCCAGCAGTATCCAGTCGAGGACGTTCATGAGTTCGGTTAATTATCCCAGCGCTTTTTCTATATTGATTAAGGCTCGGACATTCTATTTGCGGAAGTATGTTGGGTCAATTGACTGCGGCTGATCTTGACTCCAGCCTCTCCCAAGTTACAATCCCACCATAAAGGTTAAGAAAACAAAATTGAGAAAGCAAAGCCACCGTTCCGTAGGAGGTCAGAAAAATGAGACTGGAAGGCAAGGTAGCGTTAATCAGCGGCGGGGCCAGGGGCCAGGGAGCCGTGGAAGCCCGCATGTTTGCCACCGAGGGAGCCCGGGTGGTCATCTGCGATGTTCTGGAAGACGAGGGCCGGCAGGTTGAGGCGGAAATCAACGAGCAGGGCGGGGAGTGCCTCTTCCTGCGGCTTGACGTGACCAGCGAGGCCAACTGGCAGGACGTGGTGGCCGCCACGGTGGAGCGGTTCGGCAAGCTGGATATCCTGGTCAACAACGCCGGCATCTACCGGACCGAGACGGTGGAGGAGACCAGCGAGGAATTGTGGGACCTGGTAATGGACATCAACGGCAAGGGCGTGTTCCTGGGCACCAAGGCCGCCATTCCGGAGATGCGCAAGGCCGGCGGCGGTTCGATTATCAACATCTCCTCCGTGGCAGGGCTGGTGGGCAGCGAAATGTCGGCAGCCTATGGTTCTTCCAAGGGCGCGGTGCGAATCTTCACCAAGGCCACAGCCATCCAGTACGCCGGAGACAAGATCAGGGCTAACTCCATCCACCCGGGGATTATCGAGACGCCCATGACTGCACATATGCTGGCCGACGCGGAGCAGTACCAATATCGGCTGGGCCGCACCCCCATCGGTCGCATCGGCAGGCCCGAGGACGTGGCTTTCGGGGCGCTGTACCTGGCCTCTGATGAATCTTCCTTCGTCACCGGCAGCGAGTTGGTGATAGATGGGGGAAGGACGGCGATGTAGGGCAAGCGGGCAGAAGGGGGTTAGGTTAATTCGGATGCGCTACCTTGGCAGAACAATCCCCTTCTTCTTGCGGTTATTCTGAGAAACACAGCTACGAAGAATCCCAACGATTCCCGATAAAGTTGTTTCCTGAACGCAAGATACAAACCTTCAGCGGTTGGGATTCTTCGCTCCGCTCAGAATGACAGCAAAAATGGTTTGGCCAAGATTTGAGGGGCAGGTTTGCCAGCCTGCCCCTCAAACATTGTTGAGCCTAACTGCTGGTTGCTGTCCGTCTACCGGCCCATGGCGTAGTTGTCGCGGCGCAGGTCGGCGCCGACCTCCAGGGTTTCCTTCTCACGGTCAATGGTGATGGCGTTGAGGGCGCCCATGCGAGGCGTCCAATCGTCCCATACTTCCACCACGTGGCCACGCCGTTCCAGTTCCCTGATTGTATCCGGGTCGATGCGGCCCTCGGCAGACATGGCAGCCGGGGTATAACCGTGAGGGAAGCCGGAATCGGGGAAGCTCCAGCTTGCCACCCGGGGCTGCTCGATGGCCTGCTGCACGTCCATGCCGAACTCCACCACATTCAGGAAAAGCTGGGTCATGGACTGGCACTGCACGTCGCCGCCGGGGGTGCCGAAGGGCATCCATAGCTTGCCGTCGCGGAATGCCATGGCCGGATTAGGAGTCAGCCTCGGCCGCTTGCCAGGCATCAGGCAGGCCGGATGGTCCGGGTCCAGCCAGGTCTGGTAGCCGCGGGTGGACATGGCGAAGCCCAGGCCCGGGACCACTGCCGCACCACCAATGCCGTCACTGGGCGTGGCCGAGAAGCCGTTGCCCCACTGGTCCACCACGCAGATGTAGCTGGTGTCAGGTTCCGCTGCGCCGACTACCGGTTCGGGGTGGGCCGGCTTGGCCCTGTTTCCGTTTTGGCCGTTGTAGGCCTGGTAGGCGTGGGGGTCGCCGGCACGGGGCATGTCCGGACAGGCGCGGGTCGAGTCTATTTCCTGGCGACGCTGGGCGGCGTAGTCCGGGTCCAGCAGGCCCTTCATCGGCACGTCCACAAAGTCGGGGTCGCCATAGTATGAATGGCGATCGGCGAAGGCCAGCTTCAGGGACTCGATAACAGTGTGCAGGTAATCTGGGCTGTTGTGGCCCATACCTTGCAAATCGAAGCCGGACAGGATGCCCAGGGCCTGAATTGTGGTGGGGCCCTGGCACCAGGGGCCGCAGGTGAAGACCTCAATGCCCTTATAGTCGATGGATACGGGCGGTTCCAGCTTGGCCTCAAAGGTAGCCATATCTTCCAGGGACAGCAACCCGCCCTGGGCCCGATTGAACTCCACCATCTTGTGGGCCATATCGCCCCGGTAGAAGAGGTCGCGAGCGGCCTGGAGACCCATAACCCGCCCCCTGCCGGAAGCCGACCGTTCCGCCGAGACCAGCCGCTTGAAGGTGTTGGCCAGATCTTTCTGAATGGCGACATCTCCCGTGCCCAGAGCCTTGCCGCCGGGGAAGAAGACCTCCATGGTGGCGGACCAGTGCCTGGGGTCTCGACTGCCGTTGGAGAACTTGTCCTCCTCACGGGCCAGGGCGCGGTGGAGGGAGTGGGGAATGGGAAAACCTTTTTCCGCCAGTTCCAGGGCCGGGGCGACCACCTGCTCGAAGGTCATGGTGCCGTACAGCTGTATGGCCGACAGCCAGGCATCGGCGGCCGAGGGAGTTACCGTCCGCAGCACGCCGCCGGGCAATACGCCGCCGTGGTTGGCGTTGAAGTAGTCCACGCTGGCGGCCTTGGGCCAGCGGCCGAGACCGGCGATGGTGGCAGTCTCGCCCCGCGCCGCGTCGTGGACCATGATGGGGGCCACGCCGCCGAAGCTGGTGTACTGGGGAAGAGTCACGTTAATGACAATGCCCGCGGCCACACCGGCGTCGGTGGCATTGCCGCCCTGCTCCAGGATGCGGTAGGCAGCGGCGGTGGCCAGGTAATGGCCGGTGGCGGCCATGTGAGTCCTGCCAGCGATTAGGGGCCGATAAGTCCTGAGTCCCAGCGCCATAACAATACCTCCGGGCAATTTACTTTCCACGAAGGAACACGAAGAATCACTAAGTTGTTTTAACTCAGATCGGCCAGCCGGGGCATAATATCGTTGGCCAAGGACGTTATCGAGTTGACCCAGCCCTTCTCGGGCTGCCATTCGTGGCCCATGGCCAGCAGGACGCCGAAGCCTCCCACGTCCTTGTGCATCTGCCGTACCTTTTCGGTTACCTCGTCGGGGCTGCCGACAATCCAGACGTTGTCCACCAGGTATTCAGGAGTTATATCCTCGTCGGGAATATCCGGGTCAGTCTTGAACAGGCTGATACCGTTCACGTGCTTCATAAGGGGAATGAAGTACTGTCGGAAGTCGCGGCCGATGGTGCCGTTCAGGACTTCTTCCCTGGCTTGCTCCGTGGTTTCGGCGACGTAGATTTCCCGGGCGATCCGCCATTCCGACCGGTCGGGTGTCCTGCCGGTACGTTCTGCCCCGGTCTCCACCGCTTCCCAGTGGCTTTTCAGGGTAACCGGCGGCACCAGGTTTATGCTGAGCGGCAGCCATCCCTTTTCCCCGGCCAGCAGCAACGTATCAGACTTGGCGGATACGCCGGCCACGCCGATGGGCGGGTGCGGCTTCTGGTAGGGGGTGACGTGGAACCGCAGCCCGATTTCGGGTACGGGCTCAGGTATGGCGAATTTCCAGTATGGGTGCTGGTAGGAACCGGGCTGGGGGTTCTCCCACATATCCAGGATCAGCTCGATCATGTCGCGGGACATGCCCCGGTGCGCTCCTTCGGAAGTGTCCATACCGAAGACCTCGAAGTCACCAGGAAACCCGCCGGAGCCGACCCCCCAGTAAAAGCGACCACGGGCCAGGTTGTCCAATTGGGCAACGCGGTGAGCGATCATGAAGGGGTCGTGGTTGGGCATGCAGGTGACGCCGGTCCCGAAGATCAGGTTCCTGGTGCGAGACAGGGCAGCGGCGATAAACTGGTCGGGGGCGGGAATGTTCTCCCAGACGGTAGTGAAGTGCTCACCGATCCAGGCTTCGCTGTAACCCAGCCGGTCCAGGGTTTCCATCTGGACCAGGTCCGATTCCAGGGTGGCTGAGAGGTCGGAGCCAGGAGGATGGAGGGGCATCGTAAAGTAGCCTAAGCGCATAACCGCCTCCTGCGAGCAGCATTGGAACAGGGAGCATTGAAAATAGCGGGTCCAGCCGGAATTTGCGTAAGTATAAGCCATTGGTTAGGGGGAATCAAAGGCGAAGTAGATACCGCAGGGCAGGGCCGGTCATTCCGGCTCAACGCCGGAATCCAAAAGGAGTGGGTAGGGTCAACTTCGCAGGAAGGGGTGAGTCCTGGATTCCGGGTTTCGTCAGAAGTACCATTTGAGGACCAGAATAGTCCCTCAAGGCTTTACGGCCGCTGGGGGCAACTCAAACTGGTTATCGGTGGTAGTTTCCCATACAATCAACTGCGATTAAGGGCCCAAACCAAAACCAGCAGACGGACATGCCATGCTTTACGAAGTGGAAGTTAACGACGGGGGCAACAGCCCCATGGCCCTGGACCGCGTATTTGATTTATTGGAAGACCCGAAGCCCGTCAACAGGCTAATTACAGCAGATCCGGCCGGAGAAGATGGTTGGTGCCAGGTTACGGGCTGGGACGACGGCGGCCCCTGCCAGGCGATGGCAGCGTTGGCAGAGGATTCGGGAGACGGGGTAATACTTTTGATATTTGGCGGCAACGAGGGCATCCGGCTTAAGTCCGACGGAGACGAGACAACCTGGGACCTGGATAATGCCAGCCAGTGGGGAGAACCCTGCCTGATGCTGGACAAGGCCACTGAGTACGGGGAGTAACGGCCTTCTTGCCAACGGCAGGCCCCAACTCCTCAACACTGGACGGCCCTGCCTCAATGTAGCGCAATAGGGAGGGCAACCACCAAGGTTGACCCTGCGATTCCCATCGTTTAGACCACCTGTAAGGGACAATACCTTGGTACTATGCGCGCGGTACAATACGTCGTAGTTAATTGCCCACGGGATTAATTAACCTCCGTGATTAACTTCCGCGAATAACCTCCGCGAACCTCCGCAGCTTTATCGTCCACCTGTCTGGTTGCTCTCTTCCTCCTCCAATCGAAGTGCAAAGCTCTCCTCCGGCGAACTAACCAGCCTTCTCCGGCCAATGAGGGCAAAATAGAGCAGGCCTGCGGCGAAGAATATCCCGCAGCCGTAGAGGCCCATCCGGTAGTCGGTGTTGACGAACAGGAAGACCAATGTGGCGCAGGCGATTAGTCCTGCCACCAGTGCCCCAACGTTACCCAGGGGACTCCTGTAGGGGCGGTACAGTCCCGGGTATCGCCGACGCAGGCGCAGGAAGGAGACCATCTGCATGATGTAGGCGATGACCGCGCCAAACACTGCCATGTTCAACAGCACCGCCGCCACTGGCACATGTCCTCCCACCCATCCTTCGCCAAACTCGATAAACAGGGCTACCAGGTACCCGACGACCGCGCCCGCGATTAACGCCAGGTGGGGAGTCCTGGTCCGGCTTTGGGTCAGCGAGAGCCACCTGGGCAGGTAGCCGGCCCGGGAAAGAGAAAATATCCGGCGCCCGTAGGCATAAATGATGGCATGAAAGCTGGCCACCAATCCGCCCACTACCATCAAGGCCGGGATCGCAGGGTTCACGCCGAAGCCAAATAGAGTCCCAGCGGCCTGTCCGGACGATTCGATTGTGGCCCATCCGCGCGGGAGGCCGGCGCCAAGCAACAGGGTCAGCGCCGCTGCGACGATTAGGGTCAAAATACCCCAGCGAAGGGCTCGGGGCATATCAACGCCCGGACGTCGGGATTCCTCCGCTGCCAAGGGAAGTTGTTCAATAGCCAGAAAAAACCAGATAGCAAAGGGCAAGGCCTGAGCTATGCCTATCCAGCCAGTCGGCAGCCAGTCGGAATTGGCCGTTCCTGGCACGATGGCAAGGGCCCTGTCCCAACTGAAACGGAAAGCCCAATCGGCCCAGAACAGGACCAGGATTCCCAGGGCCAAAAAAGTGAGGACCATGGCTACGCGGAAGGTAGCCGCCACTCCGGCGATGTTGATGCCGACGAAAATTACGTAGAAGCCAAGCCACCAGACGGGCGCGGCAATGTCTATCCCGAAGAGCGAATTGACGGCGGTTCCGACGTAGCCGCCGATGGCCACCACGATTACGGCGGGGGTCAGTACATATTCTATGAACTCGGCCAGGCCAGTAATGTACCCACCCCAGGGGCCAAGAGCAGTGCGGGCAAAGGAGTAGGCGCCGCCGGCGTGCGGCATGGCCGGAGACATTTCGGCAATGGAGAAGCAAATACAGAGGTACATAAGGGCAGCGATAGCCGTAGCCACTACCATACCGCCGTAACCACCCACCGCCAGGCCGAACTGCCAGCCAAAAAAGTTCCCCGAGATTACGGCTCCTACCCCCAATGCCCACAGGGACCACGCGCCGGCGTACCGCCGCAGCTGGCGTCTTTCAAAGTAGCGGTCGTCAACGACGTTGTAGGCCACAGAGCGCGGGCTTCCCTTTGGTTGAACGTCCATCGGACTCTTCCCAGCCGTCAAATTTGAGAACCCGGGATTACATGCCGAAATACATCGTATAACAAGTCTCACTCTTCGAAGAATAGCATTAAGAACCAAAGGATTTTAACTGAAGGATGGAATCCGAAACACAATTGTAACTAACCCATAGTATCATTTTCACATGTATTCGATATCCCACTATCGTGTAATCGCAAAATTGTTGCAGGGCAAAGTTTTATGATTCCTTCAATAGCCAATGCGGACGCTGCCCACAGCGAGTACCTGGACGCCAACGGCGCCGTCCTCCCCAGCTACCAGGACGCCCTCGGGGCCATTGAATCCATGGGCAGGGAACGACTGGGTGAACTGTGGCGGCAGGGCAGGCGGATTGCGGAACTGGACGGATTTACCTTTCTTCTGGACCCCAAGGTGTTCCGCACCATACCCACCGACTGGATTCCTCGCATCATTCCTCAATCGGAGTGGGAGGTCATCGGCGCCGGCGTTACCCAGCGACTGAAGGCCCTTAACCTGTTTCTGTTGGACCTGTACACGGGCCAGCAGCAAGTAGTCCCCGACGACGTTATCTACTCCTGCCAGTACTACTATCCCGAGTACCAGGACTTCCGGCCGGCCAAGGACGTCTTCGTCCACATTTACGGCATTGACCTGGTGCACCTGGAGGATGGCCGCTACGTAATCCTCGAGGACAACCTCCGCATCCCCTCAGGCATCTCTTACCACTTGAAGTCCCTGGATATGGTCAAAGAGCTTATGCCCGAACTGGCGGCGGGTTACGACGTAGTGCCCTACGACATTAAGGAGACATACCACGACCTGTTTACATCCCTTTGCGATGTAGATGACCCGGTGTGCGTACTGCTGTCGGACAGCAAGTTCGGGGCCGCATTCTTTGAGCATCGCTACCTCTCCCAATTGCTGGGCATACCCCTGGTAGAAGGGTCCGATTTGTACGTGGGGTATGACGGTCGCATTCTGGCCAAGGGCCTGGATGGAGACTTTCCGGTGGACCTGATTTACCGGCGGGTCGAGGACCTGGAAATTTTTGTCCCCGGTCTTACCGACGCCTACCTGAATGGCAAGGTGGTGCTGGTCAACGGAATGGGCACCAGCGCCGCCGATGACAAGCTGGTGTTCAAGTGGGTGCCAGACATGATCCGCCACTATCTTGGCGAAGAACCAATCCTGGGCCAGGCGGTGAGTTACGACCTGCAAGATGCAGAGAGCAGGAAGTATGTACTGGACAATCTGGAGAGCCTGGTAGTGAAGACCAGGCAGGGTTACGGGGGTCTGGGCGTCTATATCATGCCCGACCTGGGCGGAGAGTTCCGCACCAACCTGGCCCGCAGCATTATTGAGCAGCCCCGAATGTTCATAGCACAGGAAACTCTTGACTTTTCCAAGCATCTGATATTCGATGAGGAGAGCGGCGAGTTTGAGGAACGATACATCGACCTCCGTGTGTTCGCCGTGCAGAATGGACGCGGCGAGGCCACTGCATTCCCGGGCGGCCTTACCAGGGTGTCCCGAGCCAACAGCCGGATTACCAACAACTCATCGGGTGGCCTATGCAAACCAACCTGGGTAGTTCGCTAAGTGATACGGGCACTGTGGCCGCATACAGCTATGCTGCGCGTTATATCTACAGCGAAGTGGTAGTGCAGAACGACAACTTCCTCCGGCTGACGGCCGGCGCCGACTTTTACCAAACTCCCCTGACAACCTCGGTGCTGACCCGACCGGCCTGCCGCCAGGTTCTTTTTCAGGACGCCTACGACAATACTACCCATCGCGCCAGGGTAACCACACCCCACCAGGAATTTACCATTATGGCCATCGGCGTGGTACGGTTCCGCAGCCCCCCCGCCTACCCGTGGGAAGTTCCCCTGGGTTCTCCGACCAATGATTGGTCCCTGGACCAATATCTGACCCCAACGCCCCTGGTCGACCCGGACCGACTGGTCAACCACGCCAGGGACATTACCGGAGCATCCAAGGGCTTGATGGAGTCTGTGGAGAAAATAACGGACTGGGTTTATCGGAATATTCAATACGTAAGCCAGAGTACTACGGTGGCAACCACCGCCGAAGAAGTCCTGGACAGCGGGGTGGGAGTTTGCCAGGACATGGCCCATCTGACCATGGGTTTGCTGAAAGCCCTGGGGATTCCCTGCCGTTACGTTTGCGGGCTGCTGACCACCGAGGTGGGAGAGACCCACGCCTGGCTGGAATTCATGCACCCAGAATTGGGATGGATTCCCACGGACCCCACCCGCGGCCAGGCGGTGACGCGCCACGGGGAGTTGATCAAGTTAGCCGTGGGGCGGGACTACACGGAAGCTGCCCCCGTAGTTGGAAGCTTCGTTTCCAAGGGCGCCGGTTGGCTGGATGTGGCCAGGGCGCAGGTGCAATTCGACAAGGACTCGGTAACCTTTGACGACGCCCTTGGATTGATTGAGGGTCAGCACTAAATCGCTGCATGAGGCGTGAGGAAGGTTCTTCCATGATGGAACCCAGATCGTTGGCAATAGCCCCGGACAGCTGGCTGACCGATTCGCGCGTATATAACCTGATTTGGCTGGGGCGCTGGCTGGAGCGAGCGGAAGGGATTTCGCGGGCAGTAAACGCTGCGGCGCGGTCGGTGGAAACGGGCAACGCAAAGGGAAGCAGCCTGGGGGAGACCCTGCTTCCCGTGGCAAATACCTTGGGGATTACTGTTGGCGAACAGGAAACACTGGCCGAAGAGATTATCCTGAATAACCAGACGTCCTCGGTGCTGCACTGCCTTTCGGGCGCCCGTTTGAATGCAACCCAGGTGGCGCCGGTGGAACTTATCCGGGCTATATCCGACGCCATAATGGCCCTGGAGCAAATGGACGCAGACTCCCTGAAATCTGCCGATATGGTAGCAAGCGTTACCGACAGCATCGCCGACCACATCGCCCAAATTTACGAGGAAATTGAGCACCGCTGGTTTGGGTCGGAGTCGCTGACGGAAGAGGAAGTCTTCCACCGCTTTGTGCAGCAGTAGTATTTCGGGATTGCGGCATGGAAAGGGAAACCATGAGCGTTTACCGGTTTGAGGCACAGTTGGAAAGGCCCGATATGCGGGGCGCCTGGACTTTCGTGAGAGTGCCCTTCAGCGTAGCCGACGAATTCGGGATAAAAGGACAGGCGCCGGTCAAAGGCACCATTAACGGCGTTCCTTACGAAAACTCTCTGCTGCCCCAGGGCGAGGGAGTACACATCCTGGTGGTCAAGAAGGAAATAAGGGACAAGGCCGGGGTCACCGCCGGAGATGTGGCTGAGGTAACCCTGGAGCGGGACACCATACCCCGCCAGGTGGATATACCTTCCGAGTTAACCGAAGCGCTCCAATCCCAACCCGCTGCCCTGGAGATATTCGAGAAGGTCTCCTACTCCCACCGCAAGGACTTCTGCGACCATGTGGTCAGGGCCAAGCGGCCGGAGACCCGGACCCGCCGCGCCGTAAAGTGCGTTGAACTGCTGTTGGAAGCAGAAGCCCGGGGCCTTACCCCCCGCTACCGGCGTTCCAACAGTTGACTGGTCAAGCTACCTTGATTCCGGCGTTGCCGGGAAGAATTGACTCCAGCTACGTGAAGCGTTGGTAGTACACACTTTTGTTCCGGTACCGGCTGCTACCCCCTGGCGTCCAATCTATCCAAGTTGCCATTCCACGCCAGAATCTGCTGGTCTGCCGTTATCAGGCGATGGCCGGCCAAGGCGGTGGCTACAATGATGCGATCTGCGGGGTCGGGATGGAAGTCAGGCAGGTCGTAGGCTCGAATTCCGATCTCACCATTGACGGGAATCTCGATCGTACCTTGGCTCAGTTGTTCCTGTCGCCATAGGCTAACATTTCCCGGGTACCTTAGACGGCCCTTGTTCCGCAGCATGGCTATTTCCCAAAATGAAATAGCCGACACTCCTAACTGTCCAGAGTCCCAAGCGTCTTGAATTTCGACCCGTGAGTTCTCTCCCAACCTTGCATCACCAGCCCTGAGCCAGAGAACTACATGCGTGTCGAGAAGGATCACGGGTAAAGGACCCGGTCAGGGTCTGTGTCAACTTCCCAATCAACATCTATTGGGGAGATGATGTCGCCAAGAATTTCGAGCTTGCCGCGATCGATGCCAAACAGTGTCTTGGGTCTTTCCACGTACGCCACCAACCTGGCTGTCGGACGACCATTCTTGGTGATAACTATTTCCTCGCCGCTTTCCGCTACTTCATCCATCAGCTTCAAGCATTTGGCCTTGAATTCTGATGCCTTGATGGTTTTCGGGCCGTTTGGGGTTCCTTTCTCAACAACCATTTAGTCTCCATACCATTACTAATTGTGTCCTTAGTTTACCATAGTCATGACTATGGTCGAGTCATCTCTTCTTTTTCAACTACTGGTTCACCAACTTTGGATAAGTGCTATAGTGGCGGAGGTTTTTCAGCATTCCTTTCATCAACGCTACACCTACGAGTACATAGAACAGGAACCCCATGAATTCGCCTGCCCCGCAGCAAGGAAACTGAATGGCCCAACGCTTGGCACCTCTAAAGGGCAGGGCTCCGGGCCTTTCCAAATTTCAGGCCTTGCGTTACCCCAATTTCCGCTGGTTCTGGATTAGCACCTCAGGTCAGGCCATGGCCCAGGGGATGCAGTTTCTCATCCTCGGCTGGTTGGTCCTGGACCTGACTGGGTCGACTTCCCAACTGGGCCTGACCGTCTTCTTCTACGGAATCCCCAACCTCACCCTGGTCCTGTTCGGCGGCATATTTGCCGACCGGGTTAACCGAAAGAAGCTGCTGCTGTTTTCCCAGTTTGGCGTCACGTCAATCATGTTCGTCGTAGCCACACTGACAGTTATGGATTTGATAGCGGTGTGGCAGATTTTCGCTGCCTCATTCCTGCTAGGCACCCTGCACGCCTTCAATATGCCAACCCGCCTAGCCATGGTGGTAAACCTGGTGGAGCGGGAAGACATCATGAATGCGGTGGTGCTCAACGCCGGAGTAATGAACGCCGGCAGGATCATCGGCCCCGCCCTGGCCGGGTTCGTAATCGACCTGGTTGACACGGGGGCGGCGCTTTTCCTGAATGCCTGCTTCTTCCTGGCCGCTGCCAGTTGCGTGTTGATGATCCGCAATTTTAAACAGGATACGCCGGAACGACGCAGAGACATTATGGGGGCGCTGCGGGACGGGCTGGTCTACTTTTGGAAGACGCCGCTGGCCCTCACAATAATAGGCATAGGATTCTCGTTCGGGTTCTTCGGGATGCCCCACGTCCAGGTTATGCCGGCCTTCGCCCGGGAGGTGCTGAGCGCCTCGGCGGCGGAAGCCGGATTGTTGATAACTGCCGCGGGAATAGGTTCGCTGGTAGCAAATGTGCTGCTTGCCCTTCTGGGCAACTACCGTCGGAAGAACCTGCTGCTCATTGGTTCTCTGCTACTGTTCGAGGGCAGCCTGTTCGTGTTTGCCTGGTCGCAATGGTTCTGGGTTTCCTGGGTCATCCTGTTCTTCGTGGGAATGGGCAGCATCAGCTACATTTCCCTGGGAACCACGATGCTCCAGTTATCTGTGCCTCAAGAATTGCAGGGACGGGTGATGAGCATTTGGTACGCCTCCGCCGGCTTCATGTTTATCGGGTCCCTGCCCATGGCCCTGGTGGCAGACCTGGTCAGTTGGCCAATAGCGCTGGCCGGCGGGGCCACCATCTGCTTTGCCTTTACCCTGTGGCTGGCCATCGCGCGGCCAACCCTGCGCCGGCTGGAGACTTAAGCCCGGGGCAGAGAGGCTATCGACCCAATGGTGAGTCCGTCAGCTTGTAGGAACGGGCTGGGTTGTCGCTCTGCCGGTGTCATACTCTCAGGGTACGTCCGCTCCGCTAACGCGCAGGCAACGCGGACACCTGGGCAAAGACTCCAAAATGGTCTGACAGCTTTTCCCCTTCCTGGATATTGCTGATGGCACCCAGGGATTCCAACTCCAAGTCCGCACTGAGCGCGATGTGGTCGATACTGCCGCGCCCCTCAAGAGCAAGGCCGGACGTAACGATTGCCAGGCTAGGAGCAAAGGCCTTTTGGAGCGCCAGTTGAAGTTCCCTGGGGGCGCGGCTGCCTTTGCCGATACGCTGATTGAAGTCCCCAATTACTATCAGGCGCCACCCCGCCATACGATCCAGAATTTCAGTCAGGCCGACCAGGTAATCCCCGTGGTCCTCCCACCGCTTCTTGCGCTTATCCCTGGTCCGCGACCCAAACCAGGGTATACAGATTCCGACAACGGTGACCTGACCCAAGGATGTCTGGGTTGAACCGGCAACGAACCGCCCCGGCGGCAGCGAATCCATCCCCACATCATCAACCTGCTCCCACGGATTCTTCGACCAGAGCATGACTTTCCGCCTGCCCTCGGTTATCGCGTACCCGTAGTCGGGTTGAGAGCAAATCGTGTAACCCTGCTGTGAAAACAACCGATGATCAGCCTCGGTGAGGCAGGCAACCTCGGGACTATGTTGACTGATGCGGGTGAGGATTTCCGGGGTTCTCCGCGAGCGGGGCGTGGCCCATTCGACATTCCAGTTGACTATGCTCAGAGACATCGGCCCTATTGCCATCCCTTCCAGCGTCCCGATTCGCTAACTCGCCAGCAACTCCTTCAACTGCGCGTCAATAAACGCCGTGTCCACAGGGTTGCGGCCCGGGCCACCGCCGGTGTGACCCCAGATAGTCTCTATGACCCGCAGCTGGGCGTTGGGCATCAGGCCAACCTCGATTTCGTTGTCCTCGGGCGGGAAGTATTGGTCGGTCCGAGACGGCATGACAAGGGCCCTGGCTTTGATGGCGCCCAGCGCTTTCTCAAAGTCGCCTTCGTACAGTGGGTTGTCGCTGATATCTCCGGCCTGCCAGGTGGACACCATGGCCAAGATGTCGTTGGCGTCCAATTGCAGATAGCGACCCTCCCAGGCGGTAATCAGGTAGTCCTCCAGCGACGAAAACCCCAGGTCCAGGTACACCTTGTCCCGGTAGAAAGCCTGGGACGGCGCCCAGCCGGCATAGACCCTCGCCATAGCCCGCAGGCCCTTGCTGGGCGGTGTGTCGTACCAGCCGTTGTTCCAGGCATCGTCGGAGCGGAGGGCGGCCTTGACACCCTCCAGGAAAACGAAGTTATGCCGGGAAGTCTTCGCCGAACCGCACCAGGGGGCTATCCGCTCCACCATGTCGGGAAAGAGCGCGCCCCAGTGGAAGGACTGCTGCGCTCCCATGGAAAAGCCGCACACCAGGGCGATGCGTTCGATGCCAAACTGCTCCGTCACCAGGCGATGCTGGAAGCTGATGTTGTCGTAGTAGGTGATTGTGGGGAAACGTGCACGGTCGTAGGGCTCCGGCGTATTGCTTGGCGACGAGGAAATGCCGTTGCCGAAGAGGTTGGGCACGATGATGAAGTAGCGGGACGGGTCCAGCGCCATCCCCGGCCCGATCATGGGTTCGTTGGCCTCGTGGCGGGAAGAAAAGAAGGTGGGGAAGACGACGACGTTGTCCCGGTTGGCGTTCAGTTCTCCGTAGGTTTGGTAAGCCAAGCGCGCACCCCGCAACCGCAGGCCGCACTGGAGGTCCACATCGCCCAGTTCAAAAATCTTGTAGTCGCTCATCTCGTTGCCTCCCGCGGGTTGAATAGCGGCGTCAAATGCAATAGGCTTGCAGCAATTCTAACAGCGGGGAGGTCCATCATGTTGAACAAGGTCCACCACGTTACCTATGCCGTTAACAGCATTGCCGACATAGCCGATTACATGGAGAACAACTTCGACCTCAAACCCATCCGCGTCGACGAGTTCACCGACCGGGGCTTCAAGTCAGTCCTCTTCCAGGTCGGGGAGACCCTGGTGGATTTCTTCGAGCCAATCCGGGATGACACGGCCCTGGCTCGCCAGCTACGCGAGACCGGCCCCGGAGTAATGCACGTGGCCTGGGGCGTGGACGACATAGACGGCATGTTCAACGACCTGAAAGCCAAGGGCAACGAATTGCGGGGCGAGGGACCGTCGGTCAGTCCTTACGGCTACAAAACGGCCAACATCGAGCCAAGCAGTTCCCACAACATCCATTTCCAGTTGGCCGAGGGTGAGCACAGCTAGGGAATCTGTGATTAGGTCATTGGCATTGCCGCGAAAGCCGAAAGCTCCGGGCGGAGCTTAGTTGCGTCAGCTATGCAATGAGCGCCGGCACCCCCAATCCTAACCTTCCTCCTTGACGGGGAAAGGGACTTGTTCAGGGGTTCCTCGGGTTCTTCGGCTTCACTCAGAACCACATGCTATTGGGATAGTTGGCACACCAAACCCAGGATGCAGTTTCCCGGAAATCAAAACATTTCATTACCTGCCACAGGAGAGCCCACAACCATGAAGCAAAGCGTTGATCGTATCCTCACAACCCACACGGGCAGCCTGCCCCGGCCCCCGGATATGCTGGGCTTGCTGGTAGAAGAGCAGCAGGCACGCCTGTCGGAGCGGGCCCAACTGGACTCGTCGGTTCGCGCCGCCGTGCAGGAGGTGTTCAACCGGCAGGTGGAGACTGGCCTGAACGTTGTCAACGACGGCGAGCAAGGCAGGGTGGACTACACCGTCTACGTTAAAGACCGGCTAACCGGCTACGACGGCGAAAGCACACCCCTGGGCGGCATGACCAGCGATGTGGAGTTTCCCGAACTGGCCGAGTTGCTGAAGCCCTTTGCCTCTCCCTTCCAGGTACGGCCCACCTGCACCGGTCCCATCGAGTGGATGGACTGGCCGGCAGTGGAGATGGATATTGAGAATCTGCGGGCAGCTTCCACCGGTGCAAGCGCCGAGGAGGTCTTTATGACCTCGCCGTCGCCTGGTCAGATTTCCAGGTTCCTGCACAACGAGTACTATCCCACCGACGAGGCGTACATCTACGCCCTGGCCGAGGTGATGAAGCGTCAATACAACGCCATCTCAGAGGCCGGTTTCCTGCTGCAACTGGACTGCCCCGACCTGGCCCTGGGTCGCCATCAACTCTTCTCCCACCTGACCCTGGAGGAGTTTCGCGCAGTAGCCGAGATGCATGTTGAGGCGCTGAATTACGCGGTGGCCGACATACCCGCCGACCGGATGCGGATGCACATCTGCTGGGGCAGCACCCTGGGCCCCCATCATACCGACGTGCCCATCAGCGACGTCATCGACATTGTGCTGAAGGCCAAGCCCGCCGCCGTGGCTTTCCCCGGGGCGAACGCCCGCCACGAGCACGAGTGGAAGGTGTGGCGCGATTTCATCAAGTTACCCGAGGGCAAGATCATCATCCCCGGCGTCATCGACTCCACCTCCAACTTTGTTGAACATCCCGAGGTGGTGTGCGACCGCCTCGTCCGCTACGCCGGGGTGGTAGGCAAGGAGAATATGATCGCCGGCGTGGACTGCGGGTTCGGCACCTTCGCCGGTCGCCTGCAGGTGGATTCCAAGATTGTGTGGATGAAGCTGGCGTCGCTGGTAGAGGGGGCAAAAATGGCCTCGGAGCAGTTGTGGTCGTAAGGCGTAATCGCACTGTTTAAATATTAGATCCCGTAGGGACGCACGGCCGTGTGCCCCTACCACGGCCACCCCGATATTTCCCTGACTCTTGGCTATCCGTGTCCTTTCATCTATCAAACAGGTCTTCGTGGTCCCTCGTGGACGACCCTCCTTCTCCCTCTGGGACAGGAGTGTGGGATGGGGCCACTCTGACTTGCTTGCTCCGCCTGGTTTGACTAACGTAAAGCCGTAGGGTAAGTTACCAATAAATTCGGCTACCTCAGCATCCAGGAGAATTTCCCATGTTCGTAATGAGATTTACCGAGCGGGCCTACTTCAATTACACCGAAGAGGACGTTAAGAACAGTCCCGGCGGCGCTCACCGCGTCACCTTCTCCAATTCCCACTTTGATCCGGCGGTGGCCGCCGACCAGTACAACTATTACCTTGACGAGTGGCAGTACTGCGAGGAGATAGGTTTCGACGGGATGATGCTCAACGAGCATCACAGCACCCCCACCAGCCTGGGCGCCGCGATGAACCTGGAGGCCGCCATCCTGGCCCGCATCACCAAGAAACCCAAGATTGTATTGATGGGCAACCCGCTGCCTATCCACGAAAACCCCCTGCGCCTTGCCGAAGAACTGGCCGAGATCGACTGCATATCGCGGGGCCGCCTGGTGTCCGGCTTTGTGCGGGGCGGCGGCACCGAAAGCTGGGCTACCAACACCAATCCAGTTTACAACCGCGAGCGGTTCGAAGAGGCCCACGATCTGGTCATCAAGACCTGGACTACCCCTGGCCCCTTCCGCTGGGAAGGCAAGCACTACCACTTCCGGCACGTCAATCCCTTCCAGGTGCCGCTGCAGAAGCCCCATCCCCCGGTATGGATCCCGGGCACCGGCAGCGCGGAAACGGCGGCCTGGTGCGCCGAACACCACTATCCCTACTTCTACCTGGGGATCGTGCCCTATACCTTCGGCTACATGCAGGACATCTACCGCGACGCCGCCAGGATGCACGGCTACGAAGCCGGCCCCCAGAACTTTGGCTACATGCTGCCCATCCACGTGCAGGACACCGATGAAAAGGCGAAGGTCGAAGGTCGCGGCTTCCTGGAGGCGTTGGTCGGCGTTGGCCGCGTTCCCATGCCCCGCGAATACTCCTTCCCGCCTGGTTACAACCGGGCCACGCGGGACATGTGGGCCGACGACGAGCGCGAGGCCAAGGTGCGTGAAACCAGGGCCAGCGACCCCTTCCGAACCGGCCCGGTAACCGACGAGACCTTCCAGGGAATGATAGACGACAACCGTATGGTCATCGGCAGTCCGGACACCGTCATTCGCAAGGTGCGAGAGGTACTGGAGCAGGTGCGTCCCGGTATCCTGGCCGTGTGGACCAACGACGGCTCCATTTCACACGAAGCCACCATGCGCTGCCTGCAGTTGATGGACCAGGAAGTGCTGCCCGCCATCCGCGAAATTGGCGATGAACTGGAACTGCCCGGGCCCTTTGACATTGACCCTTAAGCAGTGAAGCCTCCGTTGTCGCGGAGTCCAACGATTCCAGGCCGTCGGTGATTTGCGTCCTCACTGGGAAATCGTCCGCTACCGAAGTTACCCTTGGGGTGGTGACGCTGAACCAATGTCAGCGTCCGGTGTAGAAGCCGATTGCGGTAGCATCGCCTGTGCTAAAATTTAATCGTGGCACCAATATTCTGAGCACCAATATTCTAACCATCGCAGAGGAGAACAATAGAAATGGAAGGGAGGAAAGACTTAATAATCAGTTTTGACGCCCTGGTTACGGTGGAAGAACGGGAAGAATATTGGGCAGCTCAAGTCGACCCAATCGGAATGGTGGTATATGGTGATACCAGAGAGGAAGTGGAACGGCGGGTATCTGAGGCCGTAGATTTCTTCTTGAAGAACACTCCCGATGTTCGTCAATACCTGGACTTTCACAATGTACCACACCATGTTAGATACGCCAGCGACGACGACACCGGGAATACTGCCCGTCGCGTTCTGCCCGTCACTGCTCGCATAGAGAACCGTGTATTTGCCTGAACCTGTTTACCAAGCAATCGCCATTGCTACCCTCCAACGATTAGGTTACAAAGTTATCGTTTTGGAGGGTGGTTTCGCGTTACTCCACAACCCCAATCTTCTTGGTCCCTCCCTCAAACTGGATTTTAGCAGGGGCCCAATACCTTGGGCCGACTTCAAGTTTGTTCTGGAATATGAAGGTGTCGACGTAGCGAGGTTTCTCGCCGAAATGGATTCTATGTAACCATATTGCCCCCCTCCAGGATAGAACAGAACAAGGCCTGCCGTTGCCGTGTACGGCAGGCTCTGCATCCGCCCAATCCTCCGGTTGACCACCGCCAAGCGCTCCCCTATAGTGCGGGTATTCCGAACTACTGCCACTTTTCCCCGATTGCAAGCTGCCCAGTAGCGATCGGCTCAGCTGCAATGTAACGACAAGGAGGGCACAATGACCCAGAACAATCCGCCCCCGGTAACCCTGGAAACCCGCAGGACCATCGTATCCAGACCCATAGGCAACGATGCGGTCTTGACCCTCATCGGCGCCGGCGACATTAACCGGGGGCCCTGGCCCTTCGTTACCGGCATACCCAACCTGAACGCCGACCTGGCCGGTCCGCCGGCCCAATACCTGTCGGTGGCCGCCTGGGCCGCTTGAACGGTTGTCACGGTGGTAGGCGTGGCCTACCGTGGCGGCATACCCTTGGAAGATATTGAAGTCGACTTTGAGGTTGAGCCTGTCGAGCGCGCCGGTTCCATCGGTTTCGGCGTAAGAGAAGTCGTCACCCTCAAAGGGAACATTTCCGAGGGCGAACGGGTACGGCTACAGCGGGCATCTCGCTATTGCCCGGTGGGTCAGGCCCTGACCAAAGGTTCCATGGTAATCGAGGACGAAGTGCAGTGGCGGTCCGGCGAGATCACCGCCATACCCTCAAGCCTGGGCAACCTGCCCACCCTGGATGGCACCCTGCCGGTCATCCAGCCAGGAACGGTCCACGGCAGCTACCTTTTGGATACCAAGGAGTACGACGAAGAAGGCGTCATGCAGCACGAGGGTGAGGCCAAAATTTATGTGGAAACCCAGAACTTGACCCACACCAGCCGCTGGACTCTTATGGCAGGCCATAGTTCCCCGGGGCTGATTCCCCCTCCCTTCCCTTCTGCCCAGGCCGGCTGGGCGGCTTCTACGGCCACCACTTTGAGCCGCCTGCTGCCCCTGTCCGACAACCTGGACCCCCGGGATATTCAGGTAGAAGTGGGCGTGAACATCTCCGGAGGCCGAGACCAGGCCCAGGGCAGCGCCGCCGACGGCAGGGTGGTCCATCGCAACGCGGTGCGCCGCATAGTTGCGCCGGGCAACCCCCGCAGCATGCCAATCGAAGCCATCCAGGCCGCCCTGCAGCGCGACCCCATAACCATCGCTTACACCGAGGGTGGCGTTCTGCTGGATGAGCAGGTGGTGGTTGACTAAATTCGGGTTCCCCGCACCGGGGCATACATCGGGGTGAAGGAAGGTCCGCAACGGTCTTCCTGAAGAAAATTACAGGTAGCCATTTCCGGGGCAGTCCTTGTGGCTGCCCTGTTAACTAGCATCAACTTCTTGTTTATCGATTCTTGTTTACCGAAGCATGGGAGGTGCAAATATGAGCGCAAACCGGTTCCGCCTGGAGGAGGCCACCATTGCAGACCTGCACGCCGCCATACAGGCCGGCCAGACCACCTGTGTGGATATTGTCCAGGGCTACATTGACCGGGTAAGGGCATACAACGGCGTACCCAGCGTGCTGGTTACCGAGAACGGGGAGTCCATCCCCGAGGCCACTGGAACCATGCGGGGTGGTGACCCGATCAAGTTTCCCACTGAAACGGTCAAGGCAACAGAACTGTTCCCCGACCTGGACAAGTACCAGGGCAAGCCCCTGGAATTTGGCCGGATGGAGCCCACCGCCTCCGACCCGACGGTGCAGCAGCAGTACGGGATGATTGTTGCTAGGCGGAAGGCGGGACAGGTGAACGCCCTGGGCACCCTGAACATTCGCGGTGAACGGTCGGTTACCTGTAAGGGCGACTTTGACCGGCATCCTTCGGAGGGGCCGCTCCCGCCAGATGCGCCTCCCGTGTGCGAACACTTCCGCCAGTTCCCGGACGCCCTGGAACGGGCTGCGGAACTGGACGCCCAGTACGGGACCAACCCGGATTTGGAAGCGTTGCCCATGTACGGTGTCACCTTCTCTTTTAAAGACCCCTTCGACACCAGGGATATGCGGTCCACCGGCGGCGGCGATGCGGCATACGACATCGACTTTCCTGCCCGCGACCACGTCCTGGTGGAGCAGTTGCGAAACAAGGGGGCCATTATCTTTGCCAAGGCGGTCAACACCGAGTACAACGGTCGTGCCGGCGACCCCGGCGGGCGCCACACCCCCGATAAAATACTGCCCTCGGTGCTGGGATACCAGCGCAGCAGTTGGGGCGGCAACCCCTCCAACCCCTACGACACCTCCCGTTCCGCGTCCCTGGGTTCAAGCTCGGGGTCGGCCCTGTCGGTCAGCACCAACATGGTGATGGCCAGCCTGGGCGAGGAGACTCGGGCCTCCACCCGCGGGCCGGCCAACCACAATTCGGTGGCCCTGATCCTGCCCCACAAGGCCATGCTGGGGTTTGACGGCGGGGCCATAGGCGCCGACATATATTGCGACCGCAGCGGCATTCACTCCCGCACCATCCAGGACTGCTCCAGGGTGCTGGACGCGCTGAAGGACCCGGAGGAAGGCTATTACGACCCCCGCGACCCCTTCACTACGGTGCCCCGTTCCTCAGTCTTGCCTTCATACCAGGTCCATGCCCGGGGTTCCGGCGAGGCCGGTTCTCTTGCCGGCGTCCGCCTGGGCGTTATCCGGGAGTCCATGGCCTACCCGGCCGGTTCCCTTACCGAGAAGCCAATCGTGGACGCGGTTAACCGCGAAATAAAGGAAGTGTTGCGGGACCACCTGGGCGCCACATTGGTGGAGTCTTCAGACCGGAACTTCCCGGCCGACCCGGAAATAGAGCCGATGAAGGTGGACTTCCGACGGGCCATCGCCTGCCTGTTGCCGGTCTTCATGCCGGATATTCTTTACCGGCTGGGCCCCGACGGGCAACCGGTGTTCAAGGAGTTTGCCGAGGTTATCGTCCCCACCGAGTTTGCCCCCGGAGTCTTCTTCGGCTCCGGCGAGATGCAGCCGGTGGACTACTTCGTGGAACTGGCCGACGGGCTGATTGAGCCGCCGGTTAACCTGGACCTGGCCACCATCCAGGACCAGATCCTGGCCATGTCGTTCCGCTACCACATAAAGCAGTACCTGACCCGTCGCGCCGCCGACTGGCGGGCATTGGGCTACACCGAGACCATTATTGACTGGCCCACCCTCAATGCCCGTTCCAAGTTCTGGGGCGACGACCAGCGGGCGGCCTTCAAGAACTGGGAGGAGGTCACTGACCTGCGTAACCCCCTGGGCGGCCGGCAGGGCGTGGACGAGCGGATCATGCTGCGGGAGTTCCTGCGGCGGGTGGATATGATGGTAATCCTGGAGAACAAGCTGGATGCCCTGGTCCGCCTGCATACCCCCTATCCGCCGGCGAAAATCGGCGGGGCCAACCAGAGCAGCGGCGGAAACAACATCCGGCAAGAGTCCACCAACGGCCCCAACGCCGGGCTTACCGAAGTGCTGATACCGGCAGGATATGTGCAGACCGCCTATGATCCGGTCTTCCGGCTATCGGAAGATGGCACAAGGTACGAGTCGGCGCCGTCCACTGAACCCACGGCGCTGGACGCGCCTGGCCTGCCATTCTCGCTGGTATTCCGGACCGAGCCGGGAAAAGAGGACCTGCTGCTGAACGTAGCATCGTCTTACGAATCAGCATCACGTAGAAGAGTTATGCCACCTGATTTCGGCCCAATAACTTAACAACTCACAATTATGCAAATATATTCTGCCTTTGCCTGCATGTAATATTGACATATACAATATTACAATCGTATATTACGTTGAATTGCCGGGCAAGGGCAGATGTTTTTTCTTGGATGGATAATAATTCGTAACGAAAGGAGCAGCACATAGCCCGTGTCCGCCATGACGATCCCGGTTGCATCCAATCATATTTTGCCGTAGACCGGCGGAGGTTGAGCAATGGATTATCACCCGATCCCCAGTTTCAAGGTATGGTTTTTAGGGACTTTAAGCTTTGTCTTACTCCTAATTCTCGCTTGCGGCGCCGCGGAGGAAGGTCCTGCCCAAGAGCCTGCCCAGGACCTCACTTCACAGTCGGTGTCGGAAGTGGCGGGCCTGCCGGCGGAAAAAGCTCCCGCCCCCGTGGCGCAGCGAGAGCCCGCAGCGGCTCCAGGATCATCCTCTTCCACCGGCTCGGGTGGAACGGATACCATGGCCAAGGCCGAACCGGCGCCAACGGCAGTGCCGGCAGCGGCGCCCGCTGAGCCTCAGGTTGCTGCCAGGGCGGTAACCAGGCTTCAGTACGCCATTGGCGCGGTGGCCAACGAGTCCAATCGGCCCTGGGCTGGCAGCCGCCAGGCCTACGTTCTGTATGACCCCATACTGGAACAGGCCATTGGAATCGATGGCAAGACCAGTCAGTACGTTCCCGAACTGGCCACCAAGTGGGAAGCCAATGATGACCTGAGCGAGTGGACTTTCTGGATTCGCGAGGGAGTCCAGTTCCACAACGATTGGGGAGAATTGACTTCAAAAGACTTTCTGCACACTTCAGAAATTCTTACCCGGGAAGATTCCCGGCTGGGTACCGGCCGGTTCTTTACCGGTCGTACCGACCTGGTCGGCTCAGACCAGTTCTTCCAGATCATCGACGACTATACCTTTACCGTGGTTTTCCACGAGGGAGGTGAGCCCACCACCACCTTCGACGCTGAATTCATCATGAGCAACGCCTCGTCGGAGATGGGGCCGTGGAGCGTTGATTTCTGGGAGTCGGTCGGCGGCAGCGGGAGTATTTATGGCTGCGCCGCGGAGGACGCTGCCTGCCAGGCGAATCTCGAGGCCAGGGAAAGGAACCTGGACGAGCATGGAATGCAGGGTACGGCATCCTACCAGTACCTGGAACTGGTGCCCGCCGAATCTTTCATCATCGAGAAAACTCCGGGCCGACACTGGAGCCAGGACGCTGACGACGTTCCAGCGGAAGATCCTGACTTCCAGGAAGTACGGATTCACTGGGTGCGTGAGGATGCCAGTCGCCATGCCGCCCTGCTGGCCGGTGAAACTCACATGGCCGACTTGCCTCTGGACCTGCAGAAGGATGCGTCGAACAGGGGAATGAAGCTGATTCGCTCCCAGTTCACTGCCAACAACTTCTTCGTGTTCTTCGGCGGTATGTACTTGGGAGACCACCCCGACGATGTGGCCGCATTCGACAATACGGTACCCTGGGCCAACCAGGAGCACGGCATCCTGATCCGGGAGGCTATGAACAAGGCCATCAATCGGGAGGAACTGCTGGAACAGCTCTATAAGGGCATCGGCGAACTGATGTACGTCGGCTATTACCACCCCAGCCACTACGGTTGGGACGACTCCTGGCCCGAACGGTACGAAACCAAGTACAAGTATGACCCCGAACGGGCGATGGAACTGATGGCCGAGGCCGGCTACAGTGAGTCCAACCCTGTAAGGGTAACGGTCCAGTCGTACGTCTCACCGGGTGAGTCGGAAATGCCCCAGGCCATGGAAGCCATCGCCAACTACTGGCAGCAGGTGGGCATTGAGGTGGAGATTGAGGACCTGGATGGCGCCACCGTGCGGCAGCGCTACCGCGGCCGTGAGATGCAGCACCGGGTGTGGCCCAACATCATCATCTACTTCCCCTTGGAATACGGCGTGACCAACCTGCTAAGCAACCTTGGTTCGGGCAACGCCTATAAGGACAATTGGACCAATGAAATGGCTTCGCAGTGGCGGGCCACCACGGACGACGACCAGCGGGACCGGATTGCTCGAGAGTTTGGCAACTATGCCTTCGAGAACTATGTCAATTTGCCGCTGTTCTGGTTCCCCCACACCGTTGCGGTGGACCCGACAGTGGTGAAGGACTGGGTCTACCCGGGCAGCACCGTTCCTCGGGGCGGCCACCTGCACAACGTCAAGGCCGCTGCCAAGTAACCGATTAACTTCGCGGTTTTCCGCTAAACCAGGGGCAGGCCCTTCAGAGGGACCTGCCCCTTTACTTTGCCCATGAAGGGCGGTGTACGGTCTGACATCCGCCACTATCCAGTTCTGCCGCCTACGGTCAACCTTTTCTGCAAGGGGTTACATCCCTCGCCAGCGAGGGATGTTTCAGTCCGGGCAGGCATTCTACTTGCAGCAACTTTCTGCTTTCGGGCTTTCAGCAAGTTCTGTGAACAGCAGTACGAATAGAAGACTTTCTAATTGGAATCATTTAGTCATTACCTGTAGGTTTAGCAATATTAGTTACGTAAAATAAGTCTGATAAAGCTATGATGCACCGATAACGGTTTTTGACAATGCAATTTCGTTGCATTATATTCCCTTAAACTGTCAGGCGAAACCATACCCCCGCTACTTTCCAGAAATCGAGCGGGGCAATTGGAGTTGCAATTCGACAGAGGATTCCCTACCACGGTGGTTAGACCATAGGTATCCAATCACAACTTGCCAAGAGGCTAGGGAGGGTAAAGAATGGCAAATCATTGGCTAACAAGTCCCAAGGCATGGCTATACGGGGCAATGTCATTATTGCTTGTATTAGTTGTCGCCTGTGGAGCGGCAGAGGAAGGCCCTGCTGCCGAACCGGCTCAGGCTATAACATCGCAGTCGGTATCTGAAGTTGCCGGACTGTCGGCAGAAAAGGCGCCTGCCCCGGCGGCCCAGCGCGCACCCAGCACCGGAATGTCTGGCGGTACCGGCGGCTCGACTACCGGCGCCGAGGCCATGACCGAAAGCTCTACCGCTTCTGACCCGGCACCCACGGCAGCACCGGCCCCCCAGGACAAGCCGGCTGTCGAAACTCGCATGGTTGACCGCCTGGAGTACGCCATCGGCGCGGTGGCCAACGAGTCCAACCGCCCGTGGGCCGGCAGCCGCCAGGCTTACGTGCTCTATGACCCTATTTTGGAGTACGCCATCGGCGTGAGCCCCACCAGCAGCGAATACGTGCCGGAACTGGCTACCAAGTGGGAAGCCAGCGACGACCTGAGTGAGTGGACTTTCCACATCCGCCCGGGCGTCCAGTTCCACAACGAATGGGGAGAACTCACCGCTGATGACTTCCTGCACACTACCGAGATTCTGACCAGGCCCGACTCTCGCCTGGGAACCCCCCGCTACTTCATCGGTGGCCGTGACGACGCCGGCAACCCGCTGGCCGGCCCCGACCAATACTTCAAGAAGATTGACGATCATACCTTCACCATTGCTTTCCACGGACCCGATGGCAATCCTGCCACCACCTTCGACGCCGAGTTCGTAATGAGCAACGCTTCCTCAGAAATGGGTCCCTGGAGCAGGGCAGCCTGGGAATCCGGCGGAACAGAACTGGAAGCCCGGGAATCGAACCTGGATGAAATTGGTCTGCAGGGGACGGCATCCTACCAGTACGTGGACTTAGTCCCGGCCGAGCATTTCATCATCGAAAAGACCCCGGGCCGGCACTGGACCATGGACGCAGACGACGTGGTCGGTGAAGACCCGGACTTCAATGAAATCAGGATTCGCTGGATCCGTGAAGACGCCCCTCGCCAGGCCGCTCTGTTGGCCGGAGAGGCTCACATGGCCGATCTGCCCCTGGACTTGCAGAAAGACTCTGCATCCCGCGGCCTCAAGCTGATCCGTTCCCAGTTCACCGCCAACAACTTCTTCGTGTTCTTTGGCGGCATGTACCTGAGCGACGACCCCAGAGACATTGAAGCCTACGATCCGACGGTACCCTGGGCTGACACTCCCTGGGCTGGACAGGAACCTCCTCAGCCGGGTGAGGCCGGATTTGAGACCAACGGCTGGAAGGTCCGCCGGGCCATGAACAAGGCCATCAATCGGGAGGAACTGCTGGAACAGCTCTATAAGGGCATCGGCGAACTGATGTACGTCGGCTACTACCACCCCAGCCACTACGGTTGGGATGACACCTGGCCGGAACGCTACGACACCATGTACAAGTACAACCCTGAAGAGGCCACGCAGTTGCTGGCCGAGGCCGGCTACAGCGAGGACAACCCCGTCAAGGTGACGGTACAGTCCTACGTCTCCCCTGGTGAAGCTGAGCTACCCCAGGCGATGGAAGCCATTGCCAACTACTGGCAACAGGTCGGCATAGAAGTAGAGATCGAGGACCTGGACGGCGCCACCGTGCGGCAGCGCTATCGTGGCCGTGAGATGCAGCACCGCGTCTGGCCCAACATCATCATCTACTTCCCGCTGGAGTACGGTAACCTGAGCGGTTTCACCAGCACCTTCGGCGCCAGCAACCACTACCAGGACAACTGGGTAAACCAGACTGGCTTCGATTGGCGCAACGCTACCGACTTTAACGAGCGGGACCGCATAGCTCGCGAGTGGGGCAACTATGCTTTCGAGAGCTACATGACCATGCCGCTGTTCTGGTTCCCCCACACCATCGTGGTTGACCCCACCGTGGTGGATGACTGGGTGTTCCCTGGCAGCACGGTACCGCGCGGCGGGCACCTCCACAACGTGAAGGCGGCAGCCAAATAAGGCAACCACCCCTATTCCGGCTTACGCCGAAGCCCTTCGGGGCTGGACATCGCAGGGCAGGCAACCGTTGCGGTTGCCTGCCCTCTTCTTTTGCACTATATTGGTGGCTCTATATTGAAGCCACACTTCCAGGGGAGACAGGCAATGACCACTGCACAACCCAACGGCAACGCAATAGAGTTCGGAATATTCGACTGGATCGAGTGGGAAAAGCAGCCCCATAACAAGATCTACGAAGAGCGGCTGAAAATGCTGGAGTATGCCGACCGGAACGGCTACTACTGCTACCACCTGGCAGAGCACCACGTAACTCCCCTGAGCCTGGCGCCATCGCCCGGCATTTTTCTGGCCGCCGCCGCCCAGCGCACCCAGAACATTCGCCTAGGCCCCCTGGTCTACCTGCTACCCTTCTACAGCCCTCTCCGCTTGCTGCAGGAAGTGTGCATGCTGGATAACCTGAGCAACGGCAGGCTGGACCTGGGCGTGGGCCGCGGGATAGTGCCAATGGAAGCCGCCCACTATGATGTGGACATTGCGAACGGCCGCGACATGTTCCACGAGGCCATGGACATTCTGATCATGGGCATGACCGACGGCGTACTCAATTACGAAGGCAAGTACTACAATTACCAGGACATTCAGGTGTGGGGCGAGCCGCAGCAGAAGCCCTATCCTCCCCTCTGGTACGCCACCAACAATCGGGATTCAATACCCTGGATTGCTCAGCACGGGTTCAACACCAGCAGCGTGTTTGACAAGGCCGAGGACGTCAAGCCTCACTTCGATCTGTACCGGCAAATCTGGCAGGAAAACAACGCCAACGAGGGTCGACTCAACGGCCACGTGAAGGAACCAAAGCTGGGGCTGACCAGGCACATCTACGTGGCTCCCACCGACGAGGAAGCTATCAAGGAAGCCCGGAAGGCCTTTGACACCTGGTTCTTCAACATTAACTTCCTGTGGGACAAGCACGACGTTCCGCTTCCTGCCACCATAGATTTCGACAACTGGGTGGAGAATGAGGTCCTCATCGCAGGCTCGCCCGATACGGTGGCCGAGCAGGTCAAGAAGACTATTGATCAAAGCAGCATCAACTACTTCAACTCCATCTTTGCCTGGGGCGACCTGTCCCACGATCAGGTAATGCGTTCCATTGGGCTATTCACGGAACAGGTCATGTCCGGCTACCGCTAGGAGCGCCTCCGGCTCTGTTTTCTGATCTGGCCGCAGTTGCCCGTCGGGGCGCTGCGGCGGTCTTGTTTCCCCTCAGACATAACCTCTATAATTCAATATCAGGAATCCAGCAGCATGCGCCGACTGCTCGCCCGCCATGGGCTGCACGTCGACATACAGTCGCAAGGCAATAAAAAGCCGCCCGGCCAATGCTTAAGCCGGGCGGCTTCCGCTGGCCCCGGCCCCATCGTCCCTATATATCTGCTAACTCGAATGCCTGGGAGAAAAACTTGGAGCGCTCTAACGCAGCCAGACCACGGCCATTCCCGATATCCATGTTTGTTGCCATTCTCGGTGTCGGTTTGGTCATTTATGGCGCCATCAGCCCCTGGGCCCGTGTGCCTACCTACAGCAACATTTACGGACGTCCAGGCGGCGATACGGACATCTTCTGGGTGACCGGAACCGAGGCTTCGGGGATGGTTCCCCTGGTGGGGGACGGCATGATATCACTGATTCTGGCCGCCATGGCCGGTGTGTTGATTCTGTGGCGGCTGCTCTATCCACCCCGTTCCAGCGGCTTTTTACTGCTTGCCATTTTTGCAATGCTGGCGGTCAGCACCTTTGTGGGGTCAGTCAACCTGGTAAACGTGGGCAACATTCCGAGAGCAGACTCGCGGTTGTTCTTTGAAAGCAGTGTAGAAGTCAGTTGGGGGCTGATTGTCTTTTGCATCGGGTCCTGGCTAGGGCTGCTGGCATCCGGCTACCAGTTGTGGCATGACGAGCTGCGCTAGAGGTGTGCATACCAGTCAAATGAAAAAACCAGGCAAACCTTCTGTGTCCCCTCTCAATAAACAGTAATCCTTCTCCTGAGGGAGCGAGTCCGCCCACCAGCCTAACTAATCCGAATACAAAACTTGGGGCCCCCGACAGTCGGGGGCCCCAAGTTTTTCTGCCTTGACGTGGGAACGAGATTACAGGTTACGCTGCTTGGGGTCCAGCCTGTCCCGAAGCCAGTCGCCCAACAGGTTCAGAGAAAGCACTACCATTGAGATGGCCACGCCGGGGAAGAAAGATACCCACCAGGCGCTGACCACCAACTCACGGCCGTCGGCAACCATCAGACCCCATGCGGGTGTAGGACGGGGGATGCCGGCGCCCAGGAAGCTCAGGCTTGCCTCGAGCAGGATGACAAACCCCACCTGAAGGGTGGCCAGCACGACAATTGTGTTTACCACGTTTGGGAAAACATGCCGGACAATAATCCGGAAACTGGAAGAGCCGGACACCTGGGCACGAGCGATAAAGTCATGGTTTTTGATCGCCAGCACTTCACCCCTTACCTGCCTGGCGTATCTTGACCACAGAATCACACAAATGACGAAGATAACCGTACCAAAACTGGGCCCTCTGGACGCTACGATGGCCAGCGCTAACAGAATGGCGGGAATTGATAAGGCAATATCCACACCCCTCATTATTAGCATGTCCGACTTGCCGCCAAAGTAGCCGGCGATCAGGCCCAACGAGATCCCAACTACGCCGCTAATAGCAATGACCGTAATGGACACGATGAGCACGTACTTGGCGCCGTGCAAAATACGGCTTAGCTGGTCGCGCCCCTGTTTGTCCGTGCCCAGGATGTACTTCATGGAGCCGCCTTCCTGCCATGCCGGAGGTGTCAGGCGTTCGGAGAACTGGCCCCGAGTCGGGTGATGGGGTGCGATAGCATCGGCGGCGAGGGCCGGAATGATTAGCACTACCATCAAAATAACAAACGGTATGATCGGATACCGTCGTATCTCACGCGTAATGCTGACCAAACCGGAAGGGGAGTACCAACTGGCTTTTGGTGCAGGACTGGTTATCTCCATTCTATTAACTCCTGATGACCCACCTTACCAATTAGCGGGTGACGTCGATAGAGAAGTTCGACATAATCAAATATTGTGGTTCTCGTGAAAATCCTCTAGTACCGGATGCGCGGGTCCAAATACGCATAGAGAATGTCCACAACCAGGTTGGACACTATATAGATGCCGGCAAAGGTGATAACCACCGCCTGCACAACCGGGTAGTCCCGGGAACGGATGGCATCCACCGCCAGCAGACCGGTACCCGGCCAGGTGAAGACGCTCTCAGTGATCACTGCTCCGGTCATCAACTGGCCGGCCACAATTCCAAAGAAGGTCAGAGGTGGAATCGACGCATTCCGCAGCGCGTGCTTCCAGATTACCTTCCATTCCACGATTCCCTTGATCCGGGCCAGCTTTATATATTCGCTGTCCAGTACTTCCAGCATTGCCGACCGAACCAGGCGCATCATTGCCGCCACCTGGAACCAACCGAGGGTAATAGCCGGAAGTATCAGGTTCCTGATGCAGAGCGTACACCCATCCCCTTTTCCCGAAGTCGGGAAAAGATCCAGGCTCACCGCGAACACGAAAATCAGCACGATGCCCAGCCAGAAGGGCGGCAAGGACTGACCGGCGAGAGCGATAATCTTCCCGACGTAGTCAAAGCCGGTGTCCTTCTTTACCGCTGACAAGACACCGATGGGTACTGAGATAATGATTGCGATGGCCATGGATATTCCGGCCAACTGGAGCGTTGCCGGGAAGCGCTGGCTAACCAATCCCAGGGCGGTCTGCCCGTCCCACTTTATTGAGTCCCCGAAGTCTCCCTGCAGGGCGTTGCCCACGAACTTAAAGTATTGGACCCAATAGGGCTTGTCGAGCCCCAGGTCCCGCTCCAGAGCCTCCTGCTGAGCGTCCGTCGCATCAAAGGGAAGAAACACGTCCACCGGATTTCCGCTGAACCGCGCCAGGGCAAAAACGATGACGCTGACGATTAACATCACTATTACGGCCTGGAAGACCCGTATTATGATGAACCTTTGCATTCCTACACCTCATAATCTGTGCGCCGCCGGATCACCAATATCCAGCCTGGGAACTGGGCAGAGGCACCTTCCCCATCCGGCGTAGTGTCCAGTTGACCTTTCGCCGGTGACCAAAGCCAAGACGACACCATCATATAGCCGACGATCAGTATCACGGCGTCGCCCAAAAAGTTTAGGCAAATATATGCTATAGACAAGGTAGTGTCAACGAACTCGGCAGGCGTCACTGGGCAACGAACATAACCACTGCCAACCTTGGAAATACCCCACGGAAGTCTCCAGACCGTTGGTGGATTTCCGACTAATGCATCGGCTCCCTCGTATTGCATGAAAAGCCCCCTAAATCTGCATGGAATGGTATTGCATGTATGGGCACGATATGTAACATTATGTTAAAGGGTAGTTGCAGATATGACCCCTGAGTTTCTATTCAAATATAATTGGACGCAATCTATCGCGCATGATACAATCGGGTATGTTAATGTAAGGGATATTATGTTGGGTGAGGGGGGGCCAAGACGTTTAGCAAGGCAGATTGCCCAAGTGGCGATCCCATTAGCCACGCGGCTTGTTCAACTGTCTCTCTAAGGAGAAGGAGTTTGCCATGAAGCTAGTTGTCGTTGGGACGGGTCAAGGCGGGTCCAATATCGCTGACGAATTCGTTGCTCTGGGACAATGGGTGTGGACGAATCGGAGGGTACGAATATTCACCGGTACCGAATCAGACCCAATCGAGAAGGGCGTATTTGCGGTGAATTTGGGTGCCGGAGACCTTTACGGTCTGGAGCACATTCCGCAAACTGATGACCACACTATTCTACTGGGTACGACTGATGAATTCCGGGGCCGCGGCGCCGGAAAAGTAAATGCCGACGGCGCCGAACAGGCACGCCGTGATTCTCGCAAGATAGTCGCGACCATTCGGGATCACGGGGACGTCTATACCGCCGACGCAATTTTGGTCATAGCCACTACCGCAGGCGGCACGGGTTCCGGCTCCGTTGGCGTAATTGTTGACCTGCTCAAGGAAGAGTTCAAGAAGCCGGTCTATGCCATGCTGGTGCTGCCCTTTGAGAACCAGTACGACGAACCGGACAGCGTTATTAACACTGCCACGTGTCTGAAAAAGATCCTGGAGAATTCGAAAGCTGACGCTGTCTTCCTGGTGGACAACCAGAAGTTTGCCCGCAAGCAGGATGCCATGGGCGTGAACTTCGCGACCATTAACAGGAAAATTGCTGACTCCTTCATGGATATTCTCTGTGTTGGTGAAGAAACGGACCGCAAGTACATCGGTGAGGTTCTTGACGCCAACGACGTGATCCGCATCCTGAAGGGCCCTACCGTCATTGGTGTTAGCCATGCCGCGGTACCAATGGCCAGAAAGCCAAAGAGCAGCGGCCTTTTGGGACGTCTGCGTGGGCCCGAACGGAGTCAACAGCATTTCTCCGTTTCCAAGGCCCAAATTGAGCGGGCCCAGAACGTTGTTACCCAGGCCCTCTCCGAGCTTTCCCTGGACTGCGAATACGTGGAAGATGGAAAGGTTCTTTACGACGCTCAGCACGTTCTCGGCCTGTTCAGTGGACCCGCCATCGAGGCGACGGAAGAAATTGTTGAAATGATGGACAATACCTTCGCCGAGCTGGTCCCTGGTGCGGGTCGGCGCAAGGGAACGTACCCGGGCCGGACGTCCGACACCATCAGCGTAACTGCCATTGTGGCCAATCTTGGCGAGGGCAAGGCTATGGACCGTATTGAATGGTTCTACCGTGAAGCCGCCAACATGATGAACACTTCCCGTGACCGCCGGGAAGGCAGGGGAAGGCGCTGGGAAGACATTTCCAAGCTGTCCGATATTCTGCCTAACCTTTAAATAGAACTTACAAAGAAGCCCGGCGCTTTTGGCCGGGCTATTGATGTACGACCGCATTTTTTGGAGGCAAAATTGAGAGTCTCAAGAATGCCGGAGTATCGCAACGGCTCCGGTTCTCCCATTATTTTGATATTGGTGTTGTTGGCCGTCCTAATAGTTGGTGGGGTGGTCATTTATCTGCTCTTGGGCAGCAATTCTGTTAGCCCCTCCGATGAAATCGACCAGCCTGCGGCTCCAGTACAGCCGCCGCCCGTTATGCCTGCTGTGGCGCCTCCTGGCGATAGCGGACCGTTGCCGACCCTGCCACCAATTAATCCTCCTCCGCAGGTAGATGCTACCTACCTGGCTCCGGAAGTTCTTTACGGGGAAGTCCTTTCAGAAGGGTTTGTAGACCTGGAACTGCTGACGGGTCGGGTTCGAACTTTCTTCACCTTCCAGGTGGATACCAGCACCCAGAATATAGTTCTCTTTTTTGGCCTCTATGATGGGCCCGGCCACGCCATCAGTCGTTCAATCGTGGTTGAAGACTACAGCCAGTCGGAACTCATCAACAACGCGGAACTTACGGTCTACTATCCGGACGCACCGCCTACCGTCATCCGGTTTGATCGGGAAACTGGCACCGTGGTTTCCAGCCAGTTCTACACCACGCAGCCCTATGGCCCTGGGTTGTTCTCTCCACAGATGCGGATTGCCCTGATCCGGCAAAACCTGCCCCTGCAAAACAGCGACGGCAGCATTCACGCCGACATGCAGCTTGACCCGACGGGAGTATCCGACTTGTCCGGCTACCGGGTAACCCGGAAAGACGCTACCACCACTGAGAGCGCCTTGACCGAAATCCAGGCAATAATTGACCAACTGGAAAGCCGGAGGCCCCGCTCCTAGGCACTTCTCCGACAGGCCCAACAGGGAAGACCACAAAAAATGAACGCCGCGCTTCATCACGCGGCGTTCTCTCTTTCTCACTTGCTGACTGTTGGAAGGGAAGATGCTCTTCTTGCCCCCTCATCCTCTACTCGAGACCTCTACTATAGATCTTCAAGTTCGGCCAGGATTGCCTCATCCATAGTAAAGCTCTCCCTGGTTGTGGGGAAGGAACCGTCCTTGACCTCCTGAGCATACTGGCAAAAGGCATCCCTGATTGTCTGTCCCAGGTTGGCGTACTGCTTGGCGTGTCGCGGTACAAAATCGGTAAACAGGCCGAGCATATCGTGAAGCACCTGCACCTGTCCGTCGCAGTCCGGGCCGGCACCGATTCCAATGGTAGGGACGGTCAATTTCTCGGAAATGAGACGAGACAAGGGGGCAGGAACCAGTTCCAGAACAACCGCGTAAGCCCCTGCTTCCTCCAGGGCCAGAGCATCCTTAACGATCTGGCTTGCCTGCTGGGCAGTGCGGCCCCGGACCCGATAGCCGCCGAAGGCGTTCACCGACTGGGGCGTTACCCCGACGTGGCCCATAACCGGGATGTCGCACTGTACGATGCGTCGGACGGTTGGGGCTATGTTCTCCCCGCCTTCCAGTTTGACGGTGTGCGCTCCTCCCTCCTGGAGAAGTCTGGCCGCGTTGCGCAGCGCTTCTGAGGGGTCCACCTGGTAGGTCATGAAGGGCAGGTCGGCAACTATCAGGGAGTTCTTGTTGCCCCGGGCCACCATTTTGGTATGGTGGATGATGTCGTCCATCGTAACGGGGATGGTTGACTCGTGCCCCAGCACCACCATGCCCAGGCTGTCCCCCACCAGCACTATTGGAATTTCGGCGGCATCGGCAAGGACGGCAGTGGTGTAGTCGTAGGCAGTTATCATGGGGATCTTCTCCCCACGCTGCTTCATTTCGGCGATGTGCCTGACGGTTATTTTCGCCATGCCTGCAACCTCTTACCTTGGGAGTGGGAACCCGTATTCGGCCAGTTCCTGGCGGAGGACTGTTTCACCATCTGAGTTCAGCCCGACTTCTCTCGCCAGCGGCAGGGATTGGTGCGTAAGCGCCGCATACAGCCCGGCCACTTCGGGTTTGGTGTTAACCAGCGCAGACAGGTGCCGCGTTACCGTAGCAACATCACCCCGCACCAGCGGTCCGGTTACGCTGGCCTTCGGTCCCAACCGCGCCACATTTTCCAGGGTGGCCCGGGAAACTGCAACCACCGCATCCAAGCCTTCCTCTTCGGTGAACCCAGCGGCCTGCCACACCTCTACCGCCGCCTGCAACAGGGTTACCAGGTATCCGCAGCTCAGGACTGCCGAGGCGTGATAAAGAGAGCGCAACTCGTCGTCCATGGTTACCGCTCGCCCGTCCAGGGCCTCAGCGAGATCCCTCAAGTAACCCTCCAGCACTTCCTCCGCCGAAATAGCGAAGGTTACGCCAGATAGCCTTGCAATGGCCTGGTCCGGGCTTTCCAGACCGGCAAAGGTCTGGAAAGGATGAAAGGCGCCGGTATTCGCGCCCTGGTCGGCCGCCCCCTTCAAGATGTCCCGTCCCGACGCGCCGCAGCAGTGAACCACCTCATGACCAGTACGCCACCGGACTGAGGCCGCCACCGGCGCAATGGCCGCGTCTGGAGTGGTGATAAACACCAGGTCGGAATTGTCCGCTACTTCCTGCGCTGTCGTGCAGACACTGCACCCCGGTACGCTGGCTGCCAGGGCTTCGGCAGACCCGTAGCTGCGGCTGGACACGGAGCATATCTTGTAACCCAGTCGGTACAGTGCCAGTGCCAGGCCTGAGCCCGTGACCCCGGCTCCAATGAAACCGATTCGCCGCTCTTGCTGGTCAGCCTTCGCCATTCAGTTCACTCACTGCTGGTATTCCCCCCAGTCCAGTGGCGGTCAGGACGGCACGCAGCACCGCCTGGGCAGTTACCTCGACCGCTGCCGTACCCAGGGTAGTCAGGTCACCGGGCGGGTGGCGCTGGTTGGTGGCCATCGTAAACAAAGTATCCCCATCCCGGCTGGTGTGGCACGGGCGGATGGCCAGGGCCAGGCCATCATGACTGATTCGGGCCAGCCAGTTGGCTTCCTCCTTGGTCAGGGTGGCATCGGTGGCAACTACTCCAATCGTTGTATTGCTCATCGGCGGCGCCACGCTGGCTTCCACTTGGGCCTCCCCGCGAGTCAGCACTTCGACAGCAGGGAGAAATCCAGGGCCCGACTCGCGCCGGGGGCCGGCAACTACCTGGCCGGTGCGGTGGTCCACCGCATCGCCAACGGCATTTACGGCGATAAGGGCAGCCACAGTATTCCCGTCGGGCAGGGTCATGGCGGCACTTCCGATGCCCCCTTTAACCGCCCGGTCCGGTCCCAGGATTTTCCCCACAGTGGCCCCGGTGCCTGCGCCCGTAGTGCCTTCGGGAACCGGTTCTGTGTTAGCAGCCTGGGCGGCGGCATACCCTTCGGCTGGCCCGGGCCTGACTTTATGGGTAATCAGATTCAGATCGAATAGAATGGCGGAAGAGACGATGGGCACAAGCGCGGAACCAACCCGTACGCCAATGTCCTGCTCCTCCAGGTAACGCATCACGCCGGACGCCGCATCCAGTCCATAGGCGCTACCCCCGCTCAGGACAATGGCGTGGACGCGGTCAACCCGGCGCATGGGCTGCAACAGGTCGGTTTCCCTGGTTCCTGGAGAACCGCCGCGCACGTCCACGCCCGGCGAGGCGCCGGCGCGGCAGATAATGGCGGTGCAGCCCGTGGCGTTGGCAAGATCGGTGTAATGCCCGACTTCAAGGCCAGACACAGCAGTCAAAGTGGTGTTCATCTATTGCCCTCGACCAACAAAAAGGGTGATGCAGGGAAGTTGGTGGACAAAAAAGAAGCCGCGCCAACTGGTGGCGCAGCTAACTCAGCTGTGTTAAACGATAAATGCATTCGATTTTGGCCGTCTCGGTCAACATAGGATCCCAGCGGCCCACCGTGCCTGGATAAGAACTGCCGGAGGTTCCGGCGGCTAACCCCCCGTACGGGTGGATTGCAATGGGAGTTTAAGGGCAGGGTATGGAGGTGTCAAGCAAAGAAATCTTGGCCGGGGACATCACCCTCAGGGGGAAACGGAAGAACTCAGCCGTTCCTGCAGGGTCTGGCTGTATTTATGACAACCCAGCGGGCGGTTCGCCTGTCTCCACCTCCGCAATAAGTTCCTCGGCGTACTGCATCACTCTCTCTGCCCTTTGGGGGTCGGCGTCGCGGCCTTCCAGGTAAATCCGCAAAGCCTGAAGGGGTTGCAGACCTTCCGACTCACCGCTGGACAGACGGGTGCGTCGGGTTCCTTCAACCTCCCGGCTCACGGCAGCTATGTAATGGGCAGAGTGCAACGCCTCCCGGATGGCGCCTTCTCTCAACAAAGGTTCCGCTTCAGCGGGCAGCCGTATCCTTACCCGCACCACGGCATCGGTTACCTCATGTCGGGCAATGGCTCTGAGGACGGCGGCAGCGGGGTCAGGCTCCCCGGGGGCAATGGTAACGTCAACTGTCACGAAGCGCCGGGCGTTGACCGGCTGGAATTGAAAGTCCACCAGTCGCTGCCCCTGGAGCGCGGCTGGGTCCAGTTCAACGACGCAGAAACCCTTTTCGTCGGCCTCTTCCGAGAAGTCCACCCGCTGCAAGCTGCCCGAATAGGCCACGATGGGCGATTCCCGCCGCAGAACCTGGTGCTTGTGAATGTGGCCCAGCGCAACGTATTCCAGTTCGGGGCGATGAACGGCACTGGCCAGCAGCACGTGGTCGTTGCCCAGCATCATGGACCGCTCGGTGCCGACGGTGGAGCCATTGATTGTTACGTGGCCCGTCAAAATAGCCGGAATGCCTGGGTCCAATTCGCTGACTCTTTTTCCTATGGCCTGGGTCATACGGCTTTCAATCTCGGCACGGACCTCGTCGATGGTCAATCCCCGGGACTCTTCGCGGGTGAGCAGGCGGCCCCGGCGAGGCCAGGGCACTGCCACTACCTGCAGGGGCCCGACCGGGGTCTGGACGAGATAAGTCTGAAGGTTGTCGCCGATAATCACGTTGGGCACCTGCAGAGTGGGGAAGATCTCCACGGCATTGGCACGACTGCCGGCGTTGGGCAGGTCGTGGTTTCCCACCAGCAGAAATACGGGTATGCCGGCCGACGCGATCCGAAAGAGCCGACTGGCAAACTCCCGCTGGTGCGTTTGCGACGGATCCCTGCCCTTGTAGGCGTCCCCGGCCAGCAGCACCAGGTCAACGCCCTGGGTCAGGGCAAACTCCACCACCTCATCCAGGGATCCCAGGAAATCGCCTAGCCGAGTGGACAATCCGGTGGACGGGTCTATTCGTCCGTAGTTTTCTACGCCGATATGCAAGTCTGAAAAATGGAGGATTCGCAAAGTAAACAAACCATGTTGGTCAAGGTGTAGCAAAGGCGCCTTCAGTATAGCAAACCGATCATTGCCCCACCCCATTTATATGCCCTGGCCGTTGGTATTGCTGCCTGCAATACCAAGAGTGCATATTTATTAGGGTTATACTTGTTATTGACATTTTTGCTGTTACTCAATAGAATCAAATAGGCCAATTTGCGAGACAATGGCCGGATTCTGCCATCAGAAAAAAAGGGCGGGCATGAATGACCACTGTTAAGCAACTTTATTGCCTTCAAGAAGTTGACCTCGACTTGGACGGAGTCAACGGCCAGATAGTCAAAGTAGAACGGGAACTTGAGGGCCGGTTGTCCCTGGGCAAGATCGAAGAATCTCTGGAGCAGGCAAAGACCAAGCTGCAGGAGATCCAAACCGCGCACCGGGAATTGCAGCGCGAAACCGAAAGTCAGCGGGAGAGGTCCAACAATCTGGACACCCAGCTTTACGGTGGAGATGTGGCCAATCCCCGGGACCTGGAAACCCTGCAGTTAGAGGCAAACAATGTTCGTCACATGCTGGAGCAGATGGACGTGCGTCTCCTCGAACTGTCTCTCCAGGCCGAAGACGCCAGGTCCAGCATTAGCGGGCTGGAGCAGCAACTGTCGGATACCCAGACAGCCTGGGAGACCCGGCAAGCCCAGTTGTGGCAACAACTGGAGGAACTGACCAACAGGCAGGAAAGCCTCGTAAAAAACCGCACCAGCCTGGCCGCCGGAGTTGATTCGGTGGAACTGTCCCGTTACGAAGGCCTGCGGCGCAACAAACAGGGAAGGGCCATCGCCCAAGTCGTACGGGGCCTCTGCCAGGCCTGTCGAATGTCGCTCCCCTCCCAGCACCTGCAGCACGTCCGCTCTGGCCGCCAAACGGTGCTTTGCAACAGTTGCGGCAGGATGTTGCTCCTGGGGTAAGAGACGGCAAGTCAGGCCGTTCAAGCTGAAATTGTAGGGGCAGCCCTTGTGGCTGCCCCTACCTGCGTAATGTGCAGACCCGGACTATCCCAGAGTCTCCCAAGGCGACTGCTCTCTCCACGCGGTGTGTTTCTCACTCGGGCAGGGCAACCACCAGGGTTGCCCCTACAGATGATCAAGCCCAACCTCGGGTAGGCCTTAGCCACGAACCCCAATTCTTTTTCTTCCTTGACCCCCCTATACCCCTATGCTAGAGTGCCAGCGGAGAGGGCCAGGCAAAACCGGGTGACCGCCGCGGCGGGGGCAACCCAGCCGGGGAGGAAAGTCCGGGCTCCTCTGGACAGGGTGCTGGGTAACTCCCAGGCTTCTGCGGCAGCCTCACCGCTGCCCAGGGGACGGAAAGTGGCACAGAAACATACCGCCTCCGGCAAGAGCATTATGACGGGGGTAAGGTTGAAATCGGACGGTAAGAGCGTCCGGTCGTCTGCGGTGACGCAGCGACGGTCAAACCCCACCTGGAGCAAGGCCGAATAGGGGGACTATGGGTGTCCGGCTCGTCCCCGGGTTGGCTGCTTGACCCCGATGGTAACGTCGTCCGGCGCCTTTAAAAAGCGCCGACTTGCGGATTGCCCCAAAGGCGCTTCGCGAGGGGCTAGATAGATGGTCACCGTCTCTCCGGGCCCGCCGCCCATTCCCTAATTTCAGGCGGTCTGCGGAGGGATACAGAACCCGGCTTACAGGTTTTGCCAGCCCTCTTCCTCTTTTCATTTCTCTCACTTGACCAGGGTATTCCCTCAATAGACAGGAGACGACATGGTCCGAACCAACCTAACCAAGGCAAAAGTAAACGAAGGCCAGGTAGCCCTGGGCGCCAGCATCAATTTCTACTCCCCCGGCCTGGTGGAACTCTACGGTGTTATGGGGTTCGACTGGGTATGGATCGACTGTGAGCACGGCTCCTCCAACGACTCGGAAACGGAGAACATGGTGCGTGCCGCCGAGCTATACGACCTTACCCCCATCTGCCGCATACCAAACGCCTATCCTTCGACCATACTGAGATTTCTGGACCGGGGAGCGCAGGGCCTGATAGTGCCCCACATCTCAACACGGGAGGAAGCGGAAGGCGTCGCCCGTGCCTCGCACCACTACCCTGACGGCGACCGCAGCAGCGCTACCGGAGGCCGCACCAACCGGTTTGGCGCCGGACTGTCCACCCCCGAATACTATGCCGCCGCCAACCGTGAGGTGCTGGTCATCGTGATGATCGAGACCCCTGAGGCTGTTGAAAACGTGCGGGAAATCGCTTCGGTACCCGGCGTAGACGCCCTGCTGGTGGGCAGCAGCGACCTGACCCAGACCATGGGCATGGCCAGCGCCGCCGAACTGGACGCGGCCATTGATAAGGTAATTGAGGGTACCAAGGCCGAAGGCAAGGCCATCGGCGTGGCCGGAGCGGGTATGTCCCTCAACAACGTCTCGCGGTTCCAGCATTTTGCCAGCCGAGGTGTTCAGCTGATGTCCATCGGCGCCCAGGACATGATAAGGGCCGGTGGCGACAGCTTTTTGAAGACGATGCGGGGTTAGCAGCGGAGTCTCTAAATAGTCCGCGCAGAACCCTTCCGTGAATGCGTTGCAGGGGCAACCCTTGTGGTTGCCCTTGATTCTCGAGAGCAATAACGCTCACTCAAACCGGCCAACCTTAGCCATGGCCAGCCGCCCTGAGCTTGCCGAAGGGCTAAATCCATCCGACAGGGCCCGGTCTGTGTCCCGGGATTGGTAACCGGCCAGGGTTTCAGATTCTTCGGCTCCGCTCGGCATGATATACCTGCCGGTACGGTTGAAACGCCAGGACACGAGGGTGCTGACCTGGGTCGCTTCCTTCTCACAGGTTGCCGAAAACCGCCCCAAACGCTATCATTGTTCCCGAAGCCCGGAAGTCTTCTGACTACATCTGGCCTGAGCCGATTCTCCCCTGTGGTGGAATCGGCCACAACAGGCCAGCCAGTTGATTGAGGAAATAATCCGCCTGATGTACCTGGACCTGCACAGCCACTCCGTTTCCTCCGACGATTCCCGCGCCACCGTTGAACAATACGTCAAATGGGTCCAGGTGCTGCGCAATAAGCGCGGCTACACCGTGGACGGCTTCATCCTGACGGAACACCGCAAGTTCGACTTCGACAAGGACTACTCCCAACTGGCTGCCGAGTACGACGTGCTCATCCTCAAGGGCTCCGAACTGGACACGCGCTACGGCCACTTCCTCGTTTACGGCGTAACCGAAGCCCTGGCCAACGAAATTGATCTGGCTAACGTGAGGATCGACGCCAGGGAATTGATGAAGGCCGCCAGCCACCATGGCGCCATCGCCATTCCAGCCCACCCGGGCCGCTTCGGCATTGGCCTCGTGGACTACATGGAGCAGGGCGAGACCTTTACCGACGTAAACATTGTGGAGCGGTTGAACGGGGGCAGCCGGGCAGGGGAAAACGAACGGGCCGACGTCCTGTGCCGTGACCAGAACTACCTGGGCACCGGCGGCAGCGACGCCCACCTGGCCAGCCACCTGGGCGCTTGCATGACGTCGTTCCCACAAACCGTGAATAACGAGCGTGACCTGGTGGAGTCCCTGCTTTCTGGCGACTTTACGCCGGTCTGGCTGAAAGATACCGCGAGCAATTAGAGGCGTGGGGTAAGCCGGATTTGCCGGTCCCAACCAGCCGACGACGAACCCAATTGACAATCATCGGGAGATTCCAATGACAATGGAACTGGAGTACAACCGAGACCTCTACGGCGTGGAGCACGAGGCCGGGCCCTTCGAGGTTACCGCCGAACTCATTAGCACGTTCACTCGCAGCATCGGCGAAACCAACGCCATCTTTACGGAACAGGCCGCAGCACAGGCCGCCGGATACGCCGGGGTTTTGGCCCCTCCCACCCTCGTCACCATGCTGGTCCGAAACGTGGAACTTCCCGATATTGACCTCAAATTCGGCCGCGCCCGTTTCCACGCCGGACAGCGGGTCCAGTCCCGCTCCCCCATAGTGGCCGGCGACAGTCTGATGGCTTCCTCTCATCTGAAAGAGGTTTACCCCAAGACGGGGCGCAGCGGCACCATGGTCTTCACTGTATGGGAGACCACCTTCACCAACCAGGATGGCGTGGTGGTGGCCGACGTCCAGGAATCCTACGCGTCCCGGGAGTAAGTTAACCAATGGCGAACAGCAACGGTCCCTTTTTTGAAGACATTGAGATGGGCGATGAGATCGGCCCGGTCGAGTTGGTGGCCACCGACGAGAACGTGTCCACCTTCTGCGAACTGTGGGGCAACCCCATGCCCAACCGTTTTACCAGCCAGGAAGTTGCCGAGGCCGGTGGCCTGCCCGGCCCAATCGTGCCCGGGGTAATGAGCATGGCCATCATGAGCCAGGCCCTCACCGACTGGGCGGGAGCGGAGGCTTTGAAAGACCTCGACCTGGTGTTCCGGCAACCCGTGCCCCACAACAAGCCTCTCCTGATCTCCGCCACCGTTACAGATACCAGGCAGGAGGACGGCGAGAACCTCATCGAGTGCGACGTTTTGATGACGGGTACGGCCGGAGAACGCTACGTGGGCGGCACGGCCCTCATTGCCCTGCCCAGCAGCGGCGGGTAGAAGAAATACCCCCTGGGTACCACCAACAGTGGCCGCAGGCAAAGCGGGTAGAGAGGAAGCGAAAGAAATGTACGACCTCAGCGGAAAAGTAGCCATAGTTACCGGTGCCGGCGGCCGTCACGGTATTGGCCGCGCCATTGCCACCCGCCTGGCCCGTGAAGGGGCCGACGTGGTAGTAACCGACGTAACCCAGTCCCTGGATGCCATCCGCACCGAGGACCGGTTGGAAGGCTGGGAAGGTCTTCCCAGCGTCGTCAAGGAAATTGAAGCCGAGGGACGACAATCCCTGGGTCTCTTCTCCGATGTGTCCGACAGCGCCCAGGTAGACGATATGGTTAGCCAGGTGCTGGACCGGTTCGGAAAGATAGACATCCTGGTGAACAACGCCGGTTCCCGGCCCGGCCGCGACCGTGTCCTTGTCGTGGACCTGGAAGAGGATGCCTTCGACGAGGTAATGCGAGTCAACGTACGGGGCACCTACCTGTGCTCCCGGGCCGTGGCCCGTCACATGGTGGCCCGCGATCAGGCTGGCAACGGGGGTGGCAAGATCATCATCATCTCCTCGGGCGCTGGCAAGCGGGGCATTGCCCGTTACGGCGTCTATTGCGCCTCCAAGTTCGCCCTGGTCGGCTTCACCCAGGCCCTGGCCCAGGAAATGGCTGCCCACCGGGTCAACGTCAACGCCATTTGCCCCGGTTTGGTGGACACGGAGCGGGTGGACTTCATCGCCGCCGCCCTGGCCTCCGAGGGGGAGTCCGCCGAGGAACACCGGGCCCTGATGGTGCAGGAACGGTCCACCCGGGTGCCCATGGGCCGCATTGCCCAGGGCGACGACATCGCCAATATGGCCGCATTCCTGTCGTCCTCAGAGTCGGACTACATGACCGGCCTCTCCATCAGCGTGTCCGGCGGCTCGGAAATGAACTAAGGGGTAGAAGAGGCAGATACCAACTCTTGGGATAAATATGCAGGGGCAGCCACAAGGGCTGCCCGCTTCGATAACGATCCAACCATCCAACCAATCCAGTAGCAGTAGTACAGAAATTTACCAACCGGAGTAACTATGCCCCTGGAACGTTCCGAAGTCGAACACATCGCCGCCTTGGCCCGCATCGGGTTGACCGAAGAGGAAATGGCAACTTTTCAGGAGCAGTTGTCCGCCATCCTCGACCAGTTCGAGTTGCTGAAACAGTTGGACACCAGCGCGGTGATGCCGACCGGTCACGCAGTGGAAGTGAACTCGGTCATGCGTGACGACGTGCCGGGCGAACCGCTCAGCGCCGAAGACACACTGCGGAACGCGCCCCGGAGACAGGACGACTTCTTCCGGGTAAAGGCGGTATTGGAGGAGTAAGCCCCTTGTCCGAACTCTGGCAATTGACCCTGCACGAGGCCCGGGCCGGATTGGACTCCGGGTCTTTCAGCGCCGTGGAACTAACCAGGTCCTGCTTTGACCGGATAGCCCAGGTGGAGGACCGGGTCAAGGCCTACGTCACCCTTACCGAATCCCACGCCCTGCAGCAGGCGGAGGAAGCTGACCGGTTGCTGGCTGCTGGTAGTGGTGGCCCCATGACCGGCATTCCGGTGCAGGTCAAGGACCTGATCTGCACCAAGGGCATTCTCACTACCTGCTCGTCCCGCATGCTGGAAAACTACGTGCCGGTGTACGACGCCACAGTATCGGAAAAGCTGTTCGGCCAGGGCGCCGTCCTTTTGGGTAAGGGCAACATGGACGAGTTCGCCATGGGCTCGTCCTGCGAAAACTCTGCCTTCTTTCCCACCCACAATCCCTGGGACCTGAATCGCGTGCCAGGCGGCAGCAGTGGAGGCGCCGCGGCCTCGGTGGCCGCCGATGAAACCATCGTTGCCTTGGGCTCGGACACCGGGGGCAGCATTCGTCAGCCGGCTTCCCTGTGCGGCGTGGTGGGCCTGAAGCCCACCTATGGACGGGTCAGCCGGTACGGCCTCGTGGCGTTTGCTTCGTCTCTGGACCAGATTGGGCCCGTGGGCAAGGACGTGATGGACTGTGCCATCACCCTCAACGCCATCGCTGGTTACGACTCCAGGGACTCCACGTCCCTGAACCTGCCGTCCACTGACTTCACAGCGGGGCTGACCGGCGACATTAAAGGAGTCAGGATAGGCATTCCCAGGGAATACTTTGTAGAGGGAATGGAGCCGGGAGTTCGCTCGGCCGTGGAAACGGCTATCAAGGAACTGGAGGGCTTGGGCGCCTCGGTGGAACCCGTGTCCTTGCCCACCACCGAATACGCCCTGGCCTGCTACTACATCATCGCCCCGTCTGAGTGCTCGGCCAACCTGGCCCGCTACGACGGCGTGAAATTCGGCTATTCCTACCAGGACACCCCGGATATGTGGAAGGCCATGGAAACCACCCGCCAACTAGGGTTTGGGCCGGAAGTGAAGCGACGAATTATGCTGGGCACCTACGCCCTGTCCGCCGGCTACTATGACGCCTACTACCTCAAGGCCCAGCAGGTGCGCACCCTCATTCGCCAGGACTTTGACCGGGTCTTCGAACAGGTAGACGCCCTGGTGACACCCACTTCGCCGGTAGTTGCTTTCCCTTTGGGGGAAAAGATGGCCGACCCGCTGCAGATGTACCTGATCGATGTCTGCACCCTGCCCATCAACATCGCCGGCCTGCCAGCTATGTCTGTACCCTGCGGCTTTTCCGAGGGACTGCCGGTGGGGATGCAGCTTATCGGCCCCCACCTGTCCGAGGAGCGCCTGCTGAACATGGCCTATGCTTACGAGCAGGCCACCGAGTGGCACAAGGCCAGGCCGGGGATTTAGGTTGCTGCAGGAAACTCGGCGGTCGGCTTACCGCCCGGCCCCCAACCGGTGGCTGTTGAACATTAGGCCGGATTCCCTGCACGATCAGCGCCAATGGGCCAGGTTATGATTACCCGGCTCAGTACTTCACTTTCCTGGATGAACCGTGATGCCAGGCTGATAACCCTGGCCCGTGGGATCCGTACTTTCTCCCAGAGCTTCATTGCCGTCATCATAGCAATCTATCTCGCTGAATTGGGCTTCAGTCTGGTGCAGATTGGCGCGGTCCTTACCGTGGGGGTTGCCGGAGTTTCATTCTTTGCGCTGGTGGTGGGAATAGTCAGCGAAAGAGTAGGTCGACGGCGTCTTCTGGTCGTCTTTTCCCTGTTGGCGGCGGCGGCCGGACTGGCAATGTACTTCACCGAAGCCTTTATTCCGCTACTGGCCATCGCCTTCCTGGGAAGCCTGTCCACGGGCGGCGGCGGTGGAGAGAGCCCGGCGCAACCCCTGGAAGTTGCCATTCTCCCGGATACCGGCCCTCCCGAAAGGCGCACCGATATTTTCGCCGTTTACAGCATTGTTGCCCGCACCGGGACCTTTCTGGGCGCGCTGGCCGCGGGCATCCCGGTCCTGTTACAGGAAGCTCTTGGCCTGTCCCTTCTGTCGTCCTACCAGACAATGTTTCTGGGCTTTGCTTTGTGCCAACTGGCCGGGGCGGCGCTGTACCTCTTTGTCTCGTCGGGGGTGGAAGGGGCAACCATCCGTCAGCAGTGGCAAAACCCGTTGAAGCTGCCGTCGCGGCGAAGAATTTTTACCCTGATCTCCCTGTACAGCGTGGATACATTTACCACCTCCATGGTGATGCAGAGCCTGGTGGCCTACTGGTTTTATACGAAATTCGGGTTGACAGTCGAATCTCTGGCGCTTGTGTTTTCGTTGTCACATTTCCTGACGGCATCCTCACTGTGGATAGCAGCGAAGATATCAAACCGAATCGGACTGCTGAACACCATGGTATTCACCCATATCCCCTCCAGCTTCTTCCTGCTGGCCGCAGCCTTCGCACCCACAGCCACACTGGCGATAGTGTTCTGGCAATGCCGCGCCTTCTTGAGCCAGATGGATGTTCCCACCAGGGACTCATACAATATGGCGGTGATCAATTCTGAGGAACGGGTTGCCATGGCCAGCATTAACATGGTGAGTCGAAGCGCCGCGGGGGCACTTGGCCCTTCGGTGACCACGGCTATCTGGAACATCACCGCTGCCTGGACACCGCTGGTAGGCTCCGCTCTCCTAAAGATTGGATACGATCTTTCGCTATATTTCATGTTCCGCAATGTCCGGCCGCCGGAAGAAGAGGAACGTTTCCGGAACCGCCGCCAGGCTTAAGAGCCCCTCTGTCCCTGCACAAGGGCACTGGAATCCTGTACGGGCTTCGGGGACTTCCCTGACCAGACTGCCCTTTCCCTCCCAGTCCCTCGGTGCTAGAATCGGGGCAGTTGGCCTATGGGGAGGCACGTTATGCAGCGTACCAGAGTTAAAGACATTTTCGATCGGGAGACTGCCGGCGGAGAAGTCCTGGTGCAGGGCTGGGTCAAGACCCGGCGTTCTTCGGGCGCGGTTTCCTTCATCCAGATCAGCGACGGGTCCACCCTTAAAGACCTGCAAATCGTGGTGGAGCAGTCGTCGCCTGATTACCCCCTTGTGGAAACCCTTAATACTGGGTGCAGTGTTTGCGCTACCGGGGAGTTGGTGGAGTCCGAGGGCCGTAACCAGAAGTACGAAGTAAAGGCCAGCAAGCTGGAAGTCCTGGGGCAGGCGGACCCGGAGGAATACCCTCTCCAGAAAAAGCGCCATACCCTGGAATTTCTGCGGGAGATTGCGCACCTGCGGCCGCGGACCAACACCTTTGGGGCCATGGCCCGGGTACGCAACACCATGGCTTATGCCATCCACAGCTTCTACCAGGAACGGGGCTTCCAGTACATCCAGACCCCGATGATCACCGCCAGCGATGCCGAGGGCGCCGGTTCCATGTTCCGGGTCACCACCCTGGACCTGCAGGACCCTCCCCGCCAGAACGGCCTGGTAGACAGCACCGAGGATTTCTTCGGCCAGCCCACCTATCTAACCGTCAGCGGGCAGCTGGAAGCGGAGATTTTCGCCCTGGCCCTTTCCGATGTGTATACCTTCGGCCCCACCTTTCGGGCTGAGAACTCCAACACCTCCCGCCACCTGGCCGAATTCTGGATGGTGGAGCCCGAGGTGGCTTTCTGCGACCTGGACGGGCTGGCCGAGCTGGCCGAGGACTTCCTGAAGTTTGTTTTCAGCCAAGCCCTGGACAAGTGCCCCGAGGACATGGCCTTCTTCAACCAGTGGTACGACAACACCGCCATCTCCACCCTGGAGGGGATAATCAACTCCAGCTTCGAGCGGCTGACCTACACCGAGGCGGTAAAGCTGCTGGAAAGCTCCGGTGAGAGCTTCGAGTTCCCCGTGTCATGGGGCCTGGACCTGCAGTCGGAGCACGAGCGGTATATCACTGAGAAGCGGGTGGGAAAGCCCGTGGTGGTTACCGACTACCCCAAGGACATCAAGGCCTTCTACATGCGCATGAACGACGATGGGGAGACGGTGCGGGCCATGGACGTGCTGGTACCGCGCATCGGCGAGATCATCGGCGGCAGCCAGCGCGAAGAACGTCAGGACGTCCTGCTGGACCGGATGAAGCAGGCGGGCCTGGACGCAGAAACCTACTGGTGGTACCTGGACCTGCGCCGCTACGGCACCGTCCCCCACGCCGGTTTCGGCCTGGGCTTCGAGCGCACGGTGCAGTTCGCTACAGGTATGCAGAACATCCGCGACGTTATCCCCTTCCCCAGGACGCCCAATAACGTGGAGTTTTAAGGCGTGAAAGGACAGACCCGGAATTAAGAATCAACCCTTGCTGATGCTCTCGGCCAAAGCATGAGATATGAAGGCAGTGGCAACCAAACGACCACCACCAACGGCCAGGAAAGTTTCCTCCGAGCACTGAAGGACCCCCCCAGTGGAAAGAGGCCGCGCACACCACGATTTGGGTGAAGAGGTCCTGTAATTGCCGGCCCAGTTCAACGCCTTCATGGAACGGGCCGGGGCCCTCATGGTGGACCAGACCGAAATCAAGGATTGCCCCCGCCCGACTCGTGGTCCCCAGCGCCCGCAGTGATGACGAGATGGCCGAAGATATAACGTCCGGGTATATGGGCTGGTGCCAGATCACCCGGCAGCAGATGGCGCGCTAGCGGATATGTGCCGGAATCGGCCTAAAGGAAGCGTATGACATGTGGGAGACTGATTTTGGCGGACCTGGCTTCAACGTCTTTATCATCGTCGTCTTGTTGGTATTTCTCTCCATTCCGGTAGTTATCGGGGTTGCGGTGGGAGGCTTGGCCGGCATGATAATGCAGGGGGCGGATTCGGCTACGGGACGCTTATGGGGTTCGTGTTTGGCGCCGTCTCCATTCCGCTCAATCTGCTGCTAACCTTGTCCTACTTCAATGCGGACTCTGACCCATTCATGCTGTGGGTCATAGCAATCCCGGTGTCAGCCCTGCTGGTTATCGTCGCCCCGATAGCCGCCGTCAAGCGAAGGGCGGCGGCGCGCGGTTTGCTACGGGAAAGCGGAACACCCGCAACGTAATCCCCCTCCCACGAACGCCTAAGAACGTGAAGTTTTGGAAGATTCGCTCGTCTTTGGTAACTGAATAGGGAAACTCAAAGGCCACCCAACTGACGGGTGGCCTTTGAAATGGGTGACGCTTGAGAAGCGTCAGATTTGAGCTATTTTTTTTGAGGATTGTTACCCCTTCCTCCACCTGACTTTTTGCCTGTTGTACTCGGAGCGTTAGCGGGTCTGGTTCCTCCACTTTTTCCACCGCCTCCCTTTCCACCGCCGCTTCCTCTTCCGCCTCTCATCACTGGGGTTGCCATACTCATATAAACTACCCTCCTTTAGAAGATATACCGCGAAACTTGGGGTTAACCTTTTGTGCGAACTTTTAATTACACAGCATACTACATCGTAGTCCAAAGTATTATTTGCCTGGTTAGTACGGTCGCTTGGGCGGCCTGACGGGTAGGGCCAGGGCAAGCACAAGGGTTGCCCCTACAAATGTGGATGGCCGAACACCAATGCCGAAAGTTGCTCCTAATTCGCTTTATTGACTCCCTATCTACCCCTTAATATAATGGGGCAGACTTCAAGACTAACCTGGTCCGGTAAGGAGACATAATGACGACCTATGAATCAGTGCTGCATCCGCCGGCTATTGTTGCCGAGCTGAAAAAGAACAACATTTCCCATGTGGTCTGGCTGCCGGACAGCGAGACCAATTTCATGTATCAATTGCTGACCGAGGAAGAATCTCTGGACCTCGTCCCCGTTTGCCGCGAGGGCGAGACCATGGCCATCGCCGCCGGCTTGTGGGTCGGCGGAAAGCGGCCCATCGTACTGATCCAAAACACCGGCATTTTTGAGTCCGGCGACTCCATTCGGGGGCTGGGCCTGGACATCAACCAGCCGCTGGTGATGCTGGTTGGCTATCGTGGCTGGAGCCGCCACGGAATTACCAGCGACTCTGCCGCTCGCTTTATCGAGCACATTCTCCACGCCTGGGGCATTAGCTACTACTTGATCGAGACTGACGACGACGCCGATCGCATCAGCACGGCCATCGCAGAAGCAGAACGCACCCATAAGCCGGTAGCCGTCCTGGTGGGCACCGAGTTCGGAGCCTAATTCGGCGCCCAGTTTTCGGCCACAATGGGCCAAGAAGAAAGGAGCAAGGAATATGATCAATAATACCGATGCCGTAAGGCTGATTGACAGTAAGCGGGAGGACTCCATCATAGTCCCCACGATGAACGCTAACAACGTGGGTTTTGGCCTGCCCAGTGTAACCACCGGCCAAAGCCTGGACCTGCCCTTGTCCGGCGCCATGGGCAAAGCCTCCAACCTGGGTTTGGGGTTGGCCCTGGCCCAGCCGGACCGCAAGGTCATGGTTTTGGACGGCGATGGCAGCCTTCTGATGAACCTGGGGGCGATGGTGACATCAGCCAACAAGGGAGTTAAGAACTTCTACCACTTCCTGTTCAACAACAACGTATATGCTGTGACCGGCGGACAGCCCATTCCGGGCTCCGAGTGCTCCGACTGGGAAGGCATGGCCAAGGCGGCTGGTTACGCAGCGGTCTTTTCCTATGACAACCTGGAGGACTTCACCAACGGAATCGACGAAGTGCTAAGCGCCGTGGGCCCGGTATTTGTCCACCTGGCCGTGGAGCCGCAGGTCGAGAACACGCCTGTCCAGTTCCGCACCCGCTCGCCGCGCTCTGTAGCTATGGCATTCAGGGAGGTACCTGAGGCCTTGGGCGTCAGTCCCACATAAGTTGCCGACAAGAAAGGGCATCGCTCCCCTAAACGGCTTTGATGACCCTGGAACAAGGACAATCAACCGAGGCGACCGCTTGATAGTCGCCTCGGTTTCTCTTATATTGGGCTAGCCCGAAGTTCAAAGAGCCGGCAACCTGTAAACGGGCTGCCTTCATCCCGGAGTACAAATAGCGATTGCTTAAAGACCTGAGCAGAAGCCTGCTGGGACGCTTGTTGAGCCTGGGCATATTTATCCTGGGCTTCTGGATTCTTTACCAGGGCCTTCTGCGTGACGATAATCCATTGCTGCTGGGATTGGGTGTTGTCGTCGGCAGTGTGTTGATCCTCGGTGGCCTATACTTGATGGCTACTACCCGCCGCCTGGCAGCGCGCTCGGCGGCACAGCGGGAACAGGAATTGGAGGAAACGACCGGTGATTCCCTCGACGGAAGCGGCAAGAGCGATTAATTACCACCGCAAGGATGCCCTGGTGGTGTCCACCTCGTCAGCCCTAAGGGACTGGACGCAGGTTTCGGAGCATCGGGAGCTGGACGTAGACCTCACCGACTGCATGGACCGGGCTCCGGCCGTGGGCCTGGGCCTCTCTCTGGCCCAACCGGACCGTAAGGTGCTGGTCCTGGACTGCGACGCCACGCTGCGTACTGACCTGGGTTCGCTGGCCACCATCGGGGAGTCCAAGCCGGACAACCTGGTCCACTTCGTATTTGACGACGTGACCTACTCTTCAACCGACGGCATTCCGGTCCAGGGTCTGGACAACGTCAACTTTCTGGCCATGGCCCAAGGCGCTGGCTACAGTCGGACCTTCAGCTTTGATGCCCTGGAAGAATTTCTGATCGGCCTGGAAGATGTCATGAAGGAATCGGGCCCGGTGTTTGTGCTGATCAAGGTATTGAGGACCGAAGACTTGCCGCCTTTCCCGGAACGGCGCATGGCCGACGGCTGGGCCGAAGTACGGGAAACGCTGCTGGCAAGCGGGCAGGAGTCAGTGCCGGCGGCTTGTCCATCGGTGGGTGACTATCTACGCACCCTGGATGAACTGGGCATGGACACCGATCAACTGTGGCCGAACTTGGGCCATTCTGGCCGAACAATGCGAAAAAAGAGCGGAAGGCGTTTCTCGGGGCTTTATTTCAATCAATGGCAGGGAGTCTGCTATTTCACTCTCGATCCACGGGTCTCCGACATGGTAATCGACTGGAATCTCTGGCAAGACGTGCCGCCCGCAATAACGGTGCCCCCACACGACCTCGACAAGTATAACTTTGTGCCGAAGCAGGGGCTGGAAAGAGAGGCTCTGCAGAGCCTGCTGGGGTAAGGCTACTCCGCTGGCCGCACCACAATCTGGTGGGCCACGCTAAAGCCCATGGACACCTGTTCCCTCGGAGTGGCGACCGTCATTACCCCCAGGTAGGCGGTAGCTTCCGCCACGCTTACCCGGCTTTCCGGAATAATCTGAGCGCCGTCCAAAAACCGAAGCAGGTTTGAGTCTTCCTCGGGTATGCGCTCAATTATGTACTCAGTGCCCTTAACCGCCGAGTCCAGGGTAATGCAGTTGGCAGGAAGCTGGGGCGCGCCGGCCCCGGGGATGGGACGTCCGAAAGGAGACTTCTCCGGATATCCCAGCCGCTCCCTCAGTTTCGCTTCCAGTTCCCCGGAGATTCCATGCTCCAGACGGTGGGCCTCAATATGGGCGCAATGCAGGTCCATGCCAAGCAGCCTGACCACCAGCCACTCCGCCAAACGGTGTCGACGGGCGATGTCCTCGCCGCCTTCAAACCCCTTGCCGGTAAGCCTGATTCGCTTGTCAGAGCCCACATCAACCAAGCCCTGCTTCTGCATACGACGGGTCATCCCGGCTACAGAAGGTACGGAGGAACCCAGTCCTTCGGTGGGGGGCAGTTGCTTTATGGCATCGGTCAACTGGGTAACCGTTGGAGTAACCGAATCTTCCCACAGCCTGTAAAGACAGAGCAGATAGTTCTCCGTAACCGCCGAGAATCTATCCAGGCCGTCTGCTTCTTCATGGTCAGCCGTTCTGTCGGCGCGGGAAACAGCCCTCCTTGACCTTGGCATAGGAATTACCTCTTGAGACATTGGCAGGTCCCTTCCCGGGTGCCGACGGGGACTGCCAATAAAGTGAATAGATAGTTGGGTATGGGTCGATTATACAACGGGGCCGGAGCTTGTGGTAGGCAGAAAAAAGAGGGAGCAGTACGGGTAACCGCTGAGGGTTGGAAACAGGGACTAGCCTGCCAGGGCCACTCCATCCACAAACGGCTTGAGAGAATGGCCGCACCGGACGTGGACGGCAACCCTTTCCCCCAATTCGTATTCGTCAGCATGGGACAAGAGGCAGCGGACGGATCCGCCGCTATTAAGGACAATCCGGTACAGGAAGAAAGCGCCCCGAAATTCCCGGTCTGCCACCACACCGTTGCCATCTTCCGAGGGATAGCACTCCACGCAGTCCGGACGCACCATCGCTTCCAAGATACCCTCGGCAGAGGGAGGCGTGGGCCATCCGGTGCTTCCTATAGCAGTAACAAACTGGGCGTCTTCCCATTGGGCCGGCACAAAGTCCACCATGCCGATAAATTCTGCTACGAACTTGCTTTGCGGCTGGTGGAAAATGTCGTGGGGTGTACCCTGCTGTTCGATCTTGCCCCGGTTCATTACGGCGATGGTATCGCCCACGTACATGGCTTCTTCCTGGTCGTGGGTCACAAATACGGCGGTGATGCCACTGCCGCGCAGAATGCCCATCACGTCGCGGCGCACCTGTTCCCTCAGGCCCGGATCCAGGTTGGAAAAGGGTTCGTCCAGCAAGAGCAATTCAGGGCGTGGAGCAAGGGCCCGCGCCAGGGCCACACGCTGCTGCTGACCGCCGGAGAGTTCGTAGGGCATGCGCTGGGTCAGGCCCTCCAGCCCGGTCATTCGGACGACCTCGTCAATTCTTTCCGCTCGATTGTCTTCCTTGGACAGTCCGTAAGCGATGTTCTGCTCGACGGTCAAATGGGGAAAGAGAGCGCCTTCCTGGAATACCATGCCAACCCGGCGCTTTTCCGGGGGTACGCTCCGCCTGTCTTCATGTACCGACTCACCGGCGATGCGGATGGAACCGGCATCCGGATGAGAAAATCCGGCAATCAACCTGAGGGCTGTAGTCTTCCCGCAACCGCTGGGACCGAGCAAGGCCACTATCTGACCCTGGGAAATCTGCAGGTTGAAACCGCTCAGAGCAACCGCATCGCCAAATTGCTTCGTGACGCCAACGCATTCCAGCATGAAAGGCTCACAGGACGACGGTGTGTCCCACCCTAAGCCTGCCTGATCGGAATATCCGACGGGTTCCTGCTCAATCCCAGCCGTAGTGAAGTTCCTTGCTTTGATTACCACTCTTGTCCTCCGGGTTACAATCGGCCTCATCCATCAGCCGCGCAAGCTACACAAGCTTTTTCTCCCCGCAAGCCCTAATCACTTTAGTCGTACTAACATTGCACCCAATTAAGCTCTACCAATATTATGGCCTTTGTTGGACAATTGCAATAGTATGCCTGCATTAGTTTTTCTACTAACCCTCGTTTCGCCCTTGAGCCTTTAGTAACATTGTCTTGAGGCCAATAAGGCTTTCAAGCAAGTATCCTCAATTGCAAACAATTGCAATTTATCCACTTGTGCAACGGTGGAATATACAGGGCCATCCGGCCTCTTTCCTGCACTTCAGGCTTCCCACATTTCGCTCGGGCAAGCATTCCCTTCCCCGGTATTCCTGTTTCCCTTGCCCCCGCAATGACATCCCTTTACGCTTATGCTTTCTTTGGCATGGAATGCCTCAATAGATAGTATTTTGCTGCCGATTACATGGGAGACCGTTCCTGGTTTCCGGACACAAACTCACCGCATCATTGTTGACACACTGGCAACTAAATGTTAACGTCTTACAAGTTTGCAAAGTGTTACTTATTTATAAAGCAAGTATATACTAATTAACTGCAATTACTTGTGCGCGTCCACTGCTCCTACCTGTCCTCCTTTCCAGGAAATGGAGGCGGACGCGTCTCCCCTTAAATGCCGGACACGCTGACATCCAGGACTAGCAAAACGGAGGGCAAGATGACCAGAGTTTGCCTTTATAGCCGTGGCCTGTGGATGACCATGCTAGCAGTGGCGCTATTGACGGTACTTGTAGGTGCGTGTACCCGTGAGGTTGTGAAGGAAGTTCCCCGGGAAGTAATAGTTGAAAAAGAAGTGGTGGTGGAAAAGGAAGTGGTCAGGGAAGTCCCTGTGATAGAGGTGGTTGAGAAAGAAATAGTTCGAGAAGTACCGCATGAGACGATTTTCGTGCAGGATGCCGACTCGGGAGAACTCGTTATCTATTCCGGTCGCAGCGAGTCCCTGGTTGACAACATCATTCAACAATTCGCCGAGGCCTCCAGAATTGAGGTAGAGGTCAGATATGCCAATACCGGACAGTTGGCCGCCACCCTGTTGGAAGAGGGGAATAACTCCCCCGCCGATGTCTTTTTTGCCCAGGAACCCGGCGGTCTGGGCGCAGTCGAGTCCATGCTGGCTCCCCTCCCTGCCAGCATCCTGCAACAGGTCCCCGACTGGGCTCAATCACCCGAAGGCAAATGGGTGGGCATTTCCGGGCGGGCCCGCGCGGTGGTCTATAACTCCGAGAAGCTAACCGAGGCTGACTTGCCCGACGATATGTTTGGGTTTACGGACCCGGCGTGGAAAGACCGCATCGGCTGGGCCCCCACCAACGCCTCATTCCAGACCATGGTGACCGCCATGCGTTCCCAGTGGGGGGATGAGAAGACCCGGCAATGGCTGGAGGGCATCGCAGCCAACAACGCCAAGGTTTATCCCAAGAATACGCCTCAGGTAGCTGCCGCCGCCGCCGGGGAGATTGAGGTTGGATTCGTCAACCATTACTACCTTTTCCGTTTCCTGGCGGAAGAGGGAGAGGATTTCCCGGCCCGCAATTACCACCCTCGGGCCGGCGGCCCCGGTTCCATTGTGATGGTGGCTGGCGCAGGTATACTCTCCACCGCCGAGAACCCCGAGAGCGCGGCAAAGTTCCTTCAGTTCATGCTGTCTCCGGTGGCGCAACAGTATTTCGCCAGCCAGACCTTCGAGTATCCGCTGGTGGAAGGCGTGAAGACCCAGCGTGTGTTGACACCCCTGGCGGAGATAGTCAAACCCGACCTTTCCGCGGGAGACCTGGCTGACCTGGAAAGCACTCAGAAGTTATTGCAGGATACGGGAGTTCTGCCATAATGGGCTGAATCTTCAAGTGAGCGTTCTCCTTGACCCCATTTCTGGCCAAGATCGTCAGTCCCTTACTGGCCCTGACCGGTAGCAGGGAAGGACCAGCGGCAATCCTGTGGGCGCCGGCCCTGGTAATCGGCGCCCTTTTGCTGCTATCGCCGATTTACCTGGCCCTCCGTTCCCTGGGTGCAGGACAGGAATTCTGGGACGCCCTGTTGCGGTGGCGGGTGCTGGAGATCCTGGTACGCACCCTCTTGCTGGTGGGGGCAGTAACCGTCGCCTCCATAGCTATTGCCCTGCCCCTGGCCTGGCTGACGGTACGTACCGACCTGCCCCTGACCCGGATCTGGGGCATACTGGTTACCCTTCCCCTGGTAATTCCCAGCTACGTGGCCGGCTTTGCCGTAGTGGTGGCCTTGGGGCCCCGGGGAATGCTGCAAGGCTTCCTGGAGAACCTGATCGGGCTGGAGCGACTGCCCGACATCAACGGCTTCCCCGGCGCGATGCTGACCCTCACCTTCCTGAGCTATCCCTACGTGCTCCTCACTATTCGCGCCGCCCTGCAGCGGCTGGATCCTTCCCTTGAGGAGTCATCCCGCGGACTGGGCTACAACTGGCGGACTACCTTCCGGCGGGTGGTGGTTCCCCTGCTGAGGCCGTCGATAGCTGCCGGTGGCCTGCTGGTGGCCCTCTATACCCTGAGCGATTTCGGGGCAGTGTCCCTGCTGCGTTACGAGACCTTCACCTTGGCTATATTTGTCCAGTACGAATCGGCTTTGGACCGCACACTGGGCGCCGCCTTTTCCCTGGCTCTGGTGGCGCTGGCCCTGACATTCCTGCTGGGTGAATACTACACCAGGGGGCGTTCCCGCTATTACCGGGTGGACCAGGGGGTGGCCCGCCCGGCCCAGGTAGTACCACTGGGGGCCTGGCGCTGGCCGGCGGCAGGGTTCTGTGGCTTGATAACCCTCGTTGCCCTGGTATTGCCCCTGGCCGTGCTGGTTTACTGGGTGGTGCGAGGGGTAAACGCTGGTGAGCCTCTCTTGCTGCTCTGGGAGGCTGCCGGAAACTCCCTGTTCATCTCCGGATTGGCCGCTCTGGCTGCCGTACTCGCTGCCTTTCCCATTGCGACACTGTCCGTCCGGTATCCGGGGACGTTCAGTTCCCTGCTGGAACGGATTACCTATGTGGGGTTTGCGCTGCCGGGGATAGCGGTTGCATTGGGGCTGGTCTTCTTCGGGGCCAACTTTGCCCGTTTTCTCTACCAGAACCTGAGTTTGCTGATCCTGGCTTATGTAATACTCTTCCTGCCGACCGCCGTGGGTTCGACTCGCACCTCTATCCTGCAGGTCAATCCCAGGGTGGAAGACGCCGCCCGCAGCCTGGGCAGGGCTCCGTTACAGGTCTTCACCTCCATCACCTTGCCCCTGGTGAGGCCCGGCCTGTTGTCCGGTGCGGCGCTGGTGTTCCTGCTAACGATGAAGGAACTGCCGGCCACGCTCATTTTGCGGCCCACGGGCTTTCCCACCCTGGCAACTTCCATCTGGAGCGCGGCGTCCGAAGCCTTCTTTGCCCAGGCCGCGGCCCCGGCCCTGCTGCTGGTGCTGGCCTCCTCGGTGCCCCTGGCCTTCTTGATGCTGCGGGAGCGGCGGTAGGGGTTTGTCTAAAAAGTAGGCCTTAATAACGAGGCGACCTGGCATCTACGTTAAGTGAGTCAGCTACGATTTAATGCTTTTTGACCGTCCTCCAAGTCGGTTGGTGCGTAATCAATTAGCCGCAAAATCGAGGACTTCCCTGTATTTCCCATAGCAAGCAGTACAGAGAGGCTTTCGCAGACTCGTCTTATGGTCGATTCCGCAGGTGTGGCAGTGCTTTTCTTCGTAGTCTTGATTCTTGAAGCGGTTCCATATCTGATGGCAGGTTTGGCAATAGGGCTTGATTGGATCAGCTTTCAAGTCGGCTTTGCACCTAATGCAAAAGCCATTAGTTGGCTTGCCAACCTGTGGTGTGGCCCTTGCGCGGCTGGCTCTTTGTGTCGCTTGTCCCTTATCGCCCTCTGAAGTCGGAACTCTGGCTACTGTAACTCGAATCTCTTCGCTCGCTCTCAATATTCGGCGGCACTCCTGGTACATGTCTTCGTACAGTTCAGGCTCCTCCGTGCGAGCTACCAATATTCCCATTTCGTAATTATTAACTTGGGAATACTCGTACAAATTCATAGAGGTCAACAGGGCTTGCTCTTCATTCAGGTAGCACTTTGCATGGAGGTCTCTGCAGAACATTGTCCTGATAGAAGGCATAGATTCGAGCCATATGTTCTCGTCAGGTTGCAGTTCGTTCTTTCCGTAAATTACACGTGAATCTATTTTCAAACGGTTCGTGTCCTCAAGGAGTTGCTTAATCCGAGGGTTAACCTTGAGGAAGGGACTGATTAGCCAAAGTCTGTCTTGGGCACTCTTAATTATTTCTTCAAGTTGGAACGAAATGCCGGGGGTGTTAAGGAACTTTGCCATACCTAATCACCTCCTTGTCACTTAGCAGGATACGCTGTTTAAGTAGTGGCCCATCCCTCTGCAGAGGCCCATTTACATGGATGCCGTACTCGGATGGCCATAATGGTTATCAAATATCTGATGGGATCCCATAAGGCTGGCATCCAGTATATCAAAATGTCACTTCGTCTCAAATTCTATTAATTAAGGCAATCGCACTTTGTATCTTCCTCATTCTGACCGAAACCCTATGGTATGACCTTGCACATTGTTGGGATATCTTGGGTCTCAAGCCAAGGTCTCACAGGAGGTTTCCAGGCCCTTCGGGAATCACAGGGCGACTTACTTCTTTTTGTGAACAACTTGCTAAACGAAAAAGAAACATAGCGCGATTGCCCGGAGTAACCCACAGGGCAGCAGAAGATGCCCACCGCAACGTGCTAAACTAAACACCCCTGCTAATTCTGACCTGGTGACAGTATGTTTCGGCTGAAAGCAATACTCCCCTTCCTCATCTTGGCCGCTATTCTCCTCTTCCTGGGCCCCTTTGCCTCACCCGCCTACGCCCATGGCTTCGGGGAGAGGTATGACCTACCCCTGCCTTTGACCTACTTTGCCATTGCCGGGGCGGCCGCGGTTGTCCTTTCCTTCGTAGTAGTGGGCGTATTCTTGCGGGGTGAACACAGTGGGGTGGAGTACCCCAGGCTGAACCTGTTCCGTCTCGACCCTGTCGCGGCTATCCTGACTGGGCCGGTAAGCTGGGCGTTGAAGCTGGCCTCGTTGTTGCTCTTCTTCCTGGTTATTGCCACCGGACTGTTCGGGTCGGAGCGTCCGGTTAACAACCTGACCCCCACCTTTGTCTGGATCATCTGGTGGGTGGGCATGGGCTTCGTGGTGTCCCTGCTGGGCAATTTGTGGGCGGTGATCAATCCCTGGAAGATTATCTTCGGGCTGGCCGAGGCTGTGTACCACCGCTTCGACCCGGACTGGGAACTCGGCCTGAACCTGGACTACGCAGACAAGGTAGGCGTCTGGCCATCGGTGGCTATCTTCTTTGCGTTTGTCTGGGTGGAAAACGCCTTGCCCGACAGCGCCTCCCCGGCACTGCTGGCCTGGCTGATAATCGCCTACAGCGCCCTGACCCTGGGCGGTATGTACCTGTTCGGCAAGCACCGGTGGCTGAGGCATTGCGAAGCCTTTACCGTAATTTACGGGTTCTTGAGTCGCTTCTCAGTAACCGAAGTACGAGTCAGGGAACCTGAAGCCTGCCGGGAGTGCGAGGGACCAAGCTGCGGCGTCGAAGCTGCGGATAAGGGACTCGGCTGCGTGGACTGCTACGAGTGTTTCGAGTACGCCGGGGTCCGCGAACTCAACCTGCGACCGCCGGCCATCGGCCTGCACTCGCAGGGGCCCTTGCCCGTCGGCCTGACGGCGCTGGTACTACTGGTGCTGGCCACCGTTACCTTCGACGGCTTCAGCGACACGCCCGAGTGGGCATCAGTCCTGGGTTGGGCGCTGATCCAGACGCCGGACCTGACTTCTCCCTACTTCAACGGCCTGGTGATTGCCAACACCCTGGGCCTGGCCCTCTTCCCCCTGGCCTTCGCCGCCGTTTACTGGGGTTTTTCGGCCCTGATGCAGTGGGTGGTTGAAAAGGCCGGCGGCACCGGGCCCATGGCAACTGAGTTGATGATGGCCTTCGTCTTTTCGCTGGTGCCGATAGCTTTGGCCTATCACTTCGCCCACTACCTGGGCTTCCTGCTGATTCAGGGACAGCTCATTATTCCCCTGGCTTCCGACCCTTTCGGCACCGGACTGGACCTGTTCGGCACCGCCAACTACACGGTGAACATTGCCATCACCAACGCTCGCTTCATCTGGTTCTTCGCCGTCATTGCCATCGTGGTGGGACACATAATCGCGGTGTACCTGGCCCACCTGCGGGCCGGGGTGATATACGGAAGCGGGCAGCTGGCCCTGAAGAGCCAACTGCCCATGCTGGTCCTGATGGTGATCTATACCGTGGTGAGCTTGTGGATTATATCCCGCCCCATTACAAAATAGGGGCCCTCACCCCGGTCCCTCTTCCTGAGGTTTAGGGAGGCAGAAGTCTTTTCGTCTCCTGCGTACACTATCGCCCCGGCTAGCTTTCCAGCTTTACCGAGTTGCGGAGGATGCCGACGCCGTCGATGTCGATTTCGCAGATGGCGCCGTCGTCCATGTTGCTGGTGGTGCCCGGCGTGCCGGTGTAGATGCAGTCGCCGGCTTCCAGGGTGACGTAGCGGGAGATGAACTCAATCATCGTCGGCACGTCGAAAATCAGGTGCGCGGTCGACTCGTTCTGTTCCTCGGTGCCGTTGACCCGGGTGCGCAGGTGCTGGGCGTGGGGGTCGAGGTCAGTCTCAATCCAGGGGCCCATGGGGGAGAAGGTGTCAGCCGACTTGGCCCGCCACCAGTCGGAGTTATTTTCATTGCGGTCGCGGCGCTGCCAGTCGCGGGCGCTGACGTCGTTGCCGCAGGTATAGCCAAGAACGTGGTTCAGGGCGTCTTCCTTGGAAACGTTCTTGCAGGTGTCCTTGATGATGGCTACCAGTTCTCCCTCGGCATCCAGGCGCTCCACTTCCTTGGGACGCACTATGGTGTCCTCGGGACCAATGACGCTGGTTGGGGTCTTGTGGAAGACCATGGGATAGGGAGGGGCCGGCCGGTCGCCGATGTGGCTGGTGTAGTTGAGCCCCATGGCCAATATCTTGCCGGGGGCAACCGGGGCCAGCAGCTTGACGTCGGACAACTTGTGAACGTGGTCGGTTACGGTGTAATCGCCAAAAATATCGCCGTCAATGGCGGCCACATTGTCGCCGTCGATTACGCCGTAGTGAACATCTCCGTGGGCTTCATACCGGGCTATTCTCATTTGTTGCTCCTATTTATATGCAGGATTTTTGCGCCCGATAATGTTATCACCCACACCCGGGGTTGGCTACCGGGCGAACTTGTTGTCTATTCCACAAAGCAGTGCTACCCCTTTTCCTAGGTGATCTCAGGTCATCTATTCGGGGAAGAACGTTATCGACAGGCTGGTACGGATTTGTTCAGCGTCGGCATTTGCGCTGGCCGCAATCGAACCGACGCTGACCTCCATTGCCTCAAATTCATCTTCGGTCATGTCGAAATCATCCGGGTCCAATTGAGATACGATATGTTGTAGACTCATCCAAAAAAGGAACTGTTTATCCCCTGGCAAGGTCGCCACCGCACGCTGGTATTCGCCGAGAGAAGCCAGGTCTGTCTGATCGCTGGTTTGCGCCCCCACGGCGTTTTCCAGGGCTTCCTCCGTGGTGCCCAATATCAGGAATCCATCATGGAGAACGTACCCTGGAGCATATTCGGTTTCAATACCCGGAAAGCCTGGCTCGATGATTCGCGCATCATTTTCGGCTCCTACATCCTCAGAGTCGATATCTACATTAATCTCGTCCTCTAGGAGGTCGGTAAGGTCCTCCAGGGTATCGGCCAAAGAGTCCTCCTCTTCCTGGATGTAAGAAACCATAGCCACCACATTTACAGTTTCATCCGCTGGTCTTTCCTGAATGCGTGCCAGATCCAACTCTTCCACTCCCAGAATCAGCTTCCCGCCCAAGTAGTCCATGAGGTCGCGTTCCAAATCAACTCCGGAATAAGACTCCGCCAAGACCAGGGAAAGGTCCAGAACATCCGCCATGTTCGGGCTCTCCCTTTTCCGAGGAGGCCGATCACTTTGCCGTTCTACTTCCAAATACATTTCGCCATAGAGTTCCTCTACGAAATACGAAAGGTCTTCGTCGTCGGAGCCGTACTCCTCAAGCTGATCTCGCCAATTGTCCAAGTCTGGATCAAAAGTAGCGGCAAGTAACCCAATGGTTTCCTCCGAAACCATTTCCGCAGGGTTGTCCAAGGACTGAAGGCCTGTGGCGTAGCCCTCTGTATTTGGCATCAAGGCTTCCACTACGATGCCCCGGTCAATCCACTGCATTGAAATTGCTGCCCAGTCCGGAATGTCAGTAGAGTCGGCCAGAGAGGTTAGGTCGTAAATATCATCGGAGTAAAAGTTGGAATCCTCCAGAAAATCCAACAATTCCTCGCCCTTGACTAAACCAATACCACGGTGGAATGTGCATCTCGGGGGCTTAAAGATAACCGAAAGGACTCCATAGCCCCTAATATCACCTTTGGGTCCCAACTGGGTCAATACCGACAATGCGGTAAGGCGGTATGTACATTTCACCTTGGCTTTAGTTTAGTTCCAGTAAATCCTCCATCGGTTGCTCTGGCTCGTCTGCATAAATTATCAGCAGCACGTCATCTGCCAAAGCAAACACCAAGTCTCGGTCTTCGTCTGTCCAGATGCTAACTTCACTATCCTCATCGGCATCGAAATCGAAGTCCTGTTCGTCCTCCAAGTATTCTGTCCATTTCTCCATGAAATTCTCGGCGTTTTCGGAGTCACGAACTGCAATGGTCATCATGCCGACGGGATTATTTCTTTCTTCAAAAAAGCCTGCCGAAACATCGAGCCCTATCCATGTCTCCAATTCATCCTCAAAGTCAAACCCGGAATCGTCCTCAACATCATCCTGCGGATCTTCCAGTCGGTCTGACACTTCGGGCAATTCATTAAACCTCTCCCATAGGTCCATCATCTGTTCAAACTGACCATCTTCGGGGTAGAACGTGAACCACCCATAGGCAATGGTGTCACGGGGATAGTAGCGAGCCGAGTGTTCGGGCGGGTTCAAAAAGAGGCCAATAAAGGGGTTGGGGAGTATCCCGGTAAACATCAGGGCAATGACGGAAGCAATCAACACTATAAAGACGGCGACTGCCGCGCCGACTATCTTAAGATTCATCCTTCAGACTCCAGATTGGGAAGAGGAAGTAAAAAGTACCTTCATTCGATTGGAAGGCTCATAGGCCTGCCGTAGCTGGGCATGGAAAGGAGGCGGCGTCTAGCAACTGCCTAGCTCGGCCCCGCGTATTGCTGCTGGGTGAGGGTCTGGTATGTTACCGGCGTTACCTGGGTCAGGCCGGCATCTACCGGCAGGATTACGCCATTGACCCAGCGGGCCTCATCGCTGGCCAGGAACAGGGCAGCGTAACCGATATCCCAGGAATCGCCCTCGGTACGCAAGGGAGCAGCGTTCTTACGGATTTCCCGCAGGTCCGAGTCCATACGCGGGGCCACCATGGGCGAATAGACCAGGCCAGGAGCAATACAGTTGACCCGAATACCGTCGGGGCCGTGGTCGGCGGCCATGGACATAGTAAGGCCCTGGACCGCGGCCTTGGAGGTGGTGTAGGGAGTGCTGCTGTGGGCCCGCAGCCCGGCAATAGATGAGATGTTGATGATGGAGCCGCCGCCACTTTCGATCATCTTCGGGATGGCGTACTTGCTGCACAGGACGATGCTCTTGACGTTGACCGCCATTACAAAGTCCCAGTCCTCTTCGCTGATCTCAAGCACTGAGCCACGGCGGGAGATGCCCACATTGTTATCCAGAATGTCGAGGCGACCCCACAGGTCAATGGCGGCGTCCACCATGCGGCTGCAGTCATCGGCATTGATGACATTGGCCTCGAACACGTCGGCCTCGCCGCCTTCCTCCCGGATTATGGCAAGGGTCTCCTCGGCGCGGGCCAGCACGTTGTCCACCAACAACACCTTGGCGCCTTCCCTGGCAAACAGCACCGAGGCCGCCTTGCCGTTGCCCACGCCCGGTCCGCTGGAACCGGCTCCGGTAACAATGGCTACTTTTCCTTCAAGTCTGCGGGATGCTTCGGGCATGGGGAACTCTCCTTGGCGTCAAATCAAACGGATAGTCTAACGTGGATTACCAGGTCTTCGAGGCAGTGCTCCCGTAGTCATCAGGCTCAGTAGTCTCTGAATAAGTTATCGACATTGCAGCGAAAGCCGAGATCCTTGAGGGGAGCTTTGGGGGCATCAGCTATGCAATGAACACCGACTCCCCCCATCCGAACCCTCCCCAGTCGAGGGGGAAGGAACTTATTATGAGGTTTCTTAGGGATGCCTCTTAGCTGATTTCCACTACTTCAATTTCAAAGGTCAGGTCCTGTCCGGCGAGGGGATGGTTGGCGTCCATCTTAACCTTGTCGTCGGAAAGCTCAACGACCGTCATTTGGGCGGGGCGGCCGTCGGGAGAGGTAGCCTGCAGCTGCATACCCACTTCAAGGGGTATGGAGGGCGGAATTTCGGAACGGTCTACTTCGAAAACCCCGTCGGGGCGGTGAATGCCGTAAGCCTGGTCGGCGGCAATAATCACGGTACGGGTTTCTCCCTGCTCCATACCGACAACACCCTGTTCGAATCCGGGGATCATCTGGCCCTGGCCGATGGTGAATTCCAGGGGGTCTGCCCCCACTGAAGAATCAAACACAGTGCCGTCATCCAGCTTGCCGGTATAGTGCACCTTGACCGTGTTGCCTTGCCTTGCTTCCGTCATATCGTGCCTCCTCGCATGATGCCCTACATTAACACCAACGTACGGGCTTAGTCCAATGGAGGCTGCGGGGTCTCTCGCACGCCCAGTGCGACGACAATGGTCGCCCCTACGGGTAGAAAGCAATTTTTGTTTTCCCACCATTTCCGCTCATTTTCCCCCATTTTGTAGGTGGGGCGGTGTAACCGGTGGGGGGTTTCTTCCGCGCCCAGGGCAACCACAGGAGTTGCCTTTACGGTCTGGGTACTGCGACAGGCTCAGGGCAAGCGAGGGTTGGGAAAGTGCCACAGAAACTATGCTAAGAGAGGGTTATGCGGCCTGTACAGGGGCGGATGTTATGGCCTTCACCACAGGCCTCCTCTATATGGGAGCGGAGGGAATGACCACGGGGCAGCCCAAAGTTGGCGAACCAAGCCCGCTTCTAATGGCCATGTGCAGGCTAAATTAGAACAGTGACAAAAGTCTTGAAAACTGACCAAAAACATGCGAAAAAACCCATTGACACCCTTAGAACGGGCGTTCTATACTTTGCTTGCAATTAGAACAAACGTTTCTGCAAGCAGGTGAGTGAGATGACAATGACGCGAGTTTTTGATGGTAAGGCGGAAACCTACGACGCACTCCCCGAGTTCTACCGGTACGAGGACACAGGCTGCGAGGCCTCCGACGCCTGCCTGAACTGTCCCCTGCCCCAATGCAAGTTTGATGACCCGGGCTGGTACCAGCGAAACCGCCGGCTGGCGAAGGACTTCCAGGTGATGTACGCCATGGAACGGGAGAGGCTTTCGGTGGAAGAAGCGGCAGAGCGTTTCTCAGTGACGGTACGGACCATTTTCCGAATCCTGCAGCGCTGCCGCACCGCCATTGCGGAGCCCGAGGGCCAAGAGATGAGCGCCCTGGCGGCGTAGTTTTTCTTAATTGTCCACGAATGTACACGAATGACATTGCAGATTGCTGGCGTGGACAGATTCCCGCTCAAGGTCAATCAATCTGTTGAACCTTCGCGGGATTCGCGGAAACAAATCGGGGCGGGTTTTAAACTCGCCCCTACATTTTTCCAAGCAATTTACCCAGTCGAGATTAGCCCCTGGGAAGGCCCAGGCCACGGCTGGCGATGATGTTCCGCTGCACCTCGGAGGTGCCTGCCGCTATCTTGTGGGAGAAGCTGGTCATCCAGTGCTCCTGGATGCGGCCCCGCAACGGCGCCCACGTATCGTTCCGGTCAAGGGCCCCGTAGAGACCCAGGATCTCCATGCCGGCAATGGTAACCCGCTGGAGAGTTTCGCTGCCGAACACCTTGCTCATGGAGGCTTCCTTGTTGGGCACCAGGCCCTCGCCCTGCATCCAGGCCACGTTGTAGGCCATCAGGCGGGCCACCTCGCACTCGATGTAGCGGTCGGCCAGAAGGTTGCGCACCCACGGTGTCTGCAGCATGGGCTGGCTGTTCCGTTTGGTTTCCGCTGAGTAGCGCTTAACTTCATCCAGCAGTCGACGGCCCATGGCGGAATAGTCGATACCTGACCGCTCAAAGTCCAGCAGCGTCACCGCAACGTACCAGCCCCGGTTTTCCTCGCCCACGACGTTGGCGACCGGAACACGGACGTTGTCAAAGATAATCTGGTTGAACTCGTGGCCGCCGGCCATGTTGATGACGGGCCTTACCTGGATGCCCGGGGTCTTCATGTCCACCAGGATGAAACTGATGCCCCGGTGCTTGGGGGCTTCGGGGTCGGTACGGGCCAGCAGCATAATCCAGTCGGCGTGGTGGGCCATGGTGGTCCAGATTTTGCTGCCGTTGATTACGTACTCGTCATCGTCGCGCACGGCGCGGGTGCTGAGGGAGGCGAGGTCGGATCCGGATTCCGGCTCGCTGTAGCCCTGACACCACTGAACCTCGCCGCGGGCCACGGGCTGCAGGTGGGCCTGCTTCTGCTCCTCGGAACCGTGGATCATCAGCGTCGGGCCAAGCATCCGAACGCCGAAAATATCGCGGCCGGGGGCGCGCATGTAGGCCAACTCTTCATTGTAGATAGCAGAACGAACGGGGGAGGCGTCCTGGCCACCGTACTCCTTGGGCCAGTGCATGGTCAGCCAGCCATTCTGGGCCATCTTGCGGCGCATGTCCCTGGTCAGTTCCCAGTTCCACTCTTCGGGCCAGCGGCCACCGCCTTCCCAGTCCGGGGGCAGTTCCTGTTGAACGAAATCGCGCAGTTCCTGGCGAAAGGAGTCGTCTTCGGGAGTAAATCTAAAATCCACAGTACCCTCCCCGATAATCAGAGGATCATGGCCGAAAAGTCCAGCGATGACATCGAGTCAAGTTGGCCGGAATCTGTCCGGCCCAGGCGGCTACAGGTCAACCACGGGATAAGAGGTAGCACGGACGATGCCGGGGATGGTATGCACATTTTCGGTTACCAGCAGGCCCACCCTGGTAAAGTCCTCTACATTGATAACCGCAATAATATCGAAGGGTCCGGTCACCACGTCCGCAGAATCTATGCCATCCACGCCGCGAAGGGCAGTGACCACCTCGCGGGTGGTGCCAATTGCGGTTTCAATCAATAGATATGCCTTGATCGCCATTTTGCTCCTCTTATATGCCTAAAATTGACCACTGATTGCTCGGGTAATTCTACGGCGGGCCTATGGGACTGTCAATTGAACCGTGGCCCTGGCTGTTGCCGATAGACCCCGCTGGTGCAAATCGGCCCTGATTAGTGGATAATTGAACAAACACCGAAGGAGCGACAGTCATGGTTTCCAAGCCCCGACTGGTAACTGCCGATGAACTGCTGGACATGCCCGATCACGGGTTCCGGTATGGATTGGTGCGAGGTGAGTTGCGGAAAATGGCGCCATCCGGGTTTGAACACGGTTCAGCGGCGGGGAATATATTTGCTTCCCTGCACCATCACGTCAGGGCCAATTACTTGGGACAAGTTTTGATAGCGGAAACGGGATTTTTGTTGGCCACAAACCCTGATCACGTACGCGCTCCGGACGCAGCCTTTGTCCGACAAGAAAGAGTAGAAGCGACTGGAATAGTGCGGGGATTCTGGCCTGGCCCGCCCGACCTGGCTGTTGAGGTTGTCTCGCTCCAAGACCTCTATGACGAGGTTGTGGAGAAGGTGGACGACTGGCTGACCGCCGGCACGCGCATGGTCGTGGTCGTCAACCCCTGCAACCGTACTGCAAGCGTACGTCTCCCTGGCAGGAACCCTGATATCCTGACCGAACGGGATACACTCGATGGCGGCGAAGTGATTCCCGGGTGGACTATGCCGGTAGCCGATATTTTTGCTTAATGCTTCCGCTACATTCAATAATCGTGGCTGTCTGTGGATAAACAACTGATAGAAAGGCTGCAACTTCTGGCCCAGGGCTCCCCTGAACTGGGAGTCTCTCTCAACGACACTCAACTGCTGCAATTCGAAGCCTACTACCTCGAACTCGCCGACTGGAACCAGCGGATGAACCTGACCAGCGTCATTGACCATGACGAGGTGCAGGTCAAGCACTTTTTGGATTCGCTAACCCTGCTGCCAGCTCTGGACGGCCGGATGCGGAGCGACGCCAGGCTGGTCGACGTGGGCGCCGGAGCAGGCTTCCCCGGGTTGCCCCTGAAGCTGGCCTGCCCTGACATCCGACTGACCCTCTTGGAGTCCACCGGCAAGAAGGCCAACTTTCTGCGGCACGTGGTTGAGACTTTGGGTTTGCCTGACGTTGAAGTGTTGACGGGCAGGGCCGAAGAACTCGCCCACCGTCAGGAATTGCGGGGCGACTTTGATGTCACCCTGGCCCGCGGCCTGGCACGGCTGCCGACCATGCTGGAATACACCCTGCCCTTCACCCGTCGCGGCGGTGTGGTAGCCGCGTGGAAACACGGGGGCGAGAGGTTGGAGGCAGAACTGGAGTCGGCGCAGCGGGCGTTGCAGATCCTGGGCGGCTCCGTCAGGACAATCTATCCGGTAACGGCAACGGGACTGACCGACAATCGGGTGGTGATGGTCATAGAGAAGGTAAAGGCCACGCCTGGGGACTACCCGCGTAGGACAGGGGTGCCCGGGAAGCAGCCGCTGTGATTGTATGTCGAATTAGGAATTACGAATTAAAAATGGGAGAACAGAAATGACGGTAATGGTCACGGGCGGCAATGGGCTTATTGGCTCCCGCATTATTCGCAAGCTGCAGGAGCGGGGCGAGGATGTAATGTCCTTTGACCTGGCGCCGCCGCGAAGCAATCTTCCCCTGCACCGGCACCTGTCCGATGTGCCCTTCTACCGGGGGGATATTACCCAGATTCCCCATCTGCTGGAGGCGATTAACACCCACGGCGTAACCCGCATAGTCCACATGGCGGCGTTGCTGCCCCCGGATACGGAGGACCGGCCCCACTTTGGGATGCAGGTAAACATCCAGGGGACCAACAACGTTTTTGAGGTCGCCCGCTGGACCGAAGTGGAGCGGGTGGTGTACGCCAGTTCCATCGCGGTTTACGGGGTGCAGGAGACCTTCGGGGAACGGCCCCTGGTTGAGGACGACCTGACCGCGCCGATCAATGTCTACGGCATGACCAAGGCGGCCAACGACTTTTCGGCTGGCAAGTACCGGGAGCGGTACGGTCTGGACCTGCGAGGCATCCGCATCGGGACGGTGTTCGGGCACGGCCGCACCACGGGCATGACGGGCATGATTGGCGGGTTGATGGTGTCGCTGCCAGCTTTGGGCCAACCGGTGGCCATGCCGTTCAACCCCGACGAGGCGTCTCCCATGATTCACGCCGAGGACGCCGCCGAGGTTTTCGTGCAAGTGGCCCTGTCCGGCGACCTGAATCACCACGTTTACCTGACCGGCGGTCACCTGGCAACCATCGGAGACATGGCCGATATGGTGCGCCGGTTCATTCCCGACGCGCAGATCACTACAGGGGAGCAGGCCGTCCCCCACGTATACCTGGTGGACAACAGCCGGATGCTGGCCGACGTGGGCTACGAGATGGCGCCCCTGGACGTGCGGGTGCTGGAACACATTAATGATGCGCGGGAAGAAGCGGGGCTAGAGGCGATTTAACATCGATGGGCAGGATATACAGAATTACCATCTATCGTCTGTCGGGGCTATCCATTTGCAAGCAAAGCACCTAAGCAATCAAGCGGAATGAATCGCCACAGGTCATTACTGCAAGCTATAATCAGAGGAAGGTCCGATGCCAATATCCGGTTTGATGACCTTCGGACCTTACTGCGGCGGTTGGACTTTGAAGAAAGAACAAAGGCCAGCCATCACGTCTTCAGGAAAGAAGGTATTCCCGTCTTGCTGAACTTGCAGCGTCGTGGCAGTCAGGCAAAACCGTACCAAGTTAAGCAGGTTCGCGAACTGATTTTGGGGAATTATATACAGAAGTACCAATACACTGAAGCAGGTTTAACAGTGCTGTGAATGATGCTGAACAATCGTGGCAACTAAAGGACAAAATAAGAGACCTCTTGCCATATATGGAATTAACCAACCATCCTGAACTCAACGCTGTGCGTAATTTATTTGCACATAGCATCGTTCACACCAGGGCAGGAGGTATAGAAATTTACCCGCTGAGGCCAGAACGGTCAGACACTCAGAGTAATATCAAGAACCTACCGATAAAACCGACTCGTTGGCAATTACAATCAGAAGATTATTCAGGAGTGGGCTTGGGATATTCGCTGGATAGCTTAAAACAACTATATCAATGGGTTATTGACATGCTTCTTGAGTCCGAGGAGATCAGACAGCTAAAAGGTCCGAGGGATTTTACCTTGGTGTATTTTAGGCAGTTGAAATGGTACCCCGAAATACACATTTCTAATGGTGAGACATTTGAGGGGTATGTTCTCAACAACCCAACAAAGCAGAAGGGCATACAAAAACGTAAGTTGTCAGATAAGCTGCGTTACCGCCCACGCTATGTCTCCCGACGAAAGAGCTAGGTTCGTTTTGGTACTTCTGTATATAATTCCCTAATTTTGGACTATGATCCAGGGTGTGCAGATGATGAATAAGTACCAAATTGTCATCAACTGGAGTACCGCAGATAATGCCTATATCGCCCAAGCGCCGGAGCTATCCGGCTGCTTCGCCCACGGCGACACCCAGCAGGAAGCCCTGGCGGAAATCGAGCAGGCTATTACCCTATGGCTAGAAACCGCCCAGGAGTTCGGCGATCCCATACCTGAGCCTGGAGGATACGCACCTGCGGGCGGGTAGTCCTCTACTGCTCCGGGGCCCCTGAACTTCTACTCCCCATGCCTGGCCTGCCCACCCAGTTGCCTTATCCTACCGTTGAAGGCGCCGGTTGCCAGGGCGAATACGACCACCGCGACGCCTCCGATGGCCACGGCGAAGGGGGCACCAATGAAGGCCACGCTGGCCAGCGCCCCGGCCTGGAGGCCGCCCAGGGGCATGATGCTCCAGGTCATGCTGTAGAAGCCCATTACCCTTCCCCTTACATTATCGGGCACCAGCATTTGCAGTGAACTCTGGACCGAGATCATGTAGATAGAGTTGCTGCAGCCGATCACCACCATGAAGAAGAGGGCCAGGGGATAGGACTTCAGGAAGTGGGCGGTAACGCCAAAAGCCACCACCGACAGTCCAAACACGACGGCCCCGCCCACGATGGCCAGTCCCCTCCGCTGGAAGCCTCCCTTTGCGCCCAACCAGATGGTGGTCAGAAGGGCCCCGACGCCACCCACGCCCAGCAGAATGCCCTGTCCCCGCGCGCCCACCTCCAGCACGTCCACGGCGAAGACCGGCATCAGCAGTATGTAGGCCATACCGAAGAAGCTGTTGAAGAAGGTCATGCCAATCAGGAAGGCGAACACTCCATTCCTGCCGATAAAGGTCATGCCCTCCCACAGGGCCCGGGCCGGATTGGCAGGGGCGCCCTGGGGTATGTGCGGAATACGCAGGAACAGCATAACGCCGGCCATGATGAAGAACCCGACGCCGGATACAAACAGGGCAGTTCCGGTGTTAATGAGGTCAATCAGGAAGCCGGCAATGGCCGGAGCCACGATGCGGGTGCCCTGCCAGATTGTGGAATTGAGAGCCACCGCGCTGGCCATTGCGGAACGGTCGATCAGGTGGGGATAGAGGGCCTGGCGGGCTGGGTTGTCGAAAGCCTCCACCGCCCCGACCAGAAAGGCAATAACGAGGATGTGCCAGACCTCGATAACTCCGAAGAGGGTGAGCAGGGCCATGGCCACGATGAGCAGCCCCGTGGTGCCCTGGGTGCCGAACACCAGGAGGCGCTTGTTCAGGCGGTCGGCATAAACGCCGCCAACCAGGTTGAATACGATGCCCGGGATGGCATTGGCGGCGAGGGCGTAGCCCAGGTAGAGGGCCGAGCCGGTCAGTTCATAGACCAGCCAACTCTGGGCAACGCGGAACATCTGGAAGCCGCTGACTGCGCAGAGCAGGCCGATCCAATAGTAGCGGTAGGCAGGATAGCGAAAGGCAGGAGGCACCCGCCCGCCCGTGCGTTGGGGCCTCTGATTAACGGCTGGCGATTGCTGCAAACGTTCCCTTTTGAATTATTGTCCACGAAGTAGCACGAAGGCCTTTTGTATTCCCTTCGTGAACCTTTATGCCTCTTCGTGGATTAAGTTCCGGAGGCTATTTGTGGAAACGGGGCAGGATTTCCTGTCCCATGATGTCGAGTTGTTCCACCGACTCCTCGCCGGCACACAGGGGGCGTACCACGAACTTGGAGGCACCGGCGTCCACGTAGCGCTGGATGACCTCGCATACCTCGTCCGCGTCGCCCAGGGCGCTGTACTCGGTGAAGTCGACCTCGGGCCGGTGGCGGGTTACGTACTGGTGGGTCTGGGCAATGGCCTTGTCGCGGTCAGGGCAGATGTAGTAGCCCAGCAGCATGCCGATGTGGTCTTCCTCAATCTCCCGCTCGTATTTTTCCGCCGTCTCGAAGACGATGTTGCGCCCGTCGCTGATCTCCTGGGTGGTGGCGCCGGAAACCAGCCAGCCATCACCAACACGACCAACGCGGCGGGCGGCGGCGGGACTGCGGCCGCCGATCCACACCGGCGGCGAGGGCTTGAAGCAGGTCTTGGGGCTTATGCTGACGTTATGGCAGTTAAAGAACCGGCCCTCGTGGGTGACGTTGTCCTCTTCCCATAGGCGGCGCATGAGGCGGATGGCCTCGTCGGTGCGGGGGCTGCGGTCATCCTTGGGCACGCCGCAGGCCTCGTACTCATCGATTTCCTCGCCACCCAAACCCACGGCGGGGAAGCAACGGCCCTGGGAGAGGAAGTCGAGGGTGGCTATCTGCTTGGCCAGGACAACGGGATTGCGGAGAGGCAGAGCCAGGACGCTGGTGCCGAACTTCATACGGTCGGACCAGGCGGCCACCATGGAGAGGGCCACCATGGGTTCGAGGCTGAAGCGATCACTGACGATGCGGTCGCTAAGCCAGATAGAGTCATACCCGTACTTGTCGCCCAGTTCCACCAGGCGGCGGAGGAAGTTGGGATCGTCGCCTCCCTGTCCATAGGCGCCCGGCACGTATCCAATGGCAACGCTCATAGTCCCTCCCCGGCTTGGCCGATTTGGGTAATTCTAGCACATGGTAATCTCATCCACGAATGGGCACTAATGAGGAACGAAGGTGGCCTACCCTTTAGTGATTATTCGCGGGTATTAGTGGATGAAGCTCTTCCTCGTGGACGCATATTTTACGGGGACCGATAAAGGGCCAATCCCTTACACCTCCGGCTCCCCGGGATGCCGCGTATGCCACTCCGTCCGTGACTGGTATTCGCGGGCTATGGCGAGGCAGACGTTTTCGTCGTAAGCGCGGGACATGAACTGGATGCCGGTGGGCAGGCCGTCGGCGTCGAAGCCGCTGGGGACGGAAATGGAGGGCAGGCCGCACCCGTTGCCAATGCTGCCCATCAGGTCGCCGGCGCCAGCGGAGGTCATGGACCGGCTGCGGAACTCCTGGTCGATGGGCGTCGCAGTGTTCATGGCCGTGGGGGCAGCAATGGCATCATACCTGGACAGCAATTCGTCTACCTGCCTTGCCATCACCCCCCGAAGTCGCAGGGCTTTGATGTAGTCGGTAGCCAGAACGGCAGGCCGGGCGTAGGGGCTGCGGCCATGCCAGCCCGTGGCGGACAGTTCAAGGGGGCCGCCCTCGGCCAGGAAGTCCTCAAAGGCGCTGGCCGACTCTACCATCAGAATGGTGGAGGTAACTTCCACGTAGGGAAACTCGGGAAACTCCACCTCTTCTATATCGGCCACATCCTGCAAGACGGCCACGGCGGCCTCGAAATTTTCCTTCACCGCATCCGCCGCCTCGTCCAGGACACCGGCGGGAATCCCAATACGGTACCGGCGGCCCGTACTAAACGCCGGGTCATAGGCAAAGGGTTCGGGATGGGTGGAAAGGTCGTTGGGGTCGGGGCCGGAAAGAGCTTCCAGCACTATTCCGCAGTCGTCGGCAGTGAGGCACAGGGGCCCCAGCTTGTCGAGAGTCCAGCAGAGGGCCATCGCCCCGTAGCGGCTAACGCGGCCGTAAGTGGGCCTCAGTCCGGCCAGGCCGCAGTTGTTGGCGGGAATCAGAATTGAACCCCAGGTCTCGGAGCCGATGGCGAAGGGCACCAGACCCGCGGCTACCGCCGCTCCCGACCCGCTGGAGGAACCGCCGGTCCAGCGGCCCGTATCCCAGGGGTTCCTGGGTGGGCCGGTCAGCGAGGCGTCGGGATGGATGTAGCCCATGCCCCCGGCCAGTTCGATCATGGCCAGCTTGGCAGCCAGGGGAGCGCCGGCCATTTCTAGGCGGGTGATTACCGTGGCGTCGTGGTCAAATTGCTGGTCTTTGAAGGGGGTCGCGCCCCAGGTGGTGGGGATGCCGCCGGTAGTAGCCAGAAGGTCCTTGGCGCCCCAGGGAATGCCGTGCAGCAGGCCCCGACTGCGACCATTGGCTATTTCCGATTCGGACTGCCTGGCAACATCCAGCGCCCGCTCGGCAGTCAGCGTAACCAGCGAATTGTAGTACGGCCCCAGCCGTTCCAACCGCCCCAGGAAGGTCTGGGTTAGTTCAACTGGAGAGACCGCCTTGCCAGCGATAAGTCCGGCCAGTTCCCTGATGGGTTTGAAAGTTAGCGAGTCGGCCATGCAAAAACTCCTGGGGGCGCTTGGACCGCCATTGGCGGGATTCGTCATTCCTGCGGAGGCAGGGATCCGAGGGCAGAGGGACAGAGGTTCCTGCCTTCGCAGGAACGACGGTAACCGGGATTGGCTAATCCCCGCGGTAAGGCTTGAAGCTGGAAAAGGGCTCCACTTCGTTGGTCAGCCTGATGGCACGCAATGCGCGAAAGACCTCTCTTTGGCCGGTCACGGCTCCCCGAACCCCCTCCATCTGTTCGTCGGAAAGCAGGTGCCCGTACTTTTCCTTGATGATGGCGAATAGCAAATCCTGCTCCAGGCTGTTGTCGGGGTTGGTGGTCATGGGCGCGCCTCCCTGAGGGTTCTCTTTGGCCCATTCTACTACACGGTAAACACCGTTGAATCCTAACTTCCCAACCTCTTATCTTCGTGCGCCTTCGTGTCCCTTCGTGGATAAACAAACGAATGTAAAACGCCACACCAAATCTGCTAAAATGCCCCCACCTAACCCACCTTGTCCCAATACAGCAAGGAGGCTGCCATGACTACAATTTACGATGCCGAGCGCCGCGATATTTCCATTGCCCTGGGCGGCGACGCGATGATTACCCGCCGGATGCAGTCATTCCAGGAGGAGCGGTTTCTGAAGCTGGTGGAGATTCTGCGGGGCGCCGATGTTTCCCTGGTCAACCTGGAGATGCTGTTCCACGATTACGAGAGCAGCTGGCAGTGGAGCAGCGCCACCTACACCCGCTCGGACCCCAAGAACCTGGACGAACTGAAGTGGATGGGCATCAACGCGGTGACCACCGCCAACAACCACTCCTTCGACTTTTCCGAGGGCGGCTTCCTGACCACCCTGGAGCACTGCCGCGAAATTGACCTGGCCTACGCCGGCGGCGGCCGCAACCTGGACGAGGCCCGCTCTCCCGCCTACGTGGATTCGGCGCGGGGTCGGGTGGCAGTAATGGGCGCCACCAGCACCTTCAGCGAGCAGTCCCGGGCGGGGGCCGGTCGGCCCGACTTTGCCGGACGTCCGGGGGTCAACGCCCTGCGCCACGACATCACCCACCATGTGCAGCAGGACGTGTTTGATGCCCTGCGCAAGGCCAACCTGGAACTGGGGTACGAGGAGGAGCACGCCTTCCACCGCCACTTCGGGTTCCGGGGCTCCGAGGACGCGCACGACGAGAGCAGCGAGATGGAATTCCTGGAACACAAGTTCATCCTGGACGAGGAGTTCGCCGTCCGCACCACCCTGAACGAGGATGACCGGCTGGGCATCGGGAACTGGATTCGGGGTACGCAAAAACAGTCGGACTGGCAGGTCTATGGCGTTCACTGCCACGAGAGCGGCCCCGACGGCGACTTCCACGGTCATTCCCGCATGTCGCCACCCCACTTCCTGGTGGACTTTGCCCGCTGGACCATCGACCAGGGCTGCGCCGCCTTCGTGGGCCACGGTCCCCACTTCCTGCGGGGCATCGAAATTTACAAGAACCGGCCCATCTTCTACAGCCTGGGCAACTTTATCTTCCAGAATGAAAGCGTCCTGTGGCTGCCCCACGAGGCGTACCGCCGCTTTGGCCTGGACTTCAACAGCACCCCCGGCGACTACCTGGACACCCGCTCCGGCGGCGGCACCCGCGCCTTTGCCGCCGATCCGGTGTTCTGGCAGAGCGTGGTGGCGGTGTGCAACTACTCCGGCGGCGACCTGAAGGAGGTAATCCTCCACCCGATAGACATGGGCTTTGGCCGTCCTATTCCCCAGCGCGGCCGCCCAGTCCTGGCCGAAGGAGATATAGCCCGCCAGACCCTGACCTGGCTGCAGGAAGTTTCGAAGCCCTTCGGGACGGAGATTGCCATTGAGGAAGACCACGGGGATTTGGTGGGGGTTATTCGGGTTTAAGTATCAGTTGGCCTCCAAACAGAGTGCCCCGGGGACAGAGCTTCCGGGGCGTTTTGTTTTGGTGGCGGTCTTCAGATGGTGAGGGATTCCAGGCGAGTTAGCCATGAGTTGAAGCGGGGGCATTCGCGGCGGATGGTGGAGAGGCCGATTTCCCTGGCTATTTCAGGGCCGTCTATTCTTTTGTCGTAATCCGGCAGTGGCAGCAATATGCGTTTGCTGGGAGCGGTATCTGGGCCGTCATTGATGTCTTCTGGGGAAGGAAACTGGGCACGAATGCTTTCCAACTGCTCTAGAGCAGTTGGGTCTGAGCCGGGGACATTACTGAAGCCATTAACCTCTGAGAATAGTAAGCCCTCAAATTCGTGCCGTTGGACGTATGAAATTACTTTCCTTACATCCCAATTGCGCTGCATCCTCCTTGAGACTTCCTGGGTAATGTCTTGTTCCAGTTGCTCCACCGTTCTGGCTCCCTTGTTCTCAAAGCCATAATAATCAACGAGGGAAGTCACTATGTCGAAGTTCCAGAAGAGTTCCGCCATTCGCCCAGCTAATCGTTCTACCGAAATCCTGCCCCGAAGAGAGGTTGGTGTTGTATATATTCCATTCCTCAAGAGATGGACCGCCAAAACACGGTCCACAAATTCCACTTCAGTTTCCCCTTCCACCACTATGGCGAGACGGACCACGGGCGCCCGCCTATAAGGTTAGTGAGCCATATCTCGCCTGTTGAGTATTTTTCCAGCCAATGCTTTAGTTCTTCCTCGTCTGGCCGATGAACCCTGGTTTCCCCGTTCTTCATGTCGAAGACATAAATCTCTCCCAAATTGAACTCATCCACCAGCAACGGCGATTGGGTGGCCACGATAACCTGCCGGTGACGAGACATGACCCGGATCATTGCCCCGATCAGACCCACTGCCGAAGGGTGCAGGCCCAGTTCCGGTTCGTCCAACAGGATTATGCTGGGCAGCATTTCCGGGGGGAGATTGAGTAACGTTACCAGGCAGAAATACCGGAGCGAACCATCGGACGTCAGGTGGGCGCCCATGGTTTTGTCGGAACCCCGGGCCTTCCAGCGTAGCATGACCTTGCCGTAGCTTTCTTCCAGGTCAAACCGGTCAAAGGTGGGCAGTATGCGATTGATAAGGTTGCAGATGTAGTCGTAACGCCTGGTATTTTCCCGTTCCAACTGGAAAAGGATGGCGGCCAGGTTGCCGCCGTCGGCCCTCAGGCGAACATTATCTGTTATGTCGCAGCTAGTCTTGATGTTGGCATTGAAATCGGTGTTGTGAAAGTGGTGGAAGGCAAATCCACCCAGCAAATTCCTAACGTCAATTACAGAGTCATGAATGTAAACTTGCGCTTCACTATCCTTTTCCTCTTTTGGAGTGATTGGAAGCAATCCGCTCTCCAAGCCCCAGTTGCTAATGTCCCTTGCCATACTATTGGTATATTCGACTCGGTGATACGTGAACTTTTCATTGTTAACAAAGAGATGTTCTGGATGTGCGAAGGTAAGTGTACACTCGTAGCAGTAGCTTCCCTGCGCAGTCTTCAGCTGAATTTCTGCCCGCAACGCAGAAGTCATTGCACTGCCCATAAACAGCTGATCATTGGCTCCTCCTCGTCTGGCGACGAACTCGGTGAGCCTCCGATACCGCAGCATCTGCTGCAGCATTTCCAGGAACAGTAGAAGGTTTGATTTGCCTGCACCGTTAGGCCCGATCAGCACTGCAGCGTCGGGTAAGTCATTAAGCTCAACTTCAGCCAGGGAGCGGAAGCCCTTGATCTTGATAGATTCTATCTTGCTTTCCAGAGCCATAACCCTACCCCCCGTTCCCCACCAACCCCGCCAAATTCCTGGCAAACTCTTCTACGGTGGCGGCGGCTTTGCGGCGGATTATTGGTTGGCCCAGGGTGCCCAGGGCGCCCATGAAGGCGGTGTCGGTGGCGATGGTAAGTTCGGTTTGACCGTCGGTGGTGGGGGTTAACTGGAGGGTCATGGTGGTTTTGACCGACCCGCCGATGCGGCGGTCAGCGGCCTCTAACAGGAACTGGGCCTCGCCCTGGTCGGCATCCTGAGAGACTACCTTGAGAGTGCCGGAAAGGTTTACCCGCATGGGGCCGGCCTGGGCTTGAAGCGTTCCCACGTACCGGTCGTCACCGTCGGCTTTTAGGGCAGCCAGCCCCGGTACGCAGGGAGCCACCCGGGGCAGGTCCATGACCAGATTCCAAGTTGTATCCCGGTCGGCGGGCACCACGCAACGGTTCTCCAGCTTCATTGCATCATCCCATCCCGGCGTTGGTCATGGCCTGGGCGATGGCGCGGCGGGTGAATACTCCGGCCATTTCCCGCTTGTACTCCGCCGAACCCCGGTGGTCGTCCAACGGGTCCACGGCATCGGGCACCGTAGCCGCAGCAGCCCTGATGTTCTCGTCAGTCAGGGGTTGACCGCGCAGGGCGTCTTCCGCGGCAGTGGCGCGGATGGGTGTGAGACCCACCGAACCCAGCACGATGCGGATGTCCTGGCAGTTGCCGGCAGCGTCGGGTGTCACCACGGCGGCCACGGAAACGGTGGCGTAGTCATCTGCGGTGCGGGGCAGGAACTTCAGGTAAGCGGTACCGGCGCCGTCCGGAGCGGGCGGGACCACCAAGCCGGTGACGATTTCGCCGGGGCGTACGTCGGTGTCGAAGTAGTCGAGGAAAATTTCTTCAGCCGGCAGGATGCGCTGTCCACCACTGGCCGAAGACAGAATTACCGACGCGCCCAGGGCAATGAGGGACGGCGGCGGGTCCTGGTTGGGGTCGCCATGGGCCAGTCCGCCGCCCACCGTCGCCATGTTGCGGATGCGGGGCGTGGCCACGTAGCGATATGCCTGGGCGACGAGGGGAAGCCGCTCGGCGACCAGGGGGTGGTTTTCCACCTGGCGCTGCGTACAAAGGGCGCCGATACGGATGCTGCCATCGTCCGTTTCCTCGATGCTGCCCAGACCGGCGATGCGACGCAGGCCAATGACGTGGCCGGGCTGGGAGAACCGCTGCTTCATCTGGAGCACCAAAGCGGTGCCGCCGGACATCAGGCGGGCGTCGTCACCGTGTTCGTCCAAAAGCGCAAAGGCCTGATTGAGGTCGCTTGCATGGTGAAATTCAAAGTCGATCATTAGCTTGTCTGCTCCCCTCCCTGCGAGGTTGAAGAGCCGATGGCGCTGACCACGGATTCGAGGATCTTGTAGTATCCGGTGCAACGGCACAAGTTGCCCATCATCCAGTCCCTGACCTCTTCCTCGGAGGGTCGAGGATTATCGTCCAGGAGGGCCTTGGCGGCCATGACCTGGCCGGGGGTGCAGATTCCGCACTGGAAGCCGCCGTAGTCAATGAAAGCCTGCTGCACGGGGTGGAGGCGACCGTCCTGGGCCAGACCCTCAATAGTGGTGATGTCGGAACCGTCCACGGCAGCGGCGAGGGTGATGCAGGAAGCCACCATCTCCCCGTCCACCAGGACGGTGCAGGCGCCGCAGACTCCCACGCTGCAACCCTCCTTGGTGCCGGTAAGCCCCAGGTCGTAGCGCAGCAGGTCCACCAGCAAGCGGCGGGCCGGAGCGTCCACCTCGCGGTCGACGCCGTTCACTTTCAAGCTAATGCGTTGGGCCATATTCGTTATTTCCCCTGTTATTTCACTGTTATCCAGTCCACCCATTCAATTGGGGAATGGGAGGCTGGCTTTGCCCAATACTATAACAAGCGGGAAAGTCGGGCAAGTTGAGGGAATGGAGTCAGGCAGTCGCCACTGGGAAACCAACACAACCAGTTAGTTGTCGGAACCAGTTATGACTACTGACACCGGCCCGTTGCTCTTTAGCCAACATATCGGTACAGTTCATTCCCCGTGACCAACATTTTGTTCCTGTTTTATTAATGAAGACGTGGGCCTTCTGGAGCGTCGCAGCCCCGGTAGCCATGACGAGTCTTTGCGTGCTCTTGCTGGTGGGGTTAGCTGCTCTGGTCGGGGCCCCGCCGGTGGAAGTAGCGGGCGACTTCCTGACCGACGTTGCTGAACCGTTGGCCCGCGTGTCGACCCAATTGTGGGTGACTGCTTTCTTCATGGCAGTGGTCTGCTATGGGGTCAGTGTCCGATTGATTCGTCAGACCCTTGGGGGGCCTCTTTCAACGCCGCTGGCGGACCTTGCCTCCCGCCTACGGAAGCTAGTCTTTTTCAGGACGCGGGCTCAATATTCCATGGAGCCCACTGCCGCACAGCAAAGTTACATTTCCCTATTCCCAATGCCATACGCCGGAACCCAGGCCCCTCCGACGGCTCTTCTGGCCGGTACAACTCCCCTCCTGGAATAGAACCCAATTCTCCGATTGTCACCCTTTTGCCCGGCGTCAGAGACGCGCGGGCGGCTTCGGCGCTTCTGTCGCCGGGCCTACTTCTCATTGACTATGGAGAATTCGACTATGAAAGCACAAATAATAGCCATTCTGATATTGTTGGTTGGGCTGACGGCCTGTGGTGTCCCCCAACCAACCCAGACCCCCGACATTCCCGCCACGGTCACGGCCCAGGTCCAGGCACACCTGGATTCTGTGCCGACGGCCACGCCATTACCCACTTACACTCCTTATCCCACCGGCACGCCGCGGCCAACGTACACGCCTTACCCGACGCTTATGCCTCTGCCCACGGCTACCCCTTACTCGACTTCAACACCATACCCAACCTATACTCCGCATCCCACGACCACACCACAGCCAGCGTATACACCATATCCAACTCCAGGCCCGGGGAGAGCGGCAACTGCGACCCCAAAGGTGGTCGAATTCACTGACAAAGATCTAACCTATACCATCGCAATTCCAGAGGGTTGGGAGAGCGAGGTTCTGAACATTGAATGGGCTGAAAAGGGGACATCCGTCGGGCTTACCGACGCCAATGGCGTAGCGGGCATAAGTGTTGTAACCGCTTACTCCGAGATGGGATGGCTGGATGATTCGGATTCTTACGCCGATGGTGTGTTTGAGATATTGCAAGAGACGCTCATTGAAGGGACGTTTGAGATTTGGCAAAGGAGACCATCACCAAACGGCGGCGTCTATATTAGCTCGAGTTATCAGGAACAAGGCGCTTGCGCAATTGACTCGGAAATCGAAGCACTTGTGTTACGAAAATGGGCCTTTCTGGTGGAAGTCTTTGCCTGCCAGCGCCAATTCAGCCAGTATGAAGACCTGCTCTTGGATACGATGAACAGTTTTACCCCTACGGCCTATGGCAGGCGTTAAGAACCGTCCGTGAGAATACACAAGCAAATTAACCAGGGAAACTGCACCTCTATTACAGATTAACCGATTCACCGTGCTAAAATTATCCCGCCATGAACAGTAACGACTCCAACCTTGACGCCGTCACCGGGGCCTTTGGCTATACCGGCCGGTATATTGCCCACCGGCTATTGGACTCGGGCCGGTCGGTACGGACTCTTACCGGCCAGCCCGAGGTTCAGGGCTCGACCGGCGATCCCTTCGGGGGGCGAGTTGAGGCTCTTCCCTTTGACTTCGACCGGCCAGATGCTCTGGCCGAAAGCCTGCGCAGCGTGGACACCCTGTACAACACCTATTGGGTGCGGTTCAACAGCGGAGCGATTACTTTCAGTCAGGCGGTAGAGAACTCCCGTTCCCTGGTGCAAGCGGCGGAGACGGCAGGAGTGCGGCGACTGGTGCACGTCAGCATAACCAACCCGTCGGCCGACTCGCCCCTGCCCTACTTCCACGGCAAGGCCCTGGTGGAACAGGCTATTCAGGAGTCGAGCCTGTCCTTCGCCATCCTGAGACCGGCTCTGGTATTTGGCGAGGGGGACATCCTGCTGAACAACATTGCCTGGGCCCTGCGACGCTTTCCCGTCTTTCCCGTGGCCGGCGACGGCAGGTACCGGACCCAGCCCGTCTACGTGGGCGATCTGGCGGATTTGGCAGTGGCCGCCGGACCGGGGCAGGACAACACAGTCACCGATGCGGTGGGGCCCGAGACCTATACCTTCGACGAGTTGGTGCGGTTGGTAGCGCAGCGGGTGGGCAGCCGCTCCAGGCTAGTGCATGCGCCCCCGGGAGTTGCCCTGTCCCTGTCAAGAATGGTTGGCTGGGTGGTAAGGGACGTGGTGCTTACCAGGGAAGAAATAGCCGGCCTGGCCGCCAACCTGTTGGTATCCGCAGAGCCGCCCCTGGCTGGCACGCTTTTCAGCGAATGGCTGGAGGAAAACGGTGGCGGTCTTGGCCAGGCTTACGCATCGGAACTGAACCGTCATTACCGCAGGCAAGGGAGAGGACTGCTGGGCAACTAGAAACTGTCTCAAGTGTCCCTTCCCCCTTGACGGGGAAGGCCAGGATGGGGGTGGCGAGTAGTGTGGTTTCGACCCTGGGCAAGACCGCTGATTTCACCGGCGGTACTGCGTGAGTTTCTTAGTCGGCAGAAGGAGTAAGGCAATTATCTATGTCGCTGGCGGGTAAAGTAGCAATCGTTACCGGCTCCAGCAGGGGTATTGGCAAGGCCATGGCCCTGGGGCTGGCCCGGGAAGGCGCAAACGTGGTGGTGGCCGCCCGCTCCGAGTCGGAACGCGACCTGGCGCCGGGCACCATCTACGCCACTGCGGCGGAGATTGAGAAGCTGGGAAGCAAGGCATTGCCGGTGCGCTGCAACGTGCGGGAAGAGGAAAGCATCCAGGCAATGGTGCAGCAGACGCTGGATACCTTTGGACGGATTGACGTACTGATCAACAACGCCGGCATCGGCACCTACCGTCCCTTCCTGGAATCAACCGTCAAGGAGTGGGACCTGGTGCTGGACATCAACCTGCGGGCCACCTACCTGGGTTGCAGAGCCGTGGCGCCGATTATGTTGGAGCAGGGCGGTGGCAGCATCATCAATATTTCATCCCATGCCGCCGGCAACATCTTCTCTTCCACCCTGTCCTCCGATGCCGCCGAGGGTATTGCGATGATGGGGCAGGCTTATGGAGTGGCCAAGGCTGCGGTGGAACGCCTTACCTGGGGCTTGTCGGTGGAATTGGGTAAGCACAACATTGCGGTAAACGTCCTCCGCCCCTTGCGCCCTGTCATCACCGAGGGGTTCCAGGCGCAAAGGCCGGACGCCGATTACTCCACCTGGGCCACGCCGGAGGATATGGTCAAGGCCTCCGTCTTCCTGGCCGGTCAGGACGCCTATGGCCTCAGCGGGGCGAACGTAACCGCCGAAGAACTGGTTCAACGGTTAGGACTGTAAGAGGCCTTTCCTGCTAACAAGAAACGGGGAGGGATTAAATCCCTCCCCGCGCTTTTCAGTAGTGAACCGCTTCCGAAATCGGGTTCATCCAGAAGAAATTTACTTGGCTACTCTTCTTCCAGCACTGCGGCCTGTTCCTCGACGGTATCCTGATTGTTGCGCCGGCGCATGTTGCCTACCCGTTCCCGGGCGGTGCCTACAAATTCGCCGGCCCGCTCGCGCACCGGACCCGCATACTCGCTGGCCCGCTCCTTGGCTACGTCGATGTATTCTCCGGCCCGCTCGCGCACCAACTGCCTGGTCTCGCTGCCAGGTTTCGGAGCTACCAACATTCCTATTGCCGCTCCTACTACCGCGCCAAAAAGCATACCGGTTACAAATTTGTCCATTCCATTATCTGCCATCGTATTCACTCCTTCAGGGAAAGCCACCACAGGCTGTCCCGTCTTATGTTCTTGATATACATCATTATATATTATATATCGACGGGTAAATACAGGCAATTGCCTCGAACACCGATTGGGGTTAATTTCAGGGCTTTTCCGGGCCGCCAAAATGGTAAACTCTTCCGCGATGAATCACTGCAATTAAGGCAGTGATTATTCTCTCCCCATATCCCATGAGTCGAACGGTAACTACCAACAATCCGTATTCCGTGACTGAGGCTGCCAATGGCTTACGACGAAGAACTAGCCCAACGAGTTAGAAGGTTATTGGGCCCAATTGAGAACATCAGCGAACGCAAGATGTTCGGTGGCCTGGCTTTCATGCTCAACGGCAATATGTGCTGCTGCATTGAACAGGCTAATCTGGTCGTGCGAACCGGCCCCGAAAAATACGAGGAGGCCCTGAATCGGCCCTTCGCCAGGGTTTTTGACTTTACCGGCCGTCCCATGCGGGGCTTTGTCTACGTCGAAGAGACGGGACTGGAAGAGGAAGCGGCGTTGGGGGGATGGGTTAACCTGGCATTCACCTTCGCCGCATCTTTGCCCCCCAAACAAGCGAAAGTCAGGGGCCGACGGCGACCTGCCAAAGCCTAGCGTCAGAAGAACCTCCCTCACCCAGCCCCAAGAGAAGCCTGCCCTTTACCTGGCATATCCTGGAGAGTATCCTTGGCCCTAGCTTGAGTTCGGGATAGAAGACATGACTATTTCCCATAATGTACGCCGCTCCATGGAAGAAGGGGGCTGGATACGCCGCATGTTCGAGGTGGGCATTACCCTTAAGGCCCAATACGGCGATGACAAGGTTTTTGACCTGTCCCTGGGCAATCCGGTAGTGGAGCCCCCTGAAGAGTTCAACGAGGAACTGCGGCGGCTGGCCCAGAATCCTGGAAAAGGCATGCACCGCTACATGCCCAACGCCGGTTATCCGGAAACCCGTAGCGCGGTGGCCCAGACCCTGAACGTTGAGACGGGATTGTCCTTCTCCGCCGCCGATATAGTGATGAGCTGCGGCGCCGCTGGGGCGATAAATGTTGTGCTGCGTGCCACCCTCAACCCTGGCGACGAGGTTATCATCATTTCGCCTTTCTTCGGGGAGTACGTTTATTACATCGACAACCATAACGGCGTGCCCATCATCGTACCCGCCACCGAGGAGTTTGACCTGGACCTCGCGGCCATCGAAGGTGCCATTACTCCCCGCACCCGCGGTCTGATCATCAACTCCCCAAACAATCCTTCGGGGGTTGTCTATTCGGCAGACAGGATAGGGGAACTGGCGGCACTGTTGCAGCGCAAACAGGCGGAACTGGGCACGGAAATCTACATCGTCAGCGACGAACCCTATCGCCACCTGATCTACGACGGACTCTCCTATCCGCAGGTCTTCAACCGCTACGACCGGACCATCGTGGTCAACTCCCACGCCAAGGACCTGGGCCTGCCCGGGGAGCGCATCGGCTACATTGCCGTCCACCCGGACTTCCCCAACAAGGGAGAACTGGTGGATGGGATGGTCTTCTGCACCCGAACCCTGGGGTTTGTAAACGCGCCGGCCCTGATGCAGCATGTGGTGCGGAGTCTGCAGGGGATAAGCGTGGACGTTGGCGAATACCAGCGCAAGCGGGACTTCCTATATTCCCAGCTTACGGAGTTGGGCTACTCAATGGTCAAGCCCCAGGGCGCCTTTTACCTCTTCCCCAAGTCGCCGCTGCCGGATGATGCCGAGTTTGTGGATGCTTTGCAGGAATGGAACGTGCTGGTAGTGCCAGGCAGAGGGTTTGGCACGCCGGGGCACTTCCGCATTTCCTACTGCGTCGACGACTGGGTCCTGGAAGGGGCCATTGAGGGATTTGCGCGGGCAGCAGAGCGGCTTGGGTTGTAGGGGATTTATCGGGAGACAAAGGGTTATGGAAGAAATTCAGTGGGATTTGCGCCCGGAGGGACGGGCCTGGCAAGGACCTGAAGCCATTGCCAGGTATGAATTGACTCCGGAAAAAATGGAGATGATCCGGGGGGAGTTGTTTTGGTCGGACGACGAACGTCTGACCATGCTGGCCCTTCTCCTGGAAAATGTCGGAGTTGACCAGGCGGTGCGTATCGGCAACCCTTCAGTTTGGCATACCGCCCTGGCCAAGTTGTCCGCGTCCTAATGAACCTCTTAACAAGTACCTTCCCCCTTGACGGGGGAAGGCTAGGATGGGGTGACTGCGCTCCTTTCATCCTCGAAAATCGTTAGTGCCAGTTCCTGCCCGTTCCTGGATAACCAATAGGTTGAATCAGTTTTATCTGTTGGTGTACCTACCACCCCGCCTCTTTGGACGGTAGGATGATGGTGGCGGTGCCCTTGGTGGTTACCTGCTGCCGCTGGTTCTCACCCCAGATATCCATGTCCACCAGTTTCTCGCCGTTTTCCTCGCGCTTGCCGGTGATGGTGCCCTTGCACCAGGTGGTGTCACCCACCACGTTGAAGCGGCGCAGTTCCACATACATCTTCTTCAGGAATCCGTCGTCGCCCATCCAGTTGGTCAGCAGGTGGCCCATCCAGCAGCAGCGCTGGCAGCCGTAGTCGTAAGCCCCGGGCAGGCCGGCGCTCTCCGCCGCTTCCTGGATGTCGTGGACCCGAATTATGGCCTCCTGGGCGCCGGTGCTGGGGTCGGTGAAGCCCCAAGACGGGTGGCGCTGCATCTCTCGCAGCTGGATGCCATGGGATATGCCGCCGATGCAACCGGCCACGAAAGCGGTGATGTCCCCGTGGCTCATTGGCCCTTTGACCACCGGTTTCAGGGCATCGCCCACCTGGACATCCTCCCACCATCGGGGATTGTTACCCCGGATTTCCTCACCCAAGACCGCTTCCTGGATGGCCAGGATTTCGTCACGGGTGTACTGGTAGGGTTCAAAGGTGTACTTCTGACGCTCCTTGGCGGCGTCTCGCTCGGCGCGAACCTGCCAACCCCGCGTCTTGCCCAGAACCTCGCCCCGCTGGTTGAAGTAGTGGGAAACGCTGGACTGGATAAGAATCTTGCCGGCGAATTCGCTCTCCTTTTCTTCCAGGCCGGTGAACTGCTCCTGGACCGAAATCTTGTCGTCCATGTGAATGGGACGAAACCACTCCCAATCATTGCCGGCGTGGAAACCGTGAACCCCGGGCAAGCCGCCGGTGCGTCCTGAGCACCAGTACACGCTGTAGAGGAAGCAGGGGGGCGCGATGATGGTCCCGAACTTGCTCTGCTGGCCGTAGCTCACGTCCCAGTAAAGGGGGTTGCTGTCGCCAATGCCCTGGCAAAAGTGTCGGATTGCGCTGCGGGAAGCCTCTTCGTTGAAAAGACCAACGCCGTACTGGCGGGGCCGGTTGTAGCTGCCCAGCCGCGTCCGCAGCCGGTCAATGCCTTCCTGGGTAATGCTGCCTGATTCTAGGACCATGGTTTTATCTCCTGGGGGAAGGGATAGTAGACTTGGGAAAACAGTAGGTTACTTACCGTAAAGGAAATATAGCCTATCCGGCGCAATTCTGAAACCATCGGGCAACGCCTGCTTCCATGCCGAAGCCCAACCAATCGCCTCAGAGCCAATTTGAGGTAGTTCAAACTCCGGACTCCGAGCAGGCAATCTGGCGGCGATACCGGACTGCCGCCACCCGCTGCTAATCCGCGGGAGGTGAAACCGGCGCTTCCTGCCTGACCTGCAAGCGGGCCGGCAACCGGGGACGCGGCAACATCAGGAAGGTCACCGCGGACAGGGCCAAAATGCCAATCAGCGGAAACAACGCCAGGTAGTAGCTGCCCGTGGCGTCAAAAATCATGCCCATCCACACGGCGGTCCACATGGAAACCAGTTGGTCGGGCAGGTGCTGCCAGCCCCGCAGGGTGGCAAAGCTGCGCCTACCGAAGAATTCCCCCATCAGGGCCCAATTCAGGGAGTTGGCGCTCTCCGACAGGGCCTGCAGGATGGCAAAGACGGCTAGTATCCACAGACTGCCGCCGGTGTTAAACAGCAGACACAGGGCAATGGCGCCGGAGGCCATGCAGAGGGCGCTAAGCCGCTTGCGGGGGAAGCGGTCGCCCAGCCAGCCTATCAGGGGATTAAAAAATATGGTCGCGAAGGCCACCAACCCCACGAGGAAGGCGGCGATTTGAAGGCTCTCTATCTGCTCCCTGCCTCCCTGCTGCAGAAACCAGACCATTACCGGGGCCAGCAGGAAAGACAGGCCCGAATGGGCGGTGTTGCGCAGGCCCGAGGCCAGCACCAGCATCCAATAGGAGGGGGTTCGCATCGCTTCCGGGGCGGTGAAGTCGTTGTCGGGAACAGCCCACTGACCACGTCTGCGCCCGCCGTTGGCAACTGCCGGGTTGCCAGGTCGTTGCGCCGCGCCTGCCTCCATTTCAGCGAGGTCTTCGGGGAGGTCTCCGTCCGGCAGCAGACCCATAGACTCCGGCGACCGCTTCACCAGGAAGGCCAGGGGCAACACTATCAGAATGATGGCTACGCCCGAAATGCGGACGGCTATCTCCCAGCCAAAGGTAAACACCATCCACCCAGCGAGGGGGGCGATGGCGCCGCCAAAGCCGTGGCCCATGGACACCAGGGACATGGCCAGCCCCCGCCGGCGCCGGAACCAGTTGTTAATGGCGGCAATGGAGGCATTGTTATAGCCTGACCGGAATCCCACCGACATCAGGCCCACGAAGACCAGCAGGAAATAGAAATAGTTGCTGGTGTAGGACAGCAGGATGAACCCGAGCCCGGACATAACCCCACCGAAGCCCAGCATAAACCCGGGGCCCAGCTTGTCGGTGAGGTAGCCCATCACGGGGCCCTGGATGCCGCCCATCAGCCTGCCCAGGGTGTCGGCCCAGCCAATGGCCGCGGCGCTGAGGCCCAGGCTGTTCTGGATGGGGATGATGTAAACGGTAAAGCCACGGTTGAAGCTTCCCTGCTTTACCCCGTCGGTAACCAGGCTGACCAGCACGATCCACCAGCCGTAGAACAGCCTGGGGAAGGGCCAGAAGGGTCGCTGTGGGGTGGACGGGTTATCCAAGGGCTATCTCAAATGCAGAATTTGCAACAAACACAAGCGGATGCCTCGCAGGGCGCAGGGAAGCGGGAAACTGCGCCGCCGACGTCGGGTTACAAAAACGGGCAAGGCGGGAAATCCAATGTCTGTCAGCCAGCATACTTTATCAGATTGAGGAGAGGGACGTAAGGGATATTGGCAGCGATGAGAAGGAGACGAGAAGGAATACGGACGGTCGCGTCTAAGGCTACCGTGCCCAGCGCGCCAACGCTTTTTCCTGCGCGGTTATCTCTTCCACCGACATGTAGTAATAGTCTCGCCAGTCCTCTTCCGGCAGCCCCGTAAACAGCATCAGGTTCAGGGGGTATTCCTCGCTGTCGGTGGCCCGCCGGAAATCGTCGCGGAAGAGGAAGGTGGGCTTGCCCAGGGCAATGGCCATGCCCAGTTCCACCATGACCCCTTCGTCGGGCGGCACCCCGTTGACAACGGCAAAAGTGGCATCGGACTCGACCACGTCCTGAAAGTCCTTCTGTCCTACCCGATATGCCCAGCCTTGTTCTGCAAAGTCCACCTGGTTATTTCGGGCGAAAGGTTCCCAGACTTCCAGGCCCAGTTCCTCCAGGGCTGCGATTAGCGGGGGTAGCAGCAACTCCCGCTGCTGGGCGGAAAAGCCATAGGGGTTGGCAAGGTAAATGGTTTTGGGCATGGTGGCAACTCCCGGGGGTTGGCGGTTAGCCGAGTATGGATGGGCGGCGTATAAAGGATACAGGATTTCCTTCACCCCCATTCTAACCTTCCCCCTTCAAGGGGAAGGGATTTCTTCGTGGTCTGCTGGCGGGGTCAGGTGGGGATGTCGCCGTAGAGGAGGTCGTAGTAGGGGTGGTCGTAGTAGGGGTGGTTTTAGGCCCAGGGAAGGAAGCCAGGCCCATTTTCTGAGGGAAGAGGTATTCTCCCCTGTTCACGACAGTTCTTGAGGCAGTAGTGAAGGTTCATGTAGGTGTCAAGGAGAATTCCGGTGGGCCCACCAGGCGGACGACCTGGTGGGGCTGGGGCAGTTCCTCCTTGTCCGCGACGGCGACGGCCCAGTCGTCGGCAATTTCCTGAGCCAACTGGCTGAGGCGGTAGACGGCGAGTTCCCTGGCGAATTTGCGTTGGAGAGAGTGGGTCTGGTTCCTTATCTGGGAGATGGTCATGATGTAACTTCCTGTTTGAATTTTGTCCACGGAGGCCACCAAGGGCCACCTAGAGGAGTCCTTCGAAGGACTCAGGATGAGCGGGCTGGCGGGGGCGGACTGGATGTTTTGAATTTGCCGGGCGGGCTGTGAGGGACTGTTCCGGTTGCGAGTCTTAGACATAGGTAATTTCCTGGCCTGAGTGGCGGGTCGGATTTGGCCCCAAGCTGGGGAGTCTGGGGGCCATGGATTATCTACGTTAGAGACGGGTTACACGGGCTGGCAAGGAGGTGGTGTCAATTGGAAATTAGGAATTGGGGGTTGGGGTTGGGATGGGTGGTTTGTCCACGAAGGGCATGAAGTTGATGCTGGTGGGGCGGGCGGGAAGAGTCAGATAGACCGTTTTAGGATGTAGGTGCAAGCATTTCCTGTCTTATGCACGTCGACACGAGCTTTATGAGGCAAGGCGGGGAATGACTCCAGCAGAATGCATTCCAAAGTGGAAGGACACGACCTTTGGAGAAAAACAGGCATCGCAGGAAATGTTTATCGGTTTGACGGTATTTGTGCAATAGAGATGGATGGGCCGATTACTAGTAGGACGACGTCACCAATTTCCAGCCACTGAAGCTGCTGGCAGTCCTCACCCTTCAGCTTAATCCCCAATCGCTCCATAAAATAGCAAGACCCTCGCTTCCTATGAGTACTGGGACAGCGTTCTCTAGATAGGTCCAAATCTCATCGGTCAACAGTAGTAATCTAGTAGTTAGTCAAGGGAGAACTGTCAGGCATAGCAATAGCAGGAGAGCAGTGGTAGCGTTATAAGGTACGCGGTGTAAGTGTAGTGGGAGGTGAGGGGTCCATGGTGCAGAAGAAGTATGAGGTCAGGCTCTCATCAGAGGAAAAGGGTCATCTGCGGAAAGTGGTCCGGTCGGGCCGGAGTTCGGCCCAGGCGATCACCCGGGCACGCATTCTGCTGAAGGTGGATGAGGGCTGGACGGCTGCCCAAGTAGCAACGGCCCTGGACATCTCGGAGCGGACGGTAATACGAGCCAGGAAGCGGTATGCGCAAGAGGGGTTGGAGGAAACGCTGCACCGGCGCAACCAGGTCAACCGGTACCGGAAGCTGGACGAACGTGGGGAAGCTCATCTGATTGCCCTGGCCTGCAGCCCAGCGCCCCAGGGCCACGACCACTGGACCCTGCGACTTCTGGCGGGGAAGACGGTGGAACTGGGTCTGGTGGAGTCTTTGTCCCACGAGACGGTGCGGCTACACTTGAAAAAAACGCGCTCAAGCCGTGGCAGAAGCAGCAGTGGTGCATCCCCAAGGTGAGTTCCGACTTCGTGGCCCACATGGAGGATGTCCTGGACTTGTACGCCGAGCCCTACGATCCCCAGCGGCCGGTGGTCTGCTTCGACGAGAGTTCCACCCAGTTGCTGGCCGATTCCCGTCCGTCCCTGCCAGCGGCCCCGGGACGCCCCAGGCGAGAGGACTACGAGTACGTGAGGGGCGGAACCCGCAACCTGTTCCTCACCTGCGAGCCCAGGGCTGGCTGGCGCCACGTGGCTATCACCAGGCAGCGTACCATGCAGGACTTCGCCCTTCAGATGCGCTGGCTGGTGGACCAAGCCTACCCAGACGTACCGGTGGTCCGAGTGGTGCTGGACAATTTGAACACGCATCGGACGGCGTCGCTCTATGAGGCTTTCCCGCCGGCGGAGGCTCGGCGCATCGCCCAGCGACTGGAGTTCCACTACACGCCCAAGCACGGGAGCTGGCTGAATATGGCGGAGATGGAGTTCAGCGTCCTGGCCCGGGCCTGCCTGCGGGGACGCAACCCCGACCAGGACAGCCTGGAGAGGGCGGTGAATGCCAACGTGTCAGAGCGCAACGCGGTGGCATCCCCGATCAATTGGCGATTTACCACCAGAAAGGCCAGAACCAAACTCCGCAGGCTATATCCTGACACTGCTACTTTGACTGAATACTAGGCAGGTAGGCAAGACGAACTGTCAGGACTATAGCTCATCTCTCGACTCGAAAGAGTCATACGCTCTTCCACGCTCTATTTTTATCGTAAGCGGGTTTTTCCCACGAAAGCCCTGCCCACCTCGCATCGTAAATCCGCTATTACCAGTGTTCCCGGACCTTCCGGAGACTAGGTAAATGTACTTGGCTATTTCTGGCGAAAAATCCTCATCTGAGACGAGTATTTTCAGGGATGCATAAAAACCCGCCGGAGTCGGGTTCTCTAATTGACATTCATAGTCAATTCCTGAGAAAGTGGAAGCCAGCCACGACGAATGCTTCAGATTATTTTCAATGTTCTCCCTTCCAGGGTCCATAGAGTCTGCTTGGGAGTAGCACTCATAGGCTTCATCGAATCTGCCCAGACAAATCAGGGCAATACCCTTGTTGAAAATAGTGTTGCTGTTCACTGACCTTATTTGGTCATAAAACAAGATGGCTTCCTTAAATTGGCGTAGGTCAAGGTAAGTGTTTGCCAGATTATAGTACTGGTGATCCTGACCAGGTATAGCAGTGATAGCCCGAAGGTAATCGTCCACTGCCTCGTTGAAATGTCCAAGCTCGGCTTTAGAATTGGCACGGTTACAATAGATCATGCTGTCAATAACAACGCCCTGTGGGAAACTATCCCTTACGCTGATTGAACTGTCGTAGTCTTCTATCGCTTTAGTATGCTCTTGCAACTCCGCATGAGCGTTTCCTCTATGAAAGTAAGCTATGAAAAACGTTGAGTCTATTGATATAAACCTGTTGTAAGATTCAACCGCAAGCCGATAGTGGCCCGACTGGTAATGCCGATTGGCGGCGGTCAGATAGTCGTCTTGACTGAGGGAGACAGGGTCAGCGACCCGGTTAGAACCGGCGAAGCCGTGCAAATCGAAAAATAGTGACTTCCGGTTTACGTCAAGCAACCCAAGCTCTCTAACGAGTTCGGCCTTTTCACTGCCAGAGACATTGATTTCCGCGATAATGTTAGCGTCCTCAGGCATGAGCGGCTTACCGATTATAAACACGCTGCGTTGCCTAAGGATTCTGGCCGCTGCTTCACCACTAGAAACGTGGCCGGAAACCCCGATTCTCTCCGAGCGGTCATTTTCTCAACGTCGTTTGTCGATGGTTTGTTGGTTTTCTGAGACGTTTATTATACGCCACTATGCCCTATAAGACCGTAAACCGTCTCCGTTTATCAGCAGGAAACGGGGCCAATGGCTTTCCGGCCAGACTTCTAGTGTGGTGTAACTGAAGTTAGTTGTAATAGTATTCACGATGAGGTATCCTCCGGGTTAGCAATCCAGAGGAGGATGACCATGGCAATCGGACGACCAATGCCGCCGGTAATTTTGGATGAGGTGGAGCGTGAAACCCTGGTACGGTGGGTTCGCCGTCCGAAAACGGCGCAAGCTTTGGCGCTGCGGGCCAGAATGATTTTGGGCTGTGCCGAAGGCCGCAGCAATACCACGGTGGGCGCCGACCTGGGAGTGTCCGATGAGACGGTGGGGAAGTGGCGTTCCCGGTTCCTGGAACGGAGGCTGGACGGACTGTCGGACGAACCGCGCAGCGGACGGCCTCGAGCGGTTACCGATGACCACGTGGAGCGTGTGATTACGCTGACGCTGGAGACCACCCCCAAGGACGCGACCCACTGGAGCACCCGGTCCATGGCCCAGCGCAGCGGGCTGAGCCACAACACGGTCAGCCGCATCTGGCGGGCCTTCGGATTGCAGCCCCACCGCACGGAGACCTTCAAGCTGTCGGCAGACCCCTTCTTCATCGAGAAGGTCAGGGACGTTGTGGGGCTATACCTCAACCCACCGGATCGGGCGTTGGTCCTGTGCGTGGACGAGAAGTCCCAGATCCAGGCGTTGGATCGCACCCGTCCGCTATTGCCCATGCGCCCGGGACAGGTGGAACGGCGCACCCATGATTACGTGGATTACCTGCGTCACGGCACCACTTCGCTGTTCGCCGCCTTGGACACCAGGACCGGCAAGGTGATTGGTCGTTGCCACCAACGGCACCGGGCCGTGGAGTTCCGCAAATTCCTCGATACCATCGAGGCCGAGGTGCCCGCCAACCTCGACGTCCACCTGATCGCGGACAACTACGCCACCCACAAGACGGCGCTGATCCGCAACTGGCTGGCCAAGCGGCCCCGCTTCCATATGCACTTCACACCCACCAGCGCCTCCTGGCTGAACCTGGTGGAGCGCTGGTTCGGTCTGCTCACCGAAAAGCAGTTGCGCCGTGGGGTGCATCAGAGCAGCGCCGAACTGGAGGCTGCCATCTACCGCTATCTGGACGTCACCAACGAAGATCCCCAACCTTTTGTCTGGACCCAGACCGCCGACCAAATACTGGCCAACGTTGCCCGCTTTTGCCAACGTACTTTGGATACAGGACACTAGGTACAGGCTCCCAATACCCTAGCTCGGTGAATACATCCTCTGGCGTGAACAATTCAGCGGTTCCCTGGTGGCTCTCATCGGCTGATACCAGTGCTACTTGGACAGGGCTGTTAGTGTTGACTATAAACAATTTCCCATCCTCGTCTGGATGTTCGCAAGCAAACCAAAGCCCGACGAGAGGGTCCCAACTGAAATCCAAAAGGCCGGTGGCAGCCCCTAGATGTTGCAACTTAGCAAGCAACTGTAGGTCTGATATCTCACGCCCAGAATCAATACCCAAGCCCTGCGCGCGTGCCGGGCCAATAAGCGTTCCCGCGTGATAGTCCAGATAAATGCTGAGAAACTGAGTACTGGACTGTATCCGACTCGCACGTTGCTTAATCAGCCTTCGGGTTGCTGCGGATTGGAGAGGCCAACAAGCTTTGCCCTGTCCTCTGTAGGCATACCTTCCAAGTCCCAATCTGTCCGTAGTATCTCTTATCTCACTCAGGTATTTGTCCAGTTTCATGGCGGCTCCTCGACCACTGGCTTCGTATGTTACGGGGCCGCAACCGGGTCGCAGACCGCCATTGAACTTCCTGCAAAAGGGAAGTTCCCGCCGTGCGCGGTGAGCCGCTCTCCGAAAGAAAAGGTCCCGAGGTTATCCCATCGGACTAATGTTTGGGGAAACCCGAAAAATGGTATAGGTGTCGTAGCTACAGTGTCAAACTGATGGTGGCTACACGGCAGGGCAATCGCAGACTCCTACAGTGCCGGCTGTCCTAGACCTCGATGGGGAAATAGTGGTTAACTGAACGGGTCCGAGGTTCCTGCCTTCGCAGGAACGACGGGTTTTGGGGTTGATCTCAGGGTCGGACGGGGCAGACACATAGGTCTGCCCCTAAGGAGAATATGCAGGGTAGGGTGGGCGCATGGCCATGCGCCCCTACGAGAGTTTTCACCCCCCATTCCTTCAGCAGGCTCGGGACAGGCTCTGACATTCCACCGTCAAGGGGGTCCCTGGACGGGTTCAGGATGAGCTGGATGCCGTTGGGACCCTATTCTTATATTTGCCCACCTATCATCCAGTCCGCCACCCTCTCTGCAATTGCTATTGCCGTGGTGTTGGTGTTGGCGCGGACTACGTTTGGCATTACCGAGGTGTCCGCCACCCAGAGGCCCTCGATGCCGCGCACCCGGCAGTGCTGGTCAGTCACCGCCATGGGATCATTGTCCGTGCCCATCTTGCAGGTGCCGGCCAGGTGCTGGGAGGTGGTGACGTTGCGGTTCAGCCAGTTGTCCAGCGCCTCTTCCGACTCCAGGTCCTCATAGGTCGGTGTTAAGGGCCCAGCCAAGATATTTTGGAAGGCTTCGTGCTTCAGCAGGTCGAAGCAGATTCGCACTGCTTCCCGCAACCGCTCCCGATCGGCAGCCTCCTCCAGGAAGCCGTAGTAGAGGTTGGGCTGATCGTGGGGGTCGGTCGAGGCAAGGGTCACCGTCCCCTTTCCGGCGGCCAGTTCCAGGATGCAGGACAGGCGCACACCCTCACCGGCCAGCGGGTCGCCGCCCAGGGGGAAAGAGAAGGACGACGGCATTATCTGAATGTCGTTACGGAGGCCGTAGCCGCCGGCAGTGTAGCGCAGGGCAGTCTGTATCCGCGGCGCCTCGGCGTCCTGGGGAAAGTCATCCCGTACCTGGAGACGCACCGGCGCCATGGGGTGGTCGCGGAAGTTCTGGCCCACCCCTGGGGAATCCAGCACGACGGGTATGCCCAGTGCCCGAAGGTGGTCGGCAGGGCCCACGCCGGAGAGCATCAATATCTGGGGGGACGCAATGGCGCCGCCGCTCAGCACTATTTCGTTCGCCTCTACCTGGAAAATTTCACCGCCGCTTTCCGCCTCCACGCCCACGGCCCTGTTGCCTTCGAAGAGGATACGGTGGACCACCACGTTGGCCCTGATAGTCAGGTGGAGGCGATGGCGGTTGGGGTTGATGTAGGTGAGGCCAGTGCTCATGCGGATGCCGTTGGGGTTGTTCATCGGGATTGGACCGACACCGCTGGACTCGGGATGGTTCAGGTCCGGGTCTTCAGGGTAGCCGGCATCCCGCGCGGCCTGGTAAAACGCCTGCTGGAAGGGCAGCCAGTCCTCCCTGGCAAAGCGCCGGACGGGTATGGGCCCGTCGCTGCCGTGGAAGTCATCATGGATGTCGGTGTCCGTCTCCAGCTTTCGCAGGTAAGGGAGCATCTTGATAAAGCTCCACTCGTCGTTGCCCATCTCGGCCCAGGAGTCGTAGTCCTCGGGCACTCCGCGCAGAATTACCTGCCCGTTGATGGCGCTGGTGCCGCCCACCACCTTGCCCCGGGGCACTGGCATGGGCTCATCCTGCTCGGGCCGTGCCTGGGCCTGGAAGGACCAGTTGTGGGGCGCGCCCGGAGTTGAAGCCGTTGCGCTGTAGCCGAACTTCAGGTCGTCGGGGTAGCTTTCGAAGTCCGGGTAGTCCGGCCCCGCCTCAAGCAGCAGCACCGAGCGGTTGGGGTCTTCGGACAGCCGACCCGCGACGACACAACCACCGGAACCGGCCCCAATTACGATTACGTCATATTTCATGCCAATTTCCCTCCCAATTCTTTACCCCATTCCTCATTAGAGAGCTTGCTGGGAGTATAGGCCAGGCATTGAGGGACTTCAATCAACAATTGTTCTACAGTTGTTCAAAGGATTTCGGCCCATTCAAGGCGGATTGAATGCCTCGTATTACGGGGGCAAACATTGTGGCTGCTCTGTCCCTTCGTCGAAACTGCCCAGAACAGAACGCTGCCTACTTACACCCCTACTTGCTTACACCCCCCACTTGCCAGACTGGAAAACCCCTCCTCACCATTGATTACACATGGGAAAGCGGGGGCAACCCAACAGCCCCACTAATCCTGTGACTGTTGACGTATTTACGGGCAAATGGCCAATATGAGCGGAAATGGATGGGAATGAATTTAAGTTCAAGTTTCTCTTCCGATCTCCCGGGGGAGCGGGCGCCGGGGGTGAGGGCCCTCCCCAGTTGCCGTTGCCGTCCCCGGTCTTGCTCTCCTGCCCCCTCTCGGGCCCCGGTTGAATTGGCAACAACATAAAGACATAATAGCCAGCGAAGAGACTCGAAATGACCCAAGCGAGGTATCCATGAAATACAACGTAGTTATCATCGGAGCCGGGTCGGCCGGCTGCGTGCTGGCCGCCCGCCTTTCGGAGGACCCCGACCGCACCGTGCTGCTGCTGGAGGCCGGGCCGGACTATCCCGACTTTGAGCAGTACCCCAACGATCTTAAGTACGGCTACAACCAGCTTGCCTCCGCCGTTGACGCTCCCCACAACTGGTCCTTCACCGCTGTGGCCACGCCGGAGCAGGGCAACACGATGCCGGTGCCCCGGGGAAGGGTGGTGGGCGGCTCCAGCGCCATCAACGGCCAGGTCCTGCTGCGGGGAGTTCCCGAGGACTACGATAACTGGGCCTCCTGGGGCAATGACGAGTGGTCTTTTATCAAGACCCTCCCCTACTTCCGCAAGCTGGAGACCGACACGGATATCCATGACGACTTTCACGGATTTGACGGCCCCATACCGGTGCGGCGCCACAAAGAGGAGACCTGGATGCCGGCGCAGGTGGCCTTCTATGCATCCTGCCGGGCCGAAGGATATCCGCATGACCCGGATATGAACCACCCTGACTCCGGCGGTGTTGGGCCCATTCCGATGAACAACCCGGATGGCATCCGCATGAGCACCTCCCTCACTTACCTCAATCCGGTACGGCACCGCCTGAACCTGACTGTCCGCTCCGGCGTTACGGCGCACCGCCTCATCTTTGAAGGCAATCGCGCAGTTGGCGTGGAGGTTGAGAGCGGCGGCGATGTCTTTGTGGTGGAAGGCGACGAGATCATATGCAGTGGCGGCGCCGTTGGCTCCCCGCAACTGTTGCTGCTTTCCGGAGTCGGGCCGGCGGACCATCTGGGGGAAATGGGAATCCGGCTCCACCATGAACTGCCCGGTGTTGGGCAAAACCTGCGCGACCATCCCAACGTGCGCGTGCCGGTACGGGTCAACGCCGACTTTCCGCTGGACCCGGAGGCGCCGCGGACCCAGTTGGCCCTGCGCTACACCGCCGCCGGTTCCGAAGACCGGAATGATATGCAGATTTTGCAGTCTTCCTTCTCCTCCCCAATGGGCGGCGATCCGCTGGAAGGAGAGGGCATCAGGTTCACCTGTATCCTGGAACTGGCGGTGGGCGCCGGCGAACTCAGGCTGGCTTCCGCCGATCCCTACGAGCAGCCCCTCCTGGACTACAACTACCTGGAGGAGCCATGGGACCGGGAAAGGCTGCGGGAAGGCGTCCGGCTTTGCCTCAAGCTGTTGGAAGGCGACCGTTACCGCGAATTCGTCGAGGAGTGCATCAGCCCCACCGATGAGGACCTGGCCTCCGACGATGCCCTGGACCAGTGGTTGCTGCGGAATGTCACCACCACCCAGCACATATCGGGGACCTGCAAGATGGGGCTGGCAGAGGACAGCATGGCGGTGGTGGACCAGTACTGCCGGGTGCATGGCTTGGAAGGGCTACGCGTGGTGGACGTTTCGGTGCTCCCCGACTGCATCCGGGCCAACACCAACGCCACCACCATCATGATTGCCGAACGGGTAGCCGACTGGATGAGGCAGGGCTAAGAAACTATCTCAATAGTCCCTTCCCCCTTGATGGGCGAAGGCTGGGATGGAGGTGAAGCCTGGCGAAGCGTCACCGCTGGGCAGGAATGCGACTGGGGCCCCTGGTTTTGAGATAGTTCCTAATGCTTCATCCCGCTCCCTCTAATGGGAAACGGGGCCAACAACAAGAAAGTCGCTCCGGGTATTGACCGGAGCGACTTCTGTCTATTTATGTGCTCAGCCCGGACTTACCCGTTGTCTTCAACCAGCACCTTCACATGCCCGCTTACAAAACCTGCGGTCGTGGAGGAGTGAATAATTTCCTGCCAGGAGTTCTGGTCGCCATCCTTGGTGCCGGCGGTCAGGATCACGGTTTGAGCCGTGTTCCAGTTTTCCGTGGTGAAGGTAAGCGTAGTCGGGCTGGCGGTCAGGTGCCCCGAGGGACTGACGGTCAGTGAAACGGTTACATCCGCGTCGGGCTGGGAGTTCAGGACGACGGTGTAGCTGGCGGTACTCCCTTCAGCCACGGTGAGGCTGTGGCTGCTGAGCGTTGGCCACAGGGCATCGTCATCATCGGCCAGGGCAGAATTGTTGGTTACATCCTGAGCCGAGAACTGCCCAAGAGCATTCCCCGCGCCGTCCTCCAGGAGATCTGAAAGGTCGTCGGTAAATATATTGTCGTAGGCCACGGTCACGGTCTGCCCCTGGGTTACCGCAGTATCCAGGGTTAAAGTAAAGTCGGCGCCTGATACGGCTGCTCCTGTCGTGTGAAAACGGTGACCGTCCACAAAGACGTCCAACAAGACCTCCAGGTAAATGCTTTCGTCCACGCCGGCGAAAGAGGAGAGGGTACGCAGGTCTGACGAAACGTTCACGTCCTCAGTGAAAGTAATGGTGACACTGGCGCCGTCGCTGGAGGTCTCTGCGCCTTCAAACTGGGGGGTACCGCGTCCACCAGGTGCCCACTGGCAGTCACCGAGTCGTGGCTCAGATTGGTGGCGATGTCATCGGAGTCCTCAATGGTACTACCATTGAGAGTCAGGGTGTCCTCGCCGATAGCTATGCCGTCAGCGTCCTCATCGTTGGCCTGAACGCTATAGCAGAATTTCAACGTGCTCGTACCTGAGCCCCTGCTATAGGTTGCGTCTTTCTCGTCGGAACCTACGATCAGGGTAATGGCGAGAGTGCCTTCAACGTCAACAGCCCGGTCGAAAGTCAGTGATACTTCAATGGTCTCGCCAGCACCATAGACGTCGCCATTGGCCGGGGTGGAAGTGATAGCTGTTGTTGTTATGTAGGGGCGCCCGTCCACCTTGTGCCCGCTCTGGCTGGAGATGCCCGTAATGGTCGCCTTTACCTGGTTTTCCGTATCCAGTTCATACACGCGGAACGGCCCGTCAATTCCGTCGCTTTCCCGCGCTGTCAGGGCGACACCGTCACTGTCCACGTCGGTTGCCAGTACCGTGTAGGCGAAGACCAGGGTTTTGCTGCCTTCACCACTGCTGTAGGTAGCGTCCCGGCGGCTTTCGCTGTCTCCCAGTTCCAGCCTGATGGTGGGCCTGCCCAGCACTTCCACTTCCTTGTTGAAGGTCAAAGACACTTCAATGGTTTCGCCCAGCCGATGGGTCTCCCCCTCTGCCGGACTGGACGTGAAGGCAGCGCTCTCCACATAGGGAAGCCGGCCATCCACCTTGTGAGCGGACTGAACATCAAGACCCGGAATGAAATCGTTCACTACCCTTTCCGTGCCCGGTATTCGCACCGACCCGGTCCCGATAAACCCGGTCCGTTCGGGCACCTATATGCCGTCGGTGTCCACGTCGTCCTCCTCAATGTCATACCTGAAGGTAAGCGTATCGTTCTGCGACCCGGATGCGTACTTCACGTCTTCCTGCCTGCCATCGTCCGCTGTCCCTATCCACATCGGGATGTAGGGAAGACCCCGAGCCGCGACCGCCTGGTCGAACTGCAGGGCAATATCTATGTCGTCCCCATAGCGGTATGAAACCCCGTTGGAAGGGCTGGAGGACACGGAAATGCCGGTGATATATGGCCGCCCGTCTACTTTGTGGTCTGACTGGTTTTCGAGAGCATCGTAGTATGGGCTTACTGGGTGAGCATCATCCTGGTCCGTTACATCGCCGTCGGCTGCCAGGCCGTGTATCGTCCCTTCGCTGTCAACGTAACCCTGCTTGACGGTGATACCGTCCTGGTCGAAAGCACCTGCGGGTACATCGTACTTGAAGTAGAGGGTATCTGAGCCTGATCCACGGTCGTAAGTTGCATCGACCAGGGAGTCATCGCCTTCTCCCACCAGCAATTCGACAGCCGGCTCTCCATCCACTACTACATTTCGGTCGAATTGGACTTTTACTTCAATAGATTCTGCCGCCCGGTAATTGTCCCCGTGGCTTGTTTCGGAAGAGATGGTTGCATCCTTGACGTATGCCCGTCCAAAAATCTTATAGTCGTCACCGTAGGTCACACCCCGGTAATTGGTGTTTACGGCATCGTTTCCCAATTTGGTCACGATAGAACCCTCGCCACCATACTCGCTGTTGGGAATGCTGGTGCCGTTGATATCCAGATCGTCTCCCGACACGAAATAATCAAACAGCAATTCAGTGCTGAACGTTCCGATACCTGTATATGTGGCGGACCACCGGACTACATCATCGCCCTGTCCGATATCAAGGCCGAGAGTGATCTCTTCACCTTGTACTATGACTTCCTGGGTGAATCGCTGGGAAATGAGAATCCGGTCTCCAGTTTTGTATCCCTCTTGTCCGGACGAGGGTTTATAAACTACTCAGGTCCGGATTGCGCCGGGACCGTCGTCATCTTCAATTTCGATTTCGCAGGAACCGGCGCCGGTCCCGGTGGAGGAAGCGTTGTCTGCGCGAACCGTGAAGGTCTCATCCTCTTCGGAGTAGACGTCTTCAGTGGTGGAGAAGGTACGCCCCATCCTTCCTTCATCGGACTGGAAGCCGTTGCTTGCCTGTCCTTCGTGGTGCAAGGGGCTGTAATCCGACTCCTTGGCAGTGCCCTCCTCCGTGGACCAGTAGACTTTCATCGTTTCATGGTTGTCGAATGTGTCATTGAGTATATGCAACCTATAGGAGTCCCCCTCTAATACCGGGTCATCTTTGCAATCAATTGGCAGCCTGCTGGCGTAAGCGAACGCAGGTGGCGGGTCACTGGCTGTGATTAATGTGACAACTACGCCAGCGATTATGATCATCACAAGAATAGGCATACTTGCCCAGATTCTTTTTTTTGGCCAGCTTGTTCATGCTGATTCTCCTTCGGAATGCGGCTTACGGTCTTCACTGATTCAGGCTGCGCCTGGCCCGAACCGGACTGACATCCGGCGAGCGACCCGCTCTCTCCAAGCGTTTGCCCGGGGCAAACCAATAGCCCGAGAGGAGGACGGCCTTCGAGTATTTGCCTGCAGCTCTCCCACCCCACCAACCCGGGCTATCCCCATTGCGCCGCACTCTTCGTCCCCCTGACGGGCCATGCAATCCAGTGTACAGAGAGAGTATGAAGAATTAGTAATGAAAGTGGTGATATTTATAAAGAAAGTATGAGGATTCTCACGCGAGACTTCGGGACAACAGCCCCGATGTTCCTCTCGCGGTGAAGGGGGAAGTCAGTGGGCTGGACGGGACTGGGTTGGATAGAGGGTCTATACCGGGGAATTTGGTGGCGGGTGAACGGCAGGGCCGGCGAGGGCAGGAGGGAGGGGCGAACGGATAGAAATGATTACGACACCAACACAATGGCGGGCGCCCTTGCCTCTAAAGAAAGGCCCGCAAGTGACCCGAACTAAGCCCTATTCAAGCCCTGTTCATGAACCCGTTAATCTTCAACCAGAACCTTCACATGCCCCGCTACGAACCCTTCTGCCTCGGAGGTGTGGATTATTCCTGCCAGGCATTCCGATCATCCTCGTCGCTGGCCGCGGTCAGCGTTACTGTCTGCGCTGTTTCCCAGTTCTCAATGGTAAAGGTCAGTTCCGTCAAGTCCGCAGTAAGGTGGCCCCCGGGAGAGATAGTGTAGGACACCGTGACGTCTTCTTCCGGTTGGGAGTCCTGCGCGATGGTGTAGGTCGACGTGCCTCCTTCAGCCACGGTCAGGCTGTGCTCGCTGAGCACCGGCCATATCGCATCTTCGTTGGCCGCCGCCGTGGAGTTGTTGGTTACTGACTGGCCGGTAAAGTGACCCAGGGCATTGCCGGCTTTACCTGTCAGCAGGCCTGGGAGGTGTGATGTGAAGCTATTGTCGCAGGTTACCGTCACTACCTGCCCCTGGGATATGGGCGTGTCCAGGGCCAGGGTGAGATCTGTTCCTGAAATCTCCGCGCCTGACGTATGCATGCGGTGGTCGTCGGCAAGTATGTCCACCAGCATCTGAAGGTAAACACCCACATCCACACCCGCAGATGAAGTAAATATCAAAAATACGCGTACTACCAATTTCTTACTGCAGGCCAAACTTGCCAGCGGAAGGTCGCGGCACACGAGGAAAGGAATGCGTGTGAGGACTCCCAACACGTCAAGGTCCCGGGGGTAGAGTAGCGGCTTGGCTAGAGCCCGGGCCGCGGCCAGAATCGCATTTTGCCAGGCACAAGTTGACACGGGACAAGCTCACCGCCTTGCTACCCTTGGAGTGAATCCCGCTTTGAGGTTTCCTGTCCGGCCACCCGGCATTTGAAAAAGAGTGCAGCGAAGGGCTACACTTCACCCTGCGCAGGTACTATCTAAAGGCAAAGGGCGATAAGGGCTAACGGATATTGAACGCCGCCAAATACCGGGGGTTAACCGGATGAGCCAACTCCACGGCGCCACCGCCATTTCCTGGCGGGACTGGAGCGAGGAAGCCTTCGAGGCTGCGAGGTCCGAGGGAAAGACGGTGCTGCTCACCCTGGGGGCCACATGGTGCCACTGGTGCCATGTGATGGACGACACCTCCTATTCTGACGAACGGGTAATAGGACTGGTCAACTCGCGGTTCATTCCGGTGCGGGTTGACGTCGACCAGCGACCTGACATTTCTCTGCGGTTTAACCAGGGTGGATTTCCGTCTGTAGCCTTTCTGACGGGGGATGGCGAATTCCTCACCGGTCGGCCCTACACGCCTCCCGACGAATTTGCGGCCCTGCTGGAGCAAGTATCCAGCGGCGAAGTTTCACCGGAAAGTCGATACACTTCACACGCCACTGCATCACCTGGGAGTAGCCGTGCCGACGCTTCCGCCGACGCCTCCGCCGATTCGGTAATGGACCGGCTGACGGAGCTATACGACGAGCAATTCGGCGGCTTCGGACTGGAACCCAAACAGCCCCCATGGGAGGCATTGCAGTTCCTTTCCGCCCGTTATGGCCTCACCGGCGAGCGGGCCATCCTGCGAATGGTCGACACCACCCTGCAGGGAATGTGGCAGGGCATCTACGACCGGAAAGACCAGGGGTTCTTCCGTTACTCGGTCAGCCGGGACTGGAAGGTGCCGCACTACGAAAAGATGCTGGTCAGCAACGCCAGCCTGGCCGTAACCTATCTGGAAGCATTTCAGATTACCCGGAGAAGGGCCTACAGGGAGGCCACTGACGGCATCCTGCGCTACCTGCTGACCACCCTGTACAGTCCCGGAGAGGGGTTGTTCTTCGCCAGCCAGGACGCCGACGAACCTTACTACCAGCGGTCATGGAAGGACCGCGAAGCATCGACGCAACCGCCCATTGACCGCACTTTCTATTCCGGCTGGAATGCCCTGGCCGCCAACACCCTGTTGCGAGCAGCAGATGCGCTGAATAACCCGGAATACCGGCGGATTGGTTCCGGAATTCTGGAAAGGCTGTGGGCGGAAAGCTGGGACCCTGCGGCAGGGCTGCGCCGGCACGTGGGCATGCTGGGCGACACCACACCCAATCTAGCAGACCAGGTAAATTTATTGCGGGCCTGGCTGACCCTGTATCAGTCCACAGTCCTCCCCGACTGCCTGGCACGGGCGATTGAAATCGCCGAGACGGCGGAGCGATTGTTCGGCGCACCGGACGGTGGCTGCTACGACACCACGCCACCCCAGTCCTTCGAAGCGGGGCTCCTTACCCGGGAGCAGCCCGTGCTGGACAACAGTCACTGGGCGGAAGCGCTGCTGAACCTGCATCAACTGACCGGCGACGAAGCTTACGCCGACCGGGCTGCTGCCGCCTTGAGAATTTTCGAGCCCGTTGTTCCTGGCAAGAGCTATCTGGGCAGTCATTCCTCCCGACGCATGGAGGAGGATGAGGAAGCCCTGTTTCTGCCGGCGGGCGCGGTGTGGGGACGGGCATGGGACCTGCTGACCCACGGGCCGGTGCGCCTGGTATTGGTAGGGGATTCTTCAAGTCAGACCTATCGCCGCCTGCACCGCGCGGCTTTAAAGACTTATGCTCCCCACCGGGTGGTGCAGCCGCTGGACTCGAAGCGGGATGCCAAGCAGATCCGAGGACTGGGATTTCCGCTACAAGCAGGGGCTTCGCTGTACGCCTGCATGGGAGACCGCTGCCTGGCGCCCATCACCACACCCGAGGGCGTACGGGAAATGGCCCGTTCTCGCCCCTGGGCCAACGGGTGACCTGATTCCCGTCAGCCGGCTAACGGAACCCTTCCGGTTGTACAATACCCTGAACGTTCGCGGTGCCAATTAGCAGTGGCCAAGCATTGCACGTCGTTGTCGACCATAGACAGCGAAGAAAAAGAGAGACCTTTCCCAATCTGCCACCCACAGGAGAACGCCTATCATGAACCGCCAGAACACCGCACCCAAAGAACAACTGGCCTCCAACTCCAACTCGGCCATTGAGTCCTCGAAACAGGCGCTGTTCGACCTGTCGAGGGACGTCCACTCGCATCCGGAGCTGAACTATGAGGAATATTATTCATCCAAAGCCCTGGCCGGGTTCCTGGAAGGGCATAGCCTTCAGGTGGAACGGGGAATCGGCGGTGTGGAAACGGCGTTCAGCGCCACAATAGAAGGGGGCGCCGGCGAAGGGCCGACAATCGCTGTGCTGGCGGAATACGACGCGTTACCCGAGATTGGCCACGGTTGCGGACACAATCTCATCGCCATGGCAGCCATGGGCGCCGCGCTTGGTCTGCAGGCGAACGTACCGGAGTTGCCAGGCCGCGTGATGGTCATAGGAACTCCCGCCGAGGAGGGTGGCGGCGGCAAGATACGCCTGTTGGAAGCGGGCGTATTCGACGGCGTGGACGTCACCCTTTCGTCCCACCCATTCTCCAACCGCACGCTAATACCGGCGGCGGCGCCGAAGGGAGAAAGCTGGAGCCTGGCCATGGTTGGCTACCGGTACATGTATCATGGCAAGGCCGCTCACGCCGCGGCGGCCCCCGAGGCGGGCATCAACGCATTGAACGCGGTTATCCACCTGTTCACCGGAATCGATGCCCTGCGACAGCACCTGAGGGACGACGTCCGTATCCACGGGGTAATCACCGACGGGGGCCTGGCGCCCAACGTGGTGCCGGAGTTCGCCGCCGCCAACTTCATGCTGCGGAGCCGGGACGGGCGCTACCTGAGCGACGTGGTGGTGGGCAAGGTGGCACAAATAGCGGAGGGGGCGGCAGCCATGACCGGCGCTCGCCTTGAGGTCCAGGAATTCTATCCCTTCTACGAGAACGTTCAACCCAACGTGGCCCTCGCCCAGGCAGTGGGATCCAATGCCCGTGCGCTGGGATTCAAGCTGGACGAACCGGTGGCGGGCCGCCCGGGCAGCGGGGCGTCCACCGATTTCGGTAACGTCAGCCAGGTAATGCCCGCCTTTGAGCTGAGGTACGCCGTAAGCGAGGAACCGGTAGCTTCCCACACCAGGGAGATGTGTGCGACCGCCATTACCGATTTGGCCCTTTCCAACGCATTGCTGGTAGCCAAGACGCTGAGCCTGACGGCAAGCGACCTGCTGCGCGACGCCGCGCTGGTGGAGGCCGCGAAGGTCGAGTTCGGAGACCGAAGCAACTGACGACTGCGTCGTAACTGACACGACCCTCGAGCGCAGTACGGCTAGTCTTCTACCTCGACGATCATCTCAATCTCTATCGGCATACCGCCGGGCAGAGTAGCCATGCCGACCGCGGAACGAGCGTGGCGGCCCCGGTCTCCGTAGAGGCTAATCAGCAGATCAGATGCGCCGTTGGCCACCCTGGGCGTGTCGCCGAAGTCCGGTGCGGAGTTGACCATGCAAAGCAGCTTGACGACCCTCCTCACCTTATCCAGGTCGCCAATCTCTCCCTTCAAATTGGTGAGCAGGTTTAGCATGGTCTGCCGTGCGCAGTCGTAGCCCTGCTCCACGGTAACTTCCGAACCCAGCTTGCCCCGGTGCAACAGACCGCCCCCAGGCAGGCCCGGGCCAGTGCCGGAAAGGAAGACCAGGTTTCCGGTTCGGACCGAGGGGATGATATTGCCGGCCCCGGGCGTCCGGGGCGGGGGAAGCTCGTAGCCCAGTTCATTCAGCTTGTTTTCAATTTCCGGCATGAAACCGCTCCTCCTGATTCGTTGTGTGGCTGAGTTGAAATGTGGGTTGAAACCAGGATCCGTTCTGCCTCTGCGCCAACAATACCCTGCCAGCCATTGCCATTTACCGGCTGATTGACGGAGTGCCTGACGGCTGTGACCGGTTCTATAGCGAGATATGCATGAGCTCTTCGGAGAATACTATCTCGCCATCGTAGATCCGGCTGATGTCGCCGATGCCCTGCTCCATCGGGCCGTGGCCTGAGAGGTGGGGGCCTACGTGAACCAGCACCAATTTCTTCACGCCGGCGGCCTGGGCCATGCGGGCCGCACCGGTGGTGCCGCACTGGCCGGTGTATTCCCCGTTGGCGTCCATCACCGCCTGGTCGTCCCAGCACATGCAAAGCATCATGTCGGCGCCGCGAGCCAGTTCAGTCACCGAGTCGCAGGGCTGAGTGTCGCCGGTGAATATCACGCTTCCTTCGGCTGAGTCCACCCGGTAGGCCAGGGAGTCGAGCCAGGGCTGGACGTGCTCGGCGGGAGCGGCGGTTACCTCCCAATCCGACCCGCTGAATACCCTGCCCGGCCCGACGTCCTGGGCCGCAACCGATGGGGCCGGGCGCGGAAGAGTGCCGCCGCGATTGACGAAGACCTGCTGGCTGAGGGGGTGGTTAACCCGGGCCTTCCAGTCGTGGGCGAACAGACCGTTTTCGCCGAGGATGCCCTCGGTTATTTTCTCGGTCAGGTCGGGGCCGAAGACCTGGAGCTGGTTCTCCTTGCCGATGCTCTGGTCCCAGCGGCAGAGGAGAAAGCAGGGATAGTCGATGTCGTGGTCGAAGTGGTGGTGGGTGAAGAAGAGGTAATCAACCTGCGTGGGGAATAGTCCGGCCTTGACCAGCTTGTGAGTAGTGGCCGGCCCGCAGTCGAACATCAGGAGTTGGTCGCCGAGCTTGAGCACGTGAGAACTTCCGAAGCGGGTAGGAGTGGGAGTGGGCGTTCCGGCGCCCAGGGTGTAAATTTCGGCCATATTAGTCCTCGCAATTGAGAGAGTGAAAGAGGGGAAGCGGGTTGGTACAATCCCCATGCAAAGTTGTTAACTCTTATGGGAACGGACGAAAGCGATGGCGTCGGCGGTCTGTTGAGGGTGGAGGAAATCTAGAATTACGTGGCTCCCTATAATTCTAGGGCCTTTGCCAGTTTTTCCAAGGTAGAGTCAATTTTATTGGCGGAACGGCGGGCAAGCTCATAAAGACGCGATAGTTGGATCTCCTGTTCCGCGCTCGTATCTCGGAAATCGAAGGAGCCGGCAACCTCTCCTAATTCATCAATTATGTCGAGGCGATACTGCGACTTACCCCAATTACCATCATATTCTCCGATCACAAGGGAGATTGCATCAACAGACGTTACGAACCGGTCGTCCTGAACGCTTCTAGTCCACTTCAAATTGCCTTCGTCCGTTCGCCGAATTAGCCCTGTCAGGATTTGACCCAACTCGATCATGTTGCTTCTCCTTGGGATTCACCGAATCCCATTTTACTGGCCAATTCTTCCAAATCACTTTGGATGTCGTTCAGTACTCGGTTAAACAATGATTTGTCGCGATTGGAGACACCACCGCTACTATGGAGACGAACCGAGTTGTCCATTTCAGAGACGTAAGCCCTGGCTGTCGACAGTTTTTCGCGTTCTTCTCGCTGTTCTCCAGGGCAACGGACTATGACGTCCGAAAGCATCCTTCGCAATGTCTGGTAGTGCTGTCTAGCCGCCTCCCAACTTTCACTGTCGTGCAAGGTTTTGATTCTCTCTATCAGCCCAATGGCCCGCTGCAAATCCACGGCCTGCAAATGGCGGGCAACTTGGTCTCTGGTTTCGTAAGCCGCAACTTGCGCGGCTTGTGAAGCAGATTTTGCCCCGTGCGCTTCTTTGATGGCCCATCCTAGACCCACCAATGAGACGATGATCCCAATTACTGTTGCCACATCGCCCCAGTTGGTCGCCAAGTAGTCCATCATATTATGTAATTATATCCTTTCACAAAGCCGTTTACGATGCGGCCAACACGTGAATCAGCCAATACTCAATGCTAAGGATTTCGTCATTCCTCCTCAGGTGCCAACTCCAACAAGCGCATGCCACGGTCCACCTGTTGCCCCGGTTCTACTGCCACCCGCCTGACGACGCCGCTGCGGGGAACTGTGATTACCAACTCCATTTTCATGGACTCCATCACGATGACGGTCTGGTTTCGCTCCACATGGTCGCCCTCGAGGACCAGTACCTCCAGGACCCCGCCAGGCATAGGGGCGAATACATCCCCTGGAGCCTCGTTAGCGGCGGCGTTGCCTCGTCGTCGAACCTCCGCTAGCTGGTACACGAACAGGTCGCCGTCCAGCCACAGATGCAGTTCAGGGCCTACCCAGGCCCAGGCAAATGGGTAAGTGCGGCCCGATTCGGTGCGGCATAACCCTTCTCCGGTTTGCTGGGACTCAATGCCAAGGGTGATTGAGGGTATGATGCCCGCCTGTATCTCTTCTTCCAATTCGAAGGTGAAGTAGCTATCCCGTTCTTCAATACGGTAGCGATAGGCTTCTCCCGACACCGGATAGACCTCCCGCATCTGCCCTTGTCCCTGACTTTGGCCCTGGGTCATGGCAGCCTCCGCTCCCCGGCGGACTGCCAGGGGTTGACGTTGGCTTGGCCGTCTGTCCCGACTGTCGGCGACGCCGGACCGGACGGCTGACGCGATGCCCACGCCGCCACCGCCCGTACCATCGTGCGGGTTTCGTCGGAAATGGCCGGGCTGGTAACCGCCGGGTTCCACTCCAGGAAGCCGGTATCGTATTCGCCCCTCTGGAACTGGGGGTTCTTTACTACAGCCCGGAGCAAGGGAATGTTGGTCACCACGCCCAGGGCCAGGAACTGGGACAGGGCCACTTCCATCCGGCGCAGGCTGAGGTCCCGGTTCGGCGCCCACGCTATCAGCTTTGCCAGCATGGGGTCGTAGTAGATGGACACCTCCTGACCCTGGACCACGCCGCTGTCCAGCCGCAGCCCGGGGCCGCTGGGAGGCTGCCAGCGCAGCAACCTGCCGGCGGAGGGCACAAAGTCGTTGTAAGGGTCTTCGGCATAGATTCGGCACTCTATGGCATGGCCCCGGGGCTGGGTGTCTTCCTGCTGCAACGTCAAGGGTTCCCCGCGGGCGATACGGACCTGCCACTCCACCATGTCCAATCCAAGGACGGCTTCGGTAATGGGGTGCTCCACCTGGAGGCGGGCGTTCATTTCCAGGAAGTAAAACTCGCCGTTCTGCGGGTCCAGCAGGAACTCCACGGTCCCGGCGTTGACGTATCCCGCCCCGCGAGCCACGGCGATGGCGGCGGCGCCCATGCGGTCGCGCAACTCCGGCGTAAGAGCGGGAGAGGGAGTCTCTTCAATAAGCTTCTGGTGGCGGCGCTGGATGCTGCATTCCCGCTCACCTAGGTGGATGGTATGGCCTAACTTATCGGCCAGCACCTGTATTTCCACGTGGCGGGGATTGGCAATGTAACGCTCCAGGAAAACCCGCCCATCGCCAAAGGCAGCCTGCGCCTCCCGGCTGGCCGACTCCATAGCCACGTCCAACTCTTGACGCCGGTACACCAGGCGCATGCCACGACCACCACCGCCGGCGGCAGCCTTGACCAGCAAGGGAAACCCCCAGAGTTCCACAAACTCCCCGGATTCAGAATCGCCCGGGAGGCACACGGGAGAACTGGGGACTACCGGAACCCCGGCGCCAAGAGCAATTTCCTTGGAATGCAGTTTGTCTCCCAGGGCCTCCATGCTTTCCGGAGTGGGCCCGATAAAGGTTAGCTGCGCTTCCTGGCAGGCCCGGGCGAAGTCCGGATTCTCCGAAAGAAAGCCGTAGCCTGGGTGTATCGCATTCGCCCCACAGGCACGGGCGGCCTGCACTATTTTGGGGATGTTCAGGTAGGTCTCTTCGGCGGTGTTGCCCGACAGGGGCACGGACTGCTCCGCGGTATTCACATGAGGTGCGCCGGCATCCGGGTCGGAATAGACCGCGACGGGGGCGATCCCCAGCGCGCGGAGGGTTTGGTTGATCCGCACCGCGATTTCGCCTCGATTAGCTACCAGGACTTTGGAGAACATCAGCAAACATCCAGTGCGGGTCTTTTCAGGTGAGGCAGGAAGAGGCTGGGGTTCAGAATCGGAACACACCCCGCTTTTGTTCAGGGAAGGGGGCGTTCAGGGAGGCGGCGATTCCCAGGGCTACCACGGTCCGCGTGTCCACCGGGTCAATTATTCCGTCGTCCCACAGGCGGGCGGTACTGTAGTAGGGATCGCTCTCTGTTTCGTACTTTTCCAGGATGGGCCGTTGCAGGGCGTCCCGCTCCTCCTGCTCCATCGTCCGGCCCTGCCGCTCCAGTTGTTGCAGCCTTACCGATAGCAGCACCTCCGCCGCCTGCTGCCCGCCCATCACCGAAATGCGGGCGTTGGGCCAAGCCCACAGGAAGCGGGGCTGGTAAGCCCGCCCGCACATACCGTAATTTCCCGCCCCGAAGGAACTGCCGATGATTACGGTGAATTTGGGGACAGCGGCGTTGGAAACGGCCATGACCATTTTGGCGCCGTCCTTGGCAATACCCCCGGCCTCGTACTGTTTACCCACCATGAAGCCGGTGATGTTCTGCAGGAAAAGCAGGGGAATGCCCCGCTGGCTGCACAACTCTATGAAATGGGTGGCCTTCAGCGCGCTTTCGGAAAACAGGACCCCGTTATTGGCGACCACTCCCACCGGATACCCCCAGATGCGGGAAAAGCCGCAGACCAGCGTTTCCCCGTAACCGGCCTTGAACTCGTGGAACCGGCTTCCATCCACGATGCGGGCAATTACCTCACGGACGTCGTATTGACGCCGGTTGTCGGGGGACACTATCCCATAAAGCTCCGCAGGGTCGCTGGACGGCGGTTCCGGACTGGAGACCTGGAAGGGGAGATCACGCCGCCGCACGAAGTTCTCGACAATGTCCCGGGTGATGGCCAGGGCATCCTCGTCGTCCGCGGCCTGATGGTCGGCCACGCCGGATACCCGGGTATGCACGTCGGCGCCGCCCAGGGTTTCCGGGTCCACTTCCTCACCGGTGGCCGCCCGTACCAGCGGCGGCCCGCCGAGGAAGATAGTGCCCTGCTGACGCACCATCACCACCTCGTCGCTCATGGCCGGAATGTACGCGCCTCCAGCGGTGCACGAACCCATGACCACCGCCACCTGGGGAATGCCCAAGGCTGACATTTGGGCCTGGTTGTAGAAGATGCGCCCGAAGTGGTCGCGGTCAGGGAATACCTCCGCCTGCAGAGGCAGATAGGCGCCACCGGAGTCCACCAGGTAAATGCAAGGCAGGTGGTTTTCCTGGGCTATTTCCTGGGCGCGCAGGTGCTTCTTAACGGTAATCGGGTAGTAGGTGCCACCCTTGACGGTGGCGTCGTTGGCCACGATCACCACCTCTTTCCCGTGGACCACGCCGACGCCGGTCACTATTCCGGCGGAAGCTTCCTCGCCGTCATACATGTCCCAGGCGGCCAGGGGGCTCAGCTCAAGGAAAGGAGTGTTGGCGTCCACCAGCCTCTCAATCCTCTCCCTGACCAGCAGCTTGCCCCGGCTGCGGTGCAACTCCACCGCCCGCTCTCCGCCACCGGCCCGTACCCGAGCCAGCCGCTCTTTCAGGTCCCGTACCAGGGTCTCCATGCGGGACTGGTTGTCCCGAAAATTCGGATCGGAGGTCCGCAAGTTGGAACCGATTACTTCCATGCCATCCTCGGTGAATCGTTATCCAAGCCTGGCCCAGCCTCCATTATATCCTTCCCCATGAACCCTGTCAGAAACGGATCTCCACATCCCTGCGGGCAGTCTAGTCTTGAATCAATGTCATGCTGAGCGAAGTCGAAGCAACTAAAATCCTTGTCTAAGCGCTCGGCGAGGAGGCAGTAACCTTCTTAAAAGGAAGAATTTTAGACCCTTCGGCTGCTCTCAGGGAGACTTGAACGGGGCTCAGGTCGCCACCCAAGTAGGGCTGAGCAATAGCCTGAGTCATGACTTGATTACCTCGCACTTCGAGTCCCGTCCCGTGTTTGCGTCACGGGACTTTGGTAGACTGGCATAGCTAGGCAGCGGGACGCGTCGCAAACCGTACTCTTCTGCCGCGTGGACACCAAAATATTAAGGAGGAATCAATATGCCGTCTTTTTGGGAGAAGGTTGAGGTAGAAGGCCGAGAAATGGACCTGTACGCCAGCGTACCTTCCGGGGCCGGGCCCTTCCCGGCAGTTGTTGTGGCGCACCCCGCCAGCGGCGTAGGGGAGTTTACCCAAAGCATTGCCGATCGCCTGGCGGCTGAAGGGTACGCAGCGGTGGCGCCGAACCGTTTCCACCGTGTGACCGAGGAAATGCTGGCCAGCGGGAGCGCCGCCGGACAGTTCCTGAACGACCTGGAAACCATCGCCGACATGAACGCTACCGTGGATTTCCTGCGGAATCATCCGGCAATTGACGGTGAGCGAATCGGGATAATCGGATTCTGTTCCGGGGGGCGGATTGCCTGGCTTTCGGCGGCCACCAATCCCCACTTAAAGGCAGCGGTACCCTACTACGGAGGCAATATCATGGCCACCGTAGGCGAAGCCACCGGGTCACCCTTTGATCTGGCGGAGGGCATCAGTTGTCCCGTGCTCTTCCATTTTGGGGAAGTGGACACCAATCCCTCACAGGACGACATGCGAAAATTTGACGCCGAACTGACCAGGCTGGGTAAGGAGCATGACTTTAGGTCCTATCCGGGCGCCGGTCATGCATTCATGGACCAAAGCCAGGCCGCCAGGTACCACGAGGCGGCGGCCCAAGCTTCGTGGCCGGTTACGGTGGAGTTCTTCGCTACCCACCTGAAGGTCTAAAGTCCAGGGGCCACGTCCGGCTGAGCAGAACGTCTTCTACCATGTCGCAGAGTGGTGATTCAGGGACCGGGCTTTTCCGCCTGACGTACAGGGGCAGTTAACAATCTCGCAATCACAATCGAGGGTTAGGGCCAGCCGCCTGCAACAACTAACGGCGCAAGCATGGAAGACGGCTGGCCAAGGCCAAACAAGTCAGGTGTGAGATACATTCTCTTCGACCTTGCCGGTTACCAGGGCGCTTCGACAGGTTCAGGATGGGCGGTTTCCAAATATCGAACCTACCGTGGTGAAGTTGTCGAACCACGCCATGGGATAGTTGCTAAAGGTTCTGTACCAGGTTGTCCGGCGCCCGGCACAGAATAGCTACCATTTCCTCGTCGTAGGGATTCTCCTCGATATGCGGGGTATGCGCTGGCACGAAGAGGAAGTCGCCAGGCCCGGCCTCAATCCATTCCTCGAAATTCTCGCCGAACAGCACCCGCACATGTCCCTCAAGCACGTAGGCCGCAGTCTCTGCCTCCAGGTGGGTGTGCGGAGGGCCCTTTTCGCGGGGCGCTGCCGTGACCTTACCCATCCAGATCTTGGTGGTGTCGCCCTTGTCCGGCATGACGGCCGGCTGACGCACCATTCCGGGCGTCTGGGCAGTTTCCGTAGCGTCGCCCACCGCATGCACCACGTATGGCTTGAGAGTACTCTGTTTTTCCTTTGCCTGCATAGCCTTTACTCCTTGTCACCTTCTTTGGAAACCAATCTGGTTGCGCGGGGCAGAACTCACGCTGACCGTTGTTGCCGTACCGGATACGGGAGCCGCGCTACCCATGATACAGCCTGGGAACTAGTCTGAACATCCGAGCATCATTCGAGGACTTGGGGCAATCGGGCAGTGTAGCTTCAAGTGATCAATGCCTGCGTTCTATGCCTGGCCGCCATAGATGATTATGTACGAACTGAGCCAAAAACTCGACTCGGTAATGGGTTCTCAATTACAATTTACAGACGGGTTGTGGGACTTGCTCCAACAACCCCTTGTTCCGGATGCGGAGAGGTGGCCGAGTGGTTGAAGGCGCCGGTCTCGAAAACCGGTATATCCGTAAGGGTATCGCGGGTTCGAATCCCGCCCTCTCCGCCAGTTTGTTTTCCGCCAATGTCCTGCAATGCCCCGTAACGTCCCGATTCGTATTTGTGAAGAAGCCGTCACCCCCTTGTCTCTTCCCGTGACTTCCGGAAAAGTACTGTCAAAGCCCAAATGGCGTGTGGGAGAAGAGTGGGCATGGCTAAACTTACCGCACTCCAGGTCAAGTCAGTCAGCGACCCGGGCCGGCATGGCGACGGCGACGGCCTCTACCTGAACGTGGCTCCCTCCGACTCCAAGTCCTGGGGTCCAGCGAATCGTCATTGAAGGTCGGCGCCGGGATATCGGTCTGGGTTCCTTTCCCACCGTCAGTCTGGCCCAGGCCAGGGGAATGGCGGCTTCCAGCCGGGCGGCTGTCGCCGACGGGCGGAACCCGCTGGCCGAGAAACGCGAGGCAAGAGCGGCAGCCCAGCAGGGCGCTCCCTCCGTGCCGACCTTTGCCCAGGCTGCTCTCCAGGTCATTGAACTGCGCCGCCCCACCTGAAGCAATCCCAAGCACGCTGCCCAGTGGACAGCTACCCTGAAGACCTACGCCTTCCCGCTCTTAGGGGATATGGCCGTAGACTCGATAACAGCTGCCGACGCCCTGGCGGTGCTGGAACCCGTCTGGACCGCGAAGCCTGAGACGGCCAGCCGGGTGAGGCAGCGGATGGAAACGGTACTGGACTGGGCGGTAAGCCACGGCTACCGGCTGGACAACCCGGCCGGGCGGTCCTTGCTTAAGGTTCTGCCGGCTGCCAGGAGACTAAAACAACACCATCCGTCGTGCCCTATGAGCAGGTGCCAGCGGCGTTGGACCTGGCGAGGCAGTCGAGTGCCAGTCTGAGGACCAAGCTGGCCTTCGAGTTCCTGGTGCTGACGGCGGCCCGGTCTGGAGAGGTGAGGCAGGCGGAATGGTGTGAAATAGATTGGACCAAGCAGAGTTGGGACGTTCCGGCCCTTCGGATGAAGGCGCGCCGTTCGCACCGTGTGCCGCTGTCAACCAGATCGGTTGAGGTGCTGCAGTCCGCCTGGGAGACAAGCGGCCCCGAAGGTTTGATATTTCCCGCTGGACCCGGCGACAGGACGGCGTCGGACATGACTTTTACGGCGCTGTTGCGGCGGCTGGATATCCCCGCCGTTCCCCACGGGTTTCGCAGTTCCTTCCGCAACTGGGTTGAGGAGTGCACCGAGACACCCTGGTCGGTGGCCGAATCAGCCCTGGCGCACAACATTGGCAATGCCACTCAGGCCGCCTACATGACCTCCGACCTGTTTGAGCAGCGTCGGGAGTTGATGGAGCGGTGGGCCCGGTTCGTAGCCGGGAATTGCGGGCAAGAGAATATGTAGCTACGGTGGCCTCGCGGGATATTTCAAAATGGGGCGTTGACGCAGATTGCAGCGAAGAAGGCAAAACGTTGAGTGCCTAGAGACCTGGTTCATCGGCAATCCAGTGCTTTGTTGTTTATGGGCCCAAGAAACTATCTCATAGCTTGAGTTGCCGTTGGCGGCGGTACCAGAGCAGGGCAGACGCCAAATGAATCAGCCCGATGTAATTGAATGCCTTCTTGTAGTATCGAACCGGAATCGTCCGGCACTTGGATAGCCAAGCCACGGGGCGTTCCACCACCCCGCGCGGCGCTGGATACCGTTTCTTGCCCAAGGTGTCCAGTTTCTCCTCCTATGCGCCGGATGTGTCCCCGGTAGCCGTGACCCGCTACTGCCTCGTGGCTCCTTGGATTGTAATCCCTCGTCCAGGCATAGATGCTCGATCCCGGTGCCGGGACGCTCCACCAATACCCTTTTCAAGGTCGGCTGCAGCAACTTGGTGTCGTGAACATTGGCCCGGCAGCCACGACCCTCAGTGCCCCTCCGGCGTCTGCCAGGAGGCTTCGCTTCCTGTCCGCTTTGCCTCTGTCCGCGGGTTTGGGCCCCACTGAATCCCCCCCAAAAAGGGCTTTGCCCATAGCCCATAGTGCAATCTGCGGCCTGCCACTGCCATTCCACCGCTCCCAATCCCTCTCACTCCTCGACTAATACCGCCCTGATGCGCTCCAGCACGCTAAGCTCCACCCAGCGCTGGAAAGGTCTGTGGATCGCGCTGTCGTCGCCCAGGTCCCTGGGCAGGCGATTCCAGTGGCGGCTGGTGTGCATGCGGAATATGATGTCGTCCAAGTTTCGCTTGAGGTGAGTCCGCTGGCGCCCCGTAGGCTTGGGCTGGTCCACACCTGGATCACCGGGTGAATCTATTCCCACGGGTCAACCGGAACTTCCCAAACCGTTGGCAGGTACTCCCTCTTTTCCGTCATCATCCTCCACCACACTTTTCCCCCATCTTAATCTAAACGGATTGGCCCCTCCTCTTACCTTCCTTCACTCCCGCGACAAATAATTGTCCAGGCATAGTACCCGAAAACCGCATCTGCATCGCCTGGAACGCCGACTTTTTCAACAAGCCGTTACCTCCGCCTTTTACAGTCCTCCGCCGTCAGCTTCTGACACCATGGCAGCCTAACCCAGGGATATTTTTCCTGAACGGCTACACCCAAGTGGAATTGTTCCGACGCCCTTGACAAGATAATGTGTAATTAGGATACTGCATATAGATGTGTATAATAATTCACCTAGCCTAATCTCAAGGTTCATTGAATACCGAAAAGTCACGGGCGGCCCGCACATTGCTTGCATCGCCCAAAGCGACCCCGTTGGGCAGGGCACCAATCGGCCGGGCTGCAGTTGATTACAATCCGTTTGCAAGCGACTTTGCAGTATCAGGAGGAGGTAAGAAATCAGATGAAAAGGCACCTGACTTCAGGGAGGATAGGAACCTGCATAATTCTTTGCCTGTTGTTATTTGCGCTGGCAATAATGCTGGCTGTGGGCGGGGCCGGGAAAGCCCTGGCGGACAGTTCCCGCGCCGGACCGCCCGGGCTGCCCGGCGTACTGCTCGCCACGCTGGCCGGCGCGGGAGCGCAAGAAGCCACGGAAGGCCAACCCCCGGAAACAGGGACGGCCAACACTTCGAGTGACGCCACCCTGGGCTCGCTCACGGTGACCGGAGACGACGGGGCCACACCCCTGTCGCCCGCCTTTGATCCGGAAACCACGTTGTACACCACTACGGGGGAAGCTGATCAGGTGCTCGTTGAAGCGGCAACAGCCAAGGACACAGCCACGAATGTTGCATTTGCCGTAAACGCCAAAACGGTGGTGCCTGAACCGGATGAAGACAAGCTGACGACGAGACTCCTGCCAGTGGAGGGGGCGGTTACCCACTCTTTGCTGACCGCGAAAGCCGAAGATGGGGCAACATTCGAGACCTACCACGTTCTGTTCGCCAGGCAGACCACGCAGTCCCTGCCGGAGATCACCATAGAGGCCAGCCGGAGCGAATATGTTGCGGGCATCGGCCCCTTGAGTTTCACCGTGACCCGGACCGGTGATACTACGTCTGACCTGGACCTTAATCTTAATTTCGAGGAAGATGAAGAGTGGCTCGGATTTCCCTCCCACCCCATAACCATCTTTGCGGGAAATCCCTCGGCCACGCTTACCTTCCGTCCTTCGGTTTTTCCCTCTTATGTCTATGTCACCAGGAGCGGCGTCCTGACGGCTACCGTGGCGCCCGTATCCGGCTACGACACCAGCGGCGCGACGGTGCAGGTGAGGGTGATCTCTCAGGAGGAGGCCCCTGTCACGGTTTCCTTCGACGAGGCCCAGTATTCCGTGGATGAGGGCGTGGGCGAATTTTCCCCAGTGCTGGTAGCACGGGCGGTGCCCGGAGTGCCCTATGTCGATGAGTTCTCGGTGGCGGTCTTGACGAAGCCCAAGGAAGCAAACAGCCCAGCCGATTATTCTGCTCTCTCACAGACCATCGAATTCCTTCCAGGCGATTTCGCGGAGGAGGATGGTTCGTTGGTCGGGAGGGTGGAGGTGCCCGTAACAGTGCTTGACGATGGCGATGTCGAAGGCGCCGAGCAGTTCGGACTCGAACTTTCCATAGCCCCGGCCACTCCGTGGGGAGTCAGCCTGCTGGACTCTGACGGTACCCGGTGCCTCGGAATTTGCTTCACCGACTACCTGGTGACCATTCAGGACAACGACACTCCGACACTGAGGTTCGACGCCGCGACGTACACGGTGGATGAGGGCGGCTCCCAGACTATCATCGTAAGGTTGAACCCGCCGGTGGGGAGGTCCGTGACCATTCCGATCATCCGGACCAACCGGGGCGGCGCGAACAACCGCGACTACTCGGGCGTGCCCGAGGAACTGCAATTCAGTGCCGATCAGACGTCCAGGAGCTTCACCTTCACGACGAACCAGGACACAGACGTCGAGTCCAGTCAGAGCGTCAGGCTCAGCTTCGGAACGCTGCCCGCCGGCGTGCTGGCGGGAACGCCCGCAGAGACCATCGTCAGCATCACCGACGACGACGTAGACAATGCCGACATCAACGTGGGCCCCCTGGGAGTGTTCTGGAGGCAGGACCTCCATCCCGAAGCTGACGGCAACGAAATTACGCTGGACTCCTGCGCCGGAACCAAGAGCTTCCAAGTGATCTGGTCTGGACCAGAGGGCAACCGCCGGGCCGACGAATGGGAAGCCCGCTTCACCGGCGATGCCGCCAGTTCAGTCAGATACACCTTCAGCGAATCGCTGAACACCCAGGGTGAATACTTTGAGATGAATGCCACGGTCGGGATGACAGGCGAAACCGTCCTGACAATGCAGGTGCGAGGCCGGTTCGACTCAAGATGGGGTCAATGGTCGCCAAAAGCAGGCCTGTTCTGCCTTGAAAAGTAGAAGGCGCACCAGCCGAAGATAGCGACTACTCGCCTGCATGGTCCACTTGTATCTTTGTTTTGGAGGGAGCAACCTTCCTCCAAAGGTCCGGAGCGCGGCAGACCGCTGTCCACTGGGTCTTCTCAGACCGTGTTAAAGCGACGGTCGGCGCGCTCCTCCACAATCGAGCTCGAACGATTGCCTGGGTAAACAAGCCCGCATCTTGCAAGTGAGGGACACACGTTGAGAAGGAAGAAGAGATGGAGCGGGAAGCCACCTATGTCGGCATCGACGTTGCCAAATCCCGGGTGGACGTGCCGGCTCGCCCCGGTATCGAGTCGCTGGATGACCGCGACGTTTTCCGTTACGAGATTGCCGAGGAAGGAACGTACCGGTTGTCCCTGGCAGACCAACCGGCAGGGGTTGGATTCTGGTATATCTGGGATTCCGACGGCAACCCGTGGCTCAGTGCGACGGTAGCTCCCGTGGAGACCATCGAGTGGGATCACGAACCGGGCATCTACTACGCGGAGGTTGGCGCTCTGTACGACAGGGAAGGCAACACTGGCACCTACGGGCTTTCCTTAACCGCTGTTGACCAAAACGCCTCCGATGACGATGCAGTCAGGCACTAAACAGGAGCCGAGCCTCTTGGGGTGGTTCAAGTAACGCCTTAGTACTAACACACTGAAACATAATCGCCCCGCCAGCCATGCAGGCCTCGGCGGGGCGATTTAACCAGGGCCCGGCCCATGGTTATTATCAGCGCACCAATCAACATAGCGACGGCGGACCCGAAGGCCCGCCGTCGCCAGTACCACCGGCGGGAACCGGTGGCCTTTAACCAAAAACGGAGGCGTATCTCCGCGATGGCCGCAACCAGTTTAACAGCTTTCCCGCTGTTGACGTGCCTTCGAATTAACAGGTGTCAATTGTGGGCTGAACGCACGCTCATCCCAGCTACGGCGGCAGCTGTCTCCTGACCCTTTCCTTCCATCAGCTTCTGCTCAATAGCAAGTCTGTCAAGGGTGTCGCTGTTCAGCATAAATGTCACTTGGTCATGCCGCCATGGTATCAGATGCTGACGTCGTGGGCCCAGCCCGGGTTTGCCGCGTTGGTGGGCCCATAGAGTCCAGGTATTTCCTTACGGTGCCTCTGTGGATTCCCAAGTCCCGCTCGATTGCTCTAAGCGACATACCCTTGCGCCGGGCTTTCTGAATTGCTTTCCACCTCTCCCTCTGGAGGAACGTTGGCTTGCGCGGGGAGGCGGTTTTGGTTTTGCCGGCTGTGTCAACGTTGTCAGTGTTGTCCCCTTGAACCTCATCTCCCTCTGCCCTTGAGTCCCGGGTTTGGAGAGTCTCGGTCCAGCGTTCGCCCAACCCGTTGGCGCCGGAAGAAGGGACAGGAACAGGTGCTGACGGCTCGTGGCGGTCTCGGAGGAATACCGGGTTGGGCGGCGCTTCCTGGGCAGGTACAATTCTCCCTTCATGCCGCACTGACAGGCGGCCGTCCAGGCTTTCGAGAACCTCCACGGCCGCCCCGGCATAGCTGGGGCGTTCCGCACCTGGCAGCAACTGCAGGGTGTGCAGCTGGAACCTCACCGTGTTGTCCCTGGCCACTTTCCTGCGGTGCTTGAAGCACAGGACCTGGTCCAGGCACAATTCCGGACCCAGCGGCCGGAATGCAGGCTCGGGGTATAGCGGGGGAACCCCAAACCGCCGGTTGAATCGCGGAAGAAAGTGCTCCAGCACCCTGTTGGCTTCCAGAATGCTGCTGGCCTCGGCCAGCCGGAGTTCGGTGACCAGCCGGTCCTGGAACGTTCCCGCCGCGCGTTCCACGCGACCCTTCCCCTGGGGCGACAGGGCGAAGATCATCTGGATCCCCAGCTCCTCCATAGCCCGGCTGAACTGGGTGGGCATCCCAGGGAGGCCGGAGCCGGGCGTGTGCCTGAAGACACCGTGCCGGTCGGTGTACAGGGCGACGGGTCTGCCGCAACGCTCCATCAGGGCTTGCATCAACAGGAAGTAATTGCGGGAGTCTTCCTGCTCACAGAAGAGGGCGTCGACCACCGTGCCGGTGGCATCGTGCACCGCGATCAGCAGCGTGAATGGCGGTACCTGGTCCCCCAACCACGGGTGGTGGCTGCCGTCCATCTGGATCAGCATGCCCTCACGGGGCATGCGCTGGCGGCGCACCCGGTGTTTGGGCGGACGCCTTTGTCGAGGACTGCTCAGACCGGCGTTGACCAGGATACGCCGCAGGGTAGACCTGCCGATTTCGATGCCCTCTCGTTCGCTCAGCAGCTCGCTGAGATGGGTGTGGTTGGCCCCTGCGTACCTGTGCGAGCCAGATTAACCACAGCAGTTGCAACGGTCTGGGGCGTCGCGTTGGGCGCCCTGCGGCCGCGGTGGCCGTGAGCAACGGCGGCCAGCGCCTGCCTCCCGGTAAGCCGCCAGGATGCGCCTGGTATGGCGTTCACTGACACCCATCAGCGTGACTGCCTGGTCCAGGGTCATGTGCTCCGCAAGCAGGCTGTTCAGAACCTGAAGTCTCGTCTGTTCTTTGGGAGTCAAAATCACATTCTCCATAGAGGGAATGTGACATTTATGCTGGCCAGTTAGCCAGAACCTTTTTGATGAACGTCGACACCCTTTACACTTTTGCTTTCCTTCCAGCTATTGGCCTGTTGTAGCATCTCTAGGGCGTTGGTGCGGGTTGCCCCGCTATCGGAGCCCAGCATCTGACTAAGTTCCGCCACCCTGGCTTCGCCGTCCAGAACCTCCACCGATGTCACCGCCCTGTCATGTGAGGCGAGTTTTGTGACCTTGGCGTGGTGGTCTGCGTAGCACGCTATTTGCGGGAGGTGAGTTACGCATAGCACCTGGTGGTTCCTGGACAGACCCCATAGTTTCTGACCCAGGATACTCCCGACTCGACCTCCTATACCCGCATCGATTTCGTCGAACACCAGTATTGGGATCTGGTCAGCCGTGGACAGGATGGTCTTTATGGCGAGCATCAGCCTGGAAGTTTCTCCCCCCGAGGCAATCCTGGCCAGGGGGCGTGGCGGTTCGCCCGGGTTCAGTGAGATCAAGAATTCCACGGAGTCTATACCCGTCCGGTTGAACGCGAGGTGCTTGATAGACTCACCAACTAAAGGAGGTGTTGCGAACGGGACCGGATCCGCAGCCCCAACCGGCACACCGTCCTCCGAGTCCGATTGACGGATATCCACAAGCAGTTGGGCATGTCCCAATGCCAGCCCGGCAACCTCTTCCTGTATGGCATCGGCCAGGCGCCTGGCTGCTTGTTGCCGGGCTTCGGAGAGCCGACCCGCAAGTCTGCCGACCTGCTTTCGAAGATCCATCTCTCGGGACTTCAATTCCTCAGCACGCTCTTCGCTGTGATATAGCTTTCCCAGCTCTTGCGAGGACCTCTCGCCGAAGGCCAGGATTTCTCCGATTGTGCTGCCGTACTTCCGTTTAAGACCGTTGATCAAGTCCAATCGCTCCTCAAGCTCTTGAAGACGGTCCGGGCTGTATTCGATGCCGTCACGATAGCTTCGGAGTGCACGCGCCAACTCGTCCACCTGGTGGGCCAAGGCATCTACCGGCTCAAAGTTCTCGCTCAACGAGGGGTCCAATTGCTCCAATTGGGAAAGGTCCCTGGACACCTGCCCAATGAGGTCCATGACCGAGTCCTGACCGTCTAACCCATCGTATAACGCTCGGTAGGCGTGGTCGGACAGTGTGATAATTTGCTCTGCGTTGGAGACCCGGTCCCTCTCAAGGGTCAGGTCATCATCTTCAGATGGGCGTAGATTTGCTGTGCTGATCTCTTCTACCTGATACCTCAGAAAATCTACCCGTTGAGCAAGCTCTCCTTCATCCATCCGCAGCCGGTCCAGCTCTTGCCGCACCTCCGTTAGCTGGCGGAACCACTCTGCTACCTCGGTGCGAAGCTGCCACAGCCCACCATACTTGTCCAGAATATCCATGTGCTCACGCACGCGGAGAAGTGATAGGTGCTGATTTTGGCCATGGATGTCCACCAGGTGTTGGGACAGTGTGCTTAACAGCCTGAGAGGTACGATTCGCCCATTCACCCGGCAGGTGTTGCGCCCATCCAGGTTGACCTCCCGAGCGAGGATTATTTCCTCTTCGTCATCGTCAATTTCGTACTCATTCAGAGCAACTTTAATTTTTTGACCGATGTCGTCGCTAAGCAGGAAGACTCCCTCTACTCTGGACTGGCGTGCACCCGAACGTACCATGCCAACATCGGCGCGTCCTCCAAGTAGAAGGCTGAGCGCATCCACGATGATCGACTTGCCGGCCCCCGTCTCCCCGGTCAGCACACTAAAGCTGGGTGCCAACTCAATTTCAAGCTGTTCTATGGTGGCGAAGTTGTTGATACTAAGGAGTCTGAGCATGGCAATGTCCTAAACTCCACACTTCGGAGTAGCGCCCTTTGGTCCACCTAAATTGAGGGTCACATTTGGCACTCATGTAGTTGCAGCCCCCAGACGTGGCGAGGGTTATGGCCCCGCTTCTACGAGAATTATGAGGTGAATCGTTGAAAATCGAAAGCCCCCGGGGCAGTACCAGGAAGCCGTATCCTGATTCGCTACCTCTGTTCGGGCCCTACCCCGTGGCTCAAAACTCAGCGACTCAACGGAAATCCAACGGACATTTTCCTTGAGCACTTATCCGGACATTTTCGCTGGACGTCGACAGCATTTTCGCTCATTCATGCATTGCCGCCAAGAGTTTCGGCTACGGGTAGAGCTGGGCATGGTACGGTCGCCAGACAACCTGCTGACCCTGTTCCAACTCAGAGGCTCGATAAATCATGCCACCTGACTCGGAACGCCAGGCACTGACAGTTGCCCATTGCCCCTGCTTCCGGTCCCCGGCTAGACTGGCTTTAAGGACTTACATTTAACTGGCTCCCTGTTTGGCTCCTTAGAGGTAACTCGATGGCGCTACTATTAAGTCAAAGCCGCATTGTCACGTATTCCACAGTCTGACCGTGAATGCTATCTTTTTGACTGAAGTTGTGTTGCGGGAGGGGCATCCATGGTGCAGGAAGTCTACGGAGTCCATCTGAGTGCCCAGGAAAAGGGACGGCTCAGAAAGATGATCCGGTCTGGCAGGAGTTCGGCCCAGGGAATCACCCGGGCACACATACTTCTCAAGACGGACGAGGGTTGGACCGCTGCCCAGGCAGGGGCGGCTTGGACGTGTCGGAGCGGACGGTGCGCCGGGCCAAGCGGCGGTACGTGGAGGAGGGACTGGAGGAGGTGCTGCGGCACCACAACTCGCCCACCCCCTGGCGGAAGGTGGATGATAGGGTTGGGGCCCACCTGATGGCCCTGGCCTGCAGTCCGGCTCCGGAGGGCCATGATCACTGGACATTGCGGGCCCTGGCGGGGAAGGCGGTAGAGCTGGGGCTGGTAGAATCCCTGCCTCACGAGACAGTGCGGCTGCACCTGAAAAAAACGAACTCAAGCCCCCGTTCTGCAACGGGGCAGGCTATGGCGAAAGCAGCAGTGGTGAATTCCCAAGGTGAGCGCCGACTTTGTCGCTCACATGGAGGATGTCCTGGACCCCGTATCCAGTATGGGGCAGGCTCTGTACGCCGAACCCTATGACCCCCAGGGGCCGGTGGTCTGCTTTGACGAGACCATCACCCAGTTGCTGGCCGACTCTCGGCCGCCCCCTGCCAGCCAGGCCCGGGCATCCCAGGTGTGAGGACTACGAGTACGTGAGGGGCGGCACCCGCAACCTGTTTCTCACCTGTGAGCCCAAGGCGGGCTGGCGCCACGTGGCGATAACCAGGCGGCGCACCATGGAGGACTTCGCCCACCGGATGCGCAGGCTGGTGGACGAGGCTTATCCGGACGTCCCAGTGGTCCGCCTGGTCTTGGACAACTTGAACACCCACCGGATGGCATCGTTGTACGAGACCTTTCCTGCTGCAGAGGCGCGGCGCATTGCCAAAAGGCTGGAGTTCCATTACACGCCCAAGCATGGCAGTTGGCTGAATATGGCAGAGATTGAATTCAGTGTGCCGGTCCGATCCTGCCTGCGCGGGCGCAACGGCGACGAGGACAGCCTAGAGAAAGCCGTGAACGCCAACGTGGCAGAGCGCAACAACATGGCAGCCTCCGTTAACTGGCGCTTCACCGCCAAGGATGCCAGACGCAAACTCCACCGCCTCTACCCGTACCATTCTTGATTTGACTGAATAGTAGGTGACCTAACTGAGTAAATGGGCCAAGGTTCCCTCGATCAAGACGTTCAGCAAGGATGATCCCACCAGGTGAGTTAAATCTCCTGACAGCGGTTGACGGGAAACGCTCAGGACGGCCCCCCTGGGAGATTCCACAACTGTCGTCTTCCAATGGTCTAAACAAAACTGTTGAAGGAAGACCACAGGTTTAAGCACTTCCGGATGAAAGCTGACAAACCGGTTTGATAGCTCTTCCGACCCGCGCTGGGCGTCTGCCAGATCTTCATACCACAGAGAAACCGATATAATTCTTGCCTCAGCCGACGGATGGCTGAAGGACACCGACATGGCAGTCCATTGCCCCAGACTTCCCAACTCTTGCGGACGTTCATAATGGCTGAAACTCTCGTGACCAGGTTCCAATAGTGTCTTGCGGCTGAGAACAGCAACAAAGAACGTCTCACTCAGTGTGAACACCAGATCCCCGAAAGCTGGGTCCTGGCCCAGAGACGGACTTAATCCAGCACGCACAGACAGCAACTCCTCCATGCCCTCTCGATTCTGGGCAGTCAGAAGGACTTGAGCGTCGGGAGAGACGTACCTGACGTTGGAATTTACCTTATGCCTAAGAGGTCCCTGTATGTCCGGGCTCTGTCCTTCCGGAACTGCCAGATACCGTTGGCCAGCATACGTCTCAGTCTCATAACACAGACTCAGAAGTTTCTCCTCGACCCCGCCTGGGTCTAACTCGCCAGTCAAACGGTTGAGCCCGAAGCCTGCCCATACCACCTCCCCAGTTTCTGCCATGGTAGCTACATCCCAAGCCCCGAATCCAAAGACTTCTTCCCACTCGGGGGAGAACTGCCTCATCGTGTTCTTTAAATCGGTATTCACCAGGCCTTGTCGGGCCAGTTGATATTCTTCGTGTTGTTCAGGAGTGCGCTTGAGCCATTCCCCCAAACTGTCTGCCGGTTCCAGTCCGTGAAGTTCCAAGACCCCAGCTGGATTCGATAACCACAGGCCCCTGGCGGATACACTAACAGGAAAAGAGTCCATCGCATCAGTAATCCACGAGGGATCAACCCAGGCAAACCCAGAGCCCGAATATACCTCCCTGGCCATGTTCTCCTGCCAAGATGGGTCAGCTGAAGCCGCAACTGTGGGATGCCTGGACGGTGCCAATGTGGGAGTCGAGCGAGAAAAAGATCTGGCGCTGCGCTCGCGATGTTGAGGGGCCGGGCCAAGCGTTGCCTGCCTGGTCGGTCTGAGTACCGAAAGGGGAGGTTGGGCCTTTCGGCCATGGGGCAAGTCCTCGAAAGCATCTGGTAAGGGCGTAACACCAGCCGGAGGCAAAGTAGGTTCCGGGTCGGAAAACTTTGGCGGGCCGCAGGACATCAACACTGCGGCAAAGAAAAAAGAGCCAGCAAGCAGGAGCCATTGTTTCATTTGGATATTCCCTCAAGAGGGAGTCCGGTGTCGAGACGTCCCGACTCCCTTAACCAGGTACTGGAGCAGACTTATTCCGAGATTAACGAATCAGCCACCAGCTTAATTGTTTCTTCCGTTTGGGAATTCACGATAGTTCCAGAGAATGACAGGAAGCCACCTTCATGGTGCCACTTAAACTCCACAATCGGATAGGGACGTTCTGAGTCACTCTCATAGTAGACTCTCTCACTTGTTATGCCCGAAATGGTAGTCGACTCATTACCGATCAGTCCTGCGCGCCTCGGTCTCTGCATGACCGATATCCACTGCCTGGAGTTTTTCCTTCCTGGCATGTGCCAATACTGGTCTACTGCGTCTGACTTATTGTCGGATTTGGCACCATCGACCAAATATCCTACCAGTACCATGCCTTCCGGTAGATTCGAGGGAGTGACTATGCGGTAGCCAGCGGCTTCCTCGGCCTTGTCACGGTCCTGTGTTCCCATCGGCTTACCCTGCTCATCACCCCCAGTGGCGAACACTGTGCCAGAAATGGCAACAGCTCCAAAATGCCAGGGAAACAGAGGGCTTTCGCCTCACGGATAGTGCCGATGTGACTGGTTTGAATTCCGGTGACACCGCAGGAGCCGGAAGCGCCGTGTCAGGGCGGCAGGGTTGATGATAAACCGGAAGCACCGGCAGTTCCGGCGCTTGCGGCGAATCACGAAGAGGAAGAAGAGCAACACAGGCCTGCTTGCCCGGCTTTTGCCAAGGCTGCAGAGGAAGTTATCTGCTTAAGGGCACCCACCTGGACCAATCCAAAACACCCAGCCAAGTGACGCAATACGCTCGCCGCCTATGCTTTCCCCATCACAGGGTCCAGAAAGGTATATGAAATATGCAGCGGCGATTCTTACGGGTTCTTACCCCCGTTAGGACCAGCAAGACGGAAACGGCCAGCCGGGTAAGGCGGAGAATGGAGACAGTCCTGGATTGGGCCGTGGCCCAGGGATGGAGACAGGATAATCCTCCGAGCAAGTTGATAGCGAAAGCTCTCCCAAATCGCCCCAGAACCAAGAACCACCACCAAGCGCTGCCTTATTCCGACATACCGGACATACCGGCGGCCTTGGATCAGTTCAAGAGATCAACGAATTAGCTGACACATACACTGGGCAGGCAACCAGCAGGAGACCAAGATTGGAGGGGTTAACCCACACGACGGACAGCGAGCACACGCGTCAGTAAGACAGGCCGTTGACTGACCGAAGCCTGAGCCCTCTGGTGCTGTTGGCATTGAGCTTTGCGGTCATGCTGACCCTGTAAGCCTGTAGAGGTGCTTTCGCATAGCTGTCCCTTGCCGAGATGGCCGACGCCCTTCACCGGGAGTTCGGCTTTCGCCAGTGAGGGGCGAGGCCATTCCACATTCCCAGGAACTTCTGCCGAATTGCCGCTATTCGGCCGGCAAGGGGCGGGCCTGGCGGCCGGGGCCGCCGGCGCTCTCGCGAATGTCCCTGGCTGTCGTCTCGTCGACTCCCTTGGGCCAACGGCGTTTGAGCGGGTCGCTTACCGTGAGGTTGAAGCTGCCCACACCCTCGACGCCCACCGCGATGGTGTCGCCGTCCTGCATCGCACCGAGGCCCTGGTGGTTGGTGCCCATGAAGAGCACGTCGCCGGGGCTGATCTCCTCGATAGCCGCCACGTATTCAATGGACTCTGCTATGGAGTGTGCGAGGTCGTCGGTGTTGTAGTTAACGCGCAGCTCGCCGTCGACGCTCAAGGTGATCTGCAACTTCTCCGGATCCGCGATTTCGTCCCTGGTCACGATGCAGGGACCAAGGGGACAGAAGGTGGGGTGCGATTTGTGCTCCGAGATGGGCAGCGTGTTGGGGACGCGGCCGCGGCCGCCGCCGCCCGCCGGCATACGCGCCGAGACGTCCACTCCCGCCGTGTACCCGAAGACGTAGTCCATGGCCTCCGATGCCGGGATGTCCTTGCCGCCCCTGCCGAAGACCAACACCAGCTCCGCCTCATGGTGAAATATGTTGGCGTCTACGTCAGGGAGGACCACGTTGCCGCCCGGGCCCATAATGCTGTGGTGCCTCTTGGTGAAGCCCCACATGGGAGAAGGCTCCCGGGCGCCAAACTCGCGGTAGTTGCCGCCCATGCAGAGGATCTTGTTGGGGCGCGGCAACGGCGCCTGAAGTTGCGCGTCTGCCACCGGCGTTCCCTCGGCGGCGCGGGACTCAAGCTGGGACTTCAGGTCGTCGTAGTTGGCGATTAGATGAACAATTGCGGCCTGGCCTCCGTCGGGGCAGAGGTCACCAATGTCTATAACGCCCGCATCGGTCAGAATGCCCGGCTGGTTATCGTTGTACATCACGAATTTCATTGATTACTCCTTCTTTCCTTTTGCTTCCAGGGTTAGCCGTCATAACATTTTCCCGTGAGGAGGGCTGTCCCACGCCTCTCCCAGAAGGGACTGGGCCAAACAGATGATCCACCGCCTGCTCCGGCCAGTATAGTTGGAAAACAACGGCCAGTCGTCCCTGCGCCAGGAGGCCCGGTGGGAATGGCCACTGGCCCTGCTCCAACAGTTGGAGCAACGGGAAGGGGCTGCGGGGCTTATGCGCATCGGCCGCGCAAATCGGACCAGGCAGCAAACGTGCAGCCTGCGTTGGCGAGCTGTACGAGCGGGTTCGCCAACAGAACGCCCGACAGAAACTGGGGAGGGGCCCACTATGCAGCAGGATATCACACCCGACGATTTCTTCTGCAACTCCGCCCATCGCGGCCGAATTCACCGACCGATTCTGGTTCCAGGCCTGCCATTCCAGGCCTACCTGGCCTACCTGGACGCCGTAACTGCCGACCCATCCCATTCCATGAAAAAGTTCGACTATGAACGGACCTTGAGGCTGCCCTTCCGGGAAGGCTACGTTGACGTGCTCATCAGGGTGCATCCAGAGCCCCGTGAGTACAGGATAGTGCGCTTCACCGCTTTTCCCGCCAGCGACGGACCTGAATCACGTCAGATCGAACGTTGGTATTGGCAAAGATATGGTGGCGACGAAAAAGAAGACCGCTCCGTGCTGGGAGAAGGAGCCCTGCTGGATGAGTCTCATCGGTGGTGACGATACGTCGCCCAAAGACCCAAGTTGACAACAAACTGCCGCTGTGCTGGAATGGCCCTATCCCAGGTTGCCCGCAAGTTGCAGCAGTATCTTTCGCAGATAGCGCCGATAGATAGATAGGGGGGAGTATGACTACCGAAAAGTCCAGTAACGGCAAGTCCTTCGTTTACGTGGGTCTGGCAGGCGAGACCGCCCCCGGGAGAGTCGTAGCCAGCGGCCTGTACCGCATGGCCAAGGGGGATGACCGGTGGGAGATGCTTGCCAACGGCCTTCCCGAATCGCCCGCCATCCGGGCCATCGCAATCCACCCCGAGCGGTCCAACACAGTGTTCGTCGGCACCCAGGACGGTCCATACCGGACCGAGGACCACGGCGACCACTGGGAAAAGGTTAATGTGCCGGATCACGGTCTGCCGGTGTGGTCGCTGCTCTTCCACCCCCGGGACCCCAACGTCATGTTCGCCGGTTACGAGTCGTCGGAGATATACCGCAGCGACGATGGTGGCGAGCGCTGGCAACAGCTTCCCGTGAGCGTCCGTTTCCCCGAGGTGACGGTGGGACCCGGCGCCAACCTGGCCAAGCGGGTGCTGCAGATTGCCGGCGTCCCTGCCAACACCGATGAGTTGTACGGCGCTATCGAGGTTGGCGGGATCATTCGTACCCAGGACGGCGGCGAACACTGGGAGCAGCTCAGCCACGGGCAGTACGTCAACGACGACCCGGTGGACATGCACGGGGTACTGGCCAGCACCTTCCGGCCCGGCACTGTGCTTGGTATTGGCCGTGCCGGTATGTTCCGGAGCACCGACAAAGGCAGCTATTGGGCCAGGGTCCAACTGGACCCCTTGAACGAAAAGGGGCAGACCTACTGCCGCCAGATCCGCGAGGTGCCCGGTGATCCCAAGACCATCTGGGTAGCCGCCGGCGCCAATTTTATGAGCGACCATGGCGCGTTGTTCCGGAGCCGGGACGGCGGCGTGAGTTGGGACAGAGCGGACACCGGCTTCCAGCCCAATAGCACGTTGTTCGGCCTCGCCTTCAACGAGCGTCACCCCAGCGACATGTATTGCGCCTCCAGCAACGGCCAGGTCTGGGGTAGCAACGACGGCGGCGAGACCTGGACGGACCACCCCCTGCCCGAAGGGGCCCGGCAGGTCTACTCCATGGCCTGCGGATAGAGCAACCCAGACAGGGCGGCGTAGCCGGCCAAGGCAGCGCCGCCCCCTTACAGCCGCAGGCTATATGCAGATACCCTGCCCCGGGTCCGTAACTGTGCAGGCTTCAGGGCTATCTTCTGAGCACATCCTGCGGCATCCGCTTGCGCAGTCTGGGTTCGGCAACCAACTGCCGGAGCATGCGGTTCTACTCCTCCGGACTCTTGGGCCTTCTGACCTCGGCCACCGCCATGCATTGCAACTTCTCTTTCCACCGCCAAAAGTGATCTGCTCCCCGAAAAATGTTCCAGAGGAAATGCGGTTTTGTGGGATGATCTAAACTAATTGGACAAGGAGGGTCGTCCCATGAAGAGTTCACGGTACACTCCGGAGCAGGTCGCCTTCGGCCTGCGACAGGCGGAGGCGGGCACGCCGGTGTCGGAGGCCTGCCGCAAGATAGGCATCAGCGAGCAGACCTTCTGCCGGCGAACCATTGGCGCTGGAAGAAAAAGTTTCAGGGCATGGGCGTGGCCGAGGTAAGGCGCCTGCGGGTACTGGAGCAGCACCGGCTGCCCAGGACCATCTGGGTGGACAACGGCCCGGAGTTCACCTCGAAGCATCTGGACCAGTGGGCATGTCTGAACGAGGTAGAACCGGACTTCAGTCGGCCGGGCAAGCCCACGGACAACGCCTTCCCTAATGTCATGAATGGGAGGCATTCAACGTGCGGTTCCGGCAGGAGTGCCTGAACGAGAACCGGTTCCTGTCCCTGGCGGATGCTGAGGAAAATGTGGAATCCTGGCGAAGACACTACAATGGTGAGAGCCCACGGCACTCTGGGGAACCTGTCCCCGCGGGAGTTTGCCTTGTTGGCAACAATGGCTGATTGACCCGCAAAACTCGCACTATGCCTGGTACAGGAAGTGGGGCGAGACCACATGGACCGGAACCTCTCACCCGCTGTGGTATAACTCTTGGGGTAAGGTCATCACCTTCGGATCTTGCACCCGAGCGCCCTGTAACACCGGACCATAGCCGGCTGATGACGTGGACTTAACAAGTTAGGAAATCGAAATGTGGCTTCGTATAAGTTGTGATATCACCTTTGATGTGAGCGTCCCTACGCCTTTTATCCTGATGCTCCGCCCGCAAAGCGGAGCACAGCAGTGGGTGGCGCGTGAAGACTGCACGTTGACGCCAAGCGTACCGGTCACAGAGTATGCGGACAGTTACGGTAACCTGTGCGAGCGATTGATAGCACCCCCAGGTGAGTTTTCTATCCGTAGATCTGCGGAGGTTTCAACCACAGACGGCATTGACGTGTCGCCTGGCGCGCCACTTGACGAGGTGCATAATCTACCGGACTGGGTTCTAACCTATCTTCTGCCCAGCCGTTATTGCGAGTCCGACCGTTTTATGGACCTCGGTAGGGAACTTGTAGACGGCGTCGAGCCCGGCTACGATCAAGTGGCTAGAATTGTAGAGTGGATCCGCACCTTCGTACGCTTCAATCCAGATTCCAGCAATTTTCAGATGTCGGCAGTCGAGGTCAACCAGCAGCGCGAGGGTGTATGCCGCGAGCTCGCTCACTTGGGCATCGCGTTATCCCGCAGCCTCTGTATCCCAGCGCGTATCGTTGTAGGCTATTTGCACGAACTCGAGCCGATGGATTTTCACGCCTGGTTCGAGGCGTACGTAGGTGGCCGCTGGTACACCTTCGATGCAACCCAGGCCGTTCCTCGTGGAGGGCGAGTTGCCGTCGCTTATGGGCGGGATGCAGCCGACGTGGCGATGTTCAACCAGTTTGGCCCGGCGCTATATCCCAGAGCAATGGAGGTACGGGTCGAGATGCTCGACGCTCTCCCGAGGAGCAATTGAGAATCCACGGTAGACCGTCAGCGGAAGTGGGACATATCAGGGGGTTAGGAATGTTGTGGGTCTACGATTTTGTCCGAGGTTAACTGTTCAACGAAAATGTCCACCCATGAGGGATGTGACATTGAAACGGCGAGAATCAGCGCGACTCCACGTGCTCAACAACGTCCTGGAAAGCCTGGCGTAGTTGTCCCTGGTTACTCTCCTGCGGCGCACGAAGCACAGGACTGCTCCAGGGGCAGATCTACCTGCGAGGGCCAGAACTCCAAGCCGGCGGTTATATCGTGGCAGGAACTGCATCAAGCCGGCGGCCTGGACTCCCAAGGTCAGTGTACCTTCCGCCAGATCACATAGCGAACGATGGCCCGCGTCCCCAGACAGTCAGTTGGCGCTGCCGGGTCGGTACTTGTCACCCTCCTCGCGGGTGATCCGGCCCGAGGCCATCAGCCACATCCGGGCAATTTCCGGTCCCATGAACTTAAATGTTCGGCGCAGTTCCCGGGCCAGAGGCGGATACTCGTGGCCCTCCAGCGTTTCATAGAACCACCGGCAGAAGCCGCCGTGCTCGTCGCCGAGAGTCTGCGCCCGGCGGGCGTTTTCAATCACCGCCTCGATCTTCAGACGGTTGCGGACGATTCCGCCGTCCTGGCGCAATCGCTCCACATCATCGGGTCCGAAGGCAGCTACTGCGTCGATCTTCCAGCCAGCAAACCCGTTTCGGAAGGCGTCCCGCTTGTCCAGGATCATTTTCCACGTCAAGCCTGCCTGGAAGACCTGCAGGCTCATCACCTCGAACAGCGCGTCATCGTCGGCTACACGCCGGCCCCAGATTTCGTTGATATACCAGTCCCGCAGGGGGTCCGGCGGGGCATCGGGGTCGTGGGTCGATTCGTGAGGCATCGGCATCTCCACTATTTTGAGGGCTCGGATTCCAACATCACCCGTACCATGGCCTTTGCCCCTTCCACGTCCTGGGTGCAGCTGTTTGGCTGCAAGGCGCCAAACGCGGCGAGCATTGTTGCGGGTTCGCCGTGTAGCCCAGAGACTACCACAGACTTGCGGTTTATGACTTTGCCGATGAGCGCCGCTGCGGTATCGTCGATATAGGTAGTGCGGCTGAAATCCATTATGACTGCCTGGCTAGCCTGTATATCTCCGCCAAGAACCCTGGAAAGTTCTCGGGCCGAGGCCACAGACACTCTGTCGGGCATGACAATCAGCCCTACGCTCGAATCGTAAGGGTCGGCGTCAGACCATATTTCAGTATCCGAAAGCGGCACGGACACCAGCCTCTCCAGTTCACGCCGGTGCGACCGTGTAACGTCCACCAGGCCGGAGAGGACAAGCCCGACCAGAATCGCCGTCGTGAAGTCCATGAGCACCGCAACCGTGGCGGTTGCCAGCATCACCACGGTGTAGGCCGAGAGGTATGCTCCGGACCCGACGCAGGAACTCCCAATCTATGATCCGGTAGCCCGTGACCATGATAATGCCCGCCAGCGCGGACAGCGGGATCTGGTCGAACGGGACGGCCAAAGCCAAAGCGACTACTGGCGCGGCCGTGACGCCTGCTATCCTGCTTCGACCACCTGCCTGGAGGTTGAGGAATGTAGTCGAGCTTGCGCCACCGGGATTACCTCCGATCAGGCCCGCCGCGATGTTGCCCACACCCTGGGCCATCAGTTCCCGGTTCGGCTGATGCCTCCCACCGGTGGTGGCATCGGCCTGCAAGCAAGTGAGCAGCGTGACGGCAGTGCATAGCAAAGCCATCGTAAAGGCAGCGGGTATGACCTCCGGCATAAACACCGGTCAGGTTAGTTGTGACAAGCCTCGCGGGACCTCGCCTATCACGGGGGCCCCGGTGAACCAGATAATTCCGACGGCGCTCCCCGCCAGCAAAGCGAGGAACTGGCCAGGAACGTATCTGGCCAGTCGGGTTGGCCAAAAAACCCCGACCACTACGGTTATCCCGACAATAGCAAGGGCGTCAAAATCGACCATTGCGCTGGACCAGGCTCTGACGCTGCCGAAAACACCACCCGGCGCTGGGGGCAGACCGATAGCTGGGAGAACCTGAGTCACCACCAGAACTATACCGGCGGCGGTGAAAAACCCTGCCAGCAATGAATGGGGGATGTAGACGATGAACCGCCCCAACCGGGTCAAGCCAAAGGCTATCAGAAAGACACCGCATAGGAAGGCAGCTGTAAAGCCGGCCGCCAGCCCCCTTCTCGGATACCACCGACGCCAGGACAATCGTGACAAAGATGTTCGGCCCTGAGATAAGCCCGCGCGTATTTCCCGTGACTGCCGCCAGAAGGCCGAGTGCGATAGCTCCGCAAAGACCTGCCGCTGGCCCCAAGCCCGCTATGACACCGAAGGCCATCGCCGTTGGCACTAAGACTACGCCCGTCAGCACTCCGGCCAAAAGGTCGGTAGTTATGCTTTTCATTGGATGACCCGGGATTGTTGACGTCGTCAAAATTTGACAGGCCCACAATATAGATTCCCAAATGGGCTGGCACAGTATAAGTCCACCTGACTGGACTCGAACTCCCGGTGAGGATTGTGGTGCCGAGGATCAGAGAGCCCTCAACCACATCTCGAAGACTGTACCACCGAACTGGCAACCAGGCCCACGTTCCGAGACGCCAAGTCGATGATCACCCCGGAACGCCACTTCAGCGACGGTGGGGGAACCACCGCGGCATCGGCGCCTTCGCTGACAAAAGCCTGGGCGATGGCCCTTCCAATGTCACGGCCACCGTCGGCAACCAAGCTGTCCCGCCTTCACACTGTACTTGTCAATCGTACCGTTAGCTTGGAGTGGCGACAGGAAAAGCTTGGCATTAGGCCCAGGAGTTCCTGCGGAAGGGAAGGTCGTCCCGACCTTCCCCGTTTGGAACCTATGAGTGGAGTCGTTCGTAAGCTGAAAGCCGCTCTATGCCATGCTCTTCGTCGTATTCCGGGGCGGAGACCAACTGGCCGGTCATGGTTTCAGGGGTCTGCAGGGCCATGTACACCGCTGTTTCGGCAATGTCGTCGGGCAGCCTCATGCGCTTGTGCACTTCGTCGTCGTAGTCATAGTTGGGCCTGGTCAGGTTCCAGCCGGGGTCTAGGATGTTTACGGCGATGCCAAAGTCCTTCACTTCGTCCGCCAGCGACTCGCTCAGCCGCTCCACCGCCGCCTTGGAAGCTGCGTAGGCCGCCTGTCCGGCCCGGCCCCGGCGGGCCACGTTCTTTGAAGTCAGGTTGACGATGACGCCACTGCTACGTTCTATCATGTGGGGCAGGACCGCCTTGCAGGCCATGAAAGTGGTGGTTAGGTTCGACTCCATCACCATCCGCCATTCCTCTTCGGTAATGTCCAGGACCGTAACCGAGTGGGTCAGGTCCCTGGTGAAAAGACGGTATCCGCCGGCGTTGTTGATCAGGATATCTATCTTCCCCAGCTCGCTGATGGTCTCCAGGGCTGCTCGGTTAGCGCCATCGCTGGTGGTCAGTTCAGCGTTGACCGTGTGGGCGCGGCGGCCCAGAGCGCGAATTTCCGAACCCACGGCCTCCAGCTCCGAAGGAGTGCGGGCTACAATGGCGACATCCGCTCCCTCGCGAGCGTAGGCCAAAGCCATGGAGCGGCCCAACCCGCGGGCCCCTCCGGTTACCAGGGCAACTTTGCCTTCCAGTTGCATCTTTGCTTCTCCTTTCTGCAATGGCAACGACGGTACTCCAGGCTGCGAGCCGCCAGCCAAGGCCGGGATCCCCCACAGTGGGTCGCTACCCCGAGCAGTCCCTGCCAGTAAAATTAGCCCGAAAAAGAAAGAAGGTTTGTTCCTGGAACCTGTCTCAAGAGTCCTATCTCCCCTAAGGGAAGAAGGTCAGGGTGTAAGGAATTATATCAGTTACCCTCATCTCAATTCTCTCCGATCCAGGGAAAGGGAGCCAAGGCAAGCGTTTAGAGACAATTTCGAAGTAGGGGCTAAGAGCCACCATCAACCCGAAAGTTTTAGCTGAAGTCTCCGTTGGCCAGCCATCGGGGAAACGAACTCAACAGTTCGACAACACTTGCCGAACGCCAGCTTGACTCGGCCGTTAAGTTGACACCCGGATGGCCAACGGAAAAGCGCTCCAGGGTTCAAGGAGAAGAAAATCACATTCAAGGATCAATTGATGGCACTTGGCTTTTTGATGACCGGAATATTCGGTCCGGAGGATTTGGGTTTGCTGGGCGGTTCCCGGCAAACCTGTGTGCAGTTTAGAGCTCCCGATAGGACACCTTCGTCCCTCCCTTGTTCCATATTGAACCGGTGAACCAAAAGCCTTTGCGCTACGCCCCACCTACCCGACTCTGTTCTTGGTGAGTTCGCTCTCTTTGGCGCGCTGTACAAATGTCAGGGTTAACCGGGAGAAGCATCGGCCCAATCCCGACCTTTCAAACTTCACCTCCTTTTCCGCCACTCTTACACTTGCAACGGTGGCCCGGGTCATCAGCGTTCGTTCCGCCGGTTTAGAGTCGCAGACAAACTCGAACCTGGCCCGCGAGTAACAGGTTGATTGCATGATGGCTCCTCGCCGGCTCCACTCCGGCCCGAGACGATCCTTCGGTTGTTTCACAGCACCGCCACGGAAGCGCACTGAAAACCCATTCGACATAGATACCAGGTTAATGGCATAATAAACCAACTTGGAAGATATTGATGAGGAGATAAAGATGTCAGCAAAAGTCAATGGACTCGGTCATATTGGGTTCTACGTTCAGGACCTCGAACTCATGAAGGACTTCTATGCGAACTTTATGGGAATGAAACTGACCAAGGTCGGTCCGATCGGGGCTTTCTTCAGCGCGGACCCGGAGGGTGTCGATCACGAAATCGCACTGATGAATGGCCGGACTTCCCTCGATGACCCCCATTGGATCCAGCAGATTTCCATGCGCGTGGATTCCCTCGATGACCTCCGCGACTTCAAGAGCCGCATCCTGGAGCGCGGCTACCAGTTGGACCGCATCGTTACCCACGCCAGCGCCATCGGTTGCTACTTCCGCGACCCCGAAAACAATCCCACCGAGGTCTTCTGGCTGACCGGCTACACGTCGTGGGCGCAGATTGGCATCCCCATTGACATTGACCAGTCGGACGAAGAGGTTATGGAAGAGGTTCGCCGGTCCTGGGACGTGGCCAGAAACGTCGAAATGGGCAAGGCGCCCAGCCCGGAAACGGTACAAGCCATCCGTGAGCTTAACTCGGTTGCGGCTGGCAGTCGGTAAGAACGTCGCTCTTTAACTGTTCCGTTTCCCTTTAGGGGTGTGCCGATCTCATAGGATAACCCTCCGCAAGAAGCAGTCACCACAATTGCGGCTTTACCCTGGAGGCAAGCGGAACCCATCCTTGTCAGAGGCTGTTGGTAATTCTCCACGGCCTCAGCACGCATCAGACGACTCCTCCCCAGGCTCCTGTCTCTGATCCAACACTTCTGTGTATCAGCTACGTACGGGGCATGAAGCTGTTGACGGTTACGCTGGTGTTTTTCACCAGTTTTAAAGTAGATGTAGCCTGCGCCGCACACCGGCAGCGCTGATTTCTTGTTCTCCAGTTTTTGGCCTGGCTCATTGGCTACACCCTGCTTTTCCTCGTCACCCTCGTCCGCCGGCTTTATCGACTCCCTGACGTCGCCCTCTGTGAAAATAACTTGCCAGGGGGTTTGTGCAGCCTCTACTCCCAAGTGCAACCTCTTTAATTTTTATCTGCCCCGAATTTCCAACACATCCCCTCGACACACTCCGGTACACGGGGGATAATTCGCCAACTGGCATCCGCCTGGGCGACGGGCATCCAACCTCCCCGGCAGGTGCGTACCTTGAACGGGTAGGTGCTACCATGACGACGACTGAGACGCAGCAGGACCAGGCCCCGGCTTCTTTCTTCCCCCAGGAACTACTCGGCGCAGTGCGGTGGCGCTGCATCGGCCCACCCCGGGGCGGTCGGGTGGTGGCCGTCGGCGGCGACCCGGTCAATCCAATGGTGTTCTACTTCGGGGCGTGCGCCGGTGGAGTCTGGAAGACTACCGACGGCGGGACCTACTGGGAGAATGTTTCCGACGGTTTCTTCAAGACAGCTTCCGTAGGCGCCATCGCCGTTGCCCCATCCGACCCCAACGTGATTTACGCCGGTATGGGAGAGTCCTGCATCCGCGGCGATGTAACCTACGGGGACGGCGTGTACCGGTCCACTGACGGCGGCCAGACCTGGGCCAACATAGGCCTGTCCGATACCCGCCACATTGCCCGGGTGCGGGTACACCCCACCAATCCGGACCTGGTTTACGTGGCGGCCCTGGGACACGCCTACGGCCCCAACGAGGAGCGGGGCGTGTTCCGTTCTAAAGACGGCGGAAAGAACTGGGAGCAGGTCCTGTTTCGGAGCGAGAATGCCGGGGCGGTGGACCTGTCCCTGGACCCCAACAACCCCCGCATTCTCTACGCCACCATCTGGGAGACCCGGCGCACGCCCTGGAGCCTGATCAGCGGCGGGCCGGAAAGTGGCATCTTCAAGTCGGTTGACGGCGGGGACTCCTGGACTGAGATTACCGACTACCCCGGCTTGCCCAGCGGCCTCAAGGGGCGTATTGGCGTCGCCGTATCCCCCGCCAGGCCGGGGCGGGTATGGGCCACCATCGAAGCCGAGGACTGCGGCCTGTATCGCTCCGACAACGGCGGCGATACCTGGGAGCTGGTCAGCGACAACCGCGACCTGCAAGGGCGTCCCTGGTACTACCAACACGTATTCGCCGACCCGCAGGACTCGGAGACGGTGTGGATCCTCAACTACCAGTGCTGGAAGTCCGTTGACGGCGGGCGCAATTTCAACCGGGTCACCACGCCCCACGGCGACGACCACGACCTCTGGATTGACCCCATCAATCCCCAACGGATGATTGAGGGCAATGATGGCGGCGCCTGTGTCACCTTCAACGGCGGGGAAAGCTGGTCCAGCATCTACAACCAGCTCACCGGCCAGTTTTACCACCTGACCACCGACAACCAGTTTCCTCACCGGGTGTACGGAACCCAGCAGGACAACACCGCCATCAGCGTGCCTTCCCGCACCCACAAGGGGGCCATCCCCTGGGGTGATTGTTATGTCGTGGGGAACTCGGAAAGCGGCCACATCGCCGTTCATCCCCAGGACCCCAACACCGTCATTTCCGGGGCCATTGGCAGCTCTGCCGGCGGCGGCGGCAACCTGCTGCACTACGACCATGCCACCGGACAGGTGCGGATAATAACGGTGTGGCCGGAGCTGTACACCGGATGGGGGGCCAAGGCCATGAAGTACCGCTTCCAGTGGACCTTTCCCATCATGTTCTCGCCCCACGACCCGCAGACCCTGTACGTGGCTGGCAATGTGGTGTTCCGCACCACCGATCTGGGCAGCAGTTGGGAAGCCATCAGTCCCGACCTGACGCGCCAAGACCCGGCTACCCTGGAACCCTCGGGTGGCCCCATAACCAAGGACACTTCCGGCGCCGAGATCTACGCCACCATCTTCGCCTTCGTGGAATCCCCCCACGAGAAGGGGGTCTTCTGGGCCGGCTCTGACGACGGACTGGTACACCTGTCCCGCGACGGCGGCACCACCTGGGATGCGGTTACACCCGACGACCTGCCGGAATGGACGCTCATCTGCATGATTGAGGTCTCCCCCCACGATCCGGCCACGGCCTATTTGGCGGCCACTCGCTACAAGCTGGACGACACCCGCCCAATGCTCTACAAGACCACCGATTACGGCCAGACCTGGACATCAATAACCGCCGGACTGCCCCAGGATGATTACACCCGGGTGGTGCGGGAAGACCCCACCCGTCCAGGCCTGCTCTACGCCGGCACCGAGACCGGAGTGTATGTGTCTTTCAATCAGGGGGAGTCCTGGCAGCCTCTGCGGGCCAATCTGCCGGTAGTTCCCGTATACGACCTGGCAATAAAGGACAACAACCTGATTGCCGCCACTCACGGGCGGGCTTTCTGGATTCTCGACGACCTGAGCCAACTGCGCCAGCTAACCCCGTCCCTGTCGGAGTCGTCCTTCCACCTGCTGCAGCCCCGGGACACCTACCGGGTACGGTCGCCCTTTCGGGAGCGAAAACCCACCGTGGGCAAGAGCTACCGCGCCGGACTGGGTGCGGACGTTACCTACAGCGAGTCGCTGGGCAAATGGGGCGAAATAGTGCGTAAGGTCTGGGACGCCGGCGAAAACCCACCCGATGGCGTGTTGGTCCACTATTGCCTGAAGGAGGAACCCGAGGAGATAACCCTATGTATCCTGGACGAGGAGGGGAAGACCATACGGAGCTTTTCCAGCAAAGCCCCGGAGGCGGGGGAAGACAACCCCGAACCCCGGGCGCCCGCCGAGCCAGGCATGAACCGCTTCGTCTGGAACATGCGCTATACGGCGGCCCGCAAGGTGCCCGAAGACAAGACCACCGAGGACTCCCTGGTCGGCCCTCTGGCTGCGCCGGGAACCTACCAGGTGACGCTGCAAGTGGGCGACGACTCCCAGACCCAGACCTTCCACATAGTCAAAGACCCCCGGGTGGGTGCCAGCCAGGAAGATCTGGACGCCCAGTTCCAATTCCTGATTGAGATTCGCGACAAGGTGTCGGAGACCCACGACGGCATCAACCAACTGCGCCGGGTTCGCCAGCAGGTAGACCAGTGGGTGAACCGCGCCCAGGGGCACCCCTCGTTGGAAACGGTGGGTGACGCAGCGGAGTCGGTGAAGGAGAAATTGAAGGAGATTGAAGACGAGCTAATCCAGTCGGCCTACCGGGGCGCCCGGGACCGGTTGGACCTGCCGGTGCGGCTCAACCGGAAACTGGCGGAACTCACCGCCGCTGTCGCCAACGCCGACTTTGCGCCCCCTCAGCAGGCGTACCAGGTCTTTGACTACCTCTCCGCCGACATAGACCAGCAACTGGTGGCCCTGCAGCAGGTCATAGATGATGACGTGGCCCAATTTGCCAACCTGGTGAGGGACCTGGACATTCCCGCCATTGCGACGTAAGTGGGTGTCCCATACCATAATGGATTACCGCAATGAATCGCATTCCCGTTAATTTATGTGGGGTTGAGAGCCGGTAAGGTCGTATCTTAACCTTGATACGCATTTTTCCGGCGTTTCGTGTGGTAAATTAGGGAGCATCAGGAACCAACCTGACCGGCGCGGGCAGGCAACCTGCCGAGAGGTGGAGATGACCGGTAACACCAACCGCGTGTTCTATGGCTGGTTTGTTGTGATGGGCTGCTCGTTGGTAGCCTTGGGCACTGCCGGCACCCAGTTCTCCTTCGGCGTGTTCCTGCAGCCCATGACCGAGGAATTCGGATGGAGCAGGGGCACCCTGTCTCTCGCCTTTGGAATCACCTTCATGCTGTCGGGCCTGATGCGGCCCCTGGCCGGTTACCTGGCCGACCGTTACAGCCCCAAAGTGGTGGTCCTGTCCGGCGTTGCGCTACTGGGAATCATGCTGCTGGTCGTTCCATCCGTCGAAAGCTTGCTGCAACTCTACGTGGTTTTCGCGGTGATGAGCATCGGGCTGACCATGGGCGTCGGCCCGATTTTGACCAAGGTAATCAGCTCCTGGTTTTATGCTCGCCGGGGCTTTACGCTGGGCTTGTACAGCAGCGCCGGGTCCTTTGGAGCCTTGATCCTGGTGCCGACGGCTTCAATTTTTCTGGTCCTGTTTGACTGGAGGGACGCCTACTATTTTCTGGGTGGGCTTGCCCTGCTGGTCATTTTGCCCATCGGCCTGATATTCATCCGTAACACCCCGCAGGAGATGGGGCTGGAGCCCCTGGGTGATACATCGGACCTGCGCAGGAGAGGAGGCGCGGCTGGGGAGGACTCTACCCCGATATTCGGGCGCGACGCTACTTTCAAAGAGGCCCTGGGATCAAACCTGTTCTACCGGCTTACCTTCGGGTACTTCGTTTGAGGGTACTCGATGAGCTTCGTGAACGCTCACTTCGTGACTTATGCCCGTGACCTTGGATATCACCCGATGGCCGCTGCGGGAGCGTTCAGCCTGATCGGCGCTTCCGCCGTGATCGGAAGCCTCTTCATGGGGCATCTTTCCGACCAGTACGGACGGCGATGGCTGTTGACCGCTTCCTACAACCTCAGGGCCCTCGGGTTTGTAGTCGTGCTGCTGTCCATGGGAGTACCGGCCCTTGGAATCCCGCCGCTGGGGTTGGGAACCCTTCTGGCAGGGATACTGCTGGTTGGGTTTTCCTGGAACTCTGTAGTCAGCGTTACCGCCGCATATACCTCGGATCGCTACGGTATCAGAAACATGGGGATGATTTACGGGACGATGTTCGCCGTCATGCCCATCGGCAGCGGGTTGGGGGCATTCCTGGGCGGCCTCTTCTACGATATCAGGGGCACCTACGAGATTGCCATCTGGTCCAACATAGCGCTCCTGCTGGCCGCAATGGCCCTGGTGTTTTTCCGGGGAGAGCGACGTCCTCCAGAGCTGAGCACCGCGGAGCCAACTCCGGCAGCAGCCACTTAGCTGAAGAACTTACAACAGGCCTAGGCCCCACGGAGCGTTAAATTACCTCTGAGACAGGTAGTTTAGCGCGTTGGCAACATTGGTGGTTTACCCCGTAACCCCGGTGCTTTGCTGGTGCAGAAAATCGGGCAGGAGCACATGGCCCCTGCCCTCATATTCTCAGACATATAACTTGTGGGGGAAGGTCAGTCGAACAGCCGGGCAATAGGCGACTGCGCGGTCTGTAGCAGTCGGCCTGACAGCAGGGTGCCAGGAAATCGTGGCGCTGGTACCCGTTAACGTGAGGCGGCGGCTTGAGGGCCCGCCGCTGGCCGCCGGTCAGCCAGGTAGAGCGCCCCGTCCTTTTCGAAGTGCCCCTCAAATCGAAGAGCCTTCTCGTTTCCGTTCCCCTTGAGGTCGTCGTATTTCAGTCTGGCCCCGAGGGCGGTGGAGACAAGTTCAGGATCGAAGACCCGGACCATCGTAACCTTTCGATTAGAAAACTGACCGGCCTTCTCCAACATCCAGAGTTTGGCCATTAATTCAGGTCCCACACGAAACTCGTGGCTCAAGTACCGGTTGATTGCCTGCGTTACCATCTGGGGCTTTGGGGATTTCCAGAACATTAAACTCATGGAATACCATCCTTCGTGAAATTTCTGAACTCTCGGGCGTCGCGAAATTAGGAGTCTGCTCCATTCCCCACAGAACCGGGCTTGAGGATATTCAACAAACCCCCTACGGCCATATCCTTCAACATCGGTCCATGGAGGGGTCGGTCCTGGTTCACCGTATAGGTATTGGTCCGCCCTTGTCGGGTCCTGGTTATATACCCCGCCTCCTCCAAGTCTGAGACGATCCTGAGCACTGCCCTTTCGGTAATGCCCAGTTGCTGCGAAATCTCTCTGGCGGTGATCTTCGGTTGCCGGAAAACGGCCACCAGCACACCGCCGTGGTTGGTAATGAAGTCCCAAGCCGGCATGTCAGCAAGTCCTGTTATCAGCAAAGCCAGTTAATCGATCCTCTTACGGCCTTTTATATGTAATTTAAATCATGAATTAGAATTCATGGTTTAATATTCACAGTATACCACAATGCACCAGAGAGTATTGTCAAAATATCTTTTGACGGTAGATGGCCGGGGAGCATGTGTGTGACGTGGGAGAATAGCAGCGGCGCACCGGCAAGGGTCGACGTTGACCAGACCTGCCTGAAATACGATACGCCAGGAGAGCGCGGCCGATGTTGTCAGAGTGGCGCCAAGGGGAGTCGAATAGCAGGTTGGAGGGCAGAGGGCATGGTGGGCCTGACAATTTCGACCCCTTCAGGCCACAAAACCGTCATCAGAGAGTCGGTAGTCGTAGACTTCAGGAGAAGGCGGCGAGGGCTACTTCGGCGCCGCCTCTGACCTCCAGTCGTAGCGAGGTCTCCAGCCCAACAGTCGCTGCGCCTTTTCCGTGCTGATTACGCTGGCGGTGCCGCTTAGCCCTTCCCGTATCACCACCCGGTCGCCAAAGTTGTTCTTGACCAGTTCAATCGTGGGCTCGCTGAAACGGCTGGAAGGCTGGGCGATCATGAAAGCTTCGTATTCTTCAATCTCTGCATCCAGCGCCAACACGTGGGCCTCGGCCACGTCTCTGGCGTCGGCGTAGGCCCACATAACCAGGGTCAGGGGGTGCTCCGGTGTAGGGGCCGTCCAGGGGAACTCGGCCTGGACTTCCGGAAGCGCCACGTTGGTAAACCGCAGGCTGACAACCGTGGTGTCTAAAGTGCGAGCGATCATTCTGCCGATATCCTCTCCAACCTGCTTGGACAGGCCGTAGGGCTCAAAGGGCATCATGGGATGTTCCTCGTCCAATGGCAGGTACAACGGCACGAAAGCGTTTCCGTCGTGGGCCCACCCCATGCCGAAAGCGCTGGACGAAAACACTACACGGCGCAGGCCAAATTCCGCCGCCGACATCATGACGTTGAAGGTGCTGGCCACGTTATTTTCGAAGATGAACCTTGGTTCTTCCCGCAGCGGCCCGGGGATAGCTCCCATGTGAACGACGGCTTCCGCGTTCTTGAGAATACCCTCCACGGCCTTGGCGTCGGCGAGATCGCAGCGCACAAACTCTGTTGGAAGGTCATCGGCAGCCAATTGGTCTGTCGCCAGGACTTCTTTGTCTTGCTCAACCAGCAACTGCACAACCCTGCGTCCCAGCCTTCCCGCCGCTCCGGTTACTACTATCATTTTCCCTCCGGTCATTTCCCCGGGTCGAAGTTTTGAATGGCTAACCCCAGATGGTCAATGAGAGTCACATGGGCGGTAGAGTCCTTTGTCTCAGAGGGTTACCAGGTCCTCACGACGCACTTCCAGCCCGAGACCGGGCGCGCCGCCGATGCCAGCCTCTTCGACCACTACCGCGCCGTCGTCACCGAACATCAAGCTCCTCGAGGTGAGGTCTCGGCGCAACAGGTGCGTGCCAAAGGCGCCCTCGGACGCCACAAGGTTGGGCCGGGTCGCGTGCATCACGGTCAAGCCGGCGCGGGTCAGGATGCTCGTCTCCCCAACCTGCGCGCCCACAATCACTCCGATGCCCAGGTTGGCGGCCCGCCTGGCCACATCCAGCGACCGCATGATGCCTCCCATTTTTGAGACCCGCAGGTTCACAATCCAGCGTTCCGGGTCCTGGAGCGTATCCAGTTGTTCGACCCGCAGCAGGCTCTCGTCGAGGATGATTTTTGCCCCGCATTCCACGCCCACACGCTCGAACCCAGCCAAATCGCCCTCATGCAGCGGCTCTTCTATTGCGTACACCTCGTGCGGTAGGGCATTAACGAGGCGAATACACTCGTCGGCCGACGCCCACAGGTTGTTCGCATCGAGCCGTACCCTTAGCCTCGGGTCTGTTCTGTTACCGAACAGGCGCATTTTCCGGCGGTCGCGTTCCAGGTCGCCGGACGCCTTCACCTTGAAGTCCCGGAAACCCCGCTTCCAGTAACGCCGGAACTGCCACCAATAGGCCAAGTAGGGCGAGTCGCCCAACACCGCAGTGTAGAGGAACCGGCCCGTGAGGCGAGGCAGGCCCAACAGTTCCTCGACAGGAACTGCGTTGGTCTTCCCCAGCAGGTCAAGAGCGGCGATTTCAATCGCGCAAAACGCCGCGGGGTTCTGGTCAATAACCTCCTGGTGGGCATCGACCCACGCTCGCAAGCTCAGAACGTCGGTTACGCTGTCAATGAACGAGCCAGCGTTTTTTCGGATGAACGCGGTACCGCTCTCCACGGTCTCTCCCGTCACGTACTGGCGGGGACACCCTTCGCCGTATCCAACCATACCGGCATCCGAACAGGCGGTGACTATGAGGTTTTCCGCCTGCGCGCGGGTTGCAGAGGCGTGTCGGAAAACGGCCCGAAAGGGCACCGGGAAGCTTGAGACCTCCAACCGCTGGATCCGCATTGTCGTTTATTCCATCTCGGTTAGAACGGTGAAATCCAGCCGGCACTCGCGGGCATATTGGAGATGCAGGTACTTGAACTGGGTGTCTCTCTGCCCGGACTCCACACATACAGTGCGATACTGGTCTCCCGCCCCACGCCGGAGCCAACAGACTTCCAGGGGAATCAACCTGCCGCTCTTCCGCTTGGCCTCGTACTCCACGTTCAACTCGCACAGGCGGGAGTCAACCTCGGCAGCGACGGCGGCGCCGGTGCCGCCCCCGCGTCCCCCCCGGTCATCGGCTTCAACAAAGAGGGTGTACCCTGAGGCGTCCTCGTCGGCGATGACGATAAAGAAACGGTGCTGCACCTTCCGTCTCAATAACGCAGTGGGAACTGCGTCAAGCGCCTGGGATTCAGTTAGTTTCTCTCCCGTGATACTGGTAGTCCCCTTGCCCTTCTGAACGAAGTCCAGCGAGGGCGTCTGGTGCACCATTCCGCTGACACGGACTATATCGTTCATATCGTACCGGTAAAGCCCCTCAGGCGTGGTTATGAACACATAATACTCGCCGCCCGGTTCAAGCTCGTGGAGACCCACGAACTCCGACTCCCCCGTTTCCCAGGCGTCCCGTTCGGCAAACTCGAAGTAGGTCTGAAAGAAAGTCGGCAGGCATACGTTGTTTCGGGCGTCGATATTGAGCGTCCCCCGAAACTCGCTGGCCAGATACCCCAATTCGATAATGGGAATATCGGCGGGCAACCGGCCCGACAAGCCATTGAGAGCAGTCCCACAACTCCCGCCCGTCCACGTCACGACGCCCTTAAGTTCCGGCCAGATATGGTTAAAGTTAAAGCGCCCAACGGCTTCCAGGCAGTTGGACAGGTATGCGGCGCGCCCCGGGTTAGCCTTTAGCCCATGCCCCACGGCGACGGGCAGTGAGTCCGCGTCCGGCAGTTCTCCCGTCGCGATGGCCTTCAGAACAACGTCGGCGTGCTTGTCCGCCACGGACAGCAGCCGGAGGAATGTGGAAGGATTGGCTGTGGCTATGCCGGTTACATTCGGCTCCGCCAGCCCATAAATCACCGTCGCCAGGTATCGCGACTCGTAGTCCTCAATATCCGCAATCTCTGGGGACAGCACGTACCTGGACCGCACCAGCCTCGACTGGCTCTGATAGAGCAGCCCCGAAGCGGAGCCGAAGGGAGTCCCGCCTTCCATCCGGCCTTCAATCGCCTGGCCGCTGATGGCGAACCCCTTCCCCTGCAAAATGGCGGAGTCTCGCGACCAAACATAGGCGCCCAGTTTCTGGTCGCGCTTCATCCGCTCCAGCCCTGACTCCGTGACGGGTATATTCTTGGGGGCGCCAACCGTGCCGCTGGTCCGGTGGTAGTAGACCGGAGGCTCCATGGTCAGGCATGGCTCCCCCGTAAGTTCCTGGCGCTCGATTAGAGGCCTCAGGTCCTCGTAGGTCTGCACCGGCGTAGCCTGACGGTACGTGGCGGCGTCCCCGATTTGCGAGAACGAATGCTGCTTGCCGAACTCCGTGTCAGCGTTTTCCGCCACGATGCGGCGCAATAGCGCAAGCTGGATATCTTGGGGAGACTTTGCCCCTTCCACAAACTCCCGGTACCGACGGGCTTGCGTCAGCTTGAGGCCCGTGCGCAGCAAGGCGTAATTGGCGGCGCGCGGGATGGAGTTTAATGCCTTGGCAGCCATTCTCTGGCCGTGGAAGCTCAAGGCAGCAGTTCCCGGACAAAGGGACTTCTCATCTGCACCAGGAATCCCAGGGGATATCGACGGTTGCGAAGCCCAATAGTCTCAACGTCGAGTTCATTGGGAAGAAACCTCGTCCTGAACAGCGTGTCCCATCCGATGAGGTTGTTGCCGAAGTTACTGTTCATTTCCCGCGCCCGCCTCGAGTGATGCCAGCGGTGCAACTCAGGCCCGGCGACAATGTAATTCAGCGGGCCCAGGTACACCCGGCAGTTGGAGTGCTGGAAGAACCCGTTCAGGGCGTAGAAGACGAAATACGCCGCGAGGACCTCCTGGGAAACGGCCAGAAGCGCGAAGGGCAACGTATCAAAAACGTATTGGATCGATTTTTCGACGGGGTGGAACCTTCCTACGTTGATGGTATACAGCTGAGGCGGTGAGTGATGCACAGCATGGAGTCGCCACATTAGCGGATGTCGATGAAAGGCTCTATGCAGCCAGTACCGCATGAAATCGGCCGCCAACAGCATGATGGCAACCTGCACCACCACCGGAAGGTTGTGGGGCCAGAAGATATTGACGGTCAGCCCACCAGCCTTTAGCGCGCCGGCCAGCCCGATAATCACCGTAATAGCCAGCAAATATGGGAGCGCCACCTGAACAATAATCAGGAACAGCGTGTCGGTACGGACATCCTCCGCCGGGGGTCGCCAGTCTTTGCGGTAGGGCAGCTTTACCTCGTGCAGCACGATGAGGCAGACGCCAACCAGGGCCGCGCCGTAGGACGCGAGCGTCACATTCAAGCCCGCCCCCGCCAGGGTCATGAACAGCGCAAACCCCAGCGCAATGACCACTGGGTAAGAGCCAACTTCTGCCAGCCTTGAAAGGTTCAACTTCCCCTCCTCGTAAATCATCCCCCGTTCCCTTAAAGCCTGAAGCTGTAGATGGTGCAGTGAGAAACTATCCCAAAAGTCCCCGCCCCCTTGATGGGGGAAGGTTTAGCGTGGGGGTGACGGGTAGCGGAATGTCATCCCCTCTGTAAAACCGCAAACTTCACCGCCGATTGGGGGCAGTTTCCAAGCTCTTGCGGATAACGTCATTGCCAGACCGCTCAGGCCTCCGGCTCCTTGACCAACGTCATCAGATAGTGTCCGAGTACCAGTATAAGAGTCGCCAGTATAATGTGAAACAGGGCTGGGAGGCTCCTGGCGAACCATTCGTATTCCGCAAAGAATGTGAGGCCGGCGATGAGGCGGAACGTCATGACCGCCCAGTATACGCCTCCCAACGCGAAGCAGGCCTGGTGTTTCCACGGGCAGGGGGACATGGCACCCGTCTTAAGTCGCCAGAGGACAACAAACATCACCGCCACAACAATCGCCTGCAACAACAGCAGCGCCGGATATGGAATGGCAGACCCTTGCCATGCTTCGAAAGGCGGCAGAAAAGGCACTTCATACACCGCCTGCACCAGTTGGGCTGCCACACGAAGGTCGAACAGGCCCGATAACAGGAACATCAACGGAAGGTGATAGCGGAGGCCCATCGGCAGTCTCCTGTTCCCTTGTTATTGCACTCGTCGGCAGAGTCCAGGCGCGGCAGCAAAGAGGTTCCGCGCGCCATCGGATCCCGCGAAAGTGCTATTGCCAATCCTTCATCCACGAGTCCCCTCAGTTCCTCAACTAAGGATTGACACGATCAGCTAAATGAACAGTCCCGATGAGGCTGAATGCCCTGCCAGGGCCACAGACCTTCTCCCCGTGCTAATCGGCCGAAGCCGGAGGCGGGGTAATGCTTGGGTGTCCACGGTTAAATCAGGTATCTGACTATCTTTGCCCCATGCTCCCTAACACCTGCTTCCGACGTCACCCTGACCCGTCGTCACACTAATCCAAGTGCCGGCGAAGGGTTTGAAACCTTTCCAACAGGTAATCGTCTGCTTATGGCTACGACTTCAGGGAACCCCTGAACATGTCCCTCGCTCCCTGACTGGAGAAGGCTAGGATGGGGGTGCCGGCGCTCATTTCAAAGCTGACACCCCTAAGTTCCCCACAGGCATTTCGGCTCTCGCTGCAATGTAGATTACTTATTCGATGATTCTACAATGATTCCTTATATTCCTGGGCTGCAATCGGAAAAATCAATCCTCGATTGCTCCTCCCCGATATCTCCGGCGTATCACTTCCTGCCGTAATGGGTTATACTGGGGATACACCCTTGATTAGCGCGCCACGGTTTGACACAAGAACGGAACGGTCCCTCCTTCTCTCTGGCTTCTTGTTCACCCCCGCTGATTCACCTGTGTTCCAATCTTAACTTTATGGAGTCCGTTTTCGTATGCCTTATGCTTCCCCGTCTACCCCTGTGCGCCCAACCAACCGTGTAAAACACCAGGCCGTTTGCAACAACTGCGGCTTACCGGCAACCCTCCCCTTCCGGCCCACCCAAGGCAAGCCGGTTTATTGCAACTCCTGCTTCAAGGCCCATCGCCAGGAGCTTCCCGCGCGGGATAATGCCAAATCCGGCAGGTCCTTCAGCCCAAACAGGCAATCCCTTCCCAAGGCCCCACCTGTTGACGTAGCCTCGGCCAGGGACAACGCCCTGACTGTTGATGCCCCCCTCACCGGTGGTACGCCATTTACCGAATTTCCTTTGAAATCTGCAACTAAAGCAGCTATTTCCCGTATGAACATATCGAAGCCCACACCGATTCAGGAGAAGGCGATCCCCCATCTGCTTGAAGGACGCGACTTGATCGGTCAGGCCCGTACCGGTTCCGGAAAGACTCTGGCCTACGCTGTACCTCTGGCAGAGAAGTGCGAACCGACGGTCCGGGCGGTCCAGGCGTTGGTGCTTACGCCCACCCGAGAGCTGGCGATCCAGGTGGCCGGGGTCATAGAAGCCCTGGTCTCTGCGCAAAAACTCAGCGTTGCGCTTCTGTATGGAGGTCGGTCTCTAAGGCCGGAGTACAAAGCATTGAGGAACCGGCCCCAGATCATCATCGGCACCCCGGGCCGGACTCTGGACCATCTAAGGCAAGGGACACTGGACCTGGGTTCGGTGCGATTTTTGGTGCTTGACGAAGCTGACGAAATGCTGGATAGGGGATTCGCGCCCGACGTCGAAGCAATCATCGGCCGGACACCCAACCCACGTCAGACGGCGCTAATGTCCGCCACGATGCCAGACTGGGTGGCCAGGACCGCCGCTAAGCATCTCCACCAGCCGGTAAGAGCAGAGGTGGACGCAGGTATGCAAGCGCCTCCCACCGTCGAGCATCGGGTCTACAGCATCCAGAAGAATGACAAGATGGAGGCACTGCGAACCCTGCTTGATCGGTGCGACGGTACGCCGGTTATTGTCTTTGGCAAGACCAAGCACGGCGTCAAAAAGCTGGCTAACCAACTCGATTCGTTGGGCTACCCGGCAGCGGCGCTCCAGGGAAATCTGAGCCAAAACGCCCGTGAGCGGGTGATGACGGACTTCCGTTCCGGCGCCGCGTCTATCCTGGTGGCAACGAATGTGGCCGCCAGGGGCCTGGATTTTGAGGATATCGGACAGGTTATCAACTACGACCTGCCAGACTCGGAGCAGTCGTTCACCCACCGCGTGGGGCGGACTGGCCGCATGGGCCGCGCCGGCGAGTCAATAACGTTCATTACACAGGAAGAAGAACGGAAATGGCGTGAGATCGAGCGCGGTCTGGGCCGCCGGTTTGCCCGCCAAGCCTGGCACCGGGCCCGCTAGACCGGCCCGTTATACCGGACTCTTGCAACACGGGCGCTCGTCACGCCCAGTAGCCATTAGTAGCCCTTGATCAGGCTGATATTCGGCAATCGGCGCTCGAAATGAGATACGCGATGCCGCCACGCAGGACGTCAATCCTTGGTGAACATTCTCGAATGTTCGGATATCAGCCCTTCCACCAAGTCCTTCGTGTAACAACGCGCGCCGAGTCCGCTGACAACCGTCACTGGACAGCCCCCGTTACCCCCTTCTACCATGTTCTTGTAACCACCTCAAAAGTCCCTTCCCACTCGACGGGGGCAAGTTAAGGTGGGGGATGACGCCCTGCGAAATGTCACCTGTGGTCACAAGTGATACTTTCACCGCCTGTTTTGGGATAGTTTCTTTGTAATAGGGCCCGTCCTAAACCCTTTTCCACCTACCTGTGGGCAGGGGTTAATGGGCGGAAATGAGCGGAAATGGCAGGAAATAATTTTTTCTCTACCCTGGCCTCGGCAGAGTCCGCCCGCCAAGCCCGACCGTTTAATTGAGAGTGACCTGCAACAGTCCCTCTCATCAATTTGACCGGCTATGGGCCCGTACCTATAATTGCCCCACAGCCACACTGGATCTCCCACCACCGAGTACCCCTCTCCAACGCCGCCAACGGGAGAACGCCGAATGGAAGATATTCTGCCCAGCTTGAAAGAGTGGCAGACCCTGGGCGAAGAGATTGCCCTGGCTACGGTAATCCGGGTGGAGCGATCGGCCCCCCGGCCACCGGGAGCGCGGCTTGGCGTAACCCGCGGTGGCCGGATGGTCGGGTCGGTTAGCGGCGGCTGCGTGGAGTCGGACGTAATCGAGCGGGCGATGCAAACGCTGGACTCGGGCAAGCCGGTAGTGGCCAACTACGGCATCGCCGACGAGTTGGGCTTTCAAGTCGGGCTGAGCTGCGGCGGTTCCATTGACGTGCTGATTGAACCCTATGTCCCGACGGCAGAGTGGGATGCCTTGACCCAGGCAGTGGTGGGCCGGCAGCCCGCCGTATTTGCCGTAGGCCTGGCCCCGAAAGCGCTGCTGGGGCGTAAGCTGACGATTCTGCCGCCTGCAGAGTCTATCGGGGCAATTGCGCCTGAACTGGACGAACAACTGGCCAGGGCGGGCAGCCTGCTGCTGGAAACCGGGGGCACCAGGCTGGTAACCCTGCCCTGGCAAGGGGAGGAAGCGCAGGTGTTTCTGGAGGCATTTGCCCCCCTGCCCAGCATGGTGATTTTCGGGGCCACCCACACCGCCATCTCCCTCAGCCGTCTCGCGGAAGAGGTGGGCTTCCAGGTAACGGTAATCGATGCCCGCAGCGCCCTGGCTACCGAGGAACGCTTCCCGTCCGTCCACCGGCTGATTCGGTCCTGGCCGGAGGAGGCCTTGGCCGAAACCCCTTTGAGCAGCAACTCCTACGTGGTGGTGCTGACCCACGACCCCAAATTTGACATCCCCGCCCTGGGCTGCGCCCTCCGTTCCAAGGCCAGGTACATCGGCGCGCAAGGCAGCCGGGTAACCCAGGAGGCCCGCAGGAAGAAGCTGCTGGAGGACGGGTTTACCGAGGCAGATCTGGAGCGGATAAGGGCGCCCATAGGCTTGGACATAGGCTCCCGCACACCGGCGGAGTTGGCACTGTCCATCCTGGCGGAGTTAGTGGCGGTCCGGTACGGGAAGGCGTAGCTGGGCTAGCCGACAGCCTGGCCGGAGTAGCGCTCCGGCTCCTTCTCAAACTCGGTCAGACAGCCCAGGCAGCAGAAGTAATAAGTCTCATCCTGGTAAGTGGTTAGATACCTGGTTTCGGTGGCGTTGACCGTCATCTTGCAGATAGGGTCCACCGCGGTTGTCGGCGTAGTCACGGCTCCGGTCTCCGCTGCCTCCAATGTTATCCCGCCGCCCGCCGCCCGCATCTTCTGTACCACTTCGGTCAGGATGCTCAGGGCGATTTCTTCAGGAGTTTCCGCCCCCACGTCCAGTCCCGCCGGATATTTCACTCTTTCCAGGCTTTCTGCGGGAATCCCTCTGCCTTTTAGGAAGTCCATAACCGCGCGGCCTCGCCGAGGGCTGGCAACCAGGCCAACGTAGCCAGCCGGGCCATTCACCACGGCCTCAAGAGCTTCCTCGTCGTAGTGGCCCATGGTCGCGACTACTACGTGACTCTTTGGGCCGATGCCGCCCTTGATACTCTCCAGGTCCACGACCAGGGAGTCCGCCATAGGGAACAGATCCAGGCTGGCAGACGGGTCGCAGGCGGAGACTCGGAAGCCCAGGCCGCTGCCCTGGGACACCAGGCTGCGGGCCATGGGCGAGTTGCCAATGACCACCAGTTGGGGTTTGGGCAGGAAGGGTTCCAGGTAGATGGCCAGGGTGCCTTCACTCTGGCAGGTCATGGCTATGGGGACTACGCCCTCCAGTCCCAAGTCCATTTCCTCCGGATTGGGTGAAAGGAGGACTACCCGGGCCTGGCCGTCGCCCAGGGCCTTGAGAGATTCCTGGACCACCAGGGGCTGGGCGCAACTCCCGCCGACCCAGCCATAGAAGCTGCCGTCGGCTTGCACAATGGCCTTCGCCCCCGGCTTGGCTGACGTGGGCGGACGGCAAGCCACCACCGTGGCTTGGACAAAGGGCTTGTCCTGGCCCTTCAGCTTTATGACTTGTTCCAGCAGGTCGTCAAACATTTCTTTCCAAACTCTTCAAATGCAGGATGTTGGTAGGGGCGGGTTTGAAACCCGCCCCTACGGCTATTCCGGAAACCCTCGAACTTAAGGGAATGCTTACTCGTCCACCCCGGCGTCCCGCAGGGCTTTCCAGACCTTGGCCGACGTTATGGGGATGTCAATGTTGCGGACGCCCAGGTGCCAGAGGGCATCCACGACGGCGTTGGCGATGGCCGCCGGTGCGCCCACGGTGGCGGACTCGCCGATACCCTTGGCCCCCAGCGGGTGGTGGGGAGAAGGTGTGACCGTCCGGTCCGTTTCCCACACCGGCGTTTCCACTGCAGTGGGCAACAGGTAGTCCATGAAGGTGCCGGTCAGGTTGTTGCCGTTTTCGTCGTAAACCATCTCCTCCAGCAGGGCCGGAGCCAGGCCCATGGTCAGACCGCCGTGCACCTGCCCTTCGACAATCATCGGGTTGATAACGTTGCCGCAGTCGTCCACGGCGACGAACCGGCGTATCTTTACCTCGCCGGTGCCCTTGTCGATGTCTACGACGCAGATGTAGCTGCCGAAGGGGTAGGTCAGATTGGGCGGATCATATGAGGAGTGGGCCTCCAGCCCGGCCTCCATGCCGAGCGGGTGATCGGTGTAAGCAGCAAAGGCAATTTCCTGGATGGTCTTCGAGCGGTCGGGCGCGCCGCGTACCGTGAACTTGCCCGGCTCCCAGTCCAGATCCTCTTCGCTGACGTCCAGCAGGTAGCTGGCGATGGTGCGGGCCTTGGCCAGAATCTTGCGCGATGCGGTGGCTGCCGCCGCGCCGGCGGTTGGGGTGCTGCGGCTGGCGTAGGTGCCCAAGCCGTAGGGGGAAGTATCGGTGTCGCCCTCTTCCACCTGGATGTCACTGGCTGGTATGCCCAGTTCTTCGGCGATGATTTGCGCGTAGGTGGTCTCGTGTCCCTGTCCCTGGGACTTGGTGCCGAAACGGGCAATGGCCTTGCCCGTAGGATGTATTCGAATGTCGGCGCTGTCGAACATCTTGATGCCCAGGATGTCGAAGTGGCGGGAGGGGCCGGCCCCGACAATCTCAGTAAAGCTGGAAATTCCGACGCCCATCAACTCGCCCTGCGCCCGCTTCTCTTCCTGTTCCCGGCGCAAATCCTGATAGCCAATCATGTCCATGGCCTTTTGCAGGGCGCCCTGGTAGTCGCCGCTGTCGTATTCCCAGCCGAATACGGAACGGTAGGGGAATGCCTCCGGCTTGATGAAGTTCTTTATCCGGAACTCGGCCGGGTCCATGCCCAACTGGTGGGCCACGATGTCGGCCATCCGCTCCACGGCGTAAACCGCCTCGGTGACGCGGAAGGAGCAGCGGTAGGCGATGCCGCCGGGGGGCTTGTTGGTGTATACCCCGTCCACCTCCACGAAGGCATCCTTGAAATCGTAGGAGCCGGTGCAGATGTGGAACAGGCCGGCAGGAAACTGGGAGGGGTTGCAGGCCGCGTCGGTGTAGCCGTGGTCGGCGATGGTCTTGATCCGCAGGGCCTCCATCGTCCCGTCCTGGCGGGCGGCCACTTCGGCGGCGATGTGGTAGTCACGGGCAAAGGAGTCGGCCATCAGGTTTTCCATGCGGTCTTCAACCCACTTGACCGGATGGCCGGTCAGGAAGGAAGCGGCGATGGCAATGACGTAGCCGGGGTAAACCGGCACCTTGCCCCCAAAGCCGCCGCCGATGTCCGGGGAGATAACCCTTATCTTGTGCTCTGCCAACCCCAGATGGCCGGCCACCAGCGCGATAACCGTGCGAATGGCGTGAGGCGCCTGGCTAGTCATCCATACGGTCAGCTTTTCCTGGACAGAATCCCACTGGGCCACGCAGCCGCAGGTCTCGATGGAGGAGACGTGGATACGCGGGATGTAGATATCCTGACTTACCGTTACATCGCTCCGGCTGAAGGCCCGGTCAGTCTTGTCCCGGTCGCCCACTTCCCAGTGCCAGATGTGGTTGCTCTGCACTTCCTTGTCCTCGCGGACAATGGGGGAATCGGCCTCCAGGGCACGGAAGGGGTTGACCACCGGCTCCAGCGGCTCGTACTCCACTTCCACCGCGCTGACACCGTCGGCGGCAGTGTAGCGGTCAGTAGCCAGCACAGCGGCCACTTCCTGCCCGTCGAACTTGACCGTATCCACGGGCAGCACCATCTGGGTGTCGCTCATCAGGGTAGGCATCCAGGCCAGGTTGTACTGCTCCAGGTCTTTGCCGGTAATGACGGCCAGCACCCCTGGTATGGCAAGGGCTTTTTCCGAGTTGATGCTCTTGATGCGGGCGTGGGCCAGCGGACTGCGCACAATGTCCAGGTGCAGCATGCCAGGCAGCTTCAAGTCGTCAACGTAGTTACCCTTGCCCTGAAGGAACCGAGGGTCCTCCTTGCGTTGCATTGAATGGCCCATGCCGCTGATTTCCGGCGATGTTCGCAATGTCATTTACGCACCTCTCTCGCGCAGCTTGGCAGCCGCGGACTGGTAGGCCTTGATGATGTTGACGTACCCGGTACAACGGCACAGGTTGCCGGAGATGGCCTGGCGTATTTCAGTCTCGGTGGGGTCGGGGTTGCTCTCGAGAAAAGCGACGCCGGTCAGCATCATTCCCGGAGTGCAGAAGCCGCACTGGAGGCCGTGTTCCTCGGTAAACGCCTCCTGAATCGGATGAAGGGCGCCGCCGACAGCCAGGCTCTCCACTGTCTTGACGTCGCGCCCGTCGGCCTGGACGGCAAAAATAGTGCAGGACTTCACCGGCCGGCCATCCAGCAGGACGGTACAGGCGCCGCAGTGGGTGGTATCGCAACCAATGTGAGTGCCGGTAAGGTTCAGCGTTTCCCGGATAAGATGGACCAGCAGGAGGCGGGGTTCCACGGAAGCTTCCCGCTCCTCGCCGTTCAGGGTAATTTTGACTTGAACCATGGGTGGCTGACTTGCTTCGGTAGTCATGCTAATCTCCTGACGGGGACTTCCCAGCGCTAAACGACTCGTTCCAAAGCCAGGCGAAGGGCCCGACCGGTCAGAACGCGTACCATATCCCGCTTATACTCCTCGGAACCTCGCAGGTCCGCCATGGGCTGGGCTTCGGAAGCGGCCAAGCGCGACGCCTCTCGAATCGTATCGTCGTCCAACTGCTTGCCGGCCAGGAAGGTCTCGGCGCTAGTCGCCTTTACCGGCGTGAGCCCCGCGTTAGTCAGGCCAATGCCGGCCTGTTGGCACACGCCGCCGGACATAGTGATGGCAACGGCGACGCCGGCTGTGGCATAGTCGCCAACCTTGCGCTCCAGCTTGAGGTAGGCGTTGCCGCTCCCCGCCGGGGGTGTGGGCACGCGGATGCCGGTAAGGATTTCTCCCTGGGCCAAGGCGGTGGTCAGAGGCCCCTCAAAGAAGTCGGCCACCGGAATTACGCGCTCGCCACCCGAACCGGTGGCTACAACGCTGGCTCCCAAGGCTACCATCGTAGCCGGGTGGTCGTTGGCCGGGTCGCCGTGGGCCAGATTACCGCCGACGGTGGCCATGTTCCGCACCAGCGGGTCGGCGATGACAGACGTAGTGTCGTGAAGAATGCGATAGCCGGAGCGGACCAAATCCGAAGAATCCAGGTCCGATTCCCGGGTAAGACAGCCAATGTGAAGGTTGCCGTTTTCTTCGCGGACATCGGCCAGCCCGGGAATCCGATTGATGTCCACGATATGGGCCGGGGCTGCCAGTTGGAGCTTCATCAGGGGGATCAAGCTTTGGCCGCCGGCCAGTACCTTGGCTTCGGGGCCATAGTCGTTAAGCAGGGAGAGGGCTTCGTCCAGGGTAGTGGGGGCATGGTACTGGAATCTTGGCGGTATCATAAGATCCTCCATTCCAGGCTGAAGGTAGACTTGCTGAATGTAACTTTGGGTCTATGAAAAGTCAATACACTTAGCGGTCCCGTTCGGATTCAAGATATGGCACCCTGGCCTCCACTGAAACATGCGTGCCGACCTTAGGTTTGCTCCCACTGCCAAAGCCTCCAAAGCCTGGCGTTGTCATAGCCCTTAGAGATGCTCCAGGGCCCCCTCGCTCGACAAAGCGATGGCCGATCGGTGACCGCCAAAGAGCGACTAAGTTGTCTCCGCCGGATAGGCCTACACGAAGCAACCTTTGCCCTTCATTCCGCGCTAATACTATATCTGGTTTCCTGATGTTCGACCGCTACACTTGTCAGCTTAATCGGGCACCCGGGCTTCGTGTCTCGACAAGTTAACTACAAATAGCCCTCCAGTAAGCTTGCCCCCGACACTGGGGGCTCCAAAGCTCTCCTACAACCGTCAAGATTCCCCAAGGTGAAATGTGGCACCAGCTTGACGCGATTTAGGGTTGAGCATATTATGATGCTTAAACCTGCAACGCTACTGCCTTGTCATTCAGTTTCTTGATCATATAGAAGGTAAAATGAACTAAGTCTCTTTACCTTTTATAAAATATCATCGGAAATCGTAATAGACAGGGTGTTGCCAGAGGCCTACTAAGTAGATGGATTTAGGAGGATTGGAATGGCAAACCAGGATATTGCATTAATGGCCCACTTAATGCGCCGTGCCGGTTTTGGCGCGATGTATGAGGAACTGGAGGCCCGTGCGGCCAAGGGCTACGAAGCCACTGTGGAGGAATTGCTGAATCCTGACACGCAGCCCGCGATCGAGCGTGACGTTTTGATGCGCTATCAGCCACAGTGGGTTTCTCAGGCAGGACTTGAAGGCCAGCAGGAAGAATGGGCCTTCCGAATGATCAACACCAAGCGTCCGCTGGAGGAAAAAATCGCCCTCTTCTGGCACCAGATTTTCTGCACTGGCCACGCCAAGTGTGAATACCCCCGGCAGCAGCAGATTGAACTCGACATGTTCCGCACCGTGGGCATGGCCAACTTCTCCGACCTGCTGATGGGTTTGGCGCACGACCCGGCCATGGTGTTCTATTTGGACAACTGCATGAGCCACAAGGACGCCATCAACGAGAACTGGGGCCGCGAGCTTCTGGAACTCTTCTCCTTGGGTGTTGGCATGGACGGACAGGCCAATTACTCTGAGGAAGACGTCAAGGAGTGCGCCCGTGCCTTCACCGGCTGGACAGTGACCAACTCCATCCCCAGGTACCCCTACGGCAAGTACGAGGCCGCTTTCATTTACGACCCGTCTGACCACGATTACGATGACAAGACTTTCCTGGGCGAGACGGGCAACTGGAACGGCGAGGACATAGTCAGGATTATCGCCAGGCAGCCCGGCACGGCCCGGTTCATTGCCCGGCACCTCTACAACTTCTTCGTCGCCGATGAGCCCCAGGTACCGGCTTGGCAGGACACGCCGCCCCGGGACCCGGAAGCCATCAAGATGCTGGAAGACGAGTACTTCCGCTCCAACTACGACATCCGCTCGATGCTGCGGGTGCTGTTCAACGCCGATTTCTTCAAGGATTCCCGCTTCACAAAGGTCAAGAGTCCCACGGAGACCGTGGTCGGTACCATGCGCCTGGTCGGCGACTTCGAAATGCCCAAACCAGGCCTGAATGCCATGGCCCTGTCCATACGTTACATGGGCCAGGACCTTCTGAACCCGCCGACGGTAGAGGGCTGGCACACCGGCCGTGAATGGATTGACAGCGGCACCCTGGTAGAGCGTATCAACTTCACCGCTGACGCCGTGGGCAACACCAGCCATCGCGGAGTCCAGGCCATCATCAACCGGCTACGGTCCGAGGGCGACACCATCTCGGCGGAGCGACTGGTGGACGGCTGCCTGGAGTTGCTGGGAGCCTACGAGCTGGCCGACCTGACCCGCAACGAGTTGGTGGAGCTGGCCCGCAGTGAAGGCGAGGTCAATACCGGCGCTGAAGAGTTCGGAACGAGGGTCGGCCAGATGCTGCAGTCCATTGTGTCGACCACCGAGTACCTATTCGCATAACGTAAGGGGGAAATATGACATCCACCAAGAAAGACCCGGTGCTGGTGGTGCTCCAGTTGTCCGGGGGCAACGACGGCCTGAACACTATCGTGCCTTACGGTGACCCCCTGTACATGGACAACCGGCCCAACGTAAGAATTGACCTCGACAGGGTATTGCCCATCAACGACTATATCGGCTTCAATCCGGCTATGGCGCCGATGAAGCGGTTGTACGATGCGGGCAAGGTCGCCATCATTCAGGGTGTGGGCTACCCTTCACCCAGCCGCTCCCACTTCCGCTCTATGGACATTTGGCATACCTGCGAGCCGGAAAAGGTGGGAGATGAAGGCTGGCTGGGCCGCGCCGTTCGCGACCTGGATCCCGGTAAGGAAAACGTGCTGACCGGCGTCAACTTTGGTCGCGGTCTGCCCCGCTCACTGGTCGCTCCCGGTGTTCCGGTGGCCTCGGTGGGCAATCTGGAGACCTACGGTGTTTTAACCGGCATTGAAGTTGAAGAGCAGCGGTCCAAGGCTCTCGACGTGTTTTCCCGGGTTTACTCTCCCATGCTGGGACAGGGCCCGGTGCTGGACTACTTCGCCCAGACCGGCCTTGATGCCCTGGAAGGGGCCGATATTCTCAGCACGGCCCCGGCCATGTATTCGTCCGGCGTGGAGTACGGCGGCGACACCGTGGCCCAGTACATGCGCAACATCGCGCAGGTGCATCTGGCCAACCTGGGCACCCGGGTGCTCTACACTACCGCTCCGTACAACAGCTTTGATACCCACGCCGGCGAACTGATGAACCACACCCGGCTGTGGAATGAGACTTCCGCCGCCGTGGCCGACTTCTATGACGACCTCAAGGAACACGACGCCGCAGACAACGTGGTGCTGCTGGTCTTCACCGAGTTTGGCCGTCGGGTCCACGACAACGGGTCCGGCACCGACCACGGCTCGGGCGGGGTGGCCTTCGTGGTGGGCGACCCGGTCAAGGGCGGCCTCTACGGCGAATACCCGTCGCTGGAAGACGATAAGCTGCTGGAGGGCGACCTGCACTTCAACAACGACTTCCGGGGCATCTACTCCACCCTCATAGAGAAGTGGATGGGCCTGGACGCTAACCCCATCGTCAACGGCGCCTTTGAGCAAATGGAGTTTATTTAGTCAACTCTGTGAGGTTTGTATGACTCCAACCCGAATATCGCATGTACAGCTACAATACAGCCATACCATCGGGCGTGGCGAGCAGTTCGGACCCGGTTTTACCTACCCGATACACCTGGCCCGGGGCCAGGACGACCTGATGTACGTAGTGTGCCGCTCTTCCGAGTACCGGCCCGAGGGCACCCGCATTGCCGTGTGCACCGTGGATGAAGAGTACGTCAACGCCTTCGCCCGCGGCGTCCCGCAGCAGGGGCCCCACGAGTACAACTTCGATGATGGTTCCCTGGTATGGCCGGTATGCGTGGCCATTGCCGGCGACGGCAACGTCTTCGTCTCCGACGAGTGGCTCAACCGCATATCCATCTTCACCAGGGACGGCGAGTACGTAGGCAAGTGGGAAGAGCGCAGTGGCAGCGGTGACGGCGAGCTGAACCATCCCGCCGGCATGGTCTTTGACCAGGACGATAACGTCTTCGTGGTTGACAGCTTGAACCACCGGGTACAGAAGTTCACCAGGGACGGGCAATACCTGTCCCAGTTCGGCACCCTGGGCGATGGCGACGGCGAGCTCAATATGCCCTGGGGCATCGACATCGACGGGCGGGGCAACATCTACGTCGCCGACTGGCGCAACGACCGCATCCAGAAATTCAGCGCCGACGGCAGCTTCCTGATGAAGTTCGGTTCCTCCGGCTCCGGCGAGGGCGAGCTAGACCGCCCTACCGACGTGGCCGTGGACCAGGACGGCATCATATATGTCGCCGACTGGATGAACAATCGCCTGCAGGTCTTCGACCCGGACGGCAACTTTGCAGCGTTGAAGACTGGCGACGCCACCGTCTCCAAGTGGGGCCAGGACAAATTGGACGCCAACCCGGAGATGTGGGGTGAGCGTGACCGCGCGCAGGGAATGGAACGGGAGAAAGACTTCTGGGCCCCCAGCGGTGTCACAGTGGACGACAGCAACGCCGTGTACGTCTGCGAGGGTCCTCGCAACCGTATTCAGGTATACCGCAAACAGCCCGCCACCTTTATGGGGCCACGGCTGTAAGTAAGAACCGCGTAAGGTACGGCCGCGTACTATACGATCGCGTACGAACTCTTGGGAAGGCCTCCGGAAACCACGGGGGCCTTCTTGTATGATATCCTCCAGCAACATTCCCGGCGATTGAACCTGCCAGGAGCCTGTCTTTGCCATGCCCACCAAAGTAGCCCGCATCCCCAACCTGGAATGTGAAGCGTTTTATTACGACATGGAGCGTCGCGGAATTGAGCTGATGAACTTGGATCCCAATGCCGTGACCGAGGCGCTGGAACGAGGGGAAATTGACGCTGGGCCTGTGCCCCTGGTGGACACATCAAGGCTGGCGGAAAAGGCCGCCACGATTCACGGGTTCTGCGTCGCGTCGGTGTCCAGGGCCACTACCAGCATGCTGCACACAAAGAAACCCATTGAAGCCCTGGACGGCGGCCGTATCGCCTTGGGCGCAAGCGACGCCGCTTCGGTGGACCTGCTCCGGGTGTTGCTAGAGCAGAGGTACAACGTCCGCCCCGAAACATTCGTCGATGAGCAGTCAGACCACGACGCCCTGCTGCTGACCGGTAATCCGTCCCTGCGACGGCGGCGGGGCATCCGCGGTTACCCTCACCGCTACGACCTGGGAGAAGAATGGCAGGCGTGGACCGGCTTGCCCTTCGTCTTCTCCCGTTGGATGGTCGCAAACAGCCTGGAGCGGCAGGACCGTGTGGTGCTGGAGGATGCCCTTTTCGTCGGCCAGGAAGACTGGATGAACAATCTCTATAAGGACACCGGTCCCCGTAATAACCTGCTCATGCTGCCCCGGGAAGTTCTGGAGTACGTGCAGGGCATGAGGTTCTTCATTGGCGTCCCCGAAGAGCGCTCCATGGCTCTCTTCCAGGAAAAACTGGCGCTATTGGAGGACGCCTGAGTTTGACAGGACCGGAGGCTTTGTCCGACGAGGGAAATCCCTGATATATATCACGCTGAGCGCGGCCTCTCTTCAGTTCTTTTCCTGGTCAATAGTCCAGCATTAAGGTTGAGAATGAAGTGGGATGGCCGCCCTGTACGTCCCCCCCAACACTTCGCTGGACGAGCATTAACAGGTCATCTATGCCATAATCAGCCAGCACACACCTTGCCCGTTGTCCCCATTTACCATGTCTTAATAGCCACATGGAAACCAGGACTTTCCAGCGTCGTTCGAAGGCCTGGGAATCCCTTTCCAAATTCCCTTCGAAAGCTCCGGAACTGCCACTTCCCGATGTCAATGAGTTTCTGAGATAGCTGAAGGGGTGCCAGGCGACCTACTCTGACGAGGAGTTGCGACTGCGGGAGGTCAGCGCGACGGACCACATAAGGAAAACGGAGGCGGTGGTTAATCCGGCGGAAATCACGAAGGCCAGGAAGTAGTCACCCTGCAGGTCAAAGAGAAGGCCCGCCATAATCGGACCGAGGCCGATGCCAATGCCACGCCCTACCTCCATCATGCCCATCACCGTGCCCAACATCCGGGGCGGATAGAGGTCGGCGGCCTTGGCCCCGATGAGCAGGCCGCTTATGCCGTCGCTGAGTCCGTTCAGGGCCACAAAAAACACCAGCACCCACCATGCCCCGCCTTCGCTGAAAAAGAGGACCAGAACCACGGCGGCCACGGACATTGTCATCCCGAAGGTATAAACAATCTCCCGGCCAAGTATGTCGGATAGGAGGCCGGTAGCGGGACGACCGCCGATGCCCAGCAGACCGGCGATACCGATGGCCAGGGCCGCCTGGATTTCACCATAACCGGCCAGAAAGAGGAAGGCCAGGATGTGGACCATGATCATGTGGTTGCCTATTGAGTTGATTGCCCGGGCGCCCAACAGAAGCCAGACGGCAGGTTCTCGAAGCACCTCGGCAGCAGGGGACCGGGACGGCGTTTCACGCTCGGGTGGGGATTCCGCCAGCACATCAGAGGCGCCGGCTTCCGCCGCGACGTCTGGCATAGCAACGTTAACTTCCCTGCCGCTGCCGGGCGGTCGCTTCTGGAAGAGCAAGTTGGGAATGACGACCACCAGGAAAAAGGCGACGCCAAAAATCCGGAATGCCCATTGCCACCCCAGGGTTGAGACAATTATCTGGGCCAGCGGAACAACAATAGCCTGGCCGGCCGGGTTGCCCGCGTCTGCCATGCCCAGGACAACGCCCCTGGAACGGGGGAACCAGGGGGCCAGGGTCGCAGTGGCGGAGAAGGAGGAAATGCCGACCTGCCCCACGGTGGCGACGATGCTGTAGAAAATGAACAACTGCCAGACATCGCTGACGAAGCTGCTGGCCAGCCAACCGACAAGGATGAAACATCCTGCGATGGGGAACATAACCCGGGGGCCGTAACGGTCCAGGAATATGCCCAGAAAGGGGGCAATGAATGCCCCGAATAGTCCCGAGGCGGAAAAGACAGCGGAGGTCAGGGCCACGCTGCTGCGAAAATGGTCCCGGAAGGCCACCAAGAATACGCTCTGGACGTTCTTGGACCCACCCTCTACCGTAAGGTTGGAAAATGTAAGGGCGAAGATCACCCAACCGTAGTGGAGCCGGCGCTTGATGGTGGCTACCAAGGGCCACCATGGTTCAGAATCTTGAAAGAGTCTGGATCACCAAGCCAATTGGAGATTGAGACCGCCACGGCACCTCCTTAAGAGCGCCAATTACGTCTGCGGGTGTGGGAAAGTGCCAGGGACTCAACCTCACCAACCCACTATTTACCCGTGGTCAGGAGCATAACCTATATTAACCATTATCTAAAAGGTTGTGGGCAACGGAAGCTGTGGGCGACTCGCCGATCCTTTAGCGGGCAGCACTGGCAACGTCTGGGATGAACTTGTTCCGTTGCGGCAACTCCCACCTTAAGTTAGACTACCCAACGGCCCGAATTTGGAGCTGCATCCCTTCCGTCTTACCGTGCAAACTGTGTGGCAGGAATGCAGACCATTCCGAAACGGACTTCAGTTGTTATCTCGCCTTAAACTATTGATAACAAGTTAATGGAGGTCATATTAATGTCCAATGACAGCAGCATTACCCCTGAACTCATTCACTATCTTTCGGGCGCCCTTGGCGCCGAACTCCCTCCCAACGTGTTGGCAAAAGCCAAGCATCATATTCTGGATACCCTGGCAGCAATGGTGTCCGGGTCTGTTCTCAAACCGGGGGTTCTCGCGAGGGAGTACGTAGACCAGCAAGGGGGGCCAGAGGAAGCCCAAGTGGTGGGAAGTTCCAGGGTCGTCTCGGCGGTAAACGCTGCCATCGCAAACGGAATGATGGCCCACGCCGACGAAACCGATGATTCCAACGGTTCGGCTGGAATTCACCCGGGCTGCGCGATATTGCCCGCCGCCCTGGCCATGGGAGAACGCGAGAACGTAAACGGGTCCCAATTCATCAAGGCCGTGGTGCTGGGATATGACATAGGCAGCCGAACCACCAAGGCTCTCGGCAGGGAAGAGATGCGGGCGCGGAACCACCTGCCATTCAGCATCGGCGGAACTATAGGTGCAACGGTGGCTGCGGGATGCCTGGCAGACCTGAAGGAAGAGCAATACCGCGACCTGCTGTCCTACGGGGCCCAACAGGCCTCGGGGATCATGACTTATCCGAGGGACGTGGAGCACATCGAAAAGGCCTTCATCTTCGGTGGAATGAACGCCCGCAATGGAGTCATGGCTGCAGAGATGGTCAAGATGGGCTTCACCGGAGTGTACGATACCTTCGCTGGCGACGGCAATTTCCTGGTGGCCTATGCGGATAACGCCAAGGGAGAGGAGTTGGTGGCCGAACTGGGGAGCCGATACGAGGTGATGCTGACCAATATCAAAAAGTTCTGCGTGGGCTTCCCCATCCAGTCCCCGGCCGAGGGACTGACCCTGATTATGGCCAAGCACGGCATCGACGCCGCTGACGTGGAAAAGATCGTCGTCCGGTTGCCTGAAAGCGGAGCCCACACCGTAAATGACCGGGAAATGCCCGATATCAACCTGCAGTACATCTTCGCCATCGCCTTGCTCGATGGGAGAGTTTCCTTTGAGGCTGCCCATTCCTTCGAGCGGATGACGGAGCCGGATGTGATGGACGTTCGCTCCAGGATTACGTTGATAGGCGACCCGGAACTCAGCGGCGCACAGCCCGATTACCAGGCCATTGTTGAGGTAACTACGAAGGACGGTGCGAATCTGACCGAGCGGGTTACCAGCTTCCGAGGCCGCGCGGAGAATCCACTGACTACCGAAGAGGTAGGAGAAAAGGCTCTGGATTTGATGGAGCCGGTACTGGGTCGGGCCAGGTCCGAGGAGTTGATTGATACCATCAACCGGCTGGAGACCCTGCCCAGCGTTCGGGAATTGCGGCCCTTCTTGGTGGCGTAACTCGAGACTTGAATGCAGACGGAATTGGAAACTGACCGCCGCGGCGGTCAGTTTCTTTTTGTTGTTGGCAGGCTGGAAGGATGAGGGCCAAGCATAACCTCTGCCGAATTGGGCAAGTCCCTTGCGTCAGACAACCGCCGGCTCAACCTTGTGGCAGGCCGTTAGATGGTCGGTGAGCACTTCCCGCCATTCAGGTTCCACTTCGCGGCACATGTCTGTCTCCAGGTAAATCGGGCAACGGGTATGGAACCGGCATCCGCTAGGTGGATTGATGGGGCTGGCCACTTCGCCAGTTATGGTAGTCCCCATGGGGATGTCCGGGTCTGGTTGGGGGACGGACGCAAGCAGCGCATTGCTGTAAGGATGCAGGGTATTTCCGTAGAATTCATCCCTGGTTGCCAGTTCCACCATCTTGCCCACGTACATAACGCCCACCCTATGGCTCATGTGCTCGACGATGGCCAAATCGTGGGATATGAGCAGGTAGCTCAGGCCCAGGTCGCGCTGCAGCTGCACCAGCAAGTTGAGAATCTGCGCCCTGATAGAAACATCCAGGCCCGAAACGGGCTCGTCCAGCACAATCAGGTTAGGCCGGAGGGCCAGGGCGCGAGCAATGGCAATACGCTGGCGCTGTCCTCCGCTAAACTGGTGAGGGAAGAAAGTGGCCGTCACGGGATTCAGTCCCACGTTTTCCAGCAGTTCGCCCACCCGCATACGCAGGTTTCGCCCGCGCAGCTTCTGGTGGACACGCAGGGGTTCACCGATAATGTCCAGAACCTGCATTCGCGGGTTGAGGGAACTGTACGGGTCCTGAAACACCGCCTGCACCAGGCGTTTGTATTCCCGCAACCCGCTTCCCCTGAAGCGGCTGACGTCTTCTCCCTGGAATTTAATGGTTCCCCAAGTCGGGCGTTCCAGGAGCAAAATCATCTTGGCTACGGTAGTCTTTCCGCAGCCGCTCTCGCCCACCAGGGCGAATGTTTCGCCCTCTCCTACGGAAAAGCTGACGCCATCCACTGCGCGTATGGAATCCCCGCCACGGTTAATCCAGTTACCGCCGCCCCGAAAATGCTTCGCCAGCCCTTCGACTTCCAGCAATTGGTCGGCCAAACTACCCTCCCGGCTCAGCTAGCCAGCAATGCACAAAGTCTTGTCCGCCCAGGGAAGTCCTGGGTGGGTACTGCTCCCGGCACTTGTCCATGGCCTCCGGGCAGCGGGGCCAGAAGGGACAGCCTTCGGGAATGCTACGCAAATCAGGCGGCTGCCCTTCAATCTGGTACAGCTGGTCCCGTCTGGCGCCCATCAGGGGAACCGAGTCCAGAAGAGCCCTGGTGTAGGGGTGTTGCGGTTCCTTGTAAATCTGCCTGACTCTGCCGCTTTCAACAATACGGCCCGCATACATTACGTTAACGCGATCGCACATCTGGGCGACAATTCCTAGGTCGTGAGTAACCCAGATGACACTGGTGCCGCTTTCCTGCTGCAGTTCTCGTATTAACCGCAGGAACTGGGCTTGAATGGTAACGTCCAGGGAGGTGGTGGGCTCGTCGGCAATCAGTAGCTCAGGTTGGGTAGTAAGGCCCATGGCGGCCACTACCCGCTGTCTCATGCCCCCGCTGAACTGGTGGGGATATTGTCCTACCCGCAACTCCGGACGAGGTATCCGGACCGCCCGAAGGGATTCCAGGACCCGCGCCATGGCTTGCTGCCCGCGTTCCTTTAGATGAAGGCGTACCGGCTCGGCCACTTGCTCGCCGACGGTATACACCGGGTTCAGCGATGTCTGCGGGTCCTGCATGATTATGGCCATGCGATGACCCCGGTACTCTCGCATTTCATGCTCGGACAATTCAAGGAGATTATCGCCTTTGAACCAGATCTCTCCCCCGACAATGCGGGCGCCCGGCTGCGGCACCAGGCGCATCAGGGAAAGGCAGGTCATCGTCTTGCCGCTGCCCGACTCACCCACCAAGCCCACAGCTTCGCCCTGGCCAACCGTAAAGCTGACCCCGTCCACCGCCTTCAACACAGCGTTACGCTGGAAGAAGTAGGTCTTCAGCCCTTCAACCCTGAGAAGCAGGTCCTTTTCCGTATCCTGGTATTGCATTTATCACTAAGCTCGGGACGATTACCTAGAGTTGCCGGCGCCTGGGATCCAACGTATCTCGCAGCCAGTCTCCAAACAGGTTAACTGACAACACCGCCGCCAGAATGAACAAGCCAGGGAAAAGCGTAATCCAGTAAGCAGAAGTCAGGAATTCTCTCCCATCGGCAACCATCAGGCCCCAAGCCGGTTGAGGGGGAGGCACTCCAACTCCCAGGAAACTGAGCGAAGACTCCAACAGAATCAGGTGTCCCACTTCCAGAGTGGCAAGGACAATGACAGTGTTGAACACATTGGGCAAAATATGACGGAGCATGATCATCCAGGCCGGGGTCCCGATGACTTTTGCTATAGACACGAAGTCCCGCTCACGAACACTTAACGTCTCGCCGCGAACGATTCGAGCAAACCGGGCAGCCAGGAAGGGCGACAGAATAAGAATGACGCTTTCGAAACTGCGCCCGATGGCGAATACCAGTACCAGGGCAACCAGAATGGTCGGCATCGCCAGAATTACTTCGATGCCCCGCTGCATTACGGCATCCACTTTGCCGCCCGCGTATCCGGATACCAATCCCAGTAATACCCCCACTCCCCCGCCAAGACCGATTACAAACAAGGACAGGGAAAGCGAAACCCGGGATCCCCGGATCAACCTGCTCAATATGTCCCGGCCCAGCTTGTCAGTACCCAGTAAATTCGCAGAGGTCCCTTCCTCATGCCATACCGGAGGGGCGAAGGAGTTGGACAGATCAACGGCCACGGGGCTGTAGGGAGCGATCCATTGTCCAAAAGCGGCGAAAATCAGCAGGATGGCCAGAACGGACACCGGAATCTTGGGCGCTCGTCGCAACCCGTCAAGTCCCGAGCGAAGACGAAGAGCCCACACGGAAGACGGGGCCGTGGTTTGCATAGTAATGTTGGTCATGGATTCCCTGCTACTGGGTGTACTTTATTCGGGGATCTATAACGGCGTACAGGATATCAACAAACAGATTGATAAGGATAAAGAAACTGCCGAAAACTATGACGACGCCCTGGATTACCGGAAAGTCTCGCCGCACGACGCTTTGCACTGCCGAAGTTCCAATGCCGGGCCAGGCATAAACCTGCTCCACAACTACTGAGCCATTCATAAAGGCCCCGAGGACCAGGCTGCTGTAGGTCAACACCGGCAACAGGGCGTTCCTCAACGCGTGCTTGCCAATTACAACCCCTTCCGGAAGGCCCTTGGCGCGCGCCATGGCTACATAGTCGCTATCCAGCACATCCATCATGCTGGAACGGACCAAACGCACCATACCAGCCATCACACCCCAGCCCAGGGTAAAGCCGGGCAGCACGTAAGATTGCCAACCACCCTTGCCCGCCGGAGGTAACAGTCCCCAGACCACGGCGAACAGAATAATCAACATAATGCCAAGCCAGAAGGGCGGCATGGACTGACCCAGAAACGCCAGGACCTTGGCCAACCAGTCGACCGGGGAATCGCGATAAACCGCGCCAAGCACGCCCAGCGGAATAGAAAATACCACGGCAAAAATCAGCGCAATCAGCCCCAGGGAGAAAGTAGCCGGCAGTCGTTCCGTCAGAATCTGGGTGACTGGAATGCCGTTGCTGACCGACTCGCCCAAATCCAGCCTTACCAGTTGACCGATGTACCTTGCGTACTGCTGGTAAAGGGGCTTGTCCAGCCCCAGCTTGGCGGCCATTATTTCCCGGGCATCCACCCCCGAATTGCGGGCCGTGAATACCTCCGCCGGGTCGCCGATGGAGCGGGATAGGATAAACACCAGGGTTGCAATGAACCACAAACCCAGCAGGGCCTGAAAGAGGCGAAACCCGATGTACTTGAGCATGGAGGAGTCCTCAAATTGGAGGGTCTGCCGGCAACTTTCTACTTCGCCGGCAGACCATTCCCGCAATTGCGGTCTGCGTCAGTGGACGGATACCCCTTATGGCCTTATCGTCCAGTGGTTGTGGGGATACGGCTTTCCAGTGATGGGAGTCCAAGAGCCAACCTTGTCGCTGGCCCCGAACACGGCCCCCGCCTCCAGCAGAGGACCCGCCCAGAAGTCCCGACTGAGTAGCCGGTGGAAGTCGGCCATCGCGTCGTGCTGGTCCTGGAGGTCAAAGGAAGATCCTGCCTTATCCAGCAAGGGGTCAAGAATGTCGGGCAGGCGCATCATTTGCCGGCGACCCTCAGAATGGTAGTAGATGTGGGAGCCGCGGTAGGAGTGGATGCGAGTGTCGCTGCCCCGGACCGCGATCTGGTAAGGAGGCTGGTCATTCACGATCTCTTCTATTTCATCCGTAGTCTTGATGGCGTTGTCGAAAGTCTCCCGCAGGACCGGGCCGTCGACGACGGATACGAACGTGCTGATACCAATGGCCTCCAGGTATCCGGCAATGGCCTCGGACAGACCAGGCTGGTCAACAAAATCTGCGTCGCCGGAGAAGGTCATGATTTCAATTTCAGATCCCTCAAACCCGGCTTCCTGGATGAGTTGCATGGCCCGCGCTGGGTCGTAGGGGTGGGGCTCCACGTCCCCGGGGTAACCAATGTTGCCTTCCACTACCCAGTAGCAGCAGGCCGGGGTGGTCTGGCCGGCGTAAAGACCATTGCCGATCGCCTCCCGGTCAATGGCGATGGAAATGGCTTCGCGGACGCGCTTGTCATTGAAGGGGTGCCCAGGGACCCAGGCGTAGTTGTACCAGATCCACGATATGTTGGCGGCCGGCGACTGGAGAACTTGCAGATCAGCAGATTGCAGTTCCTCAACGCTGCGCACAGAAGCCGTAATCAGGTCGGCGTTGCCGCTCTTGAGCATGGCCATGCGGGTATTCAGTTCGGCCACGTCCCAGATCTGCAGAACCTTGTATCCGGGGTTCTTCTCGTAATGGTCTTCAAATGCAGTGAACTGGATATACTGGCCGGGCACCCGGTCTTCCCAGACGTATGGGCCGGACCCAATCGGGGCTTCGCGGAAGTTTTCTATGCCGCCTATGCTCTCGAAGTAGGCCTGCGGGAAGACCACGGACCTGGGAGGAGATGCCGAAGCAAAGAACAGCGGCAGCGTGGACTGGGGTTCTATGGTGGAAACCGAGACCGTGTTGCCCGCCACTTCAAAGCCGGAACTCAGCAGCGGTCCTACTTCCAAAGCGAACCCGCCCAGGGAGTCCTCCCCAATTGCCCGAGTCCAGGTCCAGGCAACGTCCTCCGGAGTAACGTCGGCGCCGTTGTGGAACTTCATCCCCTCGCGGATGGTGAAGGTCCAGGTCAGTTGATCCTCGGATACCTCCCACTTGGTGGCGAAACCAGGGGTCAAAGTTCCGTCGGGGTTTTGACCAATGGCGTATTCGAATACTTCGTCGTAGTAAACCTTGGTGGCGCTATCCTGCCCGATATTGGTGTCAACACCCTGGAAACCCAGGTAAGAACTAACCGAGATAATCGAACCGACAGGATCCACTCTACCCGGGAGTCTTCCGGATTCCGGTATCTGCACCGGCGTTGGGGTGGCAATAACTATTCGCTCTACCTCTTTTTCTACCTCCACCCGTACCTCTTTTTCCACTTCTACCGGTACTTCGCGGATAGTTTCAACTTCCACTTCGACGGGCACTTCCCTTTCCACCACCGTCTCAATAACCTGGGGCTCGGCGGCTCCACAGGCTACCACCAAGGCCAGGCAGAAGAGACATCCCAAAAGAAGCAACGATACCTTCATGTTTCTCACCTTTCCATTTGAGTTTGATGCAACTGCTAGGTCGGATTCACTAGATGTTATGGATAAATAGTGCTGGTATTAGACAAATATGGTTTTTTGCGTAAGAAACTAATCCGAGGCCTAGCGGCCCCCACCCATAATAATCTGTAAGGGAGGGCATAGCTGTCGAGGAAATTGGCCGGATTATACATACGCCCAAAGGTAGTGTCAATTTAGTGAATTGACCAGGACTAATCGCCATGGACGTATAGTTGCGTTGCAGGTCATATAACCTGGGGGTGATGCGATTCGGAGGAAGGAAACAGCGGAGCGCGCTGTTTTTGTTCCCCACGGCCCACCATCTTGACTACCGATAATCCAGACAATCTGGAACCGCCAACTGTTCGTTTACGGCCTGCCATTCGTTCCGCGCATCTCTCCTATCGAGCCACGCTTAGATGGGCCAATGCGAATGGAATAAAGGTGTACAGGCAGGGGCGTATGAGTAGGTAAGCAAGTAACGCCCAGCGTTTGACAGTCGGTCCTGGCCTGAGCAACGCGTGGGTAAGGGGACCTCGAACGGCTGGGCTGCGGGCCCTTTAATGAAGACCGGCTTCGGCCCATGGGGAGCGCGCTGACTCTGTCGTACCTCTTGTTGCATAGTATTTATTGAATGTCTCCATATTATAAAGACGGTGAATCCGGAAGAAGGGGTATTGGCCACCTTTTCGAGCTTTCCGGGACGGAAGCTATTGCTGGGTTTCTCACTCCCCTGGCAATCTTCGCCGCGTTTTCCTGGTGCAGTTCATCCTCCCGGGAAGGCGGGTTACCGGTTATGTCATCAACCCCGAGACTGGCGGACCCCGCAACTACAAGCTGAACGGCATCCTGGTGTTCGCCATCGCGCTGGTAGTGTGGGCTTTCGAAGTTGGCGGATTGCCGCGGGATTGGTTCTACCGGTCCACGATCTATGCGGTCGCCGGTGGAACGGTATTCTGCGTCATCTTTTCACTCTGGGCCGTGTTCAGCCGTCCGCAAGGCGAGATTAAGAACCCCTTCATCGCCTTTTGGGAAAGGCGCGCCCTGGAACTGCCCTTCTTCAACGAGCGCTTCGACTTGAAGATGTACTTGTATGTCGTCGGTGGGACGATGCTGTCGCTCAACGCCCTGTCCGGGGCCGCGTACCACTACGAACGCTTTGGAGCTGACTTCAACCCGGGCGTTTTCCTCTATGCCGGGTTCCTTACCTTCTACGTCCTGGACTACTTCATCTTTAAGCGCGTCCAGCTATATACCTACGACCTTATCCACGAACATCTCGGCATGAAGTTGATTTGGGGTGGCCTCGTGGTCTACGGGTGGCTTTACATTCTGCCGTTGTGGGGTATGGCGGCTTATCCCAACCCCGGCTTTTCGCCGGCCTTGACCTATGTTTGGCTCATCGGAACGGCTGCGCTGTTCCTGCTAGGGTGGGGTATCTCCCGGGGCGCCAACATGCAGAAGTACACCTTCAAGCACTGGCCCGACCGCAAGTTTCTGGGGATCATCGAGCCCAGGTATATTGAGACCGGCGACCGCAAGATCCTGTACAGCGGCCTGTGGGGGTTCGCCCGCCACTTTAACTACCTGGGCGAGGGGTTCCTTTCCTTTTCCATCGGCCTTGTATTCGGCTATTTCGCCAATCCCTGGGCCTGGACCTACTTTGTCTTTATCGTCTCGCTGTTCACCTGGCGCCAACGGCTGGACGAAGCGAACTGTGCCGAGAAATACAGCGCCGAAAAGTGGGAGGAGTACCAGGCACGGGTGAAGTACCGCATTCTTCCTGGCATCTACTGAGAAGGCAACCCGTAGAGTACATGCGGGGCGCCCGCGATAAACTATCCGGGTAGCAGTAAGGGTCCCGGCAGCCTTGCCCCGCTGAACTTGTTTGACTGCCCATCTGCTATCCTGTGGTTGCCGTCCACGACGGCGGCAGGGTACGCACATTCCCCCCGAGGAGGCCCGTCCGGCCACAGGCATGGCGGCTGGAAGACACCCTGCAGGACTTTCATTCGGCCAGCACAGGAATATCTCGTAACCAGCAGGAGGCGGCATGGCGACTTTGAATGTGTCTCCCGGGGTGGAGCTTCACTTCTACGACGACGATTTCACCGACCCTTGGCGGCAGGCGCCGTCCATCCTGTTGCAGCACGGCTTCTCTCGGAGTGGCAAATTCTGGTACAACTGGGTGCCCCTGCTGTCCAGCGAGTTTCGTGTTCTGCGCCCCGACCTGCGGGGGATGGGCGAGTCGTCAATGGCAGAGGAAGCCTACGAGCCTTCCCTGGATACCTTCATGGCAGACCTGAATGCCATCCTGGACCGCCTGGACATAGACCAGGTGGTCTATGTTGGGGAGTCCTTCGGAGGCATTCTTGGGCTGAGCTTCGCCCACGCCTTTCCGGATCGGGTGCGGGCCCTGGTCCTGTGCAACACCCCTTGCCGCCTGCCCCGCCGGGGCCGCTCGGACCCGGAGGGCGACTGGCAAACCGCCATGAGGCAGAGCGTCGGGACCTGGTCCACCGCCACCATCGACAACCGACTGGACACCCGGGCGGCGCCCGAGGGTATGAAGGAGTGGTATATTGCCGAAATGGACCGCACTTCGCCGTCCATTGGCCGCAAACTCCAGGCTTACCTGGACACGCTGGACTTCCGCCCGTACCTCAAGGAAGTGTCAACCCCCACACTGCTGCTGACCGGCGAAGAGTCGCCCACTTCCACTCTGGACCAGCAGCAGTTCATGGCCGATGAGCTGCCCAATTCCCGCCTGGTGGTTTATCCCGGCCTGGGCCACGGAATCAACGCCATCTATCCGGATTGGTGTGTGGCCCGGATTCGCGAGTTCCTGGCGCAGTGGCCGACTGCCTGACCACTACTGGAAGCTCCAGACCAGGATTCACCCAATTCAACTGCAGGTAAGGAGAGGATACGATGCCCCACTATATGTACGTGGCCGTTCAGGAAGACGACAAAATTTCCACCTTCACCATCGACTCTGACACGGGAGCGCTGACCCACCAGCGTGACCTCACCGTTTCCGGCGGACCCTTCACCATGGCCTTGAGTCCGGACGGCGCCCATCTCTACGTAGGCTGCCGTGAAGTCCCCCAGCTCATCAGCTACGACATTGACCAGTCCAACGGAGAACTATCCAGCACCGGCATGGTAGCCCTGCAGTTCAATCCTACTTTTATCGCCACCGACCGAAAGGGCGGTTACGTCCTGTCGTCCTATTACCAGGGCGCCCACGTCGGCGTCCACCCCATCGGCGCCGACGGTTCTGTGGGCGGTGACCCGGTGGTGTGGCTGGAGACTGCTACCGGCGCCCATTCGATGCAGACCGACCCCACCAACAGGTATGCCTTCGTCCCCCATATCGCGGGAAACGGCCCCAACCAAATCTACCAGTTCCGGTTCGACGAAAACACCGGCCAGATAGAACCCAACTCCCCGGCCCAGGTAGAGCCGGATGGATTCCACGGGCCCCGGCATTTCTGCTTCCATCCCTCGCTGGATGTCCTGTACTTCTCCAACGAGCAGGGGTGCAGCGTTGGGGCCTATCGTTTGGACGCCGCCAACGGGACCCTGTCCCAGTTTCAGACCGCTCCAACCATTCCTGAAGACTTTACCGAGCGGAATTCCTGCTCCCAGATTCAGGTGACGGGCTCGGGACGTTTCCTTTACGCCCCTAACCGCGGCCACAACAGCATCGCCTGCTTCACCGTTGACTCTGCCACGGGAGAACTTGGCGCCAACGGCATTGTCGAGGCCGAACCCATTCCCAACGCGCTGGCCGTAGGCCCGGGAGAGAAGTTCCTGTACTCCGCCGGAGTTGAATCGGGGAACATGGCAACCTTCGGCATCGACGCTGGTACTGGGCGACTCAACCGAGTGGCGATCACTCCCCTGGGCAACCGGCCAGCCTGGATTTCCATTGTCCAGCTTCCCTGATAATCAGGCCGATTACCAGGCCACATCTCCGGCGAGTCAATCCTGCCAATCCCTAAGGACTGGAGACAAAGATGTCGGAAATCGAGAAAAAGCTGAACGAAATGGGCTACCAGCTAACCGAACCCCGCCGGTCCGCCGTGGGCAACTTTGTTCCGGCGGTACGTACCGGCAACCTGGTTTACACCGCAGGAACCGGCCCGGGACTACCAGGAGGCGGCTTCCTTCACGTGGGAAAGCTGGGGGCGGAGGTTACCATTGAGCAGGGGTACGACTGCGCTCGGCTGACGATGCTCAACCTGCTGTCCAATCTCAAGGGCGAGATCGGGGACCTGGACAAGGTGAAGCGGGTGGTGAAGTTGCTGTGCATGGTCAACGCCGCCCCGGACTTCACGGACACGCCCCTGGTGGCCAACGGAGCCTCGGACCTGCTGGTCAGTCTTTACGGAGAACGCGGGCACCACGCCCGCTCGGCCGTGGGCATGAGCACCCTTCCGGGCAGCATGCCCATAGAGATAGAAATGATCGTCGAGGTGGAGGGCTAGCAGTCTGTCAGAGAAACAGGTTTAGCGAAAGAGCGGGTGTATGATGAGGGGCTCCCCCACGCGGAGGCCCCGCAATGAGCAAAACCTACCTTCCCTATGACCCAGAGCAGCAGTTGCTGCTGCCAGCGGCCCTGCAGGAGTGGCTGCCGGAGGAGCACCTGGCCTACTTCATTTCCGACGTGGTGGACCAGTTGGATCTGGCGGAGATCACGGAGCGCTATGAACAGGAGAGCCGGGGCGGGCCGGCCTACCATCCCCGGATGATGGTGAAGGTGCTGCTGTATAGCTACTGCACCGGGGTGGCATCGTCCCGGCGCATGGCCCAGCGGCTCCACGAGGACATCGCCTTCCGGGTGCTGGCGGCCAACAACACCCCGGACTTCCGCACCATCTCGGACTTCCGCAAGGACCACCTGGCAGCCCTGTCGGGGCTGTTCCTGCAGGTGCTGGCCCTGTGCCAGCAGGCCGGCCTGGTGAAGCTGGGGCACGTGGCGCCGGACGGTACCAAGGTCCGGGCCAACGCATCGAAGCACCAGGCGATGAGCTACGGGCGGATGAAGGAGAAGGAGGCCCAGTTGCAGGGGGAGGTTGATGAGTTGCTGCGGAGGGCCCAGGAGGTAGACTAGGGGGAGGACCGGCGGTACGGACGGGACAAACGGGGCGACGAACTGCCGGAGGAGTTGTCCTTCCGGGAGGGCCGGTTGCGGAAGATACGGGAGGCCAGGGCGGCGCTGGAGGCCAAGGCTCTTGCGGAGGCGGAGCAGGCCGAAGCGGAGGGTAAGCAGCACCCAGGCACACCCGCCGACAAGGCACAGCGGAACTTCACCGACCCTGACTCCAGGATCATGCCTGGGCCCGGGGGACGGGACTTCCAGCAGTCCTGCAACTGCCAGGCGGTGGTGGACCATGAGCATCAGGTGATTGTGGCGGCCCGGGCTACCAACCAGCCCTCGGACAAGGGTCAGGCCGCGACAATGATTGAGGAGACCATCAGCAACGTGGGCGCGGTGCCGAAAGAAGTGTCCGCCGACGCTGGGTATTACTCGGCGAAAGCGGTGGAGGAACTCTGCATCCTGGGAGTGGACCCCTTTGTGGCGCCGGAAAAGACCCGCCACGGCTGGGTGCCCCCACCGTCGCCCCGTGGCCGCATACCCAGGGATCTCTCTCCCCGAGACCGGATGCGCCGCAAGCTGCAGACCAAACGGGGCCGACAGCGCTACGCCCTCAGGATGGAGACGGTGGAACCGGTCTTCGGCCAGATCAAGCAGTGCCGGGGCTTCCGGCAGTTCCTGTTGCGGGGACTGGAGAAGGTCAACGGAGAGTGGTCGCTCATCTGCACCGGCCACAACCTGCTGAAGTTGTTCCGGTTCGGCGCCGGTTTCCCCGCCAAAGGGGGGGAACCGGGTCCCGCGCCAGCCAGCGGGACTACTTCCCTGTTGGCCAGCGTCAAGTCATCCTTGAACCTGCCGCCATTCACCAACCTGCGCCGTCCCCCGATGGCCGCCTCAAGATAATCCCCGGACAGCCTGCTAGGTTATGGTTGAGACTCGGTTTGGGACCCGTCGTCAAAGTACGGGCCATAGTCTGGACCGGTGCCCGGCGGCGGCCCGGGCTCCACCAACGGGAGCGGTATATCAATAGATTGCACGGCGTCCATAAGGGACAGTGGCCCCAGCAAAGAGGGCTGGACGGCCCCATAGACCAAGGCTTCATGCGTCAGGTGGTGAATACTCCTTGCATTAAACCAGTCTGAGACTGTCTTCCCCGCGTTCTCTACCGAGGGGTCAAGTCTCACTGTCACCAAGATTGCTTCTTCGTCGGATTCTGTCGACTTGGTTCCATCCGACGATTCCCTCTCAGTTGCTGCTTTCTCCGCTGCAATTACTATCTCCCGCAGGCCAAACCTCATATTCCGGTATTTTTGACGGTCGGGCACGGGGGGTAGCCTCGGGTTCCGGGGTGGGCTCCTCTTCTTCTTGCTGAGCGACCACGGTTGGCAGTTCCTGGGGCTCGTTGTTGTAACACTTTGCACGGACATAGGTCTCGCTGGACGTGTTATCGGGCAGTTCTCCTGCTCTCTATTTGTCGGCAAGCCCCTTGAAACCGTTGTCGATGATGCCGATTTTCACGCCATTGGCCCGATACTGTGTCGGAGTATTGGTGTGCCATTCGTCGGCGTTGTGAATCCTTACTCCTTGAGTCACAACTGTGCCGAATCTGCTGGCTGGTAGCAGGTTCGGCAAGTTCCGCTGCCAGTTGCCGGTGGGTTCCGTGGTGGGTGACATTCCCCCACACAGCCCTTGGCTGGCTTGTGTAACGTCTGGGTGCGTTTCTACGTCTTCCAGTCGGGATATGGGTACGGTCGCGGGTATTACAATTTCACCCGGAAATGTCCGCAAAAAGAAGTTGCGCTCGAAGTCAGCGTTTATCTCGTTTAGCCAGTCCATTACCCTGGTTTTGACTTCTTCTTCATCGGAGATGTGCAGTTCTAACCACACCTTGTCTCCTTTGATGAAGCAACCTACGCCTCGATTCTCGCTTAGCTGGTCCAGGTCAAGTGTACCTTTCGCATAAGCTCCCGCTATGTCCGGCAGTCCGTCTTTAAGCTTCAGATAGGAACCAGGATATCGGTAACCGTTGATCCACCAAGGTACTTCCGGTTCGTCATCTTCGCTCCTTGCCCTTGCTGGGACCAGCCCGGGCGGAGCAGGCTCAGCTTCCGCAAGGTGGGATGTGGGTACGGCGGTTACTTGGCTGACACCTGTTTGTGCAGCGAGCTCCCCTAGCAAAGTGACGCGGACGAAACTCGTGATGTTGGGTGGGGTATAGTCGATGGTGACCTTTGGTCCGGCGCCCTGGGCCTCCAGCCAGCCGTCGACGACGTTGACGTCGCCAGTCACGTCCGTCTGCGCCAGCACCATGTTGCCGTGATGCTCTGGCGCCATGGCCGCTGCTTCTTCCTCTGTCTTCTCGCATCGTTCATACTGACCCACGAGGTCAACCAGGGTCTCGTCAAGTCTGGAGTATGTCCCTTCAGTTCGGTCGCATGGCTCTGGTGTGGCATCCTCCTGCTGGGCTTGTTGGGCGAGGGTTTGTCCTTCGTGATATTCAGCCGATGGGCCGCAGGCCGTCAGAATGCTTGCTAGAAGTCTGGCCGGAAAGCCATTGGCCGGATTTCGCGCTACGCCCAGCAGACGTATTCCAGTCTTATACGGCATGGTAATGTATATAATACGTGTCAAGAACCCACTGTTACATCGACAATCGACGTTAAGAAAACGGCGGGTTGGGGAGAATCGGGGTTCCCGGCCAGACTTCTAGGAGCAGAGCTACGGCTACTGGTAGTAGGGCTCGTCTTGATAATCGGGGGAAATTCATCATGTTTCCTTGTTTAGCGCGTATGTGCTTTGGCTCGATCTCTGGAAGATTCTTCTTGCAGTTACCTCCTTGTGGTTTTCTTAAAGGAGGGGCAGAGCCTGCCCGGTATATCAGGACATCTAAACCAAAGCCAAGGTGAGATGCGCAGTGGGAAGGGGTAAATTTGTGAAGGAACCTGGTTAGCTGGTGTCGGGAGTTGGGAGGGGTTGGTGATGGGCGTGAGGGAGATAGACCGGTGTCTGGAACAGTGGCAGATGGAAATCAAGGACTTGCGGCGGCGGATGATTTTGGCGCCCACACCCAGGGAGCGGGAGCGGTGGTACGCCTTGCTGCTGCTGGCCCAGGGCTGGACGGCAGCGGCCACGGCGGAGGCTCTGGAAAGGGATCCCCACACTATTGGCCGTTGGGCGTCGGCCTTCGGGGAGGGAGGGCCTGCAGCCCTGATATTTGAGCAGACCGGCGGTTCCCGCCCGCCCTTGACCAAGCGCAGCAGGAGGAGTTGAAGGCAGCGGTACAGGAACCGCCCGGCGCCTCGGGCATTGATCTGGCCAACTGGTATTGGAAGGTGGTGCGGCAGTTTGCCGGGGACCGGTTCGGCACTGGGTTGAGCCGAAGCAGTTGTGTGAACTGGCTGCACCGGCTGGGGTTTGCCTTCAAGCGGCCCAAGAAACGCCTGCTCAAGGCGGATGAGGCGAAGCGGGAGGCTTTCGTGGCGGAGTACGCCGCTCTGAGGGAGTAGGCTGGTCGGAAGGAAGCCAGAATATTCTTTGCTGATGAGGCCCACTTCCGGGCCGATGCGGAACTGCGGGGCAAGTGGGTGCTCAAAGGCAGACCTGCTTTGGTGGACTCGACCAGCCCGCGGTATGGGGAGAAGGCCAGCTACTATTCGGCGGTGTGCCTGGAGACGGGCGAGGTGGAATGGATGGAACTGGAGGGCAACAGCAACAGTGGGACCTCGGTTGCCTTCCTGGAACAACTGAGAGAAAGGCATCCGGGGCCGATGCGGGTCATCTGGGACAACGCGCCGGCCCATCGTGGCGAGGCGGTGCGGGAATATCTGCGGACGCCCGGACTTGACCTGCGGTTGGTGAACCTGCCGGGGTACAGCCCGGACTTCAACGCCGATGAGGCCATCTGGGGCTGGACCAGAGGGAGGCCACCGGCAATCTCTGCCTGGGGAGCAGGGCTGCGGTGCAGGAGAGGGTCGGCAACTTCCTGGCCGGTCTGGCCAGCCGGAGAGACGAGGTTAGGCGCCGCTGCCGGACGGTACTGCAGTCAAGGGCCGAAGCACTCCTGCAAGACTCCCGACCCGATCCCCATCACCCGGCAAATGCACATCCCACCTTGGCTTTGGTTTAGGCGAGAGTCCTGCTCCTAAACTGAGGGCAGCCGTCGCTGCCAGGGAGGAGTGGCAAATGTCGAAACAACGGAGAAAGCACAGTCCGGACGTCAAGGCCAAGGTGGCCCTGGAGGCGGTGAAGGGGGAGGAGACGGTGGCCCAACTGGCGGCCAGGTACCAGGTTCATCCCAGACAGATTCAGGCAGGGCGGCCGACATCACCTACTTGCCCATGGCCCGGGGGGTTCCTCTACCTGGTGGCCATCATGGACTGACACAGCAAGTGGGTGGTGGCCTGGCTATTGTCTAACACCCTGGAGGCCGACTTCTGCGTCGACGCCTTGAGGGATGCGCTGGGGCAAGGCCAGCCAGAGGTCTTCAACACCGACCAGAGCCTGCCCCAGTTAAGGCCGGGGAGTCAATTCACCAGCCTGGAATTCACTCAGGTACTGCAGGAACACGGGGTGAAGATCAGCATGGACGGAAGGGCCGGTACTACGACAACACCTTCGTGGAGCGTTAGTGGCGCACCGTGAAGTACGAGGAGGTGTACCTGAAAGCCTATGCCAACGCCAGGGAAGCCAGGAGGGAACTGGGCGCCTACTTCCGGTTCTACAACGACCAGAGGCCCCATCAGGCCCTGACCTAGCGGACCCCGGCCGAGGTGTCCCACCAGGCCAGGAATGCCCCGGGGAATAGATCAAAGGTGACTGAAGGCCCACCGGAAGGGGTGTTGGTATCATTGCCAGGGGCAGCGGGACTCACGCTTAATTCCACCTTGATCCTGTCACAATAAAGGGGTCCACCTCATTCCTGCACGGGAGCCGGGGGCACGGAGCGCAGGCAATGCATCTCCCTACTCCAGATTTCCCTGTACCAGGCGATTGCGTCTCTCCACCATCTTCAGCCTCCTGGGCACCGAAAAGGCTGGCAAGCCGGCGCTCCCGAACCGCGCAGCCAGTCGACGCCGACCAGCAGGGGCCGGAAAGAGCCAAGGAAACCTGAGGATCTGACGGAAAATTCAGCGGGTCCAACGCCTGGTAAAGGTCACCAGGAACATCGCCGTCACAAACAGCCCGATAAAGGACTCGACAGCGCCCAGGTCCCCAGCCACCAGGCCCGGGGGTTCCACCCAGCCACCATAACCCAGGGTCGTGAAGGAAACGAGGGAAAAGTAGAAGCAATCCATGAGATGGCTGGAAACGTTGCCCAGGGTCCAGGCGCCCTCAAAGCCACCCGGGCAAACAAAAAAGATCAGGGCGAAGAGCACAACCACCGTGGCCGCGAACAGGCAGATCCGGAAGGGGCGCTCGCCGTAGCCAAACGCGGCCTCGAACCCGGCCAGTATCAGGAATTTGCCAAGGGACTGCCACCAATCCAGGCGGCCCAGGCGGCCCACCCGCCAGGGCCGGCGCCAGCTCCAGCCCTGGGCCACCGCCTCCCGCATCTGCCGGGTGCGGCAGAGCCAGTCCCGGTAGAGGAACACCCCGGCCAGGTCTCCGTATCCCCGGCTCCGGTGCCAGACAAAGAGCTGGCGGTACAGCGCCCGGGCGTTGTCCAGCATGCCCAAGCGCTCCCATTCCGACTGGTTATGCCGGCCCCAGGACACATCGGCCAGGTCCGTATGCTCGTCAAGCCGGACGGCCAGAAGAAAAGCGCCGTCCAGGTTGCACCGGACCAGGAAGGCGCCCCTGAGATCGGCCCGGAAAAGGTCGGCGCCGGAGAGATCGGCCCCGAAGAGGTCGGCGTTGCGCAGGTCGGCATGGCCCAGGTCGGCCCCGGACAGGTCCACCTCCAGCAGGTTGAGACCTGACAGGTCGGCTGAGAGGAGGTTCCGTCCCGACAGGTTGAGGCGGCCGGAACACGAAGAAGACAGTTCCAGCAGCGTGACAACGTGAGATCGGCAGAGGGGCGCAACACCCTGGGCCACATCGGCCGGAGCCGAGGCCTCAAGAAAAGCGTCGACCCCCGCCGGTCTATCCACGCCCAGGGGAAATCCAGCTCGGTCACCAGCCACCACAAGGAAACTCCCTCACTGGGAATGAGCAGTCACCGTCCCCCGGCCCCGTGGGGCAGGGGGTGGCTAATAAATTAAAGGCCAACCAGGAAGTTGGCAAGTAGACACAAGGCGGGCGGCAGGGATGAACGTCGGAAATACCCGTGAATTCGCTTATAGCCATAGAGTTAAGTGGGCCAGTTTCCCACTTCTATGGTGAAGCCCACCTATCGCTGTACCGGCAATTCTCTTTCTCACGCCCCTTCCCTAGTCGCAGGCCAGGACGTCTTCTCACAGAACCAATTACCTGGCGCTTCCTGGCAGCACGGCGAAACGTCCCTCGACAAGTGCTCTTCGAGTCCTTCTAGTCCAATTGGACGCGGCGCAAGAGAACGTCCATCAACTGCTGGTACAGGGACGTGGGGGAAGTGGAGAAACTAACGGGCAAATTAAAAGCGGCTGGACGATGCCTGTCCAGCCGCTTCCACAGTGAATTCCTGAGGTATCAGGCCCGGCGGTCCTTCAGCAAATACCGAAGAATTCTTACCACCTCAAATCACTGTCTCTCATAAGAGCTAAAGCCATTGACCCTAAACCCTGACAATTGCGCGACTTACCCCGCGGCACGGCCACTCGCCCGGATTGAGCTTCAACACTGTCGTGTAACTCCAATTTTGTATCGATTGATGTGGCCTAGCTGCTCACAGAACTGAGGGACCATGCATACCGGTACTACCGCACGCAGACCCACCGCCGGTGCGCCAAGGCCCGGGTTCGGGAGCCAGCGGCTCACCTCAACCACCTGCTAACGTAGCCCCATTCTACCGAGATATATCTGCGACTTTAGTACTAGAGATGGTGGAGGAATACCCACCAATCACCACCGGTGCTACAATACTCCTCGCATCACGGCCAGCCGTTCCCCAGCATACAAGTACTTCATCCACTGGCCCCGCCGCAAGAAGACTATGAGCTCGGGGCCCGGTTCCTGATTCTTGGCTCGTGATAGGAGAGGCAATGTTCTTTGACTCGAGACGGTCGCCGGTGCTGGCGATGAACGGCATGGTGGCCACCAGCCAGCCCCTGGCGGCGCAGGCCGGGTTGCAGATTCTTATTAATGGGGGCAACGCCGTGGACGCAGCGGTGGCTGCCGCCGCCGTTCTGAACGTGGTTGAACCCGAGTCCACCGGCGTGGGCGGGGACATGTTTGCGCTGGTCTGGAAGGACAACGAGAAGAAGGTACACGCCCTGAACGGTAGCGGGCGGGCGCCGGGAGCAGCGTCCATTGAGGAGTTGAACGCCGCCGGCCACTACCGGATGCCGCAGGAGGGGCCCCAATCCGTGTCCATCCCCGGCACCGTCCACGGGTGGGAGACGATACTGGAGGCCCACGGGACGATGCCGCTGGCGGAGGTGCTGAAGCCGGCCATCCGGTACGCCGAGGAGGGGTTTCCGGTCAGCGACTACATCGCCTACCAATGGTCGGGGCAGGGGCCGCGACTGTCGGCGCTGCCTTCGGGGCAGGAGATGCTGCTGAACGGGCGTCCGCCGCGCCAGGGGGAGGTGATGAAGCTGCCGACGCTGGGCAAGACATTGAGCGCGGTGGCCGAGGGCGGTTCCAAGGCCTTTTACCACGGGGAGATTGCGGAGAAGATTGCCAGCTTTGTCCAGGAACAGGGCGGGTGGATCACCACCGAGGACCTGGAGTCCCACAAGTCGGACTGGGACGAGGCGATCAGCACCGACTACCGGGGGATTACGTGCTGGGAGTGCCCGCCCAACGGCCAGGGGATAGCGGCCCTGGAGGCGATGAACATCGTCGAGGGGTTTGACATCAGGGGCATGGGCCCGCAGACGGTCAACACCTACCACCACCTGATCGAGGCCATGCGACTTTCCTTCGCCGACGCCTACCGGTACGTGGCCGACCCGCGCATGGCCGACGTGCCCATAACGGAGCTAACAGACAAGGCCTACGCCGCCAGACGCCGGGAGTCGATCGATCCGGAGCGGGCCATGGCCCATGCCGCTCACGGCGACATTACGGGCTTTGGCAACAGCGCAGGTCCAGGAGGGGATACGGTGTACGTCAGCGTGGTGGACGGCCAGGGCAACGCCTGTTCCTTTATAAACAGCGTGTACATCAACTTCGGCAGCGGGCTGGTGGTGCCGGGCACAGGGATAGTACTGCAGAACCGGGCGGCCCTCTTCTCCCTGGAGCCCGACCACCCCAACGCGCTGGAGGGTGGCAAGCGACCATACCACACCATCATTCCGGCCATGGCCACCAGGGACAATGAGCTATACCTGTGTTACGGAGTGATGGGCGGATTCATGCAGCCACAGGCCCACCTGCAGGTGATGTGCAACATGACGGACTTCGACATGGAGCCCCAGGCGGCTTTGAACGCGCTGCGCTTCCAGGTCATCGGCGACACCACGATAATAGAGGAAGGGCTGGCGCCGGAGGTCATTGGCGGGCTGAAGGGCCTGGGCCACCGCCTGGAGATGATACAAGGCCACGCCCGGGTCGGCATGGGCGGCGGGCAGGTCATCCAGCGCAACCCGGAGACGGGGGTGCTATGGGCCGGATCCGAACCCCGCAAGGACGGTTGCGCCATAGGCTTTTAGCCCAAACTCGTTAGTGCCGGTTTCTACGGGTGAGCAGCCCCGAATACCGACTATCTGCCGTGCACTCCTTAACGGATTAAAGACAGGGCAACCTTTGTGGTTGCCCTGTTCTCAGTTGGCACATCCACCGTGCGCCCTCACCGGGTTTGTATTATCATTGGGGCAAATAGCCATTCCATCTTTGAAGGCCCTTTTGAACTGCGGAAGCCTTGGAGGTTGATCATGAAGTACGACGTCATTGTGGTAGGTGGAGGCTCGGCAGGTTGCGCCATCGCCACCCGCCTGTCCGAAGACCCCGAACGTTCGGTCCTGCTGCTGGAGGCCGGGCCCGACTACCCAGACTTCGAAACCCTACCCGAAGACCTGAAGCAGGGCAACAACGTCTGGCTGTCCGCATACGGCCCCCACAACTGGGGCTACACCGCCCAAATAACGCCGGAGCAGGGGGAACTGATCATCCCCCGAGGCAAGGCCACCGGCGGCTCCAGCGCGGTAAACGGGCAGGTTATGTTCCGGGGCATCCCCGAGGACTATGACCGGTGGGCCGAGTGGGGCAACGACGAGTGGAGTTTCACCGGCGTGCTTCCCTACTTCAACAAGCTGGAGACGGACCAGGACTTCGGGGGCGATGACTTCCACGGCACCAGCGGGCCGGTGCCGGTGCGCCGCTCGCCCCGCAGCGAGTGGATGCCCCATGCCCAGGCCTTCGAGCGGGCCTGCGTCGACCTCGGCTTTCGCATAGACGAGGACCAGAACCACCCCGAGTCCACCGGCATATCGCCTCGTGCCCGCAACACCATAGACGGCGTGCGGATGAGCATGTCCCTGACCTACCTGGAACAGGCCCGCCACCGCTTGAACCTGACCGTCAGGAGCGGGGTTACCGCCCGCCGGATTCTGTTTGAGGGCAAGCGGGCCGTGGGGGTAGAGGCCGAGAGCGGGGGAGAGGTCTTCACGGTGGAAGGCGAGCAGATTGTGGTGAGCAGCGGAGCCATTGGGTCGCCCCAGTTGCTGATGCTGTCCGGGGTGGGTCCAGCCGAACACATCAGCAGCTTCGGAATCGACGTGGTGCAGGACCTGCCCGGCGTGGGCCAGAACCTGCGGGACCATCCCTCGGCCGCCGTCCTTTACATGGCAACTGGGGAGAAGCCTGACGTGCAAGCGCCGGTGATCCAGGTGGGGCTGCGCTATACCGTTGAGGGCTCGGACCTGCGCAACGACATGCAGCTAAGTCCCATGCTGATGACCAGTGAGCACCGTCCCGCGCAGGTGGAAATCAACGACGATCTTAACTACATCGGCATGAGCGCCAGCCTGCAGTTGGCCCTGGGCAAGGGGGAGTTGACCCTGCAGTCGGCCGACCCCCACGTACAACCGAGGCTGAACTACAACTACTACCAGGAAGAGGAAGACCTGCGGCGGATGCGTGAGGCCATCCGGCTGGGGGTGCGGGTTGCCGAGCAGCCTTACTTCTCCGACCTGCTGCTGGAGCGCATCATGCCCACCGACGAGGAGTTGACTTCTGACGAGTTGCTGAACGACTGGCTCCGGCACAACTCGGGCACCTCCCACCACGTATCGGGCACCTGCAAGATGGGCCCGGACTCGGACCCCATGGCAGTGGTGGACCAGTTCCTGCGCGTGAGGGGCGTTGAGGGCCTGCGGGTAGCCGACGCCTCAGTGATGCCCGACTGCATCCGGGCCAACACCAACGCCACCACGCTGATGATTGCCGAGAAGGTATCGGACTATATTAAGGAGGGGAGATAGGAGGGTGAACCCCTGTCTAACCTGAGGTCACCGTCGGAAAAATAACGGAGCGCGACATGACTGTCCGCGCTCCGTTTTCCGTTCCGCCCCTGTATCAGTACTTGAACTCCTCGCGTACCGGGCTGAAAACATCCAGGGCCCTGCAGGGCTGGTCGAGGCCCTTGGCGTAGTGTTCCACGCCGCCGGGGATGATGTACATATCGCCCACCTTTAGCACCTTGACCTCGCCGCCGATGCCCATTTCCATTTCCCCTTCGACGACAATACCTCCCTGCTCGTGGGGGTGGGTATGTAGCGGTACAAGGGAATTGGCGTCAATCTCCACCAAGGACAGGAGCATGTTATCGCCCCAGTAGGTGCGGGTCCGGGCGCCGGGGGCCAGTTCTTTGGTCTCTCTTCCCTGGGAATATTTGAAATAGGACATGGTGATCTCCTTCATCTTGAATCTCTTCATTTAGACTGATCGAAAATAAGGCGTTGCGACGGCTTTGACAACATTCGGATGAGGCAACTATTCTAGCCGACAATCATGCCTCGCAAGAGGAGTTAGCAACGATGAAGATCGTCGGATATGTCGTGCTTGCCCTGGCTATCCTCCACCTGGTATTGGCCTTCTCTACCGGCTTTGTCGGCGCCTACGATACCGTCAGTCCCTGGGAACGCCTGATGCTGATAATTGTGCATCCGGCCGCCGCTGCCGCACTGTTGGTAATGCTGCTGAAACCGGAAACCCTGGACCGCTGGCTGACCAGGAACATTATTGGCATTTTGCTGGCGGTCAGCGTGGCAGGAGACCTGGGCGCCTTTCTGGAGATTCGGCAGGAGCCCATGGGATGGGAAGCGGGTCTGTCCCTGCTGTTTGCGGTGGTGCCCATAATTGGTCTTGCTTACGGTATATCCCTGAGAGTGCAGCAACTAAGGCCTACGGAATAGAGTCCGCTCATGGTGAACTCGTCGAGCCATTCTTCTTTTCGGCGGGCATCCTTGACAGGCTCAGGATGGGGGGTCCGGCGCTACCCTACATTACTCAAACCCCAGCTTGCGTTCGTTGAGGCTGACGTAGCGGCCGCCGCTGCCGATCACCAGGTGGTCCAGCAGGTCTATTCCCAGCAGCTTGCCGGCGGATACAAGCTCGCGGGTGATGCTGACATCTTCCGGGCTGGGTGTAGGGTCGCCGGAGGGGTGGTTGTGGGCCACGATGCTTGACGGAGCATTGTCGCGCACCGCCGGCCGGAACACTTCCGAAGGACGAACGATGGAACTGTTGACGTTGCCCACGTAGACCTCAACAGTGCTGAGCACCTGGTTCTTGGTGTTGAGCAGCAGCACCCTCAGATGTTCCTGCTCCAACGAAGCCATTTCAGCTTGCAGCAGGTTAGCCACATCCTGGGGCGAGTTTATCTGCGCCCGGTCCTGGGGAGCCAGGGAAATGAAGCGGCGGCCCAACTCCAGGGCGGCCATAAGCTGGCTGGCCTTGGCCTCGCTGAGTCCCCGTTCAGCGCACAACTCGGCGAAGGTACTGCGGCCCAGGCCGTCCAGCCCGCCGAAACGGCTGAGCAGGCGGTTGGACATAGCCAGCACATTCTCCCCCTGGATGCCGGTGCGCAGCAGGATGGCGATAAGCTCGGCGTTGCTGAGGTAGCGGGGGCCGTAGTCCCGAAGCCGTTCGCGGGGCCGCTCACCCTGGGGCATGTCCCGGATTTTAGGCTGATAGTTGGTTGAGAGTGACGGGTCCGCCTCGACCTGAACTGGAACGGTGTCCGGTGCAACTATGATGACCATCGGTGTCTCCCTGCGCCGGTTGCGCCGGGACATTGTGGGGCGGGCGGAGTTGCACACGCAATGGGCAAGTGTCAGTTACCCTCCCTTTCCCGGCCCCTCTCAACCCCATTGTCATTCTGAACGAAGAGAAGAATCCCAACTGTGGACTTTTACGTGGTTGCCAGTGCGCACGATGTCTGCCAAGTGACGGTTGGGATTCTTCGTCGCTGCGCTCCTCAGAATGACAACATTGGACTGTCGTGTCCTTCGTGGATCGAGAAAGCTACACGAACTGGTACTTGGAGTAGGCTCCCTCCTCCTTGGTGATGAACTCCAACAGGGCAAACTCGCCGGCCTCGTTGCGTTCCTGGACGCGGCGCATGGCCGGCGCAATTTCGTCGGGTTCGGTGATGCGCTCGGCGTAGGCGCCCATGGCCCGGGACATGTCGGCGTAATTGCCGCCAGTCTGCTTGATGTTGTAGCGGGCCACGGCGGTGGGAATGCGGCTGTCGGCGTAGATGGCCATGGTGCTGTTGTTCAGGACCACGGTGGTGATGGGTATACGCTCCCGAACCGCCGTCTCTACGTCCAGGCCCACCATACCGAAGGCAGTGTCGCCCATGAAGTTGATAACCAGCTTCTCCGGGGCGGCCAGCTTGGCGCCCATGGCCAGGCCCAGGCTGTAGCCCAGCTGGGTAGACTTGCCCCAGCCGATGAAGCTGCGGGGGGCGCGGGCCTCCCAGAAGGGCGAGACCTGCTCGCGGGGGCTGCCCGATTCGTGGGTAACGATGGTGTTGTTCAAGTCCACAGTGTGCATTATTTCCCAGATCACCCGGTAGGGGTTCAGGGGCACCTCGTCGGAAGTCAGGCGAGGCAGCCACTGGTCCAGCCACTCCTGGCGGGAAGCCTTGATTTCGTCGATCAACTCCTGGTTGGCGGGACGGGCCTGGCCGCCGGACTGCCGTTTTATCTCCTCAAGGAACTGGCCCAGCACCAACCTGGCGTCGCCCACCACCGGATAGTCGGCCTTGTAGTCCTTGTTGATGTCAGCGTCGGCGTTGGTGGTATGGATGAGAGTCTTGCCCAGCGGGAGGGGAGCGGTAAAGTTGCTCTTGATCATGCTGGCGCCAGCGGCGAACACCGTGTCGGCGCCGGTGAGGAAGCGGTGGACCTGGCCGGTCTGGCTGGATCCCCCGATGCCCAGGGACAGGGGATGGTTCTCGGGAAAGGCGCTCTTGCCTTCCAGGGTGGTCATTACGGGTATTTGCAGGAACTCGGCCAACTCCACCAGTTGGTCGGTAGCCTCGGCGTAGAGCACTCCCTGGCCGGCGGTGATGACGGGCCGCTGGGCGGAAAGCAGGGCGCGAGCAGCCCGGGCAACGGCTTCGGGGTCGCCGGCGGAGCGCAAGACCTGGGGTGGTTCGTAGTCGAACTGCTCCTCACCGATTTCCTCGGAGATGAGGTCACCGGGCATTTCCAGGAGCACGGGACCTGGCTTGCCGGAGCGCAGCTTGGTAAAGGCCTGGCGCATCAATTCGGGGACGCGGTCAGCGTAGTTAATCTGGGCCGTCCACTTGGTGATGCTTTCGTAGCTGCGGGTGGGGCTGAATACCGGGTCGATGCCCTGCCGGTGCCTGGCCGCGCCGGCCGGAAGGAGCAGAATGGGCACCGAGTCGGCGTAGGCCTGGGCGACGCCACCGAAGGCGTTTTCCGCGCCGGGGCCGGCCTGCATCAGGAAAATGCCGGTGCGCTTGCCGTTATTAATGCGGGAAAAGCCGTCGGCCATATGCACGCCGGTGCGTTCCTGGCGGAAGACGATGGGCCGGATGCCGGCGATGGCAGCGGCTTCGATGAGGGGATTGGAGGGCATGCAGCCGATGAAGTCCACCCCCTCCAGCTTAAGTACGTTGGCTATTGCGGTAATGCCGTCCATGGTGGTTTGTTCCTCCCGTTGAGAATGTTGCCTGCAAAGTGGCTTAGTTCGGACTTAATGCCCACCATATTACCCGTCTCGGGCCAAGGTGCCAAATGGCAAGTCAAACTTGGAGCAACGGCATCGGGAGGATCTTTCACCGTGGTGGCCAGAAGAGACGCGGAAGTACGCGGAGGCATTACTAAGAGGACAAGAACACTTTGGACAGCAAAGGAGAGGATATCGACTAATCGGTACCTGATGCTTCTTTGCTTCCCTTGTTGGCGGGAAACTCGCAATCTCTGATATGTTCCATCAGGACCTTGTTGATGGTTTCGTGCCGCTTCTCCGGGTCAGAGTCGGCTGACTCGAACCATTCTATGACGTACTTATCCAAAGAAAGAATCACTTCCTGCTTGACTGGCCGGTACAGGAGTCCGCGTTTAGCCTTGTCCCAGTCGAGTATTTCAGGAGCGTCGGAGGTGTCTATCGCGTCATCAGGAAGGTTTCTTATTGCTTCGAGATCCTCTTCTTGGTTGTCGGTGAATCGCATGCTAGCCCTCTTCATAAATTCCTCTTTCATTGGGAGTGGCCTTACGAGCGGTTATTATTCGTCCTGATTCCTCCTTTGACCCTGGCCAAGTGTGGACCACCAGAAATACTTCCCCCTCAATGCTACCCAATGAACGCCATCATTGTTCATCTGGGAAGACATCTTCCTGCATGAGCATAAATGGATCCAGGAAAACCAATTGTACGGTTTCGAACCCTACTTGATGCTTTCGCCAATTTTCTCTGTCCTTTTCCGGATCCCATGTCCAACGCATCGGCATTCCTCAAGTATGGGCAATTCTGAAGCAGTAACCACACTTGACCTACCCATCAGCTTCCCACAAGTACTCCACGTCATACTCCGCGACCAACACCCCCTCCTGGTTGTGGGCAGTTACGGTGAAGGTCAGGTACCGGCTGCCCTCCTTTTCGTGCTTGGCGGTAAGTTGGGTTTGGGCGGTAATGGTGTCGTTGGGGGTTACCAGGACTCCCTGGAAGCGAATGGCGATGCCGGTAGGGTTACGGGAAAGGTCGGCGGGCAGGGAACAGTCCCGCGCGGCGGCCACTTCGACCAATTGGGGTTGGGCGAAAGACAGGACCATGGCCGGCGGGGCGACGATGCCGGGAAGTCCGGTTTCCCGGGCGGCTGGCTGGTTGGTGTAGACCAGGTTCTCGTAACGGGCCGCTCGACAATAGGCGGCAATCTGCTCGTCAGTTACTTCAACGGTATGCGGCGACGCGGTGTCGCCGACTGTGGCCTTGTCCCACGTGTACGTCATGGGAGGTAATTTAACACAGTAGGGAAGGGTTGGCAGGAGGCTATGGAGTGGATTCGGGTGTATAAGACCAGGCAACTACCCGCTGTGGGGTAATCTTGATTACCGGGTTATAGTCGATGTCCATTTCCCGGTATTGGGGGTATTTCTGGCGGAGGAGTTGGATGGCGTGGCGGCGTTCGTCGATTGCGTTGCGTCTTTCGACAGGCGCAGGATGAACGGACAGGTTCTCTGCCTCATCATTTTCGTTTTCCACAGGGTCGTCCAATTCCAACAGTTCCGCTCTACCCGTTAACAGGATGTACCAGAGGTGGGTCCAGTCGGCGTCGTAGTGGTCCACCACCAGGGCAACCCGGGGGTTTTCCAGGATGTTGCGGACACGGCGCAGGCGGGTTAGTGCAGCCCGCTTGGGTTTCTGGTCCAGGACGATGTAGATTGGGCTCTCCTCTGCCTGAGGGTCCAGGGCAAAGCATACCGGTATTACGTGGGGGGCGCCAGACTTGCTGGCGGTGGAGAGGTGGCCGACGGGCGCTGATGCCAGAAGCCGGGCTTGTTCGTGGGAGAGTTGGAACAAGGTTTTGTGCCTTTCCTTGCGGGAGTCTTTCGACAAGCTCTGGATGAGCGGATGCCCAATTACTTTACGCCCGCAGGTGAACTGCTGAAGCTGGCACCGGAAGGAAGAGCGCCGGCTAAACTTCCGGGGCGAAGGCCATGGGGTCTTCCAGGAACACCACGTTATCGAGGGCGGCCAGTGCCGCCTCTTCCAGAGATACGTCTCCCTCCTCTATGCAGCGCAGCAGCGCCCCCTTGGCCAGAGGGCCGCCTATTTTCCCCAGGGCGTTAAGGCACGCTACCTGCACATCGAAGTCGTCGTCTTCCAACAAGCCTATCAAGTGGGGAACCACATCCTCCTCGCCGAGGTCGCCGCAGGCATTGGCCGTCTCGTAGCGGAGGGCCGGTTCCTGGTTGTCCAGTTCTTCAATGAGCGTGGGGAGCCAGCTAACGTCGCCGGTGCGGCCCATGGCAAATATGGCGCTGGACTTTAGCATCAAGTCCTCGGTCTGGTAAGCCCAGCAAACGTAGTCACGGATGTCGGGCGTGTTGAAGGGCGCCACTGCTTCCAGGCTGCGGCGGCGGACTTCCAGGCTTTCATCCGTGTCATGCAGGAGGGCCATAAGAGTATCGCGGATGTTGCTTACGTCCCCTGGAAGCAGGTGTCCCTCCTGGGCCAGGACGCAGAATTTACCCAGGGCGGCGGCGGCGGCGGCGCGCACGTCCGGCCCCCGGTCGGAAGTCAATACCTGGATCAACCCCGACAGGACAGACCGGTCTTCGTATTCCCACAGTCCATCGATGGCCTTTTCGAGAACCCATTCATCGTCGTCTTTGAGGCACATCTTGAAGACTGTACAGAAGTCGAGCTCCGCGCTGTCCTCGGCCAGCTCAACCATGGTGGCGATTATGGCTCGCTTCCGTACCTGGGAAAGCCGGAACCAGGAGCGGGCGAAGACGCCCAACTCGGCCGGCGACAGGTCGGAGATCTCGATGAAGTCGGAGTTAATCAGGGGGACTGACGGGTCGGCAAGATCTTCGAGGAATTTTTCCAGAGGCATGACACCCCCTCACACTTTCCGTACTTAAACGGCCGCCGGAGGTGGGCGGACGCTGCGTTCAGACACAACTTTGTAGCTGAGGATGTATTTAGAGTATAACATAAGGCTCCCGGTCAACAGCCGTCCCGGATACCAGTTTCGGGCATTTTGGGATTATGTGCACAGGCAGCCGGCTGGAGTGCCTCCAAACGCAGCCCCAAACGTAGCATTGTAGCGGGCATTGCACCTATACCCGGAGCGCACTCTGGTGAGCAGAAAGGTTGACTGCGTTCAGCCTGGCCGGAGGGAATTGATGGTCAGCGGCAAGGCTTCAGACACTTCCGAGGCCAGCAGGCCGACGGGGCCCTGTGCGGAGGTGACGGCTGCCGCCGCCTGACCGTGCAGGTACACGCCGCAACCGGAAGCATCGAAGGGAGCCAAACCTTGAGCCAGCAAGCTGCCGATAATGCCGGTCAGCACATCTCCGGTGCCTCCGGAGGCCAGGCCGGGGTTGGCAAAAGGGGATAAACGCACCAACCCTTCATACTGCTCTCCATTGGTTGAGGGTACTGACGGCTCAGCTACAGCGGTAAAGGCACCTTTCAGTACGACCACGGCCTGCCATTGGGTGGCCCACTGCCGGGCCATTGCTGCGCGGTCCCGCTGCACCTCCAGCGTGGAGAGGCCGGTAAGAGTAGCCATTTCGCCGGGATGGGGAGTCAGAACCAGCGGGCCGGAGCGTCGTTGCCACCAGTCGGGCAGACGGGCCAGGTTGTTCAGGCCGTCGGCGTCCACCAGGGTAGGGATGGTTGAAACCGGTCCGTCCACAAGCAGCCCTTCGATAAACGCCAGGGTATTTTCGGACTGGCCCAAGCCACTGCCCACGGCCAGCGCATCGTAACGGGTCAGGCCTTCATGGATAACCTGGGCAGCGTCGGCATGCACCCGGCCCTCGGCGTCCTCGGGCAGGGGCAAGTGTATGGTCTCGGTAAGCTGGGAGGCCACGATGGGATAGACGCTTTCCGGCGTGGCCAGGGTTACCAGCCCGGCTCCGGCGCGGTGGGCTGCCCGGGCCACCAGGCACGCCGCTCCCACAAAGTTGCGGGAACCGGCCACCACCAGCAGATGGCCGTAGGTGCCCTTGTGGGAGTCCAACGGGCGTGGTGGTATCTGAGAACTGACCCAATCGACAGTCAATAGTTCCAGGGAAATATCATCCTGGCCCACACCATCGGGCAAGCCAATATCCAGGGTCACCAGTTCCCCCACCCGCTCGGCGCCGGGAAAGGCCAGCAGCCCGGCCTTGGGAAAGCCGAGGGCCAGGGTGGCGTCCATGACGGGAGTAGCGTCGTCTACGGCGCCGGTGTCGGCATTCAGCCCGGTGGGCAAGTCGAGGGCCAGCAGCAAGGGACGGCGACTACGCTTGCGAGTAGCGGCCACCCGCAACAGAACTTCCCGCACCAGTCCCTGCAAGGGGCGGGAACGGCCGGTGCCCAGTATGGCGTCTATGACCAGGCGGCTGCGAGCGAGGAGGCCGTCAAGAAATTCGACCTCTGTATCTTCGCCCAAAGCCAGTACGGACACGCCATAACTGCGAGCCAGATCAGCCTTGGGGTCGGGGTCAGGACGACTGGTCAGCAGGCAGGCGGTAACCTCCGCACCCCACCGGCGCAGGTGCCGGGCCACCACCAGGCCGTCGGCGCCGTTGTTGCCGGGACCAACGAGGACCACTACCCCGGCGCCAGCCACGCCGCCCATTCGCTGGCGGGCTTCCAGGGCTACCGCCAGGCCGGCGTTCTCCATGAGGGTGTCGGTGCTGGTGCCCTGCCGCTCCGATTCCTGCTCCAAGGCGGTCATCTGGGCAGCGGTTACCACTTTCAGGTTGGCGGACACTGCCCTTCACGCCGGGCCCCTCTCCCCACGGGAGAGGGGGGAAGATTGCTCGTCGCTCGGCGGTGCAGATTCAAGTTGAGGGGACGAGTCGCACTGGGTTACCACGAAGGCAACGGCGTACTCGCGGGAGTGGGAAATGCTAAGGGAGATTTCCTGGACGCCCAGCCTTTCGGCGCGGGCTTTGGCGCGGCCATGAAGCACAATTGACGGGGCGCCGCTGGGGGCCCGAACGACTTCAATGTCCTTCCAGGCCACGCCCCGAACTCCGGTGCCCAGGGCCTTCATGGTGGCTTCCTTGGAGGCGAAGCGAGCGGCCAGGTTGGGGGGGCGTTCGCGGCAGTACTCTATCTCGCCGGGGGTGAATATACGGCGCAAGAAACGCTGGCCGTACTGCTCAAGCACCCTCGCAATGCGGGGTATCTCGATGATATCAACGCCGGTGGTCAGTTGGGTCATCGTCTTATACCCTCACCCCCGGTCCTCACCCAGAGGACGAGGGGAACCAGACTTACCCAATCCGCAATGAAAAGGAGTTGTTAACCCGAAAGCTGGACTAGTCGGGAGCGGCGTGGCCGGGCAGGTTCAAATTGGCCAGGATCCGGGACACTGAGTAGCTGCGATTGAGGACGTAGAAGTGGATACCCGGCACCCCATTCTCCCATAGCTCTTCCACCTGCCGGGAGGCGAATTCCACGCCCAATTCCCGCACCGCATTGTCGTCCTCGGCATACACTTCCAGCTTGCTGTCCAGTTCCGGTGGAATGGAAGCGCCGCATAGGGAGGTAAAGCGACGTATCTGGGCCGTGTTGAGAATGGGCAGCACCCCGGGGATGACAGGAACGTCTATACCGGCCTTTTGCGCCCGCTCCATAAACTCGAAGAAGTAACGATTATCGTAGAAAAGCTGGGTTATCAGGAAGTCGGCCCCCCGGTCCACTTTTTCTCGAGCAAAACGAATATCCCAGTCCAGGTCAGGGGACTCGGTGTGGCCTTCGGGATAGCAGGCGGCGGCCAGGCCAAAGTCGAAGTTGGACCGGATGTGGTCGATCAGTTCAGTGGCATGACCAAAGCCGCCTTCAGTCGGAACGAAATCTTCCTGGCCCCGGGGCGGGTCACCGCGCAGGGCAATGACGTTTTCGACACCGGCCTCGTCCAGGCGGCCAAGAACCTCGTTTACCTCTTCGCGGGTCTGGGCCACGCAGGTCAGGTGGGCCATAACCTCAAGGTCGGTTTCCTGCTTCACCTGCATGGTAATGCGTTCGGTGAAGGCGCGGGTGGAGCCACCGGCGCCGTAGGTAACAGATACGAAGTCGGGGTTGAAGGCTCCAACCCGGTCAATGGCGCGAAAAACGGCGGGAATCCCCTCCTCTTCCCTGGGTGGGAAGAACTCGCAGGAGACGGTGCGTTTTTGCTGGAGAATTTCACGTATTTTCACGGTGGTGGTCCTTATGTCTGCTGTGGGGCAACGGCGGGAGGGCGTTGTTCCATAGGTGGGCGCCCGTTATCCAGCCTGTCCCGATCGGGGTCACTGGTTGGCTGTTCCAGGGAACGAATACTGGCTTCTACTGAATCGCTGACAAAGGGCGAAACATAGTCAGACGCCAGAACTGGTTCTAATCGAGCAATGAAGTCTTCCGCCGCTTCAATAGCACGTTCGACTTCACGTGCAGTGTACTCGTGAAGATAGAAGTTAAAATGGGCCACTCGAGCCACTGAATAAGAACCCATAATAGAGGGATCACCAAGCTCGTCCTCTACTATTAAAACTGCCCTTCGCAACTTCCAATCGGCCTCGCTGAACCACCGACGCTTTTCGGCGACGGCCTTGATGGCGTGGGCGGTAGTGCCCCAAGCCTTTTCAGAGGCCTGGAGCAGGTCGCCATTCTCCAGTTCTTGCCGCGCCTTGACCAGAAAATCGTGGCTTATCATGGCGTGGCGTTCCGATTCTTCGTCGGGTAAGGGACCGGGAGCTGTATTCAGAGGCAGAGTCATAGAAGTTTCCTGGATATGGTTTGGGGGTATTTTAACACATGCCCCTGCTAGGCCTCGGGCTGCTCGTTGTCCGCAAGGAGGCCGTTGGCTTCGCGGTAGGCTTCGGTGAGGGCGGCCAGGAGTTCGCCAGATATAGGACTCTTTACATAAACATTGCCAAGGCCACTCAGACGTGAGTTTTCACGATCCAACTGCCGATCCAACAATTTCGATGCTTTAGGAGCAAGTTCCTCAAACATGCTCCGGTCAAAAGTAATCGAGGGACCACTGGGATCATTCCAGATTGTCACTCTCCTTCCTTTACCCAAAACGATTACGCCTAATGTAGTACGGGACTTTCCTCGATTGGATACGAGGGTCGCCAACTCGTTATCCCTCAAGCTAACTGCCCAACTGTAGAGGCGTTCCAATTCTGGTTGAAACTCTGGACTGGCGTCCTGAATATGTTCCTCGAAGACCTCACCACCCGGAACAGGTTTGCTCGGAGAAGAACGTTGTTCCCTTGTTTCGCTCCTTTTCCCTTGAGCTTGCACCAACAGTTCCTCTGTTCCTGGTACTGGAATCACCTGACTGGATTCGAGGAGCAACTCCGAGCCATTAAGATAGGGCCGCAACTGCACACAAGTAATATCAAGACCGGTTTCATTCAACCACAGGACACAGGTGGTTAACTCTTTGGAGAACCCTTCTGACACCAGTACGATGCGGGGCGTTTCGGTATAAATCTCGTCAAAATCGGTACCCGACAAGTGCTTCTGGATGCGTTCTTCAGCATCTCCCTCCATGCCCCACTTGTTCAAATAGGCTCGGTGGGCTTCAACAATATCCTCGGAAGTAAGTACGGACACCATGGCGGCGTACCGGAGAGCCTGTAGCTCAGCGTGGTCGGCAGTCGCAGTTCGCTTTAGCTCAATTACTACAAGACGACCGCTTGAGTCCAAGCTCAGCAAGTCGATTTTCCGTCCTGAGCCGTGCCAGCCGGAGAACTCCTCTGAAAGAATAAATAGGCCTTCTTCCAACACTTCCGGCTGGTCACGAAGAATGCGCTGTAGGTCTGTACGCCCCAAAATCCCCTCGTGTCCAAAAGAAGTTGGTGCTACTTCTTCCAGCCGCTCCTTGTCACCCACCATCTTGTAAATTGCCATACCAGCCTCTCCGCGTCTCCGTAGGGTACAACCGCTACCTATAAATCTTCCTCGGCCCCACAGTCTTCATATACCCCTCGTAGTTGCGGCGGGTTTCGGGGATGGAGTCGCCGCCGAACTTTTCCATGAAGGCGGCGGCCAGCACCAGGGCCACCATGGCCTCGCCGATTACACCGGCCGGGGGCGCCTGGCAGACGTCGGAGCGTTCGAAGTGGGCCTGCACCGGTTCGCCGGTGTCCAGGTCCACCGAGGGCAGGGGGTTGTGCAGGGTGGCGATGGGCTTGATGCCGAAGCGGGCAACCAGGGGCATGCCGTCGGTCATGCCGCCCTCGGTGCCGCCGGCCCGGTTGGTCTTGCGCTGCCAGGGGTTGTCGGGGTCGGTTACCGGCTCGATAACATCGTGGACCTCGGAACCGCGCTTGTTGACAACCTCCCAGCCGGGGCCGATGGATACGTCCTTCACCGCGTTTATGGACATGAGGGCCTGGGCGATGAGCCCGTCAATCTTCCGGTCCCAGTGGGCATGGGAGCCGAGGCCGATGGGGACGTTTTCGGCTATGACTTCAACGGTGCCCCCCACGGTATCGCCGGCGTCCCGGGCTGCGTCAATCTCGGCAACCATCTTCTGGGCGGCTTCGGGGTCGGCGCAGCGCACCGGCGACTCTTCCACGGCGTCCCAGTCTATGGCATCGTGGGTGTCGGGCGTGTTGGCCCACACCCCGCCGATGGAAATGACGTGGCTGTGAAACTTGATGCCGAACTCTTCCAGGAGACGCATGGCGATGGCGCCGGCAGCTACCCTGGCGGCGGTCTCACGGGCGCTGGACCGCTCCAGCACGTTGCGGACATCGGAGAAGCCGTACTTCATGGTGCCGGGCAGGTCGGCGTGGCCGGGGCGGATGCGGGTTACGCGGCGGTTGCGGCCTTCCTGGGAGGGATTTTCGATGTATTCGACGGCCATGGCCTCGGTCCAGTTGGCCCAGTCCTTGTTCTCAACGGTCATCCCGATGGGACTGCCCAGGGTGAGGCCATGGCGGACACCGGTCATGATGTGGGCCCAGTCCTGCTCAATTAGCTGGCGGCCACCCCGACCGTAGCCGCGTTGCCGTCGGGCCAACTGGGTGCCGATGTACTCCTCGCTGATGGGCAGGGCCGCGGGGACGCCCTCCATGATTATCATCAGGCCCTGGCCGTGGGACTCGCCTGCCGTAAACCACCGAATCATCTTCAATTACCTCTTCACTGTCTTTGAGTAAAATTAGGCCTCTGCGGTTCAAGTTCGCAGAGGCAGCCGAATAACCAGGAAAGATAGCCCGTTCCTCAGCTTCTGGATTGCATGGCTTGGGTTGCCGCTTCCAGCATTACCGGCACCGGCGCAGGCCGTTCCAACCACATTTCGAAGGACGCGGCGCCCTGGTATACCAGCATCTGGATGCCTCCCAAGGTTTTCGCACCGGCCTGGGCCGCCTCGCGCAGCAGCCGGGTTTCGAGGGGATTATACACCAGGTCATAGACCAAGGACGTAGAGGGGATGGCAGCGCCGGGCAGGGGTGTCTCGTCCTCACCGGGGCCATGGGTCATGCCGATGGTGGTGCAGTTGACGATTAGTTCGGCAGTGGCCGATGCCTGGGCCAAGTCCGGGCCGGATAGGGGAATGGCCTCGGCCGTTATGCCCCGACCCCGGGCCAGTTGGGCCAGGCTTTCCGCCCGCTCCGGGGTGCGGTTGGCGATGGTGAGGTCGCCGACCCCCTCGCGGGCCAGGGCCAGTACCACGCCCCGGGCCGCGCCGCCAGCCCCCAGGATAAGGGTACGGCGGCCCTGAGGCTCAAAGTCGGCACCTTCCCTCAAGGCCCGCAGGAAGCCGTAGCCGTCGGTGTTGTGGCCGGTGAGGCGCCCCTGCCGGTTGACGATGGTGTTGACGGCGCCGGCCTCGGTGGCCCAGTCGTCAATCTCGTCCAGGAATGGTATGACCGCCTCTTTGTGAGGGACAGTTACGTTAATGCCCATTATTCCGGGCTGGCGCAATCCGTTGACGAACTCGCCCACCTCGCCGGGGGGCACCTGGTAGGCCACGTATTGGGCATCAACGCCGCAGGCGTTCAGCGCCGCCTGCTGAAACACGGGCGACATGGAGTGGCCAATGGGGTAGCCGATGATGCCGAGAGCAGTGTTCATTAATTTGCTTCCCAAATAAGGTGAGTGTCCGGCTGTATGCAATGTCCCATTATTGCACTACCTTCCAGCCAAATAAAGGACAGAGTCTGATAGACGATGAGCACTCTTTCTGAAGGGGCATTAAGAGAACAAGAAAGTTGCTGAAATGCCCAACAATTGCTCTTCGCACAGGTAATACAGTGTCAACAGCAATCGAAGAGCCGCCGCTTGTCTCCTGGCACTGCCATAGGGCCAAGGGGAGAAGAACCTCTTTGTTTGCCCCAGAATTGCTTCACAGGAGGTCAAGGTAATGGGACACAAGAAAGACCGCAAGCACAATTCAGAAGCCAAAAAGGATGCTTACAGGAAGGATTCAGCCGAAGTCACAGCCAGGTATGGCATGGATTGGAACGTGTACGATGCCCCGCACTCGCCATTTGTTGACGAACCCACCGTCTGCCCCGGGACAAAGAGCAAGGAGGATGAGCTCCGCCGGTTGGCCGGTATGTGGGCTTTCGAGGCTGCACTCGAACGCTATGCCGGGGACATGGACATAGCCCTCTACGTAGCCGATTGCGATATCGTGACCGAGTTACTGGATAACGGAGAGTACCCCGAGGCAATCATTACGGCGGCATGGCTGGCTGACAAGCTGGCGGCAGGAGAGGAAATTGATGAAGACGAGGACGAAGAGGAATGGGTTGAGAATCCTGAATATTACTAAACGGACAATGGTAGACGAGTCTTCGCCGAACCACTCTACCCTGCCGTTCCGATCATTTCAGTCAGCTTGCCACAAGGATGGCGGCTTGAGAACTATAGGGGCCCGGCTTTCGCTTCAACCTCGAAGCTTGCCAGGCCCGTCGACACTGAAGGTCTATAAGTGACCATTCGTGGATTGGAAAAGCCTTTAGACCCCTAGCTGGGCAATAATTTCGCCCAGGCGCTGTTGTTGTTCCTGGAGGTTGCGGAGGCGGTCTTCTTCGGTTTCCACCACGTCGGGGCGGGCCTTGGCACGGAAGTTGGGGTTGTTGACCAGCTTCTCTTTGCGCTCCAGTTCCCGCTGACAGTTGGCCAACTCTTCCTGCAGGCGGCCCTGCTCGGCGGCCAGATCCACCACACCCTCCAGGGGCAGGCGGACCACCAGGGGATTGACCACCAGGGTGACGCCCCGGGTCTGGTCGGCGGCATCCGGAGCGCCAGCAGTTATGCTGAGGGGTTCCACCCTAGACAGGGTGCGGATTACCTCGGCCTCCTCTTCCATCGCCCCTCGGAGACCGTTGGCCTCCACTTGGGCCTCCAGCCGCTGGTTGGCGGGGATCCGCAACTGGGCGCGGGTGTTGCGGACGGCCCGGATGGTCTGCATCACCAGGGAGATTTCCTCCTCTGCCTGCCGGTCGTGGCGAGGGGACTCGGCCACGGGGTAGTCGGCAATCATGATGGAGGAGGCCAAGACACCCTCTTCGGGCAGGCGGGAGGTAAGGTTCCGCCAGATTTCCTCGGTGATGAAGGGCATGAAGGGATGCAGCAGGCGCAGGGTTCGCTCCAGGACGTGGGCCAGCACTGGCCGGGGAGAGGGACCAGCGCCGGAACGCATGCGAACCTTGGCCATCTCGATGTACCAGTCGCAGAAATCATTCCAGATGAAATCGTAGAGCTTTTGCTGGGCTTCGCCCAGTTCAAAGGTGGACAGGGAGTTGTTGACGTCGGCAGTGACGCGGTCCAGCAGGCTGATTATCCAGCGGTCTTCCCGGTGCTCCAGGTTGGGCAGTTCGCGCCAGCCGGCCAGGTCGTCCTGTCCCTGCGACTGTTCTTCAAAAGAGGTGATGACGAAGCGCGCGGCGTTCCACACTTTGTTGGCGAAGTTGCGGGCCGCCTCCAGCTTGCCTTCGGTGATGCGCAGGTCGTTGCCCGGGGCGGTGCCGGTGGACAGGGCAAAGCGGAGGGCGTCGGTGCCGTAGCGGTCGATGAGTTCCAGGGGGTCCATGGTATTGCCCCGGGTCTTGCTCATCTTGTCGCCGTTGGCGTCGCGAATCAGGCCGTGGAGGTACACGGTGCGGAAGGGAATATCTCCGGTATTCTCGATGCCCATCATGATCATGCGGGCCACCCAGAAGAAGAGGATGTCGTACCCCGTTTCCATGACGGCCGTGGGATAGAAGTAGTTAAAGTCCTCGGTATTGTCGGGCCAGCCCAGGGTGGAATGGGGCCAGAGGCCGGAACTGAACCAGGTGTCCAGCACGTCCTCATCCTGTCGCAGTCCCTCGGAGTTGCAGGTGGGGCAGGCGTTGGGGTCGTCCACCGAAGCGATGATTTCGTTGCATTCGTCGCAGTACCAGACGGGTATGCGGTGGCCCCACCAAAGCTGCCGGCTGATGCACCAGTCGCGGATGTTCTCCAGCCAGTTGAGGTAGACCCGCCCGAAGCGGTCGGGGACGATGCTGATGTCGCCGTTTGCCACGGCGGCGTGGGCGCGGCCGGCGATGCTGTCGGGGTCCCGGTGGCTGCCCACATTCAGGAACCACTGCAGGCTGATCAGGGGTTCGACCACCGAGTCGCAGCGCTGGCAATGGCCCACCGAGTGGCGGTAGTCCTCCACCTTTTCCAGAAGGCCCAGGCCGTCCAGTTCCTCGGCCACGGCGCGGCGGGTGTCGAACCGCTCCATGCCCTCGTACTTGCCGGCCAGGTCAGTCATGTTGCCGTCAAAGCCGATGACGTTGATGATTTCCAGCCCGTGGCGCTCGCCGATCTCGAAGTCGGTTACATCGTGGCCGGGGGTTACCTTCAGGGCGCCGGTGCCGAACTCCTGCTCAATTGCCTCGTCGCCAACGATGGGGATGGACCGGTCCATGATAGGCAGCATGGCCTGCTGGCCGACGTGGGCGGCGTAGCGGGGGTCCTCGGGGTGCACCGCCACGCCGGTATCACCCAGCATGGACTCGGGGCGGGTGGTGGCGACGGTAATGTGGCCGCTGCCGTCAGCCAGGGGGTAGCGGATGTAGTAAAGCTTGCCGTCCTGTTCCTGGTATTCCACTTCCAGGTCGGACAGGGCGGTGGCGCAGCGGGGGCACCAGTTAATGATGCGCTCGTGGCGGTAGATCAGGCCCTTTTTGTACAGGTTGACAAAGGTGGTGCGCACCGCTTTGGCAGGACCGGGGTCCAGGGTGAAACGGAGGCGGGACCAGTCGCAGGAGGTGCCCAGGCGCTTGTGCTGCTCGTCGATGGTGTTGCCGTAGCGGGCGACCCACTCCCATACCCGTTCCTGAAATTTCTCGCGGCCCAGTTCGTGGCGGTTGGTGCCCTCCTCCGCCAGCAGTCGCTCAACTACCCACTGGGTTGCAATGCCGGCGTGGTCCTTTCCGGGGAGCCACAGGGTATCGTAGCCGCACATCCGGCGCCAGCGGGTCAGGGCGTCCTCGATGGAAGCGGTGAGGGCGTGGCCCAGGTGCAGTTCGCCGGTGACGTTGGGGGGCGGCATGATGATGACAAAGGGCTGGCGGCCCGGGCGTATTTCAGGTGTAAAGTAGCCGTTGTCGAGCCACTGCTGGTAGGTACGCTGCTCCACGGAGGCAGGGTCATAGGCCCGGGGTATGTCGGCGGGGGCGCTGGAGGTCATAAAAACTCTCCCTGGTACAGCTGATTGCAAATGGGGTTAATTGAATCCGTTACGGCTTGGCCCTGATTCGTAATGTGGTAACGAAAATATACCATTGCGGCGGGGGGGCGTCTATTGGGGGAAATGTCCACAATGTTAAACTATGGTCAGAAATTCAGGCGCTCCAGGAATCAACCACAATAGCTGGCCAAGGGGTTAGGAGCGGAGATTATGTACCGCAGCTTCAGCATCAAGAACTTCCGGTGCTTTGACGAGTTGACCGTGGAAGGCATTGGCCGAATAAACCTGATTGCCGGCAAAAACAACGTGGGAAAGACGGCGCTGCTGGAGGCGTTGTGGGTACACCACGGGGCAGTGAACCCTGAGTTATGTGCTCGTGTGGGAGCATTCAGAGGCATTGATACAGGCGACATAGACACTTTCATGGGAGATTTGTTCCGAGGGTTTGACCGTTCCTCAGTGATAGAACTGTCTTCAAAGGGAAATTGGGGGTCTAGCGAGCGCAGGCTAAAGATTACTCTTAAAGACAGGCCAACGTTTCAAGTTCCCTTGCCCGCTACTGGTCAGGAACAACTTGGCTTGCGACAAAGTTCTTCGGTGGTTGGCCAATATAGCAATCAGTTAGCATTTGAATACCTTCACGATTCAGGAGAGCAATTGGCTTCTAGCGGCTGGCTAGTCGAACGTGTCGTCGGACCGGGGGTATCTGCCCTTGGAATGGAGAAGACTCAGCAACTTCGCCCCCATCACGAAAACAGCATTTTTCTGGCCGCCAGAAATACCATGAGTAGCTCTGAGGACGCTGCGCGGTACAGTCAGTTGGAAATCAATGGTCAACAAGAAGGCGTTCTGGAAATCTTGCAAAGCATTGAACCGCAACTGTCCAGGCTGGCGGTAATTTCCGCCAGACAAGCTCCAAGCATCTATGCCGATGTTGGGATGGGAAGACTAATCCCTATTCAACTTCTGGGCGATGGCATGTCTCGGATACTTTCATTGTCATTGGCCATAGCCACCTGCCCAGGCGGGATGACGCTGGTGGACGAGATAGAAAACGGCATCCACCACTCGGTAATGGAAAGAGTTTGGAAGGCCGTCGGCATATTTGCCCGCAGCTATGACGTGCAGTTGTTTGCCACTACCCACAGCTACGAGTGCATTGGGGCGGCGCACCGGGCCTTTGAATCAGAAGAAGAGGATGAACTGCGGCTGTTCCGCATTGAGCGAAACGGGGAAGGCAAGTACAGGTCGGTGAAGTTTGACAAGGAACGTATTGGGGCCGCGTACAAGTTCAATATGGACGTAATCTAATGGTGCAGTGGGGCCAATCACGGGAAATGCCTACCGTCCAGAGCAGCAGGCAATTACTTGTTGAAGGACGAGAGGAGGTACTTTTCTTCAGCGCCTTTTTAAGACGACTCCAAGCTGGTGACATACAGGTCAGGGATTACGAAGGAAAGGACAATCTGCGCAGTTACCTGCTGGCCTTAACAGGCCTCGTTGACTTTCCACAAGTCCAATCCATTGGCATAGTAAGGGACGCTGACGAAAGTGCCCGTTCTGCCATGCAAAGCGTCCAGAACAACTTACGGAACTCTGGACTGCCTGTGCCGAGTCGGTCTATGACTCCTGAGGATGGACCTCCCAAAATTTCCGTCTTCATAATGCCCGACAATGCCAGCAGCGGCGCCCTAGAGAAGTTGTGCCTTTCCGCCCTGGTCGACGAACCGGCCATGTCCTGTGTTGAAGAATTCCTGCAGTGTGTCAAAGACAGGACAGGGAGTGGCCCCAAGGACGGTGACAAAGCCCGCATCCATGCTTTTTTGGCGTCGCGGCAAGACCCGGAATTGCGGTTAGGAGAAGCTGCTCAACGTGGATACATTCCCTGGAACCGCCCAGCATTCGCCGACTTGACCCAGTTCCTCAGAAACCTCTAGCCGCTTTCCTCCGACCCATGCTCATCAGCCCCCTCCCCTTGCGCCATCCCCTCTTCCGCGGCCCTTTGCTGCCTCGCGGCCCAGTTCTGGACCCAGCGGCGGTATTCGTCCAGGGCCGGCGGGGCTATGTAGAAGACCTCTATGTCGGTGGGGAACTGGACCTGGTGGCGTTCGTTGATTAGCAGCAGGCCCGTTTCGTCGGGCTGGAGGGTCTGGTCGATTTGCTGAGCGATGTGCTCGTAGCGGTTGTGGGTGCTGTTGGCCAGCCATTCCTGCAATTGGGTCGCAACCACTTCGCTGGCAAGGGGGATCATAAGGCAGCGTTGCAAGTCCATGGTTTCCAGCAACAGGTCGATGCTCTCGGTGGCCTCCAGGGTGGCCCCGGCCTGGCACTGTAGCTGGATCATCGCGTGGGCTTGGCGGTCGGCCATTTGCAGGTAGGACAGCCCCTCCTCACCGCCTTCCACCAGGCTTTCGTGGTAGATGCGGTGCAGTCCACCCAAACCGGCGGCGAGCGCGTCAATCTGGGTACGGACCTGTTCCGAGTACCTTTGGTAGATGGCCTGGCCCTCGGACTCTTCCCCTTCCGGGTCCGCCGGAGGGGCGAACATTAAGGGCACCAACAACAGGCGGCGCTTGCCCCGGAACTGATCAGCCGGAGGTCTTTCCACCCGACCCAGTTCCTGGGGGGCTGGCTGGTTTTCCGCGTCCTGAGTCGAACCCTCACCGTTTTCGGCAGGTTGTGCTTCGGGAGTCTGTTCCGCGTCCTCGGCTACCATAGTCTCTACATCCCAAATGCCTTCTTATAGCTTAGGCTGATGCGCCGCTTTTCCGGGTCGATGTCCAGAATCATCACCCGTACCTGCTGGTTGACGTACACGCACTCGCTGGGGTTCTTGACCTGTCGGGGGGAGAGTTCGGAGATATGAACCAGACCCTCGACCCAGTCTTCCAGCCGGACAAAGGCGCCGAAGTCAGCCAGGCGAGTTACCGTGCCGTCTACAATCTCGCCCACGTTGTAGCGTTCGGGCACACTCTCCCAGGGTTCGGGCAAGGTGCGCTTCAAACTCAGGCTGATGCGCTTGCTTTCCGGGTCCACTTTCAAGACCTGGACTTCCAACTCCTGTCCCACGCTTACGACTTCTTCCGGCCCTTTTACGCGAGCCCAGGACAGCTCGGAGATATGCACCAACCCCTCGGCCTTGCCAAGGTTCACGAAGGCGCCAAAGCCGCGGATGGAGGTAACCTTGCCGGTGACGCGGCTGCCCTCTTCCAGTTCGGCTATGAACTGGTCCCGTACTTCGTCCTGCAGCTTCTGCCAGATGGCGCGTTCGGAGAGGACCAGCCGTTCCCTGCCCTGGTCCACTTCAAGTATGTGGAAGGGGTATTCCTGCCCCATGCGCTCGGAAATGGCCTGCTCACGGGATTCGCTGGGCACCGGAGCCAACTGGGAAAAGGGCACAAAGCCCCTTATGCCCATGAAGTTGACCACGACGCCGCCCCGGTTCTGGTCCATCATCCGGGCAGTTATCGTGGTTCCGTCTTTGGAATGCGTCAACAGTTCCACCCAGCCCTGTTCCTCCTTGGCCTGGTCGAGAGACAGGAGGGCCATATCGCCGGGGCCCCGGCCGCCCTTCACCGTTACCATTACAGTATCCCCGGGATGCAACTGTTCTTTATCCTCTTGATCCAAAGTCCTCATCTCATGGGGAGGGACAATGCCCTCGGTCTTGAGGCCGATGCTGACTACGATGCCGTCGTCATCCACCCGCACCACTTCACCCGCTACGACTTCGCCGCGTTGGTATCTCCGAGGGGATAAGTCCTGCTCAGAGAAATCTGCCATAGTCAAGATGTTATCGTTTTCGCTGCTTACCATATCGCTGCTTACCATTCTGGGGTTTACTCCTGCCGCAGTTGGAAGGGGACTTTGCGCTTAACCCAGGGTCACCCCGTTCGTTAAATTTTTCCGATCTAAATCCAACTGGGCCCAGCAGATTTTAGACGGGAAGGGCAGGGTTTTCAATACGTTGGGGGAGAGAGATGGTGGGAATATCAGGAACCTCTACCGTCGAGGGACTGGCAAGGGAGCATAAAAGGTGATTGACCGTCGCCGTGACCGTGCCTGGAAGACTGAACCAGGCGGTTTTACTCCTGAGGAATGGCGCCCGCCAACCTGCCTGTCCCTTGGGCAGCCAAGTCTGGTGTAGTCGTACTCTTGAGGAATACCGAATGACAAGGTCGGAATCCCGAACCACACTAAGACCCGCCTAAACCCCCACTTCCTCGGCCAATAATGGCCCGGGGACCTGTTCCAGGTGGTTCAGGTAGCGCATGCCCTTGCGGGTGTCGCTGGCGACCCGTGCGGGGTCCCAGAGGTTGAATCGGAGCTTGGAGAGCCAGTAGGTGAATTCCTTGCAGTCGGCCAGGGACAGGGGTTCGTGACTGGCAATTTTCGCCTCTTTGCGAAATTCCTTCAACAGTTGGGCGCGGGGCTTGGCGTAGAGGTGAGTAAAGGCCTCCTCCACCATGTCCTCGTGGTCGGGGTAGCAACGGGCCTTCTCCCGCTTGCGCACATCGTCCTCCACCGCCTGCTGCAGGGCTTCCTCCACCACCACGCCGTACCAGTAATTGAGGTAGGCCCGGTGCTTGTTGCCACCCATCCAGTTTTTGAATTCCTCGGGGGTAACGTCTTCCGGAAGGCCCCCCTCAAACAATAGTCGCTCCAGGTCGACGGGAGGGATAAAGTCTTCAATTTCAGGGCAGAGACGTTCCGCCAGGGTTAGCCAGTCAAGGGCTTCACCGGCAACCAGGTAGCGGTAGGTACGGTCCTGGTAAACCTCCTGGGGAGCAGTCCAAAGCCCAACGGCCTCCAGCAGGGAGCGCGTCCAAGGCGCCCCGGAGCGTACCGCCAATCGAAGGTGGATAACAGCCTCGGGGGCAGTTTCTACCAGTAAGCCGGTGGTTCCTTCAAAGATGAAAGAGCCATTGTCTGCACCTTCGGCATAACCGCTGCTTTCTCCAGGTGGGGCGTTTCCGGGTACGCTGCTATGCCGAGGGTCTTGAGTCATGGCGCTGCCGGCGGGTTGGAAAAGCTGGTGGAGGTTGTAACGGTTGCGGCGGAGTCGGTACGGGACTCGAAGATCTCCAGCCGATGCGGCTTGGGGGTGCGGATGTAAGCAAGAAACTGGTCCAGGGGCAAGGTGTTCAGAATGTGGCGGGACTCGCACCAGGCGCGTCGGGCAATGGCCACTCCGAAGCGCCGCTGGCCCAGGCTGGTGAAATGGTGGGAATCGGTGTTGATGGCCAGCGGGACGCCCAGTTCCCGGGCGCGGTGGGCGTGGGTGTCTTTCAAGTCCATACGTTCGGGCGCAGAGTTAACCTCCATGGCCGTACCCGTTTCCCTGGCGGCCCGCAGCAGGGCCTCGATGTCGAACTGAACGGGCTGACGACGACTCAACAGGCGAGTGGAGGCGTGGCCAATTATGGTCACCGAGGGATGCTCCATGGCCCGGATGATACGCTGGGTCATGGTGTCGCTGTCCTGGCCCATAGCCGAATGCACCGATGCCACCACCACGTCCAGCTCGGCCAACAGCTCGTCGGGGTAGTCCAGGGTGCCGTCGGCGCGGATGTCCACTTCGGAGCCACAGAGAATGGTGATGGGGTATTGGGACTGAAGGTCCCGAAGGATGCCCATCTGCTCCACCAACCGCTCGTTGGAGAGGCCGTTGGCAATGCCCCGGCCGGAAGAGTGGTCGGTCAGGGCCATGTACTGATAGCCCTGCTCTACCGCCGCTTCGATCATTCGCTCAATGGGGTCTCGGCCGTCGCTCCATTCACTGTGCAGGTGGAGGTCGCCCTTCAAGTCGGCCTCGGTTACCAGGTTGGGGAGGGCGCCGGCCTGGGCCGCGTCCAGTTCGTTCAGTCCAATCCGCAACTCCGGGGCAATGTAGGGCAGGCCCAGGTATTCGTAAAACGAGCCTTCATCGGGCAAGCGCGCCACATCGCCTGAGGCCAGGTTGGTAATGCCGTACTCGTTCAGGGAAAAGCCCCTGCGGTTGGCATATTCGCGAAGGCGGATATTGTGCTGCTGGCTGCCGGAGAAATACTGGAGCATGGCGCCGAATGCGTCGGCGTCACCCAGGCGCAGGTCCACCTGGATACCCTCCTCCAGCACGACGCTGGTCTTCCTGGGGCCATGGACCAGCACCTCCTGCACCGAAGGCAACTCAACCAGGACATCGCCAACGCCGGACTGCAGGTCCTCGGGAGCCACACCGACCAGGTCAATGTCGCCGATGGTCTCCTCCCAGCGACGCAGGCTTCCGGCGGGATAAAGCTGCTCGACGTAGGGACATTCAGCACGCAGGGCGGAAACGGTTGCTTCGGCCACAGCCAGTGCCTGACCGATGGGCGTTCGGCCATCCTTGGTGCGCATGGACTGGATGTGGCGGAGGATGTTGTCCGCAGTGCGCTGTCCCATGCGGGGCAGGGCCGCCAGGGTGCCTTCGTGGATGGCCTTTTCGATGCCTTCGACAGTGCTGATGCCCAGTTCCTGGGTTATCAGCATGGCCGTCTTGGAGCCGATGCCGGGGATGGTCATCAACGTAAGAACACCGTCGGGCAACTCGCCAATCAGTTCTTCATAAGCCCTGACCCGCCCGGTTTCCAGGTACTCCTGGGTCTTTTCGCTGATAGCCTTACCAATGCCGGGTATATTCTTCAGGTCCACGTCGTCCCTGATTGCCTGTTCCAGGGAGAAGGAAAGGTGGCTGATGGTACGGGCGGCACGCTGGTAGGCACGAATCTTGAACACGGTATCGCCCTTCATTTCCAGAAGGGTCGCCATACTCTCGAAGAGTTCCGCTATTTCTTCGTTGGTTACAGGCATGGGGCACTCGGTTGATGACGTCTTTAGGAATAGTTTATCACACGGGTGTCTAATTGGCGGGGGGCCGGAAACTATCGACCCAGTTCTGAAAATAGACAGGGCGGGTATGATACCCGCCCATTTTCAGTAAATTGCTGTCTTTATTGGGCACACCCCTCACCCGCTGCCGGCGCGGCCGCCGTAGAGTTCCAGCACCAGACGGCTCATCAGGGAAGAGAGAAAGCCTACGCCGCTAATGGTGTCGGCGTAGCTCATGCGGGTGGGGCCAATGACGCAGATAGTGCCGCTGGCCTGCTGGGGTATCCCGTACTGGCACAGGATGACGCCAAAGGGGCGCAGGTGCTCGTCCGAGTTTTCCCCGCCGATGAATACGGCGATATCCCCCGTATCGGGCTGCTCCGACAAGACGCTGCCCAGCAGAACCTGTTCCTCCAGCAGTTCCACCAGTTCCCGGGCCTGGCTGCCCTGGGACATCTCCGGCTGGTTGAGCAACCAGCGCAGGCCGTCAACGTAGTGTTCGGGTATGGAGTAAGTTTCAGCCTCCTGCAGCAGGGACAGGGCGCTCTGCCTGACCCGCTCTTCCAGGGGGCCAAGTTCGCCTTGGGAAGCCGCTATCTCGGCGCGATTATGGCCACTGAAGCGGTCGTTAAGGAAGTTGGCTACCTGGGTCAGCGAGTCCTGATCGGTGGGTTCTTCCAGGGGCAGCAGGCGCCGAAGCAGGCGGGCCTCCTGGAGGACTATTATCAACAGGGCGGTGGCCTCATCCAGGTAAACCAGCTGGATGTGCTTGAGCCGAGACGAGCGGGACTGCGGCACCGTGACAATTGCCATGTTGGTGGCGATGCGCGACAGAATGAGAGCGCAGCGGCGGCTCAGTTCGGCAAGATCGGCATCGGCATGGTCAAAGTGCTGGTGAATTTGCTGCTGCACACTGTCGGGCAGTGGCGGCACCTCTTCCAGGGCTTCCACGTAGTAACGGTATCCCCGGTCTGACGGGACCGCGCCGGCAGACACATGGGGCCTGGAGATATAGCCCTCCTCGGTAAGAAGGGACATGGCGTTACGGACCGTGGCCGGACTCACCTTGGTAGGTGAAAGCCGGGCAATCTCTTCCGACGCCACAGGGTTGGCGGTGCTAATGTATTCGTTAACCAGGATATTTAATACGCTGCCAGCGCGATGGGTAAGCATTGCATTCCCCAAGAAGCCAACTGAGTATTACTCTAATATACGCTTTCGAATGGGTGTCGGGATTCAGGGGTTACCAACCAAACGGTCTACATTGCAGCGACCTTCAATGCGACGTTAGCACGGGCCTAAATTTGCTGTCAAGCGTTGACCCGTTTGCCGTAGCAATTTATACTTGCCGTTGGCTTTGACAGGATTGAAATAACAACGATGGCAAAAGGAAAGAGTGTCGCCGCACTGATAGTGGTGGGCGCGATTTTTGCGGTTGCTCTTGTTGCAGCCGTGGCGGTGTACATGCAACCGACCGCATCCGGCGTGGCAATGCCAAACCCGGCAACCTACAGTTACCCAGCAGGGCCCGGCAGCGAACAGGCAGACCTGCAAGTTACCCAGGGCTCGGCGCCGGTCAGGGCAATGTCAGCTACGGCAGGCAATGTGGCACAGCCCGAGCAGGAAACTACAGCAACCAGGGAAGTCCTTTCCAACCAGCCAACGTTAACGCCGGTAGCCGAGGCAGTAGCGCCATTGGGAGACAAGTTTGTCAGAGCTTTCCACTTTGTCGGCGCTACCAAGAGTTGGGTCTACTACGACCCCGAAGTTCCCGAAGAAGGCTCGCTGAAGGCCATGGTTTCCGGCCAGACCTATTTGATTCTGGTGAGTGAATCCATTACCGTAGAAACTTACGGGCAGCGTCTGGAACTGGTCTGCAGCAACGACGATTGCTGGAACACGGTAGTCTGGCCCTGACTCTTGGCCGGACTTGATGCAGCAGGTAATAGCCCAATTTCTGGTGTTAGGTAAAGCCATTGAACGCAAATGCACAACAACCATGGCCGGTGCTGGCCGACGCCGTTCTACCCGTCAGCGACCGGACGAAGCGACTGGCACGGGACGCAGCGCTGGTAATTGCAGGCTGCCTGTTTACGGCCCTGCTGGCCCAGGTGAAAATACCCTTGGGATTCACCCCTGTTCCCATTACCGGCCAGACCTTCGCCGTGCTGCTGGTGGGCGCCACCCTGGGCAGCCGGCGCGGAGCCGGCGCCATGGTCCTGTACCTGGTGGCCGGCAGTGTGCTGCCTTTTTATGCCGGAGGCGTCTCGGGACTGGTTTGGGGACTGTCGTCCGGCGGTTACATCATTGGATTCATTCCAGCTGCCTTTGTGGTGGGCTGGCTCGCGGAAAAAGGCTGGGACCGCAAGCCGTGGATTCTGCTGGCCATGCTGGCAGGCAACGTCTTGCTGTATGTTCCCGGCCTGATTCAGTTGTCCCTTTTCGTACAGGGGATAGACCCCTCGGTGGCAGATGACCAGATACTGTCGACTACCCTCAAGTGGGGGCTGTATCCCTTTATTCTCGGAGATTTGATCAAGCTGGTGGCAGCATCCCTGTTGCTGCCAGGCGCATGGGAGTTGGTGAATTTGGTGAGGGGGCGCAATAAATAGCTATGGAAATTATCTGGATGGGCCATGCCTGCTTTCGACTTCGTTCCGAAGACCTGGTGGTTGTAACAGATCCCTACCCCGGTTCCGTCGGTCTCCGTCCGGACAGCCGCACTGCCACCGTAGTTACGGTCAGCAACTCTCACCCCAACCACAACAACCGGCTGGAGGTGGGCGGTTCACCCACGATATTCGACTCTCCCGGCGAGTATGAGTACTCGGGCATTGCCGCCCGGGGAGTGATGACCACCCTGAAGGAAGGTCAGGACCAGCGGGAACGAAACGTGGCCTATACCATAATGATGGACAACGTCAATGTGTGCCACCTGGGGGACATCGCCACGCCCCTGACCACGCACCAGGTGGAGGAGTTGCAACCGGTAGATATACTGCTGGCTCCGGCCGGCGGCGGCTGCACCCTGGACCTGGAGCGTATTCTGCAACTGATGCAGGACCTGGACCCCAAAATTGTAATTCCCATGCACTACCAGATTCCCGGGTCCACGGAACCCCTGGGCAACCTGGACGCTTTTCTGCAATTGATGGGCGGCAGCGACGTGCAGCCACGGCGCAGCCTGACGGTTACCACGAGCAGCCTGCCTCCCAATATGCAGGTTACCGTCCTGGAACCTCGGGCACGGGCCAATTAGCCGGATCAAGTTAACGGGATTACAACCAGCGCCGCCGTCTTTCTCATTTTAGCCGAGAGACGGCATTTTCCTTGGCGCAGAGGAAGAGTCGGAAGCTAGCGGGCCCGGACTCTCACCGTGTTACCAGACAACCTGGTTCCAGCAATTGCCCTGATGGCAAGTCAATTGCCGTGTCTCGCCGTTAAGGATCGCCTCCACCGTCTCACTAACCAGAACCAGATAGGTTTCTCCGGCCACCATGTAGTCCTGGTCACTCTCATCCGGGAACAGCGGGTCGTAAAAGCTCCACGACTTGGCGTCGTTGTCGAAGTGGAAGGAACGAACAAAGCTGTCGCCCAGACTTTCCAATGCTTCGGCCACCGGCGTCGGGTTCCCGGCAACCACCCCCGACAGGGTTATATCGAAGGGACTGCTGGCCGTTACCCCCGCCACGGTAACCTCGACCGTCTGACGTCCCACGCCAATGCCGGGGGCCAGAAACGTGAAGGAGAATTCCCCGTGGGCGTCCGCGGTTGCCGACTGCCCCGGGGCAACGTCAATCTGGCCGATGGTGGCTGATGTTACCCGCACAAAGGGCCGGAAATCGGTGCCGGTAAGGGTCACTTGCGTACCTGGCGGGCCGGCTATGGGACTCAACTGCACCGTGGCGCCGGGCACCTCGTGCCGAGCCGTCGTAATGACCTCGATACCGTCTTCATCCTCGAAAACAACCCGAACGGCATTGGAAGAAGGAGCGGGGGTCTTCAGGGGAAGTCTTATCTCCTTGGAGAAGTTGCCGTTAATGTACGTTTCCGCAGAGGCCACGGAGTAACCCTCGGAGAACTCGTAGTAGATCTGCAAATTGACATTGGAAACGCTGTCGTTGCGAACGGGGAACCCCGTGCCAGAGACTGTGACGATAGATCCGGGGCGGCCCCAAATGGGGCTGACGGTTACTTCGCGCGGGGGAATGGTGACATTCACCGACCCGCCACGCCCGCTCAGATCAGTGACGCGCAAGATGTGGATTCCAGGCACAGTGGTGGCGCGGTTTATGGGCAGGTCGACCGGCCCGACCCAATAGCCGTCCGAGTTCGTAAGATTGGGCCCGTCGCCGCGGTTTATCCGATTCTGGTGCAGTACATGGCCGCCGATGCTGACCGAGGCTATCTCGCCGAGGTCGTCACGATGAGTGAAGCCAAGGCCCTCCACATTGATGCGCTGGTTGGGAAGCACCACGTCAGGAAAGACCCGTACTATCGCATCGGGCTCCACCCAGATGATTGTGCTGATCTCATGTAGCACGCTGTCACCGTCATCGTCTATGTGTTCGACCACCACCCGCAATGACTGATAGCCACGGCGGGCCATGCCGGGGAGATCAATATGGAAGTGCCTCGTTCCCGATTCGGGCACTCTCTTATCCCGAAGGTGGCCTAGGTCAATTGGAACGCCGCCTAAATCGGCAGATATCAATTCTCCCTCCGGAAAGTCCACGAGCTGAAGAAAAAGTCGCCGGTCCGCGCCCACTTCGGCAACTATTTCTCCAACCAGTTCCAGGACTTGGTCGAGGTGGTCGACTTTCTTGGCTACAACTACCCCCACGTCTTTCACCAGTACTTCGTCATCTTCCACCAGTATCGAGCTATGATTGCGCCCGTCTACGGCGTTGATGAAGTTGCAGTTTACTGCTCCAAGAGTCTCACCCAGTTCTAATCGACAATCACCGAAGGCGCTCTCAAAAGGCGGTTTGTTGACGGTGAAGGTGCAGTACCCTATGTCGTTGCCGTCAACTTGGGTATGGCACAACTCGGCCTCTCCAGAATCTCTTACACCGTCGAAGTTGGCATCCCGCCAAAATGTGAGGCTAGTACCATTCTTGTAGCCACGTCCTATTACCGTGACCTCATCGCCCCGTCCCACCTCTTCGTGGGTTAGTTGAATTTCCCAGTCCACCAGCAGGCCGTGAACGGGTTCTTCGTCTCCCGTCGGATGATTAGCAACCCGTTCTATGTGGGTGAATTCCATCCAGACGTAATCGTGGGGGTGGTGGCCCAGCACCGGGGCAGTAGACACGCCGTCGTGTACCGTGGCCACTGTCCAGGAATAGGCGCCGCCTTCGGTGGGGTTGGAAATGCCGGCGTCTTTGGTGAATGTGACGGTTACCGTGGCTCCGGAGGGGATGTCATCAGGTGCGTTATTCCTGATGATGGCAGGAGTTATGCTGATAGTCGTAGGCTTGCGGGGATCAGTGTGATCGGTTAGAGAGATATCACCTGCGGTACCGTTGCCTCTGTTTGTTCCGTTACCGTCGTCATGGCTGTACCGAATCTGCACACCGTTAGGAGCAATAGCCCTTGGCACCCCAATGTCTTCGTCCAGCACCATGACGATGCTGTCCGTGAGGAATTTTATTTCCCCAGGCGTGACAAGGGTTACTTCGTAGGCGGTATGGGCCGCAGGGCTGCGAGAGGATGACTTGACCGTTACGCAAGGGGGTGGACAGTCGCTTTCCTCCGCCTCAACTACCTCAGCTTCACCGAAGCCAGCCAAGAGGGCAATCACGAGTAAGGAAAGGGAAAGGATGGCTACACTGAAGCGAGCAATGCTGAGGAGCGGGCGCCCGAAAGCTGGAGGGTTAGACATTAGTCACGGAGAGATACGTGCTGAATATTGCGTGATAGTCTTTGGCGAGGAAACCACTGGCGGAACCTTGTCTACCTTCGAGGTGAGGTGTTGTAATGCCAGAATTCAGGTAGACGTCTGTAAATGCTTCTTCGGAAGTCCCACCGACCGGGAAATATTATCCTTCAGGAGACCGCATCAAATTATACATCAGCAATTTCCTATAAATCTTCAAGATAATATTTTCCTCACCATTCTTGCACATCGCTTCTGACACGGTTCACTAAAGAAGTCAGGAGGGGCGTGAATTGTGAAGACCACGCGCATTTGCTCCTTAGCTCCTTCGGTTCAAGCCGACTGGCCCTTTCCCAGAATGTTCCGGCGCAGAGAATCCGGGCACAGCCATATTCTTGCAATTCAATGCGTTTGCTTGACATCCCCGAAATACCGTGAATATAATCAGTCTAGGCTACAGTCCCGAATCCCGCAGCCGTACCCCCCGGCTTGGGCCGTCTCCCTTACCCAACTCGGACAGCTTTTCCCCAGCCAGATTCGTACGCCTCCCTACTGTTTATTATGGCTTGAGGCATGACCACCAAGTATATTTTCGTTACCGGTGGAGTGGTAAGTTCTATCGGCAAAGGCATCTGCGTTGCCTCTATCGGCCGCATCCTTAAGAGCCGAGGGCTATCCGTCTCCGTAGTTAAGCTGGACCCCTACCTGAATGTCGACCCCGGAACCATGTCTCCCTACCAGCACGGCGAGGTTTTCGTAACCAAGGACGGGGGAGAGACGGACCTGGACCTGGGCCATTACGAGCGGTTCATCGACGTAGATCTGACCCGTTCCTCCAACCTCACGGCCGGCCAGGTTTACATGACCCTGATCGCCAGGGAAAGACGGGGGGACTTCCTGGGTGGCACCATACAGACGGTGCCCCACGTTACCAACGAAATCAAGGCCCACCTCACTGACCTGGCAGGAGAGTCCGACGTGGACGTTGTGGTGGTGGAGGTTGGAGGCACCGTAGGCGATATAGAGGGATTGCCCTTCCTGGAAGCAATCCGCCAGATGCGCAAGGACGTGGGCCGCAACAACGTCTGCTACGTGCATCTGACCCTGCTGCCCTACATCACCGGCGCAGAGGAGTTGAAGACCAAGCCAACCCAGCACAGTGTCAAGGAATTGCGGAGTATTGGCATCCAGCCCGACGCCCTGATCTGCCGCAGCGACTTCCCCATATCAGACTCGATCAAGGAAAAACTTTCCCTGTTCTGCGACGTGGACGGAGAGGCAGTTGTACCCCTGGAAACGGTGGACAACGTTTACGAAGTACCGCTGATTCTGGAAAACGCCGGCCTGGGTGACTACATCGTTAGTCTCCTTAACCTGGGGGGACACCCCCGGGATTTGAGCGAATGGTCCAGGATGGTGGAGCGGATGCAGCAGCCCAAGGGAAGCCTGCCCATAGCCATCGTCGGCAAGTACGTGGAGTACCCCGATTCGTACCTTTCGGTCAGAGAGGCCCTGCGCCACGCCGGAACGGCCCACGACAAGGATGTGGAAATCAAGTGGGTGCATTCGGAAGATATTGAACGGGACGGGCCGGAAATTCATCTGGACGGTGTCAGCGGCATCGTGGTGCCCGGCGGTTTCGGCCAAAGAGGCGTCGAGGGAATGATTGACGCGGTGCATTACGCCCGCGAAACAAACCTGCCTTACCTCGGACTTTGCCTGGGCATGCAGGTTATGGTAATAGACTGGGCGAGGCACGTTTTGGGACTGGAGGGAGCCAATTCATCGGAACTGGACCCAGATACTCTCCATCCGGTCATACATATCATGCCAGATCAGGAAGCGGTGACCGACATGGGCGGCACCATGCGCCTGGGCGGATATCCCTGCCGCCCGCAGAAGAATACGTTGACCCTCTCCGCCTACCGTGACGAGGAAGTCGAAGAGCGGCACCGGCACCGGTTCGAGGTGAACAACCACTACCGGGAGAACCTGGAAAAGTCGGGGATGATCATGGGCGGCCTTTCCCCAGACGGCAAGCTGGTGGAAACGGCGGAGGTAGCGGGCCATCCCTTTATGGTAGGGGTGCAGTTTCATCCGGAATTCCGGTCCCGGCCCAATCGCCCCCACCCCCTGTTCTGTGAGTTTATCGCCCAGTCCGTGAAAACGATTCGGGAAGGCGCTCAGCAGCCTCTTCCCCTTGACGCAAAGTAAGCGAGTTGCCGAGCAGCGCGTATCGGCAAACCGACCGGTTCAGCAAACAGCTTTTAAGTAAACGTCCGGCATTCCCCAAGCATCACCAAGGGGCGACAACGCCAGGGGGCGACAAGGTACTACAAAGGGCACTACAAAGATAGAGGCAAAAGGGAACCGTGAAACTGTTTTTGGATACCGCCAACATTGATGAGATTCGCGAGGGCGCCGAGTTGGGCATCGTCACCGGCGTCACCACCAACCCGTCTCTGGCGGCAAAGGAAGGCATTGGCGGCAAAGAGGGCTACCGGGCGGCGGTCCAGGAAATCTCCGACATTATCGACGGTCCTATTTCAGTTGAAGTTGTTAGCATGGACGCCGAAGGAATGATTTCCGAGGGCCGGGACATTGCCGAATGGATTCCCAACCCCTGGGTGAAGATACCCAGCACTACCGAGGGGTTCAAGGCCATATCCGTCCTGGCGCGGGACGGCATCAAGATAAACCAGACCCTGTGCTTTTCGGTGAACCAGGCCATTCTTGGCGCGCAGGCAGGGTCTACAGTGGTCAGCCCCTTTGTGGGCCGGCTGGATGATATTGGCCTGGAAGGCATGGACCTGGTAGAGGATATTGTCGCCATATACCGTCAATACGAAATTCCAACCCTGGTAATGGCCGCCAGCATTCGCCATGTTCTGCACTGCACCCAGGCTGCCAAGGTTGGGGCGGACATATCCACGGTTCCCTACGGTATACTCAAGCAGATGGTGCATCACCCATTGACCGACGCCGGGGTGGCAAGATTCCTCCAGGACTGGGAAAAGGCGGGCAACTCCTGAAATATGACAGGCGATTGCCTTGCGAAAATCATGGCCGTAATGGCCAAATGAGGAGCAGATAGTTCTTTTCGCATTTATAGGCTCTTCCTCAGCAAGTGGACCGCAATACCAGAGTCAATCAGACCCTGCCAACCCTCTATTGACCGGATTGTGCCAGGCCTGCTGCTGTACCAGGGTAAGCGGCGCATTGCAGTTCCGCTTCAACCCGGCGGCAGAGGCGAGTCGGCTTCGGAATTCAGCCAGCCGACGATCTCCAACCATTGACCACTTAACAGTTCAAAGGCTACCCGATTCGGGGTTATATCCCCATATTTACTGAACAGGGCCAACTCCGGCCCGCCGGTATAGGCATTGACCTACCGGTTTCGACAGGACATAGAGGTGACAATGACGACTACGACTAAGCTGCGGATGATGGAAGTATCGGACCTGGGAGCTATGACCAAGGACCAGTTGCTGGACCTGGCCGAGGACTATGGGCTGGAAGACGGCGCCGCCCTGGCATCAGTGCGCCGTGAAGACGTCCTCAACCGGATGCTTCACGCCGTTTCGGCCCAGCAATCCCTGGTTTCCTCGGGCATACTGGAAATCATGGACGAGGGCTACGGCTTCCTGCGGCAGATAAATTACCTGCCGGCCACAGGCGACGTCTACATCTCTCAGTCCCAGATTCGCCGGTTCGGTCTCCGCACCGGGGACACGGTAACCGGCCAGGTGCGTCCTCCCAAGGAGGGAGAACGCTATTTTGGCCTGGTGAGGGTAGAGAAGGTCAACGGGCTGGAAACGGACCAGGTTCACGCCAGGTACCGGGCCCAGTTCGAATACCTCACTCCCATCTTCCCGGAACAGCAGGTGGTCCTGGAGACCGACAGCGCCAATCTGTCTACCCGGATGGTTGACCTGTTTGCCCCCATTGGCCTAGGGCAACGGGGCCTGATTGTCTCACCCCCCAAGGCCGGAAAGACCACCATCCTCAAGCAGATCGCCCACAGCGTGTCGCTCAACAAGCCTGACGCTGTCCTGATGGTGGTACTTATCGGGGAACGGCCGGAGGAAGTAACGGACATGCGCCGGGCGGTGGATGGCGACGTCTTCGCTTCCACCTTTGACGAATCCGTGGAGGAGCAGTGCCGGGTGGCCGAACTGGCCTTGGAGCGGTCCAAGCGGCTGGTGGAAAACGGGCTGGACGTGGTCATCCTGCTCGACAGCGTCACCCGCCTTACCCGCGCCTATAATTTGGCGGTGCCCTCCAGCGGTCGCACCCTGTCTGGCGGTATTGACCCCGCGGCCCTTTACCCGCCCAAGAAGTTCTTCGGCGCAGCCCGGAACATCGAAGAGGGCGGCAGCCTGACCATCATTGGCACCTGCCTCGTGGATACGGGCAGCCGGATGGACGAGGTTATCTACGAGGAGTTCAAGGGTACCGGCAACATGGAACTGCACCTGGACCGTAAGCTGGCCGACCGCCGCTTCTTCCCGGCGGTGGATATTGTCCGCAGCGGAACCCGGCGGGAAGAGTTGCTGTACGACGAAAATACCATGAAGCAGATCTGGCTGCTGCGCCGGATGATTTCCCTTATCTCCAACGATGGCTCCACCAGTGCCACCGAGCGGGTGCTGGAAAGGTTGTCCAAGTACGCCAGCAACGAGGAATTCCTGGGCAACTTGAACAAAGAGACCTGACCAGCTACCTCCACCAAGACTCACCAAGACTCTTTTGGCGTGACCCTCTCTCCTTTGCGGGGAGAGGGTTTTTCCGTTATGTCGCGCTGCGTCAATGTTGTCAGGCTACCAAATGGTGGCAGATAATGTGCCACTCAAGGGCATGGTATCATTAACCAAAGAGATGAGGTAATTCACGACTTTCAGGGACAGCCCATAAGGCTGACCAATGAGCGGTGGCTGCACATCATTGATCCTGCCAGACACCACAGTTACATGGTGTCAATGCGGGAAGAGCTGGAGGAAACCCTCAAAGATCCCGACCTGGTATTCCAGTCTACCGTAAACCAGGAATTTGGCAGGATATATCACAAGTGGTATGAACAAACGGTCATAGGAAGCAAATGGGTCCGGGTGGTGGTATATTTTCTGGCTGATGGCGACGCCTTCGTGACGACTGCATATGTGGATGAGGAGGTTATTGCCGGGGAGGCCCTATGGAGCAAAGAAGGACAATAAATGTCTGGTTCGATCGACTAGGTGACTTCCTGGAAATATCGTGGGGGGGGGAATTGGGCTGTCAACAGCTATCAATTTCCCGATACGGACTATTGGTTTGAAGTTCGTCGGACCGAGGACTTGCAAGCCGTCGGTTTTCACGCAATCGGCGTCCTCCACTTCGCCAACAGATGCGATGATGATACAGTGCTGGTAGCCAATGTCCAGCCCCACCCTCTCACCGTCAAGTACGACCGTGCCACGGACTTGTGGGATGTCCAGTGGGGCCCTAATACGATTAACTGCATGGACACACCCCCAATCCCCGTATTAAGGCCAAGATAGATAACCAGGGCCAGATACAGGGTGTACTTATCTCTGACCTGCGGAACTTTGAGGATGAAATCCTTAACGAAAACCTGTACCAGGTGCAGCCCGCCACCCCCACCTCCTAGAGTTCAAAATTAGAGTGGGCGCACAAGCCGCAACATTATGGCCGACAGCAAGATACTGATAATCGACGACGAATGGGAATCGGCAATCGTCAAGGCGGTGCAGCGTCGCCTGGAGGACGAGGGCTGGCGCACCATTATCGTGCAGCCCCAGTCCAAGTGGCTGGTTGGTGACGAGTTTGAGAACGCCACCCTCTACGCCATAGAGGACGAACGTCCCGATGGCGTCCTCCTGGACGTCCGCCTGGGTGAGCACCGGGACGATCAGTTCAGGGGACTGGAGATTTTGCGCCAGATTGTGGAGCATTACCCCACCCTGCCGGTCTTGATGTTTACCCAGTACGCCCAGGGGCCGGCGCGGGACACGGCGGTTCGCGGCGCCCTGCGCTGGAACGCCCCGGTAGACTTCATAGACAAGCTGGCCAGCCCCGAAGAAGTGGTACTGCGCCTCCGGCGGCTGATGGGTTCCAGCCCCGAAATGATACCCATCGGCACCCACCTGATGGTGGATGTAGGCGCCGAGGCCGTCTCCGCTCGCCGGGAGCGGGACGGAGCGCTGCAACCGGTGGGCGATATTCACGGAATGAAATTCGAGATTTTCAGAGAACTTGCCGCTGCCTGGTATCGAAGCCCCGGCGAGTTGGTGCCATTCAGCCGCCTGGAACGCTACTCGGAAGGCGAAGAGGCCCGCGCATCCCTGCGGGTACGCATTCGAGAAATCAAGGTTTCCGTAGGAAAGGCGCTGGGGGTCCAACTGGGGGCCAACGACCTTATCGTAAACGTGAGGGACCGGGGCTATCGGCTGACTCCCCCGCAACTGTGATACCGTGCTAATCCCGAATCTGAGACTGCCTCTCTCCTGGAGCCTGCCAAAGACCCGTTTTCGTCCAGTGGGCCTTGGCGGCCTTGCCCGGCTCCTGGGCGTGCTGGTGTTGATATTTGGGTTGGGGAACTTGGCCACGGCGCCCCTGATCGGCGATGCCATGTTTGCCCGCCTCTGGGGCATTGAACCCCTGACCTACATCGGCGCGGCGCTGGCAATCCTGGGACTAGCCATCACGTCCCTTTCCTATCTGATATCCGAGATATTGCGGGGAAGGAGGCAAAAGGCCGAAGAGGACCAGCACTTCGCGGAACGGTGGACGCAGGTAACCCAGCAATACTTCGATCTTTTCAACCACGACCTGGGGCGCCCCCTGCGCCGCATCCTGGGCAAGGAAAGGGAGATCCGGGAGCAATTACAGGCGGCCGGCGCTGAAATTCCCGCCTCAGTTCGGGAATTGCTGGATGAGATAGAAGAACAAACTCCCAGCTTCCGCCTGATGATGTCCAACATGCAGGTGCTCATCGAGCTGGAGACGCCCAACACCGGAAAAACGCTTCACGCGGTGGAACCGGCCGAGGTTGTCCGGCGTATAGTAGACCGTTACAGCCTGGTGGCCACTGACGCCAGCAAGCAGATTGTCTGGTGGTCGGAACCCACCGAGTTCGGCATAGTGTATTGCGACAGTTCCGCGGTAGAGCACATCGTGACCAACCTCGTGGACAACACGGTCAGATACGCCGAGTCTTTCACTGAAATCGGCTTGACCAGGGACGCCAGGAATTTCTACATCCGGGTTTGGGACGATGGCCCGGGCATAGCCGCCCGGTACCTGCCTTATTTGTTCGACCGCGGCTGGACACCGGAAGTAGCCCGGCGGGAAGAACGTACCAGTTCGGGCCTTGGCTTGTTCATAGCCCATACCCTGGCCAAGCGGTACGACGGCAACCTGACTGTGGAAAGCGTAGCCGCGCCAGACCCCGACCATCACACTTCGTTTACCGTTGCGCTGCCCCTTCAGAGCAAGCCTGCCGACCCACCGGGAGAGCCACCGGCATGACCTTTCCTTCCGGCGGCAACCGGTCGCTGCCAACCAGGGCTTCCGCTACCCATTTCCTGATATCATTGCTATCCGTCCTTATCCTGGCCGGCGCGGTAGGTTGTGTCACTGTATTTGACCGCCCGGGGACTGAACCACCTTTCCCAACGGTAACTCCAACACACCAGGTTAGCGCTCCACCTTCTCTTGTGCCGACGCCCCAACCCACGCCGAAGCCGCTGCCAACCCCAACACCGGTTCCAACACCGGTTCCGACTCCGACTCCAGAGCCGGAGCCGACACCCATTCCCACGCCTGCTCCCACGCCCACCGTTACGCCTACGGCCACGACGTTGCCAACACCCACGCCTACGGTTACACCCACCCCGCTGCCAACGGCCACGCCAGAGCCTGTCGCTGAACCTACGGCAGATCCCATGGCCGGTGGGCCAATCCTGATTATTGAGTCGCCGCTGGACCGAAGCATCATTCGGGAGGAGTCGGTGATAATCCAGGGGGTTACCAGCATAGGAGCATCAGTTAGCGTAAGGGGCAGAGCGGTGGCCGCCGGCGGGGATGGACGCTTCCGCCTGTCCGTTCCCCTGGCCCCGGGCGTAAACGTCCTGGACATATTTGCCATCAGCCCCGACGGGCGCAGGACAGGGAAGACTCTGACCCTCACCTACTGGCCCCTGGAGCCTTTCTTCCTGACAATTACCCAGCCTGACGAGCAGGACCGGAAGGTAACCAGTCCCACTATCCGGCTGTGGGGCAGGACCGCGTCCGATGCCACAGTGACGGTGAATGGCATTGCCATTCCCGTGGACCAGTTGGGGATATTCGCCACTACCATAACACTGCAGACCGGCCTTAACACCATCAACGTTATTGCCACCAACCCCATGGGAGACACTTTGCAGCAAGCCATTGATGTTACCTACGAGGAGCCCCAGCCCTAGCCTGACTACCTGTTTTCCATTCGCTAATGCACCGGCATAGGCACGAATGTCTGAAGGCTTAACTCCTAAGGAGGAATCATGAGAAGAAGCGATTCCAGGATTCTCACCACCCACACCGGCAGCCTGCCCCGGTCGACCAAACTCCAGGAACTCCTGCGCGAGCGTGAAGAGCAGGCCGGGTTTGACCCGAAACGGCTTGCCGCCGGGGTGCGCGAAGGGGTTTCCAAGGTCGTCAACCGGCAGCAGCGCACCGGCATTGACGTGGTAAACGACGGCGAGCAGGGCCGCTCGCAATACGCCACTTACGTTAAGGAGCGGCTTACCGGCTTCGAGGGCGACCGGATGGTGCGGCGGCGCCCCCGCCTTGACGATGACGACTTCTCCCAGTTCGCCGAAACCCAGACCCATATGTCCTCGCGCAACATGCCTCAGCCGGCCTGTACCGGCCCCATTGGCTGGAAGGACTGGCCGGCGGTGGAGCGAGACATTGAGACTCTTAGAGTGGCGGCGGCGGATGCCACGGTGGAAGAGGTATTCATGACCGCTGCGTCGCCCGGGGTCATCGCCAACTTCCTGCCCAACGAGTATTACCCCACTGAAGAGGCCTATCTCTACGCCCTGGCCGAGGTGATGAAGGACGAGTACGACGCCATCGCCAACTCGGGCCTCCTGCTGCAAATTGACTGTCCCGACCTGGCCATAACCCGCGTTTCCCAGTTCTCCCACCTGTCCGAGGAAGAATTCAAAAAGGTGGTGGAACTGCACGTCGAAGTGATCAACTACGCGCTCAAGGACATCGACCCGGAGCGGATGCGGCTGCACCTGTGCTGGGGAAACACCGAGGGGCCGCACCACCACGACATCCCCCTCAGTCAGATAGTGGACATAGTGCTGCAGGCGAGGCCCCTGGGCTTGTCCTTCGAAGGCGCCAACCCCCGGCACGCCCACGAGTGGAAAGTGTGGCAGGACGTAACCCTGCCCGAGGGCAAACTGCTGATTCCCGGGGTGCTGGACACCACGACCAACTTCATTGAGCACCCGGAACTTATCGCCCAGCGCATCGCCAACTACGCCAATGCCGTAGGGCGGGAAAACGTAATGGCCAGCAGCGACTGCGGTTTCGGCACGTCGGCCTGGGGTCGCAAGGTGGAAACAAACATAGCCTGGGCCAAGCTGGCCTCAATGGTAGAAGGGGCGCGGCTGGCGTCTCAGGAGTTGTGGTAGGAACCGAATCAGCACGACTATAGAGGCTTGTCGCTACAGTACCGCCAATTGATAATAGCTGGCTGGTGGACGTATAATACCGTCGGAACACTATTGAACTTATAGCAGACACTATCCCCATTTGGAGGATATTGGAAATGGTTGACATTCTAACCGGTACCTTTACGGTCAAAGCTGGGCACGCCCAAATGCTGAAGGGCGGTGTAATCATGGACGTGGTTAACGTCGAACAGGCCAAGATCGCCGCGGAGGCGGGGGCTGTGGCCGTTATGGCCCTGGAACGGGTGCCCGCCGACATCCGCGCCGACGGCGGCGTTGCCCGCATGACCGACCCCGCAATCATTCAGGGAATTATGGACGCCGTGAGCATTCCCGTAATGGCCAAGTGCCGCATCGGCCACTTCGTTGAGGCCCAGGTGCTGGAAGCCATCGGAATCGACTACATTGATGAATCCGAGGTGCTGACCCCGGCAGACGAGACGCACCACGTCTGGAAGCATGACTTCCAGGTCCCCTTTGTCTGCGGGTGTCGCGACCTGGGCGAGGCCCTGCGCCGCATTTCCGAGGGCGCAGCCATGATCCGCACCAAGGGCGAAGCCGGTACCGGCGACGTGGTGGAGGCGGTGCGGCACATGCGGGCGGTGCAGGACGCCATCCGGAAGCTGAAGAATATGCCCGAGGACGAACTGGTGGTGGAAGCCCGAAACCTGGGCGTCAGCCTGGAGTTGCTGACCCAGACCCGCGAGATGGGCCGCATGCCGGTAGTGAACTTTGCCGCCGGTGGCGTTGCCACCCCGGCCGACGCCGCCTTGATGATGCAGTTGGGCGCCGACGGCGTGTTCGTGGGTTCCGGCATTTTCAAGTCAGGCAACCCGGTCGAAAGGGGCTACGCCATTGTACAGGCCGTTACCCACTACAACGACCCGAAGATTCTGGCCGACGTTTCCAAGGACCTGGGAGAGCCGATGGTAGGCATCAGCACCCGATCCATTCCGGAAGACCAGTTGCTGGCTCCCCGCAGCATTTAACCCTTCACAAGACCCCGGAAGAGAAGGGCATAGGCAGTTGGAATACCTCAGTGGCGTCCTTCTCTGGGTGAAGAGAGGATCCCGCCCTGTCCTCCAGGCAAATCAGGACAGACACGAAGGGCAAAAATCGACCGTCGGACAGAATTGCATTGAAAATCGGGGTACTAGCCGTACAGGGTGACTTTGCCGAGCACATTGCCGTTTTACGGCGGCTCAACGTTGAATGCCGGGAAGTCCGGTTGCCGGAGCACCTTGAAGGTATCGACGGCCTGATTGTCCCCGGAGGCGAAAGCACCACCCTCAGCCGGTTGATGAGCATCTATCACCTGCGGGAGCCTGTGGTTGCCATGGCGCAGGCTGGCAAGGCCGTGTGGGGCACCTGCGCCGGTATGATAATGCTGGCCCACGAAATCACCGAAGCCGACCCCGTTCCCCTGAAGATTATGGACATTGGCGTGCAGCGTAACGCCTTCGGCCGCCAGATTGACAGCTTCGAACAGGACCTGGATATTCGAGGGTTGGAGCCGGGCCCATTTCACGCCATATTCATCCGAGCTCCGGTGGTCAATCGCCTGGGGGCCCAGGTCAAGACTCTGGCAGCCCTGCCCAACGGCCAGGCCGTAGCGGTGCGGCAGGGAAACCTGATGGCAACGGCATTCCATCCCGAACTGACCGACGATACCCGTTTGCACCAGTATTTCCTGGATCTGGCTTCCAGGTCCGAGGCGGCCTCACCCCCCGGTGGGGAAGGCTGATAACCTTACATGGCGCCGTTGGATCAAATGCAGAACGTCCAATCCTTCCGCATAACCGACGCCTTGCGCTGCACCCTGCTCAACGCGCCCAGGGGGCCGAACCTGGCTTGTCCTCGCCCAACCGTGGCCGGCAGCGACCGGCCATACATGCAGAGCGCCCGACTGTGGCGAAATGCAGTAATGCAGCCCAGAAACCGGCTGGCCGTGGCTCATTGGCAGGGTGCTCGGCTGACCGGGTTAGTCTCTGCCCGTACCCGGGCCGGACACCGGGCGTGGGATATAGACGGCCTTTACCTCCCGGCGGAAAACTTAACGGAACGCCCCTGCAGCTACAACGACAATGGCTTTCCAGCCAGTGACGCAACGGGACATCATGGATTGGACGAGGCCGCAACAGATTCCCTGTCATTGCTTGAAGAGTTGTTCCAGTCGGCAGGGGAACGTTCCGCCGAGCGTATATTTGTAAGATTAGCTTCGAACTGTCCCGCCATTTCACTGGCCAGGCGTAGCGGTTTTGTAGCCTGTTTTAGCGAGTCGCTGCTGGAAGGCGCTGGCCCCGGAATAGGCAACGGTTCAGCGTCCCCGCCAAAGAGGTCCAATTCCGACGACCTGATGCGGCTCCGGTTGCCCGCCGACAATTACGGCCTGTTCCAACTGTATTGCGCCAGTACGCCGGTAAGGGTCCGGCAAATGCTGTGGCTCACCTTCGATCAGTGGCTGGATGCGCGGGACGCAGATTGCAGCCGGCTGGCAGCGGGCCGGCATCAGGAGTGGGTCGCCGAGCATAAGGACAGAATAATTGGCTGGGTCAAGGTAACAGGCAGGGGTGGAACCTCAGAAGCGGAAGTGATGGCCCATCCGGACCGCCCCGATCTACTGTTTGAGTTGATAGACTTTGCCCTGGCCCGCGCGCCGCGTCTGCGGTGGCTGGTGCCTGACTACCAGGGACCGGTCAGCGACAGGCTGGCGGCTCGAGGCTTCCGGCAAGTAGCCGACTTTACGATGCTGGTCAAAATGGTGGCCGTTCCGGCTGTGCGTTACGGAATGGCAACGGTGGAGGCGTGAATTGGTAGCAGCGCAAGAACTGGTCCAGGCGGAAATGGAGCGCCTGCTGGACATCCTGCCCCCTCGCGTTAAGAGCAGCCTGCTGACCCAGGAGAATCTGGCCGACCTGCTGGAGGTAGTGCTGGACTTGGGCCGCCTGCCCGAAGCGCGTTTTCCTGCCGGGGACGTGCTTCTGGACGATGAGGAGGTAAGCCGGGACGACCTGGACTACTTGATAGAGCAGATAGGCGATTTCGGCGACGACAACCGGGCCGGAATGGAGCGGACGCTGCACCGTATTTCCGCCATCCGGAACCGCAGGGGCCAGGTGGTGGGCATAACCTGCCGCGCCGGCCGTGCCGTGTTTGGCACCATCAAGATTATCGAGGACCTGGCTTTCGCCAACAAGAACATCCTGCTGCTGGGGCGGCCCGGCGTGGGCAAGACCACCATGCTGCGGGAGGTGGCCCGTGTGCTGGCCGACAGCGCCCGCAAGCGGGTGGTTATTGTAGATACCTCCAACGAGATTGCCGGCGACGGCGACGTGCCCCATCCGGCCATCGGACACGCCCGCCGGATGCAGGTCGCCACGCCCACCAGGCAGCACGGGGTGATGATCGAAGCGGTGGAAAACCACATGCCCCAGGTCATCATCATTGACGAGATGGGCACCGAGGAAGAGGCCGCCGCCGCCCGCACTATCGCCGAGCGAGGCGTTCAGCTTATCGCCACCGCCCACGGCAACACCCTGGACAACCTCATCCTCAATCCCACCCTTTCGGACCTGGTGGGAGGAATACAGTCGGTGACCCTGGGAGACCAGGAAGCCCGTTACCGAGGCACTCAAAAGACAGTTCTGGAACGCAAGGCCCCGCCCACCTTTGACGTAGTTGTTGAAATCCAAAGCTGGGAACAGGTTGCGGTACACGACGGCGTTGCGCAGGTAGTGGACCAGTGGCTGCGCGGTTATCCCATTGCGCCGGTAATTCGCAGTTTGGACGATGGCGGCGAGGTTATCGAGCAGCAGGGCGACCCGCGTCCCAACTCCAACCCTCCAGCCCCCTGGACCCAGGAGTTAAACGGCAGGAACCAGGAATACGGCCAGGGCGGTCGCCGCCCGGACCGGCGCCAGGGAAGGCAGCAGGACCGGTATCAAGAACGACACCAGGTACAACACCAGGAACGGCAGTCTGGCCAGGTTCCCGCGCCTCAGACGCGCTTCCAGGCAAGTTACCTGGATGACGCTGTCAACGGAGAGGCGGCTGTCGGCACGGACTCAGGCGAGCGGACAGACTCAACCGACGAGAACGGCGCCCGCAAGCTGGAAGCCCAGGTGTTCCTCTTCGGGGTTAGCAAGGACAAACTGGAGGTTGCCCAGTCGGAAATGGGGCTAACCCTGGGCGTCGTCAACGAGTTGCGCCGGGCTTCCCTCGTACTGACCACCAAAACCCATTATCGCCGGGGCGCCCAGTTGGTGCGGTCGGCAGAGTCCACGGGCACACCCGTCTATGTGTTGCGCAAGAACACTCTGCCCCAGTTGATGGACTTCCTGCGCGCGCTGGCCAAGGAGCAGGGAATACCGTTTAGAGGCATGGGACGGGCCCGGGAAGACCACGCCTCCAAGGAAACCCTGGATCAGGCCATGCTGGAGGCCGAAGAGGCGGCGCAGCGAGTACTGGGCGGCGAGTTCAGCGTTCAGCTAAACCCGCAACGGGCCTACGTCCGTCGGTTGCAGCACCTGTTGGCCCAGCGATTCAACCTGGCCTCAACCAGCCGGGGACGGGAGCCTGAACGATCGGTGCTCCTTTACAGACCGTAGGCTGACCCAGGGTAATCCCCCAATGGGGACGAATGTTCACAAGTGATGGCCTGAATCTATACTGATCAGGCCATTCTCTTTGGAATCCAAAATTGTCTCACCACGTTGACTGACCACATTTGTGGCCCAGGATGTGTAATCGTGGATAAAGGGATACAATTGTATCCAGAGGTGGCCAGTGGCAGGACTTTTCATAGCATTTGAGGGTGGAGAAGGGGCCGGGAAGACGACCCAGGCCTCGCTGTTGCGGGACAGACTGGAAGCGTCTTCCGTTCCCTGTGAACTTTTTCGAGAACCCGGCGGTACCGTGCTTGGTGAATACCTGCGAACTTATCTCAAGAGCCACCGTCCCACGACACCGGAAGCTGAATTACTAATGTTTGAGGCCGCCCGCACACAACTAGTTGTCGAAAAGATTCAGCCAGCTCTGGAAAATGGAAAAACGGTAATAGCCGACAGGTTCTCCGCCTCAACAGTTTCATATCAAGGTCATGGCAGAGGCATTGACCTAGGGGTGGTAACTGCCCTGAACGGTTTCGCCACCCAAGGGATAACTCCTGACCTAATTTTCCTGTTGGACGTGGCTCCTGTGGTCGGCCTCAGCCGCTCAACCGGAGGGCTTCAACTGCCCTTTGAAATGGACTGGGCTGCTAGTATCTCTCCAATTAAGCGAAAGGTCGATGATAGAAGATTTGAGGACCTGGACCTCTTCTTTCATGAGAGAGTACGTCAGGGCTTCCTCGCACAAGCCGGCGCCAATTCCCAACAGTGGGTGGTCATAGACGCTGCGCTCAGTCTAGAAGAAGTCACAGAGAGAGTTTGGGAGAATGTACAGCACCTGATCACTCCTGTCGTCCGTCCTATCAAAGCAACTCCCGCTCAACCAATACCCCAAGCTGAGCTGTGGTCGGAAACAGTTGAGGCCGCACCAACCAGGCAATAGGGTAGGGCCAGACTTCTACGCCATCAAAAGAACAACCCCTCTACCTAGGTAGAGGGGTTGCATTTTATCTAACCGTTAAGCCGGTTGCCGAGGCGTACCGGCGCAAATAAAGCTAATTATCGGCTGGGACAGCTTCCGCACTAGCGACCCGCTCGGTGATTACTTCCTTCATTTTGCGGACCCGCGCGAGGTCGGGGTAGATATTACCTTCGGCCTTCTTGTCGAAGATCTTCTCGCCGTCTACAAACACTTCCATGATGCCCTGGCCGCGCGGGGAGATGGTTATCGCCGCATCCGGTCCATAGGTTCGGAAGAATTCATTCGCCATCCACGTGGCGGTAGCATGGTGCTGTCAAGGAACGCAGTAGGTAATCTCTATCTGGACTTTTCCTTCCATAGGGCCCTCCTAATGTAACTACGGTCTAGAGTTCCATTTAGTTTAGACTATTTTCTTCACATGTCAATACCAAATTTCCTTTATACCCATTAGTTAACAAATAGTTTACATTTATAACTGCTATTCTGTTGAAATAAGGTCAGAACTCCGCCTTACGCTTCTCTTTGAAAGCCTGAATCCCTTCCCGGGGATGGGGCGATGTGGCGAAATACTGCACAAAAGCCATGCCTTCCCGGTCGATTCCCGCCCGGACGGGCAGGTCCTGTCCCTGCCGGGTAATTGACTTAATCCAGCCCAACCCGGTACGGCTCTTGCCACGAAGCTGCCCCAGCAACGTTTCAAGTTCAGCTTCCAGGGACTCCTCAGGAACGGCACGGAGCACCAGTCCCCACTCTGCCGCCTCACTCCCCGAGAGCCAGCGCCCAGTGGTCAACAATTCCATGGCCCGCTGCATGCCAATGCGACGGGGCAGCCGTTGGGTGGAACCGCCACCAGGCATCAGCCCAAAGTTGGCGTGCTGGTCGCCGATGCGGGCGTCCTCAGCGGCCAGGGTCAGGTCGCAGGCCAGCGCCAGTTCCAGGCCCCCGGCCAGGGCGAAGCCATGCACCGCGGCGATGGTGGGTATGGGCAGGTTCTCCAGTTGGAAGAAGCAATCGTTGAGCAACCGAACGTAGGGCGGCAACAGGGAGATTTCGTCGAAAACGGTATCGAAAAAGAGGAGATCTGCCCCCGCGCAGAAGGCCCGTCCTTCCCCCCGGACAACCAGTGCTTTGATAGTTTCGTTCTGACCTACAGAAGCCACGGCATCGGAAAACTCGGCCAGCAGTTCCATGCTCAAAGCGTTTAGAGCATCGGGGCGGTTAAGGCGTAAGGTGGCGACGGAATCCGCAATATCAAGAATGATGTTGGTGTATTCCAAGGCAGGCCTCACGGGGTCAGGTTGGTGGCTGAAAGTGAGCCGGGCCAGTATAGCACGGCTTGGTTTACGTATATGGCAACATACCCCCTGGTAAGGACCATCACGTTAGCAGAAGTTCCAATGCCAATACCAGGGCGCACACGCAGGTGCTCCCCTGCCATTTCTACCTTCTGTAGGGGCAGACCTATGTGTGTGCCCTGGCCAGAGTGCAAGAATCACACAATTCTCCCTCCATTCCCTGTCTGCTATAATGCGGGGCCAGCATGTCATACCTGCCCGGCCTTTATCGGGGGCCGGAGCGTTAAGGGGGAATCCCGCATGGACTTGGAACTCAAGGGTAAAGTTGCAATCATTGGCGGCGCCAGCGCAGGTCTGGGCAGGGCGTGCGCCGACGTGCTGGCGGAAGAAGGCGCACGGCTGGCCATTTGCAGCCGCACCGCCGCTAATTTGGAGCGGGCGGCAGCGGAAATACGGGACACCACGGGGGCCGAGGTGCTGCCCATAGCCGCTGACCTGGAGAGCTACGACAACATCAAGGACCTGGTGGCCGCCACCGTCAGCCACTACGGCCAACTGGACATCATGATCAACAACTCAGGAGGGCCGCCCCTGGCCCGCTCCGAGACAGCCACCGAGGAGCAGTGGGATACGGCGGTGCAGCGCTCCCTTTACTTCTTCTCCCGCATGTCCCGGGAGGCCATCCCCCACCTGAAGGCCCAGGGCGGCGGCCGCATCATCAACATCCTGGCCAGCACCGTTTACCAGCCCATCCCCAACTTGGCCCTGTCCGGCGCCACCCGAATGGGCGTGGTGGCCTACATGAAGAGCCTGGCCGACGAGGTGGGACGGGAAGGCATACTGGTCAACAACATAGCCCCGGGTTCCATCCTCAGCGAGCGGATGCTTTCCAACGTAACCAGCCGGGCGCAGGAACTGGGAATCTCCGTGGAAGAGGGCCTGGCGGAGCGCGCCAAGGAAACAGCGGTGGGCCGCATCGGCGAACCCAAGGAACTGGCCTACTTGGCCGCCTTCCTGGCCTCGGGCAAGTCCAGCTACATCACCGGCACCACCATCCTGGTGGACGGCGGGCTGGTAAGGTCGGTAATTTAGTCCTGCTGCCCGTTCACAAGGCGCCGTAGATCAGATTCCAGAAAGGACCCGGGTGAAGCCTTTAGCATGAGACCAAACTTAACCCCGCCGGAGGAACCCACCGACGCCGAGGGCTATAATCGGCGGGGCAACCAGTACAGCCGTAACGGCGCCTACGAACAGGCCATAGCCGACTACACCAGTGCCCTGGAGTTGGACGGAACCCTGGCCGACGCCTGGTTCAACCGGGGCGTCTCTTTCTACGAAATGGGAATGTACGACGAGTCCACCGCCGACTTGACTCGGGCCATTGAGTTGAACCCGAAGGAAGACAACTACTACGGCCGCCGATCCCTGGCCTACCTCTTCAGCGACCGCCTGGAAGAGGCGGAGGCTGACCAAGACATTTGCGACGAGATAAGGAACCTGGGGTAAGTGGCAAATAATCAACGCCTCAAGGCAACGCAATCCTAGGCGGAGCCCCCGTCTCTGGGCGAAACGCCTCGTCATTCTGCCCTTTATCCTCTTCCTGCCATTCTGAGCGAAGCCCCCGTCATTCTGAGCGAAGTCGAAGAATCTAAAAATTGACCTTTAAACCCCCTTATGGTCCTGTAACGGGGTCGAAGGGAAGGTGTTTGGGCTCTTCGGCAAGCTCAAGGTGACATGCAAGCAGGTGCGGTTGACTTGCGACTGATAAGACGCGATTGCCCTTACCCCTTGCTCAGGTAATACCTGGCTTTCGCGCCCCGGCCGACCGCCAAGGGGACGGTGTGACGGCACGGCATCCGGGATGACTGTCATCGGCCTGCGGGAGTTAACGACCGCAGTTCTACGCGGCTGGCTACCAGGAGTCCTGGGCTACACCTACGCGGCCGCACCTCCCGCGGTGTCCGCTGTTAAAGTAAGGGGTGGCTGGAAGTCCTCACATTTTGTCGCTCAATAGACATTTCTCATGCCTATGTGTGGTATCGGCAGGTGTACAGGCCGGCTGGCCAGCCTCCGCGTAACGGCAGCATTCCGCCATCCGGGGCCGTGTGGTAGACTGCCATCGCTTCTCCAATGTAATCCTTCAGGAGTTACGCCCATGATTATCGACACCCACACCCACGTGGTCAGCAGCGACAAGGTCAAGCATCCACTGGACCCCGGAGCGCGGGGATGGTCCACCGAGGTCAGCAACGACGTCGAAGACCTGATTGCGGAAATGGATGCGGCCGGCGTGGACTGTGCCACGTTAGTGCAGCCCAACGCTACCTATGGCCTGGATAACTCCTACCAGTGTGACAGCGCCCAGGACTATGCTCCCCGCACCGTGTCCGTGGGGATCCTGGACCCGGCTGCGCCCGATGCCGCGGACAAACTGTCTTATTGGGTGAACGAGCGGGGCATGGTGGGGGTGCGCCTCCAGAGTCAGGCCGAACCCGACGACCCCAGCTGCGATTCTCTCTGGGAGCGGGCCGAAGCCCTGGGCATTCCCATTTCCATCGGTGGCGGCGGCCAGCCGGACAAGGTTGACCGGATGCGGAACGTGGGAGCCCGCCACCCCAACGTCCTCTTTGCTCCGGACCACTTCGCGGGCTGGAGCGGCGCCGGGGACAAGGACGCCATGACGACTGCCCTGGAAGAGTTGGCCAGGCTGCCCAACGCCCACCTGCGCATCTCCAGCACCAGCCTCGGCCCTTATGCCGACCTGACCCCGCCCGAGCAGGAACTCTTCAGGCGCGTCATTGAGGCCTTCACACCGCAGCGCGTCATGTGGGGCTCCAACTTCCCCTCCACCCGTGAGGGCGGTTACATCGGCCAGGTGCAGTTGGGCCAGACGGCCCTGCCCTGGCTTTCCGACGAAGACCGCAACTGGATTATGGGCGAGACTGCCCACAAGCTGTGGCCGATGCTGCAAGGGCCAACCCGGGGGTAAATGACGGCCTTATCACCCTGGGGTCCGTGGACGGCCATGAGGACGCGGAGGCTGCGGGTGTCTACCTCAGAGTTTCTGCTGCACCGGTGTAACGTCAGGGCAGGGGCGGTTGATTGACTGCCTCTGCCCTGATTGCATTCCCTCTTTGTGTACATGCCTCCAACTTGATCGCATTCCCTTTTTAGGATGGGTGGACAGAATAGTCAGCCGTTAGGATGTGAGATAAGGAAGTATGACGACCACCTCCGGACAAGGAAATCAGAAAGTTGGATATGGCTAGAATGTTTGTAGGGACAGTGTGACATCGTAGTGCTTTACTGGGACATTACGGTGGTCGGAACTGAGACCCTCCATGGATATGCCGGGCCAGGCGCTTGTCCTGGAGTTGTTGGGGATAGGCTCGTGGCCCAAGTTTGGGAAGGAGGATAAATCCTAGATGGGACAGGGAGCCTTTTCAAAATATGATGCAATACGGGGCACACTCTCCAAAACTCTCTTTGTCTCAGATCTGGACGGGACGCTTCTTACCAGTGAGAAAGTGTTGCCGGACGGGCAGACTGCAACGCTAAACCATATAATCGACCACGGTCTCCAGTTCACCGTGGCTACGGCACGCAGTATCCAAGCAATCAATGCTCTGCTGAAAGACCTACACCTTTCTCTGCCGGCCATAACGCTTGGAGGGAGCCTCGTCACCTGGCCGACCTCGGGCGAACACCTGGTTACAAGGGTACTTTCACAATCTGCCGCCGAGGGTTTGTTGTCCCGGTTCTCCCAGCGGGGCATTTCCCCTTTTGTTGCTGCTATTGATGGACATCGGGATTGGGCGTTCCATTCGCATACTGCTTCTGCTGCTGCGGAGTGGTATGTTGATGAAAAGAGAGCTTACGGTGACCCGCGGCTTTGCTGGTACGACCAGCCGTCGGATGTTCCAGGCACGGGCATTTTGTCAATGACCACTTTTGTGGAACAGGAGGCACTGAACGAACTTACGGAAGATATACTGCAGGTTGAAGGCGCCAGGGTCAGTTCGATGCCGGCACGCCAATTCCCGGGTTGGTACGAGGTTACCGCTTCACACCCCAAGGCAGACAAAGGATCTGCCGTTGACGGTCTTTGCCAAGCGTTGAACTCCAGGTGGGACCGTGTCGTTGCTTTCGGTGACGATGTCAACGATCTTGCCCTGTTCGAGCAGGCCGATTATGCGATAGCAGTGTCGAACGCCGCCCCGGAGGTGCTGACCAAGGCTAACCAGGTTATTCAGAGCAACGACTCAGGGTCTGTGATCGACTACTTGGCTCAGTACTTCATTCGCAAGACTAAGTTCTGATTTGCCCACGGAACCTGTTCCGGCGGCAGTACGAGGTTTGTGGGATGTGGTCCTGCCCTTTTCTATGTACCAGCTATAGTGCGAGTTTTGCGGGTCAATCCTCCATCGGCGCCAACGTGGCAAACTCCCTGGGGGACAGGTTCCCCAAGGCGCTGTGGGGCCTCTCGCCTATGAAGCGTCTTTTCGAGGAGTCCGTATGCGCTGGCAGCGTCGCGGTGGACAGGACTAGCGTCTGCCCCTAAGGCCCACCGAAGGGCCGGCTGACCCGTATTGCTAATCTGAGGAAGGCCTGAACAAGTGGGGCTAATTTCGGTATTCTGAGCCAAGGCAGGGTCCCGGTTTCCGGCGCCATAGCTTGACGTTGACGAGCCGTATAACTATGCTCAAGTCCACAGAGGCGTCCCGCGTTGACGATGGCTTAAGAGCGGCGCGGGCACCATACCCAACCTGATTCGGAAAGGAATTGCGACATGAAAGTGCAGATAATGTCTCCCGCTGCCGACCGGGTGGACTTCAAGGTGCCGCCCGCTCCCAGGCTTACGACCTTTGAGGGCAAGACCATCGGTCTGTACAACAACATGACCGGCGGGGCCGACGTTGCCGTTGACCGCTTCGCCGAGCAGTTGCAGCAACGGTATCCCAGCGTCAAGTTCCAGCGCTACGGCGGAGACCTGCGCGAAGGCCGTCCGGTACTTAGCCGAGGCGTTCACATTGATGACGAGGAGGCCGCCCGCATTGCCACAGAGGTTGACGCCATGGTGGGCGCGACGGCGCATTGAGGGGGCTGCACGTCGTGGCTTAGCCATGACATGGTCGCCATGGAGAAGGCTGGCATTCCCGCCGTGGCCATCGCCGCCCAGAGCTTTGCCCGGGCGTGGCAGTCCTGCGTGGACGGATGGGGTCAGCCCACCACCGCCTATGTCATCATTCCCCACGCCACCACCGGGCAGCAACCCGACTTCATTCGCAACATGGTGGACGGGCAGATTGACGCCATAATCCAGGGCCTGACCACCTTCCCGGCCTCCCGCGGGCCGGTGACCGCCCAGAAGACCGGCGGCGCCACCGAGGTCTTCACCGTGGAGATGGACGCATCCCCGGATGGGCTGGACGCGGTAAACCGATTCCTGGCCGAACGGGACTGGAGCGACGGCATTCCGGTCATTCCCCCCACGCCGGAGTTGGTGGAGAGAATGCTGGCCGGCACCAGCAGGAGTCCCCAGGACGTGCTGATGGTGATGGAGCCGGGCTTTGGGGTCGCCACCGTGGAGAAGGTCGCGATTAACGCCGTTATGGCAGGCTGCCGCCCCGAGCAGTTCCCGGTGCTGCTGGCCGCCATTGACTGCCTGGCCCAGCCGGAAATGAACCACCGGGATATGCAGGTGTCGGGCCACACCGAGGCTCCGCTGATTCTGGTCAACGGCCCCATTGCCCAGCGCGCCGGCATCAACTGCGGCACGTCGGCTATGGGTCCCGGCGTGGTCAACAGCGCCAACACCTCCATCGGACGGGCGCTGCGGCTGTGCCTGATTAACATTGGCTACTGCAAGGCCGGTACCGGCGACCCGAATTTCATCGGCCTGCCCACCAAGTTCGGCATGTGCATCGCCGAGAACGAAGAGCTTAGCCCGTGGCAGCCCTACCACGTAGACCAGGGATTTCAGGCCCACGAAAGCGCGGTGACGGTGGTAACCGTTACCGGCCCTGGCGACATCCTGGACTCGGGTTCCAGGAACCACGAGGACACGCTGAACAACATCGCTTCGCTGATGTTCTACCCCGGCGCCGGCAGCGGCGGGTGGATACGGGGCTGGCAGTCGGCGCAGGTGGGCCATACCAACCAGCGGGTGTCTTACCCTGGGCCGTACCATCCCATTATGCTCAGTCCTTCCCGCGCGGTCATTCTGGCCGAAGCCGGGTACAGCAAGCGGGACGCCCAGGAATGGCTGCACGAGCATTGCCGGGTGACGTTGCAGAAGGCCATCGGCAGTCGCGGAGTGCCCAAGGACGAAACCGGCAGATGGCTGCTTCACCCAGAGCTGCAATCCCTGGAGACCGACCCGGACGCCACCATTCCGATGCTGGAAAGCCCGGAGCAGTACCTGTTGTTCGTGACCGGCGGCACCACCCACTACGCCAACTTCTTCTACGGCACCTACGGCATCGCCACCAGGCCGGTGGAAGAGTTTTAGCCACCGGCGGTTGCTAACCGCCGTGTGTTCTGGCGGGAAAAACGAGCGGGGCGGAGTTGTTTCAGACCTACAACCTCGCCCCGTTTTCTTTGGTCCCTGACATCTCTTGTGTTATCTGGTTGAGCCGGATTCATCCAGGGTAGGTGGCAGCTCGGTAAGTTCTTTCCCTCTGCGGCGGTTGGAAGTCGCCGCTGGTTACGAGCCTCTCGACGCTCTTGGGCCTTTCGGAAGCCTTCTTTTAGCGTCCACTGAGATATTTCTCCGCAAACATTTCAAACCTCTCTACGATGACCATCCTCTCCACTGCCACATCCTCAGGGGTCGCAGGCAAAGGGCGTCTGCCCCCCGACTCGTACCAGGAGACAACTCGGTTCCACTCGTGCGCGTAACTGGCCCCGCCAGGTTTCCTTGCTGATCTGAAGTGGCCGGCCTGTCCTCAGCCATCGGCATTTGCCCCGCCGACTGCCGCCAGATTCACCAGCCGCCACCAGGTTTCATGGCAGCACTCATCCCTGCCGGCGGTCTTCGGAGTCATCAGGGGCAACAGGGGGCACGGAGGTTCCTGCTACGGAGGCTGGTCAACGTGGCGGCCGAGTGGGCCATGTTGGCCACAGCCTTTAGTCTGCGAACCCTCTCGCGGGCGTGGCCCGCCCGCCTTCTTTGCAGTTCGGAGCCTTATCTCGCCTCCTGAACTGCGGTGATGTGACAACCGTAACCCATTCCCCTGGCCCCTTGGCCCGCTTTCGCCCTTCAATCCAGAGAGTGGCTTGGTGAATCCCCTGGGATAGTCCTATTTCCTACTTTCAAGTTTCCTTTCTTGGTGCCAGACCCCAAAAATCTTACGCAATAATGCTGACGATATTTGACTGGAGCAATACAATACCTCCAAAGGATTCGCAAGCAGGGAGGGAAGCATGGCCAGAACACCCGCAGTCACCAGGGAATCAGTGCCTGAAAGAGAACGTGAAGCCTTCGATGCCTTCGTCGCCGGCAGAGGAGAAGTGCCCACCACCGGACCAGGGTCAGTCATGCTCAACGCCCCTGAGGTCGCCCAACGCGCCCTCGGTCTGGCCGCCTATCTGCGCACGGAGACGTCGCTTTCGCCTCGCATACGTGAACTGGCGATGCTGCTGGCGGCCCGGGAGAACGACTGCCAGTTCATCTGGAACGCCCACGCTCCGCACGCCAGGCGCGAGGGTCTGCGCGACGAGTTGGTCGACGCCCTCCGTGACAAGAAAGAACTGCCCAGTCCCGCAGGGGACGAGACGGCGGTAATCAACTACGGAAGGGAGTTCTTCCGGACCCGTCGCGTCAGCCAGGAATCATTCGACGCAGTGGTGGCACAATTCGGGATCAACGGCGCCACCGAGCTGACAACGCTGATGGGTTGCTATGCCATGCTGGCGTTCAACGTCAACGCGTTTGGCGTGGAGCTGCCAGATGACCATATCGAACAGGCGCTGCCCATTTAGCGACAATATTGGCGCGGACGTAAGAAATCAGGAGGTAAAAAGGAGGCAGGATATGTCCAGGGTAACGATGATTCAGCACATCAATCTTCAGATCAGCGACCGGGAGCGGACCCGCGAATGGTATGAAAAAGTCCTGGGCGCGGAGTATCTTGACCGTGGCCCGGAACTGAACCAGGGACAACTGCAACTGCGGATTGGGAACGGAGAAATTCATAGCACCCTTACGCCAACTCCCAATCCATCGGGGCACTTTGCCCTGGAGGTTCACGACTGGGATGAGATGATAGCCAACCTGGTTGCGTTGGAAGTGCCGCATTCTACGCCTTCGGTCCGCGGCTACAGCGGCGGACACTCCACCTACATCAAAGACCCCGACGGCAACATGATTGAGCTGGTGCAGCACCCCTTGGGACTGCGAAACTCAAAGGGCGAAACCGTGGAAGTAGCGCATGACCCGAAGGGCATGACTTGGGCGCAAGAGTCCGGCTTCGGTCCCATCGGCTGACGCATTTATCCCGGTTGCGGTAACGCCTGAAGGATTGAACCATAGTCGCCTCGGGCTGGACTCCGAGGCTTTGCAGGCCAGCTATGGCTTTTCCGGGCGCCGGTTCCAAGGCGGCAAGTCCTGGTACTACGGATACCCGTCCATTCGGGTGACTTCCGTGTCCTGCGCCCGATATGCAATGTATGGGCTGGTGGCCCCGGAGCGAGGCAACGCTCCCTGCCGACTGCCCTGCAGGGAGAGGTCCGGGTGGGGAAGCGACACGGATCACGCCCTAAGCCGGAACATGGGGGCTTGGTACGCCGCTACCATCAACAATCGGCTGGACAACAGGGTGGCGTCTCAGGCTCGCATAAACCGGTACATCCCTCGCTACGCTGGACCTTAGCCCCCACCGGAAGGAAGTCTAACCTCCGGCGGTGCTTTTGGTGGGAGAGGAATTGCCCACCTCGACTCTGGGCCAGCAGCGGTTCGTGGCTCAGCAGTTGCCGGACTGTCGGCTGGTGGTCTAACCCGGCCAGGGCCAGGGCTTCAACTCTATCCACCAAGAGCGGTGCCCCCAACAGTTAAGGGAATTTGTCGCTTTGCTAACCATATGAGGAGGAAACCATGCCCTACTACATGTATGTTGCCGTGAACGAGGACAACAAGATTTCGGTCTTCACCGTGGACCCCGAAAGCGGAGGTCTCACCCACCAGCGCGACGTGGCTGTCTCCGGCGGGCCGTTCAACCTGGCGATCAGTCCCGACCGCAATCACTTGTATTGCGGAACCCGGGAAACCCCTCGGCTGACCAGCTTCAGGATTGATCAGTCCAATGGAGACCTCACGCTGACGGGGGAGGTGCCGCTGGACTCGTGGCCGGTCTACATCAACACGGACCGTAGAGGCAGGTTTGTGCTGTCGTCCTACTACCCGGGGGCACGCGTGATGGTGCACCCCGTCGGGGACGACGGATCAGTGGGGGGTGCCCCGGTCGTATCGCTGGAGACGGCGACGGGGGCTCACGCGATGCAGACCGACCCGACCAACAGCTACGCTTTCGTTCCTCACATCGCGGGAAACGGCCCCAACCAGGTCTGGCAGTTCAAGTTCGACGAGGACACGGGCCAAATTACCCCCAACTCTCCGGCGATAGTGGAACTGGAGGAATTCCTGGGGCCCCGTCACTTCTGCTTTCATCCTTCCCTGGACGTCCTCTACTTCTCCAACGAGCAGGGGTGCAGCGTTAGCGGATACCGTCTTGACACTGCGGCGGGAACGCTTGCTCTCTTCCAGACCATTACCACCCTTCCCGCCGAGGGCTTTGCCGAGAGAAACACCTGCTCCCAGATTCAGATCACCGGGGCGGGCAGGTTTCTTTACGCGCCCAACCGGGGCCATGACAGCATCGCCTGTTACACGGTGGACACTGGCACCGGAGAATTGGCCTCCAACGGCATCGTTGCTTCAGAGGCAAGACCTAACGCCCTCTGCCTTGGCCCCGGGGACCGGCACATCTACTCGGCCGGCCAGGATTCGGGACAGATGGCGATATTCGGCGTTAATCCAGATTCCGGCTCGCTAACCTTGTCGGAGACAGTCCCGTTGGGCAAGGGGCCGTGCTGGATATCTATCGTAGAGTTGTCGGGATAGCGCCCGGTCAGTTAGGTAAGCAGAGGCGCCTGCTGCGGCGCCTCTGGCAACGATGCAATTCCTGAGCGGGGGTAAGGTGCTGGTCCTTGAAGAGAGGGAACCGGAAGAGGTCAAGTATCTGGGCCATACCACTGATATGGATGGGTATTGTATCGCGCCTTCAATAATGCTCTTTGCCAAAGAAGAATGAGCGGAGGGCAATGGTACTGTATCCTGGATTTACGAAAGAGCTACCCGCGAAGGCATTAGTGTTCTATAACGGTGTAAAAGCTTTCCTCTAACGTATCCGATCCATTGCCGCCGCCGCTATTCCTTCGAACCAACCGCAGCCGCCGCTATAGCGACTAAAAAAACACGCTCAGATTCTTCGCCAGAATGACGCTCGAGTCCAGCACAATCGCCCGCCGAGCAATCTTCCACCTCTCTTCCGTCCTGCGCAGCTCGTCCTCACGGCTTCCGGCGAAGATGTTTTCGTCTTTCTCGTGGTGTGAGCGGTACAGCATGAACGCCGTTTTGGCCTTCACCATTCCTTCCGATACCTGCTCCACCACCAGGTTGCCTACTATATGACGGGTGCGCGACGGTGGCTCCTCCGCCCAAGCCATGCCCGTCTCCAGCCGGTCAACCCGCATCGTCAAGTAGGTCTTGTCGTCCTCGAAAATTGACAGGTCTCCTTCCTCCGATGGGCGCAAATGTCGTCATGCCCTTAGCTCTACAAAATGGATTCCCTTCTTTCCTGAACCAAATGGGAACAAGGGAGTTTTTGCCCTGCCTCGGTTAACGGGGTGTAGCCAGGACCAACTGGACTACTCCAGGAAGGCTCCCGATTCTTGTCTACCTTGGATTTACCGGAAGCAGGGAATACTCAAGATGGGTGCCTCAACCCTCATCATTCTTTGATGCTGAGAGTCCTGTTCCAGGCGATTAATCTACGCATGACCCGGTTACCGGGGGTTGTATGGTAAGCCCAGCGGGTATATTCTGCCCCTGTGTAACCCGTACTCCCGTGCGTCCCACTTTGACCACAGGAGTTCAGCCGGGAACGCACAAGTCCGTCCTCAAAGGAGGCCCCATGAAGTTCGGAATCTTTACCATCGTCCCCTACCACGAGGACTTTACCCAGCAGCAGGCGCTGACCCAGGCATTGCAGCAGATACAGTTCGCCGACGAAGCCGGCCTCGACGAAGCGTGGCTGGGCGAGCATCGCTTTTCCCGACACGGCCTGCTCTCTGGAATCTGGTCCTTCCTCGGCGCGGTCGCCGGACGCACGAAGAACATCCGCATCGGCACCGCAGTCATCGTCCTGCCGCTACATAACCCTGTCTTGGTCGCCGAAGAAGTGGCTATGCTCGACATCATTAGCAACGGCCGGTTCAACTTCGGTATCGGCGCCGGCTACCAGCAGCAGGAGTTCGACGGCGTGGGCGTCGACATCGACACCAGCCGTGATCGATTCCACGAGGCCGTCGACGTGATGATCAAGGCCTGGACCGAGGAATCCCTCACCTACCACGGCCAGTTCACCAACGTTGACGATGTTTGGGTGCTGCCCAAGCCATTGCAGAAGCCCTACCCGCCCCTGTTCCAGGCCGTCAGCACGAGCCCGGCCAGCATCGATTTCGCCGCCAGTCGCAACATTCAGGTCATCGCCGGCGGCCCCACCGACATCCTCGGCCAGGCGCCCCAGGTCATCAAGCTGTGGCGTGAGAAGATGGACGAGTACGATCACGCGCACGCCCACCTGGACCCGCCCATGTCCAAGTCCATCTACGTGGCCCCCACCATGGAGGAAGCGGAGCGGGACGCCGCCGAGCTGGAGAATTTTTCCTCGCGGATACTGCGGTCAATCGGCAACTCCGGGGCGCCCATCGGTATGCCGATGGACAAGAACGGCAACGTTGCCAAAGGTTACGAGCACTGGGCCAACCGCCAGAGCGACCGGGACCGCCGCGACGATCCGGGCCACGCCGGTCTGCCGCCGCTTCGGGGAACCCCCGAGGTGGTGATAGAACGGTTGAAGCAGACCCAGGAAGCTGGAATTAACCACGTCTTCGGCAACTTCGGCTTCGCCGGCCTGCCCCATGAGAAGGTGATGCGCTCCATTGAGCTCTTCGCTACTCACGTCATGCCCCACTTCCAGGAAGCCCCTGTCGTCGCCGGGGACTAACCAATTCGCCCGGCCAGGTCTGCAAAGGTTCCCTCTAAGAACGGCGGAGGGAACCTTTGATTTACATTCGCTTCCGACAATACCCCAGGAGACGCCCGCGTAAGAAAACGAGGTCGCTACAACTTCTGCCAAATTTCAATTGGCCGCGGCGAATCGGGCACTGGACAATGAATTGAATTTAACCGGCACCCTGCATCGGGCAGCAGGGCCCCTGAGCATATTCCGGCGGCGGAATTTCAGCCTCCTGTGGACTTCCATGACCCTGGTGGGTATGGGAAACCAGATGGAGCAGGTGGTGCTGGGTTGGTACGTCCTCACCCTGACCGACTCGCCCTTCCTGGTAGGGCTGGTCGGTTCGGCCAGGATGGCCCTTAACTTCCTGGCCCTGTTCACGGGAGCAATAGCGGACCGGGTGCCCCGGCAGCGGCTGTTGGCAGGGGTGGAGTTCGCCATGGCCCTGCTGGGAACGGGGATGCTGGTCCTGATCGTCAGTGGACGGCTGGAGGTCTGGAACGCTACGCCATAACACTGTTGGGAGGGGTTATACGGCTGTTCCAAATGCCGGCGGCCCAATCAATGGTCGCCGACACCCTGAGCGAGGACCGGATTTCCAGTGGTGCCGCGCTGACCAATGTGGGTCGGAACCTGACCACGGTGGTTGGGCCACTGATCGGCGGTGTCTTGTTCCAGAGGTTCGGGCCCGAGGGGGCCTTCCTGGTGGTGGCGTCACTCTACTTCTGCGGCGGGATTTCCGCTTTCGCCATCGGGAACATCGGGAGCGCCCGGACTAGGGAAAGGGAGTCGCTCCTCCAGGACATTTGGGACGGATTGAAATACGTTAAGGGCCAGCAGGCGCTCTGGGCTATGCTGGTTCTGGCGGTGATCATCAATTTCACCGGATGGCCCCTCCACACCACGCTCATGCCGGTGTTCGCCCGGGATGTGCTGGGGACAGGCTCCACGGGCCTTGGGTTATTGATTTCCGCCTTTGGCATCGGGGCTTTGCTGGGTTCAATGGCCTGGGCTTCGGTGCCCAATTTGAAACATATCGGCATATTACTGGTCCTGGCGGTGGTGCTGTGGCACCTGAGCATGGTGGTTTTCTCGGTTTCTACTTCGTTGTACCTGTCGCTGGCCATCCTTCTGTTCACCGGGGCGTTCTTCTCCTCGACCCAGGTTTTGATGCTGACACTCCTGCTCAAGACAACCCGTCCGGAGTTCCGGGGTCGGGTAATTGGGCTGCGCTCTTTTGCCATTTACGCCTATACCTTCGGGAGTTTGAACTCGGGAGCTGTGGCCAGCTTTTGGGGGGCGCCCTGGGCCGCTAACATAAACGCTGTAATCGGGATAACAATGGTTGGGATTCTGGCCCTTGTCGCACCCAAGTTCCGCCGGTCGTAACCGCCAAGAGCCGGAAGTCCGCGTTTGGCGGTACGAGGAAGTCACAGGAAGCGGTTTTGATGGACGCCGAATTCCGGGGCCGTAATACCGAATGGTTCCAAGGGGAGTTGGCTCTGAGTCGGGAGTTGTACTGCCTATAATAGGGCCACCACATTTCGGCGCCGGAGCCGTCCAGAACGGGCCGGCCGGCCAAGATAAGGAGGGTTGTCATGAAGATAGGTATGTCGCTAACCAGCAGTTACTCGGTTGAGCGAGACAGTTCGGAGCTGCTGGCCAGTTTGATGGACCAGGTGAAGTTGATGGCGGGCCTGGGTTTCGATTCGCTGTCGTTGGGAGACCATCACCTGACCCACGATCACTATATGCAGGTCATGCCAACGATTTCCCACATGGCGGCCTTCAGCGGAGACATGCAATTGATTCCCCTGTTCCTTCTACCATTCTACAACCCCATATTGCTGGCAGAGCAGGTGGCGACGTTGGACGTGATTACCGGGGGCCGAACTGTGGTGATTTGCGGGTTGGGCTACGACCCGGCGGCATTCTCCGCCTTCGGGACCTCGCAACGGGTGCGGGCGCCGCGGTTTGTTGAAACGTTCCGGATCATGCGAGCCCTCTTTACGGGAGACGATGTTACTTTCCAGGGCCGGCACTACAACATCGACGAAGGAGTCCGCATTAACCCCAAGCCGGTGCAGCAGACTTTGCCCATGTAGATTGCCGGAGGGGCAGACCCCGCCGTGCGTCGGGCGGCCCAAATGGCCAACGGCTGGGTCATTGCGCCGGGGCGGAATCGACCCGCCATCGAGCGTGGGTTACAGGTCTACCAAAACGCGCTGGCCGAGTTTGGCCGCGAGGATGAGGGGAACGAGGTGGTTCTGAGGCGGGATGTGCACCTGGCCGGCACCAATGAAGGGGCGCGACGGGAGGCGGAGCCTTTGTTCGAGAACGGGTATCGGGGCAATAGGGGCGCCGACCTGGAGCAGTATCTGTTAGTGGGCGGTCCCGAGGAGTGCGTTGAGTATTTGAAAGGGTTGGAGGGTCTGGGCGTTGACCGGGTGTTGTTCCGGTGTGCTCTGGACGAGCCGGAACAGGCGGCGCAGACGATTCAAGTGCTGGGGGAAGGAGTTATTCCCGCGTTCAGGTAGGGGAGATTGCCTTCGGAGGGGCGGGAGAACCCCTATCGGACGACCGAGTGATTCGTTTGTTGATAGCCCCCTCGATCAGGTTTCGAGTTCGGTACAGTCCACCTCCCGTTCCACCCAGGCTTCGTACAATTTCGATTCGCCCTGTATTTTCTCCTCACCATCCTGCCGAATCGTCGTTGACAGAGCCAAAAGCAAGGATTACATTGCCGACAACCTGCCAGTACTGCGTCTTTCACAAGCTCTTGATGGGCTGAATCTGGTGTATGCTGCGAATATCGGAATACGGGAGTAGCTGATGTCGGAAGTTTACCGGGCCGATCATGTGGGCAGTCTATTGCGTCCCCCGGAATTGCTGGAAGCTCGAGCCTCCCATGAGGCGGGACGACTGAGCCTGGAGCAACTTCGGGAAATCGAAGACCAGGCCATCCTCCAGGCTCTGGAAATGCAACGCGAGGTTGGAATCGAAGTGTTCAGTGACGGCGAGTATCGCCGTAGCTGGTTTTCCGGCGGCCTGGCCGAGTCAGTCGAGGGAGTCATAGATGATCCCGAGCCGGGCCTCGTCAACCCCTGGCAGGGCCCCCAGGGCCAATTCGCTGACGATACCACCGCGGACATTGGTTTCGCGACCCAGGTCGTAGGGGCGAAGCTGCGGCAAGTCCGCAGGCTAACAGCCCACGAGTCGGGATTTCTAAAGGCGCATGCCCCGGGTCCCTTTAAGATCACCATGCCCGGAGTAATGACCCGGGCCCTGGCCTGGTACAAGCCCGGCTTGACCGACCGGTTTTACCCTGCGCCCTCGGACCTGGTCCAGGAACTGGTCGAAATGCTGCAACGGGAAGTGCAGGCACTGCTGGACGAAGGAGTAACCTACATCCAGCTGGATTCCCTGCGCTACGTTATCGAGTTGGCGGACGTCCGCCGCCGCCAGCAAATGCTTCAGGCCGGAGAGGATCTGGACCAGGCCCTGGAGAACACTATCGCCGCCGACAACGCCACCCTGCGAAACGCACGGCGCCCTAGCGTCACCATAGCAATGCACATGTGCCGGGGCAACAATCGCAGCGCCTGGCGTTCCGAAGGCGGCTACGATGTAGTTGCGGAACGCGCTTTTGCCTCGCTAGACGTGGACAGATTTCTGCTGGAGTATGACACCGAGCGGGCAGGGGGATTTGAACCGCTCCGCTTCATGCCTTCAGACAAGGTCGTGGTCCTGGGTCTGATTAGCTCCAAGAATCCGCAATTGGAGTCGCAAGACCAGCTTTTGCGGCGCATCGATGAAGCAGCCAAATACGTCCCCATCGAGAATCTGGCGCTAAGCCCGCAATGTGGGTTCGCTTCCACGGCCCCAGGCAACATGCTGTCGCCGGAAGAACAGAAACGAAAACTGGAACTTGTGGTGGATACTGCCAGAAAAGTTTGGGGGTAGCTGCTGGACCATGAACCGAACAGATATGTAATCGGCTACCCGCCCGACATCACCGGTTCCAAGCCATCGCAACTAACTGCCTGGGCGAAACCATCCGTAGCGTGGAGAACTGACATGAAGCTCAGCATCGACCGCATCCTGACGACTCACACCGGCAGCCTTCCAAGGCCCCTGGACTTGACGGCCATGCTGGAGGCCTGGGATTCCGGTGCCTCGCCTGACCGGCAGACCTTCGGGACCCGAGTCAGGGCCGCCGTGGCCGAGGTGGTCCGAAACCAGGTAGAGTCCGGAGTGGACGTGGTTAGCGACGGCGAGCAAGGGAAAGTAGGATACTCGACTTACGTCCGGCATCGCCTCACTGGATTCGAGGGAGAGGGTTCGGTAACTAACCGGTCCGACTGGGCCGACTTCCCTGCGGCAGCCTCGCGCCAGTCCACGCCCTCTACAGTGTCCCGTCCCGCCTGCGATGGCCCCATCGAGTGGAAGGACCGGGAGGCGGTGCGGACCGATACCGCCAACTTTAGGGCTGCCCTGTCCGGCCTGGACCCAGCGGAAGCCTTCATGACCGCCGCTTCTCCCGGCGTAGTTGCCCACTTCTTGATCAACCAATACTTTCCCAGCAGGGAAGCTTATCTGGCCCGATTGGCCGACGTGATGAAGGAAGAGTACGAAGCCATTTATCAAGCCGGCTTCCTGCTCCAAGTGGACTGCCCGGATTTGGCCATGGGGCGCCACTTGAGGTTCCCGGACCTGAGCAACCAGGAGTTCCTGAAGATCGCAGAATCCAACATAGAGGTGCTGAACCACGCACTGGCAGACATACCGGCCGATAGGGTCAGAATGCACCTGTGCTGGGGTAACTACGAAGGGCCCCATCATCGGGATATTCCTTTGGAAGAAATCATTGGCGTTGTGTTGAAAGCGCGCCCCCAGGCCGTCTCCTTCGAGGGCGCCAACCCGAGGCACGAGCACGAGTGGGAGGTATTCCAAAGCGTCAGGATTCCCGATGACAAAATCATTATTCCCGGGGTGGTGGATTCCACGACCAACTACATTGAGCATCCGCGACTGGTGGCCCAGCGAATCGTCCGGTACGCCGAATTGGTGGGCAAGGAAAATGTAATAGCCGGGTCCGACTGCGGGTTCGGCACCTTCGCCCGTTCTAACTACAACGTGGAACCTGAAATCGTCTGGGCCAAATTCCGGGCCATGGCTGAGGGCGCGCGACTGGCCTCGGAACAGCTCTGGCGCTAGTCCCCGGCAACCTGTGACTAATCTTGAGCCCAGGAAGTACGAGCCCGAGGAGAACAGGATATGCAACGCAGCACCAACCGAATCCTCACGACCCACGCCGGCAGGCTTCCCAACCCGAGCAACATTGACGAAATAATGGAGGCCCGTGCCAACAACGATCAGTCAAGGTTCGATGCGCTGGTACCAGCCGCCGTTGCCGACCTGGTACGAAAGCAGAGGGAGCTGAAAAACGACATTCACAGCGACGGAGAGTTCTGGAAAGCCCGCGATGGCAAGTACTACGACAGCCGGTCGACCGGAATCGAAATGCGGCCGGTTGCGGATGACGCCCCTCCCTCCATTGTTTTCTTCCAACAAGAGAGGCAGATGCCTGAATTCAGAGATTTCTATGAGATCTATGACGCCATGGGAAATGTGCCTGTCCCAGGCGTAACCGCGCAACGTCAGGTAGAACGGGGGACCATCACCGGGCCCATGGAGTACCGTGGACAGGAGGCAATTAAGCACGAGATCGGGTTGGTGAAAGCAGGCATTGCGGCAGCCGGAGCGAGTGTAGAGGACTTCTTCTTCCCAAGCCTGGGACCTGGCTGGTTGGGCCACTTTCTCTGGAACGAATATTACCCGACGGAAGAAGAGTACGTGTATGCCATGGCAGACTTCTTCAAGGGTGACTACGAAGCTATCGTAGAGGCCGGGTTTATCTTGCAGATAGACGATCCCGGATTGTGTGACAAGTTTACCCTGTTCTCCCCACCCATCAGCATAGAAGAGTTTCGCAAACACGCGGACCTGCGGATTGAAGCAACCAACTACGCCCTCAGCAACATACCGGAGGAGCGGGTAAGGTACCACACCTGCTGGGGAAGCTGGCATACCCCCCATACCAACGATATACCCTTCAGGCACGTCGTTGACCTGATGCTTAAAGTAAATGCCCAGGCCTATTCGGTGGAGTCGGCCGATGTGCGCCACCAGTTGGACTGGAAGGTCTGGGAGGACGTGAAGTTTCCGGAAGGAAAAATCTTCATTCCCGGCGTCGTCGCGCACAAGACAACCACCGTAGAGCCGCCGGAGTTGGTTGCCGACCGAATATTGACCTATGCCCGGATAATGGGGCGCGAAAACATAATTGCTGGCACAGATTGTGGCTACGGAAACCGGGTTTACCCGGATATTGCCTGGGCCAAAATGAGGTCAATGGCGGCCGGCGCGGAATTGGCTACCAGCCAACTCTGGCCCCGCGCCAGCTAAGCTCGCTCGGTGGGGCATAGGCTTGACCCTTGGATCGCTCCGCTTGGGCTTCGTGGGCTTAGCCACCGAAAATTCGGAGGGCAGTTCCGTAATCGCAGCCACCAAGCCACTACGTGGATGTAAATTCACCGCGAAGGATGGGCTGGAGACTGCTACCAGGCCGTCCCGGAAATAGCCTGGTCCAGCCCCTGCACGAATGAGCAGCATTCGAAGTTAGTTACTCCAGCCAGAATGCTTGTCGGCAACTTCGGGAAGCTTCTGACTTTAGGGGCGTATCAACTGCTGGTGAAGCCGTGGAATGTAGCCTTGGCTATGTTGCCCCACTTGAAAGGGAGGCAAAGTCATGAATAGACCGGCCAGGGGACTCATCAACGCCGGGCCTTTGGCCCAGATCAAAGAGCAGGGCTGCACCGTGGTAACCGGCGGGGGACACGCCATCGCTGTCTTCTTTCACGACGGCCAGGTTCACGCTGTGGACAACCGTTGTCCCCACATGGGCTTTCCCCTGGAACGGGGCAGCGTCAGGGACGGAATCCTTACCTGCCACTGGCACCACGCCCGGTTCGAGCTATCCAGCGGCGGCACCTTCAACCCCTTTGCCGACGACGTGCGCACGTTTCCGGTGAACGTGGTGGAGGGCGAGGTATGGATCGACCCCGCACCTGCTCCCCGCGATGAGGCAAGGCACTGGCAACGACGACTGCAAGATGGCATGGAGCATAACCTGCGGCTGGTCATAGCCAAGGCGGTGCTGGGCTTGCAGGCCGCAGGCTCCGATTACCTGGAGCCGCTGCGAACAGGCACTCGGTTCGGCACCACCTATTCTGCCGATGGGTGGGGCGCAGCTATGACTATCCTGACCTGCACCGCCAATATGATGCCGCATCTGCAAGTAGAGGACCGCCCCAGAGCCCTGTATCAGGGCTTGCTTCACGTCGCCCGGGAATGTGCAGGCAAGCCTCCCCGCTTCTCGGTAGAACCGTTGCCCACCGCGGAACCCCGCCCGGAGGTTTTCGCTGGATGGTTCCGAAATTTCATAAACGTCAGGGATGCTGAGGGCGCCGAGCGGTGCCTCATCACGGCCATAGAGTGCGGGATTTCCAGGGAAGACATTGCCAGCATGATGTTCGCCGCTGCCACCGACCACATCTACCTGGACGGCGGGCATGTTTTGGACTTCGCCAACAAGGCTGTCGAGTTACTGGGCCACCTGGGCTGGGAGATAGCTGGGCAGGTGCTGCCCAGCCTGGTGCATGGGATGGCCCGGGCACGCCGAAGCCAGGAGCTCAGCCAGTGGCGGGATCCCATCGACATTGCTTCGATGGTCTGGGAAGCGAGGGAGCAGCTTCCTGGCCTTCTTGAGCAGGGCCGAAACCACTCCGGCAACTGGGACGACGCCGACTCCCTGGCATTCCAGATGCTAGGCGACTCACCTGACGAGATTATGGTGGGGATTAAGGAGGCTATAGCCAAAGGGGCTACCGCCGGTCAGCTTGGATCTGCTGTCGCCCATGCTGCCTTTCTACGCATGGCTCACTTCCACACCTCCAACGAGTTCCGCGACTGGGACACGGTGCACAATACCCTTACTGCGGCCAACGCTTTGCACCAGGCTTTAAAACGAACGCCGACTCCTGAGTTAATGCGGGGAGTTTTTGACGTGGCGATGAGCATCTACCTGGACCGGTTCCTCAATATGCCGCCCCAGAGGTTGCCCGATGCTGGACCCAGCGCGGATTTCCCCGCAGAGCAACTCGACCGAATATTGGAGATGGTGGACGTCCGGCAGCAGGTGGAGGAAACCGCCCAGGCCGTGTCGGGTTACCTGGCCGGCGATGGCAATCCGGCAGACCTGACGGCCACCCTGGGCCGTATGATGCTGCGAGAGGACGCCAACTTCCACTCATTCCAGATCGCCGAAGCGGCATTCAAACAATTCGATGAGCGACAAGGCACGGAATCCGGGCGGCACGTGATGATCGGGTTGTCCAGGTTCCTCGCGGCCCACTCCCCGACGCCCCGGGCCGAAGGTCAGACCTACCAGATAGCTCTCCGGCTGCAGCGCGGCGAAGAGATTTATCAGTGAAATAAGTCCAGAGCGCCATCGTGGACAGACCGCTCCGGTAGGATCGGCGGAAGTGTGTTTCCAAGTCCGGGCCGGTTCTCCGTGCATGGTCACTTTCGGAAGTGGCGTTTGCTCCGATTCGGACTGCCCCCGAAAACCCCTGAAGCAATCGGAGCCCTGTTGGCTTCCGAAGTTGCGCTGCTGATAAACCTGGGAATCCTGGCTACCACTGCCGGCAAGAGACTGAATAACTTCTGTCGCAACAGGAGGCAAGTGGGATCGTCAGTCACTTGTCCGGGCACAAGCCTTCTGTGACTTGCTCAAGGCGCTCAGATTTACGTTGCAATGCGGTACGCCCGAACCGCTGAGTCATGGAACAGGTTGGCCCGCTCGTCAGGACTGTAGCCCTGCGAGAGGAGCTTGAATGCGTTGTACATCACGTTGTAGGAAAAGGAGACCTTGTCCGGCGGGAAGTTGCTCTCGAACATGCAACGTTCCGGCCCAAATTGCTCGATACAGTAGTTCATCCACGGCGCCATGGAGTCGGAAAGCTCCTCAGAACCTATGGGAATATCCCGGGCGTGCCAGCCGAACCCCCAGCGGGGCATTCCCATTCCCCCAAGCTTGCAGACAACATTGGGACATTGGGCCACGGCGCGGATACCGTCCCGCCACGCAGGGATAACTTCGTCGTCCCGCCCCGCGTAGATTCCAGTCCTGCTGACCCCACCCATGTGGTTAAGGACGATGGGCAAGCCTGGCAGCGCCCTGGCCAAGTCGGCCAACTCGTTCAATTGCGGAAAGGAAAGCATAACGTCCAGCGACAGCCCCATTCCAGCCAAAACCCGGGCGCCGGCCCTGAAGGAGTCGTTGGCCATGATTCCCTGGGTTTCCCGATCTTCGATGGACGGGTCCGGGCTCCAGGTAACGTTGTGGCGGATGCCCTTGAAGCGGTTGAGACTGGCCGCCTGCAGGGTCTCCAACACCGGCGCCACGCCCTCGCCCAACTTCAGGTCGGCGTGACCTACTATGGCCGCCGCGGCTCTTACCTCGCCGTAGATGCCACTGGCGCTGGCCGCGGCTAAACCTTGTACAAACTCCACCTCTCCAACCGGCCGCAACTCCTCCGGCCCAGAGGCACGATACATCGACCGGGCTTCTACAAAAACTGTTGACCGGACATTGTGCCCGGAGGACAGGTCACCCATCAGTTCGTGCAGCAGGTATCGCTGGTAGGGAATACTCTGTAGCCGTTGGTCCCAGAAATGGTGATGCGGGTCGCAAATCGGGATTGCAGGCTCAATGGTACTTTCGTCCGTCAGGGCCAGCCAGTCGTTATTTCCAAATGGCACGTCAATCCCTCCTTTCCCGAGTAGGGCCAAGCCAATGATACCACTTTAGCGCCGTGCTTCCGGCAGGGCATTTCAGGCCTGTACGGGGCTGGCTGGTCACTAGTAGGTCAACACAGCTGTAGCGATGGGTAAAGGGACTTTAGTTTGATGCGTGCATCGGAGGTAGTGAAGCGCCAGTCCACTTGGACTGCTTCTCGGTTCCGCCGTGTTTGCCAGGCTCCGGTTTCTGCCCTCAGGGTTTCCCGGTCGGCAATCCGCCGGTCCAGGCATTGGCGTCCCAGCACCCCCAATTCTATTTCGGCCATGTTTAGCCAACTGCCGTGCTTGGGGGTATGGTGAATCTCCAACCGTTGAGCTATGCGCCGGGCCTCCGCGGGTTCAAAGGCATCATATAATGAGCTGGGATGATGGGTGTTCAGGTTGTCCATTACCAGCACGATACGATCCTTGTCGGGATAGTCCTGGTCCACCAGTTGCTTGACCTGGCGCGCCCAATCGACTTTAGTCCGGCGCTCCGTCACCTCGACCCTCCGCCAGCCCTCCAGGGGCGCGAACACCATGAACAGGTTGCTCACCCCGTTGCGCTGGTATTCGTGGTCATAAGCCTGGACCGCCCCAGGACGCGGCGGCCGAGGCGGGCGGGTCTCCCGCACCTGCTGCTTGCTGGTTTCGTCCAGACATACCAGCACTTCGTTGTCCTCATACTGGCGGTGGTAGACCTCCAGCACGTCCTCCATGGCGCACACGAACTCGGCGCTGCCTTGGGGCGGGATGCACCAGCATTCCTTCAGCCAGGGCTTGAGTTTGTTTTTTTCAAGGTCCGGCGCACCGTCTCGGAACTGACCCTCTCCACTATCTCGCATTCCACCAGCCGGTTCGCCAGCAACTTCAGCGTCCAACTGGACCGCCCCTCCGGTGGTTCGCCGCAGGCCAGCGCCACCAGGTAGGCCTCTCCCTGACCATCCAGTCGTTTCTGCGGCCGGTTCAGTTGTTCCTTGCGCCCCAGGGCACGCTCCAGACCATCTTCCACGCAACGCCGCCGCACTCGCTCCACCGTCGCCCTCCCCACCTTCAGGGACCGGGCTATCTCCTCGTCCTTCATCGGCCCTTCCGCCTGGTTCTCATCGCTTAACAGCAGAATCCGGGCATGGGTCTGCCGGTAGGCCGCCGCCCTCCCCCTGGATACCAGAGCCTTCAGCACCTGCCGCTCCTCCTCCCCCAACTCCACTCGGTACTTCTTTACCATCACTCCCACCTCACTCCTCCACCTTTTCTCTACTGAACCATTGTACCTGATCCCCCATCAATCCAACTGTGTCAGTCTACTAGAAGCATTGTACGGAAGCCCACCTGAGCTGCTATTCAGGCCTGGATGGCCTGACACGAGCCCAAAGTCTGGCTGGAAATAGACCATTGGTACCTCATTAGGAGTCGCGTTGGTGTAGGTGTATCATCGGCCAATGACAGGTACAGGAATTGGGAACTGGGCAACCTCCCTGCGCATCAGGGACTTCCGCATTCTCTGGGCATCTACGCTCCTCTACTCCCTGGCCACAGGGATGGAGCAGGTTTCGGTGGGGTGGCTTATCTTCGAGCTTACCGGTTCGGAGTTGATGGTGGGCGTGGGAGCCGCAGCCCGGATGTTGCCCTTTTTCCTGTTCGGGATATTGTCCGGGGCAATCACCGATCGCTGGGAGCGGCGGTTGCTGCTGCGAATCGGCAACCTGGGGGCAGCCGCAGCCGCACTGGTTATGGCCCTGTTGCTCCTGGGAGGTCTGACCAACGTCTGGGTCGTGATCGCGCTGGTGGGTGCCCTCGGCAGCATGTTGGCCTTCACCATAACGGTTCGGCAGACTTATACCATTGACATCGTGGGCTCCGGACTTTCTCTGAACGGGCTGGCCCTTGGATCGATGGCCATGCAAGGCGGTGGCATCGTAGGGTCCCTCGTTTCCGGGGCGTTGATTGAGGTTGCGGGAACTGGCTGGCAATTCGTGGCGGCGGGGGTCTGCTATCTGTGTGCCGCCGCCGCAACCCTGGCCCTCGGCAACCCGGGCCGCTCGGTCCGTTCGTCCGTAACATCGGTACTGGGGAATCTGACGGGCTATGTCAGCCTGGTCCGTAGCCGTCGCTTTCTGCTGGCCCTCATGTGCCTGACGGCAGCCACGGAGGTGCTCGGTTTTACCCATATGACCCTGCTGCCGGTGTTTGCCAAGGAGGTAGTTCACGTAGGACCTACGGGGCTGGGCATTATGACCGCAGTACGCCAGACCGGAGGGCTGCTGGGGCTGGGGCTGCTGGCCGGGCTCGTGACTTCCAGGAAGAAGGGATTGATGATGTTTGCCACGGCCGCAGGTTTTGGCGGGGGACTGATGGCGTTCTCAGTGTCCGGCAACATCTATTTCTTCCTGGGTGTATTGTTGTTCGTCAACGCCTGCGCCATGGCCGTCGATACCCTCTACAAGACTATAATGCAGGAGCTTGTGTCCGACGAGGAACGGGGGCGCGCCATGGGTTCCTGGGTGCTGAGCATCGGATTCGCTCCAGTGGGCCACGTGGGGGTCGGAGCGCTGGCAGGAGTCGTGGGTGCTCAGAGAGCTCTGCTGATCAACGGCGCAATACTGTGTGCAGTCAGTTTCATCACCGCGCTCGGTATGCCGAACATCAGGCGACTGGATTAAGCGTCGCTCGCACTTCCACGGTGCCAGCGGTTCCACGCTGGGCGCTTCCCTCGTTCGTGGGCCCGAACGGCTTCCCGACGCCAGCAAGCTTAGCTGACCTTCGGTGGGGGCTGGCCTTTCCTGAACCACCCCTCCCGAGCAGCTTCCAGACACCTCCGCACCGTTTCGCGGGACAGCCCTGTCACCGTCCCTATGCTTAGCTGCCCACCGGCCAGCGCCGGACCACTTCCCCCGTCTTCACTCTGTGAACATCCTTGAACGCCATCTCCGCTCCTACCATCCAGGTGTGACAATGGTCGCCCATCTGGCAACTATGGTGTCCTAATCACTCTGGATTGCGGGCCTTCTGACCTTTGTGTACCTGCAAGTTGCGAACTGGTCCGCATTTCACAGGCCTCATTGAGACCTCTGGGGACTACAAGAGGGGATTTGCCAAATACAAAAATGGGGAAGAGCCGGGGGAATGGAGGCTTAACGAATTGATTCAGTGGCGGAGGGGGCGGGATTCGAACCCGCGATCCCGGTTTCCCAGGATAAGCGCTTAGCAGGCGCCCGCACTAGACCACTATGCGACCCCTCCAAAATATGGATGTTCAATATATCAGATTGGCAGTTTGGCTACAACTTTGGTTGCCGTACACGAAGATGCAGACTCCAGTGCTCCTGCCCCCCTGGAATGTCCTTCAAAACAAGATGGCGCCAGCTCCTGTTACTTACTGCTTGATGTTCGGAAGGAGGCGAACGCGCGACCAATTGCAGGGAAGAGCCCGATGTTCAGGGCAACTCTAACCATCACCCTGACTCGCACCTTATGGCATCAAGGGTACTTGATCGGCGTGCACCAGGATTTCGTCAATTACGAAGTTGTTTTTCTGGATGGGAATACCTCGGGCGTCATCGGCGATGATGTACGTCTGGCTACCAACGACGTATTTCCAGCCGGGGGCGTTGTCGGTGCAGTCGTCTCGAAAACACACCCGTGTCTGCGTGATAACTGTCTCAGGAATTATCCCGAGCAGATGGTCAAACATGGAGACTTGTACCGGCACCGAGGACCATTCGGTTACCATTCTTGTGCCGTCTGGTACGGTTTCAGTCTCGGACAGCCCGGTTGTGGCGCTGTAGGTGGTGAATGTCCGGCCTTCGAGCCTGTCATATGAGCCGGTTTGGTCAAAACTTCCCCAACGGGTGTCGTATACACGTCCTTTTATAATTTCCTGGGTCCAACTGTCAGGGGAATTATGGTCGAGACGCATCTTGATCAAGAAGGACTGGCCTTCACTCCGAGTTTCCCGGTTGTAATACATGGTCAGAGGGGGCCACTCTACCCGTTCATTCCTCATTTGAACAAAGTTCATGATTAGTAATGCCAAGCCCGCGAGAAGAACCACAGAGATTCCCACCGCTGTGTATAAAATCAGCTGTATCCAAGTAAATGGTTTTTCCATTTCGACCGCTTGAATCGAACCCCTGTGAGAATAATGGGGATATCAAGGGGTATACGAAGGATTCTCCGCGGTTTACTTACCGCCCCTAAAACAACTCCCGGCTGGCAATCTCCGCCCCTTCTCGCATTGCCCGCAGCTTCAGCCAGACTATGCCCGGGTCTACCCGGTTGGAGCCGGCGGAGGTGTCGAAGCCACAGTCGGTTCCGGCCAGGACTCGGGTAGGGTCGCCTCCGGTGGCGGCAACGGCCTGAAGCAATCGGTCGGCAACCAAACGGGGATGCTCCACGTAGTTGGTCTTGGTGTCGATGACACCGGCAACCAGAAGCGTCCTTTCTGGAAACGGGTGGTCTCGATAGATGCGATGCTCGTGGGCGTGGCGCGGGTTTGCCATTTCCAGCACCAGCGCGCCTACATTGGCCTCGTAGAGCAGGTCAACGATATCCTCCAGCGGCACATCGTATACGTGGGGGCCTTCGCTGTTGCCCCAGCAGGCGTGCAGCCGAACCTGCTCGCGGGGAATGTTGGCAATGGCATGGTTGATGGCCCGGATATGCAGGGCCACAACATCCTGAAACGCTGATACGGGTTCGTCCTGGTACGTGATGTGCCGCTCCATGGCCAGGTCGGGACAGTCCAGTTGTAATGTGAGGCCATGGGAGACGATTATCTCGTACTCCTTGCGCAATTCGTCGGCAAGGGCGAAGACATAGTCCTCGTGGCTGTCGTAGTAGCGGTTGGCCAGGGTCAGGGCAACAACACCGGGCGAGGCGGCGGTCATAAACAGGTCTTCCGGCTGGGCTTCAGTACCATTGACGGCATTGACGGCTTCCAGGAACTGCTGACACTCTCGCTCCACCAGGTCCAGCCGCTCGTACGCCAGCGGGCCAACACAGGTGGGAATGCCCCGGGTCAAGTTGACCACGCGGGGACGGATAATGGAGGGAAATTCGTTCTGGTCGCGGTGGCCGCGCCGGTCCCAGGCGCCGCCGAAGCCGGACATCCGCTGGGTGACGTAGGTAGAGAAGCTGACGCGGGACTGTTCACCGTTGTTTATAACGTCCACCCCGGCCGCCAACTGGGCCGAGACCACCTGGGCGGTAGCTTCGCGGGCTGCGGCGTCGAAAGCATCATCGTCCACCGACTCGCCCCGCGACACTGCGCCCAACATGGTCACCAACCCCTCCGGCCTGGGCAGGCTGCCGGTATGGGTAGTCAATATGCGGTTTTCGCTGCTTTTCATGGGCTCCCTCGCTTAAATAAATGAAAATGAGGTACGCCATCGAAATTCAGCGTACCTCGAAATGCCAGAGAGTGTTCCGGAAGCGCTAGAACAAACACCGAACCGACAACTCAGCGCAGGTGTCGCGCATAAACTGGACTACCTCGGGATGCAGAGGAATACCGTCCTTGCGGCGGACGGCTTCCATCTCAGCCTCGGGCTGGCCTGCTACCAGCACCCGCTCATGGCCCGGGGCCGGCTTGGTGCTCTTCATCATCTGGAGCCAGCCGTCCATCTCGTCCTTGAAGTGGTCGGGGTCGTCGAAACCGGAAATATTGTAGGCGGCGACATAGTGGCCGAAGTTGGGGCGCCCGGGCACCGCGCCATAGCCGAAGCCGGTGAGCACTCCGGCGAAGATGTCCACCACGCAGGCCAGGCCGTAGCCCTTGTGGGAGCCCAGTTCGCGGGTTGCGCCCACGGGCAGCAGGTGGTAGGTCTCGGGGACGGGCACTTCCTCCATGATGGGGGTGCCGTCCTCGGTGGCCAGCCAGCCGGGCTCCAGGTCGGCGCCCAGGCGGCGGGCAATTTCTATCTTGTTCTGGGCCACTGAGCTGGTGGCGGCGTCAAATACGAAAGGCGGCTCGTTGCGAGCGGGGACGGCAACCGCGATGGGGTTGGTGCCCAGCCGGGGCTCGGCGCCGAAGGTTGGCACCATGCGGGGCGGCGCGCTGGTCATGCAGATGCCAATCATATCGTGTTCAAGGGCCAGCATGGCGTGGTAGGAGGCCATGCCCAGGTGGCGGGAGTTGCCAATGGTGACCATGCCAACGCCCACTTCCTTCGCCTTGCGGATGGCGATTTCCATGGCCTTGGGGGTTACGATGGTGCCCAATCCCCGATCCGAATCGACGCTGGCGGTGGCGGCGGTCTCCCGAACAATGCTCATGTTGGGCCGGGGGTTGATTTCGCCCCGCTGGTAGCCGCCCAGATAGCTCCGCAGCATGTTGGAAACGCCGTGACTGTCAACGCCCCGAAGGTCGGCCAGCACCAACACATCGGCACCCACCTCGGCATCCTCCGGCGGCACACCCACCTTCTCGAAAATGGAGGCGACTGTAGCCTTGAGGTCGTCGCCGGACACGGAAATGGCTTCATCCAGGTTAACTCGGAATCGTGGCAGCACGATGGCCCCCCTTGGTTAATTAAGAATTGCGAATCAGGAATTAAGAATGGATTCCCTGATAGCTAAAGTTCTTAGCTCCTGATTCTTGCCTTTCCTGTTTACAGGAACGAATTGGCGGCCTGCAGGAACTCGTCGGGTTTTTCCATCTGGGGCAAGTGGCCGCAGTTGTCTATGACTACGAGGTCGGAGCCGGGGATGGCCTGTTCGAACAGGTGGCCGCATTCCACCGGGGCCAGCTTGTCGTTCCGTCCCCAGACGATGCGGGTGGGAATGTTGACCCGGGCCAGACGGTTGGCCAGGCTGAGGTCGTGCATGTAGGGCTTCCAGCAGATGCGCACCGACATTTCGCGATTGCGCTCCAGCATTGCCATCATTTCCGGCGTGGGCGCCTGGCCGAAGACCTGATCGTACTCGGGCGCCTGCGACGGATCGTGGAACAGCAGGTCGATAACCTGGGCGGGGGTAATGATGAAAACGTCAGCGATTTCGCCTTCGTTGGGCTTGATGCCCACGGAGCCCACCAGCATCAGCTTGCTGAAGACGGGTCCCGCCGCCGCTACCATCTCCGAGGCCAGCCAGCCACCCATGGAAAAGCCCATGGCGCGGCAACCCTGCAGACCCTGGCTCTCCACGAACCAGTTGTAGAAGCAGGCCATGTCGTTCATGGTCTCCATCCACTCGGGCCGCTCCGATTCGTCAAAGCCGGGGTGGGAAGGAAGATAGACGGTAAAGCGCTCTGCCAGGGCGTCGAGGTAGCGCAGCCAGCCGCCACTGCCGCCGGCGCCGTGCAATACCAGCAGGGGGTCGCCGGAGCCTCCCTTGCGCAGTTGCACCTTTGAACCGCCAACCTCGACAAATTCTTCAGTAAAGTTTGCGGGCATAGAAATGTAGCCTCCAAGCATCCCGTATTGGTAGCACAATCCTACCCGGAGGCACGGCTTGGGTCAAGGATGGGGGCACCGGCCATTCCTTGGGTCGGCTGGTTTCCCAAGAAGGGCAATTAGAGGCCAGCTACCTAACATGCTTGTAGCCGGGAAGGTTGGATATTCCTCCGTTTGGCACATTTAGCTTCTTGCCTGTTTGCAAGTATTGGGACGTTGAATAGTCTTCCTGGGTGTGGAATATTCTGTAACCATGCCTACCCAGAGAGCCCCTGGAAATATTGAAAGGTTCTCGTAAAATGTTCCCGTATCACTTAGCGGCTTTGCTTTACCTGAAGTTCATACTCTCTACTTAACCTGTTGCCGTTGACTCTGGTTGTCACTGCTTCTTGAACCTGCCGCCATTCACCAACCTGCGCCGTCCCCCGATGGCCGCCTGAAGATAATCCCTGGACAGACTGCTAGTATTACAACGACAGTTGGCGTGATAAGATCACTCCGAGGTTGGGGAAGGTTTGATCGGGTGAGGCAGGGAAGTGGATGCAGCGGCTTTCGAGCAGGTATACCAGGACTTTCAGGAATTTCACGCTTACTTCGCTGGGCTGTTTGGCCGGAGGGAGACCCGGGAGCGCAGCGGCCATTATCTGCAAGCCCTGCTGGTGCAGTCCGGGGAGCGGCGCAACGCCGAGAATCTATCGGAGACGGTTCCCGAGTCCGCCCGGGGGATGCAGCGGTTTCTCACCGACTCTCCCTGGGACTACGAGGCGGTTATAGGGCGGCTGCAGGAGTACCTGGGAACCCGGCTGGAGCATCCTGAGGCGGTGTGGGTGCTGGACGGCAGCGACTTTCCCAAGCAGGGGAGGAAGTCGGCGGGAGTGGCCCGGCAGTACTGCGGCAGGCTGGGCAAGGTGGCCAATTGCCAGGCTGGGCTGTTCTTGGCCTACGTGAGCCCGCTGGGACGGGCTCTGGTGGACAAGGGACTGTATTTGCCGGAGAGCTGGACGTCGGACCAAGATCGTTGTGCGGCGGCGGGGGTTCCGGAGGAGAGACGGGGCTACCGTTCGAAGACGGGACTGGCTTTGGAGATGCTGGAGCAGGCAGTAGAGTTGGGCCATCTGAGGGCCGGCTGGGTCGCTGCAGACGACGCCTTCGGCATGTCGCCGTCCTTCCGCGACGGGTTGGCAACCTTGGGAATGCGCTACGTCCTGGACGTGCCGGCGGGCTTTATGGTGTGGCCGGAGGAACCGGAGTGGACCACTCCGGTCTACCGGGGACGGGGTGGGCCTCCCAAGCCCAGGCTCGTGGCCGGACAGCGGCGGACCATGGAGGAGCGCAGCGCTGAATTGCCGGAGGGTGCCTGGCGGGAGATTACGGTGGCGGAGGGAAGCCAGGGCCCCCGCAGCTACCTGTTCAGCGCCCAGCGGGTGCGGCCCAGCAGCCGGCGCAAGCCCGGTGAAATCCACTGGGCCGTCTACCGCCGGAACCTGGACGGCAGCGAACCGCGCTACTACCTGTCCAATGCTCCGGAGGATACACCGTTGGAGACCCTGGCCTACGTGGGCGGTTCCCGGTGGAGAATAGAAACGGAGTTCGAGACGGAAAAGAGCGACGTGGGACTGGACGAGTACGAGACCCGCACCTGGGCGGGATGGCATCACCACGTGGCCCTGTGTCTGCTGGGCGGGGCTTTTCTCCTGGGCCTGCAACAGGCTTGGGGGGAAAAAGATGCCCCGGATCACGAGACCGCAGGTCTACCGGGTGGTGCGGGAGATGCTGCCCCGGGAACGGTTCGGGCCGGCTGAACTGCTGCGGTGGCTGGAGCAGACGCAAGAATGCAACGAGCGAGCCAGTCGGTCTCACGCCAAACGCCGCGCGGCCTTTCGCGCCCACTCCACCATCCCTCCCTAAACTGTCGTTGTAATACTAGTATTACAACGACATATGGCATGAAAAGATGACTGGGAAGTTTGGGCAGGCTTGGGCAGGTGAGGCAGGGAAGTGGATGCGGCAGCTTTCGAGCAGGTATACCAGGACTTTCAGGAGTTTCACGCCTACTTTGCTGGGCTGTTTGGCCGGAGGGAGACCCGGGAGCGCAGCGGCCATTATCTGCAAGCCCTGCTGGTTCAATCCGAAGAGCGGCGCAACGCCGAGAATCTAGCGGAGACGGTCCCTGACTCCGCCCGGGGTATGCAGCGGTTTCTCACCGACTCTCCCTGGGACGATGACGCGGTTACAGGACGGCTGCAGGAATACCTGGGGCCAAAACTGGAGCACCCTGAGGCGGTGTGGGTGCTGGACGGCAGCGATTTCCCCAAGCAGGGGAGGAAGTCGGCGGGAGTGGCGAGACAGTACTGCGGCAGGTTGGGCAAGGTGGCCAACTGCCAGTCGGGGATGTTCCTGGGCTATGTCAGTCCGCTGGGACGGGCGTTGGTGGACAAGGGACTGTATTTGCCGGAGAGCTGGACGTCCGACAAAGACCGTTGTGCGGCAGCGGGTGTGCCCCAAGAGAGGCAGGGCTACCAGTCGAAGACGGCGTTGGCCCTGGAGTTGCTGGAGCGGGCCTTGGCGCGGGGGCAACTGCAGGCCGGCTGGGTTGCGGCAGACGACGTCTTCGGGATATCGCCGTCCTTCAGGGAGGGGCTGGCGGCCCTGGGGATGTGCTACGTCCTGGACGTTCCGGAGGGATTTACGGTGTGGCCGGCGGAACCGGAGCGGTCCACCCTGGTCTACCGGGGACGGGGCGGCCCTCCCAAGCCCAGGCTGGTGGCCGGTCAGCGGCGCACCATGGGGGAGCGCAGCAACGCATTGCCGGAAGATGCCTGGCAGGAGATCACGGTGGCCGAGGGAAGCCAGGGGCCCCGGACTTACCAGTTCAGCGCCCAGCGGGTGCGGCCCAGCAGCAAAAGGAAGCCCGGAGAAATCCACTGGGCCGTCTACCGCCGGAACCTGGATGGCAGCGAACCCCGCTACTACCTGTCCAACGCTCCGGAGGATACACCGTTGGAGGCCCTGGCATACGTGGGAGGCTCCATGTGGCGCATTGCGACGGAGTTTAAGACGGAAAAGAGCGACGTGGGCCTGGACGAGTACGAGACCCGTACCTGGTCTGGCTGGCATCATCATGTGGCCCTGTGCCTGCTGGGCGGAGCCTTCCTGCTGAGCCTGCAGCAGGCTTGGGGGGGAAAAGATGCCCCGGATCACGAGGCCGCAGAGCCTGCCACCGTGTAAACGGGGGTCTACCGGGTGGTGCTGGAGATGCTGCCCAGGGAACGGTTCGGGCCGGCTGAACTGCTGCGGTAGCTGAAGCAGACGCAGTATAGCAACGAGCGATCCAGTCTCTCCCATGCCAAGCGCCGGTCGGCTTTGCGCGCATCTAGAAATATCCCCATTGCACTGTCGTTGTAATACTAAGAGGATGAGGTTGATCCAATCATTTTAGTCGCTTGGCAGCGTATTCCTTAATCCTGACCGAGCAGGTCACGCTTTACCTCTTCCCAGTCGAGGAAACTGTCGTTTTCATCGTTCAGTCGGTCCATCGGCAAGGCCGCATCCTGCAGGTCTTCCAGATAGCTTTCCACGGCTTGCCGTATCAGGTCATTCCTGCTCTGGTTGGTTGCCGCCAAGGCTGCGTCCAAGGCTTCAACAAGTTCGTCCGGAATGGTGGCCGATATTTCCGCCATTTCTCTCACTTCCTTCTCTTCGTGGATAAACCCTTCTGGACGCCTCCAGTCTACAACGGCCCATCTCCCGGATCAGCCAGCATAACCTCCCGCAACAGCGGCAGCGGCGGCGCCCCATAGGACAGCAACCGGTCGTGGAAGCCCTTCAGTGAATATGCCGCACCCTGTTCCCGCCGGTAGTCATCCCGCAGCTTCAGGATCATCAGCTTGCCCAGTGTGTAGTTCAGGTAGCCCGGGTCAAACGTCCCGCGCAGTGCCTCCCGCCGCGCCGGCAGCTCCTCCATATAGGCGTTTTCCATAAAGAACCGGGTGGCCTCGTCTACCGTCATGCCCTGCGTGTGCATCCCCAGGGCACACAGGTAGCGACAGTTCCGCACCAGGGCCTCCAGCAACTGCGTTACCAGCAACGCCGCCTGCCCCTTGGCATAGTCTGTCTCCAGCATCATTTCTTCCGTGTAGTGCGCCCAGCCCTCGGTGAAGGCGTAGGAGGAAGTCACCCGGTTGACCAGCGGCAACGGGCGCCCGTAGCTGTTGTGCAGGTGGTGTACAAAGTGGCCGGGATACACCTCGTGGATGGACACGATGCGCAGGGTGTCATAGTTGAAGTTGGTCAGCCACTCCTCTGCCTGGGTGGCCGTCCACGTATCCTCTACCGGCGTGACATAGTAGAAGGATTCGGTGGCCTGGGTCTCCAGCGATCCCGGGCTGTCCATGGCGGCGAAGGCATACCGCATGTAAGTGGGGGTCTCAATAACCTGGCACCGGTCCTCCGAGGGCAGGGAAATGATGTCAAAGTCCAGCAGCGACTGCCGGATATCCTCCAGCATGGCCTGGGTCTCCGGTATCAGTTCCACGGCGGCGGGATGGTTCCGGCCAATCTCCCCGACAATCTCCCGAATGCTGCGCCCGGGCCCTATGGCCGCCGTGGCCTCGGCCAGCAGTTCCAGGTTCCGTTCCATGTTGGCCTGGCCCAGGGTGATCAGGTCGTTCAGCGGTACATTCACGCCCTCCCCGTACGCCAGCATGTCCGAGTACAGGCGGGAGCCGATGGCAAAGTCCCCTTGGGTTCCCTCCGGCAGTTGGTTCAGCCGTCCCTCCAGCTTTACGACAAAACCGTCCAACGCCTGCGCCGCCCGTTCCCGCGCCTGGTCAAACCGGCTCAGGGTTTCGGTGTCGCCCACGCCGCTACCCGACTGGTCCAGGTCCACCCGGTAAAAGCGGCTCATCCCCCGGTAGCTCTCGATGCTCATCTCCAGCACCGGACGGCTCACCTCAGCGGTCAGGGCCGCATCAACCATCTGCAGGAAGTCAGGCGCCTGCTCCATGGCCTGGGTTGCGCTGCGCAGCCGGTCCGCCAGCGGAGCGTAGTCCCGCTTCACGTAGCCGCCCACGTTCAGGTAGCCCACCTGCCGCATGGGATTGTTCTCCAGCGGCCGCATCTCCTCCAGGTTGAACAGCTCCCTCCGCAGAAACAGTTCCAGCAGCCGGTGGGTCAGCCGGTCTTCTGCTTCACTCCCGTTGCCGCCCGCCCCCCTGTTGTCAGCCAGTCCCGATAGTTGGGCCAGGCCGCGCCTCAGTTCCTCAACGCGTCGCGTAATCCGGTGCGCCGACAGGTCGGGCAGTTGCCCGTCATACTCGTGGCGGCCAATGCGGGAACCGGCGGTGGGGTAAAAGTCCCAGTGCTCCTTGACCAACCGCTGGGCCAGGTTGTCAAAGGCGGCGTTCATCATTTCTTCTCGCTATTCACGAATAAATACCAATGGGCACGAATATTATCACTCGATTTCATTCGGACAAAGACTGCGTTCCTGAGGCCGGTCACTCCAAATCCAAACAAACCCGTTAGTGAACATTCGTGCCCATTCGTGGGAAAACTAAACCAGTTCGCTGATCTGGATTTGCGGGCGAATGTCGGTGTAGTTGGCCGTGTCGCCCATCAACTCCCGACCGTGGGTCTTGAACCCCTCGTGGACCTCGTCGGTGGTGTTGAAGTAAAGATTGCCCACGGCGACAAAGGGCGCCGGAGCGTTGGGGTCGGCGGAACTTACGCCGGTCTCAATCTCGCTCCGCAGCAGTCCCATCGAGTCCAGCCGCTGGTGCACCATGGGCATATGCGTGCCCGTGTAGTAGTCCATATTAAAATTCTTGCCCTCTTCGTTGGCGTAAAGGAAGGAAACCTTAATCATGGGGAAACTCCTTTGCGGTTAAGTGTCAGGTTAGGGGGCCATTTTACATCAGGGGTAGGGGAGTGGCTAGCTAGCACCATTTGTAGCAGGGTTGAGAAACCCTCTCTTTTGAGGATTCTCTTTTTCAGTTGTTACAGGGGGTGCATTGCGGCTGGCTGCTCCACAGGTGTGGAGAGAGGGAGCGTGAGGTGCGGCTATGCCCGGTCGAAGTCGGACCTGGATATGTCCAGGTTTCTGCGGATGCGGTGCAGGGTTCCGGTGGCCAGGTCTCTGTTCCCGTGCCTGGGGATGGGAGTTCGCAGCCCGTTTGACGGGTTCAGCCAGATTTCGTGGGATCCCCTGCCTTGCCGCTGGAAACTGCAGCCGAGGCTCTCCAGCTTCCTGCGCAGTTCCTCGTAGGTCATGCAGTAATTGTCAGACTGCCCTTGGGGCTGCTGTATCGAATCAGCTCTTCGGGTATGGGTTCTCCGTTCTCCTTGCGAAGTTCAATCAGTGTGCGGGCCACATCCTGAAGCTCTTGCAAAGTCTCTGCCGGGGTATCTCCCCATGCCATGCACCCCTGGAGAGCCGGGACCTCCGCCAGGTACATCCAGCCTTCGCTCTCCTCAGGTTCGTGCAGGACGTAATCCAACTGGTAGATGTCCATCTCTCTTCCTCCAGTTCGCGGAATGGATGTTGGTGGCTTCCTCTTCATCTTCCTCTCTTGGAGCTATTCGGTCAAAGGGCCTGCTGCCGGTACGTGGCCGTCTTCTGGAGACTTGCAATTCTTTATATCTGTAAGGAAACCTCAATCATGGAAAAACTCCTTTGCAGTTAAGTGTCAGGTTAGGGGGCCATTTTACATCAGGGGTAGGGGGTGGCTACCGTTCATTATTTGTAGGGGGGGCGGCGGACAACCAGACCCGCAACCATGCCCATCAGAAGCAGAAACGCAAGGTCAACCGCGCCGACGTCGGCCCTCGCCGGTAAGGCGCAACCTGCTCCCCTGCCGGTACTACCTGGCGCCGTAACTTCAGGCTGTTCGATTGGCTGCCCCGGTCTCCAACCTTCGCCCAGTACCGTAAAATCCACAATGGCCCCCCAGGTCGGCTTGGTACGGGTGCAGAGACCCGTCCAACCCTCGTGGGCATAGACAATATACCTCCCGCCCTCCTCAAACTCGTAGCCGCAGGATATTTCCATCCATTCTGTCTGGACGGTCAAAACGTCGTTTCGCGGCCCCTTCCAGACCTGGTTGACTTGGAACTCCACGGTAACGGGATCGTCTCCGGAGAAAGTGAAGGGGCTTTTGCGGTGGACTGCCATTGAAGACACTTGGCCCGCGAACACCATGTCCGCATGTTCCATTGCCTCGGACGGCGAACCGCTTCTGGCACACGAACAGGCGTGGGCCGGCTGGGCATGGGTGAGTAGGCCAGCAACCCCGCCGCAAACAGAGTAACCACAATGGCGGTGCGTATTAGTGTTGGTATAAGAAAGCGAGAACAGGGCATAATGGTGTCCAACTCCACTCTACCAAAAACGTGAGCCTCGCAGCGATTTCAAGATTTATGCGTAGGGGTTATGGTTCCGGCAAAGGGGAAGTGTGGAATAAAATCGTGGAGCAAGAATATAGCGACACCCGGCGGGACCTGGTACCGCGGCCTCTTAATAGTGATGGAAAGCGTTCCTTAACGACGCTCGGAGAAACTATGGAATCCTCGATTCTGGAGACCTTGTTGGTCCCTTGGTGGAAAATAGTCGTCTATTTTGCTACAGCTGTGGTAGGGGTAATTGGTATCAAAATAAGTTTGACCTTCGACATTAACACTTGGATGCAGGATAGAAGAAAGGAGAAGAAGATCAATGAATTAAAGAAAATAGCATCTGAATGTGGCCACGTATGGACGCTATATCCCGACAGCAGATTTTCCCAATGTAACCTTTGGATGTCATTTATTGCCACCTCAACGCTCACGCTAGCGGTAGCCAATGTGCACCTCAAAGAAAAACCCTTATTCGCAGGAACATTTTACCAAGGCCACATTGAGCCCCCCGAAGGTACCTTCGGAGTCTCAGATTACGTAGGCCAACGCAAGTAGAAGCGTCAGCCAATTTGAGGGCGTTTTGCAAACATCCCCAGCTAGCTTCCAATTGACACCAAACCCTCCATAACCGATAATTCTCCCAACTATAATCATTCGCAAGCTACAATGGTTATTGAAGAATTCCATGGAGGAGGATAGGCAATGGCGAGTCAAGATATAGCCTTGATGGCCCACCTTATGCGCCGCGCCGGTTTTGGCGCCACCCGCGACGAGCTCGAAGCTCTCTGCGAGAAGGGTTACGATGCCGTGGTGGACGAACTGCTTAACCCCAGCGAAGAGCCCCTGGACCGCTTCGAAATGATGCGCTACCAGCCCTGGACCTGGCGTCCCGGCACCCTGCCCGGCATGGGCGCTGCCGAATGGCTCTGGTTCATGATCAACACCCGACGGCCCCTGGAAGAGAAGATGTCCCTCTTCTGGCACCAGGTCTTCGCCACCGGCGTTTCCAAGGTTGATCACTACGACGAAATCCAGAACATGATCACCCTGTTCCGCGAAAATGGCATGGGCAACTACAAGGAGCTGCTCCTCGCCATCGCGAAGAACCCGGCCATGATCTACTGGCTGGACAACAACGACAACCACGCCGATGCGGTCAACGAGAACTGGGGCCGCGAGCTTCTGGAACTCTTCAGCATGGGCGTCGGCAACTACACCGAGGTTGACGTCCGCGAGTGCTCCCGCGCCTTCACCGGCTGGACCTTCGAGGCCAAGCTCCCCCGCGGTCCCCTGGGCCGCCACGACTGGCGCTTCGCGTATCGGCCGGAAGACCACGACGGCGGCGAAAAGACCTTCCTGGGCGAGACCGGCAACTTCAACGGTGACGACATCATCGAAATCGTCTGCCAGCACCCGGCCACCGCCGGCTTCATCGCCCGCCACCTTTACAACTTCTTCGTGGCCGACGAGGCACAGGTTCCCGCCTGGGCCGTGACTCCTCCCGTGGACGAGGACGCTGTCGACGCCCTGACCGACGCTTTCATCGAGTCCGGCTACGATATTCGCGCCACTCTGAAGGTCCTGTTCAATTCCGACTTCTTCAAGAACGCCCGCTTCGCCAAGCTCAAGAGCCCGGCCGAGGTAGTGGTTGGAACCCTGAAGCTGGTCGGTGGTTCCCAGTTCCCGGCCCCCGGCATTGGCGATCTTTCCCGCCAGCCCAACTACATGGGCCAGGACCTGCTCAATCCCCCCAGCGTGGAGGGTTGGCACACCGGCGCCGAGTGGATTAACAGCGGCTCCCTGATGCGCCGCATTAACTTCACCGCCGACATGGTCGGTGATGTGTCCCGCCCCGGCATCCAGTCCATGATTAGCCGGCTGCGCACCCAGGGCGATGTCACCCCGGAGCAGTTCGTGGACACCTGCCTTGACCTGATGGGCCCTCTGGAAGTCAACGCCGAGTCCCGCCAGGAACTGCTGGACCACGCCGTCCCCGGCGGCAACCTGACCTGGAGCAACGCGGCCGAGTCCACCCAGCGGGTTTCAGAGTTGTTGCAGCTGATAGTCTCCATGCGGGACTACCAGTACGCCTAAAATCAAGAATTGCCTATGAGGGAATCATGGCCGGATGAGAGCCGCTCATGATTCCCCGCCAAGACGAGAAACGAGAATTTTCCAGGAGGAAATGGCAATGGCCACTACCAAGAAAGACCCCGTGCTGGTGGTTCTGCAGCTTACCGGCGGCAATGACTACCTGAACACGGTCATTCCCTATACCGACTCCCTCTATCGCGACAACCGTCCCGCAGTGGGCGTGGCCGATGAGCGGATTCTGAAGCTCAACGACAAGGTCGGCATGCACCCCACCATGGGACCCTTGAAGAACATGTACGACCAGGGCAAGGTCGCCATTATCCACGGCGTGGGCTATGCCAACTCCCCGCGCTCCCACTTCCGCTCCATGGACATTTGGCACACCTGTGAGCCGGACAAGCTGGGAACCGAGGGCTGGCTGGGACGCGCCACCAAGGTAATCGACCCCAACAAGGAGAACGTCGTAACCGCCGTCAGCTTCGGCCCCAGCCTCCCCCGCGCCCTGGCCCTGCCCACCGTGCCGGTTGCCTGCGTGGACGACATTAACTCCTTTGGTCTGCTGACCGGCATCAACGAGGCCGAACAGCGGGACAAGATTCTTGACCGCTTCACCCGCCTCTACTCCCCGACTATCGGCACCGGCGCCGTAATGGACTACCTGGGCCAGACAGGTCTCGACTCCATGAAGGCTGCCGACATCCTGAAGGTCGCCCCCGAGATTTACTCCTCCAGCGTCGAGTATCCGGACACGACCATAGCAGGCAAGCTGAAGGGCATCTCCCAGGTGCACCAGGCTAACCTGGGCACCCGCGTCTTCTATTGCGACCACGGCAGCTTCGACAGCCACTCCAACCAGGTAGGCATGCACGACAAGCTGTGGACCGATGTTTCCCAGGCGGTGGAGAGCTTCTTCGACGACCTGCGGGAGAACGACGCCGCGGACAATGTAATCATGCTGATGTTCACTGAGTTCGGCCGCCGAGTCCATGACAATGGCTCCGGTACCGACCACGGTGCCGGCGGCGTTGCCTTCATGGTTGGCGACCCCATCAAGGGCGGCGAGTACGGCGAATATCCGTCCCTGCGCCCCGAACATCTGGAGCAGGGCGACCTGGTACCCAGCCTGGACTTCCGCAGCATCTACACCACCATCGCGGAAGACTGGATGGGTCTGGATGCGCAACCGCTGGTCGGCGGCGTATTCGAAAAGCCAGCTTTCATCTAGGTCGGGGAGTCTGATAGTTGCATTATGGAATACTGCCTCGGGCACATTGAACTGTGCCCCGACGCGGTTTAATCCAGTGGTTTTGTTGGAAACAGCAGCGCCAGGAGAACAGTTCTCCTTAATGAGAGGTGTCCGCAATGATGACGGTAAAGCTGGATCGGGTGCCGTCTGATATGGGCATATTCATGGTGGAAATAGGCATAGGCCGTCACTATGGCGGGTCTGTGACCCCTGTGTGGGCTTTGGTTGACACTGGTGCTTTTAACTCAATGATGCCCTCATCCTTGCTTCACCAGCTTGGCGTTACACCCATAGAAACCAGAAAATACGCCCTTGCCGACAACAGTGAAGTCGAGTATGAGATTGGTACAGCCCGCATCAAAATCGAAGATATAGAATGGCCCTGTCCTGTCATATTCGGGCCGGATGACCAATACCTGCTGGGCGCCACTACCTTGGAGATTTTTGGTCTCATGGTGGACCCAACAGCGGGCGAGTTAGTTCCCAGGGAACTGCGGGCCCGACCGATTTAACTATAACTGGAAGCCGTCTGCCGATATGTTTTTATATTCGGGCAGACGTGCCGCAACAAATAAATGGGAGAGTGCACAATGCTTACGCAAGTAGCAGCCGGGCGCACTTACGACTATAGCCATTCAGTGGGCCGGGGCGCCCAGTCTGGCATGGGCTTCAGCCAGCCTGTCGCCGTCGCCCAGGGCCCTGGCGAACTCGTTTACGTGGTCAACCGCGGCAGCGAGGGTATCAGTAATGTCGCCTGGAACCGCATCGGCTATGGCGCTCGGGTTTCACAAATTACGGTAGGCTCCGAATGGGGCCAGGAAGAATTCCTCGGCGAGTTCGCCAAGTACGGCGACGGCAACGGGGAGTTCATCTGGGGATCCGGCATCGCCATCGACAGCCAGGGCCGGATCTACGTGTCCGACGAATGGCTCAACCTGATCACCGTCTATGACAAGGACGGCAATTTCCTGAACCGCTGGAGCACCCTGGAAAACGACGACGACGGTGAGCACGGCACTGCCAACATCGCCATAGATGCTGACGACAACATCTACGTGTCCGACGGTCGCAGCCACGAAGTCCGCAAATTTACCAGCGATGGCAAGTTTACAACTTCCTGGGGTGGTCTTGGCTCCGGCAACGGCCAGTTCAACTCCCCCTGGGGCCTCACCATCGACCAGGCCGGCAACATTTACGTGGCCGACCATCGTAACCACCGCGTCCAGAAGTTCACTGCCGACGGTAGGTGGATGGCCCAGTTCGGCAGCCCCGGAACCGGTCGGGGACAACTTCACCTTCCCACCAGCGTTGCAGTTGACCCGGAAGGTGATGTCTACATCGCTGACTGGAGCGACAACGGGCAGCACCCGGGCCGTGTCCACATCTACGACGCCGAGGGCACCTTTATTATCACCCTGATTGGCGACGCCCAGGAGCTTTCCGCGTGGGCCAAGCAGACGGTGGACGCCAACGCTGACTACGTGAAGCGCCGCCGGGAAGTAAATATTCAGAACCTGGAATCTGAATGGCGGTTTGCCCTCCCCACCGGTCTGCTCTACGACGCGTCAAAGGGTCGGCTAATGGTGGTGGACAGCCAGCGCAGCCGGATTCAGGTCTACAACAAGGTCAGTGGCTACATGGTTCCCCAGATGAACCTGTAACACCTGCCAACGGTTTACTCAGGCAGAGCAAGTGGTTAGTCAATTGAGGGGCGGCTTCAAACCCGCCCCTTTGACTTGGCAGCTGCAATAGACGGGCAAGCTCCGGCTAAGGCGTGCGTATCTGAATTTGGGGCGTTGCGTCGTTCCTGCGGTGGCAGGACCTCGGGTCGCAGAAAGAGTTTCCCTACGTCATTCCGGCGCAGGCCGGAATCCAGGAACCTTCTGAACAGGTACCTTTCCCCTGCGACGGGGGAAGGTCAGGGGGAATGCGGCTGTCACTACAGCTGATGCCCCTAAGCTCCCCTGAGGGCTGTCGGCTGTCGCTACAATGTCGATAACTTATCCAGAGGTTTCTTAGGTATCCACTTAGTCGGTGGCCCCTAAAAAAGAATGGCAAATCTTACGGCAAATGCCTTCCAATGTATGCGCCAGATGCCAAAGGCGATTCAAGCGATGTTACGTGCCATAAGACTGTGGGTGCGGTTGGTTATTATTAAGAGGAAGGGGATAACGATCGATGGATAGGGAGCGGGAAGAATACTACATCGACCTTGCGGCGGAGAATCCTGAGATGCTGTGCGCCGAGGCACCCGACGAAATTCTGGAGGCCTGCGCCGCTGATGCGGAGCCAACCCCCTTTATGGAGGAGTTCCTGGCCACCGGTCATTCCCAGTGGATTCTTCTAAAGTACCGTCGCCGACTGCCCCAGGCCATCATCAACAACAATATCCTGCAACTTTGGATCCGTGCCTGCCGCCTGCACACCCGAAAGCTGACGGGTAAATCCGACCCCGACTGGAACAAGCCCTTCTTCTCTATTGAGGATATGGCGGTGGTCTGATAATTGCGGGCTCTCACGTCCACGTCGGAAAAGAACCTGGGGAAGTAATCGACTGGAGTGGAAAGGGGAACGATCAAAAAGCCTAATGACCAGCTGCCTGGGTTTCACCAGGCGGCGGCTCGGTAAATTCTCTCCCCTCTCTCAGAGCTTCATCACGACGTTGGTTCCAGGCCAGCCGGCGGCTGACGCCCTTCCTCTCTCCCTACCCGATAACCTTCGATAAAGCCGTCCTTCCAGCCTCCTTAAAAGCCTTCGTGCCAACCAGCGTCGCGGCTCTTTGGGTGCTTGGATATCATGCAATTCAACAAGCACGGTGATGGACCTGTGATATTAGACAGCGGGTCATCGGGGCTGTTAGCTGTTGCCGCTGACCGGAAACTATTTTGCTTTGTCTCCGTCTGAGGCCGGCGGCGGCTCGGTAAACTCTCTGCCTTCTCTCATGGCTTCTTCGCGACGCTGGTTCCAGGCAATCCATTGTTGCCGCTCATCTACGCGTCCCTTTGCGTACCGTGACCTCAAATACCTTTCAGCAAGCACGGTCAAGCCCTCCACCAGATAGTATGTGAATATTATAAGCCAGGGAGTTAATCCGGACGCTTCCTTGAGTGCGGCTAGCAGGGTGTCTACGAAGGGTGCACCCGGCACCGCGGTCGCGAATCCCCTCCACTGGTACAGTCCTGTGAAGAGTGCAAACAGGGCTGCGAAAGCTACGTAGTACCGGATAAGGGAAAGCTGGCGGATGCTCCATATGCTTTCCCTGGGATCATCATGATAGTCCGGCATTGCTCGGGCTCACCCTCTTTCAAAACTGCTTCAGGACCGCGCGGCCCCTTGCAATAGCTATGAGAGCATTCTACCCGTCAATGTGTGTTGAGGTCCTACCCCAACTGTCAGTAGTTATGCGATGCACTAACGCTTCGACTGCTAACCATCCTGGCACCTGAGGCACACGTATTCGGCCCGGTCCTCCGGCAGGGTATCTACGGGCACATTCCGCCGCCGCTGGCAGACCGAGCAAACTATCGATTCCAGCACCGGTGGCGGAGCGGACTCTTCAACAACCGTATCTGCGCCCCGAAACCCCGTGTAGTCAGGGTTTTGCTCCTTTATCCGTTGGAATCTTTCCCGGTCTTTGCGACGGCTCATGGCACCCTCCCTGGCGGCGGCCCGGGCCGAACTGGACTGTTCTGTTTTAGCTTGGGATTAACCGGAAAGGCGAAGCCTACTTAACCTCGGCGACGGCTCCGGCCTCTTCCAGCTTGGCCTTGATGCCATCGGCTTCGTCCTTGGCTATGGCTTCCTTGACGCGGGCAGGAGCGGACTCCACCAGTTCCTTGGCTTCCCGCAGGCCCAGGGAAGTGATCTCGCGGACGGCCTTAATGACGTTAATCTTGTTGGGGCCGATTTCCTGCAGGCTGACGTCGAACTCGGTTTGCTCATCCTCAACGACGGCGGAACCGGCATCACCGCCGGCGGGCGCAACGGCAACGGCCACGGGCGCGGCGGCGGAGATTCCAAACTCATCCTCCAGCGCCTTTACCAGGTCGGCCAGTTCCAGAACGCTCATACTCTTGATAGTTTCCATCAGTTCTTCTTTAGTTGCCATGGGGCCTCCTCTGTTATAGCTCTTGTTGGTCTGTCTTGTTGGTCCATTTTAGCTGGGGAACTCAATTCCCCTGGATCGGCTGCAGTATTTTTGTTTGCTGCGCCCTTTTCGGTGACTTTACTATGCTATGCACTCTCTTCCAACTGGCGAATTCGTGCTTGAAGCAGACCGTCCAGATTCTGCAGGGGCCCATTGAGGACACCCAGCAACCTGGATAAGGGCGCCTGCATTTGTCCCAGCAGGTTCGCTATCAATTGGGGCTTGGACGGCAAAGTCGCCAACCGTTCCACCTCGGTGCGTTGCAGGACGGGTCCGGGCCCCATGATTGCACCAAGGATTGCCAGGGGGGACCTGGTTGCCCGAATGTAATCATTCACTGCGCGAGCGGTGTCCACCGGGTCGTCGTAGCCGAAGGCTATTGCCGTGGGTCCCTCAATTATCTCGCTGAATTGGGGCACGTTGGCTTCCTCGGCGGCCAGGTTGGCCAGCGTATTCTTGACTACAACGAACTCTACTCCGGCATCCCGCATCCGGCGCCGCAAATCGGTCATATCATTGACGGGAATACCCGAATAACCGGTGGTTAGGGCTATGGAACAGCGTTCCAACTTGTCCTTTATGTCCGCGACACGCTCTATTTTGGCGTCTGTTGGCAAATGCTTACCTCCTCAAAACAATTCCCCACGTCTGCAGTTGAGACGCAGGGAACCGGCAATTGCTAATGAACAGACCGGTAATTTGCGCCTCGGCAGGCGGTCCGCTTCAACGAACCCTTAGCTCCCAGTGGGAGACCGGCGGTCTACAGCGTTAAGGTTTATTGTATGTTTATCTGACAGTGTGCTGTGGCCATTATACTTCCTGTCGGCGAATAAAGCCACCTGCAGAATGTCACTGTCTGGCCTGGGCGCTAATCCGGCCTGAGGGCCTGCAGCGCGCTTAACTCCAGGGGAATGCTGGGTCCCATGGACGACGTAATATAAGCGGAGCGCAGGAACACGCCCTTGACCGCGGCCGGTCGGGCTCTGACTATTGAATCTATTAGCACTGCCAAGTTTTCCAGCAGCAGCCCTGTGTCGAAACTGGCCTTCCCGAAAGAGCAGTGAATGATGGCCGTCCGGTCTGTTCGGTACTCCACGCGGCCGCCCTTGGACTCTTCGATCACCCGCCCCAAATCCCGGGGCTGGACCATGGTACCCGTCCTGGGGTTGGGCATCAGGCCCCGGCGACCCAGAACTCTGCCCAGCTTGCCTATCTTGGGCATAATCTCCGGCGTGGCCAGTCCGACTTCAAAGTCAACCCAACCCCCTTCGATCTGGGCAATCAGGTCATCGTCACCCACATAATCAGCTCCAGCCTGGCGTGCAATGTCCGCCCCTTCGCCGCTGGTAAAAACCAGCACCCGAATCTGCTTTCCCAAGCCGTGGGGCAGCACGGCGACTTCCCGCACCATCTGGTCGGCATGGCGTGGGTCGGCGCCAGTACGGATGTGGATTTCCATGGTCTCGTCGAACTTGGTATTGGCCAGTTCTTTGAGCAGATCAATGGCCTCTTCCGGCTGGTAGAGCTTGTCCGGCTCAATTCGTTCGGCCACGGCGTCGTATCTTCTACTGTGTTTGGGCATGATTTACTAATCCCCTTCCACGCTGATGCCCATGCTGCGGGCAGTGCCCTCGATGATGGACATAGCCTGTTCTACCGATGCGGCATTGAGGTCTTTTAACTTGGTTTCAGCGATTTCCCGCAGGGAGTCACGGCTTATCGTGCCTGCCGTTATCTGTCGCGGGTCACTGGCGCCCTTATCCACGCCGGCGGCTCGCCTTAGCAAGTCCGACGCCGGTGGAGTACGGGTCACGAAGGTAAAGGAACGGTCTTCATAAACCGTCAAGTGCACCGGAACAATGGTGCCGGCTTGGGGAGAAGTCCGCTCGTTGTACTCCTTTACGAAGCCCATGATGTTGACGCCGTGCTGACCCAGGGCTGGGCCCACTGGCGGCGCGGGCGTTGCCTTCCCCGCTTCCAATTGCAACTTAATAACTGCTCTGACCTTTTTTGCCACCGGGTCCTCCTAAGCCTATGCGCGTTCAACCTGCAGAAAGTCCAACTCTACGGGTGTTTCCCGTCCGAAGAAGGAGACCAGCACCCTGACTTTGCCTTTACTCTCGTCCACGTCGCCAACGGCGCCCACAAAGTCGATAAATGGGCCTTCCGTAATGCGTACCGTATCGCCGTTTTCCAGGCCAATCTTGATACGGACCGGACCCTCTTCCGATTGTTTCAAAATGGAGTCCAATTGGGAATCTTCCAGGGGAACCGGCTTGGGACGCTTGTCGTAATCGTCCTCACTGGATATGAACCCAGTTACTCCCGGCGTGTTGCGTACCACGTACCAACTCTCGTCGTCCATGTTCATCTGGACGAGAATGTACCCTGGGAAAAGTTTGCGTTGTTCAGACTTCCGCTTGCCGTCCTTGAAGACGACCTCTTCCTCGGTGGGCACGACGACCTGGAAAATCCGGTCTTGCATATCGAGACTCTGGATCCGCAAATCCAGATTCTTCTTGACCCTGTCTTCCTGGCCCGAGTAGGTATGGACGATATACCAGCGAAACTCCTGGATCTCTTCCGCTTCTATCAGGCTATCTCTTTCAGTGGTCATCAGCCCTCACGCTTAATTCAAACTGGGGCCCACTCTGTATCCCGCGGAGTTCCCGTCAGGTTACTGTCGGGGAGTTCCGCCATTGAATCTACAAGCCCGCCACCGCGGCGGGCTTGCATGTGATAAGCAGTATTCACCCGAAAGAAGGCGACCGGAACAACTCCCGCCTCCGCCTCTGGGGATTACTAAAACACCTGGAAAATGGCAAATATACCTCGGTTAAACAGCTCAGCAAACACCCTGTCGAGGCCTCCCAGGAAGAACCCGACGACCACCGACAAGGCAATAACTATGGCGGTGAGACGTGCCGTCTCTTCCTTGCTGGGCCATACCGCTTTTCGCAGCTCCGATATTACGTCCTGCAGGAACAGAATCGGGCTGACCCGACCCACGCTGCGGGGCGATATGGGAGACTGGTTGCGTTGCTGAGCGCCTGCCCGAGCCATCGCTTTTTACCTTACTTCCCGGTGCGTCTTGTGGCCCCGGCAGCGGGAGCAGTACTTACGTAGCTCCAACCGCTGGGTATCGTTCCGCCGGTTCTTGGCCGTGGCGTAGTTGCGCTCCCGGCAGTCGCCGCACTGGAGTGTAATTACACCGCGAACATCCGCTGACTTTCGAGCCATATTCTACCTTCTTTCGTCCGCCCAATTGGACAGGAAGTTTTCCTCTTTAGTCTAACAGCCTGGTGAACACCCCGGAACCCACGGTGCGGCCGCCCTCGCGGATGGCGAAGCGCTGGCGCTCCTCCAGGGCGATGGGGGTGATCAGGTTAACGGTCATCGTAATGTTATCTCCGGGCATTACCATCTCAACGCCTTCGGGCAGGCTGATTTCGCCGGTAATGTCGCAGGTCCGTATGTAGAACTGAGGCTTGTACCCGGTGAAGAAGGGGGTATGTCGCCCGCCTTCCTCGCGGCTGAGAATGTAAACCTCAGCCTCGGCCAACCGGTGGGGCTGCATGGTGCCGGGCCGGACCACGACCTGGCCGCGCTCAACCTCGTCCCGGTCCACGCCGCGAAGCAGAATACCCACGGCATCGCCAGCCTCGGTGGTATCCAGCAGCTTGTGGAACATCTCCAGGCCGGTGGCCACCGTCTTGCGGACGTCGCCGGACCGGATGATCTCAATTTCTTCGCCCTGCTTCAGCGTACCGCGCTCTACCCGGCCGGTTACCACGGTGCCGCGGCCCTTGATGCCGAAGACATCCTCGATGGGCATCAGGAAGGGGCGGTCTGTCAGGCGCTCGGGGACGGGAATGTAGTCGTCCATCGCCTGCACCAGCTCTGCCACACCCTGCATGGCTTCCGGGTCGCCGTCCAGGGCGTTCAGCGCGCTGACCCGGACAATGGGAGTGTCGTCCCCGGGGAAGTCATAAATGGAGAGCAATTCGCGAACTTCCAACTCCACCAGCTCCAGCAGTTCCTCATCGTCCATCATGTCCACCTTGTTCAAGGCGACCAGGATGCGTGGCACCTCTACCTGGCGGGCCAGGAGGATGTGCTCACGAGTCTGGGGCATAGGGCCGTCGGGAGCGCTGACCACGAGAACCGCGCCATCCATCTGGGCGGCGCCGGTAATCATGTTCTTGATGTAGTCGGCGTGGCCGGGGCAGTCAACGTGAGCATAGTGGCGAGAGTCGCTCTCGTATTCCACGTGGGCTATGGCGATGGTCACGCCCCGGGCGCGCTCTTCCGGCGCATTGTCAATGCTGCCGAAATCCCGGAAGCTGGCCATTCCCTTGTCGGCCATGACCTTGGTGATGGCGGCGGTGAGGGTAGTCTTGCCGTGGTCCACGTGACCGATGGTACCCACGTTTACGTGGGGCTTGGTACGATCGAACTGCTGCTTGGCCATTTTTAGTGCTACTCTCCTATCTTCCTGGGGGACTGATGGAGCCCAGAGGCGGGATTGAACCGCCGACCCCGTTCTTACCAAGAACGTGCTCTACCGCTGAGCTATCTGGGCTCGTGACCCCAAAATTTTGATTAGATTTGGTTTGTTTTTACCAATTTGGGTGGTGGAGGGGGCAGGATTCGAACCTGCGAAGTCCTTCCGGACGCCAGATTTACAGTCTGGTGGCTTTAACCACTCACCCACCCCTCCCTGCCGGCGCCCGGCTCCATAACGCGGAGTCAGGCTTTCGCAAAACCGGTGCCATTGGGTTTGTATAGTATTCTATGGAGCCCCAGAGGGGACTCGAACCCCTAACCTGTCGATTACAAGTCGACTGCGCTACCATTGCGCCACAGGGGCAGATACTATCGTTAGACTAGAAAAAGGCCCCGCATGATCGGGGCCACTAAACCAGCCAACTTGATACGCAAAAATTATATAAAGCCCAAGAGTGATTGTCAATTGGGGTGGTTGGAATTTGGAACATCACTTCAGTGTCGAAATCCATAAAGCCCTATTGAGCATGGTCATTGCGGGGGCCTGGCCGGTTTTCGACCAACTTTCTGACCAACCAGATAAGAACCCTCACGACCGCTATACCTGCTAGCCCATAAATAGCGCCCTAGAACGCCGACACAAGAATCGAATCTCCGGGACCGAATAGGAGATTCCCGATCGCTACGGCCAGAAGAACCCCAAATATTTGAAGTCCCGTTTCCCAGCGTGGCATCAAAGTTCCCTCCAGTTCGGCTCTTGAAATGCGGCCTGGACGTACATCTGATACTTATGCCTTTTGAGGTTGACGCTTTGAGGGAGGTTGACATGTTGAGAAAAGTTTTATACTCTTGATATAGAGCCAGACGTGATTCCTAGCGGGTGTCACAACTGGCTCTCTGGCTTTTATGGGGTTTCCTCTGGTCTGTCCTCCGCAACAGTAGCGTAATGTTCTCGCTCTGGCATACGATAGAAGCCATGCCTCGGGTAGCCGCTCGGGCTTACATGATCAAGTGTCTTGCTTTCCACCACGTTGTAGTATCTTCGTATCGCGTTCAGGAAAGAGTCCCCACCAAGAGCGCCGTGGAACAAACCGTTCTCTTCGTATAATCGAACCACTCCGGCCGCCATATCGGCAATTTGAATCCCTGCAGTTATCTTGGAGTCCACGAAAAAGGGTGAGTCAGTTATGCGAGAATATGACCTTCCTTCTACTGATCTATGCAGATAATTGCTGAATTTAACGGCCAACCCCCCATATTGACTTTTGCCGTCCCCATCGAAAAGTATCGTAGCCATTTCGTTTCGGCTTTCAGAAAACAGATTTATCCTCTCAAGGAGAAACCTGAACTGGCTGGGCAGTATAGGAGTCAAAGGTGGTACCACTAAAGGGCGCTCCATAATCATCGCAAACATGGTTATGGGCATATCCCTCAAGATATCAAAGAAGGCTTCTACGAATTCTCGCTTATCTGGAATACGGCGGAATGTTGATCTGTTTAGCAGTTTGTTGGCTTTTATCTCTGCATCTTCGTTTCCAAGAATCTGCCTCTTTAAACTATAGATTCGCCCCGTAACGTATCTAACGTCCGACTCGGAAATGCAGACAGCGAGAATTAACGGTCTGGAGCATCCGTCGTTAGGATGAGGAGTCCCACTCTCGTCTATAAATACCAACAAAGCTACAGCCCCCGGATTCAAGCATAGGATTGCAAACTCCGGGGAATATAGCATTGCTGATGTCTACCTTATAAGACGTATAGCGATGTACATATCATCACATAGTAACCCCCGTCACCGCAAAACCCGCTCATCCCCCACCCGCCTCGTAATCCGCTGCTGGTCCAGATACTCCAGCAGGGGCAGGCTGTACTTGCGGCTGGTATCGAACAGGGTCCGGACGTCCGCTACCGTTATCGACCCGTTCTCGTTCAGGTGGGCCACTATCCGGTCGGTTAGTTCACGGTAGGCCGAGGCCGCGAACACCACCGACTCGTTCACCCTCACCACCTTGCCCTCGTCAATCAGAAAGCCCAGCAGTTCAGGCTCCGGATGACGCTCGGTGGGCGGCGAATAGGGCTCGCGCTCCAGGGATTGCAGGTAATCATTGGCCCGTTTCTCCAGTTCCGGGGTCAGCGTAACCTCGTGGTCGGGGAGGCGAAGTTGCTGGCCATCCTCCACCAGGCAACCCTCCTCCACCAGGCGGGCCAGCGCCCTCAGGTACACCCCCTGGGCCAGCCCGGTACGGCTGCGAGTTTCCTGGGTGGGCGCCCCTCTTCGCAGCGGATAGTTGTTGTGGTAAGTCTGCAGGTCCACCCGCACCTTGCTTTTGAAGATGTCCCACCCCTGCGACGAATAGACCACGGCATCGTTCTCCGTCCCCAGGTTGCCCAGAACCACCAGGTCCCCCGCCTCAGCCAACTGAAGGGCCCGTTCCACCGCATCTTCCGAGGACAGGTTGGACCGTTGCGACAGGGTTCGCAGGTCGCAGGGCCCGCTCTGGTCGGCCACGCTATAGATGATGTCCTCCCCGGTGCCCTGGTCCAGCATCATTAGCTGCTCAATGGTCTCGGGAACAAAGCGCCGGTGCCGGCGCCGGGGGCTCGGGTCCACCACCTGTCCGCCGCCCAAAGTATCTTCGGCAGAACGCAGTACATAATAGTCGCCCTTGACCATCGGGATTGGGTCATCCAGCAATATCTGGATCCAGCCCTCCTCGTTGGGGGCCAACCGGTCCGCGTCCAGCAGCCGTACCCGGGCCGTGGTCTCGCTGGTAAAGAGGTGGAAGGTAACGCCGGAATTGTGGCGCAGGGGGTGGGGCGCCCCGGCCACCATCCGCATCCTGGCGTCCAGGCGTCGGGTGGAGGGTAGCCAGCCGGGCAGTGTAACCACCTCACCCCGCTCTATGTCGGTTCGGGCAACGCCCGACAAGTTAACCGCCAACCGGACCCCAGGATCGCTGCTGCCTACCCGTTCTTTGTGGCTTTGCAGTCCGCGAATGCGGCCCCGCATCCCCGAAGGCGCCAGTTCCACTTCCTGTCCCACGGCAAAAACCCCGTCGACCAGCGTACCGGTTACCACGGTGCCAAACCCGGAAATGGAGAAGCACCGGTCCACTGGCAGGCGGGGCCGTCCGAGGTCCCGCCGCGCCCCGGTCTGGTCCAGAATTTCGTCAATGGTGTCTTTTAATTCATCCAAGCCGGCCCCAGTGTAGGACGACACGCCAATCATGGTGGCGTCCTCAAAAGATGTTCCGGCCACCACGTCCTCGACCTCCGCCTTGACCAGTTCAACCAGCTCCTCGTCCACCAGGTCTGTCTTGGTGATTACTATCAGGCCCCGCTTGATTTGCAGTATGTCCAGGATAGCCAGGTGCTCCCGGGTCTGCTGCATCACGCTTTCGTCGGCGGCCACAATCAGCATGGCCAGGTCAATGGCTCCTACCCCGGCCAGCATGTTCTTGATCAACCGCTCGTGACCTGGCACGTCCACGATGCTGACTTCGCGGCCGCTGGGCAGGGTCATCCAGGCAAAGCCCAGGTCAACCGTCATCTCCCTTTCCTTTTCCTCCGGGAGACGGTCCGGGTCAATGTTGGTGAGGGCTTTGACCAGAGTGGACTTACCGTGGTCAACATGTCCGGCGGTGCCAATAACGTACATATGGGGCAACCTCTTATTTGTAGCTAATCATTCGTAGCTAAAGGAATTGTACACGATTGGGCATTTCTTCCATATCCAGTACCTGGCAGGCCGTCCCTACTATGTTGATTGCCGTGTTGGGAGAGAACTTTTGCGGGTGATGGTAGAGGATTCCGGGATGGGGAACTCCCGAGTTGCTCAATCGAAGAAAGTCGGTGTCGTTCGTGTAAATTACTAGCCCTTCTTGCCGGACGACACTCATAATGTCGGGGTCGACCGTAGCCCGCAGGTTTAGGTCCTGAACGGTAACTACATCCAAACCTTGATTGGCCAAACCATTTACAACTTCGAAGGGAATGTGTTCATCGCAGAGCAGGGACAAGGGCATTAAATCAGCCCTGCCTCCATCTGTTCAGCGATTTCCTGGTCGTCCTCAATGGTCTGCTCGATTTCATCCTGGTGATCGTAGTAGAAGGACAGAGCGGCATGAACTTGAGCGGGAGTGAGGGGTGGAAGAGACTTGCAAATCTCCTCAGCACTCAAGCCGCCATGCACGTACTCAATGACTATATGCTGAACTTTGATGCGTGAGCCAGCAATGCGGGGGTGCCCCCCGCAAATCCCGTCGTCCTGCACAATGTAAACCGACTGAATGTTGGACGCGCTCATAACTTTCTTCCTTGATAGATAAAGCATAGCACCAAAGGGTGGGTCGGAATAGAGGAATGCAAAAGGCGAGGTACTCGCGCCTGAAATCTCAGCTATTCCCAGCGAATCCGAAGAATCTAAAGAGTCACATGTAAGACTTACTAAGAGTGCCAAATGTAGGGAACGCAGTTGTAGAGTGGGCCACTCGACAAAATCCAGGCGGCGAAACCGTGAGTTTGGGCTTCAGGCATAAACATGAAGCGATTACCTTGGCATCTCCTCACCCGGATGGGTATATTGGAATCCACTTGAATCTGCGTATTGTCGTCAAGGGGTTGAGATGAACCTTCAAGAAGCAATGCAACAACTGGAATCCTTCGGCACCGCCCAGAATCGCAAGATCTACGGCCGCCACGGCGTCGGCGATCACATGTTCGGCGTAAGCTATGCCAACCAGAACAAGCTGGCCAAGGCCATCAAGCGTGACCAGGACTTGGCCCTCCAGCTTTGGGCCACTGGCAACCACGACGCTCGGGTGCTGGCCGCTATGGTCGCCGACCCGGCCCAGACGAGTGATTCGCTGCTGGAGGCTTGGGCCGACGAGTTGGACAACTACGTGCTTACCGACACCTTTTCCAGCTTTGTGGGCAAGACGTCCCTGGCTTTCGACAAGGCCGAGCATTGGTGCCCTTCCGATGGTGAATGGCCAGGACGCGCCGGCTGGCACCTGGTAGCCCACTTGGCGTTGAAGAACCAGGACCTCCCTGATGACTATTTCACTGCCTGCCTGGCAACCATCGAAGGCGAAATCCACGTCCGCAAGAACCGGGTCAGGGATGCCATGAACAACGCCCTGATTGCCATCGGCATCCGCAACGATGCCCTGGAAGAGCAGGCTCTCGCCGCCGCCGCCCACCTCGGCAAGGTGGAAGTCGACCACGGCCAGACCGGCTGCAAAACTCCCGACGCCACCGACTACATCCGCCGCACCCTGGCCCGCCGCGAACAAAAGGCCAAAGCCGCCGCCGCCAAAGCCGCCGCCAAAGCCGCCGCCAAAGCCGCAATGCGCTAGTGCGGCCAGGAGTACATACGGAACTGCCCAGGTATGGCCCCTAATGGCTACAGTTAGTCGATTCAAACCGTCCGACACGTCTCATCTCTCTGATCCACGAATCATGGAACCCTGAGCCCTTCAAAGTACGCCCAAAAAAGAAACCGCTCATCCTGAGCCTGTCGAAGGACACCCCGTTATACGCGGGGATTTCGACAAGCCCGGGAAGAGCGGTTCCAATCAAGAGGCGGCCCCAGGACGACAGTCTTAAGGAATCTTAACAAGTCCCTTCCCCATCAACGGGGGAAGGCTAGGATGGGGGTGACGGTGCACATCCCATAGCTGACGCCCTTTAGCTCCCCATCTTCATTCCTGCAGCTCCCCAACGTCATTCCTGCGAAGGCAGGAATCCAAAAAGACTGGGAGATAGCTTGGCTCAAAACCGTCTTGGTCCCAAACAAGTGCCCATCCAATGGGTCATGCAAAGTCTTCGAAGGCAGCAACCTCGACTCTTAAAATCCAGGATCCCATATGAGCGCCATCCACGAAGAATAGACCCTGGTCCCTGACGATGGCCCCAAGCGCTAACGGCCGTCAAAGGTCTGGCGCTCAAATCTGACACTCCCACGCAACCTGGCCCTTGAAATAGAAAGGGGAGGGCATCAAACCCTCCCCGGTTACATTCGTTCTCCGTCTCGCCCCGGTTTTTAGTACCGTGGCTTCTCCAGATACTCCGGCGGGTTGGTCGCCCCCAGATATCTCGACCCTCCCCAGCAGACTACCACCCCATCGGTCCGTACCGCGCAGGTATGCTGATCACCGCCGCTGATGATCACAAACCCACTCCGGTCGGGCGACTCCAGATCGCGCTCAGCATCCCGACCCCAGCAGGCGACGGTGCTGTCCGCCATTACGCCGCAGGCGAATTGCATTCCCGATCCGATATCCACAAACCCCTCTTCCACGGGCGGCTCCGACAAGATGTTACCCCAACAGACAACGGTTCCCAGGGTCTGCAAACCGCAGACGTGCTTGTCTCCGGCATCAATCTTGACGAACTGTTCCCCTTCTGGCACGTTGCGTTGACCGTTGTTATTGGCGCCCCAGCAATGGACCGTGCCGTCGTTCCTCAGTCCGCAGCTGAAGTCGCCGCCGCTGGTTACCTCAGCAAATGTCTGCACCTTGGGCGCTTCGATTTGACCGTGATTATTGTTGCCCCAGCACACGGCAGTGTCGTCCAACTGAATCCCGCAGACGTGCTGCCCCCCGGCGCTGATGGACTTCAAGCTCAGGCTCCGGTCAACCTGCAGCGTACCCAACAGGTCCTTGCCCCAGCAGAACGCCCGGTTTTCCCTGCCCGCATCACCCTGGATGCCGCAGGTGAACGAGCTTCCGGCGCTGATATCCAGGAAAGTGACACCCACCGGCACGCTCAACTGCTGGTTGATGTCGCTGCCCCAGCAGTCCACCGACCCATCCGAAAACAGGACGCAGTTATGGGCCCCGTTGCTGTCAATTTTCGTAATGGTAACGGGCGCCGGTGTAGGCACCGGAGTAGGCGGCATCGGCGTGGGCCTCGGAGTGGCCGTAGCTGCCGGTACCGGCGTCGGCACGGCCGTCGGCAGCGGCGCCGGTGTTGGCGTGGCCTCCGGTTCCGGCATAGCGGTCGGCTCCGGAACAGCCGTTGGCGCCGCGGTGGGCGTCGGTCGCTGTGTGGGTGTCGGCTGCGGCTCGGGCGTGGCAGTAGGCTCCGGTTCTGCGGTAGGCTCTTCCATCGGCTCTTCGGTGGGTTCCTCTGTGGGCTCCTCCGCAGGTTCCTCGGTAGCCTCTTCAGCAGGGGCTTCCGGCTGCTGGCCTGCCTGGCTGCTGATGGCCGATGCCACCGCTGCGTCTATGGTGGCCTGGATGTTGGGCGTGGGTCCCGCTTCCGGCGCCGGAGCTTGTGTCGGAGCCACGGTCGGCTCGGGCTCACTTCCGCATGCGGCCAGCAGCATGACGGTAAACAGACTAAGGAAAGTGACTAAAAGTGCTCTTTTCAGGGTGGGCAATGCTGGTCGACTGGTAAGGGGATTCTTGAGGCGATTAAGTAGGTGCAAATCAGGTAACTCTCCAACTGGTAATTTGCTGCCCGTGTGAACGGGCCCAGATATATAGGCTAAAGGTTATGTTAAGGGTTGGCAAGCTGATTGATGGCTATTCGTCGAAGCGGCGTCGAACTGGGGGGAGAGTTAAATGGGGCAAATAAGGGGCCAGGACGCTCAGTCCAGGAATCGGGTGAATACCTGGTTGGCAATCAGGTAGGCCGAAGGGTGCAGCCGGATTACCGTATCCTCCTGTTCCAGCAGCCCCAACCTGAGCAGATCATCAATCTGGGACCGGTAACGCTCTCCCAGGTTCACTCCCATCTGTCCCGACGCCTCGGCCAGGTCCAGCCCGTCCAGCAGTCGCAGCCCCAGGAACATCGTCTCCGCCGCCGCCAGGTCAGCATCTATCGGCTCATGCCCACCCACGGGCCCCACCAATTCCAGCCACTCTCCCGTTATTGCATCAACCGTCGAACCCACCTTGCCGGCCCACTCATTTGCCGCTGCGATGTACCCCCGCGGCGAGTCCATGTCCCAGAACCGGTAGCCCACCAGGCAGGAATGGGCTCCGGGGCCCACTCCCAGGTAGGGCACGTTCCGCCAGTAGGCCAGGTTGTGCCGCGACGGCAGCCCCGGCTTCGACCAGTTCGATATCTCGTAGTGGTGGTAGCCTCGTTCTCCCAGAATATCCCGGGCGTACTGGTACATATCCGCTGCCAGGTCCGCGTCGGGGCGCGGCACCTGCCCCTGCTCCACCCAGCGGTGCAGCGGCGTACCCTCCTCCACCGTCAGGCAGTACAGCGAAATATGCGTCGGCTCCAGTTCTGCCAGTCGTTGCAGCGTGTCCTGCCACTGTCCCAGCGTCTGTCGCGGCAGGCCATAGATCAGGTCCAGGTTGACGTTGTCAAACCCCGCCTCGCTGACCGTGCGGAAAGCGGCAATGGCGCCGTCGGCGTCGTGGCGGCGCCCCAGCAGATTCAGCAGGTCGTTGTCCAGTGACTGCACACCGATGCTTACCCGGTTGATCCCTTGCCCCAGCAGGCTTGCCGCCTTGGCCGGAGTAAGGTCCCCAGGGTTGGCCTCCACGGTAATCTCCGCGTCGTCCCGAAGCTGGAAACTCCCGCCAACCGCCGCCATGATTTCCCCCAGCGACCCGTCGGGCAGGTAGGAGGGTGTCCCGCCGCCGAAAAACACCGTGTTCACCGGCGGTCCTCCCAGTGACCGTCCCCACGCGGCAATCTCCGCCACCAGCGCCTCCAAAAAGGGAGACATCAGGCCCTCGATGCCCTGGTACGTGTTGAAGTCGCAGTAGGGACACTTGGTCTGGCAGAAGGGAACGTGGATGTAAAGGGAAATGCCCGTGTCCTGCAGGACTGCCACGTCGCTTGTCATCCGGTCTTCAGAACCCCGCTCATAGTGAGCCTGTCGAGCCATCAGGAACTAGGGTCGTCGTCAACAAAGCGGGCCTTGCCGTCCACCACCTGCGACGGGTCCTTGTCCTCGGGTCGATCCGAGGGTGCCGCCCGACCCAGGTGTTCGTCCACTACGTGCTGCGGCGCCAGCTTCACCAGGAACAGCACCGACATCCCCAGGATTATCACGTCGTCCAACCGCCCGATGATGGGGATGTTATCCTTGATCAGGTCAAAAGGCCACAGCAGGTACACCAGGCCCAGGGGCACCAGCGAACGGATGATAATGTTCACCCGTTTGTCGAAGGTAAGCCGCCAGACCAGCAGAACGTACCGGATGATGGTGGGCAAAATCCGGGGCAACAACATCAGCAAAACGGGAATAAACAATCGGGACATAGCGGCCCCCAATAAGAAAGGCAGACGTAGAAGTGTCTTGCCATTGATTATAGACCGGGGGAGAGGGGTTGGGTAGGGCTGGGTATTAGTGGGGCTCGATGCAAGTTAAGTAGCCCACCTAACCGTCATTCCGGCGAAGGCCGGAATCCAGAAGTGGCCAAGTTTTAGGAATGCTCCAGCAAAGTTGGTGCTCCACCAGTTAAATGCCGAATTCTTGAGGATTATTACTGTCACCCCACACTTGAACCCCCACCCGTTCGATTAACCTGATTCTGAATGAGAAGCTTCATGGCTTCTACCAGGCAAAGAATACTGGTCAGGGTTCTCCGTCAGGAACAGATAATCAGGGAGCGTCAGGAAGAGTTGCGCGTTTTTGAAATGCGCTACGAAATGCCCAGCGAAAAAATGGCGACCTTGGTACAACTGGAGGCAATCCGCCAAGCATCCGAGGTCGTCCAGTGGAATGATACCTACTACGCGCTGAAATCGCTCCTCAAGTTTCAAATCTGAAAACAACCTTAAGCCAGGCCCACTTCCCTCTGTCACCCCATTAGTGAAAATTCGTGCCCCTTAGTGGATAAACAACCACTGACACCCACCTCTTGCCACCTTGGATGACCCATCCCTAACATAATCTCGCGGCACCCTGCAATCGTCTCCTTCCCCGACCCGCCCTTCCTGAGCTTGCCGATTGACGCCCTGCCGTTTTAACAAAGAACAGGTTAAAACGGGCCAAAATGGCGCGAAAACAAAAACCTTGGCCCTTCCTTCCTACCGTAGGGTTTGGGGCAAACCGCAGATAAGAAATGGGGGGAAATGAGCGGAAATGGAGGGAAAACAAAAAAATATGCCCCGCTTGCTCTTTAAAAAGGGCCGGGGCCGAGGACTGTAGGAACCTCGCTCCTCTCTCCTATCCATCAGGGAAAGAGGCCGGGGGTAAGGGCGTTCCACCCCTGCCATAGAGGCAACCCTTGTGGCTGTCCTTCGCTCGTGGGTAAGGGCAAACCGCAGATAAAAAATGGGGGAAAATGAGCGGAAATGGAGGGAAAACAAAAAAAATTACGCCCCGCTTACGCATTAAAAACGGCCGTGGCCGAAGGCTGTAGGAACCTCGCTCCTCGCTCCTCTATCTCAGGGAGAGGGCCGGGGGGTGAGGGCCGTTCCACCCCTGCCGTAGAGGCAACCCTTGTGGCTGTCCTTCGCTCGTGGGTAAGGGCAAACCGCAGATAAGAAATGGGGGAAAATGAGCGGGAATGGAGGGAAAACAAAAAAATTATGCCCCGCTTACGCATTAAAAAGGGCCGTGGCCAAGGGCTGTCGGAACCTCGCCCCTCTCCCCGCTACCTCAGGGAGAGGGCCGGAGGTGAGGGCGTTCCACCCCTGCCGTAGAGGCAACCCTTGTTGCTGTCCTTCGTCCGTGGGTAAGGGCAAACCGCAGTTAAGAAATGGGGGAAATGAGCGGAAATGGAGGGAAAACAAAAAATTACGCCCCTTTTACTCATTAAAAAGGGCCATGACCGAGGGCTGTCGGAACCTCGCTCAGCATCGCCTTGGATTCCTGACCCCACCCCCTCCCTGTGCTATACTGCCTTATCGCTTTTGTAGCTACCAGTCATAGCATTTGACTACGGAGGGATACGATGACCTCGACTACCCAGCCAGGCGCCAACCGGCCCCAGACCATCGGTGATCTTCGCGACAGCGGCTATCGGGTGCTTCCCGTCCGCGAGGAGATGCGCAACAACCTGGTAGCCAAGATGCGTGCCGAGGAGATCGTCTTCCCCGGCATCATCGGCTTCGAGGACACCGTCATACCCCAGCTTGAAAACGCCCTTCTGGCCGGTCAGGATGTAATCCTGCTCGGTGAGCGCGGCCAGGCCAAGTCCCGCCTCATCCGCAGCCTCGTCAACCTGCTGGATGAGGCCGTCCCCAAGGTTGCCGGCTGCGAGATTAACGACGACCCATTCAACCCCATTTGCCAGGCCTGCCGCGACCAGGTGGCCCAGTCCGGCGATGATACCGCCATTGACTGGATCGGCCGCGAGGACCGCTACTCCGAGAAGCTGGCCACTCCCGACATCTCGATAGCCGACCTCATTGGCGAGATCGACCCCATCAAGGTCGCCGAGGGTCGCCATCTCTCCGACGAACTTGCCATCCATTACGGCCTGGTGCCCCGCACCAACCGGGGTATTTTCTCCATCAATGAACTGCCCGACCTCGCCGAGCGCATCCAGGTGGGCCTCTTCAACCTGATGGAGGAGCGCGACGTCCAGATCAAGGGCTACCGCATCCGCCTGCCCTTGGACGTGTACGTAGTGGCCACCGCCAACCCCGAGGACTACACCAACCGCGGCCGCATCGTCACTCCTCTCAAAGACCGCTACGGCTCCCAGATTCATACCCACTACCCGCGCCATATCGAGGAAGAGATCACCATCATGGACCAGGAGCGCGCCCGCTTCTTTGACGAGGAGAACCTGGTCATTCCTCAATATATAAAGGAAATCCTTGCCGAGATTACCGCCCAGGCCCGCACCAGCAATGAGATCAACCAGCGCTCCGGTGTTAGCGTCCGCGTCTCCATCGCCAACTACGAGACCCTGATCAGCAACGCCGTGCGCCGCGCCATCAAGGCGGGAGACACGGTTACCTGCCCTCGCATCAGTGACCTGCCCTACATCTCCGCTTCCTTCGGCGGAAAAATTGAGCTGGAGACTTTCGAGGAAGGACGCGAGGACCGGGTGATGGAGGACCTGACCAAGCGGGCCGTCTTGCGGGTCTTCGGCCGCTACTTTGACGTGGATGCCCTGGACGATGTGGTGACGGCCTTTGACCTAGGCAGCCAGGCCGAGACGGGCAGCGAAAAGCCGGCGGGCGAGTACCCGACCATGGCCTCTGAAGTGGAAGGACTAACCGAGGCGGTGGCCCGTGTCACCGACGACCCGCGCCCCGAACTGCAAGCCTCAGCCGTAGAGTTCGTCCTCGAAGGCCTGCACCTGAACCGCCGCCTGAACTGCGACCGTACCCCAAAGGGCTACAGCTACCGGAGGTAGGGGGCTGCTTTACCTTTGCTAAAGATAATCAAGAGCCTTCTTGATGTTGCTTTCTCTTTTGGTTAGGATTCCGCAAGCTCGTAGTTTTCCTTCAGGGTGTCCCTTCTGAATTCTTTGTGATCCTGTCTTTCATTTTGTGTTCTTATTCCGCGAGTGTATCGATGTATGCGGTCAAAATATTTCTAGCATTAGTTTTGGCAGGACTGGCTTCCCTCGGCATGGTTGGGTGTGAAAGTGCGTATGAGACTCAAACTGTTATATTTGATGAAGAGTCAGGAAGTGTCCATGTTATAGGGAGACAAGGACGGGAAGTTTCCAAATCAGACGTGTGCATCAATGGAGATTACGTTCCTGTACCGTATGATGCAGCCCTTCGTTCTGCGAAATGCTATAACCAGGGACAGGAAAACGCATTTAGTTTGATGTTCGAATATTCAGGCGGGGAGGTTTACACTGGGTTTTCTCTAACGGACAATCAGGACGAGGCTATCAGGCAGGCGCAGGACAATTGGATTCATCCCTATTCTGTGTACATTGAGAACGGTAAAGCTTATGTCGTGAAATACCGAGAGAGCTTCAATAACAATGGAGATACCCTTGAGATATGGGTCCCTTATTTTGAAGCTCCTGTAAGGCGTGAAATCCTAAATGTGCCTATCACGCCCACACCAATACCTGTGCCGACACCGACTTTTTCAATGCCGGTGGTGGTAGCGATAAACGGCAAGCAGACAAAATTGCATACGACTCAGACTTATCGTGAAAGAGTAAATGAAGCTTTCAGGATAATGGAATATGGTGTTCAAGAGGATAGACGAGTTGCTTGGTATGACTACGCAGATATTGTCTGTCCGTATTGGTGGGAGATTGAAAGCCTAGATATGGTTCGGAAGCCGCCACCTGTGGAATTTGAAGAATTTCATGACGGATTGCTTACAGCACTACGCAGTTTTGCGCTCCACTACGACGAGATAATCATAAGCGGTAATGCATCATTTGGTTGGGACGTTACGAAAGGCGTGAACAGTTTGGGTCCAGATGAAATTGACATTCTTCACAAAGAAGGTTGTGAATGGTAAGTCGCATTAAGGGGTAGTGCATAAAATGTGGACGTTCTTAGTCAGTTGCCCATCTCACTAACGACCCGCCCCCGGAACTGCAAGCCTCAGCGGTAGAGTTCGTCCTCGAGGGCCTGCACCTGAACCGCCGCCTGAACTGCGATCGCACCCCAAAGGGCTACAGCTACCGCCGTTAGGGGATATTCGCACTGGGGGACGTCATGCCGCTGGGAACGTCGGCTAATGCAGCAGGTGGTAGGCGGTAGGCGGTAGCCGTCAGTTGGTCACCCGCCCAACAACCGCAACGCCGCCGCCCTGACCTCGTCCCGGTCCAGGGTAACTTCCAACTCCCCGTTCTCGTCGGCCTGGAACGCCGACTCCTGGTGGAGTTCAGAAACTAAGGACGCCACCGTTTCCTGCCGCGTGGCACCGTCGCCGGACTTGGAATCTGCCAGTTGAGGCAACTCCAAGGCTGACAAATGGGTCTCCACCTCGGCGGTCAGTAACTCTACCTCCACCGCGTGCCGCTGTATCTGACCCACAGTCTGTAAGTGGCGGCCCAGGTAGCAGCCACCGAACTGCAGTACATCGCAGGGGCGTCCATCCTCTTCAATTTCATACTGGTAGCGGGGCTCCAGTTCGTGGTCGGTAAGGTAGTCCCGCACCTCCTGGTCTTCCGTGTCAGGGCGCGCCGGATCAAAAATCAGCTGCACCGTATACATGAAGAACCCGGCCGGTTCAACCTTGATGAACATGGGTGCTACCTCCGTTAGTAGAGGCTAGTGGGGAAGGCAAATCTATGGAGTGCGACCTTCAGCCGACATTAGGCGGATTCAATCTTAGAGGCGGGATTGGCGTCAATCCCGCCTCTGTCTGCGCTGTTCCCTACATCCCCACGGCTCGCATAATGATGTCCACGTTGGCGGGGTCGGGCTTCAGGGAGCCGTCGTCTATGCCGTGCATGGCGTCAACAATGGCATCGTGGAAGGGTGTGGGGATGCCCGTCTCAATGCCCTTGCGGCAGATCAGGCCGTTCATGAAGTCGACTTCGGAGTGGCGGCCCTTGTGAACATCCTGGGCCATGGAGGCCAGCCAGTTAACCCGTCCACCGGCCTGGCTCATGATTCCGTTCAGCTCCTCATACACCTCGCCCTTGTCGGCGTCGGCCCAGGTTTCGGCGGGTATGCCGTTGATGGCCACCACGTTCAGGCCCTGGGCAATGCCAACCTGCGCCCCCTCCTTGGCCAGTTGAATGCGAAACATGCGGAAACGGGCGTCCTGCGCCATGTCTTGGGAGCCCAGAGTGGTCATGGCGGAGATGGCATTGCCCATGCCGTTCTGGCACAGCTTGGCCCACCGCTCGCCCTGAAGGTTATCGGTGGCGTAGGCGGCGTCGATATAGTCCAGCTTTTGGGCGACGCTCTCGCTGCGGGGGGTAATGACATTGTTCTGCTCGCCCACTCGGAAGACAACGTGGCCGTGGTCGCGGCCCGGGGCGCCTCCGCGAAGCACGTGGCCCGGCTCCCAAAGGGCTACCTCGATGTGGGAGGCGATGCAGCCCATCTCGCGACCGTGGCCGACGATTTCACCGATTGTCGGGTCGTTCCAGCAGTTTTGCAGCGAGATAAAATAGCCATCGGACTTGACGTACCGCTTGATGAAGTGGGTAGCCCACTCGGTGTCGTAGGACTTCATCGATATGAAGGCAAAGTCGAAAGGTTCGGTGATGCCCTGGGCGTCGGTCAGGTGCATGGCCTTGACGGGCACCGTGAAGTCACCCTGGCTTCCGCTGGCCCGCAGGCCCTGGGAGCGCATGGTATCCACGTGTTCCGGCCACATATCAATGAAGGTTACGTCCTCACCGGCCTGGGTCAAATACGCGCCCACGTAGCTGCCCAGCGCGCCTGCCCCCATAATTGCAATCTTCTCCGCCATGATGCTTTTCTCCTTAAACTATGAACCTTTGGCCGGTCAGGTCCGGCGACTATAGAATACCACACCGACCCGTCGAGCCCGGTATTCTTCGTCCATTGCAAACAGGCCTGGAACCGGAACTATTCGCTGGACTAACGGTACCACTGAAATAGACGAATGGGCACAACCTCAGAACATTTTCCAGGTTGGACCCATTCGTGATTATTCGTAGATCAAAAGCCGCTGGAGGCCCCTACAGTTTCACCAACCGCGCGTCCGAGATGTGGGGCAGGGCCCGGATTTCCTCCATTACGTGGGACGGCACGGGATCGTCCAGTCCCAGAACCATCATTGCCTGGCCTCTCAGGCTCAGGCGTCCCACTTCCATGAAACTGATGTTGATGTTGTGGCGTCCGGCGATGGTACCCACCGCGCCGATGGAGCCGGGCTGGTCCCGGTTGTCAACGAACAGCATGTAGGGCGCCGACGGCGGCAGGTCCAGCCAGTAATCGTCGACCTTGACGATGTGGGGTTCGTTGCGCAGGGAAGTGCCCGCCAGCGTGAACTCGCCGCTGCTGGTGGTCAGGGTCACGGTGATCAGGCTCGTATACTCCGGCGCCTCCGAGTACTTATGCTCGGTGACCCGCAGCCCCCGCTGCTGGGCCAGCATCGGAGCGTTGATCAGGTTCACCTGCTCGGAAGTAACCGGCGTAAGAATTCCGGCCAGCACTGCCGATTTGAGCATAATTGTGTCGTGCTGGGCAATCTCCCCCTCGTAGGAGATGTTAACGCCCACAAACTGGTCCTGGGCCAGGTGGGTCAGCAGCTTTCCCACCAGGGTGGCAACCGGGATAAAGGGCGACAGCAACTCGTGGGCATCAGCGGCCATGAAGGGCGCGTTGACCGTGTTGCGGGCGGGTCGCCCTTCCAGCACTGCCAGCACCTGTTCCGCCGCCTCAATGGCCACCTCGCGCTGGGCCTCCCGGGTGGACGCCCCAAGATGGGGTGTGGCCATCACCTTGGGGTGGGCGACCAGCTTCCTGTTTTGAGGCGGCTCCTGAACAAACACGTCCAGGGCGGCGCCGGCCAGCCGGTCCGATTCCAGGGCTTCCAGCAGGGCGTCTTCGTCTATCAACTCGCCGCGCGCCACGTTGATCAGGTATGCCCCGGATTTAACAAGGGCCAACTCCCTCGCGCCGATCAGGTTGGCTGTATTCGGTGTCAGCGGCGTATGCAGGGTGATGAAGTCGGACTGGGCCAGCAGTTCGTCCAGGGGCAGCAGTTCCGCGCCCAGCCGGCGGGCATAGTCGGCCCCAACAAATGGATCATAGGCCAGCAGGTGCATCCCGAAACTGGCTGCCCGTCGGGCTACTTCGGAACCGACGCGACCCAGGCCGACGATGCCCAGGTACTTGTTGCGCACCTCAATGCCCATGAATGCGCTGCGCCGCCACTCGCCTTGCTTCAATGACTGGTAGGCCTGGGGTATGTTGCGCGCCAGGGCAAGCATCAGTGCCAGCGAATGCTCGGCGGCGGCCACGGTGTTGCCGATGGGCGCGTTGACCACTGCAATGCCGGCATTGGTAGCCGCGGGCAGGTCAATGTTATCCACGCCGATGCCCGCCCGGGCGATAACTTTCAGCTTTTGTCCAGCCTCGATTACCCGGGGTGTAACTTTGGTCTCGCTTCGCACCACCAGGGCTTCGTAATCGCCGATAACTTTAACCAGTTCTTCGGGCTTAAGACCGGTCTTCACCTTGACGTCGGTCTTGGAAGTCAGCAGTTCAATTCCCTCCGGAGCTATGGGGTCAGATACTAAAACTCTAGCCATATATACGTTCCTGTCCGTCCTTATTGGTATAGGTGAATAATACACCATCCGGGTAAGGAGGGTGTTAAAGCGACAGGTAACTTCAACTGATTTGCGGCCATGCCTTCCTTTCATGTGAACTCGAGTTGAGGCGGAAAAACCGGCACCTAGTATTACAACGACAGATGGCATGATAGGATGACTGGGAAGTTTGGGCAGGCTTGGGCAGGTGAGGCAGGGAAGTGGATGCGGCAGCTTTTGAGCAGGTATACCAGGACTTTCAGGAGTTTCACGCTTACTTCGCTGGTCTGTTTGGCCGGAGGGAGACGCGGGAGCGCAGCGGCCATTATCTGCAGGCCCTGCTGGTTCAATCCGGGGAGCGGCGCAACGCCGAGAATCTATCGGAGACGGTCCCCGACTCCGCCCGGGGTATGCAGCGGTTTCTCACCGACTCTCCCTGGGACGATGACGCGGTCATAGGGCGACTGCAGGAGTACTTGGGAACCCGGCTGGAGCATCCCAAAGGGTGTGGGTGGTGGACGGCAGCGACTTTCCCAAGCAGGGACGGAAGTCGGCGGGAGTGGCGAGACAGTACTGCGGCAGATTGGGCAAGGTGGCCAACTGCCAGGAGGGGATGTTCCTGGCCTACGTGAGCCCCTTGGGACGGGCGTTGGTGGACAAGCGCTTGTATCTGCCGGAGAGCTGGACGTCGGACAAAGACCGTTGTGCGGCGGCGGGTGTGCCGGAGGATAGGCAGGGCTACCGGTCGAAGACAGAACTGGCGTTGGAGATGCTGGAGCGGGCAGTGCACCTGGGTCATCTGAGGGCGGGATGGGTCGCTGCGGACGACGCCTTCGGCATATCGCCGTCCTTCCGGGAGGGACTGGCGGCCCTAGAAACCGGGCCGAAAAGCCCTGGTTGGGGAGAGGGATTTCGGCAGTAAAGCCGGCTTGAGCAGAATCACGGTCCACAGTATTCCGAGCCGGACCGCGCCGAAAATGGCCGTAGCATTGGCGACAACACCGTGGGAAACAGCCTGGACATCACTGGGGACGGCACTGAGGACGGCGCGGTGGGCTTCCGCTCCGCCGCCGACACTGTCCGACAGCCCGCTTTTGCCCGCCACCAGGGTCAGGTTGGCCACCGTGGCCGCCAGATACAGCTGGAATCGCGTCTTGACCCTGCCGAAATAGCGGGACTGGCGGATGCCCAACTGGACCAGTCGGGCCAACCGGTGTTCCACCGCCACGCGTCGCGCTCGATATTCGTCGTAGGCGGCGCTCTGCTGCAACGCCCGTGCCTCCTGCAGGAGGCCTTCCTGGGGATGGATCAGCACCCGCCGTCCCTTCCTGCCCTTGGCTGCGATGCACTGGGACCGCAGTGGACATGTCCGGCATTCGGCCCCGTCGAACTGGAAGGCCTGCCAGCGGTATACCCGCCCCGCGGCATCCGTCCGCTTTCCCGCTGGCACGATGGTGTGGGTGACCTGTCCCGCCGGACAGGTGCAACTGCCCGCGGCCAGGTCGATGACAAAGTCATCCTTGGGAAAGTGCTTCCGGTCGGGCCGGCCTGGCACCCGGGCTACCAGCTTGCGGCCCGCATCGGCGAAGGTCTGCCTGGTAGCTCCGTCCCCATAGGCGGCGTCGCCCATGGCCTCCTGCACCGGTACACCGGTGTTGGCCTCGCTCTGTTCCACCAGTTCCAGCGCCCCCAGGTTGTCCGGAGCGTTGCCGGGCAGTACCGCCACGGCGGTGATCAGCTGGGTGTCGGTATCCACCACAATCGCCGCCTTGTGCCCGTCAAAGCGCCGGCTGCTGCTCTTGTGGCCGTGGCGCATCTCCGGATCATGCACCGACATCATCCGGTCCCGGCTCACTCCATCCTTGAGGCTCACTCCGCCCTCAACTCGTTCCACGTCCTGGAGCAGCAACTGCCCCAGCAGTTCCGCCGCCGTCACGATGTGCTGCCGCTCCTCACCGTCCTTGGTCAACTCCCCCTGCGCCTGCCGCGACAACTCCAACAGCCGGTCCGCGTCCGCCACAATCCCGGCCAGCAGCGCCTGCCGCGCTTTACGGTCCGACCAGTCGATGGCGGCCTCTCCCTTGATGCTGGAGGCAAGGTACCGCCCGTATCCCTGGGCCTTGGCCCATTCTTTGACGGTGATCTTCTCCACTGCCGCCAGCGCCCGCAGCAGTTGGACGATCCCGTCGGCCAACAGGTTGCAGGTGTCCTTGACCGCGCCCCGACCCAGGATGTTGGTCGTGTCCAGCGCAACCCGCATGCTCCGCTTTTTCAGGTAGCCCGACTCCCGGGCCAGCCGCAGGCTGGACTCGAACACCTCCCGCACCTTGTCGTGCAGGATCAGCTGGGCGCGGAACACCTGCAGCGTGCTCTTGGCAAAGGGCCGGTCCTCCACCTCAATCCCCAGGGCCACTTTCCACCGGAGGTCAAAGTCAGCTCTGGCCTTGGCCTTGGCGTCGCTCACCTTGTCGTGGGACTGGAGCAGCAGCGCCGTCGCCAGCAGGCTGGGCGGCACGCTGTCCCGGCCGTTGTCCGGGCAGTAGAACTCGGCGAAATCCGCGTCCCGGAACAGCCGGCCCCGCAGTGATGCCAGCAGACCGTAGAAGGTGTCCCGCCCCACGTGGTCCAGATACAACCGGTCCGCTTCCCAGAGGCCCCTCTGGTCTGATCGCTCTCCCAGCACTATCATTCCTCGCTATTTCTTGATGCCCCAAGTATAGCCGCCCGCCCGGCCACCGCCACTTTCCGGCCAGATTTCTAGTATTACAACGACGGTTAATATGATAGGATGACGGACTGGTTAGACAACGCTTGGGCAGGGGGGCAGGGAAGTGGATGTGGCGGCTTTCGAGCAGGTGTACGGGGCCTTTCAGGATTTTCACGCCTACTTCGCGCCGCTGTTTGGCCGCCGGGAGACGCGGGACCACAGCCGCCATTATCTCCAGGCCCTGCTGGTGCAGTCCGGGGAGCGGCGCAACGCCGAGAACCTGTCGGAGACGGTTCCGGCATCAGCCAGGGTGATGCAGCGGTTTCTCGCTGAATCTCCCTGGGATGACGACCCAGTCATAGGACGCCTTCAAGAGTACCTGGGACCTCGGCTGGGACATCCGGATGCGGTGTGGGTGCTGGACGGCAGCGACTTCCCCAAGCAGGGCAGGAAGTCGGCGGGAGTGGCCCGTCAGTACTGCGGCAGGCTGGGCAAGGTGGCCAACTGCCAGGCGGGAATGTTCCTGGCCTATGTCAGCCCGTTGGGCCGGGCCCTGGTGGACAAAGGGCTGTATCTGCCGGACAGCTGGACCTCGGACAAAGACCGGTGTGAGGCGGCGGGTGTGCCGGAGGACAGGCAGGGCTACCGGTCGAAGACGGAGTTGGCGCTGAAGATGGTGGAGCGGGCCTTGGAGCGGGGAAATCTGAGGGCCGGCTGGGTTGCGGGGGACGACGCCTTCGGGATGTCGCCGTCATTCCGTGAGGGACTGGCGGCGCTGGGGATGCGCTACGTGCTGGACGTTCCCGGCGGCACCACGGTCTGGCCGCTGGAGCCAGCCTGGACCAGTCCGGAGCATCAGGGGATCGGGCGTCCCCGCAAACCCAGGCTGGTGGGCGGGCAGCGGCGCACCATGGAGCAGCGCAGTTATGAATTGCCGGAGGAGGCCTGGCAGGAGATCACGGTGGCCGAGGGAAGCCAGGGCCCCCGCAGCTACCGGTTCAGTGCCCAGAGGGTGCGTCCAACCAGCAGGCGTAAGCCCGGCGAAATCCACTGGGCCGTCTACCGCCGGAATCTGGACGGCAGCGAGCCCCGCTACTACCTGTCCAACGCTCCGGAGGATACCCCCTTGGAGACCCTGGCCTACGTGGGTGGTTCCCGGTGGCGCATAGAAACGGAGTTCGAGACGGAGAAGAGCGACGTGGGCCTGGACGAGTACGAGACCCGCACCTGGGCAGGCTGGCATCACCACGTGGCCCTGTGCCTGCTGGGCGGAGCCTTCCTCCTGAGCCTGCAACAGGCTTGGGGGGGAAAAGATGCCCCGGATAACCCGGCCCCAAGTGTACCGGGTAGTGCGTGAGATGCTGCCCCGGGAACGGTTCGGACCTGAAGAGTTGCTGCGGTGGCTGGAGGATACGCAGGACAGTAACGAACGGGCCAGCCGCTCTCATGCCAAGCGCCGAGCCGTGCTTCGTGCCTCCTTGGACATCCCTCCTTGAACCGTCGTTGTAATACTAGGGATGCGCTACGTCCTGGACGTTCCGGAGGGATTTACGGTGTGGCCGGCGGAACCGGAGTGGACCACTCCGGTCTACCGGGGACGGGGTGGGCCTCCCAAGCCCAGGCTCGTGGCCGGACAGCGGCGGACCATGGAGGAGCGCAGCGCTGAATTGCCGGAGGGTGCCTGGCGGGAGATTACGGTGGCGGAGGGAAGCCAGGGCCCCCGCAGCTACCTGTTCAGCGCCCAGCGGGTGCGGCCCAGCAGCCGGCGCAAGCCCGGTGAAATCCACTGGGCCGTCTACCGCCGGAACCTGGACGGCAGCGAACCGCGCTACTACCTGTCCAATGCTCCGGAGGATACACCGTTGGAGACCCTGGCCTACGTGGGCGGTTCCCGGTGGAGAATAGAAACGGAGTTCGAGACGGAAAAGAGCGACGTGGGACTGGACGAGTACGAGACCCGCACCTGGGCGGGATGGCATCACCACGTGGCCCTGTGTCTGCTGGGCGGGGCTTTTCTCCTGGGCCTGCAACAGGCTTGGGGGGAAAAAGATGCCCCGGATCACGAGACCGCAGGTCTACCGGGTGGTGCGGGAGATGCTGCCCCGGGAACGGTTCGGGCCGGCTGAACTGCTGCGGTGGCTGAAGCAGACGCAAGAATGCAACGAGCGAGCCGGTCGGTCTCACGCCAAGCGCCGGTACGCTTCGCGCTCATCTCGGAATATCCCCCTTGAACTGTCGTTGTAATACTAGCACCACATCCCTTCCGTTCCCGTTCATTTAGGAAGATATATTCTTCGAACCAAAGGGCAGCCACAAGGGCTGCCCCTACAAATTCTGCCCGTTCGCCTTCCTTTATTTGGTGCCTACCTTTAGACCCACAGCTAACTTGTGGGAATTGAACCCTAGCCAGTGCGGAAGTTGGCCCTGCGGAAGGCTTCGGCGTACTCACAGCCCGCTTCCGTACCTGCGTCTCGGGCGCGCTGGTACACGTAGTCCACGACTTCGCGCTCCGGGTGGTCGGCCACCTGGCTCTTGTGGGCCTGGACTGCGGCCAGCTTTACTTCCATAGTCTCGCCGATGTCGACGAAGGTGTCGGCCCGCTCAGTGCCCCAGAACAGGATGGTGCCCGTCTTGTGGGGTTCGAGGCCTTCTTCGCTCCACAGTTCGCCGAAGTGAAGATGGTCTCGGGCATAGGGGAAGACGGCGTCCAGAGCCACCTGTCCGGCTATGCGGTGGTCGCGGTGCCAGACCAAACTTCGCACGTAAGGCTCGGTGACCATCACTACCTCGGGGCGGAGGCGCCTTATTTCGCGGACCAACTGTTTACGGAACTCGCCGGTGTCTTCCAGTTCGCCGTCGGGGTAGCCGAGCTTGACCACTTCCTTGACCCCCAGCACTTCGGCGGCAGCCATCTGTTCCTGGTCCCGAGCGGCGGCCAGTTCGGCGGCGGTGATGCCGGGCTTGTCGGTGCCCTTGCCGCCGTCGGTGCAAACCACGTAAGAGACTTCTGCGCCCTGACCTATCCAGCGGGCCAGGGTGCCGCCGCACCAGATTTCCGCGTCATCAGGATGTGGGGTGACTACCAGTACTCGCTGAGGGGTTTCTTCCATGCAAGATCTCCTTTAACTGAACCCGTTTATCGACGGCCATGACTGGGAATTACTCCCAAAAGGGTGCCAGACCACGACTATCGCAAGCATTGATTTGAGGGCTGTGGGTTTGCAGTCCGGCGAGATAGCCTCCAGCCGGGCCCGGCCTTTGTCGACTTCGACGAGGCGATTGGCAAGTCCAGGTATTCGTGGATTTGTTCCCTGCTGGCTTGTAACTTTCCGGGACACGTATGCCGGTAAGAATAATAATACCTTCCGCAGCCTTCAGGTACAAGTGAAGCTGCTGGCGAGGAGGTACCTTAATTGAAGGAGTGTAAATGGACGTCGGGGTTGGGCGGAGAACTGCCAGCTACACGGTCAGTCGTGGTCGCGTTCGGTGAGGAGAGGCACTTCCACTTTGGGTTCTCCCAAGAGTGAGCCAGCCAGCAAACCGCCGGAAATAATTATTTTCATGGCGTCGTCTACGCTGATGTCGGTGAAGATCACGTCGGCGTAAGGCACCACTATGAGGAAGCCAGAGGAAGGTACAGGAGTAGTGGGGACGTAAACCGCCAGCATGTCCTCGCCGTCGGTCTCACCTAGGTAGGAAGTGATCAGACCAATGGCCTTGGAGCCTTGACGGGGGAATTCAACCAGGACGACACCACGATAGGGGCGATCATCGTTTTTGCCCAAGGTCTGCATAGCAGTACGCAAGGGGCTGTAGATGGTGCCCACACCGGGGATGCGCTCCACCAGCCAGTGGGCGCTGTTAATCATCTTCTGCCCCAAAACGTGAGTTGTGAACCAACCGGCAACGTACAGCAGCACCAACATGAGGAGCACACCCATGCCGGGATAGTGGGGTATAGGAAGGTAGTCCAACAATATCGTTTGCAGAATCGGATCAACGAGGTCGAAGATGAACTTCATGATCCAGATGGTGATGAAAAGGGGCAGAATTACCAACAGGCCGGCGGCAAGGGTAGCCTCAAAATGGATGAGCATTCTGCGTGGAAAGATTCTTCGCTGTTCTTGGGGGCCCGCCATCGTTTCTTTCCGTCCCTCTATGACCGGGATGACAATTGGGGGTACAGTTCCCCGAGGCCCGGTATTTTAATTACCGCGTCAACAGGACCGGAACTGCCTGTGGGAGAACACACGTCAACCAAGAGGAGCGTTTCTTGCTCCTCAATCAAGCTCAAAAGAGAGCAGGCTCGGCGCGAAATTGGGGAAGCTACGGCGCCCGGAATTGTTGCCTGGATTGGTTCAGGTCGTGCCGGAAGCAGACCTTTCTTTTGCCAGAGTCTCATAAACTCCAGCTATCTGTTCGGCCACCTTGTCCCAGCTCATATCCTCGGCCCGGCGGCGGGCGGCCAAACCCATGCTGTGCTGCAGGCTTTTGCTTGATATTAGCATCTCAAGGGAATTGGCGAAAGCTTCGGGACAACGCCAGGACTTGAGGTAGCCGGTGCTGCCATGCTGGACTACGGTGGAAAGGCCGCCAACGCGGGAGGCAACCACCGGAGTGCCGCACGCCATGGATTCCAGGGCGGCAAGGCCGAAACTTTCATAAAAGGAAGGAACGACACATACGTCGGCAGCGCTGTAATAGACCGGAAGCTCATCCTGAGGGACCCGACCCACGAAGTCTATAGATTCACCCACATCGAGCGTGTCGGCCAGTTCCCGGAGGCGATCCACCTCGCGGTCCTGCCCGTTGTCGTCGCCCACCACCAGTACGCGCACCGGTTCGCAGGTGTCCAGTTGGGCGGTGGTGCGTACCAGCAGTTCCACGCCTTTGAGGGACTCGATGCGGCCCACGTACAGGAGAACCTTGTCCCCGTTCAGGCCCAGCTGCTTGCGGGATTCTTCGCGGTCCAGGGGCCGGAAAGTGCCCAGGTCAACGCCACAGGGGGCGAGTTGGATGCGGTTGGCGTCCGCTCCGTAGAGACGCGCCATGGCATCCCGCTCGTGGGGACTGAAGGCAATGATGCGATCGGCGGAGGCGATCAGTTGTTCCTCCACTTCCTGCCGCTGCATGGGTTCCCGTTCACCGGGCCGGGACTGCATCTTGATGCGGGACAGGGTGTGGAAGGTGATGACGTGGGGAATATCCAGCCAGCGGCTGAAGGCCTGCCCCAACCAGCCAGAAAGCCAGTAGTGGGTATGGACCGCCCGGTAGGTGATCCCGTTGCGGCGGGTGAAGGCCTGCATTTTCTCCAGGAATTCGGGCAGCAAGCCGAAAAAGGAGTCCATAGGGGCGTCGGGCGCACCGGCGGGCAGGTGGATAACCCGCACATTGCCGGAGATGTCTTCTATCATCTCCGCCATATCCGCGCAGCCGGCGTCTTCACGGTATTCGCGGGTAAAGACGTCCACGGGCACACCAATATTGCCCAGGGACCGGGCCAGCTGCCGCACATAGACGTTCATGCCTCCGGCCTTGCCCTCGCCCGGGGCGGCCAGCGGGCTTGCGTGGAAAGATATGAAGGCTACTCTTGCTTCGTTCAACTGTGGTCCGCCGACGAGGGTTTGCTTACGACCATGCGGTAGATGGTGCGGTTGAGGCCGCCAAGATGGTACTTGTAAGGCTCCGGGCCGCGCAAGAAGTCGAAGTAGGCCTTTTTCTGCTCGATAGCTTCCCGAAGGCACAGGGCATTCAGCAACAGGCCGACGCTGTAGTAGGCGTATTCCGGATTATACCCGCTATTGTAAAGGAAACGGGTCCCGTTATAGTCGAAACAGAGTGCGGTGGCTACGTCCTTCCCGTCCATTTCCAGGAAGAAGAGGCGCAGCATGTCCAGTTCCGCGGTGCGCTCGGCCATCCGGCGGAAAAAGACCTCCCTTTCGGGGGTCATATAGGCGTCCTTTTCAGGGTCGCTCTGACGCATCAAGGACAGGAAGTCACCCAACCGGGGAATTACCTCATCCGGCTCGCTTACGCAGTACCAACGCCAGCCTTCCACTGCCTCCAGTCGACGGAGCTTTCGGCGCAGTTCGTGGCGGTTCTTCTTGGACAGACTGGACAGGTATTCGTCCCAGGTGACCGGCAGTTCCAGCCCAGGAGTTACGTCCTCCTCGGCTATCTCAACCGAATAGCCCTGCTCGCGGGCAAGGTCGGGCAGATATTCCAAAGTAGGAGAGCCTTCAATCAAGGAAGGAAGCTCAAATTCCTTCCAATCACCCTGGGACAGCCAATCCATCAGAGCGGAAAAGAAGTCCGCCTCCGAACCAGGGCGAATCATGAAGTCGTTGTAGTCGAAGGTCTCGGTGCTGCCCACGAAGGAGAGGTCGTCACCCTGGCGGGACAGGGAAGCAATGGCGGCGACACCTTCGGGCCGCTGCACATAGAAACCGGCCATTTCCCGCCCATCGCTAAAGGACTCCCACCAAACTTCCTGCCACTGGGGCATCAGATAAAAGGTGTTAACGGGACACTGGGCCAACAGGTCCAGCCATTCAGACTGGATTTCCTGGAATGAATTTAGAGGGGTTGCAGCCATGGTGGTCAAATCAGGAATCCCTCCGCAACAGGGCCAACAGACTGTTCCCGTCCCAGCGGCCATCGGGGAATTCGCCCCTGACGGCAGTGGTGACCACCCTCGCTCCTTGCTTCTGGATGCCGCGCATGGCCATGCAGAGATGTTCCGCTTCCAGTTCTACCGCCACACCCTGGGGTGTGAGGGCCGTCAGGATGGCGTCGGCAACTTGACCGGTCAAGCGTTCCTGTACCTGGGGACGGCGGCAGGCCAAGTCAAGGGAGCGGGCAAGCTTGCTGATGCCGGCGATGCGGCCGTTGGGGACGTAAGCCAAACTGGCGGAGCCAAAGAAGGGCAGAAGGTGGTGCTCGCACACGGAATAAAAGGAGACATTGCGCAGAATTACCGGGTCGGCGCTCTCCTCGTCAAAAACGGCGTCAATGGCATCTTTGGGGTCAAGGCCCACACCGGAGAAAAGTTCGCCGTACATACGAGCTACCCGCTGGGGGGTATCTCTCAGACCCTGGCGGGTCGGACTTTCTCCAATCGCTTCCAGAAGATCAGCGATGATATGTTCAATCCGTGGCTGAATAGTATTCTCCGCCCTTTGGCAAATTCTGTATGGTTACTCTATACGGGGGACAGGGTTGCCGCTTCTACGGCCTCCATGGTTGGCTCCACCTCGATGGTCTGGGCGGTGACGCTACTTACTGCGAGGTCGGGGTCCTTAAGACCGGTTCCGGTAATGATACATACTACACGCTGGTCGGCTAGATTCAACCCCTGATCTACCAGCTTCATCAGCCCGGCAACCGAGGCCGCCGAGGCCGGTTCGCCAAACAACCCTTCGCGGGAGGCCAGGAGACGGTAGGCTTCGAGGATCTCGTCGTCGCTGACCATGTCTATGGTGCCTCCGGACTGGTCCCGGGCCTTAATGGCCGGTTGCCAACTGGCCGGGTTGCCAATGCGTATGGCGGAAGCAATGGTCTGCGGGTTGGCAATAGGATAGCCATGGACTATGGGGGCGGCGCCAGCGGCCTGGAAACCCATCATATGCGGAAGAGTTTTGGTGCGTTCCAACTGGTGGTATTCGACGAATCCTTTCCAGTAGGCGGTAATGTTACCCGCGTTGCCAACCGGAATGAAGAGGTAGTCCGGGGCATCGCCCAAAACGTCGGCGACTTCAAAGGCTGCGGTCTTCTGACCTTCAATGCGATGGGGGTTAACGGAGTTGACCAGGGTAATGGGATGATTCTTCGTGAATTCTCTGACGAGGCTGAGGGCGACATCAAAATTGCCCTCCACCATTATTATCTTGGCTCCGTATGCCATAGCCTGGGCGAGTTTGCCCAGCGCCACCTCCCCTTTGGGAATCAGGACATAGGCCTGGAGACCGAGGTAGGCGCTGTAGGCCGCTGCCGAGGCGCTGGTATTGCCGGTGGAGGCGCACATAATGCCCGCGGCGCCGTCTTCCACGGCTTTGGCAATGGCGACCACCATGCCCCGATCCTTGAAGGAACCGGTGGGATTGCAGCCTTCCAGCTTGAAGTAGAGTTCCTTGCAGCCCAACTCTTTGCCGAGATGGTTGGACTTTACCAGGGGCGTGTCTCCCTCCCCTAGGGAGAACATGGGGGTGTTCTCGGTAAGGGGCAGGAACTCTTTGTATTTCTGCAGTACGCCTATGCCCATACTATCGCAACTATCGAACGCAACCCCTGCGCCTGCTGAGTAGGCAAATGCCGTAGCCGGAAACCTTCCTGTCCAAGAAGGCGGCTTAAGCCCAGCATTCTCGCACTCCGGCCTTCGCCGAAATGACGAGTTGGGGCTGTCTACCTGCCTTGCCAGCCACCGGCAACCCTATTCTTCTATGCGCAAGAGGCTGTTGATTTCCTGCACTACCTCCAGATTTTGGGCCAACTCCAGGGACTTCTGCACCGAAGACTCCCGAGCCGGATGGGTGGTGATAACGATTTCAGCGGTCTTGGCTGCCGGATCGGCGTCCTTCTGGAGAACCGAAGCGATGCTGATGTTCTGCTCGCCTAGGATACGCGCTATCTGGGCCAGCACCCCGGGCCGGTCGGCAATGTTAAGCCGGAGGAAATACTTGCACTCCAGGTCGTCGATGGACTTAAGACCGCCGGCATCGTCCAAGGCCACCGAAGGAAGAGAAGCCGACTTTGAACCCAGGTTCCGGGCTATCTCAATTAAGTCGCCCACCACGGCGCTGGTGGTTGGCCCCCGTCCGGCGCCCCGACCGTGAAAGAGCACCTGTCCGCAGAGGTTGCCCTCCACTTCCACCGCATTATACACCCCATCTACCTTGGCTAACATATTATCCTGAGGAATCAGGGCCGGATACACCCGGGCCTGTATTGCGCCATCCTCCATGGTAGCGATGGCCAGGGACTTGATGGCGTAGCCCAGTTCGTGGGCGTAGCGAAAGTCCTGGGCTTGCAGTCGGGTGATGCCTTCGCGGTAAATGGCCTGGGGGGGCACCCGACGGTGGAAAGCCAGGCCGGCGAGTATCGACAGCTTGTAAACGGCGTCGTAACCCTCGATGTCGTTGGTGGGGTCGGCCTCGGCGTAACCCTGTTCCTGGGCTTCGGCCAGGGCCAGCGAGAAGTCGGTGTGGTCGTTGGCCATGCGGGTGAGGATGTAGTTGGTAGTACCGTTGATTATGCTGCGGACGGAACGGAACCGGTTGGCCGCCAGTTCCTTGACCAGGCAGCCGATTATGGGAATACCGCCACCGACGCTGGCTTCGTAGAGCAGGTTTACGCCCTTGCGCTGGGCCAGGGAAAGCAGTTCGGGCCCCCGCTTGGCCATCACTTCCTTGTTGGCGGTTACAACGTGCTTGCCAGCCAGCAGGGCGCCTTCCAGGTACTGGGCCGCAGGGCTTTCGCCACCAATAACTTCGACCACTAGCGCAATATCCGGGTCGGCCAGGATATCCTCGGGGTTGGTCGTAATCAGGTGGTCCGGGAGGTCAACGTCCCGCTTTTTTGAAGGGTCGCGGACCAGGACTCTTTTAAGGTTAACCGTGCGGCCGACCTTGCCGGCCATGCCGCCGGAATGTTCGAGAAGGGCAGCAGCGACGCCACCGCCGACCACGCCAAGGCCCAGAAGGCCAACATTTATGATGCTATCGTCGTCCAAGTGACTCATAAGCCGGTTTCAGATTCCTGCCTGCGCCGGAATGACGGGGGTTTACCCTAGGGGAACCCGGGGCCACCAACGGGCGGGCCGCCCTGGGGGACCCGCGGGGCCGATAGATGCACCTGGTCGGCAACCCAGGCATAGAGGTCGCTGTCAAACTTGATCTTCAGCCAGCCTTCATCGGAGCCGCGGGATACCTGGTCGTCGAACCACTGGTCAACCCGCTGCTGGGCGAGCTTGCTGCGGATGCGGAGTTCCCGGGTCAGGGATTCGCGATCCTCGGAGGTGAGGGCTTCTATTTCTGAGCTTCCCAAGCCAATAAGGTCTTCAAATCCTCGCAGCTTGCGCTCCTCCGGACCGGACAGCATGTGGACTATATATACCCCTTCCTGGGTGAAAAGGGGATCGCTGATTTCGCCTTCCGAAATGGGTTCACGATTGCGGTCGGGATTCCCAAAAATGGTATCGTCGAGTTCGGGGAAGGCTTGCTGAGGCACCCAGCCCACGTAGCCCTGGGAATCGGTGAAGCCGTCGGGGACATTGACCTCAGCGGCCACCAGACCGAAGTCCTCGCGAATCAGGCGTTCGCGTACCTGCTGCGGGTCAGCGGCGCCGTCCTGTTCCATCCGAATCCACTCCACCTCCACCTGTTCCAGAGGACTCGGGATGTTGCTATCTATAACTACCGAGAGCTGACTGCGCAGGATCTCCTCTTCCACGAGCCGCCTATACTCGTCTTCAGACAGCTTTGTCGTAGTGAGGAAATTGGTCAGCGCATTATCGTATTCCTGGTCTAGCTGACCCTCGTCGACCTGCTGGCCTTCGGGCGGCTGGGGACGGAAGCGGCGGCGCAGTTCCTCGTCGATATTCTCTTCGGTGACGCTGAAGCCCAGGCCCGGAGCGGCCTGGCGCAGAATTTCGGCCTGGATCATGTCCTGGAGATACTCAAAGGGGACGGTGCTAAGGTCAACGCGGCCGCCCTGATAACGGTTGATACCCTGCAGAACCCTGATGCGGTCCACCAGATCGCCCATAGTGAAACGGACGTCCCGCACCTGACCGGCAAGCACACGGGGGGGCCGGTAAAATTCCACGAAGTAGCCCACGGCAACGATGCCCATAACCACCAGGACAAGGGCCACGCCGATACCAATAGCGCTTTTCTGCCGACGACGCTCCTGGACACGCCTTTCGGACTGCCTTTGGGCGTCCTCCGACGTCTGCTGCCTACGGCGGCGCCGACGGTCGCCTGGCACCTGGGGAATAGATTCTTCCGGGGACCGGGGAAAGACCATCCTTGACTCCAGGGCAATTCGACAGATTTCGCCCGCTCTCCGAACCTACCCCTGGAAGGAGGCAGGCAGGGGAATCGGGCGGTGTTTCCTAACAAAAGCCGAGCTTTCCTTTTGGAAAGCTCAACCGATTACAGGGAATGTGCCATCCATTGCCGCAGACTAGCGGCGGATACCACTACGGATCGTCTGCACGGGAACGAAGGGCAGCAGGGCCAAGTGGCGGGCACGCTTGATGGCGTTGCTCATAGCCCGCTGGTGCTTGGCACAAACACCGCTCTTGCGACGGGGCTCTATCTTGGCCCGGTCGGAGACAAAACGGCGGAGGCGCTCGTAGTCCTTGTAATCAATATCTTTGACGTGTTCCACGCAGAAGGAACACACACGCCGGCGGGGCGCATAGCGTCCCCGGGGCCGGCCGCCGGGTCGGGCTCCACCGGCCGGGCGCGGGCCGCGGTTCTGGTAGCCACCCTGGGGTCCGCCAGGGCGCGGGCTGTAGCCGGTACCCGACGGGGCAGGACGGCTCTGACCATCCGGGGCCGATGCCGGGGCCGGAGTTGAGGGCGTTGCCGGTGCGGGCGCGGGTGAAGGTGTTGTCATGCCGGTTTGTTCCTCCCCTATTAATTACGATAACTGCCGGATTCCGGTTTGGCGGAATCCAGACCTAGAAAGGCAAGTCGTCTATGTCGTCGGGCGGGTTGTATCCACCGCCCATGCCGCGGCCTCCACCCATGCCACCGCCGGGGCTGCTGGGTGCGTTGTACTCACCCATGCCGCCGCCAGTATCACCGGCGTAGGGAGCGCGGTCGTCGTCCATGCCGGAATCCCTAGGCGAACCAAGCATCTGCATCTCAGTCATCCGTACATCATTAGACACACGGGGTTGACCATCGTTTCCGGTATAAATACGAGTGGTTAGAGTCCCTTCGATGTAAACCTGCCTGCCCCGAGTCAGGTATTGGTTGCAAATCTCGGCTTGGCGTCCCCACGCGTTGATATTGAACCACATGGTCTCTTCCCGCTGTTCACCACCGGCAGTGCGGTAGCGGCGAGTCGAGGCAACACTGAAGGAAGTTACGCCGTCACCGCCGGGGGTGTAGCGCATTTCGGGGTCGCGACCCAAATTGCCTATTACAATGATCTTGTGCAAAGGAGCCTGCCTATGCCTGTTCTTCTTCCGACGAAGCCTGTTCTGCCGGGGCTTCTTCTGCCGGGGTTTCTGGAGCCTCGGCGGGTGTTTCGGCCTCGGCTGTGGGAGTTTCTTCCGCTTCAGCCACGGTTTCAACTGGCGGGGCTTCGGATTCTGCCTCGGCTACCAATTCCGACACTGTCTCGGTTTCCGACACCGCCTCGGTTTCGGTTGCGGCCTCGGCTACCGGCTCAGCCGCTGCTTCCTCTGCCGTAGCCTCGGCTAAGGCTTCCGTCGCTTCCGCTGGGCTGGCTTCGGCCTCGGCGGCGGGCGCCTCAGCGGTTTCCGCTACGGCTACCGGAGCATCTCCGGTTGCAGCGCCTTCAGCAGGGGTCGCCGCTGCCTCTCCCTCTTCAGCTGGCCGGGTTGCCGTTGCGGCAACCGGGGCTGGCCGGGATGCCGCAGGATCGGGCAGAATCTCCCGGTTTGGAATAGAAAGCACCAGGGAACGCAACACCCTTTCATCGAACTTAAGGAAGCTTTCCAACGCCTGGTTGAAGGGGGCTTCCGTGGAAAACCGGATCAGGCGGTAGTTGCCTTCCAGAAAGTGGTGAGAGCCCTGCTGAATGGGATAGGCCAGCCGGCGAGTACCCCAGGGCTGTTCCTGGAAGATATCGCCGTTCCGGTTGGTGATAAAGTCGTTAATCTGTCCCCAAGCCTCAGTAGCCTGGTCCTGGCTGAGCATGGGGCTGAGGATGGTAACTAGCTCGTAATGACGCAAAAAACTCTCCTAACTATTTTGGCCTGCCACTATTGGTCCGTAAATGGTCCGCAAGTGGCCCGCAAGGAATTTTGACGGGATTATAACATTGGCGGGTTTACCGCTCAACTAGAAATCCAGCCCTGGTACGGGGAAACCTGAGGTCAATTCCTTGACCGCTCCCTTAACCTGCTCCATGACCTGCTCATCGCCCATATTGTTGAGCACCCTGGAAATCAGGCGGGAAACCTCTTTGGTCTCGGGCTCGCCGAAGCCCCGGCTGGTAATGGCCGGAGTGCCCAGGCGCATTCCGCTGGCCACCCGCGGCGGCTTGGGGTCGAAGGGAATGGCGTTCTTGTTGGTGATGATGCCCACCGACTCCAGGGCCGTTTCGGCCTGCTGGCCGGTAATGTCCATGGGACTAAGGTCCACCAGGATAAGATGGTTCTCGGTGCCGCCGGAGACCAAACGCAACCCGGCCTCGGAAACCTCGGTAGCCATGGTAGCGGCGTTGGCAACCACCTGCTGGGCGTAGCGGGCAAAATCGGGCTTCAGGGCCTCGCCGAAGCAGACGGCCTTGGCCGCGATGACGTGCATCAGCGGACCGCCCTGCATATAAGGGAAGACAGCGAAGTCTATCTTGCGGGCGATGTCCGACGTTGAAAGGATGAATCCGCCCCGAGGGCCCCGCAGGCTCTTCTGGGTGGTGGAAGTCACCACATGAGCGTGGGGGAAGGGCGAAGGGTGGGCCCCGCCGGCAATCAGTCCAGCAATGTGCGCCATGTCCACCATCAGGTAGGCATCCACCGAGTCGGCAATGGCCCGGAAACGGGGGAAGTCGAGAATCTTGGCGTAGGCGCTGCAGCCGGCCACGATCAGCTTGGGCTTGTGTTCCTTGGCCAGTCGCTCCACCTCATCGTAGTCGATATGCTCAGTCTCCCGGTCCACGCCGTAGGAGACGAAGTTGTAGAGCTTGCCGGAGAAGTTGACCCCGGCGCCGTGGGTGAGGTGGCCGCCGTGGGACAGTTCCATGCCCATGACGGTGTCGCCGGGCTCCAGCAGGGCGAAGTAAACGGCCATGTTGGCCTGGGCGCCGCTGTGGGGCTGGACGTTGGCGTGCTCGGCGCCGAACAACTCTTTGGCCCGGTCGATGGCAAGGGATTCCACGACATCGACGTGCTCGCAGCCGCCATAGTAGCGGCGACCGGGGTAGCCCTCGGCGTACTTGTTGTTCATCACGCTGGTCTGGGCTTCGAGGACCGCCTTGCTGGCGTAGTTTTCGGAAGCAATGAGGACGACACAGTCGCGCTGGCGCCGGTCTTCCAGTTCAATGGCGCGAGCGACATCCGGGTCTTGCTGGGAAAGCAGGGACATGACGAAAGCCTACCTTTTATAGAGCAAATAAAAAGCCGGGCCAGTCGGCACAACCGGACGGGGGAGGCAAGGAGGGCCAACCCTCGGGGCCGGCGCCGCACCGCGGCCAAGCAGTCGGATTCAGTATACCGCTGCGGGAGTTGGGGTGTCAAAGTTGGGGGGTGGGACGTAAACGACCGATAAAGCCGAAAGGCAATGTAGACTTCAAAGACTCAAGAATTCGTCTGGAGTTAAACCTGCCTGGCCAATTATGCTACGCAAAGTTCCGATTGCCAATTCCGAATGACGCGGTACGATGACCGTAAGTCTTCCTTCTTCCGTATCTTTCGCAAATTTAATGTGGCTGCCCCGTTGAGAAATTCCAGTAAATCCGGCATGAAGAAGCTTTCGCGCTACCTCACGGTAAGATAAGGGACTAAGCCGAGGCAAAATCTACCTCAACTGCTTACGTTGTCCCAGTAACCGACATGTCGAGCAACTCTGGCTCAAAGTAAAGTTCCAACGCTTCTTGCAGATTGCTTCGGGCTTCTTCCTCGCTTTTTCCTTGACTGGCTACGTTAACCTCCACAGCTTGTGCGACCCACCAATGACCTTCCTGCCAAACACTAGCAGATATCTTGTGAAGACTCATTTGTTAATCCTCCTGAGCAACCTCTAGCCTCTATAGTATTGTTCCTAAAGAGGCGAACAGTCAACTATGCGAAACTAGCAGTCTGTCCGAGAAACGCCCTTAGCGAGCGGGTGGGGTATGATGATATGAGCCTTGAGTGAGGGTAAGCGGTCAATGGGCAAAACCTTCCTTCCCTATGACCCGGACCAGCAGTTGCTGCTGCCAGCGGCGCTGCAGGAGTGGCTGCCGGAGGATCACCTGGCCTACTTCATTTCCGACGTGGTGGACCAGTTGGATCTGGCGGAGATCACGGAGCGCTATGAACAGGAGAGCCGGGGCGGGCCGGCCTACCATCCCCGGATGATGGTGAAGGTGCTGCTGTATAGCTACTGCACCGGGGTGGCATCGTCCCGGCGCATGGCCCAGCGGCTCCACGAGGACATCGCCTTCCGGGTGCTGGCGGCCAACAACACCCCGGACTTCCGCACCATCTCGGACTTCCGCAAGGACCACCTGGCAGCCCTGTCGGGGCTGTTCCTGCAGGTGCTGGCCCTGTGCCAGCAGGCCGGCCTGGTGAAGCTGGGGCACGTGGCGCCGGACGGTACCAAGGTCCGGGCCAACGCATCGAAGCACCAGGCGATGAGCTACGGGCGGATGAAGGAGAAGGAGGCCCAGTTGCAGGGGGAGGTTGATGAGTTGCTGCGGAGGGCCCAGGAGGTAGACTAGGGGGAGGACCGGCGGTACGGACGGGACAAACGGGGCGACGAACTGCCGGAGGAGTTGTCCTTCCGGGAGGGCCGGTTGCGGAAGATACGGGAGGCCAGGGCGGCGCTGGAGGCCAAGGCTCTTGCGGAGGCGGAGCAGGCCGAAGCCGAGGGTAAGCAGCACCCAGGCACACCCGCCGACAAGGCACAGCGGAACTTCACCGACCCGGACTCCAGGATCATGCCCGGGCCAGGGGGACGGGACTTCCAGCAGTCCTACAACTGCCAGGCGGTGGTGGACCATGAGCATCAGGTGATTGTGGCGGCCCGGGCTACCAACCAGCCCTCGGACAAGCAGCAGGCCGTGAGCATGATAGAGGAGACCATCAACAACGTGGGCGCGGTGCCGAAAGAAGTATCCGCCGATGCTGGATACTACTCGGCGAAAGCGGTGGAGGAACTCTGCATCCTGGGAGTGGACCCCTTTGTGGCGCCGGAGAAGACCCGCCACGGCTGGGTGCCCCCACCGGCGCCCCGTGGCCGCATACCCAGGGATCTCTCTCCCAGAGACCGGATGCGCCGCAAGCTGCAGACCAAACGGGGCCGACAGCGCTACGCCCTCAGGATGGAGACGGTGGAACCGGTCTTCGGCCAGATCAAGCAGTGCCGGGGCTTCCGGCAGTTCCTGTTGCGGGGACTGGAGAAGGTCAACGGAGAGTGGTCGCTCATCTGCACCGGCCACAATCTGCTGAAGTTGTTCCGGTTCGGCGCCGGTTTCCCCGCCAAAGGGGGGGGAACCGGGTCCCGCGCCGACTGGCGGGTCACCTTCCCCGCTGGCCAGCGTCAAGTCATCCTTGAACCTGCCGCCATTCACCAACCTGCGCCGTCCCCCGATGGCCGCCTCAAGATAATCCCCGGACAGCCTGCTAGTATTACAACGTCAGTTCAGGGAGGGATGTGGGGTGATGCCCGCATGGCGGCGCGGCGCTTGGCATGGGAGCGACTGGCCCGTTCGTTACTGTCCTGCGTATCCTCCAGCCACCGCAGCAACTCTTCAGGTCCGAACCGTTCCCGGGGCAGCATCTCCCGCACCACCCGGTAGACCTGCGGTCTCGTGATCCGGGGCATCTTTTTCCCCCCAAGCCTGTTGCAGGCTCAGCAGAAAAGCTCCGCCCAGCAGGCACAGGGCCACGTGGTGATGCCAGCCCGCCCAGGTGCGGGTCTCGTACTCGTCCAGGCCCACGTCGCTCTTTTCCGTCTCGAACTCCGTTTCTATACGCCACCGGGAACCTCCCACGTATGCCAGGGTCTCCAACGGGGTATCCTCCGGTGCATTGGACAGGTAGTAGCGCGGTTCGCTGCCGTCCAGGTTCCGGCGGTAGACGGCCCAGTGGACTTCGCCGGGCTTGCGCCGGCTGCTGGGCCGCACCCGCTGGGCACTGAACAGGTAGCTGCGGGAGCCCTGGCTTCCCTCGGCCACCGTAATCTCCCGCCAGGCACCCTCCGGCAATTCAGCGCTGCGCTCCTCCATGGTCCGCCGCTGTCCGGCCACGAGCCTGGGCTTGGGAGGCCCACCCCGTCCCCGGTAGACCGGAGTGGTCCACTCCGGTTCCTCCGGCCACACCATAAAGCCCGCCGGCACGTCCAGGACGTAGCGCATTCCCAAGGTTGCCAACCCGTCGCGGAAGGACGGCGACATGCCGAAGGCGTCGTCTGCCGCAACCCACCCGGCCCTGAGATGGCCCAACTCCAGGGCCCGCCGCAGCGTCTCCAGCGCCAACTCCGTCTTCGACCGGTAGCCCCTCCGCTCCTCCGGAACCCCCGCCTCGGCACAGCGTTCCGGATCCTTGGTCCAGCTCTCTGGCAAATACAGCCGCTTGTCCACCAACGCCCGTCCCAACGGGCTGACATAGGCCAGGAACATCCCAGCCTGGCAGTTGGCCACCTTCCCCAGTCTCCCGCAGTACTGCCGGGCCACTCCCGCCGACTTCCGCCCCTGCTTGGGAAAGTCGCTGCCGTCCAGCACCCACACCCCTTCCGGATGCTCCAGCCGGGTTCCCAGGTACTCCTGCAGCCGCCCTATGATCGCCTCATCATCCCAGGGAGAATCGGTGAGAAACCGCTGCATCCCCCTGGCTGACCCCGGAACCGTCTCCGACAGGTTCTCAGCGTTGCGCCGCTCCCCAGACTGTACCAGCAGGGCCTGGAGATAATGACCGCTGTGCTCCCGCGTCTCCCGCCGGCCAAACAGCGGCGCGAAGTAGGCGTGAAACTCCTGAAAGTCCTGGTATACCTGCTCAAATGCCGCCCCATCCACTTCCCTGCCTCACCTGCCCAAGCATTCCCCAATCTCCCAGTAATCTTATCATGCCAACTGACGTTGTAATAATAGGTACAGCACTGTGAAATGTAGTGACCAACACATCCTGCCTGACCTACCCATCCCGCCCGGCGAAGTACTTGCAGAGGAACTGGAAGAACGGGGGATGACGCGAAAAGATCTGGCAACAAGAATGGGTCGTCCGGCGCAGGCAATAAACGAAATTGTCAGAGGGAAGAAAGCAGTTACCCCGGAGACGGCGTTGGGGCTTGAGCAGGCCTTGGGTATCGATGCCAGCTTCTGGATGAACCTGGAAACGACTTACTGGTTGACACTGGCGCGAAACAAGAGGGAAAACCCCTAGATTCCAAGAAACTGGTTAGTGGGAGTCTGTTGGCAAAATTTCACTGCTGCTGTGCGTCCGCTTCGCTTCAGAAACCATCGAGAAGAAACAATCCGAAATGAAAATGGAGTTCAGACTGCTCTGTTCTGATGAATACGCAATCAATCCGTGGCAAACTGCGTGGCGATTCGGAACTGGGTTATTCACAAACCGTTGACGATCTTCCTCATCGTCTATGTGAGCATACAAATATTCTTTAAGCAATTTAAACATAGCGAAACCATATGGACCCTTCAAATTCTCCATGGCATATTCGTTATGGAACACCTCATCCGTCATTTTCCTTCCGCTCAATCCTGTTCCTGTAATTGCATCGCCGAATAGCTCTATTCGAAAAAGCCGCTCTATCTCTGGAAACAATAGTCTGCAAACGCCACGATAAAGTCCACTTTCGTGGGCCACAAGCGCCTCAACAAAGGTGGACTTTGACTCGTCATTAATTTCGTACTTTTCTAGTCGGTATTCCATCTCTCGTCGAAATGCTAACCAATTATTCCGGTAATGCTCTAAGAGCAACTCCCTAAATGCATCAGGATTGCCGTTACTTTCTGCATGTAACTCCATCGGAAATGTATCGTGGGGAAACCAGCCAGATTCGTGCAGGAACTCGGGCAATCGGAGCCAGTAAAGAACTCCTTGTAACCAAGGCTCAATTGCCTGCATAGATATTTGGATGTTATGAACTATCGTTCCGAGTTGCTTTCCGAATTCGGAGTTCAAGAAAGCAGTAAACAATTCCGCCAGTCGGGCACTCAGTTCCTGAAGGTCTTTCAGTGAATCCTTAGGCATAAATGCATCGCTGAAAGGGGTTTATCGTCTGCCATTCAACTGCCTACCCCTGCCCCCTCAACTCATCTATCTGCGCTTCCAGGGTTTGGACGGTGTTCGTGTCGCCGTCGGCGAGGCGGAAGCAGCGGTCAAGGTATAGCTGGGCCAGGCGGGAGCCGCGGCCGGTGGTTTCTTTGGCGGCGGCCAGCAGGTTCATCACCTGGAACTCTTCGGGCAGGTGGCGGGCCAAGGCGTTTATCTCCTCGGTTATCTCGCGGGTCATATTGTCGTCACGGCCCTCCTGGGCGAACTGGAGCTTGCCCAGCAGATTTGACAGTTCCGCCAGCTTGTCCCGTTCGCTCATGAGGCCGAGCAGCACCTCGCTTACCGAATAGGAGTTATCCGACCCGGTATCGGTTTCGGTTTGCTGGGGAGCGGCGGCGGGAATGCTCTCGGCGGTCGGGGCGCTCGTAAGCCCCTGCCGGTCGTAGTAGTCGGCGCAAAGCTCCGAATAGGACTGCACCGCGTCGGTGATGCCCTCCATCATGCGGGGCAGGTCGAAGGAAAACATGCTGGAGCCGAAGACCAGGTCGTCCTGGCGCAGGTCGCTGAGGTGTTCCAGTTCCCTGTGGCTGCTTACCTCCTCGGGCACCGGCGGCATGGCAAAGCAGGAGAAATCGTTGAGGGGCAGGTTGCCCAGGTGGGAAGCCAGGAAGGGGGGCACATATTTGCCGAAGTCGGCCTTTACCGGAAGGACGACTATGTAGCTGGCGTATAGCTTGTCGGGCTCAGTGTCCACCCGGAAATATACGATGGCGTGGCCCCGGGGATGCTGGGAGTCGCCTCGTTCAAAGGTCAAGTCCATTCGGTCGTCCTGTTGTTGCGGTTTTGGCTTTTTGCCGGTCATGGCGAATTATAAGACAGCCGCAACAGATTGTTGTTGATTTGATTATAGTTTATGGGTGGATACAGAAACAAACTGGGGGTTGACCACAGGGCTTCTTCGCGGGAGCGGGACGAGAGCCTGGACGGATAGGGGAATGGGGTAGCCGGCAAATGATTTGAATAGGGAAACCTGCTATGAGTATATAATGTCGTGCCTACCTGAATGAAGAGAGAGGTTCTGAATGGGCTTCGGCAAACGTCTGTTGACGATGGCGCTGGTGTGCGGCGTCCTGGTGGTTGGGCTGGTTGCCTGTAATGGGAATGAGGCAGCCACCCCGGCCCCTCCACCACCTACACCGAACATTCAGCCTGATTTGGGTTCACAAGTCCCGGAGGTCTTGCCCTCATACACACCCGTTCCCACACCTGCTCCGGTGGCAATTGCACTTTCCACAAAGGCGCCAATTATTAGCACTGTTCCCACACCCGTTCCCAGTCCTTCGCCCAGCCCTACGCCTACGCCCGTTCCCACTCCGGCGCCAGCCCTACTCCCACGTTCATCCCGCTTCCGGAGGCGCACCTGGAGGTGAAACTGGAGCCGGCAGGCGGTGAGCCAGTAAACGGTGCGGAATGGCGGATTGACTTCACGATAACCAACCGGTCACAGTTACCCGCCTTTGAGGTTCTCCTGGATTTGATTGCTGGCGGCCGGGGGAGGGTCGAGGCCACCCACCTGGCTCGGGGAGAATGCGAGGGATCGACCTGCCGGGTCAGTTCTTTTGACGGGAATGAGTCGGTTACGGGGCACGTGGTCGTAGTTCCTGAAACGGGATTCGACCGGCGCCTGAGAGTTGATGCCGATGTTTCCTGGGAGCTGAGCAATTCCAGAAGGAGGCATTCCTACGGCGAAGCGGCAGCCAGTGTGAAAGACGGAGGCCGACCCGGGGACTTGATCTGGCTGACTTCCACTGAGGCGAATGGCGATAGCTGCGGCGAAAGGACCCAGGTAGGTCCGGAGGCAGTGTATGCCGGCTTTTCCAGGAAACTTTATGCAGTTGCCCGCGACAACGGGGAGGTCCTGTGGGTACATGAAACGGACGACGCGATATTTGACCCTTATCTCGCCGATGGAAACATTTACTACAGCTCGAGGAGAGGGGAAACGCAGGATGAGGGGCGCAGGTATTTTATCCGCGGGCTGAACGCGAAGACGGGTAAACTGAACTGGGAGAGCGAGATTGACGGGCAGATCAGGGGGCCGGGAGTGCTTTACGGAAACAGCATTTTCTATACCGTAAATGTCCCGGGGACAGAGTCCAGTCCGTGGTACCACTACCTGCTGGCGCTTGAGGCTTCGACCGGAATCATGAACTGGCGCTATCGATTGGATGAGAACGTCAATACGTCGGCCGTGGAGTATGACGGCGATATTTACTTTGGCACTTACGGACAGGGCCCCGACTTCCTCTACGCCATTGACGCCAATTCAGGAAAATTGAACCGGAAGTACGAAGCGCCGGGCGGGGCGTACTACACGCCCCTGGTGGCAGCAGGATCTGCTTACACAGTCTCGGGAAACGAATCTCTCAGAGCGCTTAACCTGTCGGAAGGGCAGGAGAAATGGACATACCGGCAGGTCGGCAGGCCGTCCCGCACGCCGATATTGTCCAATGGCCACGCAATTTCTGTCATTTATGACACAGTTGAGGGAGAGCATCTTTCCATGGACGCCATTGATGCCTCGACAGGCGAGCTTAAATTGAGCTATCGGCCCGGAGAACGCGTCACCCTGCCAACGGCGGCGGGCGGCAGCGTTTATGTACCCTCGGCAACCAGGCTGGTCTCGCTGGACCCCGAGACGGGAAGCGTGAACTGGGAAGGCGACTACTCGCATCTATGCAGTCCTGCCACCGTTGTCGACGGGGTGCTGTACGGACGCGCCATCATTGGCAACGACTTTGTCATCTACGCCATCCGGGGGGAGTAGGGTCAAGCGAATAGAGGGGTTCACGATGATCGCTTTGAATCCTGGCCATTGGTGGCGGCGCTGTCAGGCCTGCTGATGTTCGCGCTGGTTGGGTGCCCGAGTGGTGAGGAGCCTCTGTCCCCTCACTCGGCACTGTCGGTGATCTTGGAACCCGCCAAAGATTCGATTACTGCGGGTGAGGAACTGCGGGTCGAATTTACCGTTACCAACCAATTGCCGGAACCTGCCTTCGATGTCACGCTGCAGTTTGAGGTGGACCGGCCTGGGAAGTTGGTGGCAGTGAGCTCTTCTCGCGGGGATTGTAGAGGCTCGGTCTGCGAAATTAGTTCCTTTGACGGCCATGAGTCTGTAATCGGCCATGTCATTGCAACCCAGGGCCCGAGCTTCGATGAAGAGACTGAAATCAAGGTCGATGCTAACGTCTCCTGGCTCCTGGTTGACTCTGGGAGAAGCTACTGGGAAGGTCATGCAACAGCACAATTAGTGGACGGCGGCCAGCCTGGAAGTCTTATCCCGAATCCACCGAATGAGTGGGGATTTAAGGTGTGGTGAAAGCCTGAGAGGGTGCTCCTCTGAATCTGGGATAATGGTTTTTGTACTGAAAACCGACCCCAGAAAAGGAGCACCTTTTAGATGCTACCACTTGAGCACCCCGACCGCATCCAAATCACCTTTGATGACCACCGCCTGGTCACCAATCCCGGGCTGATCCTTCCGGCCACCCTCGCCCAGCGCCTGGGCCTGCCCCAACTGGTTGACCGGCATCTGGACCTGGGCCGGGCCCCAGGCCGGGCCAACGCCGGCGACAAGCTGATGACCCTGGTGGCCTCGGCGCTGGCGGGCGGCGACTGCATTGACGACGCCGATGCGCTGCGTTCCGGCAGCACCGGGCAGGTGCTGGGATGTGTGGTCAAGGCGCCCTCCACCCTGGGGACCTTCCTGCGCAGCTTCCGGTGGGGCCACGTCCGCCAGCTGGACCGGGTGGGCCGCGAACTGCTGGCCCGGGCCTGGGCCGCTGGGGCCGGACCCGGTGAGGCACCGTTCACCATCGACCTGGATTCCACCATCTGCGAGACCTACGGGCTGGCCAAGGAGGGCGCCCGCCACCACGGCTATACCGGCCAGCGGGGCTATCACCCGCTGCTGGCCCGGGCTTGAACTACGGAGGCGGGCATCGGCGACGTGCTGATGTCCCGTCTGCGGGAGGGCCGGTCCAACACCGCCCGGGGCGCCGCCCACTTCCTGCGGGAGACGGTGGGACGGGTACGCCACGCCGGGGCCATGGGACAACTCACCATGCGGGCCGACAGCGGCTTCTACACTCATGGGGTGGTATCCGTCTGCCGCAAGATAAAGGTCCGCTTCTCCATCACCGTGCGCCAGCACGCCCGCCTGCGCAAGCTCATCGAGGCGATTCCCGACGCGGAGTGGAGGCCCATCCCCTACTGGATGGAGGGCGCCGCCGACGTGGCCGAGACTACTTACACTCCTTTCCGTAGCAAGCCCGATGCCGCGCCGGTGCGGCTCATCGTCCGGCGGGTGAAGCCCGCGCCCGGGTCCCAACTGGCCCTCTTCGCCTCCTACAGCTATCACGGCTTCATCACCGACCGGGACGGCGATACCTTGGAACTGGAGGCCGACCATCGCCGCCACGCCGAGATCGAGAACGCCATCCGAGACCTCAAGTACGGCGTGGGGCTCAACCATCTCCCCTCGGGGCGTTTCGCCGCCAACGGCGCCTGGCTGGCCGTCCAGGTGATGGCGCACAATCTGGCCCGCTGGACGGCGCGCATCGGTCTCGGTGAGCAACTGGTAACCACCAAGACCCTGCGGCGACGCTTCTTCGCCCTGGCCGGACGGCTCACCCACTCGGCCCGCCACCTCACCCTGCATCTGCCCAAGCATTGGCCTTGGGCTGAGCAGGTCACTCTCGCCCTGGCACGGCTGCGAGCCCTGCCACTCCCGTCCTGACGCCGTCGCCGACAATCGGCGTGCCGACCTCACCCTTCCCCACCAGCCAACCGAAGATTCCCCAACACCTCGCGCCAGACCGGCCAGCGAGCTTCTCCTGCTGCGTCCTGTCCCTCAGTGAGTGGCTCGACACGACCACCGCAGGCCATTTACCGACGCCAAAGATCCAAAATCTACCAGGACAGTCGCTCCTCCAGGTCCCTTATCCCCTGCTCCGCCATCTCTACCACCCCCTTCGGTGGATTCGGGCTTATCTGGACTACGGAGGTCGATGCCAACGGTGTCGGGTGCGGGGATGGAATTGAAGTGGGGTACGAGGCGGTGTATGCGACCTTCTCCGATGAAATCTACGCCTTTTCCAAGTCGACCGGTGAGGCGATGTGGAATTATAGAAGGAAAAACGGGCTTCCTGACCCGGTGCTGGCAGACGGGAGTATCTACTTCGACAGCTGGAGTAAAGACGAGAACGACGAGCTCCGCTATTTCATCTACTCCCTGGATGCTTCGCAGGGAAAGCTGAACTGGCGGCATTCTGACGTCGGGAGCATACGTGGTCGTGCCCTGGTCCATGACGGGATACTTTTCTTCGCCATAAACGAAGAAACACCGGATGGCCAGGAGAAGTACGGCAACTTGACAGCTTTTGACCCTACGTCCGGCTTCCTGAAATGGCGTTACAAGGTAGAAACGTGGATTGCCACATCCCCAGTGGAAATTGAAGGCAACGTTTATTTTTCAACTAGAGAAGGGGATGAGCCATTCTTGTACTCTATTGACACGGTAACCGGAGAGTCAAATCGAAAAGCCTCAATCTCTTTGAACGCACACTCCATCAATGATTACGATGAGCCACTGTGGTCCCCCGACAGCATCTATATCTCTTCAGAATCTAACGTTCTTTACTCCATAGACCTTGCTACTGGAGAAATAAACTGGAGCTACACTGTTGAAGGCATTGGGTTCAATACTCCGGCACTGCATGAAGGCAGCCTGTATGTGCCTGTATGGGACCAAATCTCGAAAGACCCTTTCGCAATGGATGTTGTGGACCCAGAGGACGGAAGCTTGAAGTGGCGTTATCAACCGGACGAACGGTTGACGTGGGTAGTGTTGGATGGGGGAAGCGCGTACATTACCTCCAAGAGCGGACTGGTCTCGCTGGATGCTTCGACAGGCATCCAGAAATGGGATGCCGGTTACGCTTTCATTTGTGGACCGCCTGCCGTGGTTGACGGCGTTCTATACGGGCGCGCAATCCCCGGCTACTTCAGCTACATAGCATTCGCCATTCGGGGCGAGTAGGGCCGATAAGGGTGTGCATCGAAGGGCCCTACAGGCATAGGCTCTCCCCAGGAAGCAGGATTGCAGGGGGGCCACTATCCTGTATGATTCCTGCTATTATTCGCACAGGAATTGTCCTGTCCCCGACTTGCCTCTCCAAAGTTTCCTCAAGGAGTGTCTTTGCGATGAACGACTACACCAGGTATGCCCTTAACTCTATCCCCTTTCTGAACCCTGACCGGTTTAGTGAGGTTGACCTTTCCGGCGGTGTTGACCCCATTCTTCCCACGCCCTTCCGTATTGGGTCGGCGGCGGCGGCAAGCCTGGCGGCGGTGGGGCTGGCCGTTTCCGACCTTTGGGAGTTGCGCACCGGAAACCGACAAGAGATAAAGGTTGACGCGCGGAGAGCCACGGCCTCCCTGCGCAGCAGCCGGTACATGACCCTGGACGGAGCGCCGACGGCCGGCGAGCGCAACGCGGTTATGGGCGTGTACCCAGCCAAGAACGGGCGGTGGAGCTACCTGCACTGCAACTTCCCCAACCACCGGGAGGCTGCCCTTAGCGTCCTGGGTGTGGAGGAGGAAAAGGAAGCGGTGCGCCGGGCCGTGTCCAACTGGGACGCACTGGAACTGGAAGAGGCCATCATCGCCGCCCGGGGCGCCGGAGGAATGGTCCGCACCATGCAGGAATGGGCTCAGCATCCCCAGTCGGCTGCCGTGGCGTCACTGCCCCTGCTGGAGATAGACAAAATCGGAGACGGCCCCCCACAGCCCTTGCCCGAGGGATCACGACCCCTTTCCGGCATACGGGTGCTGGACCTGACCCGGGTACTGGCAGGCCCGACCTGCGCCCGTACCCTGGCGGAACACGGCGCCGACGTGATGAAGATTGCCGGGCCTCACCTGCCCTTCAACGAGGGTCAGGAGTACGACACGGGCCACGGCAAGCTGTCCACCCACCTGGACTTGCGGGAAGGGCAGGATATGGAAACGCTGCGGGGGCTGATCCAGGAAGCCGATATATTCTCTCAGGGCTACCGGCCCAACACACTGGCCTCTCGGGGACTTTCTCCGGAAGACCTGGCAAAGATACGCCCCGGAATCATCTACGTGTCTTTGTGCGCCTTCGGCCGGGTGGGACCGTGGGCCGAGCGGCGCGGGTTCGATACGGTGATCCAGACGGTCAGTGGCATTACCCACCGGCAGGGGGAGTTGTTCCCCGGCGCCGAGCCGGGGCCGCAATTCTACCCGGTGTCGGCCATTGACTATCTGACCGGCTACCTGATGGCCTACGGCGCGCTGACGGCCCTGACCCGGCGGGCAACTGAGGGCGGAAGCTGGCTGGTGCGGCTGTCGCTGGCCCAGACCGGCCGCTGGCTGGTGGGACAGGGACAGGTTGCGGAATCGGACCTGGCGGGCATACCGTCAGACTTTTCCGCTGACGAAGTTGAGGGCTGGACAACCGTAAGCGAGGCTCCTGGCGGCAGGTTGAAGCACCTGTCGCCGGTGGTGGAACTTTCCGAGACGCAGCCCCACTGGGCACGGCCAACGGTGCCCCTGGGCTACCATGACCCGGTGTGGCCCGCCCGTTCTACATAAGTGGCTATGTCGGGCAACGTCTATGCCGGACCAGTTTATCCACGAAGGGACACGAAGAAGCATGAAGTAAGGGAGGTGGCACGATGACTTCGTCGGCCGGAGTTCTTGAGGGACGGATAGCAATCGTAACCGGGGCGGCCAGCCCCATAGGCATGGGACGTTCAATTACCACCGGACTGGTGCGGGCCGGTGCTCGGGTGGCCATGCTGGACATCAACGAGGACTGGCTGGACGAGACGGCCAGCGTGATGCAGGAGATAGGCGGTGACGACGCGGTGCTGCCCATAGTGGCCGACGTCACCAGTCCGGATTCGGTGGCCCAGGCAGTGGAACGCACCATCAACGAAATGGGCGGGTTGCACATCCTGATCAACAACGCCGGCATCAACCTGCGCTCAGGCGGTTTCACCAACCCAGGTGAAGCGGGGCGCCGCACCGACTTCTGGACCATTGACCCCTCGGGCTGGCTGCGAGTTATTGCCGTAAACCTGAGCGGGCCCTTCATGATGTCTCACGCCGTGGCGCCTCACATGGTTGAGCAGGGGTTCGGCAGGATAATCAGTGTTACGACCAGCATGGACACCATGTGGCGCAAGGGCGGCGCTCCCTATGGGCCGTCCAAGGCGGGTCACGAGGCCCTGGTAGCGATAATGGCCCAGGATTTGGAGGGCACCGGAGTTACGGCCAACGTGCTAACCCCCGGCGGGGCCACCGCCACCAACATGGTCCTGCCGCCCGACGGGACCAGTTCCCGCACCCTGATCCAGCCCGATGTGATGCAGGCTCCGGCAGTGTGGATTGCATCGGACGAGGCCAGCGAGTGGACCGGCCGTCGCATCATAGCCTACCACTGGGACGAGTCGCTGCCCCTGGAAGAGCGACTGGAGAAGTGCGGGGCTCCGGCGGCGTGGCCGCAGTTGGGCTTGCAAGCGGTGCACCCTGACTGGTATGAGCGGGGGTGATGGGTGAAACTACAGGAAAGCAGTAGACCAAGTGGTAGGCGGTATTCTTGATGAACGAGGAGCGCACCGGAAAACTAGCCTGGGAAATCTGCCACGAAGTCGATGTCCTGGATAGAAGGAATGCGAAAAGTGAACTTGGTGCCACCGTTTTGATTGGTCACCGCAAAATCACCTTGGCTGATGATGTCCATCCCTATAAGTAAATCGGCGCCGGGGATTTCTGCTTTGCTGACCGTTAAGTTAGGGAGCATTATTTCACTGGGCAGGGTTATATTAACCAAATAGACTTCGGCTATATAGCTTCCATCAACGTGGAAAACCCTTTCAAACCCATAGGAAGCAGCCCGCAAGCATCAACTACAACCTGGGAGATTACGCTATTGATAGCCCCAGTGTCCCAAAGAGCAGTGAATGTTTCTCTATATGGCTCTGTAGCATCGGGGCTTTCTGTGTCCCAGTCCATGGAGACATAATATTCATTTGTGAGTTCATAAAGGGTAACTGGACTGGCCGTCGTAAAGGCATAGACCTGGCCTTCCTGCATTATGGTTCCCTCACGCGGGAACGGAATTTCTGTGTATACGCTTCGGTGCCTTGACTTACGCGCTGCACCAAAAAGGTTCCCATCGGGTGCTCCTTTCTCGTAGCAACAACTGCCTCGGCCTCAGTTGCGTAGTCGCCAATGACTCTTCTATCTTTCAGTACTATAACCCTGCCGTCGTATTTGGCCACCATCTCAGCTTGATGGTCCAGATAATACTTAAACTCTCTTTTCAAAACTTCGGTCGGTGTCTCGCTCATGACTTCACACCTTCTGGAGCCATTTGGGAAAATACCGGTCAAGTCATCCTCAACCCACTGAATTCATCGAAATCACTCTTGTACATTGGTCAAGTTGTCCAAGAAATGGCTAGCCAAACGCAAGCTCCCAGCTAGGGCGTGAGGTCGGACAGCCTGGTGTCGAAGTTCCCCTTTCTTACTACGACTCCTTCCCTTTTTAGCCCTCGGCCCCTGTGCTATAATCGCAACGCCTTTGGACGGGGGCTAGTGGCGTTTGAAGCGCTTGGGGGTTGGTACGAAGGGTGGCAGGTAGCCTTCGCTTGGGGTATGTATCCCGGCGAAAAATTGGTTGCGGTGGAAGTTTCACCGACGATTAAGGGTCGGGCCGATTGAGTATCACGAAGGGGGTATGGCTGCCACTGGCTGGCTCAGGCAGTCCGCAAGCATGACGTACACAAAGGGCCCGTTGGTAGATACCGATAATCTCAGGATATTCAGCGGGAATTCACATCCCCAGCTGGCCCAGTCGGTCTGCGACTACATGGACATACCGTTGAGCCAGGCAGAGGTGTTCAAGTTCGCCAACGACAACACCTTTGTTCGCATCATGGAAAACATCCGACAGCGGGATGTGTTTATCATCCAGCCCACCGGGGCGCCGGTCAACGACAATCTCATGGAACTGCTCATCATGATTGACGCCTGTAAACGGGCTTCGGCCGGACGCATTACAGCCGTCATCCCCTACTACGGCTACGGCCGCACTGACAAGAAGGACCAGCCCCGGGTGCCCATTACGGCCCGCCTCGTAGCCGACCTGCTGACCACCGCCGGAGCCGACCGATTGTTGACCGTTGACCTGCACGCGGGTCAGATTCAGGGTTTCTTCAATATTCCGGTGGACGAGCTTACCGCCATGACCATCATGGCCGACTACTTCAAGGCCAAGGAGATTGAAGACCTGGTGGTGGTGGCCGTGGATATCGGCATCAGCAAACGAGCCCGGGACGTAGCAGAGTACCTGAACGCTCCCCTGGCCATCATTGAAAAGCGCCGGATCGACAATGCCGACCACTCCGAGACGCTCAACGTAATAGGTGACGTCAAGGGCAAGGTTGCCCTGACCTTTGACGACGAAATCCTTACCGGCGGCACCACCGTCAACGCCGGGCACGCGCTTCTGGAGTGCGGCGTAACTCAGGTCTATTGCTGCGCCACCCACCCGGTTTTTGCGAGCAAGGCTTACGAGGCCATCGCCGAGAGCAAGTTTGAAGAGGTGGTGGTGACTGATACCCTGCCCCTGAACCCAGCAGGCGATGTTGAGAAGGTGAAGGTTTTGTCGGTGGCCCCGCTGCTGGGCGAGGCTATCAACCGCATTCACGTGGGGCAGTCGGTGGGCGAACTCTTCAGTTCTCGCAGTTTCCCGGAGTTTCCCAATCGGCCGGCGTAATTCCTATACCCCAACTTTAACCCTGTAACAGGACCTGACGCAGGTCCTGTTCTTTTTTGCCTATTCCTATTCAAACTACCTTAGAGAGTGGGCCATCCTGTATACTCCGGTTCGAATACCAAAGGAGGTTAGCTTCCATGTACGACTTGTTGATTAAGGGCGGCACGGTAATAGACCCTTCCCAGGGCATCAACGGGGCCAACGACGTGGCGGTGGAAGATGGCAAGATAGCCAGAGTCGCCCCGGACATACCTGCCGAGGAGGCCGCGCGGGTGGTTGAGGTCAAGGGCAAAATCGTTACACCCGGACTGATTGACCTGCACACCCATATTTATGACGGCGTGAACGGCAACGGCGTGGAAGCCGATATCGGCGGGGTACGGGCCGGGGTTACCACCATGGTAGACGCGGGCAGTTCGGGCTGCGATACCTACGGCGGCTTTCCGAGGCACATCATCCCAAACAACGCTACGGAAATTATCCCCTTCCTGCACATCTGCCGCACGGGACTGGCCACCACGCCGGACATATTCAGCCCGGCCAGCATCGATCTGGACCGGACAATCCAGGTGGTGGAGCAGAATCGGGACACCATCTTCGGCATCAAGGCCCGAATGGTTTCGCCGGCCCTGGAGATTATGGGTATGGAGATGCCCCGCATGGCCAAGCGGGCCGCCGTGGAGTCGGGCGTCAAGCTGATGGTCCACATCGGCGACACGGAAAAGCGCTACGACGAGAAGGTGATCCACCAACTGCTGCCCATCCTGGAGGAGGGGGACATAGTTACCCACCTCTTCACCGCCAACCCCGGCGGGGTAATAGACTCTGATGGCAAGCTGGTCCCCGAGGCCAAGGAGGCCCAGGAACGGGGCGTGTGGCTGGACACCGCCCACGGCCGGATGAACTTCAGCTTTGACGTGGGCCAGCGGGTGCTGGACCAGGGTCTGCTGCCCCACTGTATCAGCACCGACCTGACCCTGCCGGGCCGACAGCTTACGGTCCACAGCATGACGGAGATGATGACCCGTTTCCTGGCCATGGAGTTTACGCTGGAGCAGGTGGTGGAAATGTCCAGCCTGAACCCGGCCAAAGCCCTGGGCCAGGAAGGCCGCATCGGCTCGCTGGCCCCCGGCCACCAGGCAGACATTTCGGTGCTGGACATTAGCGAGGGTGACTGGGTGGTCTACGACGTGGTCGGCGGCACGCGCCGGACGGAAAAGGCGGTGGTGCCGGTGCTGACGGTGAAGCGCGGCGAAGTCTACGAGGCTGGCTGGGGCCCAAGGCCGTGGGGGTGGGAGCCGGATACGGCGTAGGGGGGTCGAGGCCAAGCAGTATACTGGAATCTCCTAAACAACGCGCACTTCTTCTAGAGTCTGTTGTCCCTGATCGATAGGCAGGTTAAAGCGATGCCCGAAGTAACGTCAAATAAGGACATATCCAAACCTGTGTGGGATGGATTTTACTCCCCAGCCCAGGTGTCTAGGCTAGCAGGAGTCCCGCGATCCACGCTTTACGCTTGGAAGAAGAAGGGAATTATTGGCCCTACTGTACAGGTGTATACCGGAGACATGCTTGTGGAGGAAGGGTATTCTTATGCTGACCTTGCTTTGATCAAATTACTGCGTGGGCTCAAGAATAAACAACTGAGTAGAAGATCTCTGGTTAGCGCTCTGCGTCATCTCTTGGAGCGTTTTGGTTCGTTCGATAGTCGTCATTGGGAACAAGCTCATCTATTCGTCCTAAATAGAGAAGTCTACGCGCAAAAGCCAGACGAGTGGGATGCCACGGTGGCAACCAAGTACGGTCAGAAGTTGATGTTGAGGCCTCTCGAGCTATTCGAGGAGGAAGCTGGAATCTTAATTCCAAAAAGCTTCGCTGATTACGTGGAAATCGCCCCCAATGTAATGGATGGGCAGCCTGTTGTTAGGAACACCCGCATTCCCACTTCCACGCTAGCAATGATGGCAGGGCAAGGAATCTCCTACACGGAACTAGCCGACCTATATTCTCAAGTTCCGGTCGAGACTATAGAAAAAGCCATCCAGTACGAACATAGCCTTGACAGAATCGCTGCCTAACTTAGAGAGTCTGGTTCTGGATGCCGACGTCAACGTACTCGTAAGACGATATCTTGTGGCTGTAGGGTTTGACGCTGTCCTGGCCACACACGTGGGGGCTGACATTAGGAGTGACTTAGCGCTTCTACAGTGGGCTACCAGCAATGAAAGAATCTTGGTGTGTCACGATAAGCACCGTTGTCACACCCGTATGCAGTTGACAGAGGAGATCTGCGAAAGGGGTGGGCGAATCATTAGAATAGGAGGCAGACCAGATCAACATCCTGTGACCTCCGCCGGAATGATCATGGTTCATCGAGCTAAATGGTTAGAGTTTTTCCAAGAGGAGGGCGACGGCATTGCCATCGTTCATCCTTCTGGATTCAAAGTCATGACCCAGGCGAACTTGCAAGAACAGTATCAACGCCGGGTAAATCCTGAAATCAATCCCTTATCCAGACTCGAACAACGCTCCCGTGGTAGTACAGAGCCTCCTGCTTAACTCTGACTACCCTTTTGCTACAGGCCGTCTGGACATTGGACCTCTACTTGCTAGTTCTCTTCCCCTTGACCATCCCCTTCACTTTCCTAGCAGCCTGCCTAATCTTAGCCACGGGCCTAAATCTGGCCTGCATGTTGTGGGCTATCAGGGGGGCTACCTGCTGGTTGCCGGCTACCAGGGGAGCTACCCACTGGCGCAGTTCCTTGAGAGTCGGGGGCTTTTCCTCCCAAGTGGGTACCAGGGAGTCCATGGGGCTCCATTGCTTTGCCCGGTTAAGGCGGGTCATTACCGTGCCGCCGGCTTCCTGGACGGCGATGACGCCGGCCAGCATGTCCCACATCCGGGGGGCGCCGAAGATGGCGTACTGCATTACACCGCAAGCGGTCATGGCCAGTTCATAGGCGATGCTGCCGGTTGTCCGCAGTTCGCCGGGGTTGCGGCCCACCGGCTTGCCGAATTTTGTGGTCTGGACGAAGAAGCCAGGCAGGCCGATGAGGCGGTTGCCCACGGGCTTCTCCGAAGCGTAGACCGACACCGGTTCGCTGGCAGCCCCTTCTGACAGTGTAAACCTGGTACCACCGTCCCGCCGGCAGTGCAGCACAAAGCCTCCCCCCGGCGAGGGCCAGGGGATGTAAAGGGCCCCGGCCACGGGCCGCCCACGATGCAGTATTCCAATGGACGAGGCGTAAACGGGCAGGCCGTTTAGGAAGTTGGTAGTGCCGTCCAGCGGGTCCAGAACCCACAGAAAGTCGGGGGCCGGACCGGTGGGGTCGGTTTCGTCAGAGCCCTCTTCGCCCAGGATGCCGTGGGACGGAAAGAGACGGGATATTTCCTTAACCAGATATTCCTGGGTTGCCTTGTCGGCGGAGGTTACCGGGTCCAGTTGGTTCTTGTCCTTGTACTCTATTGAGAGCTGTTTCCCGAACTGGGCGGAAAGGACCCCGCCGGCGCCCCAGGCCAGGGCAACGGCAGCGGTTTCGATCTCCTGCAACTGTTCCTGAAAAGTGGGGTTTTCTGCAATCATAGGGGTTTACCTCAACCGCCGCCGAAACGGGGAGATTCTCGGGGGCCAGGGCCCTTGTGGCCTGGGTCTTCCGGGATAGACCGCCTAGCGGTACATGGGCTTGAAGAAGCTATGCAGGAAATTGCGCTGGTGGGCCCACGAATGAGTGCGCTTGACCACAGCCGGGGGGATGGCTTCGCCCTGCCGTTGCGTAATGCGCATGGTCTCGTAGCCGTTTAGCTCCGGCGGCGTGTCGGCGGTGAAAATAATCTCGCAGCCCTCGGACTCGAGGAACATCTTCAGGGACTCAAAGCCGGTTACCTTCCGATTAGGAGTCTGGTAAACGTAAAGCTCGGTGCAGCCGTAGAGGTCTTCGACGTGGTCGTTGCCGGTACCCCGTCCGCCGCCCTGGCGCAACTGCTGCCGGGTGAAGCCATGTCCGCTTAGGTTCATGTTCATAAGCAAACCCCTGAGCCGTGGTGTTGAAAGCGATGCCTTGGTGGGGATTATACCTTTCTCTCATCCACTGTTCTATCCACCCAGGAACACGAAGGTTCACGAAGGCGGGGCAATCGGCTGTGGCCGGAGCGTTGATTGTTAAGGGCCGAGGTTCCTGCCTTCGCAGGAACTACGGTGGTGCCCAGCCTCTATTACGATTGCCCCGATTGGTGTCCTGGTGCGAGATTCAGGCTACGGGTAAATGGCCCAGCCTACGCGGTCGGTTTCGGCGCGGTAGAAGTGGCCGTCGGTGGACGTTGTGTACAGGGTGGTGAGGCCGGGGCCGCCGAAACATACGTTGGTGGGGCGGTTGCAGGCGATGGGATGGGTTTCCAGCACCCGTCCGGCGGGCGAGAAGATGTAGATCATGGGGCCGGGGCCGCCCAGTTCCCAGCCAGCGGTGGCTACGATATTGCCGTCGGCGTCCAGGCACATGCCGTCGATGCCCCGGTGCACCGCGTCGGCGTCGCGGCCGAAGGTGTGGACCGTCCGGAAAGAGCCGAGGCTGCCGTCGCCGTTGATCGGATAGGCCCGCAGTTCGCGGTTCAGGTCAATGCGGTCGCTGTTGCTTTCCGCTAGGTAGAGAGTGCGCTGGTCGGGGGAGACGAGAACACCGTTGGGCATGGTGGTGTCGAAGGTAACGCGGGTGACGGTGTAGCTGCCGTCGGGCTGGGGGTCGGCCCGCAGCACTGAGCGGTTCTCCAGTTCCTCAACCTCGCTGGGGTCTATGTTGCCGGCGTTCCAGGGGTTGGTGAACCAGATGCGGCCACTGCGGTCAATGGCCAGGTCGTTGGGGGTGTTGAGCTTCTGTCCGTCCACGCGGTCGGCCACGGGGACTATGGCATCGTCGTCGAACCGGACGATGGCGCGGCCACCGGAGCAGCAGCCGAAGAGGTTGCCCCGGTTGTCGAAGGCGAGGCCGTTGGTGTGGTTGGTGCCGGTGCGGGCCTCGGAGATTTCGCCGGAGTTGGGGTCGTAGCGCATGATGCGGCTGGACGGGATGTGGGTGAAGAGGATGGCCTCACCGTCCCACACGGGGCCCTCGCTGACGCCGCCGTAGGGCCGGGCAAGCAAGTCAAACTGATACTGCCAAGGCATATTCTGGTTCCTCCTGAACGAACTGTTGGGATACAGCAGATTATCCACGAATGGGCGGGAAAGTCTACTGATGGAGGATGAGAACCAGAGTAATCGCATTTCGAGGGCCGGGGCTCTGCCGGGCGGCTTTGCCCGACGTCAGGGTGGGTCAGAAATTTTTAATTTTCCCGCCATTTCCGCTCATTTTCGACCACTTACCCTATGCCAGCAGGTGGCCGGGACGGGAGCAGGGCTGAAATTCTATTTTCCCGCCATTTCCGCCCATTTTCGACCACTTACCCTCTGACGGCAGATAGCCGGAACGGGAGCGGGGCTGAAATTTTATTTTCCCGCCATTTCCGCTCATTTTCGACCACTTACCTTCTGACGGCAGGTGGCCGGGACTGGGGTGAGGGGCAAGCGGTATTACAGTTACCATGGTAGAAGGCGGTAACAGGGGCTGTCCAGTGACGGTTGTAATTGGGCTCGGCGCACCAAAATAACCGACAGCCTTTGTCTTCCCAGGACAACTACATTGAAAATTTCATGACATTTACCCGGTAATATTCCTGGGGAGCCTCTGCCTGGGGACGTCGAGCTTGAGGTAAGGGTGTGCTTTTGGTTGGGAGCATGGTTAATGTGAAGAAGTTACTCAATTCGCCTTATTTCCTTTGGGTGTTGCTGGCTCTGCCGTCAATTCCAATGATTGTGAATCTCCTGCAGGGTGGTTCCCGCGGTCGGTCCATCGCCGAGGAAATTGTGGGCACATCGGGCGTCTTGTCGTCCTTTCTGATGATAGCCGCCATGGCCTTTTCGCCCCTGCTGGCCTTATTCCCCAAGTCCCGTACGGTGGCCTGGTTTCTCCGATGTCGCCGCTACTTTGGCGTAGCTTCGTTTTCCTACGCCCTTGTCCATGTCCTTTTCTATTTTGTCGGCCTGGACACCCTGGCGCAGGCGCTGGACGACTTCCTTGCTCCCACTATCCTGACGGGATGGGTGGCCTTTTTCATCTTTATCCCCATGGCCATTACTTCAAACCGGGTGATGACGCGGGCCATGGGCTGGAGCCGCTGGAAAATGCTGCAACGGGGGATATATGTGGCAGCGGTACTGGTCCTGACCCATTGGGTAATGGTGGAGCGGGAGTTTGGGCCTTTCATTTTCTTCGGGCTGCTGGCGCTGCTGGAAGCCACTCGCATCTGGCGGACCCTGGCGAAGCGCAACTCTCGTGAAAAGCTGACCAACGCCGTTCCGAATTAACCTATTGTCTCTCCGTTTGTCTCTCCGTTTGTCCCACCGTTTGTCGAGGCGAAGCCTGCCGTACTTAACCCACACTAAATATGACTGGCGGCTATTGATATTGGAGGGCCATTGGTCTAAATTAAACGGGCATTTTGGGTGGCGGATTGGTGGTGCCGGACATTCAGTCGACGGTGGATGATAGCGAGGCATGACAGCGGTAGTACGAGAAGTCCTGGAAGCCCTGGCCCTGGCCGTAGTGGTCTTCATAGTGATACAGGCCAGCGCCCAGAACTTTCGCGTTGAGGGTTCCAGCATGTCCCCCACCCTGGAGGGGCAGCAGTACCTGCTGGTCAACAAGCTGATCTACCTGAAGTTCGATGTTGAACAGTTCTCCCGCATTATCCCCATCTGGGAAGTGGACAAATCCAAGGTCAGCCATCCCATTCGCCCCCCCAAGTTTGGCGAGATAATAGTTTTTCGCTACCCGGGCGAACCGGACCGGGACTTCGTCAAGCGAGTGATCGGGCTGCCGGGAGATGAAGTCGAAATTGTGGACGGCCGGGTAATGATCAACGGCGCCGCTTACAACGAGCCATACCTGAGCGGGCCTTTCAACTATAACTTGCCGCCGCGGCAGATGGGTGAGGGGGAGTATTTTGTAATGGGTGACAACCGGGCCCACAGCAACGACTCCCGCAACTGGGGCCCCGTACCCGAGGAAAACGTAGTCGGCAAGGTTTGGCTGATCTACTGGCCCTTCTCCCAGCTGGGGACTCCCCGGTAAAGCTTCTCCGAACGCTGTTCTCCGTCTTCCACGGCCACTTGGAAACTACCTTAAGACTAGAAGTGAAAGTCGCCTCTGCACCCACCGGCAACTTTTTGCTGGGAGTCACCCCCATCCTGGCCTTCCCCCGTCGAGAGGGAACTGACTTTTGAGACCCTTCCCCGTACAGGCGGATGGGACTTTTGAGACAGTTTCTTACGCGGCAAAAACTATCCACGAACTGACACTCATGCGCCCCGATTCGGGCTTCTTCTGGTCCGTTCGTGGATAGCTTGTGAGATCCCCTGGGCGGAAGGGCTGAAACAGTCCCTTAAGCCTCTACTTCTCTTGCCGGGCCTACCAGGATGTCGTCGCCCTCGACCTTGACCTCGAAGGTTCGAAGAGCGTCAACCGCCGGCGGGGTGAGAACCTTGCCGGTGCGGACGTTGAAGATGGCGCCGTGCAGGGGGCACTGGACTTCCGCGCCGTCCAGGTCGCCCTCGGACAGGGAAGCATAGGCGTGGGAACAGATGTCGTCACAGGCGTGGACTTCCCCGTCCACGTTGACTATCAGGACCTGGTCGTCGCCCACGTCCACCACTTTCATGTCACCAGGGGATACCTCGCTGACCGCGGCAACCTTTACGAAATCGGCCATAACTCCTCCTTGTTACGCATACCGGATGTTGACAATTGCGTCCGGCGTTATGCCGGCAGCATTGAAGCCGGGTGGGATGAATCGGTAGACATTATATATAAGACGGGCTTTGGGCAAAAGAGGCGGACCTCGGGCGAATGAACGCAGGAGGATTTTGGCGCTTCTTGAGATTGAAAGTATGTTTCTGCTGTCAACGGGGACGCTTCAGTATTGGACGAGCCGTCTTTGTAAAACTGCCATATAAGCAGTGTTGGTACATTTGCTTGACCACTACCGGTGGAGTTGATACTTTATGGTACCGCAGTTGTTTCACTTTGGGAGTTTATTGGCCCCTTGAGAGGTTTGATGACCACAGACAGTCATGGACGGTTAGGCTGTTTCAAGCTTAATAGTGTTGCCGTTGGGGACTGCCTGAACCTCATTCCCAATCTGCCTGACCAGTCTATAGATATAGTTGTCACGAGTCCGCCGTATTGGGGGCAGCGGCTTGACGGCGGAATTGGTGTAATACCTGACCCGAGACTATACCTCCAGTGTTTGTCGGAAGTATTCTTAGCAATCCAGAGCAAGCTGAAATCCCACGGAATTTTATGGGTAAACATGGGAGATGCTTACAACACCCCAGTTAATTGGCGTCTTGAAGACTACAAATACAGCAGTCTAGGCAGTGAGTTAAACCACCAGCTAAAATCCAGCAATTCTGCCTACACGAAACCCCGCGGGAAGCGGAGGGCTTTCACCGATTCCAAGACTAAGTGGCTCAGTTACGGAAATCTCCTGGCATTACCTCAACGGTTGATAATTGACTTATGTGATAAAGGATATATCTACCGAGGAGAAGTGATCTGGAGAAAACGGAACCCGATGCCCGAGGGTCTTGCTCGACGGCCACACAGAAGCCACGAGGCCATTTACCTCTTTGCCAAATCAGAGAAGCATTATTTTCGAAAAACACCTCCCGTAGGTTCATTGTGGGAGTTCGGAACCGACAAGATCAACGGATTACCCCACTTTTCGCGTTTTCCCGTCGCGCTTCCCAGGCAATGCATAGCCGCCTATGGAATCACAGGAGCGGATGTTGTGGTACTCGATCCTTTCTCAGGATCCGGTTCCACTGGTATAGCGGCCTTGGAATCGGGTTGCTCTTTTATAGGTTTTGAAATAGATCCGGCTCAAGCTCAAGCCGCTAATGGCCGTTTGGAAAAGATAATCAGGCAACGCAGCGTTCCAACCGAATGATGTCTCCTTGACAAATTATTACACACGAAAGACGCCGGACTACTCACCACTACTGGTCCATTTCACCAAGGATAGCCATCTAAGGAGAATGGTTAGAGAGAATGATATCCCTAATGACCACCCGCTTCACGAGCATAAGCAGCAAAGCGCAATCGAAAAGTTACTTAGTATTCTGACTACGAAGACTATACATGCATCGCCCATGCCTGTCGTAGAAGAAGCCTCTGCGGTATGTTTCACGGAATGTGTTTGGGATGCATTGGTAGACCATTGGAGCAGATACAGTTCATACGGAATTGTATTTTCTAAGCGCACAGTATTCCAATCCGGGGGTGGTCCCGCTCTTTATATACGAGGTGACATTTTGCAGAAAGAACTGGAGAGACTTCCACTGGCACTCCAGTCGTTCGTAGTGCCTTTCGACCCTGAAGGGTTAGTGCAACCAGGGGTCATCCAGGACTGGATCCATGAAAGAGAGTGGCGGTTACCCTCTACAATGACCTTTGAATATGCAGACGTCAGGTACGTGTTGGTAGAATCCATGGCAGACGCGGATAGAATTATGAAAAGGGTCGGGACTATTAATTTACCAGCAAGCCGGTTCATCCCAATGGAAGTTTATCGCACGATCCGAGAGGCGTGGAGAGCTCCATAGATGGCGACGTTCAATCGGACTCACTACAAGATAGCTGATCTCTTGCGTCTTTTCGCAATAGATGAGCTAGTGTTGCAACCAAAATTCCAACGACGGTTAGCATGGGAAGAAGTGGCGCGAGCCTACCTAATCGATACAGTCGTTCGCGGTCTTCCCATGCCCAAAATATATCTCAGGGGAGTTGTTGCGAGTCCGACTCAGTTCCAATATGAGGTAGTTGATGGGCAGCAGCGGCTCACAGCGATAGTCGATTTCTACAATGGAACCCTCCGTCTAGACCCCAGGCACCATCCTCAGTTTGGTGGCCTGACATTCGTTGAATTGCCAGAACCTGTTCAAGCTGCTTTTCTCAGCTATGAGATTTCTGCAGAAGTCATGGAAGACGCAAGCGACCCAGAAGTATGGGCTATGTTCGAGAGACTAAATGACTACACTTTAGTTCTCAACAGACAGGAAAAACTCAACGCTAGGTGGTTTGGGTGGTTCAAGCAAACCGCATACAATTTGGCGGCTGAAGGCCCGTCACTTGAAGCTTGGGAAAACATGGGGATATTCAGCAGCCGGCAGATAGCTAGAATGAGAGAAGTTGAACTCACCTCTGATATTATTGTAGCTGTTGTAAGAGGAATCTCAGACATCAGCATGATCGCCAATGTTTACAAGGATTACGACGACGAATTCCAGAATCGCGAAGCAGTGGAGCGGGTATTCCGGAACGCCCTGCGATCTATTCAGGACCAGATTGGTCCGATTGTGCGCGCCACGAGGTTTCGGCGAATCGCTTGGTTCTATAGTTTGATGGTATCTACATGTGACGTTCTTGAGGGCATCCCTGCGGGCATGGGACCCGGTATACTGCAAACAGGAGAATCAGTGTGCTCTAGGATGCAAGATCTTCACGAAGTGCTAAAAGCACCCGAGCCGCCTGAAGGTCTGGCAGAGTTGCATGCAACTCTTTCGCGTGCTACCAGCCACGTTCGTGAACGCCGAATACGGCACGAGCACTTCTACAATTTATTGACCCTTCCTGATGGTGACTGGGATCATCGATGGCAAGAACTGGGGGGTGCTGAGGTAATCAAAAAAACCAGATTGCTTTGACATGGTGATCAACAATACCTGAGTATAGACATCAGACCGAAAGCAACGCCATTGCACCGCCAACCCGCCCCGTGCTATAATCTCCGCGATGTTAGAGAAGATAAGATAGAAGGTTTTGCATAGATAATGCTGGATGCTGACGTACGGGAACGAATCACGCGGGAATACCGGACTCGCCCCAATGATACCGGGTCCACTGAGCTACAGGTTGCCATACTTACCGAACGGATTCGGCAGGTAACCGACCACCTTCGCACCCACAAGAAGGACTTCCACTCCCGCCGTGGCCTGGTCAGCATGGTGTCGAAACGCCGCAGGCTACTTAAATACCTCAGTAACGAAGACGTTAACCGTTACCAGACCCTGATCAGCCGACTGGGACTACGCCGCTAGGCTTACCCCGTCCCGGTACAGTCCAGGGTCCACCCGCCACGCCATATCGTTACCCCGGTAAAGGCCGCCCGTTTGCAAAACGTGCTAGCTTCACGTTTGTCTGCTCTCCATTGATCCTTATAGAGCGAGGTTATGTAACGTAACTATGCCTGAAGCTACTGTAGTAGAACGAATAATCGGAAACGAGAAGCTGGTGATCGAGTCGGGGAAGCTGGCCTTCCAGGCCCACGGCTCGGCGGTCCTCACCTACGGCGAAACGGTGGTCCTGGCCACAGCGGTAATGGCCGACAAGCCCCGTGGGGACATTGACTTCCTGCCTCTGACGGTCGAGTTTGAAGAGCGCCTATACTCGGCGGGCAAGATTCCGGGGAGCTTTTTCAGACGGGAGGGCCGCCCCGGCCAGGAAGCCATCCTCTCCGCCCGGCTCACCGACCGCTCCATCCGCCCCCTCTTCCCCAAGGGACTGCACAACGAAATCCAGGTAATCCTCACCGTCCTCTCCGTCGACCAGAAGAACTCCGCGGACATACTGGGAATGATCGGCGCATCGACGGCCCTGTCCCTTTCCCACCTGCCCTTCGACGGACCCATCGGCGCGTGCCGGGTGTCCTACAACGACGGCGGGTTCATCGTCAACCCGACCTATGACGAGATTGACGAGGGCCAGTTGAACATGATAGTGGCCAGCACTCGCGACGCCATTATGATGGTGGAAGCCGGCTCCTACGAGGTGTCGGAAGAGGTCATACTGGAAGGCATTCAAAAGGCCTTCAACGCCAACCTGATTACCATCGACCTGATTGACGAGCTGGTGGCCAAGATCGGCAAGCCCAAGCTCGAAGTGTCGGTTGACACCGAAGAAGAAGAGAAGCTGGGCGCCCAGATCAAGGCCATCGTCAACGGCCGGGTCACCGAAATCCTGGAACAGAACGCCTTCAAGTCGGAACGGGACGAGGGACTGGACCGGATCGAGGAGGAGGTTTCCGAGCAGTTGGCCGAGGAATACGGGCGCAACCGCATTGCCGAGGGGTTCAAGACCGTGGTCAAGGGCGAAGTGCGGCGACGCATCCTGGACCTGGGAGTACGACCCGACGGCCGCAACCTGTCAGAAATCCGGCCCATCACCTGCGAGGTGGGAACCCTGCCCCGCACCCACGGCTCGGGCCTGTTCACCCGCGGCCAGACCCAGGTACTGTCGGTGGCAACCCTGGGCCCGCTTAACATGAAGCAGACCCTGGACTCCCTGTCGCCGGTCAATACCAAGCATTTCATGCATCACTACAACTTCCCTCCCTACTCGGTGGGTGAAGCTCGGCGCGTGGGTTCCCCGGGCCGGCGGGAGATTGGACACGGAGCGCTGGCGGAACGGGCGATTCTCTCCGCACTGCCCGCAGAAGGCGAGTTCCCCTATACCATTCGGGTGGTGTCCGAGGTACTAAGCTCGAACGGCAGCACCTCCATGGGCAGCGTGTGCGGCACCAGCATGGCCCTGATGGACGCCGGAGTGCCGATGAAGGCGCCGGTGGCCGGGATAGCCATGGGCCTGGTTACCGACAACGACGGCCGTCATGCCGTCCTGAGCGACATCCAGGGCATTGAAGACTTCCTGGGAGACATGGACTTCAAGGTGGCAGGCACGGCAGCGGGCATCAACGCGCTGCAGATGGATATCAAGCTGAAGGGGCTGGACGAGGATATCCTCCGGCAGGCCCTGGAGCAGGCCCGGCTGGGTCGCCTGCATATCCTGGACAAGATGTCCGAGGCCATCACCGAAACCCGTACCGAGATGAGCCCCTACGCTCCCAAGAGCATCCGGGTCCAGATTCCGGTGGAGAAGATCGGCGCGGTCATCGGCCCAGGCGGCCGGGTCATCCGCGGCATCATTGAGGAGACCGGAGCATCCATTGACGTGGCCGACGACGGCGGCGTAACCATCAGTTCCTCCGACCAGGCCATGCTCGATCTGGCCCGCAGCAAGATTGAGGGGCTGACCCGCGAGCTGGTGGTGGGCGACATCCTGACCGGCAAGGTCAACCGGCTGACCAACTTTGGCGCCTTTGTGGAGTTGATCCCGGGCAAGGACGGCCTGGTGCGCAACGAGGACCTGGGCGAAATGGAAGAGGAACTCAAGGTCGGCCAGGAAATCACGGTAATGGTCCAGGAGATAGACTCGATGGGTCGGGTCAACGTCTCCCGCCGCGCCCTGTTCGGCGACGACGGCGTAGAGCGGCCTCCCAGGCCCCCTCGGCCTCCACAGGACCGGGGTGGTGATCGTCCCCGCAGCGGCGGCGGCGGTGGCTTCGGCAACCGCGGCGGTGGGCCCGGTGGCAACCGTGGCGGCGGTGGGCCCGGCAGCAGTCGTGGCGGTCCGGGTGGCGGCGGCCAGGGTGGTGGCGGCAACCGCGGCGGTGGCGGCGGTGGACCCCGGGGCGGCCAGGGCGGCGGCGGCAACCGCAGCGGCGGTAGCAGCGTGCCTGACCGGCGCTTCCTGGGCAGCAGCGGAGGAAGGCGCGGCACTTAGATAGCCAGCGGTCTGCCCGAATCTCGACCAAATAGCTAAAACAACAAACCGCTCACATTGAGTTCGCCTCTGGGTCATCGGAGACCCTGCGGCAGGCTCAGGGTGAGCGGTTTAGCATTTGCCACTGGACGGTCAAACCTTTTCCCGATTAGAGCCCTTAGTCCCTCCAGTTGAGAGACAGAACGGGGGGATGCGAGGGGAAACCCTATACCGCCTCGTAGCCCTTTTCCCGGCCCACGTTTACCGCGCGCAGCCGTCTTTGCCCCTGCAACTCTCGAATGGCCTGCTGTACTTTAGGGTCGCCGTAGCGGCGGAAGCGGTTCATTACCTTCTTGTGAGATTGGGGGCGCGCGCAGTATTCCCAGATGTTGTCGGCCAGGTCGTCGCCAGCGGCGGGCAGGACCCTGAGGGTGGTCACCAAGGTGTGGCCGGGGTTGCCGTCGACGGCTTCACCGGTACGGAAGGAGAGGAGTCCGGCATGGGCTTGCCGTTCCAGGTAGTTGCGCAGGCTGGTAAGCAGCCTGCCTCCCTGGCCCGTGGAGCCGTAACCGTGAACCACCTCCAGTTGCACTCCCCCGCCGGGGTGGGCCCGGGCGGCAGAGTTATAAAAATCGCGAAACTCGGTGAGGGCTTCAGTCCAGGTCTTGCCGTGCAGGTCGAGTTTGTTGGAGGACATGGCAGTTGCCTACTGGGGCAGGTCTTCCAGGGGCGGGAGGTCTTCGGAAGGCGCTTGTCCTTCGGCGGGCGGTTGCATGAGAAGACTGAGTCTGCGTCGCTGTTCACGATTTAATGAGGACGAAGGAAGCGGATGCGACTCGGCCGTGCGCAGTCTTTCCAGCTTGTCTACAAGATTCCTGGCGGCGTCCACCCTGTCCTTGACACGAGTGGGGTCCATTTCGTACTCCAAGAAATTCTTATGGAGCGATTCTACGGCGTCATACGATTCAGTCAAGGTGGGATCGTTTTCTTCGTCCCGCAGTTGATCCAAAATAAGCCCGACCCTGTGATGATTGAAATGGTTCCATCCACGTAGCTCACCATAGGACTTGACCGCGTGTGACACCGCGCCGTAGGCCTTTTCCGACGCCTGCACCGTGTATACCTGGTCCAGTTGTTCCTGGGCGTGTTTCAGCAACCGCTGGCTGAGCAGGAAGTAGCGGTCCGACTTTTCGCGGCGGCGCTGTCCGGTTTCGGGGTCGGATGCGGGTGTGGTCACGATGTGTCAGCGTCCCTGTAGTTTGACCAAAATAATAACAGTTCAGGGGTTGCCTACTCCGGCAGGTCTTCCAGGGGCGGGAGGTTGTCCACGGGAACCTGTTCCTCTGCTGGAGGTTGCATCAATTGACTGAGACGTCGACGCTGTTCACGGTTGAGGGAAGTCGAAACAAGCGGTCGGGGCGAAGAGTTCCTTATGGTTTCAAGTTTGTCCATTATCTCTTTCGCAGCGTCGATACCAGCCTGAACTTGAACTGTGCTCATCTCGTACTCGAAGAAGTTGTCATGCAACGCCTTTACTGCCATGTGCAAGGTGACCAGAGCCTGATCATTCCATTCCTCACGTAGCTGGTCTACTATGAGTCCCACCCGGAAATGGTTGTAGTGGTTCCACCCGCGCAGCTCCCCATAGGACTTGACCGCGTGTGATACCGCGCCGTAGGCCTTTCCCGACGCCTGCACCGTGTCTCCCTGGTCCAGTTGTTCCTGAGCGTGTTTCAGCAACCGCTGGCTGAGCAGGAAATAGCGGTCCGACTTTTCACGGCGGCGATATTCGGCTTCGGGCTCAGATGCGGGTGTGGTCACGATATGTCAGCGTCCCTGTAGTTTGACCAAAATAATAACAGTTCCGGGTTGCCTATCCCGGCAGGTCTTCCAAGGGCGGCAGGCTCTCCACAGGAACCTGTTCCTCTGCTGGAGGTTGCATCAACTGACCGAGTCGTCGACGCTGTTCCCGGTTGAGGGCTGTGGATGGCAAGGGCCGGGGAGGAGAGGCTCTTATTACCTCCAACTTTTCCAACAGCCTCTTGGCAGCCTGAAGGTAATCTCCCACCCGGGTTGTCCCTATTTCGTATTCAAAAAAGTTATTGTGGAGTTCCTTCACTACCCCGTGCAACGTGACGAGTTCCGGCTCATTCCATTCGTCCCGCAAATGGTCCAGTATTAGTTCCACACGATAATGGTTATAGTGGTTCCAGCCCCGAAGCTCTCCGCAAGACTTTATTGCATGGGCAACGGCGCCGTAGGCCTTTTCCGACGCCTGCACCGTGTCACCCTGGTCCAGTTGTTCCTGGGCGTGTTTCAGCAACCGCTGGCTGAGCAGGAAATAGCGGTCCGACTTTTCGCGGCGGCGCTGTTCGGTTTCGGGCTCGGATGCGGGTGTGGTCAAGGTTGGTCTATCTCCGGCAGGGTTGTCCTAATGATAGCAGACACACCAATATCTTGGCTTCCTAGGCTGCTTTTTATCCTGCCCACCGCCCCTTTTGCTATAATACTCTGCAAGCGAACCTGGTCCCACAGCTTCTTGACCCACAGGTTCGACCACCACCAGTTCGACACAGACTTCGACAGGAAGAACCTGTATCTGCTGATGGAGGGCCAAGGCAGCCAGATTGCCGAGATTAGCTCCGAGGAAATCCGGCTTTCCGGCAACCACGTATTCCTCAACTGGATGTCGACCTCGGGCGTGGTGGGCGACCGCCCCGCCGAGATCGTTGACCAACTGGAGTAACGGTCGCAGATTTCCTTCAAGGTTCTTGCTATCTGGGATTAGGTCAGTGATGGACGCCTTCCAAGGTTGTCCATGCAGGGGCGGGCATGGCGCCCGTCCTGAAAATCTAACGCCAAATTTCCTAGAAGCGGGTTCAAGCTCACCCTGGGCCATGAACAGACTTTTGAAAAGGAGGAGACAATGCTGAAGACCGGACTGAAGGCAGTTGGCATAGACCATACGGTATTGCACGTCAGCGACCTGGCTCGATCCAAGAGTTTTTACATGGACCTGTTGGGGCTAACCGTCAATCACGAATCCTCCTGGCAAGCTTTTCTGTGGTGCGGCGACCAGATGGTGGTGCTGTTTGAAGCGCCCCAGGGCAAGCCTCTCACGTCGGGAGTAGAGCTTAACCACATGGCCCTGCGCCTGGACTCCGGAACCTATGAAGAGGTCACGGCCCACCTGGAGCAAAACGGTGTCACGGTTACGGGACGCCCCGGAGACGATCGGTGCATCTGCTTTAACGACCCTGACGGGCATCGGCTGCAGTTGCTCTTGCCTGGCGAGGATTAGACGCTAACGACCCTGGCTTCAACCATGTCCCGCACATTCCGCACATCCCGGCCGATTGGCAATTTGCGTGGAGACGGGTCATGTGCCCGCCCTAATGACAAGCCGTTCGATCCCCAGAGCGGAGCTTTAGTCCACCTTTAGACCATCGAGGAACCAATGACGGAACAGGAATGGCCCATTTTGAGGGCCCAGCCCCGTACTTTCTTTAAGTCGCCCCTTTGCACGAACCTGGACGAACTGGAAGCCGAAGTCGCATTTATCGGCATGCCCTTCGACCAAGCAACACTGGGACGTCCTGGCGCGCGCTACGGGCCCGACGCTATTCGGGACGCACCCCGGGCCTATTCCTACACCGATCCCTTTGGGCGGCAGGAACAGGCGGAGGGCTTCTTCAACATCGAGGCCGGCGGTGAACTGCTGCGGGGCGTGACCATGGCCGACTGCGGCAACATCACCACAATCCCTTCCAACGTGCACCGCAACTTCGACAAGCTGACCGAGGCGGTGGAGAAGGTGGTGGAGCGGGGTTCCTTTCCCGTGGTGGTGGGAGGCGACCACGCCATTACCTATCCGGTAGTACGGGGGCTGAAAAGTTTCGAGCCGTTGAACATAGTCCACTTCGACGCGCACCTGGACTACAGCCACGACTACCAGGGAGAGCTTTTCACTCACGGCAGCCCCATTCGCAGGTGCCGGGAGCTGGACTTCGTCAACCACATAACCTCGGTGGGGATTCGCACGGCGCGACGGCAACCCTACGAGGACTCCCAGCGCGACGGCAGCCTGATAATCACTACGAGCCAGTTCCGTGAAATGGGGCCAAAGGCAGTGGCTGATCAAATCCCCCGGGGCGAAAACCTCTACATTACACTGGACATTGACGTAATGGACCCGAGCCAGGCCCCCGGCACCGGGACTCCTGAGATTGGCGGTCTCTTCTACCAGGAGATGCGGGACTGTCTGGTGGCCCTGGTGCCCAACCACAACTTGATCGCCTTCGACCTGGTGGAAGTTGCGCCGCCCTACGACTCATCGGAGATGACCAGCCAGATGGGGGCTGCGTTGATTATCGACATCCTGGCGGCGCGGTTTCCTTCCAAGTAGGAGCCCCACCCCCGGCCCTTCTCCCCCAGGAGAGGGGTGTAGAGGTAAACCATGCAATCGCTGTTCGGTGAAGGCAAGTCCTTTATTGGCGTAATCCATTTGCCGCCCCTGCCAGGGTCTCCTCGCTGGGGCGGTGACCTGTCCAGGGTACTGGAGCAGGCGGGGCGGGAGGCGGCCATACTTACTGAAGGTGGAGCCAACGGCATCATCGTAGAGAACTTTGGCGACGCCCCCTTCCGCATTGGGCGAGTGGAGCCGGAGACGGTGGCAGCCATGACCCGAGCCGTGGACCTGGTGTGCCGGACGACTCCCCTGCCGGTGGGCGTCAACATGCTGCGCAGCGATGCAATCTCCGCCCTGGCAGTGGCGGTGGCGGGCGGCGCCCAATTCATCCGGGTCAACGTTCACTACGGCACCATGGCCGCCGATGAAGGACTGGTGACCGGAGAAGCCTTTGAGACCCTGCGGCGGCGGCGATTGATGGAAGCGGAGGATGTTTCCATCCTGGCAGATGTACTGGTGAAGCACGCGGTGCCGCTGGGCGAGCCTGAGCTGGGGCTCATTGCCCGGGAGACGGCCTACCGGGGGCTGGCAGATGGGCTGATAGTGACCGGACCGGTTACGGGCCAGCCCGCCGTAGCCGACGATGTGGCAACCGTGCGCCGTGCCGTTCCCGACCGTCCCCTGCTGGTGGGCAGCGGTGTGAATGCCAGCAACGCCGCCCAATTCCTGGCCCACGCCAACGGGGCCATAGTGGGCACCAGCCTGAAGGAAGGCGGGGTGATTACCAACCCCATTGATTTGGAGCGGGTGAGGGCCACGGCGGCGGCGTTTGGGGAGGCGGGGTAGCCCTTTAGTGCCAGGGAATCAATGGCACCGAATCACCACGGAGGAAATAACTTCGTAGAGAAAAGTTGAAGACTACAGTAGTCGCGGCTGGGGTGTGTAGGGTTCCACTATATTGAAGTCCACCAGACCTGACGACCCAAGTAATCTTCTGTCATAGGTATGAAACTCGTCAACTCTCAGGCCTGCATCGGATAACCATTGAGCAGTGGCAAGGTGAATAGCATCCTGAGGTTTTAGGTTACGCTCTCCGGCAAGGGCTTCTCTTATTAAACCTCTGGCCAGCCGCCCGATTGAGGCGTGAAATTCTACCAAGGTAATGGCAGACGAGTCCTCCCAAAGAGCATCTATTCGACGTTCTACTTCAGGATCTGATCTGCCTCTTTGCTGTTCTGTTGTAGCAAAGGCAACTTCAACCCTGGAGAGTTCCGAAGTGTATATATGCACTTCTCCATCACTTGCCGCGCTGCTGTCCAGCAATGCCTCCAGCGTAGGAGTTAGGTGTTCGATACCGTTGATGTATGTCAGGAAGACGCACGCATCCCAGTAAACCAGCCTTCGCCCGTCAGCCATCTCTCATCTGACGGATGATATGTTCTGGCATCGGATTGCCAGCCGGCTGGGGCAATATGCCCTTGGCATCTTTGTATCCTACGGTACCTTTCCGGTCCGCCGGAGCAATTTGAACTATTTGCCGTACGCTCAGAGGTCTGCCGGTGTTACTATCCCGTGAGACTTGACCACTTATCCGTGCCCTGCGCCCCCACATATTCCTGATGAGGTCTTCTTGGGTAGGCTCCAAGTAGCAGGCAACAGCTCTATCGTGAATCGTATCGTATAGATTGAATCGTAGGCTTCCACGGTTGGTCAAAGTCTGAATCCACCCCTCAACCGATCCAATGCTAACTTCCCTTGGGGCACTTTGGTTATTTCGAGCTGCGCCGACTATTGTGTAATCGGCCAATGCAGTCTCAAAACGCAAGTACTCGCACCCGTCAGCAAAGTCTCTGACATCTCTTGCTGCTTTCGCAGCGCGCTTGTTAACTTGCGGAGTGAGCCCCTGCTCCAGGGCTTTTCCCACTTCAGAATACTTGGCAACGACTTCTTCAACCAAAGCTGGATTCTCAGCTTCACCACGAAAAGTTGCCATTGCACTCCCGTAGTGAAGGTCCTCGACAACCCAAGTTACTTTTTGACGGGAAGTCAGGGCATTTACCAGCCTTGCAAAGAGATCGATTCCCCTTGCAAAATCCCGCAATTCAACCCTGCCACCCATTTCGAATGTCAATGTATCGTGAGCCATACTCTTACATCCCACCGGTCACGTATAGACTCAAGGGAGAGAACTTTGCGCAAGGCTGACCTTTCCCTGTCAATGGGCCATAAATATATCATACACTGAGTATGCCTTGGCCCCACTCTTCACAGATTCTCAGGTCGGGCAAGTGCGCCAGAGTCGTTCCTCTGCCGCTCTCACTCCCCGCCCAACGCTGCTACCACCTCGGCCGCGCTGGCTATGGTGGCCTGGCGGGGGAAGACTTTCTGCATAAGAAAGTCGTGGATTTCGGGTTCGCGGTCGGCACAGCCATCCTCCACTACCACCAAGCGATAGTCGGCGTCGGCACCGTATCGGACGGTGGAGAGAATTACCCCGCTGGTAGCGTGGCCCATCAGCACCAGGGTGTCAATGTTCTGGGCGCCCAGGATCATGGCCAGGTCGGTGCCGTGGAAGGCGTTGACCCTGTGTTTGACGATGACAGGTTCCCCTTCTTTCGGCAACACCGAGGGATGTATCAGCGATACCGGATCGGCCGGCGGGGCCTGGCCCGAGGCCTTGCGCTGGCTGAAGGTCTGGTTGCGGTCGGAGATTTCGGGGTAGCCCGGGCGGAAGTTGACCACGATGTAGGCAACGAAAACCCCAGCGTTACGGGCCGCCGCCAGCACCTCCTGCGCCCTCTCAAAGGTCTTACGCTCCCGCACCATCGGGTTGTCGCCCATGCCTTCGTTGTGAAAGTCGGCGGCTAGTACTGCCGTCCTGGTCTTGTCGAGAGTAAGCTCGGCCATGCGTGTACCTCCCATTTCACCTGATTTTTGATCTGGCGAGAACAGATAATTGACTTGGAGTGTAGGCAGGGGTTATGGGACTGTCAATTTGAAAAGGTTCCTGGTGGGGACATAATTGAGCTGACCACTGACCAGGGAAACTATCAGATTAGCCCCAACTTGCTGGCCTCCTTGTTCTCGATCCAATCAGCCCTTCCCTTGCCCTCGCACCTGCTCCGTTGTACTCTCTACCTGAATTCGGCTGAAAGAGGTCACCATTGCTTCAAGTTTCGTTGAAGAGGAAGGTCAGCGCTTTGCTTGGCAAAAGGCATTTGTCGCCAACCACCCAGGTCTCCAACGAATGGAGCCGGATAGAATGGTGGCGGCGGATGTTCCTGCCCGCCGATTTTACGTCACAGGCTTTGCTTTACCGGGTCGAAAACCTGGAATGCAGGAAATTTGCTACAGAGTACCTGTCACTAAAGGAAAGCCAAAGGTTTGCGACAGTAAAAGTCAATGAGGCCCGGAAATATCAGAGAGACCTTCATTTCCGTCCCCAGGAATTCAAGAATCAACGTATCACATTTATTGAGAATGAAGAGAAACTAAAGTGCAAACGGTGCAAGGGAAAGGGAAGAATCGATTGCAGCCCCGAGGTGCCGTGCCCGAGTTGCAGAGGCAGGAGGACTCGCACTCAGTTCTGCTTCTCATGCGCTGGCAGGGGCCGTGCGGGCCAGGACTCGCAGGAGCAGTGCTGGGCATGCCGGGGCAGAGGCACTCGGTCTGACGACTGCGCCACCTGCGCCGGTGTCTTTTCCGGCAGCACCGGCAGGGTGCGATGTAACCGGTGCGGCGGTTCAGGCTGGGTGGTCTGCCGTAGCTGTGCAGGCGCCGGTGAGAAGGTGCGCGCCAAACTGATAATCAGGAATTACACCTGCTCCACAGAGTACCACTTCCGGTTAGACGGGCTGGGCACAGACCAGTTCAGGAACGGCCTTGCCCCAAAGCACTTCAAGTCCATGCTCGGAGACCTGGTACATCAAGGGTTCGATAAACCTTCAAGCGCAACGGTTTTATTGCAGCGACTCAGCGCATTCTCCTACGCAGTTGAATCGAAGACATACCGGTACAAGGGCGCTGATTTCTATCTGAACCGAATATCCTCAGGCAACGGCGACAAGTTTGTAACGAAGGATTTGCCCTGGTCCAAACCTAAACTGGCACTCGTTGGCTTTTTGGGCACCTTTGCTGTATGCACCATCCCAGTGCTATCGCTGCTATCCTGACCGGGTCAGGGCATTTATTGGTTTAGGCGCCTGCCAAACACCAACAGCATTGGGGTGGCAGCACTTCGGTCTGATTGATTTGCCTGGGCAGCCAGGGCGACCACCAGGGACACCCCTACAGCCAGTTGCCTTCATTTCGGCCCCGGTGTAACCTCTCTCTACCCATCTGACAGCTACACATTACCGGGAGGTACGCAGCTATGCCCTCCATCTACGCCGACACCGTTATTCGCAACGCCAACATCATTACCATTGATTCCAACCGGCCCCGGGCCGAAGCCCTGGCCATGCTGCACGGGAGGTTTGCCGCGGTGGGCGGCGACGACGACGTGGCTGACTGGGTGGGGCCGGACACCAAGGTGCTGGACCTGGACGGAAAGACAGTCCTGCCCGGTTTCATCGACGCCCACATCCACGTCCTGAACAGCGGCATCCGACACGTCATGGCCGCCGACTGCGCCCAGCCCTCCATCGTCGCCATCCAGGAAGAGTTGAGGAAACGGGTGGCCGTTACCCCCGCGGGTCAGTGGGTGCAGGGCTTCAAGTTCGATGACACCAAGACCTCGGAGAACCGCTTTCTGTATTTATCCGACCTCGACGCCGTCAGTACGGAGCATCCCATCCTGGTGGCCCACCGGGCCGGCCACGTTTATTACATGAACAGCCTTGGCATGGAACTGGCCGGGTTCAATGACAAAACCCCAGACCCATCAGGCGGACGGCTGGGACGGGACCCGAATACGGGAAAGTTGGACGGAGTTGTGTACGAGCGGGCCATTGAGCCGGTGCGGTTCGGGCTGATTCCGGTGGAGACACCGGAGATCCGGAGGGAGGGACTGCGGACCATCTGCCGGATGCTGAACGAGGCGGGGCTGACCAGTGTTCATGATGCTCGGGTAACATCCGAGGAGTTCACCACCTACCAGGAGGGCTACAAGGACGGCGACCTGTCACTGCGCGTCTATTGCCTGCTGTACTACCCCCACTTTCCCGCCCTGCGGGACGCCGGTGTCGTTGCGGGACTGGGCGACGACCGGCTGAGGATTGGAGGCATCAAGATGGTGGCCGACGGGGCAATCGCCGCGCGCACCGCCTTCCTGTCGGCGCCCTACGAAGGTAGCTGCTGCGACCACGGCATACTGGCAATGGAGGCCGACGAGATCAACGAGCGGGTGATGGAGATGCACAAGGCGGGTTTCCAAGTGTGCATCCACGCCAACGGCGACAGCGCTATCGACATGGTGGTGTCGGCCTACGAGCGGGCCCAGGCGGCAGACCCACGGCCCGACCCGCGCCACCGCATTGAGCACTGCACCCTGGTCAACCCAGCCCTGCTCTCCCGGATGAAAGCATTGGGCTGCGTAGCCACCCCCTTCTGCACCTACGTTTACTACCACGGGGAGAAGATGCCCTTCTACGGCGAGGAGCGGCTGCGCTGGATGTTCGCCCAGCGGTCCTTCCTGGACTACGGCATTATTTCCACAGGCGCCACCGACTACCCACCGGGCCCCTTTGAGCCGCTGATGGGCATTCAAAGCTGTGTCACCCGCACCGACAGCGAGGGCCGGCTATGGGGTGAGAATCAGAAGATAACGGTGGAGGAGGCCCTGCGCATCTACACCCTGCACGGGGCCTACGCGGGATTCGAGGAGAACATCAAGGGTTCCATCGAGCTGGGCAAGCTGGCCGACCTGGTGGTGCTGGGCGAAGACCCAACCGCCGTTGACCCGCTCACCATAAAGGACATTCCGGTGATGCAGACGGTTGTTGGTGGGGAGACGGTTTACGGGGGGTAGTTGGCTTTATCCACGAATGGGCACGAATGCCCACTATCTATTAATACTGTGGAAAGCATCAGCGTTCCCAGATGGTTCGCAGCGTTTCAGACCCTTTCCTCACTTCCACAGAAATTGCTACCTCTTCGATATTGGGGACCTTCCGCTCAACTGTCAACTCGGCGATTCCGCTTTTCCGCCTAACGCGCCTGCACACTTGAATCTTGTGGAAGGTATCCATTCCACGCATATTTACTGAACGACCGGCGTATCCGGTATTGATGTGCGAAATGGTGATTCGTTCCGAGTCCCGTTCAAGAAGTTTGCGGGTATTCAGTATAAGAACATCATGCTCGTTATTCCTGTATAGCGCTGTATTCAGCATTCTGCTGAGTCTTTCTTCGTCCACCCAAAGGAAGCATTTTCTGTTTAGGGTTTCGTACCAATCTTCAGGACTCAAGCCCTCTTCTAGCACTTTCTCCAGCTTTTCCGTCGGTAGGGGGTGCTGATCCCGAATTACGGCGACTCCGAAGCTTGGATGTTCGATGGGAACGCTGTCTGGGCGCCACTGGGAGAGTAGTTCGCTACGTCGTTTCCCTTTAATCTCAAACAGGTCAAGCAGCGCGGCAACACTCAATAGCCCATACTTCCGAATACTGGCCCAACTACCTGCTTCGGCCATGTGATATAGCTTGGGATGTTTTTCCACAAATTTATCTATCTGTTGCGATTCCGCCACGACAACCATTCACCATTCACTGGAAATTTGCACCACTCGGAATATAGAGGCTCTATCAGGTCGCCGGCTTAAAGTAAGGCACAGTTATCTGGTCGGTGGCCCTTACAAACGTTACCTCCACCGGCATGCCGATGGTTACTTCCCGAGGGTTGCACTCCACGATGTTGGTGAACATCTTGACCCCCTCTTCCAATTCCACCATCGCCAGCACGTAGGGCACGTCATCGGCAAATCCGGGGGTACGGTTCTGGTAGGTAACAGTGTAGGTCCACACCGTCCCCTTGCCGCTGGCCTGCACCCACCGGATGCCCTCGGACCAGCAATTGGCGCAGATGCCCCGGGGGTAGAACTGGTACTCATTGCAGCTATCGCACTTCTGGATCAGCAACTCCCCCCGGCGGCACGAGTCCCAATAGGGCTTGGTCTCGCCGACCACGGTGGGCAGCGGCTTGTTCCATTCAGATCTGGTTGTCATTGTTAGTCCCTCCCCAAAATGGCGGTGCCGCCGCTGTGTCGCGCGCCCAAAGAGCCGCCGGTGCCGTGGCACAGGGCAATCTGGCAGTTGGCTACCTGGCGCGGAGTCCCTTCAAACTGGTGGCGTAGCTGGCGGGTGGCTTCCAGCAGCAGGAATATCCCTCGCATCCCCGGATGGTTGGAGGACAATCCGCCGCCGTCGGTGTTGATGGGCAGCTTGTCGGACAACTCCGAGTCCACCTGCAGCCGCCCGCCGGAGACGAACTGGCCGCCCTCTCCCTTCTCGCAGAAGCCAAGGTCCTCCAGTGTCTCCACCACGGTAATGGTGAAGGAGTCGTAGATCATCGCCATGTCTATGTCCTTGTGGGTTACCCCGGCCATGGCGAAGGCGGGTTCGTGGCTCTGCTTGGCGGCGATGTACATCAGGTCCCGCTTGCCGGCCCCCTGGTGGGCGATAGCCTCGCCCACGCCCAGGACCCAGACGGGAGTTTGGCGGCAGTTGCGGGCCACCTCGGGCGATGCCACCACCACCGCCCCGCCGCCGTCGGTTATGACGCAGCAGTCGGGCAGGTGCAGGGGCGAGGAAATCACCCTGGAATTGACAATGTCCTCCACCGTGACGGGGTCGCGGAACAGGGCTTCGGGATTCATGGAGGCGTGCTTGCGCATCGCCACGGCCACCTCGGCCAGTTGCTCGGAGGTGGTGCCGTACAAGTGCATGTGCCGCTGGGCGATCATGGCGTACAAGCCCACGGTGGTCAGGCCGTAGAGCTCTTCAAAGCTGTCCGGCGACGGGTCGAGGCGGGGGTGGCCGTAGCGGCCCACTCCGCCGGTGCCCACGGAAACGCCACCGGAGCGGGCCAGGCTGCTGTAGGTGATTACGGCGCAGTTGATGCGCCCCGCCGCGATGGCGGTAAGGGCGTGGGACAAGTGGAACTCAAAGGAGCCGCCGCCCACGGTGGTGTTGTCCACGTACTTGGGGTACATGTTCAGGTAGTCGGCCAGGTTCATGCCGCTGTTGCGGATGCTGCTGGAGGCGGTGAAAAGGCCATCCACGTCCTGCTTGGACAGGCCGGCGTCGGCCAGCGCCTTGATGACGCTCTCCCCCTGGATCTGCAACTCGCTCTTGTCCGGCGCGTATCGGGTAACGTGCTCGTGAATACCCACGATGGCCGCGCCATGCTTAAGGTCAACCATAAGCGGAAAGCCTCCCTGTATAGAGGTGTGCAAAGGTGGGGCCATTATGCCATAGATAGGGGGAGGGGGGGTAGCGGGGGTGGTTCGCTTTACCTTGAATTGGACATTACCTTGTGTAACTATGGAGAAATACGGTAACCCCCAAAATGCTTCCTAAGTGAGGACCATGCAGAAGCCGGATAAAACTATTGCGATAGCGCGTCTTAAAAAGGTTAGAGGAGAAATACGTCCGCTTCAGGGATTGAAGCGCAGTAGTGCGCAGTTTGCCAAATGGCACAGAGATACGCGTATTGCCATTGCTAACGTATTCGGTGAGGATTCAGCCAAAATTAAGGATTTCACCGATATCCGCTACATGCGCATAACATCGGCTTACAATACGCCAGAATCGGTATTACGGAAGGCTTATGTGGATGGCTTGGAGCGAGCCGCATATATACTTCAGTCAATGATCGAAGAAGTTGAGGAGTATTGGGAAGATGCCCAGGCAGTAATTCCATCACCAACTTTGCAGCCTGACCCGTCATTTGGTACAAACGAGGTGTTCGTAATTCATGGGCACGACCATGGAACTAAGAATACAGTGGCACGATTTCTCGAGAATTTGGGCCTTCTGCCAATAATCTTACATGAGCTGCCTGACGGAGGCCGCACTATAATCGAAAAACTCGAAGACCACGCCAGTGGCTTCGCAATTGCCCTTCTGACCCCTGACGACGTTGGTGGGCCCGATCCCGAAAACCTGAGGCCTCGTGCGCGGCAAAACGTTATTCTGGAACTGGGATACTTTGTCGGAAAGTTGGGAAGAGAAAAAGTACGTGCCTTGAAGGTGGAAGGCGTAGAAATTCCTTCCGATTTCTCTGGGGTGCTCTATATTGCGCTGGAGGAATCCGAGAGTTGGAAGATGACCCTTATTAGGGAACTCAAAAGTGCCGGGTTTGAAATTGATGCCAATCGTGCTTTTGAGTAAACGGGCTACTTTCTCTCTATTACCGTCTCCGGGTCAATCACCTTGCTGGCGTCCAGAATCTCAAAGGCCACCACCCGCCCATTATCGTCAAAGTCCGCAATAACGTCGGGGAGAATTTCTGCCGACTCTTTCACCTTTTTCGAGGCCAAGATGATCGAGAGGACATCTGACTTGGCGTCGTAGTTGACCTCCACCATTTTATCATCCCCCCTTCCCCAGCAACTCCTCCGGCACCCCGGCCAGCAGCGACTCAACCCTGGGCAGCACTTCCTGGTGACTCAGGTTGAGGTGCAGCGGCGTAATGGAGATGCGGTTGGCCTTGGTGGCGAACATGTCGGTGCCCTCGCCGTTGTCGGCCATTACCGGGCGGTTGCGGGCAATCCAGTACCGCTTCTGGTGGCCCGTGCCCTCTTCCCGCACCGACTCGCCATAGGAGCGGCCGCCGGGACGGGTTATCTCCACGCCGGTAATCTGGTCCGGGGCCAGGCTGGGCACATTGATGTTCAGCAGAAAGCCGTCGCGGTTATTGTCCTGGGCCAGCTTCAGGGCCATGAGGCGGAGCAGGGACGCGGCGCCGTCGAAGCGGGGGTTCTGCACCGACCCCACCGATATGGCGATAGTCGGGTAGCCCCGGAAGTAGCCCTGGAAGGCGGCTCCCACCGTACCGGACACCATCACATCCCAGCCCAGGTTGGACCCGGAGTTGATGCCGGAGACCACCAGGTCCACCGACCCCACCAGCTTTTCCAGGCCCAGGATGCAACTGTCTCCCGGCGTACCCTCCACCGAGAAGGCGGTCACACGGTTACGCACTTCCGCCTGCTGGTCCTCGTCGGATGCCGCCTCTTCGTTGGCGGCGGCGCTCAACCTGCCGAGGGCAGGGATTTCCAGGGAGCGGGCCTTCACCGGGGCGTGGAGGGTCAGAGAGGCGCCCACACCACTCTGCTCCCGGTCCGGGGCCACCACAAACACCTCGCCCACCTGGGACAAGGCCTGGGCCGCCGCCCACAAACCCGGGGCATGGATACCGTCGTCGTTGGTAAGTAATATCTTCAGGGTGATAACTCCTTTCTCTATCCACGAATTAACACCAGTGTTCGCTAATGGGTTAGACCGGAGAACATAACATCAGTGATTATTCGTGCCCATTAGTGGATAAATCAACAGCGGGGCGGGTTTTTAGCCCGCCCCGTCTTGTATCTTAACTTGTCGGTCCCCGCTGCCTAGTGGTGGGCCAGGCCTATGGCGTGGAACATGGCGTGCTTGACCTCCACCGGCGCGATGGCCCGGCGGTAGTCCGCCGAGGCGAATATGTCGCCGATGATTTCGTTGCCCAGGTCGTTGGGCAGCAGGTTGGCCGCCGCGGTTATGTTGTCCGCGGTCAGTTCCTGGCCGGCCAGGGCCGCTTCCACCGACGGAGCGCGCACCGGTGATGGCACCAGGCCACCCACTGCCACCCGGGCCGAGATGCACCGGCCATTTTCGGCGTTGAGGACCACCGCGCCACCAATCACCGGGTAGAAGGAGGCTGGGTGGGACATTTTGGCGTACTCGCCTACCTCGCCGTGGATGCTGGTTGCTTCGTGCTCGTGGCCGTGCCCGTGGTCATGTTCGTGACCATGGTCGTGGCCGTGGCCTGTATCGTGGTCGTGGTGTACCAGGGTGGGCACTGAAACGGAGGTTACTATTTCGTTTTCGGCTACGGCGGTGCTGAAGGCCCCCTGGTAGAAGTCGGCGATGGCTATGGTGCGGGAGCCGTTGGGGCCCTGGACCTCTACGCTGGCGTCCAGGACGCTGAGTACCGTGCCCCAGTCCGACGCGGGGTCGGCGTGGGCGATGTTGCCGCCGATGGTGCCCCGGTTCCGCACCTGGGGGTCGCCGATGCCCCCGGCCACCTCGCCCATCAGGGGGTTGGCGTGTTCCATGGCGTGGGAACGGGCGATTTCGCCGTGGGTGGTCAGGGCGCCGATATGGATATGGTCGTCGTGGACGGTAATGCCCTTGAGGTCGTCCAGCCCGCCGATGTCGATGAGGGTGGCGGGACGGGCCAGCCGCAGCCGCATCAGGGGCAGCAGGCTGTGTCCGCCGGCCAGCAGACGGGCGTCCGCACCGTCTCTTTGGTGGTGGCTGAGCATCTCGATGGCTTCGGCCACCGAGCCGGCTTTGTGGTAGTGAAAATCAGGCGTGTACATTACTGTTCCTCCCGGTCCCGACTAGTAGTGCAACATTCCGGCCTGCGCCGGAATGACGGTTAAGCGCCGAATTACGGTTAAGCCCCAACCCATTATTTCAAAGTAGTCGGACCACTAGTGTCCGTGGTCATGGTCATCACCCCCATCCTGACCTTCCCCCGTCAAGGGGGAAGGGACTAGTGGTTATGGCCGTGGCCGTGGTCATGATCGTGGCCGTGATCGTGGCCGTGACCGTAGCTATCCCCGTGGTGGACTCCTGCTTCCTGGATGGCCCGCCAGACTTTTTCGGGGGTCAGGGGCATTTCCAGGCGGGTTACTCCCAGGGGGCGCAGGGCGTCGATTACGGCGTTGTAGATGGTTACGGTGGAGGCTATTGTTCCCGTTTCGCCGATGCCCTTGACGCCCAGCGGGTTGTGGGGCGACGGCGTTTCCGTGGAAAGGGTTTCGATGTTGGGCACCAGGTGGGCGCGGGGCAGGGCGTAGTCCAGCATGGAGCCGGTCAGCAGCTGCCCGTTGTAGTCGTAGACCGCTCCTTCCCAGAGGGCCTGTCCGGCCCCCTGCACCACGCCGCCGTGGACCTGGCCCTCGACGATCATCGGGTTAATCTGGGGGCCGCAGTCGTCCACCGCCACGTAGCGTTCCAGGACGATATGGCCGTTGTCCGGGTCCACGCTGACCACCGCCACATGGGCGCCGAAGGGATAGGAGAAGTTGGGCGGGTCGTAGAAGGTGGTGGCCTCCAGTCCCGGCTCCATGCCCGAGGGCATGTTCCAGGCCACGTTGGCCATCAGGGCTATGTCCTGGATAGTCTTTCCGCTGTCGGGGGCGCCGCGAACGAAGAAGTTACCATCTTCGTACTCGATGTCCGCTTCGGCGGCCTCCAGCAGGTGGGCGGCCAGGGTGATTGCCTTGGCCTTGATCTTGCGGGCGCTCAGGGCCAGCGCGCCGCCGCCGACCACCGTGGTGCGGCTGCCGTAGGTGCCCCAGCCCATGGGCGTGGTGTCGGTGTCGCCGTGGATAACCTCCACGTCGTCCACGGGGACGCCCAGCTCATCGGACATAATCTGGGCGAAGGTGGTCTCCTCGCCCTGGCCGTGGGGCGACGTGCCAATGAAGACGTTGACCTTGCCGGTGGCGTAGAAGCGCACCGTGGCGCTCTCCCACAGGCCGCCGCCGAAACCGACGGCGCCGGCCACCTGGGAGGGCCCAAGGCCGCAGATTTCGCAGTAACAGGATACGCCGATGCCGGTAATAATACCGCGCTCGCGGGCGTGGGCCTGTTCGTGGCGCAACTGGTTATAGTTGACGTGTTCCAAGGCTACGTCCAAGGTTGTTTCGTAGTCGCCACTGTCGTAGGTCAGGCCGATGGCCACGTCATGGCCGTCGTCGAATTTGGGAATCAGGTTCAGGCGGCGGACAGCCACCGGGTCCTTGCCCACCTCCGCCGCCAGCAGGTCCATCAGGCGCTCCAGCAGGAAGGTGGCCTCGGGACGGCCAGCGCCACGGTAGGCCTCCACCGGGGTGGTGTTGGTGAAGCAGCCGTAGATGTCGGCCTTGATGTTGGGGATATCGTAGGGACCCGAGTACATCAGGCCGTGCAAAATCGTCGGTATGCCCGGGGCCGCGGTGGAAAGGTAGGCCCCCATGCCGGCGTAGACCACGCTGCGGACGCCGGTAACGCGGCCATCGTGGTTAGCGGCCATTTCCACGTATTCCACGTGGTCGCGACCGTGGGTACTGGCAACAAAGTTCTCGGAACGGGACTCGGTCCACTTGACGGGACAGCCCAGCTTCATGGCGCAGAAGGCGGCAATCATCTCCCAGGGATAGACGGCAATCTTGGCGCCGAACCCGCCGCCCACCTCGGGGGCGATAATGCGAATCTTGTGCTCCGGTATGCCGGTCACGAGGCAGGTAACGAAACGGGCGATATGGGGATTCTGGGTGGTGTTCCAGATGGTCAGGTCTCCCATAGAGGGCACGTAGCTGGCGATGGCGGAACGGGGCTCCATGGCGTTGGGAATCAGCCGCTGCTGAATGATGGTATCGCGGACCACCACGTCGGCAGTGGCAAAGGCGTCGTCAGTATCTCCTCCGGCGGCCACCCAGTGGAAAGCCTGGTTGCCCGGGGCGTCCTCATGCAATTGGGGCGCGCCCTCCCGCAGGGCGGCCTCGGGATTGACCACGGTGGGCAGGGGCTCGTAGTCCACGCTGATCAGTTCCAGCGCGTCCTCAGCCTGGTAGCGGTCTTCAGCCACCACCACGGCCACTGCGTCGCCCACATACCGGACCACGTCTTTGGCCAGGGGCGGGTAGGCCACGGCCCTGACGTCGGAGTCGGGGATCACCCACGCGCAAGGCATGGGGTTGAGGACACCTTCGGTATCGGCGCCGGTATAGACGGCCAAGACACCGGGGGAAGCGGCGGCGGCGGCAGTATCTATGCGGTTGATGCGGGCATGGCCGTGGGGACTGCGCAGGATGGCCGCGTGGACCATTCCCGCCAGTTTAATGTCATCAGTGTAAGAGGCCTGTCCGGTAATCAGGCGGGGGTCTTCGCGGCGGCGAATACCGGAACCGAATATTCGGGTAGTCATCGTCTAACCTCCACTGCCTTCGGTTGAAATGGCCTCGGCGGCCGCCAGGGTTGCCTTGACAATGTTGTGGTAGCCGGTGCAGCGGCAGATGTTGCCTTCCAGTCCGGCCCGCACCTCTTCGGCGCTGGGGTGGGGGTTGCGAGCCAGCAACTCGGTTACCGTCATAATCATACCGGCGGTGCAGTAGCCGCACTGGAGACCGTGGTTGTTCCAGAAGGCCTCCTGCACCGGGTGCAGATTGCCGTCCTGGGCCAGGCCCTCGATGGTGGTGATTTCGGCCCCGTCGGCCTGGACGGCCAGGCAGGTACAGGACTTGACGGTGGAGCCCCCGTCACCATTGAAATCGAGGCGGACGACGCAGGCACCGCACTGGCTGGTGTCGCAGCCGATCTTGGTGCCGGTAAGGCCCAGGTCTTCCCTGAGATAATGCACCAGGAGGGTCCGGGGTTCCACTTCCGACTCACGTGATCTTCCGTTGACCGTTAACTTTATGGGAACTTTCACTTCACGCCTCGCGTCCGTGAGATTGGATAGCCTAAAAATCAGGCCAAAAGGCCTGGGGGGATATGCGGGGGAGTATATACGGGGGTATGGGGGTAGTCAATTGGGGGATTGTAGGGTGAGCGGGTAACCCATGCGAAGGGTAAGTCAGGTCGTCATGTCTCGGTGCGCGGTGAAATGAACCGCCGCTTCCGCACCATTCACTTCCAGTATGGCCCGGCACAGACCCGAATCTACCGTTAGCAATGGCGTTTCGGCAGTAGCAACTTCCAGCAATACCGCGTCGGTCAACCCCAGGCCCTCAAATACCGGGTTGTCCGAAGCCTTGGCGCTGGCAACTACCACTTCCTGACTATCCTGTATTATTGCTCGTAGCCGACGCATGAGTTGGGAACGCTGCGGGTCCCTGTGCTGCCTGATCAAATTGGATGTTTCCGTGAGGGCGTTGGGAGTTACCAGTACACGACTGACCGGGGCCAGAAAATCAATCGAGAGTTCATAGTCTGCTGCCGAGTAGTCTTCCAGCCGGCGATGCCTGGCAATCAAATCCCGGTCTTCACTGCCTACGACATAAAGGAGAAGCAGGTTGCTATCGATGAAGTATCCCTGCGGAGGCAACGACTTTCTTTAAACCAGCTAAATCGTAGTCTTTAACGGATTCCACGTTGCTGGTGTCGTCCTTAATGCTCACAACTTTGTAAGATCGAGCAGAACGTGGGTAACCCAGAGAAGAGGCAACAGTCTTGTTCTTGATCCGGTCCCAGGGCCGCGAAAATCCGACGGTTACTCGCCAATGGCCCGTCTCCAAGTCGAATTCAATCTCTTCAAGGCCAATGTTAGTAATTTCCTCGGGCGCGAAAAGATCCGCAATGTATCCTTTCGCCAAAACTGCGGCCTCTTTCATATCCAAAGCTGCCATGTAATGTCTCCTATCCCGGCCCAGAGAAACCAATTATGACACCACTCCCGTTGCGCCATTTCAACGCCCTGGGGTGGTAGAGCATAGCGAAGTTTGCTCTTTGTTGAAGGTATCAATATGTGCACTTTTAGTGATTTACATATCCAAGGGTTAAGAGCAAGTACTCGCGCTATTTCCAGCAATTCTTCCCGGGATATTGAAATGGGCCATATATAGCATTCAATCAAGACCCTCCACCCCACCTTGCACCCAACCCCCTCCCGCCCTATCATACCCCCAGCCAACGCATCCCAAACTCGAGGTAATCCCCATGTTCCCGCAACACGTTTTTCCCGATACTGCCGAAATTGACGGGCAGGGGCGGCTGGTTATTGGCGGCTGCTCTGCCCTGGACTTGGCCGAGGAGTACGGCACCCCCGTCTACGTGCTGGACGAGGCCACCCTGCGCAACCGGTGCCGCAGCTACCGCGCCGAGTTCGAACAGCGCTGCCCCGGAGCCCAGGTGCTCTACGCCTCCAAGGCCTACATCAACCCGGCCCTGGCCCAGATTTTCAACGAGGAGGGCCTGGGCCTGGACGTGGTATCCGGCGGGGAACTGGCGGTGGCCATCGCCGCCCAGTTCCCTCTGGAAAAGGTCTATTTCCACGGCAACAACAAGACATCCGACGAACTGGCCTACGCCGTCGACCAGGGCATCGGGCGGATAGTGGTGGACAGCTTCCACGAACTGGACCTGCTGAACCGCATAGCGGGAGAAGCGGGCAAGGTGCAGGACATACTCATCCGGGTGTCGCCGGGAATTGACCCGCACACCCACGCCTACACCACCACCGGCATCATCGACTCCAAGTTTGGGTTCTCCATCCAGACGGGGCAGGCCGCCGAGGCGATCCGACAAGCTCTGGCCCTGAGCCGGAATGGGGGCAACCTGACCTTAAAGGGACTGCACTTCCACCTGGGGTCGCCCATCTTCGAGCTGGAACCCTACGCCGCCGCCACCGACCTGGTGCTGCGGTTCGCCGCCGGATTCCGGGAAGAAGGGCTGGACCTGCAGGAATTCAGTCCGGGCGGCGGGTTTGCCATCGCCTACACCCGGGACCAGGAACCACCGGCCATCGGCGAATACGCCGAGACCATCGTCGCAACACTCAAGGCCACCTGCGGGGAGCTGGGGCTGGCCATACCCACCCTTTTGATAGAGCCGGGGCGGTCCATCGTGGGCCCGGCGGGGGTCGCGCTGTACCGCATCGGAGCCATCAAGGACATCCCCGGGGTGCGGAAGTACGTCAGCGTGGACGGGGGCATGGGCGACAACATCCGACCCGCCCTGTACCAAGCCAGCTACGAGGTGGTGTCGGCGGGGAAGGTCAATTCCAGCACCAGCGGCAACGGTACTTACGCGGAGGAGAAAGTCACCATCGCGGGCAAATACTGCGAATCGGGCGACGTGCTGGCCTCGGACATCATGCTGCCAACGCCGGAGCCGGGGGACATCATCGCCATCCCTGCCGCCGGAGCCTACTGCCCCTCCATGGCCAGCAACTACAACCTGAACCCGCGTCCGCCCATGGTGCTGGTCAAGGACGGGAAGAGCCGCCTGATCCGGCGGCGGGAGAGCTACGCGGACATGATGCTTTGCGACGTTTAGGGGGCCACTTAAACCATGTGGCAGATTTACGGCCAGGAACATATCGTCCGCCAACTCGATGCCGCCCTCAAGGCGGACCGGATGTCCCATGCCTACTTGCTGGCGGGGCCTCCCCATGTGGGCAAAATGGCTTTGGCCGTCAATGTCGCCCAGGCGGTCAACTGTTGGGCGGACGGGCGTCGAGCCGCTAAAAGGCCGAACCCTCTCACGTCACGCCCTTCCGAGCCGGAGCAGTCCGCAGGCCTCTTCGGTTTTGAAGACGCGCCACCAGAAGCTGCCGGAGAAAGCCTCCTCGGCGACGCAGGCAGGGACGTGACTGATCCAGGTGCAGAAACCCTGTCCGAATCCCTGTCCGAATCCGGGGGCGTACCCTGCGGCTATTGCACCCAATGCCAGCGCATCGCCCAGGGCATCCACCCCGATGTAAGAGTAATCGGCCTGGGGACCGGGGACGACGAGGGAACCAACCGCCGCGACATCCGCATTGAACAGGTGCGGGAGATCGAGTCCTTCCTCAACCTGACTCCCTACGAGGGCGCCTGCAAGGTGATCATCGTCGACGGGGCGGAGTTGATGAACACGGCGGCGGCCAACGCGCTGCTCAAAACACTGGAAGAACCTCCCCCGTCTTCCCTCCTGTTGCTGCTGACCTCCAGCGAAGACGCCCTGCTGCCCACCATTCGCTCCCGTTGCAGCGCCCTTTACCTGAAGCCAGCGGCCAAGGCTGACCTGCAGGAGCGATTGACGCGAGAATACGCGGCTGATCCGGAAGTGGCCGAAAAAGTTGCCCGTATCTCAAGAGGCTGCTTCGGCCACGCGGTAAACGCCCTGCGGGACTCGCAGGTGCTGGAACAGCGCGATGCTGACCTGGAAAGACTGCAAGAGGTCTGCGAAAGCGGGCTTGACGTACGCTTCGACTACGCCGCTGAGCTGGCGACCCGTTTCGGCAGGGACCGGGACGCCGCCAGGGAAATGCTCTACCTGTGGCTGCGCTGGTGGCGGGACCTGCTGCTGATCAAGGAAGGAGCCGAGGAGTACCTGCAAAATACCGACCGGCTGATGCCCCTGCGCCTGCAAGCAACCCAGCTTTCCACGGCCCAGGTGGTAGCCTTCATCAAGCGCATCAACCGCACCCTGGGGGCCCTGGACGCCAACGCCAACCCCCGCCTGGCCCTGGAGACCCTGATGATGGGGTTGCCGGCGATGTCAGCCAGGCCGTAAATAAGGTCAATCGGACGATACTGTCCGCTCAGAAGTCTAAACCCGAATCCACCGAAAGGAAGTAGGAGAGCCGACCGGACCGGGGATGAGAGGCGAGAGCAAGCGGAGGTGAGGGTTTGAACCGGATGGATCTGGCTGGACGCACGGTGGGGCAGCCACCGCAAGGGGATTATTGACGGGCCGCAGGAGGAACGGTGGGCGAGATCATCATGCAGATTGCAGCCGGAAACGATCAGGAACCGACCTGGGGCAAATAAGCCAGGCGGTTGGGTAGTCCAGCGGATGGGTCAGGCGCCACCGGCGCCGTCAGGAAGGAAGCGGCAGGGAGCGCAATCGAGCCAGTGCGCTGCTGAACTGGGCTTCCCAGGGCCAGCCCCGGGGGAGGTGCAGGGTGAGGTGGCGGGCCTTGCGGGTGAGCCGTCCGGCCAGGGAGAAGAACCGCCGCCGGAGGGTCTTGGTGGTTACTATCTGCTCACCGAGACCGATGCGCGCCGTCCAGCGGGCCAGATTATGCGCCAGCACCTGCACCGCCAGCCAGGCGCCGTTGGCGGCGAAGCGGCCCGAGGGGAGATGGTTCAGACCCACGCCGTACTTGAGGTCTCGGATGGCGTTCTCGATCTCGGCGTGGCGGCGATGGTCGGCCTCCAGTTCCAGGGTGTCCTCGTCCCGGTCGGTGATGAAGCCGTGATAGCTGTAGGAGGCGAAGAGGGCCAGTTGGGACCCGGGCGCGGGCTTCACCCGCCGGACGATGAGCCGCACCGGCGCGGCATCGGGCTCGCTACGGAAAGGTGTGTATTCAGCCTCGGCCACGTCGGCAGCACCGTCCATCCAATACGGGATGGGCCTCCACTCCGCGTCGGGTATGGCCTCGATGAGCTTGCGCAACTGGGCGTGCTGGCGCACGGTGATGGAGAAGCGGACCTTCATCTTGCGGCAGAGGGCGACGATGGAATGGGTGTAGAAGCCACTGTCGGCCCGCACTGTGAGTTGACCCCTGGCTCCGGCATAACGCACCCGGCCCAGTGTCTCCCGCAGGAAGTGGGCGGCGCCTCGAGCGGTGTTGGCGCGGCCCTCCCGCAGCCGGGCCATCAGGACGTCGCCGGTTCCGGCGGCCACGGCCAGCAGCGGGTGATAGCCCCGCTGGCCAGTGTAGCCATGATGACGGGCGCCCTCCTTGGCCAACCCGTAGGTTTCGCAGATGGTGGAGTCCAGGTCGATGGTCAGGGGCAAGTCCCCGGGACCAGCCCCAGCGGCCCAGGCCCGGGCCAGCAGTTCCCGGCTCACCCGGTCCAACTGGCGCACGTGGCCCCAGCGAAAGCTGCGCAGGAAGGTGCCCAGGGTGGACGGCGCCTTCACCGTGCCGCCCAGCACTGAGGAGGTCCGCCCCGCACGCAGCGCATCGGCGTCGTCAATGCAGTCGCCGCCCGCCAGCGCCGAGGCCACCAGCGTCATTATCTTGTCTCCCGCGTTCGCCCGCCCCGGCGCATCCCCCAGGTCGAGGTGACGGTCAACGAGTTCACGCAGGCCCAGGCGCTGGGCCAGAGTGGCCGGAAGGATCAGCCCGGCATTGTTGACCAGGCGGTGATCGTCGAAGGCGACGTGGATGCGGTCGGGGTGCTCAAGTGGTAGCATCTAAAAGGTGCTCCTTTTCCGGGGTCGGTTTTTGTTGCAAAACCATTATCCCAGATTCAGAGGAGCACCTTCTTGCCCCTTCAGGACGCTAACCTGCTCCACTCTTTCGGTGGATTGGGGCTAAAGCGGCACAAAATTCAGGGACGGGTTTAAAACCCGCCCCTGAGTCGTGTTGCAGGTCCTGTCTAACCCTTCCCCCGTATCAGTCATTCTCCCCCACCGACCACGGCAGGTAGGGCCGCCACTCGTCGAGGATGGTGCGGTTTTGCAGGATGCGGTAGGGGTTGGGTTGAGGCACCCGTGGTTCGGTCTTGAGCCGCATATTGGCTTCTTCGGGCGTCCGGCCGGCCTTTCTCAGGTTGCACCGGCTACAGGCCGCCACCACGTTCTCCCAGGTATGCGCCCCCTTCTGGCGGCGGGGAACCACGTGATCCAGAGTAAGTTCGTGGTTTTTCTTGCCGCAGTACTGGCAGGTGTACCGGTCGCGCAGGAATATCTCCTTCTTGGAGAGCTTCCGCGGGGCAAAGGGACGCTTGACCAGGTAAATCAGTCGGATGATAGAGGGAGCTTCCACAGTCGTGGTTATGGTGCGAACTTCCCCTTGATGATTTTCCAGCAGTTCCGCCTTGCCCTTGCTCAGCAGAATAATTGCTCGTCGCACCGTGGAGACGTTTATGGGGACGTAGTTCAGGTTCAGCACCAGCACCGGCGAACCCAGGACACGGGCGGTCGTCATTTCCGGACTGTGGCCGTTCTGACTTACGCCACTTTTATCCGTCACGGATTGACCAGTTTGGTCCTGTCCAGCCACCGTCACCTCACCAACGTTGGCGCTCGCCAAAGATGTAGAGTTGGGGAACCGGGATGGATGCCAATGCCTTGTTCGTATTATATACCAACTTTTCACAAAGTGGTGTCTTTACCAGACCTTTGCCTGCTATACGCTGACAGCCAGTCCCTTAACCAGCCTGCCACCAGCAGAGCCGTTCCGCCAAAAAGATATCCACCAAGCACGTCGCTGGGCCAGTGGACACCCAGGTAAACCCTGGAGACACCCACCCCAAGAATCAGCAGTGCAAATACTGCAGCCATTCCCCACCGCAACCAGGGATTCGCAACGTATCGCCACGCAAGGTAAATCACAATGCCTCCCATGAGGATGGCAAAAGTGGCGTGACCGCTGGGAAAACCCATGCCGTGAGGAATGGGCTCGATAATTGCGTAGTCCGGTCGGGGCCTACCCACCAGGGCTTTCAGCGGGTGAGTCAGCAGGGCCGAAGAGACAACAATACCCAGCAACAGGGCATCCACCCTGCGCCTTTGCACCAGCAGCACAGCCATAGCGGCAAGGGTCAGGGCCACGGCCACCGGATACCAACCCAGGTAGGTCAGGGTCCGAAACACCACGTCCAAAACGGGGCTCCGCCAACCCTGCACCGCCACCAGCACACACTCATCGCCGGGCCAAACGGGAAGGGCCCAGGCCAGGACAAAAGCCATCACCGCAAGCGAGAATAGTCCTGCAATCAGTAACGTCCGTATATTCATTCGGCAGGTGACGGCTTTCAGGAGGCTGACCGGCAAGGGTATTCACTACAGAAACGTGCAGAGCCAGGTAAGTGTATCAGGTCACTAAGCGTTCATTCCTGGGAAGTCTCCAGGGCGCGGCAGGCCGCTGTGCTATACTGCCAGCGCTGAACAGAAGCGTATTCAGGGACGACGGCCCAACAACGGTATGATGGCACGGGAAGAAAAAATATTGAAAGAACGGGCCGGGGCAATTGCCATTGACGGCCAGGCCGCCGCCGGCAAGACGGTGGTCGGCAGGGAGTTGGCCCGGCGGCTGGGCTGCCCCTTCCTGGATACCGGCATCATGTACCGCGCCATTACCTGGCTGGCCCTTCATAGCTCAGTAAGCATGGAGAACGAAGCAGGCCTGGGAAATCTGGCCCAACTGGCAACCATGCGGCTCACGGACCAGGAGGGCCGCTCCATCATGCTGGACGACAGGGAACTGGACACCGAATTGCGTTCCTCAGAGGTTGACGACCATGTGTCCCTGGTAGCCAGGGTCTCCCCAGTGCGTCGGGAGTTGGTGCGGCAGCAGCGGGAAATCGCTGCCCAATCATGCCAGGAAACGGGCGGCATCGTAATAGTGGGACGGGACATTGGAACGGTGGTCCTGCCCGACGCCGACCTGAAGGTCTTTATGTCGGCATCTCCCGAGGTTCGCGCCCGACGCCGTTACGAGGAACTGTTGGCACAAGGCCAGGACGCCAACTATGAAGAGGTGCTGGCCAATGCCCTATCCAGGGACCGAATTGACTCCCAGCGGGCCGATTCTCCGCTGACCCAGGCTGCGGACTCCTTCCTGGTAGATAGCAGCGACCTGACTATAGAAAAGGTGGTGGAAAGAATACTGGAGCGACTCAGATCCAGGGCGGGTCAGGCATCCCCATGACCGACTTGTATTATCCCGGCCGGGCCCTGGCCCAGTTCTGCTTTAACGTCTTCGGCCGTATGGAGGTAACCGGCAAAGAGTGTGTGCCCCCTTTTGGGCCCCTCATCGTGGTTGCCAACCATCTCTCCTACAACGACCCGCCGTCCATTGCCGCCGCCCTGCCTCGCCCCCTGGTGTTCCTGGGCAAACAGGAACTGTTTACTCCCACGCCCAAGGGATGGCTGTTCAAGTCCTTCAGGGTTCATCCGGTGGACAACTCTTACGGCGCAGCAGCGTTACGTACTGCGCTTAACCTGCTGGCCCGGGACCAGGCAGTGATGGTATTCCCCGAGGGTCGCCGGAGCCCAGACTTCACCATGCAGCGTGGATTAGCCGGCGCCGCCTACCTGGCAATGAAATCCCAGGCGCCGATTCTGCCCATCGGCATCACCGGCACCGAAAAGTTCCCCCACCAGCGAATGCCCCTTCCTCTTTGCCGCTTCCAGGTCAACATTGGCTCGCCTTTCACCCCACCAGTCCTGGAAGGGGGCCAGACGAGAGTGGCTGCGGCCGCCATCCTGGAAATGATCATGCAGCGCATCGCCTTCCAGCTGCCACCGGAGTACCGCGGAGTTTACGGGTTTGGGAGCGCAGGTGAAGACAGGCAAATACCGGAAGTTGAGCAGGAAGCACAGGATTTCTGAGCCGGTGGCAACTCCGTAAGCACCCCGTGATCCGTCACCGTAATCCCAGCCCCCGCAGCCGTGTGCCGCCCATGATGTGCAGATGGGGAATTTCCTGGCCTCCGTCCTGTCCACAGTTCATTATCTGCCGGTAACCGCTCTCGGCTACGCCCTCCTGCTGAACTGCTTCCCGTGCCGCCCGAAACATTGCCCATACCACCGATTGGTTATCTTCCCCAAGGTCGGTGATGACCTGCAAGTGCCTTGTGGGAATGACCAGCAGGTGCACCGGGGCCCGCGGCCTTATGTCTCTAATGATGAAGACTTCATCGTCCCGGTACACGAAGTCCCCGGACATTTCACCCGAACCCATCTTGCAGAAGATACAGTTTTCCTGCATTTCTTCCCCCTGTTGGACAAGCTCCTCAACCTGGCAATCCTGTACAAACGTCCATCCGTTGGGGGTCGCGGCCCGTTGCCGATCGCCTGGACTATGTCACTGAAGAGGCAACCCTTGTGACTGCCCTCCCCATTGCGCCCTGGCCCGCTCAAATTTAAAGCGCTACCCTAATTCAACAAAGCAAAAGGGGCGCGTCTTACCAACCCGCCCCTCTGGTTTCCACTAACCGTTGCTGCCGTACTTAAGCCGGCGCCTGTATATCCATTTCGTAGCGAGACAGCACCTCTTCAATCTGGGCTGCCGACTTCTCGTCCGCCGGTATCAGCGGCAGGCGGGGGTTGCCCACGTTGAAGCCCACATGGTTGAGGGAATGCTTCACCGGTATGGGGTTGGAGACGATGAACAGCACCTTGAAGATTTCCAGCAAGCGGCGGTGCTCGGCGGCGGCCTGTTCGACCTCGCCCTCCAGGAGCAACCCCATCATCTGCTTGATCTGGTTGCCCACCAGGTGCGACGCCACGCTGACCACGCCGTAGCCGCCGGTGGCCATGATGTAGAAGGTCTCGTTGTCGTTGCCGCTCCACACGCGGAACCCGTCTCGTGAGCCTTCGATGATGCGGGTAATCTGGTCCATGTCGCTGCCCGCTTCCTTGACCCCGACGATATTATCCACGTGGCTCAGCCGGATGGTGGTGTCGTGGGTCATGTTCAGGCTGGTGCGGCTGGTGACGTTGTAGAGCATGCAGGGCAGGTTGACGTGGGCGGCGATGGTCTTGAAATGCTGGTACAGGCCCTCCTGGGGGGGCTTGTTGTAGTAGGGAACCACCAGGAGCAGGCCGTCCACGCCGGCCTTTTCCGCCTCCATGCTTAGCTCGATGCTCTCGGCGGTGCTGTAGTTGCCAGTGCCGGCGACCACGGCGCCCCGGTCTCCGATAGCATCCTTGATTTCGCCGTACAGCCGAATCTTTTCTGCAGTGGTGAGGGTAGGGGACTCGCCGGTGGTTCCGGACACGATGACGCCATCGCTGCCCGAATCCAGCAGGGCATTAGCAAGACGCTTGGCCTGGTCATAGTCCACTTGGCCCTTGTCGTCAAAGGGAGTTACCATAGCCGTTATCAGTCGTCCAATCTCCGTCATGCTGACCCTCCTCTTAAGATTTTGCCGCCATTATACACATAACCGCCCGTTTTTGCTTGGGGTGGATTTTCCACGCATCCGCGCCCCAAGCTATCAGGTGATAAACCAAGTGCACTGACAGGCAGCCCTTGTCAGCCTGATAGCTCGCTACCTACACTGTTAGAAGAGGCGGCCAAGAACCCATTGCCTCCGACCGTGCCAGGAAGCAAAATGGGGCTCGAATGCAAGCCACAGTCGAGCATCTAACATGCCAGGGGTTGAGGTAAGGCCCGGAGAAATACAGCAATGAATTCAACTAACAATCCAACAAGCCCAACACCGGATCAGCCGTTCGACGCCACAGCTAAGAAATACAACGAGGCATCTGAAAACGGCAAACTAACCAGAACCAATTTTCCCTACGAAGAGATACAAAGCCTACCAGGATACAAAGAACGACCCACGCCGGGACTGTCGAGAAGCGACGTCACCAGAGAACTTGCCCGTCACCTAACCGAATACGCGGAGAGGAAGAACAAACCATTACGCTACTCTCAACGCGAAATCACAGAGTACCTGTGGATTCAAGCGGAACGTGATATGTTGCCATGGGCAATGATCCTGACAGTAGTAGGCGCGGCTCAAAAGCGGAACCGTGACAAGCCGATCGCGCATTACTTCGGATATCGGATGTTAGTCGAATCCAAGGGGAAGGCAGGGTACAAGACATTCATCAAGCTGGTCCAGTACATCAACCAGGAAGGTAAGTGCTCTGGTTGCAAGAAGGAATTTCACTTTAACGAACTCACCCTTGACCACATCCTGCCACGTAGCGCCAACGGAACGCTCGAGCTAACCAACGTCCAATTGATGTGCCAGCCATGTAACTGTAGCAAGGGATCCAGCTACGCTGGGTAAGTAACCTATAGACGTATCTCGTATTGATGCCTGCCGTCAGAGCTTATGTGTGTGCATAATCGAGTCACTTCCCTCCAAAGAATCGCACCTGAGCTCGGTTTAGCGGCTTCACGAACCAACCCTGCTTCCTCATCTCCCCGGTTGCACAAGGTGAAGGCACCCCCTAATCATTAGGCAAATGCCCCGTCTCCCGCGCCCATGCTTGCACCCCTCGTCGGAAGGCCAGCGCGCCCATGGGGGCTATTACTGCCTGCAACGCCTCCAGGATTTCCGTCGGCGTGGCCCCTGATTCCAGGGCCACCCGCACGTGGGCCTGAATCTGCTCCACGTCGGCCTTCAGGGCCGCTTCCACCACTATCTGCAGCAGTTCCTTGGTCTTGCGGTCCAGGGTTCGCTGGCCGGTATAGGTGGCCTCGATAAACTCGCCGTACTTCTTGGCCCATTCCAGGTCAACCTCGGCCATGATGCGGTGCATCTCCAGGGAATAGCCCCGGTTCTGGGCCTGGGAGTCAAGAAATGCCTGGGTTTCGTCGGTGGACATGGTTTGCTCCTTGTCTCTTCTTGCGTCTTCACAGGTATCGGTCCGGATTAGGTGATTTGGTGCGGAGATTCCGTAGGGACAGCCCTTGTGGCTGCCCTATTCCCTTCGCAAGACCACGTGAACTGAAACTCTGCCATCATTACAGCCCGTAGTGGGTGCGCGCTTCCGCCTGCCGGGGGTTGTCCTGCTGGAAAAGGTCGGGATGCCTGCCTCGATGCAATGCCAAGTAGTAGGTGAAGAGCTGCAACGGCACGACACAGGCCAGGGGACTCCACAGTTCCGGCAGGGGTTTCTTGGCAAAGCTCGCCGTTGCCAGGGACGACAGTTCCTCGTCACCCTCCTGCACCAACGCCCACACCGGGGCGCCGGCGGCGGCCGAAGCGCGGGCAATGTCCAGGGACCGTTCGTAGCCCGGCCCCGGCGGGGCTATCAGAGTCACCAGGCAGTCCTCGTCAACCGAGCAGAAGGGGCCGTGCAGCAGTTGCTCCACCTGCAAACCCTCGCAGTCCGAGGCGCTGGTCTCCTTGATTTTCAGGGCCACCTCGTAGGCGTTGGCCGTGTTGGGGCCCCAGCCCACAGAGATGAACCGTTGCTTGTCGCCAAACTGCTCCACCACATCGGCGATGTCCTGCTGCCGGTGGATTACGTCGGCCACCACGTCAGGGACCTCCAGCAGTTCGTCCTTCAAGTCAGCCACGTCGCCGTTCCTGCCCAGGGCCGTACCCAGCTCTGATGCCAGCATGGCCAGCACGGTGAGGGCGGATGTGTAGCTTATGGTGAAGGCCGAAGAACGCTCGGGCGACACCGTTTGCAACGATACGTCCGCCACCCGCAGGCGCGGACCGGGGTCGGTGGAGGTTACCGCCACGGTGTAGGCCCCCTTCTCTTTAGCCAGTTCCAGGGCCAGGAAGGAGTAGGTCTTGGTACCCCGGTGGCTGATGATTATCACCGCATCCTCGGGGCCCAGGGGCGGTGGGTAGGAACAGAACTCAAATGAGTGCCACCCCTGCACCTGGATGTTGGGGCCGGCAAAGCGGCGGAACCAGTGCTCGGCCACCAGCACCGCGTGCCACGAAGTACCGATGCCCACGATGTATATGTTGCGTTTGGTGGCCAGCGCCGCCGCTACCTCGCGGGCCCCGTCGGCGTGCCGGTCCAGCATCCGGGCCACCGCCTCAGGCTGGCCGGTGATTGCGTCGTACATGAAGTAGGGGTGGGCCTGACGAATTTCCTGCTGAAGGGTCATGGTCTTCCTTTCCTGCTTGCGAAGGTAGTCTTGTCTGTTCACGAATATACACGAATGCCCACGAATGGGGAATTGCGGGGGCCTCGTGGTACAATTTGGCGGTCGGCCCACAAATTCCTGCGGCCTAACGAAGGAGGCCCGCCACGAGCTCTGCCCTTCCGCAGTTTCCACCCTTCCTGCCCGAGTACTTTGGGCGGGAGGACGAAAGCGACGACAGCGACTTCTACATCCAGCCCCGCTTGGTGGTCCACATCGACGATGTGGCCATTGCCGCCGTGGGCAACGTTTTCCGCAGCCTGATTCCTCCGGACTCGGTGGTGCTGGATCTGATGAGCAGCTGGCGCTCCCACTGGCCGGCGGACCATCCCCGTTCGAGGCTGGCCGGCCTGGGAATGAACGACGTCGAGATGGCTGAGAACCCAGACCTCGACGATTACATTATCCAGGACATCAACAAGAATCCCGTCCTGCCCTACGAGGACAACACCTTTGACGCGGTGGTCATCACGGTTTCAGTCCAGTACCTTATCCGCCCCATCGAGGTTTTCAGTGAGGTGAACCGGATCCTCAAGCCTGGCGGCATCTTCATCGTCACCTTCTCCAACCGGATGTTCCCCACCAAGGCGGTACGTATCTGGCGATACTCCACCGACCGGCGCCACATCGACCTGGTGGCCGCCTACCTGGAGGAGGCCGGAGACTTTGACGAAATTCGGGGCGGCTTCACCAATCCGGAAACCAGCCCCCCGGGAGACCCCCTCTTCGCCGTAGTAGCCAACAAAGCCACCGACTGAATCTATGGGTGATATGTAGGGGCAGCCCTTGTGGCTGCCCTGCTTTACATACAGGGCAACCTGGAGGGTTCTACTCACTTACCCCGCTTCGTGGTTCTTCGTGCCCTTCGTGGATAGCAAAAACTTCGTGGCCTAACTCCGGTCCTTGGGCGGGGTGGCCGTCAGCACCAGCAGGCCGGCAATAAAGACAGCGGTGGAAAAGATGCGGAAGGGCCAGAAATAACTGCCCGTGAAGTCGTACAGAAAACCGGCTATGATTGGCCCCAGCGCCTGCCCGCCCACCTGCACCGGCAGGGTTATTCCGGTAATGCTCCCCAGGTGCTCCCGCCCGTAGTACTCGGCCCAGGCCAGCCGCAGCAGCAGGTGCAACCCCCCCACACCCGCGCCCAGGATGGAGGTGGCCAGCAGGCCCCAGGTCAAAGTCGAACTTGCCTGGACGCCGAGAGCACCCCCCGACACACAGAAGGCCGATGCCGCCAGCAGGAACCGGATGGGAACCCGCCGCGACGCCAGGCTGGACCCGACCAGTCCTCCAATCATCTGGCAGAATGCGAAGGCTCCGGCGGTCAGGGCCGCCAGCGACGCGTCCATGCCCTGGTTGATGAAATGGGACACCTGGTGGAGGCTTACCCCCGCCTGCACCATGAATCCGGCTCCCGAGAAAATAGCCATTACGTAGAAGGCCCGGGTGTGCAGGGCGCGGGAAACGGTGTAGTTGTTTTCCTGCACGGGAGTTCCGGATTCAGCAGTCGGCTGGACGCTGGTCTGTTGTTCTTCGGTTGCTTTGGATTCGACCGACTCCTCATGTTCCTGCTCAGCCGAGGCTGATGCCGGCTGCCTTTTCGGGAGCCGGCTTTCCCCACGGCGCGGGTCGGCGGCCAGCCCCATGTCCTCGGGGCGTCGGGCCACCAGCAGCAGGGCAGGTAAAACCCCAACCACGATGGTATAAATACCCAGCGAGGCCCAGGCAAAGCGCCAGCCCCAGCCGCCGAATCCCTCCCAGCCGCCAATGAGGAACTGGGCCACCAGCGGCATGGTTGCCAGGCCGGTGCTCTGGCTGACGGTCAGCAGGAAGAGGGCAAAGGGCCGGCGACGGATGAACCAGTTATTTATCGCGGTGGTGGTCCCCAACTCCAGGGGACTGGCAAAGGCCATCCGGCCCGGCACGTAAAGGGCGTAGAAGGCCCAGGCCTGGCCAACCAGCGACAGCCCGAAGGCGCAGCCCCCCACAATGGCCGCGGTGATCGCCAGGATTACCCCTGACCCGTAGCGGTCTATAAGCCGTCCGATGAAGGGCGAAACCCCGATGGCGCACAGTCCTCCCAGGCTGACCACGCCGGAGAAGAGACCGTAGGACCAGCCAAACTCCCGGGTCATGGGCACGGCAAACACAGACAGTGTGGCGACGGCCATCAGGGGGCGGGAGGAGTAGCTGGCCAGGGCCCCGATGGAGAATATGACCCATCCGTAGTAGAAGGGCAGGGAATGGGCCAGTCGGTAGCGCAGGGAACCGGTTGCCTGAAAAATGTTGACTCCGGGGGGCGCCGGTCACACCGGCGGAATGGCAATAGGTGTCCAGGAGGTAATGGAGGCCCTGCCGGATGGGTGACAATTCGGCACTTGCCAGCCGGTCCTGTCTTTCAATATGTCATCCTGATGTCATCTTGAGCAAAGCCAAAGGATCCAAAATCTTACCTTGTAATCGGCCCTTCGGTTACCCAGACGCGGTCTAAGCCCCAATCCACCGAAAGAGTGGAGCAGGTTAGCGTCCTGAAGGGGCAAGAAGGTGCTCCTCTGAATCTGGGATAATGGTTTTGCAACAAAAACCGACCCCGGAAAAGGAGCACCTTTTAGATGCTACCACTTGAGCACCCCGACCGCATCCACGTCGCCTTCGACGATCACCGCCTGGTCAACAATGCCGGGCTGATCCTTCCGGCCACTCTGGCCCAGCGCCTGGGCCTGCGTGAACTCGTTGACCGTCACCTCGACCTGGGGGATGCGCCGGGGCGGGCGAACGCGGGAGACAAGATAATGACGCTGGTGGCCTCGGCGCTGGCGGGCGGCGACTGCATTGACGACGCCGATGCGCTGCGTGCGGGGCGGACCTCCTCAGTGCTGGGCGGCACGGTGAAGGCGCCGTCCACCCTGGGCACCTTCCTGCGCAGCTTTCGCTGGGGCCACGTGCGCCAGTTGGACCGGGTGAGCCGGGAACTGCTGGCCCGGGCCTGGGCCGCTGGGGCTGGTCCCGGGGACTTGCCCCTGACCATCGACCTGGACTCCACCATCTGCGAAACCTACGGCCTGGCCAAGGAGGGCGCCCGTCATCATGGCTACACTGGCCAGCGGGGCTATCACCCGCTGCTGGCCGTGGCCGCCGGAACCGGCGACGTCCTGATGGCCCGGCTGCGGGAGGGCCGCGCCAACACCGCTCGAGGCGCCGCCCACTTCCTGCGGGAGACACTGGGCCGGGTGCGTTATGCCGGAGCCAGGGGTCAACTCACAGTGCGGGCCGACAGTGGCTTCTACACCCATTCCATCGTCGCCCTCTGCCGCAAGATGAAGGTCCGCTTCTCCATCACCGTGCGCCAGCACGCCCAGTTGCGCAAGCTCATCGAGGCCATACCCGACGCGGAGTGGAGGCCCATCCCGTATTGGATGGACGGTGCTGCCGACGTGGCCGAGGCTGAATACACACCTTTCCGTAGCGAGCCCGATGCCGCGCCGGTGCGGCTCATCGTCCGGCGGGTGAAGCCCGCGCCCGGGTCCCAACTGGCCCTCTTCGCCTCCTACAGCTATCACGGCTTCATCACCGACCGGGACGAGGACACCCTGGAACTGGAGGCCGACCATCGCCGCCACGCCGAGATCGAGAACGCCATCCGAGACCTCAAGTACGGCGTGGGTCTGAACCATCTCCCCTCGGGCCGCTTCGCCGCCAACGGCGCCTGGCTGGCGGTGCAGGTGCTGGCGCATAATCTGGCCCGCTGGACGGCGCGCATCGGTCTCGGTGAGCAGATAGTAACCACCAAGACCCTCCGGCGGCGGTTCTTCTCCCTGGCCGGACGGCTCACCCGCAAGGCCCGCCACCTCACCCTGCACCTCCCCCGGGGCTGGCCCTGGGAAGCCCAGTTCAGCAGCGCACTGGCTCGATTGCGCTCCCTGCCGCTTCCTTCCTGACGGCGCCGGTGGCGCCTGACCCATCCGCTGGACTACCCAACCGCCTGGCTTATTTGCCCCAGGTCGGTTCCTGATCGTTTCCGGCTGCAATCTGCATGATGATCTCGCCCACCGTTCCTCCTGCGGCCCGTCAATAATCCCCTTGCGGTGGCTGCCCCACCGTGCGTCCAGCCAGATCCATCCGGTTCAAACCCTCACCTCCGCTTGCTCTCGCCTCTCATCCCCGGTCCGGTCGGCTCTCCTACTTCCTTTCGGTGGATTCGGGTTTAGGGAGAGACCCTAGACTCTTCGACAAGCTCAGAGTGACAAACTTTCCTGGACAAACCTTCCTGCTGTAATGCGACCATCATACTGGCTAATAGCCTTGAAGAGCGTCTATTCGGGGTGAATCACCAGCACCGGCAGATTGGTCGACCGGATTACCTTGTCGGTGACGCTGCCCACCAGGAAGCGCCGGACGCCACCCCGCCCGTGAGTGCTCATAATTATCAGGTCAATCTCCGCGGCCTCCGCGTAGTCCACTATCTTGTCGGCAGCCTGCCCGTCCTCTACGGCCTTGACCACGTTCAGGCCCGCAGAGGTTAGTTCGTCCCCAACCTCGTTCAAATACTTCTCTATCCGGTCGCGTTGGGCAGTCATTACCTCGTCCAGCACCTGCTGAGAGTAGTCGGACCCCAGGGTTCCAAACTCGGCGCCCCGCATCACCGCGAACTCTTCAGTTTGGGAAGAAATCTGCAAAAGATGCACCCGGGCGCCCAGGGCTTCAGCCAACTGGCGGGCTGTAGGCAGCGAACTTGCCGATACATCGGAACCATCCAGGGGCACCAGAATTTCCTTGTACATGTTGTCTCCTCGTTGGTTACGCGCCAAAGTCTCGAAAACACCGGCGCCGATTACATATTGTCAAACTGAACGGCAAATAGCCTCTTTGCAAGTATGATTCAGCCCTTCCGGGGTGTCAATGCGGCCAGGAATCCGCCCAATGGAGTCGCTGCTCAGGCGCGCCCGCCAACCGCGATTCCGGCCTTGACCAGATATACGGAGCCTTGTGAACACCATCGTCCGAAAGGGCATCACCCCCAGACCCCGGCTTTCCCTCACACCATAGCTTGCTCCCGGACCGGAGCATCGGTAGTGCACAATACCTGCCCGTCCCTCGTATATGCACTCCCCGTCCCAAAGGGTTAATATGTACCGATATCGCGGTGTTCCGTTCTGGAGTGTCCATGATTCGCAACTTCCGCCTGGCCATGGCCCAGATGAACCCCACCGTGGGTGACATCGACGGCAACACGGCCAGGATTATTGAATACGTGGAGCAAGCCCGGGAGAGCCAGGCAGACTTGGTCGCCTTTCCCGAGCTGGCCATCACCGGCTACCCGCCGGAAGACCTGCTGTTCAAGACGTCCTTCCTGCAGGCCAACGTCGAGGCCATGCAGCGGGTGGTTGCCGCCGCCAGGGGCATTGCCGTGGTGGTGGGCTACGTGGAAGTAGGCGACTCGGCAACGGGCGTGGACATCGCCAACGCCGCTGCTATCGGCTACGACGGCCAGTTAATCGACAGCTACCGCAAGATGTATCTCCCCAACTACGGCGTATTCGACGAAGATCGCTACTTTCGCCGGGGCGACGAGTGCCCCGTGTACCGCATCAACGGCGTGGGTGTGGGCGTCAACATCTGCGAGGACATCTGGTATCCGGTGGGGGCCATCGCGGTGCAGCGGGAGGCCGGCGCCGAACTGATCGTCAACATCAACGGCTCCCCTTTCCACGCTGGCAAGAGCGCCCACCGTGAGAAGATGATCGGCACCCGCGCCGCCGACAACGGCCTCTTCGTGGCCTACCTGAACCTGGTGGGCGGGCAGGATGAACTGGTATTTGACGGCGCCAGCCTGGTCTGCGACATGACCGGAGACGTTGTTGCCCGCAGCCCTGCCTTTACCGAGGAATTGCTGGTAACCGATCTGGACATTGACTCGGTCTTTCGGGCCAGGCTGCGCGCGCCCCTGTCCCGCAAGGAGAACTCCAACATACTGCGGGAGATAGGAACGCCAAAAACGGTGCCAGTGTCCGAGTACCGCGCTTCCGACCGCCAGCCCCTCGAATCGTCGGCTGCTGCGCGGGTCATGGGTCCAGTGGAAGAGGTCTATCACGCCCTGGTAACCGGCACCCGGGACTACATCCGCAAGAGCGGCTTTTCCAAGGCGCTGATCGGCCTGTCCGGAGGCATTGACTCAGCCCTCACCGCCACCGTGGCCGCCGACGCCCTGGGCAAGGAAAACGTGGTGGGGGTCACCATGCCATCCCGCTACTCTTCCGAGGGCAGCGTCAGCGACTCCAGGGAACTGGCGGATAACCTGGGCATTGAATGCTGGGTGGTGCCCATAGAACCAGCCCACCTGGCCTTCACCGACATGCTGGAGCCTTACTTCGAGGGCACCACCGCCAATGTTGCCGAGGAAAACGTCCAGGCCCGCATTCGCGGCAACGTGCTGATGACCATATCCAACAAGTTTGGCTGGATTGTCCTGACCACGGGCAACAAGAGCGAAATGGCCATGGGTTACGCCACCCTGTACGGCGACATGGCCGGCGGCTTCGCGGTCATCAAGGATGTGCCCAAGACCCTGGTGTACGACCTGTGCCGGTGGCGGAACGAAAAGCATGGTGGGCGGCCCGGGAACAAGCCACCCATACCCGAGGCCATCATCAACAAGCCCCCCAGCGCGGAACTGAGGCCCGACCAACTGGACGAGGACACGCTGCCGCCCTACGAGAAACTTGACCCCATAGTGCGGGCCTACGTGGAAGAGGACTACAGCTACCAGGAGATGGTGGAGATGGGCCACGATCCGGCGGCGGTGCGGCAGGTGATTTCCTTCGTGGACCGCAACGAGTACAAGCGCCGCCAGGCCCCGCCAGGAGTCAAGATAACCCCCCGCGCTTTCGGCAAGGATAGGCGCCTGCCCATAGTTAACCGCTACCGTCCGGTTTAGGGGACAGCCAACGCCCTCCACGGCTATCCAACCACCGATTGGCACGATCTCCTGCCCTTGAACGCCTCAGGATGATTTCCTTTCCCGCCAAGGAACGCCCCTACTCCGTCTCCACCCCCGGCGGAGGCCGCAAGGGCGTAACCAACAACACAGCCGCTCCGGCCACCCACAGGACGGCAGCATAGATGAACACTGCCCCGATGCCATAATTGTTGACCACAACCGCAGCTATCAGGGGCGCAACGCCGCTCAAAATGCTGGTTGCTCCCATGACGATTCCCATGGTGACGCCTTCGGTGCCCCGGCCCACCTGGTCCAGCACCGTGGCCTGGAGTATCTGGTTCATGGAAGAACTGAACAGCCCAATGGCCAGGACGATAACCATCAGCAGAATTCCCGCGCCCACGGGTTCGATGGCCAGGGACAGCACCCCCACTACGGTCAGGCAGGGAATCAGGATCAGCTTGCGGCCAAAGCGGTCGGACAGCAGGCCGGCTATGGGCGAGGAAACCACGCCCAATATCAGCAGCAGGGTCAGGTGGAGTCCCACCATAAACGCGGAAAATCCCAGTCCGCCGTCAGCCACCGGATCGTGCAGGTACTTGGCCAGCCAGAACATCAAGGTGACGGCGCCCATATCCCGAAGGCTGCTGACCATCACCAGGGACAGGATAGACGGGTTTCGCAGCAACCGGCCAGCGTCCCGGAACTTTTCGCCAACCTCCGCTCGCTGGCCCCCTTCATCCTCTTCTCCTCCCAGGCGGAACAATGCCCAGAAGACCACAGCGGTCATGACCAGGGCGGGAAAGACGTAAACCAGCGCTACCGACCGCCACGCCCCCGCGAACAGGGTCAACAGCGCGCCAACAATCAAGGGCCCTATGCTGTCGCCGACCTGGCCGCCCACTCCGTGCATGGACAGACCGAATCCCCGTCTCCGTGGAAACCTCTGGGAAATGGCAGCGATGGCCGGCATGTGCCATACGGTGCCCGGCAGGGGCAGTACTAAGAAAACCAAAGCCAGAATAGCGAAGCCCGGGGACGCGGCCACCAGTCCGTAGCTCACGGCCGCCAGCGCCATGCACAGGGTCAGCATCAACCCCCAGTGGCGGCGGAAGATATCCACGAAAAAGCCGGCGGGAATGTTGGCAATGCCGGCGCTGACGTTGAGGATGGCAACCAGCGCGCCGAACTGGAAGTTGGTGAGGGCCATGGCAGTCTGGATAACCGGCAACAGTACGACGATGCTTTGGCCGTACCAGTGGGTGAAGCCGTGGCCGATGGACAGGTTGGTCAGGACGAAGGGACCGCCCCGGCGGTAGCCCGGCGTTCCTCCCCCCAGGTAGTCTTGCGAAGGTGAGGCGTCCAGTTCAGACCTCCTGATTGCCTATCTGAGTTGGGTGTAACTTGCGTATGATAATCGCCGCGGAAGACTTTGGAACTATCTCAAATTCCCTTCCCCCTCGGTGGGGGAAGGTTAGATACCCTTCCGAACCGGATCCGGGGATGAAGGTGAAGACTTTCGAAATGTCGCCGCTGGCCACCGCTGAGAAGTTCACCGACGGTTCTGAGATAGCTTTTTATCTGGTTTGCTTTCCGGCTTCAGCCGCCAACGAACCGCTCCAGCGACCGTTCCAGGGCCTGGTACGTGTCGGTACGGGTGCCCAGTATTATCAACACACCGCCCGTCAGCACCAATGCAGCCACGAAAAGAGCCCCGGCCAGCCCCAGCAACAGACGGCTAATTTTCAGTTTCGGTGTATCGTCAGCCATTAGCTACTTTCCGTGCATGACCGGGTCCCTACGTCAACTTCCCATAAACCGTTTCCGGCTTTCCGAGCTACAAAGGTACTTTGAAGTTCAATCTACTCTGTAGGTAGAATAAACACAAGACATAGAGTGCTTCCGTTAGTTTAGCGGACCATCACGTAAATCCAGCACCAGCACTTTCAGAAAGCGAATGTAACCTCGGCTAGCTATTCGTCGACATCATAACAATGAAAAGATAAACTGACAGTGATCTGTTGACCGGGTAGAACTGGTGTTCTATATTGAGTGTGATCAGCGGATCGATTATCAACACAACCAGTACCTTGCTTCAAGAAACTGGGGGCGAAATGATTACTTACGTGGTGTGTGATTTGTTCACCAGCCCAGCTCGCACTCTAGTGAACACCGTGAATACAGTGGGAGCGATGGGCAAGGGGATAGCAAAAGACTTTAAAACCATCTATCCGGAGATGTTCGCTAGGTACCAGGAGCTCTGTGAAAAGGATCAATTCGACATAGGGCAGCTATGGCTTTATCGGACGCCAAACAAGTGGGTCCTGAACTTTCCAACCAAGAAGCATTGGCGGAGCCCTTCAAACCCCGATTACATTGAGGCAGGCCTGAAGAAGTTCGTCGACACTTACTACATTCACGGCATCACCTCCGTCTCCTTCCCTCAATTGGGGTGCGGCAACGGTGAACTGGACTGGGAATCCCAAGTGCGTCCACTGATGGAGAAGTATTTGGACCCCCTTCCTTTTGAGATTTACATTCACCTCCAGGACAGGACAGACCTTCTTAGTCCAGAGCACCGCAACATCCGGCAAATCAAGAAATGGTTGCAGAGCGAACCGGACGCTCTAGCATTCAACGAAGTTTGGGCAGACCTGATTGCGGCAATTGTACTGGATCCCAAAGTCCCTGCTTCAAGCGGGAAGGCAACTTGCCAAATAAAGGTCGACGGTGATGAACAATCTTTAACTCTTGGTCTGCCAAACGAAACCATTACCATTCCGGATAAAGCATTCTTGGAATTGTGGCAGCAGCTTCGAGGGGCAGGTTTCGCCGGAGGTGATAATTTCCCCTCAGGGTTGGACACATATTCTGAGTGGATAATCCCGTTATTGACCAAGCTGCCATACATTCAGCCGGTTGCTATAGTGGAACATTCGGGCGCTGAAAGACATACGAGACCAGGGTTACGTCTTCAACATGCCGGATCAGGTGAAACCCACGCTGACTTGCCTTTATTGGCGGGGATTGGTGTCGCAGAACCGGAATGAGCCTCAGAACAGAACTTGAAATCGCAGAGATGCGCCAGCATTTGGAGAGCCTTAGGCGGGCCAACTGGATGGACCGATCCCATCGGTGGTGGCCTGCCTATTTGTTTCATTCCACCGACATCAACAACGCGGTAAGCATTCTCCGACGAGGCGAACTTCTGAGCAGGGTAGAAGCAGAAAAGTCTGGTAGTTTGCAGGTTGATATTGCCAGCAGAGATGTGATTTCACAAACGGACCCACGCAGAAAAGAGGACGTTCGATTTTACTTTAGGCCACGAACCCCAACCCAATTCCGCAACGAGGGTTTTCGGCCTCGACAAATGGAAGAGCTGGATTCTCATTGCCCTGTCCCAATTTACTTTATATTTGATGCCATTTCAGTTTTGTCCCAGGAAGATAGCTGTTTCACAGACGGCAACGCCGGAGCTGTCGGTGCGACTCCCCACGACAATGTTGAGTTCTTCAAAAACATTCCTTTTAAACTTGTTTATCACGATTCAGCATTCGGATCTGGTGAGCGTAGCCAAATAGTTTATCACCGCAATGCAGAAGTAATGGTTCCAAATAGAATAGGCTTGGAAGCTCTTCAATTCGTGGGATGCAGAAGCACAGCAGAATACGAAACTATTCTGCACCTGTTACCGACCGGCACACGGTCCCGCTGGATAGATAAGATAGGAGTTCGCCCTGACCTACGGCTGTTTTATGAAAAATGGACGTACGTTGAGCGAGTTGAACTGAGTCGAACCGAAACTATTTTCAGGTTCAATAAAAATAGCGAGACTCAGGGGCCATTCAGTGCAAGACTAGAGTTCTCTGAGCAGGCGACTGGGATACGTTACAGATGGAGCGACCAAAGCTACATTTGTCGGAACTCGCTTAGAGTCAGCTTGGTTAACTTACGTTACCCGTCCGACTATACTGTTCGCCTGTTCTTAGACGACCACTTGGCTTATGCCAATCGATTCCAAGAGGATGACCTGCCCTTCTAGCCCCTACGTCAACTTCCCGTACACCGTTTCCGGCGTCACCAGGATGGCTACCGAGTCCTGCCTTACCATGGCCTCGTCGTACTCTTCCCAGTTGGGGTGTTCGTTGCCGCTGCAGGCCCGGAAGATGTCCCTCAGCAACAGCCGCAGCTCATCGGCATCGGTGTTGAAGGCGCCCTTAAGCTCGGCCTTGCCCTCCACCACCACGTAGGTGCGCCAGTCGGAAGTTATGCACAGGACGGTGCATTGGGGGTTGCGGCGCAGGTTGCGGACCTTCTGTGACCTTGGGTACACCGAGGCCAAGGCCATGTAACCCTCGTAAGCGCCGCAGACCACGGCGCTGGCGTGGACCGCTCCGCTGGGCCGGATGGTCTGCACGATGGCCCGGTGGTTGTTCCCCAGGAAAGAACGGATATCTTCAAATTCCATGGTTGCACCTCTATATCACATCGTCGTTCCTGCGAAGGCAGGAATCTAAACCTTTAATTGACCTGTTATGCCTTTTCCGCAACTGCAAATCTGAACTCGTCGCCTGTCATTCTGAACCCCGCGGCCGTCATTCTGAACGGAGTGAAGAATTCCAACCACTGACATTGAGGCGGTTTCCCGTCCCAACGGTATTTCAATGGCAACCGTTGGGATTATTCGTCGCTCCTATCCCCAGAATTCCGGTGAATGGCGGTGCCTTCCTGTTACCATTCACCCCCATCCTTACCTTCTCCCCTCAAGAGGGAAGGAATTCTTGGCAGGTCCCCTAAAAGGGCCGCCGGTGCGAAACGTCCGTCTCAACCGCGGTAATGAACTCCAGCAACACTGCCTCGCCCTCTTCGGTCTTGCGGCGTGCGCGCTGGAAGGCGGGTATGATCTCCGCCGGGTCCTCGATTCGTTCGCTGTAGCCGCCCATGTCCCGGCCCATGCCCGCGTAGTTGCCGCCCAGGTCCCGGGTGTTGTACCGCTCGTGAGAGGCGGCCATGGCTGTTACCTCGGCCCCCATGCTGTAGTTATTCAGCACCACGGTGATGATGGGCAGGTTGCTGCGCACCGCCGTCTCGAAATCCAGTCCGGTCATACCGAAAGCGGCGTCGCCCATGAAATTGACGCACACCTTGTCCGGTTGGGCCAGCTTGGCGCCGATGATAAGGCCCAGGCCCGTGCCCAGGCCGTGGGACTTGCCCCAGCCCAGGTAGCTGCCGGGACCGTTGGAACGGTAGAAAGGCAGAATTTCGTCGCGGGGACTGCCCGAGTCGTGGGTTACTATGGCGTCTTCCGGAGGGATAGCCTGCATAAAGTCTGAGATAACCCGGTAGGGATTGATGGGACGCTGGCTGTTGGTCAGCTTGTGCGTCCACTGGCCCAGCCACGTTTCCCGCTCCGACCGAATGGCAGCGGCGGTGTCAGGACTGGATTGGCGGCTGTCTCCCACGATATCGCGGCAGGCATCGATCAACTGGCGCAGGGCCAGCCTGGCGTCGGCCATGATGGGAATGTCCACCTGGTAGTCCTTGTTCAGGTCGCGGGGGTCATTGGTTATCTGGATGATGGTCTTGCCAGCGGGGATGTTGATGTAGCGGACGTGCTTGGTGAAGCTGCACCCAACACCCAGCACCAGGTCGGCACGACGCATGAACTGGTACACCGGGCCGGACATCACGCCACTGGCGCTGCCCAGGGCCAAAGGATGCACCTCGGGGAAGACACTCTTGCCGGCCAGGCTGCTCATCACCGGCACCTGCAGCAACTCGGCCAACTCCAGCAGTTCCTCAGAAGCCCCGGCGTATAGGACGCCCTGTCCGGCGTGGATCACCGGGGCGCTGGCGTTGCAAAGGGCCCGGGCCGCCGCCTCAATGTCGCTGGGGTTGCCGGGGAAGGGCAACGATTTCAACGGCGCGTAGGCCGCTGCCGACTCGTCAACCTCGCCCAGAGCCACGTCTGACGGTATCTCCACCAGTACCGGCCCGGGACGGCCCTGGCGAAGGGCAGCGAAGGCGCGGCGCATGGTTTCAGCGGTACGGTTGGGACTGTTCAGCTGCTCGCAGTACTTGGTAATGGCGGCATAACTGGTCATGGAGCTAAACAGGGGCAGTACGCCCTGCCGGTCCATGGGATGCCCCAGGGCCAGGATGAGCATGGGCGTGGAATCGGAGTACGCAGTGGCGACGCCGGAGAAGGCGTTTTCCGCGCCTGGCCCGTATTGCATGGCGAACACGCCCATGGGGTCGCCGTAGGTAATGCGGCTGTACCCGTCGGCAATGCCCACACCCACCCGCTCCTGGCGGCTGATGATGGGTCGGATGCCGGCGACAGCCGAGGCTTCCAGCACCGGCGTGGTGGGGAAGCAGCTAAGGTACTGTACTCCCTCCCGCTTGAGAATTTCGGCAACAAGGTCAACGGTGCGCATGGGGAATACCTCCGGGGGGTGTGGTAATGGCAGTCTGGACTAATTGCCCACATCATCCGCTAGATTGTGCAGGTTGTCTAGCAGCCTGTCCGGGGATTATCTTCAGGCGGCCATCGGGGGACGGCGCAGGTTGGTGAATGGCGGCAGGTTCAAGGATGACTTGACGCTGGCCAACAGGGAAGTAGTCCCGCTGGCTGGCGCGGGACCCGGTCCCCCCCTTTGGCGGGGAAACCGGCGCCGAACCGGAACAACTTCAGCAGGTTGTGGCCGGTGCAGATGAGCGACCACTCTCCGTTGACCTTCTCCAGTCCCCGCAACAGGAACTGCCGGAAGCCCCGGCACTGCTTGATCTGGCCGAAGACCGGTTCCACCGTCTCCATCCTGAGGGCGTAGCGCTGTCGGACCCGTTTGGTCTGCAACTTCCGCCGCATCCGGTCTCGGGGAGAGAGATCCCTGGGTATGCGGCCACGGGGCGCCGGTGGCGGCACCCAGCCGTGGCGGGTCTTCTCCGGCGCCACAAAGGGGTCCACTCCCAGAGCGCAGAGTTCCTCCACCGCTTTCGCCGAGTAGTACCCGGCCTCGGCGGATACCTCCCTGGGCACCGTGCCCGTGTTGTTGATGGTCTCCTCTATCATGCTCACGGCCTGACCCTTTTCCGAGGGCTGCTTGGTGGCCCGGGCCGCCTTGGCCTCCCGTATCTTCCGCAACCGGCCCTCCCGCAAGGACAACTCCTCCGGCAGTTCGTCGCCCCGTTTGTCCCGTCCGTACCGCCGGTCCTCTTCCTCGTCCACCTCCTGGGCCCGCCGCAGCAACTCATCCACTTCCCCCTGCAACTGGGCTTCCTTCTCCTTCATCCGCCCGTAGCTCATCGCCTGGTGCTTCGATGCGTTGGCCCGGACCTTGGTACCGTCCAGCGCCACGTGCCCCAGCTTCACCAGGCCGGCCTGCTGGCACAGTTCCAGCACCTGCAGGAACAGCCCCGACAGGGCTGCCAGGTGGTCCTTGCGGAAGTCCGTGATGGTGCGGAAGTCCGGGGTGTTGTTGGCCGCCAGCACCCGGAAGGCGATGTCCTCGTGGAGCCGCTGGGCCATGCGCCGCGACGATGCCACCCCCGCGCAGTAGCTATACAGCAGCACCTTCACCATCATCCGGGGATGGTAGGGCGGGCCGCCCCGGCTCTCCTGTTCATAGCGCTCCGTGATCTACGCCAGATCAAGCTGGTCCACCACGTCGGAGATGAAGCAGGCCAGGTGCTCCGGCGGCAGCCACTCCTGCAGCGCCGCTGGCGGCAGCAACTGCTGGTCCGGGTCATAGGGAAGGTAGGTTTTGCCCATTGATCGCTTACCCTCACTCAAGGCTCATATCATCATATCCCACCGCCTCGTTAAGGGCGTTTCTCGGACAGACTGCTATAGTCGAAGATCTGTCGTTTGGTGGTAAGATAGACGGCAATTTAACCTGGCTGGCAGCGGGGAGGTTGCTATGGCGCCGATAAGGGTCGTAATCCACGGGGCAACGGGACGGATGGGAACGGAAACGGTGGCCGCAGTGTGCCGCGAGGAAGACTTTACTCTGGTCGGGGCCACCTGTGGCCGGGATCGGGGCGGTGTTTTGTCCTTGCCCAGTGGCGGAGATGTACCCCTTTCCACCAACCTGGAAGAAGTGCTGACCAGTGCCAAGCCCGACGTGGTCGTGGACTTTACCAATGCCGCCGTGTGCCGGGATTCGGTGGCGGTGGCAGCGGCCCATTCCTGCAACATTGTAGTAGGGGTCAGCGGCCTGGTGGACGAGGACCTGCAGCGGCTTGACGCCCTGGCCAACGACAGCAACATTGGCATCGTCGTCGCCCCCAACTTTGCCCTGGGCGCGGTGGTGCTGAAGAAGCTGGTGGAGCAGGCAGCGCCCTTCTTCGACTATGTGGACATCATTGAGGCCCACCACGAGGCCAAGATAGACTCTCCCTCGGGCTTTGCCTTTGCTCTCGCCCAGGCCATCGGGAACGAAAAACAGTTCACCCGCAACTACCCGGAGAAGGAGACGCTGGAAGGAACCCGGGGCGGCGAGTACAACGGCGTGTCGATCCACAGCATCCGGATGCCAGGGCGCAGCGCCCACCACGAGGTGATTTTCGGGGCCGCCGGACAGACCGTTTCCATCCGTCACGATACCCTTACGCGGGACTGCTACATGCCCGGGGTAATCCGGTGCATCCGTGAAGTTGTTAAGAAACCGGGGCTTGTGGTAGGCTTGGAAAATATACTGGGGTTGTAGCTGGGTTCCGGTTACCGTGAGAGCAGGGCTGCCGGCGAACGTTGCGCCGGCGGCTTTCAACATTTAACTGAAGAGAAAGCGCCATGACCATCCCTGACCTAAGCCACCTGACCATTGCCGTTGTGGGCGCCACCGGAGCCGTGGGCGCCGAGTTCCTGAAAATAGTCGAGCAGCGACATCCGCAGTTGCATAGCCTGAAGCTGCTGGCATCCAGCCGTTCCGCTGGAACCAGACTGACGGTCAATGGCAAGGAGTTCACTGTGGAGGAGACCACCGAGGACTCCTTCAAGGGCGTGGACATTGCCTTCATATCGGCCAGCACCGAGGCCAGCCGGCACTGGGCGCCCATTGCCGTGGCCGCCGGCGCGGTGGTCATTGATGATAGCTCAGCCTTCCGGATGCAGGATGACGTGCCCCTGGTGGTTCCGGAAGTTAACGGGGCCGACGTTACCTGGCACCCGGGGATAATCGCCATTCCCAACTGTTCCACCACGCCCCTGGTGATGGTGGCCCACCCCATCCACCGGGTTAACCCGATCAAGCGTATCATCGCCGACACCTACCAGTCGGTGTCCGGCGCCGGAGGAGCAGCAGTACAGGAGTTGCGGGAGCAGTCGGAAGCCCTCCTGAAGGGTCAGTCGGTGACGCCGCGGCACCAGCCCAAGCAGATTGGTTTTAACGTCATACCTCAGATCGACAGCTTCCTCGACAACGGTTACACCCGGGAAGAGCAGAAGATGATCGACGAGAGCCGCAAGATAATGCACGCACCGGACATCCGCGTGTCGGCCACCTGTGTGCGGGTGCCGGTGATGGTATCCCATAGCGCGGGAGTCCACCTTGAGCTTGAGCGGGCAATGGATATTGGCGAAATACGCGCCCTTCTGATGGACATGCCTGGCGTGACGGTGCTGGACAATACGGAAGGCGGAGACTACCCGATACCCTGGGACGTGGCTGGTGAGGACGACGTTTTTGTTGGACGAATCAGGAAGGACGCTTCCAATCTTAGCGGCATTGCTCTGTGGATAGTGTCAGACAATTTACGGAAGGGCGCTGCCCTCAACTCCATCCAGATAGCCGAGGAACTGGTGGACCGGGAGTGTTTGAAGGCAGGCTCATCCCCCAGGCCGAAGTTTAGAACCGGTGAGCTCGAGAGCCTTGAAACGGCCGAGTTTCGGAGAGACATGGACTTCTTCCGCGCGAATGTTGATGAGCTTTTGCCCGACTATCGTGGCAGGTATGTAGCGATCATTAATCAGACAGTCGTTGATTCTGACATTGAGTATGTTCCGTTAATGGATAGGGTGCACAGCAAGTATGGGGACCGGCCAGTCGTCATCTCTGAAGTACCCCCCAAGCCGCGCATTAACCGGCATCCCGGATTCCATAGAGTACCGAAAATGCCAGGCGAGAGTGCGTAAGGGGACCTGACGAGCATCGTGCATAGCTATAGTACCCGGATATTTCCGCCTGCACCTTTCCTGACGATACAGGTTTCCGCTACCGCAACTTCTGAGACTATCAATGTACCTGCCTTATTGGATACAGGAGCGGATTACTCGGCGGTGCCAGGTTACGTACCTGGATATTTGAAGCTAGAGGAGCTTGATCCAGAATTTACCAGAGGTGTCATTGGGCAAGGGTCATACGAGCGAGTCTTCAGAGCATACATATCCATCGAGAATTACCCGCCGCATGAGATAAACGCAAGCAGTTTCGATATGCCCTACGCCATCCTGGGCCGCGACGTCCTCAACCAGTACCACATTACGCTGGACGGCCCCAACCAAAAGTTGACCATAACCAGGTAGGTAAACCAGTTATCCCAAACACCCCCAAACACCGGATTCGAGGTTGCCGATGACTTCTGCACGCACCGATGGCCACTACTCCATTGAGTTGCCCCTTTCCTGTCCCCTGCTAATCAATGGAGAGGAGGGACCGGCCACCGGCGGCGGAGAGTTCCAGCGGGAGAATCCGGCCAACGCCCAACAGGTGGCCACTGTAGCCGCCCAGGGAACCCTGGAGGATGCCCGTGCCGGTATTGATGCGGCCCGCCGCGCCTTCGACGGCAATGCTGGCAACTGGCTGAACAATTACAAGCTGCGGGAGCAGGTCCTGTTCCGCACCGCCCAGTTGATGCGGGAAAATGCCGATCGCCTGGCCCAGGTGGTTAGCCTGGAAGTGGGGATGCCCATGCGCCAGGCCGTCCCCCACATCGCCGCCGCCGCCGACATCTTCGAATTTTACGCGGGCCTGGCCGGCAAGATTTACGGAGAGTCCTTTACCCTGCCCAATGGCTCCCTTATCAACCTGATCAAGGAACCGGTGGGCGTGGTCGGGCTGATTACCCCCTGGAACTTCCCCCTGACCCAGACGGCCCGCAAGGTGGCCCCGGCCCTGGCCGCCGGCTGCACCATTGTGCTGAAGCCGGCCAGCTACACCCCTGCCGCCGCCTACGAACTGGTGAAGCTAATGCACCAGACCGACATTCCCGCCGGTGTACTGAACCTGGTGCCGGGCCCGGGCACCGTGGTTGGCTCGGAGCTGGTAACCAGCCGGGACATCGACAAGCTCTCCTTTACGGGCGAAACGGGCACCGGCAAGATGATCGCCGCCCAGGCCGCCATCGAAGTCAAACGCATCAGCCTGGAACTGGGCGGCAAGGCTCCCTACCTGATTTTTGACGATGCCGACGTGGAGGGTGCCTCGCGAGCCGCGGTATTCGGGATGTTCCGCAACGCCGGCCAGGCCTGCGGCGCAACCACCCGCCTGCTGCTCCAGGAAGGCATCCACGACCAGGTGCTGGAGCGGGTAACCCAGTTGACCCGCAACATCGAGGTGGGCAATCCCGCCGCCAACAGCACTGACCAGGGGCCCCTGATTTCCGCCTCGCAGGAACGAGTGGTGCAGGAGTACATCCAGTTCGGGCTGGACGCCGGATTTGACCTGGTAACCGGTGGCAGCAAGCTACAGGGCGAGGGCTATGACCACGGCTATTACATGGAACCCACTATTTTCGACGGGGTGGACAACGCCTCCCGCCTGGGCCAGGAGGAGATTTTTGGGCCGGTGGTGGCAGTAACCACCTTTAGCGATGAGGCGGAAGCGGTGGCACTGGCCAACGCTGTGGACTTTGGCCTGGTGGCCGGGGTCTGGAGCGCGGACTATCCCAGGGCTATGCGGGTGGCCCGGGGCATCCGGGCCGGAACCGTGTGGATCTGGGACAACTACGCCCAGCCGGTAGAGGGAATCTGGGGCGGCTACAAGCAGAGCGGCATGGGCCGTGAACTGGGATACCACGGGCTGGAGGACTTCCTGGAGGTGAAGCAGATTTTCACCGACGGCACGGGCCTGACCAGCAAGCCGCCCTACGGGCAGGTGATTAAGGAGTAGGGGAATGGGCCAAGGAGTCGGGGCAATCGCCAATTAGTCCCTGTGGTCACGCGCCCAGCAACGGCAGGTGCTTAACGCGATGGTTCGTTAAAGCCAGCGAAACGCATTGCTTCAACTCTTCGATTGGCAGTTCGTCGTTTTCGTCAAAAACGATGGCCCGCTTGCCCTCAAAGGTGAACACGTCGCCGTAAACCGCTTTGAAAGTGTCAACCAGGGAAGAGTTGCAGTTAAAGTACATCGCGTACTGACCCGGCGTTTTTCCCTTCCAGTCTATCCTGATGGTGCTGCCATCCTTGGTGAGGTAGCTGGGCTCTCCCCACTTCAGGGTCTCATTCACAGCGTTGCCCCCCTCCGTTTCCGATGCCGTGTCCAGGATTGTCTGCCTCAGGCGCAGCATCTTCCGGCGCATGGAGTCAGGGTAGCCCTCGAATACCTGTCCCACATCCGGATTCTCGATCTCAGTCATTCCACCTTCACTCTTCCATAGTGCGCTGTGTCTCCCCAGCTTTTGTGGAGAACGCAGGCAGGGATTGCATCAGAGACCCGAATACCACTCAGCGATAGCCCGGCCTAACTCCGCCGGAGACTCTTCCTGGATGAAATGGATGCCAGGGACGGTTACCTCCTGCTGGTTGGGCCAGGCCCGGCAATACTCCCTTTGCGGTCCAGCCAGGATGGCGCCCGGCTCGGCGTTGATGAAAAGTTTCGGTATGTCGGACTTGGACAGCCAGGCAGCATACTCATCAACGATGGCCACAACGTCCGCAGGTTCACCGTCAATAGGAATATCCCGTGGCCAGGACAGCATGGGACGGCGTGATTCCCCGGGTTCCAGGTAGGGACGCCGGTAAATCTCCATTGCCGCGTCGCTGATGCCGTTGAGGGTGCTGCCCGGCAGGACCCGCTCAATGAAGACATTGTTGGTCAATACCATCTCCTCGCCGGCCGGCGAGCGGAACCCCTGGAATACACGGCGTGCCGGTTCTGGCCATTCATCCATGGTCAGAGAGCGGACGATGGCTTCCATGTAGGCCAGTCCCTTAATGCGATCAGGGTGGCGATGGGCCCAGTCAAAGCCCAGGGCCGAACCCCAGTCGTGTAAAACCAGCGTAACTTGACCCTCGGGCAAGACGGTATCAAACCAGGCGTCCAGGTGGCGGCGGTGGTCAACGAACCGGTACGACCCATCGACAGTCCTGCCCGACTCGCCCATGCCCACCAGGTCGGGGGCCAGGCAACGGGCCAGTGGTTCGACGTGGGGTATGACGTTCCGCCACAGGTACGAGGAAGTGGGGTTGCCGTGCAGGAACACCACCGGGTCTGCCTCTGAACCATCGCCAGTATCCACGAAGGCCAGTTCAACACCCGCGCAATTAACGCGGTGACGCGGGTAGGGGTCGTGGGCGGAAATATATGAGGAGGTCATTTATATACCCTTTAATGTGGTGTCTAATTCGTCGGACGTTCTGAAGTGGGATGATCAAATAAGCCAGCTTGGCATGTCGAGGTATTGTGAATGTACTTAAGCCCACGGTGAAGTAGGCATTCCTGTATTCCTTAACCTGAGTTGGTAAGGATTCAGGGTATAATACTTTAGCGATTAGTCTAACGCCGCAAGCGTTCAAAGACCACGAAACAATCTATGTGGTAGCATCCGTTTCCCTGGCATGGATGTTTACAATCCTTCTGGCAGCGTACGAAATAGCATTTAACACTTCCGATTCACGGCTGGCAACAACTGTGGCCATAGGCTACGGAGTGGGAGCATCCGCAGGGCTAACTCTGTTAACCATAGGAACTTTCGAGGTGATGATGGTGCTCGCTAGAAGACGAGAACAAAGACTTTTGGAACAAGCCCGACGTGAGAAAGAAGAGGTCAAAAAGCGGTGGAAGGCCTGGTACGAAGGCCTGCCCGACGAAGTGAAAAAGACGCAACCCCCACCTCCTGACCAACAGGAATAGCATTTCGGCCTTCCCCGGGGAGTTCTGAGGGAAAAGTCTTTAATGTTGAAGGAATCCTCAGTTGTCCCCGCACCAGTGTCCTGACGTTCCGCCCCACCTTCCACTGATCTCGCAATCGAAAGATATTACCAATCTAAAACGAGGGCAGCCACAAGGGCTGCCCCAACATTATTGAATCCCAGTTGAGGAGTGAATGCCAGATGAGGCGCCAGCAAGGTGCGCCTCAACATGTCTGCCACAAACAGTGGGTAGGCGCTACTTCTCCCACACCACCGGGTTGCTCAGGGCGCCGATGCCGTCAATCTCGATGTTGATGACGTCGCCGTCCTTCATGTTTTCGGGGGCGCCGTCGGTGCCCATCCATACGACATCACCGGGGTAGAGGGTCAGGTACTTGCTCATGCGGCTAATGTACTGGCGCACGCTAAAGATGGCGCCGGACATGTTGTACTTGCTGATGAACTTGCCATTCAGGACGATGCGGACTTCGCAGTCCTCGGGGTCCACGCCGTCGGTGACGATCCACGGGCCCATGGGCTTGAAGGTGTCGGTGTTCTTGCCCCGCCACATGGTGCGGTCGCCCCGCTGCCACACCCGCTCGCTGACGTCGTTGCCGATAGTATAGCCAAAAACGTAGTCCAGGGACTCTTCCTCGGACACGTTCTTGCACTGCTTGCCAATGATTACTACCAGCTCACCCTCGTATTGAAGCAATTCGTTGGCGTCGCTGGGCACCACGATGGCCTCGCCTTCGGCGACAAGGGCGTTGTTGGCCCGGTAGCCCACGTCCGCTGCCGGTGGGAAATTGGGTTCTTCGCCCCGCTTGGCCGCCATTTCCTCCACATGCTCGCGGAAGTTAATGCCCGCGGCGTAAAAAGTCGGGGGAATTACTGGCACCAGCAGCTTTACGCCACTAAGGGGCTGAACTTTGTCCGTCTTTTCGTACTCACCACGAATGGGGTCTCCGGAAACCTGGATGACGTTATCGCCCTCGATAATGCCGTAGGCTGGTCCGTCTGCGGTCTGAAACCTGCACCACTTCATAGCTGTTTCCTCCATTTATAATCGTTGCAAACCAGGTTAGATACGTCCCAATTTTTGCATTAACCCAACGGGCGGTCAAGCGTAACCTTGCGTCAACCACAATCAGACCCAACCATCCGCTGCGAGACCTTCAAACAACTCCAGTACATGACAAAGATAGCTGCCAACAAATCTCCTGATATAGATTATTCGAAGATGTTCTTGCGTCTTCTCGTCAACAATCAGATATGTTGCTATGACGAAAACCACTCATTAGGAGTGCGATAACCCGATATCAACAACCTCTTATTCGTTGACAACAAATATGCGCCAATGGTAAACTGCCTCCGATTAGCCTTTGTACGTTTCCGGTTTGGCTGGTAGCTCTCCAGTGCGACCTTTGAAACGATTGTCCCGGCGCCTACTGCCGGCCCGAGGCATCGAGTTGGGCTTTTATACTACTTTGCAGACTTGGGGAAAGTCCCGCTATAGATAATGACAGCCACTGGAGAATCCTCGCGCCCCATTCAACGGGGCTTTAATTTTGTTTCACAGTCTTCCCTTTTGCTTTTACCGAACCGGCAAATGTTCCCGGACGATGAGAAAGCTGTCTTCCGACTCGGAGGATAGGGTCAATAGTGCCTGCCTTGCGTTACAATACATTAATACGCAGGCAACCAGGCAGAATAGAGAAAGTTAAATTCCTGAGCATTCGGATCAGGAGGAGATAGGCGATGCAAATGCGCGACTTTGTTGTCCGCTTCGCCGGCGAAGGCGGACAGGGGGTAGTAACGTCGGCGGAAGGTCTGGCCCAGGCTTCCACTCAGGTAGGCTATCACGCCCTCACTTACGCTACCTTCCCTTCCCAGATTCTGGGAGGTCCCACCTGGACCCAGGCCCGGATTTCGGTGGATGGAATCCTGAGCGCCGGTGACGATGTGGATGTTCTGGTGGCCTTCAACCGTGAAGCCTACGACACCCACCGTGAAGAGGTGCGGGAAGGCGGTCTGGTCATCTACAACCTCGACGATTTTGAGCTGGGCGACGAAGACGAACGCAGCTACGGTCTGAAGATTGACGAACTGGCCCGATCCACCGGTAACAACCGGGCGGCCAACATGGTTATCATGGGAGCCCTGGCTCACCTGGTAAACATGCCCCAGCAATATCTGGACGAGTTTGTTGAAAGCCGTTTCCGGCGAGGCCGGGCCAACGACGACGAGATTATCCTGTCCAACATTGCAGCCCTGAAACTGGGCCGGGAAGAGACCGCTCAAAGCGGTTTCGTGCTGGGAGAACTGGCTCCCCCGAGCATGCCCGAATACCCACAGGTTATGCTCAAGGGCAACGAGGCCATATCCCTGGGCGCGCTGGCCGCTGGTCTTGACTTCTACGTCGGCTATCCCATCTCCCCCGCCACAACCATTCTGGTATTTATGGAGCGCAACCTGGTCGGCGAGGGCAAATTTGCCTACCAGGTAAGCTCGGAGATTGAATCCATAACCGCCCTATTGGGTGGCGGTTATGCCGGTAAGAAGGCCATGACCGCCACCGCCGGTCCCGGCTTCTCGCTGATGAGCGAGGGTCTGGGCCTGGCCTGGATGGCTGAGATTCCCCTGGTGGTGGTTGACGTACAGCGCGGTGGTCCTGCCACCGGCCTGCCTACCAAGACGGAGCAATCGGACCTGCTGGCCTGCATGTACCCGGCCCACGGCGACGTTAAGTTGCCGGTTATTGCCGTCGGTACGGTGGAGGAATGCTTCCACGGCGCAGTCAAGGCCCTGAACTGGGCCGAGCGCTACCAGGGCCCGGTGATTCTGATGACCGAAATGGCCCTGGCCGAGCGGGTGCAGAACATTGAGCGGCCCGACCTTTCCAAGGTCAGGCCGGAACGCCGGGTAGTTTACGAAGGCACCAACGGCTATCATCGCTACCAGGGCAACGAGCTTTCACCCATGCCCCTGCCCGGCGGCCCCGGCGCTTATGTAGCCAACGGCAGCGAGCACGACGAGATGGGAGACACCACCCACCTGGCCAGCCGTCACATCCAGATGACTGAGCGGCGGTTTGGCAAGCTCAAGCTACTAGAAGAGAATGAATACGAACGGGACAACGCCGACGAGCCGGTGGTTGTGATGCCTTGGGGCGGCTCCAAGGGGCCGACCGAGGAAGCCTACAACCAGTTGCGCGAGCAGGGCGTTCCCATCGGCTGGTATTACACCATGCTGCTGAATCCTCTGCCGCCAGCCCTCCTGGAAGAACTGCGGCAGAAGGAACTGGTTATCGTTCCTGAGCTTAACTACCAGGGACAGTTCTCCGGCATTCTCCGCTCCCAGGGTGTCAAGGCCGAGTCCATTACCCAGTACACCGGCCTGCCCTTCAAGGTGCGGGACCTGGTTGAGCGCATCGCTGAGATGAACAATTCCCATCGCAAGGAGATGGTTCGAGCATGAGCAAGAAGAATCCCGAATACGATTTCAAATGGTGCCCGGGCTGCGGCGACTTCGGCGTACGGCGGTCGTTGGAATTGGCCATGATCAACCGGCTGGAAGAGACCGGTAAGCCCATTGAAAACAACGTGGTGGTGGCCGGTATCGGTTGCTCCGGTAACCTGGTGCATCTGCTGGAAGGCCAGCAGCCTTACGGGTTCCACGGGATTCATGGTCGGACCCTGCCAGTGGCCATGGGCGTCAAGATGGCCCGCCCGGAGCTGAACGTAGTAGTGGTTGCCGGCGACGGCGACTTCCTCAGCATCGGCGGCGAGCATATTGGGCCACAGGCGGCCCGCAACCTCAACATCTGTGCCGTGGTGATGGACAATGGGGTTTACGGCCTGACCAAGGGCCAGAGTTCACCCACAACCCACTTGGGCACGGTTACTAGTTCCACCCCTTACGGCAAGATTGAGGCGGAAGCGGACCCCCTCGAACTGTATTTGACTCTAGGAGCTTCCTTCATTGCCGCAGGCTTTTCCGGACAGCCCAGGGAATTGGCCAAGCTGATTAACCAGGGAATGGACCACGAAGGCTTTGCCATGATTCACGTCCAGTCCCCCTGCACGACCTATAACGACACCTTCGAGTTGATGAAGGGCAACGCCCGCAAGGGTATTGAGCCCCTGCTCTTTGAAGTCCCCGAAGACCACGATGTTTCCGACCGGGGAGCAGCCTTCGACCTGATCCACCGGCGCGGAGTTCCCATGGGGTTGATTTACAAGGACGAGGAACGCCCCTCGCTGGAACAGCGCCTTCAGGAAGTCCGGGGTCGCGCGCCCCAGCGCTCCGTTGACGAGTTGATGGACAGCTTCGCCTTCTAGGGCGGTTCTGCAAGCCTGCAGCGCAGTTACGTTAATAAGGAACGCCCCGCCGGGTTCGGCGGGGCGTTTTCACATTCAGGCCAAGTTTGCAGCCAGGGTAAGTCCAATCCCAGAGGAACCCTGATCAAGGAGTTCGGTCAGCTTGCCGAACCGTCCTGTGCGACAGTCACTAGGGCCCGCTAATCCCCAATTCTACCTTCAGGTCGTCAATTACCTGGGTTCGGGAGCGGGTCTGCCAGCGGACGCGATTGCCGATGGGCTCGTTCTCGATTTCCGGCTCCACCTTCAGGGCCACGAAGACTGGCCCGGGCTGCCCCAGGATTTCCTCGATATTGTTGGTGAAGTCTTCCAGGTTATCGAAGGCATAGGTAGCCGGATAGCCGGAACCCTTGGCGATGACTTCGTAAGCAATGTTCTTGGCGTTGGGTACGGGCTGGCCGCCGGTGGTGGCGTAGCACTCGTTGTCCAACATAAAGTGGTAGAAGTTCTTCGGGGCTTTTTCGGCAATGGTGGGCAGGGCGCCCATGTTCATGAGTATGTCGCCCTCGGAATCAAAGAGAATCACCCTCTCTTCAGGCATGGACAGGGCCACACCTAACCCAAAGGAGGCATGGCCACCCATGGCCGGATCGCCTACGGGCAGGTCCCGATTGGGCTGGTCGCTGATCTGGGTCCAGTGCCGTCCGCCCCTTCCGGGGATGACAACCGAGTTGCCCCGGTAGGGGGCGAAAACCTTGAACATGTCCGCCATGTGCATCATGTTATATAGCCTCGCTGATTATTGTTATGCCCCTCACCGCGAGGGCGAGGTAGCAATTTGTTCGTTATTAATGCCCCTGGATGGAGCCTGTAATCCGTGGTGACGAGGTTCCTGAGAATGCAGAAACGACGGATGTACCCTATCTATTAAAGCCGTGGTACTCGTCGCCCACCAGCACTGCCACCGGGCGGCGGGTGCGTGACGCCTCCTCGAAGGCTACGGAGATACGCGGGGCGTCGTCACCGTTCTCCACCAGGTAGTAGTTGATGCCAAAGGCGTTCAGGAACCGCTCGGTGTAGGTAGCGGCCGTGTCGGTGTTCACGCCATGACGGGTCCAGCCCCGGTAGCCCACCATCATTACCACCGGAATGTTAAGGCTCAGGCCCCAACCACGCAGGGAGTCACCAGACTCCATCATTCCCGTGTTCTGGATGAGGATTACCGGTTTCTTGCCGCCCACGGTCAGGCCGGCGGCGGTGGAAAAGGCCTGCCCTTCCCGGCTGACTGGAATCAGGTCCAAGTCAGGGTCTGCCTCCATCAACAGGTACAAGAAGTTGGTTTCGCTGTCCGGCAGCCACACTACATGGGTGACCCCGTTCTTTTTCATTTCGGCCATTACCAGTTCGGGACTGAGCAGGCCTTCCTCGTGTTGAGTCATTCTTACCGCCTTCACCGGTCAGGCCGGTCAGCTTAGGGTTGGCTTGATTATAGCCCCGGCAGATACGATGTCAACCTAACTTCAGTTAAAGCCGCTCTCGCCATGATCGTCTTCCATTGGGCGAGGGAAGCGCCTGTTTCCGACTACCGGAGTGGGACAAGACTGAAGGAGTCAGGGCCAAGACGGATAATGACACTGGTTAAGGGCGAATGGTATTATATCTGTTGCGTCGCGCGAACCGGCAAGAAACATCAGACAGAAGACCGAGGTAGCCCGTGGCTGAAGACCGTCCCATACCGGCTGGATATACGCCTGAAGATGAATTGGCGGAAGAGAACACCGGCCGCCGAACCCGCAACCGCCTGATTATCCTGGGCGTTGTGGTGGCCCTGGCCGTGGCATACATGATCTACGCCGCTTTTCCGGGAAACGCCCTTTACTTCCTGACGGTCAGCGAGTTCATGGGCGGAGAAGAATTCCAGGATGGGCAGGTCTTGCGGGTTTCCGGAAAGCTGGTCCCTGAATCCTTCCAGCGGCAAGAAGGTGGAACGCTGGCCCGTTTCCACTTGGTGGACAAGGAAGGGGAAGGAGGGGACGCCATGTTGCAGGCTTCCTATGTCGGTGTGATGCCCGATCTCTTCTTTAATCCCCATTCGGAGATCATCCTGGAGGGCAGCTACACACCGGACCGCGTTTTTGAGACCGAAAACATATTGGTGAAATGCCCCTCCAAGTACCAATCCCTGGAAGGGGAATCGCCGGTGGACTACAACACCTACGACTCCGGCCCTGCTCCGCAAGCTTCCTAAGGCTGGAGGCTGCATGCCTCAGGTCAATTTCAGCAGTGAAAAATCCGCCCATCTCGGGCCCGTCGTATTATTCCTCGACGGGAACCTGTGTAGGGGCGGACGGATGTCCGCAGGGACAAGCGCTGGTCTACGCATGATCGCCCGGCAAAGGCTTTGAATTTATGGGAGAAACCAATGGCAATATTCGGTAGAATTCTAGTCCTGCTGGCTATAGTAGCGATACTGGCTGCCCTGCCAATGACGACATTGGCGCAGGGCGAGCCTCCCCATGTTTTGATGGGCACTGCTACCCTTAATGGTGCTCCGCCGCCGGTGGGTTCCGAGATAACCGCTCGTGCAGGCGACAGGGAAGTTGGCTCGACTACAGTCAGAGCGGGTGGCAGCTTCAGGATTGACGTGGAAAACCCTTCGGGCCAGTTAGTTACTTTCATGATTGAGGGCGTCAAGGCCTTCCAGACCCTGGACGGCTGGAGATCTGGCTTTGTCCAGCGTAACTTTGAACTGGCGGCGGCGGCAAGCACTCCCTCTAACGATATTGACGCTATGGCTCCGGGTCCGCCAGGTCCGCCAGGTCCTCAAGGCCCGCCGGGCCCACCGGGTCCTCCGGGGCCTGAAGGCCCGCCGGGCCCCGACGGCGCACCAGGTCCCGCCGGTCCCCAGGGCCCCGCAGGAGATACTGGCCCTGCCGGTGAAGCCGGCCCTCGCGGCCCCGTCGGCCCACAGGGAGACATCGGCGAGACCGGTCCCAGCGGTGTTGACGGCGCGCAAGGGCCGCCTGGGCCCCAGGGCCCTCAGGGTCCCCAAGGGCCTGCAGGCGCTGACGGAACCGCTCCCAGAGACACTAGCGGCATCATCGCCATCATCATCGCCATTGTGGCAGTGGTCGTGGCCATAGCCATGCCCTTCGTAATGCCCCGGCGCTAACCATTCTTGACGAGCCTGGCAACGATATAGTCTGCAGGCAAGCGCGGCTAACACGACCATAGAGGCAACACTAAAAGGGCCCCCGGCAGACGTGCCGGGGGCCCTTCGTGTCCTTATTCTGTTGTTCCTGGGCTGGCGGCGGGAGCCTCGCTCCACCCCACCGCCGCTCATCCTGAGGCTGTCGAAGGGTATTTAGACGAGCAACAATTGAGCTGGTTTTCGTTCAGTTCCCTGAATCGGTCTTCGCCTCGCCCGTTCCCGCTTCCTGCTGCATGTCTCTTACTTCCCGTTCCAGCTCCTGGCGTCTTCGGGAGATGAAGAAGGCGTAAACGAAGAACACCAGCCAGGTCACGGCGAAGGCAACAAAAAGGAAGGTCAGGTTGGCCGGGGGTTGGCTCTGTAGCAGGATGAAGAGCATTCTTGGTTCACTTCCTCATACTTTGACATATTTAGCAGGTAGGGCAGGGGATTCAATACCTTGCCAGGTCCGTCTGACCTTACCAGGGCAACTCTGGCAGTCAGCAGTATTCTCGTGTGCCTATAGTCAATAGCGTTATCACTAGCGCATTCTGCTGGCGAAGCGCAAGGCTGAAAGGCGGTCTTCCACATTGCGCAGATACGTCCGCTCAAGCACCAGGTACAGGAACAACAGCAGGAATACGGCCAGCGAGTAAAACAGGACTCCCTGCATGATTGGCTCCAGCGCTCCCGTATCTGCCAGGGGCCCTACCACCGCCGAAGGGTGGATGGAACGCCACCACTGTACCGAGTAGTAAACGATGGGCACGTCCACGAAGCCAATAATACCCAGTCCGGCCGCATAGAGAGCGCCCTGGGACTTGTTGGGCGCGTAGGACCGCAGCATCAGGTAGGCAACGTAGATCAGCCACAGGATAAGGGTGGTGGTCAGGCGCGGCTCCCAGGTCCACCAGACGCCCCACACCGGTCGGGCCCAGATTATGCCGGTCAGCAATGCCAGGCTGACAAAAACAACCCCTACCTCGGCGGCGGCGTGGGCTACGCTATCCCATTTGCTCTTGCGGGTTATCAGGTAGCCGATACTGGCGACAAACACCACAAAGAAGGCCAGGAAGGACACCACAGCTATGGGTACGTGGAAGTAGAAAACCCGCTGGACGTGGCCCAGCACTGCGTCGGTGGGCGCCACCATAAATATCAGGTAGAGGTTCAGCAGCATCAGGACGGAGGTAACTATCAGCAGGACACCGGACAGACCCGGAAAGCCGACCTTGCCCGTTCCACCTCGGGATGCACCTTGCCCGGATGCGTTTGGTACAGAGGCCAAAGCAGGTTACTCCTCAACGATTATCGAAAAAATCCAGGGACATACTACCAGAAAAACGGCATCAAATACCGCCAGCAGGGGCAGCCACCGGCTGATGACCCCCGTCTGAGGTCCCGCGCCAATGGACGCGCCTGAAACCTCCACTGCGCCGATGATGACCGGAAGGATGACGGGGAAGAACAAGACGGGCAGCATCACTTCCCGGGAACGGGTCTGCACCGCAATGGCGGAGAAGAGGGTTCCCACGGTGGCAAACCCCAGGGTTGCCAGCAGGATGGCCGCCGCCAAAGTGAAGGTAAAGGACGCGAAGTTGAGCAGCACCGCGAAGACGGGCAGCAGGGCCACCTCGATCACCAGCATAAACAGGAAGCTGACCAGCATTTTGCCCAAAAATATGGCGTCTCGACTTACCGGAGCCAGCAGCAGCCCTTCCAGCCCGCCCTGTTCCCGTTCCCTCACGAAGGCCCGGCTCATAGCCAGGGTTCCGGCGAAGGCAAACGCAACCCACAGGATTCCGGGGGCCAGTTCCGCCACTCGCTCCGGCGTCACCTTCAAGGCGAAATTGAATACGACCACCACCAGGAACCCGAACACCAGCGCGGAGACGACAATATCACGGGAGCGCAGTTCCAGCAGCAGGTCTTTCCAGACCAGCGCCGCCATAGGACGCAGAAAACGCATGTACGTACCTTGTCGGGGGACGATTCACCAAGAGGACAATTGTATCAAATGGCCCGCGGATGCCGTTTGTGATAATGTGCGGCGACTCGTGGAACCAAAGTCTGGCCATTGAGATTACCAGATGCGGAAAGGGCGGTGGTTGAAGAACGGAAGATTACGGAGTATTTGCTCTCCTTTACCAGTCCTGATGGAGCGAGCAAAGCACGGTTCTTCTATCGCTTCGGCTTCCGTGCGGAACAGTGGGAAATATTTGCCGAAGCGTTGCGTTCTGTTTGCCTCCAGAATGAGGTCGTGGAAGTTGCGGACACAGCCTATGGAATTCAGCATGTTAGCATTGGTACGATTTCAACATCCGACGGCCGCAGTCCTACCGTCAGAACAGTATGGCAAATCGACTACGGCGCTGACTATCCAAGGTTTATCTCAGCCTATCCGCCTGTCTAGGAACGGCAATGTTCAACGAGTACTACCACATCGCATTGACGGCTCCAATTCCCTTGGACGAAGCCGAACATATTCCTGAACTAAGCCCTTTACGGAAATTTGGGGAGGGATTGCTACCCGGAGACGTTGGCACCATCATAGACATAGTAGACATCCAGGGGAAAGGCAAATTTTACACGGTCGATTTCCTGGTGCCAGACTCCTTTGGTTACCCAGTTGCCGTTACAACTGTAAAACCTGAGAAGATGCGCCTGGCCACGGAAGAAAACTTTGCCAAGAACCGCTTTAGCAAATATGCTGATAATATTATCGAAGCTATTCCTATTCTCAAGGAGCTTCGAGATGAAGAAGGGGATTAGCCTCGGAACATCAGCTTCCACCCCTCGCCACTCGTAGAGCTATTGTTTTCCCCCCACCCCCAAATAGTCCCCGGCCCCCGCAAAGTCCAGCCTGCCGTGGGACAGCACGGCCACCTTGTCCCCCCACGCCAGCCCCAGGTCTACATTGTGGGTGGTCATAACCACTGAGCGACCCGACGCTGTCCATTCCCTCAGAAGATCAGCCAGGGCCGTTACTGACTCACGGTCCAGCCCCGACTCGGGTTCGTCCAGCAGCAACAGGGAAGGTTGGTGGAGGATGGCGCGGGCGATGGCCAACCGTTTCTGCATACCGTGAGACAGGTTGCGGACTCGACGGTCGGCGCGATGGGTCAGGCCAACACGCTCCAGGACCTCCGCTACCCGCTCCTTCAGGTTCTCCACGCCGTAGAGACGCCCGTAGAAGGTGAGGTTCTCACTACAGGACAGGTCGTCGTAGAGGAACCCGCTATGGGCTACCACCCCTACCTGCCGACGGGCCGCCGCGGGTCGCCGGCGCAGGTCATAACCGGCGATGCGGACTGTTCCCTCGTCCGGACGGGCCTGACCGCCAAGGACACGCAGCAGGGTGGTCTTGCCGGAGCCGTTAGCTCCGAACAGCACCAGGAATTCACCCCAGCCCAGGGAGAAGTCCAGGTCCCACAGCACGGGCAGGTCGCCATAGCCTTTCTGAAGCGCTGATACTTCAACGGCCTGGGGAGCGATGGCGGTTGCGCTCGATTGGGGTGATTCCAAACGTTAATTCTCCGCGATGGTACCGTTATTCTGGGCCACACCTTATTCTACACAATGGGGCGAAATGGCTTCAGAGTCTACTCTATTGCATCTCATTAGGCTGGTGGGACCTTTGAGTTATCCGAACATGGAACCCTTCCAAAGCCCGCCAGAGTGGGAACTCCCATAGCCCCCTGGCATATACCACGGCTTCCAAGGTGTTCTTGTTTCTGACAGTCCCTTGCTGGTAAGGTAGGAAGAGTCCTTTTGTCGCGCCCCGGATGCTCTGTGCGAAGACAGTACCAAGTCCCCAGGCTCAAGGCAGGCGCTGGCATTATCCGCAGGTGAATTCTCCGCATTCATCATGTCCCTCAGAGTTGGTGACTATGTTCAATGGCAGCCGCATCAAGAATCGCAACATGTTCCTGCAGCCGTTCCTGGTCATTATCACCCTGGGGATCTATGGAATATATTGGTTTCATGTCACGCTGGGGGAACTGCACCGGGCTAACAACCGCGAGGAACCCCAGAGTTGGAAGTGGACTATCCTCTTTTGCATCCCGTTACTGGACTTTTTCACTTTCTGGCACTACGCCGGAGAATACAGCGAGTTTGTGTGGGACAAGTATCCCAGGATGTTGATATTCATCCTGTGGCTTGTGTTCCCTCCGGCATTGTGGTTCCTGGTCCAGCGCGATCTGAACCGAATGGCAAGCGTTCAATACGTTGGTTAACGCCTTCATGGGAAGTGGCAAATGGCAGAAGTAAACAACCCGGCGGATTCACCCACCAGATTTTGTCATAACTGCGCTGCAATTATGGAAAGCGCCTCCCGCTTTTGCTCCAATTGCGGCGCGGCCAACCCTTTACTGGTAGTAAGTACCGTAAGCAGCGGCAGTGCCGGTGGGCCGAGACGCACCGACCATATCAAGTACCGCAACATGTGGGTTCAGGTGCTGCTGGCTATAATCACCCTTGGCATTTACTCCATCTACTGGTTCCACGTAACCCTGGGGGAATTATACAAGGCCAACGACCGTGAAGACCGTCGCAGGTGGCTGTGGACCCTGCTGTACATTATCCCCTTTGCCCAGTTCTTCGCCTACTGGCATCAGGGCTATCAGTACGACCAGTTCGTCAATGGCAAATACCCGGGCATCGCCATATTCATTCTGTGGATAGTATTCGGCCCGGTGGTGTGGTTCCTGTTGCAGCGGGACCTGAACCAGGCCGCTCAGGGCAACCAATCATAACCAATCGGAGAAGCGTTAATGGCTCACATTTACGATGACGACCCCTATGATGACAACCCTGCCTACTGCAGCACATGCGGACGAGAAGTTGAACCCGACGCCCGTTTCTGCGACAACTGCGGGGCCGTAATTGACCCGCAGGCCGCCGGCTCACCCCAATACACGCCAGGGAGCCTTATTTCGACCAAGGCGTCCAGGGCGTGGAATACATGGGCTTCTGGATTCGCCTGGGGGCAGCAGTTATTGACACGATTCTGCTAACGGTTGTTAATTTTATCTTGCGGGCAATCGTCCCTAATGACGGGGTTGTACTGCTGCTGAATATAGCAGCCAACCTGGGATACTATATTGTCATGACGGCATGGCGAGGCCAGACCGTTGGCAAGATGGTCGTGGGCATACAGGCGGTGGATAGCCAGGGCAATATTCCCGGAATTGGCGCCGTGCTGCTGCGAGAAGTCGTGGGCAAATTCCTTTCGGCTATTGCCATTGGCTTGGGCTACCTGTGGGTGGCCTGGGACAAGGAAAAGCGAGGGTGGCACGACCACATTGCCGGTACCTACGTGGTGCGGAAACAGCAGGGCCAAGAGCCCTACTAACAAGGGGTCTCAAGAAATGTATTGCCACACATGCGGCCGGGAGATTCAACCGGACGCCCGTTTTTGTGACAACTGCGGGTCGGTGATAGAGCATCAGGACAACGAACCTAAAAACGAACCCCAGAACGAACCCAGGTATGCCCCGGGAACGCCGAACCAGGGTGGGATGGGCTACGGAACCGCAGGACCAGTTCCCAACTACCTGACGCAGTCCATCGTGGCCACCGTTCTTTCCCTGGTTTGCTGCGGGATAATCGGCTCTATACCGGGCATCGTAGCCATAGTGAATGCGTCGAAGGTGAATTCCCAACTTGCCGGCGGTGATTATGCGGGGGCGGTAAATTCTTCCAATAACGCAAAGACCTGGAGCTGGGTAGCTATCGGGCTTGGCATATTCGGGGCCTTAATTTACCTGGTGATATTCGCCTTTATTGTCCTGGCAGGCACGATCTCCGGACTCCAATAGAGCAATGCTGACTCTGAACCCTGACAAAGTGGATTCACTGGCCGCGTTGCCCATCTGGCGGTGGCGGTTCGCGGTGTTGGCGCTGGCCGCCTTACCCTGCCTGGCGTTGGTCTACGTCCGCAATCCTGAGGAACAGGGCTTCTACCCGCCCTGCCTTTTTTATGCCCTTACAGGACTGCATTGTCCCGGCTGCGGGACCCTTCGGGGACTGCACCAACTGCTGCACGGCAACATGCTGGCAGCCATCGGTTACAATCCCTTTACCATGCTGGCCTTGCCTGTAATTGGGTACGCATTCCTGTGGGCCCTGCTATCTACAACGTGGGGAAAGCGTTTGCCAACCGTGTACGTTCACCCCGCACTGATGTGGGGCCTGCTGGTCTCCGTCGTGGCTTTCTGGGTGTTGCGCAACTTGCCGGTGTACCCGTTTACGGTGCTGGCGCCGTAATTCAGGCATGACTCTTCCAAATTCCCAGGGACGCTCCGTGATTCTGACCGAGGAGGCTTGGCAGCACATTATTCTTTCACCCCGCAGCTATATGGCCGAAATGTCGGATGTCATATCTGATGCGCTCCTCCATACCGATGAAATCAGAAGGTCAAATACGCGACCGGAAGCCGTCAGGTTATACTACAAGTGGATTGTTGATACACTGGTGGAGGACAAGTGGGGCTGCGTGGTGGTGAAGTATTTGCAAGACGAAGCCTACGTTCCCACCGCCTACGCGACTGGTTGGATAAAGACGGGAGAGCAGTTCCCATGAATCAGCATCGTAAAGTGAAAGTCTGGTACGACGAATCGGGGACTATCTGGACGTGTCCTGGGGCACTGCCCACGCGTATTACACTGCTACCAGTGATGAAAGGGTAATGGCTTTGGTAGATATGGAAGGCAATGTACAGGGTTTCAAGATTGACAGCATAAGCGCCATCAAGGATAAACCCTTAAGCGTAGACCTCCTTTCCGCAAAGTCCGATACGAAGACCGCATAATGAGAGGTACTCCATGCCCATAACCTTTGGATGCTCCCTGCCCAGCCGAGGGCCTATGGCCAGCCCCCAGGCTTTGCGCTCCCTGGCCCAGCGGGCCGAGGAGTTGGGATTTGATTCCGCCTGGGTCAGCGACCATATTATCCTGCCGCGGCAGGTGGACTCCTTCTATCCCTATTCGCCCGACGGTGTGGCGGTATTCAGTCCTGACCAGCCCTACTACGACCCGCTTTCAACCCTGAACTTCCTGGCCGGCTGCACCCAGCGGCTGCGGCTGGGCACCCATGTGCTCATCATTCCCTACCGCAACCCGGTGCTGACCGCCAAGATGATCGCCACCCTGGACACCCTGTCGGAAGGTCGCGTCACGCTGGGCATCGGGGTGGGCTGGATGGAGGAGGAATTCCGGGCGCTGGGACTGGACACATTTGCCGACCGGGGAGCGGTAACCAACGAGTACCTGCGTCTCTTCAAGGAATTGTGGACCAAAGAAGACGCGGAGTTCGATGGCCAATTTGTCCAGACCTCCGGGGCTGGCTTCCTGCCCAAGCCGGTACAGAAACCCCATCCGCCCATTTGGATTGGGGGCCACACCGGTCCGGCCCTGCGCCGCGCCGCCGAACTGGGCGATGGCTGGATGCCCATTGGCCTGCGCCCGCCAGCCATCCTGGAACCCGAGGAACTGGCGGCCAAGATTGCTCAACTGCGCCGCCTGACCGTCCGCGCCGGCAGGCCCGAGGACGCGGTAACCCCCTGCTTCAGCACCGACATTGTGTTTGACCGCACGGCCGGCCCAGACCGCAGGATGATGCACGGTATTCCCGAGCAGATAGCCGCCGACCTGCGCCAATACCATGACCTGGGTGTCCAGAACTTCATCCTGGGCTTCCCCGCCACCAGCGTGGAGGGTCAACGGGAGGCCATGGAGCAGTTTTCGAGAGAGGTTATGTCGCTGATGCCCAATTAGGGATTAAGTGTTACGACTTTGGTATTTAGCACAAGAATGGTTGAGCCTTAGGGAACCTCTGGATAAGCCATCGACATTGCAGCGAAAGGCCAAGTTGCAGAGGGGAGCTTAGGGGAGTCATCCATGAAATGAGCCCCTGCACCCCCATCCTAATCTTCCCCCGTCGAGGGGGAAGGGACTTGTTCAAAGCTCCCTTCGCATGTTCGGTTCAACCATTCTCAATTTTGCGACGCCTATTCTTGATTTACTCAGCGCTGTACTTGCGTTCCAGCTCGTAAACCTCGTCCAGGCCTAGCAGGTCTGCCACATCCCAGCGGGTACCAAACCTTTCCGGGTCCACCCGTCCCGTTTCCTTTAGCTCCTCAAAGGACGCCTTCAACTGCTTGTAGATCAGCCAGATGGTGCTGCCGCAGATCATCAGCTTGTAGCCCATGGCGTCCACGTCCCTGGTGTTGGCAAGATCTCCGTTGTACATCCGGGGCATGTCGGGCAGGTCGCGGGCATAAATTTCCAGGTCCTCCACTGACTTGATACCGTCCACGAAGACGAGGTCGGCGCCAGCCTCGCGGTAGGACTTGCAACGGCGAACAGTGTCTTCCCAGCCGGTAACCGCGTAGGCGTCACAGCGCGCAATGATAACGAAATCAGGGTCCCGTCGTGCGTCCAGGGCGGCACGGATCTTCTGCACGTGCTCCTCCATGGGCACCACCTGCTTGCCCTCGAAGAAACCGCACTTCTTGGGGAACGCCTGATCTTCAATGTGGATACCGGCCACGCCGGCGGCCTCATACTCCCGCACCGTGCGCTGGGTGGTCAGGGCGTTGCCGTAGCCGGTGTCGGCGTCGCAGATGACCGGAATGTCCACCGCATTGGCGATGTACTTGGCGTTGGTAACCATTTCCGTCATGGTGAGCATCCCCACGTCGGGGAAGCCCTTTTCGGCTGAGGTGCCGGCGCCGGTCATATAAACGGCGTCAAAGCCCACCGACTCGGCAATGCGGGCGTGGAGGGCGTTCATGATAAAGGGAGCTACGATGAGGCCGTCGGCGGCCAATAGTTCCCGCAGGCGGGTGGTGGGTTTGGTGGCGGTCTTGGCGGTGGTGCTCATAGGTCAATCTCCTTAAAGATAGTTCGACCAACAATGGACAGGATTCGAACTATAGGTATTTTGGTCAAAGCGACCCAGTCCATTCGGATCAGGAATTGGTGAGGGGATAACAATTGATCATCTGCCAACGCAGATCAACGGCCCAGCCCCCATCCCTCCAGTCCTCGGTTGCTGCGTCTGACTCATATCGTAAGAGGACCAATTCGGCGAGGCCGATGTGGTCCGCCAATTCCAGGCCATTTACGACGCCTTCAGCGAAGCGGACTGCGCCCTGAAACACCCGGGGCGGCAAGCCAGCATACTGGAGCAGGGCGAATCTGAGAGGCTGGCTTCCAGCATCAGGAGCCGGGTTCAAACCGGCCAGGGTTGCCTCTGCCTGATCCCGCAGTCGCCTGACAGCGTGGGCTTCGGGCGAGGCCTCTTCTCCGCCGGAAAACTCCAGGTATATGCTTCCTTGTTCTCCGGCCTCGGCGACAATCCCCTGGCGAGTCACACGGGCTCCCGAGTGTTCTTTTCGGAACTCCCCAGCCACTGCTTCCAGCCCGGTGTCCAGGGTCGACACCGCCGCCTCAGAGCAGGGGAAGTAGCCGGTCATGGGTACGTGAACCGAGTGCATTTCTGCCGCCCAACAGCCGTACTGGCTGCAAATAACCTGCCGCGCGCGATGCAAACCGGCGGTAAATCCGGGGTCCAGCGTGAGGGATATGCCATACCTGATTGACAATGAAAGGCTCCTGGTCAAGGGTTGCCTGAATTCTAGGGTTGGGGTAGGCGAGTGTCAACGAAGGGTGCTTGGCCGTGATTTGCAACAGACACTCACACATGGGTGTCTCCTCATGGTTTGTCGGACTGGATATTCCGGAGAATAGTCCGCTTTGAACCTGCCTTGCCATCCCATTAGCGCTATTTTTTACCTGCGTGCAGATAGTAAAAAATATTGTCCCCATTGTTAAATGTGTTATAATGCGGTGTACGCCGACAGGCCGAGGTGGTGGAATTGGTAGACACGCGGTCTTGAGGGGGCCGTGGGCGTAAGCTCGTGTGGGTTCAAGTCCCGCCCTCGGCACCAAATCGGCCCGGGACCCGGCAGATACTTACCGGTGAAGCGCAAGGCGACGTAGCCAAGTGGACTAAGGCGGAGGTCTGCAAAACCTCTATTCGGCGGTTCGAATCCGCCCGTCGCCTCCAATTGTTTTCACCGGAAACTGCTGAACTGTCCTCCTTCAAGTCGGTTGTAAACCCTTCGTGTTAGCGGCAGGCGTCCCGACGCCGGTTCTTCACAGTTTAGCCGGGGTGGCGGAATGGCAGACGCGGCGGACTTAAAATCCGCTATCATTACGATGTGTGGGTTCGAGTCCCTCCTCCGGCACCAATTTCTTTCCTGATTAATCCAGACCAAAAACAAAGGCCCCCGAAGCATCGGGGGCCTTACCTTTTCTCATAGCAGACCGGTCACGGTCCTTCGGCTCTCAGCTACGCATTGCCGACATCGACAATAACGTTCCCGATGGCGCCCCCTTCCACCGCGAGGTGGGCCGCCACCGTTTGCTCCAGCGGAAAGTGGGGGCCGACCTGATGGCTGAACGCGCCCGACTCCAGCCAGGCGGTGATGTCGGCTATAGCGGCTTCCTTGGCGAGTTCCGGCATCTCGTAGACCAGCACGTTTCGCACCACAGTGTTGCTGCGGCGGAACTGCAGCGGCACCGCCGGCTGTTGGGCCGTGCCCCAGGAGTAGATCGCCACTACGCCCGACGTCTTCAGGACCTGGCTTGTAACCGGGAAGTTGGCAGCGAAGTCGACCTCCACGATACGGTCGGCGCCCTCGCCGCCGGTGAGGTCCATGATCCGGGCGGTGACGTCCTCGGTACGGTAATTGATGGTGTGGTCCGCTCCAGCAGCGGTGGCGATACTGGCCTTGTGGTCAGAACTGATGGTGCTGATGACCGTCGCCCCGGCCAGTTTGGCCTCCTGGACCGCGTAGTGACCCACGGCGCCCGCTCCGCCTGGCACCAGGACTACCTTCCCGTCTATCGGCCCGTCGGCGAACAGGCAGCGGTGGGCGGTCATTGCCGGTACGCCCAGGCAGGCTCCCTGCTCAAAACTCACGGAATCGGGCATCCGCACCACGTGTCCCGAAGGCTGCACCGTGTATTCCGCCGCCGAACCGAAGGGCCGTCCGAACTGCGCCTCGAAGAGCCAGACGCGTTCTCCCAGGCGGGATGCCGGCACCCCAGAGCCCACGCGGTCTACGACGCCTGCACCATCCTGATGGGGTATCACCCGGGGGAAGGCCATGGGTGCAGTCGCACCAAGGCGCCGCTTCCAGTCAGAGGGGTTTACGCCGGAGGTAATCACCTTGACGCGGACCTCGCCGGGCCCCGGCTCAGGCTCAGGCATCTCGCCCACCTGCATGACTTCAGCGGGGCCGTTCTGTTCAAACCAGACTGCTTTCATAGTAAACTCTGCCTCTCTTACCCTCAGAAGTTATCTTAAACCGGTGGCAGACGTTGGCGGCGGTTTCACAACAAGAATGTGATCAGCCACCCTCTGTTGGGACGGAAAACTCTTGAAACCACGGGCGTCCCCTTTCCATCACATCCCCTCCTGGTTTCGCTATCCTATCCCAACCCGAATACTCCGTCCAGCAATGGCGCCTAATGAAAAAGAGGGCGGGTTCTTCAAACCCGCCCCCATACTTTCCCTTTGTCAGACTGCAATCTCCGGGACGTCAATCCCTGGACATCTATCCCCGAATATGGACTCCTAGGTGAACTGGTACTCCTGAGTCGACACGATAAGCTGAAGTACCTGCCCCACCTGATGGTTGAAGCCCGTGTCCCTGGTGGATATATCTTTGTCCTGGCCCAAGTGGGTAAGGAACAGGTTGCGCGTCTCGTCCATCAACTGGTAGCCGCCCAGCATTTCCAGGCAGCCGTCCAGCAACTCACCGGAGGACACCGAAGGACCGGCATCGCTGAACCGCTGTACCACGGCCTGGATGCCCGGGGCTCCCACCCGACCCATTTCGCTGGCGGCGTAGTTGACACGCTCCACCAGGGTGCCGCTGTCGATCCATTCCTTGCCCGTGTGCCAGCCCTCCACGGTGGGGGGATTCATAATGTCCTGGCCCATATAGCGAATCTCCAGGGCCATGTCGTACATTCGTGGCGCCGGTCGGGAGAAATCGCCCATGAAGCGCAGGGTGCTGCACACCAATTCAGCCGGACTCTTCACCTTGGAGAAACGAGCTTCCTTGAAGAAGTCGGAGTTGAATAGCACCCGCAGCATGGACCGGATCTGGTAGCCGGATCGGAAGTATTCCTCCTCCAGCAGCTTGATGGCCTCCATGTCCCGGGGCGGGGCGTCCTGCCACGCCGGTACCTGGGGCTCGTCGGACACGAAGAAGTTATACAGGTGACGCGAGACGAAGCGGGCGGTGGCCGGCTGCTTGGCAATAATGCGAATTATGTCGTGGCCGTTGAAGTTGCCCGTCTCCCCCAGGAAGGTCTTATCGCCCTCCAGGTGATCCCGGCGATTGTAGAGGAACTGGTTGTAGTGGCGGCCGTAGGGATAACGGGGAATTCCGTTGCCCACTGTCCAGCCAGTGAAGGCCTGGGCGCAGGCCTTCACATCGTCTTCGGTGTAGTTGGGCTGGCCGTCCATGCCCACACCCATGGAAAAGAGCTCCAGCAACTCCCGTCCCCAGTTTTCGTTGACGGCATCCTTGTGGCTGAGCTGATTGTCCAGGTAGTACAGCATGGCCGGGTTGGTGGACATCTTGAGCAGCAGTTCGTCAAAGCGGCCCAGACCATCGTTGCGGAAGTGTTCCAACTGCTCCAGAATGTTGTGCGGGGCCATAATCTTGGAGTCACCAACGCAGAAAATGCTGTGCCAGAAGAGGCAGATCTTTTCCTGCAATTGCCGCGGGGAATTGACCATGCGATAGGTCCAATAACCCTGGTTGGCGGCCAGGTAGCCCATATCCCGCCAGCCCATGTAACGCTGCATTACATCGGTATCAAGCTCGGGCTGGTTTTCGGGGAAGAGGAGTTCCTCCACCGTGGCTTCGTAGCCCCTGGCGACCCGTGCTTCCAGTTCGGCGTAAGAGGCGCCAAATCCGGCTCGGCGCATCAGGTGAGCCATTAACAGGACGTCATTGTCTGCCATAACTCTCCTCCTGAGATTTTAGCTTAATAGTTCTGACGATATTCTACTCGATTTGGCGGCCCTTGTCCCACCGGTTTAACGACTGAGCCAATTTTTCGCATCCAAGTATCGGACCTGGAAACTTGAAACAGGAGAGCAGGTTCAAAACAACATCTCTAGTATATGGTATTGGCTTTACTTATATAGTTACTTTAATATATAATATAATTAACATAGAATAACGAGGTAAAGAGGAGAGTCAACCAAATGTAGCAAAGGCAGAGCCCTTCCCGAGGATTCCCAACAAACCCCATTCAGGAAAATAATCAGAGGATTAGCGCGATGAACGAACAGCTTAACCGGGAAATAAAAGCTTATTGCACCGACTTTGCGCCCGTCAGGGACATACTTCAAAAACACGGGGCAGACCGCATAGAAACGGCCGAGCAGGTGGACTATTACTATAACCTCCCCGACTTACCCGTTCAGGACTCCAACCGGCGGCTGAAGATTCGCGAGGAAAACGGCACCGCCCACGTTATCTACTACGTAGAGGGTCAGGAATCGGGCGCCAGGACCAGCCGCTTTCAGATGTGGGGCTTGAACAGCACTCAAACCAAGGAAATGCTGGATGCCGCCCTCGGCATTCGAGCCGTGGTTCGCAAAAAACGGGAACTGTGGCGCAAGGATAACGTCACGTTCAACCTGGACACGGTGGAAACGGTGGGACAGATTCTAGAGGTAGAAATACTAAGGGAAGAGGGCCATGACGTTGAAGCCCAACTGGAAGAATACCTGGGCCTATTCCAAGCCCACCTGGGGCAGCATATAGTTGGCTCCAACGAAGATCTGGTGGACCTGCCTGAGTAGCCTGGTGGAATAGGCTGGAGCGGGTGATGGGAATCGAACCCACGTGGCTAGCTTGGAAGGCTAGAGCTCTACCACTGAGCTACACCCGCTGGCAGAAGAAGTGGTAAAGTGCATCCATTATAAACCTCTTGGGCCGCTTTCTTCCAGAGGCAATTTCAGCCCGATCCCGCCACAACGGCTTCCGCAGGTGACTCTCCATGCTTCGAACCAGATTCACAGACATGCTCGGTCTATCTTACCCCGTAATGTCCGCGCCCATGAGCAACCATAGCGGCGGACAACTGGCGGCGGCAGTTTCCCAGGTTGGGGGGCTGGGCACCTTTGGGGGCAGCAACGATTTCGGCGCCGACTGGATGCGGCAGCAGATCGCCTACATACGGGCACAGACTGACCGTCCCTTCGGTGTAGGCTTCATCACCCATCTCATCGAGCCGGACTCCTCCAACTTCGAAATTGCCCTGGAGGAGGGCGTACCGGTAATAGTTTTCTCCTTTGCCGACCCCCAACCCTGGCTGGCGCTGGCCCGAGATGCGGGGGCGGTTACCATTTGCCAGGTGCAATCACTGGAACTGGCACAAATGGCGGTGGACGCCGGGGTAGATGTACTGCTGGCCCAGGGCAACGAAGCGGGAGGCCACACCGGTGAAATGAACCTGCTGCCCCTGTTGGTTGCCTTGGTCGAACGATATCCGCAGGTGCCGGTTCTGGCCGCCGGAGGCATCACCAGCGGGCGGGCCCTGGCCGGGGTCATGGCAGCGGGCGCCCAGGGAGCTTCACTGGGCACGGCCCTGCTGGCAACGCCGGAGGCGGTAGAGGTGCCGGAGGTGTTCAAGGAGCGGGTAGTGCTGTCCGATGGTCAGGACACCGCCTTTACCCGCCTTTACGACCTGCTGGGCGCCCGTCCTTGGCCCAACGGCATAGCGGGCCGGGTGTACCGCAACCGCCTGGTGAGAGAATGGGACGGCAGAGACGCAGACATCCTCGCCCACCGGGAGGAGTTGATATCGGACGTCGCCGCCGGTCGGGCACGTCAGGACCCGGAAGTTTCCTCGGTTTATATGGGGCAGGGAGCCGGGCACATCAAATCAATCAGGCCGGCAGCGGACGTAGTGAGGGACGTATGCGAGGAGGCGGAGAAGATAATCCTCGAACTGGCGCAAATGAACACGAACATTGCCCAAAATACTTAGGCCGACGCTGTTATATCAGTAGCGTCGGCCCGTTTCGCAATCCTTCGCGGTTTAAGGGTCTTCTACACCTTCACCGCCGTGGGGGTGTGGGCTCGGGTGACCGAGGTTACGCCCTTGACTCCTTCAAGCTTGGCAAACAGCTGCCCCAATTGCTCCAAGCCGGTGGTATGCAGCGTAAGCTCCATTATCACCGTGCCGTCGGACTTCTCCTGGGTTACCACCGAGGCGATGTTGACCCGTTCCTCCGAAACCCGCACGGTTACGTCCCGCAGCAGGCCCACCCGGTCGTACGCGTCGATGCAGACCCGAACCGGGTACAACTCCTTCGCCTCACCCCACGACACGTGAACAATGCGCTCCGGCTCGTCCTCGTTGATCAGGCTTATGCAGTCCTTCTTGTGAACCGTAACGCCCCGGGTTCGGGTGACGAAGCCGGAAATCTCGTCACCGGGAATGGGGTTGCAGCAACGGGCTATGCGACTCAGCAGGTCGCCAACGCCCAGCACGGAAATCCCCGAACTGGGACTGGACAGGGGCAAATTGGGCTTAGGCAGGGGGAATTCCGGTTCCTGTCGCGCGGCCTGGGATAGACGGTGGGCCAGTTGGCCATCGGTGAGGCCGCCAGAACCCAGGTTCAACAGGAAATCGTCCATGGTCTCGAACCGGACCAGGTTCAGAATCTCCGAATCATCCAGCTTCAGGTTCAGGAGGCGTAGTTCCTTGCGCAGCTTGTCACGGCCCCGCTCAATATTGCTGCCCCGGGCCTGGTGGTTGAACCACTGGCGCACCTTTTGCCGCGCGCTGGCCGACTTGACGTAACCAAGATTGGGATTGAGCCAATCAAGACTAGGGCCCCGGTTGGCCTTGGTGGTCATAATTTCTACGGTGTCGCCGTTTTGCAGAGGAGTGTCCAGGCTTACCAGGCGCCCGTTGACCTTGCCACCCATGCAGTGATGGCCCAAGTCAGTATGAATCTTGTAGGCAAAATCCACCGGGGTGCAGCCGGCGGCCAGTTCTACGATTTCCCCTTTGGGGGTGTAGACAAAGACCTGGTCGCGGAATATGTCCTGCTGGACCGACTCGATAAAGTCCTCAGTCTCGGCAGCATCCCGCTGCCACTCCAGCAACTGGCGGAGCCACGTCATCTTCTCTTCAAATTTCAGGTCGTTAGCCCGGCCTTCCTTGTAGCGCCAGTGGGCGGCTACCCCGTACTCCGACACCTGGTGCATCTCGGTGGTCTTGATCTGCACTTCCAGCGGCTGCCCGGCCTGGCAGATAACGGTGGTGTGCAGGGCCTGGTACATGTTTTCCTTGGGGTTGGCGACATAGTCGTCAAACTGGCCGGGTATTGGGCTCCACACCTGGTGCACGATACCCAAGGCTCGGTAACAGTCCGTTTCGGAATCGACAATCACGCGAACGGCGTACAAGTCCAGAATGTCCCTGAGTTCATCGCCCTGGGCGGCATACTTCTGCATCTTGTTGTAGATGCTGTAGATGCCCTTGGGCCGGCCGTAGACCTCGACCTGCAGGTCGGCCTCGGCCAGCATTTCGCGAAGACGCTGGCAAAGCTGTTCCACATACTCTTCCCGCTCGGCACGGCGAACGGCCAGCATGCGGGATATTTCCCGATAGCGGTCTTCATTCAGGTGGCGGAATGCCAGGTCGTCGAGTTGCCACTTGATTTCCCAAATGCCAAGCCGGTGGGCCAGAGGGGAGTAAATGTCGAGGGTTTCCTGGGCGATGATCTTGCGCTTGGCGGGAGGCAAGGCATCCAGGGTCTTCATGTTATGGAGGCGGTCGGCCAGCTTGATCAGCACCACCCGAATGTCTTCAGCCATCGCCACCAGCATCTTGCGGAGGCTCTCGGCATGCAGCTTGTCCGGATCGTCTGAGGGATCGACCGTATTGAATTCGGCGCCGGGAAGCCGATAGTCCATGCGGGTCAGCTTGGTAACGCCGTCCACCATCTTGGCCACTTCACGGCCAAAGGCTTTTTCGATATCGTCGAAGGTAACGGCGCAGTCCTCGATGACGTCATGAAGCAGGGCTGCACAAATCGTGTGGCAGTCCAGATTAAGATCAGCGAGAAAGGCGGCGGCCTGCAGGGGATGAATAATGTAAGGCTCGCCGGACTTGCGTACCTGGCCGTCGTGGCACTCATCAGCGTAAAGATAAGCTTGCTCTATCTGAGCTACGGCATCGTCAGGCAGGTAACGGGACACCTTGTCAAGGAGTTCGTTGGCCTCCTTTACCTCTACCCCATATCTCATATACCTACTTCTTCACTTTCGAGGATAATAATGCTTACATAGCATTAAAGTCCATACGATTGACTATGTCAATTTAAGAGGTTTTTACAATCCGGGTTTTCGAATGCCGTCTCAACCGGCCGGATTAGTAAGCAATAACAAGCAGCCCTGAACAATATCAGGATGCGCCTGACCGAGGCGGCTATTCATTCTCCCTTTACCCTGCCGCTCCGTCAAACGTCGCGCGGTGAGGCTTAATGTCCAGCACCGGCGAACCGTCCTGCGCGTCCAGTCCGGTTACGTTAATAACATTATCCTCCACCGATACTATTTCGGCTACCGTCGCCGCAATGGCATTGGGACGGTACTGACTACGGGTGGCGAATACACCGCGCAGGGGATTTGCGGGATTGTGGCCGGGGTGCAACTGCAACTCGTACTCGGTAGCCCGGTGCAGGTTGAACAGGACCAGGATGTGGCTCTCCTCTTCCAGGCTCATCAGGCCAGGGGCCATTTCCGGCCTCAGCACGATGCGGGAGGGACGTGTTCGCATCTCATCGGAAGGTGCATAACCCTTGAATTCGCTCTCCACCCAGCCGACGGGGGTGAAGGAGACCGGTTGGTCAGCGCTGTTCCTGCTCATAAGCCGCCTCACCAAACTCTAAAGCTATATCTCACTAAGCCAGGAAGGGACTACACCCCCGCCGTTACCGGGGCCAGGGAAGCCAGCCAGTCCAGCACCGCGGCCGAGGCTTTGTCGGCGCTGTTCATAAGTGAATGGTCGCCTCCCGGGACTATGTGGTACTCAGCGCGCGGACTGTTCACCGACGCCGTTACCATGTCCTGCGGGCAATCGCGCAGGCGGGTGTGGGTTTCCAGTTCGCCTCCCAACACCAGCATGGGAATCCTGACCCTGGGAGCCAGTGACACCAGGTTGTATCGCTCGGCGGGCCCGTGCTTGTCCAGGTAAGAAAAGGCGCTGAACATCTGGGCGATGGGGAACCTGACTTCCATCAATTCCTGGGCCCGATCCTCTGCTTCCATCTGGTCGGCCTGTTCAATGATGCTCTTGAACTCCTCTGCATTCTCCGATTCCATGTAGTAGGAATAGGAGAGGCGCACCGGCGAAATGGGGATTACCGTAACCAACCGGTCATCGTCCTCGGTGGCAGCGTAGTAGCCTACTTTTACGGCGCCCATGCTGTGTCCCAGCAAGCCGATACTGCGGTAGCCTTTGTCCCACAGGTAGTCTATACCGGCCCGGAGATCGTGTCGGCTGTTGTCCACAATTTCCATGGCATTGCCGTAGTACATGCCCGATCCCTGGGGAGCCCAAATGGTGTCGTGGCCCTTGGTGTTCAAGGCCAGGCAGGCGTAGCCCTGGTTGCGCAGGTCTTCGGCCATGGCCTTGGTGGCGGGCCGGTAGAAGTTTCCGCCGGAACCGTGGATAAGCAGCAAGGCATCCACCGGGCCCTTGGGGCTGACACCGGGAGCGGGTTCGAAAAAAGCGCCGTCCAGGTTCATTCCATCAGTGCTGGTAACCGTAATCAAATCGACTAACATGGAGAGTGCCTCCTGTCTGCTCGTAATTCCCGCGTTATACGGTAATTTTAGGCCAGAGACAGATGGGACGCAATGAGGAGGACGTTGCACAGGTTCAGCCTAACCTGAGGGTAGGGGATTGCGCTCATCCTGGGGCTTGTCGAGGTATGCCTATTCCAACAGCCTGAGTTACGACAGGCTGACCATGCCCAGACACGCTGGCTGCGCCAGCGTGGCGGAGAAAGCGGGGGATAGAAGGGAATTTAGTCCAGCAGAGGGATGCGGCCCCAAACAATGGCATCGGGGTCGGCAGAGGCGCCCTGTTCGCGGGCTAGTTCACGGATCTGGAGCAACGTGGCGTTAACCTCGGGAGTCAGGAACACCCAGTCCGGCTCCTCGGGGAACCAGTATGGCGAATTAATGCGAACTATCTTGCCCTCGGAGGCATTGAGGTATATACCGAATTTTGAAAGGTGTTGCATAGATTCAGTCGTCCCTCTGTCCCTCACCCCGGCCCTATCTCCCAGGGAGATAGGGGTGTGCTTATATCCTGTCATCCGTGACCAAAAGCCGGGATGAGGCCCGCTTTCAGGCTATGATCGGCTCAACCAGGATAGTTTCGTCGCGCCTTGGGCCGGTGGAGATAATCTGGACCGGACAGCCCACCAGTTCCTCGATTCGACTGACGTAGGCACGGGCGTTGCCCGGCAACTGGGACAACGACGTAGCTTTGGCGGTGGGTTCGTCCCAGCCTGACATCTCCTCGTAAACCGGCTCGCACTGTTCCAGCAGACGTGTGTCCGACGGGAACCGCTTCACTTCCTGCCCGTTGGCCCGGTAGCCAACGCAAATCTTGACCGAGGAAAAGCCGTCGAGAATGTCCAGCCTGGTCAATACCATGCCGGTAAATCCGTTCACCTGCTGGCTGTACCTGCCGGCCACCGCGTCGAACCAGCCGACTCGGCGGGCACGCCCGGTAGTCACGCCAAACTCGTTTGCCATCTCCCGCCAGGCATCGGCAGCTTCTCCAAATACCTCCGTGGGCATGGGCCCGCCGCCTACCCGGGTGGAGTAGGCCTTGTACACACCCAGCACACCCTGTATGGCTTGCGGGTTGAGTCCCAGGCCGGTGCAGGCGCCGCCGATAGATGGGGAAGAGGACGTAACATAGGGGTACGAGCCATGGTCCAAGTCCAGGAGGGTACCCTGAGCCCCTTCCAGCAGAATGTTCTGGTCATCTTCCAGCAGGTCCTGGACCAGTTGCTCCGTGGGGCAAACATAAGGTCGAAGCTGGTTTCCCCACTCCAGGGACTTCTCCATAATCTCTTCGGAGGACAGGGCTTCCCGGCCATAAACCGCCGTGATCACCTTGTTCTTGAAGGCTAGAGTCTGCTCTAGGCGGGGCCGCAGAGACTCAGGAGCCAGCAGGTCGCCTACCCTTATGCCCATCCGGGCCGTCTTGTCCATGTAGGTGGGCCCTATGCCCCGGCCGGTGGTTCCTATGGCGGAACTGCCGCGGGCTTCCTCTTCCCAGGCATCCAGCAGGACGTGGTAGGGCATGATGACGTGGGCGCGTTCGCTGATGCAGAGCTTGTCGGTGTCTATGCCGCGCTCCGAAAGCCCGTTAAGTTCGCCCATCAGGACTTCCGGGTCCACCACCACGCCGTTGCCGATTATTCCGTAGACATCGGGCCAGCAGATGCCGGAGGGTACCAGGTGAAGCTGGAACTCGCCCTTTCCGTTGACTACGGTGTGACCAGCGTTGTTGCCTCCGGCGTAGCGAACCACGGCGGAAACCCGCTCGGCCAAGTAATCAATTACCTTCCCCTTGCCCTCGTCTCCCCATTGTCCGCCAATCACGGCAAAAGCCGGCATCATGCCTCCATTACATACAAACCTTGTCCGCCTCCCTCAGATGAGGCGGACACCGTCGGGCAGTATAACAAAAAACCGATGTCAATGAAAAGACTTGTTTATACCGAAGAGTTGGCAGCGGTGCCTCGCCACGCACAATAGACCGGTTGGGTTATAGTGGCTCCATGACCACGATAAACACTATTGAAGACTTGGCCCGAATCCTCAAAGAGCAGCCCACTTGGGCGGAACCTCTCCGAGCCCTCATTCTCAGTGAGGATTTACTGGACCTGCCGTCCCGATTTGATCGGTTCATTGAGGAACAGCGGGAAGCTTATAAGGAGCTGCGCCAGTTCAACGAGGAGCAGCGGGGAGTCAATCAGGGGTTTATGAACAGGCTCAACTCTATAGAAGGCCGGCTTGGCAACCTGGAAGGTGGCCGATAAGAGCGAACCGTTCGAGCCAAGGCTTTTGCTCGTGCTATCGTTTCAATGAGATTCGAATCCGCCTATGTTGCCTTGAATCAGGATGGTCTGACTGACCCGAGACTAACTCAGTCCGTAGAACGAGCAGTGCGAAGCGGGGTTACTGCTCCAGAACGGATCGTCGACCTTTATGAAGCCGATCTGATAGTATCCGCCAACCATAATCGGCACATGGTCGTTGAAGTATCGGTAACTGCTGACAATAGCGACATAGATTGCGCCCGAGCACGGGCGGACGTCCTTGCTGAAATAACTGGCGGGGAAGTCACTCCCGCCGTCTTCACCGCAAACCTGAACGCCCCCCAGAGGGAACTGGCGGAAGCCCAGAGTGTTGAGGTATTTATGGTTCCCACCTGAACCCATTGATCCTGGTACAGCCCAGATTATAGACCCCCACGATTCGGGCAGCCCTTGTGGCTGCCCCTACTCTTGTCTGGAGCAGCGGTCGGCAGACACCTTCCCGTTGACACCCAAATCGGCCCCCGCCTATAGTAGCTTGCACGTTTTCTCGCTGGAGGTATCCACGTGGCCAGTGATGGCACCTACGACCTTTTGATTGTTGGCGGCGGGTTGGCCGGTATGACCGCCGGAATGTACGCCGCTCGATACGGCCTCTCCACCGGGCTTATCGAGCAGATGATGGGCGGCGCCCAGATTATCAATGTGGAACGCATCGAAAACTTCCCCGGCTTTCCCGAGGGGATCGCCGGCGCCGAGTTGGGCCCTATCCTGCAGGAACAGGCGATGAACGCCGGAATGCAGTTCATCATGGACGAGGCTAACGAGGTGTCCAGGGACGGCGATTTCAAGCTGGTCTCCGGCTACGCCGGAAGCTACCGGGCCAGGGCAGTGATTGTTGCCACCGGTTCCAGGCTGAGATCGGCGGGCATACCCGGCGAAGAAGAGTATCGTGACCGGGGCGTGTCCCATTGCGCCACCTGCGACGGCCCCATGAGCATGGGTCAGACCGTCGGCGTAGTCGGTGGCGGCGATTCGGCAGCCGACGAGGCTCTCACCCTAACGGAGTACGCCGATCGGGTATTGCTATTCCACCGGCGCGACCAACTGCGGGCCCAGCACGTCCTCCAACAGCGCCTGCAGGAGCATCCCAAGATTCAGCTTCACTGGAATACGCAGGTCGTTGAAGTGCTGGGCGACAACTCGGTAACCGGGGTGAGGTTGCTGAACACTGCCAACAACGAAGAGAGCCAGGTGGCATTGAACAGTCTCTTCGTCTACGTGGGGCTGGAACCCAACTCGGAACTGGTCCAAGGGCTGGTGGAAATGGACAACGCCGGTCACATTCCGGTAAACCTGTCTATGGCGACCACCGAACCGGGATTGTACGCGGTGGGTGACGTGCGTCAGCATTCCGCAGCCCAGTTGGTGGCCGCCGCAGGTGACGGCGCCACAGCCGCGATTGCGGCCTACAAGTACCTCCGTGGGACCTGAACGCGTGGGTCCCGAGGGAGTGGGCCCTGAAGACATGGGAGAAAAGGACGGACCGGAAGGCTCCCGGAGTGCATCCCACGCCCAGCCCGAGGCCCCTGAAACAGAGGAATCAGCACAGGCAGGCCAAACCCCTGGAAGTCCAAACCCGTGGCTGATTGGCACCGACCTGCAACAAGCCCGCAAGCGGATTCATTGGGGTGGCGGAGCCGGGCTGGCGGCGGCGGTCATAAACTTCATAGTGATAATGTCCACCTACTTCGTAGGGGATACGGGAGTTGAGGGTGTAGTACAACCCAGCCGGGGCGAATTCCTGTTTGTGCTTCTGGAGGCGGGACTGGTGGCCGGCCTGGCTGTAGGTGTTCTAAAGTGCAATCGGGCGGCGGCGGCTACACTCCTGGGTTATCAGGTGGTAAGCAAGCTGGTCCTGTTCGGCCTGGCAGTTTTCGGCTTGGGGCCGGGCAATCTGAATCCGGTTTCCCTGGTGCTTAATCTGGTCTTCGCATACCTGTTCTTCCAGGGCTTGCGGGGAACCTTGACCTGGCACTACCTGACACGCCCTGAGCACCCTGCTGCCCTTCCAGATATTGATGCCCCCGCAGAAAACTAAAGAGACACCAAGGGAGGAAACTCAACCTTAGTGTCTCTTCATGTCGTTCGTGGACTAAAATGCTATAAAGAAACTGCCCAGATTACCTTCCCTGCATCAAAGGGAAGACACCCTCGGCAAACTTGGTCAGCTGGTCCTTGAAGACTTCCTGGGGCATGCCCATTACCGCGCCCAGATTGACCCGCTCCGCGCCGGGGTACTTCTCCTCCACGCTCATCAGGTGCTCAGCGATCTGCTCGGGCGGGCCACACAGCCAGACCTTGTTCTCAACCGCCTCCTCCAACGTGGGCAGTTCTATGCCCTGGGGACGGCCGGGGCGGGCTACCTCGTCTATTTGCTCCTGATTCAGCCGCATCAAACCCAGAGGAGCGGCAAACTTCATTGCCTCTTCAAAGTAGGGTCGGGCCTCTTCAATTGCCTTTTCCTGGGTGTCGCCGATGAAGAAGCGGTAACCGAGAGCAACGTCTTCGCCCAAGGCAATTTCGCGCCCGTGGGCCGCAGCGCCTTGCTGGTACATTTCCATCCGCTCACTCAGGGCGGACTCAGGCGTGTTGGCGATCAGGGCCTTTATGCCCATTTTACCCATGAAGTCGATACCCTTGGGGTTGCCGCTGACCAGGGGCTGCCAGATTTCCACCGGCTGACTGATGGGACGGGGCACCAGGCTGATCTTTTCCAGTTGGTAGCCGCGATAGGGCACCGACGCGGGAAACTTGTAGTGCTTGCCCTCGTGGGAAAAGGACTCTTCGGAGAAGGCCTTGACCAGCACTTCCACCTGCTCCTCGAAAAGCTCCCGGTTGGCATCGCCGTCCAGCATGGGCGCGGCGAAGGTCTCGACTTCCCGCGTATGGTAGCCACGGCCTACCCCAAAGAGCACCCGACCGCCGGTAAGAATGTCAGCCATGGCGTAGTCCTCGGCCAGGCGCAGGGGATGCCACATGGGGGTGATGTTGAATCCGCAGCCGTACTTAAGCCGCTCCGTATTGCTGGCCAGGTAGAGGCTCAGCATCAGGAGGTTGGGGATGCACTCGTAACCTTCCGTTTGGAAGTGGTGCTCCGCCATCCAGAACTCGTCATAGCCCAGGCTCTCCAGGTGGCGCGAGAAGTCCAGGGCCCAGTCAAAAGCCTCGGCCAGCCTGTCGTTGGGATAGTTGCGGTCGTTGGCTGGCATGCCCTCGAAGCCCAGGTTGTCGTCTACAACGTGTCCGGCGTAAGAAGCGCTAAAACTGCGAAACATTGGCTATTCCCTCTAGTTGTCCGGTTAGGTGTTAGTTGCCCCTATAGGTTTCCTGTAGTCCGGAACCTGTTACACCGACGGCGGGGGCGCCGGGGCTGGGTTGTGCAGTTCCACGCCCAGAGTGGCGGGGAAGACTCGGATAATCTCCTCAATGGTCCAACGACCATCCTTGTGCATCGTCCGCACCGGTTCCGGCTCGTTCAACATGCTGACCAGGCCTTCGGTTACGTAAAACACGTGGCCGTTGACGTGGGCGGCCTCGTCAGAGGCCAGCCACGTGGTGAAGGGAGCCACGTCTTCAGGCTCGCCGCGCAGGCCGCCCACGTTGCCGCCGCTCACGCCGCGGGAAGCGCGCAGTTCGCGGGCCTCGTCGGGCACACTGCCAATCATGCGGGTCTGGGCGCTGGGAGCGATGGAATTGGCGGTTACGCCGTAGCGACCCATATCCCGGGACACCACCCGAGTGAACCCGGCGATGCCATCCTTGGCCGCGCCGTAGTTGGCCTGACCCGTGTTGCCGTAAAGTCCCGAAGTGGAACTGAAGGTGATAACCCGGCCCGACCGCTGCTGCCGGAAGAGGATACAGGCGTGCTTGACGACGGTAAAGGTGCCCTTAAGGTGCACGGCGATAACGTCGTCCCACTCCTGCTCGCTCATGTTGAAAATCATCCGGTCGCGGAGAATGCCGTGGCAGGTTACCACGGCGTCCAGCTTGCCATAAGCGTCGATGGCGGTCTGGACGATTTTCTCGCCGCCATCCATGGTTGCCACCGACTCCTGGCAGGCTACGGCCTCGCCGCCGGCCTCGCGAATCTCTACGGCCACCTGCTCGGCAATGGACTGGTCGGAGCCGCTGCCGTCCAAGTTGACGCCCGGGTCAACTATCACGACTCTGGCTCCCTCGGCGGCCATCTGCATGGCCACGCCCTTGCCGACGCCGCGGCCTGAGCCGGTTACGATTGCTACTTTGTTCTCAAGAAGATTGGGCATTTATGCGCTCCAGTTCGGAGTAGTTTTCGATATTTGTGCAATGTAAATCCGGTAGAGCCTCTGCTCTCTACGCCCGGGGAGGGGCCGGATTGTAGATGCCCCGGGTCAGTTGATTCCTGGCCTGAGGGGCAATGTCCTCCATAGACCAGTGACCGTCATTGTAAATAGACCGTTCCGGACGGGGCTGCGACATCAGGGATATCTCGCTGGAATAGACCAGGAAGGTTTGCCCGTTTATCGTGGCCGCATAGTCGCTGGCCAGATAGCAGACGAAGGGGGCGATGTCGTCCGGATCCATTGTCTCCGGTTCATTGCCCTGGTCCAGGGTCTGGACTCCGCCACGGGCGCGAATTTCCGCAGCGCTATCAGGGATGGCGCCTATCATGCGGGTGGTAGCCCTGGGCGCAATGGAATTGGCGGTTACGCCGTAGCGGCCCATGTCACGGGCCACGACCTTGGTGAACCCGGCGATGCCCGACTTGGCGGCGCCGTAGTTGGCCTGGCCGGAATTGCCCTGAAGCCCGGACTGGGAGCTGAAGGTGATTATCCGGCCGTAACGCTGCTGGCGGAAGAGAATGCAGGCATTCTTGACCACGCTGAAGGTGCCCTTCAAGTGCACGGCGATAACGTCGTCCCACTCCTGCTCGGTCATGTTGAAAATCATCCGGTCGCGGAGGATGCCGGCGCAGGTTACGACAATGTCCAGCTTGCCAAAACTGTCGATGGCAGTCTGGACAATCTTCTCGCCACCATCCATGGTCGCCACCGACTCCAGGCAGGCCACGGCTTGACCGCCTTCCTGCAGTATTTCCGCCACCACCTGCTCGGCGATGGACTGGTCTGATCCGCTGCCGTCAACATTGACGCCCGGGTCAACCACCACTACCTGGGCACCCTCCTGGGCCATGAGCTTGGCTACACCGCGGCCCACGCCCCGGCCGGAGCCGGTAACGATGGCTACCTTGTCTCTGAGTATGTCCGCCATATTTGATTTAACCTCGGTTTTGATTCTCGAATTGAAACCAGGGAAATGGGACTAGGCCTACCGAACCTGTCCCGTAAAGTTGGCAAAGCCCAGGGCATCGGTAACTCCCAAGTCAGGTTCGTGTCCTGTGAGTTGGCTTATGCGATGAGCGTCCAGAGGCCTTGCTACGGTAAAGGGCCTGGGCGGTTCGCTCATCAGTTGTTCGATAATCTGGACAAAGGTTTCGGTAGCGCCAATGGCGTAAAGAACATCGTCCTCGTAGAGGAAGTTCTCATAGAAACTCTCGTGGTGCAAGTCTCCGGCGTCTCGACCCCTGTAGAGACTCTGAGCTGCGGGAGTAGAGGGCCCCAGTTCCGACCCCAATTGGGAAACTACAGCCTGCCGCATAGCGTGGCTATCGTGCCGCCAACCTCGCTGCTGAGCGATGGCTTTCAAAGCAGTAGCCACAGATCCAGACAGCTTCTCAGATGCTTGAACCAGATCACCGGCTTCCAGCTCAACCCTGGACTGCCGTAGGTAATGGTTGCTCATCTGCAGGTAGCCGTCGGGAGTATGGCCCCCTGGCTGCGGCGCTGGTATAGCCGGTGAAGCCATCGTAGCTACCCTTGCCGGCTGGGCAGGGTTACCGTAGCGTTGCCGGGGGTGGTATTCTGGCCCTCGGTATTTTCCAGCCATACAGTGCAATCAACCAGGCGCTGCCCATCCTCCTCGTACACCCGGGTAACGGTGCCCTTGGCGGTTATGGGGCTGCCCGGGGCATCCATACCCCGGTACTGGCACTGCAGCCGCTTCAGCGTGCCCTGCGGCCCAATCCAGTCGGTTACCAGCTGTCCCAGGAAAGCGCTCTTCAAAGCGCCGTGCAAAATGGGACCATCCAACTGGTTGCCAACGGCGAAATCCTTGTCGTAGTGAATCTCGTAGAAATCACCGGAGGCGCCGGCATATTGCACCAGTTGACGCGTGGTGGGTTCTTTGACTATCGAAGGCAGTTCCATCCCTTCGGAAATGTCTTCCCAGTAGACTTGCTCGGCCATTGAACTACCTCTGCGCATTGACTGCGTCGGGGGCGCCCCCAAGGGACGCCCCTATATCCCGTTCACTATGTTGGGGCAGCTCAGGTGGCTGCCCGATACTAATATGCTATCAGGGTATTGGTCTGGGTGGCGACCACCTCGTCGAACTGGTTGCTGTAGGTGGTTACGGTAGTCATAAACACCATGACGCCCAGACGGCCGGCCCGCTCGGTCAATTCGCCTATGCGAGCCACTGCAGTAATACGGTCCCCGGGTCGCACCGGCTGGAAATATTCCCAGTCACTGCCGCCGTCCAACCGGCGACTGAAGGAAAGCTCGAAGGGCAACTCCAGGTTGACCCCGCGCACGGAGCGGAGAAAAGTAGGCGGGGCTACCAATCCACCAAGCATGGACTTGCGGGCGGCGGCCTCGTCAGTGTACTGAGGATTGAGGTCGCCGATAGCTTCGGCAAACCGGAGGATGGCCCCCTTTTCCACTTCCATCGTGACCGGTTGACTCTCCAGACCAATAGCTTGCTGACGCATCTCTTCGGTAAGGAAAGTGGCAGGGGTAGACAAGGTAAAACCTCCCTTCGGTTATCGGGCAAAAGCATACAACCGGCACCCGGTAGTGTCAAGAAATGGCGTAAGTGGCGGGCGCCCTCACCCCATGACCCTCCCCGCAACAGAGCGGGGAGTTTATTGGTAGCCAACTCTGGGTTTCGGGCCGCCAAAGTTACGCCCCACAGCCCTAAACTCCCGCTGTTTGCACGCCGTACCTGCTGAAGTTCCGGTACACGCCCTCGGGCATCTGCCAGCAAGCCACCTGCTTGGTGGCCTTCTCGGCGGCGCAAGCATGACAGAAGATGGCGTATACCACATTTTTGCGGTATTTGCGTCCTTCCAGCCGAACGCCGTAGGCAGGGCCCGAATGGTCGGTTGCTTGGTGGAGACAATAAAGACAACCGTCAGGTGTGACAATCGGGGAAAATGGGTTAACGCGCTCTACAGGTTTTCGGTGGTTGTCAGTAATGTCGGTCATAATGTATACAGCTCCCTATCACTGATTTGGCCAGCCAGCCAAACAGTCAGCAAGTTTGGAGCCGCTACTCTACAATCCGTGTCAACCCCAATTATTTGGGTATTTTCGCTACTTTCTCAGATTGATTTAATGCTTTCCGAAGGTTCGACATCTGCCGACGCAAACAGAAGGGTCCGTCGCTGGCTGCGAGAAGTGCGCCGCAGCCTCTTGCTGTTGATGCTGGCGCTGGTTGTGTTAACCATTGGCCAGTCGGACTACCGGCCCACGGGTCTGGACATAGCGACGGCGCCTTATCGCTACAGCATAGTTTCCTGGGAACTGAGCCATCTCTCCCACAAGTGGACCCGCAAGCTGGCAGACCTGTGGCCCTGGCACCGTGAGTTGTCTCGAGCAGAGCAGGTTGCCCTGGTCCAGAATTTTTTCGACTGGGGCCAGCAGCAGAGGGAGATGGAAGGCACCCTGCGAAAGGCGGAGCTGGGTGACCCTGGTACTTCGGATAGCGAGGTTGCCCGCCGCGACAGGACTATTGCACACCTGTCCTTGGCGCTGGAAAGGAACCGGGACCGCCGGAAGGAACTCTTGCCCGAGGTAGAAGGTATAGTGGAGGAAGAGCTGTCCCGAGTGCTGACCCAGGAGGGTCTTACCGCCGGCTGGCTTGGCGTATTTCCGCCGGTGGACGCCGTCTTCGGTAGTACACCCAACGTCATGGCCCTTTCGCCCAGGGACCGGATCTATCGCGAAGATGCTTTCCTGTTGCAAGCCGGCCTGAGCGATGCGGTCAAGGATGAGCTGGAAAAGGTAGCTCTGGATACCGAGGACCTCTCGGCGGTGGTGGTAAGGACCGGCGGCCTGTCGGTCTATCCCAGCGTAGTACTGGATACCTCTGGCCTCCGCAATGCCCTGGAAGTGGCTTCCCACGAATGGTTGCACCACTGGCTCTTTTTCCGGCCCCTGGGTCGCAATTTCGGGCAGAGTCCGGAGATGCTGACGTTGAACGAAACCGTCGCCTCCATCGCCGGAGAGGAACTGGGCGATCTGGTGTATACCTCCCTGACCGGAGAGGCTGTAAACCGTCACTGGGAGCGGATCAACCCTGACAGGTTTGATTACAACGCCGAGATGCGGGAGACCCGCCACCACGCCGAGGAACTGCTGGCCCAGGGAGATATCGAGGGGGCTGAGGCCTACATGGAGGAACGGCGCCGCCTCTTTGTGACCAACGGCTTCAGCATCCGCAAGATTAACCAGGCCTACTTTGCCTTTCACGGCTCCTACGCCACCAGGCCCGGCTCGGCCAGTCCCATTGGCGAGCAAATGCGGGAACTGCGCCGCCGCAGTGGGTCCATCAGGGAGTTCCTGGAAACGGTGTCCCAGTTTGGGAGTTACGAGGAGTATCTGGAGTTCCTGGCATCAACCCGGTTGTCTAGCGGGCCCAATGCTTTCAGGGACTTGATCGTCAGCCATTCAGAACCTGGAATATGAAACTCCCTTCGTCCAGGAAAGCCCTACACCCACGGCCGCTGTTTGGAGCGTTCCTTTTGGGAGGTATAAGTGGGCAAACCCTGTCGTTCCAACGTCTCCGACACCATTTGCTTGAACAGTTGGCGGTCCCTTCCGGTTATCACGGCCTGCTCGTGGGCCTCGGAAATGGCCACGGGATAGCCCTGCCCCCGCCGGCACTGCTCCGCTATCAGGGTGTGGCTCAAGGCCAGCAGGGTCTCGTCCTCCGCAACCCACTGGGGCACTTCTACGCGAGCGATCTCCTCTCCGGCATTAAGGTAGTAGAAGCAGACCTGCTGCCCATCGCCATAGTATTCCCTGGGCCCCGAGGAGCTGGTCTGGTAAATGGGCGACCGATGGTATGTCTCCAGGAGTTCGCCAAAAATCTCCCGGTCGAGAAAGTCGTTGGAGTTGCTGCAGGGCTCCCGGTCCGAGCGGCGGTTGCTGCATGACTCGCGGCAATGGGAAATCTCATATGTGCAGAGGCAGCGGCGAATGGCGTTGGCTACCTCGGTGCTGCGGGGCAGGGATACGTAGGCAGCAAGAGAGACCGGCCGTTCCTGGGCCAGTTGCCGAAATCCCTCCAGGGCGGCCAGCAACCCTTCCTTGATTATGTGCTCCCGTACAAAATCCCGGTAGCCGTGGCCGGCCAGACCCCACAGGACGAGGGTGCCGTCCACCAGGGCCAGAACCGGCAACTCGGACGGGCAACCTTTCGCCACTTCCAGCAAGGATTCCAGCTCGCGTACCGTTCGGTGCAAGCCCAGCAGGTTGCCGGTGATCGCCTCCTCTTCACTGGCTCTAAGGGGGTTCGTCAAGTACAGTTCATCCTGCTGAGCAGCCAGATGGGGGCGGCTGAAGAATTGCGCGTCTCCCCGCGAACCATAGGTTAATACACAGCCCCCCAAGTTTATGAGGTGGCACGGCACGGGTAGGTGTCGGTCAACATCTATGTGGGAGCCATCCACCGAAGCTGCCACCCAGTCTGCGGGCGCAGGCAGTGGCCCCACCGCACCCAGCAGGGTGTCCACCACCTGGGCGGCCAGGAAGGGCTCGTAGAACCGATTTGTTCGCTGTCGGGCTACCTCGGGAGACACATCAGAGGCTTCGGCAATCAGCCGCGTCAGTCGTTCATGCCGGTCGTGGTGGCTCCGTCCCAGGTTTTGGGACACCCGGTCTAATTGAATTATGGTTTCGCCCAGGTCAAGGGACATATATACCTTCCGTACGTGGATTGCTGGCCCAGGCTAATCCTGCAAGACCCTGAACAGGCCGACCATTGGGCCCAACCACGAGTGTGTTCCAAATGCAGGTGGCTATGTTAGGTATGATCGTGGGCGCCTGACCACATAACAGTATTTGCCCTGGTCGCAAGCTTGTCAAAGAGCATAATTCCTGAATACCACTGAGCTTACGTTAGAAAGTATTATTGAGAAGTCCCTCTTGCCGCTTCATAGCCGTGTTCCCGCCACGCCAGGTGCAAAGACTTTAGTATCGGCTCAACCAACGGCGGCCTGTGAAGCGTCAAGGAATCTGATAATCTGTCTGAGACAGCCTTAACTAGCATTCGGGCCAGATTAGGGTGGACATTGAAACGGGGATACTCGATGACAGCCGCCGATCAATTTGCCGTTTACCTTGATGCCGTTGCCGAGCAACAGTCTCGTTTACACGGCATGGCCGGGTCAGGGGATCCCTGGACCCGAAGGCTGGCCCGTCTGTTCCGCTTCGACCCCCGCCGCATCCTGGAACCCAACCTGGAACTTATTTCCCGTTACGTGCGGCCTGAAGATGTACTGGTCGACGTGGGCGGGGGCGCGGGCAGGGTCAGCCTGCCGCTGGCATTGCGCTGCCGTGAAGCCATAGTGGTTGACCCGTCTACCGCAATGGGCGCCGAGTTCGAGGACAGTCGGCGCAAGGCCGGAATCACCAACGGCCGACGCATTCAGGCCAACTGGATGGACGTGGAAGGCGTGGTTGGCGATGTGGTATTTTCCGCCGACGTAACCTACTTCGTACGAGATATAGTCCCTTTCATTGAAAAACTGGAGTCATCAGCCCGCCGCCGAGTCATGATTACGCTCTGGAGCGTGGCTCCACCCAACAGCGAAGCAACGCTATTCGACCTATTCTACGGCGAAAAAATGGCGCCCGTACCGGGGTTTCGGGAGTTGCTGGCGGTGCTATGGGAGATAGGGAGACTCCCCGACTTGCTGACGCTGCCGGAGCCTCCCTGGTGGGAGGGCAAGCTCCTGGGCACCAGAGAGGAAGCCGTAAATGACGTGATTGAAAGCGGATGGGTGCGAGAAGACGACATTGCTGCCGCCAAAGAGGTAATTTCTCGAAACTTCAACCGGTTGTTCAGCGCCGATGCCGAGGGGTACCGACCACGATGGCGCCAGCCTTCCCGTGAACTGCTGATAACCTGGACTACAGGTCCTTAGTACGGGTAGACGCGTTGAAAAATTCGACAACCGTGCATCCGGCCACGACGATTGCCATTGATTCGGTTCGGTTCCTTTCTACTGGCAGTTCTGTTGGGACTCAGCCATTCCAGGCGACAGATCCCCTTTTCCAGCAGCCCAGCAGTGGACCTTTCCTTCTGCTTAGCCCGAATCCACCGAAGGAGTGGGGAATAAAGAGGTGCTGAAGGGGTAAGATGGTGCTCCCCTGAATCTGGGATAATGGTTTTTGATCGGAAAACCGACCCCGGAAAAGGAGCACCTTTTAGATGCTACCACTTGGGCACCCCGACCGCATCCAAATCGCCTTCGACGACCACCGCCTGGTCAACAATGCCGGGCTGATCCTTCCGGCCATCCTGGCCCAGCACCTGGGCTTACCCCAACTGGTTGACCGGTATTTGGACCTGGGCCGGGCCCCAGGCCGAGCCAACACCGGAGACAAGATAATGACGCTGGTGGCCTCCGCCCTGGCTGGTGGCGACTGCATTGACGACGCCGATGCGCTGCGTGCGGGGCGGACCTCCTCAGTGCTGGGGTGCATGGTCAAAGCGCCCTCCACCTTGGGACCTTCCTGCGCAGCTTCCGGTGGGGCCACGTCCGCCAGTTGGACCGAGTAAGCCGCGAGTTGCTGGCCCGTTCCTGGGCCGCCGGTGCCGGACCCGGCGACGGGCCGTTGACCATCGACCTGGACTCCACCATCTGCGAGACCTACGGGCTGGCCAAGGAGGGGGCGCGACACCATGGCTACACCGGCCAGCGGGGCTATCACCCGTTGCTGGCCGTGGCCGCCGGAACCGGCGACGTGCTGATGTCCCGTCTGCGGGAGGGCCGGTCCAACACCGCCCGGGGCGCCGCCCACTTCCTGCGGGAGACGGTGGGACGGGTGCGTTATGCCGGGGCCAGGGGGCAACTCACGGTGCGGGCCGACAGCGGCTTCTACACCCATTCCATCGTCGCCCTCTGCCGCAAGATGAAGGTCCGCTTCTCCATCACCGTGCGCCAGCACGCCCAGTTGCGCAAGCTCATCGAGGCCATACCTGAGGATGCCTGGAGGCCCATCCCCTATTGGATGGACGGCGCCGCCGACGTGGCCGAGGCTGAATACACACCTTTCCGTAGCGAGCCCGATGCTGCGCCGGTGCGGCTCATCGTCCGGCGGGTGAAGCCCACGCCCGGTTCCCAACTGGCCCTATTCGCCACCTACAGCTATCACGCCTTCATCACCGACCGCGACGGCGACACCCTGGAACTGGAGGCCGACCACCGCCGCCACGCCGAGATCGAGAATGCCATCCGGGACCTGAAGTACGGCGTGGGGCTCAACCATCTCCCCTCGGGCCGCTTCTGCGCCAACGGCGCCTGGCTGGCCGTCCAGGTGCTGGCGCATAATCTGGCCCGTTGGGCAGCGCGCATCGGTCTGGGCGAGCAACTGGTGACCACCAAGACCCTGCGGCGACGCTTCTTCTCTATGGCCGGACGGCTTACCCGCTCGGCGCGCAGACTCACTTTGCATCTTCCCCGGGGCTGGCCCTGGGAAACCCAGTTCAGCCGCGCCCTGGCCCGATTGCGCGCCCTGCCGCTCCCGTCCTGACGGCGCTATCCGCAACCGACCCAACGCCTCCAAACTCGCGTCCGCCCGCGCCGCGAGCGTATCCTGCTGCGTCCAATGTCACTATCACGCGATTCCCAGCGTTCCCAGACCGCTCTCGAAGCCCGGTGCGGCTACTGAAAACCCTCTGCCGTGTCACATCGGTCCCCATGGAGCCCAGGCTCTCTCCCTGGTAGGCTCCCTCATCCCAACTTGCCTGGCCTTCACGCCTCCCATCGGTGGATTCGGGCTAAGGCTGGATACCGTACCAATCCATTGGATCTAACATAACGTAATATCTTATACAAACATGAGTCATCCCGAATTTTGGGTGCATGGTGAGAAAGGGGGAGGGTAGGCGAGGCACTTAGAGCTGATCTGATTCTGGGAAGCGGTATCGCGGCGTCGCGGTACCGCTTCCCGGTTCTGTGGCACCAGTTTCGCAGGAGACCTTCCACCAGGGGCTGGCAGTGAGGGTGTAGCAGAGACAGCAGGAAGGAGTAGAGCAGGCTGACCATGAGCAACAGCGTGAGCCGGTTCTCCCAGAACCAGAGGCGGGGGCTTTCCATGGCCAGGTCGGTCTTGCAGGCTCGGTAGCAAAGTTCCACCTGCCAGCGGCGGGCATAGGCGAAGACCACTTTCCAGGCATCGGCCGCGTCAGCTATGGGTTCGTTGGTGAGCAGGTACCAGGGCTTGCGGCCCTGGCCCGGGGGGAAACCACCAGCCACAGGGACTGGTCCACCTGGGGGTGGCGGACCGGCAGGTAGACGATACCCGTCTTCCGGTACTGACGGCGGTGGATGTCCCACACCATCCGGTGGTCCACAGAACGCTTGCCCCGGGCGATTTGCCAGGCGTGACGAGAGCCCTTGTCATCGACGAGAAAGTAGCCGGTATGCCAGCGCATGATGAAACGCAATCGCCGGCCGGTCAACTCTCGGAGCCAGGGTCCACCAGCAAAGCCCCGGTCCCAGACATGAATCACCTGCTGCCCCCACTTTTCCGAGCATTGGTTCAGCAGGGAGACCAGGTTGGTGAACCGGTCGGTAGCCAAAGGGCCCCGCGGGTCCACCAGCGCATGGCCGCCAGGGCGGGCGGGCCCAAGTAGCCAGCTACCATGACCGTGATCTACTACAGGCCCGGGACGAATACCGGCCGGCCTCCTGGAGGATTGTAGCAGCCGGGCTTGATGCGCTTCAGACGGGCGGCCTTGCTGGAGCGTACCGGCCCCAATCCTTCCAGGGCTATGCTTTCCAACTTCTCCAGGACGCTCTCGTCCCACAGGGCCAGGGCAGGACTCCCCAGCCTCTTGCAGATCGGCCAGGGCCAGGAAGAAGGTGCGCACCAGGCGCCGGTCCAACTGGTCATCCAGCCACTCTTCCAAAGGGCCGATGAATAATTCCAGTAAATTCGCTACCGATTGGGCTTGCTTCCGCCCCTCCCCATGCCGCACCATAGAAAAGCCCCCCTTCAGTGGTTTGAAGTTTGCTCACTTCCACTCCACCAAACGGGGGGCTTCTTTTATAGGCTTTCCTTAGCCCGAATCCACCGAAGGAGTGGGGAATAAAGAGGTGCTGAAGGGGTGAGATGGTGCTCCCCTGAATCTGGGATAATGGTTTTTGATCAGAAAACCGACCCCGGAAAAGGAGCACCTTTTAGATGCTATCACTTGAGCACCCCGACCGCATCCAAATCGCCTTCGACGACCACCGCCTGGTCAACAATGCCGGACTAATTCTTCCGGCCATCCTCGCCCAGCGCCTGGGCCTGCCCCAACTGGTTGACCGGTATTTGGACCTGGGCCGGGCCCCAGGCCGAGCCAACACCGGAGACAAGATAATGACGCTGGTGGCCTCCGCCCTGGCTGGTGGCGACTGCATTGACGACGCCGATGCGCTGCGTGCGGGGCGGACCTCCTCAGTGCTGGGGTGCATGGTCAAAGCGCCCTCCACCTTGGGACCTTCCTGCGCAGCTTCCGGTGGGGCCACGTCCGCCAGTTGGACCGAGTAAGCCGCGAGTTGCTGGCCCGTTCCTGGGCCGCCGGTGCCGGACCCGGCGACGGGCCGTTGACCATCGACCTGGACTCCACCATCTGCGAGACCTACGGGCTGGCCAAGGAGGGGGCGCGACACCATGGCTACACCGGCCAGCGGGGCTATCACCCGTTGCTGGCCGTGGCCGCCGGAACCGGCGACGTGCTGATGTCCCGTCTGCGGGAGGGCCGGTCCAACACCGCCCGGGGCGCCGCCCACTTCCTGCGGGAGACGGTGGGACGGGTGCGTTATGCCGGGGCCAGGGGGCAACTCACGGTGCGGGCCGACAGCGGCTTCTACACCCATTCCATCGTCGCCCTCTGCCGCAAGATGAAGGTCCGCTTCTCCATCACCGTGCGCCAGCACGCCCAGTTGCGCAAGCTCATCGAGGCCATACCTGAGGATGCCTGGAGGCCCATCCCCTATTGGATGGACGGCGCCGCCGACGTGGCCGAGGCTGAATACACACCTTTCCGTAGCGAGCCCGATGCTGCGCCGGTGCGGCTCATCGTCCGGCGGGTGAAGCCCACGCCCGGTTCCCAACTGGCCCTATTCGCCACCTACAGCTATCACGCCTTCATCACCGACCGCGACGGCGACACCCTGGAACTGGAGGCCGACCACCGCCGCCACGCCGAGATCGAGAATGCCATCCGGGACCTGAAGTACGGCGTGGGGCTCAACCATCTCCCCTCGGGCCGCTTCTGCGCCAACGGCGCCTGGCTGGCCGTCCAGGTGCTGGCGCATAATCTGGCCCGTTGGGCAGCGCGCATCGGTCTGGGCGAGCAACTGGTGACCACCAAGACCCTGCGGCGACGCTTCTTCTCTATGGCCGGACGGCTTACCCGCTCGGCGCGCAGACTCACTTTGCATCTTCCCCGGGGCTGGCCCTGGGAGGAGCAGTTCAGCCGCGCCCTGGCCCGATTGCGCGCCCTGCCGCTCCCGTCCTGACGGCGCTATCCGCAACCGACCCAACGCCTCCAAACTCGCGTCCGCCCGCGCCGCGAGCGTATCCTGCTGCGTCCAATGTCACTATCACGCGATTCCCAGCGTTCCCAGACCGCTCTCGAAGCCCGGTGCGGCTACTGAAAACCCTCTGCCGTGTCACATCGGTCCCCATGGAGCCCAGGCTTTCTCCCTGGTAGGCTCCCTCATCCCAACTTGCCTGGCCTTCACGCCTCCCATCGGTGGATTCGGGCTTAGACTACTTTCCCTATCCTCTCAAAATCCGGGATGACTCATGTTTTTTCGTGACTTGACCTCGGTATGCTCAGTCCAGCTAAGGTTACTCCCCGGACTGCAGCACAATCCTGCCCAGCGGGGGGGCTTCCCGCAGCCGGGCCAACGCTTGCTCAACCTGTTCCAGCGGGTAAAGCTCAGACACCACCGGCTTCAATCGCCCCTGCTCTACGAGATTGACCACGTCCACCACGTCCTGGAGGGTCGAGGCCCGGGTGCCCAGGATGCTCCATTGGCCGTAAATCAGATCAGCCGTGTCCACCGCCAGGGGGATGCCGTAGTTGTAGCCCAGGATTACCAGTCGTCCGCCCAGCTTGAGGCACGCCAGGCTGTCGGGCAGGATTTCGGCCACCGCTTCGCCGCCCACGCCTTCCACTACGACGTCGGCACCCAGGCCGTTGGTTAATTCCTTGACCCTCTCGGGCAATGATTCTGTCCGGCTATTGACGATCACGTCGGGTTTGAACTGCTCGGCTCCCTGCAGCTTGTCCGGCACCACGTCGGCGGCGATTACCCGGGCTCCCATCAGCCTGGCCATCTGCATTGCGTGTATTCCCAGTCCGCCGATGCCGATGATAACCACCGTCTCCCCAGCCTGGACCTTGGCCTTCTGGGTAAGGGCGTGATACACGCTGGCCATGGCATCGGGGATGATAGCCGCTTCCTCCCAAGGAACTTCAGGGGAAATTTTGACCGCGTTGCGGCCCGACACCCGCATGAACTGGCTGAACCCGCCGTTAATCTCAAATCCGGTGCGGGGAGCGGTAACGCAATAGTTCTCGAAGCCCTTGCGACAGTAGTCGCAGTAGCCGCAGCCCTCGGTGGGATAGACGGTAACGTGGTCTCCGGGCTCAAGTCCTGGCACCTCAGCGCCAACCTCCACCACCTCGCCAGCCGCCTCGTGGCCCGGTATGTGGGGCAGGGGCACTGTGGGCACCAGGCCTCCGGTAATTTTTAAATCGGTGGCGCAGAGGCCGTTAGCTGCAACCTTAATCAGCACGTCTCTTGGGCCGATTTGCGGTTCGGGAACGTCCTGCCAGGCCAGGGGAGCGTTGAACTGCTCCAGTACCATTGCTTTCATTGGTTTGTTCCTATTGCGTTTTGGTTGTCGCAACTTCTTTCGGGTACCAAGTTGCCCCTGCTACTGTTAACCGCTCATCCTGAACTCGTTGAAGTAAGAAGTCCGGTTATCGATGGTTCGGCAGGCTTAAAATGAGCGTGAAATACTTACTTCCGCTCATCCTGAGCTTGTCGAAGGGTCTCCGCTACCATCTGGAGTTTGGTAATTGTTCTGAGATAGCCTGACGAGCTTCTCCCAATCTCGCGCTATCAACACCTCTTTCCTGGCCCTTGACCACCCTTTTCTTTGCCTTTCCCGTTCGAATGCTTCCTCTCGAGCGGCAAGCTGGTCTGAAAAAACCAGGGTGACGGGACGGCGGAAGAAGGTGTGGTCTCTTATTTCGCCACGGCTAGGGGCTTCCAGACACGTTTCCAAGTTGTCGGTATGCCCCGTGTAATAGGAGCCGTCCGCGCACCTGAGGATGTAAACGTAGAATGCCAATAACCTGACTCCATGTTTTCATCCTTCGAGAGGCTCAGGATGAGCGGGATTATGGTCCCCTTTGACAACCGCCGATGGCAGTCCCGACGCCCCCCTACTCTTCCAGCGTCGTAATATCCCCCGGATCCAACCCCAGTTCCTGGGCTTTCAGCAGGCGGCGCATTATTTTGCCGGAGCGGGTTTTGGGCAGGGTAGGGGTGAACTCGATTTCCGCCGGCACTGCGATGGGACCCAAGACAGTGCGGACGTGGTTGCGCAGGGTGTCGATCATCAGGTCTGACGGGTCGTTGCCCATGCGCAGGGTAACAAAGCCCTTGATCACCTCGCCGCGCAGTTCGTCGGGTTTGCCGATGACCGCCGCCTCGGCTACCGAGGGATGGGACACCAAGGCGCTTTCCACCTCCGCCGAGCCAATGCGGTGGCCGGCCACATTCAGCACATCATCGGCGCGGCCGACCACCATGTAATAGCCGTCGGCGTCGCGCAGGGCCACATCACCGGTGAGATACACCCCGGGGACCTGGTTCCAGGTGTCGTTGTAGCGGTCCGGATCGCCCCACACGGTGCGGGAGAAGTGGGGGAAGGGACGGCGTATCACCAGCAGTCCGCCCTTGTCCGGTTCCTCAATGGGCTGACCCTCCCGGTCCACGATGTCCATCAACGCGCCGGGCAGGGGCTTGCCCACCCGTCCTGGGCGGGTTTCCATGGTGGCCATGGTGCCGAGGCAGGGGCCCCCCGTCTCCGTCTGCCACCAGTTGTCCACGATGTGGGCCCACTCGCCGCTGCCGCAGATATGCTCGTAGGCCCAGCGCAGGGCCTCGGGATTCAGGGGTTCGCCAGCGCAGGTGAGGAAGCGCAGAGAGCGCAGGTTGTACTGCTTGGCGGGTTCCTCGCCGTAGCGCATCAACATGCGTACCGCAGTGGGGGCAGTGAAGATGACGTTTACGCCGTACTTCTCGATGATTTCGTAGAAGATTGCGTTGTGGGGGTAATCCGGCGCGCCTTCGCGAAAGACGGTGGTGGCCCCGGCTACCAGGGGCGCATAAACGATGTAGCTGTGGCCTACCACCCAGCCAATGTCCGACATGCACCAGAAGACGTCCTTATCCTTGACGTCCCAGAAGTTCTTGAAGTGGTAGTGGGTGCCGACCATGTACCCGCCGTGGACGTGGACTACGCCCTTGGGCTTGCCGGTGGTGCCGCTGGTATACAGGATGTAAAGGGGATCTTCGGCGTCCATTACCTCGGCTTCGCAGTCAATGGACTGACCGGCCAGCAGTTCCTCGAAATCCACCTGCCCAACCTTCAGGTCTTCGCGGGCCATTTCCCGCCGCCAGACCAACACCGAAGTCAGCGAGTCGCAGCCTTCCACCGCCTCGTTGGCGATGCCGATGAGGTCAACCTTGTTGCCCCGGCGGTAGCCCACGTCGCCGGTGATCAGCAGCTTGGCCGAGGCATCCTGGATACGGTCCCGCAGAGAACCCACGCTGAAACCGGCATAGACTACGCTGTGGATGGCGCCTATGCGGGCGCAGGCCAGCATGGTTATGGCCCCTTCCGGCGTCAGGGGCATGTAGATTACCACCCGATCGCCCTTGCCAATGCCCAGGGACTTGAGGCCGTTGGCGCATCGGTTGACCTGCTGGGCCAGGCGGGCGTAGGTATAGACCTGCTCCGTGCCGTCTTCTCCCAGCCAGATGAGGGCCGCCTTGTTGCGCCTTTCGGTGTTCAGATGCACGTCCAGAGCGTTGTAGCAGATGTTGGTCTGCCCGCCCACGAACCACCGGAAGTTGGGGTACTCCCACTGGAAGACCTCGTCCCAGCGGCGGAACCAGTGCAGGCCCTCGGCGGCCTCGGCCCAGAACCCCTCGGGGTCCTCGATGGAACGGGCGTAGATGCCGTCGTAGTCCTGCAGCGCCGCCTGGGCCGAAACGTGGGGCGGTGAGGGAATCTGGCCGGTTTCCAGAAGCAGGTGGTCAATCTGTCCTTGCTGAACCATTGTTGTTGCTCCTTAACGTGGTAGGTTTCTCGTTGATGGTATGGAGAGGCTGGTTTACATGTAGTGCTTCAACCCAAGTTGCTACTGGCGGCCTATTTCCGGTATCGAGAGAGACCCTGCATATCTTTCGCGCAAGCATATCTTTAATTTCCAGATGTCAGGGTACGGCTTCGGTCTCGCCGGTAGATGGATTGGTCTAAATCGAATGGCGGTGCCCCTCACGCTTCAAGCGACAGCCGTGTCGCACGATATGCCGCAGCAAGTCGTTCCGCTTCATATAACGGTGTATTCACCCTCTGGCAGCGCGTCGGGCAGGCCGATGGTTTCAGGTTTAGTGCCATAGGGAGTGCTTCTCATGCCATCCTCCCGGCGGTCCTTGAGAATCAAAGCTATGGCGCAGGCGAGGTCGGTCCGACACTCTTCCTTGGTCTTCCCCTGGCCGTTGGCCCCAGGAATTTCCAGGCAGTATCCGATGTACCACCCGTCATCCTTTTCGTAAACGACCGTAAATTCATTGTGCATCGTTCCACCTCTATGGGCCTAACTCCCCCTATTCTAACCCTGCCCCCTAATAGGAACAATGTTTGGATGACAGTTAAGGCTATATGTGGCATTCTATGGCGAAGAACCGTGCATCATCGGCGGAAGGAGCAGGAGTTCTTCTGGGTGCGCGAGAACGGGGGATTGGTTATGCCACTAGATGACCTGGTTCAAGTAATCGAAACCATTCAGCGGCGCATCACAAGCTATGGACCTACTTTTAATGAAACGCAGACCCGAGTGGCTCTTATTGATCCTTTATTGACAGCATTAGGGTGGGACGTTGCTGACCCGGCACTGGTGACGCCTGAGTACAGAACTGACGTAGGCTGGGCCGATTACGCTCTTCAGGGCCCGGGGAGTAAACCAGCCAGCGTGGTAGAGGCTAAGCGGTTGGGGTCGTTCGTAGAAAACCACTTGGATCAAATGGTCGGGTATTGTATCTCTCAGGGCATTGCTTATGCGGCGGTAACCGACGGCGACCATTGGCAAATGTACCGTACCTTCGACCCGGTTCCCTTGGTTCAGAAGCGCGTTCTGGATGTGCAGATTAGCACTACGCATGCTTTTGAATGCGCTTTGAAGTTCCTGTTGCTTTGGAAACCTAACGTCGAAACGGGAAGGGCTATTAAGGGAGAGAAGCCAGTTTTTCCTGGAGGCTCTAGGGATGGTGGTGGCGAGGACCCACCGCCACCGCCAGGGGATTGGACGCCTTTGCCTGATTTCCAGTTTGAAGGTAAGTCAGTGAAAGAACTTACATTAAAACTCCCCGATGGGGTCGAAAGGCAATTGCAATACTGGTATGAAATCCCTATTGAGATTGCCGAATACCTGATTAGGAAAGGGAAATTGACCGCCGAAAAATGTCCGGTAGATAAGAGTCGCGGTGCAAGGTTGATCCATATGGAACCTCTTCGTTCCGGTGGGGAGAATTTTGCAAGAGCTATCCGATTGTCAAACGGCCTCTTCATTGAAGTCCATGGTTCTGCTAATCCCGAATCCACCGAAAGGAAGTAGCAGAGCCGACCGGACAGGGGATGAGAGGCGAGAGCAAGCGGAGGTGAGGGTTTGAACCGGATGGATCTGGCTGGACGCACGGTGGGGCAGCCACCGCAAGGGGATTATTGACGGGCCGCAGGAGGAACGGTGGGCGAGATCATCATGCAGATTGCAGCCGGAAACGATCAGGAACCGACCTGGGGCAAATAAGCCAGGCGGTTGGGTAGTCCAGCGGATGGGTCAGGCGCCACCGGCGCCGTCAGGAAGGAAGCGGCAGGGAGCGCAATCGAGCCAGTGCGCTGCTGAACTGGGCTTCCCAGGGCCAGCCCCGGGGGAGGTGCAGGGTGAGGTGGCGGGCCTTGCGGGTGAGCCGTCCGGCCAGGGAGAAGAACCGCCGCCGGAGGGTCTTGGTGGTTACTATCTGCTCACCGAGACCGATGCGCGCCGTCCAGCGGGCCAGATTATGCGCCAGCACCTGCACCGCCAGCCAGGCGCCGTTGGCGGCGAAGCGGCCCGAGGGGAGATGGTTCAGACCCACGCCGTACTTGAGGTCTCGGATGGCGTTCTCGATCTCGGCGTGGCGGCGATGGTCGGCCTCCAGTTCCAGGGTGTCCTCGTCCCGGTCGGTGATGAAGCCGTGATAGCTGTAGGAGGCGAAGAGGGCCAGTTGGGACCCGGGCGCGGGCTTCACCCGCCGGACGATGAGCCGCACCGGCGCGGCATCGGGCTCGCTACGGAAAGGTGTGTATTCAGCCTCGGCCACGTCGGCAGCACCGTCCATCCAATACGGGATGGGCCTCCACTCCGCGTCGGGTATGGCCTCGATGAGCTTGCGCAACTGGGCGTGCTGGCGCACGGTGATGGAGAAGCGGACCTTCATCTTGCGGCAGAGGGCGACGATGGAATGGGTGTAGAAGCCACTGTCGGCCCGCACTGTGAGTTGACCCCTGGCTCCGGCATAACGCACCCGGCCCAGTGTCTCCCGCAGGAAGTGGGCGGCGCCTCGAGCGGTGTTGGCGCGGCCCTCCCGCAGCCGGGCCATCAGGACGTCGCCGGTTCCGGCGGCCACGGCCAGCAGCGGGTGATAGCCCCGCTGGCCAGTGTAGCCATGATGACGGGCGCCCTCCTTGGCCAGGCCGTAGGTTTCGCAGATGGTGGAGTCCAGGTCGATGGTCAGGGGCAAGTCCCCGGGACCAGCCCCAGCGGCCCAGGCCCGGGCCAGCAGTTCCCGGCTCACCCGGTCCAACTGGCGCACGTGGCCCCAGCGAAAGCTGCGCAGGAAGGTGCCCAGAGCCTGCCCCCGCGAAGGCGGGGGGTGGACGGCGCCTTCACCGTGCCGCCCAGCACTGAGGAGGTCCGCCCCGCACGCAGCGCATCGGCGTCGTCAATGCAGTCGCCGCCCGCCAGCGCCGAGGCCACCAGCGTCATTATCTTGTCTCCCGCGTTCGCCCGCCCCGGCGCATCCCCCAGGTCGAGGTGACGGTCAACGAGTTCACGCAGGCCCAGGCGCTGGGCCAGAGTGGCCGGAAGGATCAGCCCGGCATTGTTGACCAGGCGGTGATCGTCGAAGGCGACGTGGATGCGGTCGGGGTGCTCAAGTGGTAGCATCTAAAAGGTGCTCCTTTTCCGGGGTCGGTTTTTGTTGCAAAACCATTATCCCAGATTCAGAGGAGCACCTTCTTGCCCCTTCAGGACGCTAACCTGCTCCACTCTTTCGGTGGATTGGGGCTAATACACAACGTAACAATGCTCAGTTTCTGTTAGGGTACTTTGAAGAGCAACTGCCGGCAGTCTCATTCAAGCTCGGTTAAGCAATACATTCTGGATGCCTCCAGCATAGCGTGAATAGAGGATCCACCTCATACTAAAGTGGCCTTTACCAGTATCCCATAAACCAAGGAGTCCTCCATGCGCGACACAGCTGCAGTAATTCACCGCAACGGCCAGGGCTCCCCCGATTACGTAATTGTCCTGACCTTCGAATTCAGCCAGGAATCCAACCAATGGGTTGGCCTCTGCCTTGAGTTAGGCACATCCACTTTCGGGGACACCCTGGAACAAACCCGACTGGAACTTCAGGAAGCTGTTGAGCTCCAACTGAACGAAGTGGAACGGCTTGGCTATATCGAAGACTATCTGGCCGAGAACCACGTGCGTGCTGTGCCTATAGATGCAGTTACGACCTCTGGATTCGCCGTGGCCGGGGACATACGGTAGGCCTGCTTGAACATCTCGGGCAGGGACTTGATGCGCCTGTTGGAACTCGACGGTTGGGTTCAGGGCGGCAGAAGGACACACGGCATCTTCTATTCTCGCAGTTTCCCAGGAGAGAGGTTCCCACGTTCCACCGTAATCCCTGACAAAACCGTGCCTTTACCTCCAACTACCCTTGGCGCAATTCTCAGCGTCAAACAGACGGGGTTAGGCCGAACTGGTCTGCAAGAGTTGGTTGAAAAGTATCGTTAGTCCCTCCCTCTTATCCGCGAATCCCTCCTCCTACAATGATATATAATGGCCCAAGCTTGTCTCTGGAGGCCTTCCACCCATGAAAGTCTACTACTTCAGCGAATTTCCCTACCATGAATACCCCGACGAGGAGGGCGAGAAGTTTCCCTCTCTGCGGCTGACCTTCCCCAATACCTACTTTGAACCGGAGACCGCCTCCGACCTGTTCAAGCGTTACTTTGACGAGTGCGTTTACGTGGACGAGATGGGCTTTGACGGCATCATGGTCAACGAGCACCACAACACGCCGTCGTGCATGAACGCCTCCTGCAACCTGTCCGCCGCCGTGCTGGCCCGCACCACCAAGCAGGCCAAGATACTCCTGCTGGGCAACATTCTGCCCATCCACGACAACCCGGTTCGCCTGGCCGAAGAAATCGCCATGATCGACGTGATTTCCGGCGGGCGGGTCATCTCCGGCATGGTGCGGGGCACCGGCGTGGAGACCCTGTCTACCAACGGCAATCCCATGTACAACCGGGAGCGGTTCGAGGAATGCCACGACCTGGTAATCAAGACCTGGACTACCCCCGGACCCTTCCGCTGGGAGGGCAAGCACTACAACTTCCGGGTGGTCAACCCCTGGATGGTACCGGTGCAGAAGCCTCATCCCCCGGTGTGGGTGCCCGGCACGGCCAGTCCGGAGACTGCCCAGTGGGCCGCGCAGCACGGCTATACCTACGTAGCCTTCCTGACCCCCCTGGACGTTACCGAGGACCTGTTCCAGATTTACCGGACCACTGCCGCAGAAGAAGGTTACGAACCCACGCCCAACAACTTTGGCTACCTGCTGTGCTGCTACGTGGCGGACACCAAGGAGGAGGCCGACGAGCAGGCGAGACACTTCCTCTGGCGCATGGGCACCACCACGCGAGGCCCCCGGGAGTACATGAATCCGGTGGGTTACCGCAGTCAGCAGGGCGAGCAGGTGGCGGCCCGTCGCGCCGTCCGTCCGTTGATTCAGCAGAGCTACGAGGAGCTAAACGAAAACTACCATATCGTGGCCGGCACTCCCGACACGGTGCTGGAGAAGATCAAGTACCTGCACGACCGGTTGGGGATGGAGCACCTGATCTTCTATGGCCAGGAGTCAAAGATGTCCCACGCCGCGACGATGAAAAACATCGGCCTGTTCGGCAAGGAAGTGCTGCCGGAAATACAGAAGTGGTAGGGGGAGGGGGGCGAGAGTAATCCCCGAGGGCAAGCTGCTATTGTCCCTTTCCCAGAGGGTCGCCGTAGTACCACCGTTCAATTATTTTAGTGGCAATGGCGGCGTTGGCGGCAGAGGCTTCGACTACGAATGCCTGCTTTACGTAGCAAAGCCTCCGTTCCAGGTCGCTGCATTTATCATCATGGATTGAGTTACTGAATTTCTCTTCCAGTTTTATGAATTTTTGCTGGAAACTGTCAGAGCCCAGACCGTTTTCTAGCTCCTCGAAAAAGCCGCCGCCAAGAATGAATTCGCAGTTTGACCTGGACAGTATCAGTTCAGGCGCCTCGTCTTGGTCTTCCGGTTTGCTGGCATGCAGCTTGTCCAGTTCCTGCATATTTGGGACCAGGGTGCAGGATCCGATGCGATTGGTGACACGCCTGCCGGCAAGACGCTCGGTTTCCTTTCTCAAGACTTCGACACCCCCAGCGGTTAACCAGGACTCCCCGCCTCCCCAATGGAAGACTGCCGCCCAGTGAGCTAACGTCGTGAAGCTTTCCGCAGTTCTCCGGTCGTTGGCAATGACCATGCCCCCCCTTATTATTGAACTCCAACCGAGGAGCACGTCTGCCTGAAGCACTCCAGCGAATTGCCTGGGAAAGGGTTGACCCAGGTAATCTTCCTGGATCCGGAACACCTCCTCCAGCAGGTCCAATGTTCTAAAGGTGCCGGAGCTTGTATAGATGGCGGCCAGGGTTACCTCGCCAGCCCGGGGGAGCGTTACGACGCGCGTCTCCAGGTTGGATTGCTCGGGGTCAAGGATGGTATCCAATAACTCCAGGCGGTCTACTTTCAGCTCAAGATTATAGTGAAGGGCGCCGTGCAGGAAAGCTACAATTGTTGCCTCCTGGTCAGTGATACCATCCCGCAAGGAAGGATGGGACATGATTTCTTCAACCCTTGGCCCCAGGTTACCCCACGACTGTATGTGGGTTAATGCTCTGGTCGCCGCCACGTCAGTGGGCTCCACAGAATCCAGGAATGGCATCGAAACCATTTCAAGAACCATGGGGCCGTAGTCAAAGGCGTATCTTTCTTGCGACAATCCTCGTAAACGACGAACCAAACTGAATTCATACTCGCCCAGGCCGTCCCTTACCCAGGGTTTATCCAAGAGCCTGAGAAGAACAGGCTCTGACGTTCCGGCCAATTCCTTTAAGTGCAACACTTGCGTTTTCTCGGCGTCGGTCAACCCATCCCGTATCCATGGGAGATCGCCCATAGCGGCGGCGGACTCCGGAAACAGAACTTCCATATAGAGCCATTGACCGGTAAATCGGTCTTCTTCGGTGATGCCACCTTCCAGGTCAGGGTGAGAAACCAGTTCTGCAAATGCGTTCCGGTCGCGATTAAGCAGGTCAAACAGCATCTCCAGGGTTCCGTCGTCTTCCCTTTCCAAGTTAACCAGGAAGGGCATATCGATAATTTGAGAAGCTTCCCGGGGGTATCTTGACGTCATGTCTCGAAGGTTGGAAAAGGCCTCAAAACCTTCCCGGGTGAACTCTCCTTGCAGCCAGGGTCTGCTTACCAGGACAAGAAACATGGGTCTGTTCCTTTCTGACAGCTCTATCAGGTCCAGCACCGCACTTGTCTCAAATTTATTGACCGGATGGCGAACGTTGCTTACTTTGCTAAGATCTGCGTAGAAGATACCGTCTTTCACCCATTCCAAATCATTTATCAGCTGTGCGGCTTCGGGGTCAGTGCTCTCCAAATATAATAAGGAGACCTCAACTGCTTGCTGGTTTGTTATTCCCTCGCTGAAAGCGGGTCGAGAGAGGATAACCTCGATACCTTCCGGGTCCGTCCTGGAAATCTCGGTCAACCGCCTGATCGCCTCGCCGTCGGCCCATTCGATGGTTTCCATGAAAGGCATGTCTATGATGGTCAGGACCGCTTCCTCGTCGATTTCGGCCATGGAGATCAAGCGCCTGATAGTTGATACGTCCAGACCGGTTTGTGCCGGCATCCACTCTCGTTCATTCTCCAGCATGGCGTAAAAGAGACTTGGAGATTGCAGGGCCATTTGTTGCAGCAATGTCACCGTTTGGTTCTCATGCAGCTCAAGTCCGTCCTGAACCCATTCCAGTCCTGCTATTGTTTGTGATGACTCCCGGCTCTTTATTTCCAGGTAAAGCAGGGAGACTTGCTGGAGCGATCCTTCTCCGGGTTCCCCATGAATAGGCGGATACGAGAGCAGTTCTCTCAACCCTTCCGGGTCTGAGTCAATCAGGCCCAACAGGAATACGACGTTATCGCTGTCCCCCCACTCGATAGTGTCCAGGAAGGGCAACTTCGCCACCTGCAAAGCCACTGATTCATCCCTTGTGGCCATCCTGATTAAATAGCGGAGCACCAGGGGTTCTTCGTGGTGCACGTCATCTCTGTTCTCCCTCACCCACGGCCGGTCAATGATTTCTTCGAAGATTTGAGGGCTCACTCGGGCAAGGGTATTCAGGCCATTGAAGTGCCGTTGGTCAAAGGAGCTCACTCCATCCTCAACCCAAGGCAACGCCTTTATCATTGCCGCGTGTTTCGGATCAATTACCTTCGGAGGAATAGGTGTAGCCGTCGCTGTTGGCGTTGGCGTTGGCTCTGGCGTGGGCTCCGGTGTCGGTACCGGTGTTGGCGGTGGCGTGGCAGTGGGCATCACCGTCGGAGTCGGCGTGGGTGTCGGGTAGGGAGTCGCCGTAGGCTCTGGCGTAGGCGTTGAAGTCGGTGTTTGTGTGGGAGCCGTGGTTGGCGTGGGTGCCGGCGTCAGTGTGGGCGCTTCCGTGGGGATTGGCGTGCGAGTTGGAGTGGCTTGGGGTGTCGGCGTCGGCACAAAATCATCTGCCGACGGGGCGAGGATGGAACGGGAAGTTCGCGGAATCGGGAAAGAAGCGGGAGTAGGAAACCTGGTCGGCTCGGTGAGGGGTGTGGGCGAATCTATAACGATGCTCTGGTTAGCCACCGCCGGACTCGAAGCTGGGACCGGTGTCAGTGGTTCGCTGCAGGCCATAAGCAGGCCGGCTGCCAGCAAGGAAACCAGGACAGCCAGACCTGCTATGCGTAAACGTGCTTTCGAGAACAAAGCCAGCTTCTATTGCTCCTAAGGGGCAGTGTGGGCGTAAACGCTGTTGTTGGGCCCTGCGGAGTAGACCACCCCGTCTTTTACCGTGTAGCCACGGACATCTGAGAAACCGCCTTTCTCAAAGGCCCAGACCGGCTCGCCACTTTCTCCATCGGCGGCGATCAAAGTCCCCGAATCCGACTCGCCAAACAGCAGACCGTCCATTGCCGTCAGCGACTGGATAACCTGCCCGCCAGTGGACTCCTTCCAAAGCTCCTGTCCGGTTGCCACATCCAGCGCGAAGACGAACCCACCATCACCCGAAGCGCCGTACAGCACGCCTTCGGCAACCACCGGCGCCGTGGACAGCATGAACGACTCGTAGCTCCAAAGCTCTTCGCCAGTGGCGTCGTTTAGTGCGTACACATTGTTGCTGGGCGCCAGATAATAGACACCGTCGACCACCACGGCCGGAAAGTCCCGAGCGGGGAACTCCTCGGTGCTGACGCTCCAGATGATTTCTCCGGTCATTTCATTCAGGGCGTAGGCGTGGTTGACCACCGTCAGGTAGACCACGCCGTCCAGCACAGTGGGATTGGACTCCACGTAGCTGCCCACGTCGGCTCGCCAGGCCACATCGCCGGTGGCGGCGTCCAGGGCGTAAAATGCGCCATAGGTAGCGCCGGCCACGTAGACATGGTTGCCGGAAACACTGGGGGTATAAGTGGGGTCGATACGGGCGGCCACGTCGGCGGCCCATTTGGTTTCTCCGGTGGCGGCGTCCAGGGCCACAACCTTCTGGCCTGCATCTCCCTGAACTGGCAGATAGACGGCTCCGTGGCCGACCTGCGTCGAGTACTGTACCCAGCCGCCGGTGTCGAAGCGCCAGAGCAGTTCTCCGGTTGCTGCGTCCAGGGCGTACAGGTGGTTGTCGTTGGAGCCGAAGTACACTTTCCCGTCAACGATGGTGGGAGTGGACCGGATTACGTCCCCGGTGGCATGACTCCACACCAGGTTTCCGGTTTGAGCATTCAGGGCATAGAGACTGTAATCGTCGGACCCGGCGTACACCATGCCTTCAGCCACTGCGGGCGCCGTCACTACCCATCCGCCGGTGGTAAAGGTCCAGAGACGGGTATCACTCTGAATGACGGTGTCGCCGCTAATGCCGTCGACGCCGGTGGGCCCACCGGACATGTTTTCGGCCAACTGCGGGACGCAGGCTACCATGCCCAGGCTGAAGGACAGCATCAGAAACGCCTGTTCCTGGGTGGGTTCCGGTCCCATGGCGCTTGCCAGGTCCACGGGACTCATGGTGCCCAGCAAATCCCCCAGGCATATTTTCTGATCTTCGGTAAGCCCGGGGAACCGGGATGACAAGTCGGCCAGCAATATCGTCCGGGCTTGCTCGTCGGATATGCATTCCAGCACCGACACTGACTCGTTTTCCAGTCCTTGTAGCCCATAGGGTTGCCCCAGGATTGAATCAAGTCGCTCATCACCCACTTCGCCACGGATGCAGGACTGCTCTTCCTCGGAAAAGGTGTTGAACACGTCGCCCCAGGTGGTGTCAGGCTGGGCGAGGACTTCTTCCAAAGCTGCTGACCCGTCGCTTCCGTCGCCTTCGTCGTTTCCGTCGGATGCGGCGGTCTCCGGTGAACCGGTCGGGGCCATCCTTGGCGCCTGGGTGGGCGACGCTCGCACAATGGGCATAACAGGCACAGTGGCAGCAGTCTCAAGAGGTGAAGCGGGGTCCGATGTCATCGTTGACATGGTGTCGGCTGGAGTAACCAGCGGCACCGGGTCTAGGATTGCCGGTTCTGCCGGGACATCTGTTCCCGTAGCGGGTGTCGAGGTGGTCGGGGTGTTGGATGAGTTGGCAGCGGCCAATGGTGCCTCAGGTGCGGCCTCTGAACCACAGGCCGCCAGCGCTGTCAGCGAGAAAACGCTGACAAGTACCAGGCATGCAACGCGAAAACTACTGAATTTCCATTGTGGCAAAAAGGGCATTTTCATCCCCAGCCTCCCATCATTCATCCCCATTCTCCCATCAAGTCTATTCGCCCTCTAATTCACCTTAACATACGCCTGTTGGGACATACTACGCTGTATACTTGGAGAAAGTTGCAAAACTCCCGGGCGGGGATAAATCCGTCGGGAGCGTTGCTGATTTCGTCATTAGCGGCCTGGGATTTTCAGACAGGTCTTCGGGCTAATCCAGCCTTCCCACACTATCGCAATGGCGTCTTGAATTCGCTGCTCTATTGTCCACCGGGAGTCCGTTTGAGTCTCGGTGGTGGTGAATTGCGGTGGTGCAGCCCACGTCGCTGATGGCGCCTCTGAGCTTTGCGATGGCCAAGTGATGCCCCACGCCTGAGTGGCAGGGAGCCGCAACTGACCGAATTGTCCTTCCGGTTGCATGGCCCGACGGTTCCGGCGGAGGTTCAGTCGCTGGCCGGGTCCCATCCAGTTACAAGCGAGGAGCCCCGGCCAGTTTCAAGCGACAGGCCCCGGGGACTTTAGTTCCCGGGGCCCCCCGACTGGCTGGCGGCTGGTGTCTTTTGACCTGTTGCGGTGGGATCTTAGCTGTTTGATCAAAGCAGTTGACCGAATTTCCTCCGGCGCCATTCATGGTCTTCGGTATCTCGTTTGCTGGAATTGCAAGCCCGGCACAGTAGTTGGAGGTTACCTGGGAAGTTATCTCCACCGTTGCCTACAGGAGTGATATGGTCAATTGCAGCTTTCGCCAGGGAGTTGAATTCTCCTTTGCAACCGGGGCAGCGCCCGCCCTGGTGCAACCGGGGCAGCGCCCGCCCTGGCGGTCGTACTGTTCCTACTTCTATCCATGAGGAACAGGGATCAGGTTTTGAATGAGTCCCAAGTGGCGGGCGCGGCTTAGCATACCAGTCAGAAACTTTCGCTCTGGGCTGATATGCTCACCTCGCTCTCTGCTTTTTGCGCAGGTCCAGCATAGCACGGCGTTCGGATGTCGATTGGAGATGTCCATCTCGCACTCTCGGCAAAACCGTGGCATTCTCTGTTCCTTCTCCCATTCGGTAGGGTATCGTCCTCATCCCATTATGCCATGCGGCCCACGATTTCCACTGTCTTGACGCTGACGGTGCATACCCGCATCAGCAGGTCTATGACCTTTTCTTTGTAGTCGGCGAACTTGTAGGTGTTGAACCATTCAGCGATGGTGGGATCCTTTACCTTTTTCTCCTTGTACTGGTCTAAAATCCATTCCAGGGCCGAGCGGCTGCCCAGTTGGTACTCCCACGCCTCGGGCGGAACGCCGCGCAGGATAGTCTTGTCGTCCAGGGCGATGGTCCCCCGGTCCTTGTCGGCCCGCAGGATTACCCGCTTCGGGTCGGTCTCCAGGTCCACCCGTTCCAGCGGATAGGGCTCGGCCTCCTCGAAGCCAGTTCTGCCAGCCAGTGGCCTGGTAGAGCGCCACCAACGCGGCCCGGTCGGTTTCGGTGCTGCTTGTGAGCATGGGCGCAGGGGTAGGGTCACTTCGCGAGGTGTATATAGCGAAACCTGGGTATGGTCATCGGAGGCACAAGATAATCCTCGACATTGGGCTTGACCAGGAAGTGCTTGTCCGGGTTGTTCCAAAGCAGCACCCAGGGAGCATCCTCCAGGATCATACGTTCAATCCGTTGGTAGAGTTCAATACGAGTGACCTGATCCCGTTCCACCCTAGCCTGCTCCAGCAGGGCATCCACTGCCGGATTGCTGTAGCCGGTGCTATTAGACTGGCTGTGGGAGTGAAACAGGATGTCCAGGAAGTTCTGCGGGTCCGGGTAGTCGGCGCCCCAGCCCAGGCGGAACATTTGATACCGTCTATCGTTCACGTCTTGCAGGAAGGTGGCCCATTCCGCATGCTGGACATCCACCTGGAACCCCAAATTCTCCTACCAGGTTAATAGAATGGCTCTGAGGTCTCTGGAAACTGCTGCACCCTGGCCACCGGAGATGCTGAGGGTCAGCCTTGGGAGGTTATCCAGATCGTTGCCATACCTGGATTCTGTCAGCAGTTGCAGGGCGCGTTCAGGGTTGTAGCGGTATGGGTACAGGTTCGGACTGTAACCTGGAAATCCTGGCGGCAGAATAGTCTTGCCGATGCCAACGGCTCCTCCGAACAGCACATCAGCCATGGTTCTTCTGTCTAGAACCAGGTTCAAAGCTTTCCGGACCTTGGGGTCGTCCAGTGGTGGCTCGTTGACGTTCAGGCCGATATAGCTGGTGCTGAAACCTGCGCTGTAGGTCTTCAATTGCGGGTTCAGCGAGTTGCCAGGGTCCATTATCCCTTCCAGGTTGAACGAGCCCAAGCTGCGAACCTGTATTTCATCGTTCTCGTAGAGTGTCAGAGATGATTGGTCACTGAGAATCATTTCCACTTCGTCCAGGTGCGGCGCCCCTAAGTGGTAGTGCTCATTGCGGGCCAACCGTATCTTCTCGCCCACCCGGTACTCGGCCAACCTGAACGGGCCGGTCCCATTGGGATTGCGGAGCCAGTCTTCGTTGCCCTCCACGTTAGCCCGGTCCAGGACAAACCCGGTGGAGTAGGACAGCTTGGCAAGGAAATAGGCTTTGGGAGCGTCAATAGTAATTTCTATCGTATGTTCGTCAATGACCTTGATGCCCTCAACATCGGCTGACTTGCCATCGAGCTTTTCGTGAACCCCAACGATGTCATCCAGATAGGTGTCGGCTACCGGAGAACGGGTCCCCGGATCGGTCACCCGTTCCAGCGACCACTTCACGTCCTGGGCCGTGACCGGCTTTCCGTCATGGAACCTGGCATCGGCACGCAGGTGGAAAGTGTAGAGCGTTCCATCTTCGCTGATGTCCCAGCTCTTCGCCAAGTCGGGCACCACCGAAAACTCGAAGGGCTCAATGGTTACCAGCCCACCGAATATCTCGTTGATCGGAACGCCGGAGATACTATCCTCAGCCAAGTGAGGGTCCAGGGTCGGCGGATCCTGGAACAGCAGCGTCAAAGTCCCCCCGTCGGTTGCCGCACCATTGCCGCTGTTGGCCGGTCGGGTGCCAGGGGCAAAGGATTCATCTACGGCTACCGGCTCAGCAGTGGCATCAGCATCAGGTTCAGCGGTAGGTGCAAAAAGAGTTCCAGGAGTGGGTAAAGCAGTAGGCAGAGCAGTCGGCACAGGGGTGGGCATAGTGGTCGGTGTAGCAGTAGGCGCAGTGGTGGGCATGATGGTCGGTGTAGCGGTAGGAGCAGGCGCGGTGGTCGGTGCAATTGTTGGCAAAGGGCTGGGCACGACCGTCGGTGGGAATGTGGACGCAGGGCTGTCCGCCGCAACAGTTACATTTGTAGATACATCAGGTGGGACTTCAGTGGGTTCCGCAACGGCGCTGCCGAGGGTCCCGTTGGAATCAGCTGGCGCAACGGTCTCGTCAGAACTACGGGAGAAGCATCCTACCAGGAAAAGACCGAGAATGGCTACGAGTATCAGGCTCTTACAACCCATATTTACCTTCCGGTTCAAAGTTATAGCAATTGCAATTTCATTCGGGCATTATAGCGTTTCTGGTCCAAAGGTTTGGGGTGAGTTACCTGGCCTGTAGCTATCTGGCGTGTCGGCGATTGGGTGAACAGAGGGATCCGGGTCGCCGTCAAGCCGGTCGGACCGGGACTCGTTGATAGTCTTCAGGGGGGGCGCCAAGAACCTCATGAATAGAGGCTGGTGCAGACTTGCCTTCTCCGCAGTCCTCAACTTCAGTCCCCTCTATCACCCATTCAGGTAGTTGGTAGCTTACCTCTGCCAAGGCTTATAGTGGTCGAGACGCCGCGGTGATTCTTAGCATTGGCGAAAGCGTCCTCTTGTGATTATGTAACACCTAACGATGCCAGGTCCTCCACCGGCAAGCCGTTACGCCCGCAGCTCTCCACGGTGGTACCTGGCCAGCCGTTTGCCGGTGAGTTGCGCCAGCCCCTAGTATTACAACGACGGTTAATATGATAGGATGACGGACTGGTTAGACAACGCTTGGGCAGGGGGGCAGGGAAGTGGATGTGGCGGCTTTCGAGCAGGTGTACGGGGCCTTTCAGGATTTTCACGCTTACTTCGCGCCGCTGTTTGGCCGCCGGGAGACGCGGGACCACAGCCGCCATTATCTCCAGGCCCTGCTGGTGCAGTCCGGGGAGCGGCGCAACGCCGAGAACCTGTCGGAGACGGTTCCGGCATCAGCCAGGGTGATGCAGCGGTTTCTCGCTGAATCTCCCTGGGATGACGACCCAGTCATAGGACGCCTTCAAGAGTACCTGGGACCTCGGCTGGGACATCCGGATGCGGTGTGGGTGCTGGACGGCAGCGACTTCCCCAAGCAGGGCAGGAAGTCGGCGGGAGTGGCCCGTCAGTACTGCGGCAGGCTGGGCAAGGTGGCCAACTGCCAGGCGGGAATGTTCCTGGCCTATGTCAGCCCGTTGGGCCGGGCCCTGGTGGACAAAGGGCTGTATCTGCCGGACAGCTGGACCTCGGACAAAGACCGGTGTGAGGCGGCGGGTGTGCCGGAGGACAGGCAGGGCTACCGGTCGAAGACGGAGTTGGCGCTGAAGATGGTGGAGCGGGCCTTGGAGCGGGGAAATCTGAGGGCCGGCTGGGTTGCGGGGGACGACGCCTTCGGGATGTCGCCGTCATTCCGTGAGGGACTGGCGGCGCTGGGGATGCGCTACGTGCTGGACGTTCCCGGCGGCACCACGGTCTGGCCGCTGGAGCCAGCCTGGACCAGTCCGGAGCATCAGGGGATCGGGCGTCCCCGCAAACCCAGGCTGGTGGGCGGGCAGCGGCGCACCATGGAGCAGCGCAGTTATGAATTGCCGGAGGAGGCCTGGCAGGAGATCACGGTGGCCGAGGGAAGCCAGGGCCCCCGCAGCTACCGGTTCAGTGCCCAGAGGGTGCGTCCAACCAGCAGGCGTAAGCCCGGCGAAATCCACTGGGCCGTCTACCGCCGGAATCTGGACGGCAGCGAGCCCCGCTACTACCTGTCCAACGCTCCGGAGGATACCCCCTTGGAGACCCTGGCCTACGTGGGTGGTTCCCGGTGGCGCATAGAAACGGAGTTCGAGACGGAGAAGAGCGACGTGGGCCTGGACGAGTACGAGACCCGCACCTGGGCAGGCTGGCATCACCACGTGGCCCTGTGCCTGCTGGGCGGAGCCTTCCTCCTGAGCCTGCAACAGGCTTGGGGGGGAAAAGATGCCCCGGATAACCCGGCCCCAAGTGTACCGGGTAGTGCGTGAGATGCTGCCCCGGGAACGGTTCGGACCTGAAGAGTTGCTGCGGTGGCTGGAGGATACGCAGGACAGTAACGAACGGGCCAGCCGCTCTCATGCCAAGCGCCGAGCCGTGCTTCGTGCCTCCTTGGACATCCCTCCTTGAACCGTCGTTGTAATACTAGGAGTCTGTCCGGAAAGCCATTGGCCCCGTTTCCTGCTGATAAACGGAGACGGTTTACGGTCTTATAGGGCATAGTGGCGTATAATAAACGTCTCAGAAAACCAACAAACCATCGACAAACGACGTTGAGAAAATGACCGCTTGGAGAGAATCGGGGTTTCCGGCCACGTTTCTAGTCCACCATCACCCCGGTGGCCTTTCTGCCCGAACTGGGCCAGTGGGAAAGCAAGGCGCTGACCTCCCGGGTGGGCTTGGTACCCTGGTCATGGACAGGCGGCCGCAAACGGGGTCATAGAGCAATTCGCTGCGGAAAGGGCGTAGTCCGCAAAGCTCTGTACCTGCTCCGTGATCCAACTCGAGGGGGAGTTACGCCGATTCTATTGGAACCTGGGCCAGCGCGGGAAGCCCGGCAACGTGGCATTGGTGGGCGTGATGTGTAAGCTGCTGTTGCAGCTAAACGCTCTGGCGCAACGGGGAAAGCCTTAGGTGCCGTTGTCAACATAGGTGAACCTCGTTGGCAACTCTCTACAGGATAGAGTCCAGGCGTTTATCCTATTGGCGACTGGTATTCCGTTGAATTCCAGCTTTTGGTAGAACCTTTTCCCAACAATCCCCAGTTTGTTTGTTTCTGGAAGGAAAGCATATATGCATGGCAATGCTGACAATCAGTCCAGTTCGTTTTTCGAAGCCGATCAGCCCATTGAGCAGCCTGATTGCTTCATATTTGACCTTGTCTTTTCACGGGTTTAAAATCCGAAACTGAGACCCTGATTGCAACGAAGTCCGCTAAAACAGTTCCAGGGATTTATTGGATCATATTTAGTCTTAAGGGACATATTGCCCTTTTTGGTCTCACAGAACCGAAATGTTGAGGGAACGCAGATGAGCAAAAAGCTGAGGATTACATTATTCACTATCCTGATTTCCATGGGATTGACATTGGCTTGCGGCGCCGCCGAAGAACCCGCACCCGCGGTTCCGGCCAGCAGCGAGGGAGCAGCCGCCACTGCCGTGCCGGCCGCCGCCCCCACAGCGGAGCCTGTTGCCGCGCCAGAAACGTCAGCCCAGCCCAGCGATGACAAATACGGGGGCACGTTAAGAGTTCAGCTGCACTTGGACCCCACCGGCGTGGACCTGCATACTCCGCGAGGGGCGAGTTCCAGGGAGTTCTGGATCGCCCAGCCCGCCTTGAACTACCTGGTGACCGAAGAACTGGGGAATCCCGGAGTGATCGCTCCAGACCTCGCCGAAAGCTGGGACGTAACCCTGAACGATGATGGCACCGCCGACTGGACCTTTAATCTGGACCCCAGCGGCACGTGGCATAACGGCGAGTCCGTAACGGCGGAAGACATAAAGTTCAATTTCGACCGGGTGAAGAACCCTCCGGAAGGCCTGACCATTGGCCGGGCGCGGCCCGTGGGGACCTACTACGAAAATGTTGACGACGTTCAGATCGCCGGCAGCCAGATTACGGTCCACACCAGCACCAAGTCCCAGGGGTTCCTGGCGGCGGTGGCGCTGACCAACTTCCCCATTTTCAACAAGGCTGCCACCGAGGCCCTCCCGCAACCCCTTATCAGGAACTACGAAGAACTGGTGGGCAGCGGTCCGTTTATTCCCGAAGACTATGAGACCGGCGCTCGCTACTCCCTCACCCGTAACCCGTCCTACTGGGCCAACCCCGACCTGCCATACCTGGACGGAATCGAAGTCCTGATAATGGTGGACGAAGCCACCAGGCTGGCCGCCCTGCAAACCGGACAGGTGGACATCGCTTACCCGCAGCTGGCCGCATCACTTTACGTTCAATTGCAGGAAATGGACCACATGGTTACCAAGACTGTGCTGGGCGACGTTTCCCATTGGGACGTTCAGATGAACGAGGAGCGGGAGCCCTGGAACGACATTCGAGTGCGCCAGGCGGTAAGCCTGGGCATGAACCGGAACCGGGTGGGGGAGATCAGTGAGAGAGGATTCGGTTCGCCTTACGGAATCCTCTACCCGCCGGGCAGTCCCTACGCCCTCTCCATTGATGAAGTAAAGCTGTTGCCCGGTTTCGCCGAAGACAAGGAGGCGGAGTTTGAAGAAGCCCGCCGTCTGCTGGCCGAGTATTCCGAGGACACCGGCTACGACTTTACCCAGGAAATACCGATGCTTACCGAGAATCGGCCGTCAAACATTGAAGGCGCAACCCTGCTGATTCAACAGCTTTCCAACATCGGAATAACCGGCGGCGTCATGGACGTCCAGGAAGACGCCGTCACCGAAGAGCGCGAAATCGCCCATGATTTCAATATCATGATCCGCGGTTTTGGCGGGCCGGTGGAACCGGACCTGCACCTGCAAAACCAGTACGTTACCGATGGCGCCAGGAACTTCGGCGCCATGAGCCATCCCGAGATCGATCAACTGTATGAAGACCAGCGAAATGCCGAGACCCACGAAGAAAGGGTAGCCGTAATCCAGGAAATGGCCCGCAAGTTCTGGGAAGTCCAGGGAGGCTCGGTGCCCATGTGGTGGAGGGCCAGATTCCACGCCTTTAACGAGAGAGTCCAGGACTACAACCCGCAGTTGTCCTTTTCACCGGATACCGCAAATGTGGCCCACGTTTGGCTAGCGAAATAACAGGCAGTGACGTGTAGGTAACCGTTTGGAAGGTCTCAGGCCTTGGGCCCTGAGACCTTCCGTAGTTCAGGCGCCGAATTTATCCTCCCAGGACAAGTCTGAACCCAGCGCACAGGGGCAATGAAAACTTACTTGTTGAAAAGGCTGGGACTGGCGTTAATAGCCATAATCGGTTCCAGCATTCTGATTTTCTTCATCATGCGGGTGATACCCGGCGATCCCGTTTCTGCTTTGCTGGCGCAGGCAGAATTGGGCCTGACGAATGAAGAAAGAGATGCCATGCGCGCCCAGTTTGGCCTCGATCTGCCAATCTATCAGCAGTATCTGAAATGGGTATGGGACGTAGTACGGCTGGACCCGGGTATCAGCCTGGTACGCCAGAATCCGGTGCTGGAGAACTTTGGCAGAGCTTTTCCGGTTACCGCTGAGCTGACCATCATCAGTCTCATTTTTGTCGTAGTCTTCTCCCTCTTATTAGGAACCATCACCGCAGTGCGCCAGGATACCTGGCTGGACTATGTGGTTCGGATTACTGCCATTGGCGGCCTGGCAATTCCAGTGTTCTGGATCGGAATTATGGTGATCCTGGCCCTGTTGTTCTGGTTCAACTACACCAACCCCCTGGTGTACGTCCCATTCACCAGGGACCCGGTAACAAACTTGCAGCAATTCCTGCTGCCGGCGTTCATCGGATCCATTCGAAGCATAGCAATATGCGCCAGAATGGTGAGGTCTTCAATGCTGGACATACTGGACGAGGATTACGTCCGAACCGCCTATGCCAAGGGTTTGCGGGAAAGCGCGGTGGTTGTCAGGCATGCCCTCAAGAATGCCTTCATGCCGGTGGCGACCTTGTACGGCGTGACCCTGATTGGCCTGTTTAATGGTGTGGTGGTGGTGGAGGTCGTCTTCAACCTGCCCGGTTTGGGCCGGCTTCTGGTTGGCTCGGTGGCGGCGCGGGATTACCCCACTGTGCAGTTCCTGATCCTGGTATCGGTTATCTTCGCCAGCGTGATAAATCTCCTGGTGGACCTGACTTATGCAATGCTTGATCCCAGAATCAGGGTTTCCAATTGACCAGGCCACCCACGGTCAGCCTGCCGATCTAAACGTCACGATTAACGCAAGCAGTTACAAATGAATCAGAGCACCACACAACAAGAAACCGCAGGACTTGAGCATCGCCCCAGGAAGACGGGTCTTCTTCCCGGGTTGGTGTTCCTGGTACGTCGCAAACCACTGGGGGCCTTCGGGGGAGTCCTGGTCGTGCTCATGTTGCTGGTTGCGGCCTTTGCCGGCGTCCTGCAGAATTTCGATCCCGTCGAACCCCACTACGAAGACCGGCTGATCAACACCAATCCCACCTATTGGATGGGAACTGACCAGTTTGGGCGGGACATCTACAGCAGATTGCTGCACGGGACCCGTGTTTCCATTATCGTGGGCTTTTCCGCCGTCACCATTGCTTCGGTGGGGGGAGGCCTGATCGGAATTATCGTGGGGTATCGGGGCGGGGTGCTGGACCTGCTTGTCCAGCGGGTCGTGGACATTCTGATGGCATTCCCCACCATAATAATGGCAATGGTGGTGGTGACCGCGCTGGGTACGTCCCTTTTCAGCCTGATATTCGCTATTGGGCTGGTACAGTCGCCCAACATATCAAGAATCACCCGCGCGGTCACTCTCAGCATCCGGGAGCGGGGCTACATTGACTCAGCCAAGGCCATCGGAGTAAGTGAACGCCGGTTGGTGCTTCGCCACATCCTGCCCAATACCATGTCTCCCTGGATCGTAATGGCGACGGCGGAACTGGGCACGGCAATCCTGACCGAATCCACGCTCAGCTTCCTGGGGATCGGCATACAGGAGCCCAATGCTTCTTTGGGCACCATGCTGACCGGACTGGCCCAGCAATACCGTAATGAGGCCCCCTGGATGGTAATCTGGCCCGGGATAGCGATCAGTATCGTAGTTTTTGGGCTGAATATGTTCGGGGACGCCATCCGGGATTTGCTGGACCCTCGCCAAAGGGGCCGCTGAGGATCCGTAGAAAGTCATTCTGGAGTTATGAACCGGTTTTGACTTCGCCTGGTAAGGACCGGCGACCTTGAACCCGAGTGGGCTGGACATCTACGAGTAAGTTATCAGGAGCGTATCCGCGCTGACTACAAGGTTTCAGATATCTTTAGCGGAGTTGATTCCCAGACCGCTTGCAATCGCGCACGGTCTTTTCTCGATAGAATCCGTCTGCACCTGGGCAACGCTGTTCCACCTGCGTCTTCCCCGTCAAGCCCATAGACGTTAGGCGCAGTTTTGACCTCGTATTTACACTGGCCTGACTAAAGGGGCCCAATGACTACCACCTCCAACAGGAAAATTGCCGTGGTTGGCACCGGCGGCACCGGCAGCGTTATTGGCGGAATGCTTACCGTGGCCGGCCACGACGTTGTAATGATTGACCAGTGGGGCGCCCACGTGGAGGCGATGAAGGCCAGCGGCCTGCATATGTCCATCGCCGGCGAGGAGTTCAACGCGGCGGTGCGCGCCCTCCATCTGTACGAGGTGTGCAACCTGGAAGGCGCCTTTGACATCGTTTTCCTGGCCTGCAAGTCCTACGATACCCTGTGGCTGACCCAGTTGATCCTGCCCTACCTGAAGGATGACGGGGTGCTGGTGTCAACCCAGAACAGCCTCAACGACGAGTGGATTGCCCCGGTCGTTGGCCCCACCCGGGACATCGGTTGTGTACTCACCATGTCTTCCGAGGTTTTCGAGCCGGGCCATCTCAAGCGCAACACGGCCATGGACCGCACCACCTTCGTCCTTGGGGAGTTGCACGGCCGCATCACCCCCAGGCTCCAGGAGTTGCAGGGCATCCTCAGCGCGGCGGGCAAGACGGAGTTGACTACCAACCTGTGGGGAACAAGGTGGTCCAAGCTGGTCTTCAACTGCGTCGTGGCTCCGGTCTGCGCCCTGGCCGGCGTGGGACCGGCCCACCTGACCGGGGCTCCGGAGCGGGTGCGAGTTTGCCTGGAACTGGGACGGGAAGCGCTGCTGGTGGGTCAAGCCCAGGGTTACAGCATGGAACCGGTGTTTGGCCTTTCCATGGAGGAGGCCGCCGCGTCGCCCGAAGCCATGATTGAAAATCTGGTGAAGGCGTCCCAGGCTGAGGGACGGGAGGCCAGGTCTTTCTTCCACCAGGACATTCTCAAGGGCCGCAAGACCGAAGTTGACTACATCAACGGACTGGTGGCCCGCAAGGGGCGCGAAAGCGGAGTGCCTACGCCCATGAACGACGCCGCGGTAACCATGGTAAAGCGCCTGGAAAGGGGCGAGATGGGGCCTGACCCGGCCAACATCGGGCAGCTGGAACTGGTGGCGCAAGGGTTGGAGTAGCACGCCTAAGATGTAATTACTAACATTACGAAACGCAAATAAATGAGGCATTCCGATCGGAATGCCTCGCCACTACTAAAGCCTCTTTTCCCTAGAAAAGAGGCTTTAGCTTTTATTGAATGATACTTTACATTGCGAAACAGCATGATATAATAAACTATATTAAGCGCACACTCTCAATAATATATTTTAATGTTTGAGGGTCTGTCGCCAAAATAAAGCGAGGGAGCTGATCCAAATGGAATGGGCGATTACCAACGAAGACTTGTCGCATCCCGAAAAAAGCGGAGTTATTCGGTTCATCGAGCGGATGGAACGGGACCTGCGAAACTGGGGCACCCCCATCGAAGGTTTCCAGTTCCTGAATTCTGCTCTGGAAATGCTGCGCTTCAGTCGGGAGATCGAAGATGAGGTGCTGGCCCATCCCGAAGGCTCGGACCTCTACGTTGGTTTCCAGCACACGGAAAAACTGCTGGGCGAACAGTTGCGCTACCGGCACATTCTGGACTCGGGAATCAGGATAGTCGGTTTCGGAGAAGGGGAAGCGCCCGATTTCCTGGCCGACACCGCAGCCGAGTGGGTGTCTCTGCCCAGAGACCATCACCTGTTGCTGAACCAGTGGTTCCTGGTTTCCACGGCGCCGGATCCTATCGCCTTTGTGGGGTGGGAGACTTCCCCGGACGACCAGTTTGGAGTTGGCGGAGTCTCTGCGGAGGGGAAGAGCTTCGAAGGGTTTGTTACCGCCGATCCCCGGATCATTACGGCCCTGGTGGAATACCTGGACGAGGTGCGGGAGGGACACAGGAAACAGAAAGCTGATGTCGATCAACTGGCTTGCGAGCTCCCTCCTGGCCTGGCCTTTGAAGTGGAAGATGATGCAGTGCCGGTGATGATGGGCCGAGATCATTCAGGCTTGCGCCTGGCCGAACCAGCCCAGCGAATCCTGGCAGTGACCGATCTGCACGGGTCTGCGGAGTACAACGCCCTGCGGGGCTGGGCCACCGAACTGGCCATCGCCAACGCAAGCCAACTGGTACTGTTCGAGATGTCCGCCGCCGCCTGCCTGGTGACCCCCTATCCGGAGGAACACCGGAAGCAGTGGCAGCGAATCCTGAACTGGCGGGACCTGCTTCCCCTGGGCCGCGCCCCCCTGGCCCGTCAGTTGGCCAGGATCCAGGCCCGGGGGATTGAGGCTGGCGCCATCCTGCCCACGACCCACGGCTTCAAGCACCTGGCCCACTGGGTGGAGCAGGAAAATATCGACCTGATACTGCTGCCCAATTCGCTGGTACGGCCCGGCCGGCTGGCCCGGCTGCGCGGCTACAGCCTCAGGTCGCTGCTGGAACACACCAACTGCCGCGTAATGGTGGTGGCCGCCAACGGAACTATGTGTGTCGCCAAAGCTGAGGATGACCTTGCCGACGCCGGCTTGAACCACCGGATGGTCGGCCGGCTGGTGGCCTAGCCCTTGGGCGAAAGCTGCCAGGTAAATGGGGGACAAGCCGATATGCGCCCTCGGTATCGGTGAGGCCTCCAAGGACCGCCCGGCCTGTTGGCCGGGCGGTTGCTTTTTTCATTTCCTGGCCCAAGGCATTCCTAATCGCACTCTTGCCCCTGTGTTACAATTTCCCCAGATATGACGTCCGACAGCAATGCAACCTCCATCGCCGACCCCCTGGCTAACCTGCTACCCGGGCAATACCTGGGTCCCGAGGCGCTGGTTCGGTTACTTAATCATTGCGGGCCGGACTCCTCAAGAGCCGGCGCTGACGAATACGCTTCTCTCTACCTGACTGCCCAGGGACTTGGTGAATTGCTCGACACCAAAGACCCCGTGCTCCGCGAGTGGCGCCGGTTTCTCGCTCCTGCGCTGGACGGCCCGGGCGGTGATGCTTTGCTCAAGTCGGATACCGGGCTGGTGGCGTTTCGACAGGTCGAGCGGGTCCTTGCTATCGTCCCGCCCTTTCCCTTGACGGAACAGGCAGCCAGCGAAGGCTGGAATGCGGGCCCACTGCTAGATATGCTGACCACCGACTACACCGTGGGGGTGGTACTGTTGCGGCTGGGACGCTACCTGGTAGCCGTCTTTCGCGGGACTGAGCCCGTGGTTACCAAGACCGATACCCGCTACGTAAAGGGGAAGCACCACGCCGGCGGCACCTCGCAACTCCGGTTCAAGCGCATCCGCGAAGGGCAGATGCGCAAGCTCTTCGACGAGGCATGCGGAGTGGTGGGCAGCCGTTTTGAACCCCACGATCGGGAGATGGACTACATCCTGCTGGGCGGCGAAAAGCTGACCCTTAGCGGCTTCATGAAGGTCTGCCCCTATTTGCAGCGGCGCCAGAAGCTTATCCTGGACCGGCGGCTGAACATCCGAGACCCCAAGCACGACACCCTGGAAACGGTGGCGGGAATGTTGCGTCAAAGCAGGGTGTGGGCCGTCGGACAGTAAGACTGGCGTCCAGAAAAGCTAATGTAGTTATGGTGAGAGTTGAATAGTTACCCCTATAGCACAACTGCGGCTACTGCCCTGGGCGGCTTTGCCCGGGCGCAGCACCTGCTGGAGTTCGACCAGATTCGGCAGCGGCTGGCCGGATACGCCCGTACCGTGCTGGGCCGGGAGTGTGCCCTGGACCTGGAACCGGTCAGCGACGCCCTGGAAATCGGTTCCCGACTTCAGGAGACTTACGAAGCCCGGCTTTTTCTGGACAACGGCGGCAGCCTGGAGTTTGGCCCCGGCGCCGACCTGCGGGAGTACGTGCAACGGGCCATGCTGGGCGGCACCCTGCGTGGCGAGGAACTGCACCAGATTCAGCAACTGGCCGAGGCCGCCGGTTTCAGCCGCAATGCTCTCCACCGCAGGGAAGACCTGCCTCTGCTGGCAGGGATGGCCGCCAACATCCCTGACCTGAGTGACCTGGCACAGGCCATCCGCCGGGCCATCAGTCCCGCCGGAGAGATTCTGGACGACGCCAGCCCCGAACTGCGGCAGTTGCGCCGTGAGTCCCGTTCCGCCTACCAGCAGCTTAACGAGGTAATGCAACGCAGCCTCCGTCGCTACCAGCAGCGGGCGGTGGTGCAGGAGCCCATCATCACCCAGCGCAACGGACGCCTGGTGCTGTTGATCAAGGCCGAGCACAAATCCCAGACCCCTGGCATCGTCCACGACGTTTCCGACAGCGGGGCAACTGTATTTATCGAGCCCCTGCCCGCCATTGAGACGGGCAACCGCTGGCGGGAGACCCGCCTGGCCGAGGAGCGGGAAGAAGAACGGGTCCTGCGGGCGCTGGCATCCCGGATAGGGGACGCCGGTCCGGACTTACAACTGGCCCTGGACTTGCTGGCTCGCCTGGACCTGTCCATGGCCAAAGGCCGCTACTCCGCCGACCGGCATGCGGTAGCCCCTGTGATTATCTCGCCTCCACGCCCCGCGCCCACCTCCCCGGGTAATCGAACGGGAAGGTCAGGTTTCTCCGAGAAAGACAATACTCCCCTCTCTCCCCCAGGGATATGGTCCGGGGGTGAGGACACCCGGGCTAGAGGCGAAGACGCTCGTCGTGAAGGTACTCCCGCCGCTCATGGTGAGTCTGTCGAACCACGCCTCCGTCTCTCCGGCGCCCGCCATCCCCTGCTAACCGAGCGGGTGGTGCCAATCAGTGTGGAATTGGGCGGGAACAGCGGGGTGATGGTCGTCACGGGCCCCAACGCGGGTGGCAAGACGGTGGCCCTCAAGACCGTCGGCCTGTTGGCGTTGATGGCTCATGCTGGCCTGCACGTCCCCGCCGAGGCGGCTGAATTCCCCCTGCTGGATGGCATCTATGTAGATATCGGCGACCAGCAGAGCATCGAACAGTCCCTGTCCACCTTCAGTTCCCATATCCAGAACCTGCGCTCTATTCTGGACCAGGTAACGCCCCATTCCCTGGTGCTGATTGACGAACTGGGTACCAGCACCGATCCCGAGGAGGGAGCTGCCCTGGCCCAGGCTATCCTGGGGCACTTGAGTCAACGCGGCGTCATGACCGTCGCTACCACCCACCACCGGGGTGTGGCTCGCTACGTTCAGGAGCAGGCGGGTATGGTCAATGCCAGCGTTGACCTGGACCCCGGCACCCTGGAACCCACCTACCGGATTACCCTGGGCCTCCCTGGCCGCAGCTACGCCCTGACCATTGCTGACCGCCTGGGCCTTGCCCCGGAAATTCTGGAGGAAGCCCGTTCCCTGATCTCACCGACCTTGCGGGCTACTGATGATCTGGTACAGGAGTTGCAGGAAGAACGGGCTGTGGTGGCCCAGATTCGGCAGGAATCGGAAGAGTTGCTGGCCCAAGCCCGCGCCCAGCAGGCGGAGACTGAAGCCAGGCTGGCCACCGTGGAATCTTCAAGGCTGGAGTTGGTGGAAGAGGCCCGCCAGGATTTGCAGGCGCGTATCGGTGGTCTTCTGGCGCAACTTCAACAGGCCGAGCGCGCCGCCGAACTGGCCGAGGCCGAACAGGCTGCCCGCCGTCTCATGCGGCCGGCCGCCGGTTCCAACGCCGGCAATGCAAGCGGAGCCTCAGCGGCCAGCAGGTTCCGGGAATACCAGGATGAGTTGGCCCAGGCGCAAAAAGAACTTAGCTCCACCCAATGGGAACCCATTGAGGTGCAGCGGACTCCCTGGCAGGAAGAACTGCGCAGCGGGGACCGGGTGTATATCCGGGGCATCCCCCGACCGGTGGAGGTTATTTCGCCCCAGGATGACGACGAGAACATCGAGGTGCTTCTGGGCACCATGCGCGCCCGGATCCCGGTGTACCAGTTGGAACGTCCTGCGGAGTCAGGCCTCAGGCCTGAAATCAACCCGACGACCGGGGTGGCAGCCCCAACCGTCACCCCCGGAGACGGCAGGTCGGAACCCGCTCCGAATGGTATAGACCCCAACACTCCCGGAGTTCGTTTCCGCCACAACCGGGACGCCGGCGTCTATTACCGCCGTCCCTCGCCGCGCCAGGTAAAGTCCGAGCTGGACCTGCGCGGCCATCGGGTCGACGAGGCGCTGGACAAGGTGGAGACTCTGCTCAACGAGGCGGCCCTCAGCGGCGTGGCCGAGGTTCGCATTATTCACGGACGGGGCACCGGCGCCCTGCGCCGGGCCGTAAGAGAGTACCTGAAAGGCCACCCCCTGACCTCGTCGTACGGCTCAGCCGACGAAGGCGCCAACGACGGGGTAACGGTGGTAGAACTGAAGTAAATTACGAATTGCGAATTGGCAATTACGAATGTGCCTTTCTGTAGGGAAGCTTATACAAAAGCCATACTCTTTTTAAGTGGGGAAGAAACTCGCACACCCAAGAACGGTAGCAAGCAACCCCCCTATTTCAATGCGTAATTCCTAATTCGTAATTGTCAATTACCGGAGGCACAGTGGCTGAGGAACCGCAACTGACACCGCAGGAACGCCGCCAAAGGGCCCTGGTACGTTTGGACGGCGGTCGCCAAGCCCTGCGCCAGGCGTTGGAGGATGTGGATGCCGAGGATGCTTTTCTTGGGTCCCGCTGGTCGGTGTGGGAAGTGCTGAAGCACCTGGACGCCGAGAGTTTCGTGGAGGCGCTGGAGAAAATCGCCATTGGCGAAATGGAGATGCTGCCCCCCTTTACCAGCCGCGAGGAACGGTTGCGCCAGGACATAGAACACCTGGAAGCTACTTACGACCGGCTGCGGGCCGTCATCGAGGGCCTTAGCGAGGAACAACTGGCCAGGCCGGTAACGCCGCCCAATCCCGTCAATTCCTTCCCGGGCCTTACCATGCTGGAACTGGTGGAGCGGTCCTCCGGCCACGCCGCCACCCACGCTCACCAGATCGAGTTGACCCGCAAGTACGTTGCCGAGTTCAATGCCCGGGAAAAGACGGTTACCGTGGTAGCTCTCGGCTCCGGGGACATCGACGCGGTACCGCTGCGAGTCAAGGAACTGGTAGCCTTTGCCGACTACACGGCAGGAGAGGCCGCTGTCCTGGAACTGGTAAAACCGTGGATTCGGGGGCTGGAAGCTGTCATTCGCCCCGGCAATTTGGAAGAGGTGGTTTCCCGCATGGGCCGCGAAGCCCGGGCCGGTCTGTGGACAGTCATTTGTGTCCTGGGAGATGACCCAGCCGCGGATTATCCTGAGTTAATGGGGCTGGCGAGCAACCATTGCGACAAGGTAGTGGTTTTGGCGTAAGATTCGTTCCCCCCCTGCTGCTGAGGGGACCTTACGGGTGGGCACATTGCCATATGTGCTTATTCGTGCCGATTCTCGTGAATAAGGCGGAATTAACAGCGTCCTGATAGCGTCCGTTTGCCCAACCACCTCCTTTTTGCTACACTAGCGCCATCAGCCGCCCCCTAGCTGAGGGGGCAGGCTCAGCATTTGAAAATAAGGAGAGTCTATGATTTACGAAGTTCGTACCTATGACATGAAGCCGGGCAGCGTAGCCATGTTCGAGGAAAACTTTGGGAACGCCCTGCCGGCGCGCCAGGAAGTATCCCCGCTGGCTGCATTCTTCCACACCGATATAGGTCCCCTGAACCAGGTCATACACATTTGGCCTTACGATAGCGAGGATCACCGCGAAGAGTGCCGCGCCGTCTCCATTGAGGGCTGGCCCCCGCAAAACGGCGGCAACATCCTCAACATGGACTCGCAGATCTGGAACCCCGCCGAGTTTATGACTCCTATGGGCGACCGGGAACTGGGCAACATTTACGAAATGCGGATTTACACCTACCAGGAAGGCTCCAAGGACGAAGTTCTGAGCCGCTGGTCCAATGCCATCAGCCACCGGGAGCAGTATTCCCCGCTGGCCGCCGGAATGTACAGCGACCTGGAGGACGGCACCTTCCAGTGGATGCACGTCTGGCCCTACGAGGACCTGGCTGCCCGTGGCCGCGTCCGTTCCGAGGCCGGCGAGAACCCCAACTGGCCCCCGCCGACCCGCGAGTTCCTGGTGAAGCAGGAAAACAAGATCGTAATCCCCGCGTCCTTCTCCCCCATGCACTAGAACCGGTGGGCGACCGCAAGGGTTGCCCCTGGAAATTCGATTGATAACGTAGGGGCGTCCCATGTGGGCGCCCTTACCTGGTTTTAGCGCCGACACCCCAAGACAAGCAAGGGAGGCCACCATGCAGTCCAACGAGGCGGAAATTGAAGCGGTCAAACAGGCCAACCAGAGGTTCTACGACGCCTTTGGCGCGCTGGACGTGGCGGCCCTGGACGAAATCTGTGTAGACTCGGAGGAGGCGCTGTGCATCCACCCCGGCTGGCAGCCCCTGGTAGGGTGGGAGACTATACGGGAAAGCTGGCGGCGCATCTTCAACAACACTACCTTGATGCACTTCAACATTCGCTATATAAACGTGGTGGTGGAAGGCGACTGCGGGTGGGTTACCTGCGTGGAGGGTATTACCAGCGTCCTTCAAGGTCGGGCCGACAACTTCGGGGTGCTGGCCACCAATATCTTCGTGAGGACGTCGACGGGCTGGCGGATGATTGCGCACCATGCCTCGCCGGGGATGTAGGGGGGAAACGTAAAAGGCGCCTGATAGAAGGACTGGTAAAGATAGGACAGTAAAGTCCGAATATAAGCTTTCCTGGGTTAAGTGGCTCGAGTCAATAGGACGAAAAGTCCTCCGATTAGGGAAGCGACTACCCCACCCCCGATTATCCACTGGGTAACAAATATCTGACGTTGCCCAGTACGCACTTCCTGCAACCCTGCATCTATTCTGTGGCTCAACTCCTGGTGCACCGTGTCCATACGGCGACTCAGTTCCTGATGAACCACGTCTATCCGACGACTCAACTCCTGCTGGCCGGCTTTAAGATCTTGAAGAGCAACTGATTGCTCTTCAAGCCGTCCTTCCAGATAGCCCTGAGGGCGGTCAGGTTCCTGATCTAATGTCGTCATGCCTTGGTCTCCCCGTTTCCCCTATACCACCCAAGGGCGGAATGTGCCATAATCTTGCCAGTTGCGCGCCATTATATGCACCGGTATCAAAACATTCTACTCTGCGATACGAGGGAACTACTGTTTGGAGGTGAGCCATGGGACTGCTTAAAATTGAAGGCGTTACCCACTGGTCTATCCCGGTAAACAACCTGGACGAGGCAGAGGCTTTCTACGGCGAATTCCTGGGCCTCGAAGCCAAAGGCAGATTGGGCAACTCGCGGATGTCCTGCTTCAACGTGGGCGACCATAATATCCTGCTCTGCGAGCTTGACGAACCCACCCAACAAGCATCCCAGCGGGACCGGAAGGTACACCATTCCTTTACCGTCACCCCGGAAACCTTCGAAGAAGCCTGCCGTCTGTTCAAGGAGCGCAGCATCCCCATAGACGAACTGACTTACCGGGAGCGTGGCTTCTTCACCGGCAGGGAGTTGTACTTCTTCGACCCCAGCGGCAACCGCCTGGAACTGCGCGACCCCAACTGGGAAGCGGGAATGCCCACTCCGGCATTCGAGGACATCAGGTAGGGCCATTGCGCCTGCCATATTCAACCCCGCAACTGAAGCCCCACAACTAAAGGAGGAACCACCATGCCCTATTCCATCAACCACGTTCACATCCGCGCGGCCGATCCCCATGCCTCGGCGGCCTGGTACGAGAAATACTTCGAGGCCAAGAAGGTATCGGAACGGGAAGTCATGCCGGGCACCATCACCATCGGCATGGAAGTTGGCGGCCCCACCCGGCTGAACGTATCTTCCAAGCCTGTGGGATCCTCCGACGAACCGGCCGTTGCTGAGCTGAACCGCCTTGGCCTGGAGCATTTCGGGTTCCACGTTGATGATCTGGAAGCTGAGCTGGCCAAGTTCGAGGCCGACGGCATCCGTGTCGTCCTGCCCCTTACCGAAGTGACGGGCGGCACCAAGCTGGCCTATATTGAGGGCCCTGATGACGTACTGATTGAACTGGTGCAACCGGCTGCCTAGCTAGATAAGGCACGTCACGGTTGCTCCTGTCAGATACCGTGGCTGTAGGGGAAGGTCTTGTGCCTGCCCTGGTTCAAGTTCGATAACAATCGTCCATCACCTGATCGATTAAGAGGAAGAACATGGTCGAAATCACGGAACGCCTATGGGACTTTGATGCCGTGGAACAGGGGCAGTCCGCGCAGCCCACGGTGGTTACCATCACTGCGGAGCAGATAGCCGAGTACGCGGACATTGCCCAGAACCCCGACGTCCGCTTCCGGCTGGGCGGCGGCAGCGGCGAATACAGCGGCGCCCCGGTACCCATGCCCACCATGGCCGTGTCCTACGCGCCGTTGCTGCGGGCCGAGATCGCCGAGAACAACGGGTTCATCGCCCTGGAGCAGTCGAAAACCGCCCGCCGCCAGACTCCCTTTGCCAAGTGCGAGGCCCGCTGGTTCCGGCCTGCCCTGGTCGGCGACACCATTACCGGCGTGGGGCAGGTGCTGGAAAAGTACGAGAGGCGGGGCAGCAAGTTTGTCACCTTTCGCATCGAGGCCGAAAACCAGCGTGGCGAACCGGTGGGGCAGTACGACTACACCTGCATCTTCGAGTATGCCCAGGGGCAGCGGGAAGTGCCTCCCGAACCTGGTATGGCGCAGCCACCGCGGGTGGAACAGGCAGCAGCTAAATCCGCACCGTCCCGGCTGCTGACCTTCGACGCCGTGCAGGTCGGCGACACCCTGGCCGAACTGTCCATCACCGAGAGCCAGGAAATCATCAACCGAAAGAGCGAATTCCGCCTGGCTGGCAAGCCCAGCGAAAGCAACATCCACAACGACGAGGAGTTCGCCCGCCAGAACATCTTCGGCGGCACGGTCAACGCCGGCCCTGCCACCATGTCCTACGTGGACCAGATGCTGGAACTCTCCTTCCCCCTCAAAACCTTCTACAACGGGGGCAGCCTGCTGATGCGGGCCATCACCCCCTTCCGCTCTGGAGACACGGTAGCCTTCGGCGGCGAAATCACCGGCAAGCGCGAAGAGAATAACCTCGGTTTGGTGGAGTGCCGTGTAAAGGGCATCAACCAGAGGGGCGACCTGGTATGCCTGGCCGACGCGGTAATGGTGTTTGGGAGGTAGCAGGCCGCGATCCTGGTCTCCCATAGCCAGAATCATGTAGGGGCAGCCCTTGTGGCTGCCCTGTTTACTGCCCAAATTCCCCCTCTAACCCCTTGACACTCCGTATTACCATTGGTCAACCTTATAAGAACGTATGTTCTTACACCTTGTTAAAGGAGGTTGCCCAAATGCTCATCAAGCGCACTCCGGATGTTTACGAAAAAATCAGGATCCTCGGCGGCATGGCCGGCGATGACGTGCTGGCCCCGTCTCAAACCAGTTCCAAACAAAGTAGCCAGGGCAAGTGGGTCGGCAAGGGCATTACTGGCCCCTACTCCGCACCGGACAAGCGCCCCCTGGCCGGCGTGTACCGCGCCTCCATGCCCAACGGCAAGTTCATGAACCTGATGCGGGTGATGTTCACCGACTTCTGCATGATGGACTGCGCCTACTGCCCCAACAGCGTCTACGTCCCCCGCAAGCGCTACGCCTTCAAGGTGGATGAACTGGCCAGCGCCTTCATGGAACTGCACCGCCGCCATACCGTCGCCGGTCTGTTCCTAAGCTCAGGCATCGCCGGCAGCGGGTCCAAGACCACCGAGCGCATGGTACAGGTGGTGGAGGTCCTGCGCCGCAAGCACGGTTTCAAGGGCTATGTGCATCTCAAGGTGATGCCTGGCGCTGAGTACCAGTACGTGGAGGCGGCCCACCGCCTGGGCACCCGCCTGTCCGTCAATATCGAGACCCCTACCGCCGAGGCCATGAAGCGCATCAGCCCCCACAAGGACTTCGAGAACGGCATCCTGGCTCCCATGTCCTGGATTAATAACCTGACCCAGCACAGCAGCGGCGGCGCGGTGGGGCAGGCCACCCAGTTCGTGGTGGGCGCCGCTGAGGAGTCCGACGCCGACATTTTCAAACGGGTGGACCAGCTTTACGGCGACTGGAACCTGAAGCGGGTCTATTACGCTGCTTTCCGGCCCGCCTCCGACACTCCCATGGAGGAGCACCCGCCGGTGCCGCCCATGCGGGAACACCGTCTCTACCAGATGGACTGGCTCAAGCGCATCTACCGATATTCCAACGATGAACTGGACCTGGCCTTCGATGGCGGCGGCTTCCTGCCACTGGACGAAGACCCCAAGACGGCTATCGCCCTGGAAAACCTGGAAGCCTTTCCCGTAGACCTGAACACGGCCAGCCAGGAACTTCTGCTGCGCGTCCCCGGCCTGGGCCCCACCTCGGCCCAGCGCATCATCGACAACCGCAGCCAGCACAGCATTGATAACTGGCGCGACCTGCAGGCCATGGGAGTAGTGCGCAAGCGGGCCTGGCCCTTCGTAGTCTTCCCCGGCCAGCGCCCACCCTCCGGCAAACAAATGCGCCTCGACCTGTTTCCGGAAGGAGCCAAGGAGATTGTCCCATCCGGCCCGTTATCTGTCAGTGCTGGTGGGTCGGCTCCTTGCGGGCTCGCGTCATCATGCGACGGCTGCGCGTTGAAGGGAATGCCGGGGCACCCGGGGTAGGGGAAGAGTTAGAGGAGTGTAAGTGCCTCGTCTGGCAGGACTACCTGAAATTGGTAGGTTTCCGTTATGCCGGAAGATTGAAGGTCTTGGATTAGGGGATTATCGGTGGTAACCAAGATAGCTCCGGTGTCCACAGCCAACCGGACTATCTCCTTATCATCCTGGCTGCCTTGGGGAATGTCGGTTTCTTCGGGGAACACAGGAGCGTTAGGCAGGAAACTGAGCTTGCCAGCTCGCTGTCTGGCTCCCTGCAGCAGATGGAATAGGTTGGGCGGTCCGAGACCTGCTGTAGGTATTCTGCCCAACTGTCGCTGATACTTGTCCCACAGGTTTACGTCGATGACTATGGTGTGGCAAATTTCGATTATGCGGTCAATTAAGTGGACGCACGTCGGATCGTAATTGCCCTGAGGGTCTGCTTTTCTCTGCGCCAGAATTATGACGTTTTCGTCGAGGATGAATTGCCGGGTCATTCTGCTGGTTTTAGGCGGTTGAACTGGGCCTGGGCAAAGCGGTTCATCTCTTCCAGGTTGGTTTCAAAGAAGTCGTTGATTCCACCCTCTATGGTTCCATCTGGATTAATCCTCAGGTCCTTGGCGGTGCAGGCTCCTTGCTCATCTTTCTCAAAGGCGTAGATTGCAACGTCGTCCGGCGTCAACTCTCCCTCGGCGACCAGAGTTAGCAGGCGGCCGGTAATGTGCTCGCTGTGGGTGGTCATAATCACCTGTTTGCCGTCTTCCTTGGCTACCTCCGCCAGCACCGAGGCCAACTCGGCTTGGGCCTTGGGGTGCAGGTGTATCTCTGGTTCTTCAATCATGACCGTGGCGCCACGGTCAGCAGAGGTCAGTTGCAGTAGCAGCATGATCAGGGAATTAGTGCCGAATCCCTCAGAGACCAAATTTACCGCTCCCAACGTGGTAATTGATTTCACCTCTACAGACTGAGATGGCACTGTAAGGGCTTGCAATCCTACCCCTGTGACACGCTCGAGCAGAGGAGATGTCTTCTCAATGTCTAATGGTGAGTAGGCCAAATTTGTCGCTGTTTGGGCCTCTTGTTGAGCGAACCCGCCCTCCATAGCAACATCAGGAGCCCAGTTGTCCTTCAGCTTGTATGCAAACCGAGTGAATCCACGCACTGCAGGGATTATCCTGAGTGTAGCAAGCACTGAGAGGGGCAGGTCGTCTATATTTTTGGGATCTGTTTCAAGGGGTTGAAGTTTGTCTTCTGATATTTCGGCACTATATGTAAAAGAATGTCTTCCCCTAGCGATTCCTGGTGTACCAGCAAAATATATTTCAGGGCTGTTGTGGTCAAAATGCCAAGACAAAGCCCGCGGGTCAGAAATATTAACCAGGGGACCCTGCGTATTGAGGTCACATCCGGAGGCCATAGCTTGGCGGTCCCTAGAGTCCTGATACCGGCAAAAAGTCTGCTTCAGCAACCCAAAGGCCTGCAACACGCTGGACTTACCCGTTCCGTTGGCGCCCACAAATGCGGTTATCTGCTTTGGACGTATGTTGACAGTGCGGAAGCACTTGAAGTCTTCCAAATAAATTTGGGTAATCATAAGGCAGCCTCACTAAAGCCAGTATATAAGATAGGCTGTTGACGGGGCAATTAGTTGGCAGGCAAGCATACGTATACCAGGACTCGGAGGGAGTCCTGCAGTACCCGGTGGTAAAGGCAAAATGGGGGGAAATGAGCGGAAATGGGGGGGAATTAAAAATTTTCACCCCGCTCTGCCAGGTAGTGGCTCTGGAGGTGCGGGCCCTTCCGCTTATCAGGGGCTTGTCGAGAATTGCCCGAACGCCAGTGGTTCGACAAGCTCACCACGAAAGGAATCTTGGTGAGGGTCCACATCACGAGCCCACGCCCAAGTTGACATCATCCCCTATCAAACCTAGACTGGGCAAGTTGGCTTACTAACCAGAAGGGACGTACCTTGGGCATTCTTTCCATAATTCTTGATCGGCTGAACATCGTCAGCGCTTTTCGTGAGCTGGGTGGCTCTCCCCACCGCGTACAAACTCTGTGGGCACTGGCTGCCTCTCAACTGCTGGTACAACTGACCTTCCTGCCCGTAACCCTGGCTACCCCTTCCATTGGCGACTACTTCGGTGTTGACGTGGATGATGCCGCCTGGACGGTGATCATCCGCCTGTTGATGCTGGGCAGCACCGTGTTCCTCACCTCCCGGCTGGGGGAGAAGTACGGACACGTCCGAATCTTCTTCATCGGAATCTGCGTCCTGACCGCCTCCAACCTGCTGGCGACCACGTCCCAAAGCCTGTGGCAGCTTATCCTCTGGTGCGGCATGGGCGGCTTCGGCGGCGCCCTCATAATTGCCAACTCCAACGCCATCATTGCCATGGTGTACGAACCCAACGAGCGGGGCCGCGCCTTTGCCGTGCCCGTCACCGCTTCCCGCTTCGGCACCCTGATTGGCTTGCTTCTCTTCGGCCTGTTCCTGGAATACATCAGCTGGCGGCTGGTTTACATGTCGGCCCTGGTGGTGGGCATAGTGGCCATCTGGTTCGCCCTGCCCGTGCTGAAGTACCAGAGCTACCAGTGGGTGCAGTCCGGCGGCGAACGGGCCAAGGTAAAGATCGACTACCTTGCGGCGGCGGTGTTGGTGGCCGTACTGGGGACGTTCATCCTGTCTGGCTCCCACCTCCACGACGGGGCAGAGTCATTCACGACGCCCCAGGCCCTGGGCTACCACTTGCCAATGCACATTCTCAGCCTGGCCCTGGCCGGACTGTTCATCGTGCTGCAGATGCGCAGCATGACCCCCTTCCTGGACTTCCGGTACTTCAAGCGCAAGTACTTCTCCATGGCCCTGTTCAGCAACACCACCTGCCACATGTCCATGCTGGTCATCTTCACCCTGGTGCCCATTGTGGTGGAAGATGGTCTGGGCTACAGCCCCCTGGTGGTAATGCTGGTCCTGCTGCCCCACCAGACCTTTGGACTGTGGCTGCCGGCCATCGCCGGTTATATCTATGACAAATACAACCCCCGCTGGATGGGGCCCATGTCACTGTTTTTGATTGCCTCCGGCGTGGCGTTGCTGGGCCTGTTTGCCAACCAGGTGCCAATTTGGGGTGTTCCCATTCTGCTGCTGCCCGCGTCGGTCGGTACCGCCCTGTTCATATCCCCCTACAACGCGGTGGTGATGAACACCCTGCCGGATAACCGCAGCTTTGCCTCCGGGATGCTGGAGACGACCCGCCAGATGGGGCATACCGTGGGCAGTACCATTGGCGCCACCATCCTGGGTCTGAGCCTGCCGGTGGCCGCCGAGTTCATGACCTCCGCCGAGGCCCGCCCCTACTACCAGCAGGGGTTCCAGATTGCCGCGCTTTCCGTGGTATGGATCATTGTTGCCGGGGGCATCGTGTCAGTTTTCCAGCGGGTGCCGGCGGTAATGCGCCAGCGGGAGCCTGAACTGGCGCCGCAACCCGGGGCCGATGATTAGGCTGGTCGCCCAACTCCGGGATTGACCGCCAACCCTGCCTCTCGGATAACATACATTCGACTCCAACTCCATGACTCCAGAGGAATGGGAGGCCCCTAATGACTTCTACCCACGTTGACTTCACCCGCAAAGACACTTTGGCCGTTATCACTCTCAACCGGCCCGAGGCCCGCAACGCCCTGACCCCGGATATGGTGGCTGACCTGGGGCAGGCTATTAAGGATTGTGCGCGACCGGAGATTCGGGCGGTAATGCTGACGGGTACGGCGGGGTCATTCTGCGCCGGGGCCGACGTGAAGGATTTTGTCGAAAACCTGGAGGAAGGGGGGCCGGAAGGACTTTCCCAGCACCTGCATAATCTGGCGGATTCTCTTCATCGGAACATAATCATGGGCATACGGCAATTGGAGAAGCCGGTTATTGCCGCAGTTAACGGTGTTGCTGCCGGGGCCGGTTTCAGCCTGGCTCTGTGCTGCGACCTGCGGGTTGCTTCGTCGGACGCTCGCTTTATCATGGCCTACGCCGGTATTGGCTGCACCGCCGACGGGGGTTCCACCTATATGTTGCCCCGGCTGGTGGGCCTCAGCAAGGCCATGGAAATCTACATGGCCAGACAGCCCATCGGCGCCGAGTACGCCAGGGAATTGGGGCTGGTGAACCAGGTGTGCCCATCGGAGGGTTTCGAGCGCCACGCATTGGAAATGGCAACGCAACTGGCGCAGGGTCCTACCCTGGCCTACGGACGGGTCAAGACCCTGTTCGATAATTCCTGGGCCGCGGGCCTGGAAGAGCAACTGGACGCGGAGACCGAGGCCATCAGCAAGATAGTCTTCACCGGCGACTTTCAGGAAGGGGTCAAGGCCTTCACCCAGAAGCGCATGCCTTGGTTCCAGGGGAGGTAGTTGGGGAAGCCTGTTTCCGAATAAGCCTCCAGGAAGGTTCGACCCCCTCATTTGGCAAAGAGCTATAATAATTTGTGGTTTGTCACCCTTGATATCAAGATGGAGTTGGGGCGGGTTGTGTGGAAATAAGCTTCAGGACGCGCAGGCTAGCGAGGGTATTCGGCTCTGAAAGAGAACTCAGGCGGGAATATGGTAGTACTATGGCCCGTGCTATCGTGACGCGCATGAATGTACTGAGACAAGCGGATGACCTTACGCAAGTACCGACCATCCCACCTGAGAGGCGTCACGCATTAACAGGACAAAGAATCGGCCAATACGCAGTTGACCTGACACACCCTCGTCGTCTAGTCTTTGTTCCCAACCACACTCCAATTCCAACTCGAGGTGATGGAGGAGTCGACACTGACCGGGTTACCTCTGTCGAAATAATTGAAATAATTGACTATCACTAAAGGACAGGAAACTATGCCTGCAAAAGGTGGGTATCCCTACGAACCGGATTACGTGGTGCCTCCAGGTTGGATTCTGGAAGATTATCTGGAAGCTCGGGGAATGACTGCGGCCGAATTGGGAAAGCTTTGCAGAATCACGGCTAAAGAGGTTAAACAAATTCTGGTTGGGGAAGCACCAATAGAAAATGAAACGGCCAAGCTGTTAGGAACCATCTTCGAATTGGATGCAAAGATATGGCTTCGAATGGAGGCTAGCTACCGTGAGGGGCTGAAGCAAGGGAAGAAAATTCCCTCATTCGAAGAAGAAACGGTTACCTAGCGCTCTAAAACCCTTCCTCCATATACCCCGCTATCTCCTCCAGGTGGAAGTTGCCCACCGCTATTTCCGGCGCCCAGGTAACCTGATCCGACGACCACCGTACTGTGCCAGTACGTTCTGATCCGATGCCCATGATGTTGTGAATCACGCGGAGGATGTTGTCATTCATTCGCAGCGTGTTGGGCTTCAACGGCTCGGCCAGTTTGCCGTCCCGGATCACGTAGGAATCTCCGACCACGGTGCCGCTGAAGTCGCCGCTGGTAAACCCGTTTACCGGATAGGTGTACCAAATGCGGCCGATGTAAACTCCATCGCCAACCCGCCGCAACAATTCGTCGCGGTCCAATTCCTCCTGGCTCTCGATGACGAGGTTGGTGGGTACTGTTGAGGGATGGGCTCCGAAGTCCCGACCGCCGCCGTTGCCGGCCCGGAAGCCGTTGCGGGGCAGCAGCCCAGGTTCTACGGCCGCCGGTTCAACCCCCAGTTTCTCCCGACCCCGCCGGTCGCCTAGGATGCGCCGGTAGTTGTAGTGGTCGGACAGCAGCCCCACCAGCCGGCCGTCCCTGATCAGGTCGGTGCGCCCGGTGGGCAGCCCTTCGTCGGTAATGGCCTTGGAACCTGCCATCCCTGCCAATGAACCGTCGTCATAGAGGCAGAGTTTATCTGAGGCGATCTGCTGGCCGAATTTCTTCATAAAGGGAGAGGCGTCGGCGTAGAAGCTGTCCAGGTAGAGACCAGGCAGCAGAATCCACTCCAGCAACTCAGCCACCGGCTGGGGCCCCAGAACCACTCGGTAGCTGCCGCTGGGCACTCTTTGCCCGTCCATGGAGGCTATGGCCCGCCGGGCTGCGTCGCCTGCCGACCGGCCGTCGAAGTCGGCCAGGTGGGTGGCAACCGACCAGCCACTGCCCTTGGCGTTCATCTCTTCCACCATGGCGGTGGCGAAGGACATAACGAGGGTGGACTCGTCGGTCTGGGGCTCAGGCATGGCAGTGGAAGCGATGGCCATCCTTTCGTGCTGCAGTACCAGGTCGCCGCCCAGGATCAGCCCCAGATCAGATAGCTGGGCTTCTTCAACACTATCGGGAAGCCCTGCCCTGAACCGTTCCAGTGCCGCCAGCAGGTCCTCCGACGACTGGAATACATCCAGGGCTTCCCGAAGCATGTCCCAACCGTGGGCCAGCAGCTTGGAGTTTCGCAGCCGCATCAGGGAAGGGTCGTGGTACTCGGTTAAGTTGGTCCGGTTGGCGGAGGGCTTGGGAAGGCTTACAAACTCTCGGTCCCGCACCGCGCCTTGTCTCGCCTTTTCAAGTGCGCGTTCTACCCCGCTCTGGGTCAGGTCGCTTGGCTCGCTGCCCATGCCGATCTTGGTTCCGTCGTAGGAGCGAAAGGCGGCGCGAACGGAAATGCCATTGGATTCAATGGACTTGGGTTCTTCAACACCGTTGCAGGGAATGTGGGAAGTGTAGTTGAGGCGAAGGGTAATGTTGGAGTTGGAGGAGGCAAACACTTCCGCCTCGACCACGCCAGGCTGGTCGGCGACGTAGGCCAGGGCGTCACGAACGGCAACACGTAATGTTTGGATTGGGATCATCTTTAAGGATCCTGATAATCAAAGAGAGGATAGTTGCCAGCCGGGCCCCTATCCTGTCTGGTCGTCTACAGCATTTGGCTTCGGAAGATTGTGCCCGTGCATTATGCGTATTGAATTTGAGCCGCATGTGCTCATTGAGATGGATGCGGCACGTTTGCTCATTACATTAAGAGGGCGTCGGTGCGGATCAGCCTTTCATTCGGAGTGTCAACTTCCAGCATCAGGCCTTGTAATGAATATGCACCTAGTAGAGGTTGCATTTCTTCGTCGCCAAAGACTACCAGGGTAATAACGGAATGGCCATCGATTCGTATCCAGGGTTGAACCACATCTCTTTGGATTCTCCTCCCGTCGGCCAAGACAAAAGTCAGTTGGTCGTGAGACAAGACGCCCAGTTCCCGAAGCAAGGAACCTGGAACGGTAGTGATGCTTGCCCCGGTATCCACCAGGGCGTTCACCGTCTCAAAATGGGAGGCTTCGGGATCACCATTTTCTATGTCAGTCCTGAAAGTGCCCAAAAACTCTCCTGGAGCCCACGATATTCTTGCTTGATGGTTCCGGCGCAAGGAACAATGTTTCAACCTACCAAGAGAAGTCAAGAAAAGCTACTTTCGCCCCGCAATCAATTTCAAGAAGTCGTGGCGGGTGATGATGCCTGCCAGGTTGGAGCTGTCCATAACGGGCAGTCGATGGATCTGCAAACGCATCATCAGGCGGGATATTTGCTCGATTCTTTCGTCCTGTTGCACCGTGACGACGTTGCGTCGCATTACGTCCTTTACCAGCTTGCTGCCCACCTGATGCGCTGTCTCTTCCAGGTGTTGCGGGGTGGTAGTGGTCCCCAACAGGCTGTAAACATTCTCCACCAGGGGACGGAACTTGGGGCTCAACCCGAAGTCCGAGTGGGTCAGGATGCCGACCATCTTTCCGGCGCCATTCATCACCGGCAGGGCGCTTACGTCTCGGTCCAGCATCATCCTGGCCGCTTCACCCACAGTGGCGTCCTCCTGGATGGTTATTACCGGCGCGGTCATCAGGTCTTTGGCGAGCATTGGTGTCCTTCAGCATGGCTTATTGATTGGGGTCAATCCCTCTTATTCCAATCTTAACATACCATATTCGCTCTTCCCCAGACCGGCACGGCCGGTCAGGTTTTGAAGGAAAGATTGCAACCCTACCTTAACAACAAACAACACCTTAAATCACTAAATAGTGTTTATATTTGACGCAAATAGGCTGGTAAGGGTATTCTTTCCCCATGGCACAGGAAGGTAATTTCAAGGTTATTCGCGAGCGTAACGTCATGGTGCCGATGCGTGACGGCACCTGCCTGGCGACCGACGTTTTTCGGCCGGACGCACCAGGGCGATTCCCCGTACTGGTCAACCGTGGCCCCTATGGCAAGGACGACTACGTGGCTGCGCCGGACCATTCCGTTTGGTTCTTTCCCACTCACGGCTACGTGGTGTTGAGCCAGGACTGTCGGGCCCGCTTCGAATCGGAAGGAGACTACTACAATCCCCTGTTCCAGGAAGTGCAGGACGGCTACGACACGGTGGAATGGGCCGCACGCCAGCCCTGGAGCAACGGACGGGTAGGCACTACTGGGCAGTCCTATTTGGGAGCTACCCAGTACACCATGGCAACCAATAATCCCCTGCCACCGCACCTGCAGGTCATGGCTCCGGTGTCCGCTTCTTCCGACTTCCACCAAAGCTGGGTTTACCATACCGGCGGGGCCATGGAATGGGGGTGGATGGTGCCCTATGCCATCCACAAGGGCCGCAATACCCTGCAACGCCTGGGACGGGAAGACCTGCTGGCCCAGATGGACGAGTACGTGCTGGAGCCGGGCAACTTTGGCCGTCCGCTGAGCGACGAGTGGTTCCGACACCTGCCCTTAAAGGACTGGATTGACCGTCTGAAGGAGACCGCTCCTTACTTCAAGGAATATTTCGATCAGGAACTGGACGGCACCTACTGGTGGAAGCTGAATCTGCTGCACAACCTGGACGGCATCAAGATTCCCATGCTCCACGTCAGTTCTTGGTATGACATTTTCCTGGAAGGGGCCCTTAATGCCTACAGCGCCATCACCGACCGGGGCGGCGACGAACTAGCGCGTCGTAACCAGAGATTGCTGGTAGGCCCCTGGGCCCATATCCGCCCCTACACCCGGGCGACCTCGGGCGATACCGGCGACATCGACTTTGGCCCGGAAGCGGCTATAGAACTGCACGACCACCTGCGCCGCTGGTTCGACCATTGGCTCAAGGGTATGGACAACGGTGTTATGGATGAGCCGCCCGTCTATCTCTTTGTGATGGGCGAAAACAAATGGCGGCACGAGAACGAATGGCCCCTGGCCCGTACCCATTACACCCGGTACTACCTCCATTCCGAAGGCTCTGCCAATACCCGGGGCGGTGACGGTTCCCTTTCCAATGTTCCGCCGGTTGAGGAACCAACGGATAGCTACGTCTATGATCCCGACAACCCGGCGCCCACCCTTCGGGGCAACACGTTGATGATTCCCCACGGGGTGCAGGACCAGCGGCCCGTGGAAGACCGGCCGGACGTGCTGGTTTACACGTCGGAGCCTTTGGGGTCGGACCTGGAGTTGACCGGACCAATTTCCGTGAAATTGTTCGCTGCCACCAGCGCCGTGGACACCGACTTCACCGCCAAGCTGGTGGATGTACGCCCCGACGGCTATGCCCAAAACCTGCAAGACGGAATCGTGCGCGCCCGCTATCGTACCTCGGCTCGGCAGCCCTCATTCATTACACCGGGCAGGGTGCATGAGTACACAATAGACCTGTGGGCCACCAGCCACGTGTGCAAGGCGGGTCACCGGCTGCGGGTGGAAATTTCCAGCAGCAATTTCCCCCGTTTCGACCGCAACCCCAATACGGGAGCTCCCTTGGGTGAGGATGAGCGCCTGGAAGTGGCGCAGCAGATTATTCACCACAGCGCGGAGTATCAGTCTCATATAGTACTGCCGGTCATACCCCGGTGAGGCGCTTTGAAACAGGGTCAACGACAATAATATAGAGAGAATACTTCCCTCTCCCGGGAGAGAGGGCCGGGGGTGAGGACACAAGAGTCCTGGCCCGGAGGATCGAAGCATGACAACCGGAATCAACATTTTTACCCAGGAACAACGAGACCTGCTCACGGCAGCCTATAACCGCATCGTTCCCGCCCAGGACAAGTTTCCCGGGGCGGGTGACCTGGGAGGCGCGCAATTTGTAGAAGAAGTGGCGGTGAAGAATGTGGCGCTGCGCCGGTCCTTCGGCGAGGGTCTGGCCAGGCTGGAAATTGCCGCGTCGAGTCGGGGCAATTCAGGTTTCGCAGCCCTTTCGCCTGATGAACAGGACAATACCCTGCGGGAGGTAGAATCGGAATCTCCCGTCTTCTTCAGGGAACTTGTGCGCCAGTGCTACAACTTTTATTACACCAACCCGGAAGTTTTTGAACTTATTGGATATAGCCTTCCCGACCCCCAGGACTATCAGCCCTTGCCTTTTGACGAAAGCCTGTTGGAACCGGTACGGCAGCGGGGCCAAATGTGGCGACCGGTGTAGCTTCGTACCTGGCTTCCTGAATTCCTGGTGACCGGGAGAGGAACTAGAAGGCCGGAGGTGGATCGATGCTTAGAGTAGACCTTGACCGCCAGCTTAACCACTTACAGGAAGAGATTGCGCTGCTTGCCAATGTAGTCGACAAAGCTATCTACCGCTCGGTCGAAGCGCTGAAGAACCGGGACCTGGACGAGTCACAGGCCGTGATAGATGGCGACGACTACATAGACATGAAGCGGTACGAAATAGAAGAGCTGTGTGTGGACCTGATCGCCACCCAGCAACCCATGGCGGGAGACCTGCGCGCCATAATTGCCATGCTGCACATTGCAGTAGAGCTGGAACGAATGGGCGACTACGCTGAGGGCATCGCCAAAATCAGTATTTTGATGGGCAACGAGCCGCCTCTGAAACCGCTCATCGACATTCCGCGCATGGCGAACAAGGCCACGGAAATGCTCCGCAACAGCATGGATTCCCTGGTGGAGCGGGACCTGGTCAAGGCGGAGCAGGTCTTGGATGACGACGACGAGGTGGACGACCTGTACGACCAGGTTTACCGTGAGCTGTTGCTCTTCATGATCCAGGACCCGCGCAGCATCCAGCGGGCCACATACTTGCTTTGGGCCGCCCACGACCTGGAACGCATCGCGGACCGCGCCACCAACATTGCCGAGCGGGTGATGTTCCTGATTACCGGGCGGATCAGGAAGGAAAAGGTAAGCAAGTATTAGCACAGGTTGACCCCTTGGGCAAAACTGGGAAGCAACACAAAAAGCCGGGGCGGATACATGATCCGCCCCGGCTTCTTCTTGGCTCGTTGAAGATGGCCGATACTTACGCAATCAAGGCCAGTTGCTGGTACTGGCGCGGCGCGTTCAGCTCCCTGGGTGGGGTAACGGAGGGCAGTCGGAAACGGCGGCGGGCCTCATCAACCAGGCCCAGCACCGACTCGGTGTAGTCCTTTTCCGCGTAGGTGTTGCGGTAGAGCCGCTGGTACCCGGGCGTCAGGTGCGGGTAGGACTCCTGCAACATGGGCATGAACCATTCCTTGGAACCGGGCTTCAGGAACAGCAGGTTCGCCGACAGGAACTGGGCGTGGTGCTGGACCGCAGCCTGAACCGTGGCGTTTATATGCTCGGAGCTGTCGGAAATACCGGGCAGCAGGGGGGCCATCATAACGCCTGCCGGAATCCCGTTCTCCACCAGGAACTGCATTGCCTCCAGCCGTGCCAGGGGATTGGGAGTGCCCGGCTCGGTCCGCTTCCACACCGTTTCGTCCACGCTGCCCACGCTGAAAATCACCTGGGCGTCGGAGGCGTAGTACAACTCTTGCAGCACGTCCACGTCCCGCCGCACCAGTACTCCTTTGGTGGTTATTGAGGCAGGATTACGGAACTCGGCCAAGACCTGGATAATCTGTCGGGTTAGCCGGTACTGGCCCTCGGCAGGCTCGTAAGGGTCGGAAGCCGTGCCGATGGCTACCGGTTCGCCCTTCCAGCGAGGCTTGCGCAGTTCGTCCCTCAGCACTTCCGGGGCATTGACCTTGGCGAACACCCGCTGGTCAAAGTCGTTACCGGCGTTCATCCCCCAGAACTCGTGGGTGGGACGGGCATAGCAGTAACGGCAGGCATGGCGGCACCCGCGGTAGGGGTTCAAAGTCCACCGGAAGGGGTAGCCCGGAATATCCACCCGGTTCAGCAGGGACTTGCAGGTAATTTCCTGGACTTCGGCTTGAGCCATGACGTCACCCCGGTTGACAACAGGTTAGAACAAGTGTGCTAATTATAAGAACGAAAGTTCTAGTAGTCAAGTCGGGATTTGACATGAGTCATCCCGGATTTTTGAGAACTGGTAGAAAGTAGTCTAGGAAAAGCCTGCAAGAGAAGCCCCTGGTTTGGTGGAGTAGAAGTGAGCAAACTTCAAACCGTCAAGCGAGGGGCTTTTCTATGGTGCGGCAGGGGGAGGGGCGGAAGCAAGCCCAATGCCTGCAAGACCGACCTGGCCATGGAAAGCCCCCGCCTCTGGTTCTGGGAGAACCGGCTCACGCTGTTGCTCATGGTCAGCCTGCGCTGCTCCTTCCTGCTTTCTCTGCTACACCCTCACTGCCAGCCCCCGGTGGAAGGTCTCCTGCGAAACTGGTGCCACAGAACCGGGAAGCGGTACCGCGACGCCGCGATACCGCTTCCCACAATCAGATCAGCTTTAAGCGCCCTCTGGCTCGCCTACCCTCCCCCTTTATCACCATGCACCCAAAATTCGGGATGACTCATGTAAGTTATTTCCAAATTACTGGGCTCCGCCCGGTATGGCAGTGGGCTATCCCACCACTTCAATCTCGCCGTTGCCGTTGCCGTTGGCGGCAAGCAGGGGGGTGAAGTCATACCCACGGCGTCTCAGTTCGTCGCTGCCGCCCTCCCGCCGGTCAAGAATGGCCAGCACCTTTACGCATCTAAGAAAAACAGGGAGGGCCATGTGGCCCTCCCTGAGAATTTCGGTCCCCCTGACCAAACTGGTGTACCGCTAGTACTACAACGACGCGTTTAAGGTGGTGGCTCCATCCTGCCTTCACGGCGGGCGGAGCGGCGTCTCTGGTGGGAGCGGCGCGCCCGCTCGTTGCGTAGCTGCGTATCCTCCAGCCACAGCAGCAACTCCTCCGGCCCGAACCGTTCCCGGGGCAGCATCTCCCGCACCACCCGGTACACCCCCGTCTACACGGGGGCAGGCTCTGGGGACGGGTGATCCGGGGCATCTTTTTCCCCCCAAGCCTGCTGCAGGCCCAGCAGGAAAGCTCCACCCAGCAGGCACATGGCTATGTGGTGATGCCACCCTGCCCAGCTGCGGGTCTCGTATTCGTCCAGCCCCACGTCGCCCTTCTCAGTCTCGAATTCGGTCTCAATACGCCACCTGGAACCCCCCACGCAGGCCAGGGTCTCCAAGGTTGTGTCCTCAGGAGCGTTGGACAGGTAGTAGCGGGGCTCGCTGCCGTCCAGGTTCCGGCGGTAGACGGCCCATGCCTCATGGCCCGGCTTGCCCTTTCGGGTTACCCGCACCCGCTGGGCGCAGAACATATAGCTCCGCGGCCCCTGGCTTCCCTGGGCCACCGTTATCTCCCGCCAGGCCTCATCCGGCAACTCGTCACTGCGCTGCTCCATGGTACGACGCTGCCCGTCCCTGAGCCTGGGCTTGCGGGGGCGCCCGAACCCCGGAGACCTCGGAGTGGTCCAGGCCGACTCCCACGAAGGCTCCAGGGGCCAGACCGGAGTGCTGCCCGGAACGTCCAGCACGTAGCGCATCCCCAGGGCCGCCAGTCCCTCCCGAAAGGTCGGCGACATCCCGAAGGCGTCGTCTCCGGCAACCCATCCGGCCTTGAGGTGGCCCAACCCCAGGGCCCGCTCCAGCAGTTCCAAGGCCAACTCCGTCTTCGACCGGTAGCTCCGCCGCTCCTCGGGCACCCCCGCCGCCGCACAGCGGCCCGGATCCGAGGTCCAACTCTCGGGCAGATACAGCCCTTTGTCCACCAATGCCCGCCCCAGCGGGCTGACCTAGGCCAGGAACATCCCACCCGGGCAGTTGGCCACCTTGCCCAGCCTCCCGCAGTACTGCCGGGCTACCCCCACGGACTTCCTCCCCTGCTTGGGAAAGTCGCTGCCGTCCAACACCCACACCGCCTCGGGGTGAGCCAGCCTGGGGCCAGGTATTCCTGCAGCCGACCGATCACTGTCGCATCGTCCCACCGGGCCTCGGTCAGAAAACGCTGCATCGCCCGGGCCGAGATGCCCACCGATTCCGACAGGTTCTCGGCGTTGCGCCGCTCCCCAGCCTGCACCAGCAGCCCCTGAAGATAGTTCCAGCTATGCTCCCGCCACTGCTTGCGGCCGAAGGAGGCCGCAAAGAAGGCATGGAATTCCCCAAAGCTGTCGTAGACCCGCTCGAAGCTCGCCCCATCCATAACCCAAACCACCCACTATCATCTTGGCAACTATCCTACCAAACAACCCGTCGTTGTAGTACTAGAAATCTGGCCGGAAAGTGGCGGTGGCCGGGCGGGCGGCTATACTTGGAGTCAACAAGAGTAGCGAGGGCGGAGAATGCTGGGAGAGCGATCGGACCAGAGGGGTCTCTGGGAAGCGGACCGATTGTACCTGGACCACGTGGGGCGGGACACCTTCTACGGTCTGCTGGCCTCGCTGCGGGGCCGGTTGTTCCGAGACGCCGATTTCGCCGAGTTCTACTGCCCGGACAACGGCCGGGACAGCGTGCCGCCCAGCCTGCTGGCGACGGCGCTGCTGCTCCAGTCCCACGACAAGGTGAGCGACGCCGAGGCCAAGGCCCGGGCCGACTTCGACCTCCGCTGGAAAGTAGCATTGGGGATTGAGGTGGAGGACCGGCCCTTTGCCAAGAGCACATTGCAGGTGTTCCGCGCCCAGCTGATCCTGCACGACAAAGTGCGGGAGGTGTTCGAGTCCAGCCTGCGGCTGGCCCGGGAGTCGGGCTACCTGAAAAAGCGGAGCATGAAGGTGGCGCTGGACACGACCAACATCCTGGGGCGGGGCGCGGTCAAGGACACCTGCAACCTGTTGGCCGACGGGGTCGCCAAATTAATGCGTGCGCTGGCAGCAGTGGAGAAGATCACCGTCAAAGAATGGAGCAAGGCCCAGGGATACGGGCGGTACCTTGCCTCCAGTATCAAGGGCGAGGCCGCCATCGACTGGAGCGACAAACGGGCGCGGCAGACCCTGCTGGCCGAGATTGTGAGAGACGCGGACCGGTTGTTGGAGCTGTCGCGGCAGGCGCAGGGGGAGTTGACCAAGGACGGTGAGGAGCGGCAGCACATCGTGACGGCGGCGGAGTTGCTGGGGCAGTTGCTGCTCCAGGACATTGAGCGCAAGAGCGGCGATGGCGACGGCGATGACGGCGTGAGCCTCAAGGACGGGGTGAGCAAGGACCGGATGATGTCGGTGCATGATCCGGAGATGCGCCACGGCCACAAGAGCAGCAGCCGGCGCTTTGACGGGCACAAGGCGGCGATTGTGGTGGATACCGATTCCCAGCTGATCACCGCCGTGGCGGTACTGCCCGGCAACGCTCCGGACAACCTGGGGGCGCTGGAACTGGTGGAACAGAGCGAGGCCAACACCGGTGTGCCGGTGCAGGAGGCCATGGGCGACGCCGCCTATGGGGACGGAGCTACCAGGCAGACCTTCGCCGATGCGGGCCGCAAGCTGGTAGCCCGGGTGCCAGGACGGCCCGACCGGAAGCGCTTTCCCAAGGATGACTTTGTCATCGACCTGGCCGCGGGCAGTTGCACCTGTCCGGCGGGACAGGTCACCCACACCATCGTGCCAGCGGGAAAGCGGACGGATGCCGCGGGGCGGGTATACCGCTGGCAGGCCTTCCAGTTCGACGGGGCCGAATGTCGGACATGTCCACTGCGGTCCCAGTGCATCGCAGCCAAGGGCAGGAAGGGACGGCGGGTGCTGATCCATCCCCAGGAAGGCCTCCTGCAGGAGGCACGGGCGTTGCAGCAGAGCGCCGCCTACGACGAATATCGAGCGCGACGCGTGGCGGTGGAACACCGGTTGGCCCGACTGGTCCAGTTGGGCATCCGCCAGTCCCGCTATTTCGGCAGGGTCAAGACGCGATTCCAACTGTACCTGGCGGCTACAGTGGCCAACCTGACCCTGGTGGCGGGCAAAATCGACCTGTCGGACAGTGTCGGCGGCGGAGCGGAAGCCCACCGCGTCGTCCGCAGTGCCGTCCGCAGTGATGTCCAGGCTGTTTCCTACGGTGTTGTCGCCAATGCTACGGCCATTTTCGGCGCGGTCCGGCTCGGAATACTGTGGACCGTGATTCTGCTCAAGTCGGCTTTACTGCCGAAATCCCTCTCCCCAACCAGGGCTTTTCAGCCCTGTTTCTAGGAGCCGTTATATTGGAAAGTTACATTACCATCTTCAGTCCGACTTACAGTAAAGAGAGCCCAAAATTCATAGCCTTCCTGTTCTACGGCTTCTCGTCCACCTTCACCACGATCTACTATAGTTAAAACGTGCTTTAGGACATAGTCGTTAATCTCTTTCTCTGCAGCAACATACTTGAACTTTTCGATGGCATCCAATAATGACCCGCCAGTGGTGACCACATCTTCCACTATCGCAACATTTTGGCCATCCTTAGGCAAAGTCCCTTCAGCTATTTCATTGGTGCCATGGCCCTTGCTTTCTTTCCTTATGTAGAAGGCCGGAATCCCTTTCCCTCCTTCATACCCACTATAAAGGCAAATGTGGGATGCAATTGGTATGGCACTATAAGCTGTTCCACCGACAACATCTATGTTCTCTTTCGTCAATTTCCGAACAAGTTGCTCGGCAACGAATTGAGCGCCTTGTGGGTCCAGAGTAAGCCGCTTTGAGTCGAAGTAATAGTCTGAAGTCTTCCCTGAAGCTAAAGTGTATTCGCCGTAAATCAATGCGCCTGTTTTCTCCAGCAACTCAACCGGGTCTATTTGGGACCTAACTCCCGACTCAAAGACAACCATGCTACCCCACAAGACTAACAAACACTACCCCGCTGTTGTCCGCATTGGGAACAGCGGGGGTACCTACTTGTTATCCTTTCAAGTTTTTTTAGAATTTATTGACAATGTTGACCAAGTATGCTAGTTGGTTGACGCTGTGTTGTCAATACTTCTTCACTTAATCTCTATTTGCGGTGAAGAAACGTGAAGCACACCTGGCCACAACTTTCAACACTTCTGCACCGATTCTTTCCCATTTAGGCCCGATAGAGCCCCTGCTCCAGTATATAAGCCTCCACCGCCTCCGGTACCTGATAACGGAAGGATATGCTTTCGGAGGCGCGGCGCCGAATTTCGGTGGCGCTGAAATCAACGTTGTTCACCGAGAGCAGTTTTATCCGGTCGTTGCGGTCTTCGTAACGGGCCAGGGCTTCGTCCAGTGCCTCGGTTGTGTAGCCGGGGCGGCTGACCACGACCAGGCGGCACAGGTCCAGGATTTCCCCCGGATGCTTCCAGCGGTGGAAGCTCTCAAAGGCGTCCACGCCAAGAATGAAGTGAAATTCGGCCTGGGGCCCCCAGTCGGAATGCAGTTCCCGCAGGGTATCCACGGTGTAACTCAGGCCGGGGCGGTCTATTTCGTTGCGGCACACCCGGAAGTGGGGATTTGAAGCGATGGCCAGTTCCACCATCCTGGCCCGGTGACAGACTGCGGTCAGGGGCTGACCCTCCTTCAGCCAGGGACGGCCGGCGGGCACAAACAGGACCTGCTCCAGGCCCAGGCTGACCCGGCTTTCCTCGGCAATCAGCAGATGCCCCAGGTGGACCGGATCGAAGGTGCCGCCCAGAATGCCTACCCGCATGTCATTACCGACATCTCTGGAGTAAGCATTTCCGGACCAAACACTTTCGGAGCCAGCAGTTCCCAGGAATTAGAACCATTCCATTTCCGAGCGACCGATGCGGATGGTATCCCCCGGCTCAATGCCGGCTTCCTGCAGGCGGCGGGCGATGCCCAGGCGGTTCATTTCCCGCCACAGTTGCAGCAGCACGCGGTAGTCCCGGGTGTCAGCCAGGGCGCTGAGCCGCTCCAGTTGCTCGGACTTGACGATGTACACGCCCCGTTCCTTGTAGAAGGTGATCGCTTCCGCGGCGGGACGGCGCCGGTCGGGCCCGGTGGGGGCGACGGCTACCGGCCCTTCTTCCAGCTCCGCCGCTTCGATCTCCGCTTCCTCGACGGACAGGATCTCCAGCATCTCGATCACGCGGCCAAGCATGGGATCCAGGCCTTCACCGCTGACTGCCGAGATAAAGAATACCGGTGTATCCGCGCCGTTGGGCAATACGTCCGACTCGGCTGCCGCCTGCCGCAGCGCCTCGCTCAACTCCGCCCGCCGCTCCCGCACCTCGGTAACGTCCATCTTGTTTACCGCGATAATCTGGGGCTTGTGGGCGAGAGCCGGGTTAAACTCCTGCAGCTCCCGATTGATCATGTGGAAGTCGGCCACCGGGTCTTCGGACAACCCGTCCAGGACGTGGACGTAGAGGCGGGCCCGCTCCGCATGGCGGAGGAACTGGTCGCCAAGGCCCACACCCTCATGCGCTCCCTCCAGCAGGCCGGGCACTTCCATCATGACGAAGTCCTGACCGCGGGTGGATACCACACCCAGCACCGGTTCTACCGTGGTGAAGGGGTATTCGGCGATGCGGGGTTTTGCCGCCGAACAACGGGAAATGAGCGTGGACTTTCCGGCGTTGGGCCTGGCCAACAGCCCCACGTCAGCAAGCAGTTTCAGTTCCAGGAACAGGACCACGTAATCGCCGCGCTCACCCTTCTGGGACAGCAAGGGCTCCTGGTTGGTTGGCGTGACGTAGTGGGCGTTGCCCCAGCCGCCGGTGCCTCCCTGGGCCACCAGGCGGGGGATTTCGTCGGTTATGTCGGTCAGGAAATCCTTCTGGCCGTCCCGGTGCATTCGCCAGACGACGGTTCCCAGGGGGACCTTGACGTAGGTATCCTCGCCGTTGCCGCCGCGCTGGCCCTTCCCCTTGCCGTGACCGCCGCGATCACCGTACATGGTGCTGTTGAACTTCAGGTGAAGCAGGGTATTGATGGAGCTGTCACCTACCAGGTAAGTGCTGCCGCCATTGCCGCCATCGCCGCCGTTGGGGCCGCCCCGCGGCCGGTATTTCTCGCGCAGGAAGCTTACGCAGCCGTTGCCGCCGTCCCCGGCTCTTATGTTAATTCTTACAGTGTCTATCATAGAGTAATTGTAAAAGGAGTAACAAAAATAATAAAGGTGTTGAGAAGTTGATAAGTCCTATGTGGCTTATGTAATTTATTGTTTGACATATTATGGCCCAGTACGCATAAGATGGGGCGGCTGGTTGATAAGTTGTTGAAGATCGTGGATAACATTTCTTTTATCTCAGCTTGGCCTGGGGAGGAGGTAAATGGGGAAAATGCAGTTAACGCTACTGGTGAGATTATCCACGCATTAGAACAGGTTATCCACAGAATACCGGGAGTTATCCACAATCGGGGCCGATAGCTATGTAAACATTGCTTCCTTGATGGTCAGGACGCTCTGGCGGAGGTGGTAGTCTTCGTTGATGTCGGCGTTGATTTTGCCGGCGCCGTGAATGACCGTGGAATGGTCCCGGTTGCCCAGCAGGCGACCCACCTGGGTGGGTGAAAGTTCCAGTTCGTAGATCAGCAGGTACATGGCCACCTGCCGGGCCAGGGCGATGGTCTTGCTGCGGCTGCGGCCGAGCAGGTCGCTGGCGGCGACCTTATACTGACGCCCTACCTCTTCCAGGATTCGCTCCGGGTCTATGGCGTGGCGGGCCGTGTCCTGGGTGAGGTCGTCCAGGAGGCGCGATGTGGAATCCAGCGTGATCGGGGTGTTCATGAGCTGGGAATAGGCCACGACCCGGTTGAGACTTCCCTCCAGTTCGCGGACGTTCTTCTGGACCCTCTTGGCGATCAGCTCCAGGACGCTTTCTTCGATGATGGTCTTGAGCTGGTCTGCCTTGGAGCCGAGGATGGCCATGCGGGTCTCCAAGTCCGGCGGCTGGATGTCGGCGATGAGGCCCCATTCAAATCTGGAGCGCAGCCGGTCCTCCAGCAGCGCCAGCGACTTGGGCGGTCGGTCCGAGGTTAGGACAATCTGGTACCCGGCGGTGTGCAGGTCGTTGAAGGTGTGGAAAAACCCCTCCTGGGTCTGTTCCTTGCCGCTCATGAACTGCACGTCGTCAATGAGCAGCACCTGGACGCTCCGGTACCGCTGCCGGAACTCCTCGGTGGTCCGGTTGCGTATGGCGGAGATGAAGTCGTTGGTGAATTGCTCCGAAGACACGTAGAGGACACTGCTGCCGTTGCGGGCGGCCTCCTGGCCGATGGCATGGAGGAGGTGGGTCTTGCCGAGCCCCACGCCCGAATAGAGGAACAGGGGATTGTAGGCCTGGCCGGGCGCGTCGGCGACGGCCTGGGCGGCGCTGAAGGCCATCCGGTTGGAAACCCCGACGACAAAGTTGTTGAAGGAGTACTTGCGGTCGAAGTTGAGCCCGGTGGACAACGGGCGTGGGCCTGGTCCCCGTGCGGAACCGGCAGCATCGGTTCTGATACCGTTGCCATTGCCGTTCCTGCTGACGGAAGGCGGTTGCACCTCGTCGACACCGACCTCGGCGGACACTTGAAAACGAACGTCCAGCAGGTCTCCGGATGCCTGGCGCAGGGCCCGCAGGATGGTCTGGTACATCCGCTGCTCCAGCCAGGCAATGGTGAAGACGCTGGGCACCTGGACCAGCAGGTCCATTCCGTCGAAGGACAGACCTTCCGTTTCCTTCAGCCAGGTGTCAAAGGTCGTGCGGGGCAACTCCATTTCCAGTTGTCCCAGCGTAGCTGTCCAAGTGTCTTTAGCCGATTTGTCTGTCAAGGTGCTAACCCGGTGGTAAGAGTGGTCCAAAAAGGGGCAACGAGAAGGGTAACTGCCCGGCCTCGTGGGCGCAAGAAGGGCGCAAGGTGGCCTTGCTTGCCGAGGCCGCAAGTCAGCAGATAGCGGACAGGGCCAGCCCCAGTTGTTGCCGGGGCAATGTCGTATCTGTGCCGGCCAATTCGCTGCAATTGAGGCGGGAAAGAAATTCATGAAAACGGCAGAGAAAAAGCATACCGGAGGAGTCGATTCCCCGGCTGCCGGGACTAACCATGAGGTCTTAGGTCACCCTCCGGGAAGAGTTGGATGGTGGCGTACTTGCGTGGTGGTGACTTTGGAGCACAAGATATAGTATGGTTGGTTCTTGTAACACGATGTCTCGATTCTTTGGGTAACATAACATGAGGGTGCGTGGAGAGGAGAGGTGGAGAGGAAAGGTTGATCTTGCACTACAGAGTGAGGACGCTGGTCAGTGGGCTATTAGTAGGACTTCTGATTGCTGCCGCCCTGGGCTGCGGCAACGAGACGCCGAACGGGGCCGGCGCACCTATTCCAACACCGGCAAGTCCCGCTCCGACCAGCGTCGCAACCCCAGCAGTGCCCGCCATGGCTGTGGCTGAAGCAACACCCGGGGCCTCGCCGACGCCCGCACCAGCCCCCGTACCCGAAACTAAGATACCCGCAACTCCCACACCCGAAAAGGAGCCAACGCCTGTGCCTGAACCAACGCAACCCTCCGTATCCCAACCTGCTGTACCGCAAGCCTCCTTACCCGATGCAACCCCGCCCGTGGCCGGCCAGCGGCCCCACAGCTACACCCGCCACGGCACTACCATCGAGGATCCCTGGCAGTGGCTGCGGGACGCGGATTACCCCACCGTCGACGACGAGGACGTGCTGGCTTATCTGAAGGCGGAGAACGAGTATTTCGAAGCCCGGATGGCGCCCCAGAAGGAACTGACCGACGCCATCTTCGAGGAGATAAAGGGCCGCCAGCAGCCGGACCTGGCCAGCGTCCCCTGGAAGGACGGCCAGTGGTATTACCAGTGGAAATTCGCCGAGGAGAGCCAGTACCGCATCTGGCTGCGCTGGCCCGCCCCGTCTTCCGATGAAACGCAACCCAACGCACGGGAAGCGCCCACCTCCGACGTGGAGATCCTGCTGGACGAACCGGTGCTGGCCGAAGGCCTGGAATACTTCCGCCTGGGTTCCCTTGCGGTGAGCAACGGTGGGTCGCTGCTGGCGTACGCCACCGACACCGACGGCTCCGAGCGGTACAGGCTGGTTATCAGGAACCTGGAGACCGGCGATCTGCTGCCCGAAGAAATACCGGGGACCATTGGCCGGGTGGTCTGGTCTGCCGACGACTCGTCCCTGCTGTACACGGTGGTAGACGATAACTGGCGGCCCTGGCAGGTGCGCCGCCACGTCCTGGGCCAGCCGGTGGATCAGGACACCATAGTCTATGAGGAAAGCGACCCCGGCTTCTTCGTGGGTATCGGGGAGTCCGCTTCAAAGGAATACATCATCATCGGCGCCGGCGACCACGTTACCTCCGAGGTGCGCCTGCTCCCCGCCGCCGACACCAGTGCCGACCCGCTGGTGGTGTCTCCCCGCCGGGCCAACCACGAGTACTCCATTGACCACCAGGGCGACCGGTTCATCATCAAGACCAACGACACCCACAAGAACGCCCGGCTGGCCACCGCTCCCCAGGACGACCCCACCGAGCAGGCGTGGGAGCCCCTGGTGAACGCCTCGGACACTCACTACATCCGCGGCTTTGAGACTTTTCAGGACTTCATCGCTGTGGAAGTGCGCATTGACGGCCTGGACCACGTGCAGCTGATGTGGCGGGACGGCGAATCCAGGTACATAGAGTTCCCCGAGTCGGCGTACACCGCCGGGGTTGGCCGCAACCGCGAGTTCCAGACCGGCACCCTGCGCCTGGACTACACCTCAATGGTGACGCCCAGCACCGTCTTTGACTATCACCTGGACACGCAGGAACTGGAAGTCAGGCAGGTGCAGGAGGTGCCCAGCGGTTATGATGCCTCCGAGTACGTTACGGAAAGGCTGCTGGCCCCGGCGCGGGACGGCGTTGAGGTGCCCGTGTCCATCGTCCGGCACAAGGATACCCCGGTGGACGGGTCGGCTCCCCTGTACCTGTACGGTTACGGCGCCTACGGGTATGCCATTCCACCGTCATTCTCCACCACGCGCCTGTCCCTGCTGGACCGTGGGTTCATCTACGCCCTGGCCCACATCCGCGGCGGAGACGACCTGGGGTACCACTGGTACGAGGCCGGCAAGCTGGACCGGCGCACCAACACGTTCAACGACTTCGTGGACGTGGCCCGCCACCTGGTTGACCAGGATTATGTTGCGGAGGGGCGCATCGCCATTGCGGGAGGCAGCGCCGGTGGGCAGTTGATGGGCGCGGTGGTAAACCAGGCGCCGGATTTGTGGGGAGCGGTGGCGGCTCACGTACCCTTTGTCGACGTGCTGAACACCATGCTGGACGATACCCTGCCCCTGACGCCCATCGAGTGGCCCGAGTGGGGCAATCCCATTGAGGACGAAACGGTATTCGAGTACATCCGCTCCTACTCTCCCTACGACCAGTTGATGGCGAAAGAATATCCACCGATACTGGTGACGGCGGGGCTGAACGACCCCCGGGTGACCTACTGGGAGCCTGCCAAGTACGTGGCCAAGCTGCGGGCCCTGAAAACCGACGATAACCTGGTGCTGCTGAAGACCAACATGGGCGCCGGACACGGGGGCAGGTCGGGCAGATACGACCGTCTCTACGAGGTGGCAGAGGAGTACGCCTTTATGCTGGTGGTGATGGGGTTGGTGGAGTAGGAGAACCGGATTATAAACCGGATTCGAAACCAGCTCCGGGGCGTTCCATATTCAACAAAAGCCCGGAAAATGCTTTGGGCCGGCACATACCCTGGGCAGGAGGACTGATTATGACTCCGAAGAAAGGAATTATCGAGACCGTTGCAGGAAATGGGTCTCAGGGGTGGGATGGGGACGGCGGGCCCGCGACGGAGGCTGCCTGCCAGGAACCCTACGCGTGTGAATTCGACCCCCAGGGGAACATGGTTGTGTGCATGGGCCGCCAACACCGAATCCGTCGGGTGGACGCCCAGACTGGCATTATCACCCTGGTGGCCGGGACCGGAGAGGCGGGATACACCGGTGATGGCGGCCCCGCGCTTAACGCTGACATCAATCAACCGTACGGACTGGCAATAGACGTTAACGGCGATATGTACTTTTCGCAGCGATTTGACCCGGCGGTCAGGAAGATAGACGGCAGCACGGGCATCATCTCCACCGTGGCCGGAACCGGAGAATTCGGCTACAGCGGCGACGGCGGCCCCGGCAATGAAGCGATGCTTCGTGAACCCAACGACGTGTTCCTGGACAGGCGGGGCGGTCTGCTGATTGCAGACATACAGGACCAGCGAATCAGGCGAGTGGATTTGGAAACGGGAATAATAACCACTTTTGCCGGCACCGGGGAAAAGTCCCGCGCCGGAGACGGGACATCAGCCATCGAAGCGAGCCTGATGGGGCCCCGAGCGGTCTGCATGGACAGTTTGGGCAACACCTACGTTGCCGAGCGGGAAGGAAATGGGGTCCGCAAAATCTCCCCTGACGGGACCTTAACCACAATAGCCGGAGCCGATTCCGTGTTCGGTTATAGCGGTGACGGTGGGCCAGCGCTGGCGGCCAACTGGGGTGCGCCTAAGGCAATGCGGTGCGGCCTGAATGACAATATCATCGTGGTTGACACCGAGAATGATGCAGTCCGCCTGATTGACCATCGCACGGGGGTGGTGACAACCATTGCCGGAGGGCGCGCCGGCGGCGAGGGTGACGGTGGCCCGGCGGTTCAGGCAGGACTGGCCCGTCCGCATGGGTGCGGTGTTGGCGCGGCTGGCAACCTGTATATCGCGGACACTCACAATAACCGGGTACGCGCGGTGGGGATTTAGGGCCCACTGGAAAGTCCCTTACCACTCGGCGGTGGAAAGGTCAGGGTGGGAGTGCCGACGCTCATTGCCTTTCAGCCAAACGCGTTAGCAGGTCTTCCGATTCGGCACGGGCGAAGAGATCGGCCCATAGCCGTTCCGATTCCAGTTCGGCTATCGGGAAGCGGGCGAATTTGTCCTGTTCTTCTTCGGGGAGTTGGGCAGCTTTCTCGAAAGGTTCTCTGAGGAGTTGATTCATGGTTCCTCCAGAACATGCTGACTGCAACTCTCGGTGAATGAGGCACACTTTTCGCGGTATATCACGAACGGCCCGAAGTTCTTCGAGTAAGCAAGACTGGAGTCCATACCAGGCTTCCAGCCATGATTCCAGGTTCATCGACTTCGCTCAAGACGACACATTTGCAGGGCCGGATTTAAAGCGTCTGGCCTTCCCTACTCCCCTGGGCCGAATAGCTGGGGCAGGTCGGTTACTTCGGCGGCGCCACTGGAGGGGGCGGTAAGGGTGAGGGTCTGGCCCGGGTTGGCCCCGGCGGTTCGGACGTAACCCAGTCCCACCAGTTGGCCTGTGGAGGGGATGGTGGCCAGCGACGTTACCTTGCCGACGTTGCGGCCCTCCTGCTGTAGCCCTGCTCCTTCCTGCACCTCGGCTCCTTCTGAAAAGCGCAGCCGCACCAGGTAACGCTGCACCTTCTGGTAGGTGTCGAGGCGGGCGATTACTTCCTGGCCGATGTAGCAACCCTTGGCAAAGTCAACGGAGCCGATGAGGCCTGCCTCCAGCGGGTTGTAGTCATCGCCCAGTTCCCGTCCGTACCGGGGAACGGCGTGCTGCACGAGGGCGGCGTTGAATGCGTCCACTCCAACGGGGGTAATGCCAGAGTTTGCCAGGGCTTCCCACACCTTTGGGGCAACATCCGCCTCTACCAGCAGGTCAAATGCCGTCAAATCGCCGAGAGGCCGGCGGACTACCAGCACTTCGTGGCCCTCGATAGCGCTGGACAGGACGGAGTATGTCCCCATATCCGTGAGGTCGCTGCCGTCCTGCTCCGGTTGGAGCACCCTGGCCAGGGCTTCCCCGCTGGCAGGCCCGCAGACGGTGAACAGGGCGGTTGAGTCCGAAATGTCCTCCACCTCCAAGTCTTCCATAATGGTGTACTTGTCCAGCCAGTCGATAACCGTCTGCTGGCAGCCGGGGCTGGTGATGAGCAAGGTGTACTCCCCAGTGTTGATCACGCCCAGCAGGTCGAGGATGCGGCCCCGGTCGGTGGTCAGGATGGTGGGCGCGCCCTGTCCCGGGGCCAGGTTGATGATGCCGTTGGTGGAGAGGCGGTTCAGCAGGTCCAGGGTATCATCGCCGGTGGCCTTCAGCCGTCCGGTGTAGGAACTGTCGTGCAGTCCGGCGGCCTCGGTGATTGCCTGGTACTCGGCGGAAACGTCGGTATAGACGGGGGTGAGGGTTGGTGTGGACATGGGGCTAACCTCCGGAGGAATGCTGAGTAGTATCTATAATAGCGCAAACTTTGGGGTGGTGGTTAAGGGGATTCACAACGGGGGCAGGGTACTGTCACTCCAGCGGGGCGATTCTGGCAGGTGACTCCAGATTGCGGGATCGCTCCCAGCATTCCTGCAATTCAACCTGGTGGAGCGAGGCCCATTCCATTACGAGCCGTAAAGCGCGAGAGGGAAGGTAACCTCGCAGCAATGCTAACCTGTCGACCCCTACTAACGCTTCATGTTCGCCATATCCAGCGTGGAAGTGCGGCGGCGCGTGGTCGTTGGCATACATCCGTTTGACAATGCCGTAAAATCGGCAGATTTCAGGCATTGTGGGCTGGAGCATCTACGGCGTCGGGCAATTCCTCCAAAGTCTTGCCGGTTAATTCCATATAGATGGCATCAGGACACAGCTCGATCTCTTCATCCCATGCTATGGAGCGATGCTGAGCAATAAACACCTTCTTGAAATTCTCCGGTTCTTGCCAGGCTTCAAACATGCCTCGACCCACCAGATGGGACAGATCAACCTCCCCTGAGACTCCATCCGAGTACCGGAGCCAGAGCCGGTATCCATCCCGGGCTTCAACTTCAACAGGTCGAATCATTACTGGCCCTCCAGAGGTAATCGTCGTGACCATTCTACCTTAAACTGACGCGCCGTACTGCCCTGCGCCCTGGCCTGCGACGGCGCAGGCTCATTGACCCCCGAGAGAATGCTTGATGCCCAAGAGCAGGGGCAGCCACAAGGGCTGCCCCTACATTGCCGTCTTTGGCTGTCCCGAAACTAGGGCAGGGGCGCCGCTGCGGAGTACAACGCTTGCTCGATGGCCTGGCGCACGGGGCGCAGGTAGGGGCGGGAGGTGCGCATCTTTTCCAGCAGGTCTTTCAGGGGCACCCACTGGCACTGGTCGATGCCTTCCCTAAGGTCGGGTTGCAGGGGATCAGCCAGGTTGCCTTCGTAGTCCAGTAGGAACCACTGCACTGACTTGTTGACGGGGCCGATCCGGTAATAGGAAATGTAGGTGGTCTGGCAGAGGGGAGAGCGGATAGTTAAGGAGGAGGGATTCAGGCCGGTCTCTTCGGAGATTTCCCGAAGAGCGCATATTTCGTTGGGTTCGCCGGGGTAGTCCAGTTTGCCCTTGGGCAGGTCCAGGAGCCGGTGCTTGCGAATAACCAGGGCGCTGCCGCCGCAGAGGACCAGGCCTCCGGCGGCGAACATTTGGGGCAGCTCATCTCTATTCATGTATCAGTATTCGCTCCAGAATTCCTACTTGATCGCGATTTAGCCCAGTAAACAACACGCCGTCCACAATCATGTCGGTCAGCATATCCATGTCAGGGGCCTGGTAAATGACCTCGGGCCTGAGGTCCTTTCCTTCGAATTCAAAGCGGGTCAGGATGTAGTGGATGGCGTTCAGCCTGGCCTGCTGCTTGTTGTCCGACTCAATGATTATCCAGGGGGCATAGTCGGTGGAGGTTACAGCGAACATTCGCTCCTTGAAGTAGGTTAGCAACTGCCACCGTTCGGCCACCTTGCGGTCGTTGGCCGAATACTTCCAGTACTGGAGGTCGCTGTCCTGCCGAATCCGGAACCGCAGGTCCTGGGACTCGCGGGAGACGGACAGGTATAACTTTATGAAGGTAACTCCCTCGTCCACCAGTTCACGTTCCCAGTCGTTGACCTTGCTCAAAAAGTAGTGGTACTGGCGCATGGTGCAGTAACCCATGGCTGGCTGAATCAGCGCGCGGGAATACCATGACCGGTCGTACACGAGCATTTCCCCGGGCTCGGGCATCAGCTTGTAGTGGTGGCCCAACCAGTTGCGCATTTCCTGGGCCGTAGGTATGCCCTGGCTGATGATTCCTGAGTAACTGGGGTTCAGGTAATGGGTGATGGCGGAAGCGATGCTGCCCTTGCCGGCGGCGTCGCGGCCTTCCAGCACTATGGCAACCCGATGACCGTTGGCAACTACCCACTCCTGCAAGGCCAGCAGTTGGCGCCGCAGGACGCGCAACTCGGTGCGGTATGCCAGGTATTCAATGCCGCGAAAGGCGGGAACGTCGTGCCTGGTTGCCGAAGTTTCCGGCAGAATTCTGTTATTTTCCAGTTTCAGGTCGAAAGCAACCATCAGAAAAATAACCGTCCGACAGGCTTCTGGCGGGACTTGCCTCTCCCTCTATACACCTTATCGTATGAAATAAAAAGTGGGCCTGTCAATCGGAATAATAACAATCGAATATTAATAGGTGATTAAACGGGGGAGAAAGCCAATTTAACCAGTAGGACATGCCGTCTACAATCAGGACGGTCAGGTGAAGGGACGTCAGCTTTGAAAGGGACGTCAGCAACCCCATCCTGACCTTCCCCGTCGAGGTGGAAGGGAAATTTACAGAGGGTCCCTTAAGCCCGAAGTCCCAGGGCGGTAGAATCGCCGCCAACACTAGCGTTGGGTATAATGCGGCGGTCCCCAACGTTTACAGATGAGGAGGAAGGTCGTGAAAACCATTGAGCTGGATTACTCCAAACAGTGCGGCGACGAGCCCGACAAGGGGCACAACCGCTGGCATCCTGACATTCCGCCGGCGGTGACCGCCGACCCCGGGGAAGAAGTGGTGATGCAGACCCGCAACGCCTTCGATATGCAGATCACGCCTTCCACTCAAGCCCCCGACCTGCTGACCGCCGACCTGAACCTGGTCCATCCCCTGACCGGACCGGTGTACGTCAACGGCGCCGAGCCTGGCGACCTGCTGCAAATCAATATCCTGAACATTGAGCCCGCCGGTTGGGGCTTCACCACCATCCTGCCCGGCTTCGGGTTCCTGCGGGACGTCTATACAGAGCCCTACATCGTCCACTGGGAGATGCGGGACGGCTACGCCCAATCGGAGCAACTGCCCGGGGTGCGAGTGCCCGAAGCGTCCTTCATGGGGACCATCGGTGTTGCCCCGTCCAGGGCATTGCGCCAGGAAATACTGCTGCGGGAGGACGAACTGCTGCGTCGGGGTGGAATGGTTGTGGGACCGACGCCGGCCGGCGCTGTCCCTGCCGACGAACCCTTTGCCACCGAGGGGCTGCGCACCATACCGCCCCGGGAGAACGGCGGCAACGTGGATATCAAGCAGTTGACGGGAGGTACGCGCCTCTATCTGCCCGTCTTTGCCGAGGGGGCGCTTTTCTCGGCCGGCGACGCCCACTACGCCCAGGGTGATTCCGAGTGCTGCGGCACGGCCATCGAAATGGACTGCACCTTGCACGTGAGCTTCCAGGTGAGAAAGGGCGAGGCCGCCGGCCGGGGCATCAACTTCCCCTATTTTGAGAGAGACGATTATTTCACCGCCCCGGAGATGGCCGCGCCCCGCCGTTTCCTGGCTTCCACCGGGATGTGCATCGCCGGCGGGACCAACGAGTCGGAGCATGCGACCCTGGCCTCTCGCCAGGCCCTGCTGAACATGATTCACCTGCTGATGGAGCGGGGCTGGAGTCGGGAGCAGGCCTACTGCATCTGCAGCGTGGCGGTGGACCTGAAGGTCAGCGAGGTGGTGGACGTTCCCAACTTCGTGGTATCGGCATTTTTGCCGCTGGACATTTTTGTGGGGTAGGTGGGGGAACCCCAAGATCGAGATCTAAAGAGGCTGCACAATCACTGACAAGGCTGCAACTGCGGCGCAGATGTACTTTTCTTACGCGGCAAGGCTAGCGGCAGCCTCGATTTCCATTAGATCCTTGGTAAAGTCAAAGCTAAGCTGTATTTGATCGGAGGAATTGTAATTCTGATTGTAGCTATCCATGTCTTGCTTGAGTTGGTTGCAGTCTCCAACTATCTGTTGTCTTCGCTGCTGTAAGGCGACGAGCATATGCTTAGGGGGAGCGTTACGAATATCTGCCCACAATACTAATTGCTCTCCGCCCTGATTTGTTCTGGCAGCATGTTTTGCTCTTACTGCTCGTCCTTGGGGGTCTGTAATGTATTCCTCGCGCATCGCTCTTGCTAATTGCTCTGCGCATTGGCCGATCAAGTCAGACTGTTGGGGAGCCCAAAGGAGATTGCGAACTGCCCAAGCAGCTATTTCCCTTCGAGTCGCAGGCCACTCTTCCCCCGAATCCATATATTGGTTGACGATGCCCTGTAACTGCTCCGTGTATGTCTTTACCACTGACCCCTCTCAATTCACATTTAGGTGTAGGCGGGATGCATGCTTCCAAATCCATCGGTCAATGCTGATGAGGTAATTATGTGTCTAACCTTTACCAGGAGTTCACGATTTTTTGCATAGCTGACCCCGTGGCTATGCTGAAGCTGACCTAACACAATGCCTGGGTGAATGTTCATCAAAGCTGCAAAACCTATCAAGTGTTTCTTTGGAAACGTGGGGCTTACTCTGAGGGCGAAGTCCTCCAATTCTTCCTGCGGGACTAATGCTTGAACGGCAAACTGATCCGCCATAACCTCGTGTGGAGGCCTCTCACTTTGCTTTTCGCTATCAGCGAACAAGTTTATGTCGAATGAGGTATAAGAATTGGACAGACCGTCGGTGTTTCTTACGTGCCCCAGTTCGTGCATGAGGGTGTGCCAGAAATAATCGATACGATCAAACCTCATTGATAGAGCAACCACTGGAGAGTGGTGGTCGAGCCAGAAGCACACACCGTCGATCTTGCTTCCCGGCATAGCTTCTACAATAAGCAAGCGAATTCCCCTTTCTTCTAGTATTCGAGGTACGTGCCGAGTTTCGTCCGGTGTGCTCCAGAAGTTTCGTAGTTCTTCGACGAGATCTTCGAAACATGAGGGGTTATATTCCTCAGGTTGCAGCAGTTTGGCCAGATGCTTCACACGAAATAACCATGCTAACTGTGATGGAGTTACCGATTCATAAGGGGTCGCTTTTCTTGCGGCGTGCGCGAAAAACAGAGGCTCTTCCTCCAGCGACTCGATCTCTAAGAAATCCAAGACATTGCGTTCTAGTACAGAAGTGTTTGGCGATCCCTCTATCCAGTTCCGCTTAACCATCTCCTTTATAGGGGCTTTCCCGTATAATTTTGCTCGGTGGCTTACGTTGTCGCTGGTTCTACGGACCCTGGCCAACTGGTAGGAGGCCTCCAAGTACATCCAGTACTCAGCGCTAGTGCCGAATGCGTCAGCCAAACCTAACGCCGTCTCTGGCGTGATTCCACGCCGTCCATTGACAATCTCGCTTACGAGACGGTTGGGGCGGCCCAATATGTCTGCCAGATCAGTTTGTGTCCATCCCCGCTCTTCTAATTCCTCCTTAAGAAAATCCCCAGGGGGAAACACTTCTGCCGGAGTCTTTCTATCCGTCATACTTGCCTACCTGTCGGTGTCAGTTTCAGTGGTAATCGTCTATCTCCAATATCCTGCACACCTTGTTTTGCCCCCTCCCATAGAATGTTAGAATGAGACGATATTGATCATTGAGCCTCATCGAGTGTTGGTCTGCACGTCTGCCTTGTAACTTCTCGAAATGCAGCGATCTCAGAGCGTAGAAGTCTCTCTCGTCTGGAGCCGCCCGGATTTGTTGCATTCGTCGTCTGAAGGCCTTAACAATGGATTGAGAAAACCCTCCTGTGAAACTTGGGTCTAATTCCAATCTGGCTAGGCTTTCGTCATCAAATGAGACTTCCATGTACCTCAAGGTTAGCTAGCAATTATGAAAGTGTCAATACCGAGTTTTACACTTAGTGTAAAAACATGATATTGGGCTTATGGCACTTGGAAGAAGCAATGGAAAGTCGAGAATTGAAAATGCCCCATTGACTGTCCTCAACTGTTAAACGTACAATGGCAACAGGACTAAAGAAGACAACTTGCTTCCCTACGGGAGGGCTTTATATGGCTATAACCATGGATGGGGTGGAACTTGGTGTACAGATCACCGCGAAGGCCGCCGAGAAGATCAAGTACTTTGCCGAGAAAGAAGGTATCGCCGAGGGTGTGGGTCTGCGTGTCGCCGTCAAGGGCGGCGGTTGTTCCGGCCTGACCTACGACCTGAAGATTACCGACCAGGAACTGGAAACCGACAAGATTGTCGAGCAGTACGGGGTCAAGGTGATGGTGGACAAGAAGAGCTACATCTACCTGGTTGGCACCGAGCTGGACTTCTCCGACGGTCTCAACGGCAAGGGTTTCATTTTCGAAAACCCCAACGCCAAGAAGGCCTGCGGCTGCGGGACTTCCTTCAGCGTCTAACGTCTAATAGCGGCGCCTATTTGCCCGGCAACCCTGGCTGGGGCTGGCGGACTCGCTGGCCGTGGTACGGATAACCAGCGAGAACGAGCGTCGAATCCCTAGTTACACCCTTCACACTGTAGTTGCGGGCCAGACCAATCTGATTGGCCTGGCCCTTCCTCTTCTTAACCCCCAGGGTTCCCGTTATTTCTTTTCGTGGGTCGCTCTTACAACGGACCAGACCGGCTTTCTTCAATCCGTTCGAGTCGCTCAGCTCGAGCCTGTCACATGACATTCCAGTAGCAGGGCGAGATATTCTCGCAGCTCCCTCGGAGAGAAGGGTTGGAGCTGAGGGCCCTAATCCTCGTATGGTAAACTCTCCTCAATACCCCCTGCCCCTGGATTTCCACTCAGCTAAGGAGCGGATGCTATGACCAGCACGAGCAAAGACCCGGTCCTGGTGGTCCTTCAGCTTACCGGTGGCAACGACTACATGAATACCGTCGTGCCCTACGGCGACCCTCTCTACTACGACTACCGGCCCACGGTGAACGTCTCGCCGGAGCGGGTATTGCCCCTGGACGACAAGGTGGGGTTCAATCCGGTCCTGGCTCCCATAAAGGGGTTGTATGACCGGGGTGACGTGGCGGTGGTGCACGGGGTGGGATACGCCAATCCCAACCGCTCTCACTTTCGTTCAATGGATATCTGGCATACCTGCGAGCCGGACAAGATAGGCACCGAGGGCTGGCTGGGCAAGGTTATCCGCGACCTGGACCCCCATGCTGATAACGTGCTGACCGGGGTGAATTTTGGCCGTGGCATGCCCCGGGCCATGGCCCTGCCGGGGGTTCCGGTGGCGTCGGTGGCGGTGCTGGAAAACTACGGGCTGCTGACCGTCATTCCCCAGGAGGAGGCCCGCGCGCGCGCCCTGGAAGTCTTTGCCCGCATGTACACTCCCGCTATGGGCACCGGCCCCACCATGGACTACCTGGGCCAGACGGGCCTGGACGCGCTGAAGGGGGCCGACATTCTCCGCACGGCGCCGGAGAAGTACGAATCAACGGTGGAGTACGGCGACAACGCCATCGCCCGCAACCTGCGGGCTGTATCCCAGGTGCTGCTGGCCGACCTGGGGACGCGGGTCTTTTACACCCAGCACGGCGGATACGACACCCACGCCGCCGAGGTAGCTGTGCATACCCAGCTTTGGACCGAACTGTCCGACGCCATATCCTGCTTCTTTGCCGACCTGCGGGAGCACAACGCGGAGGACAAAGTGGTAATGCTGGTGTTCACCGAGTTCGGCCGCCGGGTCAAGGACAATGGCTCCGGCACCGATCACGGTTCCGGCGGCCTGTCCATGGTCATGGGCGCTCCGGTGAAGGGTGGCCAGTACAACGAATACCCGTCCCTAAGGGAAGGTGACCTGCTGGAGGGCGACCTGCACTTCAGCTACGACTACCGCGGCCTCTACGGCACCCTGGTGGAACGCTGGCTGGGGTTGGATGCAGGGCCGGTGGTTGGTGGCAGGTTTGAGCAGGTTGGGGTGGTGTAGGGGGAAGAATAATAGCAATAATTCTTGGATGTTGGCTAAGTGGTGGAATAGTATTTGGAGTGAATCCGGATCAGTGAAGGATTTATTGCAGGTATGGTAATCAACAATGTATCTGAAGTAACGCGTCGCTTTATCATAGATTCCTTGTCGGTGGGAAGAAGCGATTGGTCAGGGCGCCTTAGCGAGGACGAATTTCTAGAAAGACTGTATGACCTTTCCAATACGCCTTCCACTGACTCGCGGATGCGGAATGCAAAAAGCGATATCATCCAGCATCGGGTAAATTGGAATGACTGGGATGACGACTGGGTCTTTTACGACCCACGGTTCAATATCCTACGCAGCTCCGACGAAGATTTCCTGAAATTTCTTTGTGAGACAGTTCATCCAGTTGTTAGACCAGACGCGGAGGAAGCCCATGCACTCGTTTCAGAATACAATGGATATCTCGCCTCTGATGGTTACGAGCTTGTAGCGGTTCGGCATATTTCTGGAAAGCCAGTTTTCGGAGCACAATATTCGGGACAGCGAGCGCAGGTCTTCAGTGAGCCTACTGGCTGGGACAAAGTTGACCGCCAAATTAGTAACGCTAAGGATCAATTGCAAACGGCTGCTACTGAAGAACATTTCCAAGTCGTTGGTCTCCTTTGCAGAGAGGTGTTGATCACCGTATCTCAGGAGGTTTATGAGCCCACGAGACACCGTACAAGAGATGGCGTGTTACCTAGCAGCACCGACGTGGGAAGAATGCTCGAAGCTTTCTTTGACTCTGAACTTTCAGGTGCATCGAATGAAGAGTGTAGAGCGTACGGCAAAGCTGCTTTTCGTCTGGCACTTGCGTTGCAACATAAGCGAAGTGCGGACTTCCGAATGGCTGCCTTTTGCCTAGAAGCAACGATGTCGGCAGTCAATATTCTAGCTTTGCTTGGTAATCGACGGGGCGAAATGGCATAGCAAAGTGTATTTATAGAGGAGTAGCCACCTCATTCAAAAGAAGATGTCTCCCCAGTTTGTCGAATTGCTAGCAAGTAACTAGTAGACTGACACAGTTGGATTGATGGGGGATCAGGTACAATGGTTCAGTAGAGAAAAGGTGGAGGAGTGAGGTGGGAGTGATGGTAAAGAAGTACCGAGTGGAGTTGGGGGAGGAGGAGCGGCAGGTGCTGAAGGCTCTGGTATCCAGGGGGAGGGCGGCGGCCTACCGGCAGACCCATGCCCGGATTCTGCTGTTAAGCGATGAGAACCAGGCGGAAGGGCCGATGAAGGACGAGGAGATAGCCCGGTCCCTGAAGGTGGGGAGGGCGACGGTGGAGCGAGTGCGGCGGCGTTGCGTGGAAGATGGTCTGGAGCGTGCCCTGGGGCGCAAGGAACAACTGAACCGGCCGCAGAAACGACTGGATGGTCAGGGAGAGGCCTACCTGGTGGCGCTGGCCTGCGGCGAACCACCGGAGGGGCGGTCCAGTTGGACGCTGAAGTTGCTGGCGAACCGGCTGGTGGAATGCGAGATAGTGGAGAGGGTCAGTTCCGAGACGGTGCGCCGGACCTTGAAAAAAACAAACTCAAGCCCTGGCTGAAGGAATGCTGGTGCATCCCGCCCCAAGGCAGCGCCGAGTTCGTGTGCGCCATGGAGGACGTGCTGGAGGTCTACCACCGCCAGTATGAGGACAACGAAGTGCTGGTATGTCTGGACGAAACCAGCAAGCAGCAGGTGCGGGAGACCCGCCCGCCTCGGCCGCCGCGTCCTGGGGCGGTCCAGGCTTATGACCACGAATACCAGCGCAACGGGGTGAGCAACCTGTTCATGGTGTTCGCGCCCCTGGAGGGCTGGCGGAGGGTCGAGGTGACGGAGCGCCGGACTAAAGTCGATTGGGCGCGCCAGGTCAAGCAACTGGTGGACCAGGACTATCCCGACAAGGATCGTATCGTGCTGGTAATGGACAACCTGAACACCCATCATCCCAGCTCATTATATGATGCCTTTGAACCCGCGGAGGCCCGGCGCATAGCTCAACGGTTGGAGATTCACCATACCCCCAAGCACGGCAGTTGGCTAAACATGGCCGAAATAGAATTGGGGGTGCTGGGACGCCAATGCCTGGACCGGCGGATTGCCGACCGGGAAACCCTGAGGGCAGAAACCGGAGCCTGGCAAACACGGCGGAACCGAGAAGCAGTCCAAGTGGACTGGCGCTTCACCACCTCCGATGCACGCATCAAACTAAAGTCCCTTTACCCATCGCTACAGCTGTGTTGACCTACTAGATTCAGCGTGGTTTTCGTGGCTATATTTAGTTTGGCGGGGTAAGGCGAACAGTGCAACGAGTAAGAGGGCATCCTTGATTTACGGATGCCCTCTATCGTTGCTACCCATGACCAAATCTCCAGGCCTACTTACTGCGAGGCTTGCCGGCGTCGGAACGCTTCTTGCGCCACTGGCCATTGTTATTCCGAGCCCTTGGCTGGGCGCCGCCTTTGCTGGGGACGTGGGGCACTTTTCCAGCTCTTCTATCAGCCATTTTTTCACCTCCTCTACCGTTAGCAGGATTAATTCAAGCAAATACGTACCCCTATATCCATAATAATACAGCTATGTGATTATGTCAAATAGATTTCTTGGTTAGGCTCGAACAGTCAGGGCCTGCACACTGCCAACAGAAGGATGAAGTGTCCCTTTTATAATGAAGGAGGTGACCGTGCTCTTGCCTATTTCGAACAGAGTAAACCTCCCCAGCCACCTGCCCCAACCTGGCGGATGCAGTGGGGCAAGGCAATTAGCCCAGCTGTTTCCTCATGCGCACTGTTGATGTGGTAGCCGACGTCCCCGACCCGCAGCCCACTTCTTGCGCCCCTCCATTGTTCCGCCATGCCTACCCAGCAAGGGCAATGTAGATTATCCGCATTCATCTCTATCCCACCTTCAGACCAATCTCCTGTCTTCCACCTCCGTGCGCGAGCGTGAAGCCGACGCCAACGACTCCGTAAGCCTGGCCTGAGGGGTTGTGGTCGTCGCTGACGGTGGGTGCCAGGCCTGGGCGGGATCGGTGTGCCCGATAACGTTAATGAGTCCACTCTTTCTGCGTAGGAAATTAATGCGGAATAGAGCAATGTATTCTTAAATCGTAACTATGTATGTTGACACTTACGGTTCAGAGGCATATATTCCTATAATTAAGTCCTGGAATATTTATTATTTTACTGCCAAATTACTCTAATCCGAACTAAAACAGGAGGTGCATTGCCTAGAGGATATTTCATTACTAATCGAGTCCCATCAGGGATGCCTGTGCCTTTATCAAGAAAGTCTAGACTGGGAGGATGAAATAATGTCCTACCAATGGCTGATACAAAGACTAAAGGAACCCAGGGGACTACTATATGGGCCGATGCTGGTTGTACTGGCCTTAGCCACTGTAGCGTGCGGCGCCGCCGCTACGGCAACGCCTGCGCCCGCGCCGGACCCGATCGAAGCGCCCGCGGCGATGGCCGACTCGACCGAAGCGCCCGCGGCAATGGCCGAACCGACCGCAGTGCCGGAGGCGATTGCAAAGCCGGCCGAAGAAATGATGGCCAAGCCCGAAGTCGGGGAGATGGCTTTTGCCGATTACTGGAATCCCCCAACGGACTTCTACGGCCCAGTCGTTTACGGCGGTACACTCCGCGTAAATTACGAAGACCCCCTTGAACACGCAAACGATTGGGGTGCAGCTACCGGCGCTTCTTCCAGATACCGCGGTTCCACCGGTGCGGTGTTGGTGATGGAGAACCCCTACGATGCCGGCGCGCCGGTGATTCCCGATCTTGCCCAGAACTGGGATGTCCACGAAGGGCTGGACGGCGTAACCTTCCACTTCCGGGAGGGTACAGCCTGGCACAATGGGGAGCCATTCGTTTGCGAAGACGCCCGGTTCTCTTTTGAGACAATGATCACCGGAAACGGCCTTACCGCCAGTTATATGAAGAGCCGCCTGGCCCACGTGGTACTGGAGGAAATGGCCTGCATTGACGATATGACCCTGAAGATGAACTTCAACGGCCCCACCGGAATCCCCTTGCTCAATATATCTAATCGCCGGGGCATCGTCTTCAACAAAGCCTGGTTCCAGGCCGGCGGCGAAGATGCGATGTTCCAGGATGTGACCATGGGCATCGGTCCTTATAAGTGGGCCGAAGGGCAGTCGGTGGGTGTTGACGAACAGCACTTTGAAAAGAACCCCGACTACTTCATCCCGGAACTGCCTTACGTGGACGAGTTGGTTATCTTCGGCATCCTGGACGAGTCCGCGCAACAGGCCACCCAGTTGGCGCACCAGACCGACTGGCACTGGGTGCGCAACTGGGGCCAGTACCAAGCCTACGTGGACCACGACCAGATTATCACCGTCATTCGGGCCACGCGGGGTAACTTCCGCCTGTGGATTAATGCCCGCAATGAGCCCTTTGACAACGTAAAGGTCCGCCAGGCCATCATAATGAGTATTGACCGTGACGCGGGCATCCGGATTCTCCAAGACGGCCACGGCGCCTCCGGAGGGTTCGGTTACGCCCCGGGCAGCCCCTGGGAACTACCCCAGGAGCAGCTCTGCTCGGTGCCCGGCTGGTGTATATCCGAGGACATGGAGGCAACTCGGGCCGAAGCCAAGGCTATCCTGGATGCGGAAGGCTTTGACTTTGAAAGGAGGTACGTGTTCACCGTAGAGTCCGACGCGCAGGTAACGGCTCGCGCTACCTTCCTGCAGGAACAGTTTCGGCTACTTGGCATAGAGACCGATTTCGACTCGGTGGAGACCATTGCCTATCGGGAGCAGGAGCAATCCGGAACGTGGGGCGACTTCAAACCTGGCAACAGTACCGTTGTTGCCGATGACCCGAACGCCGGTGTTGCTGCCTTCCTGCGCTGTGACTCCACAGGCAACCACTGGACCCCCAACGGGCCATGCGACGACAGTATTGTGGCCGTGCTGGACCAGGCTCAGGTCGCGTTGGACGTCGACAAGCGGCAGGTTTTGGCTCACCAGATTGAACTGGCTGCGATGAAGCAGTACAGTTCCTTCCCGGTTTACTGGGAGCAGGAAGCGGCAGCCTTCTGGCCTGAGGTAAGGGGCTATGCCCACTTCCCGGCGCCTTTTGGCTCCTATCGCAAGTTCATGCACATGTGGATCGACCCGGACCGCATGAACGACACTGGCAACGCCGGTCAGACCACGGGCGTGCCTGGGGGGAGTTAGTTTCCCCAGGTTTGGCTGGATACGGCTGAACTCGGAATAGAGACCAACCATTGAATTTGGGCCACTCACCGGCGCTGGTGGGTGGCCCATCTTTTTGCACGAATTAAGAGGACTTCTTAATCGCGGGAACTTCGAAATTTGTTCTCGAGACAGTCATTTGATGCTCATTGAGAGGTTGTGAGGATGGAAGAGCACCTCTTTGTATCATACAGACGTCTTTTTTACCCCCCGTAAACCGTCTCTCCACCAACAATGGTCTGCATCACCGGAATGTCCTTTATGGTCAACGGATCAACCTGCGTTGGGTCTTCTCCCGGCACCACCAGGTAACCATCAAGGCTCTGTGCCAAATATCCCATAGGCCCATTGCATGGGACTTGCCATAGTAGTACCGTATCCAACCATTGGGACTTCAGGGGTGGGCCCGCACCGGGCGCCGGTGGCAGGCTTGAAGAAGTGGCCTGGTCAGGGCTGTGGTCTCCCTCCTTGTAATTCGCATCCCCTGAAATCGAGGCGTGATTTCCGTTTATCACTTACACTTGTTGCCTGAAAACACTTTGGATGCTGTCTTTCGTTGAACGATAGAAGAACGTCTTGGATATCCGCTTTCAATCGCGCTTTATTCCGGTTGCTGCTGGGTTCCCGTCTGCCCGTTACCAGCGGCGCGCTGGAGATAGAAGGTCCCCGCGGGCCGATTGCGTTGCGCCGCGATCGCCACGGCATACCAATGATCGAAGCCGAGGACGAACTCGACGTTTTCTTTGGTTTCGGCTTTTGCCAGGGCCAGGACCGGACGTTGCAGATTGAGCTGTCGAAGCGCGCGGCTTCCGGAACGCTGTCGGAGTTGTTCGGACGGAGGACGTTGCCAGTGGACCGCCTTTTCCGTCGCGCTGGGCTGCGCCACGCCGCAGAGGAGCAGTTCCAGGTCTTGGCTCCCCGCGTCGCTTCCATAATCACCGCCTTTGCTTCGGGCGTGAACGCTGGCTCGACTGTCGGGCTGCGCCGCCGGCAACGCCCGGTCGAGTTTGTTCTGCTTCGCGCCCGACCCACCGAGTTCACCGCTCTCGACGTGCTCACCATTCTAAAGCTTCAGTCGTTCTTGATGCCGTCCAACTGGGACTGTGAACTTGCCAGGTTGATGGTATTGAACCTGGACGGCCCCGATGCGCTCCTCGACCTTGACCCTGGATATCCGGAGTGGCACCGGGTCGCCGTACCTCCTTCCGGCCTTGCCAGCGACGTCGGCAAGGCCGCCGAACGCCTCGCCGAAGACCTGGCGCTGTTCCAGGAGACAATGCTGTTCCCGGAAACAACAGAAACAGGCCCCGGCCCAAACACCGGTCCAAACATAGAACCAGACGGCGGTCCAACCATGGAACCAAACATCGGACCGGGCGGCGGTTCAAACAGTTGGGCAGTGTCAGGCGGCAGAACCCGATCCGGACGTCCCTTGCTGGCCAACGACCCCCACCTCGCGGCCACCGCCCCGCCGCACTGGTACCTGGCGCGCCTGAAAGCCCGTAGCTCGAAATCGATTAAATCGAAATCGAAATCGCCGGGCTGGACTGTCGCCGGCGCTGCTCTGCCGGGAACGCCGGCCATAGTGGTGGGCCATAACGGGAACTGCGCCTGGGGTGTGACCGCCGGGCTTACCGACAACACCGACCTGTTCCTGGAGCGGGTTGGGACCGACGGTCGGTCAGTTCTTCAGGATGGCGAGTTCGTCCAGTGCCAGGTCCGCCGGGAGGTGATCCGGGTGAGGGGTGCAGACCCCATAGAAGAGGAAGTCCTCGTGACTCCCCGTGGGCCGATAATCAGTCCCGCCCTGCCCAGTCCCGAGCCGGGAATAGTAGAGCTTGGCGCCGTCTCGATGCGGGCGGTCTGGCTGGACCCGCTTCCAGTGGCGGGATTCCTGGGTGCCCTGGAGGCAAGTACAGTCGAAGAGTTTTGTGCCCCGTTCGCAGACTGGTCCATTCTTCCTCTCGGCCTGGTCTGTGCCGACACCCAGGGGAACGTCGGCTACCAGTTGGTCGGGCAGTCGCCGCGCCGCCGCCGTGGCTGCGGGATCGTGCCAGGTGCCGGATGGGCCCCAGGCGCGGGCTGGGAAGAGGAGGGTGTTCCCTTCGGCGACATGCCCCGCACCCTAAATCCCTCCTGCGGCTACGTTGCCGCCGCCAACACCCAGCCCGAACCGCCAGGCTCCGGCCCTTTCCTGGGTATCGACTGGATCGACGGTTACCGTCTCGGCAGGATAGCGGAGGCTCTGGAAGAGCGGTGGGACTGGGACTTTGATTCGACCGCGGCGCTCCAGTTGGATGTGAAGTCGCTGCCGTGGGAGGAGATGAGGGAGTTTGTTCTGGCCGGGACGCCGGTTAGCGCCGAGACCCGGGCGGCGCGCGAGCTTCTTGAGACCTGGGACGGCCGCATGGCCTCCGACTCTGCCGGCGCAACCCTGTTCCACCTCTTCCTGGCCGAAATGTCTGGCCGAGTTGCCCGGGCGAGGGCGCCCCGTTCCGCGTCCTGGCTGTTGGGCCGCAACCTGCTCCCGGTCAGTGGGAGCACTTCCTTCGCCGCCCGTCAGGTGGGGCGCGTATCCCGCCTGATCCGGGAGCGGCCTCCCGGCTGGTTCGGGTCAAGTTCGTCCGGGGACGGATGGCAGGCGGAGATCGACGATGCGCTGCGTTCAGCCTACTCGGATGCGGTTCGCCGGCTGGGTGAACCCACGGCCCGCTGGAACTGGGGTCGCGCCCGCACTGCCATGCTGCGGCACCCGCTGGGTCGGATTCCCCTGCTGGGTTCAATCCTCAATCTTGGCCCCTTCCAGTGCCCAGGTGACGCCAACACGGTCTTTCAGGCTGGCACCTATGGCGACGACCCGCTGGCTGGCCCCGGGATTGTCCCATCTATGCGTATGGTGCTGGACGTTGGCGATTGGGACCGGTCGCTGTTCTCGCTGCCCGGCGGACAATCGGGCAACCCCCTCTCGCCCCACTACAAAGACCTCCTGCCCGCGTGGCTGAAGGGCGCCGGCGTAGCGATTGCGTGGACCGACGAAGCTGTTGAGGCGGCAACCGTGGAAACCCTTCTGCTGAAACCGGCCAGCAAGGGCCCGCATACGTAGCGGCAGGGTGCAGGATCATGTTCCATAAGCAGGACTCCATCTGACACCCTGGGGTCATTGCGCTTAAATGTCCCACCATACCAGGCGCTCCGGGCAACATCAGGTACGCGGGCCCTGAAATCCTCCCCCCTCCCCCGCAACTTTATGGTAAGATAACCCAGCTTTAATTTTGACATTCAGGAGGCACCCACCATGCCAGCAGAGGTTGGACAGCCCGCCCCCGACTTTTCCCTTTACGACACCGACCGCAACGTCCGCACCCTTCAGGAGTTCCGCGGCAAAACCGTCGTCCTCGCCTTCTTCCCCGGCGCCTTCACCGGCGTCTGCACCACCGAGGCCTGCACCCTCCGCGACTCCATCTCCGAATTCGACGGCATGAACGCCCAGGTCCTCGGCATCACCGTCGACGGCCCCTTCGCCCAGAAGGAGTGGTCCACCCAGAACAGCGTCAACTACCCCTTCCTCTCCGACTTCAACCGCCAGGCCGTCAACGCCTACGACGTCGCCCTCCCCGGCCTCGCCGGCATGGAAGGCTACGTCGCTGCCAACCGCGCCGTCATCGTCGTCGACCCCCAGGGCACCGTCCAGTACCGCTGGACCGCCCCCGCCCCCGTCAACGAACCCGACTACGCCGAGGTAAAAGCGGCAGTCCAGTCCTGCGCGTAGTCCCGCAGACAACCGTAGGGGCGGTTCGCGAACCGCCCCTACCCCCGCCAACCCCCTCACCCCCCCGCAAAAATCCCTTCCCCCACCCCCCGTCATTCCGGCGAAGGCCGGATTCCAGGGTGCCCCGAACAAATCCCTTCCCCCTCGACGGGGGAAAGTCAGGATGGGGGTGCCACCGCTCATTTCATAATTGGCGCCTCCAATCACCTTACCGTCATTCCCCCACCCCCCCGTCATTCCCCCGCAACCGTCATTCCCCCACGCCCCCGTCATTCCGGCGAAGGCCGGAATCTGGAGCCCGTCGAACCACGAAGCGCCCGCCGCCAAAACCCAATTCGTAATTCCCCATTCTTAATTCGTAATTGACTCCGGACGGGTAACACTGGCGTAATACAGGGGTAGTAGCATTATGCGTACCCTATATTAAAGGAAAGGTTTATTTGGTAAAAATATTAACCCCAATTATTGGCTTGGCCGTGGTGGTGGCCCTGGCCATGGTTGCCGTCTTCGGCGCTATGAGCCTGACGCCGAACCCGGCGTTTGCCGCCGACCCGCCGGTCTAGATGCGGCAGGAGGCCCTAACCGAGTAGTATTGACTTGGACGTACACAGCAGACACTAATGTGACTGTGGCCGGTTGGGATATGCGGAGCAAAGAACCTGATGGCGGCTATGGTAATTTCGCGCCGATGACTACCTCAGGTACTAATGGTGCACTCAGAACTGAGACCATTTCGGGCCTGGAAAATGGTATCGCCTACACATTCCAAATCAGGCCTAAGACTGCGGATGTTCCTTTGGAACGGTCTAACGAGGTCACAGCTACCCCTGCTGCAGCCCCGGCAGGCACCTACGCAGATGATACCGGTGTGGTGGGTGAAAATGCAGGTGAAGTCGACCTGGAATGGACATGGACTGCCGGTCCAGGTTCAATTGACGTAGTAATGTGGCAGTATAATGCCGTCGGCACTGGCAACGGTGAGGAGACTTATAGGAGTTGGACGGATACCGGCCTGTCCGGCGCTGGAACCAAGGAATACACTGTTACCGGCTTGGGCGCAGGCAATTACGACTTCATGGTCAGGCCGGTCGGTGCGGCAGGCACCGCTGGCGATGCAGAAACTATTTCTGTTACTGGCGTAACCCAAGCCCCCGCCGAACCCACCTTTGTTACAGGCAGCAATAAGCCCTCAGCCAATACGCGTTACGACATTAGTTTCCCGGTGATCCTTGAAGAAGGTGACACGTTCAATACCGTAACCGACGACATAGTGATCGAGCTGGAGGACTACAATGTCCCTTCATCGATTTCCGAGAGTTCGGTGGCGTTAAGCCCGAATCCACCGAAGGACACCGATGGACGGGTTGAGGACAGCGTAAGAGGGGTGAGGGAGGTACAGGGGAGATATCCTGGGCTCCATTGGGGCAGATGGGAGGTTCGGCGGACGGTCTGCAGGCGCTTTTGGGGGTGCCGATGGCGGCCTGCAGTGGCTGTGATGAGCGAGATGGCGAGATAGGATACGGGAAGAGGCGATCGCGGACTGGACTGGCGCGAGTTTGCGGGGACGTTCGGTTGGCCGGATGGCGGGCCAGTTGTCGACGGGTCGTCAGGCTGGGAGTGGAATGGCTCGCAGCCGTGCCAGGGCGCGACTGAACTGGGTTTCCCAAGGCCAGCGCTGTGGCAGATGCAGAGTGAGGCGGCGCGCCGAACGGGTGATCCGTCCGGCCAGGGAGAAGAACCGCCGTCGGAGGGTCTTGGTGGTTACGATCTGCTCACCGAGACCGATGCGGGCGGTCCAGCGGGCCAGCAACTGTGTTGGCTGTCAAGAGGGATGGGCAATTTCCGCGGGACACGAACCACGCCATGGAGAGCTATTTTTGACCATAGCGTTTAGGATGGTGAGCAGTTTGCGCATACAAGCGACCAGGGCCACTTTTTGGTCTTACCGGCCGCCAGCAGCCTCTGGTAGAAGTCTCTGATGACGGGATTGTAACGGGTCGCGGTCAGCGTCCCCATGTAGAGAACGCCTCGAACCCGGGAGCGTCCGCCCCAGACGGCGCGTCGGCCTCGCAAGGTACCGCTGTCCCGGTTGAAGGGCGCCACGCCCACCAAGGCCGCGATCTGCCGTCGGTCCAGCGTGCCCAGCTCGGGCAGGTCGGCCAGCAGGGTGAGAGAGAGCTGCTCCCCCACGCCGGGAACGGCGCGCAGCAGTTCGTCCTTCTCGCGCCATACTGGACTTTGGCGAAGAGACTGCCTTAACTCCTTGTCCAAGTCGCTCAACTCCTGTTCCAACCAGGCGATGTGGGATTCGATGCGGGGACGCACCGCGCTGATGGCAGTACCCAGCCGGTTCTTTTCCGAGACCAGCATGGTCAACACCTGGTGCCTGCGGGCAGTCAGCGAGTTGAGGACCTGGGTCTCCGCGTCTCTGAGGGGGCGCACCGAGGGACGAACGGCGTCGGCGAAGTGAGCCAGGACCGCCGCATCGAGAGAGTCGGTCTTGGCCAGGGTACCGGTAGCCCTGGCGAAGTCGCGAACCTGGCGCGGGTTGACCACCACCACCGGCAGCGCCGCAGCAGCGAGAGCGGCCACCAAGGGCAGTTCCAGACCACCCGTTGCCTCCAGCAACACCAGGGCAGGCTCCAGGTCCACTATCTGGGGGATCAGTCCCTCAATTCCGGTCTCGTCGTAGGGCAGGGTCCATCTCTTCCCCGTAGGCCGGACAGCAACGTCCACCTGCGCCTTTGAGACATCAATGCCTACGAACCTCGCTTCTCCTTCCATTTCTACTCCCTGTTTCAGCGTTGACCCTTCCTTGCACGATGCGGGCTCGATTGGCCCGGGCAACTGTCCGGGTTCTACTGTTGAGGAACGCGGCGACCCCTGCTAAAAGACGGTCTATCCATGACCCAGATGCTACCGGTCTGCCGCGCTCCGGACCACCACGGATGAGCTACTGTAGCAGGCCGAATTCAAGATACAAGGTTGTGGGCCATCACCTGTACCGCCAGCCAGGCGGCGTTGGCGGCGAAGCGCCCCGAGGGGAGATGGTTCAGCCCGACGCCGTACTTGAGGTCTCGTATGGCGTTCTCGATCTCGGCGTGGCGGCGATGGTCGGCCTCCAGTTCGAGCATCTCCCCGTCCCGGTCGGTGATGAAGCCGTGATAGCTGTAGGAGGCGAAGAGGGCCAGTTGGGAGCCGGGCGTGGGCTGCACCCGCCGGACGATGAGCCGCACCGGCGCGGCGTCCGGCTCACTCTGGAAGGGAGTGCAGGTGGTCTCGGCCACATCGGCGGCGCCGTCCATCCAGTAGGGGATCGGGGTCCAGTCCTCCTCGGGAATCGCCTCGATCAGATTGTGCAGGCTTTTTTGCTGGCGGATGGTGATGGAGAAACGCACCTTCTGCTTGCGGCAGACAGATACCACGCTATGAGTATAGAAGCCGCTGTCGGCCCGCATAGTGAGCTGCCCCCTGGCCCCAGCGTAGCGCACTCGCCCCACCGTCTCACGCAGGAAGTGGGCGGCGCCCCGGGCGGTGTTGGCGCGGCCCTCGCGCAGCCGGGACATCAGGACGTCGCCGGTGCCGGCGGCCACGGCCAGCAGCGGGTGATAGCCCCGCTGGCCAGTGTAACCATGATGGCGGGCGCCCTCCTTGTCCAGTCCGTAGGTCTCGCAGATGGTGGAATCGAGGTCGATGGTGAATGGTGCGTCGCCGGGTCCGGCCCCAGCGGCCCAGGCCCGGGCCAGCAACTCGCGGCCCACCCGGTCCAGCTGGCGGACGTGGCCCCACCGGAAGCTGCGCAGGAAGGTGCCCAGAGCCTGCCCCCGCGAAGGCGGGGGGTGGACGGCGCCTTGACCATGCCGCCCAGGGTGCAGGCCGTCCCCCCGGTGCGTAACACGTCGGCATCGTCGATGCAGTCGCCGCCAGCCAGCGCGGAGGCCACCAGCGTCATCATCTTGTCGCCGGTGTTGGCTCGGCCTGGGGCCTGGCCCAGGTCCAGATGCCGGTCAACCAGTTGGGGCAGACCCAGGTGCTGAGCGAGGGTGGTCGGAAGAATCAGTCCGGCATTGTTGACCAGGCGATGGTCATCAAAGGTGATTTGAATGCGGTCGGGGTGGTTGCGTGGTAGCATCTATTGGGTGCTCCTTTTCTGGGACTGTTTTGCTGATACAAAACCATTATCCCAGATTCAGAGGAGCACCCTTTTGTTTCTTCAGAAGGCCTCTCACAAGCGCCCGTTCGGTGGATTCGGGTTAAGCCTTGAAAGAGAAAGTACTACCGACGACGAGTGCGGCGCAGCTCAACAGCCCGCGTGTAATTACACGACTGTTGCCGACTCCGTTGCTGTTTCCGGCGAAAAGATCGCCATCACCGTCGGCGACTGGAACAAGGACCGGACTGGTGACAACCAAGCGGCATTCAGGAAGGTACCTACCGGCAGCGAAGTCACGGTGGTCCTGAAGCAGTCCGCCGGGATCAAAAACCCAACCAAGTTCGGTGATTACGGGCCCGTAATTGAGGTTAAGGCCACCAACGACCCCACCAACTTGTTAGTAGAACGTGATCTCTCAAAAACCCACACAATTGATCGCATCGTGAAGTTGAGCGAGGAAGACGGCGGCTTGGGTGACGTGGTAATGGTCACCGGTAGCGGCTTCGAGAAGAATGTAACGGTGCATTTCTTCCTGAACGGGTATGATGGGTACACACCCAACATGAGTCTGGACTCGGGCGAAGACATTCTGTGTTCCGCCCAGAGCAGCGGCGATAGCGTCGCCTCCTGCGAATTCACGGTTGCAACGCCTACTTTCCACAGGGGCTTCAACTACGTAAACGCGGTAGATGGTGACGGCAACACCGGTTCCTTTACTGTTGAGAAGGACCAGAGGTTCGAGTTGAAGCCTTCCATCAGCGCATCCCCGGCCGGCGGCAGCCCCGGCGAGATCATGCAGGTGCAGCTGGTCAGCTTCCCGGTTACCGGTCTTATCAGTCAAATTACCCTGTCTGGTCGCGACATCTGCGGTGGCTCCGCTACTGCGTGCCTATATGGCAACGTCGGTGGTCAGGGAACCGCGAGCATTCCGGTAACCGTACCCAACTGGGCGGTCGGCGGTGTGCAGGAACTGAAGGTCTGGGCCGGTGGTGATAGCGACACCTTCAACGTAACCATAGTCGGCCCCCGGATTATACCCACCCCGCAGACGGTAGTTGCCAACCAGCGCGTCAGCCTGGTAGGTTCCGGGTTCAGTCCGAGTGCAAAGATCGGCGACATTGATATTACGGCAGCAGATCATACGATGCCCGAGATGTCTATCGGCGGTGCCCCCAATTGGTTGGAGCAAGGTCAACGACGGCAGGGTCGTGCTGGTTGACGATGGCGGCAACTGGTCGGCCTCCGTGGACCTGCCCTTGGTAGAGGCGACCACTGGTAGTGGTGACCGTCTCATCCGGATAACCGATTCCAAGGGTCGGACCGGCTCTGTTAATGTAACCCTGCAAGAGCGCGGCTTCGACATAACCCCGCCCCAAGGCCGGGTAGGTACATTGGCGGTGGTACGTGGCGTTGGTTACCCCAGCAAGAACGACGAGGGTCACAGCTTCACTATCGATGTCATTTACAAGGTACAGGAAGGCGCGACCGCTCGCGTGTCGGTGGTACCCGATGCCAGCGGTCGGTTCGAAGTACAGCTGCGCATCCCGACCACCGCTTCTATCCCCTCCACCAACCAGGTTGAGGTGAGTTTCGATCACGAGGCAGGCGGTACCGAAGTGTTGGAGAACAAGCAGCACTTCGTACCGGAAGGTATCATTGAGCTGTCCGCCACTAGCGGCGGCCCCGGTACCACGGTGACTCTCAGTGGTGAGGGCTTCAAGACCTACGTGCCGGTGGAGTCGGTGAAGATCGGTACCATCGAAATTACCCCGGCGCCCAAGCCCAACACCGATGCCAACGGGATGATGAGCTTTGACGTACTGATTCCAGGCTTGGATGTTGGCATACAGACCGTTGAGGTCAAGGTTGGGGGGACCACTTCCAGCACTGGCTTCACGGTGACCGAGTCCGGCGTCGCCCCCGGCGACATCAAGGAGGTCGGACCGGCGTTGGAGGACCTGGGCGACAACTTTGTTAACGTCTGGCACTTCAACAACGACTTGAAGACCTGGAGTTTCTACGACGGTATGGAGGGCAGCGACCTGACCCACCTGATCACCGGCGAGACCTACCTGATCCAGATCAAGTCCACCGTCGAGGTCATCCTGAATGGCGACACCAGGAGCCTGACCTGCGTGGGCGGCAACTGCTGGAACCAGATAGTCTGGTAAGACAAGGCCAGGAATAGGCGTCTTGCGGGGGCGGACAATGAATCCGCCCCTGCCCCCAACCCGTATAGATTGGGGATCAACCGTCGTTCCCGCGAAGGCGGGAACCTCGCCCCGAACCGAAAGGCAGTAGGGGGAAGGCGCATCCGGCACTGACCCTTAATGAAATAGGAGGAATCAATGGCAAAAGTCAGTAGAATCCTGGCCCTGCTTGCCATAGTGGCGATGCTCGCTGCGCTGCCGATGACCGCATTGGCCCAGCAAGAGCCTCCCCACGTGGTGATGGGCATGGCCATGGTAAATGGAGCAACCGCGGGCGAGGGCACTGAGATAACGGCCCACGCTGGTGAGATGAAAGTGGGCTCCGCGATGGTGAAGGCGGGCGGTACATTCCGGGTAGACGTAATGAATCCCTCCGGGCAGATGGTTACGTTCATGGTTGGCGGCGTCAAGGCCAGCCAGTCCCTGGACGGCTGGACGTCAGGCACAATACAGCGCGGCTTTGACCTGAGCGGTACCGCCAGTGCGGCCGCTGGGCGAGTAGGCGCTACTGGCGCTACTGGCGCTCAGGGTCCCGCCGGTGAACAGGGTCCCGCTGGCCCTGCTGGCCCCTCTGGCGACCCCGGCGCTCGTGGCGCCCAGGGTGTCGCCGGTCCCGCTGGCGAAGCTGGCGAAGCAGGAGCAGCCGGTGAAGCCGGAGCCCGCGGCCCCGTAGGCCCCCAGGGCGACCCCGGCGCCAATGGCAACGACGGCGCCCCCGGCGCCATGGGCCCTGCCGGTCCCGCTGGTGAAGCTGGCTCCACTGGCCCCGCTGGCTCTGCCGGCGCAGCTGGTAGCGGCACCACCGGCATCATCGCCATCATCATTGCCATCGTGGCAGTGGTGGCAGCGGTAGCCATGCCCTTCGTAATGCCCCGCCGCGCCTAGGCGCTAAACCCGCGTAACAGGCCACCAAAGCCTGCCAAGGCCCCAGCGAAGGCATAACACCAGGGCAACAAAAACCAAGGCAACCCCAAGCCCCCCGGCCAAAAACCGGGGAGCTGTCTCATCTACGGGGCAACCCGTCGTTCCCGCGAATCCCCGTTACCCTGAGCGTAGCACCCATCACCCTGAGCGAAGCCCCTGTCATTCTGAGCGTAGCCGAAGAACCCAAACTCCTCCCCAATAGTCATCACAAGAGACCGGCACCCCCCCAAGTGGGGGAAAATGAGCGAAAATGGGCGGAAAACAGAAAAAATCCATCCCCCAACTGTAGGGCTAACCGTTGTGGTCGCCCACCCCACGGGCAAGGACACCCTCCCCCCAAGTGGGCGAAAATGGGCGAAAATGGGCGGAAAACCAAAAAAACCAACCCCTCACCTGTAGGGGCAACCCTTGTGGTCGCCCACCCCCAACAGTCCCTTCCCCCTCGATGGGGGAAGGCCAGGATAGGGGTGACCGTCCCCCCCGGTAATACAACGGTAACGCAAATGCGCCAACATTAGCCCTACCTGAAGGGTAAGGAGGGTTATATGGGACGATTCAGCAGGTTAATGGCCATCCTGGCGGTAGTGGCGATCTTGTCGGCCTTGCCGCTCACGGCCCTGGCGCAGTCTTTCAGCGAGTTCCACCGGTTCATCGGCACCGCCACCCTGGATGGCACGCTGGTGCCCGTCGGCACCGACGTTACCGCCCTCGATGGCACCCGCGCCATCGGCACCGTTAAGAGCACCGCCGGCGGCCAGTTTGCGCTGCAGACCACCCAGGCCTTTGGCACGATTGTATTCCAGATAGACCGCGTAACGGCGGACCAGACCTACCCCTCCTGGAGGGCCGACGCCGTAACCACCGGCTTCCACCTCACCGCCACCACGCCCGAGGACCCGTCCCTCGGCAAGATAGGCGCTCCGGGTCCCCGGGGCCCCCAGGGTGTCCAGGGCCCGCCCGGCCCGCCGGGTGAGCCGGGCCCGTCCGGCCCGCCGGGTGACGTCATGGCCCAGGGCGCGCGCGGCCCCGCCGGCCCCGCCGGAAACGATGGCGGCACCGGCCCCGCCGGCCCGCCAGGCCCCACGGGCGACGCCGGAGTGGAGGGCCCCGCCGGATCCCAGGGCGAGCGCGGTCCCGCCGGCCCCCGCGGCACCGACGGCGTTGACGGCACCGACGGCGTCGATGGCCGCAACGGCACCGACGGCCGCGATGGCGCCAGGGGCGAGGACGGCAGCGGCGCCACGGGCATCATCGCCATCATCATCGCCATCGTCGCGGTGGTAGTAGCGGTAGCCATGCCCTTCGTCCTCCCCCGCCCCGGCATGGAAGGCGGCAACGGCGGCGGCACCACCAACCCCTAAAAACCATCCCCCCTCCAACGGGGGAAGGTCAGGACGGGGGTTACGTGCAAGGTCCCCTTCCCCCTCGACAGGGCAAGGCCAGGCTGTGGGGGTGACGTACAAGGCTCCCTTCCCCCTCGACAGGGCAAGGCTAGAATGGGGGTGACGAGTCCCGCAACGTCACCCCCGCCTAGCGGCCGCCATAGCTGGCCCCCCTTGACAGCCGTCGGCCTGCCGAATTAAGATAAACACCCCTGCCGAGGTAGCTCAGGTGGTAGAGCACGGCACTGAAAATGCCGGTGTCGACAGTTCGAGTCTGTCCCTCGGCACCACCTATTATCCATAGCCTGATCCAAATACGTTTGCACAGACAAAGTCGCCCCAAAAGGGCGGCTTTTTTCTGTTTCCGGGACAAGCCCTCAACAACAGGCCAGAGGGTGCCGCCAGAACAGCCAGGCCCACATCACCAGACCTCGGACTTGGCAAATGTCCGGCTAGAACGCCGGACAGAACGCCGGATAGCACGTGTCGGTCCTGGCATACCAAGGTTACCTTGCGCCGCTGCTTGCCGGGCAGCCAGCCTCAACCGGGAACGACCATATATCGAGGCATTGACCAGGTTGGTCAATATCTCGCCCCAGGTATAGGTATTTGAAGAGTTGATTGCGCTGCCCTGCTGCCCTGTATGAACCGGCCCCGCCGCGGAGACAACCAGGACGCCCTGGAGACCATTGTTCAACTGAATCGGCTGGCTTCAGTGAATGAAACAGCCGCCCTGCGCGCCCTTGCTCTGCCCCTTTTGAATGGTCCGCAGTCTCCGAATCCCCGGTTTCTGGATACTCTGGCAGCGCTGGGGGAGAGCAATCCAGCCCTCCTGGATGCCATGATGTCACACACCGAGCCCTTGCCAGCCTGCTAATGGACGACCCTCAGACCTGCGGGCAACTGCTTGCCCACCCCTTGGTCGCGCTCCCCAGGCATTCGCGTGTCCTGGTCGTACGGAATCTGCAGGATGCTGGGATCCACCAGGTAGCCCGGGACCTGCTGAGGGTCGCCGCCGGCACCGTCTTCGTCGATTTCGGTGAAGGTCAACGGGTGCTTGACCTCGATGATATAGTTCTGGCCGGCGACGGCAGTAAAGCTGTGTAGTTGGGTGTAGTTGGACCCTGCCGTCCCCATCCGTCAGCGCTCCGGACTGTATTCCGCTCAGGCCAGCGGTTAACGGTGTGGCCGTATCTGAGGAGCCGCCACCGTAATCCACGATGGCAATTCTTGCCTGGCCCATTATGGCCTGCCTGTCCGCGCCCAGGGTGGCGGAAACAATTATCCAGTCGCAGGGTTCGGAAACCGGATCGTTGATGGCAGTAGTTGACGGCAGTAACAGTGAACGTTACCGACGTATTCCCGCCGCCGCTTCGCTCTTGGTTGCTGCGAAACGCACACTGGCGGCGTTAACGGTGGTTTCATACCGTGTCGTCTCCGGGTTGAAGGCGGGGCTCAGCGAAATGTCGCTGCCGTCGGCGGTGAGGGTCAACGAACTAGGGTCAACGAACTCAGGGTGGCATCCTCTGTTGGTGGTACCTGCGTCGCCACGGAGGGCAGCCGTAAGGCTGCCCGGAAGTAGATCGCGTCTTCAGCTCATTATCAGCCTTTGTCCGGTCATCGCGGGTGACCGGGGCCAGGAGCCCGGCAAGGGAAAAGGACTCTGCATGTCGGCCCGACGCCAGGCTGGTATATGAGGACAGGCCGGTATATGAGGACAGGGATGTGATTTCCGGCTGCGAAGTGGCGTTGTGCTCGGCTGCCCCGTAGTCCACATAAGGAGAATTCAGGGACAGCAGGTGGGCATTCGGGTCGGTCGGTCTGTATCCGTCGATGTAAGCTCAGGCGGATCCAACATTGAAAATATGGATAATTACAATCAATAGACCTGCCATTAGGAAAGCCAACCCATTTGTAATGGCTGCGATCTTCTCGTTGGAGTCTTGCGGCCCCATTCTCTTCCTCTCCTCTCCTTTCCTTTCCGCTGCCAGAAGTCCGCTGCTGGAAGTTCAATCGGTTGTGAAGGGCGGTTGATGTCCAGTAATAACCGGCAACTGCAGCAGATAATTGATATCTATAATAGAGTCTGTATATTCAGAAAACTGGATTATGCCAGGCTCTGCAATAGCTTTCCATTTATGTAAAGGCGCTTAAGAGGCAAATAAGGGGTGCGGCAGTCAACGCCGGCCTGTGACATGAACTGTTGCATAGGCCCCCCCGGTTCCCTCAGGTTAAATGAGTGGGCAATAACGCTAGTCCGACAGTCCGCTGCCGCGTTATATCGTTATTGGGCGGAGTCAATTACATGGAGAACTCACATTGGCGAATACCGTGAAATAATGGCCCCTTATGTGGCAGTAAAGCTGATTGTTGGAGAGGGATGAGGTGTAGTACGGTTAAAATTGACCTCGTGTTGACAAGCAATGCATTGCAAGGTTATATATCCTCATATCCCCTAAGCGCAAACGTGATCTTTTCGCGGAATGGCCATCCCCCCAAAAGGAGGTCGACCCATGACAACCCCCCTGGACGACATGGTCGAATTTGCGGATAACCCGGAACCTCGTTGTGCCTGCCTTCTCTTGCTGGATGTGTCCGGTTCCATGACCGGAGACCCGGTCAGGCAGCTAAACGACGGGCTGGCATATTTTAAAGAGTGCATTGAAGGCGACAGCCTGGCTTCCCTCCGGACCGAGGTCGGAGTGGTCTCCTTCAACCAATTCCCTACGGTGGTGCATGATTTTTCCACGGTGGACGGCTTCGTTCCCCCAGCCCTCAAGGCCGAGGGAGGGACCAAAATATCCAGCGCTATCAATGTGGGCCTGGACATGGTGGAGGACCGCAAGGCCACCTACCGGGCAAACGGAATTACCTATTACCGTCCGTGGGTCTGGCTGATCTGCGACGGACGTCCCGAACACGATGACCCCCAGGAGTGGGAGCTGGCGAAAGCCCGGGTGAAGCAGGCCGAAGATGACAACCAGGTGGCCTTCTTCGTGGTGGGCGTGGAAAACGCGGACATGGGCGAGCTGGACTCCATAGGGAACAGGCAGGCCCTGAAGCTGAAGGGCCTGGACTTCAACAGCATGTTCCAGTGGCTCTCGTCCTCCATGTCCTCGGTGTCCCAGTCCCAGCCCAGTGATACGGTCCCCCTGAGCAACCCGGCAGGTTGGGCAGAGGTCTAATGAGCGACCACCGCCGGCTGGTGGCCTACAGTGCGTCGGTAGCTGGCACCAGCCACGTGCGAAGGGGCATTGGACGGCAGGACCAGGCATGCCACCGGGCGGAGAAAGACTTCCTGATTGCTGCGGTGGCGGACGGTGCCGGATCGGCCCGCGAGTCGGCCTTTGGAGCACTGGTGGCCACCAGACGGGTAACCAGCGCTGCCACCTGGCGCCTGCTGCAGGCCGGGGCTGCGCCGGATGCGTACGAGCTGTCGGATATATTGAGGGTAGCCGTCCTGGACGCGAAAGCAAGCCTGGAGCAGGTCGCCCGGGAAAGCGGCGAGGGGCTGGGTACCTATGCCTGTACGCTGCTGCTGACCATCCAGACATGGGACCTGGTAGGGGCTGCCCAGATAGGGGACGGTGGCATAGTGGTCTCCAATGGCGAGGGGGGCTTCGACAGCTTTACTATGCCGCAACGGGGCGAATACGCCAACCAGACCACCTTTCTCACCTCCTCCAGCGGGCTTGAACAGATGGAGGTCAGAGTCGAAGAGGCGCAACCCAACTACCTGGCCATGTTCAGCGATGGCATCCAGAACCTGGTTGTCGAGCACGCCACCCAGAAGCCGTTCCAGCCCTTCTTCAGGAACATCTTCCATTGGCTGGAAAACCAGACAGACCGGGAGGGCGTGGAAGGGGAGCTGACGAACCTGCTCTGCTCACCCAAGGTAACGTCCAAGTCCGACGACGACCTCACCCTGTTGCTGGCTATTCGCAGATGAACGACGAGAGTTATGCCTGACATATTTCGTACAACCAGCGGCAGCGACGTTGCCATTGGCAGAAGACTGGGCGGAGGGGGCGAAGGCGCCGTCTTCGAGGTCAATGCCGACACAGTTGCCAAGATATACAAGGCCCCCGTGGACCGGTCCACACCCCGAGGGTTGAGCACCGAGCGGAAACTTGCTGCAATGGTAGCGAATGCGCCCCCCACCAAGGATTCCGACGGCAACGTTGCGCTGGCCTGGCCCCTGGAGCTTCTTTACTATCGCGTTGGACCCGCGGCCGGAATGATGGCGGGCTTCACGATGCCCAGGATAGACGTGGCGCAGTACGCCCAGATTCTCAACTACTGGAACCCCCAGCGGATCAGGCAAAATCCCAACATCCCCAATCAGGGTGAACGGCTTGAAGAGCTGCTCCAGGTCATAGTCAGGAATATCCTCACCATAGTGAACGGTATTCACAAGCGGGGCTACATTATAGGTGACATCAACGAGAGCAATACCGTGGTCCACCAGTCGGGCCGTGTGGCTTTCCTGGATTCAGATTCCTTCCAGGTGCGTGACCTCAACGGCAGAGTCCACCGGTGCGGAGTGGGTAAGCCGGACTACCTGGACCCTCGTGTCATTGGCCTGATGCGGCGAAGGTGCGCCGACCCCAACTGTCTCTCCGGCAGAGTTGCTGGGCACAGGCAGAGCTTCGCGTGCTTTGACCGATGCGTGGACGACGATAACTTTGCGTTGGCGGTGGTCTTGTTCAAGCTGTTGATGAAGGGTACGCACCCCTTTGACGGGCCGGACGGCGAGATGATGGACAAGATAGCCGCGCGCCAGTTTCCCTACAACAATCCAAGGTTGATGACTCCCGCCAGGACGAGAGCACGTTGGCAGGAACTGTCCGATGAATGGCAGAGGTATTTTGTAGATACGTTTACCACCGGCAAGAGGTATTCGGCGGAACAACTGCTTACCTTCGGCCACCCCCTGCGGCGCATGGAAAACCTGGGCCATCAGGTAACGGTAAGCTGGAATACGCCTGGTACCTCGGCTGCGACGAATCCGTCTCCCCCGACCTCCGCACCTGGGTCACAGGCCGCGGGGACGGCTGCGGGTGCCCCGCAGATCAAGTGCCCCAAGTGCGGCCGGTCCAACGCCAGCCCCGGAATCTTCTGCCGCTACGATGGGTGCAACGCCTGGCTTGCCAACAAGGGAAGGAATTGTGGGGCCTGCCAGGTAGAAATTCCCGTCAATTCCATTTACTGTGAGCGTTGCGGCAAGGAACAGCATCCCGGGGTGGACAGGCGCAGAGTCCTGAGGATGAGATAAGCTTCCCACGTTTGGGCAAAAGCTGGGCAGCCGCATTTCCCTGCATACGGAAGACAGGCGGTTGCGACGCCGGTCAGCAGTTGAGACGCCGGACAAAGGACATGCGGTCAGGTTACAGACGATGCCTTGGCTGTCTTCGGAGCCCTTCAAAGTGACGGCCTAATTGCATGTACTGCTCCGCCTGCCGCGAAGTTATTCCCAACAGTTCGCTGTGGTGTGCGTATTGCCGTCATCGGGTTTATCCCTTCCAGGTACCTGCCCGCTGGGCCGGAGTCCTGGGGGTTGTGCGGCAGAGGAAGTACTGGTTGCCTGGAGCGGCGGCGCTGGTGCTGGGATACGCCCTGCTGTGGTTCACCTGCTCCTTAGCCGTCGATAGCCTGAGTTCACTGACCCAGCCCAGCCAGGCGGCGGCCCCGGCGGCCCCGTTGGCGCCCACGTCAACACCTCTCGCCCTCCCTAACGCACCGGCCGTGGCGGAGGCCAGCGGGGGAACCGGGTTGCTTCCCTCGGTGGCAGACATTTACGCCGCGGTCAGCCCGGGCGTGGTGTTGGTCAACACCCCCACCGGCACCGGGTCTGGTTTTGTGATTGACAGCCGGGGCCTGGTTATTACCAACGCCCATGTGGTCGGCGACCAGGAGCGGGTAACGGTGGACCTGGCGGACGGAAACCGGTACGTGGCCCTCATTGACGATCTGGACAACGACCTGGACGTGGCACGGCTGGAGGTTGTGGACGGGCCACCGCTGACGGCCCTGGCGATCGGCAACTCGGAACAGGCGCGGCTGGGGGAAGACGTTTACGCTATAGGGTATCCGCTTTCGGGCATTTTAAGTGAAAATCCCACCATCACCCGGGGAATTCTATCCGGCAAGGGGGAGGGTTACCTGCAAATAGACGCGGCCCTCAACCCGGGCAACAGCGGCGGGCCCCTGCTCAACGCCCGGGGCTGTGTGGTGGGCATCAATACGCAGGTGGTGCGGCAGGCGGGGGGCATAAACATTGAGGGAGTGGGGTTGGCCATACCAATAAACCAGGTGTCCTACCTGTCGCCAAATGATGGGGAGAGTTGTGTAATGCCGGTGGGAGAGGCGCTGGCGTTAGTACCGACGGGTACTCCGGCGCCGACGGATACTCCCACGCCAGTTCCCACGGACACGCCTGCCCCGACTCTCACACCGACGCCCGTTCCCACGGCAACCCCTACCCCGACTCCGGTACCAACGGCAACTCCCACCCCCACGCCGACTGTTACCCCTACTCCCACGCCGACAGCCACGCCGTTGCCAACGGCAACTCCCACCCCTACGTCGACCCCGACGCCCACACCCACACCCACACCCACACCCACGCCAACTCCTATGCCGACGGCCACCCCTCTGCCTACGCCGGTGCCGTGGGCCGCCAGGGACTTCTCGGCAGGAGGAATCCAGTACTCCTTCAATGTGCCGGCCGACTTCCGGTCGGGCCCCAGCGGTTACAACCTGCAGAGTCCCGATGGGGCCATTCTGGTTGATTACAAGACCCAGGGGTTCAGCGGGCAGCTTACCTCTGAGTTGATAGACAGGAACTGGGTGGCCCACGGCAGGAACGACGACGGCGCCAGAAAGTCGATGTCGACCAAGGAAGCACCATTCCTGCAACGCTGGCCCAGCGCCAGCAGCAGCGCCGTCCAGTACCTGTTTGAGCACGACGTGTGCCCCGTGGGAATGATGAGTCGGAAGGGGGCATACGCACACCATCCAATAGAGAAGGTAGGCTTCATCCTTAGAGTTGACATATGCGACTACCGGCGGGAGCATCGCAGTCCATATGGAGTCAGCAACGAAGAGGTACGGAACAAGATCCTGAGCAGCGCGGGGCGAGCGAAATAGGTATGAGAGAAAACATGATGCGGCGCATATTTCCGTTTCGGCGAAGAGACAACTCAGCCACAGGGTCCCCGGAGGCGTCGCTGCCAGTGCTTGCCGAGCATTACCAGCTTGCGCTGAAACTGGTTAACGAGTTCCGGATGCAAGGGGACTGCCCGCTGCTGGTGTTAGGGACAAATGGGTCGGCGCAGCGGCATGCCAACGACTGCCTGTCCCTGGGACTGGCATCGCAGTGGAGCAGGGATGGCCTGAAACCCTACATGCGCTACAGCCTGGCCGGGGGTTACCAGGTCAACGTCTCATTCTCGTGGCAGAACACGGTTACCGGCTCTCGCGGGCAGACCGATTTGGCGAGGGAAATCGAGGAGAGCGTACGGTCGCTGTTCGGCACCGTGGGCCAACGGAGAATGCTCCTGGACCGGATGCTGCGACAGGTGAGCATAGGCATAGCCTGGAGCCGGAACCACTTCGTGCTTTATCTGACCTTTGAGGGGGACTGGGTTGAGTACGACCAATTGCCCACGATAAACGGGAGTCTGCTCCGGTTCTCGGGGAGGGTCAGGAACGGAGTCCGGCTGAACAGGTCGGAAGACCTGTCGGTGGACGTCTGGTATGATCCGCCACCGCAACCCTTGACCGAAGGGCAACTGCTGCGGGTGAACGCCTACGATTACGGGATGATAGCGGGCAGCCTGAGACAACCGCTGTCCGAGGGCTACGAGTGGACTGAAAACCGGAGTTCCACGATAGTTGAAAGGCTGACCCAGCCGGAGGATATACCGTCCAATGCGCCGGTGCCCCGTGACTTCAACGAGCGGCAGGAGGTAATGCAGCGGGCCTACTACGCCAACGAGACGCCAAGGCGACTGGAAGCAACTTATCCATTGATAACTTGCCGTGAGTGGAACGTGTCCCGGGACGGGTTTTCGGTTTCAGCGGATATTGGGCAGCTCGTTGGGGAGAAGGGGGCTGGAGTTTATAGTTTGTCGCTATGGGCTCCAATGGAACGGAGAGACGGACGGTTAAACATCTCAAGGTATTCCATGTTTGTTCAGCCTGAGGACTTCTCGAGACAGGAGGACAGGCGGCGCTAAAGGGCAGGGCAATCGCGTCTTGTGAGATTCATTATAAGGAGTATCCGTAAGGCCGATAATTCCCCATTTCTGAGCACCAATTTGCTGTTCCCAACCGGGTTCTTGGAGACTTCGCCGGCGGGATTCGGATGTGGTCAGACTGGCCGCCCCAGCCATTCTCACCACCGGATTTCAGTCATTCTAGTCGTTACGAATTATGACGCGATTGCCCTGCGCTAAAGGGAGCTTTGCCCAATAGGGCCCCCATGCCAATGCTATAATGCAACGCGAGGGTCCACCCCCCGGATTTCCGTGGATTGACCAGGCCGATAACAGTACGCGGCAAGAAGGAGGTCCAGGAATGAACTGTCCCAGATGTGGAGAGGTCGTTCAGCCGGGGCAGGCTCGCTGCTCCTGCGGTCGGTATCTGGCAATGACCCAGTCCAACGTGGATATTCCCAATGAGTTCTACGACCGGATTGAAGACCAGGTCGAGAAGACGGCCAAGGACAATTTTCGTCGCGGGTTGCTGATTGGACTCGGTTTCCTGGCGCTGTTCCTTTTGCTGGAGACAATCATGGATACGGTCTTCATTGCCAGGAACTTCTTTATCGGCGCGATTCTCCTGGCTGCGGCCGGTCTGATCGGCTTTAATTTGTGGCTGCTGGTCCGAAAGTACCTTACCTAAGGGGAATCGGTAGTTGCTAACTCCTCCAGCTTCTCCCATTGCGACACGTTGACCTGGCCCCGCTCCATCCTCTCCCGCTCCTCTCTTCACGTCTCCCCTTGGCCTGACACCCTTTATCTCTGCACGGACTCAACGTCTGCTTGATGTAATGCGACCTCCGACCTCAATGCCTCGCTACAGCAAAATTGTGAGGGCGATGAGGGCCGTGACTACTGAGGTGCCGATGCCGCCTCCGATAGCGATTTCTGCCTGGAGTGGGGAGGACGGAGGTCACGTACTTGAAAGCCTCGCCGGCCTTGATGCGGTTAATCCAAGAGGTTTGGCCGTTGTAAGTGTACTGGTGAGACAAGACGTCGTAGGACCCAAGACTTTGCCGCTGGAGCACGTTATACCCGGGGCAACCTGACCGGTACCATTGCAGGCAGCGCAGTCCATATCCTCGGTGCCTGAACCCCAGCATCTATGACAGGTCATGGTGGGCGAACATTTGGTTCTGCCACTTCCCGATCAATTGTGATATTCAACACCCTGGGCTCTGGACACAATGCGGACGGTTTCGTTCTCGAAGGTGCTGGGGCGGTAGCTGAAGTTGGTGGGAACTTATCCATGTCCCCAAGTGTTCCGCGTCAACTAGATTTGCCGAATCCTGTTGCCTCACTGAGAAATGTTACCGACGACAGCGAAGGCGTGGAGCCTACCATCAGCACCCGGCGGCCGCCTTCCACCTACCGGGAGAACGGCACGTCAACCGTCTATACCTTCCGCGCCGGCGACCCGCAGCGGGGGCCCATTACCTGGTCGTTGACGGGTACGGACGCCACCGACTTTACCATCACTACCGATAGCAGTGGTCGGGGAGTTTTGGCCTTCTCCAATTCTCCGGACTTCGAGAATCCCGCCGATGCCAACCGGGACAACGAGTATGAACTGACGATGGTAGCCGCCGACGAGGACAGCCACACCGACAGCGTGGCCTTCACCATCACAGTCACCGACGATAATGAAGGCGTGGAGCCTACCATCAGCACCAGGCGGCCGCCTTCCACCTATCGGGAGAACGACACCCGCACCGTCTACACCTTTCGGGCCAGCGACCCGCAGCCGGGAACCTCAATCACCTGGTTGGTCAGGGCTACCGACGTAAACGACTTCACCATCACCACGGACAGCAGCGGCCGCGGAGCTTTGACATTCAATGTTCCGCCCGACTTTGAGAACCCCGTCGACTCTGATCAGGACAATGAGTACGAATTGACGGTGATGGTCACCGATGAACAGGGCAACGCCGATCAGGTTGCCTTCACCATCACCGTAACCGACGTGGATGAGGGTCCACAAATAAGTCTGGAGGGCACGGCAACCACCAGCGTTCCGGAAAACACCGCCGACACCCGGGTGCTGGCCGATTACACGGCCACGGATCCGGAGAACCCCACCGCAGGAATTTTCAGCTGGAGCACTTCAGGGAGAGACGGCGGAGACTTCGTCATTAACGCGCTGGGCGAATTGCGGTTCCGGTACTCGCCGGACTACGAGCGGCCGGCGGACTCTAACCGGGACAATGTCTACGAGGTGACGGTGCGGGCGTCGGACGGCAGGGTGTACGGCACGCTGGAAGAGCCCCCGATAGTGGCGGTTACCGAGGTGAACGAGACGCCGGTCATCACCACCAAAAGCAGGACCGAGTTCATCCAGCGGGAGAACACCGCCGCCGTCCTGTACACCTATCGTGCCACGGACCAGGACGTTGACGACCTAATCAGGTGGTCGGTGGAGGGCGCCGACGGGGAGGACTTCGCCATTTACAACGGTGTGCTCAGCTTCCGCCTGTTGCCGGACTTCGAGTTGCCGGTGGACTCTGACGAGGACAATGAGTACCGAATAACGGTGGTGGCATCAGACGGGAGCCTTCGGGGCACCGTCAATGCCATAATCACCATCACGGACCAGCCCGAGGGACCGGTGATAGCGGGAAGGACGGCCTTCACCGTAACGGAGAACTACGATATAGCCCAGCCGCTGGGATCCTACACCGCCACGGACGCGAAGGACATGCGTCCCGTATACCCCCGGTGGAGTCTTTCCGGCGGCGACGGCGGCGACTTCGTCATCGATCCGGCGACAGGCTCCCTGACCTTCCGCAACACGCCGGACTACGACCGTCCCGCCGACGGGAACCGGGACAGCGTCTACGAGGTCACGGTGCGGGGCTACGACGGCCGCGCCTACGGCAACCTGAACGTGACGGTTACGGTTACAGCCGTCAACGAACCTCCCGTCATCAACACGGGCAGCCGGACCGAATTCATCTACAGCGAGAACAGGACCGGGTCGATTTACACCTACCGAGCCACGGATCCGGAGAACTCAACAATCACCTGGTCGCTATCCGGGCCAGACGAATCCTTCTTAACTATAGACAACCGGGGCGCACTGTCCTTCGCCAGCCCGCTGAACTTTGAGGCCAGGGCGAACAGGGACTGGGACAATGTGTACGACATCGCCGTGGTGGCTGAGGATGACGGGGGTCTGAAGGGCGAATTGGACGTGGCCCTTACCGTTACCGACGTCAACGAGGGTCCGGAGGTTTCGGGAACACAGGCTTATACCGTCGTCGAGGGCCAGGAGTGGACCGGCTCCTCTTTCTCCGCCGCTGATCCGGAAGGAGAGGCCGTAACCCGCTGGAGCCTGTCCGGCAGCGGCGGCGGCGATTTCTCCATCAGCGAGACGGGCGTGATGACCTTCCGCAACATACCGGACTACGACAGCCCCGCCGACTCCAACCGGGACAACGAGTACCTGGTAACCATTCGAGCCTACGATTCGGGCAACCGGTACGGCTCTCTGGAGGTCACGGTTACCGTAACATCCGTTAACGAGGAAGCCCCAGTGGTCACCGGCAGCCAGAGTCTGAGTTTCAGGGAAAACACCACCACCACAACCCGCCTGCACACCTACCGGGCCACGGACATGGACCGTGACACGGAGATAATGTGGTCCCTGGAAGGAGACGACGCGGACGATTTTGCCATGGATGAAGGGGTCTTGAGGTTTAAGGCAGAACCGGACTACGAGAATCCCACAGATGCCTCTCTGAGGAGTCCACAACGGGATAATGTTTATGAAATTACGGTAGTAGCGTCCGACGGAACTAAACGGGGCACCCTGGATGTCACCATCACCGTTACCGACGTCAACGAGGGGCCAAGAATTTCGGGCAATTCTACGCTCACGGTGTCGGAGAACTATGATGAAATCCTGGAAACCTACACCGCCAGGGATCCGGAAGCCCTTGACGCTGACATCAGCCTCTGGAGTCTTTCGGGCTCGGACGGCGGCGACTTCATCATTAACGAGGATGGCGAACTTACCTTCCGCGACCCGCCAGACTTTGATAGTCCCTCCGACTCCAACCGGGACAGCGAGTACCTGGTGACTATCCGCGCCTACGATGGCAGGTAATATGGGAACTATGAGGTCACCATCACCGTCACCTCCGACAACGAGCCGCCGCTGATTACCGGCGACCACACGCGGGACTTCAGGGAAAACGGTACGGGAAGCATTTACTCCTACCGTGCCACGGACCCGGAGGGAGACGCCTTTACCTGGTCTGTGGGTGGCCAGGACGCCAGCTACTTCGACATCAGCGACAGTGGCGGTCTTACCTTCAAGAATCCGCCGGACTTCGAGAGTCCGCCGCGCACGGGTGACAATGAGTACAAAGTAATGGTGCAGGCCACAGATGACCATGTCCCGCCAAATATCGGCGAGTTTGACGTTACCGTCACCGTAACCGACCTGAACGAGGGCCCTACAGTTTCCGGCAGGGATTCTCGTACGGTCTCGGAAAACTTTAACGAAGTCCTGGTAACTTACTCCGCCACCGACCCGGAAGACCCGGACGCCGAGATAACCCTCTGGAGCGTCACCGGCTCCGACGGCGGCGACTTTGTCATCAACGAGGATGGGGAACTGAGGTTCAGGAACAGCCCTGACCACGAACGCCCCGCCGATTCCAACGGTGACAACGAATACCTGGTTACGGTGCGCGCGTCCGACGGGCGGTACTACGGCACCCTCGAAGTGACAGTCACAGTGGAAGCGGTGGACGAGGCTCCCGAGTTCAGAAGCGGCAGCACCACCGAATTTGCCTACCAGGAGAATGGCACGTCGGACCTGTACACCTACCGCGCCACGGACCCGGAGGGCGGCGACGTAACCTGGCATCTGTCGGGCGATGACAGTGGTGCCTTCACCATCAGCGAAACGGGTGTGCTTACTTTCAACGAATCTCCGGACTACGAGATGCCGTCGGATGCCGACGAAGATAACGTATACAGGGTGACGGTGGAGGCCAGGGATGACAACAACACGCGCCGGCTGGAAGTGACGGTGACGGTGACGAATTTGACGGATTAGGCACGTTAGGGACAGGGGGCGTCCCCTGTCCCTGAGTATCGGACATTAACCTCGAACTGTCGCGTTTCCAGCTTTAGTCAGCCTCAGCCTCCAGTGTAACCGTGTAGCTGCCGGTGTTGCCTTCGCTTCTGTAGGGTGTCCCAACTTCCACGTAGTAATCCCCGGGTTCTCCGTGAAACTCCATGGACGGCGCGGGTACGGTGTCCAGGTATTGGCTGGGAGAGCCACTCTCGATCATTATTGACCATACTCCTACGCCATCGGGCGCGTCGCTCACCGATACCCGATACGTGCCCGCTTGCGGGATCCGCAAACGGAAAACATCACGGTCGTCGAGAGACTCGTCACCCCGCAGGGGTACCGCGTTTCCGCCGTAAGTCTCCAGCCAGTCCCAGGGATTCAGGCCCGGGTCGTCGGGTGCTACGTCGGAGTCGATGGTAGCCCTGATTGATCCGCCGGGCTGAATGGCGACCTGCGGGTTAGGGTGGTAGTCGTCGGCGTGGTCATCGACACGCACCGATATGGTGTAATGGCCCAGGCCTCCGCGGTCCTCTCTGCCGCCCCCAACGGCAATATAGTATTGCCCATCCTCGAAGGGAGTGAAGAAGGCCCGGGCGAAATTGCCCATGAAGCCACCCTGGTCGCGTTCTCCAATAACCTGATCACCTTCATTGTTTACCACTTCCAGTATGCTCGGGTCCAACAGGTGACTAGGAATGTATTGGAAGGCCCATCCAGGCCCGGTATTGTCGGTCTCGGTGACATACCACCGGTTCTTCAGTTCAATGATGTAGTTCTCGCCGGCCTTGGCAGAGAAGCTGAACCAGTCCCGGCCTTCGTCCGCCACTGTCAGTTCGCCGTGCTGCTCCTGATGGAAAACGACGATGTTGGTCCTGGCTATAAGGTCCTCCTCAAAGGGAGTCAGGGTGGGATTCGGGTTTACCGGATCCGGATCAGTGATGATTGGTTCCTCAATATCTACTTGAGCGACCATGTGGCCGGAGTCTTCCTCAAGGCCGTGGAAGAGCCGGTTGATTCTGCCGTCCACGCGGCCGGTGGATGGGTCTACAGGCCATAGACCGCTGTCCCGGTTATCCTCGTTATAGTAGAAGCCGGTTCCAGGGCCGCCGGATTCCACGCTGATCCCGTCTGCATCCAGATCGTCTGCCTGCACCCGGTAGGCGAAAACGAGAGTATCGGTGCCGTCGCCCTGGTACAGCCGGGCGATGCGACGATGCTCACCCACTTGCAATTGCAAGCCCGCATAATTGGCTCGCTGTGCTGTGTCCGGGTCCAGATTTGTTACCGGGCCAGTGAACCTGGCGGTAATTTCAATCCAATCTCCGGCTATGTAGCCGTGGGAAGCGTCTACGCCCTTTGCTTCAGAGGGAAGCGCCCCGGGGACCGACGTAATCTCGAGGTCGTAAACCCCCACCCCGTCGTCGTAGATTATGGTGATAATGCACTCGCCGTCGTGGCCGTGGTCCTCGGAATTGTTGAACCGCACCTTAAAGGTCTCGTCGGCTTCGGGGTAAAGGTCTTCCCTGGTATGAAAATCCCGGCCCATCTTGCCGATCCGGGACTGGTAGGCGTTGCTGGCCTGGCCTTCGGCATAGAGGTGTTCGTAGTCCGTCTCGTCCGCCGTGATGGCCTCGGTGTACCAGAACACCCGTATGGTCGGGTGGGGCGCATTGGAATCAAACTTCTTGTCGACCCGGAGCCGGAAATCGTCTCCTTCCGTTACTTCGGTTTCCAGGCACTTGATCTTGAGCCAGGGCTCGTTGTTTGCCTGGGCCGGCGCGGCGAAGACCGTCCGGCTTTGGAAGGCAGGTGGCACAATGAATATGGAAAGGGCTACTAGAAACCGGGCTGAAAAGCCCTGGTTGGGGAGAGGGATTTCGGCAGTAAAGCCGGCTTGAGCAGAATCACGGTCCACAGTATTCCGAGCCGGACCGCGCCGAAAATTGCCGTAGCATTGGCGACAACACCGTGGGAAACAGCCTGGACATCACTGGGGACGGCACTGAGGACGACGCGGTGGGCTTCCGCTCCGCCGCCGACACTGTCCGACAGCCCGATTTTGCCCGCCACCAGGGTCAGGTTGGCCACTGTAGCCGCCAGGTACAGTTGGAATCGCGTCTTGACCCTGCCGAAATAGCGGGACTGGCGAATCCCCAACTGGACCAGTCGGGCCAACCGGTGTTCCACCGCCACGCGTCGCGCTCGATATTCGTCGTAGGCGGCGCTCTGCTGCAACGCCCGTGCCTCCTGCAGGAGGCCTTCCTGGGGATGGATCAGCACCCGCCGTCCCTTCCTGCCCTTGGCTGCGATGCACTGGGACCGCAGTGGACATGTCCGACATTCGGCCCCGTCGAACTGGAAGGCCTGCCAGCGGTATACCCGCCCCGCGGCATCCGTCCGCTTTCCCGCTGGCACGATGGTGTGGGTGACCTGTCCCGCCGGACAGGTGCAACTGCCCGCGGCCAGGTCGATGACAAAGTCATCCTTGGGAAAGTGCTTCCGGTCGGGGCGGCCTGGCACCCGGGCTACCAGCTTGCGGCCCACATCGGCGAAGGTCTGCCTGGTAGCTCCGTCCCCATAGGCGGCGTCGCCCATGGCCTCCTGCACCGGTACACCGGTGTTGGCCTCGCTCTGTTCCACCAGTTCCAGCGCCCCCAGGTTGTCCGGAGCGTTGCCGGGCAGTACCGCCACGGCGGTGATCAGCTGGGAATCGGTATCCACCACAATCGCCGCCTTGTGCCCGTCAAAGCGCCGGCTGCTGCTCTTGTGGCCGTGGCGCATCTCCGGATCATGCACCGACATCATCCGGTCCCGGCTCACTCCATCCTTGAGGCTCACGCCGTCATCGCCGTCGCCGTCGCCGCTCTTGCGCTCAATGTCCTGGAGCAGCAACTGCCCCAGCAGTTCCGCCGCCGTCACGATGTGCTGCCGCTCCTCACCATTCTCGGGCAACTCCCCCTGCGCCTGCCGCGACAGCTCCAACAGCCGGTCCGCGTCTCTCACAATCTCGGCCAGCAGCGCCTGCCGCGCTTTACGGTCCGACCAGTCGATGGCGGCCTCTCCCTTGATGCTGGAGGCAAGGTACCGCCCGTATCCCTGGGCCTTGGCCCATTCTTTGACGGTGATCTTCTCCACGGCTGCCAGCGCCCGCAGCAGCTTGACGATCCCGTCCGCCAACAGGTTGCAGGTGTCCTTGACCGCGCCCCGACCCAGGATGTTGGTCGTGTCCAGCGCAACCCGCATGCTCCGCTTTTTCAGATAGCCCGACTCCCGGGCCAGCCGCAGGCTGGACTCGAACACCTCCCGCACCTTGTCGTGCAGGATCAGCTGGGCGCGGAACACCTGCAGTGTGCTCTTGGCAAAGGGCCGGTCCTCCACCTCAATCCCCAGGGCCACTTTCCACCGGAGGTCAAAGTCAGCTCTGGCCTTGGCCTCGGCGTCGCTCACCTTGTCGTGGGACTGGAGCAGCAGCGCCGTCGCCAGCAGGCTGGGCGGCACGCTGTCCCGGCCGTTGTCCGGGCAGTAGAACTCGGCGAAATCCGCGTCCCGGAACAGCCGGCCCCGCAGTGATGCCAGCAGACCGTAGAAGGTGTCCCGCCCCACGTGGTCCAGATACAACCGGTCCGCTTCCCAGAGGCCCCTCTGGTCCGATCGCTCTCCCAGCATTCTCCGCCCTCGCTACTCTTGTTGACTCCAAGTATAGCCGCCCGCCCGGCCACCGCCACTTTCCGGCCAGATTTCTAGGCCCAGGAACGCCAGGAAAGCGAAGGCGCCTACTTGCCGCGGTGAAGGCCCACCCCAGCGTCCGAGCTTTCTGAGTTTGGTTGCCATTGCAAGACTCTCCTTTTTGATGTTGCGCTGTGGGATGTACAGATAGTCTCTACATGTGCATTGGTTATACCACCTGTATAATAGACTATATATTATAAAGAATATATATTAAGCTTACGCTATTGTGTTACACGATGCAAGGATTGGTTCCCGTAGGAAAGAGGAGATTCCGCGGGATTGTGGTGGGGTGAATAGTGGAGACAGGGCGGTAGGGAAATTGCTTCTGGTGATTCTTAGCGCCTTGGCAAGCTTGTGGTGGCGAGAAAAATCTGAAATAAGGGTCTGGGTGGGTTATTTGGACACCTGAACCGGGGCGGGCGGGAAGAATTCTGGACCCTTATCAGAGTCAGGTCGGCAGGGGATAGGGCTCGGGCGAACAGGCAAGGGAGCCAGAGCGACCGCCGCAAGGGCAGAGGCCCTTAGATTGGTCGTACAAGCCCATCAACGGGGAAATGGCAGACCTTTAACGGGCCCGTGGTGAGCGGGTCTTAGCTGATTTGGCGCTTGTTTAGGGGTTCCGAACTTGGGGTTGGAATTTCTTGCTATTCCAGGTTTGGGGCGACCTCCCGGCCCAGCAGCTTCATGGATTCCAGTACCTGGGCCGGTGGCACTCGACCGCCGGCGTTTACCTCGGCAACGACCATGGACAGACCCAGGTCATCCCTCAAGCGCCCAAACTGCTCGATAACTTCGTCCGGGGTGCCGAATACCACGCGGGAATCAAGGATTTCATCGTAGCTGAGCTGGCCCAATGCCTCGGCGCGGCGGCGAACGCCGTCCGGGTCGGCCACTCCCTCATCGCCCAGCCGCGAAATCATCAGGTTGGACTGGCGCTGGTAGAAGGCCAGTATGCTGTCGCGGGGGTCGGAGCGGGCCTTTTCAGGATCGGTTGCGGTGTAAACGGGGACCCGGACTCCCACGTCAGGCTCACCAGGTATACCGGCTTCGCGCCAGGCATTGCCGAAGTGGTCTATGCGGGCCCTGAGGTCCTCAAAAGTGCCGAAGCCGACATTGACGAAAATTGGTATGCCCATGCTGCCCGCCCGGGCGAAGCTCTCCATGCTGGCGCAGGCCATGCGGATAGGCGGGTGGGGCTGCTGGTAGGGCTTGGGCATCAATTTGACATTGTGGAAGTTGTAGAAGTCGCCCTCGTAGCTGAATTCGTCGGTGGTCCAGGCTTTAAGGATGACTTCCAGGGCTTCCCAGAAACGGCCCCGGCTTTCGGAGTAGGGGATGTTGTAACCGCTGTAGGAGATGGTGAGGCCGCTGCGACCGATGCCGAAGTTGAACCGGCCCTGGCTGATCTGGTCGACGGTGGCCGCTTCCTCGGCGATGCGGATAGGGTGGTTGAGAGGCAGGACCTGCACGGCAATTCCGATGCGAATTCGTTCCGTGCGTCCGGCGATGGCGGCGGCGGCCGTTATGGGCGAAGACAACACCGAACGCTGGGGCTGGAAGTGGCGTTCGGGCAGCCAGACGCTGTGGAATCCCGATTCCTCCGCTACGTCCACCTGCTCGAAGCTGTCCCGGAATGCCGCAGACTGGTCGTTAACGTCGCGTATGTCAAATTCGATAGCAGCCGTAAGTTCCAAGGTATTCTCCTTTGGCGGTTAGCGTCGACCGCTTCGAGGCCGGTCGATAACGTATTGCTTGCCTGAGTTCAATGACTTTGGCAGATTACTTTCACTAAACAACTGAATTCTTGCTGAAGCTGAAATAGTATCTTTCGGACTGGTGGCAAAGTCAAGATTACCAGGTGTCCGTCAGCAGGACACTAATATTTAAGGGGCTGGAACTTGCCGGTCAGGATTGGCCTGCGGCAGGGTGAAAAATTAATTTTCCCCGCCATTTTCGCTCATTTTCGCCCATTGACCCTCTGCCAACGGATAGCCGGAACAGGGGAGGGAGCAGAAAATTAATTTTCCTGCCATTTTCGCTCATTTTCGCCCATTGACCCTCTGCCAACAGATAGCCGGAACAGGGGAGGGAGCAGAAAATTAATTTTCCTGCCATTTTCGCCCATTGACCCTCTGCCAACAGATAGCCGGAACAGGGAGGGAGCAGAAAATTAATTTTTCCTGCCATTTCCGCTCATTTCCGCCCATTGATCCTCTGCCAGCGGGTAACCGGAACAGGTTGGGGCCGGTCGGTAACACAAATACCATGGTAGGAGGGGGTAACACGGGCTGTCCAGTGACTATGGTCAGCGGACTCGGCGCACGTTGGTCCACGAAGGACTTGGAAGAAGGGTTGGGCACGAATTTTCAATAATGAAAGCCCTAATGTGATAGTCCTGGCAGTGGTCTGAAGGACTATAGCACTTATAACAGGCGGGCTGTTCCGCCAAAGGAGTTGGCTCACTGTCCTGCCAATCCAAAAGCCTTAACCCGAATCCACCGAAGGAGTGGTAATTAAAGGTCTGATGAAAGGGTGAGAGGGTGCTCCTCTGAATCTGGGATAATGGTTTTTGTACTGAAAACCGACCCCGGAAAAGGAGCACCTTTTAGATGCTACCACTTGAGCACCCCGACCGCATCCAAATCACCTTTGATGACCACCGCCTGGTCACCAATCCCGGGCTGATCCTTCCGGCCACCCTCGCCCAGCGCCTGGGCCTGCCCCAACTGGTTGACCGGCATCTGGACCTGGGCCGGGCCCCAGGCCGGGCCAACGCCGGCGACAAGCTGATGACCCTGGTGGCCTCGGCGCTGGCGGGCGGCGACTGCATTGACGACGCCGATGCGCTGCGTTCCGGCAGCACCGGGCGGGTGCTGGGATGTGTGGTCAAGGCGCCCTCCACCCTGGGGACCTTCCTGCGCAGCTTCCGGTGGGGCCACGTCCGCCAGCTGGACCGGGTGGGCCGCGAACTGCTGGCCCGGGCCTGGGCCGCTGGGGCCGGACCCGGTGAGGCACCGTTCACCATCGACCTGGATTCCACCATCTGCGAGACCTACGGGCTGGCCAAGGAGGGCGCCCGCCACCACAGCCTGCCCCGTACTTGATACGGGGGCTACACCGGCCAGCGGGGCTATCACCCGCTGCTGGCCGTGGCCGCCGGAACCGGCGACGTGCTGATGTCTCGGCTGCGCGAAGGCCGCGCCAACACCGCTCGGGGCGCCGCCCACTTCCTGCGGGAGACAGTGGGGCGGGTGCGCCACGCCGGGGCCACGGGACAACTCACCATGCGGGCCGACAGCGATTTCTACACCCATTCCATCGTCGCCCTCTGCCGCAAGATGAAGGTCCGCTTCTCCATCACCATCCGCCAGCGTGCCAGCCTGCGCAATATCATCGAGGCCATACCTGAGGATGCCTGGACGCCCATCCCCTACTGGATGGAGGGCGCCGCCGATGTGGCCGAGACCGCTTACACTCCCTTCGGAAGCAAGCCCGACGCCGCACCGGTGCGGCTCATCGTCCGGCGGGTGAAGCCCGCGCCCGGCTCCCAACTGGCCCTCTTCGCCTCCTACAGCTATCACGGCTTCATCACCGACCGGGACGGCGATACCTTGGAACTGGAGGCCGACCATCGCCGCCACGCCGAGATCGAGAACGCCATCCGAGACCTCAAGTACGGCGTGGGGCTCAACCATCTCCCCTCGGGGCGTTTCGCCGCCAACGGCGCCTGGCTGGCCGTCCAGGTGATGGCGCACAATCTGGCCCGCTGGACGGCGCGCATCGGTCTCGGTGAGCAACTGGTAACCACCAAGACCCTGCGGCGACGCTTCTTCGCCCTGGCCGGACGGCTCACCCACTCGGCCCGCCACCTCACCCTGCATCTGCCCAAGCATTGGCCTTGGGCTGAGCAGGTCACTCTCGCCCTGGCACGGCTGCGAGCCCTGCCACTCCCGTCCTGACGCCGTCGCCGGCAATCGGCGTGCCGACCTCACCCTTCCCCACCAGCCAACCGAAGATTCCCCAACACCTCGCGCCAGACCGGCCAGCGAGCTTCTCCTGCTGCGTCCTGTCCCTCAGTGAGTGGCTCGACACGACCACCGCAGGCCATTTACCGACGCCAAAGATCCAAAATCTACCAGGACAGTCGCTCCTCCAGGTCCCTTATCCCCTGCTCCGCCATCTCTACCACCCCCTTCGGTGGATTCGGGCTTAAACCTAAACACCCTGAAACCTGGCCGCACCCCGGAAATGCTTAATGGCAAATTTTCGACGGTCACCGGTGATGTCAGCTCATCCTCCGCACGTCGGTGAAGGCCAGGAACGCGTAAACGGTGAATGCGAGGCTGATTACTCCCACCATCAGGACCACCAGGTTGGCGGGCCAGAACTCCGCCAGCAGTCCCAGGGTCATGCTGGCCAGGGGTGTAATACCGTGGTCCAGGTGGTAGATGGACATCACCCGCCCCCGCAGCGCGTCAGGTATGGTGGTCTGCAGGAGCGTATTATTGTTGATCTTGAAGACCAGCCGGAAAAAACCAAAGCCGAACATGGCCACCAGCGAAACCCAAAGCCAGGTCGATGCGCCCAGGGCGATGGCAGTACACGACAACAGCATTAAGGCCAGGAGTCCGATGGAACCCTTGCGGAAGGCCCCGCCCAGCGAGGCAAAGGAAATGGTGGCGATTATACCGCCGACTCCCGTAGCCAGCACCAGGAAGCCGTAGACCTCGGAGCCACGGCCCAGCACCGTGGTGGCAATCACCGGCATCAAGTGGATGACCGGCGCGAGCAGGATGTCCGAGATGCAGGCCACCAGCAGGAGTCGGAGCACCAACTGCTCGCTCAATACATAGCTGAAACCCTGCTTCAGGTTGGCCAGCATGGAAGTCCGGGTGGCGGTTATCGCTTCCCTATAGGGCAATGCTATGGGAACCATCACCAGGACCATCAGGATGTAAAAGACGCCCTCAATGTAGAAGTTGAGGGCCGGCCCCAGCCAGGCGATGAGTACCCCACCCAGCCCCGGCCCGACCACCCGGGCCACGTTACCGGCAATCGAGTTCAGAGCGATGGCGTTCCACAGGTCTTCCCGGGGCACCGTGTTGGCCACCATGGCCTGGCGTACCGGCTGGATCAGGGAATGCAGTACTCCGGTGATGAAGGAGAAAACCAGGGCATAGATGACCCCGGTGGTGCCCACAATATGCCCCAGGTGGATCGCCACGGCAAAGGAAATCACCACCACCGCCATGACAGACTGCACTACCAGCACCATCTTGCGGCGGTCTATCCGGTCGGCGATGACGCCGGCCCAAGGCCCGATGGCCAAAAAAGGAATTGAGCGCATTCCCGCAGCGATGCCAACCATGAAGGGAGAACCGGAGATTTCCCACACCACCCAGGGTATGGTCACCTGCTGGAACCAGACAGCCGAGGCGTTGCACAGGTTGCTGAGCCACAGCAGGAGAAAGTCCCGGTGGCGCAGCGACGTGAAGGTGTTGAACCTGGCCGGACGTTGCCGGCGGGGCCGACTCCCAGGTTCAGGGGTTCGGGACGGGCTGGCAGCCGGGCCGGTATCGCGTGATTCCGATGAAGACGTTGGGGTTCCTCCTTGATTCAGTTGGTACGGCGGGTCCAAACCTTGAATAGACCGGCTGAGCCATGTCCAGTTGCCATCATGGCGTAGGCTTCACGGGGCATTATAGCGTTAAGTTGACAATGCAGTGCGGCGGTTGGTGTCCCGGGCCTGGGCCGACCTACGCGAGGCCGGGCAGGAACTAAATTCGGAAGCCCGCACATTTCGGCTTATGCGCGGGCTTCTTCTTGCTAACCGTGTGAGAACCGTGGAGGATACCGCATCCGTAGCCCCTATTTAAAGTAGGGAATAACGTGTCGCGCAAACAGCTTTATTGAGTCCATGATGCGCGAGTGGGCCAGGTTGCCCATCTGCATGAAGCAGAGAATCTGGTCGACGCCGGCCTCTTCGTACTTCTTCAGCACCTTGATGACAGTGTCCGGGTCTCCCATGGCAAAGGCGCCAGACTCAATATGATCGGCGGCGGTCTTGTTGACCCGTTCCTCCTGCACCGCCGATACGGCAAACTGGTAGGAATTGGGCACCTGTCTTCCCTGCCAGGGCTGGTAGAGTTCTTCCGCCTTGTTGACGAACCACTCCCCTTCCGGGCTCGCTACCCGTCGCGCCTCCTCGCCGTCCTCGCCGACGTGAATCAGGCACAGGGCCGCCACCTGGTCGTTGACGAACCGGCCCACCGGATTGGCGGTCTTGATCGCTTCACGATACGCGCCGACCCTTTCCTCCATCTGGCCGTAGCCGCCCAGGGTGAAGCAGAGGACACCCAGCCCCATTTCACCGGCGGCGCGGAAACTGTCCGGCTGGCTGCATGCCACCCACATGGGCGGGTGGGGTTGCTGCACCGGCTTGGGAATTACCGATCGGGGCGGGATAGTGTAGAACTGGCCTTCGTGGGAGAAAGTATCCTCGGTCCACATCCTGGGAATCATGCGGACAGCCTCTTCCCACTGCGCCCTGGTATCTTCAGGGTTTACTTCAAACCCGTCCATTTCGATAAGGGTGGTTGATCGGCCGGTTCCCAGGTCCATCCGCCCGTTGCTCAGGATGTCGAGCACCGCGGCCCGCTCTGCCACCCGCACCGGATGGTTGTACTGTCCTGGCAGCAGCGCGACGGCATGGCCAATGCGGATGCGCTTGGTGCGTTGGGAGATGGCCCCGTACAGAACTTCAGGAGCGGAACAGTGGGAGAACTCTGTCAGGAAGTGGTGCTCAACCGTCCAGAAATAGTCGAACCCCACTTCGTCGGCCAGGTCTACCTGGGCCAGCACCTGCTGGTACCTTTCCTGCTCAACGCCGGGGTAGTGAGGTTCCGGAATCTGGATTTCGTACATCAGGCCAAATTTCATGTCGCCGCCTCCCGTTAAGTCCGCAACTCCGGTCGCACCAGAGCAGGGACGTTTTTGGATCGAGGTGAGTCTTTAGCTTGGCGCAATGCTACGTACTGGGCCGAATCCTGTCAATTACGGGCGAGGAGCTGGGTATCGGCTCCCGACATTCGTGCGAGACAACTCACAATTTATGCGAAAGCAAGAACGGATGTGATTTGCCCTGAAATTCCTGAAACCTGGGGTGGTCGCATGGCAGAGCCCAATGCGACAAGTGTCGGCTGCCATTGGGCTGAACATGGTGTGAAAGCATTCGAAGCGACGTCGGGTGGCTCGCTGGTATACTGGCAGGCAGAAAATAACAAGCTGTTGGCGGAATTATGGAGGGAGAATCGATGGCAGAACCGATCAGGATTTCCATGCGTGTGCCCGGCACTTCGCCTATGCCGGAACTGTTGAACATGATCCGCCAGATTGAGGAGGCCGGTTTCGACGGGGCCGGCATTCTGGACAGCCAGATGATATGCCGGGACACCTTCGTGACTATGGGTCTTGCAGCCAGCGTCACCAGCACGCTGCGCCTGTTTCCGGCAGTCACCAATCCCTTCGGGCGTATACCATCGGTGCTGGCGGGGGCCGCGCAGACGGTGGCCGAGGTTGCACCAGGACGGACCAGGTTCATCATCGGCACAGGTTATACCTCGGCAAGCACCATCGGGCGGCGTCCGGCGACTTTGCGGCAGATGCGGGCGTGCGTTACCGAAGTCAAAGCCCTGCTGGCGGGGGAGTCGGTGGAGTACCACGGCATGACCAACCGCCTGGACTTTGCCGGTAGCGATGGTGGACAAGGGGTGCCGGTGCTGATGGCGGCGTCGGGGCCGCGATCGCTGGAAATGGCCGGCGAAGTGGCCGACGGAGCCCTGGCCCTGGTTGGCTACACGCCGGGTATTGTGGAAAAGGTGTTTGAGCACCTGGAGATTGGGGCCAGGCGCAGCGGCCGTACCCTGGACGACCTGGAAATAATGTTCGCGGTGCGGACCTGCGTGGCCGATTCCAACGAGGAAGCACGGCGCATGGCCCGACCGGTGTCAGTGCACTGGGGCCTGATGTGGGGCGGGCCCAACTGGCTGCCCTATTCGGGGTTTGATATACCTGATTACGAGATTCCCCAGGCGGTGCGGGACACCTACCCCGACCTGGGCCACGCGCCCAACTGGGAGGAGGCTATTGAGATTACCCAGTTCGTCAGCGACGAGGTAAACGGGCAGCTATGCGACGCCCTGGGGCTGATCGGCACCCCCGAATATTGCACGGAGCGTATTCGGGAGATGGCCAAGCACGGGGTGACCCAGCTCTACCTGATGCCCTGCCTGACCTTCGCGCCGCCACAGGCCGAGGTGCGGGCCTTCGGACAGCAGATTATTCCGGCATTGGCGGCGGGCTGATTGATCAGTCGGGCCGCACACCGTTATGTAGAACAAAAAGCAAGGGGAAGTGATCGACAGGCCAATGTCCCTCAACCTGAGCTTTAACGCCATTGACGTCGAAACTGCCAACAGCAGTACCTCCAGCATTTGCCAGATAGGTGTGGTGCGGGTAAATGAGGGGCGGGTAGATTCCTGCTTTTCGACCCTGGTAAACCCCGAAGAACACTTCAGTTCCTTCAATATCAGGATTCATGGCATCGGGCCCTCCGGGGTCCAGAGCGCCCCGACCTTTGACGACGTTTTCGCCGAGTTGTTCGATTGGCTGGATGGCGGAGTGCTGGTGAGCCACACCTTCTTTGACCGCTCCGCGCTGGACGGGGCCGCCCGAAAGTATGGGTTGCCAATCATTCCCGTGACCTGGCTGGACAGCGTAGCCATTGCCCGGCGAGCCTGGCCTGAAAAACGCGGCAACGGCGGGTACCGGCTGGCCAAACTGGCCGCGGACCTGGGGATTTCCTTCAGGCACCACGACGCCCTGGAGGATGCCAGGGCGGCGGCGGGCGTTGTACTGTACGCCTGCCTGGAAACGGGGAAGGACATTGACGATTGGGTGACGGAGTGCGGGCGGCGCCGGACGCCCTAGAGGTAGTGTTCCGTTTTCGATGGTTTTGCCAGAGAGGCAGGGTAGCCACAAGGGCTGCCCCTACGCAGTCCGCTAACCAAATCACCAAAACTGCACCGATAACAATTCCAGACCGAGACTTGTATACGCTCTTGGGAAATTCCGTCTTATGCCAGTTTGCCCGTTGCCCTGTGCGCAGGTACAATGCGTCAATTGCGGATGTTTTGCGCCATGGCAGGTATATTCGGCGACTTCCGGCTTATCACATGGCTTGAATGCTAATTTTCCTGACTAAGTAGAGGTATTGGGCTTGAATATCGATTGGTCAGCCCGGATGGACTCGCTGCGGGACCAGTACCACTATGCCTGGGTGGTGGTGGGCACGGGTACCATGCTTCGTGTCACGGCCAACTTTGTCAGCCAGGCCTTTGCGGTAATCCTGGTGGTCCTGCAGCAGGACTTTGCCTGGGGTGTTACCGCAATCGTGCTGGCCCAGGTGCTGCGCAGCGTGGCCAATGCCCTGCTCTCCCCCGCCGCTGGATGGGTTGGTGACCGCTACGGGGCGCGCCGGACGCTGCTGGTGGCCGCCACCCTGTACGTCGTAGGAATGCTGCTATTGAGCACCATGAACCAGCTGTGGCAGCTCTACCTCTATTACAGCGTACTGCTGGGGTTAGCCCAGGCACTCTTTGCAGTGAACATACCGACCACGGTGGCGGCCTGGTTCAAGAGGAAGCTGGGCGTTGCCGTGGGAATCCAGCAGTCCATCGGGGGGATGGGGGCGTCCGTCACCGCCCCGGCCCTGGCGCTGCTGATTTCCCAGACGGGCTGGCAGGTGGCCTTCTGGATAATCCCGGTGGTGGGCGGCATCATACTGTTTTCGCTGCTGGCCTTTTTCCACGGCGAGCCGGCGGACCGGGGCATGAAGCCCCTGGGCGCCGATGCCGATGACCCGGATCCGGTCCCCACCGACCGGGCCACCGCCAAGCTGCGGAGCAAGGTTTTCCTGCAGCACGCCCGCCGCACCAGGGCCTTCTGGAATCTGCCGTTTATCCATTACCTGGGCTGCGTGGGGCATTCGATAGTTATCTGGCACGTGGTGTTTTACGCCACAACCCGGGGAGTGTCGCTGTCTTCGGCGGCATGGATTGTCACCCTCTACACCATCACCAGTGTCAGTAGCCGCCTGTTCATCCCCATTTTGGCCGACCGCTGGGGTGCTAAAACGGCGATGGTGGTTCCCTATTTTCTGCAGGGAATAACGGTGCTGATGCTCTTCTGGGTCCAGAGTCCGTGGCAGTTTTACGTCTTTGCGGCCCTCTTCGGAATCGGGTTCGGCGGAGAGATGTCCGCTTTCCTGATCGCCAACCGCCAGTACTACGGCATGGGGCCGGTGCGCTCCATATTCGGGTTCCAGCACCTGGGGTCTGGCCTGGGCATGGCCGTGGGCGGGTTGGTTGGTGGTCTGATTTACGACTTCCGAATAAACGACGCCACTCCCCTCGAAGTATTCGGCTTCATCACTATCGGAGGCGGTTCCTACGACCTGGCGTGGGTAATCTCCATTGCCGCCAGCCTGGCCGGGGTGCTGTTCATCTGGCTGCTGGAACCATCGTCGAAGGTACTGATTCCGGACTGGGAGGACTCGCTTCCAAAAGAGACAGAGGCAGCGCCTGCCGCGTCGTGACCTGCGCCCCTGAACAGCGGTGACCGTATGAAGGGCGACCCTCTCTCGCCTAAATGCTAAGAACAGGGGGTCTGATCCTGCCGCCGTCTTAAGCATGTGACGCCTCACTTTGAGGGCCGAAAGAGACTTCAACCTGCCGCGCAGATTACCAGATTCACGTCAAGGAGCGGGCAATGAAAAACAGCTCTTCACGGATCCTGACCACCCACGTTGGCAGCCTGGCGCGTCCCGCTGAGATCATTGAGGTTATGCGAGCCAGGGAGGCCGGCCAATCCTACGATGCGGAGCTTTTGGCGGGCCTGGTCCGTAATTCGGTCCAGGAGGTGGTGCGGCAGCAGGTTGAGGCAGGCATAGATGTTCCCAGCGACGGAGAATATGGGAAACCGAGCTTTTCCGCCTACGTCCACGACCGGCTCACCGGCTTTGAACCCAGTCCCACTGCTCCCCGAGAGGCCTCGCTGCGCAATGCCTACCGGGACCGGATGCGGTTCCCGGAGTTTTACGCGGAGTACGACAGCGGCGGGGAAGCTGCGGCGGGCAGCCAGGTGGTCTGCACCGGCCCCATAACCTACCAGGGACACGCGGCGGTCCAGAGTGACATTAGCAACTTCAAGGCTGCCCTGGAGACCGCCGAACCGGAAGAGGCCTTCATTCCGGCGATAGCCCCCGGTACCATCGAGCTGCAGCGGAGCAATGTTTTTTACGCCACCGAAGAGGAATTCCTCGCCGCCATAGCCGATGCGATGAGAGAGGAATACCGGGCCATTGTTGACGCTGGGTTCATCCTGCAAGTGGACGACCCCAGGGTTGTTACACACTACGGCAACCCGGACCCGGCTCCCACCATCGAGGAATACCGGAAGTTTGCCAGTTCGCGGGTGGCAGCCTTGAACCATGCCCTAGAGGGGATCCCCGAGGACCGGGTGCGCTACCACCTCTGCTGGGGCAGTTGGCACGGCCCCCACACGACGGACGTACCGCTGCGGGACATTGTGGACATAGTCCTGCAGGTCAACGCCGGGGCCTACTGCGTGGAAGCGGCAAACCCACGGCACGCCCACGAGTGGGAAGTCTGGGAGAACGTCAAGCTGCCAGACGGCAAAATCCTTATCCCGGGCGTGGTGGCCCATACCACCAATCACGTCGAGCATCCGGAGCTTGTTGCCCAGCGAATTGTCAATTACGCGAGGATGCTGGGCCGGGAAAACGTGATGGCGGGGAGCGACTGCGGTTTCTCGCAGGGCGCTTTTACTCCGCGGGTGCATCCGTCCATTATGTGGGCCAAGCTGGAGGCATTAGCCCAAGGGGCGGCGTTGGCCTCTCAACGGCTGTGGAGTTGACCTCTCCAGGCTGACTATTAAGAAGGGCCGCACCCGCGCGGTAATTGTGCGGGTGCGGCCTTTCTTTATCTGCTCTGCCTGCCTACGCCCAGGCCGGCTATTTGGCGGCGGGCTTGGCACGGTCACGGAGAGGTGAGGGGTTGCCTATAGCGGCAGGTAAACCGCCCGTCCTTCCACGGCGCTGCGGTGGACTGCCTCGGACCACTCCATGTAGTGGACGCCGGTCTCGAAAGCCACCATGTCCACCTTTTCCGTACCTCGTATAGCGTTGCTGAACTGTTCCTCCACCCGGTACCTGGCCTGGGTTTCCGGCGGGTTGGGGACTTCGGTAAGCTCGCTGTCGCCACGCTTGCCGGCCCAGACCCGTCGCTGGGGGTCGACGTGGATGGTACCTTCGGTTCCGAACATCCAGATGTGATTGCCGCCGTTGAGTCCGGAGGTGGCGCTCATCTGCATATGGACCTGGGCGCCGTTGGCCAGTTCGTAAAGGATGTCCACATGGTCGGGGATGGTTACCGAGGTAAGCTGACCGTTCTCGTCCCGCCGGTAGGGCACGTTGACCCTGGACATGGCGAAGACGCGGCTGCCCCGGCCCAGCCAGCGCATCATGGACTCGTAGGATGCCCCGATGTTCAGGGTGTTGTAGCCGCTGAGCGACCGGTCGTGGCGCCAGTGCAGGGGGCCGTCAAAGTCGGCAAAGTTGTTCTGCAGGGAAGTGAAGTCCACCGACAACAGTTCGCCCAGATGTCCCTCACCTATCAAGCGCATCAGCACGTTATCAATGGTGTAGCTGGTGGACGTGGGGGTGAGCTGGCACACCAATTCCGGATGCGCCAGGGAAGCCGCGAGCATGTCGCGGGCTTCCGCCGCCGTGGAGGCCATGCGGGCCTCGGTGAGCACGTGCTTGCCGGCTTCCAGGGCGGCCAGGGTCATGGTGCGGTGCATGTAGGGCCAGGTGCCGATGCAGACCGCGTTGATGTCTTCGTCTTCCAGCAGTTCCCGCCAGTTGCCGTAAACCCTGGGGATGTTGAACTGGTCGGCGATGGCCCTTCCCGACTCGATGCTGCGGTTGGCCACCGCCACTAACTCGCAGTCTTCCACCCCCTGGAAGCCGGGGATATGACGGTTCCGCACGTTGCCGCCCGCTCCGATTAGTCCCACGCGTAGTCCCACGCGGATTGGTTCTTCAGCCATAAGTGGACCTCCTCAGCTATTGTTGACAGCACCCTGGGCTATTCACGGGGAAATGTATGTGCGCAACATTACCGCGCAACATTACCAAGGAAGTGGCTGATGAGGCAACCTGGCTAATGGCAATGATGCGAGTGGAGGGGGCTGTCCCTGAAGATTCCCGGCGGAATGAGTTCGCCGTCTCGCGGGTCGAAGTCCGATTCCCCCGACCCCGCAGGCAAGAAGGGAGCAGGCAGCAGCTACCCAAGTTCCGGCAAAAGGTTGGTCTCTTCCTGAGTGGCCTGATGCGTTGAGTCCGAGGGCACTTTGGTGGGGCTTGGGTTTCCCCGCTGACCTATGCGGTAGAAGGCCACAATCGGGCTGCCTCCCACGACGAAAAACATGTAGGCGAACAGAAACATGGCATGCCACAGGTATCCCAGGTTCAGGCGGTGCAGCGCCTCTTCGCGTGAATAGCCCAACTCGGTGAAATTGATTTCCCATGAACGCAGCAGATTGTGGTCCGGCAACACCATCGGCAGGTCAGGTGACACGTAAATCGCCAGTATCGTAATTATGCCCAGGGTAGTGGAGACTATGGCCACCGCCACAATGGTCGACAGCAGGAATCTCCGGTCACTTTCGCTGGGACTGTTTTTGGGGTCTTGCAACACCAGCAACATGGTAAAGATGGCGGCTATCACCGGCATCAGCACGGCGAATTGGATCCATATAGAAGCATTGGATATGACAACCACCACCGCGTACACGATGGCCACCGGTGGCAATGTTACCCAGACGGCCCGCCTCAGGGCATCACTTCCACCGTATTCGCGGCGGCACTGCCATATCCAAATCAGCCGGAACAAGAGACCGGCGGTTGATGCCAGCGCCAGGTTAACCAGAAGCGACAGCATGTAGGGCATGGGAGTGCCGGCAAAGCCCGCGATGGTATAGAAGTTGTAGTGGTCCATCCTCAACGGGGAAAACTGCAGCAAGGGAGTCGTCAACAGGAAGAATATCGAAACCCAAAAGAGTCCGCCCAGGTCGGCGGACCTGTTGGGCAACAGGAACTGCTGGGCCAACACCAGGGACGTAACAAGTCCGACGTAAACCAACGATGCCCAGGCGTAGTTCCAGTCGAACAACGACAGGGCGTACCCACCGCCGACAATGCACGCCCCAACCAGCACCAGCCTCAATAAAGTAAAACGGACTGCTCCCCAAACGCTGGGCGACAACGCATGATTAACCGAGTCCGTCGTCCCTGCGGCAGATTCGGGCCCAGGCTTCGGGTCCTTCCGGGCTTCGCTCCCGGAACCCTGGGCGGCCTCCAGGGCAGCGTCCTGAGCAACGTCTTGCGAATTGACGCACTCCAGGGCCGAATCAAAGTCTGACGCGAGGCCAGCCAGCAGGACCAGGCCCGCTACGTCAGTTGGCAACAGGTTGAGGGCTTTGCCGAAAACCTGGAGCCGTTGGATGGTGGGGCGGGTGACTCCCGACTCCCAGCGAGAAACCGTGGCGTGGCTGTATCGTACGGCGTAGTTGGTGTCCACCAACGCCATCCGGCGCAACAGTTCTTCCTGGGTTAACCCGCGCCGCCCGCCATCCTCGGAAAAGGTCTCGCGATAGGTCCTCATCAGGAGACCTGCCTGGGCGGCTCGGGTCCTCTGCACATTGCTGTCGATAGTCATTGACTCTGCGAACGTCCGTGCTGTGAGGTGTCAAGTCAGGATGCGCCTGGATATGGGGAGATTGCCGGAAATTATCCTATGTCGCAATCCTGATGACAAGGCTCAATATCAGTAATGATGAATTGAGCGTGTAGATTACCGCTCGGGTAAAGCGGAATGCAAACTTGGCCCCGGGACTAAGAAGTGGAGGTAGTCCGGGCGCCTGACTGACCTCATTTCCCTTTGCATTCAGGAGGTCTGACGTTTGCCGGGCATATAAGACTGGCCACCCACCGATGCAGGTGGGTGGCCGATATTTTGGTCTCTGGCATAGATATGGATTTTGCCGAGCCTGAGGAGACTAAATCCCACCAGGTACGCCCATGGTCTGACCGGCGAATCCGGTATCGTCCATGTGGGACGGGTCGATCCACATGTGCATGAACTTGCGATAGGAGCCGAAGGGCGCCGGGAAGTGGGCATAACCCCTGACCTCAGGCCAGAAGGCTGCCGCTTCCTGCTCCCAGTATACCGGGAAGGAGCCATAGAGTCGCATCGCGGCTAGCTCAATCTGGTGGGCCAGATCCCGCCGCTTATCCTGGTCCAACTCGACCTGGGCCTGGTCTAGCAGGGCCACGATGTCCAGGTCACAGGGGCCGTTGGGAGTCCAGTCGTTACTGGTGGAGTCGCAGCGCAGGAAAGCCGATACGCCGGCGTTGGGGTCATCGGCGTTGACGGTACTGTTGCCGGGCTTCAGGTCGCCCCAGGTGCCGGAGTTCTCCTGTTCCCGATAGGCAATGGTCTCCACCGAGTCGAAATCGGTCTGGATACCGATTAACCGCAACTGCTCCTGCAGGAAGGTAGCGCGGGCCGTTACCTGGGCGTCCGACTCCACGGTGAACAGGTAAGTCTTCTCAAAGTCGAACCCTTCCTCTTCCAGGATAGCCCTGGCTTCGGCGCGGGTTGCCTCCAAGTCATCGGAAATACACCAGCCGGGCACCGAGCAAAGCTGCTCCTGGGGCAGTTCCCAGGGGCTGCCCGGGGCGTAGCCGAAGCCTCCGGAGGCGCCGTGGCCGTCCTGGAGTATCAGGATGCCCGCGGCGCGGTCAATACCCATGACAATGGCCTGGCGGACTCTTACGTTATCGAAAGGCTCATTGCGGGCGTTAATCCAGAGGCGGAAGTTGCCCCGAGTAGCCCGGATAACGGAAATAATCTGGTCGTGGTCCACGTAGGCCTGGTACTGGCCCCAGTTCCGGACCCAGTGCCAGTCGGTCTGGTGGGCCAACTGGGTGGCCTGCTGCGCGGACTCGTCCAGGATGCCGAAGATAACCAACTCGTCCACGTAGGGCAGTTCCGGTATGAAGTAGTCGTCGTTCCTGTCGAAGTGCTGTTCGTCAACACCAACCGACTGGCCCTCGGCCCACTTGTAGGGGCCGATTCCCATGGTCACATCCTGGAACATCGCCTCTTCACCGCCCGCTTCGAACCAGGCCTTGTTGAAGACGATGCCTCGGCGATTGGATAGGTTGAGCAGGGGGATACCGGTGGGGCCGGTGTAGTTCATCTTCAACGTCATGTCGTCAAGGCATTCCATCTCTTCCAGTATGACGTGGGCCAGGCGGCTCTTCATGTAGCTGGCGGTAATGCCGTTTCCAGTGATCATTGTCTCGAAGGAGAACCGGGCGTCTTCGCAAACGAAGGGCTCCCCGTTGTGCCAGTTGGTGCCCTCCCGGAAGTGGAAGGTTACCCCGTCCAGTCCCTCGTGGACATCCCAGCTCTGGGCAAGATCGGGAATCAGCGGCGCGCCGGCATCGTAGGGGTTCTCCATCACCAGCACGGCGCCGGTGGGGCCGCGGTATCTGGAAGAAGCGCCGGTAGCCGCACCCCAGTCGTTAGCGTGCTCCAGCGGGTCTTCGTAGTTGACGCGGAGTATGCCGCCGTAAACGGGATCACCATAATAATCAGTCGGGGGATTCCAGTAATCGGCAAAAGCCATCGCCCCGGTTTCGGGCTTGGCCATCATTTCCTCGGCCGGCTGTGCCATCACCTCAGGCATTGCTGTGGGTTCGGCCATCACCTCGGGTACTGCGGTCGGGTCCGGCGCGGGAGCCGGTGTAGCGGTAGCTGCGGCGCCGCAGGCTACAACCGCCAGGGCCAATACAACCAGCATTGGCACATATAGTAGTCCCCTGGGTTCCTTTAGTCTTTGTTTCAGCCGTTGGTAGGACATTGTTGTCATCCTCCAGGTGTAAACTTTCTTGATAAAGGAACAGTATCTCTAAGTGGGCTCAAATGACACTGATGCTTCCGATAGACAACATACCTCCTGCTTGCTATTTGTCATAAACAGTGCAACGACAATACTTACATGGAAAGCTCGATTGCCGTCGGAATATATACTTGTGAAAGTTGTATGTCAACAATCTATTGTTGTAGTTCAGTATATTGTGAATTTAATTCGTTTCCCTGGCGAAAGTCACGGATTCAGTCCCTTCACCTATCACCAGTCTTAGCGTCTCGGGTAATGGGTGTGGCGCCTGACTTTGATGCAACTCACGCGACCGGTGTTATCAAGCGCTATCTGGCATAGCTGATTCGACCGGTCAATGCCCGGCAAATCACTTGCTTGATCACGTGGGACGCCGCGTAAATTCCTTTACGGAGAAAATTCCGTGTTTGGAAGGGGCAGATGCCGGATTTTGGCGACTTGCGCCTGGGAAAAAGTCGCTCGGAGGAAGGGGGTTTGGCGGTGTTGCTCCGGTTGAGGACCCTTGGCGACCTTACTATGCGCGACTACGCGCGCTATTCGCGGAAGCAACCTGACCTGCTGAATTCCCGAAGCCGCGCAGGCAGTTGACGGAAGGGTTCTGGCAGACAGAGGGTTGCCACTTTGCCCTCGGTCCAGGGCTTGTGCCTCAGGGGGAGTCAGATTGCCAACGACCGCAGCCGGTAGGTGGGCCTGTCGGAGTCCGGCAACACGGACAGGTCGCCGCTGGAAATGCCGGATTCCACGAGCACGGACGCTATCCCTACCTGGTTCGCGCCGCGTATGTCGGTGCCCGGATTATCACCGATCATAACCATGTCGCGAGTTCCGCAACGGCGAATCGCTTCCTCGAACATAGCCGGATGCGGCTTGCCGAGTCGCGTGAAGGTCAGGTCCGGGCGGTCCGGATAGCGCAGCGCAAGGGCTGACTCGAACATCTGGGCGACCGTGCCACTGGCAAAGGCGAACCCTTCTCGTTCAGGGTAGATAAGGTCGGGGTTGGGAAGCACCAGGCGGGGCGTCTCTCCGCGGTCAATCTTGCGGAACAGATTGCTCAGGACCGTGCCGGTGGCCTCGAGGAAGGGAAAACCCTCCTGGTCGCCGACCACCAGGACATCAAAGTCCTCGTCGAACGTTACCACCTCACCACCGGCCTGCTGTACGAAGACGGCGCTGTCTTTTGTCCCCAGCACGACGCATCTCGCACCGGCCAGGCCCAGGTCCGAAAAGTAGGGGATCAGAAGCATTCCAGAGGACAGGATTTGGCTGGGGTCTATGAACAACCCCAACCGGGCGTACCGCGCTGCCCGGGTCTCGGGAAGCGCGGAAGCGTCGTTAGTCAGGACCAGGTAGGGTTTCTTCAGCGAGTTGAGCCGGTCGATGGCGTCGGGGGCCGAGGGAATGGCGGAAGGCCAGCGGGTAAGCACGCCGTCGGAATCGAACAGGATGACTTCAAACCGGTCAACAAGTTCAGCGAGCGTGGTGTGCGGGACAAGGGTCAAGACACCCTCAACCAAATCCTGTCCCAGGAAAGGAGACGAATGCCGCCTTTCCTGGAGCGCGAGGGGGTCAGCATGTTACGTCGGACCCTACGCCGACCGGCGAAAAGGCATCGCGGTAGTACTCCATGCCCAGGTGGGTTATCTGGTCTTCGCCCATCAGCCACCGCAGGGTGTTCTTAAGCTTCGTCTGCTGGATGAACAAATCATGCTCGGGATAGACCGAAGGCGCGTGCTGCGGGCTCTTGAAGTAGAAGGACAGCCACTCTTGGATGCCAGACAGGCCGGCACGATGCGCCAGGTCCATGAACAGGACCAGGTCGAGCACCAGGGGAGCGGCGAGTATGGAGTCCGAGCACAGGAAGTTGACCTTCAGTTGCATCCGCTTGCCCAGCCAGCCAAAGAGATCGATGTTGTCCCAGCCTTCCTTGTTGTCGCCGCGGGGCGGGTAGTAATTGATGCGTACCTTGTGATAGGCATCGGCATACAGGTCAGGGTACATGTCGGGCTGCAGGATGTACTCCAGAACGCCGAGCTTTGACTCTTCCTTGGTCCTGAAGTTCTCGGGCTCGTCCAGAACTTCACCGTCCCGGTTGCCCAGTATGTTCGTCGAGAACCAGCCGTCCACTCCCAGCATCCGGGCCTTCAACATCGGCCCAAGAGCGGTCTTTACGAGGGTCTGGCCCGTCTTGAAGTCCTTTCCGCAAATTGGGACACCCTGGTCCCCGGCGAATTTCTCCAGGGCGGGGACATCCACGGTCAGGTTGGGGGCCCCGTTGATAAAGGGGATGCCCTCCATCAACGCTGCATAGGCGTAAATCATGGAAGGAGCGATGTTTTCGTCGTTGTCGTGGAGGCCGCCAGTGAAACCTTCAATATCCTGATGGGCCGAACTCTCGGTAATGAATTTTTCGGTAGAAGCGGACCAGACCATTAACAGGCGGTCGCAACCGTTGTCTGCCTTGAAGCGCTGGATATCGTCCCGTATAGCCTCGACTGAGTCCATCCGGGATCCGGTAGCTTTGACATTCTCCCCGTCGATACGCTTGACGTAATCGTTGTCGAAAATGGCGGGCATGGGCTCAATGGACTTCAGGAAGTCGGCTATGGGCTCTATTTGTTCATAGCGGTCCAACACACCGGCCTTCACGGCCGCTTCGTAGGCGTTGTCGGGGATAGGGTCCCAGGCGCCGAAAACCAACTGGTCGAGGTCCGCCAGGGGAACGAAATCCCTGATGAGCGGCGTGCGGTTGTCGGACCGTTTGCCGAGGCGGATGGTAGCCATTTGGGATACTGAGCCAATAGGCTGGCCCGTTCCCTGCCGGATGTGTTCGACGCCGGCGATAAATGTGGAAGCCACCGCTCCCAGGCCAACCATCAATACCCCCAGTTTTCCGTCAGATGGAGCGATGCCGGGCACGCCTGTTGTTACAAAGTCCTTGGGTTCCAATGCAATGCCTTGCTGGTGGGCGAGTTGCAGCAGGCGTTCGTGCCACTGCGAAGGTATTCTCCCAGTACTGACCCAGTGTTGCACCGTGCTCTGGCGCTTGCCCAGCAGCGCTGCCAGGGCGGACTGACCACCGAAACGTTCTATAATCTGTTTTGCATTATTCATAATTACTGATATTAACGGTTTTTTCGTTAGTTGTCAACAGGCAATTTCTTTTTGAAATTCTTAAAAGCCTCCTGCTTTCCTGAAGGGTATGGCAGTAACCAGGTTGACGAGTTCACGGAGGCATCGATAGAGTCCGAAAATCGGTCGGGGTCTACGTCCAGCCTTGCCCTTTGCAACCCACCTGGACTGCAACGCTGCCCTGCTCAGGCGGCATTTACCCTATTCCGCAGCGTACGGGGTATAATGTCCCGAAACCAAATTCGGGGGTGTTCCTGTGGCCAAGATCAAGCACATCGCAATTACCTGCGAGGACCCGGACTCCGTGGCTAGTTTCTACAAGCAGGGCTTCGACCTTGTTGAAGTGGCCCGCAACGACCGCCAGATCCAGCTTACCGACGGCGACATCAACCTGACCCTCCTCAAGTGGAAGACCAATCAGGACGCCGACGTGGGCCCCAACGGTGAGAACTACAGCGGCATCCACCACATCGGATTCCAGGTGGACAGCCTGCAAAATACGGGCGCCAGGCTCCGTGAGATTGACGGGCAGGAGATCGTCCGCCGCGAGATTGCCAAGGAGGGCGAGGTCCGCCCGCCCCGCGCCGAGGAAAAGTGGTCCGGCCCCAACGGACAGGTGCTGGATATTTCCGAGCCGGGGTGGCTCCACAAACTGCCGCTGGATTAGGCGCAGCGCGTTTTACGAAGGGGAAGGACAGAGGCATGAACAGGGACAAGATAGTTCCCGGCACATGGCCTCAAAGCCGTCTCGGGTTCGCGCCGGCATCAGCCTTAGGGAGGAGACTTTCATGGAAGCAACCTGCGTTACCCACATCGGAATTTGTGTACGGGACATGGACCGGTCTCTGGCCTTCTATCGGGACATTCTGGGCATGACGGTTCTGGGCGACCGTATGACCGACCCCACCGAGGGGGGACGACTGCACAACTACCGCCGCGAGCGCCAGGCCCGTCACTGGGTCAGCCTCGCCTACGGGGACGGGGCTAGTCCCACGCTGACTCTCACCAGCCATCCCGGCGATGACCCCGACGGGCAGCCCATCAAGCTGGACGAGGTGGGAATCAGCCATATATCCTTTGGCGTCGCTGACGTAAAGAGCCTGACCCAGGAGCTGCTGGACAAGGGCGTCGAACTGGCAGGCCCCATCGAGTCCTTCACCGACCCCGACGGAGACATCCGCAGCATCTACGTGCTGGACCCCGACGGCATTCTGGTCCAGTTCAACACTCCTCATTAGAGGAACGTCTCCCGGCTTGCGCCATAGGTTCCCAGGGGCACATCGGCTCTTGGACAAATGCTACTGCGGCGTCGTTCACCGCCTGAGCCTGGCAGGGTTAGCCTGGAACCATGCGGGCTAGTTGCGCCGGTCTGGTCGGGCAGGCTGTTATCCTCTTGCCTCCAGAACAACTCTCTAAAGCTCTGAAGCCGTCAAGCGGGCAATTATGCCCAACAGGTTAGGGGAATACCATTACAGGGAACGTACAGGGAACGCAACACGGAAGGGGAAAAGAAATGGACTATCGACCCTTGGGCAACACCGGGCTGAACGTGTCTGAAATCGGGTTTGGCTGCGGCAACGTCGGCGGTCTGATGATTCGGGGCGAGCATGGCGACCAGGTAAAGGCGGTCGCGCGGGCAATGGAGTTGGGCATCAACTACTTCGACACCGCTTCTTCCTATGGCGACGGCCAATCGGAGACGAACCTGGGGCGGGTGTTGAAGGAATTGGCGGCGGACGTTTACGTGGGCACCAAGTTCCGGGTGACTACCCACGATCCGGGGCACATCAAGGGCAACGTTATCGCCTCGGTGGAGGACAGCCTGGCGCGGCTGCAACGGGAGCAGGTTGACCTGATCCAGATGCACAATCACGTCGCGGCAGTGGGAGAGGGCGGGTCAGTCTCTCCCGAAGAAGTGCAGAGCGAGGTGGTGGACGCGCTGCGGGAGTTGCGCGAACAGGGCAAGGTAAGGTTCTGGGGAATGACCGCAGTAGGGGAGACCCCGGCCTTACACCAGGTCATCGACTCGGGAGCGCTGAACACCATCCAGTCGGTTTACAACCTGGTCAACCCCAGCGCCGGTGCGGCAGTTTCGGACGGCTTCGACATGCCCGACTACGGTAACCAGATCGGACGGGCGTCCGACAACGGCATGGGGGTGCTGGTGATTCGGGTGTTGGCAGCGGGCGCGCTGAGCGGTGAGGCGACGCGGCACCCCGTCGCCGTGCCTAGCGTCGCTCCTATCGGTTCGGGCCGCGACTACAGCCAGGACCAGGCCAGGGCAGACGGCTTCCGGTTCCTGCAGCAGGACGGGTACGCGATCAACCTGGTGGAGGCTTCGCTGCGGTTCGCCCTGACCAACGCCGGGGTTAGCAGCGTGCTGGTGGGGTACTCGAGCCTGGAGCACCTGGAGCAAGCCGTAGATTTCGCTGCTAAGGGGCCACTGCCCCCGGAGGCTCTGGCCCGGCTGCCGGAGGTGTGGGCCGGGTTTACCGGCTGACGCGGCGGCTTATGTATCGAACGGCCCCAGCATTGAACGTCTCCCGCATTGAACGTCTCCCGCACTGTAGGGCCCCATACTGCAGAGGAAAGCGAGGTGCAATATGGCAACTTCGTCGCTGACAACCATCCCGGCAGGGCGGGGCAAGGCTGCTTTTGTGGCCGAAGGGCAGCACGTCAGGGTGGTCAATACCCATGGGCAGCAGGTGGTGGACACCTGGGCCTTCCGGCGCGAGGACATGACGGAGTTCATGTCAATGGAGCATTCGCGGACGGCGATCGCCCGTACGATGCCCGCCCTGGGACAGTCGATGGTCACCAACCACCGCAGGCCGGTACTGACGCTGGTGGAAGATACGTCGGGCGGTATTCACGATACGCTCCTGGCGGCGTGCGACCGCTACCGTTATGAACTGCTGGGATGCACGGAGTACCACGACAATTGCACTGACAACCTGGCGTCGGCCCTGGCAGAGCTTGGTCTGACGCCTCCCGAAACCCCCAGCCCGTGGAACCTGTTTATGAACATCCCGGTGGCTTCGGACGGCAGCCTGGGCTTCGAGCCGCCCGTGTCTAGCCCCGGCGATTACGTGGTGTTGCGGGCCGAGATGGACTGCGTTGTGGCCTTCTCCGCCTGCCCCCAGGACATGGTCCCCATTAACGGTGCGGACTGCGTCCCGACGGAGGCGCACTTTCAGGTGGTTTAGCCGGATGGAGGCGCAGGTTAAGCACGGTGTGCCCTCATGCCGACTGAATTTCAGGTAGAGGAAGGCAACCGGTTCAGGGTGTTCTGGCACAAGCGGCCACCAGGGTGTTAGACGGCTCCGGCAAGCGCAGGGTAACCTCCGCATTCCCCAAGAGCCCAGGGTTCTTGCGATAAGCGTCGTTCCATATGGAAAACGGTTTGAATTCCCCGGCTGCACTTGGAATGAATATTGGGGAAACCGCGTGCAAGTTAATGTCACCACGCTCCGGCACGGTCTCGGAAGCGGGGCGATGCTAACCATTCTCTCCACCGGCCTCTCACCGACCTGGTCCAGCCTTCCGCAACAGGCCTGCCTTCTCAGCAAAGCACCACAGCAACCGTACCTCCTAGGTCTGAACCCTCGCCAGCATTAGGGGCTACCCTGTCCCGTATATGTGGTGTTACCAGAAACGATGGTCAAAAGGCCCGGAACTGGTCGCGCCAATGCGTGGCATACTTACGGGTGAGGTGGGAACATACGGGCCAGCTATGGCGCTCAAATTTGACAGACGACGGTCGATGCGACGACTGGCGCTCAAAGTCCGGGTGACGGACAGAAAGTTCCGTCGCTACTGGAAGAGCTACCTCTTTCAGTGTGGGCTGTCCATGGTGGCGCTGCTGGTGATTCTCCTGGTAGTGGACGTGGTGCTACGTGCCGCCATCGTGGTGGCCATTGCATTGACAGCATTCATTGTCTTCATTGCTCCGCACAGCCAGGCATCCACCCCCCGGAGAGTAATCGGCGGGCACGTCGTGGCGGTGGTTGTTGGGACGTCTTTCTCCCTAGTGTATCTCGTGCCGGATTGGGGGGACCTGGTATCCGCTTCCAACCTCGTTCGTGATCTTATAGCCGTGGTATCGGTAGGCATCAGCACCCTGCTGATGGTCTTGACGGACACCGAACACCCTCCTGCGGCGGGAACTGCCCTGGGGCTTGTGGTCGTGGGCTGGGCCCCATCATCAGTCGTGTTCGTGCTGGTAGGGGCGATAGTCCTTTCAGGTACTCACTTGCTTCTACGCCCGTATTTGAAAGACCTGCTCTAGCTCTCCGTTCCCGGCACGGGCGAAAGACTCTGGTGTGCCAGACTCTGTAACTCTCTCTCAGGCCGACGCTGGCCTGAGTAACCTACCCGGTATCTGCCGCCACTACTCTCTGGCGCTACTTGATGGTAATGTCGTAGCCCACTACGGCGGTGAAGTTCTTCCGCATGTTGTTGTACCGGGGCACCCGGGACTGGGTGCGGCCCGAGGCGTCAGTGGCCCGGGACATAACCTGGTATTGCCCTGGTTCATTGGCCTCCCACAGGTAGGACCACCTGACCCACATCCACCTTTCCCGTGGCTCCTCCAGCCGTGCCGCGCGCCAGGTCTCGCCGCCGTCAACGCTGACCTCCACCTGGGTAATGGCCCCGTCGCCGCTCCAGGCGTATCCCCGCACTACGTGAGTGCCCCGGGGCAGGGTTTCGGTGTCGTCGTTGGGGTGGGTAACCATGGACTTGACCGGAATGGTCGTGATCAACTCCTTGTCCGTGGCGTCGGGGGAGTCCGCGTAGTAGTAGAAATTGTAGTGGTACCAGCAGTCCGGCAGGTGGTCCAGGACTTCCAGACGGCGAATCCACTTTACCGACCAGTTGCCCGACCAGCCTGGCACCAGTAGCCGTACCGGCGCCCCGTGCAGGTGCTCCAGCAACTGGCCGTTCTGGGCCCAGCACAGGATGGTATCCGGGTGGAGGGCCTTCAGCCGGGGCAGCCCCTTGTCGTAGAAGAAGGGTTCCGTGCCCGGGGCGGCGGTAGCCGGCAATCCCTCGTCCCAACCCTCGGCCCGGATGTACAGGGCCTTGTCGGTCAGACCGGCGTCGTTCAGCACCGAGGCCAGCGGCGCGCCCGTCCACTCTGAGGCGCTGAGGATCATCGCTTCCTGCGTCCTGGAGGGCTTGGGGCCCTCGCCTTTGAAGTACTCAAAGTAGGTGGCGTCGCTGCCGGAGCACTCCATAACGGTGCGCACCGTGCGGCCCGGGTAACGGCGCAACTGCTCGTAGTTGATGGTCAGCGGGTTCCTGACCTCGCCGTCGATGGTCAGGGTCCACTGGTCCGCCGGTACCACTTCCGGGATGTCGAAATGCTGGACTACGTAGTGGAGTTCCGTAGGCGTGATTAACCCCTCAAGGTCCATCACCGGAGTCCTCACCCGCCTGGTCCTTCCTTCGTCGTCCAGCAAGTTGACCGGGTCCACCTGTTTGCTGGGCCAGCCATACCAGGTTTCGCTGCGGTGAGGATTGGTGGAGTCGGGCCCGCCGGCGTCCTCCATGCGAAGAAAGTCAGGAACAGTCCCTTCCTCTTGCTGTGTGGCCATGGTCAACTCCTTGGTCGGGCCCGCAATCGGGCACCGGACTCACTCTTGCTCTAGCTCGCTGTATCTAACTGCAATGAAACGGCGGACTCAGCCCAGAAAGCCGGTCCGCCGTTACTGTTAACCAAAGGTTTTCGGGCAGTCGCGGCTTACCCGAGGTGCTGATTGATGAACGCGGTCATCTGTTCGAGGGCTTGCTGCGCTACGTCCGAGGAAAGGTCCCGCAGCACTCCTTCGCCTTCGCCTTCGAAGATCGTCACGTCAATACTCCCGCCGGCGTTGCGGTACTGGGAGATGAACTCGTCAAGGTCCGGGCGGGGATGCGCTGCCTCGTAGAGGCGGGCCAGGCACAGTGTGGGCGGGAGGTCGGTCTTCTCGCCACGGGCCAGCGCGCGGGCCGGGGCAGCCTCGGCCATTGCCTCTTCGGTCACCCAGTACATGTCATGCATGGAGGCGGTGCGCTCGCCGACTGACTCGGGGGGCTTGATGTCTTCCCGCATACCCTTGGCGTAGTGATAGCGTCCCAGCGGATCGATTACCGGAGAGACCATGATCACACAACCCAGGGTGCCGTCCACATCGGATGCGCCATTGGTGAGGGATAGGGCCGAGTAGCGGGCGTCGGAGGGCCGCATGCCCAAAAGCATGGCCTGGTGGGCGCCGCTGGAAGTGCCCATGGCGCCGATGCTGTTCGGGTTGCCGTTCCATTCGGCGGCGTGGGCCTTGGCCCAGCGGATGCCGTAGTGGATGTCCTGGAAGGAAGCGGGATACGAAGCTTCCGGCGGAACGCGGAAGTCCAGGGCCGCGACGATTATGCCGTTGCCGGCCAGGGCTTCGTTACCGACGTCGCCGCTATCGCGGCTGCCATTCACCCAGGCGCCGCCGTGCAGTTCGATCATTACCGGGAAGGGTCCGTCTCCCTGGGGCTTGAAGAGCCGCGCCTGGAAGGGCTTATCGCCGTGACGGAGATATTCTACGTCTTCGATTACGACCTCGTAGGTAGTCTGCTTACTGATAGTCATGCCAAACTCCTCTTGTAGGTTAGATTTTGTGCTTGCGTGAGCTTAGGTTACGTCCCGAGGGCAGCTTCGTCAATAAGCCGCGTGGATGAATAATCCTGCTGCACACTGGGAAATGGTTGCCTTTCTCCTAAATCGATGGAAGTTTAAGTGAAAACAGGCCATCAGCGCTGGAATTGCGGGCTATAAATGACGAGGCCTGGCAAGCCTGGATGCAAGCGTCAGGTTTATCAATCCTGGTAGCGCAATGTATGATATAAGTCGAAAGCTGGGCGCGGCGGTCCACACGGGTATCGGCAAGGTTATACCCCCAAGCAGATCAGCAAGGGAGTTTACTGCGAAGCCCAGTGCTATTGTCCCTCAATCCCGGCACATTTAGATACGATAGTGGAGGATGCCAGATGACTACGGCCAGCGGGCTGGATGACATGTTCGACGATGCCCAGAAGGGTCTGGAATGGTTGGAGAAGCTTGAGGCCTTGCAGGCCCGCTCTGCTTCCGACCAGGCTGCCTACGAAGTCGCTGAATACGTTATGAAACTGCGGGCAGCGGTAACCGAGTTGGCCGGAGAGCGTACCACATCTGAACTGGGTGAAGCTGTGGGAACGGAGACGGCGCAATTGGTGGAGGAACTGCGGGAGGCGAGGGAGAACGACTACTGGAATACGAAGATCCGTCCCGCTCTCATGAAATCCGACTCCTGACAATTACGCAGTTTCTTTCTGCTGCCGCCCTTAGAAACTGTCTCAAGACCTGCGGTGAAATTGGCGGTTGTGCCCAGCGTTGACATTACGCCTCAAGTCACCCCCATTCTGACCTTCCCCCGTCAAGGGTGAAGGGATCATCGAGATACTTTCCAAGTGGCTGACAGCCCGGCTGAAGGGGCGGCGCCAACTACCGCGGCACCTGGCCCATATCCCTGAGAGACGTATTCCTGGCACTTCCTGCCGTCGTACCAACAGCAGGGAGAACGCGGCCTTCCATGCCTTTAAGCAAGCGGTAGGCTCACGGCTCCCTTCGATGCCCTTTAGTTCCTCCCCGGAACACGGCCCTCTCTACGACTGCCATCTTGCGCTACTGACTTTGCCTGCCAGTGCTCACACCTGGGGCCGGACGCCCTTGCTCGGCGAGACCTGTTCATAGCCCGCTGCCACCCGGAACAGCAACCTTTCGTCGAAGGGACTGCCGATGAACTGGACGCCGATGGGCAGTCCCTCCCCGCTGAACCCGCAGGGGACGGTAATGGCCGGAAGGCCGTTCCCGTTCATGGGGCTGGTGTTGCGGGAAATGAACCCTGAGCCGGGCCCCCGGACCCGGTGGGTTTCGCCGTTCAGCTCGAGGTCCACCGCATCGATGCGCGGGGCGGGAATGGGCGCGGTGGGTGTGACCAGGAAGTCCACCTCCTGCAAGACGCGGGCGTATTCCTCCTTGATGAGCCGCTGCACCTTCAGGGCCCTGGAGTAGTCCCGACCCAGGACGAACTGGCCGGCCAGGGTGCGGTAGATGACGTTGGGCCCGTACTTGTCACGGTCGCTGGTCAGGTAAGGTTCATGGGTGACGATACCGTCCGCCAGGCTGGCTGCTCTCAGGGCCCCCACGTACTCCATGCTGGGCAGGCTGACTTCCCGAACCTGTACTCCCAACTCCTGCAGGGCGGCAATGGCATTGCGAACGGCGGCCTCCACCTCGGAATCGACCTCGTCGAAGAAATAGTTGGATGGGATGCCCGCGGTCAGGCCGGCCAGGTCTTGGCCCACCTGTTCCAGATAATCGGGCACCGGTACCGGCACGGTGCTGGGGTCAAGGGGGTCGTAGCCGGCGATGGCCTGGAGTACAAGGGCGCTGTCGGCGACGGAACGGGTCATGGGGCCGATATGGTCGCCGTTGAAGCTGGTTACCAGCAGGCCGCGCTGGCTCACTCGTCCGAAGGTCTGCTTTAGGCCCACCACACCGCAGAAAGTGCCCGGCAACCGCACCGAGCCGCCCAGGTCGGTGCCCAGGGAGGCGAAGGTTACGCCGGAGGCAACGTTGGCTCCGCCGCCGCCGCTGGACCCGCCAGGGATGTGGTCGAGACCCCAGGGGTTGTGGACGGCGCCGTAATGGGGGTTGTTGGAAGTGGCGCCGGCTGCGAATTCCTCCAGGTTTTCCTTCCCCAGGATTATGGCCCCGGCCTCTTCGCAGAGGGTGACCACCCGGGCGTCCTCTTCGGGGACGTTGTCGGACAGCACCAGGGAACCGACGGTGGTGCGGATGCCCCGCGTGGCGAGGTTGTCCTTGATGCCGATGGGGATTCCGTGGAGGGGCCCGCGGTACTTGCCTTCTGCCACTTCCGACTCCAGTTCCCGGGCGCGTTCCATCGCCCGTTCGTGCAGCAGGGTAATGAAGGAGTTGAGCTTAGGCTGGAGGCGGTCGGCGCGGGCCAGGGCGGCCTCGGTGACCTCCACGGGAGAAACCTCCCGCGAAGCTATCCTGGGGGCCAGTTCGCTGATGGTCAGGTCCAGAAGTTCGTCATTCGGCATCGTCGGTATCTCCTTCGGCGGCGCGCAGCAACCGGCTGGACATGGTGTCGGACAGTTCCAAAGCTGCTATTCCAGACATGGCTTCGAGGTAGCCGTCCACTTCGGGGCGGACCAGTTCCAGTTCTTCATCGGAAAGCTCGAAGCCCCCGTATTCCTTGATCATGGCTCGCATGGTCTCGTTGGAAATTCCCATCTGCCCTCCTTGTGGAATGAAGTTGTTACGTCCGATTGATCTAAATCCCTTCCTTCTTTAATGGGGGAAGGGACTTTTGGTTGGACGCTAGCGGTCAAACAGAATGCCGGGGTTCAACACCCAGTTGGGGTCCACGGCGGACTTGGCGGCCCGCAGCGCGGCGGCGAAGGGATCCGGTCGCTGCTGGTCATACCAGGGGCGGTGGGCGCGGCCCACGGCGTGGTGGTGGGTGATGGTGCCACCGGCTGCAATGACTGCATCGGACGCGGCCCGCTTAATCTCTTCGTGCATTTCCAGTTCGGCGCCCGGCCGACCCATTCCCTCGAAGGTGAAATAGGGGGCTGGGCCGTCGGGGTAGACGTGGGTAAAGCGGCACGTGACCCGTCCGCCGCCGCACACGCGGTCAAGGGCGTCCTGCAACGCGCCCCGCACGGCGGCATCCATAGCGTGCCACCGGTCCCAGGTGATGGACGTCTCCAGCGTTTCGGCGACCAGGCCCATGCCCATGGAGGCGTTGCGCTGGTAGGGAGCGTTGATGAAGGAGTTGCGCCAGGCCCCCACAGCTTCCGGACGGCGGGCCTCTTCGCCGCTACCATCGATGATCCTTATCTGTTCCTCGCCCACGGAGCCGCCACAGTCGCGGGCGATGGCGATGACCTGGTGCATCTGCTCTCCCTGGGGAAGCTCGGCAGACTCGAAGCCCAGCACCAGGATGGCCTGGGTGCCGTCAGAGCCGAGGGCATCGGCGGCTTCGCCCGGGTCCAGCAGGCGGCAGTTGGCGGGCCACAGCTTGGTCTGGACGATTTGTCGCACCGCTTCGGCGCCCTGCTCGAAGGATGGGAAGGTGACGGCGGCGGACGCCCGGAAGCGGGGCCGGGCTTGAATCCGCATCCACGCCTCGGTGATAATTCCCAGCGTTCCCTCGCTGCCCAGCACCATGCGGTCGGGGCTGGGGCCGGCTCCGCTGCCGGGGAGTCGGCGGGACTCCCAGATGCCCTGGGGCGTTACCATTCGGACGGACTCTACGAAATCGTCGATGTGGGTCTGGTTGGTGGCATAGTGGCCGCCGGAGCGGGTGGCAATCCAGCCGCCCAGCGTGGAAAACTCGAAGCTTTGGGGGAAGTGGCGCAGGGTGAACCCGTGGGGACGCAGCTGCTCTTCCAGCGCTGGGCCGTAGACACCGGCCTGGATACGGGCCGCCCGGGATACCTCGTCAATTTCCAGCACCTGGTCCAGTCCGCCCAGGTCGATGGATACGACACCGTCGTAATCGTCGGGCGGCTCAATTCCGCCGACTACCGAACTGCCGCCGCCGCAGGGGATGGCGGCATAGCCTTGGCCGGAGCACCAGTCCAGGAGAGCCTCCACGTCCGCTTCATTCCTGGGGTAGGCCACCACGTCGGGCGGATTGGGGAACTGGAGGTTGAAGGCGCGGACCCGGTCGGAGAAGTTGCGGCCGTAGGTGTGGACCGCCCGTTCGTGGGTATCGGTGGAGCAAATGGATGCCAGGGAGTCGGGCACGGCCATACGGGGCTTTCGCAGGTCCAGGTCGCTGCTGGCGGGCACCGGAGGGACGTCAATGGTGACGCCGTACTTGCTGGAGAGGCTTGCGGCCAGCTCCCCGCGCTGCGCCCCGGTGGGTTCATCCGACTCCATGCCCCAGGCCCAGAAACTTCTCCGTGGCATCGCTCACCCCTTCAACCCGGCGCCAGAACAACCCCAGAACAACCAATGATGCTGACGACTCTGGAAGCCTTTAAGTTGGAGGGTATGATACTCCGGCGGTAGTTTTGGGACAAGGCGGGCTGAAGGGGCGGGCCGACGCACCGCTATTCTTATACCTTGACCACTTTGTCCAAGCCGGGAAGGAAGGAGACCAGCCAGGGCTAAGTGGCAATGAAGGAACCAGGTTGATGCTGGTGGTGGACAATACTGGCATTCCCATCATGGTCCTTAAATGGTCGCGCTCAGCCAGCGCCTTATAACGGCTTCAATGGGTACGCGGCATTTAAGGCCAGTGACGCCTGGAAGGTTCTTCCTGAGTGAGAATCTTGTCTCTCAAGCTTGCCCACGTTTCGATAACCCTAAACCCATTGGAACCTCCCTAATCAGTCAATTGCCCTCTTTCTTGCATAACGATATGCTCATATCTGGTATTGCAATGTTAAGTGGTTTTAGGGCATCTGTAAGGTGCTCGTAGAGTTTTACTAATGGCTCTCTGAACTGTCGATATAGCTACCCAACAGTTAAGTCTCCCTGACGAACTCATCCTGACGCTCCTCAACGAAGAGAGCGGCTACTTTCACCAGGTACCCGGCTGGGACTTGAACTGCGCCATCGTCGGCTCCGTGCTGGCTGAACTCTCCCTGATGTCTCGAATCGACACGGATATGCAATCCCTCCCTGTACCTGGTCGACCCTACGGAAACCGGCAACCTCGCCCTGGACCCCATTCTGAATGAAATTGCCAGCGAGCCGGTTCGAAGGAACGCCCAGTACTGGATAGAAAGGCTTGCTCCCCGTGCCGAGTCCATCATCGACTTGACCCTGGAACGCCTGGTTGACCTGAAGATTCTGGAATACCACCCCGGAGATTTCTGGACACTGTCTCCCACCGCCTGGCGTACGGAACACTTCAACAGCGATACGGAAGGCACCGCAGTCCAGTTCGTGAAAGCGCGCATCAGCAACGTCATCTTCAACAATGAGATTCCCGACCCGAGAGACGTCATCATTATCTGTCTCGTCAATACTTGCGACGTCTTTCGCTTCATGTTCCACCTTGAAGACGCGGCAGAAGAGCGCATCCAGTTCATCTGCAATTTGGACTTGATCGGCCGGTCTATTGCCGATGCGGTCTCCCATAACCTCGCCGGCCCGTTGCTGTGACAATCCGCCCTGACCAAGAAAATTCCCACCGTTCCGCTGCGGCAGCTTGCGCTCCATCCAAATGTTCGCGACGGCAATCTTCCCGCGCTGTTCGCTGATCTGGCGGAAAAGCATGGCCCGGTGTTTGAAGTCCGCCCGCCGTTTTCTAAACCCATGATCTTCATGGCCGGGCCTGAGACCAATCGCTGGGCGCACCGGAACGGGCGTATGCACCTCAGGGCCAAGGACTATTTTGCTGAATTCTAGAAACTCTACGGCGCGTCCGGGGTATTGCCTTCGCTGGATGGCGGTGACCATTTCCGGCTTCGCAAGTCCATGGCGCCGGCCTACTCCCGGGGGAGACTAGAGGGGCAGCTTGACCAGCTCTATCACCATGCCCGGGCATACATGGCGAATTGGAATGTAGGAGACTCTTACCCGGCGACGAGCATGTGCCGGCTGATGATTAACGCCCAAATCTCGCCGCTTTCTTTGAGCCTTGACTCGCAGGACATAATCGACGACCTGATGAAGTACAAGGAGCGAGCGCTCACCACTCACATCGTCAGGGCCCTGCCCAAGTTCATGCTGAAGACCCCGGGAATGAAAGGCAGGACGAAAGCCATCGAAATCTTGCTGGAACGGGTCCAGTACGTTCATACACCTGCCCAGCGGGCGGGGTGTCCTCGGGACCTGGCGGATGACATTCTCAGCCTGCACGCCAGCGACCCGCAGCTCGTCCCGGAGTCGAATCTGCGGTTTGCCCTTTCCGCAGCGCTGATCGCCAGCGTGTACCTGGGTGATGCCTACAGCTTTGCGGTATACGCCCTGGCGTCACAGCCCGCGCTCTACGAAAAGATCCGGGCTGAGGCGGATGCCCTGTTTGCCGACGGCGACCCTGCCCAGGAGGACTTCACCCCGTCCGCGATCAATGTTACACACCGGTTCCTGATGGAATGCATGCGCATGTACCCAATCGTCCCGATGTCGGTTCGGGATGTGATGAATTCGTGCGTGGTAGAGGACTATGAGATACCGGTGGGGACAAGGCTCTTCATTGCCCAGACAGCGTCGTACTACATGAGTGAAGTCTTCCCCGACCCCTACACTTTCGACATCGACCGCTACTTGCCCCCGCGGAATGAACACCTCAATCCCGGGTACGCCCCGTATGGGCTGGGTACGCACACCTGTCTCGGATCCCGATGGATGGAACTGCAACTGGCGGTCAACATCCTGATGCTGGCCCATTACTTCACGATTAAGGTGTCCCCGGCGGATTACAAGCTCAAGTTCAGCCCCATTCCGTCTATGAAGCCGAGCAAGAAGCTGAAATTCCTCATTGCCGAGCAGAGGCGCGACCTGCCCGCCTGACCTGCCAAACGGCCATCAACACGCGCCGAACCAGTCTCAACTACGAGGGGGCCGTCCAAGGACGGCCCCTAAATAAGTTACCTGATCACGTCTCCGCGGCAGATGCATCGCAGCATCCCGCTACATCTTACGTCTACGTCTAGGTCGACTGCTGCTCCTGCTCGTGGCGGAGATGCACGGCTTCGATTTCCAGGTCGAGTTCCTCCGCCCAGCGCCTTACGTTCGAGCGCAGCTTCATGTTCTGGTACGCTCCCAAGAAGGTCATCAAGGCCGGCACCACCAGGATGGATACTATCAACGAGTAGGCGATGGTTATCGCCGCCGTAAATCCGAACTGCTGGGATCCAGCCAGCGGCGAGGCCACCAGGACTCCCAGCCCCAGCGCCGTCGTTAGCGCAGAGCCCAGCAACGCCGAACCCGTCGTGGCCAACGTGCGGACTGCCGCCTGCTCCGGGTCGCGACTGTGCGCGTACTCCTCGCTGTAGCGATGAATCATGTGGATGGTGTAGTCAACCCCGATACCGATGGACAGCGCCGTGATGATTGACGTGATAATTTTGTAAGGGATGCCCAGCAGCGCCATCGTGCCGAGCACCGAGATTAGGACGAGCACGATCGGTCCCACCGCGATTAAGGACAGCGCAGGCTGGCGCAGCGTCAGCCAGAAAAAGATGGCGAGCGCGGCCAGGGCCGCCACGATGGTGGTGGTAATTGACTCGGTCTGCCGCTCGGTAATCGAGTCCGTGACCGTGATCGAAATTATGCTTTTCGAAGTCGCGGTAACATCAGCGTCGTCGCCGAACCAGAGCGCCTCAATGTCCTCTTGGAGCAGCTTGGTTTGCGCGGGGTCGCTCGCGTAGGTCGGGAACTGGAGCAGGATGGTATCGATGCCCTCCGGATTGTTGACCAGGAGGCGCCCAAGGGCGGGATCTTTTTCCTCAAGCCTGTCGAGAAATTCCTGCATCTTCGCTGGGTCGAGTTGCACCCCCGCTGAGGCTTCCTGGAAGAGGGCAGCCAACTCGGGGTCGTACTTGTCGCCGGGTTCCCCGCTGTCCTCGGTCCAGTCGTGAACCAGCAGTTCGTAGGATGCGATCATCGGTCCGGCCGCCGCTCCGGGACGGGTGCGTTCGTCGCGGAAGGCGCTGGTGAGGTCGTGCATGTTCAGAAGGGTGCGAGTTTCCGTGGCCTCTGCCTTCAAAAGTATGGTCGCCATTTCCTTGGAACCGCCGCCGGCCGCATTCAGGGTGTCCAAATCCTGCAACAGGGTCCCGCCCCGGGGCAGGATGTCGCGGGTGCTGAATTCCGACTTGAGCCCCGTAGCTGCGAAACCCAGTCCTATCGTTACCACCAGCACGGCGACCAGGTAGGGCGCAGGCGCGCGGGTGATACTCCTGCCCAGCAGCTCCGGCCAACCAACTGACGCCAGGCAAAGTGTTGGAGATTGGACGGGGTGGCTTCAACGTGCCCCGTGCCTCGTGCCTTCGGTCGATGATCGTCCGACAGGCCGGCACCAGCGTGAGCATCACTATCAGGCTCATACCCACGCCCAGCCCCGCTATGATGCCAAAGTCCCCAATAATGCTGATGGGGGAGAAGAGGCTCGCCAACAGGCTGACGATTGTCGTGACGGCGGCCAGCAACAGCGGGATGGTGACGTTTTGGAACCCCATGCGCACGGCGGCCAGCACTGGTTCGCCGGCATTTCGCTGCTCCCTATAGTGCGAGATGATCTGGATCGCATAGTCTACCGTGAGGCCGATGATGATGATCGGCACCATTGTGGTCAGCGAGTTCGGGGGGCCGGTAAGACCCAGCGCGTTCGGCCCGAGCCAGCCCTCTGCCCCCACTATCCAGATTATCGACGTGAGAAGTCCGATCAGCGTGAGCAGCAGGTCTGAGATGGTGCGCATGAAGAGCAGGATGAGCGCGGCGATCAGCAGGAAGGCCAGCCCGACCAGCGGCGCCATCCCCTCCTCCGTAGCCTTCTTGTATTCGTCCTCAATCACCACGGGGGAGACGCTGCTAACCTGCAGCGGGCCCTCATCCTCCATTGCAAGCTCGTTAATTCTCCGTTCAGCCCTTTCTATCCGTTCGTCGCCCGTGTCAAGCACCCGGATGGTGGCGATGGCTACCGGGGTGCCGTCCGTGTCTGTCCCGGTCAGTGCGTCCAGGGCCCCAGGATCTCCGGCGGGCCCTGGAGGGACTCAATTTGCGCCTGGGTGACCGACTCGAAATCGCCCACCTGGAGCAGGGCCATGACAAGCCCTGAGGGCGCGATTATCGGATTGACCGGCGCCAGCAACTCTCCCACACTTGGATCGGTGGCGATCTCATTGATCAGGGAGTTCATTTGCGAGAGGCCAGCGGGCGTAAGGGCCTCCCCGCGAAAGAGCAGCGTTACAACGTTGGCTTCGCCCGAGTCCCGAAAAAGCTCATCAATCTCGTGCAAGGCCTCGGCGACGGCGCTTCCCTGGGGCAGCGTGGCGGCGGTCTCGGGCGGCGGCGCGCCGGGTGACCCCCGCGCCCAGCAAGACGGTAATGAGGAGTAGAACAAGGAGAGTGATGAACGGGCGGGCCGTGACCAGTCGGCTCAGCCAACCGAGTATGCTGTTCATGGGTTACCTTCCTGTGTGGGGAATTGATAGGAGGCGGATGACGCTGCCTACCGGCGCCGTACGCGGGTCATACCGCTACATGGGCTCGTCAGGGGTGGGCCCGGTACAATCTGCGAATGTGACGTATGTGTTGACAGCCAACCTGACCATTCATCGAGCAGTCCTGTCGTGTGTCGAAGGGGATGGACTTTTCTTATCGCGAGGATCGGGATAGAACTGGGCGCAATAGGCTCGATAGGGCATGATCTCGCCGTCGGAACGACAGAGACGGGGACGCGACCGGTACCGTTTGCGGCTCCAGATGACGACGTCCCGCAAAACGTCCTGCTGTTGCATGGCCGCCATGAACTTGTTGAAGATGGGGGCGCGGAGCCCCAGGGGCAGGAACCCGAGTCCGATAATCCGCCGCTTCGGGTTGCGTATCTCCCGCACCTGCTAGACCAGCGACAGGTCGATGAGGGTGCCGTCTACAGGGGTTGCTAGTACCCAGAGCCGCATATCCACCCCAATGGTATGCTCCCGTATTTCCACGAACGAGTAGCCCAGGCCAAGGACATGGGTGATGGCGGAGATGTTCATAGTAAAACGTGCCAATCCGCCGATCTTCCTGATGGTACGGAAGTCGAAGCGGCTTTCCAAACGGGCCCCGTCCACCAACACTCTCCCGATGCGGTCCACGCTGGCGTAGCCGTGGACGTAGCGAAAGTGGGCCATATCCACCGAGTTCTCCGTAGTCTCCTGGGGATGGCCTGGAAAGCGGAGGGACCTGATTTCCTGATCGCTCCAGCCGGCCTGGTCCGGCCGGTCCGGGTGCAGACTTCATTGTGGTGGCCGTCCCTGGATTCCCCACCAGGCGAAAATTAAGCCGTTAATTTCCTCGGTCTCGAAGACTCGCAGCCTGGTGTTCCTGGGTGGGTCGGCATAGGGAGTAGCGACACACTGGCCGGTTGCGTCAAACTCATAGCCGTGGAAGGGACAGACGAGCCGCCCTTCGCACAGTCGGCCTCCGGTTTCGGGCCCCAGGTCGGAGCCCAGGTGTGGACAATAGGCCTCGGCAACACAGACGCGCCCGTTATCGTCGCACTAGAAGTCTGGCCGGAAAGCCATTGGCCGGATTTCGCGCTACGCCCAGCAGACGTATTCCAGTCTTATACAGCATGGTAATGTATATAATACGTGTCAAGAACCCACTGTTACATCGACAATCGACGTTAAGAAAACGGCGGGTTGGGGAGAATCGGGGTTCCCGGCCAGACTTCTAGGCGACAATGTTCTCCCCCATCCAGGTCCGCTGGATGAGCCGGGACCTCAAGAGGGCCGAGCGGCTTGTGACGAAGTACCAACCCTCGGGAAACGGGGAAGGCAACTGGTCGTTGGCGGGCTTGCTGCCTGCGGTTGACATCGATAGTCACTCCTGACCCTACTTTTGGGTTGAGTGCTCTGTCTTGCAATTCGCTGGCCTTATCTAATATACCAGAACCGCTTGTCCGGCCCATGCTGTGGCTCTTTATTTCATAATAATTTCATTCAGCTATTGAACTGCCCTTCTCGGCCTGCACTGGCGCCCGGATCCTTGCACCGAGGTTGGGGTGCAAGCAGACCCCCCTTGACCGATTTAAACCGGACCCTGGCAGGTGGAGAGTCCTCGGGCAACGCGCATTACTGGCGGCTAACTGGTGATAGCGACAAGAGGGGATGAACGAGAACAGGGTTTTGCAAGTTGATGACGGGGAGGGAAGAGGTGAAATTCCTGGAAAGACATACCCGTGGCACGATCGCATTAAGCGGTGGGTAATCGCCCTTACCCATCAGTTTGCTGCATCGGCCGCCAATGCGGAACAACTGACATGTCGGGAGGGATAAAAGAGCACACGGGCCATTTGGGGGCCGGCAGGGCAACGACCCGGCGGTGCGGCTCGCCTACAAGTTCACGCGACTGTTAGCCATAACCACCGCATGCTCTCCGGGCCCAACCGCTTTCCCGAGTGTCCCTGTTGCCGGCAACCCAGCAACTTGATAGCCCCGCATCTATTTCTATGGCGCCAGCGCCGGAACTGGCAGGCCGGGTATCTTCAGCTCAATGCGAGCCAGAGTTTCAAATGTGGTGATGTACAGGGTTTTCCAGTCATCGCCACCCCAGGCGATGTTGGTCGTATGTGCCACCTCGGTAAGAATTGTGCCCAGGTGCTTGCCGGTGGCGTCCATGATCCAGACCCCGCCGGGGCCGGTGCAGTAGACGTTGCCCTCCACGTCAACTTTTAAGCCGTCGGGTATTCCGGTCCCTTCGCCCCTCAGTTCGCAGAAGACCCGCCGGTTGGCCAGCATCCCGTTGGGCCGCACGTCAAAGGCATCGATGTAGCCGATGCTGCGGAACATGTCATTGTTGACGTGCAGGCCCAGGGAATCATTGATGTAAAGGACACTCTCATCCGGTGAAAAGGCGAGGCCGTTGGGCAGGACGTAGTCCCGCACCAGCAGGTTGATCGCGCTGAGGTCCACAGCGACCCGATAGACGCCGGAAAAGTCCAGATCGGTGTCCGGGGCCGGTCCGCCGGGGTCAGTGAAGTAGATGCTGCCGTCGGACTTTACCACCACGTCGTTGGGCCGGTTCAACGGGAGGCCATGGTAGCTGCTGGCGATCACCGTAACGCTGCCGTCAGCTTCCACCCGCGACACCCGCCGCGCCCCACCCTCGCACATTACCAGCCTTCCCTGGGGGTCCCGCGTGAGGCCGTTGGCGTTATTGGTAAGCTCCTGGACCAGGGTTACGCCCTCGCCGTCGGACCACTTCTGCCTGCGGTCGCCCCGAACCTCGCTGAACAGCAGGCACTGGTCCTCGCTCCACCACAGCGGCCCTTCTCCAACCTCGTAGCCGGTGCCCAGCACCTCGACATCCTGGCCCAGGGACACTATGCGTTCCAGCTCTGGTGACACCTGTTCTATGGGCATGATCGCCTCCTTGCAAATCCAAATCGATAGTCTTGTGTCGCGAGGCAGCCGGTGTTGTGGCTACCGATGGTCTCTGTTCAGGGCGTGTAAGTACGGTAGTAGGGACAGCCGGAATATACAGCACGTAACGCCCGGCCCGACGCCACCGCGTCAAAGCGGACTGTTTCCGGCGAGCGGGGGTCTTCGCCGATGCGAAAAAGGCCGTCCCCCAGGGGAACCAGCGGCTCGTGACCTCCCGCTGGGTAGATCAAAATCAGCGAGCCTTTTCGCAGCACGATGCGGAAGTTGGTCAGGCCGAAGTTGTAGGTCCGGTAATGCCCGGGGTAGGCGTACCACTCTGCTGGATAGTCGAAGCTCTCGGGCCCGGAATAACCTTCCCCAACGTACCAGTTGGGACCGTGGAAAATCTCCACAACCCGTTCATTGTCGCGCCCGAATTCCAGCAGGTAACGCTCCAGACCTGGGTGAGGCACGTAAAAGCTGTCCTCGCCGCGCCGATGCAGGGTAATGTCCATGCCGGCCCATTGAAGGGACAACTGATTGCCGTTAGCGGCAACTACCAGGCGGTTTTCTCCGGCGCCGTAGTTCCCTGCGTAGTCGGCAGCGTTGCTTATGGACTCCGGATCCGCAACGAGAGGAGGAGAGGGAAGCTCCTGTCCGTGCAGCCCAGCTCGCAGAAGCCGCAGCAGGTGCAGCGCCATATCCACCGCGCCGTAGGACCGAACAAGGCCATTGACCAGGACCACCACACCCAGGCCGTCATCCAGATCGCCAATCATGGCCGACACGAAGCCCGTTGAGCTGCCGCTGTGCCCCAGGTAAGCGTGCCCGTCAACATCGGCCAGGGTGAGCCCGTAGCCATAGTGGGCCCCTCCCCACTGCTGGTTGGCTATTGCCCGCTGCGTCATCAGGCGGTAACTGTCCTCTGATATGACTCGGCCCGCCGGACCCGAACCTCCGTTCATGAACATTCTCAGGTAGATGGTCATGTCCTCGGCGGTAGCTGCCTGGCAGCCATCGCCCACTCCGTATTCAGTCCATAATGCGGGAACCAGTCCGTGGCTCACGTGCTCGGGCCGGTCGTCGTAGAAGTTCCGGTAACCCACGGCTGCCTGTTTTCGCGTCTCGTGGCCGATGACAGGATGGGAGCGCTGCATGCCCAGCGGGTCGAGGACACGGGCCTGGATGGATTCCGCATAAGAGCGGCCGTCCAGCTCTTCCAGGAGGAACCCCAGGGTCTTGTAACCGACGTTGGAGTAGCGGAAATGCTCCCCGGGTGGCGTTCCGGTCCGGCTGTCCCGCAGGGCCCAGGCTTCGTAGAGGCCGTGGGGCCCGATGTCGGTGCCGGAGGGCAGGCCGGCAGTGTGGGTCATCAGGTGATGAGTGGTGATGGGCCCGTAGCTGGACTGCACCTCGAACCACGGCAGGAATGTTGATACCGGGGCGTGCAGGTCGAGGCGACCCTCATCGCGAAGTTGCAAGAGGGCGACGTTGGTAAAGGACTTTCCGATGGAGCCAATCTCAAACATTGTGCCGGGCTGGATCGGTTTGCCACCCGCCAGGTCGGCGTATCCGAATGTCGCCAACTTGAGCAACCTCTCCCGGTCGGTGACCGCAATGGCCAATCCCGGCATCTTGAGCTGTCGCATCCGATGTTCAGCATAGAGGTCGATTGCCTGAAAGGCGGTCTCGAGGCTCGTCATACTTCATCCCTTTGTTTGCTGCCCTGTTTTATGGGAAGTGGTCAGTCAAGGACGGAAACACACCTGGCCGGGTCCGACTCCGCCAACACCTGGGGCCGGTGGCCGGTATGAATATAATCGGCGATCAGCTTGCCGGCCATGGGGCCGCGCCCGAATCCTGATGAAGCCAGGCCACTGACAATGTAGAGGTTCTCCATTTGGGGTATCTTGCCGATGACCGGCTTGCCGTCCAGGGAGAAGGGCATCAGGCCCGCCCAGGTGCGGGTGATGGATAGCTGGCCCAGCATTGGCAGAAGCTCCCTGACGTGGCCGAAATTCACTTCGATACCTGCGTCTTCAACCGTCTTGTCATAGCCAACCACCTGACGGTCGCCGCCAAAGACAAGTTCGCCGTCCCTGGTCTGGCGTCCGTACAGGTGCCTGGTGACGCGGCGACTGCCAAGGTGGGTAAGTTCCGGTGGCGTGCTGGCGTCGTTGCCTTCGTCGTTTCCCGGGCTGGCTGTCCAGTGCAGGGGCGACTCGGCGGCTGACAGGGAGTGAAAAACCCTTGGCGGCAGGGGTTCGGAGGCCCACATCTGGCCTCGAACCGGAATAATTGGAATGCGCAGCCCCAGCATCTCTCCCAGGGTGCCGCACCAGGCGCCGGCAGCCAGGACAAGCTGCTTTGCCGTATGCACTTCGCCGGAACTGGCTGAGGAACAGGCGACACGGAAGCCCCCGTTGGCTTGGCAGGTAATTGCCGTCACCTCCCGGCCGGTCAACACTTGGGCGCCGGACTGTTCGGCAGCGGCGGCAAAGGCTCGGGTGGCCTTGACTGGGTCGGCCTGGGCCCGCAGGGGAATGTGCACCACGCCCACCAAGTCCGGGTTCAGTTCCGGTTCCAGGCCGCGGGCCTCATTAACCGTAAGCAGTTCCAGGGTGTAACCCTGGGACTTGAGGGAAAGCACGTTGTCCCGGGCGTATTCGTACTGCTCCGCTGTCTGGATGGCCTGGAGGGCGCCCGAGGCACGGAATTCTATGTCGTAGCCCAGTTCGAGCTGCAGATGCTTGAAAATCTGGAGGCTGCCCATGGTCAGATAGGACTGCAGGTTGGGCACATGGCCCCAACCCAGTGCCCCGATGCCACCGGCGTTGACACCGGAGGACTCAGATGCAATGTCGCCCCGCTCAAGGAGGGTAACGCTGCTTCCGAGTTCGGCGAGGCGCCAGGCAGCGGAAGCTCCGGCTATGCCACCACCAATAACAAGGACCTCGGTGTCCGCCATGTCACTTCCTCTTCGACTTCAGCGCAAGATGCGGCGCACCAATTTCGGCGGGACCGCCTTGTCCGCCGCCACAGACTTTGGGAGTGGGCCGATAAGCTTTGCCGCACCGGCGTGGGCATCCGGTGCGGCAAATTGCTGGCAAGAGAGTGGCAAGACAGACGCAGTCAGTTCCAGATGGCAGCTACGCGGTACGCCAGCTGGGTTTGGGACTCACGCACATCGACGATTTCCGCGGGAACGTCGCCCAGTACGCCCAGGGCGATGATCCAGTTCAGGATTTCGTGGTCTCCAGACTCCTGGAGTTCCTCGGGAGTAAGTTCCGCCAGCTTGCTTCCCTGACCCTTGCGCAGCATATCCAGGTAACGCCGGTCGGTCTCGATGTCGATGGACATACACTGGAACCTGTGGGCCAGGAAACTGTGCGACCAACTGGAGGAGGCAACCACGGCAACCCGTTCGTCCCTGGTGTCCAGGAACCTGCGGATGCCCTGCCCCAGTTCATAGCACCGTTTCGGCGTGGGCCGCGGCGGGTAATCGAGCCCGGCCTCTTCCCCGTAGCAGTTGACGAACAGGGGCAGCAGGGGGAATTTGCCGTCGGGGTCCAGGTACACCAGCGGGTTGATGATGGCGTGGGCCAGGCCCCAGTCCCACCCCTTGAGGGCGCTGGAAGAGGACATGTCGAACCCGTCCCGGATCAGGAAGTTGCGCATTCCCCTGGCAAAGTCCTTGGGGCACTGGAAGGTGAACTTCGTCTCCGGGGCGGCGTCCCACAGGTTGGTACGGGCCGCGGGGCGCTGGAAGGGATAGCCGTCAACTTCGGCGCCGGTGTACAGGCAGAAGGGAGGCAGGTTGTCCTGCAGGAAGTTCTCCGCCTGGTCGTCGCCGATTACCATCAGGACGTCCGGATTCCAATCATGGAGACGGTCCCGAAGCACCTTGAACGACTCGACGACCTTCTTGTGGTCACTGATGTCCTGGCTCAGTCCATTGTCATCGCCCAATTCTTCAATCAACTGGGCGGGCGGTTCGTAATTCGGTACGCGGGCCATTACCCGCTCCCTGCCCTTGGCCCATACCTCGGGAGGGGTCAGAATGATTGGGCCGTGGGAACATCCCAGTCCTAGTAATTCAGCCATCTTGTCCTCCTATACAGCAGAAACGGTGGAGCCGTAACGCTGGCATGACTTGGCGATTGTTCGCGATTGCCCCCTGGTAAATCAGGTTACTATCCCCTCATCTATCATCGCCTTGATTGCCCCGTCAAAGGCCTCCAGGCTGGTGTCGATGTCCGCCTCGGTGTGCACGCCGGAGAGGACGCCGCTGGTTCGGGACATCAGGTCAACGCCCCTTACCTGCAACGCCTGCCGGAAGGCCGTCTGGACATCCGGGGAAGCGTTCTTGAGCGTGTTGGCGTCCAGGCCGTCGATGGACCGCCCGCCGAAGTAGAGATGGAAGGTGGAGGACTCGCCATAAACGGTGGCAGCTATTTCGTGGTGGTCCATTATGCGGCGCAGGCCCACCCTCAGCCGCTCGGCCATGCGGTCCGCTTGCGCCTGCATTTCGCCGGTGGCGGCGATGCGCAGGGCCGCGTTGCCGGTGGCGGCGCAATAGGGGTTGGCGTTGAAGGTGCCGCCGTGGAGCACCCGCTCGTACCGGTCATGCTGCCGGTCGCCGGTCTGTACCATCACCTGCATTACCTCGTCCCGGCCCGCCACCGCGCCGCCGGGAAGGCCGCCGGTCAGGATCTTGGCCAGGGTGCAGAGGTCCGGTTCGATGCCGAGCCATTCCTGCAGGCCGCCGGGACTCCAGCGGAAACCGGTAATGACCTCGTCCAGGATCATTACGACACCGTACTTCCGAGTCAGCTCCCTGACGCCTTCCACGAAGCCTTCCTGGCGCGGCACCGTGCCATAGGACGCGCCCGACCCCTCGGTTATCACGCCGGCAATGTCGTTGTTGTTGGCCAGTGTTTCCTCAAGGACATTCAGGTCCACCGGCAGGACTATGACCGAGTCCACCGCTCCCTGGGGAATGCCGATGGATGCGGGAGCGTCGAAGGGCGGCAGGTTGCCGGGCATAGCGTAGTCGTGCCAGCCGTGGTAGTGGGACTCCCACCGGATAATCTTTTCCTTGCCGGTGTAGGCCCGGGCGATGCGCATGGCAAGCATGGTGGACTCAGCGCCCGATGCGACGAAACGCACCTTGTCGGCACAGGGAATCAGGTTGCAGACCCTTTCGCCCCACTCCAGCATGGACTCCACGGGCGCGCCAAAGTGGGAGCCGACGGGAGCGGCCTGGGTCAACGCCTCGACCACCTCGGGATGGGCGTGGCCCAGCAGCAACGAAGCGGAGCCCAGCCCGTAGTCGATATATTCATTCCCGTCCACATCCCACTTGCGGGGCCCTTGTCCCCTGGCAATGGTGATGGGGAAGGGGGATGCTACGTACCCGTCGTGGCCCGCGCCGCCCGATGGGAACAGCTCTGTGAACCTGGGGTACAGTTCTGCCGAGCGGGGGTTTCTCCTGATGTACTCCTCCCTGATCGTCTCTGGCATGGCCTCCTCCTTCAAGCATGGCCCTCAGGCCGGCGGTGGAATTGGGGATTACGGAAGGTTTCTCGAATGTTACACCGTGATGCCATCAATTTACCCTAAATTATGGGGCCATGCCACCACCAAATCCAGAGCAATGGTAGGAAGCTCTTGGGAAAACCACGTCGTTCCTGCGGAAGCAGGAACCTCGGCCCCACAGCATCCACCTTCCTTCCTTCGCAGGAATGACGGTCAGGAATAACGGTTGCGCGAAGATTGCCAGTCGACGCCATGAAGGAGGAAGGCCAGCAACGTTCATCAATGCTGAACAGCAGCGGGCTGGGTAAGGCCCGCGCCCTCCACCAGTATGGGTGTGGTAGAGTTCAGCGACCGCCTTTCCCTTTAGAGGCCACGTCTGCCCTGCCGCTCGCAGATTGAGGAGACGACTTTGCAGCGACTCAACCTCAGTTGGGTGATACTCGCCGCCGGGTTTTTCATCCTCTTTTTCGGCGGCGGCTCACGGTTCGCCTTGGGGCTGATGCTGAAGCCGATGACCGAGGATCTGGGCTGGAGCAGGTCGACTCTCTCTTTCGCCGTTACTTTCTTCATGTTCACCTCGGCCCTGGCATTGCCGCTGGCCGGAAGGCTGGTGGACCGGTACAGCCTGCGGTGGGTGCTGGCATTGGGGGCCATGGCAGTGGCGGCGGGCGTGGGCCTGATGGGTCGGGTAACTGAGCCGTGGCAGGTATTCCTGATCTACGGCGTCCTCTTTGCCATGGGACACGCCGCTACGGGCAACCCCATAGTGGGGGTGATGATTACCCGTTGGTTCGAGCGGCGGAGGGGGATTGCCAATAGCGTGGCGGTGTCGGGCAACGCCACCGGACAGTTGGTGATTATCGGTACGCTGGCGGCTTTCCTGACCAACACGGGTTGGAGGAACGCTTTCGGCCTGCTGGGCGCCGCCAACTTGCTAATCGCCATCCCGTTGATTCTTGTGGCACTAAAATTCCGGCCTGGCACCGAATCCGATTCCGCTCGTGGCGGCGACCCGACGGACGGTTCGGTGGACGTGAGTGAGCCCCAGCTTGCAGTTCCCCTGGGGCCGCCCTCTGTTATCGCGTCGGGCCAGTTCTGGCTGCTGGTGGTCCTTTACGCCGTCTGCGGGTTCCAGGACTTCTTCATGGCTACCCATGTTGTCGCCTTTGCCCAGGACTCGGGCATAGGGACGGTGCTGGCGGGAAATATCCTGGCCCTGATGGGGTTGATGGGCCTGATCGGAGTGCTGTGCGCCGGCCTGTTGTGTGACGCTCTCGGCGCGCAACGCCCCCTGCTGCTTTGCTTTGTAATGCGGATTGGGATTTTCGCGCTCATTATCGCAGTGCAGAACACCCCGGCAATCCTGGTGTTTTCGCTGCTCTACGGGTTCACCTTCCTGATGACCGCTCCCCTTACGGTGATATTCTCGCGGGAAATTTTCGGACCGACGAGGCTGGGGACGGTAAGCGGCACGATATCGATGGTGCACCAAATTTTCGGCGGAGTGGGGGCGCTGGCCGGGGCGCTGATTTTCGACCATTGGGGCAGCTATGACGGAGCGTTTATCTTGATGCTGGCCCTGTCCATCGGCGCCACCGCAATATCCCCCTTGCTGCATAGCAGCGACCGGTCGCAGGCAGTGAGAGTGGGCTGAGTCCTCATTCCAAACTGTTCCAGCGGAACAAGTGCGAGTGTTGCCCCAAGAGGGCGTTAGAAGATAAACTCAGCCTGACCACACGCTCTTGGCACGTAGCCGCGAATGTGTATCTCCTAGAGAAACGGAGCGGCGGGTCGAGTACCGCGAGGGTCTTAAGCGCTCTCGGCCCTATGCCATTCTTTCCAGGCCAGATTGAAGGAGGCCCTTTCCCATTATGAAATTTGCCCTGTTTTTGCTGGGTTCCTGGACAGAGCAGGAGACCAGCGCCCAAAGCCGTATCTTTGGCGAAATGATGGACCAGGTTGAATACGCCGAAGAGGTGGGCTTCGACTCTATCTGGATTGCTGAGCACCACTCCAGTCGGTACGGCATCTGTCCTTCCCTGATGCCGCTGCTCAGCCACATCGCCGCCCGCACCAGCAAAATCCGTCTCGGGGCCGGTGTCAGCGTCCTGCCCTTCCATAATCCCATTTTCCTGGCCGAAGAGGCAGCGATGCTGGATGTGCTAAGCAACGGCAGGCTGGACTTCGGGGTTGGACGCGGTTCTGCGGACTACGAGTACGGCAACTTCAATATCGACTTTGAAACCCGGGACGTGCGAACCCAGGAGGCCCTGGATATTATCCTGGGGCTGTGGACCCAGTCCGACTTCAGTTTTGACGGCGAATTCTACCAGGTGAGGGACCTTACAATAGCTCCCTCGCCGGTGCAGCAGCCTCATCCCCCGGTGTACCTGGCCGTGTCCCGCACCCCGGCCAGCGTTGACGTTGCCGTCGAGCGAGACCTGCCCATCCTGACCAGCTTCTCTACCCCGGAGGCAGATAACCTGGGCCTCTTTTCCCTCTATGCTGAACGCTGCGCCGCCGCTGGAAAGGAACTGCCGGTGGAGGATATGCCCTATTTCCGGTTTGTGTACCTGGATGAAGAAGAACAGGCGGCCCGGGAATACCCCCGGCAGTCCCTGACCTGGGTACGGGACCTGGGCGGTTACCGGCGTACCATCACCCACGGCGACGAAATCAACATGGACCTGGACCACTGGCGCCGGACTCGCACCGCGGAACCGGCCAGCTATGAGTCAGAGCTTGATACTACCTGCTACTTCGGCACGCCGGAGCAGTGCGTGGAGCGGATTACTAAACTGCGGGACGAACACGGCATCGGGTACTTCGGCGCCAGCATGTCCTTCGGCAGTATGGAGCACTCAAAGGTAATGCAGTCAATGGAGCTCTTCGCCAGGGAAGTGATGCCCAGGTTTCGGTAATGGAACCTGACCACCGTCTCTCGCCAGTTCCAGCAGACTGCCCCGGTTTTGAGGATTATTTCGTGCCAGTCGACCTGGGCGTCACGCTGAAGCGCCGGGATATAGTTGAGGCGATGCACGGCGAACCCTCGTGGGTCCAGTTCGTGGGTACAGATGGAACGCTGCCGCAGCACTCTCCACCGCGCTGAAAGGAAACACAATTAATGGGCATTCCCGAAAAACCTGGAAACGTAGCCGTTATTGGAGCCGGCATCCTGGGCGCCTCCATCGCCTGGCGACTGGCCCAGCGCGGCGTTCACGTCACGCTGATCGACAAGGGCCAGCCGGGGCACGGCGCGTCGAGTCACAGCTTTGCGTGGATCAACGCCGGGGCGAAGGAGCCCATTGGCTATCACGACCTGAACCGCCGTTCGCTGGATATGTGGCCCCGTTTCGCCGCCGGCATCGGCGATCTTGGCGATCCGGAAAGCGTCGGCCTCCGTTGGGGCGGCAAGGTTTCCTGGGTAGCCGACCCGTTGGCCGCCGAAGGGTTGGTTGCCCGGGTTCGTCAGCTCCAGTCCTGGGGCTATCCGACTCGCCTGATCGACGCCGACGAGCTTAAGCGCCTGGAACCCGTGCTGGAGGTTGGCCCGGTCGCCGCCGCCGAGTACAGTCCCAATGAGGGCCAGGTGGAGCCGCAAATGGTGGTAGATGCCTGCCTGCGCCGCCTTCAGGAAATGGGTTGTGCAGTTCATGCCGACACGGAAGTTGAAGGGTTTGAGCAGTCTGAGGATGGCCGAATCCACGGCCTGGTAATCTCTTCGGGTTCCTTACGAGTGGATGCGTTGGTCATAGCCGCGGGCACCGACACCACCCGTTTGGCGGCCCTGGCCGGCGTAAACGTGCCGCAGGCGGAAAGCCCCGGCGTGGTAATAAGGACTAACCCGCTGCCGCCCCTGCTCCCAAACGTGCCGGTGGTGTACGCGCCGCCCTTGGGCGACGGCCGCCGGGAGATTCACATCCGCCAGTGCGCCGATGGACGCCTGATGATCGGCGAAGGCGACCAGGAGAGCCTGGCCGAAGATGACAACCAGGCCCACGCCGACGACCTGCTGGCCCGGGCCTGCCGCTACTTGCCGGGACTCAACGGTGCCCAGGCCGTTCCCGTGCCGGTGGGCTGGCGTCCCATGCCCCTGGACGGCTATCCGGTAAATGGGGTTTGCGTCCGAAGCACCAAACCTGTACGTGGCCCTCACCCACAGTGGCGTTACCCTGGCTCCGGCGTTGAGCCAGTTGGCTGCCCAGGAAATCTGCGACGGGACTCCGGCAGACGCAGTACTGAGCCCCTACCGCCCGCAGCGGTTCGCCGGTCTGACGCCCGAGCAAGTGGCGGCCGCCACCCATCCCCGCGCCTCTAAGAGAGGCTGACCAACCAGGCAACGCCGTCCACCACCAAGTGTCCCGGCGTTGTTCCAAAAGCCCTAGTCGTACCAACAGCCTGTGAGTTGTACCAAAAGGAAACCCTCACCGACCGTAGGTGAGGGTTTAGTTCGGGAGTGTAGGCAGCTTTTGCCTAGAAACGTGGCCGGAAACCCCGATTCTCTCCGAGCGGTCATTTTCCCAACGTCGTTTGTCGATGGTTTGTTGGTTTTCTGAGACGTTTATTATACGCCACTATGCCCTATAAGACCGTAAACCGTCTCCGTTTATCAGCAGTAAACGGGGCCAATGGCTTTCCGGCCAGACTTATAGTGTCCTGTATCCAAAGTACGTTGGCAAAAGCGGGCAACGTTGGCCAGTATTTGGTCGGCGGTCTGGGTCCAGACAAAAGGTTTGGGATCTTCGTTGGTGACGTCCAGATAGCGGTAGATGGCAGCCTCCAGTTCGGCGCTGCTCCGATGCACGCCGCGGCGCAACTGCTTTTCGGTGAGCAGACCGAACCAGCGCTCCACCAGGTTCAGCCAGGAGGCGCTGGTGGGTGTGAAGTGCATATGGAAACGGGGCCGCTTGGCCAGCCAGTTGCGGATCAGCGCCGTCTTGTGGGTGGCGTAGTTGTCCGCGATCAGGTGGACGTCGAGGTCGGCGGGCACCTCGGCCTCGATGGTATCGAGGAATTTGCGGAACTCCACGGCCCGGTGCCGTTGGTGGCAACGACCAATCACCTTGCCGGTCCTGGTGTCCAAGGCGGCGAACAGCGAAGTGGTGCCGTGACGCAGATAATCATGGGTGCGCCGTTCCACCTGTCCCGGGCGCATGGGCAATAGCGGACGGGTGCGATCCAACGCCTGGATCTGGGACTTCTCGTCCACGCACAGGACCAACGCCCGATCCGGCGGGTTGAGGTATAGCCCCACAACGTCCCTGACCTTCTCGATGAAGAAGGGGTCTGCCGACAACTTGAAGGTCTCCGTGCGGTGGGGCTGCAATCCGAAGGCTCGCCAGATGCGGCTGACCGTGTTGTGGCTCAGCCCGCTGCGCTGGGCCATGGACCGGGTGCTCCAGTGGGTCGCGTCCTTGGGGGTGGTCTCCAGCGTCAGCGTAATCACACGCTCCACGTGGTCATCGGTAACCGCTCGAGGCCGTCCGCTGCGCGGTTCGTCCGACAGTCCGTCCAGCCTCCGTTCCAGGAAGCGGGAACGCCACTTCCCCACCGTCTCATCGGACACTCCCAGGTCGGCGCCCACCGTGGTATTGCTGCGGCCTTCGGCACAGCCCAAAATCATTCTGGCCCGCAGCGCCAAAGCTTGCGCCGTTTTCGGACGGCGAACCCACCGTACCAGGGTTTCACGCTCCACCTCATCCAAAATTACCGGCGGCATTGGTCGTCCGATTGCCATGGTCATCCTCCTCTGGATTGCTAACCCGGAGGATACCTCATCGTGAATACTATTACAACTGACTTCAGTTACACCACACTAGCTGTCAATCAGCAGGGATCCAGGCGAGATGCGTCAATCACCAGACGCGTAGTCCAGTCGGTACAAGGGGCATCATCTCGTTCCTCGTGCCAAGACCTGGCGGCACTGGTTACAGTAGCCATAGTTAGGATGCTTGTAGCTCTTGTCGTCAGTGGTGAAAGTCAACAGTACGCTGTCCTTCACCGAATCAGGTGCGCCAGGTACGTTCACAGCCTCATCAGGAAACGGAAACAGGGATATGTGAGTCGCCCGTCCCTTAAGGCCCAACGGTACTATCTTGGCTCTGAGCGCTTCAATACACGGGTAACACCACAACCCCCCATTACCCCACTCAGCTTTAGTACATATCATCAAGGGTAGTTCTTCCTGTACGACCCGCTGCCACCGGCGGACGGAATGACCATTGGACTGACAGCACATAGGCGTTACACCCAAAGAACTGCTGTCGCTAGGTGGTAAGTCCTGGATCTCCACTATGTGGTGTTTTCTGGCCCTACCGCCTTTTACGATACACGCTCGCGTAGGAATGTCCTCGCTGGCCATCGTCCGAGTGCCACGGATATATACCAAGCCGTCGTAAGTTATCCCTCCCATAGGCAGTGATAGGGGACCATCGTCACTGAACTTGTAGTGCTTGAAACCTGGCGGCTTCAAGTCTGGGGGAAGATAGTTGATTGAAGGGGGAGTCCATAAGACCATTCGACCTCACCTAGACCGTTTCTTTACGCCTGAGCTTGTAAGGCCGGTCCCAATTAGCACTCTTACAGTGGGGGCAGGTGCGAGGCCGGTAAGAACCTGTCTGGGACGCCAGGTGCCCGCCACCAACATATTAACTACCTGCCCCTTAAACTCCCACTCGTCCCCTCTCAGCTACGCCTGTACAAAAAGCCACATAGTTGTACAAAAAGTCGGTCTCAAAGGGGTACTTTTTGTGCAAAGCCACCTTCCCCGATCAAGGAGGAAGGCCCTTTTGAGATAGTTTCCATGTCCTACATGGCCAGGGCGTAGCAGGCGCGCCGCGGGTCGGCGCCGGTGCTGAGAGTACCGCTAGCCTCGTCCCGGACCGAGACGGTGGCTCCCAGGCCGCAGTTGGCGACTCGCTCTATTTTGTGTCCCAAGGCCCGCAACGCGTCCGCAGTGGACTCTGGTATTCCCTCCTCCAGGTCTAGCTGGCCCGGATAATACACATGGGGATAGAAGGAGTTGACATTGCTGGCCGTGGAGAACCGGGGAGCCTCCACCGCCTGCTGGGGGTCCATCCCGAACACCAGGGTGTTGAGCATCAACTGGACGTTGGCCTGTACTTGGTTGTCGCCGCCGGGACAGCCCACGGTCATCTGGGGTTGTCCATCCCTGGCGACGATGTAATTCACCAGGGTAGTCCTGGGACGCTTGCCGGGTTCGACCACGTTAGGGTGGCCGGGTTCGCAGTTGAACATCTCGATGCGTGTGCTCAGGGCGCAACCCAGTTCGGGGAAGAATACTGACTTGGAGAAAGAACCCCCGCTGATGGTGCCGCAGGCAAGGTTGCCGCGCCGGTCCAGGACGGAAACGTGAGTTGTTCCATCGTCGGCTGACTGGTCGGCTATGGCCAAGGCTGGCTCGGACATGACGGGGGCCGCGGTGGTGCCATCGTGTTTGGAGAAGCGCCAGGGGTCGCCAGCCGGAGGTTGGGCCGGGTACGCGCCTTCGGGGTCAATCAACTGGGCGCGCTCGGCAGCGTATTCCTTTGACAGCAGGCCGTCCAGTGGGACGGTGGCGTATCCGGGATCGGCGTAGAAGGCCTCCCGGTCTCCGAAACTCAGCTTCAGGGCCTCAGTTACGGTATGAATGTAGGCCGGGCTATTGTGACCCATTGCCTTGAGATCGAAGTTTTCCAGGATGTTCAGTGTTTGCATCAGCATGGGGCCCTGAGACCACGAGTCCTGGCCGTTGATTTCGTAACCCTGGAAGCTGCCGCCAACGGGAGTTTCAAACTGGCTGCGGTAGGATGCAAGATCCTCCGTGGAAATTATGCCGCCGGCCCTTGTCGAACACTCGGCGATCAGCCCCGCTATAGGGCCACGATAAAAGACGTCGCGAGCGGCCTGCATCCGCTGTGAACGCTCTCCTTGGGCCTCTATCGAAGCGTCACTGAGGGCCCTCAGGGTGTTGGCCAGTCCGGGCTGCACCAACAGGGAACCGGCCGGCGGAACCTCCCGGTCCTGGTAGAACACGTCCCAGCCGCCGGGCGGGAAGTTGTCGAACTGTTGCTGACCGGACCTGGAGTGGAGACGTTCCAGCATGTACTCGTAGTTGGGGATGCCATCGGCGGCGTAGCTGATGGCCGGTGCGATGACGTCAGCCAGCTCCATGGTGCCGTAGCGGTCCAGCAAGGAAATGAATGCGTCAACCACGCCCGGCAGGGTAAAGGATAGGGGAGCGTCCTTGCCGGGGCCGGTGGGGATACGTTTGTGGCCCCGGGACCGGTAGAAATCGGCGGTGGCCTTGCCGGGCGCTGTGCCCTGCCCCGAGAGAGCCAGCAGGTCTCCGCTGGCAGAGTCATACAGCATGAAGACGCCTTCGGCGGCCAGGGAATAGGAGGCGATGGGTTCGACAACAGCGGCGGCGAATCCGGCAGCCACCAACGCGTCGAAGGCGTTGCCGCCGGCCAGCAACATTCGCATACCGGCCATGGACGTAAGGTAGTGGCCGGAGGAGATGACGCCCTCGGTGGAGCGCACCACCGGCCGGCCGGTGGCGGGCAAAGATACGTCGCCCTGTTCCAGGTTGTGATGAGTTTGTGCGCTTACCATCTCGGCTCCTTCTTTTGCTGACGTTGAGAATGTGCCATCTTTATTTGCCAACTTCACCGACGAACTTGCGACAGTTCCTAAACCGAAGTCTGGGTAACCACGCTCGGCGCAACCCTGCGGGAGAGCCAGCGCCCGTCATCGGCGCTGCCGTGGAGCTGGCCGTCGCGGACTATCACCTTGCCGCGCAGCAGCGTCATTATCGGGTAGCCTTCGCACTCGAAGCCGTCCCAGATGGAGTAGTCGGATTCGGCGTGCAGTTCGTCCACCGTTATGGTCTTCTTGAGATTCGGGTCGAAGATAACGATATCAGCGTCGCTGCCCACGGCAATAGCGCCTTTCTGGGGGTACATGCCGAGAATCCTGGCGGCGTTGGTGGAGGTGATGGCGGCGAACCGCTGCAGGTCTATGCGCCCGGTGGCCGCCAGCTTGGTATAGGTTACGGGCATACGGGTCTCGATGCCGTTGTGTCCGCCGCAGAGGGTGCGAATGGTGTCGCCGGCCAGCTTGACGTTCTTGTAGGTGGTCCATTCGTCCGTTGCGGTGGTGCAGATGGGCCCGTCCACCAGTCCCTGTTGCAGCGCGTCCCGGTCGTCGGAGAACTTGATGGCCGGGTAGGTGTGGATGGCGAGGCCGTCGGGCTTCAGGTAATCGTCGCAGGTGAACTCCAGGTAATTGTGCAGGGCCTCGCCGTAGACGGGCAGTTGCTTGGCCCGGGCCTCGGCAATGGCGGCCACGCCCTCCTTGGCCGTGGTGTGGACGAAGTAGATGCCGGTCTCGGTGCTCTGGGCCAGCCGCGTGACCTTGCGGAAGGAAATGTCCTCGGAAATGTTGTTGTGGGCCAGGTGCAGGTTGGAGCCGTGGTCGCGGCCCTCCCGTTCCAGCTTTTCCTCCATAAAGGTTACGATGTCGTCCTCTTCGGCGTGGACTGCCATTATGCCGCCGTACTTGCCCACTTCCTGGAAAATCTCCCACAGATGACCCATGGGGACCCGGGCGTGGAAAGTGGTGAAAATCTTGAAGCTGGCTACGCCCGACTGGATTGCCTCGCCAATCTCACCTATGGCGCTGGGCGGGACGGCCCCAGCGAGAATGTAGTGGAAGGTGTAATCGGTGTAGGAGTGTCCCCGGAAGGTATCCCGCCGCGTACCAATCTGGTCCATGATAGGGACGGCGGAAGGGACCGCCCCCGGCGTCAGGGGCAGCGCTCCGGCGAAGTCCACGTAGGTGGTGACGCCACCAAAGGCGGCAGCGCGGCTGGCGGCCTCGGGAGGTTGGGTAAAGACCCCGGCATCGCCCCCTGCCCAGTAATCAGGCACCGGCACATTGATGTGAGCGTGGGGTTCGATACCGCCGGGCAGGACAATCATGCCGGTGGCGTCAATGGTCTCCGCCGCTTCCAGGTCATCCAGGGCGCCTGGAGAAGCCACCGCCGCGATCTGCTCGCCCTGAATGCCCACATCCATGAGGCCGGCGCCGGCGGGTGTAACCACAGTCCCGCCCCGGATAAGCAAGTCCAGCATGATTACCTCCTGAATTGACGCTTTTCGTCAGAATGGCTAATCAGGGATTGCGCAAGAAGTCGGCAACTCGGTCGATTATAACGCAATGAACCTGGATACACCCGACGCGCCTTTGGCAGGGGTAATCGTGAATGTCGTGCGACTACGGTTTCCTTGTTATCAGTGTGGGAAGGACCGGCGGCAGTTTCGTTGGCTGGTATTGTTGGCTGGTATTATGGAAGCAGCACCACGGCAATCGTCAGGCAGGTGGTTAGGGCTGGAACAGGCTGTGCTAGGCTGAATCGGCCAGGCCCTCACTCCAAGACCAATCAGGAGCAATCTCTATGACTTACGAATCGGGCATCATCACTACGGTTGTGGGCACTGGGGAACGGGGTTACGAAGGCGACGGCGGTCCGGCGACAGCGGCGCTGCTGAGCGAGCCCTTCATGTGCGCCTTCGACACCGCTGGCAACATGTACCTGGCCGAGGCGACGAACCATTGCATTCGCCGCGTCAACCGCGACAGCGGTGTCATTGTTACCATAGCCGGCACTGGAGAGCAGGGTTATTCCGGAGACGGCGGCCCAGCCACGCAAGCTACTTTCAACCAGCCCTATTCCCTGCAGGTGGACAGCAACGGCGACGTCTATGTAGTTGACCGCCTTAACTACGTCATCAGGAAGATCGAAGCCGCCACCGGCCTCATCACCACCGTGGCCGGTACCGGCGAGGCGGGTTACGGCGGCGATGGGGGTCCTGCCTCGGAAGCGCAATTCCGGGAACCCAACGACTGCTTTCTTGACGGGCGCGGCGGATTGCTGATAACCGACATCCAGGACCAGCGGGTGCGCCGCCTCGACCTGGCCTCGGGGGTTATCACTACCTTCGCGGGTAACGGGGTCAAGGAGCGGATCGGTGACGGGCTGCCCGCCCTGGAAGCCAGTATCCTGGGCGCCCGGGCGGTGTGCATGGACGGCGCTGGCAACACCTATATCGCCGAGCGCGAGGGCAATGGCATCCGCATGGTGGACGCCCGGGGAATAATGCAGACGCTGGCCGGCACCGGCGAGTTCGGCTACGACGGCGACGGTGGCCCGGCCAGGGAAGCCACCTGGGGCGCCCCCAAGGCCATCCGCTGCGACCCCGCCGGCAACCTGCTGGTGGTAGACACCGAGAACCACGCCATCCGCCGCATCGATGCCGCCACTGGTATCGTCACCACCATCGCAGGAGGCCACCTGGGCGGCGAGGGGGACGGAGAAGAAGCCACCAGCGCAGGTATGGACCGGCCCCACGGCCTGGACCTGGACGCCGCAGGCAACATCTACATCGCCGACAGCAACAACCACCGGGTAAGGGTGGTGGGGGTCGGGTGACAAATTATAGTTAGCACGAGGTCTGTCTGGAGAACACGCCAAATGCGTCTTGGGGTTAGCGTTGTGGACTCACTGCATTCATTTAACAATGCACTTCGGCGTAAACTCTGAAGGGCCTTGCTCCGGCACCTCCTTGCCCGCCGGTTAACCCAGGCCCACCGGTATTTCCAACACCGCCGGCTCTACCAAAGAATATGAAGCGCTGTATCTCTCCCTTAATGTCAGCACTTGTCTCAGGTATGCTAATTCGCAAGCACATGCCGGCCGTTACCGGATCTGGTTCGACATTCCATGTGTATTCTAATCCTTGAATAAGCGGAAGCACTCGTTCAAGTGTCCCAAGGTTCTGATGGATCCCAATATGATCAACTGCTTCTTCGGCAGCAGAACGGTAGCAATCTCTAGCCTCCTCGAGCTTTCCCATTGACAATAGAGCAGTTCCTCTATTGTAGGCAGCATTTGTAGAATACAGACCTATCACCTCCTCATAGTCGTTAATGGCTTTCCCAAATTCGTAAAGGTCGAAGTAGGAATTCCCTCGATTATAGAAAGAGTGCGACGAGCTTGGATTAAGCTTTATGGCCTCTGTGTAATCTTGGATCGAACCTTGATAGTCTGATTGCACTGACTTGGAGTTTCCCCTGTTAAAATAAACCGTGTCCCAATGACTGGGGTGAAGTTGAGCCATATAATTGACAGCTTTGTCAAAGTCTTCAATTGCTTCTCTATGCTGTCCAAGAGCGGCTTTTGCGTTGCCACGTAGCAAGTAAGTCAAGCCCGAATCCGGCGCTAATTCAATGGCTCTCGTATAAGCTTCCGCCGCCTCTGCGTACTCTTCGCTTTGGTAGTGCTGATTACCCCGCCGGGTGTAAGTTTCCGAAGAAAGTCTCGGAACAGGCGTCCTATTGCTGGCTTGAGCAAACCCATATATGTCCTGGAATAAAGATCCTTGGTGGAAATCGAGGGTTTCTAACGCAGCTCGGAGTTATGTTGTTGTCCAGCGATTACGTCCCCTGTTTTGAAAAGCGAAAATGTCACCATGGTTAGTCGGCGGCGATTTGGACTTCGGCCAGGGCCTCGGCCTTGGCCCGTTCTTTGGCGCTGAGCAGTTTGGTGGGCGGACTGTCGGCTTTAAGGTATTTCCCGACGGTGTTCTTTGCCATGCCCAGTTCCCTGGCGGTAGCCCGCAGGGAGAGTCCCCGGCCTTGCGCCTGCTGCACCGCCTCCCAACGGGCCTGCTGGGTGGGAGTAGGTGTGCGGTGCAACCGGTGGCGCACCGGTTTTTCTTTTCCGGCCCGACCCTTGCCGGTGACCTTCCTGGCCTTGGCCCGCTTCTCCACTGATGACTCCAGGGCGGCCAGGAGCTTTTGCTGGTCTTCATCCAGGTGGCTGCTGGCCAGGCCACTGGCCGTCTCCGGTTTGTCTGCGCTGGGCAAGAGGCCGGTGCCTTCTCCCGACAGGGCTGCGGTGGGTTGAGCGGCCTCCTGAAAATCTACAGCCTCCCCCTGGTACCGGAGCATCAGCTCCCCGTCGGCCCGTTCCAGCAGGTCCACCCGGAGACCGGCATAGGAAGGCCGTTCCTCCCCAGGGAGCAACTGCAGGACCCGCCAGTGGTACTTCACCGTGTTATCACGGGCCACCTTGCGGGTGTGGTGGATGCAGATGCTCTCGGTGAGAGACAGGTCGGCAGGCACCGGCCGGTAGGCCGTCTCCGGCTGCTCCGCCGCCACGGCGAACCGGGGGTTGAAGCGGGGCAGATATTCCTGCAGGACGGCATTGGCCTCTTCCATGGTAGTAGCGCCGGCCAGGCGCAACTCGGTGACCAGCCGGTCCTGGAAGGTGGACGCCATCCGCTCGACACGTCCCTTGGCCTGGGGAGAAAGGGCGAAGATCTGCTGGATGCCCAACTCCTGCATCACCCGGGCGAACTGGGTGGACTCGTAGAGCACCGTTCCCTGGCGGGCGTTGTACTTGAAGGCCGCGTGGCGGTCACTGTAAAGAGCCAGGGGGATTCCCCACTGCCGGACCAGCCCCTCCAGCAGAACCAGATAGCCCCGCGTGTCCTCGGTGGGATGGAAGATGGCCTGGGCCACGGTGCCGGTGGCGTCGTCCACGGCTAGCAGCAGCACGAACTTGTCTGCCCGCTCCTCCAGCCAGGGATGGGGACTACCGTCCACTTGAATCAGCATCCCCTCCTGGGGCATGCGCTTGCGCCGGAAGCGGTGCTGCTGAGACCGGCGACTGCGGGGGCTGCCCAGGCCGGCCTTCACCAATATGCGGCGCACCGTGGGCCGGCTCAGGTCGATCCCCTCCCGTTCCTGCAACAACTCTGTGAAGTGGCTGTGGTTGGCGCCCGCGTAGCCGTTGCTGGCCAGCTTCACCACGGCGGCCGCGGCGTCTTCTGGCACGGCGTTGTGGGGCCTCCGTCCCCGGTTGCCGTGGGCCAGCGCCGTGACCCCTTCCTTTCTGTAGGCTGCCAGCAGCCGTTTGGTGTGACGCTCACTGACTCCCATGATCTCGGCTGCCTGCCCTATCGAAAGGTGGTGTTCCAGCACGGTGTTGAGTACCTGGATTCTTGCCTGTTCTTGCTGATTCAATGTCACTTCCCTCATGAGGTGACATTTTCGCTGAACAGTTAGCTGGTGACCTAATCGTAGAACAACAACAGAGTTGTTCCTTGTCTTCTCTTGCAATCAGTATTTCTCTTATGAACTGATCATCTTCAGGAAATAAGGGACGTCCAATTATGAAGACACTTCGTTGGCCGAGAATTCTTGCTGATGCTTCTCCGGTTGCTGTTGGTTCCCAATAATACAATGTCGGGAGGTTTGACTGATTCGTGAAGATGTCGGCAACATTCTGTCTGCTTTCGTCGGTGGGAACCCTAGATACTCTTAGCGGATCGTTGGTGTTGATCGCGTATAGTTTGCCGTCAATGGAGTAGTCTTCGCACACGAACCACAAGGCTACAAGTGGGTTCCAAGTAAAGTCGAGGAGTCCAGTAGCTGCACCAAAGTGCTGCAACTTCGCTAACAACTCTATGTCGGTCAAGCGCCGCCCTCGTTCGTGCCCAAACCCCCGTGTACGCGCAGGGTCAAGGAACACATCTCGATGGTAGCCAATATATGACTGGGTAAAATCGGGGTCGTCCAATGCTTCCTGACCGTGTTCCTTGATCAACCTGCGTGTAGCTGCCGAATGCAAGGGCCAGTCGTAATCTTGCTGGCCACGGTAAGCATAAATTCCGTCACCCGATATTGCGCCTATTAGCTTGGCTTGGTACTTCGCTAAAGCTCCGATCATTATTGGCAAATTCCGTATACCATATTCATTGTAGCTATCTGTCACTGATGCTCCATAACCAGCTGCTGAATCAGTGTATCCTATTTGCCCATTTTAGAAAGAAACCCTCGTATTTATATCGTTAGCCTTTACTTGCCTGAATTAGCAGCTTAGTTATCAACTACGAAAGAAAGGAACTGCCAATCGTAGTCAGCAATTTTGAGAATAACGCCGACAGCAACAACCACCGCGTAAGGGTGGTGGGGGCTTAGCAGGAGTGGAAGGCAGGTTGTTTGCTGCTTGCGGAGTGGGTTAAGGAAGTGGCCGAGTCGACACACGGCCCTTATTCCAATCGCCCTGGGCAAGCAGCTTGCTAGGCGGTCTCGATGTTGGCGGCGCCTTCCAGTTGCAGTTCCTGGATGGAGACCTCCCGCATGACGTATTTCTGGATTTTTCCGGTGACGGTCATGGGGAACTCGGACACGAACTTGACGTAGCGGGGCACCTTATAGTGGGCGATCCGGCCTCGACAGAAGTCCATTATCTCTTCCTCGGTGGCTTCCTGCCCTGCCCGCAGCGACACCCAGGCCATAATTTCCTCTCCGAAACGCTGGTCGGGGACACCAATTACCTGGACGTCGGCCACCTTGGGGTTCGTATAGAGGAATTCCTCGACTTCCCGGGGATAGACGTTCTCCCCGCCGCGGATGATCATATCCTTGGAGCGTCCGGTGATCTTGAAGTAACCGTCGGCGTCCACGGTGGCCAGGTCTCCGGTATGTAGCCAGGAATCAGCGTCGATGGCCGCCTCGGTGGCTTCCGGCATTTTGTAGTAGCCCTTCATGTTCATGAAGCTGCGGGAGCACAGCTCGCCCTGCTCTCCGACGGGCACTTCTTCCCCGGTGTCCGGGTCTACAATCTTCACCTCAACGTAGGGAACGGCGGTACCCACAGTGGACACCCGCCGCTCGATAGCGTCGTCGGACCTGGTCAGGGTGATTATGGGGGCCGCCTCGGTCAGGCCGTAGCCGACGGTCATTTCCCGGCAACCCATGCGGTCGATTACCTGGCGCATGACCTCAATGGGGCAGGGAGAGCCGGCCATGATGCCGGTGCGGAGGGAGCCGAGGTCGAACTGGTCAAAGTTGGCGTGCTCCAACTCGGCGATGAACATGGTGGGTACACCGTGGATTGCGGTGCATCGCTCCTTTTCCACCGCCACCAGGGCCTTTTCGGGTTCGAAGTACTCGGAGGGGACCACCATGGCGGCGGCGGCGGTGGCGCAGCACAGGGTGCCGAGGACTGAGCCGAAGCAGTGGTAGAAGGGCACCGGAATGCAGAGGCGGTCCTCCTCGGTAAACAGGAGGCCCTCCTTGGTGTAAGTGGCGTTGGCCACCAGGTTGTGGTGAGTGAGCATGACGCCCTTGGGGTTGCCGGTGGTGCCCGAGGTGTACAGGATGCAGATGACGTCATCCGGGTGACAATCCGCCTGGCGCTGGGCCAAAGCCTCCGGGGTGATTTCTCCGCCCAGGCCCCGCAGGTCATGCCAGGAAAACATGCCCGAGGGGGGCGCCGTGCTCGTGCCGTCGTGGGGTGGGATGTAAATCACGTTGCGGAGTACGGGGAACTTGTCCGACCGGAGTTGGCCTGGCGACGAATGGGCCAACTCGGGCGCCACCTCTTGCAGCATTCCAACGTAGTCGGAAGTCCGGAAGTTGCCTATGAGCATGAGGGCGGCAGCGTCCGATTGGCTGAGCAGGTATTCCAGTTCATGAGTGCGGTAGGCCGGGTTAACTGTAACCAGCACTGCCCCTATCTGAGCAGTGGCGAACTGGGCAATGACCCACTCGGGGTAGTTTGTGGCCCAGAGGGCTACGTGGTCGCCTTTGTTGATGCCCAGGGCCATCAGGCCGCGGGCAATGCTTTCGCACTCTTCCCTGAACTGGCTCCAGGTGTAGCGAAGATCCCAGTCCACGTGGACCAGGGCGTCTCGGTCACCGAACCGGTCCGCCTGGCGGTTCAGAAGGTCTCCGATGGTCATCTTGAGGTCGGCAGGGCTGGTCATAGCTGCACTCCAACAGTGAGGTTTTATTCAATATAGCCCGATGCTCTGAACGGGGTCAATTATGGGCGGATTGAGGAGCAATGCTTGGGAGTAGCTGCAGACCACGCCAACAGAGGCCATTTGCGTCAGGGAATTCAGGGCGGTGGTGAATGCGGGCCGGGAATGCTAAACTGGCAACGAATACTAGGCTTTTACCCCCAGAATCTCACGGTAATCCGACAGAATACCCGAATTCGGCCTATATGATACGGCCACAGCATGGGAGGATAAGAGGATAAGATGGTAGATCAAGCCACGGCAATGGAAGAACTCGGTCTGGCAATAGGGTCTCCGGACATTAAATCGGTTGGCCCCCTGGCCTTCGGGCCGGAAGGCGTCCTGTTCGTGGGGGACAACGTTGGAGCCGCAATTTTCGCGATTGATGCGGGTGACTCCCCACGGGCCAGAGAAATAGAAGCCAGCGAAGTAGAAGCCAGCGAATCGAGCGCGATTGACCTGGAGAACCTGGACACTTCCCTGGCCGGGTACTTGGGCTGCTCCCGCGAAGACGTTCAAATTCGCGACATGGCGGTCCATCCCTGGTCCCAAAACGTCTATCTGTCGGTCATGCGGGGCAGCGGCGACGCGGGGGTTCCGGTCATAATCCGGCTCGGTGGGAACGGTGGGAACGGTGGGAACGGTGGCATCTCCGACGTGTCCCTGGAGAACATCGGCTTCTCCCAAACGGCCATCGAGGACGCCGCTGACCAAGACGACCCGCGGGAGGTTACCCGCGTCAAACTGCGAACGGTGACCATCACCGATATGTCCTATGTTGATGGACTGCTGGTGGTAGCGGGCACTTCCAACGAGGAATTCTCGTCCACCTTGCGGCGCATTCCCTTCCCCTTCAACGGCGATACCAACTCCAATTCCCTGGAGATTTTCCACGTTTCCCACGGCCGGTACGAAACTGCGGCGCCCATTCGCGCCTTCGTCCCCTACCAGGGGAACAACAGCATCCTGGCCAGCTACACCTGCACGCCGGTGGTGCAGTTCTCCGTCAGCGACTTCAAGCCCGGCGAATTGGCCCACGGCAAGACGGTGGCTGAATTGGGCGCCCACAACCGGCCTTTGGACCTGGTTTCCTACCAACACGGCGATGAAGAATACCTGCTGGTGGCTAACGACCGGCACCCGCTGATCAAGATTGCCTGCGTGGATATTGAAAGCCAGGGTCCGCTGCTCGTGCCCGACCAGTCGCTGGACCAGAGTCCGGCTGATCCGGTAACCCCGCCGGTGGGCGTGCCCCGCCAGATTCTGCCCCACGAAGGCGTCAGGCGCATGGCCAACCTGAGCGACAACAGCGTAGTCATGCTCCAGGAAGATTCAGAAGGGGGTATCCACCTGCATACCTACGGTGTCGACGAGTTGTGACCCTGTGACCCGACGCCCCGATACGGAATCACATGACCTGGCGCTGACCTGGTGCGACTATCGCGGAAAGGACTCGCTGAAGGTCAGCGGCTGGACCGTTGCCGAACTTGGCGTACTCGAAGGGCTGGACGCCGGTGAGCTAAACCGGTGTCTGGCCCTGCTAACCTCCGAGGCCCTGGAATCCGGCGTAAAATCCGGCGTAAAATCCGGAGTGGAACCCGGGGCCATCCCTGCCGCTGCCGGGCGGTTCGAGTTGTCCGGTGAGTCGGTCTACTCGGTCTACTTTATCCCCCGCTTCCCCTTTATTGCCGGAATGCGCTACTCCCTGCTGGTGTACCATCCCCTGGTCGGCGGAACATCCGATAGCCCCGGATTCTGGAACATCCAGCGGCCTGCGGTGGAGTCCGCTCCTGCTGCCAGCGTCGTCGCCATCTATCCCGATGTTGAACAGGTTCCGGTTAACCTGCTCAAATTCTACGTGCAGTTCTCCGAACCGATGAGTGATGGCAGGGCTGAGCAGGCCATCCGGGTATGCCGGGACGATACGCAGGAACCCCTGGACGGCGTTTTCGTTCCCATGGACCCGGAACTATGGGACCGTTCCAGACAACGTCTGACCTTGCTGCTGGACCCGGCCCGGATCAAGCACGGCCTGGTCCCTAACCTGGAAGTTGGTTACCCCCTGATTGAGGGAGTTCCCTTCCGGCTGTTCATCGACCCCGATTTTCGCGATGCCAAGGGCCGACCGCTTAAAGCAGGCGCCGAACGTCGTTACGAGGTAGGGCCGGAAGTCAGGCTGCGGATTGACCCCCAACGGTGGAAGCTTCGCGTTCCCGCCGCCGGTTCATTGGAACCCCTGGCGGTGGAGTTCGAGCGTCCCCTGGACTATGCCCTGTTGCAGCGATGCCTTTGGGTCAGCGGCCCCCTTGGGACACCGGTATCCGGCAGCGTGGAAACCGGACGAGGCGAGGGAAGCTGGTTATTCGCGCCGGAATCGCCCTGGATTGAAGGCCGCCACCAACTGATAGTCGAGCGCCAACTTGAGGATCTGGCCGGCAACTCGCCGGTACGGGTCTTCGACCGGGACATGACAGAGCCTGACGATGGCCCGCCGCTAACCGATCGGTTGGCCGTGGACTTCACCTGCGCCGCAGGTTAGGCGCCAGATTATTCATCGGCTACAAATGCCGATAGGGCCCGAAGGGGCACTCCTTTCTTGTCCCCTGTTGAGAATACCCACAATATTGGCGCAATTAGCCTGCCCGTGTTTTGGGTTTGATGGGAGCCCCACTGAACTGCCATTCCTTCGGCGGGCTATGCCCAGGCGGCAGGACACGGTGGTTAAGGACACGGTGGTTCAAATGAGCGAGGGAGCAGCTTAGGGAAACCCATGGCAGGCCAGGTGGAGTCGTTGCGCCTGCCGGTATGCCGCCGTACACTGTCGGCGATTGGAACGCGCTTGGAATCGGTACACACGCACTATGGAGGAACGCTATGAGTGAACTGGACGACCGCTACGAACGTGGTCAGGAAACGCGGAGGATGTTTGGCGGCGGGCAAATCACCGGCGGGTCGTCGCCGGGAGCATGGGACATCGCACCGGACCTGGAGAGGATACTTGGCGAGGGCCTGTTCGGCACCATTTGGAGGCGTCCGGCGCTGACGCCGGTGCAGCGGGAGATGATCACCCTGTCGTGCCTCATAGTAATGAACCGCGAAGTACAGCTGAAGCGGCACTTGGGCAATGCGCTGAACATAGGACTGACGCCGGAACAGGTCGTGGAACTGATCATTCACGACACCTGGTACAGTGGAGCGCCGGCCGGAATCCAGGCCTTGACGCTGTGCAAGGCGGTTTTTGACGAGCGCGGGATAGACTTCACGCCAGCCCGCATCCACGACGGCAATGAAGACCCCGACAGCCTGTTCCAGCGGGGCGAGGAGTACCGCCGCAACTACATGGGAACCGGCGGCCCGGCCCGGCCGGCTCCCCCTACTCAAGCTGAGGTGGAGTTGGGACGTACTACCGGAGAATACTACTGGGGAGCTACCTGGACGCGGCCAGGGCTGGACCTGAACAGCCGCTGCCTCTGCACCATGACCTGCCTGGCGACCCTGGGCCGCCATGGTCCCCTGCGGGGCCACATCCGTGGCGCCCTGAACATCGGGTATACGCAGGACCAGATTATCGAGGTGTTCGGCCACATGACGTTATATGCCGGAATACCCTTCGCCCGGGAAGCGATGGACATTGCCAACGAGATTTTCACCAGCGCGTGAAGGTTCTGCCGGGGGTGAAAACGTGCCAGGGCCGGTTTACAAACCGGCCCCTGGTCCGTAGTCTCTTCCCCCTTGATGGGGGAAGGTTGGATTTGCGGAAAAAGTCGATATTGTTGCATAAGTCGCCAAACTGATGAAAAAGTCCAAGCGACACTGTTTCATCGTTGGTTGTGCTCCTCTGCAGGATTTTTCATTGAACCACCTCACCCCAATCTCGTTGTTCTGCTGGCAACCAGTGCGACTCAGAACCTTCCGGCAGGGGCAACAATGTTAAAGGGAAGGTATCCCGGATAATGTCTTGACAGGCGTCTGCCCATTCCTCTCTGAACGGAAACTTGGTCTTCTTTACATCCCATTCGTTCTGGAACGACTGTATGACTTTCTAGCTGGCAATATTATTTGTTGGATAGGGGCATAACGGTTGATTGTAACGCACTCCCTGATAGCCCCATTCTGTCAGCCGTACTCGGCATTGGTGGACGAATTCCCATTCGTCTGAAGGCAGTTGCCGATGCAACACCCAGCCCAATTCTCGAATTACTGTTTCAGGCGCAATGGGAAGGGGGAAAATGTTACCCCATTTAGGATTAGGGATAGCAAGCCTTTCGCAATTTGTCCCGATAGTCTCTGCCAAGGCATCATATACCAGTTGGCGAACTCTCTGAGGGCCTTCTGTCCTGCTATGACTCTCTGCCCATATCGGATGTTCGGGTACGATTCCCGACGATACAAAGAGTCGTTCTGCTTTGTTGTACGTTGCTCTGACGCCATCACCATCATCCCACCCTAAAGCCCGAATCTGCGCCCCGTGCCCTCTTGAAGCTATTCGAGAGCAAAACTGCACACAATTCCCACGGGGATTTTCGCAGGTGGTGTAGGTAATGGCGTAGGGGAACCACATCAGCTTTTGGTGTGGGCCAGCAGTCACCCAGTGGCACTTCGAGAGAATGTTCCTGAGCAGGAAAGAATTGTTGGAAGCAAGGTCGTGGCTGTCTGGAGAATCAAGCAACGACAAATTAAATCCCAATATGAAACCATAGTCGGGGTAGGCCCGTGACTTGGTTTGGATTCTTTGTCCTTCTTTTTGCTTATCAGGGACAATGGCGAGTGGATTGGTTGAAGTCGAGAAACTGATTACTGCCAGTGGCTTTTTCCTGCCTTTCCACCATTTACCCTGCGAAGGGACTTCATCGCCTACCAGAATGTGATTGATGCTTACTCTGTGGCTTTCGTTCATACCCAAATGATGTGCTGGGGTTAATTCCACTGAAGGGCATTCAGGCAGGTAGTTGGGCCAATATTGGGATGGTGCTGCACAAATACGCAACAAAGCGATTAGCCTGTCCCGTCTCCGGTTTCGGTGTTTGCGCAATTGCATCCAGCCGGCCCAAAGCAACCCCAGTACGGTTATTGCTGCTACGCTAATTGAAGAAAAATGAGCCGCTGTTTCCATCGGTGCTAGTTTACCTGTTCAGTGTTGTGAGAGGGGGAATCGACTTTCCATTTGGAGGCCATAATCTGCAAGCAAGGTTACCTTCCACCATCAAGGGGGAAGGAACTCTCGCAAAGGTTCCCTAAACTGATTCCCGCTATGTCTGGCGCCGTCCAATAACCTCACCCCCGGAGCAGGTTCGCCAAACCGCTGATCGGTTCCGCCTCCTCCAGCCTGTCCAGGCGGGACAGGACTTCCGCGGCCGTTGTTTCGGACAGGGATTGCGACGCGCAGTCCCTAAATTTTTCCAGGATGTCCTCCACGGTTACACCGCGCAGGGCGCCGCTACTGGCCCGGTGCGCCTGCTGCCGGAGCACAGTGCCGTCCTTCAGGTGTACGTCAACCTCGTTATAGCCCTCTGTCCAACTTGGCTTGCCCTCGTTGCCCGGGATGCGGCGCATATCTATGCGGGGAATCAGCGACTGGGCATCAGTACGCAACACTTGCTCGTCGGAAAAGGACTGCAGCCCCACCCGCTGGTCCAGCAGGGCGGCAGCCAGGCAATACTGCATGCTGAACTTCCCTTCCAGCGACGACATCGGGCGGGAGTGGATTAACGAGCGCGGCGGGTCGAAGTCCACCATTACCTCGATCTTGTCTACCGCCTGCGGGTCGATGGCGCCCTGGGACAGCAGGTTAAAGGTGGCATCCAGGGCCAGGTGGGCGCTGCCGCAGCAGGGATACTTCTTGATTTCGATGCCCGATTCCACCAGGTAGCATTTGTTCTGCAGGTTCTCCACCACCTGCTCGCTGTTGAAGCCCTGACCGCCGGAGAAGGCCCGGATAAACCCGAACCGTCCTTCCAGGGCGTCCTGGCTGGCGGTGAAGCCGTCCCGTACCAGCCTGGCCGATACTACGCCGGCCCGGGCGGCATCCCCGGCGTGGAAGGGCTTGGTCATGGTGCCGAAGTTCTGCCTCAGTCCCGACGCCTGGGACGCGGCCAGGGAGATGGCCATGGCCGTCTGTTCCGGGTCCAGGGCCATTATTTTGCTGGCTGCCGCCGCCGAACCGATGGCTCCCAGTGGGCCGGTGGGATGCCAGCCCAGGTCATCGTAATAGGCTTCGCTCAGGGCCTCGCCCACGCCGCAGGCCACCTCGAACCCGGCCATGTAGCCCAGCAGCATCTCCTGTCCGGTAGCCCCGGTCTCCTCGGATACCGCAAGGGCCGCGGGCAACAGGACGGCGGTGGGGTGGGTCTTGGTAATGTGGGTAATGTCATCGTAGTCGAGGGCGTGGGCCATAGCCCCGTTCACCAGGGCAGCGTTGGCCGCCGATGTCCTGAATCCCCGACCCACGACGCTGGCGGCAGGAGCGGCGCCCTCGGCGGCAACGTAGCGGCAAAGGATGTCCGTCAGCGATTCCCGGCTGCCGGCCAGCATACACGCCAGGCAGTCCATAATTGCCCCCTTGGCCGCTATGACCGCTTCGGGCGGGAAGTCCTCGATGCCAGCGTGGGTCACGTATTCACCGATACGCCTGGTGATGTCCATGAGGAATCTCCTGATTGTGGGGATCGGATATTCTCAAATGATGAAATCTAATAGTCCATTTAGATAATACACCCCGATTGACACCCTTGCGGCTCACGGTGATAATCCCGAAAACTACCATAGGAGGGCAGGAGTTTGCCTGAGAGTGCCGACGTAGTTGTGATTGGCGCCGGTGTGGTGGGCTGCTCGGTGGCCTATTACCTGGCCCGGGAAGGCGTCAATGTGATCCTCCTGGAGCGGGAAGCCATGGGCAGCGGGGCGTCTGCCCACGCTACCGGTTCCCTGAGCCTGCTGGGCGCCGAGTTCTCCCCCGGGGAGTCCTTCCAGATGGCCCGGGCCGCTTACGCCGAGTTTCCGCAGTTAGTTCCTGAATTGGAAGCCGCCACAGGCATGGACCTGCTCTACCAGCGCCGCCCTTCTCTCCGGCTGGCCCTGGACGACGAGGAGGCAGACCTGATTAAGGGCTTGATGGTCTGGCAGCAACCCCACGTAAAGATGCATTGGATTGACGCCCGGGAAGTCCACGCTATCGAACCCCGCCTTTCCCCTTCCATCGTCGGCGCCGTGTACGAGGACGAGTCCGCCCAGTTGGACAGCTACCGCCTCAACCTGGCCCTGGGCCGGAGCGCAGAACTCAAAGGCGCCAGCATCCTGCAACGGGAAGTAACCGGCCTGGTGACCAGCGGCCCCACGATTACCGGCGTAAAGACCGCCTCCGGGGACATACCCTGCAGCACAGTGGTGGTGGCCGCTGGTACCTGGAGCCGGGCTTTCACTCCCTGGCTGGCCTTTCCCGTTCCGGTCCGCCCCATGAAGGGTGAGCGCCTCTTGCTCAATTACCCAGGCGAACCCCTTTCCGTGCTGATCAGTTCTCCCAAGCGCGGTCACATGATCAGCCGCTTGGACGGTTTGACCAGCGTCGGCAGCACCGGCGGTCGGGACTATGACGAGAAAGAGCTTTTCTGGGGAGAGGAGTTTGACAACCAGCCCACCGAAACTGCCCGGTTGGAACTCCTTCAGCGGGCCATAGACGTCTTTCCGGACCTGGAGCGAGCCGGGTTGGTCCAGCAGCTTGCCGGTTCCCGCCCCCTGAGCCCCGACAGCAAACCCATCATCGGCCCGGTCCCCGGCCGAGAAGGCGTCCTTTTGGCTACCGGGCACACCACCAAGGGCATCCACCTGGGGCCCATCACCGGCCGCATCATCGCCGACTATATCTGCCGTGGTTCAACCGAAGTCGTTTCCGACATGGGCCAATTCCTCCCCGACCGCTTCGCGGATTTCGCCGACGCCGACTTCCTGTCTGCCTCCCAAGCCGTGGAGGAATAACCCCGCATTTCGTGCCCAATAGCGGGTCAAGGAACGGTCAAAGCGGCAAAGCTTCCGTTAGTTTACCCGCATCAGCACCGTTCATCAGAGTTGATGAGTTCAAGAAGCTTCGCGTTGAGGCCCCACTATTGACCCATAGTCGGGGCCTGCGGCACATCCCGTAGGGCGAAAGCCCGCTGTGAGCGGTAAGGAAGCGCCCGATCTTCAGGCGAGGCGGCGGTACTTGAGCAGTCGCTGACCCTCGAGGTTGCGGTTAACGTATATGTCGCCCCGGGAGTCCAGCCAGATGGCATGGGCGCCGGTTCCTGGGTCGGCTTCGGTGGGAGCCGGCCAGCGGGTTATCAACTGCCCGTCAATGGTCACAATACTAACCAAAGCATCCAACTCAACTACGAACATGGTATCGTCTGAATCTACGTAAATGTCGCAGGGACGAGCGAAGTCGGTCCATAGGTCAAGGAAAGCGCCGTCTGGGGAGAATATCTGGATGCGGTTGTTTTCCCGGTCTGCCACGAACACCCGCCCGTCGTTATGGACCCATACCCCGTGGGGGACGTGAAACTCGCCGGGCGCCGTTTTGCCTGGGGCGCCCCAGGAGAAGAGGAGTTTGCCCCCGGCGGAAAACTTGTGGACGCGGGCATTGCCGTAGCCGTCGGAGATGTACATGTCACCCTGTGCGTCCAGGGCCACGTCGCTGGGGCGGTTGAAAGGGCCCGCCGCTCGAAGGGCTGGGTCGGAGTAATTGCCTGACCAGCCGGTGTCGGAGGGCTGGTCCCAGGTACCCAGGGTCATTAGCAGATTGCCTTCCCGCGTGTATTTCAGCACAACATGATTGTTCTTTACCGGCAGATAGAGGTTGTCCTCGTCGTCGATAAACATGCCGTGGGCGTCGTGCAAGACTCCCTCGCCCCACGAAGTCAGGTAGTTTCCCTCCTGGTCCAGGACAATTAGCGGATGGTCGCTGCGGTTAAAAAGATAGACACGGTCCTGGGAGTCGGTTACTATGGCGGTCTGACCCAATACCCAGCCTTCGGGCAACTTGGCCCAGTCTTCCACCAACTCGTAAGTGTGTTTGCCGGTTCCCACCGTAGCCATATTTGAAACCCTCCCTCTATCATGTTCCGCCGTCCTGCGGGCCGTGCAGGGTCTTGATAAGTCGGACTGCGCCTGTCAATTCTCTTGAAGCCCGTCGAGTCTATCCTGGAGTTCTGGAAGCTGACCGTTAACGCAGCTCTTATTCAGGCACCAGGTCGGCAATTCTGGGCATCACCTCTTCCGCCAGCAGGCGTGTCGACTTGTCCCACCCTTCCTGGTTCTGCCAGTGGTCGTAAACCAGGACCAGCAGGCCGCCGAACCCTCCCACGTTCTCATACAGCTTGCGAATCTTGGCCGCGACGGTATCGGGCGAGCCGATGAGCCACATGTGGTCGGCCATGTATTCCGGCGTAACGTCTTCGTCGGGGACTTCCGGGTCGTCTTTGAATACGTGCAGCAGGTTGAACTCCTTGAATATGCGGAGCAGGTAGTCCCGCCAGACCCTGGCCGTCATGCCTCCAACTGCCGCTTCGCGGGCCTCCTCATCGGTGTCCGCAACGTAAACGTCCCGGACCAACCGCCATTCCTTCCTTGATGGGGTTCTTCCCGCCTTCTGCGCTCCTTCTTCAATGGCTTCCCAGTGGCTGAGACAGTAATCCGTATTGAAGGCCAGGCTCATGGGGATGAATCCACGTTCCCCGGCGATGACCAGGGTTGGCGAACGGTAGCTGGCCGACGCCACGGCGATGGGCGGATGGGGCTTCTGGTAGGGGTAGAGAAAGGGCCGCAGGACATCGTACATGGTGTCGGGGACGTTGGCGTTCCAGAACTTGCCCTTGTACTCCATGGGCCCCTTCGCCTGCCAGATCTTCAGGATGATGTCCAGCGCCTCGCGGGTCATTTCGCGGTGCTGGCCGTTGTTGCCGTCAACGTCGAACAATGCCCAGTCGCTGGGCAAGCCGCTGGAACCGATGCCGAACATGAAACGTCCCTGGGCAATATGGTCCAGGTATGCGACGCGGTGGGCCAACTCTGCCGGATGGTGGTAGGGGAGAAGATGGACTCCTGAACCCAGCTTAATCCTGCTGGTCCGCTGCAAGGCCTGGGCAATCATCAGGTCCGGAGCGGGGATCGGTTCCCACGGCGCCGTGAAATGCTCACCGATCCAGGCTTCGTCATACCCCAACCGGTCTGCCAACTCCAGGTAGTTCAAATCCCACTGGTGCGAATCGTAGATGTTCCGCTCCGGGGGATGGGACGGCATCATAAAAAGGCCAAGCTTCATGGGTTCTCCTTGGTTTCGTCAGTCTTGAATTAACCCAAAGGGCAGCTCATCACAGTTCATGCACGTCGGGGAGAACCTTCCTGCCCTCCGGTCCAATGTGGTCCAGGGTAGGAGTATTAAGACAGTTGCCTGGAGGCAGGGCCGCGCCGGGGAGTCCCGGCGGGCCCGAAAACGGATTGGCTACTCGTAAGGCCGCAGCTTGACTTCGTGGAGCGCCGGAATTACCTCTTTGCCCAGGAGTTCTACGGAGCGCATCACGTCCTTGTGGGCCATGTGGCCTTCGTTCCCATAGATATGCACGTATCCCGGGCTGAGCCTTTCGATCACCTCGGTGAGCTTTCGGGTGACCGTCTCCGGGCTGCCGACGATGATGTTATTCACGCCCTGGAGCTGCTCGTAGCTGAGGCCCACGCCCAGGCCGCCGGCCCCCGCTACGTTGCCTGTGGGGCGCTGGGCCTTCACTTCGACTGCTGCCCGGGACTGGTAGCCCGGCGGGTCGTTGTGCTCCATGGGCCCCCTTTGCCGGTGCTCGATGGTCCACATGAACTCCCGGCCAATCTCTATGGCCTTCTCGTCGGTATCGGCCACCAGGCACCGGAGCAGGTAACCGAAGTGTTCCGGCCCGGCCTTGTACCCTTCTTCTTTGGCCGTGTCGATATAGACCTGCCGCAACCACTCGGTGGTGTCCACCAGGGCGCCCAGGTTCATGTAGGGGTGGCGATGTTTCGCCGCCCAGACCACGCTTTCGGGACTGCCCGTCCCCGGGAACCAGATGTCGGGGTGGGGCTTCTGCACCGGCAGCACCCAGGGATTCACAACCCGGTATTTGTAATGTTGCCCTTCGTAGCGGAAGGGCCCGGGAGTGGTCCAGCACTTGATGATAAGGTCGTGTGCTTCTTCGAAACGCGACCGGTTTTCCGGCGGGGCGATGCCCGCCTGCAATGTCTCCACCGCCGTGCCCCGCACGAAGCCTGAAATTATCCGGCCGCCGGAATAGCAGTCGAGCATCGCTATCTCTTCGGCCATTCGAATCGGGTCGTTGACGGCAATGACGTTGCCCAGGATAGCTATTTTGACATTCTTGGTGAGCTTGCTGATCACCGCCGCATCCAGGTTAACCGATGGTTTCATGCACCAGTATGAGGCGTGGTGCTCGTTGCTCATAATTCCGTCGAACCCTACCTCGTCGGCCAACGCGTATTGCTCGTGGTACTGGTTGTATAGAACATGAGCTTTCTCGGGGTCAAAGTGGGTGTTGGGGAAGCCCAGCCGCCCCGAATCATATTTCTCCAGGTCCTGGTTTGTGACGTGCCCGTAGGGCTGCTCGGAAAACCAGTAAATCTCTGCTTTGTCCGTGGGGCGCTGCAATTGTTCTGCCATGGCTGCCTCCTCGCTTAAGGTCTGCTTTGGCCACGTTGAGTCGTTCGGTACATCTTAAAGTGGCCCGCCAAACCCCGCAAGCTATTTTTCGTCATGGTTTGCGGCTGTCAGGCTGATTATCTGTTGAATTATCTTCTATGTTATGGAATCGGTAAATGATCAAGGGTTGCTTTGCCGTTTCGGCATTAGCAATATTTGGTGACTTTGGATGCCTGTGGCGGACGGTTCTCAGTACACCGGTACTCCATTAGTCAGGAGGGATGTATAATCCCACCATTCCTGAAGAAGTAGGGATTCACCAACCGCAACACATGCGGAATCCGGAGGTTGTACGATGCCTGACACGGGCGAAACATCGATGGAAGAGTTCAAGCTGATGGCCGACCGGGCTGGTTTGGGTATGAGCCAGGAAGAACTGGATCAGCTCAAACCGATTTACGAGGTTTACGCCGCCTACGCCCGGGAACTGCACACCCTTAGCTTTGGGGCCGAGGAAATGGTCGTGGAGTTCCATCCCGACTGGCCGGAGTCCTAACAACCCTGACTGGCCGGAGGCCTGACAGCGGTCCGCCGCTCAACCCCAGTTGCGCCAAGGAGGAATGCATTTATGTCCACTTCCGACACCCAACTCCATTATCTGAGCATCCGTCAAGCCGGGGAGCTAATCCAGAGGGGAGAACTTTCCCCGGTGGAACTGACCCGGGCCTGCCTGGACCGCATCGAGGTCACCGACGACCGCCTCCATTCGTTCATCCTCCTGCTGGCCGACGAAGCGTTGGAGCAGGCGCGAACCGCCGAGGCGGAAATCCTGCGGGGGGCTTACAAGGGGCCCATGCACGGCATACCCTTTGCCCTCAAGGACCTGTACGACACCGCCGGAATCCGCACCACCTCCGGATCCCAGGTGGATATTGAACGTGTTCCCACTGAAGATGCCACCACCACCGCCCGACTGAAGGCAGCCGGCGGTATCCTTCTGGGCAAGCTGGCGATGCACGAGTTCGCCCTGGGCGGTCCGGACTGGACGACGCCCTTCGAGCCGGCCCGCAACCCCTGGAATCTTAACCACATTACCGGCGGCTCCAGCAGCGGCTCCGGCTCTTCGGTAGCGTCGGGCCAAAGTATGGGGGCGTTGGGGTCCTGCACCGGCGGCTCTATCCGGGGCCCAGCTTCACTGTGCGGAATCGTCGGCCTGAAGCCCACCTATGGGCGTGTTAGCCGCTTCGGGGTGGTGACGTTGAGCTGGTCCCAGGACCACGCCGGGCCGATGACCCGCACCGTCGAGGACACCGCTTTCATGCTTCAGGCCATCGCCGGACACGACCCCCGGGACCCAACCTCCAGCCATGCCCCGGTGCCGGATTACTCGCGGTCGCTGCGGGAAGACATTCGGGGAGTAAGGATCGGCCTCCCCCGGCATTATTTCTTTGACGACGACCCCGGCGTTAACCGCGAGGTGGTAGCCAGGGTGGAGCAGGCGGTGAGCGTGCTCGAAGAACTGGGCGCCCATGTCGAGGAAGTGACCCTGCCCAGCCTGGACTACGTGCGGGCCGCCAATTCGGTGATCATGGTCAGCGAGGCCTTCGCCTACCACGAGCCCAACCTCAAGACCCGCCCCCAGGAGTTCGGGGAGATTGTCCGCGGCAGGTTCCGCATCGGCGGATTGATGAGCGCGTCGGACTACCTCCAGGCCCAGCGGGTGCGCACGTGGGCGCGGCGGGACTTCGCCCAGGTGATGAAGACGGTGGACTTCCTGGTGACGCCCACCATGACCCAACCGGCGGCAGCCTTTGAGGGCTTCGACCCTATGTCCACCACTCGGGGGAAGAGCTTTACAGCACCCTTCAACGTCACCGGCCTTCCGGCCATTTCCGTGCCTTGCGGGTTCACCGAGAGCGGTCTGCCCATCGGAATGCAGATCGCCGGCAAGCCCTTCGACGAGCCCGGAGTAATCCAGGCTGCTTACACCTACCAGCAATACGCCGGCTGGCACCAGTTGAATCCGGCAATATGAGCATAGGCACTTGCGTGGAGAAGGGGATCTATCCGGTCAGAAGGGACAGGAACTGAGGAAAATAACAGGTTAAACGCATTCCAATCCCGGTAGAGTCTCTCGTTCCTGGGCAATAGAGTCTTAAATTGTGCAGTTTGCTCGAACTTGAATTGATGTCACCCTGAGCGCAGCCGAAGGGCTCAGCATGACATTGAATTAAGACGCGATTGCCCTGCTCCGGAGCGGGAACATTGACACCAACGCTGCCAATGGGGACAATGAAGCAACCATCTGCCTATTGGACTCGGGCCACGGCGTACCTATTAGCGTCTACTTTGCCCTGTCCTGTTTGAATTGGTTGGAAAGCTACAGCCCGGGCCCGGCATCGGCTTGTTAAAGTGGTATAATTGTTGTCCCCTAAGGTATGGAATAGTCCGGCAAGAACAGGTGCATAGATCGGCACACGAGCCGACCAATCCACCTCAAATGGGGCAAATTGAACCTGCGGGCATAGCGGAAGAAAAGACACTTCCCCTGCCAGCAAACCTGCCAACCCGATCCTGCCCGGCATCTTCCAGTGCCGGGCTACTTGGATAGAGATATAAGCTGAGTTGATGGATACTTTCTACATATGGACCATCGGCTGCCAGATGAACAAGGCCGACTCGGAACGGTTGGGATCGGCCCTGGAGCAGCTTGGCCTTCGCCCGGTGGAAAATGCCAAGGCCGCCGATGTAATTGTCCTGAACTCCTGTGTGGTCCGCCAGGGCGCCGAAGACAAGGTGGTCGGCAACCTCTGGATGGTAAACCCCCTCAAGAAGCAGCAGCCCGACCGCGTGCTGGCCCTCATGGGCTGCATGGTGGGCCCCAAAACCGACGAACTGCAGAAGCGCTTCCCCGACGTTGACCTCTTTATGCAGCCCCAGAAGTTCGAGCCCCTGCTGCAACTGGTGGGCGAACGCAAGGGCCTCGACTGGGAAGGCTGCGTCGGTTCCCTCGCTCCCGCGCACCCCGACGTTGCCTGCTACGTTCCCATTATCCACGGCTGCGACCTGATGTGTACCTTCTGCATCATTCCCTACCGCCGCGGCCGCCAGGTCAGCCGCCCGGTGGACGATGTGGCCCACGAGGTGGAACTGCTGGTCAACCGGGGCGTTCGCGAGGTAACGGTGCTGGGGCAGACCGTGGATGCCTACGGTTATGACCTGCCCGAAAAGCCTGACCTCTCCCTGCTGCTCACTCGCCTGAACGACATTGACGGCCTCGACCGCATCCGCTTCCTGACGTCCCACCCTTCCTACATGGATGACCGGATCATCCAGGCCGTGGCCGACCTGCCCAAGGTGTGCGAGCACATCAACCTGCCGGTACAGGCCGGTAACGACGAAGTCCTCCAGCGAATGCGCCGCCCCTACACGCGGGACCATTACCGCGAACTGGTGGGGCGAATCCGAGACACCATCCCCGGCGTGTCCATGAGCACCGACATTATCGTGGGCTTCCCCGGCGAGACGGAAGAACAGTTCGAGCAGACCATGGACCTGGTGTCCGAACTGCGCTTCGACAAGGTGCATTGCGCCGCCTACTCCACCCGCCCGGGCACCACTGCCCACCGCACCATGGAGGATGATGTTCCCAAGGAGGTCAAGGACTGCCGGATGAAGGAACTGGACTCCCTCCAGGAAAGCATCCTGCGGGATACCAACTCCGTCCTGGTCGGCCAGACTCTCGAGGTCCTCGTGGAAGGGCGCAAGCGGGGCAAGTGGCAGGGCCGCACCCGCACCGACAAGCTGGTCTTCATTGCCGACGATGAGGACGCCGGCGATCGCGTCCAGCCCGGCCAGTCGGTGAACCCCGGCGACTTGGTGAACGTGGAAATCAGCCAGGCCAGCCCCTGGGCCCTGCAGGGTCAGGCCGGGGACAAGTCCTGAGCAGGGTTTCCCGCACCTGCCTGGCAGGAAGCAAAGTCGGAGCTACGTTGAAGCTACGTTGAAGCTGCGTCCAGGAGTGCTGCAATGACCGACAACGAACCCCGCGCCTTGGAACATCCGGACCGGCGACTGGAGGAAGTGGTTTCCATCCTGAATGAGCTGAAGGCAGGCCAGCAGCAGATCAACGCCCGCCTGGACCGTACCAACCAGAGAATCGACGAAGCCAACGAGCGTTTAGTCCTGGCTTACCAGCGTATCGATGAGGCTGCCGACCGCATAACTCTGGCCATCCAGCGGGTTGAAGAAACCAACGAACGAATCGACCAGACCAATCAGCGCATCGACCAGGCCACTCAGCAGATCTCGGAGACCGGCGGCCTGCTCAGCGAGCGCATTGACCGCACCAATCAGAGAATTAACCAGAATAGCGACCGTGTGGCGGAAGCGGGGGACCGGGTTAACGAGCGAATCGACCAGACCAACGACCGGATCTTCCGCGTGTTCTGGGCCGGCTGGGGTATTGCCGGCGGAATCACGGTTGCCCTGCTGGGGGTTGTGGCCACGTTGGTGCTGAGGTCTATCCCCTCGTAGCCGTCGCACCGGGGCCTTCAGCGAGAACTCGAACCGGACCCCTATGGAGCATACGAGCTTTAGCCGAGGATATGAAAATGGCAACAAAGCCCAGGACGCCAACCATACCCCTGACCGAGATCGAACACGCCGCCTTCTGCCGGCCCGAAGATGAACTCCCGGCCAAGTCCCTGGCCGAAGAGATTGCCATCAACGTCCGGTGGCAGAAGATTCCCCCAGAGTACCTGCGCTTTTCGCCCGAAGAACTGGACCAGCGCATCCACGACGTGCGGCAAAAGCTGGGAACCGATGTAACCATCCTGGGCCACCATTACCAGCGGGAAGAGATAATCAAGTACGCCGACTTCCAGGGCGACTCCTTCCTGCTCTCCCAGGAGGCCGCCTCCCGCACCGAGGCCAGCTACATTGTCTTTTGCGGCGTCCACTTCATGGCCGAAACCGCTTGCATCCTCTGCGCCCCGCACCAGAAGGTGATTCTCCCCAACATCACCGCCGGTTGCTCCATGGCCGATATGGCCCCCATGGAGGATGTGGACGATGCCTGGGAAGACTTGCAGGACGTATTGGGCGACCACGGCGGCATCATTCCCGTCACCTACATGAACTCCATCGCCGGTATCAAGGCCCTCTGCGGCCGCAACAACGGCGCCGTCTGTACCTCGTCCAATGCCCCCGCCGTACTCAAGTGGGCTTTCGAGCGGGCCCAGCGTGTCCTCTTCCTGCCCGACCAGCACCTGGGCCGCAACACCGCCCTTAAGCTGGGCATACCCCTGGACGAAATGGTGGTCTGGAATCCCTTCAAGCGGTTGGGCGGCAACACCCCCGAGCAGCTTCGCCACGCCAAGATGGTCCTGTGGCAGGGCCACTGCTCCGTGCATACCCGCTTTACCCCCGGCCAGGTCCAGTCGGCCCGCGACCGCTACCCCGACATCAACGTCGTGGTGCACCCCGAGTGCCCCATGGAGACCCTCGAGGTGGCGGACATGAACGGCTCCACCGAGTTTATCCGCAAGACCATCAACGAGGCTCCCGCCGGCAGCCAGTGGGCCGTGGGCACCGAAATCAGCCTGGTCAACCGCCTGGCCCTCCAGAATCCCGACAAGACCATATTCTGCCTGGACCCGGTCAGTTGCCCCTGCTCCACCATGTACCGCATCCACCCGGCCTACCTGCTCTGGGTGCTGGAAGGCCTGGCCGCCGGAGAGGTCAACAACCAGATAACCGTCCCCGAACAAATGCGCCAGGAAGCCAACGTAGCCCTGGAAAGAATGCTGGCCCTGCGCTAGGCCTGTAAAAAAGGAACCCCCGAACAAGGCCCTTCCCCCTCGACGGGGGAAGGTTGGGATGGGGGCGAAGATGCAAACGCAGGGGCGGCCCTCGTGGCCGCCCTCACCCAACACCCCAAACCTCGCCGGTCCTGCAAAACCCCCGTCGTTCCTGCGAAGGCAGGAACCTCGTTCACTGACAGTCTACGTTCCCCGCCGTAATCCCGGTTACCCTTTACTGCGCCGCCGCCCGCTCCAGGTTAAGCGCCAGCAACCGCTCCAGAATCTCCTGCTCTACCAAATCCACCGGCCAGCCATAGGCCGCCGCCGCCGCCGCGTCCAGTTTCTTATGGGCATTGTCCAGCCAGGTAGGGCGGGCGTTATAAATGTTGGTCAGTGTCCGCTTCTTCAGTTCCGACGCAGGCATACCCGGCGGATTCAGCCAGTTCTCCCGCAACTCGTTCAACTCTCGTGCAGCATCCGCTATAGCTTCCTTCTGTTCATCCGTAGGTTCAGGGAAAGGGAAGGTTTCGAAGCAAGTAGTTGGCGTGTAGCGTGGCCTGCTTTCCAACTGTGTTCCCATTGCCAATGCCCATAGTTCATGGAAACAGGAGTGGAGAACACCGAATGTGTAGTCATCTTTACGAGCTACAGCGATGCAGGCACTGTCGGTTACTACTTCATTATGAAGCCACGTGAAGAGCCTGTGCTTGGATACGCGTGCGGTTGCTATATATCGGGGCAAGTCCCGGACGGCAAGGCGCAAGCCGGGCCGCGGCTCCACATGGCGCCACCAGTTTTCCGCATAGCTTTGTCGTTTATTATTCTTACGAGTTGGCAACACATTCACTTTTGCATATTCAAAAGGTAACTCGTAAAGGGAAGCATCCTCCAATGACATATCACCGAAGTCGATTATCCATTTTCCACTCGGCCGGGACGTTATGTCCTTGCCGTTTATCCAAGGTTTCACAACTTCGGAATTACTCTTGCTGTGTGGGTTGGGGCTCTTAAGCATCTGTTGAGCAAGCGAATCCGGAATATCAAACGGCCCACCCTTGGTGTCACCCATGAACGAAATGCCCCTATTGGCCTCTAGCCGAACTGCCCCGGTCAAATCAACACCCACAGTCAGATTGGAATTTATTGATTCCACCTGGTTGCCATCCAGAGATCGGTCTGTGTCAGAGCCATCGTCGAACCCAATTATTGAAATATGCACGGCGGCGCCTTCGAGAATCCACGGATGGTCAGACAGAGCCATGAAGATGTCGCCTGTTTCCTTTATCCGTTGCAAAACTCGCCGATTAGCGCCACCCCGAATGCCCTGAGTTGCCAGCAAACCTACCCTGGTGGCTTTCTTCCCCTCCACCATCTTTCGTCCCTTCTCAAGCCAGTAGCAGACCAGATCGGCCTCAGCGGACACCATTTTCTCGTACTTCCCAAATAAGATATCAACGTAATGGTCACCCAAGTTCGTTCTCAATAACTTGCCACCCAAAAACGGCGGGTTGCCAATTACGAACTCCGCCACCGGCCATTCCGGTTCTTTGGGGTTCTCGGGGTCCGACAAGTCCAGGATGGCGTCGGTCTGGCGGATGGTATCCAGGGACGTCAGGATAGGGCTATGGTCGTAGGGAAAGCCGTTGGACTGATGCCACTGGATATAGCCAATCCACAGGGCCGTGCGTGCCAGCTCCGTTGCATAGTGATTGATCTCCAGCCCCAGCATCTGATCGGGCTTCACCGTCGGTCGCAATTCCTGCCAGCCTTGGGCCGCACCGAAGTCAATGGCGGTTTTCTCCAGGTCCAGTAGCGACCGCAGTGCCAGGTAGAGGAAGTTGCCGCTGCCGCATGCCGGGTCCAGCACCTTTATTTCGGCCAACCGTTGCTGGAAGGCTTCCAACCGGTTTCGGGCCGCCGTGCTGTCATCATCGTCCAGGAAAACCTCTATCTCCTGACGGGCCTCTTCCCATTCTCGCCGCAACGGGGCCATCACCACCGGGTCCACTACCAGCATAATATCGTCGGCGCCAGTGTAATGGGCACCCAGGTACGCCCGCTTTGATGCGTCCAATTCCCTCTCGAACAAGGTGCCAAATATCGAAGGCTCTATGTTCTGCCAGTTCTTGCTGGTGGCTTCCGCCAGTCGTTGCAGGGCGACGGTACTGAGTTCAACGGTTTCCGAGTCGTTGAACAGGTCACCATTGAAATGCTGAATCTCCGAAGAGCCGTACAGTCCACCCGTGGCCATCTGCTGGAAAAGGCTTCTCACGGCCCGGTTGAAGAGTTCCGGGTTACGATACTGTTGGCGTACCAAATCGCTAAACAACCCCCTGGGCAACAGGCCCGAATCTTCCGCGTAGAGGCAGAAGACAACCTGGTTAAGGTAACGCGCCAGTTTCTCTGGGTCCTGGTCCCGCTGTTCCATATCCGTAACGATATACCGGAACAGGTCGGCAGTTTCCCTGGTCACTTCCTCCACCGAACGATTGGGGCGAAGGTCTGCCGGGGCGAAAAAAACAGAACGCAGTATCTTCAGGTTGTCAGGGTCGGTCAACTCCTCAACCTGAATTTTGTGCAGTACCGTCTCCATCCCCGGAAAGTTGGTGCGGATTAATATCGTTTGGAATGAAGATACTATGAGTAGAGGGGGCGTTTTTAGATAGAAGGAATAGCGCAGCAACTGGGTAAAGGCCTCGTCTAACTGGCTGTCACTGCCCTTGAACTCCCAGCCGAAGTGTTCCTCCAAATATGCGTCGGCAGAACCGACGGGCACTGTTTTCTCGAACGTAAAGGCATCCGGGTTTCTGTATTCTACCGGCGTGGGGTGCCCTACCAGTCGGCATATATCCAGGAACATTTCCTGTGAAGCCTACTTCTCTCCGAAAGTCGTATCTTTCCACTTGGCGATAAATTCTGCTGGTGTCATTCCCCGCCTTCCCTTACATAAATGGCATCTGCGTATATAGGATGGGAAATGTTAGCACCCAAACCGGGGCCGGTCTATCTGGTTTGCCGTGATGTCGGAGTTGATACGTCAAATCTCCCCTCTTCCCCAGGGAGAGGGGCCGGGGGTGGCGGCCAGCCCAATGTCACCACTGTACCGGGCCCGGCTCAGACCAATAATCGTAAATGCCCGTACCCTGCAACCGGGGCAGATTGACTCCCCGTAGGGCTTGTGCTAAATTGATTCAACCCTTCCTGAATACACACTTCGTGACGTAACACTTTCGGAGGTAGGACAGCATAGCACGACAGTATAGAGTAAACGAGCAGATTCGGTCGCCCCGTGTTCGCATCATCGGTGAGGACGGAGAGCAGCTTGGCGTACTGACGCTGGATCAAGCCCTGCAAATGGCCAGGCAAAGCAGCGTCGACTTGGTGGAGGTAGCTCCCAACGCGGATCCACCGGTTTGTCGCCTCTTGGATTATGGAAAACTGCGCTACTTGTACTCCAAGAAGGAACGAGAATCCAAGAAAGGCCAGAAGAATACCGAACTGAAGGAAATCCGCTTCCGTCCCAATATCGGCACCCACGACCTGGAAGCCAAGCTCCGCAAGGTAAGGGAGTTCATTGACGACGGGTCAAAGGTAAAGCTGACCGTGCGGTTCCGGGGTCGGGAAGCAGTACACCAGCAGCTGGGGTTGTCTGTGCTCAAGAGAATTGCCGACGATATGAAGGAAGAAGTGCGGCTGGAAAAGGCCCCGTCTGCGGAAGGGCGGACCTTGTACATGATTTTGATTCCCAGCGCCCCCAAGGGCGAAAAAACCGAGAAAAAGGCGGAAGACCTAGCCAATGCCGAAGCTTAAGACTCACAAGGGCGCCAGGGCCCGTTTCCATGTCACTGGAACGGGCAAGCTGATGCGGCGCAAGCGCATGAGTAGTCACCTGCGCCGTAAAAAGCCCAAGAAGGTAACCCGCAAGTACGATGCTAAGCTGATGGTGGATAAGAGCGACGTCAAGCGGCTTAGCAAGCTTATTCCCTACGACGTATAGACCATTGGCCAATATTCCCCCGGAGATTTACGTTGTCCAGAGTTAAACGCGGCGTCACCAAGCGCCACCGCCATAAGAAAATATTAGCCCAGGCCAAGGGCTTTCAGGGCTCCTCGAGCCGCAACTACAAGTGGGCCAAGGAAGCATTGCTCCACGCTTGGAGCTATTCCTACCGTCACCGCCGCGAGAGGAAGGGCGAGTTCCGCCGCCTGTGGATCGTCCGCATCGGCGCCGCCTGCCGTCAGTCCGGCACCACCTACAGCCAGTTTATGCACGGCTTGAAGGTGGCGGGTGTCGAGGTGGACCGCAAGATGCTGGCCGACCTGGCGGTTAACGACCCTGTCGGCTTCGACAAGCTGCTCGGCATCGCCGCGGAAGCCAAGGTCGCCGCTTAGTCACCCGGAAACTGTCTCAATAATTCCTTCCCCCTTGACGGGGGAAGGTCAGGATAGTGGTGGCGTCCGGCGTAATGTAGACACTTCACAAAACCGCGAATTTCACCTCAGGTTACGACACAGCCTTTTATTAGCCGCTCGACGTCCCCGTCAGGGGTTTTAGACCGCAGAACGCCCTTTTGCATCAAGGCGAAAGGGTGTTTTTGATTCTATGCTGGGTCCGGAGTCGTGGGACTAAGGATATTAGGCAGAGGAACAGTAAAGACCGAGACAGTGCCCTTGGCACCGGTCTCGGTCTTTCTCGGCATCGGTCTTTGAACGGTTGCAAACCGATTGCGGAGGAATCCAGTTCAGGCCCTGAAAGCTATCCCTACTCCACCTGCGCAAACCCGTAGTAGTTGTCGCTGTCCAGAACCCGCTCCAGATTCTTCAGGGATACGTTGATGGGACGCACCGGCGTGGCCCACCGCTCCGTAATTTCGTGGTGCAGTTCACTCAACAGGATCGGTTTGTTGCCCCGCAACAGCATCGTCCTGAACACAATCTCCTGAATGGGCATGTTCGAGTTGATGAAGTCCTCATCTTGCGCGGAGAACTCTGCAATCTCATCCAGCAATTCCTGGATACTGTTCAACGTCTGGTCTTCTACCAGCAGGGACGGGGACATGGGGCTGCGCCGCCCCGCCAGCAGGGAAATGGCCGACCGGTTGAGTTCCTCCAGTAGGTCAAAGCTTATGTGGTAGTAAAGAGGGGTTTCCTCCTCCTGCTGGGTAGCTTCGGGGTTCGGGACAGTCATATAGTTACCTCTTCGTTCCAATCAAGCATGATGATTTTTACCCGCTCGCCGGCCTGCTTGGCGGGTATGTCTTCGGGACAGATGGCCAGGGCGTTGGCCCGTGACATGGATGTCAGGATGTTGGACCCCTGGGGCCCGGTGGGGTTGGCGTAATACTCGCCGTCCCGTTTCTCCACCTCCACCCGGGCGTAAACCCGTCGTCCGTCCGTATTGTAAATTGGGCCGGTAAGGACACCTTCCACTGTGGGTCGGGCCAACTGTTTGCGTCCCAGCATGGTTCGAATGGCCGGCCGCGCGAACATCTCGAAGGCTACCATGGCGCTCACCGGATTGCCCGGCAGTCCCATCAGGGGTATAGGCCTCCCAGTCCCGTTCACCGGGTCTCCCCGCAGCATTCCGAAAGCCAGGGGCTTGGCGGGCCGCATCCGGACGGACCAGAAGTTGATGTCTCCTCGTTCAGTCAGCACGTCCTTGACCACATCGTAATCGCCCTTGGATACCCCCGCCGACGTAACCAGCAGGTCGGAGTCAGCCACCTGCTCCAGCTTGCGGTGCATGTCCTCCAGATTGTCTCGGGCAATGCCCAGAATCTTCGGCACACCCCCGGCGGCCACCACCGAGGCGGCCACGCTGAAACTGTTGCTGTCGTAAATCTTGCCGCCAGCCAGTGCCTCGCCCAGCGATGCCAGTTCGTCTCCGGTGGACAAGACCGACACCAGGGGACGGCGAATCACCTGGGCCCTGTCCAGGCCGAGGGAGGCCATCACTCCGACTTCCGCCGGCCGGATGACCGTACCAGCTTCCAACACCAGCATACCCGGCTGGACGTCTTCGCCGGCGGGCCTGACGTTGCACCCGAAGGGCAGGTCAGCCTGAATGTCTATGTCGGTCAGAGGGCGCCCCGAGGCACGGCGGCTGATCTCGTCCGTTTCCTCGAAGGGGACCACAGTATCGGCGCCGGCTGGAACCGGAGCGCCGGTCATTATCCGGATGGCAGTGCCCGGCTCAACGGTCTGGGTCGAAACCTGTCCGGCGGCTACCAGCCCGATAACCTGCAGATTGCGGGGAGAGGTTTCGGATGACCCGGCAATGTCATCCCTCCTGACCGCGTAGCCATCCATGCCGGAATTGGCCAGGGGTGGCAATGCCAGCGGTGAACGGACATCAACCGCCAGTGTCTGACCCAGGCAGTCCAGTATGGGCTTTTCCTCGATCTCCAGGGGGGAGAAGCAGGCCATTATTTGCCGATAGGCCTCTTCTACGGATAGCAAATCTTCACCGACATGCCGGTGTCCGTGGTCGGGCTGGTGGTGACCATGACCTGCGGGGTCCTGATGCCCATGGTGCGGCGTCTGCATAACTCATCCTTATTCAGGTCTGGCGCGCCTGTTTGGGTGGTACGGCCGGGGCAAGAGATTCAAAAGATTCACGGCCTGGCCCCGAACGCAACAGTGCTATTCTCTCAATGCTATTCCCTTAGGGTAGCTCCCACGTCCCGCTGCAACGTGCGCAGCAAACCTTCCAGAGTGCGGCTGACTTCTTCGGCGGTCAGGGTGCGGTCCGCTGCCTGGAAGTATACATGGAAGGCCAGGGATTTGGTGCCAGGCTCCAGGTTTTCCCCGGCATAAACGTCGAACAGTTCCACCCGGTCAACCAGGCGATGCCGATTCAGGATCTCCTGCACTTTGCCGGCGGGCACGTCATCGCCAACAACCAGGGCCACGTCCCGGTTGGCCGAGGGGTAGCGGGTAAGCGAACGGAAATTGCGGCCTGACCGGGCCGGCAAGGCCAGCAAGTTGTCCAGGTAAATCTCAAAAACCGTAACCGGACGGTGGGTCAGGTCAAATCTCTCCAGGACGGTGGGATGAAGTTCTCCAAGAATCCCTATTTGGGAACCGCTGCACATAATCCGGGCGGACCGGCCCGGGTGCAGGGCAGGGCCCTCTTCCGCCGTGGCGGTTTCCCAGGAAGGTGTCAAGCCCAGGTAGGCCAGCGCCGAGGAAAGCATTCCCTTGACGTCGTAAAAGTCCAGTGGGCCGTTGTCCACCAGCCATGACGGCTCGGAACGGAGGCCGGAAACCACACCGGTCGCCACTTCGCGTTCGTCGGGCAACTGGTTCGGGCGAGGCAAAAAGGCCCGCCCCTGCTCAAAGAACCGGAAAGGCCCCTCGTTATGCCCCTCGTTGTATGACAGCGTGTTGAGCAGGCTGGCCAGCAGGGTTGGACGCAGGTAGTCGCTTTCCGTGCTCATGGGGTTGGCCACCCTTAAGGGCATGGCTTCTTCGGCAGAATAGTTGACCTTTTCCAGGTCCTCCAGGCTGACCAGCGGATAGCTGATGGTTTCCTGCAGCCCTGCCGTCGCCAAAGACTCCTTAACCCGCCATCGCAATTCGGTCATGGGAGCCGACTGCTGGTGGGGTATGGGAGTAGAGAGCATGGTGGTGGGCACGTTATCGTACCCAATGATTCGCACCACCTCTTCGATCAGGTCTTCCTCGATATTTACGTCGCTGCGCCAGTAGGGGACGGCTACTGCCAGGGATGAGTCGCCCGTCCGCTCGGTTTCAAACTCCAGCGAATGGAAGACGTCCTCCACCTGCTCCAGGGTGACGTCCATGCCTAGGATCTGCTTTAGCCGGCGCAGGGTCAATGACACCTTGGGCTTGGGTATGTCCGCATCGGGATAGATGTCGTAGATGCCCTGGGCGATAGTCCCGCCGGCCACCTGCTGGATTAACTGGGTAGCCCTTCGCAGGGCGATGGGCGCCAACTCCGGACGCAGGCCCTTCTCAAACCGCTGGGATGCATCGGTGTGCAACCGGAAGGTATCGGCGGTACGGCGGTTGTTGTAACTGTTGAAGGTAGCCGATTCCAGGAGAACCGAGGTAGTGTTGGCCCCTATTTCGCTGTTGGCGCCGCCAATGACTCCGCCCAACCCAATGGGGTCGCGGGAGTCGGCAATCACCAGCACCTCGGTGTTCAGCTCACGGGGAGCGCCGTCCAGGGTTTCCAGGGTTTCTCCGGGGGCCGCGCGGCGGACAATAACGGTCTTGTCCCGCATCTTGTCCAGATCAAAGGCATGGAGAGGCTGGTTAAACTCCAGCATCACATAGTTGGTGACGTCCACCACGTTGCTGATGGGCCGCAGCCCAGCCTTGGTAAGCCGGTCCTGCAGCCACTGGGGCGATGGGCCGATCTTCAGGCCCTGGATCAGGCTGGCGGTGTAACGGTGGCACAGGTCGGGGTCGGCTACCGAGACGTTGGCCTCCTCAGTAATTGGCGGGCCGCCCTCGCTGTAGCTGGACTCGGGCACACGGACTTTCTTGCCGGTAAGGGCGCCAATTTCGTGGGCCACACCCAGGATGGAAAAGCAGTCCAGGCGGTTAGGTGTAATTTCCAGGTCCAGGATTGTGTCTCCGAGATAGTCGTCCAGTGGCATTCCCAGGGGAGCATCATCGGGCAGCACCACGATTCCCTCGTGGGCGTCGCCCAGTCCCAGCTCAAGCTCGGAGCAGATCATGCCTTCGGAGACCACGCCCCGTATTCGGGCGGCCTTGAGGGTTTCGTGCTTGCCGCTATGGGTGTTAAAAAGGTTGGCCCCCACCCGGGCAAAGCATATTTTCTGACCGACGGCCACGTTGGGCGCGCCGCAGACCACTTCCATTTCGGCGCCGGCGCCGGGGTTTACGCGGCAGAGTTGCAAACTGTCGGCATTTGGGTGAGGAGTTACCTCCAGCACCTCGCCGACGCAGCAATTCTCCCACCCGCCAAGTTCGGTGACCTCGCCGACCTCGACACCCGCCATGGTCAGGCGGTGGGCCAACTCGTGGGGCGGCAGGTCAACGTCCACATATTCCCGCAACCAGCTTAAAGGTATTTGCATAGGCTTCGATTCACTCGTGCAAAGCCGGTCAGGCGGCGCTTTAGCCGGCAGCTTTGCGGTTGTCTTTAATAGGTCTCTTGGGTCTCACTCAAGCCAAGGGTATTCAGAGGAAGTTTCCTCTAGAACTGCCGTAGGAAACGCAGGTCGTTGGAGTAGAAGTGCCTTATGTCGTCGATGCCGTACTTCAGCATGGCGATGCGCTCCGGCCCCAGGCCAAAGGCAAAGCCGGTGTACTTTTCAGGGTCGTAGCCTACCCCGGCCAATACCCGAGGATGGACCATTCCGGCGCCCATGATTTCGATCCAACCGCTGCCTCGGCAGATACGGCAACTGCTGTCGTTGCCCTCACAGGAGAAGCAGTCAATGGACATATCCACGCCTGGTTCCACGAAAGGGAAATAATCGCAGCGGAACCTGACTTTTCTTTCCGTGCCGAAGAGGCGGCGGGCAAACTCGTACAGGGTGCCCTTCAGGTCGGCGAAGGTAATACCCTCGTCCACAGCCAGGCCTTCGACCTGGTAAAAGTGCCACTCGTGGGTGGCATCGGTGGCCTCGTAGCGGTAGCACTTTCCGGGAACAATCACCCGCACAGGAGGCTGGACGCTCTCCATCACCCTGGCCTGCATGGGTGAGGTATGGGTGCGCAACAGCATGGGCCGCTGGCCTTCCTCGTTAACGTAGTCCACCCACAGGGTATTCCACATGTCGCGAGCGGGATGGCCCTGGGGAATGTTCAGCATCTCAAAATTGTAGTGGTCCCACTCCACCTCGGGACCCTCAACGATGCTGAAACCCATGGCGACAAAGGCGTCGGTAATTTCCCGCAACACCTGGGTGGTAGGATGCAGCCGGCCCGTGGCCACAGGCCGGCCAGGCAGGGTAACGTCGATTCGTTCCAGGTCGGCAACCTGGGCCAGCCTGGCTTCGCTGATGTCGCGGCCGCGTTTTTCCAGGCCCTCTTCCAGGGCGGCCTTGGCCTGGTTGCCCAGGGCGCCGACTTGCCGACGCTCTTCCAGGTCTAACTGGGCAAGTCCACGCAAAATGCCGGTCAACTCCCCGCGCCGACCCAATATGCGGACGCGCCACTGCTCCAACTCGTCGGGATTGTCAATCTGGGAGAGTTCCTGAAGAGCGTTCTGCGTCAGGTCTTCGATGGACTGCGCGGTGCTTTGCGTCAAGCCGATACACCTTTACCGAGAGGTTGGGCGGGAAAAGGGTTTGTTCCCGCCACGCCATTATAGGATTCGTACCTATACGGGTCAAGTTGACTCAGGTGGGGTGGCAAGGCGATCACATTTCAGGGCCCTGGCTCTGCCGGGCGGGATGGGCCGATGGCCGGGTGGGACAGAAAAATAGCTTTCCCGCCATTTAGCCCCCTGCCAACAGATAGTCGGGACAGGGATGTAGGCAGGAAGATCAACTTTCTCCGACATTTTCGCTCATTTCCACCCATTGAACCTTAGCCAGCGATTAACCGGAGACTGGAAGGGAAGGACGTGCTGCAAATACCATGGTAGGAGGGGGTAGCAGGAGTTGTCCGTGAGGGTTGGCAGCGGACTCGGCGCACGTTGGTCCACGAAGAGTCTGGAAGAAGGGTCGATGCAAAAATTCTTGAGGATTCTCAAAACTATTCACCGATGAGAACCCATATGCGATAGTCCTGGCCGGCGCGGGGCGGGCACATGCGCTTTAGCCGCAGGGTAGTCGGAAAGCAAATTGCCGGCTGTCCTCACCTGTTTGACCGCCCCTGCTTCAAGTCTGGCAATGCTTCCCTTATTTCGTCGACGTGTACGGCAAAGAAGGTGCCCACGACGCGCTTCCCGCCGGCGGCCTGGGTCTGGGCCGCTCGCACGAGGCCTATCACCTTGCCACGACTGTTAAAAACCGGGCCGCCGCTGTCTCCGGGATCCACTGGCACATCCATCAGCAGGTTGCGGATCTCCTTGGCGTCATCCACGTCAATCACCTGGGAAAGCACGCCAGTATTTGCCGAAGCCGCGCCCACGGTGCCATTGTCCCGGGGGGATCCGGTGGAGTAGCCCATAGCCATCAGTTCCTGGGCGATGTCTTCCGCAGCTACATTTCCCAGGGGCAGCGGCTTGGCGCCCGTTCTAACGGGAGCCTTGTCCTGGTCGAACTCGATCAGGGCAATGTCCCTATTCCGGTCCACCGCCAGCACCGTGCCGGTGAATTCGGGGTTCTCGGCCTGTCGGATGGTTACCGTGCGGTGCGCCACCACGACGTGCTCGTTGGTGATAATCAGGCCGGGCTCGATCAGCCAGCCGGAGCCCCTGCTGTGCCTGGTTTCGATCATGAACACTGAGGGCCAGGACTGCCGGTGAATTGCCCGGAAGTCGGTAACCGCCTGGGGCGTCGCCGTGGGCTGGGGCGTGGCAGTGTTGGGGATGGTTACGGGCGTGGCCGTGGGGGGAAAGGTAACGGGTGTCGCCGTCGGTTGCGGCGTCGCTGTGGCAGGAATGGCTAGCGGAGTCGCCGTGGGCTGGGGCGTGGCCGTCGGTGCAGCCGTGGCTGTGGGCAAAGGGGTCGGAGCCGGGGTGGAAGTTGAAACCAATGTTGCCGTGGGAACAGCGGTAGGTTCCGGAATGCGCGTGGCCGTCGGCTGGGGCGTGGCCGTGGGCAGCGGGGTGGGAATGACCTGGGGCGTCACGGTGGGCATCGCCTGCGCTATAGCCCTTGCCCGCTGGTCAATCAGCTGATTAAGTTCCTCGTCCGAGGGACCGCAGGCGGGCAGGGCGAGGGCGAAAATGGCAAGTCCAATCATGGCCAGCCCTTTTCGAACTGCAGCAAAGGTAAGCCTGATCGTCGGCAAGGCATAGAAACCCGCTTTCAATGAAGGGACAAGACTGGTTTTAAGGTGGGCCATCTAATTCCACCCTGACTGCAAGATATGTCTTGCCCCGAATCGTGACTATCACGTCGTCCCCACGTTCTTCTCCCTCAAAATGGCAGACTCCTATAAAAGGCAATTCGCTCCATGAAACCCGGTCTTGGGACTCATACACTCGCGTTACGCAGGGTTTACCGTTCCGATAATTGTGCCACCATCTACCATTGTCGTACCAGGTCAGAAGCGCCATATATGAGCCGTCGTCATAACGAGCCTCCGGGATTGAGGGCGTGGGAGTGGGGACCCACACGCTAACGCCTGCCTTTAAAGCGGCGAATCTGTCGTAAATTTCCTGCATTGCAAGGGCGTAAGCGACGTTTTCCAGGTGGTCCCATCCGCAGGTGTTCATACCGATAATGTGCCCGTCCAAGGTTACCAGGGGCCCGCCGCTGTTTCCTGGATTAAGCGAGGCATCGGTCTTTATCCAGTGGACTCCGTCTTCGCATCCGCCAAAAAGCACCTCTTCGGCAGAAACTACGCCGCTGGTTACCGACAGTCCCCCTCCCCCTGTGGGATAGCCGACAGCTATGACCTCGTCGCCGCGATGGATCCCCGTCGAAGTCTTGATGCCACTGCCCCAGCGGTTCATGTAATCGAGGCCGCTGCTGTAGCCAGTATCACTCCAGTCAAAGTCGTTGGGCCCGACGTCGATCAGCGCCATGTCGGCAGCTTCGTCAACTCCCAGCACTTTGGCCTGGGGGATCATAATACCTTTGAACCAGAGCAGCTCTACCCATTGGTCGTTGCCCACCACGTGGGCGCTGGTTACCAGGTACCAACGTGAATTGGACGAGGGGTCGAGCATAAAGAAACCGGAACCGTAGCCATCGGAAGCCCGAATGCGAACAACGTGAGACTCCAGTCGTTCGCTCCAATCCGTTATTGACGGCGTAGCGGTGGGGGCCAGCGTGGGTCTACTGGTTGGCACAGGGGTGACGGTTGGCTGCGGCGTAACCGTAGGTATGGGAGTGGGTATCGGTTGCGGCGTGGCAGTAGGTGCGGCAGTGGCCGTTGGCTGAGGCGTAGGCGTGGGCAAGGGCGTCGGAATTGCCTGGGGCGTAATTGTTGGCGCCGCCGTTGGGTCCGGTATTCGGGTAGACGTAGGCTGGGGTGTGGCCGTGGGCAATGGGGTGGGAATCGCTTGCGGCGTAAGGGTAGGCATCGCATCAACAATAGCTTGCGCCCGCTGGTCAATCAGGCGGTCCAGTTCCTCGTCCGAGGGCCCGCAGGCGGGCAGGGCGAGGGCCAGGCTGAACAGAGCCAGCCCGGCCAGGACCTTCGTCGCTCCAATCAGGCCGCCCCGCCTCATCTAGATGAATCTTGCCTGTGTCCGCGAGGTGTCGGCGTAGTCGATATACACCGTAATTACCTCACTGAAGAAGTCGAACGCCTCCACGCCCTGCTCTCGCTGACCCACACCCGAGGACTTGAGGCCGCCGAAGGGCAGGTGCACCTCGCCGCCCAGCGTTGGGGCGTTGACGTGGACCATACCGGCGTCCACGGTGTTGATGTACCGGTACGCCCGGGGCAGGTCGCGGGTGTAGACCGACGAGGACAGTCCGAACTTGACGCTGTTGGATATCTCCACCGCATCATCCAGGTCTTTGGCCTTGAAAACGGTCAGCACCGGCCCGAATATCTCTTCCTGGGCAATGCGCATGTCCGTAGTAACGTCGGTGAAGATGGTTGGCTCAACATAGTAGCCCTCGTCGAACTCGCCTCCGGTTACGGCGCGGCCGCCGAAGGCCAGGTGTGCGCCCTCTTCGGCGCCAATGCCTATGTAGTTCAGGACGGTGTCGAGCTGGGACTGGCTGGAAAGGGGGCTTACGTCAGTGTCTGCCGCCATACCGTCGCCGACTTTCAACTGGGAGGTCCGTTGGACTAACTGCTCCATGAAGGTGTCGTAGACTCCCTCTTCCACGATGACCCGGCTGGTGGCGGTGCAACGCTGACCGGTGGAGCCAAAGGCCCCCTGCACGATGCCGCCAAGGGCCTTGTCCAGGTCGGCGTCTTCCAGCAGTATCACGGCGTTCTTGCCGCCCATCTCGCACTGAACCTTTTTCAGGTGCTGGGCTCCCTCGGCGTAGATGCCGGTGCCGATTTCCGTGGAGCCGGTGAAGGATATTGCGTTCACGTCCGGGCTTTGCACCAGGGCGTTGCCCACCGACCCGCCCGGGCCCGTAATCAGGTTCAAGACACCCGGGGGCAGGCCCGCTTCCTCGAAAACTTCAGTAAGCTTTACGGCGCTGAGGGGGGTGATGGACGCCGGTTTGAATACCAGGGCGTTGCCGCAGATGAGGGCCGGGGCCATCTTCCAGGCGGGTATGGCTATGGGGAAGTTCCAGGGAGTGATGATGGCAACCACACCCAGCGGTCGCCTTACGGTATAGGCTACCGTGCTGGGTAACTCGGATGGGGTGGTGTAGCCGAACATGCGGCGTCCCTCGCCAGCGGCGTACTCGATGATATTCATCGCCCGCCGGACCTCGCCCATGGCGTCGGGCAAAGGCTTTCCCTCTTCTTCGGTAATGGTGCGGGCCAGTTCGTCGCTGCGGCGGCCCATAATCTCCAGGGCGCGGAAAAGTACCTGGGCACGAGCCGGGGCCGGAGTATTGGCCCAGCCTTCCAGAGCTTCTCGGGCTGCGGCGACCGCTTGCAAGGCATCCTCCGGAGTGGAGGTCTGGAACTCGCCAAGCGCCATCCCCTTGTGGGCCGGGTTGTAAATTGGATAAGTGCGGCCGGACACGGACTCAAGCCATTGTCCGCCTATGAAATTACGATGAGGGGCTGCAGGTATTGTTGCCATTGTTTCAGTTCCTCGTTTGCTGGTTGAGTGTATGGATGGGGCTGTTTGCTACGCAGTAAAGTACCATTACAGAGGGCATGGGGCAAGCTGAAACCTTTGGCGGCGCGGCAATGATTTTCAGCCAATTCGTCAATGTGCCTGTAAGCTGTTGCATCGATTGGCAGGTTGCGGCGGGTGTGTGCGGTTGCCCAATCCGATAGAATGCCACTAAAGATTCCGTTCAGAAAGAGAAGAGGAGGAAGACAATGGCAGGTTACATGATTGCCGACGTTACCGTTACCGACCCCGAGGGATTTGAGGAGTACCGCAAGCTGGTCAGCGCGACCATTGAGGCCTACGGGGGCCGATACGTGGTAAGGGGAGGCGCAACGGAGACGGTGGAGGGGGACTGGAACCCGAGCCGCCTGGTTGTACTGGAGTTTGACAGCGTCGAGCAGGCCAAGGCGTGGTACTACTCGAATGAGTACGCTGGCCCCAAGGAGATGAGGCACAACTCAGCTACGACCAACGCAATATTCGTAGAAGGTATGTAGTCGCCCTTTGGCCGGATTAGGTGACCTTTGGACCTTTAGGTAGATTCCAAAAAGCGAATCGCCCCGGGCAGCTTAACCAGCCCGGGGCGATTCGATTAACTTGCTGGAAAGACTAGGTCTAGTGCCACTCGGCGTGGTACATGACTTCAATTATGTTGCCGTCCGGGTCGTGCAGGAAACCGGCCAGCTTGCCGCCGTCATTCAGCTTGGGCTCCCGGCCGGGGGCAAAGTCGATTCCTTCGTTCCGCAGGTTGGCCAGCCAGGCGTCCCAGTCCTCGACCTCGATGGCGAAGTGGTTGGTTGGATGGGGCTGCGGGTTGGCCTCAACGTGCAGGTGCAATTCCGTGTTGCCCAGCTTCAAGTAGCGGGGTCCATCTTCAGTCCATTCCGCGCCAAAGACACGGGAATACCACTGCTGGCTGCGGGGTACGTCGCTGGTCTCCACGTTGGAATGCTGGATCATGCTTGCCTTGATGCTGCCCTGGGTAAATGTGGGCATATAGGGGTTGCGCTCTGGCATAGGGGCCACCTCCAATTAAGCTATTTCCGGCAGTATATCTTCCCAATGCAACGTAATGGGTTGAACGAAATATATTACAGAAAAGGATTACCGTCAATTGACAGACTGTCCAGGAGAAAGACTGTCTATTGTTCACAGGAAGTGAAGACTCTTCGGTACGGTGAGACCGTCAGCAAGCAGCTTCGACCTTCCTGGAAACGATGGGTACACCTATTCAGCCGTCACCCTTCTATATTCATCGCCTTCAGGCCGATGGAGGCCAGTTCTTCGTCCCGGACCAGGTAGCCACCCACGCCGATGCCGCCCATGATTACCCCGTCACTGGACTTTACAACCACTCCACCTTCGCCGGGGGTCAGGTTGGGGTCGCCGTAGTCGCTTACCGTGCGGCCCCGTTCTTTCAACTGCTGCCCGTGGACGCCGGTGTCCATCCCCATGATGGCGGCGGTGTAGGCCTTGCGGAAAGCGTGGCGGCGGGCGTAGAGGCGCACATTATTCATCTGGGCGTAGGCCACCATGTTGCCGGAGTCGTCAACGATGGCGATGGCCACCGGCATACCTCCCGGCTTGGTGGCTTCGTCGATAATGGCTTTCATGGCCGCCTGGGCCTGGGCAAAGTCGATAAACGGTTTTTCGGACATGGGGTTCTACTCCTGATTTACCCTTAGGGACTTCCTGAGACTGTCGCGTACTTGCTCGCTGTAATTCTCACTCATGTAGTTCATTTCTTCTTCGGAGGAACCTAATTCTACTCCGTACTCTTGTCTCATGGGGTGGAAATCATGGTAGGTAATTCCCAGCAGTTCGACAAACTTGCCAGTGCTTAACTCACCGTCACATACCAATTGCAGCATAGCTCTTTCCGCGCCTGACTGTAGCCACTGAAGAATCATTGTCGACTTATCTATACCCGTCAATTCACCGCAGAATTCCGCCGATTTGAGCAGTTCTTCAGGGACTTACAGCGACAACTGGTTAGTATTCTCGCTAAACTTGTCGTTCATAGTAGCTCCAGGCTATGAATCGCGAAATTATAGTGATGGTCTGGTACTCTGTTTATTATTTTGGTGAGGGCTTCCAAGGCTTGAGACTTTGTCATCAGGCCGCTCATTGCCGAGTCAGCGATAAACTGAGACGTATTTAGGCGTCGAATGACAACTCTTTCCCGCCGCTCCCGTCTTTGCAGATCCCTCAGGAACTGTCTGTCATCACTGACCATAGAATCTTCGTTTCCAGCAGAACTCCGCCTTTCAACCTACAGGCTTAATACTGCTGCTTCACCGAGACCCATATTCCCCAGTTCTGGCGGAATATCAACAGGTTCCACCGTGCGCGGTCCGATGATTTCAGCTATTTCGCCCGCGTCGGCGTGGCCTGCCTGCTGGCCTTTGGTATAACTTCATCATAAACTTCGGCGGGGATAATGCATTCCGTTGCAAGGTATATCGACGACAGTACGCCCGCGTGGTAAAGATTAATGAGGGCGTTGGCGTCCAATATGACGGCCATAGCCGCATATTATGCTCTTACTAATTGCAGTACAACGAAGGCTATCACCGGTCTTTCGTCTAATCTACCCCTACAGCGTAGCCTTGCGTTCGTGGATGCCGGTGGCGCCGTTGGGCCGGTTGCCCATGTCCTCTTCTATCTGCGGCGTACCGTCGGCCTCGACACAGCGCACCTCAAAGGTGTGGTCTCCGGCGGCGAAGGGCCAGTCGTATCGCCAGATGACCCACGTCGTCTCCGACAGGGGTGACCGCAGCTGGGCGTCCTGCCAGGGGCCCTCATCCACTCTTACCTGTACCCTGGATATGCCGCGGGCACCGGCAAAGGCGATGCCGCCCACCGGAACCAGTCGCTGGCCTTCCCGGTCGATTACGTCCCTGACCGCCACCGTGTCAATAACCGATGTGGCCTTGACCTGGGCAATCTCACTCCAGCCGCGTTCCACCCAGTAGCCTTCCCGGTATTCCTCGATAACTTCAATTTCGACGATCCACTTGGGCTGCTTCATACCGTAACGGTCGGGCAGCCAGATGCGCAGGGGAAAACCGTGGTCGAAGGGCAGCGGTTCGCCGTCCCAGGCGTAGCAGAGCATTATCCGCTCGTCGGAAGCGATCAGGTCCAGGGCCACCGTTTCAAAGAATCCGTCGCCTGACTTGATAAGCAAGTACTTGGCGTTGGGCAGAGGTTGCACGTCGGCCAGGATCTCCTGCAGGTTGGCCCCCGTCCACCAGGTAGTGCTGATGAGGGAAGTGCCGATTCGACCCGAAATGCAGGAGAGGGTAACGTACTGGTCTCGGGATGGGTAATTGTTCCTGATTTCCTCGATGGTCAATTCTTTGGGGTTTGTCACCAGGCCGTGGATGGGCAACACCCAGTTGGATATGTCAATGAAAGTGGGTTCGGTGCGGAGGAAGACCTGGTAGTGGTCCTCTACCGGCGTGTATTCCGGTCGGGTGCCCGGGGCCGGAGTTACCGGGTCGCCGTCGTTGGGCAGGGGGCGACGCGGCGGCATCTCCGCCGGGGGCATGGAGTCTGCCACAGATTCCGCGATACGCGCCTGTTCTCCCTGGGAAAGGGCAACGCCCAGGCCGGCGCTGGCGACGGTGATGGTTGCGGTGGTTGCGCCCAGCCGGATGAGAAATTGCCGGCGGTCGATGACGCTGACCGACCGGACCTCCTCGGTCACCTCAATTTCCCGGGTTACCACCGCCCGGGCCAAGGCAAGCTGGATGAAACCTGTGGCCAGTCCCCAGACCAGGAACAATACCATCAGCACCACAAAAGTAACCACCGGGTTCATGGTCGACTGGCCCATGGGCAGGCTGATAATGGTAAGAGGCAAGCCCACAACGAGGCCGACAATAAGCCCGGGCAATGGCCGGGAAAGTACGCTGGCACGCCAGGTGCCGCCGATGCCAGAGGGTTCGAATGGGCGTGAGCGCATCACGGCAAAGAGAATAGCGCTGGCGGCCAATCCGATAACGTACACGAGCAAGACCGCTGCTATTTGTTCACTGGTCTTGGCCGCGTCGGCCACACTGAGGTTGAACAGCAGCAGCGACTCGATCATCATGTCAATGCCGAAGGTTATCAGCGGGCCGGGAGTTACCCGGGCGATCCAGTCGAACAAGGCAAAGGGGACAAAAGGCAAGTCCGCCAGCTTGTCCACCAGGTACATGAGCCCGATGAGGGGAGCGGAAACCAGGCCCCCGGCCAACGCCCCGTAACCCAGGCTAGGGAGCAATCTTTGCATTAGTTAAACCTCCGGTTGGTGCGATAATTTTAGCTGGAGAAGGGTGAGAGAGCTATTCAGCTTCGCCAATTTACTTTACGCTTCTTCTACCTACCAGGATTCAAGATGATGGGTCATGCTTTCCTGGCTTACTGGCCCGGGGCTGGAGCCGACGGCCCAAACAGCCCACCCCATCAGCTATCTTGACCTGGAAGGCTGCCAGATCCATAGTCCTGCCGAGAAGACTTATTATGGCACCTGGAGTGTGGTTGCCTGTTGAGGTTGCCTGACAAGTTTATAGATTCCTCGACTTTGACAGGGGTGACATTGGCCAAAAATGCGTTTCCTTTCGCAGGTTATGCCTTGCCATAAAGGGTTCCTGCGGATTTATAGTAGAATCGATTCCTGATTATCATTCTAACCCAAAGAGTGCAGCAGATGAATAAACTCTTTGCCTTCCTGCTTCTGGCTGTCTTCGCGTTCCTTTTCCCTGCCTGCGGTTCATCTTCTGACGAGGACAGCGGCGCGAGGTTAACCCTGAGGCCATCCGAAGATGGCGGTCGCAGCGCCCTGGTAACGGGAACCGGCAACGCTGCCTCTCCTTTTACCATTACTTTGCCGGTTGGCCAATTTCCTGGCGCGCCTGGGTCTTTAAGTTCTTTGCCGTCGTTGACAGGGGGTGTGAACGGCGGTTTTCAACAGGGTTCCTCCCGCGGCCCGGTATCGTTGGCCAGCGTGGCGGTAGAGGTGGAGTCGGTGGAGGGTTCAGCCGTCCAAGTTCAGGCCATAGCTGAAAGTTTGGGCGGCCTTGTGGAGCGACTGTCCAGCTCCGATGGAGGGGAGGGAGAAGGGCCCAGGTCCGACATTGTCATAAAGGTGCCCCAGGCCCGGTTTGCCCAGGCCATGGGCCGGATCGAGGCACTGGGCGATGTTCAGGCGCGCAGCCTGGCCAGCGAGGACGTAACGGAGCAGCACATCGACCTGACAGCCCGCCTGGGTGTCTATAGCAGGGAAGAACAGAGCCTGTTGTCCCTGATGGAACGGAGCAGCTCGGTGTCGGATTTATTGAGCGTGGAGCGGGAACTGGCCCGGGTGAGGGCCAACATTGAGCGATCCCAGGCGCAGCTGAGTCTGCTGCAACAGCGGCTGGACCTGGCTACGATCCACGTTGCGCTATTCTCCCGGGGGACGCTGGCGAGCAGCGGTACCGCCGCTACCTTTACCGTTGGCGTGGCCAGCGTGGTAGATCAAGTGGCTGCGCTGCGCAAATACGTTACCGACCGTGGCGGAGAGATTGAAAGGGTTTACCTGGCTTCCTTTGAGGATGATGAGCGTGCTGAAGTATCCTTTCAGCTGCCGGACCGGGACTTCAACCGGGCCATCCAGTTTGTTGAAGACCAGGGAAGGGTTGAATCCCGCGAACTGCTGGAGCGGATGTCCTCTTCTGCGGACGGCCGGGCCCAGGGCGGGCAGCCCAAAGCCAGAATACATGTCACCTATGTAGCTCGCTCCTCCAGCATCAGCGTATTGATACCCATAGTTATTGTCGTCGGGCTTGTTGTAGTGGGCCTGTCATTAACTTTACTGGTGCGCTTGTCATACCGTCGGGGCCGGCAGCGGGGCAGGTTCTTTTAGGTATCATGGAAAGGCGGCCAGGCTCGGTACCTGGCGCATCCCGTGGTTGCCGCAATGTGAGGAACCGCGATCGGATGACCCAGGCGACTCTTTGCGGGCTTTAATCGTGGGACTCGACAGCCTGCCCGTTAAAGCTAATACCCTGTACCCGCCCGAACTTACGGGCTATAATCCCGACAGATAGGTCACGACAGTGGTGGCTTTCAAGTCGCAAGAAGGAAAGGTACAAAATGGCAGACGGCAAATATACCGAGTGGGTCCACGGGTCCAGCATGCAGGTCGAGTACCTTAGTAGAGTAACGGCAGTAAGGCACACCGGGCCCTTCGTCCGCATTGAAGGGGCCGGCGGGCAGAACACATGGGTACACTTCCCCATTCCCACCATGGCGGTGGCGAATGGCAAGGCTACCAATGCTGAAGCGGCGCTGGTAAGCTTCCGCACCCGCTCCCACGCTACGGTCCACGAGGTAATCGTGTATGACGGTGAGAAACGCATTGCGGAGCACATGGCGGTGGATTTGCAGGGTGACAACCTGGACGCCCGCTTTGAAATTCCAGGAGCCCCCGAGGTACAGAAGGGTTTGAACATCACCGTAGGCGTAACTTTCGCCGAAGGCGCCCCCGACACCCGCTCTATGCAGATAGAGATTGTCGGCGTCGGTATAGAGTTCGGCAGCTAGCAGGGTTCTGCTATACCACGATTAAGTACGAGTGTTCACCAATCTGTTGGCATGGCCAGCGAACTCTGAGGGTGCGGGAGCCAAGCCTTAGCCGATAGATATGGATGAAGACTCGTGTCTACGCGTGGTTTAAAGCTGGTGGGACATTGAGCTAGAGCAGTCCTGCCAGGCTGAAAAGCCAGCCAAGGACGCCGGCGCCGATAATCACCAGTGGCGCCGGCAACCGGAAGAACATCACCGACCCAAAGGCCAGCAGGGCGATTACCGCTCCGGCCGCGTTGGGGTCGGCCCGTTCCCACAGCAGAAACACTACACCTACCACCAGGCCGATGGCGGTGGCATTAACGCCGGTTAAGGCTATTCGCACCCAGGGATACCTCCGCACCGTCTCCCAGAAGGGGAGCACCCCGAAGATTATCAGCACTCCGGGCAGGAAAAGCCCCACAAAGGCCAGCAGCAGCCCGGGAACGCCCCCGGCCACAGCCCCCAAGTATGCACTGAAGCTGAAGAGCGGGCCGGGCAGCGCCAGCATCAGGGCCAGCCCGTCCAGGAACTGTTGCTCCGTTACCCAGCCGGACTCCACCACCTCGGCGCTCAACATGGGCAGCACCACCTGGCCGCCGCCAAAGATCAGCGACCCGGTGCGATAGAAGGATTCCAGGACTTGCAGCCACTCCAGGTCTAACGCCAGCCGCGCCAGAATCAGCCCGCCCAGCAGACCGAAGAACAACAGCAGCAGCAGGGCGCCGGCCACCCTGGAAATGCCCAGATTGTCCAGGGGCACGCTTCCTGACTCGTCCCTGGCTTCGTGACGTTGGGCGCGCAAGGCCACTGCCGTCACCAGGCCTCCCACGGCCAGCGTAGCCGGAAAGGCCCAGGGCTGGCGCACCAATACGGTGACCACCGCCCCCAAAAGCATCAGGCCCATGGTGAGCCGCGTCTTGATTACGGCCACGCCCAGCCGCCAGGCCGCCACCGCGACCAGGGCCACCGTAGCTGGCTGCACCCCGTCCAGCCACTGGGGGCGTCCCTCATCGGACAGGAAGGTGGCTACTCCCAGGCCAGCCAGCGCCATTACCGTTGCTGCCGGATACAGGAACAACAGAAAAGCCAGCAGCCCGCCCAGCGGTCCTGCCCTTGCTGTGCCCACGGCAACCACCATCTGTGTTGACGTGGGGCCGGGCAGGCCTTGCCCCAGCCCCAGCAGTTCCACGAAGCGCTGCTCGTCCAGCCAGCGACGCCGGGCCACGAAACGCTCCTGGAGCAAAGCTATGTGCGCCTGGGGGCCGCCGAAGGCAATCCAGCCAAGGGGCAGAAAGGCCCAGGCCACCTCGGCCAACCGGCGAGCCAGGGAAGGCACGGGTTCCGGGTCTGGATCAGGGCTGGTAACCAGGCTGGTATCCGAGATGGTTTCCGGGTCGCGTTCTGCGGGCATTTCTTCCATGTTGTTTCCTTGCCGTGTGATGGGATGCAGACCATATACGGCAGAGTGCCGGGAGGATTGTACCTGCTTGAGCCTGCCCGTGTCCGCCTGACGTGTTGACCTGGCTTTTAATCAGGGCACCGAGGGCCTTGACAAGCTACAGTTGGTATAGAACAATTGTTCTATATTGGTTAACCAATCAAGACTGACCAACCAAAGGGGGTACCGGTGAACATATACAGGCTAAGAGACTGCCGCAAGTGCGGCGGCGACCTGGCTCGCGATGACGGAGACTGGATCTGCCTTCAATGCGGCTCATATTTCTATGTGGGCCTTTACCGTGGGGTAGGGATGCCAACGAATCGCTTGACGGACCAGCCGGGTCATTCAGGTTGTGATAGGGCGCCGTCCGGTCCATCAAAACATAACGGCAGTCGACTGGCAACGGTCGTCGGCCTGCGCTTTGTCGCTCGCACGGTTATCAGTGGCAGAGGTCCTTCCGTGGCGGCATTCCGATGAGCGATTCTTGTGCGCCTGCCGGCGTTTTCCACCCCGTTGAGACGCTTCGCCGGTTTGGCCGGCTCTTGCGCATGGCCAATTCAAGCGAGAAAGCCAGGAAATGACACTGTTGGCACTCGATGCCGGAGTGATGGAAACAGGCTGGGCCGTTTTCAGGTCGGACCGGATGTTCGACACCGGCGTTATCAAGATGGTCCCTAACCGCAGCCGCACCCTTGACGCCACAGGCCGGGTGGAGTACCTGGTGCGCTGCCTGGATGAACTGGTGGCCTGGTGGATGCCGTCAGCGGTGGCGTATGGGCAGCCTTCGGGCCTCCGCTGGCCGGCTCCTTCCCTTGAAATGCTGGACAACGCCCTGGTCAACTGGTCGGCCGACCAGCGAATGCCTCTCTATACCTATTCGGCCCAGGAGGTACGCGCGGCCATTGCCCGCCACTCCAACGTGCCGCCGGACCAGTTGGCCTACGCCATCATGCGGCGACTGGGTCTGATCGGCGTGAGCAAGTCCACCCACGAATGGGAGGCGCTGGCCGTCGGGTATTACCACCTGTGCCGCTGGGGGAGTTGAGGTGGACGGGTCTACGGGTTGATGGTGAGGGCCGACTGGTTGCTTTCGCCTTGAGGGCCGCAGGGACAGGACCACCAACCCTGGGCTGCGAACGGCTCTTGGCCCATCAAGCTTAGTGCAGCGGACAGTTGGGACTCTTAAACTGGTCCGGATTTGCTTGTGAACCGGTGGGGTCACGCCCGCCATAGTCGCCATACTCAGGCCCTTTCGCCTTCCCCCACTGTGTATAATGGGTAACGCCGCAACAGAATCGGGGAGGTCAACCTAATGCCAATCATTCAGCGTCCCTACGTGCCCCCAGAAGACCAGCCACCCCAGGAGGATACTTACGTCAACCCTGGCGATACCCGGGGAGCCGAAGCCTCCGGGGAGCCCATCACCTTTTACTGCGACTCCTTCCACGTTTATAGCAGCCTCTACTCCGCCGTCCTTTTCTTCGGCGAGCAGATGGAGGAACGGGAGCCCATACTGCGGGCCCGAATCAAGGTCAGCCCTCAGATGCTCAAGGCCTTTGCCCTCCTGGCCAACAAGCACGTCCGCGACTACGAGGAAGCGGTCGGCCCCATAACCCTGCCCGAACAGGTCTACAACGCCTGGGAGATTGAGGTGGAGCAGGCGTAGGTCCCTATGGGATGATGAGCTGATGAGCAGGGAAAAACAGGCCGCATTCACCGACAGGGACCGGAAGGCTGGGGAGCCCATGATCCTGCCTGCAACCGTGGTTGGAGGGGAAGTGGGAACATTCTACATGGACTTTGTATTGTGGAACCTGCAAATGGACCGTTCCTTTCCCTTGAGCGGATTGGTGGACACCGGGGCAACCTATCCACAGGTGCCTCAGCACATCTTGGAAGAACTGGGTGTGGAACGTTCTGACACAGTAAGATTTCGCCTGGCTGACGGCTCCAGTACAGAACTTTCACTGGGCCACATTTTCCTGGAAATACAAGGGCGTTTAAGGCCCGTCAGTGTCATATTTGGCTCGGAAAGTAGCAGCGTCCTACTGGGTGCTTTGGCCCTGGAAGCGTTTGGGCTTGCTGCCGATGTTTCGAACCAACGGCTTGTACCCGCAGACGTACTCTTGTAGCAGGAAGGTTGATCGTTGCAGGAAATTTACAATTGCTGAGGCATCTATGACCGCACCACAATCGGAACCCAACGTGCAACCGGAAGACGGCCGTATCCTGGCCGAAGATGATTCGATACCGGTACATGTGGAATCGGAAATCGACCTGGCCACTCCCGGCGATTGGGACTGGCGGAATATCAGCGCCAGCCAGCCCAACGCGTCGGTCTTCCACATCAACCACAGCGACGTAACCCAGGTTAAGGTGGATGCGCTGGGTCCTGACGATTCCCCTCCCGAATCTCCCTTCGTGGTTACCAAGGACATCCCCATTCTTATCATCGACAGCCTGGACCAGTACTGGGCCGGTGAATCGCGTACCCGACTGCCGCTTCAGGGATTGCGGGTGCCGGTGGGCGCGGATACCGAGGCGGAAGCCAAGCAAAAGCTGGCTGGTGATTTGGCGGCCCAATTGCGCCTGCTGTTGTTGCTCTCGTCGTCGAGGCAAGGCAACATCGCCCCAGAGCTAAAGGCCAATTTGGTTTACCTGGGCTCGGTGTTGGGAACCCGGGGGAAGTAAGCCTGGCTGGGGATTACCAGTGCGGAGTCGGGGAGCACGGGCATCTAATCTCAGGGTCAGTATCAGCCCATTGCCACGTTGCGCCGGCGACATCTCTTCAGGATGAATGCGCTCCGACCCGTCACAGCGCTAATGCCGGGTAAGGTCCTAAAGCACAATAAAGAAATCGCCGGACGGCTCCAGGCCATCCGGCGATCATTTTTGCGTCTTTCTGGGGAATGCTGATTACTCTTGTTACTGTAAAGCCTGCATGACTGTCGCCGCCACATCCTCCAGCGGCACCATCGTTGCCTCGTCCTGGGTACGGCCCTTCATCTCGACCGCGTTGTTGCGGAGGTTGCGAGGACTGACTACTAGGCGCAAGGGCAATCCCATCAGGTCGGCGTCGTTGAGCTTCACGCCGGCCGCCTGGTCGGGCCGGTCATCGAAGAGGGTTTCGATACCGTTGTCCCACAACTCCCGGTACAGAGAATCGGCCGCTGCGGCCACCGCCTCGTCGGTCATATTCAGGCCCACCAGGTGAACCTGGTAGGGAGCGATGGGAGCGGGAAAGACAATGCCGCGGTCGTCGTGGTTCTGCTCGATGGCGGCGGCCAGGAGGCGTCCCACGCCGATTCCGTAGCAGCCCATGGTTATGGGGTGCTGCTGCCCTTCCTGGTCCAGGTACATGGCGCCCAGGGCCTCGCTGTAAGAGGTGCCCAGCTTGAAGATGTGGCCCACCTCGACGCCTCGCGTGGCCTCCAATGGGGCGTTGCACTGGGGACACAGGTGGCCAGGCTGGGCCAGGGCAATGTCGGTGAGGACGTCTACCTCGAAATCCCGGGGATAATTTGCGTTCAGGAAGTGGGTGTCGGGCTTGTTGGCGCCCACCACGAAGTTGCTGCCGCGCATTATTGAGGGGTCGGCCACCCGCCGGACGTTAGTAACGCCGATGGGGGAAGCGGAGCCAGCCACCAGTCCGGCGTCGCGCACCTCTTCGTCGGTGGCCAGGCGCAGGTCTTTACAGTGCAGGCAGTTCTTCAGCTTGACCTCGTTGACCTCCAGGTCGCCCCGGACGGTAACAAACACTACATCATCGTCGGCGGCGTAGAAAACGGCTTTCAACGTCTGGCTTGTGGCTACTCCCACGAAGTCCGCCAAGCCGGCTATGGTTTTGATGCCTGGGGTGTCGATCTCCTCCAGGGATTGTTCGGGTGTTGCAGGCTGGTCCGGATACACGCCCTGAGCCTTTTCCGCGTTGGCGGTGTAGCCGCAGGCGGGGCAGGTGATGACTGTGTCTTCGCCGGTGGGTGTGGCCAGCAGGAACTCGTGGGAGTCCTTGCCGCCGATGGCGCCGCTGTCCGCCTCGGCCATCAGGACGGGCAGACTGCAGCGGCGGTAGATGTTGCGGTAGGCCTGGGCCATTGCCTGGTAGCTGTCGTCCAGGCTGTCATCGTCGGTGTTGAAGCTGTAGGCGTCCTTCATGTCGAACTCGCGCACCCGCACCAGCCCTGCCCGGGGTCGTGGCTCGTCCCGGAACTTGGTCTGAATCTGGTAGAGAATTACGGGCAGGTCGCGGTAGCTCTGCACATTGGCCCGGACTATGCTGGTAACTACCTCTTCATGAGTGGGGGCCAGCACCATGGGACGGCCCCTCCGGTCTTCCAGGGAGAAAAGCACCTCGCCCATGGAATCGGCCCGGCCCGTCTGCTCCCACAGTTCCCGGGGCTGCAGGGCGGGCATCATCAACTCCTGGCCTCCGGCGGCGTCGATCTCCTCGCGGATGATGTTTTCTATCTTGCGGATAGCGCGCCAGGCCAGGGGCAGGTAGGCGTAAACTCCTGCGGCGACCTGGTATATGAGGCCGGCCCGCAGCATCAGGCGGTGGCTGGCGGTTTCCGCCTCGGGAGGGTCCTCCCGCAAAGTCTTGGTAACCAGTTTGGTTAAACGCATACTTGGATTGTCCTTCAGATTTGCCAGGGGTTGATTAATTGAACGCCGCAGTCCGTGAAGTCGGGTACGTTACGGGAAGCAACTGCAGCTCCATTGGAATAGGCGATTGCGGCGATCATGCCGTCGTGGATTGGAAGCGAACGACCTAATTCCCTTCTATCTGCCAGCATCCTGGCGTACTCCCTTGCCGCCAAAACATCAAAACTGAGGACCCTTCCATCAAAATAGTCAGACAGCATATATTCAATCTTAATCAGGAGTTCCTGGAGTCGGCGGCCGGGTGACATTATGGCGGCGCCATAGCGCATTTCTGCTTCAGTTATCACTGTGATGAAAAGGTCACCTGGTATTTGAGAATTCCACCAGCTGAGCACTTCGGGTTGGGGAGACCCCCGCAAGAGCTCTGATACCAGATTGGTATCAACTACAATCATTGTCCTCTTCCGCTTCCCAATACCCAACTGGCCAGATAGGTGGCCTGCCGCCCTCAGTGGGCGATTCCAAAACTAACCCGCCAATAGGCTTGAATAGTTCATAAATGGCAGTGCCCAGAGCTTCAGGAGGGGGCTTGTGATAAGGCAAAGCCTCCGCCAAAATCCGCCGCATCTCTTCTTCCATGGAACAGCCGTGCCTGGCGGCCTGTTCCTTCAGGCGCTGTTTCAGGTCTTCGTCAATGTTGCGTACAGTAATGCTGGCCATGGGTGCACCTCCGGTTAGTCGCCCACCGGCGCCGGGGTGTTTTCCACTTCTTCCATCAGCGCCGTCAGCATTTCCTCTTCGGGTACCACCCGCACCTTCTGGCCTTTGCGGAAGATTACCGCCCGGCCCGCGCCGGCGGCGATGCCTACATCGGCGTCCTTGGCCTCGCCGGGGCCGTTTACCTCGCAGCCCATCACCGCAACCTTGATGTTCTTGTCAGTCTTCTTCAGCAGCGCATCCACGTCGTTGGCCAGCTTGCGCACGTCCACGTCGGCCCGCCCGCAACTGGGGCAGGCCACCAGGATGGTGCCCTTGGTGCGCAGGTTCAGGGACTTGAGAATCTCGTAGCCGACGACCACCTCTTCCTTTGAATCATCGCTGAGGGACACCCGAATAGTGTCGCCGATGCCCTCGTAGAGCAGGTAGCCCAGGCCCACGGAGGTGCGGATGGAGCCGGACTGGGCCGTCCCCGCCTCGGTGATGCCCAAGTGGAAGGGGTAGGGGACCATGTCGGCCAGTTGCCGGTAGGCCTCCACGGTGGTGGGCACGTCAAAGGCTTTGAGGGAAATCTTGATCTGGTCGAAGTCCTGCTTCTCCAGCAGGCTGATTTCCCACAGGGCGGTCGCGACCATGTGGTCCACGATGCTGTACTCGCCAGCCTGGGCCTCGCCGGCCTTGGGCAAACGGTTGACCAGGTCCATATGGCGGGAGAAACCCCGGGTACGGCCAATGCCGCCCACCGGGGGCAAACTGCCGAAGTTCACGCCGATGCGGATGGGAATGTCCCGCTCCTTGGCGACCTTCACGACTTCCCTGACCTGGTCCTCGTTGCGCAGGTTGCCGGGGTTCAGGCGCAGGCAGTCCACGCCGCCCATGGCACACTCGATGGCGAGTTGATAGTGGAAGTGAATGTCGGCGATGAGGGGGATGTTGATCTGCTTCTTGATCTCGGCCATCGCCTTGGCCGCTTCCATGTCGGGCACCGCCGAGCGGATGATCTCGCAGCCCACCTCTTCCAGTTCGCGAATCTGGCGAACGGTGGCCTTGACGTCCCGGGTGTCGGTCTTGGTCATGGACTGAACGGTGACTTCGGCGTCACCGCCAACCTTCACATCGCCCACGTAAACCGGCTTGGTAACGCGACGCTTCTTCATGGAATCAACTCCCGCTGCTGGGTGGGTGACGGGGTAAAACAAAAGCTCAATAACAGTTGGAGACAATGTTACACGAAACGGGAATTGGGCGCTACACGAGTACGCGCAACCAAAGGACGCTTGCGAAGTCGCCAGGACTTGCTGATGGTGAGCTTGCCGAAGGAGCTAAAATCCTAAGAAGCCACTTCAAAACTCCTTCCCTCTTGATGGGGGAAGGCTGGGATGGGGGTGACCGGCAGCAAAAGGTCACCGCCCGGGTGGAACAATTAAGCTAACAAGTGAGGCAAGCAATGACCGAATACGAAACCATGACCTACCGCCGTGACGGCCGCATTGGCTACATCACCCTGAACCGGCCCCAAGCCCTGAATGCTGTTAACGACCAGTTTGAAGAGGACATCGCCGAGGCGCTGCTGGAGTTCGATATGGACGAGGAGGCCTGGGTGGCCATTATCCACGGCGAGGGGCGGGCCTTCTGCGCCGGCGCCGACATCAAGCAGCGCTTCGTGGAAATGACTCCCCGCCAGAGCGCCCTGCGCAGCCGGGGCACCAGCTCCGAGGGCTACCTGGCCCGCACCATCAACTGGAAGCCCGTTATCGCCGCTGTCCACGGCTACTGCCTGGGCGCTGGCCTTTCCCTGGCCGGCGAGTGCGACCTGATCGTCGCTTCCGAGGAGGCCCAGTTCGGCATCGCCGAGACCCGCCGCGGGCTGCCCGGGGCCCGGGTCTGGGCCAAGTGCAACGCCTTCATGCCCTCAAAAATCCTGTCGGAAATGGTGATTACCGGCGAGCCCGTAGCGGCGGCGGAACTGTACCGCCTGGGGCTGATCAACCGCCTGGTCCCCACCGGCCAGCACCTGGAAGCGGCCCAGGCATTGGCGGAGAAGGTCCTGGAGGCGCCGCCCCTGGCATCCCGCTCCGGCGTCCGCCTGACCCGTCGCCAGTGGGTAATGGACCTCTACGACGCCGGCCTGTACCTCCAACCCCTGCAACTGCACAAGACCGAAGACTTCCAGGAGTCGGCCCGGGCCTTTGTGGAGAAGCGGAAGCCGGAGTACCGGGCAAGGTAGGGGGGTTGAAGACTATATTGGTGACTTGCCTTACGAAACGTTTTGGCTACCAAGTTTGTGAGTCGAGTTCGCAAGGCCTGTCCAATCGCTGTCGCAATTCTATCCTGACACTACTGGCGTGTCCGGAAATAGTCAGCTTTTCAATAACAAGCTCTATCTGTAACACATAGCAAGGTCACTATAAGGAATCAGTAATGCCAAAGGTAGTATAATCGGTCAATCTAGACTCCGGGCAGAAGAACTAAGTTTTCCCGTACTTCCCCAAATGTCCTAAATCATAGCTAGTTCGAAGAGCAACAGTCATGACAGTCCGAGCGTCAGGCATAAATCCAGAGATGTTGCGCTGGGCCCGGGAGAGGGCCGGCTACACTGTGGAAGATATAGCTCGGCGCCGTCAGGTATCTTCTGAGCGAATTCAGGAATGGGAAGAAGGCAAAAGCTACCCGACGTGGCGTCAACTGGAACAATTGGCGGAGAAAGATTATCACCGTGGCATAGGGTTATTTTTCCTCAATGAACCCCCACCCGAGAACACAGCTACAGCCGAATTTCGTCGCCTTCCAAGTTCAATGCTGGGAGAGTTAGATTCGGACACCTTGTACGCACTCAGGCAAGCCCGGTTTCGCCAAGAAGACTTACGAATGTTGCTCGGCGTGCAAGGAACAGGAGAGCGATTCATACTTAAGGACCTTGTCGGACAAGTGGACGCCAACATCCCGATTCAACTGGCCTCGGAGGTCCGCGAACGTCTAGATGTGGGTTTGGAAGACCAAAAGGCATGGCAAACTGCCGATGATGCTTTGAAGCAGTGGCGTGAAAGAGTTGAGGAAAATGGAATATGGGTATTTAAAAGATCCTTCAGACAAAAGGATATTGCCGGTTTTTGCCTGAATGACGAAGCCTTCCCGGTAATTTATCTGAACAACGGCCAAGCCAAGACCCGCCAAATCTTTACCCTGTTTCACGAACTGGCCCACTTGCTGTTTGATTTTAACTATTTGGAGCGGTCGGACAGTGAGCACTATTTAGATGGCTTAGGCGGGGAGGAACGTGAAATTGAGATTGCGTGCAACCGCTTTGCAGGAGAGTTCCTCGTACCTTCCGCCGACTTCGACAGCGCCGCAGAATTTCACTCAGTTGCTGGTTTCTCTGAAGAGCAGCTAACCAATTTAGCTGGTACTTATAAAGTTAGCCGCGAAGTGATTCTTCGCAAGTTTCGGGATAGGGGCTGGTTAGACAGTGAACAGTATCGGGACTGGGTGGAGAGTCGGATCGCCACATATGTCTCGAGTACAGGTAACGGAGGAAACTATTACGCAACCCAGTCAACCTATTTGGGACAAAAGTACTTACGCGCAGCGTTTAGGGCTTTTGACGAGGGCCGAATTGATGAGCTCCAGTTAGCCGGAAGCTTGGGCGTAAAAGGCAGCAGCCTCGACCGATTGGAGCCATATGCCTGGGCATGATCAACTCGCTAACGTATTGTACATTTTGGATACAAGTACAATCAGTGAAATTTTCCGCTCCTACTACCCAGACAGGTTCCCCAGCTTTTGGGAGAGATTTGACGATCTAGTAAGCACACATAAGGCAGTTTCGGTACGTTCCGTAGAAAGGGAGTTGGCAATTGTTGGTAGAGGGGAAATTGCAGGCTCAACACAGCATTTGCGAGAGTTGAACCGAGATTTCTTCTCGGACCCCAATGAACAGGAGCAGGTACTCGTTCGGGATATGTTTAATGACCCGAACCTAACGGCTGCGAATAACCGTTGGCGCTCAAAGGCCACTCGGGATGCTGAGGATGCCGACCCCTTCTTGATTGCCAAGGCTAGGGCTTACAGCGGTTTACTTATCCGTACAGTGGTTGTGACACAAGAGTCGGGTGCCAGCGCTTCAGGAATCCCTTCGGTATGCCAATCCTTTCAAATCCCTTGCATAAACTTGAGGGGTATGATGTCTGAATTAGGTTGGCAGTTTTAGCAATCTCCCGTCAACTAATTTCGACTATTGAGCCGAATTTCTTTATGCCTTCCCCTTTAACTACCTGTTGTCTAGAGCCACGTTAAGTCTTGCCAAATTTTCCCCGGAGGGCCGCACCACTTCCCTTTATCCAAAGGTGAGCCCCATCCCCCCATGTGCTACACTCTCCCCACCCAACCCCGCAACAAAAAGGAGCAACCCCTATGGCACAGATGGCAGCCGGTCTGGCTATTGTTGAAGCGCTTAAGGCCGAAGGTGTGGACCACATCTTCGGCCTGGTGGGCACCACCACCAACAGCATTATCACCGAGCTTTACGGTCGGGACGATATCACTTTCATCGACACCCGCCACGAGGAGGGCGCCGCCTTCATGGCCTACGGCTACTCCCGCGCCTCGGGCAAGCCCAGCGCCTGCGTCACCACCTCGGGCCCGGGCACCATCAACCTGGCCACCGGCATCTCGCTGGCCTACAAGGGCCGCGCCCCGGTCATCGCCATCGCCGGCAACACCGCCCAGGAATACACCTACCGCGACGGCGCCCAGGAGTTCGACCTGGTCAACACCTTCAAGGCGATCACCCAGATGTCCCTGCAGATTAACCAGACCGACCGCATCCCCGAGTTGATGCACTACGCCTTCCGCACTGCCATGTACGGCAAGAAGGGCCCCGTGCTGCTGGACATCCCGCGCGACCTGATCGACGGCAAGACCCTGGAATGGGAGGTCGAAGCCCCGGGCAGCTACCGTACGGTGGCCGACCGCACCGCTGGCGACGCCAGCGCGGTGCAGCAGGCGGCGGCTCTATTGGCCCAGGCCCGGCGGCCCCTGATTCTGGCAGGCGGCGGCATCATTGACTCCGAGGCCACCGACGACACCGTGGCCCTGGCCGAGCGGCTGGATATGGCGGTGGTACCTTCCTACGGCCACAACGACGCCTTCCCCAACAGCCACCGCCTTTACGTGGGACCCCCGGGCGGCCGGGGCGCATCCGAAGCGCTGGAGGCCATGAACCATGCCGATGTCATCCTGGCCCTGGGGACCCGCATCAATCAGGGCAGCACCGGCTGGGACTACAGCGTCATCAACCCCGATACGAAGATCATCCAGGTGGACATCGACCCCCAGGAGATTGGCCGCAACTACCCGCTGGCCGTGGGTATCGTCGGCGATGCCGGGGCCGTAGCGCAGCAGTTGATTGCCGCCCTCAGCGAGCAGTTCCCCGAGGGCCGCGCCAATCCCGACTGGACTGCCGAGATTGGAGAACTGAAGGCCCGTCGCCGCGCCCGCCTGGATGCCGAGGCCACTATGGGCGGCGACCCCATGATGCCCCAGCGCGTTTTCAGCGAGCTTAATAAGGTGCTGCCCCGCGACTGCATGGTTACTATAGATGCCGGTATTGCCCCGGGCATGTCCTACGACCGCATCAGCTACGAGCTTCCTCGCACCATGTTCAACTACGCCGGCCAGGGCGGCCTGGGCATGGGACTGGGCGTGGGTCTGGGCACCAAGCTGGGCCGCCCCGACCGTCCCGCCATCGCTCTGCAGGGCGACGGCGGCTTCCTCTACACCTCCCAGGAACTGAACACCGCCGTGCGGAAGAACATCCCCCTGGTCAGCATCGTCCTGAACAACAGTTGCCACGGCGCGGAAAAGGCCCAGCAGCAGCGCTTCTACGACCAGAAGTACATCGGCGTTGACCTGGAAAACCCCCGCTTCGACAAGCTGGCCGAGGTGTACGGGGCCAGGGGCTACTACGTGGAACGCCCCGAAGACGTGGCCGAAACCGTCCGCGAAGCCCTGACCCTGGACGGCCCCAGCGTGGTGGAAATCCCCATAGAAGAATACTTCCCGACGGGCGCTTCCCTCCCCCGAAGCTAGAGTCAGACACCAAGACGTTTGTAGGGCGGCCACAAGGGCCGCCCTGCCCATATTCGCCGTCCGGCCGTACCAAAGCGAAGCTCGCCGTTCCTGCGCAGGCAGGAACCTCGCCCTCCCCCAACAGCACAACCACAAAGGTCGCCCCTGCAATACCCTGACCACTCTAACCCGCTCATCCTGAGCCCGTCGAAGAACACCCTTCTCCATTAGAGTGAAGGGCCGGGGGTGGGGGCCGCCGGTTATTTCCTCTCACCATCCCTCGCTGGCTGTTTGACCCGCTACCCCTGCCCCCTTACCATCACCACCATGAACGACAGTCCATCGCCTCACGATGTAACCTCCACGGGGCCACCAGGTCGCCTCTTCTACGGCTGGTGGATTCTCGTCGTTTGTTCCCTGCTGGCGACTTTCGGCGGCAGTGTGCCCCAGAGCCAGAGCTTCCTCGTAATACCGATGCGCCACGAGCTTGGCTTGGCCAGCGCATCTACTGCCCTGATATTTACCCTGGCCGCGGCCGCTGGTACGGTGGCTGGCCTGCTGATCGGCTGGCTGGCAGACCGGTTCGGGACGCGCCCTTTGGTCCTTTTTGGCGGTCTGGCCGCTGGCGTGGGATTGGTCCTGTCGTCACTGGCCGACACTTACTGGCATTTTCTGTTGACCTTCGCCGTAGGGTTTGCCGGAGTCACGGTTGGGTTCAACATGATAACCCTGTTGTCCACGGTGAACCGGTGGTTCAGCCGCCGCAAGCCTGTAGCTATGGCCACGCTGATGACCATGTTTGCCATTGGCTCTGCCTTCGTACCACCGCTGGTGGCCTGGGGAATGGACGGTGTGGGCTGGCGAAGTACGATGTGGGGCCTGGGTGTCTTCCTCTGCGTGCTCACCGCCCTTGCTTGCCTGGTACTGCGCAGCCGGCCGGAGGACGTGGGTCTCTGGCCCGACGGTGAGGCGGCATCCCCCAGCGCTCCGGACTTCACGGTGGGGGAGGCCATGCGCACCGGCGCCTTCTGGGTACTGGTCCTGGGCGGTATGGTCCTGAACGATGGGACCGACTCAACTGTCGAGGACATCTCTCCCCTATTGACTGCCGTCAAGGCCGTGCTGGCGATTCTGCTGACCTTTGTGATGGGTGTAGCTGCCGGTAAGTTTTCGCCCCGGAAAATCCTGTCCTTCGGGTTGGGTGTCGGGGCCCTGGGGCATGCAGCCCTGCTGCTTCTGGACAGCGATGTTGGAACGGTGACCTTTTTGTCGGCGGTGGCCGTGGTGCAGGGTGGCAGCGCGGTCTTTTGGATAATGGTCGGAGACTACTTCGGGCGGAGCAGGTTCGCCAGCCTCATGGGGTTGTTGTTGCTGCTTCGGGGCGTGGGAGCGTTTTTCCCCGCGGTAGTCGCTGGACTGCTTGAGAGGATGGGGCATTACGAAATTTCGCTGATAATTTATATTCTGGTGTATGCTGCCGCCGGATTGGCGCTGTGGTTCGCCGGAAGACCTTCTCTGCCGCTTCCTATTGAGACCCCGGCGAGAGACGAGGAGTAACAGCCCGACCAACATCAACCACCTGCGGGGGCGGCTATAAAGGCCGCCCTTTTCCCCAAGGCAACCACGATGGTTGGCCTTACTTCTTCCTCGCTCCAAGTTAGTAACCATACGTGCCTGTTCGTTGACAACCCTTTTCCCCCTGTTTATATGTGGGGCTTGGTGGGTGAAGGAGATAACCCACTGACACCGTGCCCTTGACGCCCCGTATTACCCATCCGTAGCGTTAATTATGTCAGGACCGACCCGACTCATGGGTCGGTCTTTTCTTCTTGGGGAAGCGCACAAATGAAGCGCATAAACATGGGAGGTACACATTTGCTTTGTCGTCGTTGCATTTCCGGCCGGCTTCTCCGGCTGCAGCTAATCCATCCCGAAGACAATCCCGTCTTCCGTTGCCTCGAATGCGGGTTCATCTTCAGCCCCATCCAACCGCAAGCCCAATCCCAAGCCGAACCGCAGCCGCAGCGTCGGCCGCAGGACTGGCCCACCGGTCGGGGAGCATAGGCTATGCGCGGGTTAAGGGTGTCAATGCGCCGGACAATTTGCCAGGCCCGGCGGCAAGTGGAGGGGAAGAAGGCCGGACAGATGGTGGTTGGCCTTCAATCATATCCCCCGCCATATCCCCCGCCATATCCCCAACCGACTTTGCCCACTCCGTGCTGCGGGTGGACCTTTGGAACAAGCAGAGGGAGGTGCTGTCGGCCCTGCTCGAACACCGGCGCGTTGCCGTCAAGGCGGGCAACGGGCTGGGCAAGGGATTCAGCGCGGCGGTGGCGGTGATGTGGTTCCTGCACACCCACGACCCGGCTATCGTCCTGAGCACTGCGCCCACCTTCCGGCAGGTGCGGTACATCCTGTGGCGGCAGATTCACGGCCTGCACCGCCGCGCGCCCGACGTGCTGAAGGGCAAGCTGCTGGATACCCGCTGGGAACTGGCGGAGGACCGCTATGCCCTGGGGCTTTCCGCCGATACCGCCGACCAGTTCCAGGGCTTCCACTGCCCCAACGTATTTATCGTGGTCGATGAGGCAGAAGGTGTGAGCGATTCCATCTACGAAGCCATCGAGGCGGTTATGACCTCCGATGGCTCCAGGCTGTTGCTCATTGGCAACCCCACCACGGTGTCCGGCGTCTTCCGTCGAGCCTTCCACGAGGAGCGCAGCATCTACCACTGCATCACCATCTCCGCCCTGGACAGCCCCAACGTGAAGACGGGTCGGATAACGATACCGGGCCTGACCACCCCCGGCTGGGTAGAGGAACGCCGCCAGATTTGGGGTGAAGAAAACCCCTTGTACCGCGCCCGGGTGCTGGGCGAGTTCCCAGACCAGGCCCCGGATACCCTGGTGCCCCTGTCCGCCGTGGAGGCCGCCGCCCGTCGGTGGGAAGCCACTGATCCGGATGCCGTTATCACCTCCCCCGGGGCTGACTCCCAGTCCGCTTATCCGGGGCCGGCTGAAGTAATTGAAAGAGAGGTAGTTCTGGCCGTGGACGTGGCCCGTTTCGGTTCCGACAACAGTGTCATCCTTCGCCGACGGGGTCTGCGGATTGAGGAGATTCTCACTTTCAACGGTATGGACACCATGCAACTGGTCGGCTGGATTGTCGCCGCCATCCGCGAGTTCCAGCCTCTCCAGACCTGCATTGACGAGGTGGGGGTGGGCGGCGGCGTGGTGGACCGCCTGAGGGAGCAGGGTTACGGCGTCCGCGGCTTCAACGGGGCCCATGCCCCTCGCCAGAGAAACATCTTCGCCAACATGCGGGCCGAGGGCTACTGGCGCCTGCGGGACCTGTTTGCCGCCGGAGAAATTGCCATTCCCCCCGACCAGCAGTTGATAGGCGAGTTAGCCTCCATCCGCTACGGCCACGACAGCAAGGGCCACATAAAGATTGACAGCAAGGACGAAATGCGGAAACGAGGCATTCCCTCGCCGGACAAGGCTGATGCCCTGATGCTGGCTTTCGTAACTCCGCCAAGCCGACCCAGAATCTGGACCTGATTGTAAGGAAAGGGAATTGTGACGGGATGAACGGGAAAGAAGGAACAAATAATGTTCCCGTGCATCCTGTCCCGGAAATATACGTCTGAATCCGACACCTAGATTGATAATTATTGGAGGTTAACAGTCATGAAATTAGTTAACGGCGCTATTTCCGGAAAATTCGCTGAGCTGGTGAAATCGGGAGGTCAGGATGGGCTCCGCTTCCTGCGACGGGCCCATGATAAGCGGGACGAAGGCATAATCCGACGCAACAACCGGGCTGGCGGCGCTAACCTGGACCCCCTCGGCGAAGTCTTTGGCTCCGGCGGCGGCTGGGCCAACCCCGAGTATGGCGCCTACTATGCGACTTCCGTATCGGTTTACGCCGCCGTCAAGCTGCGCGCCGACGCGATCAGCCGCCCTCCGGTCCGGATCTATCGCATGGGCCCCGAGGGAACAAAACTGCCGGTGTCCGCAAACCATCCGGTGCAGCAACTTCTGGATAGAGTCAACCCCTGGTACACTCGTGGCGACCTCTGGCAGGCCACCGAGATCTACCTGAACCTGTGGGGGCAGGCCTTCTGGACTCTGGAACGGGACGAGGAAGGACGGCGGGAAATCTGGCCCCTGCGCCCCGACCGCATGACCGTCCTGCCCGACCGCCGCAACTACATCCGTGGCTTCGTATACCGCGGCAGCGGGGGGACGCCCGTGGCCTACACTCCCGACGAGGTGGTCTGGCTGCGTTACTTCAACCCCCTGGAGGAGTACGCGGGCCTGTCGCCCCTCGCTCCGGCCCGAATGTCGGTGGACATGGGCGGAGATGGACTGCGTTTCAACCGCAACTTTCTACGCAACTCCGCCCAGCCCGACTTCGTCCTACTCACCGACGCCCAGCTTACCGATTCGGAAATTGAAGAGTTCTACAGCCGGTGGGAGGCCCGCTACCGTGGCCCGCAAAACGCCCGCCGTCCTGCCATCGCCAACTTCGTGAAGGACATCCGCACCCTGGGACTGAGCCACCGCGACATGGACTTCATCCGTGGCCTGCGCTGGAGCCTGGAGGAAGTCAGCCGCGCCTACGGGGTTCCCAAGCCGCTGCTGTCGGACCTGGAGCGGGCCACCTTCGCGAATATCAACGCCGCCGAGCGCATCTTCTGGCGCAACACCATCGTGCCCGAAGTCCGTTTTCTTGAGGAGCACCTCAACCGGATGCTGCTGCCCAGGCTGGGCTACCCCGACCTGGAACTGGAGTTTGACCTGACCGCAATTGAGGCAATGCAGGAGGACGAAAACAGTCGGGTAAGCCGGCAGATGCAACTACTGGACAGGGGTGTCCTGACCATCAACGAGGTTCGCCGCCAGCGCAACCTGCCGGACGTTCCCTGGGGCAACGGGCCAGCAACAGCGTAGATACGGTCACATTTCATACGGTGAATTTGCAATTTGGGCTGAAGGGCGCAGTTGATTTGGGTTGAAGCGATGTTGTCCTCGGCCCCTTTCCTTGTGCTCGTGAGCCCCTTTTCCTCTCGTTCTAGCCGCTAATTCTCTCTACATCGATTCCCCCTTTTTCGCTTTGGGAATGCTGAAGTGCGTCATGTTGTTACTGATTCTGGAAGTGAGGAGCATAAATTCCTGACACTGGCATGATGTCAGGCTTTTCGGCGCCTTACAGGCTGGTATGGAGCCTAAATGCAATGAGCACGGATTTGGAAGGTAGCGGGAAGAATTCAGTCAGCTTGTTGGCCTGCTCAATCAATTCAGGGGTTTTGTCCTCCAGGAAACAGTCATCGGAAATTCTCATCCCATACACTTTGACTCGCAATGCAAGATTTGAGATAATAATAGAAACAGCAAAACCCATTACCTAGAATTATATTACCTCGCTATCGGAGTGTGAGTAACGGTCACCAATGAATGGATTTGTTCCGCAACAACGAAAAGTCCGGCGAATATCGGAACAGATATGGAGTGGGACCGCTGCTATCACTGATCTGAGGCGTTGCCAAACGAGAAAATGCTTGTAATATAGGGGGGCATATGAAAAAGTGAATAAATCAGGGGCGGACAAATATAAAACCGCGATAATTTTCAAGAACATATTCAAACTACCGGTGAAACTCAGTGTAAGAGCGTATTGAATTACTTGCAGGCGCAGTACCGTCGAAAGACATGAGAAACGACTGGTTAGGGGCAACAGGCAGGCCATCACTCGGGTTGCCGCTGGAGTCCATAACCGTAGCGCTAATTGAGAGAGAGTATTTTGGGCGATTTTGAGAGTTACCTGGATAACCTGAAGGAACGGCTTGGTCTGGGACCCGCCGAAGCGCAGGAAATCATCGAGGAGTTCGAGTCCCACTTACACGACAAGGCTATCGACCTGGAAGCCGAGGGAATGGACGGCGAAACTGCTCGGGACTTGGCCATACAACATTTGGGAGACCCGTCGGATATATCCCGCCGAATGCGCCTGGTATACGGGTACGGCGATTGGCAGGATATATTGCTGGCCGCCTCCCCTCACTTCATGATCGCCAGCCTGTTCTTTTTCGATATGTGCTGCAACTATTTCATAATTGCTGCGGTAATGGGAATTATAGTCGGTGTAACCTGGACGAACTGGCGGCACGGAAATCCCAGCAAATGGTCCTATTCCTGGTTAGGTTACGCCGTCGCCGCACCGGCGATTTCTTTAATGGTATGCCTCCAGGCGGTGGGATATGGCGCCTGGGCTCTTTTGACCGGTGAAGGCGTGCCCGTTTTTGACCCCATGGTCATCCTGCTGATTGGCTGCGCCCCGTTCGCCATGTACCAGGTAATCAAGCTGGCCCACCAAATGGTCAAGAAAGATTGGCTGTGGCTTACCTTTGCCGCCCTTCCCCTTCCCGTCGTGGGTTCATGGGTTATTTTCTTCCATTCCAACGAGCTGTACATGGGGGTGCACCTGGAAATGCTGGGGCAAATTGACTACACCCAAATGGGGGTCTTTGTTGCCCTGGGCATCATATCGGCACTTTACCTGAAGCTCGGAAAGAGGGGGCCAAAGCTGAGCCTGTTACTCGTCAGTGCGGTTGCCTTTGGAACAATCACCAGCGCCACGATGCCGGTGGGCCTGCACCCAGCGAACCTGGCCATGATGTTCTCGGCCTATCTGGCCCTGTTTGCCGCCCCGGTATTGTGGAAGTCATTTATCGACTGGCAAGACCGACAGCAAGTAATTCAAGGCGCAGTGGGTTAAGCAATATTCACTCGTTTCGGGACTGCAATCGGCAAGCGAAATACCAGGTGAAACACCGAGCGACATAATGGGACCCTTGCTCTTGGCAGTTCCCTCGTTCGACCGCCTGGCCGTAAGGACGGTCCCCGATCAATGGTTATCCTTATCCGGGCTCCCACTGGACAGGTAACACGCATTACTTTAGATTGATCCAAAAATGTTAGCTGTCTAATTCCATTGGGATCCTTAATGGACTAGAGAGATTATGAGCCAACAGGAAATGCTCAAGGGAAACACTGAAACCCTGCTCTTGTCTCTGCTCTTGTTGGAACCGATGTACGGTTACCAGATTGTGAAGGAGATAAACACAAGGAGCAGCGGGTACTTTGACTTTAAGGAAGGTACTCTCTATCCCGCTCTGCATCGAATGGAGCGGGATGGGCTGATCGAAGGGCGTTGGCAAAACACCCCTGGTGGCATGCGCCGACGCTATTATTACATCACTCTCAAGGGCCGTTTCGTTCTCACCGACCGGCAGGCGGAATGGCAGCGTTTCAGTAGAGCAATGAACTCTGTTATTGCCCGGTCAACGGTTCAACCGGAAGGATAATGAGTTCACTCGAGGGCAACAAGAAGTGGTTGATTCAGATAAGTATGTTGGTGTCTTATCCCGTCATATCCGTCTGCAGCCAGCGAAAAAGAATGAAATAGTTTGCGAACTGGAAGATCATATAGAGGACAAGACTTCCGACCTGGTGCATCTCGGAATTCGCCTGGAAGCAGCGCAAAGCCTGGCCGTGAGGCAAATGGGAGATCCCATTGCCCTGGCCAGGCAACTCCATGATGTTCACTGTCACGTAAGCCTGAAGCACCTGGGACTGGCGGTCGTACCGCACGTTCTCCTTGCCGGCCTGATCGCCCTCAACCTTTGCGGAGATTTCCTGGCCGTAGGGTTAACTCTGGGGCTGATCGTCTGTGTAACCTGGTACAACTGGCGCTCCGGCAACCCCGGGAGATGGTCGTATTCATGGCTTGCCTTCTCCCTGTTCGTGCCGGTCATTGTATTGCTGTTGACCTTGATCGCCCCGGGAAAATCCATTCCTGCTGGGGTAGCCGGCAACCAGTTTCCCGTCAACCCGTACCTGATGCTGTTTTTCGGCGGGTATCTCCTCCTTGCTTTCTGGTTTTTGGCGCGGGTAGTCTACAGGATAGTGCAGCAGGACTGGTTGATTGTTGCCTTTACCGCTTTGCCCATTGTCGTTCTGACCGGTTGGAGGTTAGTCTCGGAGTGGCGCGATGTTACGTGGGCGCCTCAATTCGCTTTGGTAGGGGGTAACGGGGCTCCCTGGATTCTGGTCTTCCTGAGCATTGCGGCTATAACCGCCATATTTCTCAAGTTAAGCCTGCATTCTTTGAGGGCGAGCTATCTCCTGATTGCCACCCTTGTTTTGACCGTTATCGCGTATGCTGCTCTGGTGGTTAACTACCACCTGGAACCCGTTGGCTTGACCATGGTGGCATTGGTAGCCGTGCTCTTGATGCCTTCCCTCAGAAAAACCCTTGCGTCCAGCCTCAGGATTCTGCAAAGCATCCTGCAGACAATGCTCCACCTAATTTGGAAGTGAAGTACCGGCGGGGAAGTTACCAGTCTGGCAGGCTCTCGCCACAACGGAAGCCGCCATAGAAAATCCGAACCGAGGCAGGGGGCAGGCGTGTAATCCCTGCCCCCTTTTCAGTCTCAGTTGTTGAACTGACTGCACTTCACGTCCCCTGACCTGAGGTAACGCCGTGAGCGACATGGCCACTCCGGAAGCAGACACGGTTAATAGGGACGTAGCTGCCTTGCGTCGGGCCCTCCAGCGGGAATTCGGCAAGGTTAGTCCCACTGCCACCGGTGGCGCTTTGGTCGCCCTTTGCGGCCTCCCCGGCACCGGCAAGTCCCACTTTGCCGCTGGCCTGGCCCGACGCCTCCCCTGCCTGGTGCTGGGCAGCGACCGACTCCGCAAGATTCTGGAGCCCCGGCCCACGTACGTCCGTGAAGAACATGCCAGGGTATTTCGGGCGGCCCATGCCTTGCTGGAGTTGCTGCTGGCCCAGGGCTACCGTGTCATATTCGATGCCACCAACCTGACCGAACGGTCCCGCGAACCCCTGTACGATATAGCCGCAAGGGTGGGCGTCCCGCTGGTGATGGTCCAGGTTGATGCGCCGCCCCGCCTGGTGCGAAGTCGTCTGGCCCGCCGCTCACGTGGTGAGGCTGACGACACCTATTCCGATGCCGATTGGCGCATCTATTGCCGCCTGTACCCGGGGCAGGAACCGGTCTTGGGACCCCATTTTGATGTGGATTCCTCGGGGAATATTGAAGCCGTGGTGGAAGAAGTAGCTAAACTGCTGGAGGAGGAGTAGCTTCATCCTTCATCTCGAGGGAGAGAGGCAGGGGTCATGGCTAGAGCGCTGCTCTCAACCGTTCCACCAGGTAAACCACCCAGTTTTCTATCAGGCCGAAGAACAGACCCACTATTACCAGGGCAATTATAACCCCAATCAGGCAACCGGCCCCGAAGAGGCAGCCGCGTCCCATTTCCCGAAGTGGTGAAAAGATTAGGTTTAGCATATTTTCCGGAGCGGCTCACCCCTGTCTTACCTCCCCCCGCTGACTCAGGGCTTGTCGAAGGATTTGGGGCCCTGCCAAGAAGTACAGGCTTGGGACCCGAGGACTGGGCTGGGAAAGGTAATTGAGATTCCACTGTGTAACTTCAGATGAACGTCGATTAAAGACACGATTTCGCTTGTCTCGCCCTTATATCGACCATCCCCTTATAGCTATGCTATCATCTCCCCATTCAGATTTATACGGAGAGAAGCGATGCAAATCGGAGTGTTCATGGCCCTGTCCGCCAAGGCAGTTGACGTGGCGGAATTGGCTCAAAAAGCAGAGTCTGTCGGGTTTGAGTCCATGTGGATGCCGGAGCATCCGATCATGCCGGCACACACCACCAGCAGATACCGGGGCACCCCGGACGGGTCGGTCCCACCTTATATGTATGACATGGTTGACCCCTACATGGCGCTGTCCCGCGCATCCGCGGTAACCAGCAAGATCAAGCTGGGCACCAGCATCAGCCTGATTCCCGAACGCAATCCCCTCATGCTGGCCAAGGTCATTTCCACCCTGGACCATTATTCGGGCGGCCGCTTCATCCTGGGCGTAGGGGCCGGTTGGCATCGCGAAGAAACGGAAATCATGGGCGGCAACTTCGACCATCGCTGGACCCAGACCAGGGAGAACATCCAGGCGATGAAGGAACTGTGGACCAAGGAGCAGGCCGAGTTCCACGGCACCTACGTGGACTTCCCGCCGGTCTATTGCGACCCCAAGCCGGTGCAGCAGCCCAACCCTCCGGTATTGCTGGGCGGCGCCGCTTCCAACCTGTTTCGTCGCATCGTGGGTTGGGCCGACGGTTGGCTCCCTGCCGGTGCATCGGTGGAGCAGGTCAAGGCGGGCCGCGCCTCTCTGGACGAACTGGCCGAGTCCGCTGGCCGGGATCCGGCGTCAATCCAGATTACGGTGTTCAATGTGCCCGCTGAGCCGGACACCCTGAAGCAGTACGAAGAGGCCGGCGCCGACCGCGTCATATTGTCCCTGCCCAACGCCCGGGAAGCCGGCGCGGTTGACGAGGTGGAACGCCTGGCAGAAGCCGCCCTATAAGGTACATCCGAATATGTCCCTTCCCCCTCGACGGGGGAAGGTTAGGATGGGGGTGGCCGTTTCCAATACCAATAATAGAGCCAGATCGCGTCATATGAGGAAAAACCCCACAGACGCTGAAAGAGCCCTGTGGAACATTCTACGTAATCGACAGGTGTTGGGGTACAAGTTTCGCAGGCAAGCACCAATGGGACCCTACATAGTTGATTTCGTATGCTTCGAGAATAGACTCATCATAGAAGTGGATGGTGCGCAACACATGGAACGAGCGGATTATGATGTTGATCGCACCACATGGCTGGCGTCTGCGGGCTATAAGGTGATCCGGTTCTGGAACAATCAGGTACTGGAAGAAATGGGAGCTGTACGGGAAACAATATTTGCGACGGTTGAAGGCCTTTCACCCCCATCCTAACCTTCCCCCGTCAAGGGGGAAGGGACTTTCTTAGTTGTTTCTTAGCCTCTTGCCCTTCGTGGATGCATGAAAAAAAACTTGCTAGCAAACCCTTGTGAGGTTGTTATGGTCGCTTCTTTCTCCGTTGTAGGCCAGCCCATCGTTCGCGGCGAGGGCCCCGAAAAGGTGTCCGGCCAGTCGCTCTACACTTCCGATGTCATTTTGCCCGGGATGCTGTGGGGCAAGATTCTCCGCAGCCCCTTGCCGCACGCCCGCATCGTCAGCATCGACACTACCCGCGCCGCCCAATTGCCCGGAGTCCATGCCGTCATCACCGGTCAGGACATTTCCGACCGGCGCGTGGGTCGCCTGCTCCGTGACTGCCCCGTCCTGGCCCGGGACAAGGTGCTTTTTGTGGGCGATAAAGTGGCCGCCGTGGCCGCCGACGATCCGGACGTAGCCGAAGAAGCCCTGCTGCTCATTGACGTGGAGTACGAAGACCTCACACCGGTCTTCGACCCTGAAGAGGCCATGACCGACGACGCTCCCACCCTCCACGAGAACATGGCCTCCTACCCTGGCCTGCCCCAGCCTGTGTCTACCGTAAACAATGTTTTCGCGCAGAACGTATGGGACAAGGGTGATATCGAGCGGGGTTTCGCCGAGTCGGACCTGATCTTCGAGCACACATTCAACACCCAGTTGCATCATCAGGGCTACCTGGAACCCCATGCCTGCGTGGTGGACATCGACGATACGGGAAGGGTGCAGATCTGGGCCAACAACAAGGGGCCCTTCATGCTGCGGGAGCAACTGGCCGCGGTTTGGGACATGCCCCAGGACAACATTCTGGTCAATCCCACCAGCATCGGCGGCGACTTCGGCGGCAAAGGTTCCTTCATGGACATTCCCCTCTGCTACTACCTGGCCAAAGCCGCCGGACGTCCCGTCAAAATGGTCATGGACTACGTGCAGGAGCTGATGGCTGGCAACCCGCGTCACCCCGCCATCATCACCATCAAGACCGGCATGAAGGTGGACGGCCGCATCTGGGCGCGCCAGGCCCGCACCGTCTTTAACAGCGGCGCTTACGGGGCCTTCAAGCCCCGGGTCAACCTCCGCGGCGCCGACCACAGTGGCGGCCCCTACCGCATACCCAACGTCCACATCGACAGCTACATGGTCTATACCAACAACATCCCCTGCGGGCACATGCGCGCACCGGCCAAGCCCCAGGTTGCCTTTGCTGTAGAGTCCCACATGGACATGATTGCCCGCGAAATGGGACTGGACCCCTACGAGTTCCGGATGCTCAACGTCCTCCAGGACGGCGATTCCAATCCGGTGGGGGAGGAGTGGGAGAACATCCGCGCCGGTGAGGTCTTGCAGAAGGCCGCCGAGGCAGCGGGTTGGGACCAGCCCAAGGCCCCCAATGTGGGCCGGGGCATTTCCATCTCCGACCAGCCTCCTGGCTCCGGTCAGTCCTCCGCCGAGGTACAGATGGACGCCGAAGGCAAGGCCACGCTGCTGATGTCGCTGTGGGACACGGGCACCGGCGCTCACACGGTTTTGCGCCAGATGGTGGCCGAAACCCTGACTATCCCCATCGAGGACGTCGGGGTCATCATTCGGGACACCGACGCTGTGGCCTTTGAGTCGGGCCCCGGCGGCAGCCGCGTAACCTACACTTCGGGCCAGTCCACCATGGGCGCCGCAGAAGACCTGAAGGAACAGTTGACCATCATGGCCGCCGAGTATATGGGCGCCACTGCCGACACCATCACTCTCCAGGCTGGCCAATTCCAGGCCGCCGAAGGCGGTCGGGCCATGGCGCTCAAAGACGTGGCGGCCCAGGCGGTTACCGCCATGGGCGAGGACCTGTCCGCCCAGAAGACCTATACCGCTCCACCGTCCGAGTACACCTCTTACTGCGCCCAGGTGGCCGAGGTGGAGGTGGACCCGGAGACGGGCGAGGTCAAGGTCAACAAGTTCATCACCGCCCATGACGTGGGTACGGTCCTGAACCCCCTGTTCCACCAGGGCCAGATCGAAGGCGGCGTAATCCAGGGCCTCGGCTATGCACTGATGGAGGAAATGGAGACGGAAGAGGGCCGCATTTCCAACCTGAGCCTGGGCGACTACAAAATCCCCACAATCAAGGACATCCCGGAACTGGTAACGGTGCTCCTTGAGCCGGGCGGCGGACCCGCTCCTTTCGAAAGCAAGGGCATCGGCGAAAGCAGCAACACCCCGGTAGCCGCTGCCATAGCCAACGCCGTCCACGACGCCATCGGCACCCCGGTAATGCAACTGCCCATAACGGCGGAGCGGGTGCTGAAGGCCATGCGGGGGCAGGGGTAATCCCGGAGGTTAGCAGCCATGCATCTGACCGGAATAAGACTGGGCGGAATACCGCCGTTTACTGACCCAATTACGCTCAGGTTCGATGAGCAGGTTAATGTGTTTATTGGGCCGAATGCTTCGGGGAAGAGCACGTTGCTGCTTGTGCTTGCAGGGCATTTTCTTCGCTCTGGAAGGGCCCTTGAAAATACAATCCCTTGGGATAGGTTGATTATTTCGGAGTGTCCTGATGATGAATTCGAGGAGTTCGTCCAAGAAGAAGAAGCAAATGTGATTTCAGCTAGTGAAGACTGGTTTGGTGCCAAATATGGCAACTTTAAGCCTGAGGTAATTCCGACCATAATTTATATCGGGCCAGTACGTGAAGGCTTGTCTAAGAAACTAAATACACTAGACACATACGAGTTTGGTGAGGAGGCTGCTGAAGTATTAGATGGTCCATTTAGCGGTTCCAGGGCAGTTTGCGCTTTCGAACTCTTGGGTTTAATACTTGGGGAACTAGGAGATGAACTGCGCCAGAATGGTGAAGACCTACCATACCTGAAAAAAAGTGAGCTGCGTAAGGCAGGTGAATTAGCGGTTACTTGCTGCCAACAGATTTGTAATGAAGTTCTCCAAGAACCCAGATTGCGCAGTTTCATAAGGGACCCTCACGCACTTGATCGCCTATTTGACCCGCTTGGTGACCCTAGCGATCTGACTGATTTTCGTAGTTTGGGAATAAGAACCACTGATAAGCCAAATTTCGAAGGCTATTCTTACTTTGAACAACCGGCAAGAGGTGTGTACGGATACGGTGAGGATTCTATTCCGTTACCAGTCTCCCATCTTAGTTCTGGCACTGGAGGATCCCTGCTCTGGATTCTTTGGCTTGCCCTCAAACTGGTCCACCATTACAAGTTTGAATCTGGGACCGAAAGAGACCCTGAAAATCGTAGTTACTTCAAAGATAGTTGGGACAAAAAACCTGCCATCCTCCTCATTGACGAAATTGAAAACCACCTCCACCCCACCTGGCAGCGTAGGGTGATACCGGCCTTGTTGGAACATTTCCCCGGATTGCAGATTTTTGCCACCACCCACTCGCCTTTTGTAGTTGCGGGGTTGAAGGCTGGGCAGGTTCATAAGCTGGAAAGGGATGCCAACGGAATTGTTACTGCCACTACACATCCGCAGGATGTCATTGGATGGACTATGGATGAAATCTTGCGAGTCATTATGGAAGTGGATGAGCCAACTGACCAACGTACAGTTGACCGGACTAACCGGCTGCGGCAGCTCAGGGACAAGGAAATACTGACTTCGGAAGAAGAATCGGAACTTAACGAATTGCGGCGTCAGGTGAACGAGGATTTGCTGAATAAGCGTGGCCCGTTGGAAGCGCAGCGGGAACGCTACGCCGACATGGTGCAGGACTTTCTTAGGATGCGGCAGAACGAGCTGAATCAAGATGGGGAGTAGCCGGGTTGCGCTGGGTTGACCGGGGACCGGAACCGAGGGAAGTTGCCGTATATGCTGAGCAATTTACCCAGGGATGGGTGGACTATTTTGTAAATCGAGTCGGAGACAGACCAACCGACTCTTATTGGCAAGAGTTTCGACCAGGGCTGGGAGAGCGTACGGACAGTATCTGCTGGTATTGTGAGCGGAAATGCTTTGCAGATTCCGATGTCGGTGGTCAGTCCGCTACTCTTGACCACTTCCGGCCCATCAGCCGCTGTCCTTGCTTAGCATATGAGTGGACTAATTGGGTGTTTAGTTGCCGTAGCTGTAATAATGAAAAGGCGGATGACTGGCCCATTGACGGATTCGTTGACCCTTGCGACCCGGGTATTTCGGACCGGCCGGAGCAGTATTTCACCTATGATTGGTTAACCGGAGAAGTCTTGCCGAGGGAGGACGTTTCCGAGAGTTCCCGACGCAGAGCCAGGGACACTATAAGAGCCTTGAATTTGAACCGGCAGGACCTGTTAGATCTTCGATTTGAATGGGTGTGGCAATTCTTTGTCGATTTATTTGATGAGAATAAGGTTCCCATTTCAGCCAGAGACCTATTTATCAGGGCAGCTGCCGGACAACCTACTAAACCGGTTGAGTTCTCCGGGTTGACTGGTATGTTCGTTGATCAATTGCGGCTGGCAGGTAGCATTTAACCGACCACTTATTGAACCTCACGGGCAGGCCAAGGCATTCACTCAAATCCCAATATGCTATAATTTCCGCGGTACACCGCCATTTCTACATTCCCTTGAGGTGCACCGGTGACGACAACTGGTTCAAATATTGAAGAGCGCGTCAGCCACCTTGAAGGCGCTTACGAGGACCTGGCAACCAAAGCCGATGTGGCTGAGTTACGTGCCGACTTAAAGTCAGACATCGCTGACGTCAAGACACTCATAGCTGAACTCCGTGCCGATATGGAGCAGAAGTTCGCTAACCAGACCAGATGGTTCGTCGGCTTCATGTTGTCCGGCATGGCAATGTTGACGGCAGTGGCATTTGGCGCGGCGCGGTTGTTACAATAGTCGAGAATCCAACCCGTCAAATATGCTTAATTTGGAGGAACAACGATGGCACAAACTACCGGACTTGGCCACGTTGGCATTTATGCCGATGATTTTATGAAACAGCGGGACTTTTACTCACGGGTTATCGGGCTCATGATCGCTGATGAGAACATGGAGCGGGGCATGTGCTTCATGTCTTCCGACCCGGTGTCTGAGCACCACGAATTCGTGGTGATGAAGGGTCGCAAGGCCGAGCAGGACACCAACGTAATCCAGCAGATTTCCTTCAAGGTACCGACCATCCAGGACATGCGCGAGTACAAGGCCAAGCTGGAAGAGGAAGACATCACCATCGAGCGGATTGTCAGCCACGGCAACGCCTTTGGCATGTACTTCTTCGACCCGGAAGGCAACCGGGTGGAACTGTACTACCGCACCGGCTTTCCCGTCCCCCAGCCTCACGGCGACCTTATCGACCTCGACCGCACCGACGAGGAACTGATTGCCGATGCCCGCCACCTGCTGATGACCAAGGAGCCAACCAAGTAAAGCTTAATCGGACTCGCCTAAGCGATGGGCGGTATTTGGGTTTATAATGGGGGGCGCACGATGATCCGTGCGCCCCTGTATTGTTCGGGCGTAAACTAATGGACTGCAATATTGAGTCTATGTTGGCCTTCGGTCTCATTTGCAGTCGTGGGCATTGGTCATGCTTAAACGCTTCTTTAACGCCCTCATCGGTTTCATCGGCAGGCTGACCTACCGCCTCTACATCGCCCTGGGCGTCCTTCTGGTATCGGTGGTCGTCTTGTTTACGATCTTTCCCCAACTGCCCACCGGCTTCCATACGGCCCTTTTCGTTACCCAGGTGCTCAACAGTCCGGTCAAGCCCCAGTCCTGGTTTACCCCCACGCCGGTTCGCCAGGAGATTACCTTCCCCCGCGCCGATGCGGAAGGCCAAGCCGACGTTTACTACATCCCCGATGGCAAGCGCCGCGCCGCGCTGCTGGTCTTTCTGGGCGCCAATGCCGCCGGTCGCGATGACCCCGACGTGGTCAACTTCGGCAATGCCCTGGCCCGCGCCGGCTATGTACCCATGTTCAGCTGGTCGCCCACCATGGGGCTGCAAAACAACGTCGACCCCGATGAAATCGAGAATCTTACCTGGGCCTTCCAGCACCTGCGCACCCGGGACTACGTTGATCCCGACCGCGTGGGCATGGCCGGTTTCTCTGTGGGCGGCTCCTTCATTATGGTGGCCGCCTCGGACCCCAGGATTCGCGACGACGTGGCCTTCGTCAATGCCTTTGGGGCCTACTACGACGCCAGGGACTTCTTCATCCAGATTGCCAGCAACACCAAGCGCTCCGGCGAAACGGTGGAACACTGGGACGTGGACCAACTCACCCGCCGCGTCTTTGTGAACGAACTAATCGAGGTTGCACCCACTGAAGAAGAACGGAATGTCCTGACGCGCCGCTTCGTGGACAACGAGCCAGTTACCGAGGCGGAACTGGCCCAACTTTCCGGGACCGCCAAACTTTCCCGCCGCCTGCTGGAGGGCACCTCCCCGGAGGAAGCCGGGCAACTTCTTGACCAGATGCCGGCGGACTTTCTCGAAAAGCTGGATGGCATCTCACCCAGCAACCACATCGACAACTTCAAGAACCGCCTGCTCATCATGCACGATGTTGGCGACCGGCTGATTCCCGTGGGCGAGTCGCGACGGTTGGTGGAAACCCTGCAAAGCCAGGGCCGCCAGGACCTGCGCTACACCGAGACGGCAATCTTCGAGCACGTCCGGCCCGACGCCGACCTGCAACTCTGGCCGCTGGTCAAGGGCGCCAGCAAGCTCTACGCCCACATGTACGGCGTCCTGCGTATGGCCGCGTGATATTGCTTCTTTCTTAGTCCACGCATAAGCACGAATTATCACGAAGGGAATTTAAGGCGTAATGCCGGCGTAATGGTTGTCGGGTTAGGGTTGGGGCCATGATTATGCGTTATTGGGCATAGTGCAGAGGGTGTCGACGTTCAAAGCATTGGGCCTGTTTATTGTCCTGGTGGTGGCGCTGGCTGCCGCGCTGTTGGTTCAGACCGACCAGGCGGGCGCTCAGGCGGAACAGTGCAGGTCATCCGGCATTGTTCACGGCTCCGTTTCTATTGCTTCCACGAATAGCGTCGCCAGGCAGGTGTCGGGCCACGCGGTACGGTTCCAGTTGTGTCCGGCTATTGAGAGCCAGGCAATTGCCCTCGGGTCCAAGCCTCCGGATAAGATTGCCCTGCTGTGGGAAAGGCATATAAGGTGGCCGTCGGATGGGTTTGTCCTAAACCAGCCGGGGGCAGCGGGAATCACCTTAAGCGAAGTAGGCACGGCCAAAGTGTGGCCGGCTACCGTCGATTTTTCCGAAGCCATCAACCCCAAACTGAATAGGGACTATTGCTCTCTCTCCTGGGCCCATTACGATTTCACTGACTTCCAGGGAGTAACGGTCGAGTTCCCGCCGGCCGTCGTCAACGATAGCTCCCTCTATCGCGCCGACTTTCCCCTTAACTTGCAGTTCTGGGTGCCAGAGTCGGCGGGAATGTCAAACCCCAGGAGTATCGGTGAATATCGCTGGCGGATAGTCCTGTTCCGCAATTCTGCCAATGCCCGACGAACAAGCTTTACTTCCATAACCTCATCAAAAGTTACGGCTTATACTCCGGGAGAGTTGCAGTTGTTCCCGCATTTGGGCGGAGGGGGCACCACGGTAACCCTCGTCGGCCAAGGCTTCAAACCTTTGGCGCCAGTACAAAGTGTCCATATCGGCACGATAGATGTAACACCGGACTACAAGACGTCCACCGATGGCCGGGGTGATTTCGAGCTTGAGATACAAGTACCTGGGCTGGGCGTCGGCCTGACAACCGTTCAGGTGCAGGTAGATGGAAAAACGCCAAGCGCAGAATTCACCGTGACAGGATTTGGAGTTGGCACCCCCTTGCATGGGGCGGGCGAGAGTTTTGGCAAGCTGGGAGATAATTTTGTTCGTGCCTTTCACTACAATGCTGACACCTGCCGCTGGACCTTCTATGACCCGGAATTTGCGGAGGAGAGTGACCTGCGCTACCTGATAACCGGCCTAACCTACTGGGTCTTGCTCAAAGAACCGGCCGAGGCAATCCTTAACTACTCCACCCACAACCTCACCTGCACCCCCGAAGGCAACTGCTGGAACCAGATAGTCTGGTAGTAGGGGAAGAGCCAATTCCCCATTCGCCTCCATTCGTGTATATTCGTGGATAACTTGACCACAACAGGAGGCAGCTATGATCTGGTGCCGCTTTGAACGCGAAGGCAAAGTCAGCCACGGCCGCATTGTAGACGACGAAGTCATCGAGGTTGACGGCAGCCCCATTAATAACCCCGCCGACACCGGCGTAACCTACGCCCTGGGCGAGGTGCGCCTGCTGGCCCCCATCGTCCCGCCCATGCTCTACGCCGCCGGCCCCAACCACAATGGCCACGTTGAGGGCATGGCCGCCCGCCGGGGCGCTGCTCCCAACTACCCCAAAATTCCCGAACCCAACTTCCGCTCCGTCCATTCCCTCATCGGCACCGAGGAGAACATCGTCATCCCCGCCGACAGCGCCGGCGCGGTGCAGCCCGAGGGCCAGTTGGCCGTGGTGATAGGCAAGCACGCCCGCCAGGTAGCCAGCCGTGACGAGGCCCTGGACTGTGTCTTTGGCTACACTATCGGCAACGACGTCAGCGAGCGGGTCTGGCAGGGAGCCGACCGCACCATGTTCCGTGGAAAGAGCTGCGATACCTTCAAGCCCCTGGGCCCCTGGATCGTAACCGACCTGCCCTACGACAGCTTCCGCATCATCGTCCGCCACAACGGCGAGGTCTGGGAGGACTTCACTTCCGCCGACCAGATCTGGGACGTGCCCACCTGGATTATCGAGATGAGCAAGTACACCACCATGCACCCGGGCGACGTGCTGATGATGGGCACCCAGGGAGCCGACGGCGATATGGTTCCCGGAGACACCATCGAGGTGGAAATCAGCGGGATAGGTACCCTCCGCAACTACATCGTCGCCGAATGAGATTTATCGACGAACAGGCGCGAATGATAACGAATCACCCCCACCCTAACCTTCCCCCGTCAAGGGGGAAGGGATTTTGAGGTAGTGGATTGCAGACTCGTTCCTATTCGTGGAAAAGAAGGAGTGGGCAATGACAGCCATGCAAGACCTGATAAAGCAAGCCTTCGAGACTAACTGGGAGTGGACGGAGCGTTACATAGACGGGCTTAGTCAGGAAGAGATCGAATACCGTCCCAACGACCAGTGCCATTCCATCGGCTTTATCCTGTGGCATTACGGGCGGGCACTGGACCGGTGGGTACAGTCCCGCGCCAAGGGGGAACCCCAACTATACGTACAGGGCTGGGCCGAACGCCTGGGCAAGGACCCAGACCCCGACGATGTTGGCTTCGGCTACGGGGTGGAGGAGTTAAGCAACTGGCGCTGCCCCGACAAGGAGGCGTTAGTGGAGTACGCCACCGCCATTCGAAACAGCACCCTGGAGTACCTCTACAGCCTGGACGAGGAGACCATGCTGAACAAGGAAGTGATTACCCGAACGGGCGCGACCATCAGCGTGGCCGCCATGTTTTTCCATCTGTTGTGGGAGGTAAACCAGCACGGCGGCCAGGCCGGATACCTGCGGGGCATGCAGAGGGGATTGAACCAGTAGAGCCTGAGAGGGGCAATGTTTCGCTGATCTGCGGCTAAGTTGTGGCGGACATGGGCTTGACCGGTAGTACACCATCTTCCGCGCACCATGCCAGGTACTCGTCCACTGATATCTGGAACTCGCTGAACAGGTCGTCCGGGTGGTCGGCATGGAAAGTGGCAATAGGGCAAGGGGCAGTGTTGATCACGCTACCACAATAGACTTTCGCTATATCGTCATACTCGGTTTCGGCGACGTATCCCTTGTACTCCATCATTGCGCTGCTCCTATGGCGGTAAGGAATGAGGCGATGTCGCAGACGGCCCGCCTGTCGAGATAAGGGCCAGGGTGAGGCTAATGAACCACTATGCGCACCCCGTCTTTGCTGAGCCGCACTCGAGAACCCGCCCGCTCTACCAATTCCACGCCCAAGGTTGCCAACAAGGACACTAACTCTGCCCAACAAATGTCCGGCGGCGGCGAAGCAAAAATACGATTCAGCGTACGCCTGTGCCAATTTCAAGACTTCATATTATACTACCGCAAGAATCTCTAACCACAATCGCTGGGTTCTACCATTGGAAGGACGTGACTCAACAGGCATGTTCACTGGTGGGAAAGCAAGACAGGAAGCAAACCATGCAAATAACCGAGCACATCTACAGCACCCACATCCTTGAAGACCAAAGCACCTTCGGGGCCATGCACCCAGGTGGAACCCAGATATACTTCGTTGGAGACCCCGGCGACCACATGGTGCTGGTGGACTCCGGAGAGCCCTACCGTCACTGGACCCGCCAGATCCTCGACTACTACGAGGAACTGGGCCGCCCCCGAATGTCCGCCATCCTGATTACCCACGGCCACGGCGACCACATCGGGGGATTGGACCGGTTGCAGGAGGAGTTCAACTGTCCGGTTCGCTGCCACCCCAAGCTGGCGCCCGTGTTGGCCCAAAGGCTGGGCGAGGACTGTGTAGTCAAGCTGCGCTCCCGGGAAATGGTTCCGTCCGGCGGGGGAATAACCTTGCGGGCGCTGTTCACGCCGGGCCACGAGGATGACCATGTCTGCTACTATCTGCGGGCCGACAAGGTCCTGTTCAGCGGCGACAATATCCTGGGCAACTCATCCTCCAGCGTCCGCAACCTCAAGCAGTACATGGCCTCACTGGAAGTCATGGCCAGGCAGCGACCCGCGATCATCTGCCCCGGCCACGGCCAGACCATCCAGAACGGCGAGGCCCGCATCCGCTGGTACCTGCACCATCGCCAGGAACGTGAGGACCAGGTAGTGGCCGCTCTGGTTGAGGGAGCGGAAACGGTGGACGAGACAGTAACTGCGGTTTACCCGCGCAACCTGCGCAAGAATCTGCGGGGCGCCGCCGCCCGCAACGTCAACACGCACCTGGTCAAGCTGCAGGAAGAAGGCCGGATAACCGAGAGCCCTGCCACCTACAGGGTTAAACAGTAGCTGCCCACGAAAGACGCGTATCAGCCCGGATTATCTGGTCAGGAGTGAACCAACACCAAATAGCACGGGCCTGACCAAATATAGGTCAGGCCCGTGTCGTACTCATTGGTGGACATTCATGTCTGTTCGTGGATTAAGAACTTAACTCTCGATAACCAGCTTTCCGAAGAACTCCCGCGACTCCATGACACGGTGCGCTTCCGGCACTCCCTCCAGCGGGAACGTCTGCCCTACGATGCCTTTCAGTTCCCCGTTGTTCACGCACTTCATCATATCGCCGAAGCTGCGGTGGGTGCGGCCCCCGCTGCCCATCAGGTGCAGCGGCCTCCCCTGCAGGATGGACAGGTTCATGCTGGTGCGCGACCCGGAAGTGGTGCCGGTAATCACCATGCGCCCGCCGGACTTGAGACAGAGCAGGCTGTCTTCCCATACATCCGCTCCCACCACGTCAAACACCAGGTCCACTCCCTTGCCGTCGGTCAACTCCATGATGCGTTCGCTCACCTTCGGCGTCTCCCGGTAGTTAATGCCTTCCGCAACGCCCAGCAATTCCTTGGCTCGCTCCAGCTTCCAGTCGCTGCCCGCGGTGGCGAAAACCCTCGCCCCTACCATCCGGGCAATCTGTATCCCCATGCTGGCTACCCCGCTGCCTGCGGCATGGACCAGAACGTCGTCCCACGGCTTCACCTGAGCCTGTACGATCATGCACTGCCACGCGGTGTGGCCGCCCTGGGAAATAGCGGCAGCTTCGGTGAAGCTCATGCTGTCGGGTATCTTGAAGGCGCAGGCGGGTGGCACGGCTATATACTCGGCATGGCCGCCGTCCAGGTCGATGCCGATGCGCTTCTGCGAGGAGCAGTTGTGGTCCTGTCCGTTCACGCAGTTCTCGCAAACGCGGCATTTGATCCGGTTTTCCAGCAGCACCCGGTCTCCTACCTTAAGGTTGGTATCAGCTTCGGGACTGATGGACACGATCTCGCCGGCTGCCTCCATGCCACCGATCCGAGGGCCCCGTCCGCTGCGCCCCTGGATGCGCCTGTCGATGTCTCCGCGGTTGAGGGCGCTGCCGTACACCCGCAGCATTATCTCCCCCGGGGCCACCTCGGGCTCCGGTCGATCGCCATAGATCATAGCCTCGGGCCCACCCGGCTCTTCAGAATAAACGGCTCTCATTGGATATACCTCCTTACCTTCTAATCCAGGAGTACCCGAATATTACATAAGGCACTCACCATTGGCAAAACCAGATCTGGCCAAATCGAGATCTCGATTTGGCCAGATCCATTGGTGAACGATCGTGTTTATTCGTGATTAGAGAACCTAACTCTCAATCACCAGCTTCCCGAAGAACTCCCGCGACTCCATTACCCGGTGTGCCTCAGCCACATTATCCAGGGGGAAGGTCTGGCCCACGATTCCTTTCAGCTCTCCGTTGTGCACGCACTTCATCAGGTCGGAGAAGCTGCGGCGAGTGCGGCCCCCGCTGCCCATCAGGTGTAGCGGACGGCCCTGCAGGATGGAGAGGTCCATGTTGGTGCGGGCCCCGGAAGTTACACCGGTAATCACCAACCGTCCGCCCTGTTTCAGCGACAGCAAGTTCTGCTCCCACACGTCGGCGCCCACCACGTCGAACACCAGGTCCACGCCCTTGCCGTCGGTCAATTCCTTGACCCGTTCACTGATATTGTCGGTCTCCCGGTAGTTGATTACCTCGTCGGCGCCCCACTTCTTGGCCTCTTCCAGCTTCCAGTCGCTGCCTGCGGTGGTGATGACCCGCGCTCCCACCATCTTGGCAATCTGGATAGCCATGCTGGCCACGCCGCTGCCGGCGGCCTGGATCAGCACGTCGTCCCACGATCGCACCTGACCCTGCACCACCATGCACTGCCAGGCCGTATGACCCGCTAACGGGATGGCGGAGGCCTCGGCAAAGCTCATGCTGTCGGGAATCTTGTAGGTGTTCAAGGCCGGCGCCGTGATGTACTCGGCATGGCCGCCGTCCACGTCAACGCCGATGCGTAGTTGGGTGCTGCAATACTGGTCCAGACCCGCCATGCAACTCTCGCAGACGTGGCACTTAACCCGGTTTTCCAGCAGCACCCGGTCTCCCACCTGGAGAGTGGTGTTGGCATCGGGACTTATCGACACAATCTCCCCGGCCACATCCATTCCCATGATGCGCGGACTCGTTCCGCTGCGACCCCGATTGCGCATGCCCATATCGGCCCGATTCAGCGCGCTGCCGTGGACTCGCAGCATCACCTCTCCAGGCTCAACTTCCGGGTCCGGCAGGTCTCCATAAACCAGAGCTTCCGGCCCACCCGGATCTTGCAGATAAACGGCTTTCATCAGAAAAACCTCCTCATTAGCAGTTACAACAGTGCCCGCATATTACAAGAGCAGGGTGTGCGGGTCAAAACCGGAACAAGTTTAGTCCCTCTCCCCGGTGCAGGAAAGCCGGGGATCAGGGCTAACACTTTGGAAATACAGGGCTGCCCCTGCCTGGTGAGATTCAGTGGGAGCCGTATTTGGGTGTGCCCTGGTTTGGAAAGCTGGTCTGGGAGCAACGAAAATGGCCCGTGATGGCAGGTCCTGCTTTGACACTTCCCCTCGTATATCGATAGAATTATTTATATAAAGGTGTTATGTCATAAAGTTTAGAGGTTCCTCCCATGCAGGCCGCTGCGCGTTACAGCTTTATATTGTTTGTCACTTTATCGGTAATGGCGACGGGGGCCTGCCTCCAATCCGACACACAGCCTGCCGCCTGCCCCGAAGGCTGGGACCAGGTTACCGAGTACCAGCTTTATTTCGGCCGCAGCGATGCCTTCGGCACCCTCGACGCAGTTTCCGATGAAGAGTGGGCCCAGTTCTTAGCCGACACGGTAACTCCCCGCTTCCCCGATGGCCTAACCGTGACTGACGGCTTCGGCCAGTGGCGGGCAGAGTCCGGCGAAGTTCTCAAGGAAGGGACGAAAATCCTTACCCTCCTCGTCTGGCCTGACAACACGGCCCAGCAGCGCATCGACGAAATTGCCGCCGAATATGAGGAGCGCTTCAACCAGGAATCAGTCCTCGTGACCTCCACCCAAACCTGCGCTTCCTTCAGCTAGTTGCTTTATCCACGAACAAGCACGAATGCTCACTAATACCGTTCGTGTTCCTTGTTATTCCCTTTGCGTCGATATTCCGTTGACGCTCGTTGTTGCTGCCTTTACACTGCCCCAAAGCCATTCCAGGCATTCTGAAGGAGCAACATGAGTCTTCCAGAGTTTGATGTAACCGGACAGAAAGTATTGATTACCGGCGCGGGCCGGGGCATCGGCAAGGGCATCGCCCTGGCCTTTGCCGAAGCTGGAGCAGACGTGGCCATCACCGGCCTCACCGATACCGGTGTCAATGCCGTGGCCGAGCAAATAACGGGCCTGGGCCGCACGGCCCTGCCCCTGACCGGCGACGCCACCAAGGCCGCTGATATGGACCGCATCGCCGAGCAGACCCTTGCTGCATTCGGCCACCTCGACACCCTGGTCACCTGCGTGGGGGACGCCATCCGTAAGCCGGTGGTCAAGCTGCCCGGCATTGCCGTTGACGGTATGAGCGAAGAGGAATGGCACTTCATAGTTGACGTCAACCTGACCGAGGCCTTCCAGGGATGCCGCGCTCTCGGCGGCCACCTGCTGGACCGGAGGCAGGGTTCCGTCGTCAACATCTCCGGCTGGGCCGCGTTCCGAGGACGCCAGGGCTCCGCTGCTTACGACGCCGCCAAGGCCGGGGTCATGCGCTTCACCGAGTCGCTGGCGCAGGAATGGGCCCCCTACGGCGTCCGTGTTAACTCCGTTGCCCCGGGCAGTTTCCCCGACCCGGCCCAGATGTCCGATGAAGCCTACCAGGCCCGCCAGGATGCCGCGAAGGAACAGGTCCCGCTGGGTCGTGTGGGCTACCTCAAGGAAATTGGCTACCTGTCCGTCTTCCTGGCCTCCCCAGCCGCCGCCTACGTAACCGGCCAGACCTGGGCTGTGGATGGCGGGGTTAGTATCAAGAGCGGGTAGGGCACAGCCGCCCTCGAATGGCGTAGAATATATTCCTTACAGAGAAACTGGCCGGATGTGTGTCTCATGAATAAAACGATAAGGGTCAAATTCTCCAATGGCGTATTTGTGCCATTGGAGGAGTTGGAGATAGAAGACGGTACTGAGCTACCCATATCCTTCGACAGCAGATTCCTGATGTCGCTTGAAGAAAGGATCAAGCTAACAAAGTCCGCTGCCGGTGCTTGGAAGGGAGAGATAGACGGGGACGCCATGATACGGGAAATCTATGAGTCCCGCAGAATCGGATCCCGATTGCCGCCGGACGAATAGCAGATGGAATACCTGGTGGATTCGGATTGGGCTATTAGCTATTTGAACGGCATACAACGTACTGTCCAGCGTCTCAATGGTCTGTTGTCTGTCGGTGTGGGTATCAGCATTATCTCTCTGGCAGAAATTTACGAGGGAATTTACGGTTCCACCAATGTTGATCAGCAAGAAGGAAGATTGGCTAGGTTCTTGACCTCGATCGAAATTCTCTACTTAGATGAAGCAATCTGCAGAATTTTTGCCCAGGAAAGGCGACGTCTTCGTTCTATGGGAACGCTTATAGGCGATTTTGACTTGTTAATTGGGGCTACCGCCATTCGCGACAACCTTACGCTGCTGACCAACAACCGCAGGCATTTTGAAAGAGTTCAGGGGCTTTTCATCATTCCGGCATGACAATTCCAATCACAAACTTCCCCATTCCCCAGTTCCGAATGCCCAATTCATAGCTAGCTAGTGAGTCAGGAGGGCCGGCCATGACTATGCATTACCCGTTGCTGGTGTCCAACATTCTCAACCGGGCCAGGACCGCCTTTGCCGACAAGGAAATAATCACCCGCACCGAGGACGGCACCCACCGCTACACCTACAAGGACATGGGCGCCCGCGTTAACCGTCTGGCCAACGCCCTGTCCGCCCTGGGTGTCAAAAAGGGAGACCGCGTCGGTACCTTTGGCTGGAACACCTACCGCCACCTGGAGGCCTACTTCGCCTCTCCCATCATGGGCGCCGTCAACCACACCATCAACATCCGCCTCTTCCCCGACGATCTCGTCTATATCATCAACCACGCCGAGGACAAGGTGGTGCTCGTTGACCCCGATCTTGTGCCTATCCTTGAACCGCTGGCACCCCAGATGGAGTCGGTGGAGCATTTCATAATAATGTCCGACGACCCTGAACCGGCCACCACTCTGCCCGGGGCCCTCTGCTACGAAACCCTGTTGGCCCAGGCATCCGACGAGTTCACGCAGCCGGAAATGGATGAATACGACCCGGCCGGCCTCTGCTACACCTCGGCCACCACCGGCCGGCCCAAGGGCGTGACCTATACCCACCGCGCCCTTTACCTGCACAGCATGGCCGAGTGCATGGCCGATACCTCAGCCTTCAGTGAGCGCGACACCACCATGGCCATGGTGCCCATGTTCCACGCTAACTGCTGGGGCTTCCCCTATTCCAGCACAATGGTCGGAGCCAACCAGGTTATGCCTGGCGTTCGCCCTGACCCTCAGGCCATCTGCGAACTGTTCGAGGAACACAAGGTGACGTTGACCGCCGGTGTTCCCACCATCTGGGTGGGGGTGCTGGACTACTTGGACCGTTCCGGCAAGACCTACGACTTTTCCTCGCTACGGGCTGTCATCAGCGGTGGCTCGGCGGTTCCCGTCAGCGTCATCAGGGCCTACAAGGAAAAGCTGGGCGTTGACCTGGTTCACGCCTATGGCATGACCGAGGCGACTCCCATAGTTACCTACAACCGGGTCAAGACCCACCTGGAAGATTTGCCTGAAGACGAAAAGTACGAACTGGCCGGCAGCCAGGGCCTGGTCGTGGCCGGTCTGGAGATGAGGCTGGTGGACGAAAATGGCGAAGACCTGCCCTGGGATGGCGAGCAGCGCGGCGAGTTGCTGTTCCGCGGTCCTTGGGTCGCCCGCGAATACTATAACGACGAGCGCACTGCCGAGACTTACATCGACGGCTGGTACCACAGCGGCGACATCGCCTCGGTGAACCCGGATGGTTACATCCAGATCGGCGACCGCGTCAAGGATATGGTCAAGAGCGGTGGCGAATGGATTTCATCGGTAGACCTGGAAACGGCCATTATCGCTCACCCCGACGTGCTGGAGGCGGCGGTCATCGCCATCCCTCACCCCACCTGGGTGGAGCGCCCCCTGGCCTGCGTGGTCCCGAGGGAGGACGCTCGCGACAGTCTCGACAGGGCCCAGGTAATGGACTTCATCCGCGACAAGTTCGCCCGCTGGTGGCTCCCCGACGACGTGGTCTTCATCGACGAAATCCCCAAGACCAGCGTGGGCAAGTTCGACAAGAAGGTGCTGCGGGACAGGTACCAGGACTACGTGGTGGGGGGGTAGGGGGTGCGAATCTTAACCCCCGACCCAGATCTATGAATTCCCGATCGTCACTTTTACCGACCACGAATATTGCAATATCCTGGAGACGTCATGGATGAGGAAATTAACGAATTCGACCAGCAGCCCGCGGTCAACGTTTTTGGAAGCACCTCTAACACCACCGGTATCGTCTACATTCTTAGTAACGTTGCAATGCCAGGGTATATCAAAATAGGGTACACCAGTGGGAACAGCTTCAAGGATCTGCAGGAGAGGATGAGGCAACTGGACAGCACGGGGGTTCCCCGTTCCTTCGACTGCGAGTACGCCGGCTTGGTAAGCAACTGCGCTCAGGTGGAGAAGGCTATCCACACGGCTTTCGGAGACTTTCGAGTAAGGCAAAATCGCGAATTCTTTGAAGGCGTAGAACCCTTCAGAGTGAAGGCGATTCTACAACTTCTTGCCACCGAGGAAGTAACGCCAGGTTTGAACAACCAGCAACATTCAGAAGTCGAAAGTCAGCAATTTGAAAGCGAACAGCCAACAAGAAGACGGGAAGCATTTACCTTCTCTATGGTTGGTATCCCAAAGGGAGCGGCTTTGGAGTGGGGAGATGATCCGGATATAAAATGCCAAGTTGCGAATGACACTACGGGGGTTACATATGAAGGGGAGTATTATTCCTTGACCGGCTTGGCTTCAAAACTCAAGAGGTGGAAGCATAGCCCAACGGCCATCAGGTACTGGCTCTACGAGGGAGAAACCCTGCTCCAACGCCGCGAGCGGTTGGAACAGGAAGCGTTGGGGGGAGAGGAGTAACCGGCACAACCATTCACCCCGATCATCCCGCAGCAGTTGTTTCAAATCGTTCCGGATGCGTCTGAGACCAGAGACTTGTCCTTTGATAAAGAGATGAGATAGCAGGTCTGCGGTTGCCATTCCACCAGCCAACCTGGTTGAGTGTCTTGTGTTCGGCGGCTGCCAAGAAGGGGTGTCCATGACTTCCTTGGCATGACCGATTTGATGGACTTCAACCTGGACGAGTTCGCCGACGGGCAGCCCACGGCGGCTAGGTACTTGTTGAAGAACTACCCTGGGCCAGGGTAGGGAAATTTAACAAGCGGTGCAATCCAACTTAACCAGCACCTCCATATTCAGTTAAGATTTGGAAAATAGAATGCTGACTCATATAAGTCTGTACACCCACCTCCCCCGCACCACCGGCAAGGTCTCGCTCCAGGGACTCTCCGCCCCGGCGCAGGTTTACCGCGACGCTCTGGGAATTCCCCACGCGCAGACGGCCAACGAGACCGACGCCTTCTATGTCCAGGGCTTCGTTACCGCCCAGGACCGCCTGTGGCAGATGGAATACGACCGCCGTCGGGGCAGCGGTCGCTGGGCCGAAACGGTGGGCCCGTCAGGGTTGGACCAGGACATAATGATGCGCCGCTTCCGCCTGGTGGACAGCGCCAAGGCCGACTACGCCGCGGTCAACGCCCACACCCGCATACTGATGGACGCCTATGCCGCCGGAGTCAACGCCTGGATAGCGACTGCCACTGCCGAAGGCACCCTGCCCGTCGAATACTCTATCACCGGCTTGGCTCCTGAACCCTGGGAACCCTGGGATGGCCTGGTGGTCTTCAAGGTGCGGCACATCCTCATGGGCGTTTTCGAATCCAAGGTCTGGCGCGCCCAGTTGGTCAACGAACTGGGGCCGGAGAAGGCAGCCCAACTGGCCCCGGGCTACCAGCCCGGACAGCTTCAAATCCTGCCGCCGGGCGGTCGCTACGAGAGTGAACTCGACACCTATCTGTTTGAACTCATGCTTGGCGCCGAGGCGGTCAACCTCCTCAACGAGACCGACAGCGGCAGCAACAGTTGGGCGCTGGGTGGCGGCCGCACCGCCACCGGCAAGCCCCTGCTGGCCGGCGACTCCCACCGTGCGCTGGACACCCCCAACGTCTACTACCAGAGCCACATTTCCTGCCCGGAGTGGGACGTCATTGGCCTGGCCATCCCCGGAGTGCCCGGCTTCCCCCACTTCGGCCACAACGACAGGGTGGCCTGGTGCATCACCCATACCAGCGCAGATTACCAGGACCTTTACATCGAGAAGTTTGATGTGCGCAACCCGGGTTACCATTTACAGGCCAACATTCGGGACCAAGGCGCCTCCCGCCGGAATGCTTCTGCTGCGACCCACTGGCGGCAGGCCAATGGTCGTGAGGAGGTAATCAAGGTCAGAGGCGAAGCTGACCACCACATGACCACCTGGGCCACCGACCACGGGCCCGTCATCTCCGGTGGCCCGCCTGGCGAATATGGCATCGCTCTTAAGTACACGGCAACCGACGGCCCCAAGTCTTGGCCCAACCTGATTCCCGCCATGCTGCGGGCCCGGGACAGCAACGAGCTTGCCGACTCCATGCACGGCTGGGTTGACCCCTGCAATAATTTCCTCTTCGCCGACGTGGACGGCAACTTCGGTTACCTTTGCCGTGGCGAAATCCCCATCCGTTCCGTCCAGAATGCCCGCCTGCCCGTGCCCGGGTGGACCGGTGAGCATGAGTGGAAGGGCAACATCCCCTTTGAGGACTTGCCCCGCTCCATCAACCCCCCCGAGGGCTATATCGTCACCGCCAACAACAAGCCGGTGGACGATGACTACCCGTACTACATTTCCTCCGAGTTCACCCCCGGTTTTCGTGCCGAGCGGGTTAGAGAAGGCCTGTTGTCCCTGGATAAACCCACCGTGGCAGATATGGCCAAGGTTCACGATGAGCGCATTTCCATCCCCGCCCAGGCCTTCGTTAATTACCTGCAGGCCCACCAGACAGAGATGAACGCGAAAGATGACCTGACCACCAAAGTACTGGAAGCGCTGTTGTCCTGGAACTGCAGCATGGACGCCGACGGCGTGGCCCCCACCATCTACAGCGCCTTCCGCGACGCCCTGCTCCTTCGCATCTACCGGCACAACCTGGGCGAGAGGCTGACCGAAGAGGCCTGGCATCCCGCCAATCGGGGCACCGGCGCCTTCATGGCCCGCGTCCGCACCCAGCTAATCTACATGTTCCCCGAGGATGACCGGACCCTGCTTCCCGAGGGCGAGACCTGGCCCTCGATGATGTCCGCTGCCCTGGGCGACGCCATTTCGACGCTGCAAGCTACCCTGGGTGATGACCTGTCCCAGTGGCGTTGGGACCGGCTTCACCAAGCCCGGCCCCAGCACACTCTGTCCGCGGCCTTCCCCGAACTGGCGGAGCAGTTGGACCCTTCGTCCATTCCCATGTCGGGTGACGGCGATACGCCCCTGGCCGGAGCCTATTCCCCCGCAGACCTGGCTACCGTGGGAGGCCTTTCCGTGGCCCGCTACGCCTACGACCTGGCCGACTGGGACAATTCCCTGTGGGCCATACCCTTGGGCGCGTCGGGTAATCCGGGCAGTCCCCACTACCACGACCAGTCGGAGACGTGGCGCAAGGTGCAAATGTTCCCCATGGAATACGGATGGGAGGGCATTATAGCCCGCAGCCAGGCCCATCAAACCCTGGAGCCGGCCTGATGAACGAAAACGCAAGAACCCTATTTGACTGGTACCAGGAGGCGAAGACCCGCGCCGAGCAGTTCCTGCCTGACCTCGACCCGGAGTTGGAAGTGGACGTGGAGGAGGACTCCATTTCCCCCTATGACGGCGGAGACGAATACGACACCTTCGTCCTCTTCTTTTCCCACGCCTCCAACCCTGACCTGAGCTGGACCATGGCGGTTAGGCCCGACGAGGCCTTCATCAACAATGAACTTGAAGAAGTGGTGCGCCGAATCTACTTCCAGCGCGTGGAGTAGATGGGCGCAGTTACGTCAAGACCGCCTTGCTACCGCTCATACGGAGCCTGTCGAAGGACTTGGCCTCTGCTTGTAAATGGATCGCCTTCATGGGGGCCACTATGCTGGCGTTCCCGAGAAGGCAATAACCTCATCTCAAACATTTGACCACCTTAGCGCTAATTCGTGGATAGAGAAACAAGAACAATAACAAGAACTGGAAGGGTGAAACCATGCAGAACCAGTCCGATGGATCTAACGGCAAGGTAGCAATCGTTACCGGCGCCGGAACCGGCATTGGCCGCAGCGCTTCCCTCGCCCTGGCCGCCGAGGGCTACTCGGTGTCCCTGGCCGGCCGGCGGGGACAGCTTCTGGAGGAGACCATTTCCATGGCTGGCGATGCCGCGGGCCGAATGCTGGCCGTCCCCGGTGACATTGGCAAGCCGGAAGGTGTGGCTGCCCTGTTCGCTGCCACCAAGGAGCGATTCGGACGCCTCGACGTGCTGTTCAACAATGCCGGCATCAGCGCGCCGCCCATACCCCTGGAGGACCTGACTTACGAGCAATGGCAGGCGGTGGTGGACGTCAACATTACCGGGGCCTTCCTGTGCACCCAGGAGGCCTTCCGCATGATGAAGGGGCAGGATCCCATGGGCGGGCGCATCATCAACAACGGGTCGATCTCTGCCTACGTGCCTCGGCCCAACTCTGCCCCCTACACCGCCACCAAGCACGCCATGACCGGCCTCACCCGCTCCGCCTCCCTCGACGGCCGCAAGTACGACATCGCCTGCGGCCAGATCGACATCGGCAACGCGGACACGGAAATGGCCGCCGTCTTCAAGACAGGTGTCCCCCAACCCTACGGCGAAATTGCCGTGGAACCCACCATGGCCGTGGAGAACGTATCCCGCGCCGTGGTTTACATGGCCAGCCTGCCCCTCGACGCCAACGTCCAGTTCATGACGGTAATGGCCACCAAAATGCCGTTTATCGGGAGGGGGTAGGGAACAGGAAGATGAATTATGCCGAAACAAAACGGGCGGACTATGTAGTCCGCCCGTTAGTGCCTTTAATGGAAGTTCGGCGCGCTACGGCAACAACTTCATGACCGCCAAAATCAACCCAGAGGCGGCAAAAACTGTACCAACCATCCACCGGATAATCCTTAACTCCATTGACCGCATTTCAGCACGCAACGTTTCGGCAGTCGCCTGATTCTCGGCCCGAAGTGTCTCTACGGACGTCCGCTGCTCTGCCCGCAATCCATCAATAGAAGATGTAGTCTCCGACTGCAGGCCGTCAATAGAAGCCGTGGTCCCAGCGCGTAGTCCATCTATCGCAGACTGCAATTCCTCCTTCGTAACCATGGTGGCAGCCACCACGGAAAACGTCTCGAAGGCCCCTTCCAGCCGGCTTATGCGTTCTTCCTGGGTCATGGTCATTATCAGGTTTCCCGGTACTCTTGGTTAAGAATCGCTCATTCTAAGGGCTCGCCTCCATCCTGTCATTACCTGGCCGCTGGAGGTAGAGCCTCCGCCGCAAGCCGCCTACACCATTAAAAGCCAAATGTTTTCATTGTGTCTGCCACTAAATCCGACATATAATCACACCCGTCATTTTCAAGCGCTACTCTTAATCAAGGTGACATCATGCAATTTGGAGTTTCCCTGTCCGGTATGGGCCAGCAGCCCATAGGCACCGACATGCGTCAAAGCTTTCAGGAGATCGTGGAATACATCCGCACTTCCCGCCAACTGGGCTTTGACTTTTTCTACCAGGGCCAGCACTACCTCACTGCCCCCTACCAGCAACTCCAGACCGTCCCCCTGCTGGCCCGCCTCGCCGCTGAGGCCGAGGGCATGGGCATTGTGGCTACCCTGCTGGTGCCCCTTCACCATCCCGTGGACCTGGCCGAGCGGGTCACTACGATGGACATCATCACCAACGGCCGCTTTGTCCTTAGCGCCGCCTTGGGCTATCGCGACGAGGAATACAACGCCTTTGGCGTACCCCGCAACCGCCGTGTCTCCCGCTACCTGGAGTGCCTGGATGTGATGCGCCAGCTTTGGACCCAGGACGAGGTTACATTCCACGGCGAACACTTTAACCTTGAGGGGGCTCAGATGACCCTCCGTCCCATCCAGCAGCCGCACCCGCCCATCTGGGTCGCGGCCAACGGCGACGCTGCCATCAAGCGGGCCGCCCGTCGCGGCTACACCTGGTACGTCAACCCCCACGCCACTTACACCGCCATCAAGCGCCAGATTGAGCTTTACCACGAGACCGCCGAGGTCGCCGGCTCAGGCGCCCCCGAAGACCTGCCCATAGCTCGGGAGCTATACGTGGCCGAGACCCGTGAGCAGGCGTGGGCCGACGCGGCCCCCTTTCTGGGTGGCAAGTATGCCGCCTACGCCCAGTGGGGTCAGGACAAGGCCATGGATGAGGAGTTCAGTTCAGCCTTCGCCGAACTTGCCCAGGATCGCTTCATCATCGGCGACCCTGAGGACTGCATCGGGGAAATAGAAAAACTGCGGGAACTGGGCATGTCCCACGGCAGCTTCCGCATGATGTGGCCCGGCATGGACCTCCGCCGAGGCCTCCAAAACATGGAACTGTTTGCGGACCGAATAATGCCCCATTTTAGGGAGTAGGAGGAGCAAGAGGTAACACAGTAGTATTGGTTTGGCTATTTCCTCGTCTTAAAGTACCAACATGAGCCGACCTATCGATCATACTTCATCGTACTCGTGACTGGTCGTGATCTGGTGATCAATCGCCTTGTCCTCGTGGTAATAGCCCCTAGAAACCGGGCCGAAAAGCCCTGGTTGGGGAGAGGGATTTCGGCAGTAAAGCCGGCTTGAGCAGAATCACGGTCCACAGTATTCCGAGCCGGACCGCGCCGAAAATGGCCGTAGCATTGGCGACAACACCGTGGGAAACAGCCTGGACATCACTGCGGACGGCACTGAGGACGACGCGGTGGGCTTCCGCTCCGCCGCCGACACTGTCCGACAGGTCGATTTTGCCCGCCACCAGGGTCAGGTTGGCCACTGTAGCCGCCAGGTACAGTTGGAATCGCGTCTTGACCCTGCCGAAATAGCGGGACTGGCGGATGCCCAACTGGACCAGTCGGGCCAACCGGTGTTCCACCGCCACGCGTCGCGCTCGATATTCGTCGTAGGCGGCGCTCTGCTGCAACGCCCGTGCCTCCTGCAGGAGGCCTTCCTGGGGATGGATCAGCACCCGCCGTCCCTTCCTGCCCTTGGCTGCGATGCACTGGGACCGCAGTGGACATGTCCGGCATTCGGCCCCGTCGAACTGGAAGGCCTGCCAGCGGTATACCCGCCCCGCGGCATCCGTCCGCTTTCCCGCTGGCACGATGGTGTGGGTGACCTGTCCCGCCGGACAGGTGCAACTGCCCGCGGCCAGGTCGATGACAAAGTCATCCTTGGGAAAGTGCTTCCGGTCGGGCCGGCCTGGCACCCGGGCTACCAGCTTGCGGCCCACATCGGCGAAGGTCTGCCTGGTAGCTCCGTCCCCATAGGCGGCGTCGCCCATGGCCTCCTGCACCGGTACACCGGTGTTGGCCTCGCTCTGTTCCACCAGTTCCAGCGCCCCCAGGTTGTCCGGAGCGTTGCCGGGCAGTACCGCCACGGCGGTGATCAGCTGGGAATCGGTATCCACCACAATCGCCGCCTTGTGCCCGTCAAAGCGCCGGCTGCTGCTCTTGTGGCCGTGGCGCATCTCCGGATCATGCACCGACATCATCCGGTCCCGGCTCACTCCATCCTTGAGGCTCACGCCGCCCTCAACTCGTTCCACGTCCTGGAGCAGCAACTGCCCCAGCAACTCCGCCGCCGTCACGATGTGCTGCCGCTCCTCACCATTCTCGGGCAACTCCCCCTGCGCCTGCCGCGACAACTCCAGGAGCCGGTCCGCGTCTCTCACAATCCCGGCCAGCAGCGCCTGCCGCGCCCGTTTGTCGCTCCAGTCGATGGCGGCCTCGCCCTTGATACTGGAGGCAAGGTACCGCCCGTATCCCTGGGCCTTGCCCCATTCTTTGACGGTGATCTTCTCCACTGCCGCCAGCGTCCGCAGCAGTTGGACGATCCCGTCGGCCAACAGGTTGCAGGTGTCCTTCACCGCGCCCCGCCCCAGGATGTTGGTCGTGTCCAGCGCCACCTTCATGCTCCGCTTTTTCAGGTAGCCCGACTCCCGGGCCAGCCGCAGGCTGGACTCGAACACCTCCCGCACCTTGTCGTGCAGGATCAGCTGGGCGCGGAACACCTGCAATGTGCTCTTGGCAAAGGGCCGGTCCTCCACCTCAATCCCCAGGGCCACTTTCCAGCGGAGGTCAAAGTCAGCTCTGGCCTTGGCCTCGGCGTCGCTCACCTTGTCGTGGGACTGGAGCAGCAGCGCCGTCGCCAGCAGGCTGGGCGGCACGCTGTCCCGGCCGTTGTCCGGGCAGTAGAACTCGGCGAAATCCGCGTCTCGGAACAACCGGCCCCGCAGCGAGGCCAGCAGACCGTAGAAGGTGTCCCGCCCCACGTGGTCCAGGTACAACCGGTCCGCTTCCCAGAGACCCCTCTGATCTGAACGCTCTCCCAGCACTATCATTCCTCGCTATTTCTTGATGCCCCAAGTATAGCTGACCACCCGGCTGAAGCCAGTTTCCGGCCAGATTTCTAGTGTGGTGTAACTGAAGTTAGTTGTAATAGTATTCACGATGAGGTATCCTCCGGGTTAGCAATCCAGAGGAGGATGACCATGGCAATCGGACGACCAATGCCGCCGGTAATTTTGGATGAGGTGGAGCGTGAAGCCCTGGTACGGTGGGTTCGCCGTCCGAAAACGGCGCAAGCTTTGGCGCTGCGGGCCAGAATGATTTTGGGCTGTGCCGAAGGCCGCAGCAATACCACGGTGGGCGCCGACCTGGGAGTGTCCGATGAGACGGTGGGGAAGTGGCGTTCCCGCTTCCTGGAACGGAGGCTGGACGGACTGTCGGACGAACCGCGCAGCGGACGGCCTCGAGCGGTTACCGATGACCACGTGGAGCGTGTGATTACGCTGACGCTGGAGACCACCCCCAAGGACGCGACCCACTGGAGCACCCGGTCCATGGCCCAGCGCAGCGGGCTGAGCCACAACACGGTCAGCCGCATCTGGCGAGCCTTCGGATTGCAGCCCCACCGCACGGAGACCTTCAAGTTGTCGGCAGACCCCTTCTTCATCGAGAAGGTCAGGGACGTTGTGGGGCTATACCTCAACCCGCCGGATCGGGCGTTGGTCCTGTGCGTGGACGAGAAGTCCCAGATCCAGGCGTTGGATCGCACCCGTCCGCTATTGCCCATGCGCCCGGGACAGGTGGAACGGCGCACCCATGATTACGTGGATTACGTGGATTACCTGCGTCACGGCACCACTTCGCTGTTCGCCGCCTTGGACACCAGGACCGGCAAGGTGATTGGTCGTTGCCACCAACGGCACCGGGCCGTGGAGTTCCGCAAATTCCTCGATACCATCGAGGCCGAGGTGCCCGCCGACCTCGACGTCCACCTGATCGCGGACAACTACGCCACCCACAAGACGGCGCTGATCCGCAACTGGCTGGCCAAGCGGCCCCGCTTCCATATGCACTTCACACCCACCAGCGCCTCCTGGCTGAACCTGGTGGAGCGCTGGTTCGGTCTGCTCACCGAAAAGCAGTTGCGCCGCGGCGTGCATCAGAGCAGCGCCGAACTGGAGGCTGCCATCTACCGCTATCTGGACGTCACCAACGAAGATCCCCAACCTTTTGTCTGGACCCAGACCGCCAACCAAATACTGGCCAACGTTGCCCGCTTTTGCCAACGTACTTTGGATACAGGACACTAGGTGATCCGTCGGAGAACCTGCAATCGGGTTCCACGCAATAATAAAGCGCACCAGCAAAGAGCCCTTTTGGCCTCACGGAGTGACGACGGCTTACATCTGAGATTTCAAGAGGCTCTACCTCCAACAATTGCAAGTCATCCAGTTCAAAATCGTCATCGAAGGATTCTTCCTCACTGAAGGAGGTTTCTTCGGAGCCATTTTGTGAGGTAAAGAACTCTGCCAACGCTTCTCTAATCCGTTCAGGGATCTGATTAACCTCGGCCAACTCGTTGGCAAGATTCTGCTTTAAATTTTGCATCAATCCTAGCGAGGACTTGAGAACCTCAATTTCATCCTCTATTTTCTGCTTGTACTCAGCAAACCCACCTGCGAGGCGGTCTATTTCCGAGTCAGCACGCTCGTTGTCGCTTCTTATGGAAGTAATTTCCATGGCCATTTGCCCCATTTCTGTTGCAAGGCTCGACATGTTGGCGTCCGGGATGTCAGCACACAGGTTACTCACCTCATCGGCGGCGCCGGGTTCATTGATACGTCTTAATGTCTCTGAAATAAAGAAAAGATAAGCCTTCGCCTCTTCAGGTCCAACATCCTGACTGCGGGGGTGGGCTACTATCGTATCTCGTGCTGACTTTATGATGTTCATTTTGTCTTGAACGTCTCGGTCATGGCTAAACTGTTCGGCAAAGATCCCTTCCCAGTTCCTGCTGACCAGAACTGGAAACAGTCCAATGTCTATTGATTCTTCAACACTTCTATTAGAAGCTATGTTTGCATCGAATTGATCCTGCTGATATCTATTCAAAGAGGTTCTAATGGCATTTTCTACACCCTTGCCAGGAACTTTCCTTAAGTGACGAACGATGAATCGTCGCCCGCAATCACGATATATGTCAGTTGCTTGAATCAGAGCTTCGCGATTGGGTCTTTGTATATTCGTCATTTGGCCTTACATCCCCTAAATAATAGGTCGTATAAAGTTAGGAGGCACCAACTTAACCCCCACCCCCAATAATCTCCCCCAGCGTAGAGCTGAACCGCCCCTTGTTAAGCGTCTGCTGCGCTCCCAGCGCCGCTGCCCGCTCCATCGTGGCAACGTCCTCGTGGGGGCCAAAGGCAACTATCCTGGGGCCGGACTTGCCTTCATTGGAAGCCCGCTGCCCCAACCCGGTCAGCACCGAACTCCACGTCTCCGCGTCCCCTTCCAAATCCACCAGCACCAGTTCCGTTTCCCCTTCCGCGTAGCTGCTCCAGAAGTCCGCCTCCGTATTGGCCTGGCGCACCGAGTAGCCCAGGGGTTCGGCAACGGTTTCCACCCGGCCCTGGAAGAACAGGTTCTGTCCCAGCAGTATTATTCGGCTCGCACTAGCCATCTAATTACCCTGCGACTGCTGAAGCCGTTCGCCTAGCAGGTCAATGGCTGCCTGCGCCGCGGCCCGCTTGTTCCCGTCCCGGTCGCTGTCAAACTGGGCATGTATTGCCACGTCGTTGCCGTTCGCGTCCGCCAGCCCAATGTAGAAGGTCCCGATGGGGAAGGACGATCGTCCTTGCCCCGGGCCGGTTACGCCGGTGGTCGAAACGGCATAGTCGGTGCCGGTAAGTTCCAGCACGCCCCGCGCCATGGCGATGGCCATTTCTTCGCAGACGCTGCCCTTGGTGACGTAGAGCTCATCGGAAACGCCCAGTATGCTTTGTTTCAGCCCGCCGGTGTAGGCAATTACGCCCCCCGGAAAGAACTGGGAACTGCCGGGGATAGTGCCCAGCAGGTATCCAATCAGGCCCGCCGTATCCGCTTCGGCCACCGATACCCGTTTCCCCTGTGCCATCAACATCTCCGCTACTTCACTGACATCCATAACAACCCTCCTGAGTTTCAATACTTGGGGTATCCGAACCGGTGCCCAATTCGGAAGGACAGACCTTATTTGTATCCTGGTTCTTGCGCTGGTTTTTGCGTATTTATGAACCTCGTACCTTCAAACCACCGTAGATTGTTTACCTCCCAAGGGGAGAGGGCCAAGGGCAAGGATTAACCCGACTGTTGATTAGTCGGAACGGCTGTATTATACGTTCCGCTGCCTCTGGGGGGAAACGGCCGACTGTCGGGCCTGGCGAAACTGGTCTCGAGTAAACGCCGCAATCAGCACCCCCGCGATAAGCCCGAACAGGTGTCCTTCCCACGAAATGTGCGGCGCCGTGGGCAGCAATCCCAGAAAGATGCCTGTACCAAAAACCAGTATCACCACCAGCGCCACGAAGATGGACAGGAAGCTCCGTTCGTACCAGCCCCGGGCCACCAGGTATCCAAAATACCCGAACACCAGCCCGCTGGCTCCCACGTGGACCAGGAATTGAATGTCGTCCCACGGCCACGGCCGTCCTGCCGCCCAAAGCCCGGTGCCGCCAGCGAGAATGATAAACGCCGTAACGCCCACAAAGTTGGCTTGTCCCCGCACCGCAACCAGTCCGCCCAGCACCAGCAGGGGAACGGTGTTGGACATCAAGTGCCCGAATCCTCCGTGCAGGAAGGGACTCAGGGGTACGCCTCTTAATCCCTCTATGGTGCGGGGCACTACGCCGTACTCGTTCAGGCTGTATTCCATAAAGATGTTTACTACCTGAACCACCCACATGATGGCAACGAAGAATATCAGTACCAACAGGCTGGCTAAGCGGTCCCTGAACATTGCTATTCCCCTGTTTTCTTGCCCGGTTCTTTGCCGTTTTCTTGTGCTGAGGACGAAGGTTTTTGCGGCTCTTTACCGGTCGTTCCCGCGAAGGCGGGAACCTGGCCCGTTTCTTTACCGTTTTCTTGTGCTGAGGACGAAGGTTTTTGCAGTTCTTTACCCGTCGTTCCCGCGAAGGCGGGAACCTGGCCCGTGTCTTTGCCGTTTTCTTGTGCTGAGGACGAAGGTTTTTGCAGCAACAGGAAAAACTCCCGGTTCCCCTTGTCTCCCCGGATTGGTGAGCCGCACATATCCCTGATCCGCAGTCCCTCGTTTGCCGCCCACAGCACCATCTTCCCCAGCGTGGCAGCGTGTACCTTTGGATCTTTCACAATGCCGCCCCGGCCCACTTCTCCCTTCCGGGCCTCGAATTGCGGCTTGACCAGGGCGACAATATACCCGCCGTCCCCCAAGTGCGCCACCGCCTGCGGTATTACCAGGGTCAACGAGATGAAGGATACGTCAATAACGGCCAGGTCCACCGCCTCCGGCAATTCAAACGGATGGCGCGCGTTGACCTTTTCCATTACCGTTACCCGCGGGTCCTGGCGGAGCCTCAGGTGCAGTTGACCGTGCCCCGCGTCCACCGCATATACGTGCCGCACCCCCCCCTGCAGTAGGCAGTCCGTAAACCCGCCCGTGGACGCCCCCACGTCCAGGGCCGTCTGCCCTTCCACTTCCCTGCCGAACACCTTCAAGGCGTGGGCCATCTTCAGCCCGCCCCGGCTCACGTAGGCCAATCGCCCCCGGACCTCCAGTGCGGTATCCTCCGCCAGGGCCGAGCTTGCCTTCGCCACCCGTCCCGACGGCGCAAACACCAGCCCTTCCATTATCAGAATCCGGGCCTGCTCCCGACTCTCCGCCAGCCCCCGCTCCGCCAGCAGCACATCAGCCCGCCTTTTCTTTCCCCTCGCACTCATCTTCACCAGTCACTCCTCACTTCCGCTGGAACTCAAACGTCCAGGCAACCGCTAATCTCCCTTGTCCCTGAGACAGATGGGCCGGGGTGAGGGTAGATCCATCATTCTCCAATAAAATTGGGCGCCCGCTTCTCCAGAAACGCCCGATATCCTTCCTGGTAGTCCCTGGTATCAAACTGCGCCAGAGGCACGTTGGCCTCTTCGACCGTCAAGTTGTCCAGTGCCGGCTTGGCCTGTACCTGGTTCAGCGTCCGCTTGTTGGCGGCATGGGACAGGGGAGCCAGCCCTGCAATCTCCGTGGCAAGCTGGTAGGTAACCGTTTCCAGATCCTCGGGCGCGGTAACCTGGTTGACCAGGCCAATGCGCAGGGCCTCTTCGGTCTCCAGCAGCCTCCCCGACAACAGGATGTACAGTGCATTGCCTTTGCCAACCAGGCTGACCAGTCCCCGCATCTCCCGATGTCCGATACTGATGCCCAGGCGCGCTGCCGGAATTCCCAGCCGGCTGCCCTCGGCGGCAATACGCAGGTCCGTGGCAACCGCCAGTTCGCAGCCCCCGCCGGCAGCGAATCCCCTGATCATTGAAATGGTAGGAGTATCCATCGTCGCCAGTGTGTCCAGCAGGCGGTCCACAGCGTCGTTATAGACCTTGCCCTTGGCTGAATCGGCGCGGTACCGGTCAAAGTCCGCAATATCCGCGCCGGCCGAAAAGGCCGTCTCGCCGGCGCCGGTGAATATTACTACCCGCACCTCCCGGGCCCGGTCCAAATCTTCAACCAGATCCGCCAGCTTGCCCCACATATCGTAGTTGATGGCGTTCCGCTGGCGGGGCCGGTTGATGGTAATGGTGGCGATCGGCGGCTGTCGATCCACCAGGATGAAGTCCTGGGCGGTAGTGGTCATGGGTTCCTCCGGAAGCGGGCCTCGCATACTGAAGCCTGAATTCCCGGCTAGCCTACAGGGCATGCCGAAAATGTGTCAACCAGGAAAGAGATTATCTGCGACTAATAACGTTAAGTTGCCTGACGGTTCCGATATTAACTGCACGTTATATTGCTGGCAATGAGGTTCACGCGTGATCAAATCGTCACAAAATCTTCACCCCTTATGTAAAGTATCATTAATTATGGCTTGCCTTGCACCGGGTTATGCCTATAAGATAGGGGTAATTCCCACTACTGACCTGATATCAATGGTGTTTTGCCAAGTTCGCCACCTTTGCGGACGGGCTTGTGCCCTGAATATGACTTTCCAACCAGACTTTAGCGGAGCGATGAAGCATGAGAGCAGCCAGGATAGTAGCCCCGAAGCAGTTTGACTTCGTGGACCTTGATATGCCCCAGGCCGGCGATGGCGAATGCCTGATTAAGCTGGAAAAGGTCTCCGTTTGCGGTAGCGACATCCGCCACGGATACGGCCCTATCGAGCCGGAGGAGCACTATCCCATGCCGGCGGGTCGCCCCTGCCATGAACTGGCCGGGACCATCGTAGAAAGCCGTACCGACGCCTACCACGAAGGCCAGCGGGTAATCGTAATACCCGACCGCGGCACCGGCGGCCTCATGGAATACCTGGTCTCCCGTCCCGGCCGCATGATTCTCCTGCCCGATGAGGGCCCCCTGGACGAGTGGGTCATGTGCCAGCCTCCGGGTACCGTCCTTTACTCCTGCAAGCGCATGGACACCCTGCTTCAGAAGAACGTCCTGGTATTGGGCCAAGGCAGCATCGGCCTGAGCTTCACCATGCTTACTTCCCGCATGGGCGCCCGCAACGTCATTACCTGTGATCCCCTTGACTACCGCCTCGATAAGTCGGTCCAGATGGGCGCTACTCATACTGTCAATCCCGACCGGGACAACCTCACCGAGGCCGTCCAGGAAATCACCCGGGGCCAGGGCCCGGATATCGTCGTCGAGGCGGCCGGTTATCCGGATACTTTCAACGAGGCCTTCCGGCAGGTTCGACAGTTCGGCACCGTCGTCCTTTTCGGCATTCAGAGCGACGATTTTGTTCCCCTGGAGCACAATCTGCTCATGGAAAAGCAGCCCACCATTTTCCCCACCACCGGCGCCCGCAGCGCCGACCCCATCAGCCAGATCCAGGACCTGGTGTCCCTGCGTGAGCGCGGCTGGTGCGAGCCCGCCAACCTCATTACCCACCGTTTGCCTTTCTCTGATGTGCAGCAGGCCTACGACATGTACGAGCAGCGCCAGGACAACGTAATCAAGGTGGTAATGGACATAAATCAATAGACTGTAGCCCATTTGAAATTCCCCCGGTGCCTGGCAACAGCCTGCCACCGGGGGAATTTTTTTTGACAGGAGAGAATATAGGATTTCGTAGGGGCAGACCTATGGGTCTGCCCAGGCTCTGTGGCAATACCACCTGATATGAAACGCTACCATGAAGGGGCCTGCCACGATACCCGTGCGGACCAAGGCCCGTGCAGACAAACAGGAGGTGACGGAGTGGGGCCAGCATCGATTAACATTCAGATGGTTCGGGAAAACCTGGCGTTGTCCATTGCTCTTTGGGCCGCGGCTCAGCGCGGCGTGCTTACCGCTGCCAGCGTGCCCGCCAAGTCCGCCTTTAAAGCCCTCTCCAATGAGTTCATCGAGGTAGATACTCCCCTGGAATTGTCCGATAACCGCGACCTGGTCCGCTGCGTTAGCAACCAGATCCGCAGCGCCTTCGCCTTTTCCGCCATCCAGACCTATCGTTCCCTTGAGACTACCTACCGGGGGTCGCCTCTCCAGGAGTCCGACCCCGACCTGCGCGGGGCTCGTTGCAGCTTCTACGTTTTGAACAAGACGGTAGCCCAGAACCTCCTCTCGCCCGTCTGGAATTGCCCCCCCGAATACCGTTTCACGTTCGATGTGCGCGACGTTCCCTTCAGTCTGGACGCTTCTTCCCTGGACGGCAAGGAAGTCTACTGGGAGGACTTCGGGGGCCTTCAAAGGTATCTGTCCCTCCTGGAGTTCTGCTGCCTCCGCGTGGCCGAAGACTCTCCTGAATCCCTCCAGGAGCCCGGGAAGGACCCCACAATTGCGGAAGTAACGGCCCATGCGGGTGCCCATGCGACGGGTGCCCATGCAAAGAATGGCAGGATATCAACTCTGGCCGATGTCCCTGGATTCCTGGCCGACCGTTGCTTGGTAGGCGATGATGCCAAGATAATTGCCAAGGGTCTTTACCAGGCCTACATGGACTGGTGCCGCGACCGGGGCGAAGAACCTCTGGCCCAGCGCAGTTTCGGCATGCAATTGACGGCCCACGGCTTCCAGCGGCAGCGCCGCGGCAAGGGCCGCCACTGGTGGATGGGCGTCACCCTGGTTTCTCCTTAATACCAGTCAGCCCCGCCCCTCAACAACCAGGCAACCGCAACCCCTCAGGAATGTGGACGGATGTGTTTGGTAACACCGCTTTGGGCCCTTCGGCGGGCCCAAAAGCCTTTCAGCTACCCTCCCAAGGGCGCTGATTCACTTTCTCCGCAACTCCACCTAAGCCGTTCACCCCAACAACGGCCGACATGCTTCCTTCCTCTTCCTCAGGGCAGAGTGCGGGAGTGAAGGCCATCCCTGGCAACTACCCTTCACGCTTCTCCCCAGCGGCGTTACACTGTCACCACTTCCACTTCTCATCCGATCGCTCAAGCAACCTTCTAACGCGAGGTCTGCCATGACCACCAACACCCCGGATTACCTTGATAAACTCGCCAGTTTCGTCGCCAGCACTCGCCTCGAAGACCTGACAGAATCTGCCATAACCGCTGCCCGCGATGTAGTCCTGGATACCATCGGCGCGATGTTGGCCGGCAGCCGCCTGCCCGAGAACGCCAGCTTCGCTCAACTGGTCCAAACCCTCAGCGGTGCGGGTCACGCCACCATTCTTGGCCACTCCGTCGGGAAAGTCCAACCCGTGTTTGCCGCCCTGGTCAACGCCACCGCCGGTGTGGCCCTGGAACTGGACGAGGGCAGCCGCCTCGGTGGAGGCCATCCCTCAATCCATGTAACCCCCGGAGCCATCGCCGTGGCCGAGGAACTGGACGCCAGCGGCAAGGCTGCCCTGGAAGCGGTAATAGTGGGCTACGAGGTAACTTCGCGCATCGGCACGGGCGTGCAGTCCAGGGCTGATGTCCACTCCCACGGCACCTGGGGCACCATTGGTGCCGCCGCTGCCACCGCAAAGCTGTTGGGCTACGATGCCGCCGCCACCCGCCAGGCCATGAATCTCGCCATGTCCATGAGCCCGGCAAATACCTGGACACCTTGTCTGGAAGGCGCAACTATCCGTAATCTCTACCCCGGCCGCTCCGAGTTCCAGGGCATCATGGCCGCCTACCTGGGCCAGTGCGGTTTTACGGCAGTCAACGACGGCCCCACCGATCTTTACACCACCATCCTCGGTGAGGGTTTCGACCCTGATGCCGTGGTAGCAGGTTGGGGTGAAAATGGCCCCACTGGCCCATTGCGCATCGAGCGAAACTACACCAAGTACCACGCCTGCTGCCTTTACAACCATCCTATACTGGACGCGGCCCTGGCGCTGCAGCAAGCGGATGGCTTTGCTGCCGAAACCGTCAGCCGCATCGAGGTTACAGCCCCGCCCATCGTTCAGATCATGGCCAAACCCGATCCGGAGAATATGCTCTCCGCCAAGTTCTCCATCCCCTACGCCCTGGCCGCCAGCCTGATCGGCGGAGAGACCGGCGCACCCGCTTTCTTCCCTGAACGAGTAAAGAATCCGGCCATCCGTTCGCTGGCGGAACGAGTACAGGTAATATCAGACCCCGACATGAATATGCGACGCTACGACTACCCCGCCGCGCGGGTGGCCATAACCCTGGCGGACGGCCGCACCCTCGAGGGCAGCGCCGCCGCCCACTACGGCGACAGCCACAACCCCCGCCCCAGGGCAGACTTGCTGAACAAGTTCCGCACCCTGGCCGCGGAGAGCCTGGACGAAGACAGAACCGAGCAGGCAATTGCCGTTACGGGGCGCATGGAGAAACTGGACAGCATTCGGGACTTGACGAGGTTGCTGGGAGGGTGAGGCTGCAGATTATGGAGAATCGGCAGCCGAGTGGAGCAACGTCAATCCCCGCCCGTTGGCAGTAAGTGTGTCGAAGCGGGTAGTAGTTGACGTGGCGTCCTTCGACGGGCTGAATATGAGCGGAAAGCTATGGCATCGAGATGAATGGATTGTAGTGAATTCCGTTACGTGGAGGGCGCCTCGGTTTCACGGGAAACCGCCTGTACCACCACATATCTCTGAGAAATAACTTCCTGAAATGCCGGCGAAGCGGAATGCCAGTCCATCACTTCGACCCGAAAAGGCAGGTCCGAGGCCTGGAAAGCTTCGGTTAACTTGCCCAAATCGTTCCAGTGAATAGAGGTGGGCCCCACCACCGCCAGGTCTAAGTCCGACCATGGCTTGGTATGCCCGGTCACCCGCGAACCAAAGGCCCTTACCTCGCAGTCTGGCAGGTGGTCGGACAGAATTTGCCGTATTCGGGCCAACTCCTCAGGATTAACGTGAATTTCAGTCGCGTCAGTCATTTCGGGCTTCCAGGGCTACAAGCAGCCCCTTGGCGCTTTCCGTAAAGGCAGGAATCACCGCGTAGACTTCTTCCGCAGTGGCCTGCCGGTAAGTGTGCGAAGTGAGATTTCGAGCTCGGTGATAGATCATCCAGTCTTCTACTCGGTTAATCAAACGGTGCTCTGCTCCTAGCCGGAATAACTCCTGACGGGTAACGCCGTCGGCAGCATCCCGGCTGATGTTGGTCTCCAGCCAGCGCCTGATGAATCTCCAACTGAGCTCGTAAGTGAACTCGAAGTGCTTTATCACTCCTGATTTGGCAGCCCTTAACAGCACCTCGTCCAGCTCATGGGAACTGTCAGCCGCGTCCGTCCGCTCCAGAACTAGCGCCAAACCCGAAATTGCGTCGCGAAGACCATCCAATACTAGAGGCATCTTGAGAGACGTCCCAGTTTAAGATTTCAAAGGAAGATAGAGTGGCCATTGAGCCAATACTCTAAAGCCTTCAAGCCCCATTATAGACCAAGGGCCCCCACCGTATCTCCCTGTTCGCACTCTCGCAGCAGGGATTTGGTGGAGGCCCAGGAACGACCTCGGTTTATGCCAAATTAGACCTACTTCGGGAAAATTTCGCCGCCCAACTGGTCACGGTGGGGTGCGAACTCCAGGTTGGAGGCAATATCCCGGGCGCAGCAGCCGAAGTTCCACAAGTCTATCTCCGCGCCTACCGGCCACACCACATTGATCGCGGCTATCGGGAAGTGGACCGCGTTCTCCAGAATCCATTTGGCCGTTTCCCGTTGGATTTCTATCCGATTGTCGAAGTCGGGTTCGTTGAACATCGCTTCTACCTGGGCATCCAGGTAGGGATGCTCCATGCCCCGCATGATTAGCCCCTTGCTGGATATACCTTGGTTATAGCCATTGAGGGGCTCGTCCGACGGGCTGTTGTCATGGGTGTTGTAGCCCTTCCAGGTCCGGTTCACGAAGTGGGGGCGGAAGGCGGTCATCGGCATGCGGTGCTGGTTGCAGCGCACGTTGATCTCCTCCCACATCACGCACACGGCCTCACCCACCTTGGGAGTGCCTGGGTAGGAGCGCTGAGTCAAAGCCATGTCGATGTTAAAGCCGTCAGCGTATCCGGCGTCGGCCAGCAACTGCCTGGCCCGCTCTGGATCAAACTCCGGCGTTGTGTTCCGCATTTCGTCATCAAAAAAGTGTTCGTAGCCGGTCCACCGCCAGTAGGGGTTGTCTGCGTGGCCCTCTCCCTCCAGCACGTTGTCTACTATGGAATTACGGTCAATAGATATCCTCAGGGCCTCGCGCACGTCCCGCGCCCGCTCCCACTCGGTGGACTCGGTATCGGCCGTCGTGGAGATCCAGGGCAGTTCGACATCTCGCTCCGGAATACCTTCCCGGTCGATGTACAGCTGGCCGTGCAGGGTAATGTGCAGTTCCAGCGCACCTGTGAAGCGCATAAACTTCACCCCTTCCGAATCAACCAGTTGGGGTATGGACCCCAAAGAACTCTGCATGGTGTCCAGTTCGCCGGCCAGGAAGTTGGCGATGCGGGTGGACTCCTCCGCAATCTGCAGGTAGTGCAACTCCTGGAAGTATGGCGTCTTGTGCCAGTGGTCCGGCACCGCTTCGGAAATGAAACGTTCGTTGGTTCGGAACTCAACGAACTGCCAAGGGCCCGTGCCGATGCCTTCCAGCGTGGCCTGCTCATCTCCTACCGCATCTGCGTAAGCCTTGCTGGCCATGGGAATAAAGTTGTTGGCCCCGAATTGCTGAAACCGCCAGATAAAGTCGAAAGCCTGGTGGGTGCCGGTGTTTATCTCCACGGTCAAGTCGTCGATAATATTGACAGTGGTTTCAGTTTCGTCACGCTGGAAGATCCGGCGCATATTGGTCTTGCCGGGGTGCCGACCCTCGTCCAGCATTATCTGGTTCACCACCCACATCAGGTCGTTGACGTTGGCGGTACCCCAATCGTTGTGATAGGGGATACCCTCTTTAAGCTGGAGTCGCCAGGAAGTGCCGTCTTCGGACAGGCTCCAGTCCTCGAGCAGGTCATTTTGAAGCTCCCTTTCTGGACTCATCCGCCATAGGGCGTCGAAAATGACCGGGCTCACGTAGGTAGCCTGGGGAACGGCCATGTTCTTGGGCAGGAACTGGGGAGGCCCCAGGTCCTTGTTGGCAATTCGCAATATGCCATAAGGGGCATCGTCAACCGTGGATACCTCCGTGAGCACCTTGGCCTGCTCCGGGGCGACGGTCGGAGTTGGTGAAAGTACCGGTTGCGCTTCGGGTGCGCTGCCGCTTGTTCCGCCCCCGCTGGCCGCCGACGCCTGGGAGCCCGACTGTGCGGGTTGGGACGGCTGAGAATCGACCGGAGCCTGTTCCTGCTGTGGCTGTGCTTGTTGCTGTGCCGCCGGTTCCGACGCCGGCTGTGATGCCGGGGCGGGGGCCGGTTCCTCGGAAGAGGTGCCGCAGGCCACGCCGATTAACAGCAGCAACACTATTGACGGGTAAACCAGGGCCCTGGTGGAAATTCGTTCCAGAAGTTTCACTATGAGTCCTCCCAAATTTTGAGTTACCACCCGCTGTTACCCGAAAAGAATTACGATAAGTTTTTACACTGAGCTAATGAAAAGCGCTAAACCTTTGGAAAACTCCCCAGGTTCGTGACACTCGCGGTGGCTGGCAGCCTTGCCGATACAAGTTCTCGACAAGTCCCGCAACATATACTACACCCAAATGGCCTTGTCAATTACATAAAATACGTAGGCAAGGTCAAAACTAGAATCTCCCTGTTCACACCTAATACTCGGTTGGTGCCCTCTCGAGGACATCAGGAATGTCGGTTGGAATTATGGAAACCAAAAGACATATATGTATTTATAATGCCAGATTGCATCCCCCAAAAACGTCTTTGCTGTCCTACTATTCGGCAAGACGGAATGATCACAAGCACCTTAGCATCGTTACCTACTACAGGCAGTCCTTGTATACCATCAGGTTTCGGGAAACTTTGCACCACGCGTTCTTTGGGGCCGACCATTACCGTAGCGCCCACGTCCAATAGCTGATGTTTAGCGTCCAGCCTACCTAAAGCAGCTTGGGCCCATACCTCGGCCAAGTGGTTACCTCTAGCGATGCGGGCTCGTTCCGAAAAACGGCAGACCCACCGATTCGTAATCAATCGTGGACCTAGTAGAAATCTGCGGTACCGTCTTGTCTTGATATCATCAGTAATATCAAGACTTTCGATGTCAGGGAATAAGTAATGTATCGGTATGTGAACAGTCCAAGAATCGACGACAACGGGTTTGTCACTGCGATTCCAGATACTCATAGTGATACGCCTCTCTGTTAGAGGTTGCTGAATATGGGTGTCAACTGTAACGACACTCCTTTCTCTAATTGAACGTGTCAGACACCTCCATAAGAAGAGTCCTACTGCTTTCAAAGCCAACATCATATTCCTCTACACCATCTTGATTCTTGCCCAGGAGTTTTGACCTTCTCTAAGTACGACCACCAGGGCGATCTCAGTCCAAGGGCAGAGCTTTGCGGGGCGGGATTGTCTGACGCCAGGGTTGGGGTTAGAAAAATTATTTCCCGCCATTTCCTCTCATTTGCACCCATTGGTATCTGCCAGCAGGTAGCCGATATAGATGTGGGGACGGCTGAATTACAAAGACCATGGTAGGAGGGGGTAACGCGGACTGTCCAGTGGTGGTTGTCAGCGGGTTCGGCGCGCTTTGCTCCATGAAGGGAATGGAAGAGGGATTGACACGTCCATTAAGGGGCAGGGATTGGGGGTGAAGGCAAAGACAACAGGCGCGACCATCCCACTTCTGGAACAATCGCGCCTGGTTATAGAAGACTGTCTTGGTTTCCAGGGGATTCTTCGCTACACACCTATGAAAAAATACCCAGCGGATTCAGCGAACGCGGAACGTCGGTAACGTCCATCTCCTCCTTGCGCTTCATGAACCCAACGACCAGGTAGGTCAACGGCGTTGCCGCCGCCTCGTAGAGTATCTTGATGATCCACTGGGCCAAGGCTGCCCCCAGCAGCGCGGTAGCGCTCCAGTCGCTGAACACTCCGAAGGCAATGAAAATGAAGATGAAGGAATCAAGCCCCTGCCCCACCACAGTCGAACCTATCGTCCGCACGAACAGCAGCCTGCCCTGCATCTTGTACTTCAACAGCGCCAGCACCGTGGAGTTGGAAAACTCGCCGATCAGGTAGGCGATAAAAGAGGCGACCAGAATACCTGGCACCTGCCCCAGTATGCGGCTGTAGGAACCCTGGTCCGACTCACCCCAGAAGAAAGCACCCGGAATTATACCGGTCAGCCACAGGGCGACGACCACCAGCAGATTCGCGCCAAACCCCAGCCAGATCACCCCGCGTGCTATTCGAAAACCATAGACCTCGGTCAGCACGTCGCCCACGATGTAACTGATGGGGAAGATGATAATTGAAGCCGGCAGCACCATCTCAGGGTTTCCGAACCACGCAATAGGCAAGATGGTTATGGGCTTCACCGCGATGATGTTCGAAGCAATCAGCACGGTAATGAACAGAGCCACTACAACTACGAAGGTTCCGGTGAATCGCATAACTGCCTCCAGTCTGCCAAGTGATACGCCAGGCTTACCGAACAATTAACAATTAACGAAACAGCCGGGGCTACTCCACCGGCCTCTTGTACTCCACCGACACCTCGGTGTGAATGCCTCCCCTGACCTTGTAGTCCAGCGCTACTTTCATCCGGCGCGGCCGGCAGCAGGCCACCAGGTCCTCCAGTATCCGGTTGGCGGCGTGCTCCTGCACAATTCCAACGTCCCGAAACGACAGCAGGTAGTACTTGAGGGACTTCAATTCAATGCAGCTTTCTCCCGGCGCATAGGTCACCGTCAAAGTCCCGTAGTCCGGCAGTCCCGTCCACGGACAAACGGCGGTGAACTCGTCGGTGTCTATGGAAACCTCCGATTCCTGCTCAGGATACTCATACTGGAAGGCCATCAGGCACTCGGTGTCTATGGCGGAGTCCTGGCGAATTTCCACCCGCCGGTCCAGGCTCTCGTACTGTTCATTCAAATCGGGAATGGTTGCCATCAGGCACACCTTCTTTCGCCGTTCAGGCGCGTTGGATTAATTGCAATATATTAAAGATGTTTAGGGTATGTGTCAAAACCGACGCAGTCCTTCCTGCGAACAGAATAGCTCTGTCGTCTTGCCAATTCGTTTCAGCATACGACTGTTCGCTTACGAATTCAGCAGGTATAATCACCTCGTAACCACAAGTATATGGAGGAGAATTAGAAATGGCAGAATACGCCCATCCCGAGTCTCTGGTAAGCACCGACTGGGTAGCGGAACACGGCAGCGACGCCAACGTGCGCCTCATTGAGGTCGACGTGGACACCGCCGCCTACGAGCAGGGTCACATCGCCGGCGCCGTGGGCTGGAACTGGCAGAGTCAGCTTCAGCAGGCCGTCCGCCGCGACGTGGTCAGCAAGGAAGAAATGGAACAACTCCTGGGCGCCGCCGGCGTCGGCAACGACACCACCGCAGTGGTCTACGGCGACAACAACAACTGGTTCGCCGCCTGGGCCTTCTGGCAGATTAAGTACTACGGCCACGGCGACGTCAAGCTGATGAACGGCGGGCGCGCCAAGTGGGAGGCCGAAGGTCGCCCCATGACCACCGACGCCCCCAGCCAGGCCGCCACAAGCTACACGGCCCAGGCCCCCGACGAGAGCATCCGCGCCTACCGCGACCAGGTTCTGGCCGGCGTGGGCAGCGGCGGCGTTGCCCTGGTGGACGTCCGGTCCCCAGCAGAGTTCAGCGGTGAGTTGCTGGCGCCCCCCAACTTGCCCCAGGAAGGGTCCCAGCGCGGCGGCCATATCCCCGGCGCCGCCAACATTCCCTGGGGACAGGCGGCCAATGAGGACGGCACCTTCAAGTCTGCCGACGAACTTGCCGAACTCTATGGTGGCAAGGGTATCGACGGCAGCAGGGACACCGTAGCATATTGCCGCATCGGCGAACGCTCTTCCCACACCTGGTTCGTGCTGACGCAGCTGCTGGGCTACGAAAACGTCCGCAACTACGACGGCTCGTGGACCGAGTGGGGCAGCATAGTAGGGGCGCCGATAGAGAAGCCGTAGTTAGTAAACACCTGCACGTTGGTAGGGGCAGACACACAGGTCTGCCCCCGCCTGGCTCCTGTCCCTGTCAAAGGACCCCTCTCTGTCAGGACAAGGGCTGGGTTTTGCCCCCTGTGATAAACTACCCCAAACTAAGCTACGGAGGTAACCCTATGGCACGCATCAACCGCCTGCAGCATATCGTCCTTAACTGCATGGACGTCGACGCTTCCATCGACTTCTACACCAAGGTACTGGGGATGGAAATCGTCAGCCACAATCCTGAGCGCAATATGGCGTTCCTCTCCTTTGGCAAGGAGCACCACGACATTGCCCTTTTCCCCTTCCGTGAGCCAGCCGAGCGCCTGGAGAAGAACCACCTGGGCCTGAACCACATCGCCCTGGAAATCGAGGGTGGCGAGGAAGAACTGCGCGAGTACTACCAGCAGCTTAAGGCCAACAACGTCGAAATCGACGGCACCATGGACCACGTCATGAGCCAGAGCATCTACTTCTTCGATCCCGACGGCAACCGCATCGAGATTTTTGCCGACATGCTCCACGACGAGGCCAAGGAATGGCTCCACCAGAACGGCGGCGTAGCCAAGCCCCTGGTCCTGGAAGAAGCAACCGCCGACTAGTACCGGTCGAATCAAACACCGCAAAAAGTAGGGGCAGGTTCCAAACCTGCCCCTGGTTTTTGTGGTGAGCCCAATTTTACTTAGATGATCCCAAAGGGCTGATACCGTCGTTCCTGCGAAGGCAGGAACCTCAACCTTTGGGCATTTGCATGGCCGTCAGTCACTTATTGATTTTACCAAGTAAACCACCGGTAAAGAGATATCCTGACCGTCAGGAACACAACTGTTCATACAGGTCGTTCCATTCAGGGTTCATTTCTTCAATCAACCTGACCTTCCAATTTCTCTTCCACTTCTTTAGTTGCTTCTCTCTAATCAGGGCGCTCTCCATGCTTTCGTGAACCTCATGCCACACCAAGCGGTGAATTCGATAGCGCGAAGTGTGCCCCTGTGCCAGGTTTTCTTTGTGCTGCCAAACGCGCTGTATTGGATTAGAGGTTACGCCGATGTACAAAGCGCCACCCGTTCGGCTGGCCATGATGTAAACGCAAGGATTTAGCACCTGTTAACTACAACCTGGTTGAGGTTCCTGCCTTCGCAGGAACGACGGGTATTTCGCAGGAACGACGGGCTATATCTCTTTTGAACTCCGCCATAAAGGGTTTTCAATGTACTGATCAAATCGATAACGATCCATTGTGCGCGACCATGAACAGACCGCCGTGTTCTACCCCCGAGCCTCCTTTACACACTCTTCCAGCAAGTCCAGCGCCGCCTTGGCAAACACCCACATGTTGTCTTCGCGGTTATCGTCCCCCGTCTCCACGGTTATCGCCTTCTCCACTGGGCCGGACACCGCGATGCAGGCATGGCCGGCGGAGTCGCCGTACCGGTTGCCGGTGGGACCGCTGGCGCCCGTTTCGCTGACCGCCCAGGTTGTCCCCAGCCTTTCGCGGATGGTACGGGCGTTAAGCTGGGCGTAGGGCTCGCTGCTGGCCCGGATGCCCTCCATTGCGGACTCGGGTACGTTCAACAGTCCCTGTTGCCCCGTGCGGGTATAGACCACCGCACCGCCAACGTAGTAGGCCGACGCCCCGGGCACTGCAACCAGTGTCGCGGATATCAGTCCCCCGCAGCTTGACTCGGAAACGCATAGCGAGTCCCCTGTCTCCTTTAACAAAGCTCCCACCGATTCAGACACCGAAGTCAGATCAGGCATTCTTGAATTCCTCCTTGTTTGTGATGACTGTTCAAAATCCTGCGAGGGTCTATGTGCTTTACCCGTCGTTCTTGTGAATACAGGAACCTCGACCCTTCGCTCCATGGCATTCCGCTGTGGCGGTTTGGGCCAAGCGGGGTTTGCTCTTCTATTGCGATTATACTGGCACTGTCCGCATTGCCTTCACCAAATCTTCTATCAATCGAGAAGGGTCTTCTCAATCAAGAAAAGTCTTCCTGAACCGCAGCATAAATATCACAACCAGCGCTATTCCGAGGACAAGCAATGCCACCGCCCCGGAAAGTTGGCCGGGCAGCCAGACCTGCGCCAGGGCGAAAATCACGATTCCCAGCAGCGGCAACCCCAGCCAAAGCGCATGATTCCGGTGCATCTAGCTCCGTCAATTTAGAAATAGGAATTAAGAATTATGGCTGACGCTCGATCGAACGTGAATTGATGTGCGGCACCTTGCGCACCCTTGGTGGGCCAACTCCAGACAAATCGGCCATCACCAGCTATTAGTTCGTAATTGCCAATTCGTAATGACCTTACGTCAGCGTTGGGTCCAGGATAACCTTGCCCAGTGGTTCGTTGCTGTCGACCAGGCGATGGGCTGACACCGCTTCCGAAAGGGGGATGGTCCGGTCAATCAGAACCTTTAACTCGCCCTTGGCCGTCAACTCCAGGGACTCCTCCAGCTCGGCCCTGCCTTCCGCTCCCAGGCCGCTCATCACCCGCAAGCGTCGCTGGTAAAGTTTCTTCAGGTCAAGGGTAACCATGCCGCCGCCGTGAGCCCCCACGGTCACCAACCTGCCGCCGCGGGCCATGCTGTTGAAGGCGCCGTCCCACTGGGTGGGATCGCCGATATTCTCGAATACCGCGTCCACGCCCCGGCCTTCGGTGATGCGCATGACCTCGGTTTCCAGGTCATCGCGCCGGTAGTTGACTCCGTGCTGGGCCCCCAGGGACTTGCCTACATCGACCCGCTCGTCGGCGCCCGCTCCCGCGATAATGTTGGCCCCAATGTTGCGAGCCACCTGGACGATGCAGCTTCCCAGCCCGCCCGACGCGCCCATTACCAGGGCCCAGTCGCCGGCCTGTAGGTTGGTCAGTCGGGTCTGCGCGATGGCCAGCGGGAAGTGGCGCGCCACCACGGTGGCCTGGCCGTAGGACAGCCCGTCAGGAATGGTTACGCAGTTGGAAGCGGGCACCTTTACGTACTCGGCGTATCCTCCCCACAGGTGGATGCCCAGCATTCGCCGGTTGACGCACTGGAAATTATTGCCGGAAGCGCACGGGTCGCAGGCCCCGCAGTGGATTCCCTGGGAGATGGCTACCCGTTCACCCACGCTGATTGAGTCAACGCGGCTGCCCAGTTCCACCACCTCGCCTGCTGGGTCGTTGCCCAGCACCAGGGGCAGGATGGCCCCGTAGCCACCGCCGTCCTGCCTGACCTGCAGGTCCAGCGTGCGATTCACCGACACGGAATGCACCTTCACCAGCACTTCGCCCGGCCCTGGCACCGGCGTGGGAGCTTCCTCCCACTGCATAACCTCGGGTTCTCCAAACCCGTGAATGACCATTGCCTTCATGGCGTTCTCCCGTCTGTGTTGCTGCCCTGATTCCTCGACCAGGCAGGCAAATTAACTTTAAGATGGGTCATGTCACTCTAGGGACTGTAGCCGGTGCCGGCGTCCGGTGCGCCTGGCCCGCTCCGTCCTCTCGGCTGGGTTTGTGCGTAGCGCGGGGCCTGTTGCTCCAGGCGTTCCAGCAGCAGGTCAATGTCCCGGTAGGCATCCAGGCCTCCCAGGGCGGAGTTCATGGCAAACAACTCGTCCCTCAGGATGGTTAGGCGATAGGGGGCGTCCTGACCTCCGGTGCCGTAGCCTCCATCGTCCAGGCTGGCGTATATGTCGGCGGAGAGGCCCGCTACTACCCCCAGGCGGAGCATGTCGTCCTGCAGGCCGGTGAAGCCTTCCCGCCAGGCGCCGGAGACGATGTCGTACTGCTCCCGGGACAGGCCGGTAACCGGCTCGACCCACCGGATTTCGATCTCGGCCAGCCGCGCCGTGGCCGCCTGGCGTTCCGCCACCCTGGGATACAGCTGCAGCTCGTAGAGGACGGTGGTGGCGGTGCCGGCGGGTATCTCGGCAAACTCCCGGAGGTTCTGGGTGAAGGTGCTGTCGGCAGTAACCCGATTTTCGTAGCCCACGATGCGCCAGTGGCTCACCAGTTCCGGGTCCCAGGTCACCTGGGCCCTGGCCTGGTCGGCGAAGGGTGAAGTGAGCCTGGTCCAGTTTCCGTCGCTGAAGGTTCCACGGGCCTGGCGGGGGTTGTCCAAATAGCGGTACCAGCCGTTCCCGTACTGGGCTATCTGTTCCAGCAAGTGGTCGTTGTAGCCCTGGATGCCCACGCCGATGGTAACGATGCGGATGGGGTTGGGCCTGGAGTACTCGCTGTCCTCGCCCAGGTTGTGCAGAATGGCGAAGGGGTTGGTGGCGTCCACGTTGGCCACTCCGTCGGAGAAGAGGATGACGTAGTTGATGGCATCAGGGCTCTGGGAACGGGCCCGGTAGGCCATTTCCAGCCCCGCATCCAGCCCTTCCTGGACGTTGGTGGAGCCGCCGGGGTCCAGCCGATCCAGGGAGCGGCTGACATCCCGGTCGGTGGGCTGGGTATGGGACACCGTCTTGTTACGGATGACGTTCTCCTCGAAGTGGATAACCGCGATCCGGTCCCTGCTTGTCAGATTGTCCAGGATGGCGAAGGCGGCCTGTCTGGCTATCTCCACCCGGTTGCCATCCTTCATGGAGCCGGAGGAGTCCAGGACCAGGGTGACGTTGACCGGTCTCCGCTCCTGGGCGTCGGGCGCCTGGATGCCAATGCGGGCCATGTGCATCCCCTGGGTGTCGGGGTGCTGGAAGACGTCGCTGTGGACGGCGAACTCGTCGGACCGGCTGGGCCTGGGGTACCCGTAGCCCAGGGAGTTGATCCATTCCTCGGCGCGCACGTCGGCCGGGTCAATGTCGTAACCGGACTGGGCAAGTTCCAGGGAGCGTTGGTAGGATGCCCGGTCGGTGTCCAGGCTGAAGGTAGATACCGGGTCCTGGGCGGAGCTGACCATGGGCTGGGGTCCCGTGGTGGCCGTGTCCCTGGGAATGGTTCTAGGGGCCTGCCTGGGGGCCGTGCTGGCCGTGTCCCCCTGTTCCGACTGTACACCCTGGGAGGCTGCCGACGCGGGGGCCGACTCTTGGGACGCCGGCTGAGACTGCGCTGCCGGGGCTGAACTTTGTGACTGCGAGGGAACGCTGGCTGGCTGACTTTGTTGCTGGGCCGGAGCGGCCGGCTGGCTTTGGACAGCCGACTGATCGTATGACTCCACTTCCACTTCCCGTTCGATTACCTGCGGCGCGGACTCAGGCGCTGCAGCGCCGCAGGCGATGCTCAGCAGCAGAAACGCTGCTCCCAGAGTAGACGCCATACCAGTGATCAGCCGTCGCCCTGGGTTTACGTTTGTCTCGGTTGTTGTATGCCGGGTGATGCTCTCCATCATCTAATATCCCTCCTCTTCCCCTCATTCTCATTCGCCGCAATAGGCGGCATCCGAGTGTCTGTTCCTTTGGCCAAACCCTCCAGCGTCGGCAGTAAACTTGTACCCGGTTGACTGGGTACCTCGCCATGCCCGATTAATACGCTCACTCGGGGACTTTAGATGCCTCTGCTTCTCTTCAGGAGAAGGACGGGACAGTCCCATCCCTACTTTCTCGCGGGCACAAGGAACGCCACGACTACCGGCATTGCCGCAAATGCTCCTATTGCCCCCAGCCGGGCGTAAATCCCGCCAAAAACGGTGCTTACCGCCCAGATAATCCCGAAGGCCAGGATTCCTATCAGCAACCCGGTAAGAATTATCACGTTGGGCTGGCGGTTCTTTCGAATGGCCAGCTCTCGAGCGCCGAAATAACTTCCGGCAAAGAGGATGAACAAGACTATGGCGGCAGGTAGAATCACAGGACTTTCATGGGCTGGGCGGCCCTATCCTTGCTTCTTGAACCGGACCATAAAGCTGGCTTCCCCCAGGGGCGTTCCGTCCAGCAAAATGGCGGCCACGTGAGTTCCGGCCCGTTGTACCGGAATGCGAAAGGTCTTGATCCAGCGCTGGAACAGAATGTCCTCTTCCCAGTCGATGGTTTGAGGCGGGGGTGTTTCCAGGGGAATGCCCGGGGCCTTGATCGCCACCATCAGGTGATGCGTCCCCGGGGTTGCTTCAGCTATGCAGAAAGCCAGGTTTACGTCCACCTGGGTCAGGAAGGGACTATCCGGTCCGGGCGGTTCCGCCGGTTCCGGCAGTTCCACCAGGTCGATAACTCCCTTGAAGGTCAGGTCGTCATCCGAATCGGTCTCCGTGTCTCGGCAGAAAAGGGCATACTTCAGGTAAGGCTGGGCTGGGCTGGTAGTCAACCGGACTACTCCTTTCGTCGGTCGCCCGCGGGCGGTCCGTAATGAGTAGGCTAATTCTAGCACTTTCCCCACATACCGCCCAAGTCTGTCCCAAACCAATACACGCCTTCTATCACAGAAAGGGGGGAAGGATGAGGGAAAGCTCGTGCGCCCCTGCGTGGATGGACTGGTGGATTAGTCGGGAAAGAAAGGGTAGGATATTTCTTGCGAAGTACAGTCAGGCGGCGAGTTTCGAGGCGGTCACACCATGCTCAACCGGCAGATTGGCGACACTATAAACATTGGCTGGCCCGACTTCGGCCGCCCCGAACAGTCCTTCACCATTGTTGACCTGGACCAACTGAGGCAGGTCTTTCGCGTCCGCGTGACGGACGGCGAACGCCAGGGAGGCTTCCTGGTGATCTACGACTGCCCCGACGTCGTGCTGGAGCAACTGGCCGAACAGGCTACCAACCAGGTTGGGTTCCGCGTCATCGTGTCCAGCCTGCGTTGCAGTGTCGACGGCGAAGTTCTCCGCAGCTTTGACTACGAATGGTACCCAACTCCCGAATACGCCGAAAGACCGCGCCAACTGGCCACCGCCCTGGCCGACCTGCTGACCGGCATGAGCGGCGGGAACAACACCTGACCCTCGTCCCTCCCTGCCCGCGCAAACAGGAATCTCAACCTTGGCACGAAGATAGCCCCCGCTCAGCCAGAGCCCGCAGAAGCAGCCTTCACCCCAGCAAAGAGGGCCATTCCCCCGGCCAAGAGCGCACCCAACATCTCACTGCAAAGCTCATAAACTCCACAGAAAAACTCATTAAATTATTGTTATTAATGGACTTGCTTGCTTGTATTTGAGTTATTTAACCCCAATATGTGACTACCACCGAGAGCATTTGGTTATCCTTTAATCACACGCACACAAGGCATATAATGAGTGCATGCCTGAATTCTTCAATGTCCTTCCTCCTGATCAGGCCCTGGCAACTCTGCTCAAAGTCTTGCCCTTGTCTCCCCTCGGCGTAGAAGATGTAGCAGTTCAGAATTCCTCTGGCCGTATTACCGCCGCAGATCTCTTTGCAGGGGAGGCCCTGCCCGCCTTTCCTCGTTCCACCATGGACGGTTACTCGCTGCGCGCTGCCGACACTTTCGGCGCCTCCGAAGGCCTGCCCGCCTATTTCCACGTCGCCGGTGAGGTTCCCATGGGCCATCCCGCAGCCGTGTCGGTCGGAGTGGGCGAAGCCGCTGTGACCTATACCGGCGGCATGCTGGCCAATAATGCCGACGCCGTCGTCATGGTCGAGCACACCCAGCAGGTCGACGCGGCCACTATCGAGGTCGTCCGGCCGGTGGCGCCCGGCGAGAACGTAGTCCAGCCCGGCGAGGATGTCAGGGCGGGGGAAACGATCCTGCCCGCCGGCCACCTGCTGCGCCCTCAGGATTTGGGAGGACTTACCGCCCTGGGCATTACTCGCGTAGCCGTAGCCTGCCGCCCCCGGGTTGCCGTCCTCTCCATGGGCGATGAAGTGGTCCCGCCCGATGCAGCCCCGGGCCCCGGCCAGATAAGGGACGTCAACAGCTACACCATTGCGGCCCAGGTAACCCAGGCTGGCGGCGAACCTGTTCTTCTCGGCATAGCCCCTGATGACTACCGGCAACAGATGAAGCTCGCCCGCAAGGGGCTGGAACAGTCCGATGCACTGGTGTTCTCCGCGGGCAGTTCCGTCAGCAGCCGCGACATGACTGCCGACATTATCAACGCCCTGGGCGAACCCGGTGTCCTGGTCCACGGCCTGTCTTTGCGCCCCGGCAAGCCCGCCATCGTTGGCCTGGTGGATGGCAAACCGGCCTTCGGACTGCCCGGCAATCCCGTTTCCGCCATGATGGTCTTCAACCTGTTGGTCCGGCCCGTTCTTTACCATTTGGCCGGTTGCGCCAGGCCGCCCGCGCCCCTGGTTGCAGCGGCCCGCCTCACCAGGGACATAGCCTCGGTCTCCGGCCGCGAGGATTACGTTCCCGTGAAGCTGACTCGTAACGGAACCGGCGGAACCGGCGTATTGGACGCCGAGCCCATCTTTGGCAAGTCCAACCTGATTTACACCCTTATTCGGGCCGACGGCCTGGTGCAGATCCCTCTGGATAAGGCCGGCCTCTATGCCGGTGAAACGGTGTCGGTAGATCTGTTTTAACCGTTAAGCACATCCCTTCGGGAAAATGTGCCCGTCGTCAAAATGCAAAAGGTTCCATGAATGCTGACTAAGCTGCCCAAGGCCATCATCTTCGATATGGACGACACGATCCTTTCTAACGACGAATCCGCAGGCAAATGCTGGCGGCAGGTGTGCCATGACTTTGGCCATCGCCTGGAAGTTGACGACTTCGAAATCCTCTCTGCCGGAATCCTGGAAATAGACCGTTGGTTCTGGGCAGACCCGGAGCGCAGCCGCCGTGGTGGGGAAGACTTGTTTAAGGCCCGCCGGGATGTTCTTTCCATGGCCTTCGACCGCTATGGCATTGAGGATGAAGTGCTATTGGACGAAATGGCGGTAGCCTTCCAGCAGTTGAAAACGGCCACTATTGAACTGTTTCCCGGCGCGCTGGATGCTCTGCATTCCCTCCGCAGCAAGGGACTGAAGCTCGGCCTGATTACCAACGGAAATGCCCAAGGCCAGCGGGCCAAGGTGAAAGGCGCCGGCCTGGAACCCATCTTCGACAATATTCTGATAGAGGGTGAGTTCGGGGTTGGCAAACCCGACCCCCAAGTCTTCCTCCACACTCTGGAGCAACTGGAAGTCACTCCCGACGAGGCATGGATGGTTGGCGACAACCTGGTGAACGATGTGGGCGGCGCGCAGGCGGTGGGCATTTGCGGGGTATGGGTAGACTGGCGGGGCGTTGGACTGCCGGAAAACAGTCTTGTTACGCCGGACCGCACCATCCGTTCAGTAGTGGAACTTGTGAACTGAATCGGCCTTGAGAAACCGACGCAATTTCGAACGACTGGCAAGATCTGGCTACCATCCAATTAACCGGAAGCACCATTAGCATGACCATACACCTTCCCAAAGCCATTATCTTCGATATGGACGACACCATCCTTTCCGACGACGCGGTGTCGGATGATTGCTGGCGCCAGGTGTGTCGTGACTTTGATCATCGCCTGGAAGTTGATAACTCCGAAAACCTCCTTTTCGCCATTGTGGAAGCAGGCCGCTGGTTCTGGGCGGACCCAGTGCGTAGCCGCCCCGCCGCCCTCGATCTGTTGAAAGCCCGAAGGGATGTTCTTTCCATGGCCTTCGACCGGTACGGCATTGAGGATGAAAAACTGATGGAGGAAATGGCGGCAGCCTTCCAGCAGTTGAAAACCGCCACCATCGAACTGTTTCCCGGCGCGCTGGATACTCTGCATTCCCTCAGAGACCAGGGTGTGAAGCTCGGTCGCATCACCAACGGAAATGCTCATGGCCAGCGGGCCAAGGTGAAAGGGGCTGGCCTGGAACCCATCTTCGAGTCCATTCTGATAGAGGGTGAGTTCGGCGTTGGCAAACCGGACCCCCAGGTCTTTTACCACACCCTGGCCCGGTTGGGCATTGGGCCCGAAGATGCCTGGATGGTTGGCGACAACCTGGTAAACGATGTGGGAGGAGCCCAGGCGGTGGGCATTTGCGGGGTGTGGGTTGACTGGCGGGGTGACGGCCTGCCGGAAAACAGTCCCGTTACGCCCGACCGCACCATCCGATCAATAGTGGAACTGGTGAACTGAGACAGTCCCGGCAAAGCCCGAGGCTTTCGTCCAATGGAAATGACGGGCTCAACTTAACCAACCGTACACTGGAAGAGACATGACCACAGACCTGCCCAAAGCTATCATCTTCGATATGGACGACACCATCCTCTCCGACGACGAGGCCGCCGAGAAGTGCTGGCGTCAGGTCTGTAACGAAATGTTCCACCGCATTCAGGTTGGCACTCCCGACGAATTGACCGACACCATCCAGGAGTTGCGCCGCTGGTACTGGGCCGACCCGGAACGCATCCGTCGGGGCAGCCTGGACCTGAACAGGGCCCGCTGGGAACTTCTCTCCTTGGCCTTCGACCGTTATGGCATTGACGACGACGTTTTGAAGGAAGAAATGTCGGTAGCCTACCAAAAGCTGAAGTCGGCCGCCGTACAATTGATCCCCGGCGCGCTGGATACCTTGCAATCTCTTCGCGACCGAGGTGCCAGGCTGGGATTGATCACCAACGGCGACGCCTCAGGGCAGCGCGCCAAGGTGGAGAAGGCCGGGTTGGAACCGTATTTTCAGTCCGTCCTGATTGCCGGTGAGTTCGGGGTAGCAAAACCCGACCCCAGAGTCTTTCGCCACACGCTGGACTGCCTCGGGGTATCCCCCGGCGAGTCCTGGATGGTGGGAGATAACCTTTATGCCGATGTAGGCGGCGCGCAAGCCGTGGGAATCTATGGAATCTGGATCGACTGGCGGGGCAACGGCTTGCCCGACAATACCCCCGCTATACCGGACCGCATCATCCGTTCCATCCTCGAATTAATCTAACGTGAACGGGGTGAATACTCTTGGTCGAGGGCCAATCAAACCAGCGACGCTACTACCTCTCCGACATCCCGCTGGAAGAAGCACAGGGCCGGTTCTACGCTGCCCTGCGTGAAGCGGGAGCCTTGTCCCCCCTCGCCGCGGAAATGGTTCCCTTGGCCCGGGCCCGGGGACGAATATCCGCCGGTCCCATTTGGGCGGTCGCTTCCTCCCCCCACTACGATGCCGCCGCTATGGACGGCATCGCCGTGAGTGCTGCCGACACCGTCGGCGCAACCGAAACCTCGCCCATATCCCTGCGGGTGGCCGGCCAGGATCCCCAGGCCGTATGGGTGGATACCGGCGACCCCATGCCACCCGGCTGCGACTCCGTGATAATGATCGAGCACCTGCACCAGATAGGCGATGACCACGTCAGCATCATGGATCCGGTTGCTCCCTGGCAGCACGTCCGCCCCTTGGGCGAGGACATCGTGGCCACCGAACTTATCCTCCCTGAGAACCATCAGCTTGCCGCTGCCGACCTGGGCGCCTGTGCCGCGGCCGGCCTGACCCAACTTCCCGTGCGCCGGCGACCCTCAATAGCTATCATTCCCACCGGCAACGAGTTGGTTCCCGTTGGTACCGACTTGAAACCCGGCGACATTGTCGAGTTCAATTCCCTGATGCTCTCCGGCCTGTTCGACGAATGGGGCGCCGTCCCTACCGTCATGGCTTCGGTCCCCGACGATTTTGTTGCAATCCGCGACGCGGCGCGGGCCGCCCTGTCTGACCATGACCTGGTCATCATCAATGCCGGTTCCTCTGCCGGTTCCGAGGACTACACTGCCCTGGTAGTCGAGGAGTTGGGAGAACTGCTGGTCCACGGCGTAGCCATCCGCCCCGGTCATCCTGTCGTGTTGGGCATTGCCGACGGCAAACCCCTGGTTGGCCTCCCCGGTTACCCGGTGTCCACCGTGCTCACCGCCGAGCTGTTGTTGAAGCCGCTGATAGAACGCTGGCTCGGTCAGGTCGCCAGCAATCTTCGCCCCACCGTCCAGGCTAGTCTCACCCGCAAGGTTACCTCCCCGGTGGGCGAGGATGAATTTCTTCGGGTGAAGTTGGGGCGTGTCGGCGAAAAGATGGTGGCCACTCCGGTCCAGCGGGGCGCAGGCGTCATAATGTCCCTGGTCCGCGCCGACGGTCTGCTTCAAATCCCTCGCTTCTCTGAGGGCCTGGAGGCCGGATCGGACGTATCCGTGGAATTGCTGCGCCCGTTGGCCGAGGTGGAAAACACCATCGTCGCCATCGGCAGCCACGACCTGACCCTGGACTTGATGTCGAGCTTCCTGCGCCGCGTCCCTTCCAGCGTAAACCTGTCCTCTTCCCACATCGGCTCCCTGGGAGGACTCATCGCCCTGCGCCGGGGCGAAGCCCACCTGGCTGGCTCCCACCTGCTGGACGAGGCCACCGGCGAGTACAACACCTCTTACATTCAACGCTATCTGAGCGGGGTTCCGGTGGTGCTGGTCAACCTGGTAGGCCGGGTACAGGGCCTCATCGTGCGCCAGGGCAACCCCAAGGGCATTTCCACCCTGCCCGACCTGCTGCGTTCCGATGTAACCTTCGTCAACCGGCAGCGCGGTTCGGGCACCCGCGTCCTGCTCGACTACAAGCTGAAAGAAATGGACGCCACCCCGGAAAGCGTTCGCGGCTACGAGCGGGAAGAGTACAGCCACCTGGCGGTAGCTGCCGCGGTCAACGGCGGGTCCGCCGATGTGGGGCTAGGCATCCTCAGCGCCGCCCGTGCCCTGAATCTCGACTTCTTTCCCCTCCTTAACGAGCAATACGACCTGGTAATACCCCGCGCCTACTACGAGAGCGACCTGCTCCGCCCCCTGCTGGAACTGCTCTCCAACGAAGAATTCCGCCAGGCGGTGGATGACTTGGGAGGCTACGACGTAACCCGCATGGGGCAGGTGCAGGCGGAGGTGGGGTAGGGGTAGCCCAGGAACCGGTATGGTAAGATTTGCAGGAGAAGTCGTAAGTCTCCTGCAGGTGGACAATGGGTAGACAGCTTATCATCACGTTGGAAGAGGACGTTTACGAAGGATTGTGTCGCGCTGTCGGTAGTCCCGACGCAATCCGTTGCAGCGCATTCATTGCTGAAATGCTGCGGCAGCGCGTCCTTGCAGCTAATTCTGCTGGGGAGGTGGATGCAATCCGCGAGACCAGTAGACAAGATGATCCTCAGGAAGCCCAGGCCCGAGCTTATCTGAAGAGCATTTATCAGTCTGGAATGCTGGAAGAGGCAAGGAAGAGCGGCGACGCTCCTCAATGGGTCGAGGCCGCTTATTTTGCTATGGCTGCCGGTGATGAATGGGAAGGCAGCGCATTAGAAATCCTGGATTTAGGCTGTCAGGAGATGATGGCTGACGTTAAGAGGGAGCACGAAACAGAAGAGTGGCTGGAAGGACTAGCAGGGGATACCCTGCCGGATGGAGACTATTCGGATGAGGCGCGGTGAGGCTTGGTGGGTAAATTTTGACCCGGCTATTGGCGAAGAAATCAGGAAACGCCGTCCCGCAATCATAGTGAGTATGGACGCTGCCACCTCGAAAGTGAATCGTCTGCAGGTAGTTCCACTGACCACCAACATATCCCGACTCTACCCGAATGAAGCTTTCGTCACTCTCAACGGTTCAGTCCAAAAGGCCATGGCGGATCAAATCATGACCGTCAGCATCAGAAGGCTTTCGAACCAAGCCGGGGTTATGTCCGACGAAGATATGAAGAGGGTGGAAGTTGCAATGCGTTATCAATTGGGACTTCCCGAACGCAGTTCTGAATCCCCCCCTTCGTGATAGACTCTAGTAGAAATTATTCCGCTAACCCTGCCTACGCCACCCACAACAGGAGGCCTCATGCAAAGCAGCGAAATTCGTCTCACCGAGCTTTCCCACTGCGCCGGTTGAGCCGCCAAGATCAGCCTTGAGGACCTGGTACAGGTCCTGAGCCAGTTCCCGCAAATTTCCCACCCCGACCTGTTGGTGGGAAACGAGACAGGCGATGACGCCGCCGTTTTCCGCATCAACGACGAGACGGCGCTCATAATGACGGTGGACTTCTTCCCGCCCATTACCGATGACCCCTACGAATTCGGGGCCATCGCCGCCGCCAACGCCCTTAGCGACGTCTATGCCATGGGCGGCAAGCCCCTGGTGGCCCTCAACATCTGTGGCTTTCCCGCTGCCCTCGACAAGGGCATCCTTGGCGAGATTCTGAGGGGCGGGTACTCCAAGACTGCCGAGGCCGGATGCCTCATCGTGGGCGGCCACACCGTGGATGACCCCGAACCCAAGTACGGCCTGTCCGTGGTGGGTATCGTGGAACCTGGCAAGCAGACCACCAATGCGGGAGCCAGGGTCGGCGACTCCCTTATCCTGTCCAAGCCCATCGGCACCGGCATCATAACCACCGCTGGCAAGCAGGGACGGGTCGCCCCCGAAATCCTGCAGGGCGCCGTGGACAACATGGCCGAGCTCAATCGTGCCGCGGCCGAGGCCATGATGAAGGTCGGTGTCCACTCCTGCACCGACATTACCGGCTTTGGGCTGATGGGCCACCTCAAGTCCATGGTCAAGGGCAGCGGTGTCTGCGCCGAAATCAATCTGAACCAGGTTCCCATCCTGCCCGGAACTTGGGACCTGCTGGAACAGGGCATTGCGCCGGGCGGCACCAGCCGGAACCGCGACAGCGTGGCCGACGCCGTCCGCTGGCACCCGGACCTGACCGACAACGACCAGCTTCTCCTGTGCGACGCCCAGACTTCCGGCGGTCTCCTCATGGCCGTGTCCGCCGACAAGGAAGGAGCCCTGCTCAGGGAACTGGAAGCGGCCGGCACCCCCTGCGCCATCGTGGTGGGCCGCATCACCGACGGCCCCGCTGGCACAATAATTGCAAACCCGTAGCCAGTCGGCGTACGTAGTACCCGTTAGGAAACGTTCGGGCCCTTCAGTGGACAAGCGTTCCCCTCTCCATTATGGAGAGGGGACGGGGTGAGGGCAGTTCGCCAACCCGTCTTTCCGGCGAAGGACTGAGCCCTCTTGCCAGTGGCCGTGGCAGGCACAAGACCCGTTCAAACCGCCAGGGTATACCACAAGACTGGCCCACTCTGAGGGTGAAATCATTAGAGCCTGTTCGCGGGTAAGTCCCTTTGTGAACCTTCGTGTCCTTCGTGGACATTCCCCGATTGACACCCCAAACCGCGGAGTCTTAATATGAATCTCGGCCCAGCAGGAATTACCGAATCCCTGAACAGGTGGTTAAGCAAGTTGGAACCACAATTTGGTCTCAAGCGTCCCGATCAGGTTAAAGAAGCCCCGGACCAGGGCGAACGCGTGCCGCCCGGCCAGTTCCTTAGCAAGAAATTCCCGGTGCTGACCTACGGCTCTGCCCCCAAGGTCGACCTTGCTACCTGGACCTTCAAGGTCTTTGGCGTCGTCAACCAGGAAGTTACCCTGAACTGGCAGCAGTTCACCGAGCTTGACTGGCAGGCGCTGGACGCCGATTTTCACTGCGTCACCCAGTGGAGCGCCCTGGACCAGACCTGGGAAGGCGTCCCCGCTTCCACCGTGCTGGAACTGGCCGGCATTAATCCCCAGGCTAGGTTTGTCATGGCCCACTGCTTCGGCAACTACACCACCAACCTGCCCCTGGATATGGTGCTGGAAGAGGGATTCCTGGCCCACCGGCACAACGGAGCCGAACTGGGCAAGGACCACGGCTGGCCCCTGCGCCTGGTAGTCCCCAGCCGCTACGCCTGGAAAAGCGCCAAGTGGATCAACGGTCTGGAACTGATGACTGAAGACTCCCCCGGATTCTGGGAACAGCGCGGCTACAACAACAACGCCGACCCCTGGAAGGAAGAGCGTTTCTGGCCTGAACTAACGCGTTGACCCTTGCAGCTTTGTGACGGATGGAGAACACAGCGGGCCCCGGCCAATTTGGCCGGGGCTTATTTCTCATGAGTCATCCCGAATTTTGGGTGCATGGTGAGAAAGGGGGAGGGCAGGCAAGCCACAAGGCACTTAGATCTGACCTGATTCTGGGAAGCGGTACCGCGGCGTCGCGGTACCGCTTCCCGGTTCTGTGGCGCCAGTTTCGCAGGAGACCTTCCACCAGGGGCTGGCAGTGGGGGTGTAGCAGAGACAGCAGGAAGGAGTAGAGCAGGCTGACCATGAGCAACAGCTTGAGCTGGTTCTCCCAGAACCAGAGGCGGGGGCTTTCCATGGCCAGGTCGGTCTTGCAGGCTCGGTAGCAAAGTTCCATCTGCCAGCGGCGGGCATAGGCAAAGACCACTTGCCAGGCATCGGCCGCGTCAGCGATGGGTTCGTTGGTGAGCAGATACCAGGGCTTCCGCCCCTCCCCCTGCCGCACCATAGAGAACCCCCCCTTCAGTGGTTTGAAGTTTGCTCACTTCCACTCCACCAAACGGGGGGCTTCTATTGTAGGCTTTCCTTAGACTACTTTCCCTATGTCCTCAAAAATCCGGAATGACTCATGCTTCTTGTGCCTTATCCAGACTTTCCGATTCAGTCTGTCCTGGATTACTGCTCGAACCACATGCCGCTGACGCGGATGTTGGGGTCAAGGCGGGGTTCCCACTGGAGCTTGGGATTGACCGCGTACACCACCGGCAGGTCGAACAAGGGCAGCATAAATACTTCCTCGCGGAACCGGTCGGCCAGCACTTCCAGTCGGTCCTGACGTTCCTGGCCCGAGGAGGCCAGGGCTTCGTCAATCTGGTCCTGGATTCCGCCCGGCGCGGGGTCGCAGACGGCGGATCGCTGGCTGGTGCAGTTCATGTAGTAGCGCACCTGCCGGCCGAAGTCCAGCGTCTCGTTGGAGGGCTGGTTGCCTATCATGTGGAAGCCTTCGCAGCTGGAACTACCCTTATCCACGGCGGCTACCATGTCCTCGCGGGTGGCCTCGGCGGTCTCCGGGTCCCGGCCCGACTCTTCAATGATGTCCAGCACAGCCTGGCCCACGGCGCACCGGGATCGGGCGCTGCGGATGGAAGGCTCCACGATCTGGAATTCGAAGTTGATGCCCACCTCGTTCAGGTAGGCGTGGACGGCCTCAGAGATTTCGGTCTGCTTGGCGACGCGGACGCCCCGGGAGATGAGGGTGATCTTGTTCTCCGGGTTGTAGTCGGCCTCTTGGAGCAACTGCCTGGAAAGCTCCGGATTGTACTCGTAGGCCCTGGTATTTTCCTCAGTAGCGCCGATGATGCCGGGCCAGATGATGTTGCCGCGGCAGGTGGTGAGGCCGCCGTAGAGGGTTTCCACCAGTTCTGGGCAGTTGACGGCGTGGGCTATGGCCTGGCGGACCTGCTTCTTGCGCAGTTCGGGGTGCCAGGCAGTATCAATCTGCAGGGTGTAGGTCTCGGCGGAGGACCCGAACCGCAGCTGTTCTGCTGGGAAGGCCCCAATCTGCTCAACGCCTATGTCCCAGCCCATGTCCGCCTCTTCAGCCTGCACCATGGCAGAGATGACGGTGGGCTCACCGCGCCACTGCCATTCCACGTTCTGAATCAACGGCTTCTGGAACTCGAAGTGGTCGCCGGCGGGCACATAGTCCGCGTAGGCTTCCTGGGTGATGGACACGCCGGGCGTCCATTCAACGTGCTGGTAGGGGCCCAGGCCGATGCTGATACCCGCCCGGTCCTCTTCCGCCGTGCTCGCCAGCCACTCCGGGGCCTCGAAGCCCAGGAAGAAGGAGGTGTTGGGGAAGATGGGGCAGGCATCCTGGCAAGTGATGTCCACCGTGTAATCATCAACCTTTACCGACGTATGGGGGCCGGTGTAGTTGATGCTTCCGCCTTCCGAGGCCGGGCTGCCGTTGGCGGTAAGGCTGGGCAGGGCGGCGTCGGCGTTAAAGGCCTCGCCGTTGTGGAACTTGACGCCTTCGCGCAGGAAGAAGCGCCAGGTGTCGGCGTCAATCTGTTCCCAGCCTGTGGTCGCGCTGGTGGGCACGATGCGCAGGTCGTCGCCCGACTGCCAGGTCAGGGGGTCCTGCAGGTTGGCCCGGGTGATGGCGGCGTACAGGGACCCGCCGATGCTGAGGAAGGAGTTGAGGTTGACCGGTTCTTCCGGCACTACCAGGACTATGGAGTCCTGGGCGGTGGCGGTGTCCTCAGCCAGCGGAGTGGCCGTGGGCGCCGGCGTGGCGGTGGCGTCAGGTATTGGCGTGGCAGTGGGCTGACCGACCGCCGGCGCTGCCGCTGCCGGTTCGGCGGGCGCTGCCGGCGCCGCGGTTTCGGGCTCGGCTGCCCCTCCGCAGGCCACTATCAGCAACGCTGCCATTGCCAGTAGGCCTACCACCAAGGTGCTGTGGTATCTCCTGAGATTCATGGGTTCCTCCTGTGAAAATTTGGGGGTCCTTTGGGGGAGGTCCTTTTTGAGGTCCTTGCTGTGGAAGCAGGCCGTACGTTAGTTTGCAAACCATACCCGACCCAGCCCAAAAAGCCCGATATGGTAAAGAAAAATCAAAGCAATTCTAGTTTGATAACCATTTAAAAGCAACATACATCATTTGCCGATGTAAGCGGCAAAAGAGCGGTGTTCCACGACAAACTTTAACTCTATTGCCGGAAACACTATCCTATCTCCTGAAAAGAATGTAGGAAGTCGTAAGCCAAAGTGGGGCCAACCGGAGGGAACATCGGGCCTTTGGCGCACCGGAGGCGCGTGATTTTGAGGGTATCCAGCGTTGCGACGTGGCAACCTGACTGGAGCAAAATAAACTCCCTTGTTCCAGGGTTAACAGACTGGTCAGGCTTCAAACGCCAGGGCCCGCTCCGCCCGCTTTCCCTTTGGAATACATTGGGAAGCGAGGAATTGTGTCGTCCCCGGCGGTGTGACAGGTTTGGAGTGGGCAACCGGGCTGGGCTATAATCGGCGGCGCCCATCATTTCCCGCTAAAAGGAGGCCAAAAGGCATTAGCTTGAGCGAATCGATACCGACAGAGCAAGAGGTAGAGTCAGTCGTTAGAATGGAATTAGGGGTCCTTACTGCCCCTCCATACCGCAGCTACGGACCTTCCGAAGACCTGCCACATAGGACTGGGCTTGCCGCCATTGAATGGCTCTATTCTCAAGGTTACATCTCGGACCCATTCCGCCGTTCCAGCATCGGCTCGCTCGCTTCCTACAGGCTCACGCCCGAAGGCTGGGCCTATTGGGAACGTCTGCGTCTCGGGCCGACAAGGTATTGGATCAAGCACAACTGGTTTCCGGTGGCGGTCGCCGTCATATCCTCCCTAACCGGAATCGGCGCCATTGTCGTGGGTGTTCTGACCCTGTTGCTCAAGGATTAGCCCACCCGCAGGTCTAGGCTGCAACCGCCCGCACTGACTGTTGACACCACCCCGGAAGATGCGACACACCCAAAATAATCAGTATTCTCCATATCCCCGCCCTCCGTGGCTCCCTTAGCCCCGTGCATCTGAAATTCAGTTGGCACGGGGTTTTACTTTTGGAGCGCAAAAACCTCCGCATATCCCTCAAGCAGCACGGTCAACCGGGAGAAATCACCGCCGTTTTCGCCACCCTGACTGACACCTGCCTGTTGACAGGCCGGAAAACCCGTCACTAGCCTGAATAGTGTCGGGTGTGGCCCGACGTCCGGCGCCTCGGGTAGCCGGAATACAACTTAATAGCGCGCGGGCGCAACCGTCCGCAAACAAACGCGAGGGACTGACCTTTGTGGGTCGGTCCCTTTTTGTTTTTCTGCTGATGCCCGTTTCAGGCACGGAACAAACCAGGGAGGTGAGAAATTGGCAGTGATATTGCCCGATGTGGCTGAAGAAAGCTGGGAAAGGGATCGACTCCTGGAAGCATTGGAGTCCTATCGCCGGGGCTTGGCCGATGCGCCCCTGCTCCGCAAGTGGAGTGTTGGCCCCACCGGAGGGCCGGAGGTGGTCCTTGGCGCAGGCGAGGAGTTCCCCCGTGCTGAGAAGGAAGGCGATTCAGAGCCTCCCCTGACCTTCGTCATATCCAATGAGGAGGTGGACCGGCACGGCGACGTGGTACTGACCCAGGGCTGGCGGTTGCAGGCTTATCAGCGCAATCCCGTCTTCCTGTGGGCCCACGACTACACCCGCCCGGTCATTGGCCGTGCGTTATCGGTGTGGCACGAGCCGGGGCAGTTGCTGGCCCGCATGGAGTTTGCTCCCACCGACTTCGCCCGGGAAGTGTCCGCCCTGTACCGCAGTGGCTACCAGCAGGGCGTATCGGTGGGCTTCAAACCCCTGCGTTACGAGGAACGGCGGCAGGCAAATACTGGGGCCTTCCTGGGCATCCGGTTCCTCGAACAGGAACTGCTGGAGGTCAGCGCCGTACCGGTCCCCGCCAACCGCCACGCCCGGCGCCGAGGGTTGTGGTCTTCCCTCGAAGAGGGCGGTTACCCGCAAATGGCCGGGACTGCGGAGGTGACGAAAGCGGAGGTGGTGGGTATGTGGGAGTTGCTTTCGGCTCTCCGAACGGCTACTTGGTAGCCATCCTCCACCCCTCTCCCTCTGGGAGAGGGGTCGGGGGTGAGGCCCCATCTAACCAGACCAAATTAATACGGAGGAACCATATGACCCTGGGCACACAAGACATCGAACTCATCAGGCGCGAGGTGGCCGGCATCCGGGACTTCTACCAGGCCCGCATGGACTCGGAACTGCCACCCCTGCAGGAGGAAGTTGGCCGCATCGCCGCCCAGCTCGGGCGGGTACAGGAGCAGTGGCGCGACGGCGAACGTCGGGCCATCCTCGCCAAATACAGCGGCGACGACCGGCCCCGCGTAACCCACGGCAAGTACAAGGGCCTGGACGCCCTCTCCCTGGCCTACATCCGCAGCGTACTGAACGCGCAACTGCGCGAGCCCTCGGGCCTGAACCCCCGCTCTCTGGAGGACTGGCAGCACAACCTGAAGGCGGCCCTGGACAGCACCACCGCCGGTTCCGGCGACGAAATGGTGGCCACCGCCGAGGCCTCGGCCCTGTGGACCGACGTTAACCTGGAAACCCTTATCGCTCCCCTCTTCTCCCGGGTGGATATGCCCACCAATCCTTTTGAAATCCCCCTGCAACTGGGCGGTGTCAACTGGTACCCGGGCTCGGAGAACACCGCCATCACCGGCTCTGCTCCGTCCACGGCCCGCCAGACCCTGACCGCCCACGAACTGGTGGCCGAAGTCCCCTGGTCGCTGACCCTGGACGAGGACGCGGTTATCGCCATGGCCGAGGAGGTGCGCAACTCCCTGGTGCGTAACGCCGTGGAGGTAATCGACGACGTGCTGCTGAATGCCGACACCACCGTTACTAACAACATCAACGCCGACGGCGCCACCATCGCCGCCGGAACCGCTGGCAAGGGCCAGTGGCTGGTGGGTTTCGACGGCCTGCTCCACCTGCCCCTGGCGGACAACGCCACTCAGGCCAACAACCACAACGCCGCTGTCAGCGACGATATGTTCAACGAGGTGCGCGGCAAGCTTGGCAAGTACGGCGTCCGCCCCTCGGAACTGGCCTACATCATGGACGTCAACACCTACATTAAGTCGCTCACGGTGGACAATTTCCGCACCCTGGACAAGCTGGGAACCAACGCCACCCTGCTTCGTGGCCAACTCGGCGCCGTGGAAGGCATACCCGTCATTGTCTCCGAGCAGATGGCCACCGCCGACGCCGACGGCAAGGTAAGCAACGGCGGCAACGCCAACACTAAAGGTCGCCTGCTCATCACCAACCGAACCCAGTGGCGGCTCGGCTTCCGCCGCGAACTGCTCATCGAGACCACCCGGGACATCCAGAAGCGGCAGAACATCATGGTGGTCAGTATGCGCCTGGCCTTCATGGAGCGCACCGGCAGCCGCAGCACGGCCACCCACACCGCCCTGCAGTACAACATCACCGGTGTCTAGCAAGCGGTTACCCCTCATCGTGACCCCGTCGAAGGACGCCATTCCTGGCAGAAGAAACCGCCACCGGTAACCCTGCCCCAGCTATAAAATGGGGGGGGGGGGGGGGGAATGAGCGGAAATGGCGGGAAAATAAAAAATGTGCCCCTCTCCCCCTGGGAGAAGGGCCGGGGGTGAGGGCGCCAACCAAACCAGGAGTCCAAGTAGGAGATAACCAACCATGACCAACGCTTACTGCGATCTCGTTACCCTGAAATCGGCCGGCGCCCTGAATATCACCGGCAGCGTCTACGACCGGCGTCTGCTGTCCCTCCTGGAGGAGGCCTCGCGGCAAATAGACAACTATTGCAACCGACACTTCTACGTCCACCATGCAACCCGCCAGTTCGAGGCCAACTGGTGGTCCGCGGGGTTGCAGCAACTGCTGGTTCCCGACCTGGTCGGCGTGGACACCGTAAGGGTGGCGCCCAGGTTTGACGGCCCGACGAAGGAACCGCAGTGGCGGACCGCCGCCTTCCGCCTCTATCCCCTGGACGCTGCCCCGCAACAGCCTTGGGGCCGTCCCCACACTCGCCTGGCCATTGAACCTCTCTGCGGTTTCAATCGCCGTCAGCCTGACTGCCATGCTCTGGTGGAAGTCGCTGGTCGGTGGGGTTACCGCGAAGTCATATCTGGTATCGGCGCAACGGTGGCCGGCGGCGGTATGGCAGCGGGAGATCGGGCGTTTCAGCTAATGGCCGACGCGCCCATTGCCGCCGGCCACACTCTGTCCATCGCCGGAGACACTATAGAACAGGTCTACGTGATCAGCGTTGACGGCCAACAGGTAACGGTGGAGCGCTGCGTAAATGGCACACAGGCTTCCGCCCACGCCGCCGGAGTTGCAATAAATCTCTATCACTACCCCGGTCCCGTGGTGGAAGCCTGCCTCCAGCTGGCAACCCGGCATTGGTACAGCCGGGAACGGGAGACAGTGGTAACCCCAAGAGCCGACAGCAGGACTGGCAACCGGGCTGGGGAGTCCGCCGGCTTGGGCCGGGAACTGGGTCGGGAACTGGGTAGAGAAGTGGAAGCCCTGCTGTCGGCCTATCGCAAGCTGTCCGTCTAGTCCCAATACAGAATCCTGGAGGCCGAAATGTCCCTTGTTGAAGTCAGGAATGAATTGGCCAACAGGCTGGCTGCCCTCGATGGCCTGCGGGTGTATCCCGTCCCGCCCGAGTCGGCGCCCGAACTGCCCGCCGCCATCATTCAGCCGGGCCAACCCCTGGCCGAATACGCCCGTACCCTGTCTGGCGGCGACGTCGCCTACAACTTTGAGGTGTTGCTGCTAACAAGGTCCGCCGATGGCGAACAGGCTTGGGAGGAGCTGGCGGGCTACCTCTCCCCCACCGGCGCTGGTTCGGTCAAGGCGTCGGTGGAAAGCGGAGCAGGTGGCGACGTTGACTGGTTCCGGCTGGTACAGGCCACCGACGGCGGGCCTGTAACCTACCGGAAATCGGGTTACTGGGGCGTCACTTTTCACGTGCAGGCCTACGTCAGCGGGTGAATAATCTCCCTCGCTGCCAGACGTTCCAGGCCAGACGTTCCAGAAAAGTACTTGTCCACGAAGGAGGGGTTATATGCCCAAGGTACCCGTTGCCGGACGCAGCTACATTGAAATTGACGATGTCGACGGTGTGCTCCGTAACCTCTCTCCTTACGTGGAAGAGGTGGAACCCCTGGGCCCTCAGGTAGCTGTCCTGGACGTTACCGGACTGAACGACCCTTCCAGGAAGGTGATTGCCGGCCTGGAACCGGTGCAGCAGTTTACCCTGCGCGGCCTGTACGACGACACTCCCGTCACCGGGCCTGATGCCGTCCTGGCCGGCGTCGTGGGCAAAGTGGTAACCGTGTCCTATGGCCCGGCCGGCAACGGCGCCGGTCAGCGCAAGGTAACCGGCCGGTTCCTCTGTGTCAGTTACCAGGTCGGCGGAAAGCTGGAAGACGGCAAACGGGTGGGGATGGTGCGGTTTGTGGCCCTCTTCCAGCAATCCGGCCCGGTAACCTTGACCGAGTGGGCCTAGAAACTGTCTGAAAAGTCCTTCCCCCCTGATGGGGAAGGTCAGGTAGTCCAAAGATCTTGGAATGAGGAGTAAGCGAGCTCGTCCTTCAATCGTCATTCCGGCCTTGAGCCGGAATCCAGGAATCGCCGCTGGTAAAGACTCTCTGCTAGTCTGGGCTCCGGATTCCGGCACTCGGTAGAACGACGGCTTGTGGCTACTCATCATTTCAAAGCTGCTTAACTGCCAGAAACTGGCTCAAAATTCCAACCCCCTTGATGGTGGAAGTATAGGAAGGAGGTGACAGGTAGCGCAATGTCACTGCCGCCCGCAACTTCGAAGCTCACCGGGGTCTTGAGATAGTCCCGTAAATGGCCGATTCACATGACCATGTGCAAGCGAGGTGCATGGATAAGCGAGGTGATAAATGACCAATCCCTTTTGGCGGGTCTGGGTGGACTGGAACGGCAACGGCACCTGGGGCGAAAGCGCCGGAGAGTACCGCGAGGATGTTACCGGCGATGTCCTGGAGTTGGACTGGAAGTGGGGTCGGACGCTGCTCCCCTCAGGCCGCCAGCGCCGTATCGAACCCGCCCGCCTTGACCTGACCCTTCAAAACCACGACCTGCGCTACACTCCCGGCAATCCCCAGTCACCCCTGGCGGGCTACCTTTCCGCCGGACGCCGCATTTGGGCGTCCTTCGCTTACCCCTGCGACTACTTCGCCGGTTCCGACGGCACCGACATTAACGGCCGCATCGTCCCGCATGGTGACAGCTTGCCCTGGGTTAAGGAGACCACCGGTCCCGCCGGTCTCGAACTGTCTGCCGGTCGGGTGCGGCCCTCCGCCGTCGCCGGTGGGGCCATCTACACCCTGGACTTTGGCGAAGCCGACGCCCACGTGGGTCTGGTGGTCCGCCGTTCCAGCAACGGACAGAGCGGGGTCGTACTCCGGTTTCTCAACCAGTGGGACTACCTGCGGGTTCGCTTTGGCGAGACCGGAACGGTGCTGGAAGACGTAACCTTCGGCTTCCCGTCGGCTCTGCGTCGGGGCGACCCCCTGGCCGCGGGAGTTGACTATTTCATCGAAATCGAGCTGCACGGAAGCTCGGTCCGCCTTTATGCCACCGATCTGGACGCCGGTACCATGAACCGGAGGCAAATTCTCGACGGCGGCGGAAATGCCACCAATCTTGCCGCCACCAGGCACGGAATCTGGCACGACGGCTCCATCGCCGCCACGGGCGACCGGTTCGCCACTTCGGCGGCTGGCGCAGCTTCTTCCACGGCTCCCTGGTCCGCATCTCCCCGGAGCGGGACTCTGAACTGGGCAACGTCTGCCGCTGCCAGGCCCGGGACGACCTGGCTTTGTTGGGCCCTCTGCCCCTCTACAACCTTTTCAACCAGCGCAATCTCTCCTCGGGGGTCATGGCCGACGGAATATTGACCTGGGCCGGTTTCAGCCCCAACTATCGCCGTGTCGAAGCCGGTCAAACCCTGGTAGCCACCGAACCCCGCGCCCTGTGGAGATTGTCGGTCGAGTCCGCGTTGCGCTCCCTGGCCGACGAGGAAAACGGACGCATCTACATGGATGGCCGTGGCTATTTCCGGCTGGAATCCGCCGCCCACCGGCAGGCAACCGCCCATGCGTCGCCCCGCGCCACCCTGCGGGATACGTCGGCGGCCGGCGCCTGCTTCTCGCACTTGGTCTGGGATCAGGGCGTCGATGCTGTGGAAAATTCCGTAACCTTCCGCTACCGGCTGGGGGAAAGCAAAGGCTTGCAGGAAATATGGAGGCTCCGGGATGTTCCTGCCATCCCCGCCGGCGAGTCCCGGGACTTTCTGGCGGAAAGCGCTGCCTACGACGTGGTTGACTCCATCCGTCTCCCCTCAGCTACCACCGATTACACCGCCAACAGTCGCCCTGATGGCACGGGTGACGCCCTGACCGCAAGTATCGTGGTATCCCTTCCCAGCGTCGCTGACGGCGGCTCAGGTACGGGAGCAACGCACCGGGGTCGGGGCACGGTGGTGCGGGTGGAAAACGGTCATGCCTCGTCCACCGCCTACCTAACCTTCCTGCGGTTAAGGGCCGACCGCACCTGCCAGGCCTTGGAACCCACCAGCTACCGTGCCGAAGACGCTGCCAGCCAGGCTGCCAATGGCCTGCGGGAAGGCACGGTGGAGTGCCGGTTCATCGACAACTACGAGACTGCCAGAATCGGGGCCGAGACCCGCCTGGCTGACCGCAGCAACCCCCGGGTACGGCTGTTGCTCACCATCCCCAACGGCAACGGCGCAAACCTGACCCAGATAGTCCATCGGGTATTGTCGGACCGCATCAAAGTGGTGAGCAGCAACCCCAACATAGACGGGGACTTCTTCATCGAAGGCATGGAACTGAAGGCAACAGCCCGAACCGGCCAACTGGAAGCCCGCTGGCTGGTAGCGGAGGCGTAAAACTCCCAGCCCAGCCCCGGCCAACAGCCACGACAATCCCTCTTAGCCCCGGTCACGTCACCGGCAAGTCTGCCATCCGGCAAGTTTGTCATGCTGAGCGAAGCCGAAGGATCCGAAATCGCGCCCAGTCAGTTTGGCTCGGGCCCGAATTCAAGGTCTTGGACGAGGATTCTGGGCCTGTGGACAAGCTCACAAACTATCCCCAAAATCCCTCCACCTTCGACTCGTGAAGGTCAGGAAGGGGTGACGTCTGAAGTTCCCTTCCCCCTTTGACGGACTTGGTTGAGGACCTGGTCAGCCGGATCGGCGACCAAGTGAGGGAAGTTATAGCGCAGCTCCCCGACCGGTCGGAGCGGGTGTTGGCGATCATATTGTGTGGGCCGGACCTAACCCTTACTTGCGCAGCCGGGCCCTACCATGTCCAGCGCGGGGGCCGTACGATTAGCACCAGATTCCAGATGGACAGCGCCAGCAGTACCAGAGCCGTCGGAGCGTAGAGGTGGCCCACCCCCGCCACTGAAAGGAAGACTCCAACCAACAGCAGAAACTGGGCCACTGCGAACGCCAGGGCGGCCAGGCCCCAAACCAGGGAACGCTCCCGATGAACGCTCCATGCGACACTGAAGCCGGCCGCCGCCCCGGGAACGCCAATGAGGGCGTACAATACCAGGCTGACCCACTCCACGCCGGGTTCGTGGTACCCGAACGGAAGCAGAAGGAAAACTCCCGCAACCCCTAAGGAAACCGCGCCCGCCACAAGCGAAGTTACCAGCAGCCAATTTACTCTCATGCTTCTCTGTCTACCATCGCCATGAGCTTTGTCGTGAACCCGCCCCTGCTTCGACCGATACCCTGCCGCTTAGCCGACTCATCAGGCGGGCAGCCACTTTCTTGCGCCAGCAACTCGTGGATGCGCGTCATCTGCAGTCGGTCGCCGGTGATATCCATTTGGGCAAGTGATAGTTGTAAATTTCAAACTGAGTTAGTGGCGAATGACGGTGGTCTATAGCCCTCGAAAAACGACCTTCAGGGCACGAGCTAACTAACAGCTATGGTCATTTTCTCTTGCCACGCCGCATGCGGATTATCTGGAGCACTACGGGCGGGGCGAAAAGCGCCAGCGTCGGGTGGGTAAAAAATAGCATTAGCCCTAGTATTACAACGACGGTTAATATGATAGGATGACGGACTGGTTAGACAACGCTTGGGCAGGGGGGCAGGGAAGTGGATGTGGCGGCTTTCGAGCAGGTGTACGGGGCCTTTCAGGATTTTCACGCTTACTTCGCGCCGCTGTTTGGCCGCCGGGAGACGCGGGACCACAGCCGCCATTATCTCCAGGCCCTGCTGGTGCAGTCCGGGGAGCGGCGCAACGCCGAGAACCTGTCGGAGACGGTTCCGGCATCAGCCAGGGTGATGCAGCGGTTTCTCGCTGAATCTCCCTGGGGTGACGACCCAGTCATAGGACGCCTTCAAGAGTACCTGGGACCTCGGCTGGGACATCCGGATGCGGTGTGGGTGCTGGACGGCAGCGACTTCCCCAAGCAGGGCAGGAAGTCGGCGGGAGTGGCCCGTCAGTACTGCGGCAGGCTGGGCAAGGTGGCCAACTGCCAGGCGGGAATGTTCCTGGCCTATGTCAGCCCGTTGGGCCGGGCCCTGGTGGACAAAGGGCTGTATCTGCCGGACAGCTGGACCTCGGACAAAGACCGGTGTGAGGCGGCGGGTGTGCCGGAGGACAGGCAGGGCTACCGGTCGAAGACGGAGTTGGCGCTGAAGATGGTGGAGCGGGCCTTGGAGCGGGGAAATCTGAGGGCCGGCTGGGTTGCGGGGGACGACGCCTTCGGGATGTCGCCGTCATTCCGTGAGGGACTGGCGGCGCTGGGGATGCGCTACGTGCTGGACGTTCCCGGCGGCACCACGGTCTGGCCGCTGGAGCCAGCCTGGACCAGTCCGGAGCATCAGGGGATCGGGCGTCCCCGCAAACCCAGGCTGGTGGGCGGGCAGCGGCGCACCATGGAGCAGCGCAGTTATGAATTGCCGGAGGAGGCCTGGCAGGAGATCACGGTGGCCGAGGGAAGCCAGGGCCCCCGCAGCTACCGGTTCAGTGCCCAGAGGGTGCGTCCAACCAGCAGGCGTAAGCCCGGCGAAATCCACTGGGCCGTCTACCGCCGGAATCTGGACGGCAGCGAGCCCCGCTACTACCTGTCCAACGCTCCGGAGGATACCCCCTTGGAGACCCTGGCCTACGTGGGTGGTTCCCGGTGGCGCATAGAAACGGAGTTCGAGACGGAGAAGAGCGACGTGGGCCTGGACGAGTACGAGACCCGCACCTGGGCAGGCTGGCATCACCACGTGGCCCTGTGCCTGCTGGGCGGAGCCTTCCTCCTGAGCCTGCAACAGGCTTGGGGGGGAAAAGATGCCCCGGATAACCCGGCCCCAAGTGTACTGGGTAGTGCGTGAGATGCTGCCCCGGGAACGGTTCGGACCTGAAGAGTTGCTGCGGTGGCTGGAGGATACGCAGGACAGTAACGAACGGGCCAGCCGCTCTCATGCCAAGCGCCGAGCCGTGCTTCGTGCCTCCTTGGACATCCCTCCTTGAACCGTCGTTGTAATACTAGGAGTCTGTCCGAGAAACGCCCTTAGCGAGCGGGTGGGGTATGATGATATGAGCCTTGAGTGAGGGTAAGCGATCAATGGGCAAAACCTACCTTCCCTATGACCCAGAGCAGCAGTTGCTGCTGCCAGCGGCCCTGCAGGAGTGGCTGCCGGAGGAGCACCTGGCCTACTTCATTTCCGACGTGGTGGACCAGTTGGATCTGGCGGAGATCACGGAGCGCTATGAACAGGAGAGCCGGGGCGGGCCGGCCTACCATCCCCGGATGATGGTGAAGGTGCTGCTGTATAGCTACTGCACCGGGGTGGCATCGTCCCGGCGCATGGCCCAGCGGCTCCACGAGGACATCGCCTTCCGGGTGCTGGCGGCCAACAACACCCCGGACTTCCGCACCATCTCGGACTTCCGCAAGGACCACCTGGCAGCCCTGTCGGGGCTGTTCCTGCAGGTGCTGGCCCTGTGCCAGCAGGCCGGCCTGGTGAAGCTGGGGCACGTGGCGCTGGACGGTACCAAGGTCCGGGCCAACGCATCGAAGCACCAGGCGATGAGCTACGGGCGGATGAAGGAGAAGGAGGCCCAGTTGCAGGGGGAGGTTGATGAGTTGCTGCGGAGGGCCCAGGAGGTAGACTAGGGGGAGGACCGGCGGTACGGACGGGACAAACGGGGCGACGAACTGCCGGAGGAGTTGTCCTTCCGGGAGGGCCGGTTGCGGAAGATACGGGAGGCCAGGGCGGCGCTGGAGGCCAAGGCTCTTGCGGAGGCGGAGCAGGCCGAAGCGGAGGGTAAGCAGCACCCAGGCACACCCGCCGACAAGGCACAGCGGAACTTCACCGACCCTGACTCCAGGATCATGCCTGGGCCCGGGGGACGGGACTTCCAGCAGTCCTGCAACTGCCAGGCGGTGGTGGACCATGAGCATCAGGTGATTGTGGCGGCCCGGGCTACCAACCAGCCCTCGGACAAGGGTCAGGCCGCGACAATGATTGAGGAGACCATCAGCAACGTGGGCGCGGTGCCGAAAGAAGTGTCCGCCGACGCTGGGTATTACTCGGCGAAAGCGGTGGAGGAACTCTGCATCCTGGGAGTGGACCCCTTTGTGGCGCCGGAAAAGACCCGCCACGGCTGGGTGCCCCCACCGTCGCCCCGTGGCCGCATACCCAGGGATCTCTCTCCCCGAGACCGGATGCGCCGCAAGCTGCAGACCAAACGGGGCCGACAGCGCTACGCCCTCAGGATGGAGACGGTGGAACCGGTCTTCGGCCAGATCAAGCAGTGCCGGGGCTTCCGGCAGTTCCTGTTGCGGGGACTGGAGAAGGTCAACGGAGAGTGGTCGCTCATCTGCACCGGCCACAACCTGCTGAAGTTGTTCCGGTTCGGCGCCGGTTTCCCCGCCAAAGGGGGGGAACCGGGTCCCGCGCCAGCCAGCGGGACTACTTCCCTGTTGGCCAGCGTCAAGTCATCCTTGAACCTGCCGCCATTCACCAACCTGCGCCGTCCCCCGATGGCCGCCTCAAGATAATCCCCGGACAGCCTGCTAGGGTACTGGATGGCCGCAAGCGGCTTAGGTCGTAGATTACCCAGGCCAGAAGAAAGGTAAAACCTAACGCGGGGACTCCCGATGCCAGACCTGCCAACGCACCGCGGCCGGCAGACACTGTAGGTGTCAGCCAACCGGCGACGGCACCAGTCGCTATCCCAAGAGCGGGCACGATGATGAAATAGAAAGACGAGAATAAATACGCCAGAACGATTTCTATTGTTGTACTCATCCGTTTGCCCCAATCCTGTATGTGGATTTGACCTTCTTGGGGGTTCTCGTGTGGGTGTGGGTGCCGAAGTGGGTGGCGGTGGCTGGGATCCCTTGATGACTCGGGTTCCTGGGTCACTACCAGGTCGGAGCTGAATCCGTTTGGTATGCATGAGATCGTGGTTATTGGAAATAATACCCTTATCGTGGCGGGGAAGTTTATTTTTGTCTCGGGTTTTCATTGGGCTGCCGCCCAGCGGCCGTCCTTTGTACATTAACCCTTGGGAGGGGAAGGCTGGGATGGGGGTGACGAGTAGCGTAACGTCAACACTGAGCAAAACGGCGAATTTCACCGGATGTTTAAAAACGGTTTCCAATTGAATTGACTCATAGTATCCCTGCCCCACAAGACATTCTTCCCCCGTTTGCCCCTGCCCTGCCTTTCCCTTACAATTCGCCGATAGCTACCGCACTTTTCCCATGTAGAGAGGCGGTGTAGAGAGGCGACCACCATGCCTAACGATGCTGACCGGTGCGATTCCTGCGGCCGGGAATTTGATAACACCCCCTTCGACCCTTCCCAGATACCGGTGTCGGTGAACCCCAATCCCGACGAGCCCAAGAACTTTGTCGAACGCAGCCTGAAGGAACACAACCTGCTGCTGGACAAGCTGTCGGGGCAACTGGACGAACTTCTGGAACTGGTGCGGGCCGGAAGGGATGAAGCGGGACAGGCGGCCGAGTTGCTGGAAATCCTGCGCCAGAACATGAGGCCCCGCCACGGCCTCTGCATCGACGGCCATTGCGCCCCCTGCCGCGTCCACGAAGAAGCCATCAAGGAGCACGTAATGCTCTACATCGACTGGAAAATTCCCGGGACCGTGGAAAAACTACAACAGGCCCGCCACCGCAACTGAAAAACCTGTTTCAGGGCACTTCTGAACAAGTCCCTTCCCCCTGGAAGGAGGAAAGCTAGATGGGGGTGACAGCCCTCATTCCATAGTTGACGCCTAAACCCGAATCCACCGAAAGGAAGTAGCAGAGCCGACCGGACAGGGGATGAGAGGCGAGAGCAAGCGGAGGTGAGGGTTTGAACCGGATGGATCTGGCTGGACGCACGGTGGGGCAGCCACCGCAAGGGGATTATTGACGGGCCGCAGGAGGAACGGTGGGCGAGATCATCATGCAGATTGCAGCCGGAAACGATCAGGAACCGACCTGGGGCAAATAAGCCAGGCGGTTGGGTAGTCCAGCGGATGGGTCAGGCGCCACCGGCGCCGTCAGGAAGGAAGCGGCAGGGAGCGCAATCGAGCCAGTGCGCTGCTGAACTGGGCTTCCCAGGGCCAGCCCCGGGGGAGGTGCAGGGTGAGGTGGCGGGCCTTGCGGGTGAGCCGTCCGGCCAGGGAGAAGAACCGCCGCCGGAGGGTCTTGGTGGTTACTATCTGCTCACCGAGACCGATGCGCGCCGTCCAGCGGGCCAGATTATGCGCCAGCACCTGCACCGCCAGCCAGGCGCCGTTGGCGGCGAAGCGGCCCGAGGGGAGATGGTTCAGACCCACGCCGTACTTGAGGTCTCGGATGGCGTTCTCGATCTCGGCGTGGCGGCGATGGTCGGCCTCCAGTTCCAGGGTGTCCTCGTCCCGGTCGGTGATGAAGCCGTGATAGCTGTAGGAGGCGAAGAGGGCCAGTTGGGACCCGGGCGCGGGCTTCACCCGCCGGACGATGAGCCGCACCGGCGCGGCATCGGGCTCGCTACGGAAAGGTGTGTATTCAGCCTCGGCCACGTCGGCAGCACCGTCCATCCAATACGGGATGGGCCTCCACTCCGCGTCGGGTATGGCCTCGATGAGCTTGCGCAACTGGGCGTGCTGGCGCACGGTGATGGAGAAGCGGACCTTCATCTTGCGGCAGAGGGCGACGATGGAATGGGTGTAGCCGCCGACTGTCGGCCCGCACTGTGAGTTGACCACCTGGCTCCGGCATAACGCACCCGCCCAGATGTCTCCCGCAGGAAGTGGGCGGCTCCGTCCGGCGGTGTGGCCCGGCCCTCCCGCAGCCGGGCCATCAGCCACGTACGCCGGTTCCGGCGGCCACCGCCAGCAGACGGGTGATAGCCCCGCTGGCCAAGCTGATGACGGCCGACCTCCGGCCAGGCCGAGGTCGCAGATGGTGGAGTCCAGGTCGATGGTCAGGGGCTCAAGTCCCCGGGACCGCCCCTGCGCCCAGGCGCCGGGCCAGCAGTCCAGGCTGCTGGTCCAACTGGCGCCGTGGCCGCCATCGGCTGCGCAGGAACTGGTGCCACCAAGACCCTGGACGGCGCGCTTCTTCCTATGGCCCAGCACTGAGGAGGTCCCGCTCGGCACGCAGCTCATCGGCGTCGTCAATGCAGTCGCCGCCCGCCAGCGCCGAGGCCACCAGCGTCATTATCTTGTCTCCCGCGTTCGCCCGCCCCGGCGCATCCCCCAGGTCGAGGTGACGGTCAACGAGTTCACGCAGGCCCAGGCGCTGGGCCAGAGTGGCCGGAAGGATCAGCCCGGCATTGTTGACCAGGCGGTGATCGTCGAAGGCGACGTGGATGCGGTCGGGGTGCTCAAGTGGTAGCATCTAAAAGGTGCTCCTTTTCCGGGGTCGGTTTTTGTTGCAAAACCATTATCCCAGATTCAGAGGAGCACCTTCTTGCCCCTTCAGGACGCTAACCTGCTCCACTCTTTCGGTGGATTGGGGCTTAAGCTTCCCTTAGGCATTCCGGCCCCCCAACCGTCATTCCGGCGAAGGCCGGAATCCATCAAGTCTCAACTTGCAAATACGGGCCCATTGGGGATACTTCACGCAAATCACCTGTCCAGAAACACAGCCAATACGAACCCCCCATTTTCGGTACAAAACCGGAAATCCGCATACCCTGTGCCTGTCTAAAGGCTCACCCAAAAGGGCAAAGCCCCGTTGCGTAGCATTGTAATTTAGGTGGTTTGGTTATCGGATTCTGTAGGGGCATCCCTTGTGGCTGTCCTGTTTCTCCCGCAAAACCACCCCCAACGGAACGCTGCCATTGTGTTGAGAAAGTAGTTCTGAGATAGAAACGAGAGAGGCAGTTAGATTATCGGACTCCGTAGGGGCATCCCTTATGGCTGTCCTGTCTCTCCCACAAAACCACCCACAACGGAATGCTGCCATTGTGTTGAGAAAGCAGTTCTGAGATAGAAACCAGAGAGGCAGCTTGGTTATCGAACTCTGTAGGGGCAGCCCTAGTGGCTGCCCTGTCTCGTTGGCAGAACCACCCACAACGGAACGCTGCCGCCGTGCTGAGAAGATTGTTCCGAGGCAGATTCTGGGCTCTCAGACCCCCGCCGTTTCACCGTCCCCACCGTCGTCCGGCCCGTCCGCAACGTCGTCCCCTTCCCCTTCCGGAGAAACTGCGTCAGCGCCGGTGTCCCCTTCCCCACTCGCGGGCGGAACGCCATAGTCCTCAAAGGGGGAATCGTACTGCAAACCCGCATCGGCGGCCACTGCCGACCCCATGGCCGTGATGGCAACCTCAATCTGGTCGTCCTCCGGCTGACGGGTGGTCAACCTCTGCAGCCACAGCCCGGGCCCTGCTATAAACTTGGAAATAGTCCAGGTAGGGTGAACGCCCGAGAAGCGAATAAACTCGTAGCTGATGGCCGCTACCACCGGAATCAGCATGATACGTGACAATATCCGCCATTCCAGGTCGGGACGCCCCAGGAAAGCGAAAACCACTATGGAAACCAGCACCACGGTCAGCAGGAACGCGGTTCCGCAACGGGGATGGGGGGTATTGAATTTGCGCACGTTTTCCACGGTCAGGTCAAGACCCGCTTCGTAGGTATGCACCGCCATGTGCTCGGCGCCGTGGTAGGCGAACACCCGCCGGATGTCCTTCATCATCCCGATCCCGGAGATATACGCCACCAGGATGACCAGGCGAATAGCTCCCTCGATGAGGTTGCTGACCACATCAGAAGCGATGAAAGGGTCGATGATCCGGACCACCAGCAAGGGCAGGATGAAGAAGATGCCCACGCCCAGGGTGAGGGACACAATGAGGGTGAGGGCCAGCAGCCAACCGGGGATTTCTTCCTTGCCGCCGTTCGGCCCCTCAACCGAAGCCAGCGCGGCCGAGCGGTTCAGGGTCTTTATCCCCAGCAGCAGGGTCTCAAGCAGGACCAGGACGCCCCGTAGCAATGGAATGCGCCTTACCGGGCCCGTGAAGGCGGTATTCAGCCGCTCGTTGTAGTGAAAAATATGACCGTCAGGACGCCGTACCGCAAGGCTGTAGTATTCGCGTCCGCGAATCATGACGCCTTCGATTACTGCCTGGCCGCCGTAGGTAACTCTTGGTTGCTCCGCCACTGCCCGCTGCCTGTCGCCGTTAGTAAGTCGCTGCTTGGAAATAGCTGCCGGAAAGTCGAATCCAGCGCTGGCTACCCAATCCTGGCAAGCCGAGGGAGGTGCCACAAAAAAGTAATCGAGGGTCTCCAATCTGGCCCTCGATTTTAAACGCTGTGATCTGTCGCCGACTCAGGCTATTGTAAATTGTACCGTCTCCGCAGTCGCTCAATGCGTCCCTGGGTGTCCACGATGCGCTGCTCACCCGTGTAGAAAGGGTGGCACTGGCTGCACACCTCTACCCTCAGGGTGGGCTTGGTGGCCCCCGTCTGGAAAACATGCCCGCACGAGCATGTTACCGTGGAATTGAAAAACTGGGGATGAATTTCTGCCTTCATATCCTGAAATCCCTTGCGCTTGCCCGGTATATCCGGGTAAGCGGCCAATTGCTGTATTGAAAGTTGCTAGCCGGCCAGGGCGACCGCTTCGGTCTGAGGTACTGCCGGATACACGCTGACCTGCCGGCGGCCCTTGGATGCCCATTCGAACTGTACTTTGCCTTCCACCTTGGCGTAGATGGTAAAGTCCCGGCCCAGGCCCACGTTGTTGCCCGGCTTGATCCGGGTGCCCCGCTGCCTGATGATTATGGCGCCGGAGGTTACCTGCTCACCGCCATACTTCTTGACGCCCAATCGCTTGGAGTTGCTGTCACGGCCGTTGTTGGTGCTTCCGCCTGCCTTCTTGTGAGCCATAAGGGGTTAACCTCCTGCCTGGATGTCCTGGATGACCAGGCGCGTGTAGTTCTGCCGGTGACCCTTCTTGACACGGTAGCGGGTCTTGGCCTTGTATTTGAAGACCATCAGCTTCTTGTCTTTGTAGTGGGACTGCACCTGCGCCACGACCTTGGCCCCAGCGACGTGCGGGGTTCCGAAACTGACCTCTCCACCGTCGGATACGGCCAGAACTTCGTCAAATTCTGTCGAATCCCCTACTTCTACGGGCAGCAGTTCGACATCGAGAACATCGCCCGGCTTCACCCGGTACTGTTTGCCCCCGGTCTTGAAAATCGCATAATCCATATCAATCACAACCTCGGATGGATATTCTAGGCCAGACCCCAAAAGGTGTCAAGCTGATCATGAAGCGGTTCAGTTCGGAACTGGGTTTTCCCTTATTGGTGGCGTGATATAATCGCCAGCACCTTTTAAGCCGATCCCTCTGGAGGTAACTAGGTGGTGTCGTCAATATAGTTTGGTCCAGAGGACCAGAGCTCGAATCTGGCAGATTGCCAAGAATGAGGCGGACCTCTTCGCATAGCGAGTTGCCACGGCCCGCCATTGCTTGAAGTTCAAGAATGCATTCTCCACCAAATGGCGCAGCCGATATATTTGACGGTCGTAATAGCGGGGTTCTTTCCGGTGACGCCTCGGCGGTATTACCGGTTCCATCCCCTGAGCCTCGGCTTGGGCCACAATGGCATCGGTGTCGTAGCCTCGGTCAGCCAGCAAGTATTGGGCTGCGATATCTGCAATCAGGTCAGAGGCCTGGGTGCAGTCCGCCACCGTACCTTCGGTCAGGATCATTCGTACCGGCATCCCGTGGGAATCCACCGCCAGGTGCAGTTTGCTGTTTAGCCCCCTTTTGTACGGCCTACATCTTGATTGCCCCCACGGGCACCAGTCCCATGGGGATGAACCTTGATGTGGGTAGCGTCGATCATCAACCACTCAAAGTCCGGGTCATCGATGACCCGGTCCAGCAGTTGCTCCCAAACGCCGCGGTCCCGCCAGCGACAAAAGCGGCGATGGGTGTTCTTCCAGTCCCCATAGTCCGGCGGCAGGTCCCGCCACGGTGCCCCAGTCCGCAGATTCCAAAACACCGCGTTCAAAAACAACCGGTTGTCCTTGGCCGGCCGCCCTCTTTTCCCTGCGCCGCCAGGCAAATGAGGTCTCAAAAGTTCCCAAACCTGGTCCGAAATATCGTGACGCCGATGCGACGGTGTCATACATCCACCCCCCACGCTCACATTCTCAGCAGAAATCTACCATCAAGTTGCTATTTTGACGACACCCCTTAACCTTGTTCAAGGCAAATCCGGTGTCGTTAAAAGAGCTGCTGGATGATGTAGATAGCGGGAAGATTCAGCTTCCCGACTTTCAGCGTGGGTGGGTATGGGACGACGACCGTATTCGCAGTTTGCTTGCAAGTGTGTCAAGGGGCTTTCCGGTCGGAGCCATAATGACATTGGAGGCCGGGGGCGAGATCCGGTTGAAGAGCCGGATGATCGAAGGGGCTGAGGACAATGCAGGTGACCGTCCAGACGCTTTTTTGCTGGACGGCCAACAGCGCCTAACGTCCCTGTATCAATCGCTCCGCCATGAGGATCCGGTGGACACACACGACAATCGGGGCCGACGCATTAGGCGCTGGTACTACATTGACATGCTAGCGTCGATGGACCCGAATGGTGAGCGGGAAGACGCAATTGTCAGTGTGCCCGAGGATAGGAAAGAGACTCGTAATTTCGCCCGGGAGATTGTCCGAGACCTTTCCAGTAGGGAACTGGAATACGAGCAGCACATGATTCCCACAGAGCGGTTGCTGGACAGCAGTTTGAGTTGGCTCTTTGGTTATATCGGCCACTGGCAAGCCCGCGACGCCGAACATCCGGAGGGTGGAGGATTTGCTTTTTACGAACGATTCAACCAGACGGTAATGAGTGAGTTCTCCGCTTACAGCCTCCCTGTCATAAGCCTGGATAAGGAGACGCCCAAGGAAGCGGTCTGCACGGTATTTGAGAAAGTGAACACTGGAGGTGTAACGCTTTCGATGTTCGAACTGGTTACGGCGTCCTTCGCTGCGCAGGATGAGGATTTCTCGTTGCGAGACGATTGGGACGCTCGCCGGAAGCGATTGCATAGCGCCTACGGAGCGTTGCAAGGCATTGAGGGTGACCAGTTCCTGCAGGCCGTAACTTTGCTGGCGACGCAAAAGAGGCGAAGAGAAGCAATCCTAGAGGGGCGCCCTCAAAACCGGATACCGGCGATCAATTGCAGGAAAAACGACATTCTGGGGTTGGATGTCGCCGACTACCACGAGTGGGCGAACCTTGTCGAAAGCGGGTTTGTAGAAGCGGCGAAGTTCCTTCATAACCAGTTTATATTCACCAGGTACGATGTGCCCTACACTACTCAGCTGGTTCCTCTGGCTTCCCTGTTTGTTGAATTAGGGGAAGGGCTGGAACCGGCCATAGCTAAAGCGAAGTTGGAAAGGTGGTTCTGGTCCGGAATATTTGGGGAGGTCTATGGCGGCGCAGTAGAAACTCAATATGCTCTTGACCTTGCCCAGGTAGCCGGTTGGGTCCGGGGGGGTTCGGAGCCCTCGCTAGTTAGTGAGGCGAACTTTGTTCCCGAACGTTTGCTGTCGCTTCGCACCCGGAATAGCGCTGCCTACAAAGGCCTGTACGCAATGCAGATGAGAAGCGGGGCGGCAGATTGGCGTACCGCCAACCAACTGGCGTCTACCACTTGGTACCAGGACAACATCGACATTCATCACATTTTCCCCGTAGCTTGGTGTAGTAGATTAACTCCGCCTGTGCCACCTCGATTGTATAACTCGATCATAAATAAGACCCCCATTGACGCCACCACCAATCGAAGAATTGGCGGGAGTGCCCCGTCGGCATATTTGCGCCGCTTGCAAAGCGACATCGATAAGGAAGTGTTATACAAGATCCTGCGGTCTCACTGGCTTGACCCCGAATTGTTGTCCGCCGACCTGTTCGCGGATTGCTTTATCGAGCGCGGTGAGGCGATGCTTGAATTGATAGGGAAGGCTATGGGCAAGTCTGTCCCTAGAAACCGGGCCGAAAAGCCCTGGTTGGGGAGAGGGATTTCGGCAGTAAAGCCGGCTTGAGCAGAATCACGGTCCACAGTATTCCGAGCCGGACCGCGCCGAAAATGGCCGTAGCATTGGCGACAACACCGTGGGAAACAGCCTGGACATCACTGCGGACGGCACTGAGGACGACGCGGTGGGCTTCCGCTCCGCCGCCGACACTGTCCGACAGGTCGCTTTTGCCCGCCACCAGGGTCAGGTTGGCCACTGTAGCCGCCAGGTACAGTTGGAATCGCGTCTTGACCCTGCCGAAATAGCGGGACTGGCGGATGCCCAACTGGACCAGTCGGGCCAACCGGTGTTCCACCGCCACGCGTCGCGCTCGATATTCGTCGTAGGCGGCGCTCTGCTGCAACGCCCGTGCCTCCTGCAGGAGGCCTTCCTGGGGATGGATCAGCACCCGCCGTCCCTTCCTGCCCTTGGCTGCGATGCACTGGGACCGCAGTGGACATGTCCGGCATTCGGCCCCGTCGAACTGGAAGGCCTGCCAGCGGTATACCCGCCCCGCGGCATCCGTCCGCTTTCCCGCTGGCACGATGGTGTGGGTGACCTGTCCCGCCGGACAGGTGCAACTGCCCGCGGCCAGGTCGATGACAAAGTCATCCTTGGGAAAGTGCTTCCGGTCGGGCCGGCCTGGCACCCGGGCTACCAGCTTGCGGCCCACATCGGCGAAGGTCTGCCTGGTAGCTCCGTCCCCATAGGCGGCGTCGCCCATGGCCTCCTGCACCGGTACACCGGTGTTGGCCTCGCTCTGTTCCACCAGTTCCAGCGCCCCCAGGTTGTCCGGAGCGTTGCCGGGCAGTACCGCCACGGCGGTGATCAGCTGGGAATCGGTATCCACCACAATCGCCGCCTTGTGCCCGTCAAAGCGCCGGCTGCTGCTCTTGTGGCCGTGGCGCATCTCCGGATCATGCACCGACATCATCCGGTCCCGGCTCACTCCATCCTTGAGGCTCACTCCGCCCTCAACTCGTTCCACGTCCTGGAGCAGCAACTGCCCCAGCAACTCCGCCGCCGTCACGATGTGCTGCCGCTCCTCACCATTCTCGGGCAACTCCCCCTGGGCCTGCCGCGACAACTCCAACAGCCGGTCCGCGTCTCTCACAATCCCGGCCAGCAGCGCCTGCCGCGCCCGTTTGTCGCTCCAGTCGATGGCGGCCTCGCCCTTGATGCTGGAGGCAAGGTACCGCCCGTATCCCTGGGCCTTGCCCCATTCTTTGACGGTGATCTTCTCCACTGCCGCCAGCGTCCGCAGCAGTTGGACGATCCCGTCGGCCAACAGGTTGCAGGTGTCCTTCACCGCGCCCCGCCCCAGGATGTTGGTCGTGTCCAGCGCAACCCGCATGCTCCGCTTTTTCAGGTAGCCCGACTCCCGGGCCAGCCGCAGGCTGGACTCGAACACCTCCCGCACCTTGTCGTGCAGGATCAGCTGGGCGCGGAACACCTGCAGTGTGCTCTTGGCAAAGGGCCGGTCCTCCACCTCAATCCCCAGGGCCACCTTCCAGCGGAGGTCAAAGTCAGCTCTGGCCTTGGCCTCGGCGTCGCTCACCTTGTCGTGGGACTGGAGCAGCAGCGCCGTCGCCAGCAGGCTGGGCGGCACGCTGTCCCGGCCGTTGTCCGGGCAGTAGAACTCGGCGAAATCGGCGTCTCGGAACAACCGGCCCCGCAGCGAGGCCAGCAGACCGTAGAAGGTGTCCCGCCCCACGTGGTCCAGGTACAACCGGTCCGCTTCCCAGAGACCCCTCTGGTCGGATCGCTCTCCCAGCACTATCATTCCTCGCTATTTCTTGATGCCCCAAGTATAGCTGACCACCCGGCTGAAGCCAGTTTCCGGCCAGATTTCTAGTGGCCGGGAGACCTTTGCAAGAGCCTTGGCTTCCGCGGGGATTGAACAGACTACTGATGAGTTCGATGACGTCAGCGAGGAGCACGATGCGGTAGGGGAGTGGGTATACCAGGATGAAGTGGTTGCCGCCGATTAATTCGTACGGAGTTTACTACGATAGTCCCTACGGCCCTTGCGGCGCCGGCCCCAGCACTTCGTACTTGCGGTCTGCCGTCCGTTCGGACGTGGGCAGGATCTGTACCACCACCCGCGAAAGGCCCACAACCTCGCCGTCGGCATCGAAACTGTAGTCGTCCCCGATTGCTCCGCTCCAGGTCACCTCGTACATGCAGTCCCGAAAGCCGTCGGCGTCCTGGTCGTCGCCTGTCCGCTTCAGGCACTCGGCGGCAATGTAAACGTCGTCGTAGGCGGAACCCAGGTGCCAGGGCAGGGTCACGTAGCCGTAATGCTCCCGGAACTTGGCCAGCACCGCCTGACCCTTTTCGTTGTCCGGATCCAGGTCCGAAACGATGGCCTTCATCCCGTTGGCGGCGTCGCCGGCGATCTGCAGCGCCGTGGTCCCCACCGATATGGTCTCGGCATAGATGGGGCCTTCATACCCCAGTTCCCCCGCCTGCTTGATTATCGTGCCCGCGGTAAATTCCGACTGGGGCGCCAGGTGCAGCGCATCCGGTTTCGAGGCCAGCAGTTTGGTCAGTTGGGAACGAAAGTCGATTACATCCGAAGCGTAACGCTCGTGCGCCACCACCTCGCCGCCCAACTCCTCGAACCGCGCTGCCGTGGTGCGCCGTACTCCCTCCGCATAGTCGGTCGACTCGGTGATGGTCGCCAGCCGTCGGACGCCGTCGGCCCACAGCAGGTTGCCCGTGCCGATGCCCACCTCCACGTCGCTGATCTGGGTGCGGAAGATGTAGTCGCCCGCCGTGGCGATGTCCGGACTGCTGGCCAGTCCCGAAAAGAGGATTACCCCGTCGCCGTCGGCCAGCGGAGCGGCGCCCAGCATTGCCCCGCTGCACGATGTCCCCAGGATTATTCGTATGCCCTCAACGCTGGTCAGCTTCCGGTAGGCGGCCACCGCTCCCTGGGCGCTGCACTGGGAGTCCTCCACCACCAGTTCCAGCTGGCGCCCGTTGACGCCGCCTGCCATATTGATTTCGTCGGCAGCCATCAGCTTGGCCTGGTTGGCCACCGTCCCGTAGGACTCCCCGGGGCCAGTCAGCGACTCCATGACTCCTATTCTGTAGGGGGGAAGGGAAGTGGGAGCCGGTGGGTCTGTAGGCTCTGCCAGAACGGCACTCGTGGCTGTAGGCATGGCGGTGGCTGTAGCTGTAGTTGTAGTTGCAGGCTCGGCGTCATTAGCTGAATCCTGCGTATCCCCGCCGCATGCCGCCGCCAGCGCCAACAGCATCACGGCCCCCAGAATCGTTAACTTGTAGCGGAACCCGTGGCAGAGCGAGGGGGAAAGTCCACCCCCTCGCCTGAATCCATTACCGCATGGCGGTCTAATCACAGGTTCCCCTTCCCCGCCGAAAACTGGCATGGCTAATCGTCCCCGCCAAAGAAGCCGAATATGTGCAGCAGGGCCAGGAACATATTCACGATGTTCAGGAACATCCCCGCCGCTCCCACCAGCGCAATCCGGCTGGCCGCGTCGGCATTGCCCTCGGCAGCGGCTTCCTGCGCCTCCTGCTTCACCGCCTGGGTCTCCCACGCCGTCAGTCCCATGAATATGGGCAGGGTGATTACGCTCAAAAGCAACTGCAGCCCGCTGGACTGGAACAGCAGCGAGTTAACCAGTCCCACCACCACCATACCTATCAGGGCGATGATAGCCAGCATGCCTATCTTCGACAGGTCCCGCTTCGTGGTGAACCCGAAAACGCTCATCACCGCGAAAAGCCCGCAGGCTCCGGCGAATGCTTGGGCAATGCTGGTGCTGGAATACACGGCGAAAACCACGGACAGCGTCGCCCCCATAATGGCGGTAAACCCCAGGTACAGGGCCCCCACTGCCGCAATCGGCGCGCCCCGACGTGCGGCAAACTGCATTCCAAACAGGCAGCCAATGGCCAGGACCAGCCCCAGTATCATTCCTATGAAGCTGGTAAACAGGTAGATTCCGGCCGAGTTGAGCAGCCATGCCACGCCGCCGGCCAGTCCCAGGCCGATGGCGGTCCAGCCGTAGAGGCCGGTCATGGCGGACGTGAAAATGCGGTTGGCCTCGGCCAGGTTGTAGTTGTAGCCGTAGTCACCGCCGGCGGATGGAGTAAACATTACCATGATCGTACTCCTGAAACAGGAAAGTTCACTTTAGGGAACCTCCAAATAAGTCCCTTCTCCCTGATCTTCCCACTGTCATTCCGGCGCAGGCCGGAATCCAGGTAACGTCCAAACAGGTCCCTTCCCCCTAATCTTCCCACCGCCATTCCGGCGCAGGCCGGAATCTCGTTGACTTATCCAGATGTTACTTGGTTTGGGGACCCATTTACGACGAAAAAGTAACTCCCTCTTATCCAATTTAGCCAAATGAAGGTACCAGGTCAAGAATCTGCCGCGCCCTGTTTTTGGACGTGCCGCGCGTTCTGCATACATTGACGAAATATTCAGCCCTGGCACTTAGGATAAACTGCAATTTGTCAGATAGTCGACGAAAAGAATCAAAACCTTTTTTTCGATTTCCGTAGCCCATCCCATTTATAGGTCAAGTACTTATTCGATTTCCGGAGCATTTATTGTTCCATTGACACTAAAATGCCATTGCTTTATTATTGGTTTGCTTGTTCCGACAAAGCACGTTAGGGAGTGTACCTGCCAATGGATGAGTTAGACCGTAAGATTATTGCCCTGCTGCAACTGGACGGTCGGGCTTCTAATGCGAAAATCGCGAGGGAAGTAGGGGTTAGCGAAGGAACCGTGCGTCGCCGTCTGCGCAAACTGCTGGATGACGACGTGGTCCGTGTCGTGGCCGTGCCCAACCTCGAAAAGCTGGGCTTCTCCACCACCGCCCTCATCGGCCTGCAGACCGGCCCTGGCAAGTCCGACCTTGTCGCTGAGTCTCTCATCAGCCTGCCCGAGGCTCACTATGTGGCGGTAACCACCGGCGCCTACGACGTTTTCGTCTGGGCTGGCCTGGAATCCGCCGAAAGCCTGGGCCAGTTCCTCCGCACCAAGATCGGACCCATCGAAGGCGTCCAGCGCACCGAGACCTTCGTAAATCTGTCCATCAAAAAGCGCACCTACGGCTTGGTGCTGTAGCAACACCCGCCGCGCGTTATCGGGTACCCGTAACAGGTGGCGGTTACAGGCAATAATGGGGCAGCCTATGGGGCTGCCCCTGCTCTTGTTAGGCACATGGGGCGACTGCCATCACATAGGCGATTATCTCTATAGATTGCCCTCCAGGAAAGAGCCATACGTGGTGAGCAATTCGTGGTGAGAGATAAGTTCTCAGATTATTGCAAACTTCATTAAACGCTAACAAGTCTTGCTCCTCTCCCGGATTGGGCACACCGTAGCCCCATCGCTATGCTATGCTCATTGGGGCCCGAACCCGCCTCCAAAAATCCCTGCACCAGTACCGGAGAACCGGCAAACCGACAACGATTGAACATTAGTAAGCGCTATCTCCAACACCTGTTGAGAGTCACACTCAGTCTCCAACCTACTGCGCGCCGCCAGCGTATGCCAATTTCAATAACTCCATCCGAGGACAGGTAAATGCCCCTGGAAATCCTCTCCTTTCCCAGCCTGGCCAACCTGGCTGGTTTCTCCGCCCAGGCTGGCGACATCCGTCAGTCGCTCCTCTCCCTGGGACTGCTGATCATAGTCGCCAAGCTGGCCGAGGGCGCCTTTCGCCGGTTGCACCTGAATTCCATTCTCGCCTACGCCTCAGCAGGCATCCTGCTGGGCCCGGTGCTGCAGGTGCTTACCGGTTGGTCGGTGCAACCCACGGGTCACATCGATCTGCTCCTCACCCTCGGGATATTCATCTTCTTCTTCCTCATTGGGCTGGACGAGATTGACATTTCCAGCTTCGTCGCGACCCTCAGGGGCCACTACTTCCTAGCCGCCATTGTCTCGGTGCTGTTTTCCCTCGGCGTATCCGTGCTGGTGACCAGCGGGACCGTTTTGAACATCGGGTTCAGCCTCACCTTCGCGGAGGCCCTGGCCCTGGCGGGTATTCTCTCCATGAGCAGTCTGGGCATAGTGGCCAAGGTCCTTGCCGATGAAGGGCGCTTGCGCGAACCCGTAGGGTTGCAGATATTCACCGTGGTGGTGATTGCCGAGTTGCTCACTCTCCTGGTGATCGGCTTCAGCATTGGCGAACATGACCACGAATTGTCGGTGTTTGGCATACTCTTGCTGATCGCCAAGATTGCCGGCTTCGCTGCGCTGGCCTGGATCCTGTCGTCCCGGGTGCTGCCCCCGCTGGTGGGCTTGCTGCAGCGGGTTATTCAGGTACCGCAGCTTTCCCTGGGCCTGCTGCTGGGCGTCCTGTTCCTTATGGTGGACGCCGCCGAACTCATGGGCTTGCACGGTACCCTCGGCGCCCTCCTCTTTGGAGCTTCCCTTTCCGGCCTGACCTACCAGGTACGCTCGGAGATGATGCCGGGGCTGCGCAGCGCTGCCGAGGGTTTCTTTGTGCCCCTGTTCTTTGCATCCGCAGGCCTTCATTTCAGCTTTATGTTCGTTACGATGCCCTGGTGGTCCATGGCGGCCCTCGCCCTTATCCCGCTGCTGGGCAACTTCCTGGGAGCTTTTCTGGGAGCCTACGTTTCTCGGCTGAAGGCGCCCTACGCCGTGGCTTCCGGCCTGATGGGAAAGGGGATAGCCGAGATCGCCCTGCTGCTGGTTCTCAGGGAGTCCGCCATCATCAACGAGGTGGTGTTCTCCTTCCTGGTGCTGGTGATGTTCTGTTACATCCTGCTGATGCCCTCGGTTATCAGCTTCGCGGCGGCCCGCGCCAGCCGGAGCCAGGCTTCCACCACGGCCCTGGATGACATTCCCCGGGGCATCATCCGCTTCGTCCTGCACGAGATCACGGTTGAGGACATCCTGGACCGCTTGCGCCCGCATCCCGGCTCGTCAATGTCGGTCCGTGACTTCACGGCGAACTGGGCCACCCCCAACCAGCACGACTACGTGGTGCTGGACGAAGATTCCGCCCCGGGAATCTTGTCCATCGGTATGTTCCGCTACCTGCCTGCGGACGCCTGGTCCAGCACCACTCTGGGCCAGCTAATCCGGCCAGACCCTCCCGTGGCCTGGCTCGACGAGCACGTGGAGGACGTGCTGCAGCGCATGGCGGAGAACTATCTTACCGCCATGCCCGTCGTCGAACAGGACTCGGGCCGCTTCGTGGGGGCGCTGACCAGCCGCGACATACTGGAACTGGTCCTGAACCGGGGTCGGGCATAACTTCCAGTCCAGGGTTCGGTCACTACCGGGTTTAGCCACCAGGTCCCTCCCACAAGGGTTCTGCAACAAGGCTGTCCGTGCCGGCAGGGTGGGACTTTCCACCCGAGTCGAATTAGCCGCTGCCCAGGCGTCTCCAATATTGCAAACCCGCCGTGCTATGCTATAATCTCGTTGGTTCCCGTTTTGAAGCTGTTTTTCGTACTTGCGGGAGCTTGGCCCTTGGTGGCCGTAAGACCCAAGAACCGCTACTTCAGAGGAGCAAGAGAGAGAATGGCCTACATAATTACCGAACCCTGTGTTGGTCTAAAGGACGCAGCCTGCGTGGACGTTTGCCCGGTTGACTGCATCTACACCACCGACGACGACGATATGTATTACATCAGCCCGGACGAGTGCATCGACTGCGCCGCCTGTGAGCCTGTCTGCCCCGTAACCGCCATCTTCGCCGAGGACGCCGTACCCGCTCAGTGGGGCCCTAGTGGCGACGTGGACTACATCGCCCTGAACTACGACTACTTCAAGAACACCGACCCCAACACCCTCAAGCGCAAGTAGTCCAGGCTAAGAAACTGTCTTAAAAGTCCCTTCACCCTTGATGGGGGAAGGCCGGGATGGGTGTGACGGCTGGCGAAGGGCCATCATTGAGAATGCCACCTCCGGTTCAGAGATAGTTCCTAAACCCTCCGGCAAACTGAAAAGACCTCCCCGGGCGCGCCAAACGAAAACCGGCCAGCCCGTGAGAGGTCTTTTCTCTTTTTGCCGTCGGTATTCTCCAGGATCACCAATAAACTGGCGCTTGGTGATTATCCGACCCATTCGCGGATATTCACTACCACACAATTTGGTTCCAGCAATTCCCCCCAACACAGGACAAATGGCGTTCGGTTCCGTTCATCAGGACTCTGGTGCTTCGGGACACCAGGAACAAATAGGTTTGTCCCTCGACAAACCTGTTCAGGTCGCTGAAATCGCCAATCGTCGGGTCATAGAGATACCATTTCTTGGAGTTGTTGTCGAAACTGAAGACCCGGACCAGGTCAGGGTTCGCTTGGAACAAGTTGGCTGCCCTATCATCAAACCGGGTTTCGGAACTCGCGGTCAAATAAAAACCCCGAGTAATCTCTCCCGATTCCCATTGAGTCCAGTCTTCTCTGGCCGGACTGTCCGCCACTGTAAAGGTAATGGCATCCTCTGACCGGTGGGTGTGGATGCTGAACTTCCCGTCGGCTGTGGCCGTGGTGGCCCCGACCAGCTTGGTTCCGGCGTAAGCATTGATTGGAGTTCCCTCCGATACGGCAAGACCATCAACCCGGGCCGTCCCGACAAATACGTGGGGCGGTTCCTGCCCGCCGGGCAGTTGTGGCGGAGGCGTGGGCGCAGGGGTAGCCGTAGGTGTGGGAGTCGGCGTAGGGGTAAACTCAGGAGTCGGCGTGGGAGTCGGCGTGGGAGTCGGAGTAGGAGTCGGCGTGGGAGTAAACTCGGGTGTTGGCGTGGGAGTCGGAGTAGGAGTCGGCGTGGGAGTAAACTCGGGTGTCGGCGTGGGCGTGGGGGTATTGGTAGGCGTAGGTGTGGGAGTATTCGTAGGAGTTGGTGTGGGCGTAGGTACCCCTGTTACCGTGAAGCCTGTGCTGACGGTAATGTAGCCCACCTGGACCTCAATGGTTTGGATACCCCCGTCGATGCCGGGAATAACGATGTCGAAAGACGTCATGCCATTACTGTCAGTGGACGGCTTGGGCGCCGGCGTTACTTCGATGGAGCCAATCGTCACGCTGGCTACCGGTACGAAGGCCTTAAAGCCCTCCCCACTGATGGTTACCGTGGAACCGGGGTCGCCGCTCGTCTGGCTGAGGCTGATGCCCCCCGGGCAGCACAGCGTGGTTGGTTGTATTTTCCACTGACACGCCGTCATCATCCTGAAAGTTTGCCCTTACTTGGTTAATAGTGAGAGCAGTCGCCCTGCTAGGAATACGAATTTGCGTCTCGAAATCGCCGCTGGCATCGGGTGCAACGGTTAAAGAGGCGAGTACTTCGCTACCTGTGTCGTACGTAATCGTCACCGAAAAGCTGGAACCGTTGTCATTCTTGCCAGGGAAGTTCTCGCCGCGAATCGCCGCCAGCGTACCCACTCGGCTCGATGTGGGAGTGATGGTCAGGTTGCGTGACGGAATGGTTATCGCCACGGTCCCGCTGACGCCCTCCGCGTCGGTTACCTCAATGGTCTTGTCCCCCGACCCTGTGGTCGCCGACGTCAGGGGCAGGTCCACCGACGTAGACCAGTTGCCGCCGCTATCGAGGTTCACCGTGTTCCCGCCGTTAATCCGGTCCCACGGAATGTCCTCGCCACCTATGGAGATGCCGGATACCTGTTCTTCTCCCTCCGCCACTTCGCCAATTTCGGAGTTAGGGGTGAATCCCGTCGCAGTCAGGCTGATCCGCTGGTTTGCCACCGCCTGGTTGGGTGTGACTGACATCTGTGGACCGTCATTCTGGGCAACGGTCGGAGCAATTCCCCCCAGGAATAATGCAAACGCCACCAGCGCCGCAATGAACAGGGTGATGGCGACAGAGTAAGCAAGCCTCTTTCCCACGTAATCCCCCCCGAAAATGCTTGTCTGGCCCGGATTATATCAGATAGCCCCCCAATACCCGGGCAGTCGCCCCTTACCATAAGGTCATTCTGAGCGAAGCCGAAGAATCTAAAATCCCCGCCTGCAACCAGCTTGGGCCGCATAGGTCTTTCTAGGGAAGGATTTCGACCCCTCAGCCGGTTTAAGCTGCCCTGCCTGTTGGGCAGGCCTCAATTCCCCACCAGGAAAATTCCCACCGCGCTTTCCCCGCTTCATGTCACCCGCCCCTTGCCACTCCGCATTACCCATCTCTACCATAATTTATAACTGGCCACGGGAATCCCAATTTCCCCGGCCAAATCCAACTTCTGCCACTGAGGCAACGCGATGTTTCATGCCCGCAAAACACAGAAAAGCCCGTCGCCGTCCGTCCCGTCCCTCGGCATACCGACGGCCCCAGCCCGCTTCCCATCCAAACAATAGCTCCGGCCCCAACCTGCCCTTCGGCCCCGTACCACCGGACGCTGACCAGCCCGCGCAAACCACCGAATGGTCGGAAATGACCGAAAATGGAGGCAAAAGAAGTATGTCCAGCCTGAACTTTCGCCAGCAGGCGGCCCTCCCCGTCATTGCCGCCGCCCCATCGGTTGCCCAGGCCGCCCGCGACTCCGGCGTCGGGGAGACTACCCTGCGCCGCTGGCTCGATGACCCCGCCTTTCTTGAGGACCTTATCCGATATCGCCAGGAGACTGCCGGTCTCGCCCGCCAGGAACTTCAGGCCCTGATGCTTCGTAGCGTGTCCGTAATTGCCAGCGCCATGGAGGACCCCAACCCGGCTATCCGTCTCCGCGCTGCCCGTTACGCCCTGTCCTTCGGTTTCAAGATTTCTGAGGTCGAGAAACTCAGCGAGGATATCCAGGAACTCTCCGATTCCCTGGAGTCATCGCCCCGCGTCAATCCCTACCGGTAAATGCCAACCCGCTCATCCCGAGCTTGTGGAAGGATCATCCGACCCGTAGATGCAACCCCTGTGGTTGCCCTGGGCATGGAAGAGGCACCACCACTGGCAACACTGCCCCAGCTACAAAATGGGGGGAAATGAGCGGAAATGGCAGGAAAAACAAAAAATAATTAGCGAATGTTCGTGCCTAATTCGTGGACAAAAACATCAGGAGGCAATCCCATGACCCTGTCCCAGATCAGAAACCGAGTCCAGGCCCTGCACGCAAATACGCCAAGGAACTGGCCGTGTACCGTCTCCGCCGCCAGGCCGAGGAAATCTTCCACGACTGGAACGCCACCGTCGCCGACGGCAAGGAGGCCCCTGAATCGCATACCGTAATCTGGCGGATAGCCCAGCGCGGCTTCCGCCTCTACACCTACACCTCCCTTCATCACTACCTTACAAAGTGCAAAGAAGCAGGCAAAAGCCCTGAACCCCGCCAGATCGTAAGTGTCCTGCTCCCCTGGGCCGAAACCGGCGGCTACCTGGAAGGGTTCCGCTGGGACTTGCCCGCCCAGGCCTGATCACTTCTCTTGTCCGGAGGCACGGGCCGGGGGTAACAGAAATCGCTTTGGCATACCACTTCCTAATTGACAGTGTGCCACCCTAGCTTTTAGACTACCGCCATAGCCCCCGCTTGCACTCGCTCTAACCCGGTGGTGCGAAAAGGGGTCGGCTTATAACGAAATAAGTAGGGAGAACCTGTTATGCCAACGATTGCGCCTACCAAAGAGTTGGTTTCCGAAGTCTACCAAAGGCTGGACCGAAACTTGACCACCGTCCGGCAATTCCAGAACCGGCCCCTGACTCTGTCCGAAAAGATCCTGCTGTCCCATCTCGACAATCCGGCGGAGACCGACCTGGTACGAGGCGAGACCTACGTCCAGCTACGGCCCGACCGGGTCATCCTGCAGGACGTGCTGGGCCAGACGGCCATTCTCCAGTTCATGCAGACCCTCCGGTCCACCACTGCGGTGCCCACGTCGGTCCACTGCGATCACCTGATCCAGGCCCGTGTTGAGGGCTCCCAGGACTTGCGCGAGTCCCTGGGCGAGAACAGCGAGGTCTATGACTTCCTGAAGACGGCGGCAGCCAAATACGGTGTGGGCTTCTGGGGCCCCGGAGCCGGCATCATCCACCAGGTCGCCCTGGAAAACTATGCCTATCCCGCCCAGTTGATGATCGGCACCGACTCCCATACCCCCAACGGCGGCGGCCTTGGCTCCATTTCCGTGGGTGTTGGCGGCGCGGACGCCGTTGAAGTTATGGCCGGCCTGCCTTGGGAGGTCCTCTATCCCCGGTTCATTGGCGTCCACCTGACCGGCGAACTGAGCGGCTGGACTGCCCCCAAGGACATCATCCTTTATCTGGCTGGCGTCCTGACCGTCTCCGGCGGCACCAACTGCGTCATCGAGTACTTTGGCCCTGGCACCAGCACCATTAGCGCCACGGGCAAGGGAACCATTTGCAACATGGGCGCCGAGTTGGGCGCGACCTCTTCCACCTTCCCCTATGACGAGTCCATGGCCCGCTACCTGCGTGCCACCAACCGCGCCGAGTTGGCGGAACTGGCCGAGCAGTACCGGCACCTGCTGGCCGCCGACCCCGAGGTTGCCGAGAATCCGTCGGCCTACTACGACCAGGTGGTCGAAATCAACCTGTCCGAGTTGGAGCCCCACCTGGTGGGCCCCCACTCGCCCGACCGGGCCCGCCCCCTCTCCCGCATGGCCCAGGAATTGCAGGAAGACCCCGGCCTGGTGGACGAGATTTCTTCGGCCCTCATCGGTAGCTGTACCAACTCCTCTTACGAAGACATGAGCCGCTCCGCCGACGTGGCGGAACAGGCCAAGGCCCACGGCATCGGGGCCGCGGTTCCCTTCATGGTTACCCCCGGTTCCGAGCAGGTGCGCGCCACCATTGAGCGGGACGGCCAGATGCAGTCCCTGTCCGACATCAACGCCACCGTGCTGGCCAACGCCTGCGGGCCCTGCATCGGCCAGTGGCGTCGGGTCGGCGATCCCGTAGGCCGCCCCAATACCATCCTGACCTCCTACAACCGGAACTTCCCCGCCCGCAACGACGGCGAAGCTTCCACCATGAACATCATCGGCAGTCCGGAGATCGTGACTGCTCTGGCTTTGGCCGGACGCCTCTCCTTCAACCCCATGACCGACACCCTTGTCGGCGCCGATGGGCAGGAGTTCATGCTGGAGCCGCCCAAGCCCGCGCCCGACGTTCCCCAGGAGGACTTCGATAAGGGTTCCTCTTCCTACGATGATCCGCCGGAAGACGGCAGCGACATTGAACTGACCGTGGCCCCCGACAGCGAGCGCATCCAGTTGTTGCAGCCCTGGCAACCCTGGGACGGCGAGGACTTCGTGGATATGCCGGTGCTGCTCAAGGCCCAGGGCAAGACCACTACCGACTCCATCTCCCCTGCCGGTATTTGGCTCCGCTTCCGCGGTCACCTGGACCGGTTCAGTGACAACATGTTCATGGGCGCCATCAACGCCTACACCGGCGATGCTGGCAAGGGCAAGAACGTGGTCACTGGCGAGGAGGGCGTTGGCTTCTCCCGCATCGCCCGCGACTACCAGGCCCAGGGGATCAAGTGGGTGGTCATTGGCGACTCCAACTACGGCGAGGGCAGCAGCCGCGAGCACGCCGCCCTGTCGCCCCGCCTGCTTGGCGGCGCGGCGGTTATCGTCCGCAGCTTTGCCCGCATCCACGAGAGCAACCTGAAGAAGCAGGGCCTGCTGGCCTTCACCTTCCCGGACCCCGCCGACTACGACCGCCTCCAGGAGGATGATCGCATCAGCCTGGTGGGCCTGAAAGACATGGCCCCCGGCAAGCAGGTTGAGTGCCGGATCCAGCACGCCGACGGCACCAGCGAAACCCTGATGCTCAACCACTCCTACGCCGAGTCCCAGTTCGACTGGTTCCGCCTCGGTTCAGCCCTCAACCTCTTCCACCAGTAGGAGCCAAAGCCGCCAACCGGGGTTGGCGGATGAGAATAAGTAAGGGGCGGGCAACTTAATGCCCGCCCCTCAGTCTCTCTCAGACCTGGTTCACTTGGAGCTTTGATATCTACCCGTCGTCCCTGCGAAGGCAGGGACCTCGACTCTTACGTCCTCTGGTCATGCCTCTGGCGGCGGTAACCCGGTGGTTGTCTAGGTTACACCGCCGCTAGTTCGGCAGCTACATCGGACTCCAACTCGCTGATGCCCTTGTATAGCCACTATACCAAGGATAAACAGCCAGATGGCGCCAATCATGAGGGCTGCGTTGCTGACAATGCTATGCGTAGTGAAACAAGTATTGGATCCGAAATGGTTCGGGCCCTTGAGCCGTGGATAGGAAAGGGCAAGTTGATGGGACAGGGAAAGATGAGCAGGGTTGTTGTTGCAGTGCCACAAAGGGGCGGCCTGGATCAGCAGAATTCTCGCTAAATCCAGCAAGCTAGGTTTGGCCACAGGGCTCCGCGCTGGAAAAGTCGGAGCACACGCAACCGGACAGGAGTTTCCAGTTCTGTTGCTTGGAGAACCGGGCGGGCCGGTAATCTATTGCTCCGCCCTCACCATACGATAGCCCATGCCCGGTACTGTGAGTATGTAGGTCGGGTTGCTCGAGCTGTCCCCCAGCTTGCGGCGCAAGTTCTTCACCACGGTACGCAGGGGCCGGGCATCGCCGGTTCTGTTTTCGCCCCAGACCCTTTGCAGCAGGTGGTCGTGGGTCATCACGCTACCGGCGTTGACCGACAACTCGGTCAGCAGCCGGAACTCGATGGCGGTCATGTCCACCGTCGTCCCAGCGACGCTTACCGAACCGGCGGCGTAATCAATGATCAGGTCTTCAAACGCGTAGGCCACCGGGTGCCTGGTTTCCTTCCGCAGGGCCGCTCTGACCCTGGCGGCCAATTCCACCGGCGAGAAGGGCTTGATAACGTAGTCAACCGCTCCCATTTCAAACGCCCGGGCGATAACCTCGTCCTGGACATAGGCCGACAGGAACATAACCGGCACGTCGTATTCGGCAAGAATGCTGCTCATTAGCTCTATTCCATCCGCGCCAGGCAGCATCAGGTCCAGCAATACCACATCAGGCGCGAAGGACTCCATTAGAGAGGCCACCTCCGTCGGGTCACCGGTCACATGTAGCTCGTAACCCGCGTTCGTGAGGGAGTCCCGGACTTGTCTTAGCGTCCACGGATCGTCGTCCACCGCGAGAACCCGCCTCACGCCCGCTCTCCCTGATCTCCTGTGACGGGCGGCCCCGCGGGATGAGTTGTATGGCGGCGCGCTGGCAGGCTCTTCCGTAACCGGCACTGTGAACATAAACCGGCTGCCCAGGCCCAGCCCGTCGCTCTCGGCCCAGATGCGTCCGCCGTGGGCATCCACAATTCCCTTGCAGATTGCCAGGCCCAGGCCCAGGTCTCTTGCCCGGTCCCGCTCGTCGATGTTGGAGGACTTCCTGAATAATTGGGGCAGGTGTTCCGGGGACAAGCCCCTGCCGTCGTCGGCCACGGTTATTGTGACGTATTCGCTGTCTGCCTCGGCGCTTATCCGAATGGCGGAGGAGCTGTGTGAGTTTCTTGAAGCGTTGGTGAGCAGATTGTTAAGTATCTGGATAATGCGGCGCCTGTCGGCCATGATAGAGGGAAGGTCTGGCGCCAGGTATATGTGAATGTTGTCCCGTCCGCCTGAGCTCAGGAGAGTGTTCTTTGCATCGTCCACCAGCCTGGACACGTTGGCAGGTTCGGTCCTTATCGACAGCGTCCCAGTTTCTATACTTGCCACGTCAACAAGGTCGCTGATCAGTTCCCGCATATAGTCCGCCTGCTCATTGATGATGCGATAGAACTGGTGTATTTCCGCCGGATCAAGAGATGAGGCGGATTCCAGCAACGTGGAAGCGGAACCCTTTATGGAGGACAGAGGGGTACGCAGTTCGTGGCCCACTATGCCGAGGAAGTCGGACCGTAGCTGCTCCAAGTGGCGCAGCGGCCCCATGTCCTGCATGGTCATTACAAGGGTCTCTACCCCGCCGTCAGCCGACCGTATGGGAGTGGCGTTCACCAGGATGGATACGCTGCGGCCACCCGGGACCTGAATGGCTATCTCCTCGGTGTGTATCGTTTCGTCGGCGCTCAACACTTCGGCTAGAGGAAACTCCGCTAGGGAGAACTGGTGTCCGTCGGCCCGACGAATAGCCACCCTGTTCAGCAGTTCCTCATCAGTAGTCTCTGGTTCGGACGGGTCGCTCAAGATCCTTCTTGCCTCGCGGTTAACCAAAACCAGGCTTCCCGACCGGGGGTCTACAGCCAGTATACCGATGGGGGCAGTGTCCACCAGGGTTTCCAGGTCAGTCCCGGCCCTTTGCTCGTCCCGATAATTGCGAGCGTTGCCGATTGCCACTGCCGCTTGCGAGGCAAACATCACGAGAGTCTGCTCGTCTTCCGGGGTGAACTCACGGCCAGACTCTTTGCTTGCCACATAAATGGCGCCAAGCCGCTCCCCCCGGTGCCGGATTGGCGCCGCCAGCAAGGATAGCGGGGAGTTTACCGGTCTGGGCGAACGAAGCTCGGGCAACCCCAGGGCCCTGGCATGACTCTGAAAGTCCTGCAAGCGCAGTGGTTCCTGCATCTCACTGAGAAACTCGGATATGCGCAACCCTCCTGGCATATCCGATAATTGGTTGGTTTCATCCGGAGTAAGGCCGGAGGTTAGACGGTCCTCCACCTGTCCCGTACTGTGCAGCAGGACGATAACCCCGTATAAGGAGTCGGTCAGCAGGCGCGCGCTGTCCACAACTTCTTGCAAAAGAGATTCAACATCGGGGCTATCGTTTATGCGCGCACTTGCCTCTGTCAGTTGTGACAGGCGTTCTCGCAGGGTTCTGTTTTCCTGTTCCAGGTGTTCAGGGAAATCCATATTTAGCCTCTCTGGGCCCCTGATTGACGTCGCACAATAACGTACAGAGAGATGATAGATAGGCAAATAGTGTACATTAACCTACTTGTAACGTACTAATTATGGATCAAATGCTATCGAATAGGCTTCAGGCTCGCAAGGCGTTGTCATTCATGGTCCTGCTTGGCATTGTTTGGATAGGAAGGGGTTGATTCGGGTTCATACTTAACAGAATGATTCAGTTGCCGTGCCGTTTGTGCGTGAGGCTAATGGCAGGAAGCGTGGCTGTTACGGTCAATGCATTGGGGAGTGGATGGGTCGTGCGAGGCTTTGCAGGTGTGAGGTTGGCGGGGATAGTGTCTGGCTTACCTTCGCTCATTGTTGCAATGTTATAATCTCCGGAATTCGTTGTTTGTGGAGCGTAGGAAATGACCGACCTGAGGGAAAAGGCCCTGAACACCCTGGCCCGCCTGGGCGCCAGGCCGGCCACGTCATTTTTGGAGGACGGCGTAGCCAGCGTGGTGCGGGATGTATTGGACGAGGCTGGGGTGCCCCACCGCACCGACGCCTACGGCAACGTCATCGGCCATCTTGGGGGCGTCTCTGCCGATGGTTCCGTCCCTCCCATTGCCTTCATGGCCCACATGGACCACCCGGGCTTCGAAGCCGTGGCTAGGGACGGCGACTTCCTGGTCGGCTCTGCTATGGGCGGCGTACCCCAGTCATCTTTTGAGGCTGGCGTTCCTCTGCAGGTCCTGCTCCCTGACGGCCAGCGGTTGGCTGCAGCAACCGCCGGGCTGTACGGCGAGGCTTCGGAAAGGAAAACGCTTATCAGCCTGGCAGACTCAGGCCGTCTCGCTGAAGTGCCACTACCTTCCTCCGTGATATTTGACCTGGTGGACTTCCAATTGGAGGACGGTTATATCCGGATGCGGGCGCTGGACGACCTGGCCGGCTGCGGCAGCACCTTGGCAATGCTTAGTGTGTTGGCCTCGGAAAAGCCGGCCGGCGATGTGTACGGCGTCTTCACCCGCGCCGAGGAAGTAGGCCTGGTAGGCGCCCGCCTGCTGGCCGAGGCGGGCACCTTGCCCAAAGAAACCCTGGTTGTGTCCCTGGAGTCGAGCCGTACCCTGCCCGGGGCGGAGATCGGCGGCGGACCGGTGATTCGGGTAGGCGACGCCGGTTTCACCTTCAATGCCGACGCTGAGACGGCCCTGATTCGCGCTCGGGAGACTCTGCAAGCCCGCCCCGAGGGGTTCAAAGTGCAACGGCAGTTGATGAGTGGCGGCACCTGCGAGGCCAGCGCCTTTTCCGTGTACGGTTACCGCACCACTGGCATTGCCTTCCCCTTGGGCAACTACCACAACGGCGCCCCTGATGGCGGAATAGAGGCTGAGTATATCCACGAGGAGGACTACCTGGGTGGCGTAGAGCTGATGCTTGAAGCCGTCCGGAGAATGCCCGAACGGGAAGACACGGCCTTCCGCCGCCGCCTGCGGGAGATACCCGCGGAGTTTCGGGAAAGAATGCTGGGTCCTGAATGACCCTCCAGGGATTCGAAGAACCTGGACCCTGAAGAGTGCTTTGCAGGTGGACCCCGGCTGCCACACCAAGGTCTTTCATACGAGGTTCTGGCCCTTCGGGCGGGCACTGATGCTGGCCTAGAAACCGGGCTGAAAAGCCCTGGTTGGGGAGAGGGATTTCGGCAGTAAAGCCGGCTTGAGCAGAATCACGGTCCACAGTATTCCGAGCCGGACCGCGCCGAAAATGGCCGTAGCATTGGCGACAACACCGTGGGAAACAGCCTGGACATCACTGGGGACGGCACTGAGGACGACGCGGTGGGCTTCCGCTCCGCCGCCGACACTGTCCGACAGGTCGCTTTTGCCCGCCACCAGGGTCAGGTTGGCCACTGTAGCCGCCAGGTACAGTTGGAATCGCGTCTTGACCCTGCCGAAATAGCGGGACTGGCGGATGCCCAACTGGACCAGTCGGGCCAACCGGTGTTCCACCGCCACGCGTCGCGCTCGATATTCGTCGTAGGCGGCGCTCTGCTGCAACGCCCGTGCCTCCTGCAGGAGGCCTTCCTGGGGATGGATCAGCACCCGCCGTCCCTTCCTGCCCTTGGCTGCGATGCACTGGGACCGCAGTGGACATGTCCGGCATTCGGCCCCGTCGAACTGGAAGGCCTGCCAGCGGTATACCCGCCCCGCGGCATCCGTCCGCTTTCCCGCTGGCACGATGGTGTGGGTGACCTGTCCCGCCGGACAGGTGCAACTGCCCGCGGCCAGGTCGATGACAAAGTCATCCTTGGGAAAGTGCTTCCGGTCGGGCCGGCCTGGCACCCGGGCTACCAGCTTGCGGCCCACATCGGCGAAGGTCTGCCTGGTAGCTCCGTCCCCATAGGCGGCGTCGCCCATGGCCTCCTGCACCGGTACACCGGTGTTGGCCTCGCTCTGTTCCACCAGTTCCAGCGCCCCCAGGTTGTCCGGAGCGTTGCCGGGCAGTACCGCCACGGCGGTGATCAGCTGGGAATCGGTATCCACCACAATCGCCGCCTTGTGCCCGTCAAAGCGCCGGCTGCTGCTCTTGTGGCCGTGGCGCATCTCCGGATCATGCACCGACATCATCCGGTCCCGGCTCACTCCATCCTTGAGGCTCACTCCGCCCTCAACTCGTTCCACGTCCTGGAGCAGCAACTGCCCCAGCAACTCCGCCGCCGTCACGATGTGCTGCCGCTCCTCACCATTCTCGGGCAACTCCCCCTGCGCCTGCCGCGACAACTCCAACAGCCGGTCCGCGTCCGCCACAATCCCGGCCAGCAGCGCCTGCCGCGCCCGTTTGTCGCTCCAGTCGATGGCGGCCTCGCCCTTGATACTGGAGGCAAGGTACCGCCCGTATCCCTGGGCCTTGCCCCATTCTTTGACGGTGATCTTCTCCACTGCCGCCAGCGTCCGCAGCAGTTGGACGATCCCGTCGGCCAACAGGTTGCAGGTGTCCTTGACCGCGCCCCGCCCCAGGATGTTGGTCGTGTCCAGCGCCACCTTCATGCTCCGCTTTTTCAGGTAGCCCGACTCCCGGGCCAGCCGCAGGCTGGACTCGAACACCTCCCGCACCTTGTCGTGCAGGATCAGCTGGGCGCGGAACACCTGCAGTGTGCTCTTGGCAAAGGGCCGGTCCTCCACCTCAATCCCCAGGGCCACCTTCCAGCGGAGGTCAAAGTCAGCCCGGGCCTTGGCCTCGGCGTCGCTCACCTTGTCGTGGGACTGGAGCAGCAGCGCCGTCGCCAGCAGGCTGGGCGGCACGCTGTCCCGGCCGTTGTCCGGGCAGTAGAACTCGGCGAAATCGGCGTCTCGGAACAACCGGCCCCGCAGCGAGGCCAGCAGACCGTAGAAGGTGTCCCGCCCCACGTGGTCCAGGTACAACCGGTCCGCTTCCCAGAGACCCCTCTGATCCGATCGCTCTCCCAGCACTATCATTCCTCGCTATTTCTTGTTGACCCAAGTATAGCTGCCCACCCGGCCACCGCCAGTTTCCGGCCAGATTTCTAGTGTGGTGTAACTGAAGTTAGTTGTAATAGTATTCACGATGAGGTATCCTCCGGGTTAGCAATCCAGAGGAGGATGACCATGGCAATCGGACGACCAATGCCGCCGGTAATTTTGGATGAGGTGGAGCGTGAAACCCTGGTACGGTGGGTTCGCCGTCCGAAAACGGCGCAAGCTTTGGCGCTGCGGGCCAGAATGATTTTGGGCTGTGCCGAAGGCCGCAGCAATACCACGGTGGGCGCCGACCTGGGAGTGTCCGATGAGACGGTGGGGAAGTGGCGTTCCCGGTTCCTGGAACGGAGGCTGGACGGACTGTCGGACGAACCGCGCAGCGGACGGCCTCGAGCGGTTACCGATGACCACGTGGAGCGTGTGATTACGCTGACGCTGGAGACCACCCCCAAGGACGCGACCCACTGGAGCACCCGGTCCATGGCCCAGCGCAGCGGGCTGAGCCACAACACGGTCAGCCGCATCTGGCGGTGCCTTCGGATTGCAGCCCCACCGCACGGAGACCTTCAAGTTGTCGGCAGACCCCTTCTTCATCGAGAAGGTCAGGGACGTTGTGGGGCTATACCTGAACCACCGGATCGGGCGTTGGTCCTGTGCGTGGACGAGAAGTCCCAGATCCAGGCGTTGGATCGCACCCGTCCGCTATTGCCCATGCGCCCGGGACAGGTGGAACGGCGCACCCATGATTATCTGCGTCACGGCACCACTTCGCTGTTCGCCGCCTTGGACACCAGGACCGGCAAGGTGATTGGTCGTTGCCACCAACGGCACCGGGCCGTGGAGTTCCGCAAATTCCTCGATACCATCGAGGCCGAGGTGCCCGCCGTACCTCGACGTCCACCTGATCGCGGACAACTACGCCACCCACAAGACGGCGCTGATCCGCAACTGGCTGGCCAAGCGGCCCCGCTTCCATATGCACTTCACACCCACCAGCGCCTCCTGGCTGAACCTGGTGGAGCGCTGGTTCGGTCTGCTCACCGAAAAGCAGTTGCGCCGTGGCGTGCATCAGAGCAGCGCCGAACTGGAGGCTGCCATCTACCGCTATCTGGACGTCACCAACGAAGATCCCCAACCTTTTGTCTGGACCCAGACCGCCGACCAAATACTGGCCAACGTTGCCCGCTTTTGCCAACGTACTTTGGATACAGGACACTAGGTGTAGCCTAGCTTTCCGAGCTCTACTCCGCTATGTGGTCCACTTTCCTCTCGTACTAATCTCAACGAATGCCATATCTATAGGGAACCATTGCAGTGCAGGTTTCGTCTATATCATTAGAGGGAAATATATTCCCACCTTTATTTGACAGAGCCGAGGCGCCGATATGAGCAATGGATTGAAGAGAGGAGTTGTACCGCTGGCATTTCTCTTGATCACTTCGATGGCCGTGGCTGCCTGCCAGGGAGATGATCAGGCTCCCAACGTCACCACGCAGGTAACGTCAGGTAAGAGCCCCAACGCTTCGGTTAGCGGCACGGTTACCTACAGGGAGCGGTTATCCCTTACCCCCGGGGCCCGGTTGAAAGTCCAACTGCGGGACACTTCCTATCAGGATGCCGCCGCGCCCCTGATTGCAGAACAGGTAATCGAGAATCCAGGGCAGGTGCCCATCAAGTTCAATGTGGAATACAACAAGGATGACATCGATTCTCGAAACACCTACTCAATCCAGGCCCGCATCATTGAGGCCGATGGTAGGCTGGCTTTCATCAACGATACGGCCTACGACGTCATAACCCGTGACTACCCCGGCAAGGTGGACATGCTGTTGGTGATGGTTCAGCCGCCTCCAGTCGACGCTTCGTCAGGCGAGGAGTCGGTAGACCCCAACCAATGGGTGAAGGCCGAGTATCCCATCACCGGTGCGGAAATGCTGCCGCCCCACCAGGGGGACATCCTGCGCATCTTCTTCCTTCAGTCCGACCTGGAAAATTGTTCCAGGGGTGCTGAAAAAGAATGGGAAGTGGACGGCAACGACATCCGGGTTACCCTGACCAACCAGGTGCCTCCAGAGGCGCCCTGGGCTGCCCCTTGCAACGAGCAACTGGTGGAGTTGGATGAGATAATTGACTTGAAGAATGCCTTCACGGCCGGCGAGTCGTACAGTGTTGTCGTAAATGGCCAGAAGACCGGCACCTTCAGCCGTCCGCATCCCGATTTCCCGAATTCGGTAATCGATTTTCCTGACGTGGTGGAGACGGAATTGCAGATCCAGGAAAGCGCTCCACCGCAGTACATCCTGGCGGTAACCTACGGTATTCCTGCTGGGAGTGGTTGCTCCCAGGATAACGGTTATACCATCAGAGGCGGCGAAGCGGACGAGATTGAGATATCACTTACCTACCACAAGGTAGCACAGGGGGAAGAGCCGATTATGTGCATCGCCGACTACCCCATAAAAAAGATTGCCATCCCGCTGGGCTCGGAATTTGAGCCAGGGAGGGAATACACCGTAACCCTTAACGGGGAAGAGGCGGCAACCTTTACTGCCCAGTAGTCAACCGTTTTTCGAAGTGCCCACATTATTGGCGGCGCCACGGGAATCCGCACATGGTTAGCTTTTCGAACCGCCTGGCGCTGGGTAGCTAATCCTTCGACGGGCTCAGGGTGAGCGGGTTTGGGTGCTTAGCACAGGTTGTGGCTGCCTGTTAACTGTTATAGCTGAGGCAGATCCGCGCCCGCTTGCTTCAGCCGCTGCCGCCTTTCCTTCACGTCGGGCAAGTGCTGTTCCACCAGGGCCCAGAAGTTGGCAGAGTGGTTCATGTGGGTCAGGTGGGCCAGTTCGTGGACGACGACGTACTCGGTGAGGGCCGGTTCAAGCATGGCCAGCCGCCAGTTGAAGCGCAGTATCCCGTCGCGAGAGCAGCTACCCCAGCGGCGCCGCTGGTTGCGAATCTGAACGGTGGGACCATCGCCCCTTCCCAGGTCCGGCCACCAGTGTTTGACGTGCTGCCAAATTTGCTCGGTGGCCTGGTCGCCATACCATGCTGTTATAGCTTTGCCTACCTGTTCCTGTCGGACCTCTTCTGCCATGCCCACCGGAACAGCTACCTTCAAGCGACGGCCGTCCAGGTAAACTTCGGGGACACCGGGGTGGGTGGCCGCCATCCCTTCCACCCACAGGGTCAATTCCCGCCCGTACAGGGGCAGCTTTTCGCCGGACAGGAACTGGGGAGCCTCGGGTTCCGGTTCGTTGACCGCCAGCTTGGAGAGAATCCATTTGGCTTTTTGGAGGACCATCTCCTCGACCTGTCGGTTAGTGGTGCGGTGGGGTACTGCCACGACCACCTCGCCAGATTTGACCGATATCTGGTAAGTCTTCTTGCGCTGTCTGCTGCGCCGTATCCGGTACTCGATCAGGGCATCGCCGGCCTGTACCCGCCTGGCGGGGCCATCGGCGCTGGCTTTTGCGCTACCCGACTTGGCCGTGGCCATGGTAGGAGCCACAACGGAGAGACTCGTGTGGCTTTCCGCATGGTCGAAATAAGGTGTGTGAATATGGTCCATTAGCGCACCGCTACCTGCCGGGCCAAATGTTGTCATCAATTATTCCAACGCAAGTCATGCTTCGCAAGACGTCATTCAGAACCCGACCCGTCATTTGGGCTATCGCCGTGATACCGAAGTCGGTGCCTGATGAGAGGCCGTTGAGCGGTGAACCCCTGGATTCCGGCCTTGAGCCGGAATAACGAAAGTGATGGCGGAAGCGGGGAAACGCCTGGATTCTAGCTCAGAACAGCTATGTTCATTCTACGCCGTTGCTACCAATGGGCCGTAATGGTATTCTTGGGAAACTGGGAACAGGGGTTTAGGTGGCGCATTTTTTTGGAGACCTCGCACGTATTTCGGCAAATTCGGCCTCGAGGCTGCGCATGCTGGCGGCGGCAGCAGTTCTTGTGGCACTGGTCGGTTGCGGCGATATCCCATCCCTCAACTCCGAATCCGTAGCGAAGCCCGAAACTCCGGCGACCAGCGGTCCGGCGGATGTATCGCCGCAGTCCCAACTCCAACCAGGAGCAGCATCCAGCGTGAGCGTTGACCGAATCGCCTACATCGGCCCCTACGGTGATCTTTTCACGGTCAACCCCGACGGCAGCGGTGAGCGGCGGCTTACCGGAGTAAGGCAGGTGCGGTCGCGCTCGTCAGACCCGGCCGGCCCCGCCAGTCCTTCGGACACGGCTGCTTTCTACACGGTGCAGGACCTGGACTTCAGCGAGTCCTATGCCTGGCCCACCTGGTCTCCCGACGGCACACGGCTGGCCGTTTCCCGGGTGCAGATTACCCCCAACCGGTCGCTGGAAGTGTCGGTTCAGGTGATAGACGCGGTCACCGGGGTGACCCGGACCGTATATGAAAACGATGTGCCGGCCCTGGTTGCCGATGGTACCCCCCATTACCTCTACTGGTCGCCCAACAGCGAATACCTTTCCTTCCTGGCTACCACGCGCCAGGGTATGACCCTGTTTGCGGTTAACCCCCAGACTACGGAGGGGGCGATGGCGCTGGAAAGGGGTGCTCCCCTGTATTTCAGCTGGGGCGGCAATGGTGATTCGCTGCTGGTACATTCGCGGGACGAGGTAAAACTTCTGCAGCGGCCATTCGAGCCCAGCCGTGCCCTGCTGTTGGCGAACGCCGCCGGATTCCGGGCCCCTGCCCTGTCTCCGGATGGGCGAAAGTGGGCTTACTCGGGCGGAGACGCTTCGGACAGCTATATCAGCGTGGGCGAAAGCGACGATCCGGCGGTGCCCAGGCGGATACTGGACACTGGCGCCCTCGTAGCCTTCATGTGGTCGCCCGATGGCCGCACCCTGGCCGTGGCTGATAACCCGGACCCCCAGGGTCGCATCTTCCAGCGCATCCGGTTGGTGAATGCTGACGGCAGCAATCTTCGTACCCTGGCCGAGGAACCCCTGATAGCCTTCTATTGGGCTCCCAATAGCGAGCGCCTGGCCTGGGTGGGTGTCGATGCCGAAGAGCAGGTGTTTGAGTTGAAGGTGAACCTCGTGGCAGAGGGCAGCGGCCAGGAAGGCAGCAGGGAGGTAGGTGAGGCCAGTGAACTTTTCCGCTTCCGTCCCAGCGGCGAAGTCTTCACCATGCTCAGTTTCTTCGACCAGTACGCCTATTCCCACTCCCCCTGGTCACCGGACAGTTCGCAGTTGGTTATGGCCGGTTCAGAAGGTCCGGTGGCAGAGCGGCGCAACGGCCACACTCCGTCCGGTTCCCGCATCTACGTGCTGGACGCAGTGGGCGACACTCCCCCCAACGAAATCGCCCAGGGCGGCGTGGCCTTCTGGTCGTGGAATTAGGACCAGACATAGCTGAATCCCAGGACAGTCACCGTCGGTTGTGGGCTGCGCTGCTCCTGTCCCTGGCAGCTGGCTTGGTCTTGTTGGTGGTTTCCTGCTCGGGATTAGTCCAGCCAAGTGGCCCCACCAACACCCCCGCTCCCACCGTCACTCCCATGCCTACACCGACACCTACGCCACTACCCGACCCCCGGGCAATTTTGGCGCGGGCGGCGGAACGCTTGGCCTCAGAACAGAATCTGAGCTTTATTCTGGAGCACCCCGTGGGCAACACTCCCCTGGCCACCGGACTGGTGCTGTCCCGCGCCGAGGGGACGGCGACCCTGCCCGACCGGTTCCAGCTCGGCCTGGATTTGGACGTGTCGGGCACCGTTCTGAAGCTGGACGTGATAGTGGTGGAAGATTCAGCCTATATGACCAATCTCTTCAGCGGGGCCTGGGAGCCTGTCGCCAAAGAGCAGATACCCTTCAGGTTTGATTTCGTTACCGAGTCGGTTGCCGCGTTGCTTGTGGAGATGGAGGACACGACTCTGGTCGGTGAAGGCACCCTGGATGAAGTCACGGCCTACCACATACGCGGAATAGGGCCCACCGCTGCGCTATGGCAACTGATCCCTGGCACTTTGCCCGACGCCGAATTGCCGGTGGACCTGTGGGTTCATAAAGCCGACTACCGATTGCGAAAGGTGCAATTGACTGGCCCCCTGGTAGTCAACGACCTGCCGGACACCGTCAGAGTGGTTCACTTGGAAGTATTGGATGAGGCGCCGGAGATTACGGAGCCAGAGGTGGTTCCGGCGGTGCAGTAGGGGGAATTATCTTGTATAGGCAGGCTTTGCATCCCGAAGATTTGTCTATCCCTGGCGAACGCACTTTTATAATTGCCGATCTGTCATGCAGCTTTGCTTGTCATTCGGAGCGCTGCAGAAGATTCCAAGATGTTCCACGGGATACTTGCTGTGGGTTCCAAGCCAAGGTCGATGGTCGGGATCCTAGATCCTTCGACAAGCTTAGGGTGACCACACTCCGGTGTGAAAATAGAGCCCTTCGACGGTCTTCTGTAGTGCAATGGCCCTGCCTGCCGAATCTCTCGGCGCCCCATATTCGTACGTGAAGCAATAGCCCATGCCCGACACCCAAACACAACCCGCCCCCCAACGTAACGTGCCCACCTGGCTGGTGCTGGCTGTTATTGGACTGGGGGCCTTCTTTACCGCCCTGGACCAGACGGTGGTGGTGACCGTGCTGCCGGCGGTGATGCAGGACCTGCGCATCCCCATCGGCGAACTGGACCGTGTGTCGTGGATGGTAACCGCCTACCTGCTGGGCTACACGGCCTTCATGCCTCTCTTTGGTCGGCTGGCCGACGTGTACGGCTACCCACGACTCTACATGGTGGGACTGGGCATCTTCGCCGTTGGCAGCGTGCTGGTGGCCCTCTCCCGAAGCCTGGAGGAGATAATCGGCGCGCGGGTAATCCAGGCAATAGGCGGGTCGGCGGCGGTTCCCATCGGCTTTGCCCTGGCCGCCAGCGTCCTGCCTGCCGAACGTCGCGGTCTGGCCCTGGGCATCGTGGGCGGGGCCGCCGAGGCAGGGTCTATGCTGGGACCCGCCTACGGTGGCACCATTGTCGAGTTGGCCAACTGGCGGTGGCTTTTCTGGCTGAATCTGCCCCAAGTGGCGGTGCTGTTGCCGGGCCTGCTGTTGCTAAGGAACCGGCGCCAGATGGGCGTTAAGGTGGACTACCTAGGCGGCGCGGTGCTGGTCGCGACCCTCCTCGTTCTGTCTCTGGCCGTTTCCCGCAAGGGACTGTTCACTTTGACCTCTGCCCAGCCCTTTATCTGGCTGGGCGCGGGACTGCTCCTGGCTGCGGCGGTCGCGTTGCTGGAACGGCGAACTGCCCAACCCCTGCTGCTGCCCCTGCTCTTTCGCTCCCTGGCTTTCGTGTCGGCAAACCTGACCCAGGTACTGGTGGGAGTGTCCTTGATCATTGCGATGGTGACCGTGCCCTTGATGGCCAACACAGTGATGGGCAAGGACCCCTTTACCGGCGCCCTGTGGCTGCTGCGGATGACGGTGGCGATTCCAGTGGGCGCCGTCATCGGGGGGTTGCTGTCTACTTGGGTAGGCAACCGCCCCGTTACCGCTACAGGGCTGTTGCTGACTGCGGTGGGCTTGCTGCTGGTCAGCACATGGACGCTGGATGTGGCTGACTCACAATTAACTTTGCACTTGGTGGTAGCGGGATTGGGCTTTGGCCTGGTTATCGCGCCGATAATGGCCCAGGCACTGAACGCCGCACCTGGCGAATACCACGCCACCGCCTCGTCGCTGGTGGTGGTATCTAGATTGCTGGGCATGACGCTTGGTCTGGCTGCCCTGTCGGCTTGGGGAATTGAGCACTTCCAATCGCTGACCGCCGGCCTGGCCCTGCCCCTGCCGATGGTGGGCGAGTCGCCGGTAGAATCCACTGCCCGAATGGCCGCCTACGTGACCGATGTTCAGAACGCTGGGCTCACCCTGTTCCACAGGTTTTTCCGTGTTGCCGCGGTGGTGGCGTTGCTGGGGTTGGTGCCAGTGGCCTTAGGTGGTAGGTGGCTCAGGAGTCCGGTAAATCCACGAAGGGACACCAAGGGGCATCAAGAAACTTAGGGCAGGTCCAAACATGCTGATATTTTGCTTATTAGCGTTAAGCTGGCATCTCAGTATCGTTTAAGCTCGTCTACGAATGATGTGAGCAATTCAGCGGCCTCGTCGAGTCTTTGAGGAATTATTCTTCTCCAGGAGCCCGTAATTATCCTCCATCCCATGAAACCGTAAAGCCTTGTTGGATAGATGTGGTCTACTATGTCGCGGTAGTCCCAGTAGTGTATTGAACGGTCACCAAAAGCCGACTTAATCATGTATAGGGTGGCCCTGTGCCATTCCCTAAACTCTGGACTGTGTACGTTAGGTATTGTCTTCAATTCGTCGATGCTGTCGATAGATTTCTGCAATGATGAAATAACCCGCTCGTTAGTCCATTCTTGGATAGGCTGAGGCGTGTCAGGAAGAACTTGGGCAGCCCCCATTCTTGCAATTTCGTCTGGGGTGGCGTTTTTTGTAGAGCTCCCGTCCCGCACTTTGACCTCATATGCCTGCAATTTGCCGAAACGCTTCGTAAGGAATATGGGCCGTTCTTGTACCGGTATCTGGATTACATCAATTTCCACCCCTTCGACGAGAAACTGCTGATGTGAAAACTGTACAGGTCTCTGAGTCTTGCTATTCACAAACTGATGTAGATTCGCATCATCCAAGTGATCCTTCACCCCAAGGACCTCGCTACGTCCTCCAGGTACTTCCAGTACTCCTATAAGAAGATACGCTGTTGTTAGTCGCCAAGAATTCGCCAAAGCCAAGATATCTTTAAGCAGCTCTGACTTCTCAGTGTGGGTCGCATCAACGAAAGGATATTGCGCTTGCTTGAATTCTAAACCGATACCAAGGTGGGATGTGCATTTCGGAATCTTGAAAATAACCGAAAGGACTCCGCAGTTCCTCATTTCACCTTTGGGCCCCAAATGGGTCGCTGCCGGCAATGCGGTTTAGCAAGATGTACATTTCACCTTGGCTTTAGTTTAGGGCGGGCCCTTCGGGTTGATGAAGTAGGTTCTCAAGAATTTGTAAGTCAAGGGTCATATACACTTCCTAGAAATCTGGCCGGAAACTGGCTTCAGCCGGGTGGTCAGCTATACTTGGGGCATCAAGAAATAGCGAGGAATGATAGTGCTGGGAGAGCGTTCAGATCAGAGGGGTCTCTGGGAAGCGGACCGGTTGTACCTGGACCACGTGGGGCGGGACACCTTCTACGGTCTGCTGGCCTCGCTGCGGGGCCGGTTGTTCCGAGACGCGGATTTCGCCGAGTTCTACTGCCCGGACAACGGCCGGGACAGCGTGCCGCCCAGCCTGCTGGCGACGGCGCTGCTGCTCCAGTCCCACGACAAGGTGAGCGACGCCGAGGCCAAGGCCCGGGCTGACTTTGACCTCCGCTGGAAAGTGGCCCTGGGGATTGAGGTGGAGGACCGGCCCTTTGCCAAGAGCACATTGCAGGTGTTCCGCGCCCAGCTGATCCTGCACGACAAGGTGCGGGAGGTGTTCGAGTCCAGCCTGCGGCTGGCCCGGGAGTCGGGCTACCTGAAAAAGCGGAGCATGCGGGTTGCGCTGGACACGACCAACATCCTGGGTCGGGGCGCGGTCAAGGACACCTGCAACCTGTTGGCGGACGGGATCGTCAAATTGCTGCGGGCGCTGGCAGCCGTGGAGAAGATCACCGTCAAAGAATGGGCCAAGGCCCAGGGATACGGGCGGTACCTTGCCTCCAGCATCAAGGGCGAGGCCGCCATCGACTGGTCGGACCGTAAAGCGCGGCAGGCGCTGCTGGCCGGGATTGTGGCGGACGCGGACCGGCTGTTGGAGTTGTCGCGGCAGGCGCAGGGGGAGTTGACCAAGGACGGTGAGGAGCGGCAGCACATCGTGACGGCGGCGGAACTGCTGGGGCAGTTGCTGCTCCAGGACGTGGAACGAGTTGAGGGCGGAGTGAGCCTCAAGGATGGAGTGAGCCGGGACCGGATGATGTCGGTGCATGATCCGGAGATGCGCCACGGCCACAAGAGCAGCAGCCGGCGCTTTGACGGGCACAAGGCGGCGATTGTGGTGGATACCGACACCCAGCTGATCACCGCCGTGGCGGTACTGCCCGGCAACGCTCCGGACAACCTGGGGGCGCTGGAACTGGTGGAACAGAGCGAGGCCAACACCGGTGTACCGGTGCAGGAGGCCATGGGCGACGCCGCCTATGGGGACGGAGCTACCAGGCAGACCTTCGCCGATGTGGGCCGCAAGCTGGTAGCCCGGGTGCCAGGCCGGCCCGACCGGAAGCACTTTCCCAAGGATGACTTTGTCATCGACCTGGCCGCGGGCAGTTGCACCTGTCCGGCGGGACAGGTCACCCACACCATCGTGCCAGCGGGAAAGCGGACGGATGCCGCGGGGCGGGTATACCGCTGGCAGGCCTTCCAGTTCGACGGGGCCGAATGCCGGACATGTCCACTGCGGTCCCAGTGCATCGCAGCCAAGGGCAGGAAGGGACGGCGGGTGCTGATCCATCCCCAGGAAGGCCTCCTGCAGGAGGCACGGGCGTTGCAGCAGAGCGCCGCCTACGACGAATATCGAGCGCGACGCGTGGCGGTGGAACACCGGTTGGCCCGACTGGTCCAGTTGGGCATCCGCCAGTCCCGCTATTTCGGCAGGGTCAAGACGCGATTCCAGCTGTATCTGGCGGCTACAGTGGCCAACCTGACCCTGGTGGCGGGCAAAATCGACCTGTCGGACAGTGTCGGCGGCGGAGCGGAAGCCCACCGCGTCGTCCTCAGTGCCGTCCGCAGTGATGTCCAGGCTGTTTCCCACGGTGTTGTCGCCAATGCTACGGCCATTTTCGGCGCGGTCCGGCTCGGAATACTGTGGACCGTGATTCTGCTCAAGCCGGCTTTACTGCCGAAATCCCTCTCCCCAACCAGGGCTTTTCGGCCCGGTTTCTAGATGACATTGGCCTATTACCCCTAACCCAACGCTCCCTCTTCACGCCACCTGTCAATTTCCTGAGGGTCAAATCCCAGTTCCGACAACACCTCGTCGGTGTGCTGGCCCAGGGCCGGGGGTGCTGTTGGTACCAGCGGAGTTTCGCTGAAACTGGCCAGCGGGCCCACCATCCGCAGCTTTCCCACTTCCTGGTGTTCCAGTTCTGATACCAGGCCGTTGGCCTGCACTTGGGGGTCGTCGAAGACTTCCTCGATGAAGCGCACCGGCCCGGCAGGGATTCCCCGTTCGTCCAGAAGGGCCAGCCAATCGGCGGCGGTGCGCTGGAGGAAGACCGCCTCCGCCTGTCCCATGAGCTTTTCGCCGAAGGCCGCCGCCTCTTCGCTGCGGGGGTCGTAACCGGGGTCGAAACGGATGTCGGTCAGTCCCAACGTATCCAGCAGGCGCTGGCGCAGCGGGTCGCTGAGGCACCCCAGGGAAATGACGCCGTCGGCGGTCTGGTAGCTGCGGTAGTAGATATTACCCGGGGTAACAGGATGGTCTGACTCGTAAATCTGGAGCAGTTCGGGGTAGGGAATCCCTGCATCCCGCATGGCTGCCAAGGATTCGAGGGTGGCCGTGAAGTTGCCCCGGTCCAGCGATTCTATCTCCACGAACCGCATTCCCAGCAACGCTATAGCCAGCCCCAGCAGGGTGGTCTCCACCTTCTGCCCTTGACCCGTCCGCTCCCGGTGGTACAGGGCGGCGCAGACACACCAGGCCAGGCATATGCCGGCAGAGGTGTCTACCATCGGAGAGGAAACAACGTGTACGGGCGCGCCGTTGCTCAGCTTGCTTTCGGCGGTCATTATGCCCGACATGGCCTGAAGAATCAGGTCGTAGCCCGGACGGTAGGAATCGGGGCCCTGGCGACCGAAGGCCGTGTTCTCGCAGTAAATCAATTGGGGGTTGATGCCGGAAAGGGTTTCGTAGTCCACGCCCAGCTTGGACGCCACGTCAGGACGGTAGTTGACGATGGCCACGTCCATCTGCGGTATGAGGCGAGCCAAGACGTCTGCGGCGGCCTCGGTGGTCAAGTCCAGGGTGATGCTGCGCTTGCCCCGGTTGTAGGCGATGAAGGGACGGCTTTCGGTGGGAGTAAAGGCCTGGGTGCCGCGCCAGGGGTCGCCCCAGGGCGGTTCCACCTTGATGACCTCGGCGCCCATGTCGGAAAGGAGCATACCGGCGAAGGGACCGGCGATGATCTCGGTAAACTCGACAACCTTTACGCCATCCAGCGGCCCAGGCATAGCGAACCTCAGGGGAAACGGGTGTTGGTATTCTACTCTTTGGGGCAACTGCCTGTCTCTGTGGCCATTGATGACCAAGGAACCTCAACTGGTCGGTTGCTTTATGGGTTGCTCCTACCTCGTATCGGGACGCCTTCTAATCCTGCCAATAGCCTTGTAAGATGTTAAGGTTGCATTGAAATCAGGGATTCTTTAGATCTGGAGAAGGAATGAATAAGTTTATTGTTATCTACCATGCGCGTGCTCCTTATATGCAGATGATGCAAGAAAAGGCGGCAACCCCGGAGGATATGCAGGTCCAGATGCAAGCCTGGATGGAATGGGCTGGCCGGTGCGGCGAAGGTCTGCTTGAAATGGGCGGGCCCATGGTTGGAAACCTGAAGTTGACCAATGAGGGCGGCTTTCCCAGCGACAAGAATGTAGTGGGCTACTCGGTTTTACAGGCCGAAGATATGGCCGGGGCGCAAGCCATGCTGGAAGGTCATCCACACCTGGGGCTGGATTCCAGTTGCGAGATTGAAACCCACGAGGTTATGCAGATGCCGGACAAGGCGTGAACCCATCAATGTCCCGTGTGTGGTCAAGGAGTCTGGGGAAGGACCTGGCGATGGCGGCTTAGCAAGTCTGCCTCTGCGTGAAGTTAATGAGTCTGAAATCTTTCCTAACACACTATCCTTGGGGGCCAAACGACTATTCTTAGGACGGATTCTCGGCCCTTCGGCAAGCTCAGGGCGACAACAATGCGGGCATTGGTAGCAGGCCAAGGGTGGTCGCGATTGCCCCGGCGTCTCCCGCATTTGGCCTTGTAGCGGTATTCCCCGCTATGGTATGCTGTCTGAAGTGTCGGGGCGTAGCGCAGCCCGGTAGCGTACCTGCATGGGGTGCAGGGGGTCGCCGGTTCGAATCCGGCCGCCCCGACCATTAAGTCCAAGACCCCAACGAAGACATGAGTCATCCCGAATTTTGGGTGCATGGTGAGAAAGGGGGAGGGTAGGCGAGGCACTTAGAGCTGATCTGATTCTGGGAAGCGGTATCGCGGCGTCGCGGTACCGCTTCCCGGTTCTGTGGCACCAGTTTCGCAGGAGACCTTCCACCAGGGGCTGGCAGTGAGGGTGTAGCAGAGACAGCAGGAAGGAGTAGAGCAGGCTGACCATGAGCAACAGCGTGAGCCGGTTCTCCCAGAACCAGAGGCGGGGGCTTTCCATGGCCAGGTCGGTCTTGCAGGCTCGGTAGCAAAGTTCCACCTGCCAGCGGCGGGCATAGGCGAAGACCACTTTCCAGGCATCGGCCGCGTCAGCTATGGGTTCGTTGGTGAGCAGGTACCAGGGCTTGCGGCCCTGGCCCGGGGGGAAACCACCAGCCACAGGGACTGGTCCACCTGGGGGTGGCGGACCGGCAGGTAGACGATACCCGTCTTCCGGTACTGACGGCGGTGGATGTCCCACACCATCCGGTGGTCCACAGAACGCTTGCCCCGGGCGATTTGCCAGGCGTGACGAGAGCCCTTGTCATCGACGAGAAAGTAGCCGGTATGCCAGCGCATGATGAAACGCAATCGCCGGCCGGTCAACTCTCGGAGCCAGGGTCCACCAGCAAAGCCCCGGTCCCAGACATGAATCACCTGCTGCCCCCACTTTTCCGAGCATTGGTTCAGCAGGGAGACCAGGTTGGTGAACCGGTCGGTAGCCAAAGGGCCCCGCGGGTCCACCAGCGCATGGCCGCCAGGGCGGGCGGGCCCAAGTAGCCAGCTACCATGACCGTGATCTACTACAGGCCCGGGACGAATACCGGCCGGCCTCCTGGAGGATTGTAGCAGCCGGGCTTGATGCGCTTCAGACGGGCGGCCTTGCTGGAGCGTACCGGCCCCAATCCTTCCAGGGCTATGCTTTCCAACTTCTCCAGGACGCTCTCGTCCCACAGGGCCAGGGGAGTTTCCCCAGCTTGTTTCAGTCCCTCGAAAGCCTGGTCGGCCCGGTACCAGAGGAACCGGTCCAACAAAGTGTGGGGCCATTTGGGAGAACGGAGCAAATTGCTCAGTCGTTTGGTGCCCGCCGGATCTTTATCGGGTGTGAGGATGTGGGCCCCCAGTTCGCTCAGGAGCAGCCCCGAACGGCTGTGGCGCAGCCGTACCATAGCGGCGGCCAGGGCCAGGAAGAAGGTGCGCACCAGGCGCTGGTCCAACTGGTCATCCAGCCCCTCCTCCAGCGGCCCGATGAATAATTCCAGTAAATTCGCTGCCGATTGGGCTTGCCTCCACCCTTCCTCATGCCGCATCATAGAAAAGCCCCCCTTCAGTGGTTTGAAGTTTGCTCACTTCTACTCCACTAAATAGGGGGCTTCTTTTATAGGCTTTCCTAGACTACTTTCCCTATCTTCTCAAAATCCGGGATGACTCATGTTTTTTCTTGGCAGGGTAACTGAGCAAATCCTGGGGATACTTAACGTATTTGCTCTCTTCCATTCCCAAACCCTTTGTCCGCTCATCCTGAGGCTATCAAAAAGCACCTTTCTCTCCCTGGGAGAGGTATGGGAGTGGGGCTCATTCCCTGCATCTCGGCCGGAGTTCGCCTTTTCGCCCGCATGCATTGAATCGCGATGGCAAAAGTGTTGTATTATTCTAGCAAAGCTGTACGGCGCCACGGCCCAGCATGGCGGGTTCAGGTCCATTGGGCGCCTGGTCATCTAATCTTTAGCGGTCATTCCACCTTCCCAGGAGGCCAATAGTGGCAGACACTGCAAACAGTACTCCGTCAAATCCGACCATCGGGTCGAACGGTGACATCAGTTTTGCCAAACGCCTAGAGCGCCATATTCAGGGAAAGACCGTCACCGGTCTTATGGAGTTGTTCCCGCTTCTTGTTACCATTCTGGTAATTGCGGTAATAATCGGCTATGCCGACAGCTTCGTGCATCCTCTGATTAAGTTCCTGCCGTGGGACCTTCCCATTATTGGTGGACTGACCTTTACCGGTGTAGGCCTCATCGTTCTCGCCCTCCTCTTCTATCTCACGGGACTGGCTGTATCCTCCCGCATTGGTCGCGGTTCCTTTAGGTTCGCCGGGAAAGTTATGAACCGTACTCCGGTGGTGGGTGCCATCTACGGTCTTACCCAAACCGTTGCTACAGTAATGTCCTCCCAGTACCGCTTTAGCCGTGTCGTGTTTATCGAGTGGCCCCGGGACGGCATGATTGCCCTGGGTTTCGTGACTGGCCGGGCAGTTTCAACCACAGGCGAGTCTGTGGTAATCGTTTACGTGCCCACCGTGCCCAATCCCACCTCCGGCAACATGGCCATCGTAGTTGAGGACGACGTCTTCGAAACCGATATGACCGTCGAAGAGGCAATGAAGATGGTATTCTCCGGGGGCATTGTCATTCCGGAGTCCCTTGCCTTTGCCAGACTGCCCCGGGAAAAGGGCACCCACGAGTTTGTGGGACGCTTCGAAGCCTCGAATTAGCTAGGGGCCCGAATAGTTCGTTCCGTCGCAATCCTCGCCGTCGGAAAAAGATTCGGGGGCTGCCAGCGCATTGGCTGGCAGCCCCTGAATCTTTCTTTGGCGTCCTGTGACGGTATGGTCAAGCCATCCCCTGCTATGGCTAGGCGGCCTTTCGCACCTCCGGTTGGTACGCGGCCCCTGCCGACTCTACAGGCTTGGCCGGAGTCAGGGTATCGGGCAGGTCCCTGGTGAATCCGCACTGGAGACAGTTGATATACCTGCCGTACATATCGGTTGCCAGGTACAGGGATCCTTGGCATTTTGGGCATCCTTTGAGCTTGAGCATCGCGATTCACCTCCTTGTTCGGCGTGGCACATATTGCCACCGCCCAGTTCATAATTAGTATTGCGGAAAAATAATAAAAGTTGACACACTTAATGTCAAGGCTTATTATATTCCTTGTAGATTAGTTCCGGATTTCACAATGATCCTTCCGGGAGGGAATACGATGTACGAGCGATTTGGGATTTGGGTAGACACAGACGTAATGAACGACCGGGAAAGGTCGTCTTTTCGAATGTCGCCTGCTCCACCGGAATCCTCGGAATTGCAGCCTGCCTCCACCGCTCAGCCCTCAAGTACGCAGCAAGGCAGGCAGGAAGATGGTTTTGATGCTGGTATGGAAGGTGTCTACATTATCAGCGTGGCCGCCCGGATTCTGGATATGCACCCCCAGACTCTCCGCAAGTACGAGAGGCTGGGCCTGATCAATCCGGGCCGCACCGTCGGAATGCTGCGCCTCTATTCCCGGGAAGACATACGTAAGGTCCTTCTTATCCGGCACTTGATGGAAAACCTGGGTTTAAACCTGGCCGGTGTGGAATTTGCCCTGAACCTGGTGGAGAACCTGCAAGGCTTCAAGCAGTACCTCCAATCCGTTGCTGAAGGCACGGATGTGGAGCCCAAAATTGAACCGGCTATGGCCCAGTTATTCCGCAATCTTAATCTGCCCGGTGAAGAAAGTTAGTGACGGCGCAACCAGCTAGTGACGGCGCAACCGTGGCAAGCCAGGAATATTTCTAAATTGAAGGTGGACCCATATGACCAACGGCCATAACGATAGCGAACTTCCGGCGCCAGACGCGGAAGAAGTCCAGCAGGAAACAATCCAGGATTTTGATTCCCTTCCCGCTGAGGAACAGGTAGTGGTCCTGCGGCGGGACCTGGACGAAGCTCGAGACGAACTGGGGCAGTCCCGGGACCAGACGCAGCGAGCCCAGGCGGACCTGGCCAATTACCGCAAGCGCACCGAGGAAGAGCAGGTGACGATGCGCCAGGATGCCAACCGGCGCCTGATTATGAACTTGTTGCCTGTGGTAGACGAGCTGGAACTGGCCATCAACCACCTGGGCCAAGGCGAAACATCCGATTCCTGGGTGGAAGGCGTGAAGCTGATACATCGCAAGGCCTACGGGGTTCTGGAGTCCGAGGGCCTTACCAAGATAGAATCGGTGGGCGTCCAGTTCGACCCGCTGCAGCACGAAGCGGTGGGAGTTGTGGATTCGGAAGAACAGCCCTCGGGCTTCGTGGTGGAAGCCCTTCGCAACGGATATCGCCTGCGGGACCGGGTAATCCAGGCGGCCCAGGTTGTGGTCGCCAGGTAATTTCAAGGGCCGGATTTTAACCGGTGAGAATTTGACAAGACAGAAATCATTTTGCCATATAACAGGAATAGAATTTAAGGAGTATGAAAATGGCCAAGGTTCTCGGTATAGATTTGGGTACTACCAACTCGGTAGCGGCGGTTATCGAGGCCGGGGAGCCCACGGTGGTGGAAAACGCCGAGGGGGCCCGCCTTACGCCGTCCGTGGTGGCGGTAAATCCTCGCAGCGATGAGAGATACATCGGCCAGGTTGCCAAGCGGCAGTCGGTCACCAATCCGGAGAATACAGTCTTCTCCGTAAAGCGGCTTATGGGCCGGAAATACGCCGACAAGGAAGTTCAAGGCGCCCTGGGCAAGCTGCCCTACAAGGTGGTGCAGGCATCCAACGGAGATGCCCACGTGGAAATGTCGGGGCAGGCCTACGCGCCACCCCAGATTTCATCCTTTGTCTTGCAGAAGATCCGGCAGGACGCTGAAGCCAAACTGGGCGAAAAGATCACCCAGGCGGTTATCACGGTACCGGCTTATTTCAACGACGCCCAGCGCCAGGCTACCAAGGACGCGGGCACCATCGCTGGCCTTGACGTACTGCGAATTATCAACGAGCCCACCGCCTCGTCATTGGCGTACGGCCTGGACAAGACTAAAGAAGAGGCCACCATAGCCGTGTTCGACCTGGGCGGCGGTACCTTTGACATAACAATCCTCGAGATGGGCGAAGGTGTATTTGAGGTCAAGTCCACTAACGGCGACACCTACCTGGGCGGCGACGACTTCGACCAAAAGATACTTGAATGGCTGATTCAGGAGTTCCGGCAGGAGACAGGCATCGACCTGGGCGGCGACCGCATGGCGCTGCAACGTCTGCGGGATGCGGCGGAACGGGCCAAGATCGAGCTTTCCAGTACCCTGGAAACGGAAATCAACCTGCCCTTCATTACCGCTGATGCCAGCGGTCCCCAGCACCTGGTCAAGACCCTCAGCCGTGCCCGCATGGAGCAACTGGTAGGCAGCCTGATTGACCAGACAGCTACCCCGTGCCGGCAGGCCATAACCGATTCAGGCCTGTCCGCCAGTGAGATAGACGAGGTGATCCTGGTGGGCGGAATGACCCGTATGCCGGCTGTCCAGGAAAAGGTCAAAGCTATTTTCGGCAAGGAAGCCAGCCGGTCGGTGAACCCGGATGAGGCCGTTGCCCTGGGCGCTGCCATTCAGGCCGGCGTGCTCGGTGGCGAGGTGGGGGACATTGTTCTGCTGGACGTTACCCCCCTGACCCTGGGGCTGGAGACCCTGGGCAGCGTAATGACTACGCTGATTTCCAGGAATACCACCATCCCCACCAAGAAGACTGAAACTTTCACCACGGCAGCCGACGGGCAGACCAGCGTGGACATTCACGTCCTGCAGGGTGAGCGGCCCATGGCCCCGGACAACAAGTCCATCGGCCGGTTCATACTCGACGGGCTGCTGCCGGCGCCGCGCGGGGTGCCCCAGGTGGACGTTACCTTTGACATTGATGCCAACGGTATCCTCAGCGTTTCGGCCCAGGACAAGGGCACCGGCAAGGAGCAGCGGATTGTAATCCAGCCCAGTTCAGGTATCTCCAAGGATGATATAGAGCAGATGGTGGATGCCGCCAAGGCCCACGAGGAAGAGGACCAGCGGCGTCGCGTCGAGGTAGAAACCAGAAACCAGGCCGACTCCCTGGTTTACAGCACCGAGAAACTCCTGGCGGACAACGCGGACAAGGTACCCCAGGACTTGAAGGAAGAGGTGGAAGGGAAGATTGCGGTCCTGAAGACGGCCATTGAAGCAAACAATGTGGCCGAAATGCAGACTGCCATGGCCGACCTGAACAGCTCGATGCAAAGGCTGGGGCAGGCAGTGTATGGTCAACAGACCCCCGGCGCCCCTCCTGAAGATCCGGGAATGGGCGGCAGCGACAGCGATGACACCGTAGAGGGCGAGTTCAGGGAAGTCTAAAAGTCTGTCAAAGCTGCATTACTTCGGGCTGGCGATTCTGATATAATATGAATGTAAAGCAATAGGGTCGCTAGTTCGGCCTCATCATTCGATACAGGTTTGGGAGAAATAAAATGAGTGCACCAGAGAGCGCAGGACAAGAGGTATTAGGCAATGAGAACACTTTTGTAATCGACGGTGTTCAGCAGGCTGTTACGCCGCTTCAGTATCACTACCTCAGTCTGCTGGAGCGACTGACTGCTCTCAAGAACATCTACCAGACCGATCCGGCCTACGAAACCTGGATGATGGATGCCATCAAGAAGTCCATCTACAGCACTTTCAGGGACTGCATCGAGTCCAATGTTGGTGACGTAGCCCGGGACATCCTGGGACAGGAGCACCACGTTAACTAAACTTCAAGAGGCTCAGGTATTTTAGAGGCCAGCCCTTTGCGGGCTGGCCTCTTTTTTTGTGTAGCGCGAAAGTGCTGACCCGACAAGGGGGCTTCCGGAAGAAGTCTTCCCTATCCCAATCCGTGCTTTGACATTACTTCCCGCCTCAAGTTTGCCACTCCGTCTTCCAGGTACTGCCTGGCCTGCTGCCGCATGTTATCCGGTACGTCCATGGCCACGGTGTCTCGCAGGTTGGTGGATGGGTACTGGCCCGACACGGCCTCGGGTATGCGGTCGGGCCATTCCACGCCCAGCATTACGCCGTAAGCCAGGGACCAGCAGCGGGCCACGGCTCCCACGTCATAACCGCCCCCTCCCAAGGCCAGCCATGGCAACCCCAATTTGGCAAACTCCCTTATGACCTCCACGTAACCCCGGGATGTTAGCTGCAGGTGGGTTATGGGGTCGGAATGGTAACTGTCGATGCCCAGTTGGGTTACCAATACGTCTGGGGCGAAGGCACGAATCAGCGGCGGCACTACTTCGCGGAAAGCCCATAGGTAAAGCTCGTCCTCGGTGTAGGGGAACAGCGGGACGTTGACCGAATAGCCAACCCCGTCGCCAACGCCTGCCTCAGACACGAAGCCCGTGCCCGGGAACAGATACTGCCCCGATTCGTGGATGGAGATGGTCAACACCCGATCGTCGGGATAAAAGACATCCTGCACACCGTCCCCGTGGTGAGCGTCCACGTCCACGTATGCCACCCGCAAACCGCGGTCCAGGAAATACCTGATAGCGATGGCCGGGTCGTTGAAGATGCAGAAGCCTGAAGCATGGGTGGGCGCGGCGTGGTGCAGCCCGCCGGAAATGGAGAAGGCCGCGTCCACCCGTTTCTCGGCCACCAACTCGGCGGCCACCAGCGTGGCGCCCGAACTGAGCAGGGCCGCGTCGTACATCCCCGGATAGACGGGATTGTCTCCCTGTTCGCTGAACCCGAATCTTTCCGGCTGCAGCGCCTGTGCAGGGGCCAAACCGGCGCTGAGGCTGCGCACCGCCGCAACGTAGTCACGAGTATGCACCCACTCCAGTTCCGCCTCGGTGGCGGCCCGGGGATCTATCAACAGAGAGGCGTCGCCGTCGAAAGCCCCGTAAGCCGACAGGAGTTCGTAAGTGTGGCGAAGGCGGATGGGCCGCATGGGGTGGTCAGACCGTAGTACGTGCTGGGAAAGCGCGTCTTCATACACAAAGGCAGCGTTGGGCATGGTGGACCTCTTCGGCAGTTTTCTCCACAAATATACACGAATGGACACCAATAGTGGGCGAACTTGCGGAGCAGGATTAACGGTGTGATTGCCGCTGCCCTGCGCTTTGGCTTGCCTAATGTTAAGAGAAGGTCTATCTTACCTTGACCGGCTTTAACCTATTCTTAACATTTGCCTCAGGGTGCGTGTTGGCGACCGCCGGACCTGCTCGAACCCTTTTGTCCTGGTAACTGGCTGGCTCCTATGACAACACAGAACGAATCCCGCTCTGCCTGGTTATCTTTTGAACCTGCGGGCTTGGTAAAGCTGGCTACTGCTGTTGTCCTGTTCCTGGTTGTATTGCTGATGCCCGCACCGGAGGGGCTGTCTCCCGAAGGCCAGAAGGCTCTGGCGGTGATGACCCTGTCGGTTGTCCTGTGGGCCACGGATGCCTTGCCCATATCAGTTACCGGCCTGTTGGGAGTGATACTGCTCATCGTGTTGGGTGCAGTGCCAGGGGTACTGGAAGGGCTTTACGGGTTTTCCCAGCCGGTGTCCTACTTCCTGATTGGTATCCTGACCATCGGACTGGCGGTGCATCAGTCGGGCTTGGCGGAGCGCCTGGCCACCTTCCTCATTCGGGGTGCGGTGGGCAAGCCGGGGTTATTGTACCTTCAAATGCTGTTCTCCTTCGCGGCGCTGACCTTCGCGCTGCCGTCCGCCAGCACTCGCGGCGCGATCATGGTGCACATCTACGCCCAGGTCTTGGCCCGCTGGAACATCCCCCAGGATCACCGGTATTACAAGACGCTGATGATGGCCCTGGGCAGCCTGAATCGTCTGGGGTCCACGGCGCTGCTGGCGGGCGGGATCACGCCGGTCGTGGCGTCGAGCCTGCTGGGAGACTTTTCCTGGACCGGCTGGTTCCTGCTGATGTGCGTTCCCTTCTACGCCAACCTTATCGTGGGGGGATTCCTGCTGTTCGTCATATACCGGGGTGGTTTCAAGATAGAAGTCCCACGTGACGCGGCGCAATTGACCGTGGGGCCGACGACGGCAGTGGAATACCGGGCGGGCCTGATCGTGATGGCTACGGCCTTGCTGTGGTTCACCGACTTCGCCCACGGCCTGCATCCGGCGGTGCCGGCGTTGATAGCCATGACCTTGATACTAACGCCCAGGGTGGGAATCCTTAGCTGGCAGACCTTTGAGCGGAACCTGGGCTGGTCCAATTTCTTCGTGATAGCGACGTCCCTTTCCCTCGCCCAGGCGTTGGTGACTACGGGAGCGGCGGCATGGGTCTCAGAAGCACTGGTCGGCGGGACCACCCAGGTGCAGGACCGGCCGTTGATGGTGTTGGGGGTACTGTGCGGCTTTGCGGCGGTGTTGCGGATGTTAATGCCAAACATCGCGGGTTACCTGGCCCTGGTTATTCCGGTGGCGATGGCCAGCGGCGGCGCGCTGGGCCTCAACCCGCTGGTGTGTGGCATGGCGGTAGTGGTAGTCGGGGACTCGCTGGTGTACTACAGCGCTGCCGGTACCGCGTCGGTGTTCATATTCCAGATGGCCAACATTCGGAACGCGGAAATCTTCCGGTTTGCGTTGGTCATGACTGCTGTTTCTATTTTGGTGGTTTTCCTGTTGGCAGTGCCCTATTGGAACCTGGTTGGTCACCCGTTGACCCGATAGGCAGGTCAGGCTCCCTGTAACCAGGTTCGTCTTTGGTTCTGTTTGCCTGGGGCATATGGTCCATGCTGTTGCGATTCGGACGGAGTGAAACGACATGAAGACGGACTGGCAGGTTGGTCTGCTCTGGGTCGGACTGGCGTTGGCGGCCGCTGGGGCTGCCACAACCATCCAGGGAGCTCTCATGCTCTCGGTGCCCATTGCCATCACCGGAATCGCCATAACGCTGTCTGCTCCGGCAGCTTGGGTTCTCTAGGCTATCGCAGGGGTTGCTTTCTCTGCGGACGCGCTTGTAGCGGCAGTGTCCGCCATCAGCAAACTGAACATCGCCTTCCTGGGTATAACCAGTAAATGTGGCCTATGTTATACTCAAATCAAGGCCCCTCCAGTACCGTTCAGTATTTGGTGCATTTGAATGGTTTATCGTGCAGAATCCGTAGGGAAATACGCAGTTTCCGGCATTATCCTGGCCGGAGGACGCAGTCGGCGGCTGGGTCGGGACAAAGCGGTAGAACCCTTTGAAGGTCAACCGCTGATTCGGCGGGTCATTGAACGTATTCAGCCGCTGACTGCCGAAATCGTGGTGGTGGTGGCCGATGCCGCCCTCGGGGAGGCGCTGCCGCTACAGGACGACGAACGGGTTGCAATGGACCTGTTTCCTGGCGGAGGCTCCCTGGGCGGCATATTTTCCGGCCTTTCCGCTGCCGACAGCCAGTGGGGTCTGGTGGTAGCCTGCGACATGCCCTTTCTGAACCGGCAGCTCTTTGAGCATATGCTGGAACTTCGGGAAGACTGGGACGCGGTGGTTCCCATGCCAGGGGACTTCCCCGAACCCACCCACGCTCTGTATTCCAGGGATTGCCTGCCACACATTGAGGCCAAGCTTCAGGCCAACGATTTGAAGATTTCCGGTTTCTTTGACGATGCGCGCGTCAGATACGTCAACGAAGACGAGGTCCGCAGGTTCGACCCGGAACTGCGTAGCTTCTTCAACGTAAATTCGCCTGAGGATTTGGCCCGGGCGGTGGCTTTGTCCGGTGGCTGAAACACCTATGGCAGGAGCCGTCGCAGCCATCAAGGTCAAGGTAGAGCTTTTCGGGACGCCCCGTATTCAGAGCGGGCGCCGCGAGTTGGAGCTGCTGCTGCCGTGTCCTGTGCAACGGCGGGCCCTGGTTCGAGCCTTGGCCGAGGCATGTCCTCCATTGGTCGGTCACGGAGTGAGAACGGACCTCTCTGACGTTGAGGAGGGTTACGTTTTCAATCTGAATGGCCTCGCCTTCCTGGGAGAGGGAGACTTTACCTTGGAAGACGGTGATTCCATTTTGCTCATTTCCAGCCAGGCCGGCGGTTGATGTTCGGTGTGAACCGGTCTGCCAGGTTGAATCCCTGATTTCAGGTTCCAGGTTCTAAATTCACCATCCGCAACTGCAATAATGTACGGCTACCACGGCAAAGCGTTAATTGTTGATTTGAGCAACCGCACCCATCGCTGGGATGCGATAGATGAGGACGCTCTGCGCAGCTTCATTGGGGGCATCGGGCTGGGTACCTACCTGCTTTACCGGTATTGTCCCCCTGGGGCCGACCCGCTGGGTCCCGACAATCCATTGCTCTTCGTGGGTAGCCCGCTGGTCGGGACCCGCCTCACTACCTCCAGCAAGTTCGCCGTGCTTACCAAGTCGCCCCTCACCGGTTTCATTGCCGACTCACTGTCGTCCAGCCACCTGGCTCCGGAGTTGAAAAAGTGCTGCGGTGATGCCCTGATAATCGTGGGCCGCGCCGTGACACCGACTCTGCTGAGAGTGGAAGGGGACGCCGCTGAACCGGAGCGGATTACCGTCCGCTTTGAAGATGCATCAGAACTCGTGGGGTTGGGCGCCACCGAAAAGGAATCTACGGTAAAGGAAAGGCTCGGCGATCAGAGATACAGGGTGGCCTGCATCGGTCCCGCCGGGGAGGCCCAGGTCAAGTTTGCGTCCATCAGCAACGACGGAGGACGGCAGGCAGGAAGGTGCGGACTGGGTGCGGTAATGGGCTCCAAGAATCTGCTGGCCGTGGCCGTCCGTGGCTACCAGCCGGTGGAGATTGCCGAACCCGAAGCGGTGCGCAGTTTTGGCCAGGACCTGAGCCGACGCAGCCTGGGCGCCGCCACTGAAAAGTACCGAAATTTGGGAACCATGGCCAACGTGTCAGTGTTCAACCGTCTGGGTACCCTGCCCACGCGTAACTTTCGCGAGTCCACCTTTGAGGGCGCCGAGCAGGTAAGCGGCGAGGAACTGCACCGCAACCACTTGCACCGCAACACGGGTTGCGCCAACTGCACCATTGGCTGTGAACGAATCCTGGTATCCAGGGACAAGGGCGACAAGAAGAGCAAAGGCAAGGGCGGAGTACGAATGGAGTACGAAAGCCTTTTTGCCCTGGGCCCCCTGTGCGGTGTGTCCGACCCAGACGTCGTAATTCAGGCCGCCGCGATTTGCGACGACCTGGGAATGGATACCATCAGCGCGGGAGCAACGGTGGCGTGGGCCATGGAGTGCTTCGAACATGGACTGCTGACCACGGAGGATACCGGCGGTGTCGACCTGAAGTTTGGCAACGGGGGGGCCCTGCTGCAGGTGCTGCAGGATATGGGACATCGCCGGGGCATCGGCAACCTGCTGGCGGAAGGGAGCCGTGCGGCCTCCGCAATTGTGGGCCAAGGCTCCGATGCGTGGGCCATGCAGGTCAAGGGACTGGAAATGCCCGGCTACGAACCCCGCAGTCTCAAGACGATGGCGTTGGGGCTCGCTGTAACACCCCGGGGTGCCTGCCACAATCGCTCTTCAGCCTACGAAGCCGACTTTTCCGACCGGGTAGACCGGCTGTCGGTGGACGACTCCCGGGGCAGGATTGCCGCCGAGAGCGAGGACTTTGAGGCGGTGCTGGACTCCCTGATCTGGTGCAAATTCCTCCGCAAGGCTTTTCACGACTTCTACGAAGAGTCGGCCCAGGTTTATGCCATGGTCACTGGCTGGGATATAACGGCGGATGACCTCCGAAGGTGTGGAGAACGCATAACCAACCTGAAGAAGCTGTTCAACATTCGTGAGGGTTGGGCCCGCTCAGACGACACCCTGCCGCCACGAACCCTGGAAGAGCCTTTGCCTGATGGCGTGGCCGCCGGAGTAGCCCTGAGCAAAGATGAACTGGACTACATGATTGGTGGCTACTATGAGGCGAGGGGCTGGGCCGTCGACGGGTTGATACCGGAAGAAAAGCTGGCGGAGTTGGGGCTGGCGGAGTTGGCCGAGGAACGGCCCTCTCTTCAGCAATCTGAAGACAGCTTGAAGGTTACAAGTTAGTCCGTGGTTGAAATGTTATAGTTGCCGGCTCATGTTGGAGCCAGCGCCGTGACCTGCGATGTTCACGCGTTCGCAGGGGCGAATGCCAATTGGCGTCTGGGCTGGACACCAGGAGTTATGGACCAAAACGAACTGCGACCAATTCTCCGCCAAAAGTTTCCCCCACAGCGGACTTACCTGTTGCCGGCCCTCCATTTTGTGCATGAGGAACTGGGTCACCTGCCGGAGTGGGCCCTGCAGGTAGTATCCTGGCACCTGCGGACACCGGCCAGCGTGGTCTACGGGGCGGCTACCAGCTACACCGAGTTGCGAATCAATTCTGCGGGGCAGCACGTGGTTCGGGTCTGTGCCGGCCTGAGCTGCTGGCACGGGGGTGGCCGCGAACTGCTATCTGAGCTGGCCGAGTCCTTGGGGGTATCCGCCGGAGAGACTACCACTGACGGTCGCGTAACCCTGGAAGAGACACCCTGCGCCTATCGTTGTCCGCTGGCGCCCCTCGTCGAAGTGGACGGCGACTGGCAGGGCCGGGCGGTTGCCTCCCAGATCATTAGAATGGTGCAAGATTCGGAGGCGGAATGACGTACGCCGACCTCAGGGAAGAGTCCAGCCAACGCCGTACCGGGCCTGCTGCAGCCAGGACGCGGGTAATGGTGCAGTTGGGCCAGTGCAGCCAGGCGGTGGGCGGCGATGCAGTGGTAGGTCGTCTGCGTGAGGCACTGGTAAACCGCAACGATGCGTATCTTGCTGTCACCGGCTGTGACGGAGCCTGTTTTGCGGCTCCCCAGGTCGTGGTCAACGAACCTGACGGCCGTACCCGCCATTACAGCCGGGTTACGCCTTCGGAAGTGCCAGACATTCTGGGTGCCCTGGGAGACGGAGAGGTACTGCGCCCCACCGGCGAACTTGAAGACTTCTTTACCCCTCAGCACCTGCAGGTAATGTCGTGGTGCGGACAGCTTGACCCCGCCGACGTTTACGACTACGTGGCCGTTGGCGGATATGGCAGCCTGGCCGCTGCCCTGTCTCGCACCCCTGAAGAGGTAATAGACCAGGTATTGGAATCGGGCTTGCAGGGACGGGGCGGTGCCTACTTTCCGCCGGCCCGTAAGTGGCAAGGGGCGCGGGCCTTTCCCGAACCCCGCTTCCTGGTGGTCAATGCCGAAGAGGGGGAGCCGGGCCTCTTCAAGGACCGGCACATCATGGAGGGTTTGCCTCACCGCCTGCTGGAAGGGGCGCTGATAGCGGCCTACGCCACGGGAGCTTCCCGCTGTTACATCTACATCAACGCCGAAGCTCACCTGTCGGCGGAGCGGGTGGAAGCGGCTCTGGAGCAGGCGCGAAGCAATGGACTGGTGGGCGAGGACATCCTGGGTTCCGGATTTAACTGCGTGGTGGAGGTGCGCCGGGGCGCGGGCGGCTACGTATGTGGTGAAGAGACGACACTGCTGAACACTATTGAGGGCCGCCGCAGGGAACCCAGGCTGAGACCTCCCTTTCCGGTGGAGTCGGGTCTTTTCAGGCAGCCTACGGTGATCAACAACGTGGAGACCCTGGCCAACCTTCCCTACATCCTGCAGCGCGGGCCAGCGCGTTACGGGCAAGTGGGACTGGAGTCGGCCCCTGGCACAAAGTTGATTTGCCTGAGCGGGGCCGTGCGCCGGCCCGGGCTGGCCGAAGTCCCCATGGGCACCACGCTGCGCCAGGTGATTCACGGCATTGGCGGTGGCCCTCCGGAAGGCAGGGAGATTGGCGTGGTAGCCGTGGGTGGCCCCTCCAGCGGCGTGCTTCCACCTTCTGAATTGGATCTGGAACTGAGGCCAGGAATGCTTCACTCATCGGGCGTAGTAATGGGCGCCGGTGGAATAATGGTGATGGACACGTCGGTGCCGGCCATCGAGGTAGTCCGACGATTGGCTGCCTACAACGCCGCCGAGTCCTGTGGCAAGTGTACTCCTTGTCGCGAAGGGACACCCCGCATCGTGGAGGCATTGGACCGTCTGGCGTCAGGCAACGACTCTGGCAACAAATCCGGCGCCATTTCTGACAGCGATGTGGAAGAGTTGCGCTATCTGGCAGAGATTGTAGGGGCGGCGTCCCTGTGTGGCCTGGGGCAAATGGCGGGCGGACCGGTGCAAAGTTTGTTGCACTTTTTTGGCGATCAGTTGGCGCGACAGGGTGGCGATGGCTGAACTGAGAAGCAGCTTACCCTGACGGTACCGTGGTCAGGGACGTGGTTCAGGGTGCCTTTGAGCTTCGTGTATACTGCCCGTCAACATTTCGATACGAAGGCATCTGCTGGCAAGTTATGGCTGATTCAGAAAAGACCGTCCGCATAGTTGGAATGATTGGCGTTACCCGGGAGGCGGCAGCCACTTCGGGGGCCACCCTCAGCGTTTTCGGCGGGGGCATAAACCCCGGAGCTGAGGTGCCTACCGGAGTGGACGGCGAATACATCCTGGAGTTTGCCCGGGTCCACGAGGACGCCGGCTTCGACATGGTGTTGACCGGCTACTCCTCCAGCACGCCGGATGGCTTCGAGGTGGCCGGTTACGCCGCTGCCCACACAAAGAAGTTGGGCTACCTGATCGCGCACCGTCCCGGATTTGTGGCACCCACCCTGGCGGCGCGCAAGGCGGCGACCCTGGACCAGCTGACTGGTGGCCGCATTGCCCTGCATGTCATTTCAGGAGGCAGCGACGTTGAGCAGGAGCGGGACGGCGACTTCCTGGACCACGACGGCAGGTACCGACGAACCGACGAATACATGGACATTCTCCGCCGCACCTGGACCGCCGCCGAACCCTTTGACTACGTAGGTGAATTCTACTGGCTGAAGGGCGCCATCAGCCAGGTTAATTGCTACCAGAGTCCCCACCTGCCCCTGTTCTTCGGTGGGGCGTCAGACATTGCCCTGGATGTGGGCAGCCGCCGTGCCGATGTCTTCGCCCTTTGGGGAGAGCCCCGCGCCGCGATAGGGGAACGCGTGGCGGATATTCGAAGCCGCGCCGGAGAATGGGATCGCCATATCCAATTCAGCCTTTCGGTGCGGCCCATTTTGGGGGAGACGGAGGCCAGGGCGTGGCAGCGGGCCGAGGAGATTCTGTCGAGAGTACAGGAAGCCACTCGGGGAACCATAGTGCCGGGTCAGCCAGCCCGGTTGCAATCGGTGGGTTCGCGGCGATTGCTTGAGTTCGCCGCCCAGGGAGACCTGCATGACGAACGGTTGTGGATGCCAGTGGCTGCGGCCAGCGGGGCGGCGGGAAGCACTACCTGCCTGGTGGGTACGCCCCGACAGGTGGCCGAGTCGATGTTGGCCTATTATGACCTGGGTTGCACAACTTTTATCATCCGTGGCTTTGACCCACTGAACGATGCCCGAGAATACGGCCGGGAACTCATTCCCCTGCTGCGGGAAATGGTCGCCGGCCGCGCATAAACCTCTCCATGATGGAACGGGCCGTTCTTATGTGACTAGCCCTTCGGTCCGTCCCTTCGGAGACGATTACTAGTCGTCCAGTACTAGTCGGCCAGGGCCACTACCATGTAATATCGGGGCTCGTCGCTGATTACCCGGGTTATGTGCCCCGCGCCGGTCAGGTCCTCGGCCAGCAGCACGTCTCCGGCGCCCACCTGCCGCTTGGTGCCATCGCTGACCTCTACCTCGGCTACTCCGGAAAGGGTGATGGTGTACTGGCGGCGGGGCGCGCAATGCCACTCCAGCAGGTACCCGGGCTGGGCGATGCGAATGTTAACGCCGTTGGCTCCCAGCATCGGCGTTCCCTCACCGTAGGCTCCTTCGGTGTCTACGAAGGACTCGAAGGGCGGGTTCAGGTCTTCTAGGTGAGACTTGCCGTCGTCGCCGGTATAGCATCGTACAAAATTAGGCATGGTAGCTCCTTGTCGTTGTATCGAGGTTGGTTGATGTGCCCTATTCTCTATAGCCTGAGGGGTGTCGTCAAGTTGGCGGGTAATGTCTTGTCTTCCAGCAATTTCCATCAAAGGGGCAGAGCTGCCGCCTGAGTTTCCCGTGCCGATCTGCACTATCCCTGTTGAGAAAAGGCGATTTCAGGCCTTTCTTAACCGTAATGTGGCGTCCTGTAGTACCTCGCTTGCCGACTTGTTCCATGGAAATCGTTAGGTGCTACAATGGGTTTACGGATTGCTACAGCAGGTTGACCCAGGATTTACCGCGATTACCCGCCATTCGGGGTGCTGCAGTCATGACCCTCTCCCTTACCATCAATGACAAGACGGTCGAAGTGCTCGACGGCGCCACGGTGCTGGACGCCGTTAATGCCTCGCAGACCTACCTCTCCCAGCTGTGTAAAGACCCCGATATGAAGGCCATCGGGGCCTGCCGCACCTGCCTGGTGCAGATAGAGGGCACGCGCGGTTTTCCTGCATCGTGCTCAGTGCCGGCCCGTGACGGAATGGTGGTCCGCACCGACACTGCAGACGTTGAGCGCATACGGTCCGGTGTCTTGGAACTTACACTGGCAATGTTGTCCTCCGACGCTCCGGCCCAGTCTGCGGTGGCGTCAGCCATTCGGGGCGAAGGCGAGTACGGGCAATTGACCCGCGCCGCCCAGCACTACGGCATAAGCGGCTCAAGGTGGCAATCTCGTGAAAGGCAGGAAACGGATACCAGCAACCCGGTATTCAGCATCGGGATGGAGGCGTGCATCCTCTGTGCCCGCTGTGTAAATGCCTGCCAGGAAGAGCACCAGTTTATCGGCGCCATAGACTTTCTGGGTGCGGGCAATACAGGACGCATTGGCGCCTTCATGGATAAACCCCTGTTGGAGTCCATCTGCACTACCTGCGGGCAATGTCTGTCTGTCTGTCCCACGGGGGCCATCCAGGCCAAGACTACCATCTCTCAGTCCGTGGCCGTTGACCCTCACTCCCTGGCCCTCTCCCGCGAGGAGAGGGGAGAAGAATCGGGGGTGAATCTCAAGAAAAGCGTCTCCACTACCTGCCCCTACTGCGGCGTCGGCTGTGGGATTAGGGTACAGGTCAGCGATGACGACGAAATCGTGGCAGTGGAGGATGACCCTGACAACCGTTCCAGCGAGGGGATGCTGTGCGTCAAGGGACGGTTCGGCACCTCCTTCGTCCACCATCCCGACCGCCTGACCACGCCGCTGATTAAGGAAAATGGGGAGTTTCGCGAGGCAAGTTGGGACGAAGCCCTGGATTTGATTGCCGACAAGCTGGTCAACTACCGCGACGACAACTTCGGCACCCTCTGTTCGGCCAAGGCCAGCAACGAGGACGGGTACATCCAGCAGAAGTTTGCCCGCCTGATAATGCAGACCAACAACATCGACCACTGCACCCGCCTTTGCCACTCGCCGTCGGTGGAGGCCATGCTGGCCAGCCTGGGAAGTGGGGCCACCAGCAACTCCTACACCGACTACGAGAATGCCGGCTGTCTGTTTGTCATTGGCTGTGACCCCACTTCCAACCACCCGGTGGCCGCGTCGCGCATGCGGCGGGCCGTGGTGGAACACGGTGCCAAGCTGATCGTCGTCAATCCTCGCCGCATCGATATGTGCGACTACGCCGACCTTTGGTTGCGGCCCTATCCCGGCACTGACGTGGCGCTGCTGAACGGCATCGCCAAGGTTGTGCTGGATGAGGGCCTGGTGGACGAAAAGTTCGTTGCCAACCGCACCGAGGGATTTGAGGAATGGGAGCGGGTCATCCACAACTATCGACCGGAACGGGTGGAGGAGATAACCGGAGTGTCCGCCAATGACCTGCGGAGGGCAGCCCGGATGTATGCCAGGCCGCCAATTCCCGACAAGGTTCCTTTTGCCGCTGCATCCCCGACCTCGGTCTCCCCTCTCCCTCAGGGACAAGGGACGGGGGTGAGGGGCTACGCCGGTTCCTGCCTCATTTGGGGTATGGGCATTACCCAGCACACTAACGGCACTCCCAACGCCCACGGGCTGCTGAACCTGGCGCTGGTAACGGGGCAACTCGGATTTCCGGGGAGCGGGGTGTCACCCCTGCGGGGGCAGAACAACGTCCAGGGCTGTGGCGACGCCGGCTGTATTCCCGACAACATGCCCGGATACCAGGGCTACCGGCCCGAGGCAATGGACAAGTTCGAGGAAGCTTGGGGAGGCCAGCCTTTGCCCGGAATCAGGGGCCTGGTTATCACCCAGATTGTGCAGTCCATCGGTGAGGACTTCGGCGTTAAGGCCATGTACATCACCGGCGAGAATCCGCTGCTTAGCGAGCCCGACCTGAACGAAGCCGCCGAAAAGTTCAACAATCTGGAGTTCCTGGTGGTGCAGGATATTTTCATGCACGAAACGGCGCAGATTGCCGATGTGGTGCTGCCGGCCACCAGCTTCGCCGAGAAGGACGGGACCTTCACCAACAGTGAGCGTCGGGTGCAGCGCATCCGCAAGGCGGTTGAGCCGCGGGGACAGAGCCGGCCGGACTGGGAAATTATCTGCGACCTGGGCCGCCGCATGTGCCGCAAGCTGGGACTGCCCCTGGAAGACCAGTTTACCTACCGCCACCCGTCGGAGATTTTCGACGAGATGGCCCGTCTGACGCCCATAATGTCTGGCATCAGCTACGATCGCCTGGACAAAGAGGGTGGCATCCAGTGGCCCTGTCCCACGCCGGATCATCCGGGTACTCCCTACCTGTATGCCGATTCGTTCCCTCGCGGCCCAAGGGCCATGTTCCTGGGGTACGAGCAGGGACCGTTGTCCGACGAAAGGCCCAACCGCCGGTATCCGCTGATTCTGAACACAGGCCGCATTCTCTACCACTGGCACGGCGGCACCATTACGCGACGGGTGCCGGGCCTGCTGGCCCGCTCGCCCGAACTGGAAGTGTCGATAAATCCCGCCGACGGCGAGAAATTCGGCATCACCGACGGTCAGGAAATTCGTGTGACCTCCCGTAGGGGTGAGCTTACCGGCAAAGCTCTGTACACTGACCGGATGCGTGCCGGCGAGATATTCATTCCCTTCGTGAAACTGTCGGAATCGGCGGCCAACTTCCTGACCAACTCGGCCTTTGACCCGGACACCATGATTCCGGAATACAAGGTCTGCGCGGTGCGGGTGGAGTCGGCGGAGTAAGACTGACTTGGACTATTTCGTCGCTTACCATGCATCCGATCAGGAGTGGGCCGAGTGGATCGGAGCGCGGCTGCAGCAAGCCGCCTTTTCGGTGGAACTGCAATCGTATGACTACTGGGCCCGGTCCAGTATGATCCTGGAAATGTTTGCCGTCAGCGCCATTGCCGACGCCACCATTGCGGTCCTCTCCCCAGAATTTCTGGCCGAAAACCTGGATCGCCCCGAGTGGCAGGCAGCCTACGCCCAGGACCCCACGGGCGAGCGCGGCATTCTCATTCCGGTGCGGGTGCGGGAGTGTCCCGTTGAGGCATTGCTGCCGGAGACCCGTATTATTGACCTGGTGGGGCTGGAGGAAGATGCGGTAGAGGCGGCGCTTATGGATGGAGTGCGAGATCAGAGGCAAGCGTAAAGTTCAGGTTTCCCGGAAGGACCTCAAGAATCAGAAAGGGGCGGGTGTCAAACCCGCCCCTTACGCGTTGCCTGGTGGTGGTCCTAGTCCGTTGGCGCGCCGGAGAACTCCGCGGCTGCGGCCTGGGCCATTTCTTCTCCGGTCATGTCCTTGATGTGGGTGGCCATGGCCCAGTGGTGGCCGTAGGGGTCCCTGACCTGACCGTACCGGTCGCCCCAGAAGGCGTCCATGGGCTCAAATATGCTCTCGCAACCGGCATCCAGGGCCAGCTGGTAAAGGGCGTCCACGTCTTCGGTGTAGATATGTATGGCGAAGGTGGTGCCCTTGGCCGTTGTGGGTGAGAGAGCATCGGGGCAGCCAAAGTCCGGTGGGAACTCGTCGGCCACCATGACGAAGGAATCGCCAATTTTTAGCAGGCCGTGGGCCAGGAGGCCCATGCCGGGCACTTCAAACCGGGAAATCTCAGTGGCGCCGAAGGCCTTGACGTAAAAGTCCATGGCCTCACCGGCGTTCTTGATGATCATGTGGGGCGTTACCGAACGAAACCCCGGGGGTATGGGAGATGCGGTAGTCATTGTTAGCTCCTGATTGTTAATTGTTGGACGCAGATTTTCTGCGCAGGGGCTATTTTAACTTCGGGGTGGGGGAATTTCCCTGCCCGACTGTCAGCAGTGTAGAGAATTGTGGGCACAAGCCCTCACCCACGGCCCCTCTCCCGAGGGAGAGGGGTGTTCGAATACAGTGGGGAGTGGTGCAGGTTAGCTGCTTGGTGGCGCTTCCTGTTCCAGTCGACGGCGCTCGCGGTTGGTGATGGCGCGTATCGCTTCATCCGCTCCCATGCGACCCACGGGCCCGGAGGCGTACATGGCTCCAAGCACCACGCCGCCGCGTCCCAGCAGAAACTCCGAGGGCTGGGTGTAGCCGCCGTGATGGTCTTCCGCCCACCAAGCGCCTATCTTCTCGGCGTCATCCTGGGTTGCGCCGTAGGCTACGGGGAAAGTCAATCCCTTTCCGGCTACTTCGGTGGCCTGCTCCAGGCTGTCAACGCTGACGGCGTAGATGGAGGCTTCCATGCCTTCCAGTTCGGCCTTCTTTTCTTCCCACGCGGCCAACTGCCGCATGCAGTAGGGTCACCAGTGGCCCCGGTAGAACAGCACAGCCGCGTACCGCCCGGGCACGTCCTCGGGAATACGCACCTGGCCGCCACCGACCAGGTTCAGGGTCAGCGAGGGGAATCGGTCTCCCTGTTGCAGTTTTTCCATCATCGATGCTCCTTTAATGTTGTCGGACACTGGTGTCGGAATAGGGAATACCAGCCGTGCCAGTCAATACAGCCGCTACTTGCCTGGCGGGTAAACACCGGAAACGCGGTGTACCTGGGCCGGCCCGTCGAACCAGTCCTGGCAGGTCTCGCGCCACTTAATAAAATGAGGCTGCTGGGTGTGGGCCTGGAAGGCCTCCTCGTCAACGTACTCTTCCATCAGATAAATTCGGTTGGGGTTCTCGGCATCCACCAGCACGTTAAAGCGCAGGCAACCTGGCTCATTGTTCACCGAGCCGTTGGCATCCTCCAGCATCGACACCATGAACTGTTCCCTGAACTCGGGCTGTATGTTGATAGTGGCGACTACACCGTACATTTGTATAACTCCTTTTGGGGTGAGGGCGGTTCTCCTAATCATCCGCCGCAGTTGGCACGGGTTCGGCGGCCACTCCCTCGGGCCACCAGGGGTCTTGGTAGTCGCTCCAGATGTCCTTGATGGCGGGCATTACCTCGCGGGCGAACAACTCGGTGTTCTTCAACGTCAGGTCTTTGGGCATGGTACCGATGTGGAGCAGGCACATCAGGTGGCCGACGCGCAACAGGTTAATGGCTTCGGTCAGCTTTTCCCGTACCGTTTCGGGACTGCCGGCGATGATGTGACCCTGTTCGACAAAGTCCACCCAGCCCAGTTCGCTGGCGGCTTTCTGCGCCTCTTCACCAATCTGGGGCCGCAGGGACTCTCGCACCGACTTGATGGACCGGTAACCCGGGGATTCGGCGAAGGGGGCGTGAATCCGCAGCATCTTCTGGTAGAAGTACTTTACGTGCTCCTCGTACTCCTCTTTGGCCGACTCGTCGGTTTCGGAGACGCAAACCAGTTGCAGAAAGCCCAGGCGGTGGGGGTTGTCGTCGATGCCCCGCTCCGCCACGCGGTTCCAGAAGCCGTCTACCACGCGCTTGCCCCGCAGGTAGCCAAAATAGCTCAGGTAGCAGTAGACGTAGTCCCGGTCCAGCACCCAGTCCCAGGTCTCCAGGCTGCCGCTGCCAGGAATCCACACCGGAGGATGGGGCTGTTGCATGGGTCGGGGCCAGATGCTTACGTAGCGGAGCTTGTTGTACTTGCCGTTAAATATGAAAGGCTCTCGTTCGGACCAGGCCTTCATAATCAGGTCGTGGGCTTCGGTGTGCTTCTCGCGCAGGGTGATGGGTACCTGGCCGTAGGAGAAAGTGGTGTCCATAGAGGTACCCACGGGGAAGCCGGCCACCAGCCGCCCGCCGCTCATCAGGTCCAGCATGGCCATTTCCTCGGCCACCCGGAGGGGAGGTTGGTAGAGAGCCAGGCTGTTGCCCAGCACCACCAGGGCCGCGCGCGAGGTGGAGCGGGCCAGCACCGAGGCCACCAGGTTGGGCGAGGGCATTATGCCGTAGGCGTTGTTATGGTGCTCGTTGACGCACACGCCGTCGAAGCCCATCTGGTCGGCGTACTGCAACTCGTCCAGGTAGTCGTTATAGTGCTGACTGCCCAGGCTGGGGTCAAAGTTTTCGTTGGGCAGGTCCACCCACGCGCTGTGGTGCTTGGACTCAAAGTCCTCGGGCAGTCCCTGGTAGGGCATCAGGTGGAAGAAGGAGATTTTCATGGCGCTCCCCCGTTTCTAAATTTCGGGCGTTTCTAAGTTTCGGGAATGATAGCACATAGTCGGCGGAGGCCAAATGTCTTTTATCTATTGGGAAGGTAGACGATCTGGATTTATCGGTTGGAGGGAGTCGAGGCAACTAAATGGAGCACGGACTGTGCCGAAGCCCCTCTACTTGTCATTCTGAACGGAGTGAAGATTCCCAACCGTAAATTGTTGAGTGGGTTTTGGTGCAGGAACAACCTCGCATGGGCCGGTTGGGATTCTTGGTCGCTCCGCTCCCCAGAATGACAATGCTATTGGGTCAGGGTCTTAAACAGGAGGGCAATCCTTGTGGTTGTCTATACAGGTCCTGTACCTGGAACTTACTGGAGCGGGCCACTCTCTACCCCAAAAACCGCCGCAACTGCCCGGCCTCGCCAACATAATGGGAGATGTCAACGTGGGTATGGGTGTCCATTCCGGCGCGAATGGCGCTGGTGAGACCTTCGTGGACCCGGTCTATTTCATCGGCAAATTTGCCCACCAGGGCGAGGTAGTCGTCGCCCAGCAGTTCCTTGACGTGGCGTTCGTTGGTGAAACGCAGCGCCGCCCGCAGGTCGTCGTCCAGGCTGGGATAAACTTCGCGGACGAAAGCCAGATCATCCTGGTCCAGGGCCGTCAAACCCAGCAGTTCCGGCGGTACCCCAATCGAGTACATGGAAGCGGCGAAACCGATGGCCCGGGGCAGGGTCACCTCGTCGCCCACGCTGTCCAGGGAACGGCCGTAGCCGAAGAGCCCAACATGCAGCTTACGTTCCCGCCGCTTCGGCACGTGACGGGATGCGGCGGTAATAACCCCGATGAGCCGGCGCACCTGGGACTGGTATTCTGCAGTGGTCTTGTCGATGATGGCTCGAGCCCGTTCCTGGTCTATAGGCACCGGTTCGCCCCGCTCGTGAGCGCGCAGTTGGGCAATGCCCTGGCGCACGGTGTCCTTGTCGTAGTCGTACTTGAAGGCCGACTGGACAGTGAAGGTGTGCCCGCTGGGGTATTCCTTCAATGCCCGGTCGATGTTCACCGGCGTCAGGTGACCACGGAAGGGGACCGAGCCGGCCCCGATGATGGGGTAGAGGGGAATGCCCAGCCGTTGTTCCAGGTCATAAAGTCGGGATAACCCAACCTTGAGGATCAGTTCGGCGCCCACAATGCCGTAGTTGAGGGCCGGGTCGCTGCGGGCCAGGAAGACCCGCTGGGCCGGCAAGTCTCGCCCGTGCAGGTACTCCTCCACGATCTTGTCGCAGTAGAAGAGATGCTCCAAGTCCTCGATCAGGGGAATCACCCGCACCTGCTTGGGGTAGAACTCGCCCACCCAGTCCTTGACCAGCCGGTCTCCCAGCAGGGTATGAGCCTCCTGCCCTACTATCACATGGCGGTAGTAGGCCTCCACCAGGGCCAGTTCCTCGGCGGAGGTGGTGAAGGGCAGAATGACCTCCTGAATGGGGGCGGTATCGTCATCGCCGTCGCCGTAAAAGTTGTGGGCCATGTCCCAGGCCGAGGGGATGCTCTGCAGGGCCTCCACCATGGACTTCCGCATATCCCGCTCGATGAAGGGGTTGGGCACGCGCAGGGTGAGGATAACGTCGCGGCCCAGGCGGCGCTGGCTGGTAAAGAAGTCTGGGTAGCCGGTTAGCAACTTGCGGACAACCTGGTTGTCGGCCTCTTTGCCCTCGGAGTCCCACATCTGCTCGTTGCAGCCCAGTGCAAATATATCAGCGGCCTCCTGCACCTCACCGTCACCACGAATAACCCCGGCCTCGTCGGCGAAGGGGGAGGGAGTGGCATTGTCTGGGTGCTGGGTACTCATTACCTTTGGCACGAAAAACATGGCTAACCTCGGCGGAATCAGGAAAAGAGTAGGAGAGGGTGAGACACCCTCTCCTATTGTAACGTCAGATACCAGCTACCTTGTCAAGCTACTTGCATGAACTTAACCCAGGAACTGCTTCACTGCTGCGATGAAGTCCGCAGGATTGTCCTCGAATACCATGTGGGCGGCCTGCTCAACCTGCACCAACTCCACATTGGGCAGGGTTTCCACCATGCGCTGCGCCACGTCCTCAGCCAGGATGTCGGTATGGACGCCCCGGACAATCAGGCTGGGGCAGGTGATGTTGGGCAGGGAGGGCCACAAGTCGTCCGAGGGTGGGACGGTGTTGTTGCGCCGCTGTTCCCGTATGAGGATGTCGTACTTCCAGCCAATTTTGCCATCGGGCAGTTCCTTGGTGGAGTACTGTACGCGCCGCCGCATAACCTCTTCCGAGGAAAAGCGGTTCTGGGCATTCTGATAGTTGAAGACGTCCTCGAAGGAATCAAATTCTTCGGGTACGTTGCGGATCTCTTCGGAAATGCGGTTGCTGCCGCGACTGTCCAGGGCGGGTCCCACGTCTACGATGATAAGTTTCTCCAGCTTTTCCGGGTACTTGCCGCCAAAGGCCATGCTGTTGCGACCGCCCATGGAGTGGCCTACCAGGATGAACTTCTCCAGGCCCAGGGTTTCGCAGAAACCGGCCAGATCGGCCACGTAGGCATTGGTGGTGTAGTCGCCGTCCTTGGCCCAGTCGCTGTCTCCCCGACCGCGCTGGTCCAGGGCCAGGACATGGTAGTCGTCACAAAGGGCCGAAGAAACATCGTCCCAGGAATGGGCGTGGCCCCTCAGTCCGTGTACCAGCAGAATCACTGGCTTGCCCACGGTGCCCCAGTCCAGGTAATGCAGGGTATGCCCGTTGGCGGATACGGTCTTGCTTTGAGGTTGGACCTGCGTTGTCATATCCCTGTCCTCCATTTTGAGGGTGCTTAGCTTGAAGTTTGGCTTGATCCGTTGCCGCCTAGTCTACCACACAGGAAGGTTGGCCTTGGCAGGAGCTCTCGGTTTAGCCTCTATCGAGTGGCGTTCTTTGCCCGGTGCCTGACCCACAAGTGAGCCGGAAGCCGTATCGGCAGCGTAACCAACCGGAAGAGCAGCGTGAACAACAGTCCCAACGAAACCGCCATATCGGAGAGTATGCCATCGGAGACTATGGTGCCTAAATGTTTCTTGCTTTTGCGATGTTCGAACTCTGACGTGTAGAACTTGGGATCGCTTGGCGGCAGTGGCATCATAGGGGGCATATCCATGTCTTAACCTCCAGGCAATTCTGCCTTCCTGGAGTGTATCGGTTCAGCGGGCGAATGTATATGATGCACGATCAGCGAATGAACTACTGCTGTTACTCAGGTCTGTAGCAATTCAGGCAAAGAGACCTGTGGGGTGGGGCCTTGCATCCGACGTCTACGGAATTGATTGTCTGCGCGTTCGCCCCCTCTTGAGGTCTGGTTTTAGCGCGGCTTATGTCGCGGTCAAATCCTACTTATCAGGGCCTCTGAAAGTACCTCGGCATACTGCTTTTTTCATCTACCGGCCAATGCTATACTCGAACCGCAAGGAGATTTTTGAGGGGACAAATGGGTCGAACCGAAGTGAATACCGTCATCATTGGCCCGCAGGCAGGGCGGGAGTTCACCTTCCTAATGGACAGCGGATCGACACTTGTTGGATTGCCAGAGGCGGACATAGAAGAATTGGGATTGGTTCCGATACCTAACGGCAGGGTTATGGTCCGCACTGTTACGGGAATCACGGAGAGAAAACCTATCAGGCTTTTGGCCAGTTAAGAGGTCAAGGATTCAGCGCCACGGTCATAGCTGCGTCTGTTCCCCGGATTGGCTGTCAACTGCTGGAAAACCTTGGATACAGAATTAACCCGGATACCCAGGAAGTAGTGTCGCGTGGGCCGAACTCGTCCGGCCCGCCACATCTCGTCAACCAATGGTTAGGCAGATAAGCAGGATAGCGCGGAGAAGGAACAGACGCCATCCTGTCCTTTCTATTTGTCTCGCCTACCGCCCCTGCCAGTTGGGCTTGCGCTTTTCGGCGAAGGCCCGCGGCCCCTCTTTGGAGTCCTCGGTGGTCAGCAGCCGGTCGTACATGTGGTAAGTCAGGGACGAGACGTCCTGGGTGGACATGTTCAGGCCCCGGTAGGCCAACTCCTTGAAGTACTGCACTGCCAGGGGCGCATTCTCCGCGATCTGTGCCGCCATGGTCATCGCTTCTTCCATCAGCTGATCGCCGGGCACCACCTTGTTGACGAAGCCGATGTCGTATGCGCGTTGGGCCGTGATGGGCTGGGCGGTAAGGCACAGCTCCAGGGTAGCGGCCAGGCCGATCTGCTTGGGCAATATGGTTCCGAAGGGTGGTAGCAGGCTCCACTTGGTCTCTGTGATTCCCAGCTTCGCATCCTCGGCCGCAATGCGCAGGTCGCACATCTGGGCGATGGACCAGCCCCCGGCCAGGGCAAAACCGTTGATGGCGGCGATGATTGGCTTCCAGGTCTGGGGCCACATGTAGGGCCGGTCTGGGTACATGCTGTCGGCGGCCCGGGCCTGGCGGCCGTCTGAATTGTCGTTGGCCCGCTCTTTGAGGTCCCGGCCGGCGCAAAAAGCGCGCCCCGTGCCGGTTACGATGGCGACCCGGGCGTCAGGGTCGTCGTCAAAGGTGGTAATAGCCTCAGCCAGGTCCGCCCGCAATTGTCGGTTTATTGAGTTGAGCGAGTCGGGGCGGTTGAGGGTGATGGTAATGATGTTGTCGGTCTTTTCGTAGAGGACGGTCTCTGCCATTTCGGTGTTTCTCCTTTGCTGGCTGCGCCTGGAAGTTGAGGATATAGACTGGGTCCTGGCGCAAAGTGTGCAGGCTTTAGCTAAGCATAATGCCCCAAGTACGTGCCGCCAATGATGTGGATGTGGCCGTGGCTCTGGCTTTGCAGGCCGTCGTAGCCGAAGTTGGACAAAATACGGAAGCCGTTGGGACAGAACATGCAGCCTAGGTCCACGGCGATGGTGCCCAGCCGTTCCATTATGCCGCTGCTCCACATATCCAGCTGGCTCATGTGCTTCTTGGGCATGGCCAGCAGCATAACCGGCACCCAGGTCAGCCGGTTGACGATAACGATGATGTCCTCGTCCACGTACCTGACGCGGGCCGGTTCCCGTCCGGCAACAATTTCACAGAAGACACAATGGGCGGCTTGGCTGGTCAATGGTTCACCTTTTAGTCCCCTCACCAGGGTTAAAATCTACAATGGAGAGAGGATTCTTCTGGGGTTCCTCACTCATTAGGCGTCGAGGGCGGGCCTGAACAGATTAGACGAGTTAGCAAGTTACTATCAATACCTCTCCTCATTCCGGGAGAGGAGCTCGGGAGAGGGTTACTCCACATCTTCCGGCGTCAGCGCCAGGCGTCCCTGTTCGTTGCGGGTCAGGCGCCCTGCTACCGGACTTGTTCCGTGGCCGAAGACCAGCAGCCAGTTTTCCCGTTCAGCCTCGGCCAGCCATCGCTGCTTGGCCTCCACCGATTCCTGGGGATACAGGTCGAAGGACGTAACGTAGTTCAGGGGAAGGTGGTCGGGCGTGGGTACGACGTCGCCAAAACAGGCCACTCTTTCTCCGCCTGATTCCAGGCAGGTGAACTGGTGTCCGGCCGTGTGGCCGCCGGTGCGCCGCACCCACAGCCCGGGCAGGAGTTCGGTATCGCCGTCCAGCAGTTCCAGTTGGCCGGCCTGCTCCAGGGGCAGGAAGTCGGATGCATTGTAGGTCGGCCCCGTGCGTTCGTTGGGCTCGGTGGCTTCCTCCCAGTCGGCACGCTGGACCAGGTGAGTAGCGTTGGGGAATACGGGAACCGCCACCTCGCCTCCCCTTCGGTAGCGGGTGCAGCCGCCAACGTGGTCGAAGTGGAGGTGGGAGAGAATTACCAGGTCGATATCCGCGGGCTGGACTCCTTGCAGTGCCAGGCTGTTAATAAGCTTGCCGGCCCGCATGGAATAAATCGCCTTTGTGTGGCGGGAGTGCTTGGTGCCGACGCCCGTATCCACCAGCACCGTCTTGCCGCCGCTGCGGATCAGAAGGCAATTGAGGCCCATTTCAATTCGGTTCTTCCGGTCAGGCTGACGCACACGGCTCCAGATGGCCTTGGGAACCACGCCGAATATGGCCCCGCCATCAATGCGGAAGACTCCGTCGCTGACTACCTGAAGTTCGGCGCTGCCCAGTCGCATAGTGCCAGAGAATATATAGAGGGCATTATGCGTTGTCAACGAGGGGATTTGCCAAAATGAAGGGAAATGGTCAAGGCCCAGGACACCTTCAATGGTCGCTTCTGCTGCATCGTCCAGAATGAGAAGTCGATTGGGCCAATCCAAGTCCAGTCAAGTGGAGATTTACCTTCAACAGGCTATCTGTCCCCCCTTAGGTCTCTGTGGTATACTTTTCGCCTGTTGAAACAGACGTTTTTAAACGACTTTTTAGGGGGCGCCTTTCATGGCCGGTGCTATTGAGTTCGTCGACGGCGGGACCATAACAACTCCCAAGGGCTTCGTTGCCGGGGCCACCTATGCCGGGCTGAAAACTTTCGCCGAGGACAAGCTGGACTTGGGAATCCTTTTCTCCGAAGCCCCCTGCAACACGGCGGGCGTCTTCACCACCAGCACCGTCAAGTCCCCCGGCGTAACCATGGACAAGGAACGACTGGCCCAGGGCATCCCCATGCGAGGACTCATCGTCAACGCGGGCATCGCCAACACCTGCGTGGGCGAACAGGGCTATATCGACGCCATCGAAATGACCGGCCTGGCCGCCAGCAAGACCGGTGTTACTCCCGAAGAAGTCCTGGTGTGCAGCACCGGCGTAATCGGGGTGGAACTGCCTATGTCTCTCATTCGCGAAGGCGTTGGCCATATAGACCTGGACGGCCAGGGTGGCTCGGACTTGGCCAGGGCGATAATGACCACCGACACCCGTCCCAAGGAAACTGCGGTTACCTTTGAACTGGACGGGCGACAGGTTCACTTGGGAGGCATCGCCAAGGGTTCCGGAATGATTCACCCCAACATGGCCACCATGTTGTCCTTCATTGCAACGGATGCGGCGGTAGAACCCGGGTTCCTGCAGTCCACTCTTAGTGAAATAGCCGACGTCACCTACAATATGCTGACCATTGACGGCGACAGCAGCACCAACGATACGGTGCTGGTGATGGCTAACGGCGTGGCGGGAAACGCTCCGGTTACCGCCGGCTCGCCGGACGCGGATACATTTACCGAGGCCCTGCGCCAGGTCTGTACTCATTTGACCCGAGAGTTGGCCCGGGACGGCGAGGGGGCCTCCCACCTGATCGTGGTTGAAGTGGCCGGCGCTGCCAATACTACCGATGCCCGCAATGGCGCCAAGACGATTGCCTCGTCCAGCCTGGTCAAGTCTGCGGTTTTTGGCACCGACCCCAACTGGGGCCGGGTGCTGGCCGCGCTGGGCCGCAGCCGTGCGGAAGTCGACGAGGACAAGATAGACCTCTTCATCAACGGTGTGTGCATTATGGAGGCGGGCAAACCCATACCTTTCCACCGGGACGCGGTGGTGGCGTTGATGAAGCGGCCCGAGGTAACTTTCCGGCTGCAACTTCACCTGGGAGACGGCGAAGCCACTGCCTGGGGCTGCGACCTGACCGAGGAATACGTCATCATCAACAGCGCCTACACGACCTAATCTGGAGTACCGGCGACCCCGCAGGGGAAAGGCCGGCGTCAAAGAGTCCGAAACATAGCGCCAACAGGTTGAACTAAAATCCTCCCAGCGTCGCAGGCAGCAAAGGTTGGGGGGATTCTTAACTTTTTCGGCAGTTAACTCTATTCTTAACCGGAGGTTGGCGTGCCCGACCGGCAAGCAGTTCCTCCCATTGTCGTAAAAATCGGGGGCAGCACCCTGGGCAACAACGACACCAGCCTGAAGGACTTGGTGGCGTTGCAACAGCAGGGCCGCGACGTGGTGGTAGTCCATGGCGGCGGCCCCGTGATATCTAATTGGATGCAGCGCCAGGGCATTGCGCCCCGCTTCGTTAATGGCTTGAGGATAACCGACGCAGAAAGCCTGGACATCGTAGTGGCCGTCCTTACCGGCCTGGTCAATAAGGAACTGGTCGGCATCATGCACGGCCTGGGCGCCCGGGTGCTGGGAATGAGCGGCATCGACGCCGGCATCCTGGAGGCCCGGGTCGCCAACCCTGACCTGGGATTCGTGGGCGAAATTACCAGGGTCAATCCGGAACCCATCAACGCGATACTGGATGGCGGCTACATACCGATGCTGGCGCCCCTGGCCATGCAGGAACGGGACGGCTCCGAGCATTCTGGCGGCGCCCTGAACATCAACGGCGACACGGTGGCCGGGGAGTTGGCCCATGCATTGGGGTCGGAGCATCTGATTTTCCTGACCGACGTGCCCGGGGTGATGGACGGCAACGGTCGGGTCATGGCCCGCCTAAACCGTCGCCGGGCCAGCCTGCTGCTGAATTCCGATATTGTGCGCGGCGGGATGATTCCCAAGTTGGAAGCCTGTGTTCGGGCCCTGGAAAGTGCCCCGGTAACGGACATTGTGGATGGGCGGGAACCCGGTGTTCTGCTGAAGTGCCTGGAAGGGGAAGGCGGCGGCACCCGCATTACTGCCTAGAGTTTTCGCTGGCCTCTGGGGTAATCCAGCTCTGGAATGCAAAGAAGCTCGGCCCAAAGCCCATCAGATGGACTGGTTCCCTCTATCTGTTTCGCAATGCCGGATTCCAGATCCTTTGGCGGGCTCTGAGTAATACGGTCGGCGCTGAAACATGCCACAAGGCTCGAGGCAGATTCATCGTACACAACAGGACAACTCCACTTGCCGGAAATCCGCTAACATTGTCCAGGGCAGCGACCCGTGAGCTATGATCTAACTAATGATGCCGACCCGGTGCCCGGCCCTCCACTGCCGGGCATTTCTGCTGCCCGTCTGGCTCTGATTCGGCGCTGGTCGACGCTGTTGGTCATAATCGGCTCGGTGATCGCGGTCGTGTGGCACCTGCTCGGCGTCTATGCCGACTTCCTCTGGTACGACCAGCTCGGCTACAGCGACGTCTTTCTCTACTTGACAATCATCAAGACCTCCCTCTTCCTGGCGGGTGGCCTGCTGGCAGCAACGCTGCTGGCGCTGAATATATCAATGGTTCTCCCGCTGGCTCTGGGGCCCATAACCAGGCCCCTGCCCATTGACTTCCTCAGGCTGGCCCTGGCGTTGTTGCGGCTGCTGATATATGTGGCTCTGCTCATCACCGGCCTGCTCTTCGGATCCCAGGCCGCCGACCACTGGGAACTGGTGGTCATGCTGCTGCATCAGGTCCCCTTTGGCATCTCAGACCCCCAGTTCGGGCGGGATGTGACCTTCTACGTCGTGAACCTGCAAGTCCTGCGGGCAGCCCAGGTGTGGTTCCTGGGATTGTTCATCACCATCATAGTCATATCCGTGTCGCTGTATGCGGCTATCTACCTGCTGCGGGGGCTGAGCCTAGTCCTGGCGCCCAAGACCCTGCGGCACCTGGCGGTGCTGGGAATATTCCTGATGTTGATCCTGGCCTTCCATCACATCCTGAACATCTACGAGCTTACCTTGTCCGAAGCGGGAGTGGTAACCGGGGCCACCTACACCGACGTGCATGCCCGCATACCGGTGTACTGGTTCCTGGCCGGTATCGGTCTGCTGGCCGCGGTGGGGTTTGGCGCAAGCATATACTTTGCCGGGCTACGTTTGATCGCCGGTTCTTTCACCCTCTGGCTGATTATGTTCCTGGTGGCCGGCATAGCGTATCCCTTGCTGTTCCAGCGTTTCCAGGTGAATCCCGATGAGTTTGCCCGGGAAGAGGTCTACATTCGCCGGAACATCGAAGCCACCAGGGCCGCATACGGGATTCATGAAGTGGAAGAAAGCATTTTTCCGGTGGCTGAGTCTCTTTCTCAGGAAGCGGCCCGCGCTTACCGGAGCACCCTGGATGGCATCCGGCTTTGGGATGCCGCGCCGCTGCAGGATGCCTACAACCAGCTTCAGTTCATGGAGCTGTACTATAACTTTCTGAATATGGACTCGGACCGGTACGTGGTGGACGGTCGGCTGCAGCAGGTTCTGATAGGTGCCCGCGAGCTGGATCCGGAAAATCTGCCCGTCGACGCCCGGAACTGGGTCAACCAGCGGCTCCAGTACACCCACGGATACGGAGTGTCTATGACGCCGGCCACGGGTTTTACGGTGGGCGAGGGCCGTCCCGAGTACTTCATCCAGGACATTCCCATACACGGCCAGCTAACCGTTGCCCAGCCGGAAGTTTACTATGGAGAATCTCCCATCGAATTTGCCATCGTCAGCAGCGGAATGAGCGAGGTCAACCCCGATTCGGCCAGGTGGAGCTACGACGGCGACGGCGGAGTGCCCCTGAGTTCTTTTCTGCGCCGGATGATTTACACCTTGGAGTTTGGCGACGTTAACATCGTCCTTAGCAACCAGGTAAATCCGGACAGTCGCATCCAGTTTCGCCGCAATGTCCGTGAAAGGGTCAAGGCTACAGCTCCCTTCCTCAAGCTGGACCAGGATCCCTACCCGGTGCTGGATGACGAGGGAAAGTTGTGGTGGATCCAGGATGCCTATACCGTTTCCGACGGCTATCCCTACGCGACGGTAAGCGAAGAGGGGTTCAACTACATTCGCAACAGCGTCAAGGCCGTAGTCGATGCCTATGATGGCGACGTGACACTGTACATAGTTGATCCTCAAGACCCGCTGATAATGATGTACCGAGACGCGTTTCCCGCCCTGCTCCAGCCCATGTCGGAATTTCCGGAAGACTTGCAGTCCCACATCCGCTACCCCGTAACTATCTTTTCGGCACAGGCGCAGGTGTATTTGCGTTATCACGTTACCGACCCGCAGGTCTTCTTCAACCAGGCCGAGCAGTGGGATATACCCCTGGAGACCCGGCTTGGCAAGGACGGCGTTCAGGTAACGCCCGCCTACTTGCTGATACGCCTCCCAGGAGAGGAAAAGGAAGAGTTTGTCCTCCAGATGCCCTTCTCCCCCGCGGGACAGAAGAAGAACCTGGTAGGCTTGCTCTTCGCCCGCAACGACCCGCCAAATTACGGCCAGTTGCGCAGTTATCACCTGCCCGATGACCGGCAGATTGACGGCCCCAGCCAGGTGGAGGCGCGCATAGAAAACGACCAGGACTTTTCCCAGCAGTTTACCTTGTGGCAAGGGGCCGGTTCCGAGATAATTCGGGGACGTCTTTTGGCCGTACCCATTGCTGATACAATAGTGTACGTTGAGCCGCTCTATCTGCAGTCGACGTTTCTGGACTTTCCGGAACTGAAAAAGGTTATACTGGCAGACAACACCAACCTGGTGATGGCAGACTCCCTGGAGGAGGGTGTCGCCAAGTTGGTCGGAGCAGACTATGGGGTCGAGGCCAGGCCAACCGAAGGGGCGGTAACTATCCGCCCCGAGCAGCTTGAGCAACTGGACCAGATTGAGGCAACAATAGACGAGCTTGGAGAAGCTCTTGGGGACCTTGAAAGGTCCCTGCAAAATCTACGCAACACCTTGGGAGGTAATGCACCATGACCACCGGCAAGAGCAGCAGCGAATGGATTGACATCGAGAAAAAGTACTACGCGCAGACGGTCCGCCGTCAGCCCGTGGTAATCGTACGGGGCGAAGGAGCCCGGGTCTGGGACGCCGACGGTAAGGAATATTTGGACTTCGTGGCCGGCTGGGCAGTCAACCAGCTTGGCCACAGCCATCCGGCCATTACCCAGGCCATAGCCGAGCAGGCCGGTACGCTTCTGCAGACGTCCAACCAGTTCTACACTGTGCCGCAGCTGCAGCTTGCCGAGATGCTGGTTGAGAATAGCTGCCTGGACCTGGTCTTCTTCGGCAACAGTGGCGCCGAGGCCGTAGAGGGGGCAATGAAGCTGGCCCGGCGCTACGGAAAGCTGCATCGCGACGGCGCCTACGAAATTATCACGGCCTTCAACTCTTTCCATGGGCGCACCCAGGCCACCGTCGCCGCCACCGGGCAACCCCACTACCAGGAAAACTTCGCTCCCCTGCTGCCGGGCTTTGTCCATGTGGACTACAATGATGTGGAAGGGGTGATGAATGCCACATCAGACCGCACCGCCGCCGTCATGGTGGAACCGGTACAGGGTGAGGCGGGCGTCATCATTCCAGACGACGACTACCTGCAGCGTCTGCGGCAGTGGTGCGACAGCCAGGGGATTTTGCTGATTTTGGACGAGGTGCAGACAGGAATGGGGCGGCTGGGCAGCCTGTTCGGTTACCAGGAGTACGAGGTGGAGCCGGACGTTATGACCCTGGCCAAAGGACTGGGTTACGGAGTGCCCATTGGCGCCTTCTTGTCCAAGGCCCATTGTCAGGCGCTGGTGCCCGGCGACCACGGTTCCACTTTCGGAGGCAACGCTTTAACCACGGCTGCGGGCTATGCCGGCACCAAGTTCCTTATCGAGAACGACATTCCCGGCCACGTAAAGCAGATGGAACCTTACCTGCTGGGAAGGCTGAACGATGTCAAGGATCGATTCTCCTTCGTTACCGAGGTGCGCGGCAAGGGATTGCTGGCTGCTATGGACTTCGACGACGCCATCTCCGGGCAGGTCTTGGCCAATTGTAACGAGGCTGGTTTGCTGCTCAACGGTCCACGCCCCAACACCATCCGCTTCATGCCGCCCCTGAACACCACCCCCGCGGAAATCGACGAGGCAGTGGGCAGGCTGGAAGAAGCCCTGGCGAAGATTTAGGTGTAAGTAGATCATTGAAAAGAGGTTCTGACTGGGCCTTTTCAGGCTCGGGCTGAACAGATCATTTCTCTGCTCGGCTTTAGACCCCTGCACTGAAAAGCACCGGAGGTAATTCACGACTAATGGCAAATGACAAAATCGTTCTGGCCTATAGCGGTGGGCTGGATACGTCGGTGGCAGTACCCTGGCTCAAGGAGCAGTACGGCGCCGAAGTTGTAACCCTGACCATAGACTTGGGCATGGTGGACCTGGCAGCCATCCAGGAGCGGGCCATGCAGGTGGGCGCGGCCAAGGCCCTGACCGTGGATGGCAAGGAAACCCTGGTCAACGAATTTCTCTTCCCTGCTCTGCGGGCCGGGGCCATCTACGAGGAACAGTATCCACTGGCCACCGCTCTGGGCCGTCCGCTCATAGCCCGCTACCTGGTAGAAGCCGCCCGGGCCGAAGGCGCCTATGCCGTAGCCCACGGCTGCACCGGCAAGGGCAACGATCAGGTCCGCATTGATGTGGGGGTAGCCGCCCTTGCTCCCGAATTGAAGGTCATAGCTCCCATTCGCGACTGGGGTATGAGCCGGGAGGACGAGATAGAGTACGGCCAGGCTCGCAACCTGCCCATCAACGCCAGCAAGAGCCGCTTCTCGGTGGACGAGAACCTGTGGGGGCGCAGCGCCGAGGCGGGAGAATTGGAAGACCCGTGGCTGGAGCCTCCGGAAGATGCCTACGACTGGACGCAGCCGGTGAGCAATACGCCCGATGAGCCGGCCTACGTTGAAATTCACTTTGAGGAAGGCATTCCCACAGCCTTGGATGGCGAAAGCATGAACGGCGTGGATTTGATCCGGTACCTGAACGCGGTGGCGGGTCAGCACGGCGTAGGCCGGGTTGATCACGTCGAGAACCGGCTGGTGGGCATCAAATCGCGGGAGGTATATGAAACTCCGTCTGCGGTTTCCCTGCACGCCGCTCACAAAGCGCTGGAGACTCTTACCTTGAGCAAGGACCAGGCCCGCACCAAGGCCCGTATTGCCCAGGAGTACGCGGACATGGTCTATAACGGCCTGTGGTTTACCCACCACCGGCTGGATATGGATGCCTACGTATCCAGCACCCAGAGATACGTTACCGGCGAAGTCAGGGTGAGGCTCCACAAGGGGACCTGCACCGTGGTGGGCCGCAGCGCGCCCCAGGCTCTGTACAACTACAGCCTGGCCACCTATGACCGCGACGACCAGTTCGACCATTCCGCCGCCGCCGGGTTTATCGACATTTTTGGCCTGCCGGTAAGAACCCAGAACCAGGCGCAGGGGTAAGCCACCTGGAGGTGGGGAGCGATGAACGAAGTTATGACGCTGAAAGAGATAGAAGAGACCTTTGAGTCGGAATGGGTGCTGGTGGCGGACCCAGAGCTTAACCCCCAATTGGAAGTCATCTGCGGAAAAGTCATATACCACTGTGCCGACCGAGACGAACTGTATCGCAAGATGGGTGAATTGAAACCGAAGCGGTCGGCAATAATTTATACTGGTTCGGTCCCGGAAGATCTGGTTATCATGCTATGACCCTTCGTTTCAACCCCTCGGCCGGAACCATTGTTGTTACAGCAGTTATCAGTGGAAATTCGACCGAAGCGGCAGCGCGTTTAGCCCTTGATACGGGCGCTAACATGACAATGCTGAACCGCGGACTGGCTTCAAATTTAGGTTATGACCTGGAATCTCCCGACAGAATGGTGAGGATTGCGACAGCCAGCGGAATAGTACGCGCACCTCAGCTTGCTATTAGAAGGCTTCAAGCTTTGGGAAACGAGAGACTGGAATTTCCTATAATTTGCCACAGTCTGCCGCGGGGTGTAGGCGTTGACGGCCTCTTGGGCCTCGACTTTTTCCGTGGGCAAAGACTGACCCTGGACTTTCGTGAAGGACTAATAACTCTGGATTAAGCGACAACATACCCACAGTTACACCTGGAGGACTTATGACCCTAGCCGAAAGAATGTATAACCTGGGCACCGAGACCGCTTTCGAAGTTCTGGCGAAGGCGCGGGCCCTCGAGGCCCAGGGACGGGACATCATTCACCTGGAGATAGGCGAGCCCGACTTTGACACGCCCAAGCATATTGTCGATGCCGGTGTACGTGCGCTGCAGGAGGGATACACTCACTATGGACCAACCCCGGGCTTGCCCGAGCTTCGGGAAGCTATCGCTCGCAACAGCCGGGAGGTTCGCGGCATCGACACTGACCCGGGTCAGGTGGTTGTTACACCCGGTGCCAAACCCATCATGTTCTACGTCATTCTGGCCCTGGCCGAGCCGGGAGCTGAGGTCATTTACCCCAATCCCGGTTTCCCCATTTACGAGTCTATGATCCGCTTTTCCGGTGCTACCCCGGTGCCTATGCAGTTGCTGGAAGAGAAGGACTACCACCCCGACCTGAACGATCTGGCCACTAAAATCACCGACCGCACCCGCCTGATCATCATCAACTCTCCTGAAAACCCCTGCGGCTCTGCACTGACCAAGGATGAGTTGGAGACCATCGCCAATCTGGCCCGGGGCAAGAATCTCTACGTGATGGCTGACGAGATCTACAAGGACATCCTTTACACCGGAGAACACTTCAGCATTGCCGCTTTCCCGGAGATGGCAAAGCAGACGGTCATTCTGGACGGATTCTCCAAGAGCTATGCTATGACCGGCTGGCGGCTGGGCTACGGCATAATGCCCGAGGAACTAGTGCCGCATATCACGCGTCTGGCGGTCAACAGCGTTTCATGCGCTGCCTCTTTCAGCCAGCGGGCCGCCATTGCCGCCTTGGACGGGCCCCAGGATGATGTGCAAGCCATGGCTGCCGAGTTCGCTCAGCGTCGCCGCCTCATTGCCGACGGGCTGCGCAGCATACCCGGCATTAACTGCCCGGAGCCTGAGGGCGCATTCTACGTCTTCCCAAGCATCAAGGAGACGGGGATCAGCAGCGCCGAGTTTGAAGAGCGTGCCTTGAACGAGGCCGGCGTGGCCCTGCTGTCCGGTTCGGCCTTTGGCGCCTTTGGGGAAGGGTACGTGCGTCTGTCCTACGCCAATTCCCAGGAAAACATCAAAACGGCGCTGGAACGGTTGTCTGGGTTTGTGGAGTCGTTAGTTTAACGGCAGAACAAGTACATTTACTGGCGAGGTAAGGCAACACTGCCCGCCAATGCGCGGGAATGGCTGTGAATGCGATTGAAAAGCATTTGCGCTATACTTGCCACGCAATTGAGCGCCTTTTTTTGGCAATTCCCCTTGCAGGAGTGCGGCATGGATCTGGGTCTGAATGAAATTCAGCAGATGTTAAAAAACAGCGCCAGGGAGTTTCTATCCCAGGAATGCCCCCTTACGCTGGTGCGGGAGATGGAAGAGGACTCCCGTGGCTATACCAATGAGCTTTGGCGGCAGATTGCCGGTCTGGGTTGGACCGGAATCGCCTTCCCCGAACAGTACGGTGGTACCGGCGGCAGCTTCCTCGACTTGGCCGTTCTGCTGGAAGAAATAGGCCGCTCTCTAACGCCGGGGCCCTTCTTCTCCACCGTGGTCTTGGGCGGCTTTACGGTGCTGGACGCTGGGACAGACGTTCAAAAGCAGTACATATTGCCCGGCATTTGTAGCGGCCAACTCCTGATGACCCTGGCCCTGACCGAAGTATCGGCTACCTACGAACCCTGGGGCATTGAGACCACCGCTACCCGCGAAGGGGACTCTTTTCGTATCAGCGGGCAGAAACTTTTCGTGTCAGATGCCCACGTTGCCGACGTTATCCTGATAGCCGCACGCACTACCCAGTCTGACGACCCGGCTCAAGGCATTACCCTGTTCTTCGTCAACTCCAACACTCCGGGGTTGACCGTGACCCAGCTAAGCACCATATCATCCGACCGCCAGTGCGAGATTGCGTTGGATAACGTCATCGTTCCTGCTGATGCCGTACTTGGCGACGTGGACGGGGGCTGGCCCATAATCCAGCGGGCGTTGCATCGGGCCACGGCAGGCAAGTGCGTGGAAATGCTGGGCGGAGCCGACGCCGTGGTGGAAATGACCGTGGAATATGCCAAACAGCGCACCCAGTTCGGCCGCCCGGTGGGTACCTTCCAGGCGGTGCAGCACCATTGCGCCAACATGGCTACCGACGTGGAGGGTTGCCGTCAGATTGCATACCACGCTGCGTGGAAAGTGTCGGAAGGAGAATCTGCGGAGCGAGAAGTGTCCATGGCCAAAGCATGGGTCAGCAGCGCCTACCAGCGAGTATGCAATCTTGCCCACCAGTGCCACGGCGCCATCGGGTTCACCAAGGAGCACGACCTCCAGCTTTACACCCGCCGGGCCAAGGTGCAGGAACTAAGCTACGGAGACGTCAATTTCCACAAGGAATTGGCTATGCAGCAAATTGAGGCGTAAGGATCACGCCTGTCATTCATTTGCACATTAGAAGGTTGTCCCAGTAAACGAAGAGAGCCAGTGTCGGCCAGTGGTCGACGCCATAGGGGATAGAAGACAGGATGACTACCAGCGAATGTATATTTTGCGGAATGGCCCGCAATTCAACCCACGAGTCGGTAATCTATCGGGACGACCGGGTTTTTGTGGTGAAGGACATCAGCCCCAAGGCCGCCGTTCACCTTTTGATTATTCCCAACATGCACCTCAACTCCCTGGCCTACATCGGGCCGGGGCAGGTGCCGATTATGGGCCACCTTTACGTGGTGGCCGAGGAGATGGCCCGACGGGAGGGTGTGGCCCTGAGCGGTTACCGCCTTACCCTGAACCAGGGCCCCGACTCCGGCCAGGAGATTGCCCACCTGCACATGCATCTGCTGGGCGGCCAGGCCTTGGGTGCAATGGGTTAGGCTAGCATGCAATCGCGGATCGAAACTGGCATTGAAAATCGCATTCGCCAGAGGGTGGAAATCCTGCCTCGGGGATTGCAGGCCCACATTGCCCGGGCCCAGGACGTAGCCCGGGAATTGGCGCCTTACCACAATGTTGATCCGGAACGGGCAGCCCTGGGTATTCTGGCCCACGACGTGGCTCGGGCCATGAAGGGGCCGGAGTTGATCGAGCAGGCCAACAGATTCTGCCTGCCCATCAGGCCAGTCGAAGAACAAGTACCACTGTTGTTGCACGGGCCGGTGGGCGCGGAAATTCTGCGGGTTGAGGACGGACTGGCGGCCACCGCCGGTGAGTATGATATCTACCAGGCCGTCTACTGGCATACTACCTTCCACCCCGCTTTGGTGGACGACATGGGGAAGGTGGTATTCCTGGCCGACAAGCTGGATCCCAATAAACGGAAGCGAATTCCCTACCAACCGGAAGTAATGGAGTTGGCGCTGGAAGATCTGGATGTTGCTATCCAGGAGTTCCTGAGCCGGCAGATTGCCGATTTGACGAGCCAAGGTAAATCGATACACCCGATGATGCTGGAAGCTCGCGACGCTTTAAGTGCGCGGGACTCGCAATAATCCCTCGCCTCCCATTACTGCCTATGGCTTGCGTCGGCAGCCATCCCGTCGGTTCCAGCCAATACCAGGGCCGGAAGACCCTGATTGACTACCACTTAACAATGGCTTCCATGCAGCTCTTTGCTCCTGCCGCCCCAAAGTCGATTGCAGCTAGCTGGTCACTTCGTTCAGGAAAGTTCTGCTGGCTGAAGATAGCAAGGTCGTTAGGTGGGTGTACAGGTAGCTAACACCCTGTTCCAGGTATCGTCGGGTGGCATCCGCATTGCCTGCTGAACCGGATATTTTCCCAGCGGCCCGCGCTGTGGAGAATACGTGCTCCATTGCCTCTCGTACTTCCGGGACGTCCGGGCGTCCCGGGTATCCAAGGGACTGAGAAAGGTCCGAGGGGCCAACAAAGAACACGTCCACTCCCTCTACCCCCATGATCTGCTCCACGTTCTCGACTGCCTCGCCCTCCTCCAGTTGGACACAGACCAGGGTTTCTCTGTTGGACTCTTCGGCATATTCCGACATGGTCATGCCGAATCCATAGGAGGACGATCTGACTCCGGCGGCCAGCCCGCGGTCGCCCAGCGGATGGTACTTGACTGCTGCGACCGCGCTGCGGGCATCTTCCGCCGTGTTGACATGGGGAACCTGCACTCCCATTACGCCCCGGTCCATGAGCTGGCCGATAGCCTCAAAGGAATTTACAGAGGGCCTGGCAATGGGGGTTATACCGGCGGCTTCCGCTGCCAGGACCATTATTTCGACACTCTCCGTCGAAATGGAACCGTGCTCGCAGTCGATGAGTACCCAGTCAAAGCCCAGCCTCCCTATCATGTCGACGACGTGGGGAGACGGGAACATTACCGAGACACCGAAGGTCGGCTGGCCAGCGAGCAGCTTTCGTTTCATCGGGTTGGAAATCATAGTCTCGTACATCCTGTAAGTTTGTTTAATGTGGCAGTTGAGTGAGTGTAGCCATTCAGTGCAATGAACTTTCCGATTACCTTCTCACCTAAGGTTGACAGTGTTGCACCAACCCGTTTAAGAGAATCGAAGTCCAGTCAGGTGTCGGGCCGCCGCCAATATCCCCGCCATTCCAGGCTTGAAAGAGTGCAGACCCCCAGTGAGTTGGCACCAAAAGGGGGCCTGCTAGAGCCCGTTGTAATTCACAAAAGCGTTAAGGGCCTCCAGGGATGTATACCCGAATTTAAAGCCCAGCGTCTGCTTGATCTTTCCGGTGCTCATAATTATCGGGTAGCGTGTGGTGTTTACGTTCCAGACGCCGTCAACAGAGTTGGACAGCCGCGATGACATCCACGCTGCCGGATATGCCAGGAACACGGGCAGTTGAGTCAGCTTCCGACGAGTTATTTCTGACAACTCCCTCAGGAAAACCACTCCCTCTCCTGCTACGTTGAAGGTACCCTCGGTTCCCCGCTGTATCACCTGCTCCAGAACAAGCGCCAGGTCCACTTCGTGGATAAATTGGAAGGGCGGATTTTCGCCCGTCCCCCAGAAACGGTAAGGGAAGATATTCTCCGCGCGTAAGTGATCATCGGAATATCCCAGGACAGGACTGGTCCTCAAGATGGTAATTTTGGGCAGTTGAGAGTGTTCTTCCTCTTCCCTTTTTAGATTGAATTCCTGCATCGCAATGTCGGCAAACAGGCTGACGTCGCCAAGGTAGTCATTAGGCCGGTTCCGTATCGGGACCAGTTCCGTTACCGGCACCGGGTTGTCGGCAAAAGAGCCGTATACGCTGTGGGAGCTGACAAAGATGATGTGCTTTACACCCGCTGCGAGGCAGGAGGTGCGTGTTGCTTCCAAGACTTCCAGGTTTTCCCGGGATACCGCGGCCCAGTCCTGGTAGGTGGTGGTATGACTGTAAGGACACGCCAGGTGTACAAGCGTCTCGACCCGATGCTGGCGCAATATAGATTCAATGGATGGGGTATTGTCCCGTTGGACCGACTGTTCTCTGTTCCGTTGGCCTGACTGGGAGTTTTCCCTTTGGTTGGACTGTATGATGTCCCGATGGTAGAAGGAAATGTTGTGAATGGGGTAAGGCAGGGGCTTCCGGTCAAAGGCCACGATCTTGCCTATATTGGGGTTCGTCTCCAACTGCATCAGCAGACGGGTGCCGATATAACCGGACGCGCCGGTGATGGCCACAACTTTAGGCGATTGCTGCATTTTCAGCCAACCCCTGGCTTTGGATAACGGACCGGGCGGCGCTGTAGCCGCTGCGGACTGCACCCTCCATAGTAGAAGGCCAGCCTGTGTTAGTCCACTCCCCGGCAAGGAACAGGTTGGAGATGGGAGTGGCAGCCCCGGGGCGCAACAGATTTGCCCCCGGAAGACAGCGGAAGGTGGCATCACGCTGTTTAACCACGCTAATGCGCTCAACCACGGCTTGCCCGGCTGGTGGGAATACCTGGGCGAACTCAGCCAGGAAGGCTTCCGCCAATTCCTCCCGGGGCAGGTCGATGTATTGCCAGGCCGCACTGACCGAAACGGTTAGCAGTTGTTTTCCCTCCGCCATTCCCTCGCCGGCGATAATGCTCCGGTTGAAAACCCATTGCAGGGGGCTGTCCACAAAGGCGCAGAAGGGTTCGTCCATTACCGGTCGGTCGTAGAGTATGTGCAGGTTGAGAATGGGCGACCATTCCAGTTTGCCAATGTTGTGAAAGAAGTCCAGTGCTGAAGTCTCCGGGGGCAAAACTTGCAACAGAGCCGAGAAGGGGAGGGAGCTTAGGAAAGTCTCACCACACAGCCGTCGCCCCGAGGCCAACGCAAGGGAGGTTGCCCGGTTCGCCGTTCCAGATCCCTCCGAACCCTGACCAAACAAGACCCGGCGAATCGGGTCTCCCAGAATCAGACGAGCTCCCCTTTTCTCCAGCAGCCTCCTGGCGGGCTTCCCAATGGATTGGAGCAGCCCGTCAACGGCGTAACCCAGGTTAGCGCTGTTGGCGCCGGCCAGCATGCCGTCCTGGACTATCATCAGCCCCATGGCCGCACTTACGTCCCGAACATTGTCGTTGAGGGTGGGCTCCACGACCAGGTTCCACAGGTTGTTGATGGCCCGCTCCGACTGCCGGTTATCCCGTAGCCATCGGTAGAAGGTGATGTGTTCCAGTTGAGGTTGATGGCGGTCAGTTAATCGGGCCCGCAGCATTCCACCCAGCACGCGCAGTTTGTCCATCGGGCCAAGGTGGGGATAAGCCAGAAAGGAGGGAAGCAAGTGAAGAGGCGCAGGCAGGCGGGAGGAGCCGAGGGTACCTGCCTTGCCCTCACGGCTTTGGACTGGAATCCTCAGATGTTCCTGCAAGAACCACTGGTCCCTGGCGCCTAAACGGTCCAGAAAGTCCATGAACTGGGTGCAGCAACCTACGATGACATGCTGCCCATTGTCCAGCGACAGCCCGGTTTGCCTGTCAATGAAGGAAAAGGCTCGGCCCCCCAGGAAGCTACGGGCTTCTACCAGCGTTACCTGGCGACCGGCATCCAGCAGTTCCAGGGCGGCAGCAATGCCTGCGATGCCGCCTCCCAGGATAACGACGTCAGATGCAGGGCCGTCGGATAGCGGGCCATCGGTTACCGGGCCGTCAGAAGTTCGGGTCACGGGACTTGCCTAGGTGGGGTCGGGCCGCTGGCGAGGCAACATGCTGCCGGCCCAGGACTGGGCCATTATCCCCAGTTTTTCGGCGGTTGAGAGGCTGACCCGGTGATTCAATACGTCGTAGTTGGCGGCCTCAATCCGGTCCAGCAGCTTGCTGTATATGCGGCCCAGCACCGCGGTACAAGCGCGGGACCTGGGGCTGAGGTAGGGCAGCAACTGGAACCCGCTGCGGAAATAGGCTCGGGCCCTTTCGGCTTGGAACCGCATCAGGGCCTGGAAGGCGTCGTCAAACCGTCCGGATATCAGATCTTCCTCAGAATAACCAAACTGGGCCAGTTCATCCTGGGGCAAGTAAATTCGGCCGAAGTCCAAGTCTTCTTTCACGTCCCGGGAGATGTTGGTCAGCTGCATTGCCAGGCCCAGGTCGATGGCGTGAGCCTTCGCCCGGGCGTCATCAAAGCCGAAGATATGTATACAGATAAGGCCCACGGCCGAAGCTACCTGGTAGCAGTATTCGCGCAACTCGCTGAAGTCCTGGTAACGGGTCTTGACCAAGTCGGCTTCCATCCCCGCCAGGATCTCCTCGAAATACTCTCGGGGAATTTCGTAGTCCTGTGCTACTTGGGCAAGCCCCACAAATACAGGCTCATCGGCTTGGCCCTGGTAGCATTGCTCCAGCATACGGCGCAGATCGGCCAACCGTTGCAGCTTCTCTTCGGTGGAGGTTTCCGAGTCCACGGCGTCGTCGCAATAGCGGCAGAAAGCGTAGGCGACGTAGATGGCCTGCCGCCGTTTGGGAGGAAGGGGGACAGAGGCACAGTAGAAATTCCTGGCTTCCCGCCGGGTGATTCTCTGGCATTCCTGGTAGGCCACTTCCAAGTCAGTCACCGCGACCTCGCTCGTTGGCAGAAGGCTGTGGTTATCCAGTAGCAGGTAAGGCGGAGCCGAACCCTTAGGTTTGGCGAGGGCCCGGCAACCGAAATCCCAGTCCCAGTTTCCAGCTTAACCACGTTGACAGGAACAGGCCGGCCTTGTGGGTTCGCGAAAGGACGGGACGGCTTGCTAGAACATCATATCGTTGATTGCGGATTGCTTCAAGCACGGCCACGCCTCCCCGGGTGAAAAGGGCCACGTCCAGCCTGGCAACTCCATCAAGCGTTGCGACTAGGGCAGTGCCGGTGCGAAAGAGGTCCATGGCTCGCCCGACCTCGAAGGCCATCAAATCCCGGAAGGCAGGGGTGAACTCACCTCGTGTTAACTCTTCTGTGGTATAGCCGAAGCGGTCCATGTCTTCCAGTGGAAGGTAAATGCGGCCCTTCTCGTAATCTCGGGCCACATCCTGCCAGAAGTTGGTCAACTGCAGGGCGGTGCAGGTGGCATCGGCCAACTGCTGGCGTTCCGCATCGCGGTAGCCAAAAAGGTACAGGAGCAGGTGGCCCACGGGATTGGCCGAGTGATCGCAGTAGTGGAGCAGGTCCCGGTAGGTGGGATAGCAGGTGGTTCGCTGGTCCAACTTGTTGGCTTCGATGAGCTTCAGAAAAGGCTCTGGCGGCAGGTCAAATACCTCGATGGTTTCCTGCAGGGCCACCATTACCGGGTGGGAGGGTGTTCCCGAATAGCATGACTCCAGTTCGGCTTGCCACAGGTCAAGCAGGGCAATTCTGTGAGCCTTTAGGTCATTTTCGAGGTCTGGTTGGCCTGTTGCCAATCGGGTGACCAGCAGTGAGGCAGTATCGATTTCCGAAGCTTCACCTGCTGGCCCGTCGGGGGATGCCTCGTCACCCAGGTCATCTACGGTGCGGCAATAGGCGTAGATGGCGTAAATGTGGCGCAGCTTTTCGCGGGGAATCAGCCGGGAGCCGACGGTAAAGTTCTCGTAATGGGACCGGGCCAGATTGGCACAGTACTGGCTGGCGGCCTCTCTGGTCCAGGTTTGCGGGGTGTCAGTGAGGTGGTTGGTCATGTTTGGTTAGTCAGGCGGGGCTTCCTGGTCGGGAATGCAATTTGGTGGCGATTTAAGGGTAAAGGGTCGCGACGACAGATATCCGGGACATCTCTCATTAAGATGAGGATGAGCGGTTTCATGGACTCTTCCAGTTCGCGAGGCACTTAACATTTGAGCGGCCCTAGAACTGCCGGTTAGCCAGGAAGTCGATCAGTTGGTCAACCTCTTCTCGGGCCCACGGGGGGAGTTCGACATTTTCCAGGGCCCGGGTGGCCTGCTGGGCGCTTTGCTGGGTTAACTGCTCAGCGTACCGGGAGGCGCCCAGTTCGTCCATTATGGCCATTACCCGTTCCACGTCGCAATCGTCCAACTCCTCCTGCGAATAGATGCGCAACAGGTCATCACGGGCGGCGCCGGAGGCTCTCTCAAGGGCAAAGACGGCAGGGAAAGACTTCTTCCTGCGCCGTATGTCGTTATCGGTGGACTTGCCGGTGGCGTTTTCATCGCCCCACACGCCCAGGTAATCGTCCCGTATTTGAAATGCCCTCCCCAGGTAACTGCCGAACTTGGCGAAAGAATTGGCGACCGCAGGATCATCTGTGGCTAATACCGCCCCTATTTCCACCGATGAACGAATCAGGGCGCCCGTCTTGCAGGCAATCATGTGCAGGTAATCGTCGGTGGTGATGGCCGTCCGAGACTCAAACCCCAGGTCCTGGCACTGTCCCTCGACCATTTCCAGGTAGGCCCCGGTAAGAATGTGGGAGACCCGCATTACCGTTTCCGGGGGCACCCCCAGTTGTGCGCTGCGCAGCATGGACAGGTCGCCCACGCTCTGCAGGGCGTCGCCGGCAACCAGCGCCTTGGGCTGCCCCCAAAGGGCCCACACGGTGGACTGGTGGCGGCGCTCAAGGTCCTGGTCCTGGATGTCGTCGTGAATCAGGGAAAAGTTGTGGACCAGTTCTATGGAAGCGGCAGCGGAAAGGGCCTGGGTCAGGTCGCCTTCCAGGGCCTCGCAGGCGAACATGCAAAGGGTGGGGCGCAGGGCCTTGCCCTGGGACGCGGCGCTGGCGGCGAGATTGCCGTCCTTGTCGGTCCAGCCCAGGTGGTACTGGATGGGCAGGTTAAGGTCGGACAGATCAGAGTCGGGAACAGCGGCGGTCAGCCCCTGCCTGACCAGGTCGGTGTACCTGGCAAACATGCCGGGCAGAGGGGGCCCGGGGGTATGGCTTTCCGAAGGCTGGCTGCTCATTTCTTTACTCTGGGAAGGCGTTTGTGGAGCAAAGGATTTGATTCAGAGTACCATTTTTCAACACATGGGGAAAGGGGAGATTTGGGTGGCGCATTGCATGCACTTCGTGGCGCCTCAACTTGGTGATGTGGCACTCTTGGGCCATTAGCGATTCTAGGACAGTCCAGGGACTCCTGCCAATTAGAACGCTGCTGTGGCAGACCTTGAATCACCGCCGCCTCCTTGTTCTTCTCCGGTTGGTGCGGCGGGGGTTGCCACGGTTGGGCTGCTCTGCCGTGGGAGGGTTGCCGGCAGGTACGGTTGAAGAACTCCGGGCCGCCTCCATGATGCGGCGCCGGTTGGCGATCCAGTGGATTTGGGTAACTACGGTGAAGATCAGACCCGGCGCTATGATTGCCACCGTACTGAGGGCGATGGTGCCGCCCATCTTGAGCCTGACGTAGGCAAGGTAGCCCCCGATTATCAACCAGGCCCAGGCCAAAGCGCCGGCGATCAGCCTGTTGTGCCAGGGGGAACGGATAATCAACACCGACCAGAGGGGCCAGGAGATTATCATGGGGTAGAGGAACCAATACTGGTAGTACCAAGGCTTGAGTTCTTCCGGCGGGGCCGGTGACTCGGTTGTCTCCGGCTGCGGGTCCCGTTGTTCCTTTGTTTCCTGCGGTTCCTGGCTCATTGAGGCTGGCGGGGTTGAGGCTGGCGCCCTTAGTTGCGGGCCAGGAGCATGTGAAACTCCAGTGACTGGATGTCTCTCCGCTCCCGTATGGAGGCCACCGCATATTCGACGCACATGCGGGCGAAGCCGGAGTACTTGTAGATGTTCGCGCCCAGTGTTACCCGAGGCACCTCCGGGTCCAGCTCAACTTGCAGGTGGTTGAGGTCCTCCAGGTCTATTTGCAGGTCTATTTGCGCTTTGGTCAGCCGCTCGATCTTTTCGCGGATGCGCTGGATGAATTCGTCATTGTCCATGTCTAGCCTCCCCCTCTTGGTTCCTACCCTTCGGCCAGGGGGAAACCCAAGGAATAGCGGACTTCATCGCCAACGGTGCGGGCGATGTGGCCATGCCCGGTCAGGTCTTCGGCCACCAACACATCTCCGGCGCCTAGCCTGCGTACGGAGCCGTCGGCGGTCTCGTACTCGGCAGTGCCGGCCAAGTGAAGCACGTATTGACGGCGGGGAGCGGTATGGTAGTCAAGAAAGTGGGGCGCCGGACGGCTGTTGAGCAGGATATCTCCCTCGCCCACCCGGTTAACCATCTCCGCCAACTGTTCGGGGGTCAAGTCCTCGAAATAGGACTCGCCGTCGTCACCGGCGTAAACTCGCACTATTTGCATTGGGTCAGCCTCCAGAAGTTGGGTAGACAGGCTAGTGCCGGAGAACATCCTATCACAAATGCCGAACGGGGTTGGGATTGCCTGGGCCATTCCTGCCTGGAATGACCGCCGTTTTGGGAACCACACTGCGGCGGCCTCAATTTCTACTGGGCGGTCCAGCCTCCGTCAATTACCAGTTCGCTGCCGGTCATGAAGGACGACTCGTCGGAGGCCAGGAAAAGGACGCCGTAGGCCACGTCATCGGGCTCCCCATACCTGCCCAGGGGAATTCGGGAGATGGTCGTGTTATACCGGTCAGGGTCGGTGCGCCCCCCTTCGGTCATGGGAGTGGCTATTGGCCCGGGGTGGACCGAGTTGGCCCTGATGCCGTCCTTGGCATACTGGATGGCGGTGGCCTTGGTAAAGATGCGCACCGCGCCCTTGGATGCCATGTACTGGGAACTGCTGTTGTCCACGCCCACCAGCGCCAGCTGCGAGGAGATGTTGATGATGGAGCCTCCCCCGTTATGGCGGAGGACCGGCAGGACCGTCTTTGTACCAAGGAAGACACCCTTGGCGTTGATATCCATCACCCGGTCCCACTCTGCTTCGGAAACATCCTCCACCAGGCCCGCTCCGCTAACGCCGGCGTTGTTAACCAGGATGTCGAGCTTGCCAAATCTGGCGACCGTGGCATCGATAACCGCCTGCCATTGAGCGGCGCTGGTAACGTCCAGTGACAGGAACAGGGCCTGGCCGCCCTTATCTGCAATCTCTGCCGCCAGGGCTGAGCCTTCCTCCTCGAGTACATCGCCAAAAGCAACGGTGGCCCCTTCGGCGGAAAATAGCCGGACTTCGGCGGCCCCCATGCCCCGGGCGCCGCCGCTAATAAAGGCAACCTTACCTGCTAACCGCATACTGGCACCTGCCTGATAAGCCTGGCTACTTCCGATCACCTTTTCTTGTCCCACTTCGGCTGGGACTCAACCGGTCTTACGCGCCGGTCTTACTCGTAGGTGGGGCCCGATAATGATAACACCCGAGGAGCGATCCAGGCGCCTTGGTGGTGTGGTTCCTTTGGAGAACAGCGGACTCTGATGGCAAGCAGGGGCGAGAATATTGCTACTCGTCGGCGCGAACGGTGAAGGTGCGCTTGTGAAGCGTCGCGGCCCCAAAGACCGTGGCGGCCACCAGCGCCATGGCCGGGCCCGAGGGCCAGTTGGCGTAGTAAGAGAGATACAAGCCCGCGATGGCCGAGATTACCCCTATGGCAGCGCCAACGAGAATAACGCCCACAAACCGGCGGGCCAGCAGGTAAGCCGTAGCCGATGGTATCACCAGCATGGCCATGACCAGAACGATGCCGGCTGCCTGCAAACCGCTCACGATGACCAGGGCCAGCAGGGCCAAGAGCACATACTCGACAATTCCCGTTCGGATTCCAACTACGCTGGCTCCCACCGGATCAAAGGTGGTGAATACCAGTTGCCGGTGGAACAGGTAAACTCCAACGGCAACGGCAATGGTCAGGACCAGGGTCACCAGGACGTCGGTCTGGGACACGGCAAGAACCTGCCCAAGCAGAAGGTCTTCAATACTGATCGACTGCCCCGGGTTAATGTCCACGCTGATGGAGAGAATTATCAGGCCCAGGGCGAACATGGCGGCGAAGACCACTCCGATAGAGGTGTCGTCGCTGATGCCTGTCTGGCGGCTGAGGTAACCCATCAGGAGGGCGATGGCGACGCCCCCGGGGACGGCCGTTATGTAGGACGTAAATCCCAGGAGGGCGGCGACGGCGACGGGGGCCACCAGGGAGTGAGCCAGGGCATCGCTCATAAAGGCCCGACCCCGGGTGATGATATAGGCGCCAACCACCGGCAGCAGGAATCCCACCAGGACCGACACAATCAGGGCACGGAGCATGAAAGGGTATTGGAAGGGACCGACGATGTAGTCAATCATTTTCCAGTACCGGAGCGATGAGCTAACCCCAGGAGAGAAAGGTGAAAGCGGCCAAAGCTGCAGTTACTCATTCTGCATGTGGGTCTCGATATGAGTTTCGCCGCCGGCATGGGTGTGGGCCAGGACCATTCCGTGGGAGCCGTAAAGCTCCTCCAGCACCGCCGGAGTGAATGCCTCCGCCGGCGGCCCGTAGGCGCAAATGTGACGGTTGATGCAGATAATCTGGTCGAAGCGCTCGGCCAGGTTGGTCAGGTCGTGGGTGGCCAGCATCACCACTTTGCCCTCGTCGCGCAGGGACTGGAGCACTTCGATGATGCCTTCCTGGGCTCCCACGTCCACGCCGCTGAAGGCCTCGTCCAACAGGATGATGCTGGCTTCCTGGGCCAGGGCCCGGGCGATGAAGACCCGCTGGCGCTGGCCGCCGGAGTTTTCCTCAATCAGAGCGTCCCGGCGCTCCCACAAACCAACGCGTTCCAGGCAAGCCCGGACAATTGCCCGGTCCTTGCGGCCGGCGTGCCGGAACAGGCCCAGGTGGCAGTAACGGCCCATCATGACCACGTCCTGGACGGTGGCGGGAAAGCGCAGGTTGATATTGTCGCGCTGGGGCACGTAGGCCAGCGCCCCGGGGCGGCCCTTGGTGCCATGCAACTCAACTGAGCCCCGGGCGATGGGGAGGATACCGGCGACGGCGTCGAACAGGGTGCTCTTGCCGGCGCCGTTGGGCCCAACCACGCCCACCAGGTTGCTGGGGCCGATATGGAAGTTGACGTTGTACAGGGCCCGGAACCCGTCTCGCTCCACGGTCAGGTCGGTAACGGTTATCCCTGGTTCAGTTGCCACCGGTTGCACTCCATACCCTGGATTGTCCATTTGCGCCGATGTATCAATAGTACAGATTATAAGATTATACCGAGATTGAAAGAGGGTATCAATAGCTTGTACAGGGTATCTCGATCGGACTGGGCAACTGGCAGTTGGGACCGGTGGTTGCTACCTGGAAGGCTTGAGGATCGGGGTTTCCAGGGGGCGGCTAGTTGGCAAGGCAGGTCTCGCAGTTGACGTAGAATTCGAAGCGGTGGCCTACAATTTCTCCGGGAATCTGCTCGCTGAGGGCCCGCATCAGGTTTTCGATATTGGTGGCCCGGAATTCGCCCACGTTGCCGCACTTGACGCAGATGGTGTGGTGGTGGTGCTCAACGCTGGAGATGCTGTACCTGGGGGCGCCGTCCATCATGTTGAGGCGGCACAGGACACCCGCGTTCAGCAGCAGTTTGACGGTGCGGAACACGGTAGCGCGACCAACGCCGGGCAGTTCGTTGCTGATCTCTTCAGCAGTGAAGCCCTCTTTCTTGCCTTCCAGAAGCTCGATGATGACCCTTCTGGGGGCAGTAGCCCGGTAGCCACGATTTTCGAGGATCGACATTATTTCGGTGCGAGTTGTAAGAGGAGTTGTCATATCCTTCAGCGACGCTGCCTTTACCAAAATGGAGGCTTTCGTGAGAGGGATCTTCTAAAGTTGATATTAGCAATAGGCACTATCGCCGTCAACTACCTGGCAATCCGATGTGAGTACGCTCACACCTGGCGGCAAAGGGGATTAGCGGGAGAGGCAAGAAGAGGCTCCCGGCCCCACCTGGCAGGGGCCGGACAGCATATTCAGGCCAGAGCCAGGGCAGATTGCAGGGACCGGTCGGATAAGCGCACAGAATTCCCGCTTCGGCCCTCCAACAACAACAGCATCAGTTCTTCAGCGAATCTCAGCATGAGGCAATTTTCCTCTTTAGAGATGACAGGATTGGCCCCGCCTGTGGGGCACAGGCTTGATGGCTCTTCAACGACGGCTACTCGATGCGCTGGCCGAAGGGCCCACACAGGCGGCTTGAAACTCGCCAGACTCGCTTTGCCCGCTCTGCTAGCTGCGGCCTACGGCCAATGCCCCCACCGCCACGGATGGGAGATGGACCGACAGTTCTTCCCAGGTAGCGCCCCGGTCGGCGCTCTGGTAGAGCTTGCCACCGTCGGCGCCGGCATATACCCGATTGGGTTCCGACGGGTCCCACTCAAAGGCGACGACCATGTCCTCGGGCTCGGTGCCCTGACCCACATCATCCACCAGTTGCCAGTTGTCGCCGCTGTCGGTGGAGCGGTAGAACAGGGGATTGAGACGCCGCGCATTCTCGGAGACGGTTACCAGCACGAGGCTGGCATCGTCGGGGGCCGGAGAGATGTGCAGCGTGTACCGGCGGTCGAGACCGTCGTTGATCAACTCCCAGTTGGCGCCCCCGTCATTGGAGCGATAGGGAGCCTGGGCGGTGGCGACATAGACGCTGCCAGGCCGGTCGTCGCTCAGGGCCACACAATGAATGTCGTCGTTCAACCCAGGTAGCTGTTGCCAGCTACGGCCACCGTCGCCGGAAGAGACCATGCCGCCCACCTCGATGCCGGCGTACATCCGGTTGGGGTCATCGGGGGCAACCCGCAAGTCCCGCACGTGGGAGTCGCGGGTGGGTGAATGGAAGCTCCAGTCCACCGACTCGGGCACCTGGGTGAAGCCCTTCAGTTCCGACCAGGTCTGGCCGCCGTCTTCGGAGCGGTACACCGTGGCCGGTTCGCTGCCGACGTAGAGGGTGTCGCCCTCGGTGGGATGGGCCAGCACGCTGTGGGCGTAGTCGGAAGGGTAGGAATCGAGGTGAGACCAGGACATACCCCCGTCATCGGTGCGGTACACCCCGGCTTCGTAAGCAACCAGGTAGGCGCGTTTGGGGTTAACCGGGCTGGCTACGAGCCTGGCAGCGGCGTGAGGGAGAGAAGTAACCGGGCCCTGTTGCCAGGACGAACCGCCGTCCTCGGTGGTAACCGCACAAACGCCGTCATGCATCCCTACATAGATGGTCTTTGCAGCGCTCATAATCTTCCTTCTCCTGTTTCCTATTTGGTGTATGTCCGGATTATAAGACAAGGGGGAAGCGGGAGGAGGCTATGTTTATTAAGTTTGTGTTAAAAATATAAACAAGGGGTTAAACCCTGGTTGGGAGCTTGGGAATGTACGAGTGAGGGCCCTCACGCCCGGCCCCTCTCGCTGGGGGAGAGAGGTGATTTTTTGTTTTCCCTCCATTTCCGCTCATTTCCGCCCATTTTGTAGCTGGGGCGGTGCTGCCAGTGGGGGGTCTTCCGCGCTCAGGGCAACCACAAGGGTTGCCCCTACGTGGGGGAGACTTCGCCGGGGTGGAAACGCCCTCACGCCCTTCCCCTTTCCCCGATGGAGAGGGGTGATCAGGCTCGGGCGGGCAGGTCCCAGCGGAATCCTTCCAGGTAGCCGCCGGTTTCGGCCCAGGGGAGCAGGACACTTACGATCTGGCGGGGTTCGGGGCTTTTGCCTGCTTCTTTACACTTTGTAAGGTAGTGATGAAGGGAGGTGTAGGTATAGAGGCGGAAGCCGCGCTGGGCTATCCGCCAGATTATGGTATGCGACTCCGGAGCCTCCTTGCCGTCGGCGACGGTGGCGTTCCAGTCGTGGAAGATTTCCTCGGCCATGCGGCGGAGTCGGTAGACGGCCAGCTCTTTAGCGTATTTGCGCTGCAGGGCGCGAACCTGGTTTCTGATCTGGGACAAGGTCATGGGACTGCCTCCTGATGTTTTTATCCACGAAGGGGCACGAACATTCGCTAATTATTTTTTGTTTTTCCTGCCATTTCCGCTCATTTTCCCCCATTTTATAGCTGGGGCAGTGTTGCCGATGGGGGTGCCTCTTCCATGTCCAGGGCAACCACAAGGGATGACCCTACGTTAGTAGGACTTTGACGGAGTGGATACGTCCTCACCCCCGGCCCCTCTCGCTGGGGGAGAGAGGTGACTTTTTTTATCCCTCCATTTCCGCTCATTTTCCCCCATTTTGTAGCTGACAGAGGGTGATGGGTTGGTCATTTTCGGGCCTGTTTTGGGGGTTTTTGGCGGGCTGGGTTGTCGATGGGCTTGTTGATTCGGGCTTGCTACAGGGCATGGAGCTTTCCTGGTGCGTGTTGACTTGGGTGCTGAAAGTTGGCTGCTGACGGGGAGTTTAGATTCTTCGACTTCGCTCAGAATGACCATAAACAGGGCGGGGATGGCCTGAATCTGGTGTAACTCCAGGTTAGCTAGTATTAATGGTAGAGGGCGGTCACACGGGTTGGCTATGGGCTGGTGTCAGTGGATTAGAATTCAAGGAGGAGATTTCTGCGAGGGGAGACAAGGACAAAGTCTATTCTCCCTGTATCAAGATAGGCACTTAATGATGAGGTGATGAATGAGGTGGCCCAAGCTTCACGGAGTTCCTGCTGCTGGCAGAGGCAGTTAAGTGTAATGTAAGGGCAATCCACGGTTACGCCAGGGTGGGAAACGCAGGACCCGAAGCGTTGAGGTTCCTGCCTTCGCAGGAACGACGGTTAACCTCGAAACTGAAGACCCTGCCTTCGCAGGAACGACTGTCAATTTCACGCGGTGGGTCTGCGGAAACTGGCATCTTTCTCTTCCAAGCGGTGATATCAGGCTCAAGGTTAGGCATTCTGCCGAAGCTATCCACTCTAATGGAAATTTCCGCTCTTGAACTCGTCATTGACACCGCTCAGGCTGCCCATTACGCTAGCCGTGTTGCGGCATAATCCAACCCAAATGCAGTTTTGGAGGCGGGCTTATGAAGTATGACTATGTGATAATCGGGGCCGGTTCGGCGGGGGCTATCCTGGCGACGCGGCTTACCGAAGATCCCAATACGTCGGTGCTACTGCTGGAAGCGGGGGCCGACTATCCCAACTTTGAGGACCTGCCGGAAGAGGTGAAGTTCGGCTACGCCACCGAGGCCGACGTGATGACCAGCGATCACAACTGGCAGTTCGTGGGCAAGGCCACCGACGAGGCGCCGCCGATGATGGTGCCCCGGGGCAAGGTAACGGGCGGTTCCAGCGCCATTAACGGCCAGGTCTTCCTGCGGGGCGTGCCCGAGGACTACGACACCTGGGCCGCCATGGGCAACAACGAGTGGAACTTCACCAACCTGTTGCCCTACTTCCGGCGCATCGAGACCGACACTGACTACGGCGGAGACGACTTCCACGGGGGCGACGGGCCCATTGTGATGCACCGGTTCAAGCGGGAGACGTGGCTGCCGGCGCAGCAGGCGTTTTACACCGCCGCCCGTGCTGCCGGCTATCCCGACTGCCCCGACCACAACCACCCGGATACCTACGGTGTGGGGCCGACTCCTCTGAACAACCCCAACGGCATTCGCATCAGCACCGCCATGGGATACCTGGACCAGGCGCGGCACCGGCTGAACCTGACCATCCGGCCCAACTGCCTGGTACACCGCCTGATTTTCGAGGGCAACCGCGCCACGGGGGTGGAACTGGAAAGCGGCGGGGAGACGTTTACTGTAGAGGGCGAGGAGATCATCCTGTCCGCCGGGGCCATAGGGTCGCCGCAGATCCTGCTGCTGTCGGGGGTTGGTCCGGCCGACCACCTGAGCAGCCTGGGCATTCCGGTGGTGCTGAACAAGCCGGGCGTGGGCCAGAACCTGCGGGACCATCCCGGAGTGTGGGTTACCTGGCGGACCAGGGAAGGATTTGAACTGGACGGTCTGGCGCCCCGGGCCCAGCTTACGCTGCGCTACACCGCCGAAAACTCGGACCTGCGCAACGATATGAAGATAACCATGCAGTCCTTCGCCACCGAGCGGGTGAACCTGGGGGGCAGTCGCATGGTGCCCCTGGGCATTCGCATGACCGCCGGCATCTACCTGGCGGTGGGGGCGGGTGAGCTTCGCCTGGCATCGGCCGATCCGGCAGAACAGCCGGTCCTGGATTACCGTTACTTGGAGGAGGAGTTCGACGTGAGGCGGTTGCGGGAGGCGGTGCGCGTCTGCGTCGATCTCGGCAATGACGAGGCTTTCAAGGACATCATCCAGGAGCGGGTCTCGCCCACCGACGAGGACATGGAGTCGGACGAGGCGCTGACTGCGTGGATGCGGCGGGAGGTTACCACGTCGCAGCACATATCCTGCACCTGCAAGATGGGCACTGCGGACGACCCCATGGCGGTGGTGAACCAGTACGGCAAGGTGTACGGGCTGGAGGGTCTGCGGATTGTCGACGCCTCCATTATGCCGGACTGCATCCGGGCCAACACCAACGTGACTACCCTGGCCATCGGGGAGAAGATTGCCGACCATATCAAGGAAGGGAAGTAGGCGCCAGGGTTGGAAGTAAGGGACGGCCTCACCCCCGGCCCCTCTTCCCGAGGGAGAGGGGTGACATTCCTGGCAGGATTCTTTGCTTCGGGTCATCACTTGGAAGCTATTGAAATAGTGGCGGTGAAAGCATCGTCTATGCCCAGCGATAAAAATATGCCAGGCGTCACCCCCATCCCAGCCTTCCCCCGTCGAGGGGGAAGGGACTTTTGATATTGTTTCTTTGACGGCGCTTACCCAAATTGGAGGTGTCTTTATATGGCGAAACTGGACATTGGACTTTATGACGTTTTGGACCAGCCCCAGATGGAGGCCCACGCTACTGCCGCCGATGTTTACGAGGAACACATCCGGGGGGCGCAGGAAGCCGAGCAGATGGGGTACAAGTACTACTTTTCCATTGAGCACCAGACCTCAGCCGTCAGCTTCCTCAGCGCGCCCAACATCTATTTGACAGCCCTGGCGCGGGCCACCAGCGCGTTGCGGTTTGGGGTGATGATCTACCAGTTGCCCTTCCACCATCCCATCCGGCTTGCCGAAGACGTGGCGATGCTGGACCACCTGTCCAAGGGGCGTATTGAGTTTGGGGCAGGGACCGGAGTAACCACCCACGAGTTCCTGCGCTGGAACGTGCCCTTCGACCGGAGGCGGGACATCAGCGAAGAGGCAATCGACATCATCCTCCAGGCGTGGACCCAGGACAGCGTTACCTACGATGGCGAGTTTTTCAAGTTTGATGAGGTGCTGACCACGCCCAAGCCCTTCCAGCAGCCCCATCCGCCGGTCTGGTTCGGCTGCCATAGCGCGGCCAGCTTTGAGTACGCCGCCAAGAAGAATTTCCACGTCTCCCAGAACATTGACGTTGACCCGGTTATCGCTGATAAGTTCGAGACCTGGCGCAACCTGTGGCGACAGGAGGGGCATCCGGCGCCCATGCCCAGGACTTTTTTGACCCGCCACGTCCATGTTGCCGAGACTGACGCCAAGGCACGGGAGCAGGCAGAACCTCATCTGGCAACCGCCGCCTTTCCCGAGGCGGTGCCCGCAGGCAAGGGCCGCGATATCATCGGAGCCACACGGCTGGGGCACGGCCCGGGCGGGATGCGAGGCGACGACCCGGGGACGCCGGAGCGGGCTGAGCTGCGCCGCACCTTCCGGGAGCGGGCCAACTCCTTTGACTTCTGGGTGGACAACGGGATAGCCCTGGTGGGCAGTCCGGAAACGGTGGCGAGGCAGTTGCAAGAGCAGCATGACCTTATCGGCCACGATATTTTGTGTGCGCGCCACATGTTCGGGTACATGGACCCTGCCGCGGCCCGGAAGTCGATTCGGCTGTTCGCGGAAGAGGTTATGCCGGCGTTTGCGTGACGGCAGACGGGCCTGGAAGAGAGAGATTTATCCACGAATACGCACGAATAGTCACGAATTATAGAAAAGGGTTAGTAAGTTTTTCGTGATAATTCGTGCGGTTTCGTGGACAAAAAGTAAAGGAACCAACATGCGCTTTGGGCACTTTTTCTACCCGATGAAGTTTGATGACTCCCGCGACGAGCAGGAGATACAGGAGTGCCTGGCGGAAGCGGAGTTGGTGGAGGAGTTGGGGTTTGACGCCATCTGGCTGGCGGAGCACTACTTCACCGGCGAGTGCGTCTACGGAGACCCGCTGGTGTTCGCCGCGGCTTTGGCCGTCAAGACGAGCAGGGTTGATATTGGATTTGGCATCCTGGAGTTGCCCCTGCACAATCCGGTGCGGGTGGCAATCCAGACTGCTTTGCTGGACAACCTGTCCCAGGGTCGGCTGATTGTGGGGACGGCCAAGGGTTCCAACTACAACGCCTACGAGTACATTGGCTTTGGGTCAAATCCGGCGCTGGGGGTAGAGCAACTGGAAGAGGCCGAGGAGCTATTGGTGCGGGCATGGACGACGGACAACCTGGAGTTCAAGGGCAAGCACTACCAGGTGGCGTTCCCGTCGTCGCGGCCACGGCCCTACCAGAAGCCTCATCCCCGACTGGCGCGGGCCTGCATTGACGACGAGTCGGTCAAGGCCATGGCCCGCATTGGCCGGCCCATTTTGCTGCGGGGGCGGTCCACCAACCACACCGCCGCCAGCATCCGCTTGTACCGGGACACCATGGCCGAGGCGGGGTTTGACGAGGCGGCGATAGAGGCGAACCTGGACCAGATCTGGGTTTGGCGGGAGATGCACCTGGCGGAGACCGACGAGCAGGCGATGGAAGAGTTTCTGCCGGCCCAGCATGAGGCCTGGGCCAACATGCAGCACTACCGCACGACGTGGAATCCACCACAATACTCGATGGACCGGCAGCCGCCGCCCATGGGACGGGAAGGTTATGCCGACAGGCCGGACCCGGACGGGGCTGAGATCATCGTGGGCAGCCCGGGGCGGGTGTCGGAGCACCTGGAGCAAATGCGGGACGCCGGTATCCGCAACCTGATGCTGACCAACCGGGGGCTGGTGTCGGCGGAGAAGACGGCGAAGTCGCTGCGGCTGTTGAGTGAAGGGGTGATGCCGAAGTTTCGGGGATAGGGGGAGTGCCAAAAGTCCCTTCCCCCGTCAAGGGGGAAGGTCGGCTTTGCGGAAAAAGCCGATTTTGATGCATAAGTAGCCCGCCTGATGAAAAAGTCCAAAGCTGGTTCTACCATGTGAAAAGCCCCGCCAATCGGCGGGGCTTCTCTTGTCGAAAAGGGCTTGACCGGGGCGGGATAATTGAGGTTGTAGCATCTTGAAACTTAATTTATGGAAGGTATATATTGCGAGTAACAATCCACGTAACTATTCCTGACCAAGTGTTGATTCCAACTGTAAGCAAGCCCAGCGAAGACAGCTTCAAAAGCGTAATAGAAGAAGACTTGAAACGTCAATTGAGTGCGGCGGAAGCTAATGCAAAAAGAGTAATTCAGAACACTAACATTCCCAACATAGGGAATCAAATCAGCGGGAGCAATGCGGAATATGACAATGCACTGGATGTGCTTATGCAACTCCCTGTTGCGCACCGTGCGCTGACCGGAGAAGGCATTCAAGTGAGCATAAACCAAGACTAAACCTTTCCTTGAGACACTATAACAGCCCCGGTCAGAGGCTTTGCGGCTTTGCTCCAAAAATCGCATTTGTTCCTAAAATTGATAGTCTGTTCCAAAATACTAGAAGTTAGCGAAGATAAGAAACAAGGCCGTTGACCGGGGCTTTGTTAAGAGTTCGTATTCCCAAAACAGCAACTCGACAAGACAATTCTAAAGGTGTTACGACAAGAGTTGCTGGCTCACTGTTCGTCGTTTTGCTACCTCTGCTGATAAAGCCTTGAAAGCCTCCTGTGCCGAATTACACACAATGTCGGCTGGCCAGATGTAATGTTGCCCTCCTTCCACAATCGTATGTGAAGCATCTACATCCCACGCTTCGCAAACCCAATTGCCGTTTGGCATAGGAATTATGTGATACAGCAAAGGTGTTGGCTCAGTTACAACCAGTGCTAGGATGTTTTTGTCAGTTGAATCAGGCACTTGCAGTTGGGAAATGTCAATTTGATTGATACCAAATGCGCCCAGGGACATATGTAAAGTAGTTTCTTTGTTCAGTGATGGCACTAACAATGCCATTGATTCCGACAACACATACTTAAACGCAGTTATAACAGTATTTCCCAAAGGGTAATACCCTCTGGCAATCAACCACCTATCTCCGGGTACTTTTTGAAGCTCGTTATTTGGGAAATGACTCCCCAAATTATTGCGGCGTCCCATGAAATGGTCGTACCAAGATGCACTTGCATACATCTTTTTCAGTAAATATTTGTCCTTTTGCTGATTAGTGCATTGCGCTTTGGCCCACCACGCTAATGCTTGCGAAAAGAAGGTTTCGTACACCAAAGAAGTAAAACCGTATTGAGGCGGCAGTATCGCATCAACAGGTAAGCTTAATTCCCGCCGGGAGAACGGGTCTATTTCAGACTCTCTGACAAACTCATCCAATTGGCTATCTACCCAGCCACGCATTGGTATCTGTTTCTTTTGTAACTCGTCAATTGTCGCTATCAGTTGAATGGCTTTGAGAATGCACTTTTGAGAACCCTTTATTTTTTCCTCTTCTGTTATTCTGGATTGGCCGATATTCTTGTTCTGTTTCCTCGACATTAACGACGCCTCAACTCTATCAGAGTTGCCATTTGGAGAACTCCCTTTGCTGGCTTTGCTCCAAGAAACCAAGCTGATTCTACCATGTGAAAAGCCCCGCCAATCGGCAGGGCTTTCTAAATGGGCCAGAACGCAAATACTCCGGCCATTTCATGGTGTATGGCTATCGTCTCTCTATTCCCTTTAGGTGCCACTCCTTTAGGTTCGGCCCTTTTAAGTACCACGTCGGGTCGCCCAGCTTCCCGGAATACCATTTGGAGAAGTGGTAGAGGCCGAAGACAATTCCAATATCAAATCGACATTGAGAGGTAAGGCTGGTTGATAAACCGACTCAGAGTTCCCTACTTGACAGGACCGCCATCCTTCGCACTGTATTCTCGCCAGCCCTCATTCCACGCCACTGTGTGAGCGCCCCGACTGTGGACCTGGGCATAAACCCGGGCCTGGGCAATAACTATGTCAGATGGGCAATAAGTCGGCGAGAATCGGGACTTTTTGCCCAAAGCCACCTTCCCCCATCAAGGGGGAAGGGACTTTTGAGATAGTTTCCAGTCAGGCATTCGTGGAAATTCGTGCCTGCTATTGGAAGCTTCCTCAGCCGCCCAGGGGGCTGCCTCCCTGGACCATGCGGACGATGTCGTTGTAGGTGATGAAGAGGATGAAGCCGAGCAGCACGACGAACCCGATCAGGTGAACCAGGCCCTCGCGGTCGGCGGGTATGCGCTTGCCGCCCCGGACCCATTCCAGCAACACGAAGACCAGCCGGCCGCCGTCCAGCATGGGTATGGGCAGGAGGTTGAGGATGGCCAGGTTGATGCTGAAGAGGATGGACAGCACGACCCAGCCGCGGAGGCCGCCGTCGCGGGTTACCTCGCCGGTTACCTGGGCAATGCCCACGGGGCCGGATAACTGGGGCGCGCGGGTACCGGTTATCCACGAAGATATTTCCTGGCGCAGGAGGGTCAACATCTCCCAGGTGTTGGTCGTGCCCAGCCACACTGCCGTCCAGGGTGGTTCGTAGCGGGTCTCGGAGCGCAGGTTGACCAGTCCGATGCGGATGCCGGTGGCCCCCTGTCCCTCGGGCGGGTTGACCCTCGGGGTCACCCGGACTATTTCGGTGCGGCCTTCCCGTTCGACCAACCAGTCCATTGATGTGCCGGCGTTGAGTGTGGTGGCCCGCACCAGGTCGGAGCCGTGCTCGATGGTCCTGTCTCCGGCGGTAAGGACGAGGTCCCCGGGTCGGATGCCGGCGGCCATGGCGGGAGAGTTGGCAACTACTTCCTCGACCTGCACTTGTCCCACCGTAACGCTCTGGGGGATCATGAACAGCAGGGTGAAGGCGAACAGGGGAAAGGCGGCGTTCACCAGGGAACCGGCGGCCAGGATTATGGCGCGGGGGCCGGGGCCCTTGGCGGCCAGGCTGCGGGGTACAGCCGGGTTATTTTCACCGGCCAGGCGGACGAAGCCGCCCAGGGGCAGCCAGTTCAGGGAATAGACCATGTCGGCTACGACCAGGGACTCCGGGTCGATGTCCTTGATGGTGCCCTCGTGCTGGAGGTACTCGTCGCTGCCCATGTCGTGAAGGGAAGACTGGCGGCGCCGTCCGCTGGACTGGGAGGCCTCGACGACGCGGGCTACCAGGTTGCCGCTGGCGTCCTCGGCAGTTTGCAGGCGGACCCGCAGTCCCGGGTGGATGGCGGCAACGCCGGGCAGGTTGATGTACTGGGTGTTGTCGTCCAGCAGCACGCGGGTGCGGCCGGTGAAGATGCTGAAGGCCCGGGGCGGATACCCGATGCCGAATTCCAGCACCTTAACGCCGAAGGCTTTGGCGGTGAAGAAGTGTCCCCATTCGTGAATGACGACCAACATCACCAGCATGGGGACAAAGGCGATGATGGCGATAAAAGCTGTTTCCATGTAGGAAGAGGGGCGCTCAGACCTTTGTATTTAGCTTGGGAACGGGGCCAGGAGGCTTATCGCTGCCTTTAATCTTGGGCGGCGCCACCCTGGGTGACAGTCCTCCGGGGACTTTAGGGGAAGTGGTGCCACCAGTCCTGACGGACTTACTCTTGGACCGCATTTAACACCTCCACCGAACCGTCGGAACCCATTATATCATAGGCGGTAGTGACGCCCCAGCCTTCGGGTTTGACCGGCGCGGCCGGATTGTAGAAGTAGCTGTAGGCCAGGACTGAAGTCACGGCGGCAGTAACGATGAATTCGCAAGTTTCCTGGTGGGACCCGCCGGGCTCGATGATGAGTTCGTTGCGGTCCCAGCTCAGCGGCTTCTCGTCCAGGGTTGTCCACTGAAAGTCCCGCCGGGCCCTGGGGTTGTCTTCCGCAAACACTTGCCGGTAAATTTCCTCGACCTCGCTGTCGGTGTGGGAACCGAGCAGCTGCAAGCGGCAAAAGCCCTCGCGAAAATCCATTTTGACCTTGGAATTGTTGGTGAGGGTGGCGGTTACCAGGATGTGTACGTAACTGTCGCTGATGGCCCGGTGGGAGACCTGCTGGCTGATGTTGGCGTGGGGGATGAAGTTCCGGAACAGGTCGAACCGGAAGGCGGCGAACAATGCGCCGGCCAATAGGGTGAAAGCGGCGGCATAACCCTGAATAACCTGGGCAGATTTTTCCAGGTCGGAATCGGGCATCCAGGCGTCGAGGGCCAACGTGGTAATGAGCAGGGAAGCCGCGACGGCAAGGAGCAGCAGCAGGCTGCCGCGCAACTGTTCCCGGGTCATTGCAACTCCGGCCGACGAAACTGGTAACGCTTATATTTATTTTGGATGGCGGGAGTCGGGGTGGCAATGGGCGGGTGTCAGTTGGGGGTGGGACGAAGGGTCGAGCACAGGGGCTAAAGGAGTGTCATGGAGGAGGTTAATAGATGTTGCGAGTGGTTAATGGTTTGTGTTTAGAAGGAAGGTTAAGGCAATTCTAAGAACGCCCGACTTTCGTCCTGGTACAGCTCCAGTATGTCGCCGAATCGCTCTTGCAAAAGGGATGCCACTTCTGGAGCGGGTCCGTTGCGAAGGACTATGAGCACGACTTTTGGAGGAAATCCCAAAGTGTCGCTCATGTCCCGGAAGTCCGTGTCTTTGGTAACTATCAGGTAGTCATGCTCTTTGTCGTATTGCCAAATTCGGCTATCTCGTGTCCGGCGCATTTCCAAGTTCCTGACGTGCAGTGAATCAGGAAAAATGTCCCGTAATAACCCTGGCAAGTGTCGCGACAAGTTCTGGTCGAAGAGCAGCTTCATCCAGACTCTAAGGACTTGAACCGCTGTTCTATGTAAGTCCCAAAGTCTCGACAGACGTTTAGATCTGCTTGAGTAAGGTCAGGAAAGTCGTCCAGGACTTCCTCGTCAGTCATGCCCGACGTGAGATATTCCAGCACGTCGGTTATTGTCATGCGTATGCCGCGGATGCAAGGCTTGCCAAAGCGCTTGCCCGACTCGATGGTGAAGACAGGACTGAATTCCCTGGCAGCTTCCATGAACATTTTGTGTTGCTGTAAGAGGCGGTCCATGCCACCTATGGCATCGATCGCCGTTTTCTGGTTTTCGAGTTCCTTGCCCAATTCCGACAAGGCAACAAAAGCTGCCTTATGTTTTTCCAGAATTTGGCCCATGCCGCCGGCATCTTCCAATGCTTCTGCCAACATCTCCAGGGAGCGGGTCCTATCTTCGGTACAGGTACGGGCCTCCACCAATCTTTCCAACTCCGCGGCCAACTTACCGGCGGCTAACCCGGCTTCTCTCTGTTGATCCAGGGCTGAAAATATGTCATTGCTGATGTCCTGCTCTGCCCAGTAGTAGTTGAGCACACGGTCAAATTCGTGGGACTTTATATATACCCGCTCAGCCACGACGCGCCTCTACAAGGACCTAAGAATTGGAGAGCCGGGAATAATGATAGCACAGAGGGTGGGGGTGAATGGAGCGCAGACACCTTCATCCTAACCTTCCCCAGTCGAGGGGAAAGGGACTTGTTCAGAGGTTGCTTAGCTACCCCAACTTCCCCACAACACGCTCGGCCTCTGCTGTGGCCCACGTGTCGGCGGCTACCAGGGCTTCCAGGGTTTCGGCTGGGGTTGGCTGGTGGGTGTTTACCACCGATTCCACGACGCGGTAGATGTCGGTGAAGGCTATTTTGCCATTGAGGAAGGCGTTGACGGCCACCTCGTCGGCGGCGCTGAGGGCGGTGGGGTAGGTCTTTCCCTGGCGGGTGGTGGCCAGGGCCAGGTCGAAGCAGGGGTAACGCTCGGGCTCCATGGGCCGGAAGTCCAGGGCCTGGGCGATGCTGGTGTCCAGGCGGGGTATCAGGGAATCGTCGGGATTGCGGCGTCGCTCGGGGTAGAAGAGGGCGTACTGGATTGGCAGCCTCATGCTGGGGGGGCCAAGCTGGGCCTTGACCGAGCCATCGGTGAACTCGACCATGGAATGGATGGTGCTCTGGGGGTGGACCACGACCTCGATGTTTTCCCAGGGGACATCAAAGAGCCAGTGGGACTCGATGACCTCGAAGGCCTTGTTCATCAGGGTGGCCGAGTCGATGGTTATCTTGGGGCCCATCTGCCAGGTGGGATGATTCAGCGCTTGCTCGGGAGTTACCGCAGCCATTTCCTCCAGGGGCATGGTGCGGAAGGGGCCGCCGGAAGCGGTGATGATCAGGCGGCGGATTTCGTTGGTCTCGCCCTGGATGCACTGCCAGATGGCGCTGGGCTCGCTGTCCACGGGCAGGATGGCGCCGCCGTACTTGCGTTCGTAGTCCTTGAGCAGCGGGCCGGCCATGACTATGGGTTCCTTGTTGGACAGGGCGACGGCCTTGCCCTGGCGCAGGGCGTTGAGGGTGGGCTGGAGGCCGGCGGCGCCGGTGGTGGCGGCCATTATGACGTCCACCTCGGGCAGGCAGACCATGTCCTCCATGGGCATGAAGTCGATGCCGGGGGCCAGGTCTGCAGGCGGGTCGATGCAGTAGACGTGCCGGGGACGGAACTCGGCAATCTGCTGGCGGAAGAGGTCGTGGTTGGCGCCGGCGGCCAGGCCCACCACGTGAAACTCGTCGGGGAAGGAACGGACGATGTCCAGGGTCTGGCAGCCGATGGAACCGGTGCTACCCAGGACGACAATGTTTCTCATGGCCGGAGCACCGCCACTAGCAGATAGTAGACCACGGGGATGGTTATGAGCAGGCTGTCGAGCCGGTCGAGCAGCCCGCCGTGGCCGGGCATCAGCCCGCCGGCGTCCTTGACCTGGGAGAGGCGCTTCAGCTTGGACTCCAGCAGGTCACCCAGTTGAGCCACGATTCCAACTGTAGCACCAATCAGGAGCGGTTGCCAGTTCCAGGTCTGGGCCCATACGCCGGACCAACCCACCGTCCATCCTTCCGTACCCAGTCCCAGGTTGAGGAGTCGCTCAAGGAGGAGGGCGGCGATGATGGCTCCAAAGAAGCCTCCTGCTGCGCCTTCCCAGGTCTTGTTGGGGCTGATGCCGGGGGCCATGGGGTGACGGCCGATGGCCCGGCCGACCAAGTAGGCCCCGGTATCGGTGGCGAAGGTGGTCAGCAGGGCGAAAAGTACCCAGTTCCGGCCCAGGGAGTAGCTGTCGTCGGGAAAGGACAGGAAGTCGAAGGCCGTGGGGTTGGCGTAGAAGAAATTCTCGCCAACCTGGGCAAGTACCAGGACGTGGGCGAGGAGGAAGCCAACGTAGACGGGTCCGCCGTACAGGTAGACCGCAGCCACGGGCCAGCGGGGGCCATGGTAGAAGGCGATGAACCAAAGGAGGGCGACAAATCCACCGGCCAGGAACACGCCGAGGGATATGCCCCAAAAATGGAGCAGGCCGTTGGCAGCAGCGCCGCCGATGACGAAGGCCGCAACCCAGACCGCGCCGACCAGGTTGGGAAGGGACGTGGCCGCCGGAAGGCTGGGGGCAGGATTGATGGGCTGTTCTTCGGGAGTGTAGTTACCGCCCTCACGGCCTTCACCGCCCTCATCGTCCAGGGACGCTGGAGAGGCCAGTGCGACAGTCGTCTTGTCGCACGCCGATTGGCTGGGCATGACGGGCTGTTCCGGTTCACGGGTATCGGGTGCGGAGTTATGCAGGTGTGGTTCGACAGGCTCACCACGAGCGGTAATCTGTGAAGGATCGCCGGTTATAAGTGTGGGTTGAGCGGTAGTTTGTGAGAGATCTTCGTCTGTTGCGGAATCGTCAACGAGTTCCAGGACGTTGGTTTCGGGAACTGCAACTTCCGGCGTTGGCAACGAAGTGTCGGTTTCCGGCGCTGGCAGCGAGTTGTCGGGCGCTGGCAATGAACTGTCGGGCGGGTGCAGGCGGTAGAATTCGCGGATGCCCAGGATGGCGGCCAGCAGGGTGATGAAGAAGACTCCGGGGAGGCCGCCCCAAAGGCAGGCAAACAAGATGGCGAGTCCCACCAGGGCGGTGATGGTCCGGAGCAGCAAGGGGGCCTAACCCTTGGAGTCAGGAACGACGTTGCCGAATCGCCGCTGCCGGCTGCCATAGGCGGCCAGGGCCCGGTCCAGTTCAGCCTCGTCCAGGTCGGGCCAGAGGACGGGGGTGTGGTAGTACTCGCTGTAGGCGGACTGCCAGAGAAGAAAGTTGCTGATCCGCAACTCGCCGCCGGTGCGGATGATCAGGTCAGGGTCGGGACAGTGGGCGGTGAAGAGGCGGGCGCTGAAGAGTTCCTCGGTTACCTCTTCCGGGGCGATGCCCTCGCGGATCAACTGCTGAACGGCGGTGAGGATTTCCTGGCGGCCACCGTAGTCGAAGGCCACGTTGAGGACGATACCGGTATTGGCGCTGGTCTCGTCCTGGATGTGCTCTACGGCGCGGCGAACGGCCGGGGAGAGGCGGTCGGCGTTGCCGATGTGGAAGACACGGACATTCTTCTTCTTGAAGAGGTCGGTCTCGCGCTGCAGGGTTTCGTGCAGCAATTCGATGAGACCTTCGACCTCGGCAGAGGGGCGGGCCCAGTTTTCGGTGGAGAAGGCAAAGATGGTGAGGTATTCCACGCCGCGGGCAGCCAGCAGGTCAACGACTTTGGGTATGGCACTGACGCCCTCGCGGTGACCGGAGAGCCGGGGCAGACCCTGGCTTTCCGCCCAGCGGCCATTTCCGTCCATGATTATGGCCACATGGCGGGGTACGCCGGTGCGGTCGACGCCGTCGGGTTTTCCCCTGGCGCCAGCTTGCCGGCTGGCCGTGGAAACGGAGGTGTGCTGCAGGTTGGCCGAGCCGGTGCGGGCTTTCATATCCTGATCCGGGGGCTAGACCTGCAAGATCTCCGCTTCTTTAGCGGTGGAAACCTGGTCAATATTCTTGATGAAGGAGTCGGTGGTCTTCTGTAGCTGGTCCTGGCTGCGCCGGTTCTGGTCCTGGGAAATGGCCTTGTCCCGCTCAAGTTTACGCAGGGATTCGAGGCCGTCGCGGCGGACGTTGCGGACGGAGACCTTGCCCTCTTCGATCTTGCGCTTGAGGAGGCGCACCAGTTCCTGGCGGCGTTCCTGGTTCAGAGGCGGGATAGGAACGGTGATCATGTTGCCGTCGTTGGAGGGATTGAATCCCATCTCCGACTTCATGAGGCCTCGCTCAATGTCGCGCAGGGCCTGCTTGTCCCAAGGCTGGACCATTATTGCCCGAGCGTCCGGCGCGGAGATTGATGCAATCTGCTTGAGGGGCGTGGGCGTTCCGTAATAGTCCACGCTTACGTTTTCGATGAGTGAGGGGGTAGCCCGGCCGGTACGCAGGCTGGCAAGTTCCCGGTCCAGGGCTTCCATGGCCCGGCCCATCTTGCGTTCCACTTCGGTAAGAACTTCTTCAGGGGTTAACTGGATTTCGGCGTCATTATCCCTATCTGGCATGGTCAATCCTCCCGTTGCTGTGCCTGTCTCAGGGGCGAAGCCGCCAAGATGGTTGGCAGGCTTCGGCTCATTTTCCAGTGTGTGCCGCAGAAACCGAACCTCCGGCCAAGGGATTTTCCCTGGGCCGGACAGGCGCTTGCCTAGTCCGTTGCGGCGATGGTTGTTCCCACGGTATCACCGCTCAAGATGCCTTGCATGGTACCCTGTTCAAAAATGTTGAAGACCACGATGGGCAGCTTGTTTTCCATGCACAGGGAAACGGCGGTGGAGTCCATAACCTCAAGGCGCCGGTTGAGGGCTTCAAGGTAGTCAAGGCTAACAAATCTCTTGGCATCCGGATTGATGTGGGGGTTGGAGTCATAGACTCCGTCCACATTGTTCTTGGCCATCAACAGGACCTCGGCGCCAATTTCCAGGGCACGGAGGGCGGATGCCGTGTCGGTGGTCATAAACGGGTTGCCGGTGCCGGCGGAGAAAATCACCACGCGGCCCTTTTCCAGGTGCCGCATGGCGCGGCGGCGGATGTAGGGTTCGGCAACGGCCTGAATCTGCAGGGCGCTTTGAGTACGGGTAATGATGCCCCGCTTTTCCAGGGCGTCCTGCAACGCAAGGGCATTCATGATGGTGGCCAGCATGCCGGAATAGTCGGCGGTAGCCCGGTCCATGCCCCACCTTTCGGCCTGGCCGCCTCGCCAGATGTTGCCACCACCGATGACAATGGCCAACTCAATGCCCATCTGGTGAACGTCCCCGATTTGCTGTGCCATGTAGTTCAGCGCGTCGGGGTCAATGCCGGTAGGGGCGGAACCCTTCAGAGATTCTCCGCTAATTTTGAGCAGTACCCGTCGGTACTTGGGCACAAGCATAGGTTCAGGGATGTTTATTCCTCTAGGGCCAGACGGCTGAACCGGACAACCCGGACGTTCTCGCCGACCTTGGCGGCCAGTTCCTGCACAATATCGGACACTACCTTGGAGCTGTCCTTGATGAAGGTCTGCTGGAGCAGACAAACTTCGCTGGCAGAGCGGCCGTCGCCCTCCTCGATTTCTTCGTTGCTGATGTAAACGGGGCCCATGGCCGCCACCTGCATGGCAATGTCGTGGGCCACCTGCTTGAATTCTTCGTTTCGGGCCACGAAGTCGGTCTCGCAACCCAGTTCGACCAGAGCACCCACCCTACCGCCGGTGTGGATGTAGGCCTCAATGACTCCCTCGGTGGTTTCCCGGTCGGCGCGCCGGGCGGCTCGGGCAAAGCCTTTTTGACGCAGGGCATCAGAGGCTTTGTTCATGTCGTTATCATTGTCTTCAAGGGCCTGTTTGCAGTCCATGATGCCTGCGCCAGTCTGGTCGCGCAGGGCCCGGATTTGTTCAACGCTAGCTGGCAAGGATCTCCTCCATGTATGGATGTTTGGGGCCCGAGTGGGCCCGTAGTTTATTCGTGTGTGCGGCCATGTACAGTTAAGGGCGGTCAGGGGTCAGGAGCGATTTACTATGTACCGGAATCTTCAGATTCCGGTACATCCAGGAATGCCTTTACTTCGGGCGTGTCAGGCAACATCATTACTCCGTTGACTTCCACGCCGAACCGTTCGCAGGCTTCCTTTCTTCGTTGTCGTTGAGCCCTTCGTTGCTCCTGTCGTCCCTGGTCCAGTATTTTTCTTATCGCATCCGGTATGAGCAAGACCATGCAGCCCATTACCTGAACAAGAACTCTGAACGCCACGGAGGCGCCAAAGGCCTTATTGGACTTTACTCCAGGAAGCGACGGGCCGACGCATTAATTAACCGGCCATTTACCCTAGGCTTCGCTTCCTTCAGCTTCCCCGTCACCCCGGCTGGCCTGTTCCATCATCTGGGCGAGGTCGTCCAGGGGCATGGAAGCCAGGGCCACATGTTCGGCCTCTTCGTCGGACATTTCCTCGCCTGTCTCACCCGCCTCGGCAGCCAGGGCGTCGGCCTCGGCTTGAGCGGCAGCTTCGGCCAGGGCCCGCTGTTCCTCCATCAACGCTTCTCGCTCGGCCTTGCCTTCCAGGATGGCGGAAGCCAGGCGACCGGTGACCAACCGAATGGACCGGACGGCGTCGTCATTGCCGGGGATGGGGTGGCTTACCAGGTCCGGGTTGGTATCGGTGTCCACTATGGCGAATATGGGAATACCCATCCGGCGCGCCTCGGCGACACAGATGTCCTCTTTGCAGATGTCAATGATGAACATTGCCTGGGGCAGAGTGGTCATGTTGCGAATGCCGAGGAAGTACTTTTCCAGCTTGGCCAGGGTCTCTTCCAGCTTCAAGCCTTCCTTCTTGGGGAGGACACGGAAATAACCCTGGTCGCGCTTCTGCTGCAACTCGATCATGTAGTTGATGCGAGTGCGGATGGTCTGGAAGTTGGTGAGGGTGCCGCCAAGCCAGCGCTGGTTGATGTACCACATTCCGCAGCGTTCAGCCTCGCTCATCATAACTTCCTGGGCCTGCTTCTTGGTGCCCACGAAGAGGATGTTTCCACCATTTGCCGCTACCTGTATCATGGCCCGGTAGGCCTCGTTCATCAGACCGAGGGTTTGCTGCAGGTCGATGATGTGAATCCCGTTACGCTGGGTGAAGATGTACCGCTTCATGCGGGGGTTCCAGCGGCGAGTCTGGTGTCCGAAATGAACACCGGCTTCGAGGAGGGATTTCATCGTCAGGGGTTCACGCTGGGGAGCGGGAGGAGGAGTTGCCACGGGGGCTTGTTCGGCAGGACGCTCAATAGACTGTACCATAAACACTGTCCTTATAACTGCTATCGCAGGATTTCCAGAAGTATAGCACAGGGGCAGTTTTTCCGGCAATGAGAATTGCTTAAAGGTGTGGCCACCAGTCGTCAATACTATCTGACTTTGGTGCGGGTGGGGCCTCAATTGCAGATGCCAAGAGCACAAATGCTGGTACCAAGAGCACTGCTACCAAAAGCAAAGGGACCTGAACCTGCTACGGCGGAGTGGGTCTGCTTCCTAGTTGAGGAATTGCGAAGCCCAAGCCAGCTGGAAGATAACCATGAGAACAGCGCCGTAGATCCCCGCAACCACGTCGTCGGCCATTATGCCCCAGCCGCCGGGCAGGCTTTCCATCCGGTTGGCTGGCCAGGGCTTGAGCACGTCAAAGACGCGGAAGCACACAAATGCGATTGCCAGCCAGACAGGTTCCGGGGGTACGAGGAGACAGGTTATCCACATGCCCACAAACTCGTCCCAAACTGCACGGCCGGGGTCGGGTTCTTCTTCAGTAACCAGGAGACCGGTGGCCCAGATTCCTAAAGGCAAGCCAACAACAATTAAGAGAGTTAACAGGAAAACACCATCGAGGCTCCAGAAAAATCGGGGTGAGATGACCAGTTGAGGCGGGAGGATGAGGAAGATCGCATAGTAAATGACGACAGCAGCAAAGCTACCCATGGTGCCGGGCGCCACGGGACAGAGGCCCGAGCCGAATCCAAGGCCGATGGCTCTTCCGATGCGTTTAATTGCGGTCACGGTTCGATTGGTTAGTGAAGGTTGGTGGGAATATTATGCGGGCTTTCATCGAGGTGATCCTTCGACAAGCTTAGGATGAGCGGGTTCGTCCGTCCGAACCTTCGACAGGCTCGGAATGAGCGTGTTAGTTGCTCGTCGCAAGCAGATTGGGCGTAGGAAGCGCGGGCCGAATCAATTTCCGGTCATAGGTTTAGCAACTTCGTATCCCTTCGGGTGTCAAGCTACCCGTAGCCCAGCCGGTGCAGGTCGTCTTCGTCCATGCCCAGGTAGTGACCCACCTCGTGCCACAGGGTTATGCGGATTTCGCGGACGACTTCGCGGCGGGTCTCGCAGCTTTCCAGAATGGGCTGGCGATAGAGGGTAATGCGGTCGGGCAGGGAAGGTGGCAACCCTTCCCTATCTGTCAGAGGTACTCCGTAGTACAGACCGAATAGTGTGCTCCCTTCCTCCAGCAGTTCCTCCTCATCAGGACCCGGCCATTCTTCCACCGTGATGTCGACGTTTTCCAGGGCGTCCAGCACATGAAGCGGCAACCGGCGGTAGGCCCGCCGCACCAGGCGGATAAATTCGGGGTAACTGACTTCAACCAAGCTTAATTTCCATACTGGGAAATTATCTTCCACGAAGAACCACGAAGGGAAAAATGATAGTGACTTGATTAGCTTCTTCGTGGTTCTTCGTGTCCCTTCGTGGACAGAGATTAGAGCCCCACTTCCTGCCTAATCCTCTTCAAAATGTCTATGTTTTGCTGGTCGGGGCCGTCGCCTTCGAAGCCGGGGACTTCCAGGAAGAAGGGAACGTCTTTGAAGGCCGGATTGCCCATGATGCAGGCAAAGCCCTGTTCGCCGATGTAGCCCTCGCCAATGTTGTCATGGCGGTCAACGCCGGAGCCGCAAAGCTGCTTGGAGTCGTTGGCATGAACTGCCGCCAGCTTGTCGGCGCCGATGGCCTCGTCAAACTGGGCGATCATGGCCTCCACGCCGTCGATAGTGGTCAGGTCGTAGCCGGCGGCAAAGCTGTGCTGAGTGTCGAGGCAGATGCGGAGGCGGGGGTTGTCCACCGCCTGCAGGATACCGCCAAGCTCCTCGAACTTGGCTCCGATGTGCTGGCCCATGCCGGCCATGTTCTCCAGGCACAGATAGGGGCCCTCGGGAGAGTTGTCCAGCACCCGCTTGATGGCTTCGACTGCCTGGCCGGCTACCTGGTCGTAGCCCTGCCCCTTGTGGCTGCCGGGGTGGAATATGACGCCGTCAGCCTCGATATTGGCGGCCAGGGTCATGTAGTTGATCAAGGACTGCACTCCCTTCTCCACCAACTCCGGGTTGGGGCTGCCGAGGTTGATGAGGTAGATGGCGTGAAAGAAGACGGCGCCCATGCCCGCTTCGGCGCGGCGTTCCTTGAAGGCAGCGACTTCCTTTTCGGCCGGGTGTTTGAAGGCCCAGGTCCGGGCGGATGAGCCGAAAATCTGGATGGCCTCGCAGCCGATTTCCAGGCCCCGGTCAATGGACTTGCTGATGCCACCGGCGGATGAAACGTGGGCTCCGATCTGCATGGTGTTCTCCTTTTTCGTATAAGGGAATGAAGGAACGATGACTCTTGGGAATGAATTTGCAACATTATACCCGTTGTTCCAGGAACTTGGGGTAGCGGGCACAGGCACATTGCCAGGGGCACGACCGTACCCTGGGTCTGCCGAGGATTCCCCAGGGACGAAGGTGTTGCACAATATGAAAGGGGCCGCCGGCGCTTCCGGCGACCCCATTTCAATGCTCTGCTCTGGAAGGACTCAGGGTCCCTACCGCAGAGGTGCGGCGTAGATTTGGCCTCCCTTGGGGCACTCGGTGCAGGGGGCCGCGCTCCAGAGGGCGTTGCGGCTGCCTTCCCGGGCAATTCCCAGGGGAGCCAGGTGGCGGTCATAGATTTCCCCGTAGTTGCCCACGGCCCCAATGACGTCCTGGGAGACGGTCAGGCTCAGGCCCAGGTCTTCCTGGCCGAAGGCGCCTTCCAGCCCCAGAATACGGTCCACCGGTGTGTTGCCCGTTGGTGAAGTGGGAATGTCGTCGGAGGTGATGCCGTAGGCCTCGGCGTAAATGAGGATGGCCATAACCATTTTGACTATGTCATACCACTGGTCGTCGCCGCTGGGAACGACGGGCCCCAGGGGTTCCTCGGATATGGTGCCGGGCAGGATGGTGTGGTCATCGGGGTTGGGGAGACCCTGGCGGGTGCTGACCAGGCCGGACCGGTCGGTGGTGAGGGCATCGCACTGGCCGTTGGTGTAAGCCTCGTCGGTGCTGATGTTGTCCGGGAAGGTCAGAATCGAAAAATTCATGGAGTTCTGGTTGTCAAAGTCCTGCAGGTTCAGTTCGGTGGTGGTGCCTTGCTGTACGCACACGGTGGCATCCCTGAGGTCCAGGATGGTGGAGGCCTCCAGGCTGTTGGGAGTCATGAAACCCTGCCCATCGTAGAACATGGTCGGCGCAAAATTACCCCACTGTACGTCCCGGGACGAGGTCCAGGTTGTGTTTCGGGACATCAGGTCTATCTCGCCGGACTGCAACAGGGGGCCACGCTCGGCGGCGGTGGTGCTGCGGAGTTCAACCGCGTCGGGGTCTCCCAGGACGGCGGCGGCCACGGCACGGCAGAGATCAATGTCGAAGCCCTTGACGTTACCGCTGGCATCCGAGTATCCAAAACCGGCCAAAGTGTCATTGCTGGAACATACCACGGCGCCCCTGGCTCGCACCCTGTCTAGCCGCGTGGTCTGGTCTTCCGGCTCGGGCATTGCTGCCTGAACCCTGGCCTCCACGGTGGCTTCAATATCGGGTGTGGGCGCAGCCGGGGCAGCGCTATCCTCGTTGGAGGTGCAGGCTGCAAGCAATGTCAGTATAAGGGCGGCAAGGATGGCGGTGATCCAAGGATATTTTCTCATATCAGAAGTAACGCTCCTTGTGGTATCGGTGTAAGAAAGGGGTCTGCGGTCAATTGTGCCACGCAATGCGAGGCTTTGCATAGAAATTGCGAGGCCTTGTTTAGAAATGGAGGGCACGATGGGACGTTGGCAGGCCGGTGGGAACTCGTCCGTAACGGGGCTGTAGAATCAGTAATAGAGTAGTAGAATGAAGCCGACCATTCTCGCCAATTAGACCGGGGAGGAGCTTTAAGTCCAAGCCGGGCCGGATTGCCTTGCATCCTTGCTAAACAAGGCTTGTCAGCCACTTCAAAATTGGATAGACTGGGGTACGTTTAAGCACGATACTAGGGAGGAGGTATCTAAGTTTAGCATTATGTTTGATCAGAACGCGTTAACCGCTTTGTTCGACGAATTGCGCGATGAATACGAACTGGAGCCCGAATGGGAAGAAATCCAGCGGGATGCCCACCTGGCGGTAGCCAGGGTGGACGCCGGCCAGCCGATAGGCAATGTCGATGCCCGCGTTGGTCCTCTGGTTGAAAAGCATAATCCCGGTTAGTAGTTTCTGTTCTGCTTCAGGATAGAAAAAGGGACGGAGCGACAGTTCCGTCCCTGATTTTTTGCGTGGCCCCCGGCGCTTCCTCGAATTACCTCTCCAGCATTCCTGATTTCCACGGCATGCCTGTCCATCAGAAATAGTTCATTCGCCGCTGCTGGTACAGGTAGAACCCGACAATACCTGCGGGGATCGCCAGCACCACCAGCGTCAGGATAATTACCAGCACCCACGGCTCGAAGGTTACCAGGTGATCAAGCTGGGACTTCAGCCAGGCCAGGAAGTCCGGGTCGACTATGTCGTCGTGGTGGGCGGCCAGATTTAACAGAAGCGCGGACAACTTCGCCGGAAGCCACTGACCTATTAGCGACTGACCCACTAGCCATTGCGCTGGCAGCCACAAACCCAAACCAAGCATACCCATAGCCCTTAAAGGGTTGAGTTACCCCGGCCCGGCTAATCGCCGGCCGCGGGGACTGCCGCCGGCGTCATCCGCTGGTAGCGCGAGGAGTACTTCTTCTCCTTGATGGAGAAGGCAAACACCGACGCGGGGAACAGCAACAGGCCGGCGATAAGGAAGGGCACAGTGTAAGAGCCGGTCAGGTCGAAGAGGAATCCGGCCAGCCAGATGCTGAGGGCGCTGCCGGCAGCGTGCACCAGGAAGGCGATGCCGGAAATGGTTCCCAGGGCCCTTACCCCGTAAACATCAGCGATCAATGCGGTGGTCAGGGGCGCGGTGGCGATCCAGGAGGTTCCCGCAATTATGGCGAAAATCACCAGGGCCGGAGCTCCCAGACCCAGGAATTCCACCGCGGCAAGCATCGACAGGTAGGCCGTGCCCCGAACGAAGTAGACCAGGGCCAGCATGTTCTTGCGGCTGAACTTGTCGGACAGGATGCCTGCGCCGATGCTGCCCACCACGTTCAGGCCCATCATCAGCGAAAAAATGATAGCGGCCAGCATTTCCCCGTCCAGCTTGAACCACAACAGGTTATATGACGCCTTTTCCGTCAAGCCCAACGAGTATGCGAAAGGAATGAAGTGGACCGACAGGACGGCGGTGGTGTACCCGCAGGCAAAGTAGGCGATGGTCATCTGCCACATAGGCATGGAACGCAAGGACTGAGCCCAGCGGTCGGTATCCAGTATCCCGGCCACGCGTCCGGCGATCGAACCGGGCGTCGAGCCCGGAAGCGACTCGTCGCCGTCCGGATTCAGGTTCATGTCCTTGGGGTCGTCTCGTAGGAAGAAGAAAGCCAGCGGCACTGAAAGCGCCAGAATCAGCACACCGAAAGCGATCCAGGTGATGCGCCAGTTGGTGGCCTGGAGCAAGTACATGCCGAAGGGCACCAGCAGCAATCCGCCGGCGGACAGCCCGGCGGCGTTAAGCCCGACGACCGTTGCGCGCTTTCGCCGGAACCAGCGAGACAGGAGGGTACCGGTGTTGTTCAGCGACATTCCGCTGAGGGCCACCGATGAGACGAAGCCAAAAATAAAGATCAGATATAACAGATGGAAGGTGAGGCTGAGGGCCACCGTGGCCAGGCCGAAAATGGCAATGCTGGAGACGATAACTTTGCGGCCGCCGAAGCGGTCCAGCAACCGGCCCATAAAGGGTTGAGTCAGGCCATTGACCAGAAAGCCCAGGGCGGCAGCGAAGGAGATTGTGCCGCGGCTCCACTCGAACTCCTCGCTCATGGGAAGGACGAAAATTCCGAAACTGTTGCGGGCGCCGTTGGTTACGAAGGCCACGAAGATGCAGGTGGCAACGATGTACCAGCCATAGAATACCGGCTTGCGTTCCTTGACCGGGGAGACTGTGCTCATCATTGCCGTCCATCTGTGGGATAAGCGAACCGGAGGTTGAGCCAACGGAACGGTAGGTAAAGCGAAGGTCAAGGGCCAGTATACACCCGTCAGGAAGAAAGGTTTAGCTAGCAGGCGGCTGGGTTCAGAGCAATCGCTTCTCAGGAAAATGTCATGCCGAAGCCTTCGGATATGCTCAGGATGAACTTCGCGAAGCAACTGAAATCCCGCACTTGATGCACGGCCAGGAATCAGCAGCCGTCTTGAAAGGAAAGGCCTTAGACCCCTCGGCAGGCTCAGGATAACATAACTGGGATTTCTCTTTTACCGGGTGACCCGATGTACTTTCAGTATCCCTCCGTCCCGGTTCGATGAGGGGGGAACGGGTCAGGGAGGCGTGGTTGAGGGGACCGTGGAGGGCTGAAAACCCTTGAACAAAGTATTACACATTGACCAAAAATGAGAATGTATAAAATTAATATAAAAAAGACAGCAATTACCGTTGACACGATCTTCCCGAGATTGATAACGTCAGGCCAGTGATGGTGGTGAAGGGTTAGTGTGTGGATCACATCTCCGTATCACTCTACATTACCGCCGTTCGGGGCTTCTGCAGAGCCTCGCATCGGTCTCTAAAGACTCTCTCATGACTCTCAAGGGTTGGAGAGACGTCGATCAATCGTCGGCCAGGGGCATGGTTGGGTTGGGTTGCCCGTAGACAAGTTGAACCGGTTAGCTGCCGTAAATCCCGGGTTTAGACCGGCATCCACGTTTTAGTCTTTGCCAGGTCTTCGCGAGGTAAACGGCACGGCGCCGGTGTCCCAATTCCACTCTTTTGGCCCCGGCAGTTCGGACAGAGGACGAGGCGTCCCAACGGGAGATAATGGTTCCTCTGTCGGCACATTGGCAAGGAGTTTCCGGTCCGTAGGCCTTCTCGTATTTCCACTGGCAGCGGTCCGGAGCCCGGTAGGTCAGAGATGGCAGATCAGGCAGAAGGGGTAATAGTGCCTTTTCACCTTCCCGTGTTGTTGACGGAGGTATTGGGTCAGTTGGGTGTTCGCCCGGGCGGTGTGTATGTAGATGGGACAGTGGGGGATGGAGGCCATGCGTTGGCCTTCCTCCGGGCGTCCGCCCCTCTTGGGAGTGTGTGTGGTATCGACCTGGACCCTCGTTCCCTGGTCCGAACTGAGCAGCGTCTGGCTCCCTTTGGAGTGCAATTTACTCCAATATTGGGAAGCTATGCCGAGATGGTATCCCTGGTCCAAGGGATGTTGGGAAGTGAGGCAAGGGCAGACGGGGTTCTGCTGGATTTGGGGATATCCTCTCGGCAAGTGGACGGCTCCGGTTTTGGTTTCAGCTTTCAGCAAGACGAACCGCTGGACATGCGCTTCAATCCGGAAGCAGACATTCCCACGGCGGCCGATATCGTGAACACCTGGTCCCGAGAGGGCCTGGTGGCCGTTTTGAGGGAGTACGGCGAAGAGCCTCGGGCAGGAGCCATAGCATCGGCGATAGTCCGGCAGAGGCCCATCAGCAGTACCGTCCAACTGGCGAGTGTGGTGGCGGGGGCGGCAGGGAGGCAGTCAGGGCGAAGTTCACGGAGCGGAGCCGGTCGGAGGACCAGCAGGACACATCCGGCAACCCGCACCTTTCAGGCCCTGCGCATTGCGGTTAACGACGAACTGAACACGCTGACAACCGGGCTGCAGGCGGCAGTGGACTTGCTGGCCCCCTCGGGAAGGTTGGCGGTAATCAGTTACCACAGCCTGGAGGACCGGCGGGTAAAGACCTTCCTGGCAAGGGAGGCGGCGCAGTGTATATGCCCACCCAGGTTGCCGGTGTGCGTATGCCAGCACCAGCCCAGGGTAAGCCTGGTCAACCGGCGGATTATAAGGCCCAGCGCCGGGGAAATAGCGGAGAATCCGCGCAGTCGCAGCGCCCGAATGAGAGTAGCCCAGCGCCTGGCTGAATAGAGATAACGGGCTAAAGAGAAAGCAAGCCCGGGCCAGACGCAGGGGCAAAAAGGTAATGTTGGTGATTCCGGTTAATCACTCTGGTTTCAGAAGGACGGAACATCTTGGCTAAAGAAACATTCTACACGGCAGTGGATATTGGCAGCAGCAAAGTTGTCACCGTCGTGGCCCGAGTGGGCAGCGAAGGCGAGTTGAAGGTGCTTGGCACCGGCATCGCCCCGTCCCAAGGGATGCAAAAGGGATGTATCGACGATATTGAAGAGGTCAAAGAGGCGGTCCGCACCTCCATAGCGGAGGCCCAAAAGTACGTGGGCAAGGGTTACAACCCGGGCGCCTACGTGGTGGTCAGCGGCGGTCACATTTACAGCAGCAACGTAAAGGATGTGATGGAGCATCCTACCGATCTGGGCAGCATTTCATCCAGTGACATGCACCAGTTTATCCAGTCATCCTTCCCGGCTTTGGGGGAAGGTCAGGAAATACTTCATATTATTCCCATCGGCTACGCGGTGGATGGCCTCTCCGGTGTGCGGAACCCAATTGGCCTGCACGCCAACCAGGTAGAGTTGGAGGCCCACGTAGCCATAGGCGACGCAGTAATTCTCAAGAATACAGTTAACGCGGTGGAGTCCAACCGGATGCCGGTGAACAGCCTGGTGCTGCAGTCGCTGGCGTCGGCTGAAGCCACCCTGACCGCCGACGAACGCGAACTGGGTGTCGTGCTGATAGACATAGGAAGCGGCACCACCGACGTAACGGTTTTCCAGTACGGTAGTCCCTGGTTGTCCACGGTGCTGCCGGTGGGTGGAAGCCAACTGACCCGGGACCTGGCAGTGGCCGAGCGAATTCCCTTCCATGTGGCGGAAGATGCAAAGATCAAACGGGGCAACGTAATGCCCGAACTGGTAGACCCTGATGAAGAGCTGATTCTTTCTGGCGGGCAGGGGCAGTCCCAAAAGCTGGTAAAGCGCCGGCACCTGTGCGAACCGCTCAATGCCCGCATGTACGAAATACTTCAAATGATTGTTCAGCGGATGTCCCAGGCCGGCCTGAACCGCCTGCCCGACGGGGGCGTGGTCTTTACCGGCGGCAGCGCCGATATAGCGGGCCTGCAGGAGTTTACGGAGAGCGTGCTGGGAGAGCCGGTACGGATCGCCTATCCCACGGGAGTGGCCGGCCTGCCTACCCAACTGCGCAAGCCCGGCTTTTCCGCAGCGGTGGGAACCCTGCTTTGGGGCATCAAGCACCAGGGAGAGGGCCGCACTTACCGGGCGCCCGAAGAATCAGGCAAGGGTTACAAGTCTCTGCTCAGCATTTTCAAGCGCAACCGGGAGAAGGTTGCCGGATAGGCGACGCTTGAGAGAGAAGTTCCTACCGGACCAGGCCAGGGGGTTGCCACGGGAACGGGCAAGCAACTGCCGGGGCACGGGAGGAGACCGGACAAAGTAAAAATTCTCGAACCATTCAGGAATTCGGAGGAATGTAATATGGTATTTGGAAGCTCAGCGTCCTGGGAACCCGGCAGAGACAACAACGAAAACTACAATGCCATGCCGGAAATTGCTCGGGGAGTACCCCTGATTAAGGTCCTGGGTGTAGGCGGCGGCGGCAGCAACGCGGTCAGCAGGATGTACAAGGACAAGCTCCCGGTGGTGGAGTACTATGCCCTGAATACCGACGCCCAGCACCTGTTCCGGTGCGACGTTTCTCACCGCATTGCCCTGGGCCAGAGCCTCACCCGCGGCTTGGGCTCCGGCGCCCAGCCCGAACTGGGTCGCCAGGCGGCGGAAGAGTCCCGCGCCGAAATTGAGAAAGCAGTAGATGGCGCAGACATGGTATTCGTTGCCGTAGGCATGGGCGGCGGCACCGGCACCGGCGCGGCCCCGGTGGTGTGCCAGATCGCCAAGGAATCCGGCGCCCTGACCGTAGCGGTTGTCAGCCGACCCTTCTCCTTCGAGGCTGCTGCCCGGCGCAAGAACGCTGACGAAGGCATTGAGCGCCTCAAGGACCACGCCGACACCGTCATCGTGATCCCCAACGACCGGTTGCTGGAGTTGAATCACGAGAAGGACCAGACCTTTACCTGGGAAGATGCCCTGAAGATGGCCGACTCGGTACTGCACCAGGGTGTCCAGGCCATTGCCGAAGTGGTAACCGTGCCCGGCGAGATCAACGTTGACTTCGCCGACGTAAAGACCATCCTCACCAACGCCGGTCCGGCCTGGCTGGCCATCGGCCGGGGCAAGGGCGAGAAGCGGGCCGTTGATGCGGCGAAGATGGCCACCCGCAGCCCGCTGCTGGACATCGCCATGGACGGCGCCAAGCGGATCCTCTTCGTAATCACCGGCGGAACCAACCTGTCCCTGCAAGAGGTTCAGGATGCCGCCGCGGTGCTGGAAGAGATGTCCGACCCGGAGGCCAACATCATCTTCGGTACCAGCCGCGACCCGCGCCTGGAAGACGAGGTAAAGATGACCATGGTGGCGGCCGCCTTTCCGGTAATGCAGGACAACCAGAAGCAGCGGGAAGCCGAGTTGCAGCAGTTGTTGCAGGATATCCCCCAGGATAGCCTGGACGACCTGGATGTGCCGAGCTTTCTGCGGCGCCAGTCCGGCGGAAGCCGCCGCGGATTTTTTCGATAACCCGGAGGCCGGCGACGACCATTCCGCCGGCCAAATAATCGGCCATACCCGGGACTTTGAAGGGTTGGCCCGGCAGGAAGAACGCCGGTCCGGGGTATGGCGAAAGTTCTGGCCCAGGGGAAAGTAGAGTCAGCGCAAGGTTAAGGTCAAGGAAGTCAAAAAATGGATGAAACCGGCAAGCTTTCCCCTTGCCGGTCTCCAAACCAAAGTGATAACTTACTACCAGATTCCTAATGAGAGGAATATTCTCGGAGGCTCCTAGCAGTAGTACATTTTTTTCCAGTATCGCTGACCATTTGAGCGCCGAGAACCTGCTTTAGGCCGACCCGATTATCGGGTCGGCCTGCTTCTTTTTCGCCCTCTTTACAACGGTAACGGCGCGCCGGACGCTCATTATCTTCCGGTATCCCTTTTCATTCATTTTCAGGGGCGATACCTCTTGGGTAACGCCTGCCTGTTTAGTCCCTCTCTTCCAACTCCTGCTCATATCCTCACACTTCATTTCAGGCTTCTTCGCTGCGTCTCATTGCACTCGCGACGCTTTGCGTTATTGCTGTTGCCCTTTAGTGGGCAGGGGCAGTTCCCTGGATGACGGAAAAGGTTGACGGTCTGAAGAGTTCGTGAAAATTGGATAAATACTGTTTTCGGGGGCCCAAAATACCTTGACTAAGGAATTCAAGGAATTATAGAATCCGGCCTACCAAAAAAAGAGCTATTGGGCTACTATAAGTAGTACTGTTCAAGAGCGGAAATACAAGATAAAGTATTTTTTAAACAGTTCTTAAAATTGTTTAAGAAATCGGACAAGGGCAATGCGGTGTCCCTACTGTGGTTCCATCGATTCCAGGGTAACGGATTCGCGGAACGTGCAAAACGGTGTTCGAAGGCGCCGGGAATGCCTGGAATGCCACCGCAGGTTCACCACCTACGAGCGGATTCATAACAGTGGTGTTATGGTAACCAAACGGGATAACCGGCGCGAAGAGTTCGACAGGGAAAAGTTGGCCGGCGGGATCCGGAAGGCATGCGCCAAGCGACCCGTTCCCGCCCACACCATAGAAAGGCTTGTTGAGGAGATAGAAGGGGAACTTCAGGGGCAGGGTGAGGTGACCGCCAGTCAGATTGGCGAAGTGGTAATGGAACAACTGAAGAGCCTGGATCGGGTGGCCTACATCCGATACGCCAGTGTCTACCGGGACTTCCAGGACATCGACAGTTTTGAGCAGGCGGTAAAGGACTTGCGAGAGGGGGGTGGCACTCAGCTAACTCTCCCGCACATAGAACCGGGGCCCAGTCGGCAGCGTCGCCGGGTAACGAGAGGGCGAAGGACACGAGACCACGAAACAACCCTTTCCGACCCCAACCTCGAACAGGAAGCCAGCGGCGCGGAAGACCTGGCAGCAGCCGAGGATGAAGAGTCCGGCGGCAATGTCGAGGAAACAGTTTCAGCCGACGGGGAAACCGAAACGATAGAAGGTCTTTAAATCCACTCACCAACCCGCACCAGATTAAGCGGGGCCGGAATATTAAGGAGTTTCTCAAATGGCTAACAGCGCCCAATACTCTGCCCTTACCCGGCTTTTGAGCCACAACACACGGGTTCATGAACTGGAAGACCTGTTGCTACGACTGCCCATTACTGAGGAAATGGCCTTCATGGATGAGGACTCGCTAGTTATTGAAGACGAGGAGTTCAGCAACCCGATAGCCGACCTGCAGGACGATATTGACAAGGAAGTCCGGGCCAGCCTGGTGGCTTGCTGGTTCGCAATGCCAACGGACGTGGACGAGTTGGACGGCCTGGACCACGTATAGGGTAACGCGCGCACCGGGCAAGTTTTTCAGATACCCGCCGCGAAGAAGTGGGTAAGGACAAGGGACACGAAGGGCGGAGTGGGCAGCAGCGGGGCAAACGAGGGGAAAAAGCAGAAGAGCAGAAGCAGGGAACTGGACACGGTTCCCAACCGTAGGAAACAGGGAAATATCAGGCGCCGGGTCGCAGATGTCCCGGCCAGACAGCAGGAAGGGTAGCGAGTTTCAACCAATGGAATCAGTAAATAGCCAAATACGACAAACTTCCATGCTGGCGGGTACCACCGCAGATAGCACAACAGCAGGTACCGGGCCCGGCGGGATGGCGGACATACTGACAGATGCCCGATGCGATTTTGGAACAAATGTGTTAAAACAGGGAGAGGAGTCGGAAGAAGATCCATGAGGCCCGATTCCAGGGTGGCGGCGGTGGTGACCCCGGAGAACCGTCTCTAGTGAAGGGGCCGAGAATGGCCCGAATAGCCACTGGAAGCTTCCTTCGCCCGGGTGGGCGATCATCTTCGATGCCATGAAGATGGGGGTGTGCTGTTTTCCATTTACGCCCGTCGGTGGGAAAGCAGCGCGAAAGAGAAGAGTTTTCTCTGCCAGTTGAAGTCATGAGGTCGCCGGAGAGCGGCCTGTTCAACGCCAACCGAGCCAACCGAAACTGAATCTGTGAGATATTAAATGAGAGAGCAAACGAAGTACCTGGTCCACGTTCAGTGCCAGCCCATGCCCCTGGGACAGGAGAGCCAGTTAACCAGGGAGCTGGCCCAGAGTTTCCCGGTGGAGCGGTGCTGGACCGACCGGGACTGGCTGACCATTGAGTTGGTTTCCGGCCACAGGCTAGCCAACGGAACACTGAAGGACCTGGCGGACTCCATTCAACAGTGCCTTTCCAGCCGGGGATTCCAGCTGAAATCAGGCATCGTTCACCGAATGGTGCTGGGGCCGGTGGCCGCGGGCGCCCGGTCGGTAATAGCCGCTCTGGAGAGGCGGTCGGTGGCGAGGCCATTGTTAACCGGATTGCTGGGTCGTTTAGCGACGCGAATATCGAGCCCGGCGCGCCTGGTCCCAGAAATGTACTTTCACTGGGGCATAACCCTTGATTTAGCGCTGGCCGGGAGAATGAAGCAGGTCTCAAATTAGCATATGGCATCGGAGAATAAAGACACTGATCGAAATAGAAGTGGAGGGGGGATGGCAACGGCTCAAGATAGTTCATTAGAGACTATGGGCGAAATCAGGCATCGTATCAGGGATGCGGTAGTAGAATCCGGAATCGCACAGCAGATTAACAACCGCTCGACGGAACTCACCGAAAACTCCAAGGTGGTGCTCCGTCGGCGGTACTTGTCCAAGGACCGGGAGGGCAACGTACTGGAAGACGCGGACGGCATGTTCCGCCGGGTGGCCCGCAACCTGTCCATGGCCGACCTCAACTACGGGTCGGCATCCGAGGAAGAACGGGAGGAAGCCGAACAGGCCTTCTATAACGTCATGCGGCGGCTGGAGTTCATGCCCAACTCGCCGACACTGATGAACGCCGGACGGGAGTTGCAGCAGCTTTCCGCATGTTTCGTGCTGCCGGTGGACGACTCGCTGGACTCCATATTTGAACGGGTGAAGGAAACGGCCCTGATCCACAAGAGCGGCGGCGGCACCGGATTTTCCTTCTCGCGGCTGCGGCCCGAGGGCGACGTGGTCGGCTCCACCGGGGGCGTGGCCTCCGGTCCGGTCAGCTTTATCAACGCCTTTGACGCCGCTACGGATGTCGTCAAACAGGGCGGCACCCGCCGGGGCGCCAACATGGGAATCCTGAACGTTGACCACCCGGACATTCTGCGCTTCATTCACGCCAAGGAAGACGGGGCGCACCTGGTCAATTTCAACATATCGGTGGCAGTAACCGAGGAATTCATGCAGCGGGTGGAACGGGGCCAGTCCTATGACCTGGTCAACCCCCGCACCGGCGAGGTAACCGGTCAGCTCAACGCCCGCGAGGTGTTCGAACAACTGACCCAGATGGCCTGGCAGACCGGCGACCCGGGCATCGTGTTCCTGGACCGGATAAACCGGGGCAACCCCAACCCGCAGCTTGGCAGGATCGAGAGCACCAACCCCTGCGGCGAGCAGCCGTTGCTGCCCTTTGAGTCCTGCAACCTGGGGTCCCTTAACGTGGCCCGGATGGTGAAGTACACCGACGATGACGTGGTGATGGACTGGGACCGGCTGGCGCAGGCCGTGCATGTCGGCACCCACATGCTGGACAACGTCATCGACATGAACGACTACCCTCTCGAAGAAATCGAGGTGATGAGCAAGAAGACCCGGCGCATCGGCATGGGCATCATGGGATTTTCCGACCTGCTGGTGCAGCTTGGCGTTCGCTATGACTCGGCGGAGGCCCTGGAACTGGGCGGCCAGGTAATGCGCCGCATCCAGGACGAGACCTACAAGGCTTCAATGGCGCTGGCGGAGAAGCGCGGCACCTTCCCGGCGTGGGAGGGCAGTGTTTACAACCAGCCCGGCAACGTCCGCAGGATGCGCAATTCCGCTCCGGTGACCATTGCCCCCACGGGTACCATCAGCATTATTTCCGGTGCGTCCAGCGGTGTTGAGCCCCTGTTCGCCCTTTCCTATGTCCGCAACGTAATGGACAACACCCGGCTGGTGGAAGGCAATCCTTATTTTGAAGCCGTGGCAAAGCACGAGGGCTTCTACTCCCAGGAATTGATGGAGCAACTGGCGCAGAAGGGCAGCCTCCACGAGCTGGAAGTGCCCGAATGGGTCAAGGATGTTTTCCGTACTTCCCATGACATCACCCCGGAATGGCACGTGCGCATGCAGGCGGCCTTCCAGGAATACACGGACAACTCGGTGTCCAAGACCATCAACTTCCCCAACAGCGCCACCGTGGCCGACGTGGCCCAGGCCTACATGCTGGCCTACGAGACCGGCTGCAAGGGAATTACCGTGTACCGGGACGGCAGCAAGGAAGGCCAGGTGCTGAGCACCGGCGACACGGGTTCCCAGGCCGAGGGCCAGGAGTCGGCCGGGGAAGCCGGGCCGTCGGTACGCGTACCGAAGGAGCGGCCCCGCCAGATACAGGGCATCACCGAGCGGGTGCATACCGGCCACGGCAATATGTACGTGACCATCAACTTCAAGGAAGAGGGCAAGCCCTTCGAGGTGTTCAGTACCCTGGGTAAGGCCGGCGGCTGTGATTCGGCCCAGCTTGAGGCCATTTCCCGCCTGGCGTCCCTGGCCATGCGGTCCGGCGTCAGCGCCGCCGACGTGGTGGAGCAATTGAAGGGAATAACCTGCTGTCCGTTCTGGGACGATGGAACCCTGGTGCGCTCCGGCCCCGACGCGGTGGCCCTGGCCCTGCAGCGTTTTATTGAAAGGGATGCAGAGGAAACGGAGCAGCCGACGGAAGCGAAGGCGGTCCAGATGCAGTTCGTTCCGGAGCCCATGTACCATAATGGCAATGGAAACGGCAACGGCGGCGCCGTCCCCACGGCCCGCAAGTGCCCCGACTGTAACACCCCGGTCATCTACCAGGAAGGCTGCCTGATGTGCATATCGTGTGGGTGGAATAAGTGTGAGTAAAGCTAAAGACAGAGGTTAATTGAAGGATTAGCGGCGTGGATGAGCCGCGCTACAACAATTAAATAACAGTTCGTTAAGAGCCCAAAAAGAAGGGCCGCTGGTAACAGCCTCGCAAGCACCACCAACGGCCGAGACCTAAACGGGTGGTACCCGTCTGGGATTTCCCATTTTTACCACAAATTGCAGATTTGTACAAGGAGGTGCACAAGACAAACACTGTCGTACTAAAGATAGGCCAAGTTGAACGCAACATGATAAGGGAAGTGTCAAAAAAGAGGAGGAAAACTAATGCCCAATAGAAACCAGCATGTAGTTCCGCATCCGAACGGATGGGCAGTCAAGCCAGCGGGAGGGCAACGCGCTTCTTCGGTACATCAGACCCAACAAGAAGCCATAGATAAAGGACGGCAAATTGCCCAAAACCAAGGATCGGAGCTTCTCATCCACGGCCAAAACGGTCAGATCCGCGAGAAGAACTCCTACGGTAAGGACCCGCACCCTCCGAAGGGCTGAAACAGTGTGCCACGGGGTCAAGAGACTAAGTTACATCGCCTGAAACAATTCCGCCCTCTACTAATATTACAACGACAGTTTAGGGAGGGATGGTGGAGTGGGCGCGAAAGGCCGCGCGGCGTTTGGCGTGAGACCGACTGGCTCGCTCGTTGCATTCTTGCGTCTGCTCCAGCCACCGCAGCAGTTCAGCCGGCCCGAACCGTTCCCGGGGCAGCATCTCCCGCACCACCCGGTAGACCTGCGGTCTCGTGATCCGGGGCATCTTTTTCCCCCCAAGCCTGTTGCAGGCCCAGGAGAAAAGCCCCGCCCAGCAGACACAGGGCCACGTGGTGATGCCATCCCGCCCAGGTGCGGGTCTCGTACTCGTCCAGTCCCACGTCGCTCTTTTCCGTCTCGAACTCCGTTTCTATTCTCCACCGGGAACCGCCCACGTAGGCCAGGGTCTCCAACGGTGTATCCTCCGGAGCATTGGACAGGTAGTAGCGCGGTTCGCTGCCGTCCAGGTTCCGGCGGTAGACGGCCCAGTGGATTTCACCGGGCTTGCGCCGGCTGCTGGGCCGCACCCGCTGGGCGCTGAACAGGTAGCTGCGGGGGCCCTGGCTTCCCTCCGCCACCGTAATCTCCCGCCAGGCACCCTCCGGCAATTCAGCGCTGCGCTCCTCCATGGTCCGCCGCTGTCCGGCCACGAGCCTGGGCTTGGGAGGCCCACCCCGTCCCCGGTAGACCGGAGTGGTCCACTCCGGTTCCTCCGGCCACACCATAAAGCCCGCCGGCACGTCCAGGACGTAGCGCATTCCCAAGGTTGCCAACCCGTCGCGGAAGGACGGCGACATGCCGAAGGCGTCGTCTGCAGCGACCCAGCCGGCCCTCAGATGGCCCAACTCTACTGCCTGCTCCAGCATCTCCAAAGCCAGTCCCGTCTTCGAACGGTAGCCCCGTCTCTCCTCCGGAACCCCCGCCGCCGCACAACGATCTTGGTCCGACGTCCAGCTCTCCGGCAAATACAGTCCCTTGTCCACCAGAGCCCGTCCCAGCGGGCTCACGTAGGCCAAGAACAGCCCAGCCTGGCAATTGGCCACCTTGCCCAGCCTGCCGCAGTACTGCCGGGCCACTCCCGCCGACTTCCTCCCCTGCTTGGGAAAGTCGCTGCCGTCCAGCACCCACACCGCCTCAGGATGCTCCAGCCGGGTTCCCAGGTACTCCTGCAGCCGCCCTATAACCGCCTCGTAGTCCCAGGGAGAGTCGGTGAGAAACCGCTGCATCCCCCGGGCGGACTCGGGAACCGTCTCCGATAGATTCTCGGCGTTGCGCCGCTCCCCGGACTGCACCAGCAGGGCTTGCAGATAATGGCCGCTGCGCTCCCGGGTCTCCCTCCGGCCAAACAGCCCAGCGAAGTAAGCGTGAAATTCCTGAAAGTCCTGATATACCTGCTCGAAAGCCGCTGCATCCACTTCCCTGCCTCACTTACCCAAGCCTTCCCCAACCTCGGAGTGATCTTATCACGCCAACTGTCGTTGTAATACTAAGAGGGCGGCAAATAATCAGCACTTTGGAATGAAGAGAGCCTGAGGAGAAAAATAGGAATCTGGCATCGAAGCACGGAGATTGAAATCCTCCGCTCCTTGGACAGGGTCACTATGGGCTTGGATGCTAACTAACTAGGGCTAACTTTGACCAGCCAGCGAACGAGGAATGAAATGATTTATCGCTTTGAGGAATCAGACCGGAGCTTGGAAATTGATAGTGACGGTACTTGGCACATTGGCTCCGGGAACGGGAAAGTAGAGTTACATCCTTGCAATGGACAAGTCGTCGTCCATTCCGGTAACGGCCAAGTCATTGTACGGCCTAGAAACGGGCAAGTAATAGTGCATACGGGTAGTGGACAATTGATTGTTGATGGTCGCGTTGTTGGTTCATTCTTAAGCGCTGAGACTAACAAGAATTCAAAGTGTCCGCATGAGCCGAGATGCCTGTGCGGGTAGCCGAGATGCGCAAGCAATAATTGAGTAGATTGCAGCTAAGGAATAGCTAAGCCGTGCAATAGACTAACTGTATCAGGAAAAATGTGCTCCAGCAGAGTCCATGTCAAGAACGCCCGCTGAGTACGCATCGATGCATTTGATACCTAAACTCGACGCTACTTTCCTCGATCAGTTTGAGCTTATGAGCTAAGCGGTTGTGGCGGCTGCAACTAGCCACTTCACCCCTCATCCCCCGTATAAAACGCCGTTGTACGCCCGGCCCGAGGCACAATCAGATTCAGGCTTTGGCGTACTTGTCGACCTACAAAAAATATCTGGTCGTAAGCCCCATTCCCGTCACCGACTCCTCGAACCCCTGCTCTTGGGCACGGAATGGCTGGTGTTGTAATCAATCGCTTCACGCAGCAACACCTTCAGCGTATCCCCGTCTATCTCGTCCCCCTGGAAAATGTCTATCGCCCGCCACTTGTTCCCACCTAAGCCGTTATTGAACAGCTTCCCCGGGTCAACTAGCTGCGCCCCGTGGTGGAAAGTCAGCTTGACCTTGTCCTTCAAGGCGTTGGCATTGACGTACATGCCGTCGTGCGACCAGACGGGAGTGCCTCGCCACTTCCAGTCTTCAACCACATCGGGGTCGACCTCGTGGATGAGTCGGCGGATCTCAGCCAACCTCTCGCCCCGCCAGTCGCCCAGTTCAGCGATTCTCTCGTCAATTTGCCTGGACGCGTTCATATCCTCTGATGAAGTCAATTCAGCAATTCCTCCACTCTGTAACGTGACCCATGTCACCCAACATCCTCCGTATAAAACGCCGTCGTCCGCCCCGCCGCGGCACGGGCAATTTCCGGCGCCGTCCCGGCCGCAATCGCGGCGTCCGCCCACGCCTCGCTGCTGCCGGTTAGCAACGCTTGCCCTTCGGGAGAGGTCGCGAAGGCTTCTTCGTCAATCTTTGGCTCGTCCGGGTGTTCGATATAAAGCGCCAGGCCCAGCAGGCCCATTTCCCAGCCTACTCCCACGGCTCCCGGCCCGTACTGATCCCAGTGTTCCGAAAGCAGCGCCGTATGGGTGAGGGTAAGCCTCTCCTCACCGGTTCCGTCCTCCGAAAGCCTTATTTCAACCCAGCTGACGTCGCCGCCAAACTCCCACATCAGCGCGAAATGGGACAGGGGTTCGCACGCCGTGATGGTGCCACCGGCGTTGCCCTCCAACTGGTAGCGGCCGCCGAGTTCCAGGTCGCCGCTGACCGGCAGAAACCAGCGAGGTATGCGTTCAGCGCTGGTCACGGCGTCCCACAGGTCCGCGACCGTCGTGGCGTAGCGTCGGGAAAGTGTAACTGCGCTGGCGGACTGGCCGTCGCGCTCCAGAAACGACACGGAGCGTTGGACTGCCGCCAGGTTTGTTTCGACATTGAGATTCATGGTCACGTTTTCCTCCGAGCGGGGCTTGTAAACGCGGCATACTATGGGCGGCAGGTAAAGTGGTTGTCAACGTAAGACCCTGAAAATGGCAAGGTGCGCAGCCGATTCTTATGGTCTCAAAGGATGTGATTGGACACTCTTGCGCCGGACAGGAAGTGCTATACTTTTGTTACCATCCCCTGCAAAGGTTTAGCTATGAACTATCGATTTGCTCAACTGCTGAAGCGTCTTACGCCAGAGGAAGAGGAAGAGGTCGAAACCTTCACTGCCGCTATTGTAGCCCGCCGTGATAGCCCGGAGCCTCCAATGCAGACTGATGACATTTCGCCGGAAGAGCTTATTCAGTTGGCCACGGATTCTGGCAGCTTTGATTGGTTGGATGCACCGGAAGAGGACATCTATTCCCTTGCAGACGGGAAGGCGGTGCAGTGGAACATTCCCCTGTAACCCGAGGCAGCATAGTCCTGATCCGCTACCCTTTTACTGACTTGACTGCTGCCAAAGTGCGACCGGCGTTGGTGATAACACCTGATACTCTGATTCCCCGTCTTGATGACGTGCTATGCCTCTTTATATCGTCCTCGACGCCGGAAGAATTGTTGCCTACCGACCTGCATTTGGAAACAGCTGATCCAAGTTTCGACCATACTGGTTTGAAGTCTCCTTCGGTTTTCCGTGCCCACAAACTTGCTCTGCTCCACAAGCGCCTCATTCTGCGAGTCTTGGGAGAAGCGGACAGTGTCTTACTTGAAACGATAAACTCGAGGCTGCGAATTGCCTTGGGGCTAGCGCAACTGTAATCTCCTTCCCCCATGCTATAATTCCCCCGTAAATTGCCCCTATCTGTGCTGGGAGCGTTGAATATTATGGTTGACGTTGATATGGAAAAGCCGGCTATTGCCATTACTATGGGCGACCCTTGCGGGATCGGGCCCGAGGTGGTGGTCAAGGCCCTGGCCGACCCGCGGGTATATGCTTCGTGCCGGCCCATGGTTATTGGCAACACCTACGCCATGAACCAGGCGGTGAAGGCTACCGGCCTGCCCCTGATAATACGGGAGACCGACGACCCCATCGGCGCCGGCGAGGACCCCACTACCGTAGATGTGGTGGATATCCATAACCTCAACCCCGAGGACATTACCGTCGGCCAGATCAGCGTACCCTGCGGCAAGGCGGCCATGGAGTGGGTTACCAAGGCCGGCGAACTGGCCCTGGCCGGAATTGTGGACGGCATCGCCACGGCTCCCCTGAACAAGGAAGCCGCTGCCATGGCCGGCTACCAGTCAATCGGCCACACCGAGCTTTTGCAGGAACTGTCCGGGGCAAGAATCGTACCCACCATGCTCATGTCCAAGAACCTGCGGGTGGTGCACCTGACCACCCACCGCTCCCTGCGGGTGGCCTGCGACTACGTGAAGAAGGACCGGATCCTTGATTTTCTCCAGCTTACCCACGATTCCTTCGTCAAGTGGGGTTTCCCCAACCCCCGCATCGCTGCGGCCGGCCTGAACCCCCACAACAGCGACGGCGGCCTGCTGGGCAACGAGGAGGCCGACGAAATAGCTCCGGCAGTGCAGGCGGCCCGGGAACGGGGCATCAACGTGGTAGGGCCGATTCCGGCGGACAGCGTTTTCCCCCAGGCTATCGAGGGCCGTTACGATGCCGTGCTGGCCATGTTCCACGACCAGGGACACATACCGGTCAAGGTGTACGGTTTCGAGGAGAGCGTCACCGCCAACCTGGGCCTGCCCTTCGTCCGCACCTCGGTGGACCACGGCACGGCCTTTGATATTGCTGGGCAGGGCATTGCCCAGCACGTGAGTATGCTGGAGTCCATTCGCCTGGCGGTGGAACTGGCGCGGGGCAACGGCCTGTCCGACTTTTAGCTCGAAAAGTGCCTGGAAGTACAGGGCTGAACTCAGTTGTCCAAATGTTATAATTGCAATCGGAAAATTTGTGCGGGAGCTTGTGTGAGCCGGTCTCGCAGCAATGTTTCCAAGGGAGATGCCTAAATGCGGTTAGCTTTCATCGGCGGGGGAACCATGGCCGAGGCCATCCTGGGTGGTGTGCTGGCCGCTGACCTGGCTAAACCCGGGGACGTTGTCATCGGCGAACCCGTCCCCCAGCGGCGCGACTATCTCTCCGAGCGTTACGGGGTCCATACTCACCACGACAATGTCAAGACGGCCGAGGGCGCCGACCTGGTGGTGATGGCAATCAAGCCCCAGGACCTGCCAACCGTGTTTGGGCAATTGAGCGGCAAGCTGGATTCGGGTCAGGCGGCCCTGTCCATCGTGGCGGGAGCCAAGATGTCCACCCTGGCCCAGGGTCTGCAGCACGATGCCGTCATCCGGGTGATGCCGAATACTCCTGCCCAGATCGGTTGCGGCATGACGTTGTGGACCTGCTCCGAACCGGTCAGCGAAAGTCACCGGGAGCAGGCGCGGTCCATGCTGGGCACGGTGGGCGAGGAAATTTACGTCAGCGACGAGAAATACCTGGACATGTCCACTGCGCTGAGCGCCAGCGGGCCGGCCTACGTGTTCATGTTTGTTGAGGCGCTGATCGACGCCGGCGTCTATGTGGGTTTGCCCCGTGATATGGCCCGTACCCTGGCTTTGCAGACCGTTTACGGCAGCGTGCGACTGGTGATGGAAACGGGACAGCATCCCGGACAACTCAAGGACATGGTAGTCTCGCCCGGCGGCACCACTGCCGAGGGTCTTCAGGCGTTGGAACGGGGTGGTGTGCCGGCCGCCGTGGTTGACGCGGTCAACGCCGCCTATTTGAAATCCATCAGGCTTGGCCAGGGTTAAGGTTAAGGAGGCGCCACTCGATGCCCGAACCGCTGCAACTGATCAACCTTCTCTTCACCCTCATTTACCTTGCAATTCTGGGCCGGATAATTCTCACGCTGGTCCTGTCTTTCTTGACCAGCGACCCTCCGGCGGCACTGGTCAGCATTACCCAGGTATTTGTGCAGGTCACAGAGCCGATATTGGCACCCATCCGGAAGGTGCTGCCCAGCTTCGGCATGATAGATTTCAGCCCGCTGGTGGCGATCCTGCTGCTCACTGTTATCCAGCAGGTCATCCTTCCGCTACTTATCCGCAGTTAATCGAATAGCTTTCCTCATTGGGCTGGAATTTCTCCTCCTCCTGACAGGTTCCAGGCGTGGAAGCGCTGACCTAACCTGTTGCCGTCATCCATTGTTACAGAATGTGGTACAGAAGGGCTTGACAGCCAGAGTTGCATTGCCTGTAATATATGCACTTGCGTTATTGCATTAACCAGTGGGGGGCTAAGGTCGGATTAAACCGGCCGTGTGTTAATACATTGTTAAACAAGGGAGTTGTCGTGCAATATTAGGTAAATTTAAACGTATATAAGGGTTGACGTATAAGCTATAGGTTGTAATATATGTTTCAATTGCGGCGGATAGTGCCGGAGGATGTCAGGGTTGACAACTAGGAATACCTCCACGAACGGAGTGGACGAAAAGTCTGGCCAGTTTCTGTTTGGGGATGCCCATACCCACCTGGATCAGTATGGGCCCGAAGAGATACCGGGCATCCTAGATAGAGCCGCCGAAGCCGGCATAGGATTCATCGTGTGCGCCGGCACCACCCTGGAATCGACCCGAGCCTGTATACGCATGGCCGAACAGCATGCCCCCTTTTATGCCGGTGTTGGCATTCACCCCATGGAAGCTCACAGCCCCGTAGATGACGAGGTCTACGCAGAGCTGGAAGCGTTGGCCAGGAATAACCCCAAAGTGGTCTGCATCAGCGAAATTGGGCTGGACTATATGCCCACGTCGCCGGACCATGAGACTCAGGACCAGGTTTTCCGGGCCCAGATCAGGCTGGCGAAGAGTCTTGAGCTTCCCATAATCTTTCACTCACGGGAATCCCACGATGACGTGTTTCGGACCCTCCGGGAGGAGGATGCCGGAAGCGTAGGTGGGGTAATGCACTACTTCCAGGGAGATGAACCCACGGCGAGGGCGGCAATAGACTGCGGGTTCTACATCTCCATGGCCCGTCCCCTGACCCGATTGCCCCATCTGCAAGACGCGGCCCGCGCCATTCCCCTGGAGAATATGGTGCTGGAGACGGATGCATTCCCCCAGCCCTTCAAGAAATATCGCCACAACTGGACCGAACCCCGCCACGTGCGGGAAGTGGCCCAGTTCCTGGCCGACCTGAAAGGCATTACCCTGGAGGAGGTTGCCGAAACCACCACCCGAAACCTGGCAAACCTGCTGAGGCTAGAGCCAAACAAGGAATGGTTGGTCCGTGGTTGAATGAGTAGAAGTGAGCCGGACGGATTGGGGTGGCAAGCATGACAGGCAAGCACATGTTTGGAATCCGTCAGGACTGGGTGTCGGACGAACTGTTTCCCATTGAAAGTCGCTTCTTCGATTCGCAGCGTGGCCGTATGCACTACATTGACGAAGGACAAGGGGAGCCAAACGTATTCCTGCACGGCAACCCTTCGTGGTCTTTCGAGTTTCGGGGCCCGGTAAGGAGGCTGCGGGACCAGTTCAGATGCGCCGCTCCCGACCACATCGGTTTTGGCCTTTCCGAGCGCAGCCAGGCGTCGGATAGCAGTCATCCCCAAGCCCACGCGGAGAACTTCGCCGCCCTGCTGGATCACCGGCAGTTTAAGGATGTCACCCTCTATCTGACCGACTGGGGCGGCCCTATTGGGCTTTCTTTTGCCCAGCGTTATCCGGAACGGATGCGCCGCACAATAATGGTTAACACCTGGCGCTGGCCCGTCAACAACGAGCGGCACTTTGTGCTGTTCAGTGGAAGGATGTCCAGCGGTATTGGGCGATTCATGATTCGCCGGTCTAACTTTTTCGTTAACCAGGTAATGCCCCGGGCGGTGGGCGAACGAAAAATCCTGACTTCGGAAGTTAATCGCCACTACCGGCAGGGCCCTGCCCGACTGGGACTCCCGGTATGCCTGCGCCGACTTTCCTGGACACATTATCGGAGCTTCAGATTGGCTGGACTCCATTTGGAGCGAACGGGAAGCTTTTGTAAACAAACCCTCTCTAGTGCTTTGGGGTCAGAAAGATATTGCTTTCCGTCCGAAGGAATTGGGCGTCTGGCAATCCGAACTGACCAACCACCAATGTCGCACCTTCGCTCAATGCGGTCATTTCCTGGCGGAGGAAGCACCCGACAGCGTATCCCATCTTATTGCCGGCTTCATGTCAGGCAATCCCATAAACCACGCTGGAAGCGGGAGGCAACATGGTTAACGTGCCAGCCGTCAGTTCTTTTCCCCAGTTGAAGTTCTCCTCTGGAGGCGGAAACCCTGGAGGAACACTGAATTTCCACCAGCTATACATTTTTTACGCCGTGGCTTCCCACCGCAGTTTCTCCCGGGCTGCCGAGTCTCTCAGTATCACTCAACCGGCAGTATCAATTCAGGTGCAGGAACTGGAGAAATTCCTGGGTGCAGCCCTGTTTCACCGGCGCACCAGGGGCCTTCGAATTACCGAGGTGGGAGAAACGGTGTTTGCCTACGCGCAACAGATCTTCTCCCTGTCAGGCAAGCTACTGGAATCCCTGGAAGAGATACACAACCTCCAAACCGGGCGGTTGGCCCTGGGCGCCAGCACCACCCCCGGCGAGTACTTGCTGCCTCAAGCAATCGGGCGATTCCGCCAACTATATCCGGGCATCAGCGTTGAATTGTCCATAGGCAATACCCTCTCGATCACCCAGCGTATCCTAAATCAGGAACTGGATCTGGGCATGGTGGGCCGCCACCCAACGGCGGGACAGGATGAACTGGGAATTATCGATTACATGGAAGATGAGATCGTCCTGGTAGCAGCCCCGACTCATCCGTTAGCTCAGGTAGAAAAGGTTACGGCGGCCCAGGTGGCGGAGACCGGCCTCATCCTGCGGGAGCAAGGGTCTGCCACGCGGAACACGGCTGAGGAGGCTTTTGCCGAAATGGGCCTGACGCCGGTCGCTGCCTTGAGCCTGGGCAGCAACGAGGCCATCAAGCAGGCCGCCATGGCCGGTGGCGGCATTGCGGTTATCTCCCGCATGGGCATAACTGCCGAAACTCGCGCCGGAATGCTGGTTGTCCTGCCGGTGGTGGACTGGGACTGCCACAGGCCCCTGACCCTGATTTACCCCAAGGAGCGGCAGCTTTCTCCCAGCAAACAAGCATTCCTGGAGTACCTGCTGGCCGAACGTCCGTCCACGGAAACTTAATTGCCTTTCCGCGAATAATGGTGGGCCCGGACTGGGCCGCCAGGCTCCGGCCGCTGCCTGGGCAAATCTTGGGGGCGGCTCGATTCCATTCCCGTCCATTCCTGTGAAACTAGGGATTTTATGGAACCTCGCATTAGTATCATTACTCTTGGCGTATCCGACCTGCCTCGCTCCGTCCAATTCTACCGGGACGGGCTAGGCCTGACCCTCTATGACGAGAACACCGAGTCCATCGCATTCTTCCAGAACAAGGGTACCTGGCTGGCCCTGTATCCCCGGGAGGCCCTGGCCGCGGATGTCGGCATCCCTACCGAGGGCAGCGGGTTTTCGGGCGTAACCCTGGCCCACAATCTGCGCACCAAAGAAGAGGTGGACGAACTGCTGGATGTCGCCGTGGCCGCCGGCGCTACCTTGGTCAAGCCGGCCCAGGATACCTTCTGGGGAGGTTACTCCGGCTATTTCTCCGACCCCGAGGGCTACCTTTGGGAGATTGCCTGGAATCCCTTCATCTGGATTGAATAATTACACTTGTTAGGGGAGCCAGGAGAGCGGCACCTGCAAATTCAACGGCTAGCAGACACCAGGGCAGAAGACACGCTGGCAGTTACCTTTGAAACCGCGCCAGGGTCGGCACCAGCGAAGAAATCCTTAAAATCCCCTTGCATTAGCAAGATTTATCAATGGTACCTTTGATATAATACTCCGAGGAGAGAACGCCATGTTGCCAGACCGTTGCCAAATAGCGCTGAAGGAATGGGCCATAACCGTCGGGGCCCTGGCTCAGGGGCAACAGATTTTACTCCTGCGCAAGGGTGGCATTCACGAGGAGGGCAAGGACTTTCGGGTCATACACCCCGAGTTCCTGCTGTATCCCACCTACGAGCACCAGCGGGAGGATCTGCTGAAGCCAGACCATCAGTCTGCGCTGGAGAAGCTGTTGCAGGAAACTCCCAGGTCGGAGTCCATCACCTTCAGCCACTGGGCCAAGGCGGAAGAGATAATCGAGGTGGAAGCGCAGGAAAAGGTCGTCGACCTGTCGCCCTACCACATCTGGACCGACGAATACGCCCAGTCCCGCCTGCGCTGGAAGCCCATGCTGCCGCTGTCCATTATGTTGCTGCGGGTCTATCGCATGGAACAGCCAGTAGCCGTACCCTACATCAAGGAGTACGGCGGCTGCACATCCTGGGTGGAGATAATGCCCCGCATTGACCTGGGCCAACTTGAGCCGGTACTTGATGACGCCGAGTTCCAGCGGCAGGTGGATGCCATCAAGGGCAGCCTGGGGTTGGCTGTAGCCGCTGGCTAGGCAACCTGGAAGCGTTCCGTTCTCCCCTAACTGACTCGTTAGAGTACGGGGGGTGGAAGCATGACTTTTCGAAACACCAAACGCGTATCCAAGTATGTGGGCATCGCCTGGCTGTTTCTGCTGGCTTTCGTGATTATTGTGCGGGTCACGAACCTGGCCCTGGGCAGTGTGCAGCCGGAGGCGGTGATGCTGACCTTCATGATGACCCTGCCCTTCACCCTGGGTATTACCGGCGCTTTCATTGGCGGAACGGCAGCCTACGACTATTTTGCCGGCCGCAGCCGAGCCGGAGCCAACCCCGCCGCTTGACGTTTTTCGGCGGCCAGGCGTCCGTCGCTGGCCGCCACCTCTCCAACTGAGGCCTGGAGCCACCTGTCCTGGGCTCCTGACCCCGAACCACCAAACCTTGGCTACCTGTTCAGGCTAGCTGCTAATCCAGAGGTGCCTGCTGATGCGCATTTTTCTGATAATACTTGCCGTTGCCCAGTTCATTTTCGCGGGCTTCGCGGGTGCCGTGGGCGGCTTCGCCGATGGTGGCGAGATATGGGAGCGGGCCGTGTTGATGGGCATTCACCCGCTGGCGGCCATAGGCTTGCTGGTCCTGGCGGTAGTGCCGGGGCTGAAGACAGGGGGCATCAAGGTTGTCCAATTCCTGCTGGCCCTGAACATAGTTGCCGACGGCGTACTGGCGTACCTGATCTACTCAGGGGTAAGCAAAGGCGACTGGTGGCTGCCGCTGCTGTTCTCGGTAATCCCACTGGTTGGCTTGGCAATCAGCCTTTCAGGCAAGGTTCGGAGGTAGGGGCTTAAGCGACCGTATTGACTTCAAACTGCAAGGGCCCGGCTCTATACGTTTGGTGATGGAAAGAGCCGGGCCTTTTCGTGCCTGGTGGTTCGCGCACTGCTTACTGCCGCCGAGGCTGGTAGCAACCTGGGGTACTGCGACTTATAATGAAGCGGTGGACGTATCAAGGAAGTGAAATAATGACTGAGCTCTCAACAGTTACCATGCGACATGTTTCGGTTGTCTTAGTGTCCCCTGCACCTATCGATCCACAGTCTATCAGGCCTGAGGCTTTAAGCAGTGCAGGTATAATCCCAGCAAATTGGGTTGCAACCGGTGGCATTAACATACCAATCGTTGCACAAACCCAATACCAAAATGGTTTCACGCTGCAGGCCGAAGGCAATCGCTGTATCTTTCAAGAACCAATTGACGGGGCCCTGCGGGAGACTTAAGAGGTTCATTCCATAACCAAAAAATACGTTGAAGCCACAAAGCTGGTTGCCTATAACGCTATAGGACTTAATTGGTTGCTGGAAGTCGCCGTGGAAACCCCCAACCTCTGGATTCGGGAGAAGTTAATGGGCAACGCCGGGAGTTTTTCAGATTTTCACCCCACTTCTCTACAAGTGGCGAAACAATTGGGATTTGTGGTGTGCAACCTGAATTTCAGAAGCGAGAACAGGCGCATCGTGGTTGACTGCAATTACCATCTTCAGTTAGCACGAAATTCTCCTGATGTGATGGCGTCAAACTTGGATTCCTGGCGTCGATGCCAAGAGCATTTAACCAGAGATTTGATACCCCAACTTTAACGTATTGCTTACCTCCGGGGGGCACATGGCATTCTTTTTTATTGAAAGTCCCAGGAATGCAGATACAACAACTTTACTTTTGGACCAAGACAAGGCTCAAGATAGTCGATCGGAGAGATTAACGCTCCGTACTATTGGAACATCTGAACGTGATATAGCGAATAGAATGCATTGTTTCATGCCGGATGAAAGTCAAGAAGAGAACCGAATGTTACTTTCTGACTATGTTCGAGCCTTGCTAGACCAATATCGGCCTAATCTGGCAGACGCCCGGATAAACGACCTTGGATACAGAGCCTCGGGAGAATTGGCTCCAAGCGGGATCGGGGCAGTACAATCCATCGACGATGTCTGTAGTGTTCTACGCAGTTGGGGTGAGTACACTTTAGCTGACCGCATCTCCTATTTTGCCTCAGACGAGGACTTGGACGATGGAGACGTACCGCTCACCTTGGACAGTGCCCATGGTTTTCTGGCATTTTTCAGTGAAGTGGAGTCCGATGGTAGAGTTGGGTTGGCTTGCTCGCAAGAAGGCTGGATCTGTGCCGAATGGAGATTTCCTGACCAACGTAGAGCAAGTTTGTGGTTCCTGGACGAGAATAGAGTTATGTTCGCGGCGACTGATGAATTCGGGGAATTCATTGAAATTGAGGGCGGTAGCGAATTCGGCTACCGCACGGTGATAGCCGCAAAATTGGTAGAAGCAGGACTCCTTAAATGGTAGCCATCCAATCTAATCAGCACGAGCTTTCACCTGACGAGCACGTTGCCCGACATCGCAGACCTCGCGATATCGACGAGCATGGGATACTATCTTCCAACGCTTTCCTCCTTAGAAACGAAGAACCGTACCTATCCACAAATTGGATTGAATACTTTCACCTAACGGACCGTACCATCCAATTTCTGCAGTTCGTAGATCTTTAATTGACAAAGGAAGGACCGTTAAGCCCAATGACCTTCTTATAGTCCTAAATGTAGTAGAAGTAGCCACAAGTAGGTGTAAAACCAAACTCGGCTTAGAACTTTGGTTTGAAACTTTAGGGGAGCCGGAAGACCCTTCCCACACCGGAATCTATGGAATAACTGGTAACAAGGTGAACGCGGCGTCTGAGTTAGCTGCGTCCGTAAAGCCAGACTAGATATATCTTGGCGACTTCCCTAGCTCTGTGTTGCAGAATTTATCGTAAGGAACAAAAACCATGAAATACCGCACCCTTCCCCGTACCGAACTTGAGCTTTCCGAGGTTGGCTTCGGCGTCTGGACCGTGGCCACTACCTGGTGGGGCAAAATCCCCGAGGAGCAGCGTGCTGCGCTGTTGGAGAACGCCCTTGAACTGGGCGTCAACTTCTTCGACACTGCCGACACCTATGGCGAGGGCTATGGCGAAGAGATCCTGGCCAAGGTGCTGGGCCACCGACGCCACGAATTAGTCATCGCCACCAAGTTTGGCTACGATTTCTACGACAAGCTGACCCCGCGCGTCGGCCACCAGGAGCGCCCCCAGAAGTTTGACCCGGAATTTGTCCGCTTCGCCTGTGAGCAAAGCTTGCGCCGCCTCAACTCCGACTACATCGACATCTACCAGATACACAACCCGCGCATTGACGCCCTGGAGAGGGATGAACTCTTCGAGACCCTGGAAGAGTTGAAGACCGAGGGCAAGATCCGCTACTACGGCGTTGCTCTGGGCCCGGACATCGGCTGGTACGAAGAGGGCGAGGCTTCCATGAAGGAGCGGGATGTCCACAGCCTGCAGATCATCTACAGCATCCTGGAGCAGGACCCCGCCAAGGACTTCTTCCCCGTTGCCAAGGACTGCGAGGTAGGGTTGCTGTCCCGGGTGCCCCACGCTTCCGAGGCCCTGACCGGCCGCTACACCGAGGTACCCGAGTTCGACGAGAGCGACCACCGTTCCCACCGTCGCATGGAGTGGCTGCGGGAGGCCTTGCAAAAGGTCGAGCAGGTGAAGTTCCTGGCCGGCGAGGAGACGGGCCGCACCCTGGCCCAGGCCGCCATCAAGTTCGCCCTGTACCAGCCCGCCATAGTGTCGGTGCTGCCCAACTTCACCAACCTGGAAGAGTTGCAGCACTACACCGACGCGGTCGATGTGCCGGATATCACTGATAGTGAGCAGGCGCTGCTGGACGAACTGTGGGAGTACAACTTCGACCTGGAAGAGGTGCCCGTTAACCTGACAGAGGTTTAAGTCGATTACGAATTAGGAATGGACACTTTCTGAGATTTTGATTCTTAATTCCTAATACTCCAATATGCGCCGAATTATAATTGACACCGACCCCGGCGTGGACGACGCCATTGCTATCCTGATGGCTTTGTCTGCTCCTTCGGTGGAAGTGGTGGGGCTGACGGTGGTGGGCGGCAACGTGCCCCACGCCCGGGGCCTCTGTAACGCCCTGGCCCTGCTGGACTTTGTCGGGCGGTCGGATGTACCGGTGTTTCGGGGCAGCAACCGTCCCCTGGTTGGCAGATTCGCCAACGCCCAGCATTTCCATGGTACCAGCGGCATCACCCGTCGCCTTCCGGAACCCACGTCCCAACCCGCGCCACAAAGGGCAGTGGACTTCCTAGCCGGGCAACTCACTAACCACCCGGGACAAATAACCCTGGTGGCTATTGGCCCCCTTACCAACCTGGCCCGCCTGGAACGGCGGCATCCCGGTAGCCTGTCCCGGGCAGCGTCTCTCGTGGTAATGGGCGGTGTGGTGGACTCGCCGGGCAACATCACGCCCCACGCCGAATTCAACTTCTACTGCGACCCCCTGGCCGCCCAAGAAGTACTGGCTACCGGTGTCCCCTTGACCTTGGTGGACCTGGACGCCTGCCGGCAGGTAACCCTCAGCCGCGACCGGGCATTCAACCTCAAAGCGAATAACCGGTTTGGAAAGCTGGCACTGGAGATCATCCAAAACTGGTTCAAAGCCGACGAGGGACGGGAAAGTATGCTGTTCTACGACCAGATAGCCATGGCCGCCGCCTTCTGTCCGGAGGTAATTACGACTCGCCAGGTAGCCGTGACGGTGGAAACCGGAGGGCCCGAAGCAGGCGCCAGCCACGTGGTTGCGACCGACGGCCCGGTCGCGGTGGCGGATGTGGTGGACGTGGAGCGGCTGTTTTCGCTCATGGGGGAGTGGCTGAGGTGGGAGCAGGTATAGGCAGAGGCGCAGGTTTTAGAGAAAGGCTGATGTGGGCTAAAGGCCGGTTCTACGGCAGAATTTCATGGCCGTTTGTTGATCGCAAGTAGATCACAAACCCTGGTTTGTAATGCCAAGTAATGCGGTGGCTCCAAGTTACATAAGACTCCCAGACCTGCACACCTTCCTCTCTTTGGGCACGCCTGTCTTGGACTCTATGGCTGTTTAAGCTGTTGTGCGTCGGCCCGGACTCTCGCAGAAAGCGGAGAACATTGTCTAACTCTGCACGAACTTCGGGCGCCTTGCGCTGGTAGCCAGCATGAAATTGAGGGGAGGGCTGAAGGTTGAATCCGGGCATATTTTACTTGTTTAAATCCTCGATTAGCTCTTCTACGTCTTCATAAACTTTGCCGAGACCCAAGCGGGCCTCCTCCTCAGCTTGGGCCTCTTTGGCCTGCCACTCCGGTGTCCAGTAGTAGGACTGAGAGAATGCGACAAGGATTTCGTTGGATTCCTTTACCATTTCCTCCAGCGAATTAACTTTACTGGTAAGTTCTCCTGCCGTCTCTTTCAGAGTTTCAATTGCAGCCAGTGCGGCATCCAGTTTTTCTTCTACAGAAGTTGGATTCTTCGTCGTCATTCTCGCACCTGCGCGCAAAGATCGATAGAAATGGAACTCGTGGTCAAATTATAACTCTGGCCGCAATACCTTCCTATGCAATGTTTGTTTTGCGAATCAAACTGTCTCAACCATCTGGACTGGAGATGTAACGAGGTTCGGAGGCCTCACATGCTTTGTGGAATGTATATGGGGTCACATAACGTATTGTTTCGATTGACTCCCTCAACCCGCCCCTGTACTCTCAACTACGCCGTTCAATACACCCACCAGGAGGTCACCTTTTGCGCGCCATTGATATTCACGCCCACCAGGAACCCCAGTGTTTTCAGCGGGCCGTTGCCGCCGGACAGACCTGGCACGGCTTGACCGCCGACAGCGACGAAGCCGACATAGACCCCATGGAGGAATGGACGCCGGAACAGCGCATTGCCGACATGGACTCCCTGGGCGTGGACATCCAGGTGGTGTCGACCAGTTCCGCATTCTATATGTACGACCGCGAACCCGCCGTTGCCCTGGCCATTGCCCGGGACTGCAACGACGAGGTGCACCAGTTGACCATGGACCATCCCGACCGGTTCAAGGGCTTTGCCACCCTGCCCATGCAGGACATCCCCGCGGCCATCGCCGAACTGGACCGGGCCGTTAACCAACTGGGCATGGTGGGGGCGATGATTGACGACAAGGTCAACAACGTGACCTTTGACCACCCCCGGTTTCTGCCCTTCTGGCAGGCTGTGGAGCAGATGGGGGCGCTGATTTTCGTACACCAGGGCGACCCAACGGTGGTGGAGGCCCGTACCGAAAGCTGGCACCTGCCCAATACCATCGGCAACCTGACCGACCGGGCCATCACCTTTGCTTCCCTGGTCTTTGGCGGGGTTATGGACAAATGCCCCGACCTGAAGGTGTGCCTGGCCCACGGCGGCGGCTACACCTGCTTCGGCATCGGACGCATGGACCGGGGCTGGCAGGTGCGGTCCGACGTGCGCACCAATATCACCCAACCTCCCAGCGCCTATCTGCGGCGTTTCTACTACGACTGTCTGACCCACTCCGAGCCCGCCCTGCGAATGCTGATTGACACGGTGGGCTTGGACCGAGTGGTGCTGGGCACCGACTGGCCGGCTAACATGCGCATTGACTGGCCCGTGTCCTGGGTGCAGGGGCTGCCCAGTCTTACGCAAGAGGAGAAGGATGCCATCCTCTGGAAGAACCTGGAGAAGCTGCTGGGGATCTAAACTAAAGCCAAAGTTGGATGTGCATGTAGATGCAGGGCAGTGCAAGTAGCGGTCCCGCTTCGTGGGAGGGGTGGGAACCCCTACAGGGGTACCTTAGCCTGTCCTTCACCATCCCGAGATGTGCATTCCACCTTGGCCTTGGTTCAGTATAACTTGGGCCTGGCCTAATGGGTCGGGCCGGTAGGAAAAGAAATGGTGTTCAACATCCCAGCAGTAATTCCCAATGGCGTTCCTTTCCAATGCCAACTGTCGGAGCGTCTCCGCACGACGATTTACCGCGTCACTCAGGTCTTCACCGCTCCTGGTGAGGTCTTCTCCAGTTTCGTTGTCGACGTCGATGACTTTAGAGTTGGCGTCACGACAAGCCCCGAGGAGTACTTCGCGCAGAATGATCTACCGGGCCAGTTTGCTAATGATCCGGCCTACCGGGCCTGGGTGTCTGAGCGTTGCAGCACCCAACAAGGTACGCCAAGAGAGAATCCCTACGTAGTGCTTCAGACGAGACAAGAACTGAACGCGTGGCCGGCAACGGAAGGACAGTGCTGGAAGGCCGACCGCGGACGCGGCGAACACCTGCTTTTTGTGGACGGTGGTGCGTTACCAGTCCCGCCATCCGATGACAAACCGCACTGGCGAAATGCAGTGCTCGCTGCGGTTAAGATGGAACTGGGCGTGACTGGAAACTTTGACAATATCGCCGATCAAGTAAGCTTTCGAACGACCGATGGCCAGTGGCTGGATCTATTGCGGCTTAGCGCTTCCAGTCCGGAGATATCCTTATCGACCCCACTTTCAGCACAGGATCTGCAACAGAAAACCAATCAGATCGCATTGATGGCCGATCATCTCAGAGCAGAGGTCGATCTTGTTGGAACGCATGCCACGTCGCTGGAGGAACTGCTAGAGGCGCTCCAGATGGACCCGTCAACGAATGATGCCTTCCGTCGACTCTGGTACCTCCGGCTCCATGATCGGTGCAAACGATTCCTTGACAGTTGTGGGCGCAAGATTAAAAAGGAACAGGGCTTCAAGGCAGTAAATGCACATCGGAACGAGATAGCCCACGAAGGCGTTGAGAAGATTGATCTTCGGTTAATGAAAGAACTAGAAGAGAGATCCCATGAACTTATCAGGCGGACCGCTTCGAGCGGTAGCTAACAATCGTAGAACCTAAACAAAGCCAGGCTGGGATGTGCATATGGCTGAGGGCCAGTGACGGTAAGGGTCAGTCCTGAATCTGCAGGCACAAGAGCTTCACTGGAGAGCCTTAGCCTGTCCTCTATCACTCCACAAGAGGAGATTCCACCGTGGCTTTGGTTTAGTATCTATCCCAAGAGTGTCCCTTGCCCCTCGTTGGGGAAGGTTAGGATGAGGGCGACGACTAGCGGAATATCACCGTTAGCCACAGCCACGCACTTCACCGCAGGTTTTGAAACAGTTTCTTTGGAGGTCGCCTCTCCTCGGCCTCTCTCCCTCAAGGGGGCAGTAGAACTTCCTTAATCGTCAACGGGCTCTCACAAGATGTGTCGCACCATGCCACAGGAAGAACCCAACGTCTCAGTTGGATGGGAACGTGTCTTGATACTCGGAAGGACAAGCGGTAGAACTGCCAGAGAACAAAGCCAACATGCCCGCTGACGAAGGTAGCGATGTGGATGGCGTCCATATTGCGTTGCTTCGTGGCATTAACGTCGGCGGCAGGAACAGGCTACCGATGAAAGAACTCGTCGCTATGTTTGTGAACGCCGGCTGCGAAGATGTTCGGACCTACATTCAGAGTGGGAACGTGCTCTTCCGGAGTGAGCTGGCGCTGGGGGATAATATCTCTTCCCTCATCAGTATGGCGATCTTGAGACGCTTCGGCTATCGGATTCCCATAATCACCCGTACCGCCCAGGAGCTATGCGAGGTCGTGCGCGCCAATCCCTTCGTTGAAATCGGCGCGGAGGCAGATAAATTGCACGTTGTCTTCCTGGCAGACCAGCCCGACGCCGCGCACGTGGAAGCCCTTGACCCGAATCGTTCGCCCAGAGACGAGTTTGCGGTGCTTAGCCGTGAAGTCTATCTCCACTGTCCTGGTGGGTTTGCCGGCACCAGGCTCTCCAACAGCTATTTCGACTCCAGGCTTTCGACAACAAGCACGACGCGAAACTGGAGGACGGTAGCAAAGCTGCTCGAACTGGCCGCCGCCAGGGGCTGAGGACGCCGACTGGCCCGCCAAATGTGTATTGACTGGCCGTGTCCTGGGTGCAGGGCTGTCCAGCCTTGCACGAGAGGGGAGGGATACCATCCTCTGGAAGAAACTGGAGAAACTGCTGGAGATTTAATCGAGGTTTTCGGCTCAGGCCAATTTACCCCGGGAACGAGGGAAGCGAGAAGGCTGGGGCCGATATTGTTGCCCCATCAGTATCTTGAAAAAGAATGAAAGTCGGTGCGGTTTGTGCTAGTATCGTTAGGTTGCCCCTACCACCAAAGGACAGGTTGACCCGCTTGGTTAACGTCAACATACATGGCGACTAACGCCCCCCAGCAGGAAGCCGCCGCTGAGACCCCCCGCCGCAGAAGAGTCGCCGGCCTCGACGCCTTCGCCACCGTCAAGCAGTACAAAGATTTCCGATTCATTTGGGCCGGAAATTTTGTTGCCATTGGCGCCCAGTGGCTCCAGCTTTTCACCATCGGCTGGCTGGTGCATCACCTGACCGACGGCAATGCGCTGCTCACTGGCATGGTGGTCGGCATACGTTCATTGCCGGTCCTGCTGATCGGCCCCTGGGCCGGTGTGTTGGGCGACCGGGTGGACCGGCGCAAGCTGGTGATGTTGGTCCAGTCAGTGATGGTAGTTGCCGCAACGATTTTTGCCACCCTGGTGATCCTCACCGACCTGGACGCTGAAGAAATTACCGGGCCCCTTAAGTGGTGGCACCCCTTTGTTTATATGACCTTCGCCGGCGTGGCCCATACCATCATTCAGCCGGTACGGCAGGCCATGGTGGTCAACACGGTGCCCCGCAATGCCCTGGCCAGTGCCCTGTCGTTGAACGGCATGGTCTATCCCAGCACCCGGATAATTTCCCCGGCCATCGGAGCCATCCTGGTGGCCGCCCTGGGTTTCAAGTGGAACTTCTTCATCGAGGCAGTGCTGTACGTTGTCATAGTGCTGCTGTTAATACCCGTCAAGCTGCCCTACCGCACCGAGGGATCTCGCGAGCGTACTTCCCCTTGGGCCAGCCTCGTCTCGGGGCTGAAATACGTAAAGAATGAGAAACGCATACTCCAGCTTATCGTGATGTCCATAATTCCCAACCTGCTGTTCCAGCCGGTGATTTTCTTTCTGCCGGTATTTACGGTTGAGGTCCTGAAGCGGGATATCGGCGCCGGCGGGGCACTGGCGGCGGCGGTGGGCCTGGGGGGCGTAGTTGCGGCCGTGTTCATCGCCGGTATCGGCTACCTGATGCGCAAGGGGGTGGCCGTCTTTTTGGGGCTGATCGGAGGTTGCGCCTTTATTCTGTTCTTTTCCCAGTCCCATTGGTTGTGGGTCTCCTTTGCCATGCTGACGGGATTGGGCTTTAGCCAGTACGTCTTCCGGGTGGCCAACAGCACCTTGATTCAGACGGTGGTTCCCGACACGTTCCGCAGTCGCGTGATGAGCATTTACATGCTTGACCATGGTATTACGCCTCTGGCCACGCTGTTTATCGGCCTGTTGCTCGATTTGTGGGATCCGTCCTGGATCTTTACCATCATTGCATCGGCCGCGTTGTTTATTGCGATAGTGCAGGCCGTTTTATTCCGGAGCACAAGGGAACTGGAGTAGTACTGAAAGGCCTATGATTACCGCCGTCAGGCAGAGCACAAACTACAAATGGTGGGCATTCATCGCTGTCGCCATCGGCACCTTTGCGTCGGTGGCCGATCAAGTCGGCGTAAATGTCGCCCTGCACCCTGTTGCTGGCCACTTCAACAGCGACATTCCCACGGTGCAATGGGTAGTTATCAGTTACACCCTTACAATCAGCGCCCTGCTGTTGCCCATGGGCCGCCTCTCCGACATTATCGGGCTGAAAAAGGTCTACATCATCGGCTCCCTCATATTCGCCATCTTTGCCATAGCCGCCGGTTTGTCCCTCAACCTGAGCATGCTGATCAGCTCACGGGTTCTCCAGGGAGCGGGAGCGGCCATGACCCAGGGCACCGGCATGGCAATTATCGCTGCCGCCTTTCCCGCCAGCGAACGGGGCAAGGCCATCGGATTGATGATGGGCGTGGTCAGCAGCGGCGCTATCGTCGGCCCGGCCCTGGGCGGCTTTCTGTTGGACCTGTTCGGCTGGCGGGCCGTCTTCCTGGTCAACATCCCGATAATGGCGTTAGCCGTTGGCCTAGGCATCGCGGTACTTTCCAACCAGACCGGCGGCCGGTCCGAGCATCAGCGCTCTGGTTTCGACTGGCAGGGAGCAACCCTGTCTACGGGTATGCTCCTCTTGCTTCTGTTGACCGTTACCTACGCCCACCGTTTCGGTTGGACGTCTCCACCGATTCTGGCAGGCATGGTTGGGTTCTTGATTCTGCTGGCCGGCTTTATCTGGTGGGAACTGCGGACGGCTAACCCGATGCTGGAGCTTCGCTACTTCAGGATGCCCGTTTTCTCCTGCGGGGTGTCTGCCGCCTTCCTGACCTTTATGGGCGGAATATCCATATTCTTTCTGACGCCCTTCTACCTGCAGGGTGTCCTTGGCTACAGCCCAACCCAAACAGGTCTTACACTGGTGCCGGGCGCGGTGTGTATGCTGTTCCTGGGCCCGTTAAGCGGACGACTATCGGACCGCTACGGCTGGCGGGCCCTTACCGTCAGCGGCTTGTCTCTTACCTCCGTCAGCCTGTTCATCCTGTCCCGCCTGACTGCAGAATCCACCCTCGCGGCGGTGCTGCCCGGGTTGATCCTGCAAAGCTGCGGAATGGGACTGTTCTTCTCGCCCAACGCCAGTTCCGTATTAAGCTCGGTTAGCCGGGAAAGCTACGGAGTGATTTCGGCGTTCCTCAACCTGATCCGGAACGCCGGCAACGTAGTCAGCATTGCGGCTGCCACGGCCATCGTTACCGCTACCATGGGTTCAATGGGCTACGAGCCAAACCTGTCGGCGGTACAGGTCGGCGCCGCTGATGGGGTAGGGCACGCCTTTACCACGGGACTGCGCTACACCTTTATGGCGATGTCTGTCCTGATGTTGCTGGCCGTGGCGATTTCAGCCCTTCGCGGCCGGCCTAGGGAGAGTCAATAACCCTTTCTTCTTGAAGTTAGTAAAAGATTTAGGAAGGAAGAATCCAGAAGCAATATCTTCGTGACTCTTCGTGTTCCTTTGTGGACAAAGCGGAAAATAATCAGCGATATGCTAATATGACCCAACAATCAGCAACCAGGAGAGAGTTATGGCCGAATATGTACCTTCAACCAGGGACTGGGTGCGGGAGCAGGTGGCGCTTTACGAGGGCAGCGATGGCGCCGACGGCACGACGCTGCGCAACACCGGCCTGCCTGTCATCATAGTAACCAACCAGGGCAACAAAACCGGCGCAGTCCGCAAGACTCCCCTGATGCGGGTCAAGGACGGGGACAATTTTGTGCTGGTTGGTTCCCAGGGCGGCGCGCCCAAGCATCCGGCATGGGTCTTCAACCTGCGGGCCGACGGACAGGTCCAGATTCGGGACGAAGCCGATTTATACGACATGACGGTCAGTGAAGTTCTTGAAGATGCGGAGCGGGCGCGGCTGTGGGCCCTGGCGGTAGAGGCATACCCGCCCTACGACGAATACCAGACTCGCACCTCCCGAAAGATACCCGTGTTCATTGCCAAGCCGGCGTAGGTTCCAAAGCGCCCATATACCTGTCGCTGGCTAAACGTGTCTTGGCTTGCGGAACCCCCGCCGTTCCTGCGAAGGCAGGAACCTCGCCTGGAGCCTAACCAACGTCATGACCCCCGGCCCCTCTCCCACGGGGAAAGGGGTGACTTCGTCTGGCTGGCGTCATTTTTACGGTTTGCACCTTGCCAAGGTGACCGATAGAACTGTTTCGGCCTGTCCGAATGCTCTTGCTCCCCTCTTCCTGAGCGAGATGGGCCGAAGTGCGGGTGCTCCTACCCAATAAACAGCATATACGTTAACCCGGTGGGCTGCGTCACTAGCTGTGGGTCCAGCAGGCGGCAGTTGGGGTCCAGGGCCCGGCGCGCCACCTCGCGGTTAATGGGCGGCACCTGCTCCAGGGCGTCGATTTCCTCCAGGGAAAAGTAGCCTGCCATGTCCACCTCGTGGGCGTCGGGGGTGGGTTCGCCGGACACCGGTCGCAGGGCATGGATAACATACATGCTGTTGCCGTTGTCCTCATCGTAGCGGTTGCGGATGCCCAGCACACCCACCACCTCGGCGGTTACCCCGGCCTCCTCCTGCACCTCGCGCACCACCGCCTGCTCCATGGTCTCGTCCTGCTCGACGAACCCGCCGGGAATCTGCCAGTTGCCCCGGCCGCGACGGGATGCCCGTCGCACCATCAGCAGTTTGTTGTCCTTGATTACTGCCCCTCCTACGCCCAGGTTATAGCCCGTGTTGTAACGTTCCGGTGGCGGCATATCTCTTGTCCTCCAAAGGTGGTTAATTGGCCGAAATTACCCCGCGCTCCCTCAATCCCCAATCTCCAAATTCCCAAAGGTAACCGTTCCTGCTATGGTCAGTTCCCCGTCAATCTCACCGGGCGCTGGCTGGACTCGGTTATCCTGCACGTGGCCGAAATGGGTGCTGACGCTCTCAATGTTTACCCGCCAGGTTGAGGGGACGCGCAGGTGCAGGCCGCCGAAGGTCAGGTTGACGTCCAGGCGGGCGGAACCACCGGCCAGAGTCGCGTCCCGCAGGTCCAGGGCAACGTTTCCGAAGTTGGCCTCAACTTCTCCGCCGCGGAAAGGCTGGCCGGCATACCTCTCCTCGACGCTGTTAAACACAGCGCGCCACGAATCGCCGGTACTGGCTCCCGTGCCGGCACGGGTGGTGGTTGTGCCTTCAATAATAAGGTCGGGAACAATTTCGGATGGTCGTTCGCTGCGCCTGTTCCGTCTGCCCCTGCGCCCCAGCAGGATGGCCAGGCCCACTATCACGATGAACACCGGCCAGACCACCGAGAAGTCCCACTCCCACAGGTTCAGGGCGGAAAGCTGGAAGCCAATGCCCAGCAGCAGCAGGATGATGGGCCACATCCGGAACCTGAAACCGCCGGAAACCAGTTCCCACAGGCCCCATACAATCAAGAGAATGGGCCACCAGGTACGCACCAGGTCCCAGCCCCAGTCCAGGTTGATCAGGTCGGCGTTGCTCAGCAGCAACAGGACACCCAAGCCTACCAGGATGACGCCTATGATGTAACGAGGCGAACCGGTTCCCATAAACTCATCCCCCTCTGATGGCATTGATTAGCAGGACATACGGGATACAGGATGGTCACAAACAATCCCGTATATCCGGTTAAGCCATGTTCAGTCCCGGCCGGCGTAGCCCAAAGCCGCCGTCAGCAACTGGGCATTCCGGAGTCTCTGTAGGGCAGACCTATGGGAACGCAGCCGCTCAACCGGTTCTCGTGGAGGAGCAAGGTGTCCAGTTTGGTGAGGTTGCCAAACTCCGGGGGTATCTCCCCGCTCAACTGGTTGTCGTAGAGTTCCAGCACATCCAGGTTGGTGAGGTTGCCCAGCTCCGGGGGTATCTCCCCGCTTAACCGGTTGCCGACGAGGCCCAGCCATCTCAGGTTAGGCAGGTTGCCCAATTGCGGGGGTATCTCCCCGCTCAACTGGTTGTATGAGAGGCGCAGCACTTCCAGGTTGGCCAGATCGCCCAACTCCGGTGGAACCTCGCCGCTCAACCGGTTGTCGTCGAAGCCCAGGTGTTTAACCCGCCCGCTTGCGTCGGTGGATACGCCAAGCCACTGGCCCAGGGGTGCGTCGGACAGCCAATTGTCCGACGCAATCCAGTTGGGGCCGTCGGTGGCGTGGTAAAGGGCTTCCAATGCCGCCCGGTCATCCTGTGCCGGTAGCTGCTCCCCGTCTGCCCGGGATTCCCTGTCCAGCCGGACATCCAGGTCGTTCCCCGGCGGTTGCTGCGCGCCGCCGCAGGCCAGTAGCAGGGCCAGGGCCAGGGCCAGCAACAGGCCAACGATAGCGCAACGTGCATATCCGGTTTTCATAAACTCAACCTTCTTTGGCTGGAACCCCGGTCGGTTAGTCCGGCCAAGGTAGCTGTCCTGCCACCCGGGCAGGCTGGTTTAGCCGCCGGCCGGTACCGGCAGGCCGGCCACGTTCACCGGAACGCTGCCCAGGGTGTTGCGGGTCGTGTAGAACAGGGTCTTCCAGTCGCTGCCGCCAAAGGCCACGTTGGTGGTACCCGCCTCGCCGTGGACAATGATACCCAGATGCTGGCCTGACGGGTCGATGACCCAGATTCCGCCCGAGCCGCCGCAATAGACGTTGCCCATGCTGTCCACCTTCATGCCGTCGGGGTTTCCCTCTCTTTCACCTCCCAGGTCGCAGAAGACCCGGTCGGTGGCAATGAGAGGCATCCCGTTGGGCTCCAGGTCAAAGGCCCGGATGTGGCGCCGGCGGGTGTCGTTGATGTACAGGATGCTTTCGTCGGGGGACAGGGCCAGCCCGTTGGGGCGGCTGAAGTCCCACACTATCAGGGTGATGGTGCCCAGGTCCGGCGTAACGTGATAGACCCCGTTCCAGTCCAGGTCCAGTCCCGGTGTGGGGAAGCCTGGGTCGGTGAAGTAAATGTCTCCCTTGGAACTTACGATTACGTCGTTGGGCCGGTTGAGGCGGCGGCCCCGGTAGTTGCTGGCAACCACGGTAATGCTGCCGTCGGGCTCCATGCGGGTGACGCGGCGGGTCAGGTGCTCGCAGGCCAGCAGGCGGCCGCTGGGGTCGCGGGTAAGGCCGTTGGCCCGGTTGGTGGGCTCATGGAACAGGCTTACCCCGTCCTGGGCCGTCCACTTCATCCTGCGGTTGTTGTGGATGTCGCTGAACAGCAGATAGTCACCTTCGTGCCACCACAGGGGCCCTTCCGCCGGCCCGTCGGCGCCGCCGTAACCGCTGCTGAGTTCGGTAACGGCAGCATCGGGGGAAACGATGCTTGCCAGGTCGGGGGATACTACTTCTATAGGCATTGCTTTTCTCCTGAATTACGAATAGTCAATTATGAATACGAATGTTGATGCTGGCGGCATCGCATTCTCGAGATGCCCTTGTCGCTGTCGCCTGCCCGAACTCCCCGCCCTTTTCCTGCGGGGAGAGGGGTGACCTCTTGGTTAGGCTTCATTGCGCGGCAAACGGGGTTTCCCCGGAACCAGGGCAACCACAAGGGTTGCCCCTACCAGTATCGATCCCCCCCTCTCCCTGAGGGAGAGGGGCCGAGGGTGAGGGCGAAATTCCAAATTCTTAATTGAGAATTACCGGTCCGTCGGCGCCGGAATCCCCGCCACTTTTATCTGCACGCTGCCCAGGGTGTTGCGGGTGGTGAAGAAGAGGGTCTTCCAGTCAGACCCGCCCATGCACAGGTTGGTGGTGGCTTCCTGACCGTGTACGATGGTGCCCAAATGTTTGCCGGACGAGTCGAGAATCCACAGGCCGCCGGAACCACCGCAATAGACGTTGCCTTCCACGTCCACCTTCATTCCGTCGGGTACGCCGGGCCGCTCGCCCCTCAGTGCGGCGAATACCCGGTCCGACGACAGGGCTACGCCGCCGGTGGGCAGCACGTCAAAGGCCCGGATATGCCCCCGCCGCGAGTCGTTGACGTACAGGATGCTTTCGTCGGGGGAAAATGCCAGACCGTTGGGCAGGGTGAAGTCGGCCACCAGGAGGGTCAGCGTCCCCAGGTCGGGTGAGACCCGGTAAACGCCGGAGATGGTCTGCTCCCACTGGTTGGCCACCCGGGGGAAGGTCCAGGGGTCGGTGAAGTAGATACTGCCATCAGACTTGACGATGACGTCGTTGGGCCGGTTGAGCTGGCGTCCCTGGAAGCTGTTGGCGACAACGGTGATGCGCTGGCCGTCCCCGCTCAGGCGGGAGACCCGGCGGCCGTCATGCTCGGCGGCCAGCAGGTGGCCCTGCAGGTCGCGGGTGAGACCGTTGGCCCGGTTGGTGGGCTCCGAAAAAACGGTGGCACCCTCGCCTTCGGCCCACTTCATCCGGCGGTCATTGTGAATGTCGCTGAAGAGCAGGTAGTTGCCGTCGTGCCACCACAGGGGGCCCTCGGCCGGTCCGTTGGCGCCGCCGTAGCCGCTGCCCAGTTCCTTAATCTCGGCGTCCAGGTCAATGATGTGCTCCAGTTCCGGCGCCATCTGTTCAATAGGCATGTTTCGGTCCTCCTTCTGCCTGTTATGGGTTGCTAACTTCGGGAAACCTGCCCGGCTAGGCCGGTGCGGTTCCCCGGCATTATACGAGATAGCCGGGGGAGATTCATGCCTCAAGGAAGCTTTTGAGAGAATTCCCGAATATTGACCAAAATTGGGTTTTATTCACCTTGCGGCATTTCTTGACACTGCGGTTAAATAGTTAGACCGAAGCAGAAGGGATGACGTGAGGCAGAGCAGGACACTCCCGAAGAAAGGGCAAATCGCTTAACTGCCGGTTGCCTGGATGCTGGAATCGAGACACAAGGAGGTGGAAGAGTATAGATAAAAAACTTGACCCCTATAGAGGTCAACCGCCCGGCCAAGGCCGGTGCGGAACAATTTAATAACTCTCAGGGCATGGCAACGCGGCTGAGACCCCGGTTATCTGGCAGGCAGTTCGCCAACGAAAGGAAAGCCCGAGGAGTACGCACCAAAGTCCGGCCCAGTGACCCCAGGAATATTTTCGCTAATCAATTTTATTTCGGTCGGCCCCAAGGTTTCCGGGTCGGCTACCGCCGGACAAAGTTACCCTCCTCACGTTCCTCTCGCCGGTTACCCCGGTCGGATGTCAGATAGTCCTCCGGCAAGAACCGCCTACCCGGAACCAGCCTTCAGTCCCGCTGTGCCCAAGGGTCCGGGAGGACCCGCCTTAACAGTATCGCCCGGCACTTTGTAGTCGGTGCGACCATCTAAACACACCCAATCACAACTGATAAGGAGTGGCACAATATGGTAACTCGAATAAATACAGACCTACAGGAACGTTTGCGCAAGGCCGAAGAGGCCGAAAACGCGGTGACTCGGCTGGGTTCCCTGGCCGCCGAGGCCCCGACCCTCCGGCATGAACTCGCCCGCGCCCAACGGCAACAGGGCTGGGACCGGGCCCGCAAGAACGCCATCGAAGAGTGCAAGCGCAAGATGGAATTGGTCTACGAAAAGCAGAACCGAGTACCCCTGATGCTGGAAGAGGTTTCAACGATGGTTTCCTCCCTGTACCAGCTCTTCAAGGAAATTGACGCCGGACGCCGCGAGGCCCTGGAGCAGATGGCCATTGTGGACCGTGTGGACTACGAGGCCGAGCTTACCGACATGGAGGCGGAGCAGGAGGCAATGGGTCGGGATCCCAGCAGTGTCGAGTACCTGATCGCTTCCCGCCATGGCTATGCCCGGGTCAAGAAGTTGATGGAGGAAACGTTCCCGAACTTCAGCTACTTGAAGGACTGCGACCTGGAAGACCCCATGCGGCGGGACGTAGCCCAGTTTGTCCTGTCCCACGTAGTACCCATAGAGGAGATTTCGGTAGTCCACAACGCGGAGGTATAGACCCTCAGCGCTCAAAAACGCTGCGGGTGTGGCAAACGGGGCCCGGCAATCGCCGGGGCCCCGTTATTTTGGTTGCTGGAATCATGCTGGAAACTGCACATGAAGGTGTGGTGTACTTCACATGTAGGGGCAGCCCTCGTGGCTGACCTCGGTTCAACGAATTTACCCTTTGGATACCAACCTATAGACCCGTCGTTCCTGCGAAGGCAGGAACCTACACGCTTCGGGGAGAATCTCCCTATGGATTAGATCCGCCAGTTCTATTTGCTTATAGGGTATGGTGCTATTTAACTCACTCGCTCATGCCAGTGTGTTTCGTTGCACTCGCATCCGTCATACCAAGACCGTCCCCTAGGACTAACGTCTGGGACCGGGGTAAACTCTATACCTCTTTCTGCCAGGAATTCGACAGGACCACCCTGCCCCCAATCTTGATACGAGTACCAGCGACTAGGCTGATGGGCAAGTGCTATCAGACAGGCGGCTAGGTAGGCAGACTGTTGATGTGTTCGCTTGCTAGGCGGGACGCTGGTTATGCTCTTAATGGCATCCACTCCGCCCATGTTCAGCTTGCCCGAGTCGTTAGTCGTCATTATCGCTCCTTGCGGTGCCGTTTGTTACTTATCTCAGTTCCCATGCCTCATAAGCAAACGGAACCGGTCCGCCAGTGTTCGACACAAGAGGGCGGGCACAAGGCCCGCCCCTACAGACGCATAACCGGCTCTCTGTCCCCTAAACCTCCAGTGGCGTATCCTCCAGGTTGGCCCATTCGCCCATGGAGCCGTCGTAGTTCTTGGCCCGGTCATAGCCCAGCAGCTTTAGCAGGAAGGTGCCGTGCGCCGCACGGATGCCGCCCTGTCAATAAGCAAAGACCGCCTTGTCCGGTGTTATGCCCTTGTCGTTCAACATTTGCCGGATTTCGGCGGCGGGCTTGAACTTGTGGCTGTCCCGCTCCATTACGTTGAACCACTCCAGGTAAGCCGCCCCGGGAATATGGCCCGCCCGTTTGTTGCCCCGGTCGTTGGCTCCGGTGTATTCGGCCTCGCTGCGCACGTCCCAGACAACGGTGTCGGAAAGGCTGCAGGCCTTCTTCAGTTCGTCCACCTTGACCATGATGGACTCGTCGGTCTTGGGAGTGAAGGTTGCGCCGGGCTTGCCGGCGACCCGGTCAAAGCTCACCGGGCGGGCCTCGTTGACCCAGGTGCGCCACCCCCCGTCCAGGACCTTGACGTTGGTATGCCCGTAGTAGTTCAGGCACCACCACAGCCGACCGGAATAAAGGCTCTGGTTATTGTCGTAGGTGATGACCAGGGTGTCGTCCCCGATTCCCAGGTTCTGGCAAAATGCGGCGAACTTCTCCGGCGCCAGGATGTGCACCCTGCCCGTATCCGGGTCCTTGGCGTAGTTGTCGGGCACCATTACTGCGCCGGGGATGTGACCGCGCAAGTAGCCGGCCTCAACGTCGCCGTCCAGCACCACCACGTTGGGGTCATCCAGGTGCTCCGCCACCCACGCAGCGTCTACCAGCAACTCCGGGCGGGCGAATCCTTCTCCGGTACTCATACTTTCCTCCTAATTAGCTATGAAATGGCCTCTGCAAACCAGCAATTGAAAAGGCCTCGTTCAGGACCTTGCCCAAAACTCGTAATTCGTAATTCTTAAATCGTAACTTCCATAGGCGCCTGTTCTTCTTCCAGGTTGGCCCACTCAAACATGGAATTATCATAGTTGCGGGCGTCGCCGTAGCCCAGCAGGTTCAGGACAAATACGCCGTGCGCCGCACGGAGACCCGCCTGTCAATAGGCAAAGACGGCCTTGTCCGCCGTTATGCCCTTGTCGTTCAGCATGCCGCGTAATTCGGCAGCCGACTTGAAACGGTGGGTGCTGCGGTCCATCAGGTCCATCCAGTCCAGATGAGCGGCCCCCGCGACATGGCCGGCCCGCTTGTTGGCCCGGTGGACGGCGCCGGAATACTCTCCGTCAGAGCGCGTGTCCCAGATGACCGTGTCCGCCGCGTTGGGCCCGCCGATGCTGCAACCGGCCTGCACATCCTCGAATGCCACGATCAGGGATGCGTCGATATGTGGCGTAAAGACGGCTCCCTGCTGCGGTGCAGCGCGGTCAAAGGCGATGGCCCCGCCCCCGGCCACCCAGCCCCGCCAGCCACCGTCCAGGACCTTGACGTTGGTGTGCCCGTTGTAGCTGAGTGTCCACCAGAAACGGGCGGCCTGGAGGCTCATGTTGTTGTCGTAGGCCACCACCAGGGTATCGTCGCCGATGCCCAGGCCCTGGCAGACTGCGGCGAACCGCTCCGGCGGCATGGTGTCCACCCAGCCGGTTTCCGGATTGCGCTCGTAGTTGTTGTCCAGGAATACTGCGCCGGGAATGTGGCCCCGCAGATAGCCGGCCTCCGCATCCAGATCAACAATCACCAGGTTGGAGTCGTCCAGGTGGTCTCGCAGCCAGGTCGGGTCGGCCAAGTATTGAGGGTTAACGAAATCTGTTTCAGCATTCATAGAGCCAGATTGTAGGGCAATGGGGCGGGTAAGGGCAACTTCGGGCCGATTGATAGCGGCTATTTACTCTACTTGGTCACTATCGCTGGGGTTGCAGGGGCAACCCTTTTAGTTGCCTTGCCACTACGTCCCATGCCTCCCAACATGCAAGCTATCATCTGACACTTGCTTCTTCCCAGCCCGCGCAACCTCCTCTTATCATGGCTTATGTAAGTGTCATTTATGATTGACATAGGTCTGGGCCAGCAGCCTGGACGCGTTGTGACTTGGGGAGAACCGCCGTAAACGTAGAAACGGCAACCTTAAGCCTGAAACCAGGTGCTAATACCAGCCCTGCAAACACCAAGTGGCAAATTGCATACGGGAATAAATGGGCGAAAATGAGCGAAAATGGGAGGAAAAACAATTTTTCTCATTTCTGTCGGTTGGGGACATGGGCCCCAAATAACATCTCTGCTCGTCCTGAACTTGTCGGAAGATCTCCTGCTTAATCGCCCAAAGTGGGCGAAAATGAGCGGAAATGAGCGGGATAGAAAATTTTCAACCCCTTATCGGGGAAAGAAACCAAATGATCCGGGCCCCTGTTTACACCTCCATCCCACTAACCCATAATGGCGCCACCCAACAAGAGCTACTTGCTGACAGGCGGAGGAGACTATCATGAGTGTTGACCAACAGACTTGGCGCAGGGTCGCCAAAACAGGCCTGACCGGCCTGGACCCGGACAAGGCTTGCCCAGGCAATTTTGTTTATTCCCCCTATAACGGTGACGGCGCCGGTAAGGGCGTTACTTTCCTGCTGGACATGGAAGGCAATGAACTGCATCGCTGGCACCCGCCCACTCCTCCGGGTTCCTGGGGCTATCTGTTGCCCAACGGCAATCTCTTCTACATGGCCAAAGCGGAGCAGACCGACGCCCGCGCCATGCCCGCCACCAACTTTGTCGGCGGCTGGCTGGTGGAACTGGACTGGGACAGCAACATCGTGTGGGAGCACGTCAACCCGGCCCAGCACCACGATGCCCGTCGCACCGAGTCGGGCGGGGCCATTTTCCTCACCCTGGAGACCATCCCGTCCGAGGTTGCAGACCAGGTAAAGGGTGGTCAGCCGGGCAGCGGCCTGGAGGCAGACCACGAAGGCGGTCAGGAAGCCACCACCCACATGTGGGCCGACCACTTGATTGAGGTGGATGCCACCGGCAACCAGGTATGGGACTGGCACGCATACCAGCATCTGGACCTGGAAGAGGACATTATCACCCCCGGAGAGCCCCGCCACGAATGGAGCCACGGCAATACCGTTGTGCCCCTGGACGGTGACCGGGTGCTGGCCAGCTTCCGCAACATCTCCACGGTGCTGATGATCGACAAGAAGTCGGGTGACATTACGTGGAAAGTGGGGTGGGACGTCATATCCCGCCAGCACGACCCCAGTCTGCTGCCCAACGGCAATATCCTGCTGTTCGACAACGGGGAGCGGCGCAAGAACGACGTACGCATCTTCTCGCGGGTGGTGGAGATTGACCCCCGCACCAACGAGATAGTCTGGGAGTACCGGGACAATCCCTACTTCAACTTCTACAGCTCCCGAATCTCAGGCGCTCGCCGGATGCCCAACGGCAACACCTTGATAACCGAGGGCATGTTTGGCCGGATGTTCCAGGTAACGCCCGAAGGCGAGGTTGTGTGGGAGTACATCAATCCCTACTTCCCGGTTGGCACCGACGGTTATGAGGACAACCGGGTCTTTCGCTGTAGTTGGTACATGCCCGGGGAGATACCACAGCTGGGGTAGGGCCTGGCTGCGGTCGAACCGTGTCCCGGATTTCCAGATAACTTGGCGATTGATCCAGGGCAGCCCTAACGGTTGCTCCTGCGCAGGCTTTGATGCAAGTCTGTAGGGCCACACCTTGTGGGTGCCCTGGTGAGTCAGAGGGGCAACCCCGGGTGCCTGGATTCCCCGGTGGCTACCCCCAGCGCATTGATATATAATGAGGCAGCTTCGGATTTCGCAACCAAGCCGACGATTGAATTGCGGTTAACCTGTTCCGGGGCAAGGAATTATATATTGATAGAGCAGACACCCAACCAACCACTGTACGTTGCCAAGGATCGAGTGCCTTTTAACCTTACGCTGATACTGGCCTTGGGCATTGCCGCGTGGGGGGTACTCGGCATGTTCGAGCTAATACCGCCACCCGGGAATCCCACTATGATTATCATCCTGGGCATTGGCGTGTCGGCGTACACCTGGCTGTTCACACCGCGGGAATACCTGGTTTACTCCGATTCCCTGTGCGTTGCCTACGGCAGGCCCCGGGTAAAGGTGATGCACTTCAGCAATATTGCCACGGTGGAGATGGGTTCGCTGGCCACAATGGACCAGCTGAGGATTCGCCCAGTGAAGGGCCGGCGCCAGCCGATACGGGTAAGGGACCCGGAGGGCTTCTTCGACGAACTTGAAGCGGCCCTTAACGCCTACCGCGCCGCTCACCCCGAGGAAAATATGGACTACGAGTTCCGGGGGAGAAGGCCGCTGGAAGTAGTGGACGCAGAATCCGTTGCTGTGGTAGACGCGGTTGAGGCGACGCCCATAGCCGACACCGCTCCCGAAGCGCCAGCTTCCGAACCGTCGCAAGACATGGTTGAAACGGCTGGTAACTCTGTAGAAGAGCCCGTCGCGACAGAGCAGGCGAAGGCTCCCGAGCCTTCCTCTGCCGAAGAGCAGCCAGTAGCCCAGGCCAATGAGGCTGTGGAAGAAGCTCCTGCGTCTGGACCGGACGACTCAGGGGATGATCCCCAGCAACCTCAACCACGCACCTTTTACTGACAACTTTTCACCTCCGTCCCCCTTCCCCGGGACGAGGTGAGTTCTTTGCTTGCCTCTCAGGTTGTCCGGTGACTGGTGAAGACCAGGAACCTATCTCCAACAACCCTTTCCCCTCGAGGGGGGAAGGTCAGGATGGGGGTGTTGGCGCTCATTTCATGAGTGACGTCCCCAACTCCTTTAGGGCCCTCGGCTTTCGCCGCAATGGCGATGACTTGTTCAGAGGTTCCCTGAACCTTTACCAGCACGATGAGAGCCCCCTAACCTTCGTAAACCGGCCTCACCATTTCGAAGCTGTCTGCCGTGCGGCAGTACATGCTTCCCGCCAGGCGGCCGGTGGGCTTCAAAAGCTGGTGATTTATCCGGTGGCCGTCTATCAGGTCGTCCCGGATGTGCATGTATATAACTTCCCCAATGACCAGGCCGTGACCGTGTTCGGGGTCAGCTCCCAGGTCAACCACCTGCTTCAGCCTGCACTCCATATTGACCGGCGATTCGGCAACCCGGGGCGCCTTGACCTTGACCGACGGCGCCTCGCTGAGGCCCGCGATTTCAAACTCGTTGACCTCCACGGGAAACTCGGCGGCGGTCTTGTTCATCGCCTCGGCAATGTCATCCACCACCACGTTCACCACGAACTCGCCGGTTTCTTCCACGTTGGTCAGGGTGTCTTTGGCTTTTGAACCCGCACGGCGGGACGAAGAAAATACGATGGTAGGCGGGTCAGAGGCGACGGCGTTGAAAAAGGAGTAGGGAGCCAGGTTGACTACTCCGTCTGTGGAAATAGTAGACACAAAGGCTATGGGACGGGGCACCACCACACCGGTGAGCACCCGGTAAAAATTATGTTCAAAAGTATTGGGGTCTATCTGCAAGGCGACACCTCTCAATGTATCAGGCTGGCCAAATCTTAACATGGATGTACAGGATAAACAGGATTGTTCCATTCGCTCATCCCATTACAATTGTGCATCCGGTATGTCCATGTTTGAGCATCCATTCCTTTGCAAATTCTCCAGCCTCGATATGATAAAATCTCGATATGATGAAGCCGCAGAAGCATGAGAAAAGCGGGAAGGGAGAAAAGGTTGGTGTCTTTGAAGTCCCGCTCGGTATTGGCAGCCCCGGCGAGGGAGAGCCGACCCTTGTCTCAGCTCTTGTTGACACCGGAGCCATCCATTCAATGATACCGGCGTCTCTACTTTCCCAGCTCCAGGTAGCGCCTCTGGAAAAGTTTAGCTACGCCCTGGCCGATGGCGGAGAGGTTAAGTATGACTTCGGCATGGCGCGCTTGGGCATAGCGGACTACCCCGAACGCTACTGCCCGGTCATTTTTGGCCCCGAGGACCAATATCTGATTGGTGCAACTACCCTGGAGTTTTTCAACTTGATGGTGGATCCGGTGGAAGGAAAATTGATTCGCAGGATGCACCAGGCCAGACCGGTATAGTCGAAACTCCCTGCGGCAACGCCTCAAAAGACCCGCTGGTCGAAAAGCCACTTCCAATACGTCCGTTCAATCGAGTGATAATCCGTACCACTTTTGTCCCTTTTCTCAAGTTGCGGCTCCTCCTATTCACGTTTCCCCATGTTTCATCCTGTTCATCCCTTCCATCCATACTAGAGACCGGCTTTTGACATTCACTAGCATTACTGCTACTTTATTGACTGCCCTTTCACAGATACAAAAAGGGGCCCTTTGGAGAAAATTAGCAATGGCCTGGAACGATATAATCGTTGAGGGACTGAAGAAGTGGGATGCCTCTCTGGTGGCCTACGTCCCGGACATTTCCATTGATCGGGTTACCACACTTATTGAAGAGGACCCCTACTTCCACCTGGTTTCCGCCACCCGCGAAGAGGAAGCCATCGGGGTGGCCGTGGGAGCCTACGCCACCGGCCGCAACTCTGCCGTATTCATGCAGTCCAGCGGCTTCGGCAACAGCATCAACGCCATTGCCAGCCTCTGCATTCCGGCGCGCACTCCCATTCCCATATTCATGAATCTGCGGGGCGGTCCTGGAGAATTCAACATCGCCCAGGTGCCTATGGGCCGTGCTACTCGTCCCATTCTGGATGTGTTCGGGCTGGTCCACTTTACCCTGGAAGACGAATACAACATGGAAAAGATCGTGGATGGCGCGCTGAAACTGTGCTACGCCAACCGCCAGCCGGTGGCCATCTGCATGACCCAACTGTTGCACGGAGGCAAACTTGCTTAGGTTTGAAGCCACCCAAATGCTCCTGCGCCATATTGGCGACTACCCCATTGTAAGCAATCTGGGCCCCACCACCGACGAACTTTGGCATGCCGGCCACCGGGACCGCAACTTCTACACTTACGGAAACATGGGCCTTTGTTCCTCAATAGCCCTGGGGATGGCCGTCTCCACCGACGAAAAGGTGGTCTCCCTCGACGGCGATGGGTCTATGCTGATGAATCTGGGAACCATATCCACCATCGGGCGGGAGCAGCCCAGGAACCTGGTGGTGGTGGTCTGGGACAACGAGCAGTGGGCCCAGACCGGTCACCAGTCCAGCCACACGGCTTTTGGCACCGACCTGGAGCAGATAGCGCAAAGTTGCAGCATCCCCCGCACCGCCACGGTCAACAACCTGGAGGATCTGGAAGCCGTCTTCTGCGAAGCCCTGGAGCAGGATGGCCCCTGGTTTATAGTGGCCAAGATAGAGGAAACAGAGTACATGCCCGTAGCCCCCATCGAGCCTGAAATGACGCTGTACCGGTTCAGGAAGACGTTTGGGGCGTGATTGCAAGTGATACGCTGCGGGTCCTGGCCCGATAAATAAGGGCGGTCTGCTGACCGCCTTTTTCAATTCTCGAAGGGACACCAATGGGGGCGATATGGCACAGATGTCCGGGCGTCCGGTAACCGACCAACAGGTGATAGACGCGGTGAACATATTTATCGCCGATTTACTGGACGACCCGCCGGAAAATACGATCTATACCTACAACCCCGGGATGCGCTGCTATGACGTTGCTTTTGGCGTCGTCAGTAGCGGTGCTGAGGGCTGGAATGTCTATATCGAAAAGGCCTTCCCCGAGGACGACGGCATGCGCCTGAGTGTCTGCGAATATTTGGTGGCCAAATTTGGCATCGGGGCAGACGTGGTTCTGGAGTGGTAATTGCCAATCAGGTTTCCCCTCTGCCCGGCCTTGGCGGCCAAGGCATCCACTCCAGAACAACTTCCTCGCTTCCGTTCAAAATTTGAGCCGCTTCCTCGCGTGGCACCCGCGACCCTCCTCCGCCTATGCGGTGATCAGCAGACCAGAATTCATTTCTGGACCATCCGTCGCCTCCGCTCAGGGCTTCTCGAAAACGCCCGGCCACGACATCACTCAATAACTCTGTAAACCTCTCGAATTCTTCGTCCGGCATTTCATCGCACGCGTCGCAACTGCAGGTTGGGAACCACTCGGTGGCCCAACGGCCGTACCGGACCGCAAGACCAGGAGAGTCGTTGAAGGCAATGGTAACCGGCGCAAAAGAATCCTGGAGCGGTGTCAACTTTAATGTTGGTCTGGAAAGCGGGGACCGTTCCAGCTCGGTGTCCATGCCTTCACCTTCATCCCGGGTGACTTCATAATTCGCTTGCAGTCGCTCCACTGCCTCGAGGGCCCAGTCGTGCAATGGCCTGAACCGTTCCGGCTCGGTTACGCGCGAATAAGCATCTTTGGGTGGTCCCTCGAAGCCCCAGTTGAACCTTCCCACTGTCCTTTCTCCCTATTGATCACGTTCCGTCTACCATATTCTACAGCGGCGCATCCACTGAAGTGGAACTTTCAACCCCTCGCCTGGGTCGGCTTTAGGGAACCTCTGAAAAAGTCCCTTCCCCCCCGACGGGGGAAGGTCGGCTTTGCGGAAAAAGCAGCTTTTGATGCATAAATATCCCGACTGATGAAAAACCCCACCCGAACGCCCCGCCGTGATTTGGAGGCTCATCGTAGCCCGTCAATCGTGTAATGGCCCCAATTAGGGCTTCTTGGGGAAAAGCTTCGAGAGGTCTTTATCCCATACGAAACCTGCATTCCTGATTGAAAAATCAGGAGTAGACCCCTTGTATGCCGCTAAGACTTTGTCGGCTCGGTTGATTTGCTGTACATTGAAACTTTTCACCATTTCGGGGCGCAACATTACCAAGTGATGATGGTCTAGTATTCAGTCAAAGTAGCAGTGTCAGGATATAGCCTGCGGAGTTTGGTTCTGGCCTTTCTGGTGGTAAATCGCCAATTGATCGGGGATGCCACCGCGTTGCGCTCTGACACGTTGGCATTCACCGCCCTCTCCAGGCTGTCCTGGTCGGGGTTGCGTCCCCGCAGGCAGGCCCGGGCCAGGACGCTGAACTCCATCTCCGCCATATTCAGCCAGCTCCCGTGCTTGGGCGTGTAGTGGAACTCCAGTCGCTGGGCGATGCGCCGAGCCTCCGCCGGCGGGAAAGCCTCATAGAGCGACGCCGTCCGATGCGTGTTCAAATTGTCCAGCACCACTCGGACCACCGGTACGTCTGGGTAGGCTTGGTCCACCAGCCAGCGCATCTGAAGGGCGAAGTCCTGCATGGTACGCTGCCTGGTGATAGCCACGTGGCGCCAGCCAGCCCTGGGCTCGCAGGTGAGGAACAGGTTGCGGGTTCCGCCCCTCACGTACTCGTAGTCCTCTCGCCTGGGGCGTCCCGGGGCCGCTGGCAGGGACGGACGGGAATCGGCCAGCAACTGGGTGGAACTCTCGTCGAAGCAGACCACCGGCCGCTGGGGATCGTAGGGCTCGGCGTACAAGTCCAGGACATCCTCCATGTGGGCCACGAAGTCGGAACTCACCTTGGGGATGCACCACTGCTGCTTCTGCCACGGCTTGAGCGCGTTTTTTTCAAGTGTAGCCGCACCGTCTCGTGGGACAAAGACTCCACCAGACCCAGTTCCACCGTCTTCCCCGCCAGAAGTCGCAGGGTCCAGTGGTCGTGGCCCTGGGGCGCTGGGCTGCAGGCCAGGGCAATCAGATGAGCTTCCCCACGTTCGTCCAGCTTCCGGTACCGGTTGACCTGGTTGCGCCGGTGCAGCGTTTCCTCCAACCCCTCTTGCGCATACCGCTTCCTGGCTCGTATTACCGTCCGCTCCGAGATGTCCAGGGCCGTTGCTACTTGGGCAGCCGTCCAGCCCTCATCCACCTTCAGCAGAATGCGTGCCCGGGTGATCGCCTGGGCCGAACTCCGGCCCGACCGGACCACTTTCCGCAGATGACCCTTTTCCTCTGATGAGAGCCTGACCTCATACTTCTTCTGCACCATGGACCCCTCACCTCCCACTACACTTACACCGCGTACCTTATAACGCTACCACTGCTCTCCTGCTATTGCTATGCCTGACAGTTCTCCCTTGACTAACTACTAGTGCTTCCATCCGTAATGCACCATCTTTGGGCCACGATTTGGGAATGTTGGAAATAGGGTTGACGAAAATCCCCAAACCATGTGGGTTGTCGCTAGGTACGTTTACATAGTCTTTCAACATCAAATGTCTCTCTGGTATGTCGGTGGTTTCGGAATCACGAATAACCACGAACAAGTCTTTCCCGAAAACTTCAAGATAATGACAGTGGCACCAGAATACTGGAAGACCGTGGACGTGACCGCCTTTTTGGGCATTGTCGCAGGTCTTGTGCATCAATTGTCGGTTCCACATATCATTATAATCTGGCGATGTTGTGCCATTGCTGGCACTCCTGAACCACGCCTCCGGTATTATGTGGTCTAGGCTACGCTCCTTCTTCTCAGAGACAAGCTCCCCACACCCCCCTAAATGAACTCCACACATATCCTTGTCTCTCACTCGTGCCTTCTTCATTCTAGGCCCAGCCATACGTCGTTATACTCCTCTCAGCAGGGCGTCAGAGTCGTTACTTGGGAGGACAAGGTCGCAAAACTCCCCGCTTGATTCAAGGCTACCATGTGAAGGCAAGGGGTTTTTACAAAAAGATGGCCGGAACGTCAATCGCTCCGGCCCCTTTTCTACGGTTGCTCCTGAGAGCGTATTCGGAAGAGGCCCACGCATACGGTTGATGCAAAAGTATTCGTACTGATGAATAAGTCGCCTAAAACACCAACTTTTTCCGCAAAGCCGGGGAAGGTCAGGATGGAGGTGCAGGCGCTCATTTCATAGATGACGCCCTTAAGCTCCTCTCTGGGACTTGGCTTTTCTCTGCAATGTCGATGACTTATTCAGAGGTTCCTTAGCTCATCACGTCTGTTGCCTGGCAATCGGGGGACATCTGAACGGCCATATTTTCGACGCTGCCTGAACCTACCGGGAATTAGGTGATGCGGTTGTATTAGAAACAATCTTAAGAAATATCGCCATCACGGGTGCCCGCGACAAGCTCAGTAAGAGAGGTTCTGCTGCCTAATCCGCTCAGGGCGAGCCTATTGGACCAGAATTGACAGGGTGGCGTAGTTGCCCGAACCGTAATACTAATTGGTCGCGGCTTATCATATAGCCATGCCAATGCTCCCTAGCGCTATGACATGACTCTCCCGAGGACGGCAAGAAAGGGCCCGGACGCTAAACGCCCGGGCCCCTCTTTTCACCAATTTAGTGGACAGCCATGTCCACCGGTAAGAAATTGACTTCTAGCTCTTCAGGTGCTGGTCGAAGAAGCCCAGCGTGCGAGCCCAGGCGTCCTCGGATGCTGCTGCGTCGTAGCTATCACGGTCGTCGCAGTTGAACCCGTGCCCAGCGCCGGCGTACATCTTGAAGTCATAGCTGACGCCAGCGGCATCCAGCCTTGCCTCAATCGCCGTCACATCATCCGGAGTAGGGTTGGCGTCCTGGTCGCCAAAGTTGCCCATCAGCGGAATCTTGATGTTGCCGGTCAGGTCGATAGGAGCGGGGTTGTCGTCGCCGAAGGGAACCATAACACGGCCGGGGTAATAGGCTACGGCGGCGTCAAGGCCCGGGCAACTGGTGGCTGCCAGGTAGGTGATCCGCCCGCCGACGCAGTAGCCGACGATGCCCACCTTCTGGCCTACGGTTCGCTGGTACTCTTTCTGAATGAAACTAATGGTGGCGTTGACGTCCTGGACCAGTTCGTCGTCCCGTAGCGCGGCCATATAGCGGTTGATTGCGAGGTCAAAGTCTTCGGGAGTGTAGCCCAGCTTGGGGTTGGGGTGTTCCCGGTGGAAAACTGCGGGAGCGATGGCTACGTAGCCATTGGTGGCGAAGCGATCGCAAACCTTCTGGACGTGGTCGTTGACTCCGAAGGCTTCCTGGATGACGATTACCGCCGGCCAACTGACCCCTTCACTGGGGGCCGGATGGCTAACATAGGCTACCATATCCAGTCCCTGATAGCCGTGCAAGTCATCAAATTCGCGATCGCCAGCGAACCTGAGATTCTCCCAAAACGATGGCATAATGCTACCTCCTCCTGTCACATTTCAAGCCATTACTGAATTGCCAGGCACATTTCACCGGCATTCGCCGTTTGCCTGGCCGGTCAGCCGCCGTATCAGCTAATACCATCTATCCTGATTGCGTCGGGCTTAACGGGCCGATTGTAGCAAAGGAACCGGGGTTAGACAAGCGGTGCAGGTCGATACTATCGACAATACGATGCAAAAGCACACGGAGGCGATATCTGACCTCCGTGTGCATGGAGAGCTTGGGTAGTACAGGGTCTTATTAAAGCGACTGCCAGCGGCGCTTGCCACCTTCGGTGACCACCCTGCCGATCTGCTTGCCCGGCGGGAAGTGGCCGGCGGCTATCAGCCAGCCCTCGCTCTCCGCTTTGTCCAGCAGCGCTGCGCGGTTGGCATGGCTGGCGGCCTTGTCATAGTCAACGGATGCGCACCAGCTTGGCTCGGTTACCTGGGCAATACAGTGCAGAAGGTCGCCCACCAGCATGGCCTTCTCGCCTCCGGAATTGACCAGCACCACCTGGTGTCCGGGGGTGTGCCCCACGGCCGGCATGGTGGATATGCCGTCGGTGACCTCGTACTCGCCCTCCACGATCTGTTGCAGGCGCAGGCGGCGCAGCGGCATTATCTGCTGCTGCACGTGGGGGTTCTGCTCCAGGATTTCCGGCTGGGTGTAATAGTCATAGTCATCCTTGGGGATGATGTAACGAGCCCGGCGGAAGTTAGGAGCCGGCATGCCGCCGGAGTAACGCAGGTTCCAGCCCACGTGGTCGGCGTGGAGATGGGTGTGGATGACGAAGTTAACCTGGTCAGACGGAGATACATTGGTGTTGTGAATGTCCACGTTGGGAGGCAGCATGACGGGCCGCAGTTCTTCGTAAAGGTTGCCGACAATGTTGCCTCGGCTGGGGTGTGGGCCGGGGCCCATGCCCGTGTCCACCAGCACGGTGTGGTTATCGGACCGCACTACGAATACGCCGTAGTAAAGTTGCAACTGCCCGTCTTCAAGCACGTCCTGGTAATCCGCCCACGCGCCTTCCGGAACGTCCGGGAACATCGCTGAAGTGGGTCGTGGGGGTGGCACCATGTCTATAACGGCGGTAATTTCGTAACTGCCTACAGTAGCTCTGTCTGCCATAAATCTCTTCCTCCTGTCTCGGTTCAGTCCGGATATTTAAATAGTTATAGCCAACTGTTGCTGTGTTGGGTTCTACGGCCCTCGTCCGGGAGATTCCGGCGAGGGCCCAATGCCTAATATTGAATAAGAGAAAAAATGTCGTAGTGTCCCAGGACATTGCGCCCGCCCAGACCCTCCAGCTCGATCAGCAGACCAATGCCGGCGACCTGTCCTCCCGCTTTCTCAACCAATTCGGTTGTTGCCAGCAGTGTGCCGCCGGTGGCTAGCACGTCGTCTACTATAAGGACCCGATCACCCTCATTCACGTCAGCCAGGTGCATCTCCATTACATTGGAACCATATTCGAGAGTGTACGCCACTGAAACGGTCTCGCCGGGCAGCTTGCCCTCCTTGCGCACCGGAATAAAGGGTTTGCCCATTTGGCAGGCCAGGGGAGCGCCAAAAATAAAGCCGCGAGACTCGACGGCAACGATGGCGTCCACCTGCAGGTTCTGGCACTTTTGGGACATCTGCTCAATGGCGTAGTTGAAGGCCTCAGGGCTTTTCAAGAGAGGGGTAATGTCGCGAAACAGAATGCCCGGCTGTGGGAAGTCTGGAATATCGCGGATATAGTCTTTTAGGTTCATAACGCTTGTAACTCAGCCTTGAAAAAGAGTGCCATACTGCCCCAAAAACCAATGTAACGGAGGCAACCTCGGATAGCCGTGTGAAGTGTAGAATAAGCCGTCAAAAGCGTCAAGTTAGGTAGGAAGGATTTACTTCTCCTGAGTAAGAAAAACCGTTTCGAGCGGGGGTAAGCACTTAGCCAGTCTTGCTCATCCCGTGTTGAGTAAGAGCCAACAGAAGCTACAGCCGCCACCACCACTGACACCCCGTCATTGTTCCCCTTTTCCGCCCTGTGCTAGAATCGCTGCCATGAATCTGGAGCAGACCAAATATTGGATTGCTTTGAACCAGGTGCGCCGTATGGGCACCACGCGGTTCAGAAAACTCGAGGCTTACTTCGGCGATCTGGGTAATGCCTGGAAGGCCAGCCCCGGGCAATTGCGGGCCGCTGGGCTGGAAGAGCGGACCGCCACGGTCCTGGTGGAGGCCCGTGGCAAAATATCACCGGACGCTGAAGTGGACCGGCTGGAAAAAGCCGGCGTCCAGGCCCTGACCTGGCACGATCCGGCCTACCCGCCGCGCCTCAAGCAGATTGACGACCCGCCGCCGGTGCTATACGTTAAAGGAAGCCTGTTGCCCGAGGATGAGCGCGCCGTGGCAATTGTGGGGACTCGAAGCCCCACGACCTATGGACGGGAAGTCGCGACGGCACTGGCCGGTGACCTTGCGGGCAACGGAATTACCATAACCAGTGGACTGGCCCTGGGAATAGATACAGCGGCCCACCGTGCTGCTTTAACCCAGGGTGGCCGTACCATAGCGGTGGTGGCCAACGGGCTGGATATTGTTTATCCAAGGGACAACGCGAATCTCAGTCGACAGATAGAAGAGCAAGGGGCCGTGATAAGCGAATATTCCCTGGGTACCAGGCCGGATCCCCGCGGGTTCCCGCGCCGCAATCGCTTGATAAGTGGCATCAGTCTTGGCACACTGGTGGTGGAGGCTGGAGAAAAGAGCGGGGCCCGCTGGACGGTTTACCATGCCTTGGAGCAAAATAGAGAGGTCTTCTGTGTACCGGGCAGTATTTTCTCACCTGCCAGCCGCTTGACCAACCGGCTTATCCAGGACGGCGCCAAGCTTGTTACCAGTCACAGTGATATCCTTGAAGAACTGAATTTGAGAGTGGTCGCAAGGCAGATTGAAATGAGGTTGGCGGAAGACCTGCCGCCCAGCCCCGATGCCGACGGCGAGGCTCACCTGCCTCGCTGCCTGGACCACGAACCAATGCACATTGACGACATTCGACGGGAGGCCAGCTTGCCCGTTGCCCTGGTGGGCAGCCTGTTGACCATGCTGGAGCTGAAGGGTCTGGTTAAACAGGTGGGCGGGATGCACTACGTCAAAACAGGGGAGGCAGCCCCAAGCTATGGCAACTAAGCAAACAACAGGGTCCAAAGCCAAGTCCTCCAGAAAGAAGCCGGCCAGTATGACTGCGCGCACGGTAAAGGCCAAGTCTACACGGGCGAAGGCGGCCACCAAAGCCGCTGCCCGCAAGACGATCGCAAGAGCCGTCGACGGCGATGCCAAGGGCAACATGTTCACCCGAGCTGACTTGAAGAGTCGAGGTTGGACAGATGGCATGATTAAACGGTTGCTCGGTGGACCTGATTCGACCAAAGAGTCAGGAAGGAATGGGTTTCCTGCGGCCCATTTGTACGACCGCCAGCGAGTTCTTAATGTAGAGGAGACCTCGGAATTTCAGGATGCGCCGGGGAAGGCAAGAAATCGGAGTGTCGCCCTTAGCAGAAGCATGGAGGAGCGAGACTATCCTGACATTGTCTCTCGTTCAGCCCTGAAGAAGTGGGGCTGGACCGATACTCTAATCGACCGATACTTGGGAGATCCCGACGAACTTGGAACTAACCCCATTTCCCCATCTGGACCCGACGTAAAGTACTATAAGAAGGAACGAATTCAGGAGACAGAGCGCAGGAGCGAAGTTAAGGAAGCCTTGGTCAAGGTACTAGAAAAGCGTAACGGAAGTGCATTGGGTACCGACAGAAAAACACCTTCCAGAGCTTCATCTCCTAAACGGGGAAAAACATCACAGAGAGGTGCTAGAGATTCGATTGCACACAGGATCGGGGCTGCTTCCGGCAAGCGCTTGGTCATAGTCGAGTCCCCGGCCAAGGCCCGCACCGTGGGTCAGATCCTGGGCAACAGGTACGTGGTAACCGCTTCCCAGGGGCACGTGCGTGATCTGCCTAAGGGCAAAATGGGTGTGGATCTGGACAATGATTTTGAACCTTCCTACGTCACCATGCGGGACAAGATGCCCCTGGTCAAGGAGATAAAGCGGGCCGGAGACGAGGCTGCCGACATTTATCTGGCTACCGACCCGGATCGGGAAGGGGAGGCCATTTCCTGGCACTTGCAGACCGCCGCCGGCTGGGACAAGGCCACCGCCAATCCGCCCAAGCGGGTGGTCTTCCACGAAATTACCAAGGACGCCGTGGAAGAGGCGTTCAAACACCCTCGTGAAATAGACATGAAGCTGGTCAATGCCCAGCAGGCTCGTCGCATTCTTGACCGACTGGTGGGCTACCAGATTAGCCCCCTGTTGGGCAAGCGGGTGCAGCGTGGCACTTCCGCTGGGCGGGTGCAGTCGGTTTCCCTCAGATTGGTGACCGACCGGGAGAAGGAAATCCAGGCCTTCATTCCTGTGGAATCCTGGTCTCTGGATGCCGAGCTTCACAAAGCTGCCGACCAAGCTACCAAGGCGAACCTGTTTCCAGCCGCCCTTCACTCTATCAAGGGCAATCGCCAGCGTCTGACCATTTCGGCGGAAGAAGAAGCCCGGGGCTATGAGTCCGAGTTGAAGGAAGCCGCGTATGCCGTTGCCGAGGTGCGCAAGCGGGAAGTACGCCAACGTCCCGCCGCGCCCTTCACCACCAGCACTTTGCAGCAGGAAGCCGGGCGCAAACTCCGCTTCACTGCCCAGCGTACCATGTCAGTGGCCCAGCAGTTGTACGAAGGGCTCACGGTGGGCAGCGAAGGGTCGGTGGGCCTGATAACCTACATGCGGACCGATTCGGTCCAGGTGGCGGAAACTGCCGTACAGGAAGCCCGCCTGTATATAGGCGACAAGTATGGCAAGGATTACCTGCCCGACAAACCTCGCGCCTACCGCACCCGCACCAAGTCTGCCCAGGAAGCCCACGAGGCAATTCGGCCTACCGCGATAGGCCGGAGCCCAGATTCACTGAAACCGTACCTCACCACCGAGCAATTCCGGCTCTATGGCCTCATCTGGGCCAGGATGCTGGCCAGCCAGATGGCCGACGCTCTTTCGGACGCTACCACTGTCAACATTGATGCCGCCTGCAAACCCCTGGCCGACGGCGAAGAGGGGCGGGTGTTCAACTTCCGGGCCACGGGGTCGGTGCTCAAGTTCCCCGGCTTCAGGACTCTCTATATGGAAGGGAAGGACGAGGGAGACGCCGAAGAGGCTTCTAACTCTTTGCCGGAACTTGCCGTGGGGGATGCCCTCAACTGCAATAGTCTTGAGGCAAACCAGCACTTTACCCAACCGCCGCCGCGCTTCACCGAAGCGACGCTGGTTAAGGCGATGGAGGAAAGAGGTATCGGACGGCCCAGCACCTACGCACCCACCATCGGCGTATTGCTGGCGCGCAACTACGTTTCCAAGGAAAACAACAGCCTTCATCCCTCCCTGTTGGGTACCACTGTGTCGGATTTGCTGACCCAGTTCTTCACCGACATAATGGACCCCGACTTCACTGCCTACATGGAGGAAAAGCTGGACGAGGTATCCCAGGGGGAGCGGGAATGGGTGCCCATGCTACAGGAGTTTTATGGCCCCTTTGCCGAGCACCTGGACAATGCCAACGAGAACATGCCCAGGGTGAAACCGGAGGACGAGGCAACCGACGAAGTCTGCGAGAATTGTGAAAAACCCATGGTCATCAAGACCGGCCGTTTCGGTCGCTTCATGGCCTGCACCGGCTACCCCCAGTGCCGTACCACCCGTCAGATCAAGGAAACGGGTGAGGGCGCCAGTGCCTCCGCCGATACCGAAACGGATGAAATCTGCGAGCAATGCGGCAAGCCCATGGTGCTAAAGACCGGGCGTTTCGGGCAGTTCATCGCATGCAGTGACTATCCCACCTGCAAGAACACCCACCCGATGAAGACTGGCGCCAAATGCCCTCTCTGCGATGGCGACCTGGTGGAACGGGGCAGTCGTCGGGGAGTGTTCTACGGTTGCTCCAACTACCCGGAGTGCAAGTACACCAACAACCGGCGGCCCCTGCCAGACCCCTGCCCGGAGTGCGATGGGTTGATGGTGGGGAACCGGGATGGCAGCAGCGCCTGCACCGTGTGCGCCTGGAAAGCCGCCGCCCCGGAAGCCACAGATGCCGAGGCGTCTGGGTCCAGTCAGGAACAGGAGTTGGCTACCGTCGGGGACTGAGCAGCAGTTCAATCAGGTTGCACCCAGAGTGTGAATCCAACAGGCCCGTGGCTCAAGTCGCGGGCCTGTTTTTTTCCTTCACGAAGCCAATCGACCGTTCTATTGCTACTTTGCCAATGAATGATTCCTAAAATCTGTCGTGCCCTATTCAGGGTTCAACGTCTGCCCTTTGAATCTCCTCTGGCATCTTGAACCTGGCAGATTCCCCGATACTGGACAAGCGGGTGTAGGGGCACCCAGCCCAGCTATTCCCTAGAATCGAGGTGTTCCGGTCAGCAAAGTGTTGGAGGAGTGGGCATGGTTGATCTGGAAGGCCGCCGAGAAGCTAGCATAGATGTATCTATTTCCCAGAATGGGAAGACTCCCAATGCGGAGCACGTGCCAACCACGGTTGCGGAGGAAGCTCCACCCTCGCACGCCGGAACTGACGACGAGGAATCGCATCCGGAAATTGATCTGGCAGGACTGGTCGAGAAATATGAGACCTACCTGCGTGGGCAGCGGGGCCTCTCCGATAACACGGTCCGGATTTACATGACCGACCTGGTTTCCTACCTGCGCTACCTCTCCGAAACTGGCCGGGCCGTTACCGAAATGAACCGCCGTATGGCTCGCAGCTACCTAGCGTGGCTGGCCACCGAGGCCAGGGAAACGAAACACCCGTATTCGGGACGAAAACAGAAGGAGGGTTACGCTCGAGTAAGCATAATCCGGAAACTGACCGCCCTCCGCTGTTTCTACCAGTTTCTAGTGCAGCAGGGCTTGTTCAAGCACAGCCCGGTGCCTTCGGGACGCAGTCTCCAAGTCAAAATGGAGAAACCTCTCCCCTCTTTTATTGGCAAGCAGGAAGCGGTAAGGCTGCTCGAAACTCCGGACGAGGAAACCCTTTTCGGTATTCGGGACCGTGCTATTCTTGAGGTGCTTTACTCCTGCGGTGTCCGCTTGGCCGAGATTGAAGGAATGGACTTGCCGGATCTCAAATTAGCCCAAAGGCAGATACTGGTGGAAGGCAAAGGTTCCAAGGAGCGGTGGGTGCTTTACGGTCAGCCCACTTCTGACGCGTTGCAAAAATATATGGGAGAAGTCAGGCCGCAACTCATGGACGGACCCAGCGAGGCGCTCTTTCTCAACCGTTACGGCAAGCGCCTCTCCCGCCGCAGCATCGAAAAGCTGGTGAAGGGGTATGCGGCCCGAGCGGGCCTTCGCGACGGCGTCCACACCCACACTCTGCGCCATACCTTTGCCAGCCACATGCTGGAGGGTGAGGCCGACCTGCGGGTAATCCAGGAACTGCTGGGCCACTCCAGCCCCACCACGACCCAAATTTACACCCACATAACCAAGCAGGAAGCGAAGAACGCCTACCTCAGTTTCCACCCCCGGGCCGGCAAGGAGTAGTGGCAAAACTGTAAGTATTGGCCCCGGCGAATCCGGCTATTTCAGTTGCATCGTCTAGCAAACCACGGACAGGCCAGTTGGTCGCTTCTGTAGTATCCTCAATGGAGCAGAGTCGCCGCCTGGGAACAAAATCTCTTACTGTTACGTCATACTCTCATAACGCACGGACCTCGAGGAGGTAGTACTGATATGCTTATCAAGCACAAGTTCCTGGCATTTGTGTTGGTTGCCCTTTTGACGGTTGCCATCGCTGCTTGTTCCGCAGGCGAGCCTTCCTCAGCGCAATCAGTGGATGACCGGGCTCTCCCGGGGGACTCCTCCTCAGTGCAAGCGGTGGAAGACTTCGTAGTTGCAGAAGATAGCGCGACGATGAATGCCGCCCCTCCCACTCCCCCAGCCGCCATGGCAGAATCGGCCATCAGCCAGGAATCGAGACCGGTTCCGGCCACGGCATTGGTGGTTTCTCCCCAGAGCCAGTCCAGGCCGACCGCCGTCCCTGAAGCGATGTCTGCTCCCAGCGACGAGATGGCGCAGCAAGAAACCGTTATTGAACGAGTGGTAGAGGTAGAGAAGGAAGTTGCTGTAGAAGCAATGATTATTCAACCGGAGCCTGCCGCCGCCCAGTCGGACTCAGCCGTCCAATCAGGTCCCGCCGGTGAACAGGGCCCCGCCGGGCCGGCTGGTGCAATGGGCGCTACGGGCGCACAAGGGTCCAGTGGCCCACAAGGTACAGCTACAATGGGTCGGGCAGGGCCTCCTGGACCTGTGGGTCCGGCGGGCCCACAGGGCGCCCCGGCGGGCTCTGCCGGCCCCCCTGGTCATGCTGGTACTGGTACTCCGCCATTTTTAGTGGGTACGGCTGGGACGAATGGTGTAAGTCCCAGCGCCCCTACCCCGGCGCCCTCTACGGCTCCGAGGGGTTCGGCCAGTGGGCAAAGCCAGCCAGGGGCCACAACCTTCCAGGACAACCCTCGCCGGCCGACTATTTCAACGTATGAAGACGCGGTATCCACCTTCAGCCTGGACACTGACCGCACCTCTTACCGCCTGGCCCTGAACTGGGCAAGAGAGGGTTACGAAATCGAACCGGACTCGGTACGGGCAGAGGAGTGGATCAACTCTTTTGGTTATGGTTATGACCATCCCGTCCGCACCTCAGAGTTTGCCATTCACACCGATGTATTCCAGCATCCCCTTGAGGGTAACAAGTACATAGCTCGCGTGGGGATTCAGGCGCCGGACCTGCAGGACGATTCAAGGCCCCTGAACGTAACCCTGGTGCTTGATGCCTCAGGTTCCATGGCGGACGGGAACCGCATTGATATTGCCAGGCAGGCTGCCGAGAGTATCAGGCAAAGCCTTCGGCCCCAGGACAGCATAGCTGTCGTTCACTTCAGCGACGTGGTTCTAAATGGACTGACGGTGAGACACACCAACCCTGGAGATGCTGGAATCTTGCGGTCTATACAACGGCTTCAGCCCGGGGGCGCCACCAACGTACAAGCGGGACTTAACCAGGGCGTACAACTGGCCGATGACGCCCGGCGGCGGCGGCCCGACGCCATCAACTACGTCATACTGATGTCGGATGGAGTGGCCAATGTGGATGCCACCAACCCCTTTGCCATCTTGGAAACGGTGGGGGACTCCAACAATCAGAATCCTCTGCGGCTTGTGACCATTGGTGTGGGCATCGCGAACTATAACGATTACCTTCTGGAGCAGTTGGCCCAGCACGGCAACGGCTGGTACCGGTACCTGGACAATGTCCAGCAGGCTCAAACCACTTTCAGTGAAGCCAACTGGCTGAACCTGGCTATCCCGTTTGCCGACCAGACTCGCGCCCAGGTCAGCTGGGACCCGAGCATGGTACGGACCTGGCGAATCGTTGGTTACGAGAACCGGGTGGCCGCCGACGTATTGTTCACCCAAGACCGGAAGGAATTCGCAGAGATACCCTCGGGGACGGCAACCACCGTGTTTTACGAACTGGAACTGACCGACCAGGTTTTCCAGCGACAGGCCAGCACAGCGAAATTTGGAGATATCGAAATCCGTTGGGTAGAACCTGGCAGCGGCGCATCCAGGGAACAATATGGTGTTGTGTCGGGGCACTGGAGACAGGAATTCGATACCCTGGGCGATCCCCTGCTCAAGTTGGGGGTGGTGGTGGCGTTGGCCGCGGACCGTTACAGCGGCCTTCCTTACTCAGGCTATGTGGGCTATTCCGATGTGAACTGGGAACTGTCAGATCTGCAGCGGCGTCTGCGACTGCTCCAGGGGCAATTGGGTCATCTGACAGCTTACCAGGACTTCACGCTGATTTTGGACCACATGACTCGTTTCGTCCCCCCTGAACCACCCAGACCCAGTGAGTCCGGCTACAGTCCGTAGGCATTGAGAGAGGGGTAAGAGTTGCCCTAAGTGCGAAGGGCCTGGAGTTTATTCATCAGGCCCTTTTTCGGTAGTTGCAGATCAGGCAAGTGGCGCATTTGAGAGAGGAGTCGGCTAGCTCTGGAATCCATCAACCCGGGGTATTAAGTCCAGCAGGTGATGCACAAAGCATGGTACGCTTTGCTGCGCTCTGTCCAACTCGTGATCTTCCTTGAAGTCATGATAGAAGTTAGCGTGGCACTTTTCCGCTACCCCAAACCCGCCTACAGCGATACATCGTTTTCTTCTTCACCCAGCCTTACGACTGCCTCTCCCATAGCTCTGGGGCTGCTGGAACGCCAGTCCTTTAATTGGGCATTGGCCATGATGGCGTGGGTGGCTGCGCCCCACAGTTTCTCGGAACCTTGGAGGATATCTTCCTCCCCAAACTCCTCTTCGGCTTTAACTAAGAAGTCCTGGGCTGTTTGGATGTGTTCGTGAGTTAGCTTTTCGATGGCATTTACCTGTAAAGAGAGTTGACCCTGAATGGCCATAATCTTTACGTCCGAGCCATCAAGTGTTGTACCACTGGTATATACTTGAAAGGCAGCCTGTCATTACCTTGCAGTACAAGGTGCAGTTAAAACCTGCTAATTATTACGTAAGCTTCCAGAGATTTAGTCGACGATAATAAAGGAAGTTTTTACACCATGACTCGCATTCTGGTCCTCAATGGGCCTAACATAAACATTCTGGGACGGCGCAACCCTGGCATCTACGGCATCAGGACCTTGGATGAGGTCAACGGGGCTATTTCCGAGAAGGCCGATTGCCTGGGTGTGGAGGTTGCCTTCTACCAGTCCAACCTGGAAGGGGAATTGGTCGACCGGATACAGGAGAGCTGGGGTAACATCGACGGCATTGTCATCAACCCCGGGGCTCTGACCCACTACGGTTATTCCCTCAAGGATGCCCTCATTGATGCAGCCGTGCCCATAATCGAAGTCCACCTGGGCAACATCCATGCCCGCGAGGAATGGCGGCGCCATTCGGTGGTCGCGGACATCGCCCGCGGTCAAATTGCAGGCTTTGGCTGGAGAAGCTATACTTCAGCTATAGAAATCATGGCAGGTATCATCGAAGAGGAGAGGTCCGCATGAAAGAACGCGCAACTCATCTGGCCTCCCTGCTGCTTGAACGGGAACTGGATGCCATTCTAATTTCCGCCCCCGAGAACCGCCGCTACTTGTCCGGTTTCACCGGTTCTGCCGGATACCTGCTCGTTACCCCCGAGCGAAAGGTGCTGTTCACCGACTCCCGCTATACGGAGCAGGCGGGCAATCAGTCCCCCCATTTCGAGGTTATCCAGATGCGGGCGGGCCTGGACTGGCTGCTGGGTGCTCTGAAGGAGACCGGCGTCAAGAGGATCGGCTTTGAGAGCGACAACATGACCGTTGCCTCCTACAACCGGGTACTGGATGCCATTAAGGAGGACGAAGCCCTTGGTGGAACCTCTCTTATAGCTACCTCCGGCATCACCGAAGAACTGCGGATTTTCAAGGACAAGGAAGAGTTGGCCCAACTGCAGAAGGCCATCGACGCCTCGGACCAGGCCATGGAACTTGTCTGCCCTGCCATTGAAGCGGGCATGACGGAGAAGGAAGTGGCCTGGCGCATGGAAGTGGCCATGCGGGAGTTCGGCGCAGACAACATCAGCTTTGACACCATAGTGGCCGCCGGTCCCAACGGGGCCATGGCGCACCACCGGCCCAGCGACTCGGTAATTCAGGCCGGTCAGCCCATTGTCATCGACATGGGCGCGCAGGTTGGCGGTTATTGCAGCGACATCACCCGCACCGTGGTGGTAGGTGAGCCCGACGAGATGTTCCACAAGATCTACAACATCGTTCTAGGTGCCCAGCTTACCGCCATCAACACGGTACGCCCCGGCTTGACGGGCGAGGAGTGTGACGGACTGTCCCGGGACGTGATCGCCGAGGCTGGCTACGGCGACAACTTCGGCCACAGCCTGGGCCACGGCGTCGGGCTGGCCGTCCACGAAAACCCCAGGGTCGGCCCCCGCTCGCCCGATACCCTCAAGCCCGACATGGTCTTCACCGTAGAACCCGGCATTTACCTGACTGGCTGGGGCGGCGTCCGCATCGAGGACATAGTAATCCTGGGCGAGGAAGGGGCCACGCCGCTAAGCAAGGCGGGGAAGTAAGGGCGAACAATTTGAGCCACGGGTATTTTGCGTTGCGGCAGCCTGGTACAACGCAGAGTTATTTATAGCGCAATTTTTAAGGAAGAGACGGGTATGAGCATTAACTTTAGCGACCTTAGCCGCAACATGGTTATCGAGTTGGACGGCCAGCCTTGGCAGGTTATGGACTATGAGCGGCACAAGATGCAGCAGCGGGCGCCGGTCACCCGCATCAAAATGAAGAACCTGTTGTCCGGCGCGGTGGTGGAGCGTACCTTCCAACGTTACGATACCGATTTCACCGTTGCGGAAATCGACAACCGGCAGACCCAGTACCTCTACACCGACGGTACCTATTTCTATTTCCTGGACCAGGAAACCTTTGACCAGTACGAGCTAACCAAGGAACAACTTGGCTCCACCCTGGACTACCTGAAAGAAAATATGATGGCTGACATGGTCTTCTACAAGGGTTCGCCCATCAACGTCAACCTGCCCACCCATGTTGACCTGCAAGTTACGGAGACTCCTCCGGCCTTCCGCGGCGACACTGCCCAGGGAGGCAACAAGCCGGCCACCCTGGAAACGGGCCTGCGGGTCACCGTGCCCATGTTCATCACCCCCGGCACCGTGATTCGGGTGGACACCCGTAACGGCCAATATACTGAACGAGTAAGCTAGCGTTTTGACTCTCCCGCAGCAGGCAGTCCTCACTGTCAGCCAGGTGGCTGTCCACCTGCGGGAGTTGCTGGAAAGCAACCCCTTCCTCTCCGACCTGTGGATTGTCGGAGAGGTTTCCAATCTCCGGGCCTCTTCTTCCGGCCATTCCTATTTCACCCTCAAGGACAGTGTTGCCTCGTTGAATTGCGTCCTGTTTCGCGGTCAGGGTGGCGCGGCAATCCTCGACAACGGCAAATTGGTTCGGGCCCACGGGCGGATGAGCTTCTACGAGCCCCGCGGATCCACCGACTTTATGGTGGACCGGGTGTTGCCCGAGGGCGAGGGAGAACTGGCCCAGGAACTGGAACGGTTGAAGGCGCGCCTGTCCCAGGAAGGTCTGTTCGAGGAGTCCCGCAAACGGCCCCTGCCGCAGTTTCCCGAGATAGTCGGAGTGGTAACCTCGCCCACCGGCGCGGCCTGGCAGGACATCCAGAACATTGTCCGCCGCCGCTACCCGCTGGCCCGCTTGCTGTTGTCTCCCACCCAGGTCCAGGGTTTGGACGCGGCTCCCTCGATTGCGGCGGCTCTGGAGCGTCTGGATGCGGACGGCAGTTCCGATGTTATCATCGTGGCCCGGGGCGGAGGTTCCCTGGAAGACCTCTGGCCCTTCAACGAAGAGATTGTGGCCCGCGCTATCTTCGGCAGCAGGATTCCGGTGGTTAGCGGGGTTGGACACGAGACTGATTTCACCATCGCCGACTACGTGGCCGACCGGCGGGCGCCCACACCCTCGGCGGCGGCGGAGTTGGTGGTTCCCGACGGGGCCATCCTGCGGCAGACCGTTGCGGCCTGGACTGAGCGGGCCCAGCGGGGTGCACTGCGGGCAGTGGAAGCAGGTCGGGTTGAAGTGGCGAATCTGTCCCGCCGGCTGGAGTCGGGCCTGCCGGATCTGGGCAACCTGAAACGCCAGGTGGACGACATGGCCGATGTCCTCGGCAACAACTTCAACAACCGCTTGAGAATGGCGCGGCTGGAAGTTGATAACTTTGAGAGCCGTTTGCGCACACTGGATCCGGCGGCAACGCTGAGGCGAGGGTTTGCCGTGGTGCAGCATGGCGACACTGGCACGGTTGTTTCCTCGGTTGGCCAGGTGACCGGAGGCGATTCGCTGAGGATAACCGTAGCCGACGGAACGATACCTGGCACGGTGGCAGGCGAGCCAATACAGGGGAATAGTATCTTGCCGGTAGATCAACCTGCCATTTCTGATCCACCGGAGGATAGTCCCGCAGTCCTTGATCCTGGAGAACCCTCGGCGCCAGCTGAACCGCCCGATGGAGAGCTGGAAAGCGCCATTGAACCCCAGTCATCCGCAGAGGTTGACGGGACAGAGCCTGCTCCTGAGACGAGTGCGGAACCTGCGCCCACTTCCCCACCTGCTCCCCCTGCACCCACCCAACGACGCGGGCGGCGGCGGCCCACTGAACCGCCGGGCATGGAACGACTGCTGTAGTAAAGCGCCGACCACCCCCCTGGGACCGGTTAGCCTTCAAACTTGGGGCAGGGCTCACCTCAGTGCAGTTTCAACGCTGCAATTCCAACTCTATCTTCGCTCCAAACCCTTTCCCGCGACTCCTTTCGGGGTTACACTGTTTTCTGCGCTGATTCCATCCTCGCCAGAGGTCACTGCCCAAATGCTAGACGGTCAGATTGACGAGTCCGTTCCACTGCCCCAGGCCCTTGGTTTTGAAGAGGCCTTTACCAGTTTGGGAGCTATGGTGGAAACCCTGGAGGCCGGTGGCCTTCCGCTGGACCAGGCGGCCCAGATGTTCGAGCAGGGTATGGCCCTGGTGCGGCGTTGCAGCCAGCTCCTGGAAGAGACTGAACTTCGGATCGCCGAGATTCGGGAGAATGCCGGGGCAACACCCGCGCCGTCCGCTGGCTTGTCCTGGGGAGACCTGGAGATGCCGCCCCTTGATGAAGACTGGGAACCCGAAGAGGACCTTCCCAATGATGACTAACCAATGCTGAACATTGGCTGGTTTTCCACCGGACGGGGCGAGGGCTCCCGAGGGTTGCTGCGGTTTGTCCAGGAACGCATTGAACGGGGCTTGCTGGATGCGCGCATTCAGTTCGTATTCAGCAATCGAGCCCAGGGCCAAGCCCAAGGGTCCGACGGCTTCTTTGATCTGGTGAGCAGTTATAACCTGCCCCTGGTGACCCGCTCTTCCGCCCACTACCGCCGGTCCCGCAGTTCTTCGGGCCTTACCTGGGCCGAGCTTCGCCCAGAGTACGACCGCCTCGTCCTGGAAGACCTTGAGGATTTCCGGCCGGACATCTGCGTCCTCGCCGGCTATATGCTCATCTGGGGAGCCCAGATGTGTAGCAGTTACCCCATGCTCAACCTGCATCCCGCCCTGCCAGACGGGCCTATTGGCACCTGGCAGAATGTTATATGGGAGTTGATTCGCCAGCGGGCCACCCGAACCGGCGCCATGATTCACCTCGCAACCGAGGAGTTGGACCGGGGGCCGGTGGTCTCCTATTGCTCCGCGCCCATAACAGGTCCCGACTTCGACCAGGAATGGTTGGCGTTGGCTGAACTGGACCTTGAGGAGGTCCGGGCCAGTCAGGGAGAAGACCTTTCCCTGTTCCAGCAGATACGGCGGGCCGAGTATCGTCGGGAACCCTACCTGATTCTGGAGACTCTTCGGGCCGTTGCTGAGGGCAGGGTGCAAGTCAAGGATGGGCAGGCATTGAATGCCTCGGGACTGCCGCTTGCCAGCACTGTTCCTCCGGGGCTTTGCCTTGATGAGGAGATAGACCGGGCTATGGCTGCTGACGGGTCAGCTTAGCGTCCAAGGGGTGACTGAATCTTCAGGGAGACTGAAAGGGTAGACGCCTTCTGCAGGCCTACCAAGTATCGTCTCCTACCAAGTATCGTCGTTCTCCTGGAAGCGGGGGTTCTTGAGCTTCCAGATTCAAGGTTCCTGCCATCGCGGGAACGACGAATTTGCCCGTATTGGAGTGTCGTTTGTCCTGGGGAGACTGGCGGGAGACGGGTTCGGGTTCCAGGGCAGGGGCGATCAGGCGGATTGTTGGAGTAGTTCGGGGTAGAGGGAGATGGTTTCGCCGGATTCGGTTTCCAGGGTTGGTGTGCCCGGGCCGTCTATGGCGTCGCGGTCGACGATGCAGCGGTTGACCTGTTTGAGGGACGGCAATTCGTACATTACGTCCAGCAGGGTTTCTTCAACGATGTAGCGCAGGCATCGAGCTCCGGTGTAGTGGTTCAGGGCCCGTTCCGCCGCCGCTTCCAGCGCTCCAGACGTAAACTCCAGTTCCACGCCGTCAATACTGAACAGATACTGGTACTGCTTGACGATGGCGTTCCTGGGCTCGGTCAGCACCCGAATCAGCGAGGCCTTGTCCAGGTGGTCCAGGCTGGTGACGACGGGCAGGCGACCGACCATCTCCGGAATGAAGCCGAAGGCCAGCAGGTCTTCCGGAGTTACATGGGAGAGGATGTTGCCGTCCTCCTCGGTCCGGTTGCGGGTGCCGCCCAGGAAGCCAAGCTGGGAACCGTGGGTGGTGATGCGCTTGGAGACAATTTCACTGAGGCCCTCAAAGGCGCCGCCGCAGATGAAGAGGATGTTCCGGGTGTTTACCTGCAGGAATTCCTGCTGGGGGTGCTTACGCCCGCCCTGGGGTGGCACGTTGGCGACGCAGCCTTCGATGATCTTCAGAAGTTCCTGCTGCACGCCCTCGCCGGAGACGTCGCGGGTAATGGATCGGTTGACGCCCTCCTTACGGGCGATCTTGTCCATCTCGTCGATGTAGATGATTCCCTGCTCGGCGCGGGCAATGTCCCAGTCGGCTGCCTGAATGAGGCGGAGCAGGATGTTCTCGACGTCCTCGCCCACGTAACCCGACTCGGTGAGGGATGTAGCGTCGCAGACGGCAAAGGGAACGTCGAGGGTGCGGGCCAGGGTTTCGGCGAGGAGGGTCTTGCCGCTGCCGGTGGGACCCATGAGGAGGATGTTGGCCTTCTGAAGTTCTACCTCGGAACCAGATGCACCAGACCAGATGCGCTTGAAGTGGTTATAGACGGCTACGCTAAGGGTTTTCTTGGCCCGTTCCTGGCCGATGACGTAATCGTCGAGGCTGGAGTAGATATCCCGTGGTACAAGGGGGCCCTGCTGGGGCGCCCGGGGAGAGGGAGCGGCTTCCGGGACCTCGGACTCAACGAGTTCGCCAAGGGAACGGATGCAATCGTAGCAGACCGCGGCGCGACCCTGCCCCGCCAGCACCAGCTCGGTGCGGGACCGGGCCTTGCCGCAAAAGGAACATTGCACTGGCCGGTTACTGTTTCTACCTCTTGTTTCCCTACCGTCCGGACTCGCCACAGGCCACTACCACCACTCAGAATTTGTACCAACTTGGGGACTGTGCCCCCCTCCACTGCTGGGGAGGAAGGGACATTCAGCGCGAGCACCCCCATCCTAACCTTCCCCCGTCAAGGGGGAAGGGACATTTTCAGAGGTTCTCTAAAGCTGCTGTTACTCTGCGGGCTCCGAAGATGCCTCTTCCGTAGATTTCTCTTCCGTAGACTCCTCTGCCTTGGTTTCGCCAAGGATTTCGTCAACCAACCCGTAGGCCACGGCCTGCTTGGGGGTCAGGTAGTTATCCCGGTCGCTGTCGCGGACGATGTTCTCCATGGGCTGGCCGGTATTGTCGCAGAGGATGCCCCGCAGCAAGTCCTGGAGCCGGGTAATTTCCCGGGCCGCAATCTGGATGTCGGATGCTGCGCCCTGAGTGCCGCTCTGGGCCTGGTGCATGTGCACGGTGGAGTTGGGCAGACAGTAACGCTTTCCCTTGGCCCCGCCGGACAGCAGCACGGTGGCCATGCTGGCGGCAATGCCGACGCAGACGGTGGATACCTCGGGTGATATCATTTGCATGGTGTCGTAGATGGCCAGGCCGGCGGTGATGGAGCCGCCAGGACTGTTGATATACACGTTGATGCCGCGGTCGGGGTCTTCCCGCTCAAGGTACAGCAACTGGGCGATTATGGTGTTGGCAACCTGGTCCATGATGGGAGTGCCCAAGAAAATAATGCGCTCCCTGAGCAACAGGGAGTAGATGTCAAAAGCCCGCTCCCCCCGGGGGCTGGTCTCAATGACCATGGGGATTATGCCCTGGGGGACCATGCCCTGGGGAACGTGCAATGCCGACTCGGCGGAACCGCTCAAGCTGAACTGGCCGTTTTGCCACATTGCCGGAGTCAGCGAGCGATTTTCCGGGTTGACAGGTTGCGAGGGGTTGTACAGCATTGGGTTATGCTCCTTCATTGTCTGATGCGTCCGCTTCATTGACCGGGCCGTCCGGCGCTTCCTCGACAGTTTCCAATTCAGCGGCGGCTTCCGTTTCTGTTTCCATTTCCTGTTCCGACTCTTCTTCGGCCTGCTCGGCAAGAGCCCCGGGCTCCAAGCCCTGGACAATCTCTACCAGGCGCGCCATTACTTTCTGATTAAGAAGGGAGCCGCGGATGGACTCCCGGGTGCCTTCGGCATTGAGGGCGCGGCGCATGGCGGTTTCGTTCTCTGCAGTGGCGCCGGCGAGCATGGTTTCAATCTCTTCCTCAATCTCCTCCGGCGTAACGTCCAGTTCCTCTTCCTGGGCCAGCTTGCGGACCACCAGCATGCGGTTGAGGCGGTCCTCCGCCATAGGGCGAAGCTCTTCCTGGAACTCCTCCTGAGATTTGCCCACATAGCTCAGGTAGGTGTCCAGGTCCAGGCGCTGGTTACGCAACATTCGCTCCCGTTCGTCCTGCATATTCTGGACTTCCCGTTCCAGCAGGATGTCGGAAGCGGTGATAGTGGCGCTTTCCAGCAGCGAGTTCATGCTCTGTTCCTGGAAGGCGTAACTGGCCTGGGATTCGGCCTCGCCGGTAATGCGCTCAAGGATATGGGCCCGGAGGGCTTCCATATCGTCGAAGCCGTCGCCGACGCCCTTGGCAAAATCATCGTCAAGGTCGGCCAGGGCCCTTTCCTTGATGGTAAGGACCTCCACACTAAAGGCCACATCCTTGCCGGCGTACTCGGGACGGGGATAATCCTCCGGAATGGTTACCGTGAAATCCTTTTGTGAGCCCTCTTCCAGCCCTTCCAGGTGGTCAGCAAAGCCGGGGAAAGGAAGGACGTTGGTCGTTTCAGGAATGTAGTCCACTTCCTGATCGTTGACGACTTCCTCGCCGTCCATTTCGCCCTTCACGTTCACGTTCAGCAGGTCGCCAAACTGGACGGGACGACTGACCGGCTCCCAAGGGGCCATTTCGCGGCGGATCCGGTCCAGGACCCGGTCAACCTCGTCGTCGGAGATTTCGACTTCTTCTTTTTCCAACCTGACATTGTAGAAGTCGCCCAGATCGACGGTGGGTTCCAGGGGGACGGTGGCATTGAAGGTAACGGGTTCCAGTTCCATGACTTCAACCCGAGGCTCAACAAAGGCCTGGATTTCCTGTTCCTGAAGGACCTGGTTAAGGGTTTCGGGGATCATGAAGTCCAGGGCTTCCTGGACCAAAGCGGTGCGGCCTACGTAGTTTTCAACGATGGAGCGAGGGGCTTTTCCCTTGCGAAAACCGGGGATATTGAGGCGGCCAACGGTTCGACGGTAAGATCGGTCAATATACGGGTCCTCGTCCGAGGTTTCCATTTCGACATTGATGATTACTTCGACATTGCTGGACGATTCCTTCGTAACTTTCACCGATATTCACTCCGTAACTTTGTGCTCTGTGAGTGGCACGACTAGGCATTGGGACAGTTCGCGGAAAGGTAAATTATAGCATAAACCCCAAAGGGGCAAAAGACAGAGTTGGCTCTCGGGGCGTGCCTGACTCTCCCTCAACCCCTGGCCTACTCCCCGGGAAAGACGGGAGATCAGGCTGGGACAGGGGCCGGTCTTTGCCCCGTTGCAGGACAGACACCCAGGTCTGCCCCTGCCTACGTCAACTGAAAGGGGGAAGGCGAATAGTCCCGTGCTGGCAGGTCCCAGCGGAACCCTTCCAGGTAGCCGCCGGTTTCGGCCCAGGGGAGCAGGACGCTTACGATCTGGCGGGGTTCGGGGCTTTTGCCTGCTTCTTTGCACTTTGCAAGGTAGTGATGAAGGGAGGTGTAGGTATAGAGGCGGAAGCCACGCTGGGCTATCTGCCAGATTACGGCATGCGATTCAGGGGCCTCCTTGCCGTCGGCGACGGTGACGTTCCAGTCGTGGAAGATTTCCTCGGCCATGCGGCGGAGTCGGTAGACAGCCAGTTCCTTGGCGTATTTGCGTTGCAGGGCCTGGACGCGGTTTCTGATCTGGGACAGGGTCATGGGATTGCCTCCTGATGTTTTTGTCCACGAAGGGGCACGAATATTCGCTAATTATTTTTTGTTTTTCCTGCCATTTCCGCTCATTTTCCCCCATTTTGTAGCTGGGGCGGTGTTGCCGGTGGGGGCGACATTTTCCATGTCCAGGGCAACTACAAGGGTTGCCCCTGCGTTCGGTGTTACGCGACGGGTTTAGGGTTGGCGGGAACGCCCTTACCCCCGGTTCTGTCCCTGGGGGAGCAGGGTAATTTTTTGTTTTCCTGCCATTTCCGCTCATTTTCCCCCATTTTGTAGCTGGGGTAGTGTTGCCGATGGGGTCGACATTTTCCACGCCCAGGGCAACCACAAGGGTTGCTCCTGCGTCAGGGGGAGTCTCGGACCCAAACGCCGGGGTTCCTGCCTTTGCAGGAACGACGGGTTGCGCCAAGCCGTGATGCCGGTTGCCTGACGGAGCAGGCCGTGTGAAGGCAGTGGTCTGATCAAACAGCCCGTATGACATCAATAGTTACTGAAGTTATGAGTTACTGAAATTATGGTAGAGGAGGGTCACACGGGCTGGGAAGGGGTTGGTGTCAGCGGTTTCGGTGGCGGGATATATCCAGCTGGGACTTTGAAGGGCTTTGAAATTAGCGCCGTCACGCCCATCCTGACCTTCCCCCGTCAAAAGGGGGAAGGGAGTTGTTCAGGCAGGAAATGAACGCTGGGATACGAATACTGGCACACGCCCCAGCATTGTCCCGCCGAGGGGAGATGGGACTTGAGCGGAGGTTTCCTGGGTTTTCGAGATTGGATTTTGCTCCGAAAGCTGGAGAACCGGCAACAGGGGAGAGCACTTGCTTCAAGACCGCCGACTAAGGTGGATTCTCTATTCGTTGTGTCCGGTCTATCCGCCCAAGAAACGGGCCCCGAAACCCAGGGCCAGCCGTTCGTCGCCGTCCCAGTCCATTTTCCCCGAGACCAACGCGTCATTGGGATCCAGGCGGCCGTACAAAACCATAACGAAGGTCTCGCCGTCACACCGGAAAACAGCGTCGGCTTGCTCCCCGCCTTCGCCTTCACCGAAAAATATTTCCTCGTTGGCGATAACCAGATCATAGACTGCCTCAACGGGCTGGTCGATGACGAACCGGTAAACCTGGGGCGCCGGGATGGTCGGGTCGGGACGAAAAGCGCGGCGGGCGGCGCGGTTCGCGGTGTCCATCAGCACCCGCACGCTGCCATCGGACAGGCGGTAGTCGGGGTCGAATCGGGAACAGACGTCCCAGGCGTGCATGGTCAGTTCGCTGATGCGCATGTCCAGCATGGTCCGCACCGGTTCGGGGCCAGGGGGCCAGTAGCACTGGTTTTCCCATTGTCCCTGGTCGATGCCGTCAAACACTTCAACCGACTCGTCCAGCCGCTGGAAAAGGGTTTCCTGCAGCCGGTCGCCGAACTCGGCGCGGGTATTGAAGGCGCGCTGGAAGATGTTGCGGGCGAACTCGTCCTCGTTGTGGTCGGTTACGGGAGCGGCCCCGGTAGGTGGTGAAGAGTCGCCCTGCAGACCCCGGGCGACGTTAAGGGCGAAGGCCTGGCCCGACAGGTGGGCTATCACGTCGGCCACCGACCAGCCGTAGCAGGCGCTGGGCCGGTCCCAGTCGTCCGGTGACAGACTGGCGACCCGCTCCTTGAAGGTGGCTACCTCTTGCCGCAAGACTTCAACTCGTTCCGCCGGATTTTGCATGGGTGTCTCCTCTGTTGGGATTCGATGATGGATGAACCGGATGGACAGGATAACAGGAGCTAGAAGGCGCTGGCAAAGGACTGGGCCAGGGCTGCATCGCCGGTAACGGAAATGCGGCCTTCGGCAATGGCGGCGGCAAGGTTCAAGCGCCGGTAGAGCATCATTATGAAGGTCTCGGTGTCGCAGAACAGATCAGTTGAGGCAGGGGTATCGCCAGCCAACTCCAAGCGGGTGGCATCGGGGGTTAACGTAATGTCGTAGGCGTGATTGACGGTGCCAGATAGCTGGAACCTTAGAGTTGACGGGCCGGTGGAGGACTCTGCCAGGGCCAGGGCTGGCAGGGGGCGCTGCACCACACGCTCCAACAGCACCGGCTGGCTTTCCGGCGACAGGGGAGTGCCGGGTTCGGTATGGGACTGGATGTCCCAAGCGTGGACGGCCAACTCCTGGACGGTCAGGTCGGCCAGGGTCCACACCGGGCGGTTGCCGGAGTGGTAGAAGCAGGGTTTGTCGTAGTCGTCGGGGGTCAGCCCGTCAAGGACCTGGCTCAGGGCTTCGAAACGGCGGGCAAAGGTGGGCAGGATCTGGTTGCCCAGGTAGTCCCGGTATTCGCGGGCTTTCAGGTCGTAGAAGTCCCCGGGTGGCAGCGCTGCATAGCGTTCGTCCCTGGGCGAGCCGGGCGGCGCGGAAAGGTCGCCGGCCAGGGCGCGGGTGACGAAGGTTACGTAGAACTCGCCAATCCAGACCAGGTGGCCCACCACATCGCCCACCTGCCAGAGATCGCAGGCGGTGGAGTAGTTCCAGCCCTCGGCGGACAGGGTGCCAAGGTAGGAGGCCAGCCGCTCGGCCTCGAAGCGGGCGAGGTGGGTGCGGGTTGGCATTTCGGCTGGTGTTGGCATGGTCGTGTGCCTCGTTAGCTGGTTAGGAGTTCCTGGAGTTTTTGGATGCGCGGGGAGTTGGCGGCTTGGAGATCGTTTACTAACAGAGCCACTTTATCAAGCCTACCGTTGATTACTCTGTGCAGCGACTTAGAATTGGTGGGCAGACTATAAGGAGGCTCACCAATTCGAACTCCGGCTATTTCAGCGGTTCTTATGAGCCATCTCTCTAAGTTTGGACAAAGCACAATAAGCTGGTTACTTCGTCTGCTGTTAATGTAACGCGCTATGCCCCACTCCAGGCAATCCTCTTGTTTCAACATTCTGCCTAACTGAATTGGTGGTCTAGAGTCAGGGTCTTCGTCCACCATTCCCAAGCAACCCGAAGCCTCAAAGACTCGCTTCAAGACTTCGTCCTTGTTGAGTTCGTGGCTTATGTCCCTCTTGCGCAGGCCCAAGCACCTGGCCAAGGCTTCGTCCGCCAAACATTCTACGTAGAGCACTAGTCTTCTAGGTACCTTCTAAGATTGGCAAAGATGTTTATTTCAAACAGTTCGGACAATTCCCCATCTTCAAGCGGTCTAACCTTGGTCTGGTAATCCTCGCTGTAAACAATATTTATTGATATATCGTCCTTAGGTGCTTTGCTAAACAAGGGCATTAGGAAGTAAGGGTTGTGGGTAACAATAAAGTACTGGTTGTCGTATTCGTCCATGGCGATTTGTTCAGCTAGAATTTTGGTCTCGCCGGGGAAGGAATGGGCTTCCGGTTCTTCAAGGACTAATACGGCATTCTGGTTAGTTTCTATAGCGGCCGTGTAAAATGTTATGCGCTGCAGCGTTTCAGACGCAAGCGAATATGGAAAGGAAGTTACAACCATGTCTCCAGTATCTTTAGCCACATCAATCTGGTTTTCGTGAGGACGTAGCCATAGCTTGTATCCCAGAGAACTGAAGGGTAAACCAATAATCTCTCGAAGCTCTTGTTTCTTTGCCAGGAGAGAAAGCAGGTTGTTGCCGGATGGGGGATGCATAAATGAGCTAGATGATTCTTTAAACCTCTCCACTTCTGGAGATTTGTAATAATTTATTGAGGGAGGGGGATCTTGTACCACGCTAGAACGTCCGTCAACAACTACTTTCTTCTCTGTTATTTCGACATAACCCCAAAGTCCTGGAGAACCCGAAAGTGCCGCACAGAAAAGGTGGTCGTTACCTACCGAACACTCTAATTTGAACTCGTCAAACCGAATAACAATCCCATCTTCCACTATTCCGTCGTAGAACAGGTTACTCACCCGTTCATTCCGCACAAAGTCGTCTAACTTAGCATCCGAGTCGAATTTTCGCGCTGCAACAAACGAAACCAACCCCAGCGCTTCCAGGATGTTGGATTTGCCGGTGTTGGGTTCGCCTATGAAGATGTTGAACCGCTTGCAGGGCAGGGTCAGGTCTTTGATTGACTTGAAGTTGTGGATTTCCAGCTCTTGAATCATGCCGTCCATCCTCCTTGCCCTGGTCGGGTTAAGTTAGGCCCCTCCAACAGCCGAAAATGGCGAGAGGGGCCTTGTTTAAGTACTTACTTTACCTGCTCATACTGAGCTTGTCGAAGGGCTAACTAAATGTCCTTCAGCAGGTTGGCGTCCTGGCCGGCGCTGGTTCCGGAGAGCTTGCCGAAGACCATGCCCGCCGAGAGGCCGGAGCCGCCGGGGTAGTTATAGTAGAAGAGGCCGCCCACCATTTCGCCGGCGGCGTAAAGGCCGGGGATGGGGTCCTGGGCGTTGGTTACCACCTGGCCCCGGTTGTTGATCTTGACTCCGCCGAAGGTGAAGCTGATGCCGGTGGTTACCGCGAATCCCAAGTAGGGCGGCGTGTCGATGGTCTCGGCCCAGTTGGTCTTGTCCAGGGCCAGACCCTCGGTGCGACGACCGTCCTTGATGGTGGGGTTGTAGGTGATGTCCTGCCGTACTGCGGCGTTGTATTCATTGACGGTATTGGCCAGACCCTGGGGGTCGATGTCCAGGCGGGCCGCCAGTTCCTCGATGGTGTCGGCCTGGGCCATGGTTACCTGGGGAATCCAGTACTCGTCGCGCAGCAGGTGCTTGACCTTGTCGTCGAAGATCTGGAAGGCTACGCCCTGGGGCTGGGTGAGCAGGGCACGACCGTAGGTTACGTAGGTATAGTTGCGGAAGTCGTAACCTTCATCCAGGAACCGCTCGCCGTTGATGTTGGTGATGATGCCAAAGGGATAGGAATGCTTCTGGAAAAGCTCGGTGATGACGCGATCGCCGAAGGGGGGAGCGTTCATATCCCAGGCCACGGCGTGGCAACTGCTCCAGTGGCCGTGGGACTGGGCGCCCACGTCCAGGGCCATGCGGATGCCGTCGCCGGTGTTGTAGGGGATGCCGCGCACCTTGACCATTTCCCAGCCGGGGCCCAGGTAGCGACAACGCATCTCGGCGTTGGCTTCGAACCCACCGGCGGCCAGCACCACCGAGCGGGCGTGGATGTCCTCAAAACCGTCGGGGCCCAGCACCTGCAGGCCGTTGACCCGACCCTTCTCGTCCTGGAGAAGCTTGGTGCCCTGGGTGGCGTAACGGACCTCAATTCCCATGCGCTGGGAGACTTCGAATTGCTGGTCGGACAGGCCCTTGCCAGCGCCCACTGCCTCAACTACGAGGCCACCCCAGAACCGGTACTTGTCTCCGTCCAGGAAGGCCTGGCGGCCAAAGGACAGGACGAAACGGACGCCGTGTTCCTGCAGCCACTTCATGGTGGGGTGGGAGTTGGCGACCAGGATCTGGGCCAGTTCCGGGTCGGACAGTCCGTGGGTGACGCGCATCATGTCTTCGTAGTACATGTCCTCGGTGTACTGGCCGACTTCGATGGAGTTCTCCTCGGTCTCGGACATGTCGGGAATGAGAGCCTTGATATCGTCAATGCCATCGAAGGCAAAGCGGATGATGCCGCCGGTGAAGTAGGTATTGCCGCCGCGGAAATATTCGGGGGCTTTTTCCACCACCAGCACAGATTCGCACTGTTCTTTCGCAGCCATTGCCGCGCTGAGGGCGGCATTGCCGGCGCCCACCACAATAACGTCATATTCCTGAGCCAAGACACACCTCCAACGAGTAAAACAAGTTTGTTTTTAAGCGATATTTCTAGCCACGCGGGCCGTTTAAATCGCCACTAATGATAACCGCAAGGGGGTTGAGGGGCAAGGAAGGGGGGGAGTCTAGACAAATTCTCGAAGGGGTATCACAGGAGAATTAGGTGCCAATATGGACCGGCTCCATTTCTCCGCGATACTTTGACTCAGTCTTGGTAAATTAACTAAGAGCCTCTACTAATCTACTAATGGTAGGTAGTTTTCACCACTCATTGGTTCGTGGTCTTTCCAGTGACTGGATAACTCCACCAGAAGTCGCTGTCGTGAAGGGGATGGCTGAGGATTAACACGAACTACCTTAGCATCGTAGCCGCCGCTTGATTCTGCCATGGCCATAGCTAAGTCATCAACCAAATAGTGTGGAGCCCAGCCAAGCACATGATAGTCCGTTGTCAGAATCATAACTGCTAAATTGGTTCGAGGATTAGTTAGTTCGACAGCGACATAAAGCTCTTCTCCGGGGGTGAGTTCATTCAAGCGCTTCTGAGATCCCTTGGTTACATGTCTGTTCCCGTGCAGGAAAAAACGGCTGACGAAACTCCCATCGTCCCGCTTTAGCAGCTTTGGGAAAACCTCATAGGTATCTGTTAAACGCCTCCCACCATTAACCGCCAAGATTTCAACTGGGTCTGCACCTTCACCCAGATCGAGCACTTCCAAATACTTGTGAAAGTCAGGTCTGGAGGGAGGCATAATTCGATTTTGAAATAGCGGAAATAGCTCTGATGACCAGTAGTCGCCGTCTAACTTAGGAAATTCCAATAGCAATGGAAAATCGGCATGTTTCTGGGCCTGCTTTGCCCCAACCGTATAGCGGAAGCGATACTTCGAATCTTGAGTGTCGGCATCTAGTCTACCGACGGGAAACCATAATCGATTCTCATCTGAGCCCTGCCAAGCCAGATATAAAGTCTTGTCCTGCATCAGCTCAACTCGGCCAACTGTGCTGCATTGCTCTTAATCAATGCTACAGCAAATTCCCTTTGGGGTTCTGTCATCCAATCACTGGGGATTCGGCTGACTATATCAAGTATATTGCCTTCTTCAAGTATTGCCAATTTTCTAAGGCCAGACGCAAAAAGAGCGGGGTGTTCTGCGGAAACCAACTTCACCAACTGCAGAGGGCTAGAAACCGGGCTGAAAAGCCCTGGTTGGGGAGAGGGATTTCGGCAGTAAAGCCGACTTGAGCAGAATCACGGTCCACAGTATTCCGAGCCGGACCGCGCCGAAAATGGCCGTAGCATTGGCGACAACACCGTGGGAAACAGCCTGGACATCACTGGGGACGGCACTGAGGACGACGCGGTGGGCTTCCGCTCCGCCGCCGACACTGTCCGACAGCCCGCTTTTGCCCGCCACCAGGGTCAGGTTGGCCACTGTAGCCGCCAGATACAGCTGGAATCGCGTCTTGACCCTGCCGAAATAGCGGGACTGGCGGATGCCCAACTGGACCAGTCGGGCCAACCGGTGTTCCACCGCCACGCGTCGCGCTCGATATTCGTCGTAGGCGGCGCTCTGCTGCAACGCCCGTGCCTCCTGCAGGAGGCCTTCCTGGGGATGGATCAGCACCCGCCGTCCCTTCCTGCCCTTGGCTGCGATGCACTGGGACCGCAGTGGACATGTCCGACATTCGGCCCCGTCGAACTGGAAGGCCTGCCAGCGGTATACCCGCCCCGCGGCATCCGTCCGCTTTCCCGCTGGCACGATGGTGTGGGTGACCTGTCCCGCCGGACAGGTGCAACTGCCCGCGGCCAGGTCGATGACAAAGTCATCCTTGGGAAAGTGCTTCCGGTCGGGCCGGCCTGGCACCCGGGCTACCAGCTTGCGGCCCACATCGGCGAAGGTCTGCCTGGTAGCTCCGTCCCCATAGGCGGCGTCGCCCATGGCCTCCTGCACCGGTACACCGGTGTTGGCCTCGCTCTGTTCCACCAGTTCCAGCGCCCCCAGGTTGTCCGGAGCGTTGCCGGGCAGTACCGCCACGGCGGTGATCAGCTGGGAATCGGTATCCACCACAATCGCCGCCTTGTGCCCGTCAAAGCGCCGGCTGCTGCTCTTGTGGCCGTGGCGCATCTCCGGATCATGCACCGACATCATCCGGTCCCGGCTCACTCCATCCTTGAGGCTCACGCCGCCCTCAACTCGTTCCACGTCCTGGAGCAGCAACTGCCCCAGCAGTTCCGCCGCCGTCACGATGTGCTGCCGCTCCTCACCGTCCTTGGTCAACTCCCCCTGCGCCTGCCGCGACAGCTCCAACAACCGGTCCGCGTCTCTCACAATCTCGGCCAGCAGGGTCTGCCGCGCCCGTTTGTCGCTCCAGTCGATGGCGGCCTCGCCCTTGATACTGGAGGCAAGGTACCGCCCGTATCCCTGGGCCTTGCCCCATTCTTTGACGGTGATCTTCTCCACTGCCGCCAGCGTCCGCAGCAGTTGGACGATCCCGTCGGCCAACAGGTTGCAGGTGTCCTTGACCGCGCCCCGCCCCAGGATGTTGGTCGTGTCCAGCGCCACCTTCATGCTCCGCTTTTTCAGGTAGCCCGACTCCCGGGCCAGCCGCAGGCTGGACTCGAACACCTCCCGCACCTTGTCGTGCAGGATCAGCTGGGCGCGGAACACCTGCAATGTGCTCTTGGCGAAGGGCCGGTCCTCCACCTCAATCCCCAGGGCCACTTTCCAGCGGAGGTCAAAGTCAGCCCGGGCCTTGGCCTCGGCGTCGCTCACCTTGTCGTGGGACTGGAGCAGCAGCGCCGTCGCCAGCAGGCTGGGCGGCACGCTGTCCCGGCCGTTGTCCGGGCAGTAGAACTCGGCGAAATCGGCGTCTCGGAACAACCGGCCCCGCAGCGAGGCCAGCAGACCGTAGAAGGTGTCCCGCCCCACGTGGTCCAGGTACAACCGGTCCGCTTCCCAGAGACCCCTCTGATCTGAACGCTCTCCCAGCACTATCATTCCTCGCTATTTCTTGATGCCCCAAGTATAGCTGACCACCCGGCTGAAGCCAGTTTCCGGCCAGATTTCTAGGCCCAAACCTGTCATCTTCAGACAAGTAAATACCTCCTCGTCCTCTGCTGGTATATAGATTTATCCTTCCCTCATTGAGTAAGAGCCTTCTTCTGTCATCCGACAGTTCCCGTCCCAAAGAAGATGCATGGTCGAAAGTTGGGGCGAGTCCAATGTGCCAATCACTACCCGTCCACTCCCTTAGTAACCCCCAATTCTCGTGGTGACGGTCGGTGTTACCAACTACTGCATCAAGTATCAAATATTCTGCAAATTGAGCATCAGCGTTCTCAGGGAATCGAAACTTAGGATTTGGCGAATCTTCTGGTTCTACAAAAGCAATCATCTTGAACACTTCTAAAATATTTTGAAAAGTATGATATGACTGATGGTACCTCTTTTCGATGTCATAACCCGATACGGTAAGATTGAGCAATTGGTTCCCGTGGAAAAGTCCTCGACGGTCTTGGGCAAATGATTCGGTTGCCGTGCCTCTTTCACCGTTGAAAATCGCAAGCTCCACTATGGCATGAGGAATAGACAATAGTTCTGCTATCTCGGCAGCGATCTTCTCTGCCCAATGTTCTCCCGTGTGGGGTCGCGGAAACTTGAACAGCCACTCAGCATCGCCCTCTTCTTCTGGAAGTCGGTACCAAAATTTAGCCTTGGTACCCATACTTTCCTGATCAAGGACCCATTCTGGATCTACTTGAATGATGTCAAAGTTGCTGCGCATGGCAAATATGGCAGAAGTGGCTTGTGTGACAGAACGATCATCGTGACCTTCCTATCCTGACACTACCCAATCTCCCGCGTAACCGACCTTGTGGCCCCGCCGAAGGTTGGAACCCAGGAGGAGTGCTTTCCGGGGCCGCCCAGGACGATTATAGCCAGGTCTTCGTGGGTGGCTACCATGGGGACGGGGCCGTTGGGGATTTGGCCGAATCGTTCCAGCATGGTGGCTTCGGTGTAGCGGTCCAGGGGGACGCGGGCGTGGCGGTTGAGCCAGTCGCGGATGTCGGCCTTGGTGAGGCCGTCGGCAGCCATGGTGGCGGCATGTTCGGGGCCCAGGGCCAGCAGGGTTTCGCCGCCGGTGTAGGCGTTGTTGGCCCCGGTGACTGCCATGGCTCCGGCGACGATGGTCAGGATTTCCTCGGCGGTGCTGCCCGTGTGGTCGTTGATGTTGTGGGGCGGCTCTCCGGCAAGGACGGTTACCGTACTTTGTTCAGTGTCGAAGCCTCGTTCAACGTGCAGGGCTTCCCAGGGGTTGGCCTCTTCGTTTTCGGCCACGCAGTAGGTGTACTTGGAGGGCGCGCCCTGGGTGGACATATCGCCGATGCCGGGGTGGCCGCCGCCGATGTTGAGCAGGGCCAACCGCACCGCGCGACCGATGGTGGCGTTGGCCCGCCAGCCCGGGCCATAGGCGCCGGAGGAGCTGTTCATGCTCAGCTTTTCTCGTATGGGGCCGTTGATGATGAACAGCGGGGCGCAAGAGTGGGTGGTGGCCTGGATGGCGTAGAGGTTGAAGGCGGGGTCGCTTATGGCAGCCACCCCAGCGACAATGACGGGCAGGTATTCGGGCAGGCAACCGGCCATTACCGCGTTGATTGCCAGTCGCTCTACGGTGGCATCGCCCCAGTTGGGGGGAAGCTGGGCGACCACGTGCTGGGGGTCAAGGTTGGTGTCCGCCAGCATAGCCTCCACCCGTTCCGGTGTGGGCGGCGTAATGGGCAGACCGTCGCTCCAGCCCCGTTCCAGATAGAGTTGCTGGATGGCGTCGTAGTCATCCGGCAGTTCGATACGCTGGGCCTCTATTTGGGCCAAGGGGATTCCTCTTCTAAGATAGATTATGAATGGAGTGGAGCCCCGGGAATGTCGCTCATGGTGAGGTTGCCAGTCCATAAGTGGGACTTGGCTGACCGTCCTTCGACAGGCTCAGGATGAGCGGGACGGTGGGACTGACAGATTCTGTAAATATCCTTGAGAAAACGCTGCTCCCCGTTATTGTCGGGTCAGCCCTTCCACCACGGTATCAAACAGGGCATCTGCTTTGGTAATGGCGGTCTCCGCTGCCACGCCGCCGATGGGATGGGGTGCTATGGCCATGGGCAATTCCGGCATTCCGAGAGACCGTCGCTCCACATTGCCCAGGCGTTGGAAGAGGTGGCTGCATACGGTTACCGTGGGAATGCCCCTACGTTCCAGTTCTACCGCGTCGTGGATACTCCACGAGGTGCAGGAGCCTCAATCACCGAGGCCGACGACGGCCACTTCCACCTGTGTCGCCAACTCTTCAATTACCTGGGCGTCTGCCGGTATGGAGGCGGTGGGCTTGCGGCGGTAGAGGGCCGATGGAATCTCGTACTTCTCCCGCAGCAGTTGCTCCAGTCGTTGAAATAGCACATATCCGTTGGGCTTGCTGTTCCAGAGGAAGCCAACGGACTTGCCCCGCAAGTCTTCGGGCCGCAATGCCATTACCGTGCGCAGTTCCCGCGGCGGCGCGGTTGGGTTGAGGACGGTGATGTGGCCGTTGGTGGCAGGGGCCATGATGGTTCCTCCTGGAGGGAGTCGGTAGATAGGGGCTGGTTTAGCGGAATTATAGGGCGGGAGTTGGGGAAAGAACAAGGGCGCCGTGGCGGTGCGGCGCCCTAACTTCCTGAACTCAGTTTCGAGAGCAATTGACTTCAACCAGGCGGATCCTCTTTGGCAGGGTTTGTCTGCGGGGATGGTTCGTCAACTTTCCTGACTACGCGCACAGCGGGAATCCCGGGAGTGCGCCCAAAGTACAGGCGAACCGAGTCAACGCCTTCGGGTTTGGAATGCCTGGAATCGGTTTCCTTGTTGCTGCCGATTCTATAAAGGGGGATCGCCATATCAGTTCCTAACGGGCCGAGGGTATTGCCTGCTCATCCAATATATCATAGACCGAGCTTATCCCCCAACCTCGCTGGTGTCCGGCCGACGGCCTTGAGTCATAGAAAAAGTAACTAATCAGAACTGCCTCGACTTCGCGAGGCACAATGAATTGAAAGACTTCCTGCAGAGCCTGGCCAGGCTCGATAACCAGGGCTTGATCTCCCAAGTCAAAAGAGGCCTGATCCAAAACCGGCCACGGGGGATAGAGTAGATTGCCGTCTGGCATATCCTGTCCGTCTGGCAGCTGAGTAATGTGTTGGAGCAGGAAGTAACCGTCCTGTAACTCCACCTTGACCCGTGAACTGTTGTGCAGTAGCGCCGTCACGTCGATATGCACATATGGGTCTCCAACGTGCCGGTGATTTATGGTGTGGGAAATGGTCAGATGCGGTTCCAGATCCCGAAACTGTTTCAGCTTGTAGAGTGCAAAGCCGCCGCCGGCCAGGATGGCCAAAATGGTAAGTATCGACTGGACAATTCCAGAAAAATCTTTGAGCCAAGTCAGGTCGGGCATAAGTATGGGTGGGTACTCTCAGTGAGCGACAGGTTGTACCTGGGGAGACTGCGCCCCTGTGGTATCAGTTTGCAATCCGGCAAATCACCACAGGGGCGCGGGTTATCCTTCGAATAGCTTCGGACGATCCTTCAACAGGCTCAGGACGAGCGGGTGGTATCCGGTCACGGTGAAACCGTGACCGGACCTGTTGCATGATGCCTAGAAGCTGGAGCGGCGGGCTTCGAGGCCGGTGTGGATGTCGATCAGGACGGTGCGGCCTTCGGCATTGTGCTGGCGGGCCTGCATGAGGGCGGCGGCCACGTCTCCGGGCTGGGTTACGGTGATTCCCACCGCGCCCATGCCCTCGGCTATCTTGGCATAGTCGCCGGACATGCGAGTGGCACCGTAAAGCTCGTTGGCGACGGGGTAGCCGCCGGGGTAGGTGGCCATGCCGCCGTTGTTGAGCAGAATCGTGGTTATCGGCGCGCCGGCCCGTACTGCCGTCTCCAGGTCCAGGCCGGACATACCAAAGGCTCCGTCGCCCATGAAGTTGAGGCAGAACTTGTCGGGGCGGGCCAGCTTGGCGCCGATCATCAAGGGGATGCCATAGCCCAGGTGGGTGGTCTTGCCCCAGCCGATGTAGCTGTGGGGGGTGGTGCCGGTGTAAAAGGGCATCATGGTGTCGCGGGGGGCGCCGGCGTCGTGGGTGACGATGCTGTTTACCTTGTCCAGAGTGCGCTCCAGTTCGCCGATGACGCGGTAGTGGCTGATGGGCGTCTCGTCGGTCTTGAGGATGTCTTCCCACTCGGCCATCCAGGTATCACGGATCTTGGAGATCTGGTCGGCGATGTCGGTGGTGCCCTTGCGACCATTGTCGCCGGCCTGGGCCTTGACCTCGGCGATCATAGACTTGAGGGTCAGCTTAGCGTCGCCGGGCAAGCCAACGTCCACTGAGAAGTCCTTGTTAATGTCCTCGATGCTCTCCACGTTGTGGATGATTACCTTGCCGTCGGGGATGGGCTGGCCGTAACCGGTGCGGGTCATGCTGGAGCCCACGGCGAAGAGGACGTCGGATTCCTGCAGCCAGGTGCGGGCGGGCAAAGAGGTGGCACTGCTGCCGGAGCCCAAGGCCAGCGGATGCCGCTCGTCGAACGAAGACTTGCCTGGCATGGTGCAGTAGACGGGAATCTCGGTGAGCTCGGCGAACTCCTGCAGTTCCTCGGTGGCGCCAGCCATCAGCACGCCCATGCCTGACCAAATGACAGGCTTCCTGGCATTGAGCAGCAGGTTGACGGCTTCCTTAACGTCGCTGGCTTCGGGGGCCTGGCGCATCCGCTTGGGCGAGTTGTAGTTCATGGCGGCTTCGGGAACTTCCAGGCCGCCGATGTCGGCGGGAATCTCTACGATGACCGGGCCGGGGCGGCCATTGCGCAGGGCATGGAAGGCGCGGCGCATGACGCTGACCACCTGCTGGGGCTGGGTGATTACCTCGCCGAACTTGGAGACGGTCGCGTAGGTGCGGACGGGGGAGAAGTTGGGTTTAACCGAGTACTGGCTCATGGCCGGGCCGCCGGGCAGGTAGAGAATGGGCACGTTGTCGCTGTAGGCCTGGGCCAACCCGCCCATGGAGTTCTCGGAACCCGGGCCGCCCTGGGTGATAGTGACGCCAAACTTTTCGCGGCCGTTCAGGCGGCTGAAACCGTCGGCGGCCATCAGTGCGCCCCGCTCCTGGCGGAACATGATGGTGCGAATGCCCTCCTGGGCTACGTGCTCGATAAGCTGGTTGGAGGGGAAGCAGGAAACCCACTCCACCCCTTCGAGTTTCAGAATCCGGGCCACGGCCTGCATTACATTCATGCTGGTTTGTCCTCCGTTGCTAATATTTTTTGCTATCTCTGGCCGATGTGGATTTTAACACAAGGGGATAAGGTGGGGTGAGGGGCGGGTGTCACGGGGTACGTCCTCGCCCCCGGCCCCACTCCCAGAGGGGGAGAGGGATTCCGGCCTGCGCTGGGATGGCGGTTGGGGGGAGATCTCGTTATGGGATAAGACTGTGCGGGAACCATGCCTGCCCTGGAACCGTGGTTTGACCGGCATAATTGGCCCGAATTATGATTCTAAGGTATAGCTCGGCTTGCTCTCGACCCCTGAAGCTATGTTTGGAGAGGGGAGATAATGGAGAGCATCGACTGGGAGGCAGCGGAAAATGACACCTGAGCAAACTGGCCACGCCAGCCACGGCCAAACCAATCACGACCACACCGGCCGCAGGAGGAGAAACCCTGAGGATGAGCATGACCATGACTATCGGAGCGCCGGTCGTCGCAGCCTGATAATTGTCCTGATTCTGCTGCTCTGCCACATGGGGATTGAAATAATCGGCGGCATCCTTTCGGGCAGCCTGGGATTGCTGGCCCATGCGACCCATATGATGACCGACGCAGTGGCCATTGGCTTGGCGCTGTTCGCCATGTGGATTGCCGAGCGTCCAGCTACCATAACGCGAACCTTCGGCTACCATCGCACCGAGGTGCTGGCAGTGATGTTCAACGCTCTTGCTCTCTGGGTGCTGGCCAGCTGGATTTTCTACGAGGCTTACCGAAGGCTTGGCGACCACGCTGCCGGACACGGGCACGAAGTGGAAGGCGCGTTAATGTTGGGTGTCGCCTCTGCAGGGCTTGTTATCAACGTATTGGCAGCCTGGATACTCTACCGCTCGTCGCGGCACAGCATCAACGTCGAAGGAGCCTTCTGGCATATTGTGGCCGACCTGTTGGGCTCCATCGCTGTGGTTATCTCCGGTGTCCTTACATTGGCTTTTCACTGGGACCTGGTGGACCCCATCCTCAGTATCATTATCGGGGTACTAATCCTGGTGAGTTCTGGTCGTTTGGCCATCATGGTATTTCGCGTACTGCTGGAGAGCGTACCGGCCGGGTTGGATATGTACCAGCTTTGCAGTGCTCTGGAGGACGTGGAAGGTGTAACCCTGGTGCATGATGTTCACGTATGGAGTATTACCAGGGGCTACGATGCCCTCACCGCCCACGTGCTCGTGGACCCAAATTACCAAGGGGACTTTGACCCGCTTCTGCGCAGTTTGCGGCGAGTCGCCTACGAGGAATTTGACATCCGACATATCACCATACAAATAGAGCAGTCGCCGGCGGATTGTACCGAAAACCACCACGTGGGACACTTAGAAGCACATTCACACTGAGAAATGATAAGCCCGGGGGGCGTCAGGAATTAGGAATAGGGAGCTGGGAGATTTATGTGGGGCGGGCTCCTTTTGGTTCTCTTGGTTCAGTTATTACGGTAGGGATGGGTCATCCGAGTTGGCAAGGGGGGAGTGTCAGTGAGGGGTGGAGTGGGATGGGGTTCGTCTTTGTGATGATTGCCGGGGCGCACAGCCGTGCGCCCCGGCAAGTGGGTGTCAGGCAGAGTGGGGGGTTCCTGCCTGCGCAGGAATTGCCATGGCCCTAAAGGCCCACATAAGAGGACGAAAACAGGTTGGAAGCAGTTGGGGCAGGCATGTCGCCGACAGCTGCCTGAAGGTTATTTTTAAAGTAACGACGGCACCTTCCCAGCCATTTCGTGTCCGCCCCTTTCGTGCGATTGCCCTGGGGGTGCCACCGGCCTCCCGGTCTATTCCGGGGTTACCAGGGACTCGGCCTCCTGTCCCGACAGCACGCGGAGGATATTGCCGTAAGCAAAGCGCGCTGCCCGCAGGGCGGTCTCCTGGCTCTGACCGGCCATGTGCGGGGTGATGATCACGTTGTCCAGTTCGAACAGGGGATTGTCGGCGGGCGTGGGCTCCACCTCCAAAACGTCCAGTCCGGCGCCAGCAATCTTCCCCTCGGTCAGGGCGCGATACAGGGCTGCCTCGTCCACCACCGGCCCGCGGCAGAGGTTAATCAGGAAGGCCGTCTCCTTCATCACGTCAAATTCCCGGTCCGACATCATGCCCCGGGTCCGCCTGGTGAGGGGAACATGGAGGCTGACGATGTCGGAGGTCTCCAGCAATTCGTCAAAGGGCACAGGCGATGCCTTGACCTCGCGCTGAACATCCTCGGGTACATCCTCCACGTCGTAAAAGATGGTCTGGGTATCGAACCCGGTCAGCCGTTTGGCCACCTGCCGGCCTATGCGTCCCAACCCCACGAGGCCCACCGTCTTGTCGGTAACTTCCGACAGGTCGGTCTGATAGAGGTTGCTTCGCCACTCCCGCCGCCGGGTAGTGCTATCCCATTGGGCCATGAGGTTCCGGTTGATGCCGATCATCATGGCAATGGTCTGCTCCGACACCGAAATGGCGTTGGCGCCGCCGTTGTTGGCCACGGGTATGCCCATTTCAAGGATGGCCTCCAAGTCCAGCCGGTCGTAGCCCGCACTCAGGGTCTGGATCAGCTTTACCCGGGGGCACTCCTGGAGCACGCTGGTGCTAACGTCGCTGGTGACGAGGGCGTCGGCGTCGCGGCAAAGATCGATTTTTTCCGACTCCGACAGAGCCGGGTCCACCACCGTAACCTCGATTTCGTCCGGCGCCTGCTCAAGCATGGTGGAAGGGCGTCCGCCAACGCCGCTGAAATAGGCGACTTTCCAAGTGGCCATCTGATTTCCTCCTTCATGTGCGGCCCGGAATCCTGGGCCTTTGGCTCGCTGATATATATCGCGGCAATTGCTGCAAGGGTACTGCGGCAAGAGGCAGGGTGTTGCGCCAAGGGTATAACAACAACGGTATTGCGACAAGGGTGCGAGTAGGGTAGCAAGGGTAGTGCAACCCCAGCCGTCGTCAATTCCGGCCCCAGCGCCACGTTTGAGGTTCGCCCTTCGCAGGAATTGCCATGTCCTTGAACAGACCACATAAGGAAATGAGAATGGGGAGCCAAATGGTACAAGTGGGATCGTCATCGGAGCCTGAAGTCGTAGTCGGATTTCCGTATTTTCATAGTAACGACGGGGTTGGGGGGTGCATCAACCCGAACCGGGGCAGGCACACCGGAGCAAGTACGCATGATAGACGCACCATGGCGGACACACAGGTCTGCCCCTACGGGGTGCGGGATTTTGGGGCGGGAGTCTACCGCCAATCGCGCAAGAAAAGTGCTAAACTCCTTCCAACACTGAGTCCCACGAGGAGGATAGCAATGCCAAACGTGACGGTTGAAGAGAATGTGATGATTCCCACCACGGATGGGTACGAGCTGAGGGCGGATATTGCCCGTCCGGCCAATGCTGACGGTTCGGCGCCCGCGTTGCTGTTCCTGCCTGGCGGCGGGTGGGTTACCGCCAACCATGAACTGCTGAAGGAGCGCTATGGAATCCCCATGGCCGAGCGGGGTTACGTCTGCGTTACGGCTACCTACAGAATCATGGAACAGGCCATCTGGCCGGCGGCGATACAGGACGTGAAGTCCATCCTGAGGTGGATGCGGGCCAATGCTGACCGGCTGGGCATCGACCCGGAGCGGATCGCCCTGGGCGGAAAGTCGGCGGGCGGCCATCTGGCTCTGCTGGCGGCGGCGACCAACGGCAGTTCCGAGTTTGACGGCGACGGCCCAAACGCGGGCTACAGCAGCCGTATTTCCGCGGTGATTGGCGTGGCTCCGGCGTCGGATATCCGGACCTACTGGAGTCGCGACAACCTGATGCAGTACACGGCCAATGACTCGTCCGATGCTGCCATTACTGCCGCCAACCCGGTGGAGCGCGTTACCGCCGATTACCCGCCCACATTGCTGGTGCACGGTACCAATGACGAGCGGGTCCCCCACCAGATAACCATGCGAATGTTCGCGGCCCTGGAAGAGGCCGGAGTTCCCGCCGACCTGCGGTTGTTTGCCCACCAGGGCCACTTGTTTGACGGGGAGCCGCAGTTCAGCTCCGCCATCGTAGAAGCTATGGCCCACTTCCTGGACCGCTTTGCGGCAGTGCCGGCTACGGAGGCGGTGGCTGCGGATAACTAGGGTTCCTGCTGTTTCTCTCTACGATTGGACACGAATGTCCACCAATTGGGCCCTTGGCGGCCAGTTGGTGGACATTCACTTTATTTGTGGGAAAGCACCTCGTATCGGTTGGCTTGGAAACGCCTGTCAATATTGTTGGTGAGGATTATGCTCTCGGGCAGTGTTCACATTGGGCCGCTGGCCCCCCCCCATCCTAACTGTCCCCCGTTGATGCGGAAGGTAGTATTGAGTTAGTCCCTTGGTTTTCCGGCGGAGCAGAACCGGTAGCCAGGGCCCCTTCGGCCTTGGCGAGGTTGTTGCGGCTGGCCTGGGTGCTGGGATGGTCGGGGCCGAGTACCCGTTCGCGGATTGAGAGGGTTTGGCGGTGCATCTGTACGGCAGTCTGGTAGTCGCCGACGGCGTGATAACAGTTGCCGAGGCTGCCCCGACTGCGCAGGGTGTCGGGGTGTTCGGGCCCCAGGGTGCGGGAGCGGCGGTCCAGGGTTTCCCGGAACAGGTCCATTGCCATCTGAAAATGACCGGCAGCATAGAAACTGTTGGCCAGGCCAGTGCAGCTGCGGAGGGTTTCGGGATGGTCGGGGCCAAGGGTGCGTTCCCGCTCGGCCAAGGCTTGCTGGTGCAGGCGGATGGCCGGGCCGTAGCGGCGGGAGACCCGGTGGAAGCGGGCCAAGTGGTAGTTGACGTTGAAGCCGGTTGGCTGCCCGGTGGTCATTTCTGACTTATCCACGAATGGGCACGAATTCCCAGTAAGAGACTTTCTCGAGACTGTGGGGTGGAATTAGCGGCTATGGGCAGCGGTGATACTGCGCTGCCCGTCACCCCCATCCTGACTTCTGTAGTCAAAGAGGCAGGAAACTTTAGTAGTTACCGCCGCCCACAACAGGGAGTTTCATCGGCGGTTAGCAGATCGTTGCTTAGTTCTGGCCTCTATTCGGATTGGGATTTCCGCAGTTCGTCCAGCCCTTCTTCCAGGGCTGTCCAGGGCAGCAACGCGCATTTAATGCGGACGGGGTATTGGCGGACCACCTGGAGGGCAACCAGATCGTTCAATACTCCCAAGCCCTCTGCGGTCAGGTCCCTCCCCTGCATCAACTCCCGGAACAGGCGAGCCAGTTCTTCCAATTCCTCCGCCGACTTCCCCTCCATCTCTTCTGCCATCATCGATGCCGAGGCTTGAATAATGGAGCAACCCTGGGACTCGGAAGACACCCGGGCAACCCGTCCTGAGCCATCCAACTGGGCCTTGAGGGTAACCTCATCCCCGCAAAAGGGATTGAACTCGTGAGCGGCCAGGTCGGCCATATCCAGAGGTTGACGGTGCCGGGGATTGCGATAGTGGTCCATTATGGCCGCGCCATAAAGACCGTCGAAAGCGACATCAGAAAACTGTGACATAGTCCGCCGAATCCGCCCTGGGACGGGGCGACAACGCAGCCGCCAAGAGCTACCAAAATGCGAAATATAGCTTACCACAAACCCTCAGAGCGGGTTTATTGCCAGTATAACTGCGCAGGGCAACCGCGTTTGGGTTATTACGGGCTTCGCGTTCCTGCTGCAGCGGGAACGGGGTGCCAGAATCTCACCTTCCAATGCGTGATTTCCGGACTGCCTTAGGGCGTCAAATTCCCGTTTATCCGCAGCCGTTTCCGCTAGCATTTCCGGGCCCTTTTCCATTAGCGTTTAGTTGCAATTTTGCCACTTGAATGACCATGCCACAACGCGTCAGTTGCGGGCGGCGGTTTGGAGGAGAGGTATGGCGCGCTCTATCAGCACTGTTCTGCTCTTGGTGTTGGGACTCTTGATGCTGGGCCTGGTGGCCTGCTCTTCGGAAGAACCGCCGGTCCAACCGGCAACGACTGAGACCGACACCCCAACCAGTCCGGCGGTCCGTCACTCGGCAACACCGCAGGCGGTCCCAGCTGACTCCCCGGTCCTTGACGAAGCCGAGCAAGCCACTCCCCGCCAGGGCGGCCACCTGATTCTGGCCTCTATGGCCGATTTCCCCCACCGTGACGTTCACCAGGACAACCAGGAAACCCTGGCTACCCTGGGGCCCGGCCTGGCCTACAGCCGACTTCTTCGCTTGAGTACCGGCCGCGAGGTTGAGCAGCCCAGCCTGACCCTGGAATGCGACCTGTGCGAAAGCTGGGAACTGGCGCCGGATATGTCCTATGTGTTCCGGTTGCGCCCCGATGTCCACTGGCAGGACGCCTCGCCCGTCAACGGACGCCAGATGGTGGCCGACGACCTGGTGTTCAGCTACGAACGAATGCGCACCACCGGCTGGCCTGGGGAAGCCCGCTTTGCCAACCGGGGCATTGGCGAGATAGAAGCCCTGGACGACCTGACCCTGAAGGTCAATCTGGAGTTCCGGGATGCCGACGCCCTGCTGGCCCTGGCCGACGGCCACAGCAAGATTGTGGCCCCGGAGGTTGTTGACCGGTTCGGCGACCTGAGGAATGCCCCGGTAATTGGCACCGGCCCCTGGATCTTTGAACAGCAGTCAGCCAGCGCCTCCATCGACTATGTAAGAAACCCCACCTACTTCGAGCCAGAACTGCCCTATCTGGATACGATTACCGTCAAGGTAGTCAAGACCCCGGGCACGGACTTTTCGGTCAATCCCAAGCGGCTGGCCCTGTTGCAGGCAGGTCAAATCGACGTACTGGTCGCGCATCCCACCGACTGGGCCCACCTGGAGCGCAGCAGCGTGGAGTTCAACTCCCGCGTCTCCCAGCAGCCGGAAATCGGCATGGTAATGTCCCTCAACACCCAGTCGGCTCCGCTGGACAACCTGGCAGTGCGCCAGGCCATCTTCCGCGCCGTCGACCCCTGGGAGTATGTGGACATTGACTGGTATGGGCAGGGCGGCGTAGGCATGGGAATGCCGGTGCCCAACCCGCAGTGGCAACTGGACCGCAATGAAATGCTGGGCAATTACCTGGGCTCCCACAGCGGGGCGCGGGATATCCTCGCCGACAACGAGATTTTCTATCCCCCGGCGCTGGAGATTACCGTGGCTGACTTGGGGCCCGACTACCGGCGGGTTGCCTCCCAGATGGCCCTGGACCTGGAATCCGCCGGATTTGAGGTCAATGTTACCCCGGTCACTCCCTCCCAAATGCAGGAAGCCATGTTCGGCGAAGGCAGGGACTACCAGATTGCCCTCGGCCCGTTGCCTCCCCACCCGACTACCAACGGCTATCTGTACTCGATCCTGCACAGTGGCGGCCCCGGCAATATCGTCAACCACGAGGACGTGCTTATGGACGCCCTGATCGAAGCCCAGGCGGCAGAACTGGACCCGTCTCGGCGGCAGGAAAGACTGCTGAACCTGCAGCGACACGTCCTGGACCAGGGTTATATGTTCAGCCCCATAACCGGCTCGTACCGCTGGATTTTCGATTGGGACCTGGAGAACTTCTACCCCAACACGGCCCTTTCGGAGTACCACTACTGGGCTGAGGCGTGGCTGAGCCAGTAAGCAAGCCCTTCACTCCTGAACGGAACAACAATGGGGCGGACCTGCAATGGTCCGCCCCACATTAATGCCTCTCCCAATAAACCTGTAGGGGCAGCCCTTGTGGCTGCCCTGCTCCCGCTTCATAACTACCCGAAGGGAAACGACGCCGTACTCACCTATCCTGGCGTGGAGTAAGTGGGCGGCAAAGCGCCGGAACCTCGCTTCAATCCCTTCAGGTAGGCGATTTGGCCCTGGTGCTGGTAGAACTCGGCCAGAAGTTGGCGCAAGACTTTACCAACCGTCAGTTCGGGGCGGCGTTCTCGGGGGACAATTTCATAATCCTCGGGCGACAGGCCTCGCAGGTACTCCAGGGTGCCATTGCGCACCGCCTCTCCGTACCGCAGCAATTCCTGCAGGTCCAGGGCGGGGAAGTTGGCCACTTGCTCCGGCGTGTGGCCGAACCCGTTGTCGCGGGTGGGCAGGCCGAACTTCTGGTGCCAGCCATCTCGCTCCCACATTTCGGTCTGCCCCTGGATGAAGAACTGGACCCACATATCCTCCACCCGAATCGTATGCCACAACATCCAGCCGATGGGGTTGGCATCGGGGGCGGGCTGCCAGGTCAACTCCTCGGGCGTCAGGTCCTCCACAGCTTCCAGCAGCAATGATTGCTCGACCTGGAGGGCCGATTCGATAAATTCGTTAAGTGTCATGGTAAGGCCTCTACACCTTTAGGTGTTCCATGTGAAGGAAAAGGCTGGTTGGCTGCCTACATCGGTAGGAACAAAGGAAGTGGAAATGTACTCAGCGAAAATGATGAAAGACCATGGATCAAATTCCTCACGAAATTTGGACAGTTCGGTTGGAGCATACAGACGTCTATTAAGTATCGAGTCAGCTGAGAATTCTTCCGTTGCCTGTGGTTTAAATTCTTCAGAAATAACTAACTCATAGACGAAACCTACGTGTCTCGATGCTATTACAGAAGAATGATCCATGACCATGCCGATCGGCATAATGCCCGAAAGGCTCTCAACTCCCAATTCTTCCTTTACTTCTCTCTTTAAAGTCGAAAGCAGTAAAGAAGATAGGCCAGTGGTCTCGTCGCATCTATCTACATGGCCGCCCACAACCAAACTAACTTTAGACCGCAGGTCTTCTCGCCCTTCCTTAATCCGACGTAATACACAGTATTCCCCCAAATCGTTGCGTACTATTGCGCATGGGATAGGTTGAAACAAGTCAGCCGATAATTCAGCTTTCTCTCTGGATACCCAATCCATGCCTTCTTCGATGAACTTGAACGACGTACTTGCATTCTTCCAAGGAATGAATGGGGCCAAGGTAGGCAAGGACAAACGTGGAAAGACCAGAATTTCTCTATCGTTGTCCATATTTATCATCCCCGGTCAAACCGGTCAAGAATTAGACCGGCTACCTTAAAGGCAGTTGTTTGCGGCGTTGTTTCTTGTGAACCGCTAGTGTCTATCATCTCGAAATGTCGGAAATCGTCAGCATATTTGTCGCGCACCGAACTGTAAGCAGAGTTAAGCTGTTGAAGAGATGGCGGGTTCATAGTTGATCCTGGCTCATCTATGAGGGCATTATGATTTTCCCTGACCATTGAGGTGTCAGGGTCCGCCGTGAACAGAAATACTTCGTCAATAATAGAGCGCCATTTGTCGATGAGTAAGAAATTATGGATTTGATCACATGTTTCCTGATCGATTTGAGCTCTGCTTACTAATATTACAACGACGCTTCCTCAAGTTGGTCAGTTTTTGACAGGAAATCGCTTCGCGGAAGGCAAGGCCACAAAGCTGTCGAGCGCGTGGGCAGGTTGCTATGAAGGGTACTCAAGATCCCTTCCTTGCGATCCGTCGTTGTAATACTAAGAGTTGAAACCAAGCGAGAGCGTCAAATAAGCCCCTGTCCAAGATCACTAGTTGGTAATTGTGTGGATCATATAAGCTCTCTAAAATGTGGGTAAGAGCGTAAGAGGCAGACCAGGTATTGAAAGCGACCAAGTCTTCCCTTAAGTGATATGGAGTTCTTCTCGATGCCCCTTCACTCGGAGAAAGTACCCTATAGTGCAGCCTACGAAAAAGTGCGAAACAATGTCTATACAAGTACTTTTACCGCTTTTGGGCGTTCCAGAGAATTCTATGATTACGGGCCTGCCAAGAGGATTTTCGTTAATAACCGACAGCGCAGATTCGGCTCTCTGGCGTAATTCTTCTAAGTTGACCATTTTCCCTCCAGACACTTTAAAAATGGTCCAGTTAGGTGACTGTACCATTTTCTAAGTGATTCAATCTACAACCTCTTGACATCAATAACGGCGAGTCATAACTCGATACTACTGAAGTTCCATCTATGAACGTCTGGTCTATCCCTACAAGAATATGAAGGCTAGTCCTTCAGGAAACCCGTTATGGCGTTGAAGAACTCGTCGGGCCGTTCCACCTGGGGGATGTGGCCGCACCGGTCGATGACCTGCAGGGTGGCGTTGGGCAACAGGCGCTGGAAGGCCGGGCCGTAAGCCGGAGGCACAATACCGTCGGAATCGCCCCAGAGCAGCAGGGTGGGCATGGTGATGCGGTGGGCCCGCTTGGGCAGCCCCTTGTCGGGGATAGGCCAGACGAACTTGCCAACTGATGCCAGGGTCTGGGTGCGGTCCAGGTCTGCTTCCATGCGGTCCGTTGGGTCTTCCGGCGGGGCCATGAATGCCTGCGCCACTTCAGTCTCGCCGTCGTACCACAGCAACTCGGTCCGCTCCGAGCGGGTGAGGATGAAGAAGTCGGCGACGGGTGTATCCTGCAGCCATAGTCCGAGGGAGCCGACCAACACCAGGCGTTGGACCCGCTGCGGACACTGGGCCGCCAGTTCCGCCGCCAGCAGGCCGCCGTAGGAATGGCCCACCACGAAGGTGCGGTCCAGGCCCAGTTCGTCCAGCAGTTCCTCGTAGAACAGCACCAAATCCCAAAGGTCGTCCAGGTGTTCCAGCCCATCGGACTGGGCGATACCGGGGTGGGCCGGCGCGATTACGTGGAACTCGGCGGCTAGGCGGTCGAGGCAGTCGTCCCAGCCGGTGAAGCCGCCTGCGCCGTGCAGATAAAGCAGGTTGTCACCGCTGCCGCCCTCCACCAGTTGGACGTTGAACTTCCCGTCCCTAAAGGATACGAATCTTTCCGTGTGCTGGACCAAGGGCTTTACCTCTCTATACCAATGTTTCGATGCTTGGGTTAACGGGTCGATGTTGGTCGGGTGCAACTCAGGTGCGGGGCGGATAGCCGGGGTCTTCGGGCAGGCTCGGTTGATTGGCCGCCGAGACTGCCAACCGGTCGCAGCGCTCGTTGTCGGCTACTCCCGCATGGCCCTTGACCCACTGGAAATCAACGTCGTGGGTGCCACATAAGTCCAGCAATCGGGCCCAGAGGTCGGGGTTCACCGCCTTGTCGCGCTTGTTGCGCATCCAGCCGCTGGCCCGCCACTTTACGGCCCAGCCCTTCGCCATGGCGTCAACGACATACTTGGAATCGCTGTAGAGGGCCACTTTGCAGGGCTGGTTGAGGGACTCCAGGCCCTTGATGACGGCCAGCAGTTCCATGCGGTTGTTGGTGGTGAGGCGGTAGCCGCCGCTCAATTCCTTGCTGCGGTCGCCGTAGCGGAGAACGACGCCATAGCCGCCAGGGCCGGGGTTGCCCAGGCAGGCGCCGTCGGTGTGTATTTGGACGTGGTCAGGCAGGGAGGTTCTCCAGTTTGGTTAGGAGTTGGCGTACCTTTCCTAGATTGACTGCTACTGCAGCCCGGGTCATCCACTTTTCATAATAGTTTATGTGCAGAGCACTGGCATTACCGATGAGAGCCAGCAGGTCTGGATCAATGTTTTACTCACTAAGAAGGTCAATATTCTGGTATAGCAATCCGTGGCTATGATGGCGCCAACCCCGGATTTCCGATAATCCCTTGACCATCTCTGCTGCTGCGCCCCATCCCTTTTCAGAGGCCTGCAACAGGTCGCCCTCGGCCAGGGATGATTGCGCCTGTGCGAAAAATGCCTGGCTGGTGCGAGTGTAATGATCGGCCCTTGTGGTCACGGTTGGTAATCTCCAGCGGACGACTGAGAGTCGGGTTCGTTGCTGTTTTGCCGAGCATGGTCAGCCAGAAGCGTTCTAACTGCAGGAACCAGGTCGTTGGGAACCATCATGACTGAGTAATTAGCATTTTCGAATGCAGCTTTGGCTTCCGCCAGTGCTTCGTCCTGGGTCTGGGTCTCATAATATTCCACGACTCTGTGGACTCGTTCCTCATCCCATCCAGGAGGAAAGTTATCGACGTTTGTCATCAGTTTCTCCCTTGCCATAGGAGCATGAAATCCCTAAGCTGCCCACCCGTTAAATCGTAAGCGGTAATTACAAAGTAGCTGTAGTTTTCTGGGTCCCTAACATAGACTACTCGAAGAAAACGCCCTTCTTCCGTGCGTCCTGTTATTAAACGTGCTCCGTCCCTACCTGGAGTTTCTACACTTGGCGAAATAAAGATTTCCTGGACTTCTCTTTCAGAAACCTGGTGCCGATAAATGTGAGGCAGGCCTGTTTCAGGGTCGATTTAGAGCGAATTTCCATTCCAATCTATTCGAACATTTCCATCATAACAGATGCTTCACAGCCGAAACATGGTAGAGTTTAGAAGAATAGAGATGAGAGAGCAACGGGCAATCCATTGGCTCCCGTGGCTCGAGACACCCTTGTCAGCCCCGGATGAAATTTGTACAACCAACGGTTAGAGTTATAGGGAACGTACTCAGGATAGGGCCTTTCAATGTACCAGAAACGGAGACAACCACATCCTACAGTGGAAGCTCACAGCGCAGAGTTGAAGGGCTTGTGTCGCCGCTTTGCGGTCAGCCTCCTTGAACTCTTTGGTTCCGCCGCAACTGGACAGTTCAGGGACGGTGAGAGTGACCTGGACTTTTTGGTGGAGTTCCTGCCGATGGCAACCGCCAGCTTCGCAGACAACTATTTCGGTTTGCTGGAAGGCTTGGAAGAACTGTTTGGCAGGCCTGTGGATCTGGTAGTAGGCCGCGCAATCAGAAATCCTTATTTCCTTCAGTCCGTCGAAGAAACCAAGAGCCTTGTCTATGCGGCTTGAAGTCAGAAAGTATCTGTCTGACATTCAACAAGCGGCTGCGTTGGTCAGAAGGTTCACCGACGGCAAGGGCTTGGCCGCCTACGAAGAAGATGTCTTGCTGCGCTCAGCAGTAGAGCGGCAGTTCGAGATAATTGGCGAGGCGATGAACAAGCTAGCTGGAGTGGACGAGGAAATGGCTCGCCGCATCAGCAACTTCCAGCGGATAATTGCTTTTCGGAATATTCTGATTCATGGATACGCCGATGTGGATGACAGGCTGGTTTGGAGCATTGTGGAGACGTACTTGTCCCAACTAACCAGCAAAGTAAACGCTTTGCCCGACGGGTAGAGCGGGAACCCTCCTACTCCGTCGTTATCGAGTCGTCCTTGCCTTCGATAGCGGCGTTGAAGGTGTGCCAGGCCAGCACGGCGCACTTGATGCGGGTGGGGAAGGCGGAGACGCCGGACAGCACTTCCAGGTCGCCCAGGGCTTCGTAGTCCATGTCGGCGTCCGGGTCGGTTATCAGGGAGTGGAACCCGTCGAAAATCTCTTCCGCCTTGGCCAGGGTCTGACCCTTGACTGTCTGGGTCAGCATGGAAGCCGAGGCCCGGGAGATGGCGCAGCCCACGCCCTGAAAGGCCACGTCGGTAATCACATCGTCCTCCACCTTCAGGTAGAGGGTAATCTGGTCGCCGCATAGAGGATTGTAGCCGTCGGCCTGCCGGTTGGCGTCCTCCAGCTTGCGGAAGTTGCGGGGCCGATTGTTGTGCTCTAGCAGTATATCCTGGTAGAGGTCGTGCAGGTTAGACATCAGCGGCTGAATACCTCAATAACCCGGTCAATTCCCTTGACCAGGGTATCAATTTCTTCCCTGGTGTTGTAGAAGGCCAGCGAGGCGCGCACGGTTGCCGGCACGCCGAACCGGTCCATCAGGGGTTGGGCGCAATGGTGGCCGGTGCGGACGGCAATGCCCTCGGCGTCCAGAATGGTGCCCACGTCGTGGGGGTGGGCATTCTCCATAACAAAAGACAGAATGCTGCCCTTGTGTCGGGCGGTCCCGATGAGCCGAACAGCTTCAATTTCGGACAACCGTTTGGTGCCGTAGGCCAGCAGTTCGTTCTCGTAGGCGGCGATGTTGTCCATACCCAGGTTGTTGACGTAGTCAATTGCCACCCCGAGACCAACGCTCCCCGCGATGTTCTGGGTGCCCGCCTCGAACTTGTTGGGGATGACGTTGTACAGGGTCTTCTCAAAGGTTACGGAGCGGATCATCTCGCCGCCGCCCTGGTAGGGAGGCATGGCGTCCAGCAAATCGGCCCGCCCGTAGAGAGCTCCCACACCGGTGGGGCCGTAGAGCTTGTGACCCGAGAAGACGTAGAAATCGCAACCAATCCGCTGCACGTCGATGGGGACATGGGCCACGGCCTGGGCCCCGTCCAGCAGCACGGGAATACCCCTGGCATGGGCCAGTTCCACAATCTGCTCCACGGGATTTATGGTGCCCAGGGCGTTGGACTGGTGGACGATGGACACCAGCTTGGTGCGGGGACTGAGCAGATTCTCGTACTCGTCCAGAAGAAATTCTCCTTCGTCATTGATGGGCACAACCTTGAGGTGAGCGCCCTTTTCCTGGCAAAGCATCTGCCAGGGGACGATGTTTGAGTGGTGCTCCATGGCCGAGATGATAATCTCGTCGCCTTCGCCAACGTTCTGCCGCCCGTAGGTCTGGGCCACCAGGTTGATGCCCTCGGTGGTGCCCCGGACAAAGATAATCTCCTTATCATCGGCGGCGTTGAGGAACCGCTGGACCTTGACCCGAGCTTCTTCGTAGGAATCGGTGGCCCTTTGGCTCAGGGTATGGACTCCGCGATGAACGTTGGAATTTTCCGTCATGTAGTAGTTGACCAGCGCGTCGATGACCACCTGGGGTTTCTGGCTGGTGGCCGCGTTGTCCAGGTACACCAGGGGTCGGTCGTTGATCATTTGCTTCAGGATTGGGAAATCTTCCCGTATCCTGGCCACATCAAAAGAGTTCTTAGTTGTTGACACTCTAGGCACCTCCCTGGCGCTGGCGGGAACCGGGGTTGCTGTCGCCCAGGCCGGAAATCGTCTTGCCGCTGACCGTGTCGAGGAACAACCGGTCCAGGTACTCCCGCACTGGCTCGTGGGCAACGGTGTCGATAATATCCCTGGCGAAGGCATGAATCAATATCTGGCTTGCCGTCTCCGGGTCTATGCCGCGGCTCCGCATGTAGAACAGGGTATCGTCGTCAATATGACCGGCCGTGGCGCCGTGGCCACACTTAACGTCATCGGCGTAGATCAACAGGCTGGGCTTGCTGTCCACCTCGGCCCGATCGGACAGGATCAGGTTCTTGTCCGTCTGCTGGGCGTCGGTCTTCTGCGCATCCTGCCGCACCAGCACCGTACCCCCGAACACCGCCCGGGATCGGCCGTCCAGGATGCCTTTGTAATACAGGCGGCTGGTGCCGTTGGGGTGGGCATGGTCGATAGAGATTAAATTGTCCATGTGCTGGGTATCGTCGGTGAGGTAAAGTCCATTCAGCGAACAGTAAGCCCCGGTGCCGTCCAGCAGCACCGTTAGTTCATGCCGACCCAGGGCGCAACCCATGGCAAAGGAACCGGACTCGTAACTGCTGTCCTTCTCTTGAGTGACGCGGGTCGTGCCCACGTGGTAGGCGGCCTTGCTCTCGTCCAGCAACCGGTAATGGTTGACCTTGGCGCCCTCGCCCACGGCAATTTCAGTGACGGCGTTGGTGAAATACTGGGAAGACTTCTCAGGGTCGACGCCAACGTAGGACTCGAACACGGTCACCTGGGTGTTGCGTCCCGCGACTATCAGAGTCCGGGGGTAGGCCACCGATTCCGCGCTCTGCCGCAGATGAACGATGTTCAGGAAGACCGGTTCAGGATGGTCATCGGGAAGGTGGACATAGGCCCCGTCGCTGAGAAAAGCAGTGTTCAGAGCCACAAAGGCATCCTCGTCCACCGAGGCGTGTCGCGCCAGGTTACTCTGCAAAACCCCTGCTTCCTCTTCAGAAGCCAGTGCCTTGGCCAGAGTGCTCACCAGCTCGGTCCCTGGCTGCTGCCCGATCATCGGACGCCCGTCCAGGAACACCAGCCTGAGCCAGAAACCGGGAAAATCGCTGAAAAGCGGTGTAACGTTAGGGCCAGACAACAAGACAGTGGGTCCGTCAGACTTGTAAGAAGGCGACGAAAAGGCAGACTGCGCTATGGCCCTTACGTTGGTGTACTTCCAGGGTTCGTTACCCCGGCGAGCGGTGGGAAATCCCCTGGCATCAAAACTGTCCCAGGCAGCCGAGCGCAGGTCGTTGAGCCACGCCGGGCTGTCGCCGGACAGTTGATCCCTCAAGGCTACGTAGTCGCTGTAGTAGGACTGGTGGTTGATGGTGGGGGCGGTGCTCATATCTAACTGCCGGCCTCCACTGCTTCCTTGATCCAGTCGTATCCCTTTTCCTCAAGCTCCAGGGCCAGTTCCGGGCCACCCGTTCGAACAATGCGGCCGTCCAGCAGCACGTGCACCTGGTCGGGAGTTATGTAGTTAAGCAACCGCTGGTAGTGAGTTACCAGCACAGTGGCATTTTCAGAAGTTCGCAGGCTGTTCACGCCTTCGGAGACGATGCGCAGAGCGTCGATGTCCAGCCCGGAGTCGGTCTCGTCCAGCAGGGCCAGGGTAGGCTCCAGGATCGCCATTTGCAGTATTTCGTTGCGCTTCTTCTCACCGCCGGAGAAACCCTCGTTAACCGAGCGGCGAATCAGTTCCGGGTCAATCTCTACCAGCTTAACCTTCTCCCGCAGCAGGCGGTCAAATTCGCGAGCGCCGTATTCTTCCTCGCCCCGGTGGATCCGCACCGCGTCAGCGGCGGCCTTGAGGAATTGAAAGGCCCGCACTCCGGGTAACTCCAGGGGATACTGGAATGCCAGGAACACGCCTTCCCGGGCCCGTTCCTCGGGTTGCATTGCCAGCAGGTCTTTGCCCAGGTAAATGGCTTCGCCGGAGGTTACTACGTACTCCGAGCGCCCGGCCAAGGTACTGGCCAGGGTGCTTTTCCCAGAGCCGTTGGGCCCCATGATGGCATGAACTTCGCCGGCATTAACGGTCAGGTTCACGCCGCTGAGAATTTCCTGGTCTTCCACAGAAACGTGGAGGTCTTTAACTTCCAGAATGGGTGCCATTTATCGGTATTGCTCCTTAAGTAATTGCGGAATATCTAAGCGTACTTTATTGAGCGGCCTTGAGAATCGTCTGGAATTTGCGTGCTCGAGTTAAGAACCTCGGGGTGAATCGCCGTTGGCCGGTGGCGGCACACTGGGTGGCCTGCCTGCTTCAAGGTCATCCCTTACGGAATCCAGCCACTTTTCCCATTCGTGCCGCTCTTCCAAGCGGGTCTCTTCTCTAGCTGCTTCCGCCGCTTTCTTGGCTGCCTCCTTCTGTCGGAGGTAAGCCCCCAAAGTAAACACCATTAGAAACACCTCTGTAGTCAGGACTATCGCCAGAACGGAGGCTCCAAACGCGCTGAAGCTGTTTCCCCCAAGACCCCCGTTCCAAACATCAAGCCACCACACTTGTTGTGGGCTGGCATTATCTTCAATGTATATCCCGACAGTGAAGTAAATCCACCAAAACCCGCAGAGGACTGCCAGCAAGAGCCGGGGAACTGGCGGAATGCTCAGCAACCATTGGAAGGCTTCCGACCGAATCTCTTCGGGTTCTTCCAAGTTAACCGGGTACTTAAGCAAATGGACGGGTCCAAGAGTTCAAGAGTGTCATTTGAGACCTATCCTACCTGCAATCCTGCCTGTCCAGGTAAGCTAACCCTACCCCACCGTACCTTCCAAACTCACCTTCATCAGCTGCCCTGCTTCCATGGCAAACTCGAAGGGCAGTTCCTGGAAGATGCCCCGGCAGAAGCCGTTGATGATCATGTAATTGGCTTCTTCCGGCGAGATGCCCCGCTGCTGGCAGTAGAAAAGCTGGTCGTCGCTGACCTTGGAGGTGGTGGCCTCGTGCTCCAACTGCGCCGTGGGGTTTTGCACCTCGATGTAGGGCACCGTGTGGGCGCCGCACTTGTCGCCGATGAGCAGCGAATCGCACTGGGTGAAGTTCCGCGCGCCGGTGGCCGAGGGCATTATCTTTACCAGGCCCCGGTAGGTGTTCTGGCCTTTCCCTGCGGAAATCCCCTTGGCCACGATGGTGCTCTTGGTGTTCTTGCCCAGGTGAATCATCTTGGTGCCGGTGTCGGCCTGCTGGTAGTTGTTGACCAGGGCCACCGAGTAGAACTCGCCGGTGGAGTTGTCCCCCTGCAGGATTACGCTGGGGTACTTCCAGGTTATGGCCGAGCCGGTCTCCACCTGGGTCCATGAAATCTTCGAGTTCCTGCCCTGGCACTTGCCCCGCTTGGTGACGAAGTTATACACGCCGCCGTTCCCCTCTTTGTCGCCGGGGTACCAGTTCTGGAGGGTCGAGTACTTTATCTCGGCATCGTCCAGGGCCACCAGTTCCACAACCGCGGCGTGGAGCTGGTGCGTCTTCCGCATGGGAGCAGTGCAGCCTTCCAGGTAGCTGACGTACGCGCCCTCTTCGGCCACGATGAGGGTCCGCTCAAACTGCCCGCTGTCCAGGGCGTTGATTCGGAAATAGGTCATCAGCTCCATGGGACAGCGAACGCCCTTGGGGATGTAGGCAAAGGAGCCGTCGCTGAACACGGCGGAGTTAAGGGCGGCATAGAAATTGTCGGCGTAGGGCACCACCGAACCCAAGTACTTCTGTACCAGGTCCGGGTGGTTGCGGATGGCTTCGCTCATGGAGCAGAAGATGACCCCGGCCTTTTCCAGAGTATCCTTGTAGGTGGTGGCCACCGAAGAACTGTCCAGCACCGCGTCCACCGCGATTCCGGCCAACTGCTTCTGTTCGCCGAGGGGAATCCCCAGCTTGTCGAAGGCCTCCAACAGCTCCGGGTCCACCTCGTCCATGCTCTTGGGGCCATCCTTCAGACTAGTCGAGGCATAGTAGATAATGTCCTGGAAGTCTATGCGTGGGTGCTGGATGTTGGCCCACTTGGGTTCTTCCTCGTTAAGAGTGATCCAGTAGCGGAAGGCCTTCAGCCGCCACTCCAGCATCCATTCCGGCTCTTCCTTCTTGGCGGAAATAAACCGGACAATATCTTCGCTGAGACCTTTGGGGGCTACATCCTGTTCGATGTCAATGGTAAAGCCCCATTTGTACTCGGTGTCTATGTCGGTAGACTCCCGGGAAATGACCCGTTGGGTCGTCATAAGGCACCCTCCCGTGGCTGGCCCATTAGCGGCTTGCAGTCTTCCCAAATCCTCAGCCGGGCCAAGCTGCGCCAATTGATCTAAAATAATTGTTGACTCTTTAAGTCAACAATTAAGAATAGCATTGCTCAGATACGCTGTCAATGAATTTTGGCCGTGGTCAGTGGCGCTGAACCTCTGTAGTTAACAGCCGTACTACCCGTTTATTTCTGCTCGGATTTCAGCTTCGGACAGCCCCACAAAAACCCCGGAAGCAAACGGAACCCAAGGGGAGGACAGCCTACAAAATCAGGTGTTTTGGACTTTGGGGCTTTGCCGGGGCTCCCCGGCTGCTGCCCCGCGTGATTCACAAAATCACCTCAATGTAACGCCGCCTGAATCCGGGAAAGCCGACACACAACTTACTCAAGTCGAATGCTTCCTGACGTGGCGAGTTCTGCCTGGCCCTTCCACTACCTGCTTAGCCAGAACCTGCCAGGTACGCCACTGGTTTGACCTGCGTTGTAATTGTCATCCTTATGGGCCGGGTCGATCCACATGTGCATGAACTTGAGAAACGAGCCATCCGGCGCAGGGAAGTGAGTATATCCCCTTATCTCAGGCCAGAAGGCCGCTGCTTCCATCTCCCAGTAAAGCGGAAACTGGTTGTATTGACTCATGCGGGCAAGCTCAACCTGGTGCGCCAATTGCAGTCGCTCATTGTTATCAGACTCATTACGAATCTGCTCCAGCAACGCCACGATTTCTTCGTTGCAAAGGCTGGGAGTCCAGCTATTGCTCCAGGAATCGCAGCCCGGGAAAGTTGACATTCTATAGTCAGGGTCGTCGGTGGGAACGGTCATTATCAGCTGCATGAGGCCTCCCCAATTGCTTGAAGCTTGCCGCTCACGCAGGGAAGTGGGCTCGACGACGACGATTTCTATCTTGATACCCAGCAGCCGCAACTGTTCCTCTACAAATATGCCGCGTTCATAAACATTCCGGTAGGAGGGTACGATGAGTAAGTAAGTTCTCTCAAAGTCGAAGCCTTCGCCCACCACGTTCCCCTGGCATCGGCCCGGACCGAAGCCATGTCTTCGTAAACGCACCAGCCGGGCACCGAGCAAAGTTGCTCCTGGGGCAACGCCCAGGGGCTATCCGGTACGTAGCCAAATCCTCCGGTCATGCCAAACCCATGGCCGAGTATATGGATGGCGGCATTCCGGTTAATTCCCATTACGAGGGCCTGGCGGACTCTTACGTTGTCAAAGGGAGCATAACGGGCATCAAACACCAGGCGAAAGCTGGACGTTGTGGGTCTGATAACGGTCATTATCTGTTCATGGTCCACGTAGGCCTGATACTGACCCCAGTTGCTGACCCATTGCCAGTCGGTCAGGTGGACTAAATGGGTTGCCTGTTGCATAGACTCGTCCAGTATGCCGAAGATAACCAGTTCATCCACGTAAGGCAGTTCATTATTGAAATAGTTGTGATTCCTCCGAAAGTATTGTTCGTCAACGCCCACCGACTGACCCTCGACCCACATAAAGGGGCCAATGCCCACGCTGACATCCAGGAGCATTGCGTCCTCACCGCCCTCCTGAAACCAGGCCTTGTTGAAGACAAGGGCCCGGGGATTCGCCAAAGAGAAAAAGGCAGGGACAGCGGTTGCGCCCCTTAGGTTGAATTCCAGGGTCAGATCGTCGAGGCAGGCTATTTCCCCCGGCACGACGTTGGCCAGGCGGCTCTTCATATAGCTGGCGGTAATACCCTCTTCGGTGACCATTGTCTCGAAGGAGAAACGGGCATCTTCGCAGGTGAAGGGTTTACCGTTGTCCCAGGTAACGTAGTCCCTCAAGTGGAAGGTTAAACTGTCCAGCGCGTCGCCAAAGGCCCAGCCTTGGGCCAGGTCCGGTACCACGGTCGCGCCGCCATCGTAGGGGTTGTCCATCAACAGGGCACCGCCGGTGGGAGCACGGTACCTGTCGGCTGCGCCGCTAGCCGCGCCCCACACATTTGCGTGTTCCAGGGGTTCATGATAGTTGATCCGAAGCGTGCCCCCATAAACGGGCTCACCGTAAAAGTCCGTTGGCGGCTTGTTGTACCAGGGACCGTCGACATGCCTCATCCCAATGGCGTCGGGCCTTGCCGTCTCCGTAGGAACCGCGATGGGGTAAACTGTCGGCGCCGGCACTGAGGTAGGTTCAGACTTGGCAACCGGCGCCCTGGTGGGCTCGGCCGTCGCTGTGGGCGCGGGTGTCGAAGTAGGCGTCGCTGTTGGTTCAGGGCGGCAGGCAACAACCGCCAGGACCAATACCATCAGTGCCGATACCATCAGGACCACTACAACCGGGGCCTGCCCACGCAGCAATTTTGCAGGTTTCCTCAGTGGGTGTTTCAGCCTTTGGTCGGGCAAGGGTTCCACCTCCATGTTTTGCCTTTCCTGGTTAGAAGATATCTCAAGAGTCCCTTCTCCCTCACTCTCTGGCCAACTTCCTTCACACCGCCGTACTACGTCTTTCAAGTGCCGGAGTCTGGCGGTTTCACGAACCTTCACTATTCCCGCAATTGTGAACGAGAAATGAAGGAATTGACATCCTTGCCGGCCATGACCATGCCGGGCACGAGCATTCAGGCCACGCCCATGACTTACGGGGCGCCAGCAGGAAGAGCCTGGTGATAGCCCTTTGCCTGATTTCCTCCTATATGGTGGCCGAGGTGATTGGTGGCTTGTTGTCGGGGAGTTTGGCGCTCATCGCCGATGCTGGTCACATGCTCACCGACGCTGCGGCAATCGGGATGGCCCTGGTTGCAATGTGGATTGCGGAAAAGGCAGCCTCGGTGGAGCACACCTTCGGCTACTTTCGTACCGAGGTGCTTGCAGCCCTGGCCAATCTCTTCTCCTTATGGCTCATCGCCGGCTGGATCGTCTTCGAGGCTTATCACCGCCTGTTTGTGGAAGAGGTTGAGGTAATTGGCTGGCCCGTGTTCATAGTTGGCTTTGGCGGCCTCTTGATTTACATCGCCGCGGCCTGGGTGCTCCACAAGTCTTCGGAGCACAGCGTCAACGTTGGAGGGGAGTTCCAGCACGTGATCGCCGATGCTCTGGGGTCTGTTGCGGTAATAATTGCCGGCGCAATCATCATAATCAGCGACCGGATGGGCAATCCCCTGCACATCCTTGACCCTATCCTCAGCGCGATAATAGCTGTGCTCATCGTCTACAACACCCGGAAGCTGATCGTGCGGGTCATGAGGGTGTTGCTGGAAGGTGTGCCTGCTCACATTGACGTGTACAAGCTTTGCAGCGACATTGAAGACCAGGAAGGCGTCACTATTATCCATGATGTCCACGTTTGGACCATTACCTCGGGCAGCGAGGCTTTTACCGCCCATGTGCTCGTTGACCCTTCCTATCAGGGAAGCGACGATGAATTGCTTACGAAGCTAAAGAGCATAATCCACGATGACTACAATATTGGGGACGCCACCATTCAGTTAGAGCGGTCAACGGTCACCTGTAAGGAGGCCCACCACGTTGGGCATCTATACCGACAGGCGCGCTCGCCGGCTTGAACAAGGCGGCCAGACTGTGACCTTGCCGCCAGCCCGTACTCAAACCCACAAAGAATCCCCCGCCAGAATGAAGCAGGCGGGGGATTTTCTGTACTCGCAGGTGTGCAGTCTAATGGACGTGATCGGTGTGGTCGTGAATGTGGTGCTCATGCCCGTTACATTCGTAGGGATCGTGGACGTGGCCAGGCTCGTCGCCGTGGTGCTCGTGGGTGTCACACTCGTGGGAATCGTGGTCGTGAAGCTCGGCGTGATGCTCGTGGGTGTCACACTCGTGAATGTCGTGGACGTGGCCAGGCGCGTCGGCGTGGTGCTCGTGGGTGTCACACTCGTGAATAGCGTGAAACTGCATCTGGCACCTCCCTTAAATGTGTGCCTGGTGTTGAATCTGAGGAATCCTGGCCCTGCAAGGAAATATTCTAGCTATACAGTGCTTTGCGTTAGTATTGAAACATTGGAGAAAAATAGATGTCAAGATGAGAAGTCTCAATCTGGCCAACGTTCTTGACTTCGTGTCGCTTTTGCTTTCCAACATGCCATTCCCTCACGGCCCGTGTGAGGTGTCTGACCCTCACCTGGCAGGAAAGCCATCGTCCTTCTGCGGGCTCCCGACCCTTCCTTGTCGGAAGCTGTCATTAGGTGGCCTTTCCCAGTACCGACAAATCTACCGTCATTAAGGTATAATCCGCTGAACCATTAATCGGCATAAGCGAGTAACAATGAGCAAACTGTTAGACCTTTTGCAACGAATCAGCGACGGCTCACCGGCGCCCTTGGGCTTTGGCGCGGCGCGGTCCCAACCCCTGCCCGGCCTGGCCCTGGTGGGTCTGGTTACTGCCGACCACCAGGCCGGCCTTGCCGCCGCCGCTGAATCCGGCCTCGACACGGCCATTGTGTCCGGCATTACGGGCGCCGATAACCTGAAGGCTGTGGCCGGCTCCGTGGATGGCATACCCTGGGGGGCATTTGTGGCCTCGCTTTCCGCGGAGGAGGCCCAGGCCTGCCAGGAAGCTGGCGCTGACGTGCTGGCTTTTGGACTTGACAGCGCCGCCGGCGCCATAAGCGGTAAGGACGACCTCGCCAAGCTGGTTTCAGTGGCCCCGGATCTGTCTGACCGTGAACTTCGCGCGGTTTCCGCCCTGCCGGTAGACTGCTTCATCGTCGATATGACGGATGTTTCCGGTTCCTGGACACTCCAGGACCTGGTTGCCTTGGGGGCCATAACCCGCCGCACTGATAAGCAGGTCCTGGTCCAGATCTCCAGCGTACCGGGGAAAAGCGATTTGCAGGCGTTGCGCGATATGGGCGCCTGTGCCCTGCTGGTGGATCTTTCCGCCGTTGGCCCCGAGGAACTGGCCGCCCTCAAGGCCGCCCTGCTGGCCATGCCCCGTGCCCGTCCTCACCGGCGGGAACGGATACGGGCCACCGTTCCCAGTTCCGGCTATACCCATTCTCCAGCTCCCTCCCGCGAGGACGAACCGGACGAAGACGACGACGACTACGAATAAGAAACTATCTCAAAAATCCCTTCCCCTTGGACTGGAGAAGGTCAGGATGGGGGTAACGCGCCAAAACGCCTTCCCCCTTGACAGAGGAAGGCGGCTTTGCTCCTAAAAGCTGATTTGCTCCAATAAACAGAATCTTGCTCCTAAAATGCCCCGTTAGATTTGGCCGGGCATTCTCTTTGGCGGGGAGTCGGGCTGTTTAGGAAGTGGTGAACTCTGCCATTGTTCCCCTCACTAACGAATGTCGGGAGGGAGGGTCTATACCAGCCATTATCCATAGTTTTGAGTTGGGCAACGTTTATAAACCGGCGTTTGGTTCTATTGCCTTCTCATCTCCAGTAGTCCCCCAACACGAACGCTATCAAGCCCTGCTAAATCTTGGGGGAGGGCACTAGTCGAGATTAATATGGGAGAGGGAAGCTATCCTACAGGGTACTTATTGGGTTTCTTTTCAATCGGATTCATAACCTTAATTTGCATGGAGATGACAGGAACGACCTTAGCAGGTTCGCCACTTAAACAGGTAAAGAACATCCCACAGGGCACCGAACTGTTCGATTACTCACGTTTCGTAAATCTGGCGACATCGTCCAAGCCAATTATTCCGCTCCTCATACCGCGCATAAGCACATATGGCTGCATTAAGGGGTTAAAAAACCTGTACCTGTATTGGTGGGACTTGCCTAACCTTTGGAGCACCGGCCCCCTTTTGTCATCGCTCAACCCATGAAGGTGACGCCCAAAACTTGGAATCTGCATCTCTTGGGTCATGATATGTGAATAAGGCTCTCGGACATCTGCGGCACGAAAGCAACCTAGGTCGTCTGTGTGAGCCAATGCGCAAGCCAAGAGAACTTTAAAATAGAAGTTTTCACGCCGCGGGCTAGCTGTAGCCAAGTCAAACTGCTGGAGTATAGATTGTGCAAACTCCTCCATTAATGTTTCGATAGCGGTATCAACGTGTCGCTTTTCCACGTGATAGGTGTCTTCGTCAACCGCTGCCCGTCCAGAAGCCAGACCCAGAGCGTGGACATAGTGCGGCAAGCCTAGAAACCGGGCCGAAAAGCCCTGGTTGGGGAGAGGGATTTCGGCAGTAAAGCCGACTTGAGCAGAATCACGGTCCACAGTATTCCGAGCCGGACCGCGCCGAAAATGGCCGCAGCATTGGCGACAACACCGTGGGAAACAGCCTGGACATCACTGGGGACGGCACTGAGGACGACGCGGTGGGCTTCCGCGCCGCCGCCGACACTGTCCGACAGGTCGATTTTGCCCGCCACCAGGGTCAGGTTGGCCACTGTAGCCGCCAGGTACAGTTGGAATCGCGTCTTGACCCTGCCGAAATAGCGGGACTGGCGGATGCCCAACTGGACCAGTCGGGCCAACCGGTGTTCCACCGCCACGCGTCGCGCTCGATATTCGTCGTAGGCGGCGCTCTGCTGCAACGCCCGTGCCTCCTGCAGGAGGCCTTCCTGGGGATGGATCAGCACCCGCCGTCCCTTCCTGCCCTTGGCTGCGATGCACTGGGACCGCAGTGGACATGTCCGGCATTCGGCCCCGTCGAACTGGAAGGCCTGCCAGCGGTATACCCGCCCCGCGGCATCCGTCCGCTTTCCCGCTGGCACGATGGTGTGGGTGACCTGTCCCGCCGGACAGGTGCAACTGCCCGCGGCCAGGTCGATGACAAAGTCATCCTTGGGAAAGTGCTTCCGGTCGGGCCGGCCTGGCACCCGGGCTACCAGCTTGCGGCCCACATCGGCGAAGGTCTGCCTGGTAGCTCCGTCCCCATAGGCGGCGTCGCCCATGGCCTCCTGCACCGGTACACCGGTGTTGGCCTCGCTCTGTTCCACCAGTTCCAGCGCCCCCAGGTTGTCCGGAGCGTTGCCGGGCAGTACCGCCACGGCGGTGATCAGCTGGGAATCGGTATCCACCACAATCGCCGCCTTGTGCCCGTCAAAGCGCCGGCTGCTGCTCTTGTGGCCGTGGCGCATCTCCGGATCATGCACCGACATCATCCGGTCCCGGCTCACTCCATCCTTGAGGCTCACGCCGCCCTCAACTCGTTCCACGTCCTGGAGCAGCAACTGCCCCAGCAGTTCCGCCGCCGTCACGATGTGCTGCCGCTCCTCACCGTCCTTGGTCAACTCCCCCTGCGCCTGCCGCGACAGCTCCAACAACCGGTCCGCGTCTCTCACAATCTCGGCCAGCAGGGTCTGCCGCGCCCGTTTGTCGCTCCAGTCGATGGCGGCCTCGCCCTTGATACTGGAGGCAAGGTACCGCCCGTATCCCTGGGCCTTGCCCCATTCTTTGACGGTGATCTTCTCCACTGCCGCCAGCGTCCGCAGCAGTTGGACGATCCCGTCGGCCAACAGGTTGCAGGTGTCCTTGACCGCGCCCCGCCCCAGGATGTTGGTCGTGTCCAGCGCAACCCGCATGCTCCGCTTTTTCAAGTAGCCCGACTCCCGGGCCAGCCGCAGGCTGGACTCGAACACCTCCCGCACTTTGTCGTGCAGGATCAGCTGGGCGCGGAACACCTGCAGTGTGCTCTTGGCGAAGGGCCGGTCCTCCACCTCAATCCCCAGGGCCACTTTCCAGCGGAGGTCAAAGTCAGCCCGGGCCTTGGCCTCGGCGTCGCTCACCTTGTCGTGGGACTGGAGCAGCAGCGCCGTCGCCAGCAGGCTGGGCGGCACGCTGTCCCGGCCGTTGTCCGGGCAGTAGAACTCGGCGAAATCGGCGTCTCGGAACAACCGGCCCCGCAGCGAGGCCAGCAGACCGTAGAAGGTGTCCCGCCCCACGTGGTCCAGGTACAACCGGTCCGCTTCCCAGAGACCCCTCTGATCTGAACGCTCTCCCAGCACTATCATTCCTCGCTATTTCTTGATGCCCCAAGTATAGCTGACCACCCGGCTGAAGCCAGTTTCCGGCCAGATTTCTAGGGAGACGGTACAGATCTCTGAAACAGCATCCTCCGATATTTCCATTCCTACTGAAGAAATGCCATATTTGACTATTTCACCTAATTTACCTGATGGCATTCTAGTGTGGTGTAACTGAAGTCAGTTGTAATAGTATTCACGATGAGGTATCCTCCGGGTTAGCAATCCAGAGGAGGATGACCATGGCAATCGGACGACCAATGCCGCCGGTAAGTTTGGATGAGGTGGAGCGTGAAGCCCTGGTACGGTGGGTTCGCCGTCCGAAAACGGCGCAAGCTTTGGCGCTGCGGGCCAGAATGATTTTGGGCTGTGCCGAAGGCCGCAGCAATACCACGGTGGGCGCCGACCTGGGAGTGTCCGATGAGACGGTAGGGAAGTGGCGTTCTCGCTTCCTGGAACGGAGGCTGGACGGACTGTCGGACGAACCGCGCAGCGGACGGCCTCGAGCGGTTACCGATGACCACGTGGAGCGTGTGATTACGCTGACGCTGGAGACCACCCCCAAGGACGCGACCCACTGGAGCACCCGGTCCATGGCCCAGCGCAGCGGGCTGAGCCACAACACGGTCAGCCGCATCTGGCGAGCCTTCGGATTGCAGCCCCACCGCACGGAGACTTTCAAGTTGTCGGCAGACCCCTGCTTCATCGAGAAGGTCAGGGACGTTGTGGGGCTATACCTCAACCCGCCGGATCGGGCGTTGGTCCTGTGCGTGGACGAGAAGTCCCAGATCCAGGCGTTGGATCGCACCCGTCCGCTATTGCCCATGCGCCCGGGACAGGTGGAACGGCGCACCCATGATTACGTGGATTATCTGCGTCACGGCACCACTTCGCTGTTCGCCGCCTTGGACACCAGGACCGGCAAGGTGATTGGTCGTTGCCACCAACGGCACCGGGCCGTGGAGTTCCGCAAATTCCTCGATACCATCGAGGCTGAGGTGCCCGCCAACCTCGACGTCCACCTGATCGCGGACAACTACGCCACCCACAAGACGGCGCTGATCCGCAACTGGCTGGCCAAGCGGCCCCGTTTCCATATGCACTTCACACCCACCAGCGCCTCCTGGCTGAACCTGGTGGAGCGCTGGTTCGGTCTGCTCACCGAAAAGCAGTTGCGCCGCGGCGTGCATCGGAGCAGCGCCGAACTGGAGGCTGCCATCTACCGCTATCTGGACGTCACCAACGAAGATCCCAAACCTTTTGTCTGGACCCAGACCGCCGACCAAATACTGGCCAACGTTGCCCGCTTTTGCCAACGTACTTTGGATACAGGACACTAGGAAGGTGGACTTGAACCAAACAGCGATCTATTGACTGGTGTTCGCTGATCAAGTCATCAACATCGTCGGCGACACCAACTATTATCAGGGTCGTCTCTACAGCAAAGTCAGACAGAGCCTTCACCGTGTCTGCAAACATGATATCTACGTCGGGATCGTCAATGCGATCAAACTCATCGATAATAAAGATGTGCATCTTATCGTCGACTTGCCGCAGACAATCAATGACGTGGTTGACAGAGAACGGCTCAAAGCTTTCCTTGATAGGTAAATCCGCCTCCTTAAATAAAGACTCCCAGATCTGGCGATAGTTGCTTTCTCTGTAACAATTGAATCGAGCACTAAAAATGGTTTCAGGAGAGATTGGCTGCAAAAAATCAGACAGTACATTTGCTAACGAAGTTTTACCAACTCCCCTTTCGCCGTAAATGATTGCATGCTGACCTGCTTGAAATGCTACGTCTGTAAGACGTCTCAAAATAGCTCTGCGGCCGTGAAACAAGTCTCGTCGGCTAATAGCAGTAGTAGGGCTAAACCCCCGAATGAGCTTGAAGTCCAACTCTTGCCATTTAGTGATTTCTTCTACCATGTAAATAAGTCTACTTAATTGTTAGAGTGGCTGCAATACCTGGTAAAGCAATTGCCAATGAATATGTTAACCTAGCTATATTTTGACATTTCTCCCACAGTTGAACAAAACCCATCACCATTTGCGATGGTAAAACTCGCGGGCCGAACTATCTACACGAAAAAATTGCGAAACTCCCCTGCACCTGACATGGCAGGCTGCATTCGTAAACGTAGTGACGGTCTGTGAGTGCTCCGGAATAGAGCGTGCGAAATTGTCGAATGCCGTCCAAAACCCTGTGCATGACTCCTTGATCCTTCAGTTTATGGTTGGGCAGTTACCCCTGCAGATGTTTGGACATCCTGGACCGCGATGCTCAAAGTGGTCGGCGCATGAAGCAATGCACTTCGCCGTAGAAATTGGGGTCGAGGGATTCAGGCGTACGGTGCCTGATGTCCTCATACAGGCCGAGCTTGCTGCTCCATCCGCCGTCGCCCAACTGTACCGCGGCGTGCGTCCAATCACCTTCCTGGTCAGCGTAAAGCGCGACCTTTCTGAAGCTGGGATCGTCTTCAGCGTCCTCACACGGTTGGTAACCCAACCCTGTGAAAACCTCTATCAGGCTCACGATGGAGGGTGTGCGGCTTGCGTACTCAGGCCAATAGTAATCGTCGCCTTCTACATGGCTCCACCAACGGTCAGTTTCTCCGGCGGCGTAAGCGATGCAGTTGTATTCGTCGGTAGAGTTACTGGTGACCTTGTAACCCTCTGCCGCCAAATTCGGCAGGTCTTCGTCAATCCACATTGTTTCTCTCTAGTTCGTACCCCTGTTTGAGTCCCCAGTCCAGCCATGCCTGGACCATTCCTTTGATTCGCCCGCGACTTTCAGGCGGCACGGGCCTTGCACCAGTGATAGCGCTAAGTGCGACGAACCAGTGATCGGGCTTGGCGGCAAGTCTTTGTAGCAACCATGGCACGGCTGGTTGACCCATGGCGATGATCCGCTGGTAGGCTGGATGCCTCGTCATCTGCGCAATGTCGACGCCGCGAGGACGGTCACGTTCCCATTCGTCGGCAAGCCTCTCGAACGTTTCCCGGTCCATATGTGGCGACGCGTAGTCGTAGTCTACTTCGTCGGCGTACTGGTTATAGCCGAGGCCGCGAACGTGGGGCTCGTTGTTGAGCAGTTCTCGCAAATGAGCCAACTCATCTGGGTCCCATACCATGGCCTCGGCGACAGCTTCGTCCCACAGGCTGCGCGCTTCGCACTCGCCATCACGGAACTGCGGCACTGCTATGTCCTTGGTGCGTTCCCAGCAGTCGGCCAGAACCTGCCGGACCCGGGCGTCTTCAACGTTGGGGATGCGGAGGCTCTCGATGGGTTTGGGGTTATATTGTGGAAAAGCCAATTTTCGCCCCGCATTTCGCAACAATTGAAGGCGGCCTGCTGTCGAGTTGACGAAAACGGCTATGGCCTTTGCTTCTTGAGCGTTTGGTCCTGTAACAGGCAACCAACCGCGTCCAACGTATTTGTTGTCGTCGGCGATAGCGCTGACCCGTGCGGTGGATGGTGCCTGACCTGAAGTGACGAGTAAGTTGCCCGCTTTCGCGAGCAGCTTGTCCACTTCAGGGTACGTTCCACCGTTGAGTATGCGTCGATCTTCATCCGGGTTCGTGGGTTGCCATTCAGCATCCGGGGTGCTGCGGATGGTTGTCTGACCGTCGGCGCCTTTTGAGCTAATGATTGGGAAACTCCCAAGATTGCCAGGTGCGGCTGGGATGAAATTCTTCTTGTCCATCATCTGGAGGGTTGCTTCACACGAATACCCGTGTTCCCGAATGGTTTGCATTCCTAGGTGTGTCGAAAACCGCCGGGATGCCTCGGCCAACTCAGGGGAGCGCCAGATGGCCGGCGTCCAGTCACCTTCCGCCATGCGGTCTGCTGGCCAGTCTGATACTTCTCCCCAGCCGTCGGCCATCAAACCGTGAGGACAGTCCAGCAAGGCCTGGTGGAGTTTGGCAACCCCTTCGTCGTCGTGGGGCATCCGGTCCAGATGAATGAATTGGGTTGGCGGTCGGATGCCGGCGTGGCGCACGGCGATGACTATGCACTCATCAATTTCGACATTCTGGCTCAAGGTGAACTCTCGGGGCCAGCGACCGGTAAGCACTGTGTGGATGTGGTAGCGTTGAGCCAGTGTTTGACGTTCTTTCAGGCCCGATGGGGCAGACAATGCGATAGTCGGTTCGATCATCGTTATTACCCCATCTGGCCGCTTTACACAGTGGTCCGCTAGGGCCACGAAAAGCGGTCTAATGGAATTTTTGTCCGAAAATTCCATTAGATCGGGGTCGGACGTCACCAGGGTTCGCTCCATGTAATCCACACGTGATCGCAGTGCCTGTTGGATCGTTTTGGGGAACTTTTCGCCCATCTTGGAACGACTACTAAACGGCGGGTTCATGATGACGATGTGGACGTCCTTGACCGCATTCACGGCGTCTTCCAGCTCGGCGTCGTCTTGCTGATTCCAGACGATCTGAGAGCCGATTTTGTCGTCGGCTAGGTTCAGCTCGGTGTCCCTTGGGACAATGGCCTTCTGGCCCAGGAGATCCAAAGTGCCGGCTGCTACCCTGGTGGGGTCATCCGGCGACGGGCCGTAGGGCATCAGATGCAAGCCCATGCGTCGGTAACGGATATCCTGGTTGCCGGCGGTCAGCTGCGACGCCGCTAGTTGCAGCGACACCGGGTTGATTTCCAATCCCTTGATGGTGTCCTCAACCGCCAGTTTTTGCAGATCGGCTATTTGGGCGTCGCTTGCGCCCTGTTCCCTGGCGCGGCGTTTCATGTCGGTGAGGATGGCGGCTAGTAGCGTCCCGCTGCCGCAGGCCAGGTCAACGGTTTTGTGTTCCCGCCAGACTGCTGGGTCAGTCCAGTCCTGTTCCCCACAGGCGTCCAGCGTGAGTCGGGCAGCTATGGACGCCGCCACTGGCCTAGTGAAATAAGCGCCGTCCGATGCTTGGTTACCCATGACGCGGTTGAACAGCGGCCCGGCGTGGTCGGCGCCCATGTCGGCGTAGGTTTCGGCGATCCGTTCAGCCTCCGCCGTAATATGGCGCAGGGCACGCTCCAGCCCAGCCAGCTTGCCGGTGTCTTCGACGGTCTCGATGGCACTGACCGCCGGCTCCAGCACAGGACGGAAGTCGTGGCGCATGATACGGTCCCATTCCCGGCGAACCCTGCGGACCACGTTCACGTCGTTCTTGACTGATTCCAGGTCGCTGACTCCGGTCAACCAGCCGCCGTTGGCGATGCGCTGGTGGAGCATGGCCGCGTTCATCATCAACAGAGCCGCTATGGTGCAGCCGTCGGCCTGGCTCCGGCGCTTGTCGTAGTTCAAGTTGTCTAAGCCAAAGTGCCGGTCCAACACCGGCTGGAGGCCGTCGTCCCTCATATGGTGAGCGGCTTCCTTGACACTGGATTCCAGAATGTTCAGATCTCTGACCACGCGGTTGTCAACCAATCCGGACTTGGACAGCAGATTCATCCTGATGGCGTTGCCGTGGTCTTCCAGTCCACTGAGCAGCAGCATCTGCATGGTGGAACGTTCCGCGCGCTCCTCCCGGGTCGGGCGAGGCTTTTTCTCCTTCGACGTGGGAATGCGTAACCCTTCGCCGTTGTTAATCATGTCCCTGGCTTTGGCCTTGGACTTCCTGATGTCTACCTCGCCTCGGGTTCCGTCGGGAGCCGGTTTGGCACGTACGACGGTGGCCATGCGCAGCTCGATGCTGCCGTCGTTGTTCTTCTTGCCGGCAACAATCTGAGCGGGTTCGTCGGTTTGGTACTCTGACCTGACGGTTTCTGTCGCTGCCGCGGTCGGTTCCAGTTCGGAAATTGGACGAAACTCTCTGGTCAACGTGCTTCCACCCTCGAGTACTCGTTCGACGGCTTCTTCCGCTTCCCCCCGCGGGCCTTCGTGCTCGCGGTAGTGGATGCGTTTGTCCTCGTTGGTGGCGACGGCGACGATGGTGCGCAGCGCCGGAGGCGGCTTCGGAATATACAGTTGCAGGAGGTCGGCCAAGTTGTCCTCAATGCGCTGGTCGTGGGAGCGGAGGGCGAGGAGTATTTGGCCCAGTTCCTGCCATCCTTCTTCCTTGTCGCTGGTGCTGAGCCATTGCTCTGGGTCCACGTTGGGCGGGATCACAATGGGGCAGATAATGTAGCCTATCTCTTTTCCCGGTGCGGTACGCATCGCCCGGCCTACGGCCTGAATAACGTCTATGGGGCTTCTACGGGCTTCTAGGAACGCCACGGCGTTTAGCGACGGCGCGTCGGTGCCTTCTCCGAAGATTCCTACGTTGAAGATGCCATGGGGGTTGCTTTCGCTGGCTTCTGCTAGTTGACGCTTGGCGTTTTCACGGGCCGTTACGTTGCTGGAGGCGTCCAGGTGCTCCAGCGTATATTGCGCTGCGGCTTGCCCGTCTTGGTTGTCGTTCAGCCAGTCTTGAAGCCATTCCCTAACGGCGGGGGTTTGGAGGGCGTCCTTCATGTTCTTTGATTTGTCCACGGTGTTCATGAAGGCGATGCAGGACTTGATGGGAACTGTTCCATATTCTCGGTTCTGCGTGGCACCGCCCATGGCTAGTGAGAAAGCCAGTCCGCGTAGGAAATGAGTGGAAGTCAGAGGATTGCGTCCTTTGCTTGCGGTTTCACCGGCGAGCGTATTGGCGATTTTGTAGGCGTCGGGACCATTCACTCCCACGGCGATGATCCGATAGTCGGAGAGCCAACCATTCCTGACGGCTTCCACGTATCTCTTGCGGTACAGTTCCACGCCGAAGACGGCTTCGTCGTCCATGGTGCGGACAATCCAGTCGCTGGCCTGGTCCTGGCTCACCCTGCTGGTGTCGTAGATGCGGGGCGTGGCGGTCTGATAAACGCGGTAAGTTGCTGGGAAAGCGTCGTTGTCGTGGCACAGCGTGAAGTCGCGTATGCGGCGTTCCTCGTCGGACACCTCGGTATTTTTGGCTCTGCGCTTGCGGCGCAGGCCGGCGGTACGGTGCGCTTCGTCGGCGACGAGGACGTTTGCGGTGACGCCCGTCTCCTTGAGAGCCTCGGCAATCCGGCTACCGCTCTGGTACGTGCCAAACATGACGTTTACCTGGTCAATACCTTGCCCATCGCGTATCCAAGCGGCGATTTCCGACGGGTTGGTGGTGACCTTGCCCTTCACCTCGGAGGCACTGACGTTGCTGTTGTCCAGCGTAGGGTCTGCGGCGGTGTTCCGCGAACTTTCTTTTTTGGGGTCATAGCCGGCGGTTTCATCGGAGCACACGGCCAGCGCCCTGAGGTCGGTTTCGGCGTGTTGCAAGTATTCGCGCCTGATTTGGGCGACGAGAGCGATGGACGGGCACAACACTATGGACAGATCGCCCAGCGGTGTCAGCTCTTCTATGATCCGTAGGGAGATACGGGTCTTGCCAGTACCGCAGGGAAGTATAATTTTGCCGCGTGCTTGGCCAACGGCAAGTCCGCCACTTTTCCCCTGTTTGTGTTCCTTGAGAATACGAACGCTCTCGGCGATGGCCTCAGTTTGCATACAGGTTTTGGATTGCCGGCGTTCTTCCCCATCGGGATTGGGCTCGCAGTGCGGGCAATACTCATGGGTGAAAGCAGCTTGCTGTTGCAGCAACTCGTTGGCAATGTTGACCATTGTGACTGGTTTACTGGTCATCGCTAAGGTCTGTTTGACATTGTTACCCAAGGGGTTGTCACCGTTGGTTACGATCCAGCGTTCGGACCAGAAATCACCAGCCGACGCGCTGGCAAAGCTGTCGAACTCCTCCTTGTTGATGGGGTCACCATGACCGAACTCGTCCAGTTGGCGCGATTTGCACTGGATGGCGATGTGCTCGCCGTCGCTCCGGCGGACAGCCACGCAGTCAATTCCCACGTCCTGATTCGTCGTGCCGGGGAAATGAGCTTCCCGTTCAGGCCATGCAGCCCAAGGCCAGCAATGGCCGATGTCCCATTCCTTGATGTGGGGCCCTGCATCAACAGTCAGGTTTTCCAGCCATTTCCCGCCCGTCTGCTCACGGCTCGCGGCGGCCACCATGGCGATGGCGCTTTCGATTACGGCTGGTGCATTCGCATTCTGCATTGCTGAGCTTCTGGGTGCCTAGAGAAGGTTCGGCGGCTCGGCCCGATCGGAAGGGTAAACGGAATTATATCACCGTTGTTAAGAACCGCCCATAATCGTAGCTGGTTGGAGGGAAGTGCAAAACTCGGCGGCTTATTGAGCCTGGCCGTAACTCCGGTGCTTGTCCCCAATAATTTTGCACCGGCCTCGCAGTTGAGAGTTGGCAATTGGCAAAAGAAGAAACTTGCACCTCTCTATTTGTTTCCACTTGGTTGACGGCATTATTAGAGGCTGATAGGGTTTGGTCAATATAGTCAAATTGTGGGAGCATTGCGATGCCACGGACCCGTCGGCTACCTCCCAAGCCACACCAGGTCGGCATGAATTTATCGCGGTAAACCGTGGCGTTTACGTATCTGACAATTTGCCATTTCTCCGTAGTTTGAACACTGAATCTGCGGATTTGGTTTGCATAGACCCGTCTTTCCCCAAGAATGAGACCTTCACCGGCGATAAACTTTAGCCAGCCTTATCTGACCAAGAGTTGGAAATTGAGCGGAGGCTATTAGCGCATTGGGGTATTACGAGCGAAATGGAGGCCTACAACGCGGGCATAGTTTGGCCAGATGACGGCAAGACCAAGGGATGATATTCGGATATATGGTCTTGGGAATAGGACGTTCATTAGGACTGGTTGGATATCATAGAGACAAGCCACGAAGGTTAAGCAAGGTCATAGTAGCCACCCGCTACATCCTCGGGGACAGTATAGATGCCTATCTGTGCTATAGGGCTATTCGGATAATTGAGCTTTAACTGAGAAATGACACGAAGGAACGACGTCTATGAGTGAACCCATAAGAATTGACCTGTCCAGTTTACTACTGGATGTTGAGAATCCCCGGCTGTATGGGGCTAACACAACGGAAGACGGTCTTCTCCGCATGATGGCTCGCCGTCAGAAAAGTAAACTGATCAACCTGGCCGCCGATATAGTGGAGAGAGGCCTGAACCCCAACAGTCTCTTCACTGTGATGCACGGCGGAAGCGGGGGACAGCATACGGTTCTCGACGGCAACCGCCGACTGAGTGCCATTCGTCTCTTAGAGCGCCCTGGCATAGTAAAGAACGAGGTTACACCAACAGCTTTCGAGAGGTTAAGTGACCTGTCCCGCTACCTCCGGTCACTGCCGGCGGCGGGACGTTTCCCATGAGCAATTAGCGTGGCCATTTATGCTGGCTAATTACGCCAGGCGGTCCACTTTTCTGCCGCCACAATGGCCCACTATTCCGCCGCCATTGACACTCCCGACTAGATGCAATGCAATGTACCCCGGTGCAGTAGCTATACAGCAGCAACTTGACCATCATCCTGGGATGGTAGGGCGGGCCGCCCCGGCTCTCCTGTTCATAGCGCTCCGTGATCTCCGCCAGATCAAGCTGGTCCACCACGTCGGATATAAAGTAGGCCAGGTGATCCTCCGGCAGCCACTCCTGCAGGGCCGCCGGCAGCAGCAACTGCTGGTCCGGGTCATAGGGAAGGTAGGTTTTGCCCATTGATCGATTACCCTCACTCAAGGCTCATATCATCATACCCCACCCGCTCGCTAGGGGCGTTTCTCGGACAGACTGCTAGTATTACAACGACGGATCGCAAGGAAGGGATCTTGAGTACCCTTCATAGCAACCTGCCCACGCGCTCGACAGCTTTGTGGCCTTGCCTTCCGCGAAGCGATTTCCTGTCAAAAACTGACCAACTTGAGGAAGCGTCGTTGTAATACTAGAAGGCAAGGGATTGCACAACAAAGGAGCCGGAGCAGTTAATGCCCCGGCCCTTAAGTTTTTGGCTTCGGCCTCTTTTTTGCACTTGTCTCCTCGGAATGCTCCGTATGGGAAACGTGAAGACTCCGTGCTAACATGGAAATACGGTCCCCAAAATTGGATAGTATGTAAAACTTTATGGTATATTACTGCAACCACAGCGAACTAAGCTTCCAGCGCAACACTCGCTGTTTCGCGCCACCGGTCAACCGGTGGTCGAGGCTATTTAGATGATGCTCACTACCCGAGTTAGGACATATCCAGACCGCTAGACCCCCTGTCTCCGGCGCGGTGTCTATCTCTCGTAGGTGGCACGGGAACCCCGCCAAAGAGAGCTAAGCGGATTGGCCGTTTTATCAAGTAACGTATCCGGACACTCCGTCCTCCTAACAACTACCGGAACCAAGAGAAGCATATGCAAGTGACATCTAGGGGGCCGCTCGGCGAGCCTCCTCCCTTGGGGTCTGCATCTATGGGCGGCATTCCCCCTTTCGCTTCAGGTGCCAAATTTCGGTTCGACCCCAAAGTCAACGTTCTGATTGGACCGAATGGCGTAGGGAAAAGCGTTGCCCTAGGCATTTTCGCCGGGGAAAGACAAGAGCGGTTGGCAAGGGTCTCCGACGAAGCATCCGGTCGGGCCGAACCAACAGTAAAACTAAGCGACAACATCGAGGACGTTTCCAGAGTTTTTGTTGGAGCCACGCGAGCTTCGCTAACGCCGGAGATGGCCATGCAAGACCTTCGGTTGCAGGACATTCAAGGGATGCTTGCGTCTGCAATTAACTCCGCTAGGTGGGTCCTCCTACCGGTCTCGTTGGGATTTCTCTGTTATTTGGTGACTATAACGGCCTTGTCCATTTTCCTGGAGCAACCACCGCAATGGTCGGTTATAAGCCGCAGAGATTCCTTGGTCTTGATCAGTTCCGTTGTCGGGTTAAATTTTGCCTACCTCCTAGCGTCATATCTACGTCGGAGTCTCTTCGTTCTCAGACTCATGCCAGGGAATCGGCTGTTATCAGAGACCTCAGCACATTATTCAGAAGTATCTTCGATCTTCATGTTCCAGGCGGTAGCGTCCATTAACCGCCGTCTCTTGGGGGTAGGAGCCCAGATAAACAAAGATCGGCGTTCTGTGGTGGCCCAAGAAGCTGCGAGAGTGGCCCTGGAATGCGCCAAAGCAATTGCGCCAGAGGTTTTCCCAGCGTCTGCGGAGTTGCGCTCGGGTACTGTCATAAGTGCTGAGGGTTCTGCCCTAAGTCCATGGATGCGCCTGAGGCATCGCTGGCTGAGATTAAGATGGAGGTGGTATTTCACCGACCACCTGTCTATTGTGGATATACGAGGTAGCGAGCACCCGCTGCACATCACAAGCCTTAGTTCGGGAACTCAGGGGACTTTGCTTATCGCTTGGTATCTCGCCCTCAGTTTGGTCTACGCGCATGGATTTAAGGATGGCTGGCGAGAGCGTCCGGCAGTGCTTTTTATTGACGAGATTGAGAACCACCTACATCCGGCGTGGCAACGTCGGTTTATTCCGGTCTTTCTTGATCAATTCCCTAACCTACAGATAACCGCCACAACACATTCTCCGTTCGCCGTCGCTGGGCTAAAAGTAGGACAGGTTCACAAACTGTCGCAAGCCTCTTTAGGCAAAACCGAGGTAGAAACCAACAAGTACGACATCGTTGGGTATACCGCCGACGAGATACTTCACGAATATTTCGGCGTACAAGATCCAACAGACCTGGAGACTGCTCAGGCAGTGGAAGTCCTAAGGTGGCTCAGGGAGTCTGGAAGTCTGGAGGACGAGGGGATGGCCGAAGACTGGAGGGTTGCGACAATTGAGGAGCTAGGCGCTCCGGTTGAAAAAGACTTTGCAGCCCATGAAGATGCAACCGTCGCCCGTTGGCTTGCCGGGGAGATAGAGTCCCCTGTTCCGATTCGTCCTCCGCTTATGGGAACAGCAGAGGCTTGGAGACAAGCAACTATAGGAGGCTTTGAGTCGCTAATCGGTGTGGACGTACTTTCAGGGGGACCGATGGCGAGACAGCGACAACTCTGGATGGAGCAGATGGCTAACGGAACTTTTCGGCCGTCGTGGAATACGTCTAACAGTCAAGTAGAGGAAAGCTAATTGCGTGGCGTAAAGAGGACCCCGGCACCATCGGAAGCAAACCTATCCTCGTACCAACAATCAAACGCCAAATGGGAGGACCTCGCCGACCGCCAGACTCAACAAGCCAAGGATGATTATCATGCATTGCGGAGTAAGTTGCATAGGGAATTTAGTGGACTCTGTGCTTACTGCGAGCGCAAAGTACCCCAGGGTGGACAACCCGGCCCGCTAGACCACTTCAGACCTCGGAATCCATCCACTGGCTCGCAGCAATCCCACTTTGGTACTGACTTAACGTTCGAGTGGCTGAATCTAATGTACGCTTGTCCCCAATGTCAGACCAATAAGGACAACAAATGGCCCGGCACCCTTTCAACTCACCGAGAGGCACTCATCAACGCCTTTCTTACTACCGCTGCAGTAGGTGAAGGATGGACGTATGTCCCGGTGTTGGCCAACACCGGTTACGTGGATCCCAACATAAACAGTGGCGACGCAACAGAACATTGTTTCACATATAGTGCTACCGACTGCACCATCTTCGCTTCTCCCTTACTCCCGGACGACCAGCGGTCAAAAGCTCGACGAACCATACACGATATTAAATTGGATGACTCTGAACTGGCGAGAGAGCGAGGCGCGCATATAGAAGAGATTATGCAACATGTGAACGGCGTTGGTCGGAGAAGAAAGCTTCAAGCAATTGCAAGGCTGATGACGAAGCACGAGCGGAGAAGTCTCGAAGACACGAGGCCTGGCGCGTATGAGCCAGCAGCTCGCTTCACTGGATTAATTCTCTTTGCATTTCAGAACGACTGGTTCCAGTGACGCGCTTTTTCTTCCCTATGACCCTTCCCATCCGTGCTTCCTGGACTGGCGTGTTACTCTGTGGTCTCTCGGCTCCTCTACTGGCTCACTCGGATCTCTCACCTGACACCAAAGCTGCCGCACATACTGGCTGTTGCACTCAGTGGTGTTGGTGGTCCTCTATCCACCCCCCGAAACTCTCCTGATGGTTCCGTTCGGAATTAGTGTATGGAGATTTAGGCAAGCAGGGTCAAAACTGCACCACCTGGTAGTCCCAAGGAGAAGCAGAGAGAATAGGCAAAAGAAATTGGTCGGAACGACTGTCGTTCCGACCAATTTCTCCTTCTGGATCTGCATTGGTCAACAGGACAATTCCCAGAGAATTTGATGCGGTAATTGGAAGGGAAGGTTGTCTGACCGGTTATTGGGTCTGAAGGTCTAACAGGTAATCAGGATGCCTCCAACTGTACGGGATTTCCACATAACCCCGCCGAGCAAATTTCTCTCTCAGGAATTTATTCTCTACCTTGTCTGCCAGGACAAACCGCAAACCCGACGCCTTGGCAAATGTCTCAACCTCGTCCATGAACTGGTCAAGCTTTCCGCTTCGTGGCGGGGGGGGATTCACGACGACGATGGTTATAGGGCCGGCAAGGGTTCTGTACCAGCCTAACGGTGATGCAGAGAGACTGGTTGTCGGGACTCAGCTCTATGTCGTCCTTCCTGAGTGTGTTGACGACATCATCCGTCAAGCCTTTGGACAGCTGCCCCAAGAACCCGTAGGACTTTACGACAAATGCTGTTGGTCCGGGCAAGTTTCCCTGAATGTCCGATTCCCAAAACTCCTGCACGGTGGAAAACTCCCGATTCCCTGATTTTTCCACATATTCAGCCATATCAAGAAACCTCCGTTCAATTGACTGGGTTTTTGTAGAAAGAAAAAACTGGATAATGGATTGTTTCGCCCGATTGGCGGTTTTCGATGAACATGTTTGCGCCGACTAAGGCACCTGCGATCACCATTCCCCAGGTCACAAATTCGGTAATCAAAATGGCCCCCGCCACGAACCGGCAGAAGGCCCCGGATGACGGAGTCTCCACTGGGACCACTCCAGCACCCTAGCCGTTCGAAAGTATGGGTAGCCACATCAGTCGGAAGAGCACATGCTCCTATTAGACTCCCCCCTGTGCATCAAACCAATATAGAATTCAATTCAAGCGTTCTTGGCTTCTCAAACCAACGTAACCTCTAATTCGCTCTCGGGATCACCCTTTTCTACTGTCAAACCAATTTTGGAAACTTCTTCCTCAAGAGTCCCTTGTCGGGAAAACGGCATCAAGAAGGATTCAATGCATTTCTTAAGACTTTCCCGAGCAATCTCTTCGTCGTGCCCATGAGCCGCCATTCTCAATTCAGTCGACCGAGCCTCCCATCCGTTCTGGATATGAGACGTTTCATGTTGAATAAGAAATTTCATACCTTCCTCCTATACTGATAAAGCATGGACTCACTATGCCTACTTCAAGAGATATTGACAAATAACATATCCAGGACCAATACTAAATTTTACTTGACATCATAAGATACTGGCCTTAAGATACCCGCCATACTCACGTGGTAATGGAGGGAAGAATGATGACTGAAACCTATGATTACGGTGGGAATAGACCCTATGCTCCCCCTTCCAATGTCATTGCGGTAATACAACGGTTGCGCAATCGGAACTTGCCCGAGAGCGTGAACAGCGAGTATCTGAAAAATACTAGTATCCCTGATGGAACTATAACTCGTACGTTATTTTCACTTAGGTTCCTGGGGTTGATCGATGAGGCAGGGGAACCGACAGAGGCGTTACGTTCAATAGCCTCTAGCACGGATGAAGAATATGTAGAAATATTAAGTGGATTGATTAGACATGCTTACAGGGAGGTGTTTGGGAAAATTGATCCTAAGGTAGATAGTCAATCTAAGATCGTCAATTTCTTTAGGCATTACATTCCGGCGTCGCAGAGGGAGAGAATGGTGATTTTCTTCCTAGGCATGTGCCGAGAAGCCAGAATCGCTACACAAGATGTTCCTCGACAACGTAAAAGTCGAGCAACCATAGCGCGACCTTCTATTTTCAAAACACCGCAATCCTGCTCGTGTCGAAAGAGCAAGAACGGCGGTCCATCTAGGCGAGTTAAGACCGGCTTGCGCCCCGTAGAGCCAATTCATCCTGTATTGGAAAGCTTAATTAGGAGCCTACCACCTGCAGGAGAACCCTTTCCCCTTCTTAGCCGCCAGCAATGGCTCAATGCAGTTGAGGCGACAATAGAATTCCTGTATCCCGAGACCCCAACGCCAACTGAGCAAGACAACCCAGTGTTATCAGTGTTAAAGAATGAGAAGGAATTAGTTTCTTAAACTAAAAGCTCCCCCGCCGTGCAAAGAGAGGGAGCAGAGACTGGAGGAACGAGATGAACCCACAATCCCATATCAATGTTACACCTGCGCCGAGGCCAGGTCAATCCAATCGAGACCACGCATTGCGCTTGCGAGGGCAGGAAATCGCCCTTCAATCCCACATAGAAACCACACGAATTGGATACAAGGTTCCTTCCCAGACTGGCAACGGCTCATATGTCGTCAACCTTGAAGGGACCCCGTTCTGTACATGTCAGGACTTCGAGAAGCACCAACAACCCTGTAAACACATCTATGCCGTCGGGTTCATTGTCCAGCGCGAAGAACAGGACGACGGTTCAAGAGTTGAAACTCAATCCTCTCGGGTTTCCTACGGGCAGAACTGGGCGGCCTACAATGCAGCTCAGGTCAACGAACAGGAAGTGTTCGGCAGGTTGCTGCGGGAGTTATGCGATACCATTGAGCAGCTACCACAGGGGCGGGGCCGTCCACGAATGCCCTTGTCCGATATGGTCTTCGCCGTTACCACCAAGGTCTTCTCTACTATGTCGGTGCGCCGGTCTATGACGGATATGCGGAACGCAACCGACAATGGACAGTTGGACAAGACGCCTTCTTGCACCAGTATGTTCCGCTACCTGGAAAAGGCCGAATTGACCCCAATACTAAAGTCGCTGATTGAGCAAAGCGCACTGCCCCTGAGAGACTTGGAAGAAGACTATGCGGCGGACTCAAGCGGGTTTAGCACCAACGTCTACGACCGCCACTTTGACCACAAATGGGGTAAGGAAAGCAAGCGGGCCGCTCCACATAAGCAGTCAAAATGGATTACGGCCCACATCGTCTGCGGGGTGAAAAGCAACATCATCACCGCCGCCATAGTAAAGGCGGACAGAAGCAACGATACGGTGCATCTACCTTCGCTAGTGGAAACTACGGCCCGCAGTTTCACTATTCGAGACTTTTCGGCTGACAAGGCGTACCTGAGCAGAAGAAACTTTCAGGCGATAGTGGATGCAGGCGGTACGCCCTACATCCCGTTCAAGAAAGACTCCGTAGCCCATTCAAGCCACCACAAAAAGGATTCCCTAGCCATTCTGTGGGAGAAGATGTACCACTACTTCCACCTGCGCAGGGAAGAATTCTTGGCTCACTATCACCAGCGGTCAAACGTTGAAACGTGCTTCGCTATGATCAAGGCGAAGTTTGGGCAGTCGGTACGGTCGAAGACGGAGACGGCACAGGTCAACGAGGTCTTGGCCAAGATACTCTGCCACAACATCGTCGTGCTGGTACGGATGATGTACACGCTGGGGATTAACCTCACTTTTGGCGGTGTGGAAAGGGAAGTGTTGATGCTGGCCGCATAAAACGCCAAACCATTCAAGGAAATCAATAAGGGAAGGGGCCGGATGAATGTCCGGCCCCGTTTTCTTTTAGTGTGCGCTCTTTTGCTCAGTGACCAGGACTTTGCGTGAACGCCTCGGGTATAATACGCCCAAGCTTTACAAAAGCTGACCCCCGGTGTCTCACCACCGGGGGCATCCCAACATCGCCAACGAGGAAGGAACCGCGTATGAATGGACTTGGAAGTGTCGGGATTGCGCTTATCTGCATGGGCTTACTTGGTATGGCTATCATAGGCTTGAGCGGATTAATAGAGTCATATACTTTGCAGTTTTTGTCTTTGGCTGGCATAACCCTTTTGGGTGGCTCTCTGTTGTACCTAGCGTTTCTGTTTCCGGGTGAACGTCCACGACGGGGGATGTAGTCAGCAGACAGGTGGAGTGAGGGGAAGTTATGGATGCACCGACACATTCATCACCACGATTCACTGACCCGGATTGCTATTGCGGCCCGCCGACTTGTGAATCAGTGGGCCAGTTTTTTTGCTCCTAAATTCTGTTTGTTGCTCCTTTAATCGGGTAAATCAGGTATTATTGGAGCAAAGCCGAGGAAGGCTGGGATGGGGGTGAAGTGCAGATTATTTCAATCCCGCGAATTTCACCGCCGCTCTTGAGATAGTTTATAAAACCAGGATGAAAGGGAAACACAGAACATGCCAGCCAACGGGGCCAGTAGACTCGCGCTACATAATCCATCGTTAGTATTCCGTTTTTCCCCTTCAACACTATAAAATAGAACCATATGCTGTTCAGCTCTTTCGATCTGCTCCTGTACGACCCCGCCAGCTTCGTGCGCCTGACCGTTCTGGTCATGTTTGCCCTGCTAACGGCCATCACCGTCCACGAATTCAGCCATTCTCTGTTAGCCACGGTCCTGGGCGACGCGACCTCCCGCCACCTGGGCCGGCTTAGCCTCAATCCCATCCGTCACCTGGACCCCAGCGGCACCGTGATGATGCTGGTGGTGGGCTTCGGGTGGGGGAAGCCGGTGCCGGTAAACCATCACAACCTGCGGGGGCCGGTGGGTATCACGCTGGTGGCTGCCGCCGGGCCGCTGTCGAACCTGGCCCTGGCCTTCCTCGTCGCCATCCCGATCAAGATAGGCCTGCTGGGCTGGAGCGGCGCTACCCTGGGCCGCGCCAATGTGGTGCTTACCGGCGGCCTGCGAGAGGGCCTGACCGACATCGCGGGCATGGTCATTTTCTTCAACGTGCTGCTGGCGATCTTCAACCTGATACCCCTGTCTCCCCTGGACGGCTCCCGGGTGTTGGGAGGGCTGCTGCCGGACAGTATGGCGGCGAGCTACGCCAAATTTGAGCGTTTCGGCCCCCTGCTTCTTCTGGGCATTATTCTGGCGGACTACATGCTTGGCTGGGGTATTCTGTGGACAATCATGGGGCCGGTAGTGCGGACGCTGATTTCCCTGGCCACCGGCGACTAGCACCCTACAGTCCATGACTGGACAGGAATGTTCGCTCTGCCGGTAAGAAAGTAGAAACTGTCTCAAAGCCGCTGACGAGGCTCGCAGTTGGGGGAGGCAGTGATATTGGGCTACCCGTCACCCCCATCCTAGCCTTCCCCGGTTTTGTTCCAAAAGTCCCGATTTCAGTTGACTTTTGGTACAGCCATCGGACTTTTGGTACAGCCGCAGCCGAGGCTTTGGCACTTCCCCGACCTAACTGCGATCGAGTAGAATAGAAGAAGTTTATTGCTGTGGTCAACAGCTACGGGTGTGGGCATGAATGGGCCCCCAGGAGCCTGCGTAATCCCCAGTGGCCCAGGACCTGCCCCAAGTGCAAGAGTGCTAATTGGGACCGGCCTTACAAGTTCAGGCGAAAGTAGAATGGCCGAGACACGCTTCAGGAGGATTCAATAAGTTGTCCGACCACCCGAATGATAACGATAACGACGGCCTAGACCGAGCATTCGACCCGCAAAACATGAGAAGGCATTTCCAACAACAGTTTGAAATACAGTCAGCCTTAGCCCACCTCACAGGTGAGGAAAGCGACGTTTTCTTCAGAGTCACGCGTCGGGAAAGTAGAGACATGCCCGAAGATTGGGATGGGAAGACTCACATAGCGATTGATTACACAGGGGACTTGGACGATTCTAATGATCCCGACGCCTTATTTTCGTTCAGAATCAGTGGTGCTTGTGTGGCCGAATATTCCGACAACCGCAAACCATCTGGTGCCTACCAGTTCGTAGTGTTGGAACGCTGTATGGGGAACGAGCGAAGGAATGAGTTTCTGGGTATGGCGAACTGTAAAGAGTGCTGTATAGAACTGCTCTCATATATTCGCCACAAACTAGGTGGTGTCAATGCCGCGCCTGCGTTCGGAAATCTGTTAATCGTAGATGACCCGTCATCTCCATTTGTAGCTCCTTGGGCTATATCCTATGAAGAAGCCAGTATATTTGCTGATGACATGGAGGCGTTGTGGAGCGAGGCGGGAACGATTAGCACTTGCCGTGATGGTAAACACCATAGCGATTGGATGGGATTGGTTTGCTACTTGTGTGGTCAGTTCTTTGTTCGTGCTCACCCAGCACCCTCATCTGATTAACAGCTAGATAACTCCAACTACACTCCCAAACTAAACCCTCACCTACAGCAGGTGAGGGTTTACTCTTGGGACAACTCACGGCCTTTTGGTACGACTAAGGCCTTAGGAACAAAGCCATCTTCCCTCGTCAAGGGGGGTTAGGCGTCACCTCCGTCTTGGCCAGCTACCATTCGGCGTTGGGTGGCCTTCCCATCAGCTCGGCGACGGCTTCCCTGGGGGGGAGATCCTCAAAGAGGATGCGATAGGTTACTTCGGCGATGGGCATTTCCACTTTCAGCCGGGCCGCCATGGCGAGGGCGGCACCAGTGGCATTGACCCCCTCAACCACGTTCTGCATCCCGTCCCGAATCTCCGGCCAGGTCCGACCCTGGGCCAGTTGTTCTCCCGCAGACCGGTTGCGGCTCAGCGGGCTGTAGCAGGTGGCGACCAGGTCTCCCAGCCCAGCCAGGCCGGCAAAGGTGAGGTACTGGGCGCCGGCGGCGGTACCCAGGCGGGCCATCTCCGCCAGACCCCGGGTAATCAGGGTAGACTTGCTGTTTTGCCCCATGGCCAGGCCGTCGGCGATACCGGCGCCCAGGGCAATAATGTTTTTGAGGGTGCCGCCCAGTTCCACGCCAATCACGTCGTCGCTGGTGTACACCCGGAAGGTGGGTGACATCAGCAGTTCCTGAACCAGGGCGGTCCGGTCATCGTTCCTGCCGGCGACCACCGTGGCGGCTGGTTTCTCTTCGGCAATCTCCCGGGCCAGGTTGGGACCGGAAATGACACAGATGCCTTCGTGCATCGATGGCGGGAGTTCCTCTTCCAGGATTTGGCTCATCCGGTTGGCGTCAGGCAACTCGAGGCCCTTGGAGGCGCTGACCACGGTAGCATCGGGAGAGAGGGCGCTGGCAATCCAGCGGACGTTCTGGCGGAAATGCTCGGAAGGAACGACCAGGATCACCAGGTCTGCGTCTCCCACCACCTGTGACGGTTCACTGCTCACGGTCAGTGTTTTGGGGAAGGATATGCCAGGCAGGAAACGGCGATTTTCGCGATGGGAATTGAGGAGGTCCGCTTCTGCCGCAGTCCTCGCCAGAATCGTCGTGGGGACGTCATTGCGCGCGAGGATAGCGCCCAGGGTGGTGCCCCAGGTGGTGGTCCCGACTATGGCGACAGTTTCGGTCAAGAGGTTGTCCGTGCCTGGTTATGAGATGCTTAATGAGCACGCTGGCGGTTTCGGGCAACCGGTCCGGCGAGTTGAAGGGCCGGTGGGATCAGTTAAATATTAGCACAGGGGGAGGCAATATGCCGAAGGGGCGCCAAAAGGAGTAGTGCTGCAATTCAAGCAATCAGGCAAGGGGGACAGGGAGCGAGAGGCCAGGGCATCCACAAGGGAAGCCCCTACAGGTTTTGTTATTGAGTCCACCTTCATCCCTCTGGGGACATCCCTCAACGGGCTGAAGATGAGCGTTCTCCGTAGTCGACCCCGCTCAAGGCAGGCCGATCAGAGCGCGTTTTGAGATAATTACTTGCTACTCAATCCGGGCTGCCGGATTGCCGATGCGCCGCTCGGTGCCGTTTAGCAGTCGCTGGATGTTGTCCTTGTGCTGCCAGATGATAACCCCTCCTCCGAGAAGGGCGTAAATGAGGTACAGGTTGGAACTGAAACCCCAAAGATTAAACTCCAGCAGTATCAGGGCCACCAGTACGACGCAGGCCGAAAGGACTCCCAGGATGGAGCCCAGGGACAGGTAGCGAGTGATAAGGCAGATGGGCAGGAAGACGACAACACCGCAGATGGCGGACAGCGGCGACATCACGGCCAGGCTGCCCAACCCCGGCGCAATGCCGCGTCCGCCCCGGAAGCTAAGGAACACCGGCCAGTTGTGGCCTACCAGGGCCATGAGGCCGGCCGCCACCTCGGAGGTGGGGTCGCCGATAAGGGCCCGGGCCAGAAATACGGCTCCCATGCCCTTAACCAAGTCCAGTAGCAGGACAACGCCCGCCAGCTTCATGCCGGCGGTGCGGAGGGCGTTGGACATGCCGGTGCGACCGCTGCCGTACTCGCGGATGTCTATGCCCCGGCGCAGAAACAGGACGACGTATCCCCAGGGGAGGGCGCCCATCAAGTAGGCCAGAAGCAGGACGACGGCATACTTGTAGGCGGTCTGGGCCTCGGCAAGGAAAAGCAGCAACCCGGCCGACGCTATTATCAGTACCGGTACGGCAATCAATGAGCTGAGGACCGAGGGCGTCAGGTTCCCTTTCATCGGTTGCGAAACACCAGCTTCAGGTGCGTGTGGTCGAAGCGGAACTTATCGCGAATCCGGTTCTCCAGGTAACGCTGGTAGGTGAAATGCACCAGCCTGGGGTTGTTGCAGGTAAAAAGAAATGTGGGGGGGTTCACACCCACTTGGTTGACCCGGTTGATGCGCAGGAACTCTCCCCGGCGAACTCCCTTGGCCTTGACCGGCGGCGGGTTGTGATCGGTTAACGCGTCGGCCAGCAGGTATTGCAAGTCCCGCCCCGGAATCCAGCGCATCCGCTCTTCCCAAAGCTCAAAAGCGGTGTTCATTACGGTGGTGATGCCCTGCCGGTTAAGGGCCGAGGTGAAGCAGATTGGCACGTAGGGCATGAAGTGAAGCCGGTCCTGAACCTTGGCTATGGCCTCTTCACGGGCGAAGCGGTCAGATTCGTTTATCATGTCCCACTTGTTTATGACTACGATGATGCCCCGGCACATTTCCCAAGCCAGGCCGGATATGTGGGCGTCCTGGGCGGTAGCCAGTTCCGTGGCGTCGGTGACCAAGAGGGTGATATCGCTGCGGTTAACCGCGGCCACGGAGCGCATCACGCTGTACTTCTCGATGCCGGGCTGCACTTGCCCGGGCCGCCGGATGCCAGCGGTATCTATCAGTGTGATAGGCCGGTCCCGGTAGTTCATCTGGGTATCGAGAGCATCGCGGGTGGTGCCGGCCACGTTGCTGACAATGGCCCGATCCTCCCCCAGGACGGCATTCAGCAGCATCGATTTGCCCACGTTGGTGCGTCCCACGATGGCCAGCCGCATCTCCTTGGACATAGATGAGATCTGCCTTTCCAGCTCCGTCTCCGGCTCGTTCTCGGAGCCCTCGCCCCAGTCATCCTCCTCCACGACCGGGGGCACGTAAGGAGGAACGGGCAGGTGGAATATGACCCGGTCCATCAGGTCGTAGATACCGTAGTTATGGTAGGCGCTGATCATTATCGTTTCGGCCATACCAATCTGGTAGAACTCCGATGCGGCTACCTCACGCCCGTCGTTGTCGACCTTGTTGACGGCCATGATGACAGGTTTCCTGGCGCGACGGAGACGGTCGGCAATTTCCTGGTCGGTGGCCGTCACGCCGTCGACCGCGTCGGTGACAAAGACGATGACGTCGGCGCCGGACATGGCCATATCGGCCTGTTCCTGCACCATCTCTCGAATGTGGCCCTCGGGGTCTGACTCCAGGCCGCCGGTGTCCACCAGAATGAAGCGGCAATCCTCCCACTCCGCCTCGGACATCAAGCGGTCGCGGGTGGTTCCGGCCACGTTGGACACGATGGCCTGGCGGCGGGCAAGGATGCGGTTGAAGAGGGAAGACTTGCCCACGTTGGGCCGACCAACCACCGCCACAATGGGCAGCGGGCGTTCCACTTCCCCGCTCATGTCATTTTCCAAATTAGTTTCTTGTACCATGACTTTGATTTTCCTTCAGTTTGTCCGCGAATAGAGAAGAACTTGCCAAGTGCAAGCCCTTGTTTCCGTGGATTAACTTCCCAGCAAGAATTCCAGAACCGCTTTCTGGGCGTGTTTGCGGTTGTGGGCCTGGGTGTAGGCAATGGACTGGGGGTGTTCCAGCATGCCAGGCGGGACTTCTTCCCCGTAATGGGCCGGCATATCGTGCATGAATTTGGCGGTGGGCTTGGCCTTGCGCAACAAGTCCGGGTCTACCGTGTAGCCCTGGAAGGCTTCCAACCTGGCCCCGCGTTCCGCCTCATCTCCCATGCTGGTCCACACGTCGGTATAGACTATGTCGGCATTGCTTACCGCTTCGGCCGGTTCGCGCACAGACATTATTTCGCTCTTGCCGCCGCCGATGTCTTTGGCCCTTTGCAGGCAGGCCTCTTCAAGGGTGTAGCCGATGGGCGAGGCGATGGCAAAATCCATGCCTACGGCGGGCAGGGCCAGGCACAGGCTGCGGGCTACGTTATTGCCGTCGCCGATGTAGGCCAGCTTGCGACCCGGCAAGTCTCCCTGGTGCTCCGCGATCGTCAGCAGGTCTGCCATGGTCTGGCAGGGGTGCTCCCAGTCGGACAGGGCGTTGATGACTGGCACGGTGCCGTACTCGACCAGTTCCTCCAGGCTGCGGTGCGAGTTGACCCGCGCCACGATGCAGTCCACGTAACCGGACAGGACGCGGGCTACATCGGAGACCGGTTCCCGAGAGCCGAGGCCCACTTCCTCGGGGCCCAGGTACAGGGAATAGCCGCCCAGTTCCTGGATGCCTACCATGAAGCTGACCTTGGTGCGAAGCGAGGGCTTCTCGAACAGCAGGGCCACGCTTTTGCCCTGCAAAGCATTGGCGGAACCGCCGCGGTCCTGCCCCTTCATTTCCAGGGCCCGTCGAATCAGGGCCCCGGTTTCTTCGGGGTTGATGTCGGTAACCGACAACAGGCTGCGATTATTTGGCGTTTTCTTGCTTGACATTCTTTCTTCGCTCTGGCACTCCGGCGGCGCAATCATATATCATATAGACAGGAAGGTTCAAGGCGCGACTTGGTTCTCGTCTCCTTGCCCCCTATCCGAGTGGTAGAGAGGTGACCGTCCTTCCTGTACCTAGTGAGAGGGCAGGGGTGAGGGAAGCGATAGAAGAGATGTCCGGTGTTTGTAATTTCGCTCCAGGCTGTTTATCCTTGTTAACCGTATTCGAGTCCACGCAACTGAGGAGGCGACCTCAATATGGTTAGCGAGAAGATTGTCCCGGGACTGAAGGGACAGCGGCAGACCCTGGTTTGTGAGCATAACGTGGCGGGCCACGTGGACAAGTTCAGCACTCCTTCCATGATCAGCCTGATGGAACGGGCAGCTATCGAGGCCATTGACCCATACCTGGATGAGGGGCAGACCTCGGTGGGGTTTGAGGTGAACGTGCGGCACCTGGCCCCCTCGGACATTGGCGCCACGGTCATCGCCCACGCGGAATTGCTGGAAGTGAGCCGCAACCGGCTGAATTTCCAGGTGGAGGCTTACGACGGCGAGCGCAAGATAGGGGAAGGTACGCACCGCCGCGCGATTATCGACCGGAGCAGGTAGGCTAAAGTTCGCCTTTGTCTCATCAAGGCCAGTACAACCGTCGTTCATGGGGAGGGACGCCTTTGCAAAACCCACGGGAGGGCAGGACGGTGAGGCCGGAAACTTCGCAATCCAAGCAGTTCTCTCACCATTCCAGATTCCGGCCTTCGCCGGAATGACGGTTACGCAAAGAACTGGAAAGACAGGGACCTAACGGCTGCGGGGCGAGGTTCCTGCCTGCGCAGGAACGATGGTTAATCTCGATCGACGGTCAGGTTCGATGGTGATGGTGGGTCATGGCTAGTTCGCCGCAGAAGGCAAGGAGCCAAGAAAGAAGGGGCGGGAAACATCCCGCCCCTCTTGTGTTTACCGTGACTGGGCTGGGCCTACAGGTTAATCTGCGGGTCCATGTACTCCTTGTCCTTTTCGTACACCTGGACCCGGTTACGGGCGGTGTCAACGACAAAGAGCTGGTTGGTTTCCCGGTCGTAGGTGCAGGCGACCGGCTTGGTGAACTTCCGCTGTTGCTCGATCATGTCGGGCACCCGGCGGCGCGCCTTGACCATATCGGGGTTGGCGTCCAAGCCCTGCTGTCCCCACTTGGAGATATCTACTGCATCCCCTTCGAGGTACGCGATGGGACGAGCATCCGGGTCGTAAATAACTACCCGGTCGTTCATCCAGTCGGTGATATAGACATCGCCGTCGCCGTCCACGCAGACGTCGGTGGGATGGTTCAAAGCATCCTGACCGTTGACGGTGTGAGCGAAGGTGCGCAGCTGGGTTCCGCCGGGGGTGAACTTCTGTATGCGGTTGTTGCCCCAGTCGGCGATGTAGATATCGCCACTGTCGTCGATGGTTATGCCGTCGGGCATTTCCAGCTGGCCTTCGGCGTTGCCCTTGGAACCAAAGCCGCTGATGAATTGCCCGTCCTTGGTGAACTTCTGGATGCGGCTGTTGAAGGAGTTGACAATCCACAGGTTGTCATCCGCATCAAAGGCAAGACCGGCGGGTCCACTGAGTTCGCCTTCGCCTTCGCCCTTGACACCCCAGCCTCCGATGGGACCACCGTCGGCGTCAAAGACGGCCACGCGGCACTGCCACTCGTCGGCGACGTAAACGTTGCCGTCCTTGTCCAGGGCCACGCCGGAGATCCAGGTGAAGGTGCTGGGCTCGTTGTCGCCGTAGGCAAGGCCCTGGCGACCGAACTCACCCAGGTACTCCTGGTCAACGGTGAACTTGGTAACGCGGATACCACCGGCATTTTGCTCCGTGGCCCGGTTGGTTACGTACAATACGCCGTCTTTGGCTGCGGCAATGCTGACGGGCTGACTGAAGCCCATGCCGGCGGCGCCGTTGCGACCGATATTGTGGCTATAACTCCACGCTCGCCCGGCAGCTACAGTAATCTCTGCCATATTCGCCTCCTCTTGGCGTTATTTTTCAGTAATGAGGGCCAGGGAACCACCCCGGTTGGGAAAGTTCACCCGGCCCTCAACTCAATCTCGGTTCACTGCGATTTCAGAATCGGGCTACTCGATTGAGCGCCAGGTTTCGAGTGCTGGACCTCGCTTACTTCAGGTAGCCCATCTTCTCGAAGTTGCCGTTGACCAACGGGGTGGCGTCCATGCCGAACCAGTCTTCCACGATGGTGGTGTAAGAGCCGCGGAAGTCATAGTTGGGGACCAGGTCGCCCTGTTCCAGGTCCTTGGCTTCCCGGGACGGGTATTCGCCGTACATTCCGCCCTTGACGCCGTCGCCGATGGCGAAAGCAACGCCGGCTGCGCCGTGGTCGGTGCCGGAGCCGTTGTCACGGACGCGGCGGCCGAACTCGGAGAACATGTACATGATTACGTTCTCGCCGGTGTTGTGCTCCTTCAGGTCCTCGAAGAAGGCGGAGACGCCCTCGGAGATGTCCTTCCACAGAGCGGGGTGAGCAGCGTATTCGCCGGCGTGGGTGTCGAAGCTGGCGTGCTGCGTGTAGAAGACCCGGGTCCCGAGGTCGGCCATGTAAATCTGGGCGATGTCGCGCAGGTGCTGGGCGATGGGGGAACTGGGATATTCCACGTTGGAGCTATAGCGCTCGGGAGCGACCTTGACGATGTCGGCGCCGATCATGGCTTCCGTGCCGGTGGAGCGCAGGTAGTCGGTGACGAAGCTGCCGCCCACGGTGGGGGAGTACATGCGGCTGAACAGGTCGAGGGCCTTGCTCCGCTGGTCGTGGTCGCTGATGCCGGTTAGCAAGCCATAGGTGCCCAGGTCGGAGATGGCGGCGACGGGGACGCCGGGTACGGCCAACGCACGGGGCAAGCCATGACCGAAGTTAATGGCGGTCAGTACGTTTTCCTTGTTCGGGTCGAGTTCCCGGGCCAGACGGCCGGCCCAGCCTTCCGTTCCAACCTTGTCCGGCTCACAGGTGTGCCAGATGTCCATGGAGCGGAAGTGAGAGCGCGGGGAATCGGGATAACCGATGCCGTGGATGACCGCGACCTTGCCCTGGTCATACAGGTTCTTGATAGGACCCATGGCGGGCATGAAACCAAGGTTGTCGTCAACCTTGATGATGTCTTCCATCTTGTAACCGACGTTTGGCCGGTTATCGTAATAGAGGGGGTCGCTGTAGGGAATTACGGTGTTCATATAGTCATTGCCGCCGGTGAGCTGCAATACGACTATGACCGGATCCTTCTTCGTTGAAGTCATTATTTCCTCCTTATAACAGTCTTATACGGTTGGCCCGAATGCAGGACCGATTAGGCGAATTGGAACTCGGTGGTGGCGCTGATCAGGGCCATCATCTCGGCGATGCGAGTGGCGGCGGCGGCCTCGTCGCTCCAGTCCATGTTTCCGCCTTCGTTGGCGTGGTTGGTGAGCTCGTTCCTGGTCTCTTCGCTGAGTACCAGGTAGCCCATGCTTTCCAGGCAGCCATTCAGCAGCTCATCAGGAGTGCTGATGTTCTGGCTCTTCATGTGGCCGATGATGCTCTGCATGCCGGGCATGGAAGTCTTGGTGACACTGTCGGCGACGAAGTTGATGCGGGCCAGCAGGGAGCCACTGTTAATCCACTCGGAACCGGTGTGCCAGCCTTCCACGCTGGGGGGATCCAGGATTTCCTGACCCATGTAGCCGGGCTCGCGGCAGATCTTGGCCAGACCGGGATCCGGGAACTGGAAGGAGCCGACCATCTTCATGGTGCCGGCTACGACTTCCGCAGGGCTCTTGATCTTGGAGAAGCGAGCTTCCTTAAAGAATTCGGACTTGAGCATGAAGCGCAGGACTTCGCGAATCTCGTAGTTGGACTCTTCGAAGACGTTGCACATCGCGTCCAGGGCTTCTTCATCACGCGCCGGCTCGATGGTCCAGGCGGGAACCTGGGGCTCGTCGGCCACGAAGAAGTTATAGAGGTGGCGGCAGATGAAGCGGGCGGTGGCCGGCTCCTTTACCACGATGTCAATAATGTCTTCGCCGTTGAAGTCGCCGGTCTGACCAAGGAAGGTCTTTTCGCCGAAGTCGTGGTCCTCTTCCCGATAAGAGAAGCGCCACGGGTAGCGGCCATAGGGCTGTCGGGGAAGCTTGGGGGTGATGGTCCAGCCGGTAAAGGCCCGGGAGGCCTCCCGTACGTCCACCTCGGTGTAGTTGCTGACGCCCATGGTGAAGAGCTCCAGCAGTTCCCGACCCCAGTTTTCGTTTACGGCGTCGCGATGATTCTCGTTGTTGTCCAGCCAGTAAATCATCGCAGGGTTCCGAGACAGCTCCAAGATCAGTTCCTGGTAGTTGCCCATGCCCAAGTCCCGGAACATTTGAATCTGGGTCAACATCTGGTCGCAGTTGTCCAGCTTGGAGTTGCCGGTGGCGAACACATGGTGCCAGAAAAGGGCCATTTTCTCTTCCAAGGGCTTGTCGGTGCTGACCATGTTATAGAGCCAGTTGGCCTGGCCCATCACAGGGTTGCCGCCAGGAAGCAAGCAACCGGGGTAGTAGCGAAGCAAAAGTTCTGCCTTGCCGCCATGCTTTTCCGCGGGGGGATCTACCAGTTCATCGACAACCGCGTCGTAGCCTTGAGCAACAAGCGCTTCCAACTCTTCCCGGTTGGCGCCGAAACCGACACGCCGCATCAGGTGAGCCATTAACGCCAAGTCTTCTTTGTTTGACATCCGATGCCTCCTTCTTAGAATATTTGTTACCTAATCATGGGTCTCTTTTATACCCAATGAATTATCGGGATTTTAAGCAAACTTCCGGGGTCTGTCAACAGTTTTGGGGGATTTGGAAGGCATTGGATGCCTTTTGATAATAATTATAAAGTGGGAATTAGGTGTTAAGTGGCGGAGGAGAGAGCAGTGAAGTTGAACAGGTACACCGGACAGTTTATCATCAGGTTGCGCAATTGACGCTTTTCATACCTGTAGCCGCCCTCAATCCTGTAGAAGCCCTTAATTTTATTACCGGCAAGGTGGTGTAATGACCACACCAACGAAAGCTCCGCCCCAACCCGCTCCGGCGTCCACGCTGAACACCCGCAAGTTCACGGTGGACGAATATTACCGCCTGGCCGAGGTGGGCATACTTCAGCCCGATGAACGAGTAGAGCTGGTGAACGGAGAAATCCTACTTATGCCCCCTATTGGACCTTTGCACAACAGCGGTGCTGACCGTTTTAATTTCTATTTTGGCCAGAACAACGCCGGTCATTTTATCGTCAGAAGCCAGGGCTCCATTCGACTGAACGAAAACACCGAACCCGAACCTGATATCGCTTTGCTTCGATTTAGAGAGGACTTCTACGCCGCCAACCAGCCCACCCCCGAAGACATCTTGTTGGTAATCGAAGTTTCGGACACTACCCTGGCCTACGACCGGGGAGTCAAAGTCAACCTCTATGCCCAAGCCGGCATACCGGAGACCTGGATAATGAATCTGCCCGAGGACTGTATTGAGGTTTTTGCCGAACCGGGCCCGGAGGGCTATGCGCAACGTAGCGTTTACCGCCGGGGCGACCGCATCGCCCCCGCATCTCTGCCTGATGTGGAGTTTGCGGTGGATGATTTGCTGCCGCCGGTTCCCTTGTCAGAAGAGGATGATGGGGAAGGGGAGCACTAGCCGGAATTTAGTTTCGGCCCTTCGCCAATCACGCGTATAACGCGATTTCGCAGTTGCTCTCGAAGATCGTCCTCATCCACCCACAGAATGTGATTGAGATTTCTGGTATCGAAGTGCAGATATCGTGGGTCTCGATCTACTTTTGACTTTTTGCACATAGGTATTACCGGCCGATTTAGGCCTTCGGCAAATCCAGCCTCGTAGTACACACTGCCTCTAACACCATCGTTACCGTGCGTAAAGTCAGCCACCAGGAAACGAGACCGACGAATCTCAGCTATGATCTTGTCATCTATTTTGCCAATGTAATCGTCACGAATAACCATATATGGGTCATACCCAGCGTCTTTGATGGCAGGTTCTATACCCTTTTCATAAACTTCTTTCATGCTCGAGTCGAACCACATAGCTACAAAAGCTTGAGATGAGTCGACGTTTACTAGCAGGTCTGAAATATGACCATGCCCCGCCGCAGTAACTCTCACAACATGAGGAATATCGTAGTCCCCGAATCTTCTATTTCCTCCGCCAGGTCGCTCCTCTAACCAACTTCGCTTTAGCAAGTAATCCAAGAAGTGACCGATTTCATCATCTACTATCGACTCAGACCAAGCATAAAGTCCAGGTTTCTCTTGCCTCAGGTCAAAGGAAGCTCCAACTGTCTCACCTTGATTCACAATGAAGCGAAGCAATCTATCCGCCCGCTCATGGACAGGCAACGGAACTGCGGTTTTGGCCAATTCTATAAGCTCCAACGTAATCTCAGGACATAGAGTGCCTTGACCTCGTTGGCTTATAAGCATAGTAGTAAGCCGAGCCTTGGTTGGAGCGTCGTAAAAGCCGTTTTGAATGCGAAACCTTGCTTCAACCCCAATTCCGTATGTACCACCTGCCCGGGGTGAATTCACAGTAACGAAGCTCGTTCCTTGGCCCGCGATGTTAGCTTGGTAATCCGGCCAAATTAAGCAATGTTCCAACTGATTACACTCCTATCACTACTGCCACCTGGGCTTTTACCTCTTGTGCCACCCACCTACCCTGCCCGCCAAGATCGCCCCGTAATCCTCCCGCCTCCACCGGTAAGGCGACGCTACTATCTTGCCTGGTTCGGTGGCGGTGGCCAGTACTTGCAGGGCGTCTTCCAGGACTACCCTTTGCTGGTCGGGGTTGCCGGGGGCGCCGAAGGGGCGGCCGAAGGGGAAACGCAGGATGAGGCCGCGGGGCACCGACATGGTGGCCGCCTTCTGCCGGTCCACCATTACCACCACGGTGGGGACTCCGGCTGATTCAATGGCCCGGGCAATCAGTCCACCGGACTGATGGCAGCGGGGTCAAGTGGTGCCGATGACCGCCCCGTCCACTTCTTCATCCTTTAGTCGCTGGGCTACCTCGGGGGCGGTGACTTCAATCAGCCCAGCCACGTCGTAGATGTAGCCCATGAAGCTGAATGTCGGGCTGTGGGCCTCGCCTACGATTCCTTCCTCTGCCAGTTGCTGCAGCCGGTGAATGGCGAAGACGGCGTCCACGTCCTCAGCCACGCCGTTGGTATCGTAGTGGGTGTGGGCCACGCGGAAATCTTCCAGAGGCGTGTCAAGGGGAATCTCGCGGTAGCTCCAGTCGCCGTCCACGTTGAAGGGTTCCTGGTCGGCCAGGTGAATACCGCCAGTGGTAAGGACGGCGATGCGGGCCTCCGAAAGGGGCTTGGTGAAGGGCGCCCAGGGTGCCGAGTCGAAAGCGATGGGCAAGTCCAGGCGGTCGGTCAGGATTTCTTCCCAGCGGTTCAGGAACTGTTCCACCGGCTGCCAGTTGTTCTCCTCCCTGGCAAGAGCGGACAGATTGAAGAGTTCGTTCATGAAGCGGGTTACGTCCTCGTCCGACTGGCGTACGAGGTACTTGAGGCGGGAGAAGGGTGTGGTTTCAGGGTTCTTTACCAGGTCGCGCAGGTCTATGGGCATATTCAACTCCCCTTTGGCTTCGGTATGGCAGGACTCTTTGACAGGCTAAATATCCCTGCCACTGGCGGTCAACAGGACAATTTCCAGGATTTCGTAGCTGGAAATGGACCCGAGGAACTCCCCCGTTTCGGGGTTGACCACTGGCAGCACCGTGAGCGAGTTGTCGACCATTTCCTGCAGCACATCCTCCACCAGGTCGTCGGGCCCGGCGTCCGGCATGCCGTGCCGCAGGGTGTCCTGCAGGGATGTTTGGGGCCACTGGGTGCGGGGAAGGTAGCGCAGCATACTCAGCGACACTATGCCAGCCAACTGACCTCCGTCCACCACGACGTAATCGTGCTGTTCCGGGTTGGTCCAGAGGTCCACGAAATTTCTGACCGTAATTGTCTGTTCCGGGTAAATACGGGTCTGGTCCAGAATATCCTTTACGTGAATATCCGCCATGACAAAGCGCTCAATCATGTGCGGCAGCTGGCCTCCACTGGTGACCACATCCCGGTGTGCGGTTCTTCTTACGGCGAAGCTTATGCCTATGGGTGTCAGCAGAATGTAGCCGAACATTATGACGACCAGCAGCGAGAAGAGAGCCTCGTCAATAACGTGAGCGTGCAGCATTACCAGCAGCAGGGCAATCTCCGCCACCCCCTTGGCCATCAGCCCGGAAGCCACGGCAAAGGGAGCCTGAAGGCGGACAGCGTAGGCGCTGATGAACGCTCCTGCGAACTTGCCAGCCAGGGGTACGAAGATCAGGGCGATGATGGTTTCGGGCGGCAAGTGTATGAAGTCGAGATTCAGGTTAAGGCCCGCCGAGGCGAAGAACAGGGGGACGAACAGGCCTTCCGCAGTGCTGCGCATCCCGGGCATCGAGTCGTGGCGAAGCTGATAGGGCAGGGGGGAAAGGGCGGCCCCGAACAGCAAGGCCCCGAGGGACCCGTGGAGGCCGACCTTCTCGGCCAGCACGATTACGAGGAACAACCCGCCCAGCAACAACCCGTAGGAAAGCTGGGGTACCTGCAATACCCGGTGCAACAGCATCAACACGCGGGGGATGACCTTGTTGCAAACAAGCCAAGTAACGATGGTGAAGCCGGCCAACTGGGCGAGGAGTATCCCCACGCTGAGCGCGGCGTCCACATGGTCCTCGCCTTCCATGAAGGCGTGCTCGCTGATGGCGAAGCCGACAATGAACAGGACCAGCAGTTCGGCAATTACCACGGCGGTGAATATCTGTATTCCCACCGGTTCTTTCAGGCGGTCCTCGTCTATGAGTACCTTGGCGACAATGCCGAGGCTGGACAGGGACAGTACGCCGGCCACCGCCATGGCACCGGTAAAGCTCAGGCCCAGCCCCACGTCAAAGATGACGTCAGTGGTTACCGCCAGAGAAGCCACCATGGAAATAACTACGGACAGGACTGCGGCGATGAATAATCTTCCCTTGATGGCCGAAAGGAAACCCGAAATGTCCAGTTCGTCCATGCCGACGAGGAAGAAGAAAATGAAAATTCCGATGTTCAGGATGATCTGGAAGTCATTTTCAGCGTCTATCAGGCCGGTTACCGGTCCGAGAATTACGCCGGTGATGGCGTAGGCAAAGATCGAACTGATACCGAACCGTTTGAACAAGCCTTCCAGTAGTTTCGCGACTACCAGGAGCAGGCCGATAGCAAACAGGGAGTCAAAAATTTCCATACGCTACTCCTTAATAGCGAACACCTGGGGCAAAGTAGAAACACTATGCTGGAAGGTGGCCCGTAGTTGGAACCAATCAGTGAACATAATGGTGGAATATAAATACATAGGGTGTCAAGGGTTAAGGAGGGAGGCAGAGCTTCAATTTGGGTGGTTTTGCCAAAGACACAGGGCAGCCACAAGGGCTGCACCTACAGTTGGGATTCTTGCGCAAGGGGCAGGACACGCGCAAAGGGCTGCCCGTAAAGAGTTACTGACCCAACCCCCTAATTTGCCACGTCGTCCCCGATTGCCCACTCCATACTTTTACCGCTATACTCCCCCCAATCTTTTGTACTAGGTGAGGGCTGCGATGGTTTACCCGGACTTTTCCGCCGGCGTCAAGGAAGTGGACCTGGGACCTGAGGACTCTTTTACCAAGTTTCCCAGCGAGGTAGAGGTAGAGGGGTTCGACTTTTACCTGGCCAAGGGCAAAGACGGGGTGCTGCGGCTGCTCTCCTCCCTGTGCCCCCATAGCTGGGGGACCATTTACATGGAGGATACCTGCTTCATGTGTCCTTCCCACGGCTGGCGGTTTGACCCTTATGCCGGCAACTGCCTGAACGGCCCCATTGCGCAGATGTACACCTTCGAAGTGAAGGCCCGCAACGGGCACCTGTTCGCCGACGTGCCGGAGAAGAAGTAGGGGCCGTCACACCGGGCCCCTTTCATCTTTCTGCCACTTCAGGGCGGGAGTCATTCGACAAGCTCAGATGAGCGGATGATACAGGTCCCGCTCATGGTGAGCTTGTCAAACTATGTTTTGACACTTTTGCTTAGAACCCAATACCGCTAATCACCTGGCTACCGGTCAGTTCTGCGGCTGGTTGGCCAGCGCGGTTACCGCATCGTCAAAGTCCACCACCGGGTATATGTTGGTGGAGTTCCAGACGGCGAGGCCCAGGTCTCTCATGGCGGAGTCCACGGCGTGAGCGCCTGGAGCGTCCAGGGTTATGAAGGTCAGGTGCGGCGTGGGACTCACCCAGCCGCCGACCCACGTGCAACCATGGGATTCCAGGACTTGATCGCGGGTCTGGGCCATGCGCAACATTCGGTCTCTGATTTCAGGGGCAACTCCGGGGCAGCGTTCCGGCGCGTGGCGTAACTCAATGAAAAACAGCATTAGCTCTCTACTCCCTACTTTTTCTCCGTCAATATCACCAAATGCGGTTCAATCCTGAGACTGAATGACCGCATTTGTGGTGATCGGCGTCTTTGATCAGTCAATTCGAATGAAAGAACACCCAGTAAAAAAGGGGAATCATATCGGATTTTAGCCAACAGCTATTAACTGCTCCAATAACCCGCATGGGTTGATCTTTTGCCAAACATCCTTCGTTGCCCTTTCTCTCACTGTGGGGTCATAGGCTGTGGCTTCGAATTTATCCACTTCTTTTCTTGAAATATCAGCGAGTTCGTCAGCGTAATCTGATTTCTCCTTGCTTTCAGGGTCCGCATCCGCTGAAAAGCCGGCAGCAAATGCTTGTTCCAGAGCATCCCTAGCTTCGTCGCTTGAAGATTCCCTTTGCGCACTTGTGTCCTCGTCGTGGGACAGGACTGCAAATACCCCCGCCGCCTCTGCGGTATACTCTGCAGCATAAACTGCATAGGGAATAAAGTCGTCGTCAACGTCGAAGTAAGCAAAACTGCTGGCCATAGCAGCAGCTTCAGATGCGTAGTACCCTCCCTTGATTTCCTTCACTTTTGCCTTCGCTAAAGATGCAGCCTCTGAAGTGCGCTCATCCAACATTCGTTGCCACTCTAGGCCAAATCCATATCTGTCAGCGTAGGGTTGCAGTACAGGTAAAACGGTACACCACATCCAATCCGAGATTAACTCTTGCCGCCTTACGTCTCCTGATTGTCCGACATGCTCTGAAGCCTGAATCAAAACCCCCCACTCTACGGTATCTGAAATGAAGGGAGGTAACCATTCTAGAGAAGTGGTTACCCATTCGGCTAAAACAAGACTGCTTGCCATTCTTACAACTCTTTGCCTTTGGCTAAAATTCGATATAATTCTCTAATAAAGGGCCCCGCCCAGCATCACCGGAAACAGTACTATAAGAATCAGGGTATATAACAGGACTTTGAGCGACATCCTCTGCCGCAGGCTTGTAAGGGCCGAGCTGGAAAGCAGGAGTGGGCCCACCAAGACGAGCAGTGGGACAACCACAACAATGGCAATGATTAGAACTAAAGTGGACTTTTAACGACCTACGGCTCATGCAAGCATCGCCAACTCGACGAACTCCACGGTTCACCAGTTCGCCCTCAGCCAGGCCATAATACCCTCAAGGCATATACCTATAACTCGGCCCTTTGAAATACCCCGGTCGGCGCCAGTCCCTCGAACCTCCCCGGGTGCATCGCTTCCGCCAATCCCTCCAGCACGTCAATTACCCGCGGCCCGTGGCGGCTGGGTATCAGCCCGTCGAATAAGTAAACCTGTCCTTCCCGCACGGCATTCAATGACTGCCAGACCGGGTGGGAATAAAGGTGCCCCCGAGTTTCCAGCACCGTGCGGGTCATGTCAAAGGCGCAGGGCATTACCATCAGGTAGTCAGGCTGGTAGGCTGCCACCTCGTCCCAGCCAATTTCGCGGGACTTGCCCCACTTCTCCGCCAGCCCTTCCTCGCCGCCAGCCAGTTCCACCAGTTCGGGCGTCCACTGGCCGGTGTTGCGCAAGGGTTCCAGCCAGTCAATGCAGAACACTTTCGGTCGCTGCTTTACTGCTCCCAGCCCCTCGGTAACCCGTTGGGCCCGCTTCCTTAGCTCTTTGACCAGGGTCTCGGCCCGTTCCGGCACACCGGCAGCGCCGCCGATGATATGGATGTTGCGGTAAATTTCCCCCAACCCCACCGGACGGGTGACCACGATTTCGGGCTCGTAGTCCAGGAAGCGGGCCGACGTGGCAAAGACGGAACTCTGGTCGATGGCGCAGACCTCACAGATTTCCTGGGTGATGATCAGGTCGGGGCGCAGTTCACGCAGCAGGTCGCCGTCAATCCAGTGCACCGGATTGTTGTTGTCCCGAGCCTGCCGGATTATGGCGTCTATTTCCTGGCTGCCCAGGTGGGACACGCTGCGGACGCTGCGGCTGACTACCGGTTTGGTGCGGGCGTCGGCTGGATAGTCGCAGGTGTGGGACACTCCCACCAACTGGTCGCCCAGCCCCAGGGCGTAGACAATCTCGGTAGCACTGGGCAGCAGGGAACAGATGCGCATGGGATTCCACTCCTGGATGCACTAGACTGTACTGAGTATAGCGTGAATCAGGCATAGGGGAAGGCACAACGTGAAATCCTGTCGAGCCATCGGCGTATCAGTCTCCGTTGCCCATGTTCTGGCCTGGGCTGCCTTCTTGTGGATTGCCTTCTGGCCCTATTCCTATCAGGGGCTTTCGGCAACGCCGGTACAGGTTGATGAACAGGGTAATCGGATCGGCACAGAAGAGAGCGAGGTGGTCCGATACTCCTCCTCTTTCATAGAGGAGAATGGAATACGGGCATTGCTTCCCTTGTTTGTTCCCGTGATGCTGACGGGAGTGGCCCTGATGGCGCTGCTTACCTGGAGGGGAAGAAGCATCGGACATAAGCTGTTATTGGGGGGAATAGCGATCGTCCTCCTGGTGTTTTGCGGCCTGGGGTATCTCTCCTTCGGCATTTTATACCTGCCCTCGGCCCTGGCGCTGCTGGTTGCCGTAGTTGCATTCAGCATTCTGAGCGGGCCTGGGAAAGAGCAACCTCAACAGTCGGGTGACTGATCTTATGCCCTTACATACCCTTGACTCATAATTACCCTTTCCGGGTGGACGACAGGTGGAGTGAGGATGGCGGGCAAATTTTACCAGGTCATGCGCATATCCAGCTTCGTTTCTCATGCCCTGGCGTGGGCCGTCTACCTGGTTGTGTCTTTCGGCTTTGTGGTCTGGCCTGCCTTGCGGGACGGTTATGGCGAGGATTTGAAAGTGCTGGCGACGGTATTTGCGCCGGTGGCGATTAGCGGCCTCGGTTGGTTAACCGTTCTCACCCAAGGCCGCCGGGCCACTGGCAAGCCGGTACCAAGGACAGTGGCGGTCTTTCTCGCCGTGTTTTGTGTTCTGGCAATTTTCGCCGTCGCTCTCATTTACCTGCCCATATTGGTCAAACTGGTAATCGGGATAATCGTTGGTTCTTACCTGGTTGTTCTGGCGCTGGATGTCGGATGGGCGGGACGGTCTTTATTGCTGGGGATTGCGGCAGTCTTGCTTTTGGGGTTCGGCGTATTAGCCGGCTTTTCGGTAGGGTTCTTCTTTCTTCCGACAGCCTTGGCGATGGTGGTCGCGGCGCTGGTGAGCCTGGTTGTCAGGTCGTCGCCAGAGACCCAACAGCCCCAGTAGTATCAGCCTTCGAAATCTATGGGGAAAGCATTTCCTTTCGTTGAGGGCGGATTCGTTGAGGGCCGCCATAGCCCGTGTTAGAATTGGCCCGAAATTTCAGTTCATCTCGCAAAGGGTTGTTGGCATGGCAAAGATTATGGACGGAGTGGCGCTGGGCCAGGAAGTGCGGGCCGAAGTGGCGGCAGGCGTTGCCGAAATGCAGGAAAAGCATGGGATGACCCCAGGCCTGGCGGCGGTGCTGGTGGGCGGCGACCCTGCGTCCGCCATTTACGTCCGGAACAAGGGCCGGGCTTGCGACGAGGCGGGAATGTTCAGCGGGATATTCCACTTGGATGAGACCACCACCGAGGCCGAACTGCTGGACCTGATTTCCAGCCTTAACGCCGACCCCAGGTTCCACGGCATCCTGGTGCAACTGCCCCTGCCGCCCCAGATTGAGGAGACGGTCATCATCGAGGCCCTGGACCCAATCAAGGATGTGGACGGCCTCCATCCCTTCAACGTGGGCAAGTTGCTGCAGGGCGTCCCCGACTTCATACCTGCCACCCCCGCCGGCATCCAGCAGATACTCCTGCGGAACGGCTACGATCCGGCCGGCAAGCACGTGGTGGTGTGCGGTCGGAGCAATATTGTAGGCAAGCCTCTTGCCACCCTGCTGTTGCAGCGGCGGGCGGGATCCAACGCCACCGTGACCGTGACCCATACCCGCACCGCCAACCTGGCCGAGATTACTCGGCAGGCCGACATCCTGGTAGCGGCCATCGGCCAACCCCGGGCCATCACCGCCGATATGGTGAAGGACGGGGTGGTGGTGATTGACGTAGGGGTTAATCGGGTTGACGATTCAACCCGCCGGCGCGGCTACCGGCTGGAGGGCGATGTGGAGTTTGAGGCGGTGTCGGCCAAGGCCGAGGCAATCACGCCGGTGCCCGGCGGCGTGGGGCCCATGACCATTGCGATGCTGCTGGTCAACACCCTGACTGCTGCCCGGCTAAGCATTCACGGACGATAGGGGCGGGCAGAGCCGCGATAGCGCATACAGGGCCAGCCCTCGTGGCTTTCCCAACAAAACCAGCAACCTGTTGAATGGAGAATAACTGCCCATGACCGAACCGCAACAACCCAGCGAAGAACACCAGGGCTTCGAATTGCCACCCGTTGGCAGCGTTGTGTGGCAAGATCTGACAGTGCCCAGTGCCCCGGAGATTCGGGACTTCTACTGCCAGGTGGTCGGCTGGACCTACACCGACCACGACATGGGCGATTACGCCGACTACAACATCAACCTGCCCGACGGCAGCCATACCGTGGCCGGCATCTGCCATACCCGGGATTCCAACGCCAATGTTCCGCCCCAATGGCTGGTTTATATCGTGGTGGAGGATGTAGCCCAGAGTGTCCAGAAATGCATTGAGCTGGGCGGGAAGGTGATTGACGGCCCCCGCGACATGGGCGGCCAGAACTTCTGTGTAATCCAGGATCCCGCTGGCGCCGTGGCTGCCCTGATTGGCGGCTAGCCGGTTCGGGACATTCGCGGCTCCTCTATGTATCCGACCATGCGTACCGACGACTTTGACTACCACCTGCCTCCGGAGTTGATTGCCCAGACTCCGGTGGAACCCCGAGACTCCTCGCGCATGCTGGTACTGGACCGCGCCTCCGGCAGTGTGTCTCACCGCCAGTTCAGCGACATCTTGGAGCTTATCCCCCCGGGCGCCGTGCTGGTGCTGAATCGCAGCCGCGTGATACCGGCCCGCCTATACGGCAGGCGCAAGGACACGGGTGGCAGGGTGGAACTGCTGCTGCTCCGCCGCGAGGGTGAGGGCATCTGGCAGGCGCTGGGCAAGCCGGGCCGCAGCCTGCGCCCGGGGTCAGTTATTTCGCTGGAATTATCCGGGGCGTTCAAGGAGAGCGGACCCGCATTCGATTCCAATGTCCTGGCGATGGGAGAAAATGAGAGCGTAGAGGCCGAAGTGCTATCAATCGGAGAAGAGGGAATCCGGAGAATCCGGCTCTCCGCCGAATCCGGCATTGACCGGTTGGGCGAGATGCCGCTGCCGCCTTACATCCATCAACGGCTGTCCGATCCGGAACGCTACCAGACGGTTTACTCCCGGCAGCCTGGCAGTGTGGCCGCACCCACGGCGGGCCTGCACTTCACTCCCGGGCTGCTGGATGCCATGCGGGACAAGGGAGTGGAGACTGCATTTGTGACGCTTCACGTTGGACTGGACACCTTCCGCCCGGTGTCGGAGGATGACCCGACGGAGCATGCTATTCACACGGAATACTACGAGATGCCCGAGGAGACCGCCGCCGCACTGACCAGGGCGAGGGCGGAAGGACGGTCCATAATCGCAGTGGGCACGACGTCGGTGCGGACCCTGGAACAGGTAGGTAGGGACAGAGAAGAGGCAGGACTTGGTGATGAGGATGCGATTGAAGCGGCCAGCGGCCAGGCCGATCTGTTCATACTGCCGGGGCACAGGTTCAGGCTGGTGGACGGGATGATAACCAACTTCCATCTGCCCCGGTCGAGCCTGGTAATGCTAGTGTCGGCCTTCGCCGGACGGGAGAGGATTCTGGCAGCGTATCGGGAGGCAATTGAGGAGCGCTACCGCTTCTACAGCTTCGGGGACGCGATGCTGATCTGGTGATTAGTCCTTCGTTTGGGGTTCACCAAAGCCCGGAGGGAGTTGGTCAAACTCCTCGCCTCTGGATTCTGCTTCTTTCATCCGGTTATACCAGGCCTGCCACTCCGCGTCGGCTTCTTCCAGCCCCTCTTTCCGACCCCTGGCCTTACCCTGGGACAAGCCGGCGTTGTATCGATTGTTGAGATATGGCTCCAGCAAGAACTTGTGGAGCACCATGTTGCAACCTGCGGCTTCAGGACTTCCTTGTTGGCGATTCGGGCGGGGGTTCGTTAAACTCCTCACCGCGTTTCATGGCTTCCATCATTCGCTGGTGCCAGGCTTTCCACTCTTCGTTGGCTTCTTCGCGCCCTTGTTCGCGCCCCTCTTCACGACCCCTGACCTTTCCCTGAGCCAAGCCATCGTTGAACCGGTTCGCCAGGTATTTCTCTAGAATCAATTTAGAAAGCACCATATACGTATCCACCGTGCCTACTGCAAAGATGCCAATTGCCGCGGCCGCCGCTGTGTCGACCAGTATTGCCTTGACTGTTTCCGTGATGGAATCACTTACCACGTAGTATATCTCATACCACATTGCCACGGCACTCAGGAGGTTGGCAACGAGAATTGCCGCCAGGATGTGGAGTGAGAAGTCTTCTATTTGCTGGTACAAACGATGGTTACCTCGCACCGTCCTTTGTTATTTGGAGACGGGATCAAGGTAACCAAACTGGAACCTGGCCCGCAACAGCCGGGTGTCAGTAGTTAAGCGAGGTATAGAGAAAAGTTAATTGGGGAATTGAAGCATTTGCAGGACGTTGCCATCGGGATCCTTGAAAGTAGCAACCCAGCCTCCCCAGTGTTCGTGTTCGGGGGGGCGCAGGAACTCAACGCCGGCCTCGGTGAGCCTACGGTGTTCTCCATGGATGTCTTCGACGCCAAGGTGCGGCATCATGCGGTAAGGGTCCTTGGTGGCGCCGCTGACACCGTCGTGGAGGCCGATGTTGAAGCGCATGTTCTCGCCCAACTGGAAGGTTATATAGTCGCCGTGGTTGGAATGAAGCGGCAGGTGCAAAAGGTCATGATAAAACCGGTAAAGCCGGTCCAGATCGTCTGTCCAGATTGTTATGCCGACTACACTGTTGATCATGAATTGTTTCCTAGCCTGCCAGATTGGCAGCCGTGTTGCAAAGGAAGTGAGTGACTGAACGGGGATGGGCCCCGACTATGCGGGGGATGCCTCGGGCGCCCGATTGGCAGCGCACCGGCGGCACCAGCCATGGAAGTCGACACGTTGCCAGGCCACGTCGAAATTGGATTCCTGGGAAATTAACGACTTGAGCCTCAATACCGCTTCTTGACCCAGTTCGGTGTCTACCACGTTGCCACATTCTACGCAGACCAGGTTGACGTGGGGCTCGAGGTTCGATTCGTAACGGGACTGCTTGGCGAAGGGTAGTTCCTGAATCAGGCCGCTTTTTTCCAGTACACCCAGCGTCGAGTATATGGTAGCCAGGGTCATTGACGGGAAGTGGTCTCTCACCCGTTCGTAGATTTGCTGCACCGACGGGTGGTCGGTGGAGTTGAGGACAGCCTCGGCAATGGCCAACCTTTGGGGGGTCACTCTGACTCCCCACTCACGAAGCCAGGCCACCAATTCTTGCTGTGTCATAAGAACTCCAGGGCCGGACTTGGCCCGCCCCGCAGGGATGACACAGCCGATGCGGCGTCGTCCCCATAATTTGTCAACTGTTAAAACAACTATAAACCCGTGTCGAGGGGGTTAGCAAGTTTGGGGAGATTCTTTCAAAGGTGTTGGATAGTGCACTCGGTTGGTTCCTGTGAACATTCATGGCGACTGGCTTCAAACATAATGCCATTCAAAAGGGAGGTATACGCCGAATAAGCTGTCAAAGAAGTTGTCATTTAACCAAGCATAAGGCCGAAATATACTGGGTGTTCTATGAGGTTATGTACTTGTATAATGCTAATTGTAATAAATAAACCAATGCCAATTTAAGTGTCAATTAAGGTGACAAATAGTGAACGCCAAACAGTTTTGGGACGACTTCAGATTCGACTTTTCATTGGACGTAAATGATCTGTTCTCAGACCTAATTTCCATCGAAGGCTACAAGCATGCCTCCCTAAATTTGACCTTGCCTCCCGAATGGCGAGAGCAACTTGACCGCCTGAATCGTGTTCGAGCAGTCCACGGTACTACGGCGATTGAAGGCAATCCCTTCTCTGAAGCGGAGGTTGGACTGCAACTGGCAGAAGCTGACCAGGAAGAAGGCTCGCGGAGGCTCCCCAGGGAACACCTTCAAATAAGGAATGCGGACCGGGCACAGAGTTGGGTCAGGCAACGATTTGCGCCCGATAGTTCGCCAGTGACGTTGGGAGACATCATTACCATGCACCAACTGGTAACGGAGGGTTCTGATGAGGGGCACAACGTACCCGGTCAACTGCGTACTTACTCGGTAACAGTTGGCTCGCAGGAAATGGGGGGTGTTCACTACGGTGCTCCCTATGAAACACTGGGCGAGTTAATGGAAGAGTTCATCGAGTTTCTCCATTCACGCAGATTTCAACAAAACCATCCAGTGATTCGAGCCTTGTTGGCGCATTTCTTTTTGGTAACAATTCACCCATTCGGCGACGGCAACGGTCGAGTCTCCAGATTGCTTGAAGCTGGGCTCTTGTTCCAGAGTGACTATAATGTTCACGGCTTCTACGGCCCGTCGAATTATTTTTATCGTAATGAGAATGAATACAAGGAACAACTTCAGGGATGCAGGAAAGGCACTCCTTTTGATGTGACCTCATTTATACAGTTTGGAGTGAAGGGTTATGCTGAAGAGCTCAAAGGCATAAATAACTTCGTGAAGACCAAGCTAAACCGCCTAGTCTATCGCCAGATGATGGAACATTGCCGTCACACGCGATTAAGTCCCCGACGTCGAGTGCTAAATGATCGCGAATATAACCTGTTGTCCTATCTTTTGACAGCAACCGAACCAACGGACCCTTTCTCGGATTCGCCATCCCAGCAAATAACTTTTCTTGACTTAGTGGAGTCCCAGTATTTTAAGGGAGCTTATAGCGATGTGACTTCGCGGACATTTCTACGTGAGTTGACGAGATTGGCTGAGGCTGGTTTCATAGAATTTATTCCAGGAGGTCAACAAGCAAGGCTAATAGTTGACTTGGACTTCAACGCCATTGCCAAATACCCAGTCGGTTAACCCTCCTTGCCACCAGCCGCGCCTTTGCTCTATCATCGCCTTACGTAGTCCCGATAATTGGCCTCGGCGATACTGTCTTATCCCTGGCGTAGAGGGTCCCGTGCAACAGCAAGATTTCATCCGTGGTCTACAGGACATTGTTGGGCCTGAGTTTGTTATTTCCCATCCGGAAGACCTACTGGTCTACGAGTATGACGGGTCGGTTGACCGGTCCATGCCCCGGGCGGTGGCCCTGCCTTCCAACGCCGATCAGGTAAGCCAGGTACTGGCCCTTGCCTACCGCGAGGGCGTGCCCGTGGCGGGACGGGGGTCGGGCACCGGTCTCAGCGGCGGAGCGCTGGCGGCCCCGGGTGGCATCCAGATAGCCTTTCCCCGAATGAACCACATCCTTGAGGTGGACACTGAGAACCGCACCGCCACCATCGAGCCTGGAGTGATAAACCTGGACCTGGACACCCATGTCCGCAAGTTTGGCATGCGCTACGCTCCTGACCCCTCCAGCCAGAAGGCTTGCAGCCTGGGCGGCAACATCGCCGAGAATGCCGGTGGGCCGCACTGCCTGGCCTACGGCACTACCACCAACCACGTCCTGGGCATGGAAGTGGCCCTTGAGGATGGCACCGTGGTCCAGTTGGGCGGCCAGTCCCGGGAAGTGCCTGGGTATGACCTGCGGGGTGTCTTTGTAGGCTCCGAGGGGACATTTGGAATCGCAACCAAGATCACGGTACGGTTGCTGCCCCTTCCTGAAACAGTCAAGACCTTTTTGGGCATTTTCCCCGATATTGAATCGGCCTGCAGCGGGGTTTCGGCGGTCATAGGTCACGGCATTGTTCCGGCGGCCCTGGAGATGATTGACGCCCTGAGCATCCGGGCCGTGCAGAATGTCACCGACGCAGGCTATCCGGAAGACGCGGGGGCCGTGCTCCTCATCGAGCTTGAAGGTTTGTGGGAAGAAGTGGATGAAGTCAGCCGGGAAGTGGAGTCTGCCCTTTGGGAGACCGGCGCCAGCGATGTTCGGATTGCGGAAGAGGACAGCGAACGAGAGCGCCTCTGGCTGGGCCGGAAGACGGCTTTTGGCGCCTTTGGGACCATAGCTCCTAACTACTACCTGGTGGACGGCGTGGTGCCTCGTACTCGCCTGACCCAGGTTCTGCGGAAGGTGTCTGAGGTGTCAGAGAAGTACGGCATCATCATTGCCAATGTCTTTCACGCCGGCGACGGCAACCTGCATCCCTGCATGCTGTTCGACGAACGGGAACCTGGAGTCAAGGAAAAGGCCATGGCCGGCGCCTCGGAGTTGATGGAATACTGCGTGGAAATGGGCGGCAGCCTCAGCGGCGAGCACGGCATTGGCCTGGAAAAGAAGCAGTTTATGCCCCTCGTATACACGGAACAGGACATGGCAACAATGAAACTGGTCCGCGACTCCTTCGCCCCCGCCAACCGCCTCAATCCGGGCAAGATTTTCCCTGACGGCGAAGAATTCGAGCCTGCCGTGCAAGCAACGCCGCGGCAAGCTGACCCGGGCATGTATGTTTAGAGACATGCGATCCGGAAACTATGTGAAAAGCCGTTGACCAGTTCCCTCGCTTACCAGCTTTCCGAACTCCTGGGTCCCGAAGCAGTCCTGCCAACGGAAGGTTATCTGGTCGACGGTGTTGTCCCGCAGGCCGTCGTCAGACCCCCCGACCGCGAGGGCGTGGCCCAGGTTCTCCGGTGGGCCGCCAAGGACGGGGTCTCCCTGTTCCTCCGGGGCGGCGGAGTTTTGGCGGGGCTAGGAAATGTTCCTGCCAGTGTGGATGTCGTGCTGGACCTCACTTGCCTGAACCGGTTGGTGGACTACCAACCGGCAGACCTGACCATTACTGCCGAGGCGGGGATAACCCTGGACAACCTGAGGCGGGAACTGGCACAGGGTGAAAAGTTTGTCCCCCTGGAAGCTCCGCTTTCTCACCGCGCCTCGGTTGGCGGAATTCTGGCTACTGGTTTCAGCGGGCCAATGCGCCATTCCTACGGACTGCCCCGGGACTGGCTGATCGGCATCAGTGTAATTGGCGGTGACGGCGTGGAAACCAAGGCCGGTGGACGGGTGGTCAAGAATGTAACCGGTTATGATCTGAACAAGTTGTACTCCGGTTCACTGGGCACCCTGGGCGTCATTGTGGAGGCATCTTTCAAGATTGCGCCCTTGCCCGATACGCTGGCAGGGTTGGTTGCCTTCTTTTCTTCTATGGAGGTTGCGGTTGCCGCCGCCCGTTCCCTTGTCTCACAGGTGTATGCTCCCCAGGGAATACAGGTAGCCAGTCGGGAAGTTGCCGGTAGGCTGGGGCTGGATATGCCAACTGGTTCGGAAGCAATGGTGGTGGCTTTCCTGTCCGGCCGGCCCCGGGCTGTAGCGCGACGTGCAGAAGAGTCGACGCGGCTGCTCGCGGACTCGGGCGGTATCGCCGTCGATGATTTGGACGAAACGGCAAGTGCCGGACTTCTGGGGGGCTTGACGGACCTGGCCTGGAAGGACACCGACTGTCCAACGCTGGCGTTGAGAGTGAGCCTGCCTCCGAGCAACGTGGGCAGGCTGCTGGAATCGATAAAGGAGCGGGAAAAAGGGGACCTGGCGGGACTTGCGATTGTTGCCGACCCCGGGTTTGGCATGGTGCAACTTCTCCAATGGCCGGATAGTCCCGCTGGCGGCCCGGAACCGGAGGCCATAACAGCATTGATCGACAGTGTGCGAAGGTCTTCCCGAGAACTGGACGGCGCCGTGGTTGTAGAGGTTTGCCCGCAAGACGTCAAAAGCGGCGTAGATGTTTGGGCGGGGAACGTCGAGGCGAACGAACTGGAAATCATGCGTCGCATCAAACGCAACCTTGATCCGGCCGGAATTCTTAATCCAGGCCGTTTCATCGGGCGACTGTAAAAGAGGTTCTAATGGTCCAACAGGACATCTCGTCCCACTCCCACACCGCGGAATTTGAGGAACCCCTCAACAGCGAGCCCGGGTTTCTGGGTGTTGACTCGCCGGCGGAGGCAGACCTCTACCGCTGCGTCCACTGTGGCCTGTGCCTGAGTTCCTGCCCTACCTACAGCACCCTCCACTTGGAAACCGAGTCCCCCAGGGGTCGCATTGCCCTCATGCGCGCCGTCCACGAGGGACGGGTGGGCATCAGCGACCGCATCGTCTCCCACTGGGAAATGTGTCTCCAGTGCCGGGCCTGCGAGGCGGTATGTCCTTCCGGAGTACCCTATGGCCGAATTATGGAATACTCCCGCGCCCAGACTCTGGCCCAGGACAAACAGGGTTCGGCGCTAAAGCGGGTTGACCGGTTCTTCCTGCGGGCGGCCCTGCCTCATCCGAAGCGATTGCGGTTCGGGGCCCGCCTGTTGCAGCTATACCAGCGCACCGGTCTCCGGAAGCTGGTCAGGGCGTCCGGGCTGCTCAAACTTCTACCTGAGACCCTGGCCCAAATGGAGGCCCAACTGCCGGACCTGGATGGCCCCTTCTTTGGCCCTACGGATCAGTTGTACCCGGCACAACCTCGGCAAGGGTCTGAAGGCGCCAACAGCCAAGCCGCCCCCATGGTTGCCCTACTTTCCGGCTGTGTAATGCCCCTGATGCAGGGAGAGACGATGCAGGCGTCGGTGCGGGTTCTGACCCGAAATGGCTGCAACGTGGCGGTACCACTGGGGCAGGTCTGCTGTGGGGCTCTGAATATCCATGCCGGGGACCTGGAAACGGCCCGCCGTCTGGCCCGCCGCAACATCGACGTATTCCTGGCATCGGGCGCCGACAGGCCCGGGTACAGGATCATTACCGCATCGGCCGGCTGTGGCTCCAACATGAAGGAGTACAGCGAACTGCTGAAGCACGATCACCAGTATGCCGAACCGGCCCGCCGGTTTGCCGAGTTGACGGTGGATATCACCGAATTCCTGGCGGAACTGCCTCTGGACCCACCGCAAGGCCGGATTGACCGGCGCGTCACCTACCAGGATCCCTGCCATCTGGTCCACGCCCAGCGAATTACCCGCCAGCCACGGGATGTGCTGAAGGCGGTGCCAGGTCTGGAACTGGTGGAGATGGAAGCATCGACGATGTGCTGCGGTGGCGCAGGATTCTATTCAATGGTGCAACCCGACCTGTCGGGCCGGATTCTGGCTACCAAGATAGGAAACATTGAGGCCACCAATGCCGAGCAGGTGGTAACCGCCAATCCTGGCTGCATGATGCAGATAGAGCAGGGGCTGGGGTCGGCGAACTGTCCCGCTGCAGGCCAGAAGGTTGTGCACGTCGTGGATCTGCTGGACGAGGCGTACCGGAGTGAGGGTGACTAGGCACCGGAGGCTGTCATGCGAAATGGGCTCTTCTCACGGCGTTGCCACTCTTTGCCTCTAGCCTAACCTTTCCTTGGAGGCTACGACAAACACGTAGTCGCCGCCCTCGTGCCTGAAGCTTTCCGCTACCTCGGTGATTTTGCCCGAATCGATGTCCTGTTGGAGTCGGGCGCATCCGCTTTCCAGTTCCTCTGGGTCTGCGAGGGTAGAAAAGGTGGATATGCCTCGCCGCACCGCGTCGGACAGATAAATCTCGGGCCTGTGCTTGCCGGAGTAAAGGAACAGATCCTTCAGGTCGGGCTGTACCTCGTACGTTTCGGCTTGTACCGAAGAAAAGCCCGTATCCCTCAACGCTTCCAGAACAGATTCCAGGGTAGGCATCTGCGCGGTTGAACGGGCCATCGCTATGGGGAAATACTCGTTGAGCCAGTAGGCAGCCATCTGTTCGCGAGTGCCGGTGAAGATTACCAGCCGACCGTGTCTCAGGACACGATTGGCCTTGCAAAAGACCGGAAGCAGGCGGGCAAAGTGATGAAGGGCCATGGTGCAGATCGCGCCGTCAAAGCTGAGGTCTCGAAATGGTAACGCAACGGAATTGCCTCGCAGATAGCAGATTTGAGAGTTCTTCCGGCCTGCCAACCGCAACATCCCCGAGGACAAATCCAGGCCGTGCCAGCAACCGCCCAGCTTTGCCAGTTCGGTAGTGTAGTTCCCCGTCCCGCTGGCAATGTCCAGATATTGCCCTTGATCCTTCAGGCCCAAATGGTGGGCCAGACGCGCGGTCAAGTAGGGGTCTGCCTGCCGCGTGGCATCGTAGTTGACGCCAATGTTGTCGTAAAGGGGAACAGCATGGGAGTCAGTCATAAAGGAGAGCCTCCCCCTTCCATAAGTGGATTGGTTATTTTTAGACATAAAGCATAACTAATTATGTACTACATTGCAATAAACTTAGCCGGTGTATTGAAAAGCAAGGTCTGCACCATAGCGCAGGCTAAAGGCAGAACCCTTCGGGATGCCATTTCGCTGGCGAGCTTTGTGCAAGTCGGGCAGTTTGCAATAGTGGCCTCCAGCGCATAAGCTTCTTTGAAGCCGTTACCGCGTTAGTGTTCCGGGCAGTGGCTGTTGTCATAACTATTGGCGAGGTCTTGCCATGCCGGATTCGACGATCTTGGGGGTGGTGGCTACCTGGTGTCGGCAACAGGGATGGGAGGGAGTCCTATGAATGAAGGGGCAAGTCAGCAGGAGTGGAAATTCAAGGCGGGTCCTCGCACCTGGATCACGATGGGCCTGGTTGGAATTATTGGGATGGTGATATTCCCGGTCGTGCCTCTTATTTTGGGTGCGACCGCCTGTGGCATGACATTATCTTGCTTCCTGGTTGACCATTCAATGTGGGTTGCAGGTATCTCAGCCGCAGTTGGCCTGGTCGGTGGCATGTACCTGTCATTCAAGCTGGCGGAACACTCTCACAAAAAGAAGTATGAAGACCAACCCTTCCGGCCGGAAACCCTGGGCGACCGAAGAACGGAACAAATGGTAGAGCGCAGGCAAGCCGATGCGCGGATAGCGTGGCTTTCGCGGTTGGGAAACGAAAGAGACAATGGCCCCCGCCGCCGTTAGGCGGGGGCTGCTATGCCCGCGCTGGCGGGGCGAGCTTTCAACAGGGGCCAGAACCTTCCATTGTCCTGGTTTTTGCCCTACGGCAGCACCCCGCCATCATCGTAGCTGACCAGGGCGCGCTGTGCGGCGGACAGGCTGGCGCCGGAGGCTACCTCGTAGCCGAAGTCGGGCAGGATTTGTTCCAAGGCTGACAACAGGGCGAAGACGTTGGACTCCTTGGCCGATTCGCCCATCAGGCCGATTCGCCAGGCCTTGCCTCGGACTTGCCCCAGGCCGCCGCCGATCTCGATGTCGAAGTCGCTCAGCAGTCTTCCCCTTACCGCCGTATCTTCAATGCCCTCGGGAATCAGGGCGGTGGTCAGCGGATTTATGCGGTAGCCTTCCGGGGCCATCAGGTCAATTCCCATAGCTTCCAAACCGGCCCGCAGCGCCCCGGCTACCCTGGCGTGGCGGCGGATGCGGTTGTCTATCCCCTCTTCCATCATCATCCGCAGCGATTCTCGCAGGGCGTAAGTCATTGAGATAGGAGAGGTGTGATGATAGGCGCGGGTCTGGTTCCAGTAGCTTTCGAGGCCCTTCAGGTTGAAGTAGAAGCTCTGCACCTTGCTGGGGCGGTTGTTGATGACCTCCATGGCCCGAGGTCCGAAGCTGATGGGGGCCAGGCCCGGAGGGGCGCCCAGGCACTTCTGGGTGGCGCTGTAGCAGACGTCTATGTCCCAGTCGTCCATGCGCACATCGTGGCCGCCCAGGGAGGTAACGGCGTCTGCGATTACCAGGGCTCCGTGGCGGTGCGCCAGTTCGACGATGTCGGGCATGGGCGTCAGTACCCCGGTGGAAGTCTCGGCGTGGACCACTCCCACTGCCTTGACCGGCCCATACTGATCCAGGGCATCGGACAGGACCTGGAGGTCGACGGGTTCACCCCAAACGAAGTCCAATATGAAGGTTTCCGCACCGCACCGTTCGGCGATGTCGCCCAGGCGGTCGCCGAAAAAGCCGTTTCGGCAGACGATCATCTTATCGCCCCGCTCCAGCATGTTGGCGCAGGCCGCCTCCATGGCGCCGGTGCCGGTGGACGAGAGGGGGACGGTAATGTGGTTCTGGGTATGAAGGACCTCCCGCAGCATCTCGCAGACTTCGTCCATAACCTTGAAGAACTGGGGGTCCAGGTGGCCCAGGATGGGCAGGGTCATGGCCTTCAGCACCCGGGGGTTGACGGAGCTGGGACCGGGGCCCATGAGAATGCGCTGGGGTGGGTTGAATTCGTCAAGATAGCTGTTGGTCAAAACTTGGTTCTCCTGTTGGTCGCAAAGCGCGGTATTGTATCTATATTATCCGCTATTTAGAGGCGGACGGCAAAAGGGGCAGACCGGAAGGCCTGCCCTATGTTCACTACCGATACGGCAAACCTACCAGCACTTGAAGCCACTTTTCGGATGTTGCCATCCCTATCCTGACCCCCATCGACTCTAATGGATATGGCTGCCAGGTAACTGGTCCGCTTCATCACCGTATCCTTAGACCTAGCGTGCAATACGTCCCCAGCACTTAAGCCCGCCGACCACAACGATTCCGCAGGTAAAGCCGTCCCCAGCACTTATCGATGCAAATGGAAGGTCTGGCGCGATAAGCACAAAATCTTCGCCTGCCCTCCAATCCGGGATCATGTTATTGATGGGACCAGTGCTTGCGGCAAGTGCAGTCAGGCCGTTGCCCCAGCATTGGACTGACCCGTCAGGTCGAATGCCACAAGTATGAGCGTAGCCAGAACTGATGGAAGTAAATTGATCCTCAGGAGGTGTGGACTGCCCGGCGAAATCGGCGCCCCAACATACTGCCGAACCGTTGAAAAGTAAAGCGCAAGTGTGAAAACCCCCGGCGCTGACGGACGTAAAATGACCCTTTGGGGATTGTGCCTGGCCGAGGTAGTCGCCGCGCTCTTCAAAGCCACGAGACACATATCTATAACTGTAGTTATCTCCCCAGCATTCCACAGAAGTGTCTTGACGCAATCCGCAGGCATGGCGAATTCCCACGCTAATGGACGTAAAATTCTTGCTGGATGGAGTAACTTCGCTGACTTTCACCCTTTCCTGGGACGGGTAGATGCCACCGTCAAGGCCACGGTCCCAACATTGCACGCCACCGTCCTGCTTCAGCCCGCAGTAAGCCTCTTTTCCGATGCTCACGGCTATGTATCCTTCGCCAATTGATTCACTGCCAGACCAGCCCCAGCATACCAGCACGTGGTCAGGCCGGACAGCGCAATTTGTAATTCCGTTGTTGCTGACCGTACTGAAGGCGCCTTCAGGCACGGCGTAGGACCTCTCCCAAGAGCGAAGTTCTCTCCCCAGATAGTCGTTGTAAGATTTCCCCCAGCAATCCAATTGACCATTGTGCTGGATGGCGCACACGTCTTTGCGCGAAGTACTCACGGCTTTGAAACCGCCAGTTTCAGGCGGGGTAGCCTTGCCGAATGAATTATCCCCCCAGCATTTAGCTGTACCGTCCAACCGCACACCACAACTGTGGTCTCGGTAAGAACTGACGGAAGAAAAACGTTCGTCCGGAATGCCGGTGTATTCGATTCCCCATCTATACCTGGCGTTCTCACAAGTCAACTTACCATCCGAATACACCGCGCAAACCTGACCCATGCCGGAATCTATTGAAGTCAATTCAGCCCCTTGCGAGGTTGGCTCAGCCTTGTACCTGAAGTCCCCCCAGCACTCCGCGAAGCCGGCAACCGCAATAGCGCAAGAGTGGAATGAACCCACTGTCAATGATATGAACTCTCCTTGGGGGGGCCTGGTCTGACCCCCATCCCTTTTGCTGTCGGCGTAATCGCTTCCCCAGCACTTTATCCTTCCATCTATCTTTATACCGCAGCTGTGCCAGTCTCCGGCGCTGACTGACTTGAAGTCGCCCATTGGTGGCCTCGATTGACCAACATCATCACCGAAATCTTCTCTATTGCTGCCCCAGCACATCACCTTATTGTCCGACCGTACCCCGCATGAATGGAACTTCCCGGTGCTGACCATCTTGAACGTGCCAGCCGGCGGCATAGATTGGCCGGAGACTTCATTCCATTTGTCGATGTTGCTCCCCCAGCACTCGACGGTTCCACCCACCCTTACCCCACAAGTGTGAGCATGACCAGAGTCAATGTCGATGAACTTGCCGGACGGAGGCTGCGACTGGCCCACGAAGTGACCAAAGGGAATCCGGTTGCTACCCCAGCACAGCACCTCCCCCCTGTTCAGCAAACCGCAGCTGTGGTCGTCTCCTACACTAATTTCGGAATATCGGTAAGGTTCCGGCAAGTCTTGAGATATTTGTAAGGGAAGTCCCAAAGGGGGACTGACTACTTCGGCAATGGCAGGTGCGGGGCTCGGCGTCGGCGACGGAATGGTATCTGACTGCGGCATACTGGTCGGTTCCGGCAAGGTAACAGGCTCCGGCGTAATGGTAGGCGTGGGCACAGTGGGTAGGGGAGCGTTGGTGGGAGCAGGTGTGGTGGTGGGCAGGGGCGTACTGGTCTGGGGGGGAACCACGGCAGGTTGTGGCGCGTCGGCAGTGGTAGATGCGTCAGTGAGTTGCAGTGTAACGGTCGGTGTGGGGGCGACAGTAGGTTGAGGCGCACTGGTCGACCGTGTGGGAGCCACGGCGGGTTGGGGAGTATTAACGGGGGATGGAGATGGGGTCGGCACCCTCGTACCGGAAGCCGGAGTAGAGTCCCCTGGCGGCAATTCAGGGCTGTCCTGGTCAGGCCCTTGAAAGCCGGAGCAAGCGAGAATTCCGGCGGCCAGCAGAGCCGTTCCCAATGTTAACCCGAACGGAAGTATAGAGCGCACTTACCGGCCTCGATTTAACCCGGATGGATGAACAGGACTATTTCTTTTCCAATCCCGTTCCTCATATATCCTGTCCATCCATATTGCATGCTATTTTGGCGTCCAGGCGGCAACCAAGTCCTACACCACCGGCGAGGTTCCACCGTCAATGTTGATGGCGATGCCCGTCAGGTAGCTGGCCCGCTCTGAGGCCAGGAAGGCGATTACGTCACCGGCCTCTTCCGTTTCCGCGATACGGCCAAGGGGCACGCCCCGGGCCACTGCCGTCTGGGCGTAGAACTCGTCCAGGGTCAGGTCCGGGTTGTTCTCCTTGAGGCGGTCGTAGCGGCGGGTGTGCTGGCCGCTCTTTACGATGCCGATGCACACGGTGTTGACCAGGATGTTGTCCGGGGCCAGGTCCTTGGAGAGGCCCTTGGTGATGGCAATTCCGGTGGCCCGGGAGATGGAAGTGGGCATGGAGGACGGGCCGGGGGTGCGGCCGGCCAAGTTGGTGACGTTGATGATGCGGCCCCCGCCAACCTTGCGCATTTCGGGAATGGAGCGGCGGATCAGCCGAATGGCGCCCCATACCTTCAGGTCAAAGTCATACTCCCATTCGTCGTCGGTGACATCCTCGAAGGGCTTGGCCAGGGAGACCCCGGCGTTGTTGACGAGAATGTCCACCCGACCGAAGTTATCCAGGGCGGTCTGAACCACCCGCTCCGCGGAATCGGGATGGGAAACGTCGGCAGACAGGGGCAGGACCATGCCTTCGGTGGCGGTGCGGATATCCAGGGCGGCCTCGTCCAGCTTTTCCTGGCCGCGGGCTACGATGACCACCCGGGCCCCTTCTTCGGCCATGCGCTGGGCGGCGGCCTTGCCGATACCCTCGCTGCCGCCGGTAACAATGGCAACCTTGTCGGTCAATCCTAATTCCATATCTTCGACCTCCTCTTGTCCAAAAATAAGCCCGCCGTGGCGGGCGTAATTCGCAATTGCAGCGTGGGCGGTATTATAGCAGTGGGGCTGGGGAAATGCGCTCTAGAACTCAATCCCCGCGGCGGCCGCCACCGTTGGCACGTCCTTGTCGCCGCGACCGCTGAGGCACATCAGGATTATCTTGTCCGGGGGCAGGCTGCGGGCCATTTCCGCCACGTGGTAGACGGCGTGGGAGGGTTCCAGGGCCGGAATTATGCCCTCAGTGCGGGACAGCAGGTGGAAGCCCTCCAGGGCCTGGTCGTCTGTAACTGACGTGTATTCGGCCCGGTGCGCGTCTTTCAGGTAGCTGTGTTCGGGGCCCACGCCAGGGTAGTCCAGGCCGGCGGAGATGCTGTGGGTCTCGCTCACCTGGCCGTGCTGGTCCTGGAGCAGGTAGGACAGGGAGCCGTGCAGCACTCCGGGCCGACCAGTGCTAAGAGTGGCAGAATGGCGACCGCTGTCGATGCCTTCACCGCCGGCCTCGACGCCGACCAGGGCCACGTCCTCGTCCCCGATGAACTCGAAGAAGGCGCCGATGGCGTTACTGCCTCCGCCGACACAGGCGACAACATAATCAGGTAGCCGACCCTCGGCGTCCAATATCTGCGCACGGGCCTCCCGGCTTATGACGGACTGGAAGTCCCGCACCAGCATAGGATAGGGGTGCGGGCCCACGGCGCTGCCGATGAGGTAGTGGGTGGTCTCCACGTTGGTCACCCAGTCCCGTATCGCCTCGTTGATGGCGTCCTTCAGGGTGCGGGTACCGGATCCGACCGCAATCACCTCGGCCTCCAGCAGGCGCATCCGGTAAACATTGAGGGCCTGCCGGCGAATGTCTTCCTCGCCCATGTAAACCACGCACTCGAGGCCCAGCATGGTGCAGACGGTGGCGGAGGCGACGCCGTGCTGTCCGGCGCCCGTTTCGGCGATGATGCGCTTCTTGCCCATGTGCTTGGCCAGCAGGGCCTGGCCCAGGGCATTGTTAATCTTGTGGGCGCCGGTGTGGGCCAGGTCTTCGCGCTTCAGGTAAATGCTGGCCCCGCCGCAGTGACGGGTCAGGTTTTCGGCAAAGTAGAGGGCGGTGGGACGGCCGGCGTAATGGTGGAGCAGTGAGGCCAGGCCCGCCTGGAAGTCCTCGTCTGCCTTGGCCTCTTCGTAGGCCGCTTCCAGTTCTTCGAGGGCGGCCATCAAGGTAGCGGGGACGAACTTGCCGCCGAAGTCGCCGAATCGCCCACGATCGTCGGGCCAGGTGATTGCGTCGCTAACCGTCATTAAGATTATCCTCTTGCGTTATTTATGAAGGCTCGTATCTTTTCAGGGTCTTTCATCCCCTCGGTTTCGACACCGGTGGAAACGTCAACGCCCCAAGGCTGCACCTGCGCCACCGCCTCGGCCACGTTGTCGGGAGTGAGACCACCGGCCAGCAGGAATTCGTGGCCCTTATGGGAAAGTTGGGCCGCTACCTGCCAGTCAAAGCTCTGACCGGTGCCGCCCTGGAGGCCCTCCACCAGGCTGTCCAGTGTTACGCGGCAACCAATTTGCTGGTAGGGGGCTAAACGTCCCGTCATCCCTGCGTCATCCAAGTTGCCTTCAATATTTTCCGTAGCGGAGACGTGCAGGACTTTTATGATGCCGACTCCGGTCGAATTGGCTACTTGAGAACAGTACGTCGGAGATTCCTGCCCACAGAGCTGAACCAAATCCAATCCGCAGGTCTTGATGGTGCCGATAACTTCGTCCGCAGGTTGGTCGGCGAAAAGTCCAACCACCTGGGGTGGCTCAGGGACCAGGGTCCGCAGCGCGTCGGCAATCTCCGCGGCTAGCAAGAGTTCCAATCGCCGCCGACGCTGGTGAACGAATACCAGGCCGATAAGATCGGCGCCGGCCTCGGCGGCAATTATGGCGTCTTCAGTACGTTGGATACCGCAAATCTTGGTGCGAATCATGAGCGGCTTGTTGTCGCAACCGGGGCGGTTAGCTCTCGCACCTTTGCCGCCGTGTCCGACGCGGTAACCAGGGCCTCGCCCACCAGGACGGCATTGACGCCCAGTTGCCCCAATCGCTGGAGGTGCTCGGGCGTAAAGATGCCGCTCTCGCTGACGATTACCTTATCGCCTGGTATGAGGGGAGCCAGTCCTTCGGTCACGGCCAAATCGGTATTGAAGGTGCGGAGGTCGCGGTTGTTGATGCCGATTATCTCGGCGCCGGCGTCCACGGCAATTTGCAACTCGGACTCGTCGTGAATTTCTATCAGGGCATCCATGCCAAGACCGCTGCCCAGAGCAAGCAACTCGCAAAGTTGGGACGGCGAAAGGATGGCAACGATCAGCAGGTAGGTATCGGCGCCCATGGCCCGGGTCTCGTAAACCTGATAGGAATCGAAAATAAAGTCCTTGCGCAATACCGGCGCCGTTCCCGAAGCGCCCGCTTCCTTGATTCCGGAAAGGTGTGCCGGCTCTCCTTGGAAACGGGGATCGGTCAGCACCGAAATTGCCGCTGCCCCGTTAGCGGCGTAGGTATTCGCGAGTTCCACGGGGTCGAAGTCGGGGCGAAGCAACCCACGGGATGGCGATGCCTTCTTTACCTCGGCAATAAGCCTTACCTCTCCGCCCCGCAGTGCGCCGGACAGGCTTAAGGGCTCCGGACGCTGGGCGATCTGATCCTGCACCACTGCCAGTGGAGCGGACTTCATCACCTGGGCCAACTCTTCCCGCTTGGCGGCGACAATTTCGTCAAGAATGTTTGGCATTTAAGGCAGGCTGACCTCCTGGTGATTAACTCTCAAGTTGGCCATTGCTATGCTTCCATCAGGCCAAGGACGATGGCATTGAAGAGTAGTGTGTAACCACAGGTTTCGCAAGAAAGGACAATCAAGGGATAAGTTGATCCGGAAGTGGGTATCCACCTGGATTTAGGAGTTATCTGCCTCATCTCCCCCACGGCGTCTCCCATGAACCATCCGGTGTTCCCGCAGATGGCGCAGGCCTTCTGCCCCACCCAGTTGTCTTCAATCCACCGCAGGGCCTTCTCGATGTCACCTCTTCCAATTGTCGCCATTTTTAGCTCTCTCCCCCTACCCTGATTCCCAGAATCTTCACTTTACTACCCAGCCTTCTGGCTAACCTCCACCAAAACGTCCACCGTTTCCAGAGCCTTACCGCCGTCTATGGCCTGAGCGGCCACGGCGATGCCATCGTTCAGGGAGCTTACCTTGTCACCTGCCACCAGGGCGGCCCCGCTGTTCAGTAGCACGGCATCGCGCAGGGGTCCGCCTTCACCCCGGAACAGGCGGCGCATGGTGGCTGCGTTCTCGTAGGCGGTGCCTCCTTTAAGCTCGTCGGTGGTGGCTCTGGACAAGCCCGTGTCAGCTACGTCGATGGTCCAGTTCTTAACCTCCCCGTCCTGTACCTCCCATACGGTGGTAGTGCCGGACAGAGTAATTTCGTCCATTCCGTCCTCGCCATGTACCACCAGGGCGTGCTGTATGTCCAGCAGCCTCAACGCCTCAGCCATAAACTCCCCCAACTGGGGAAAGGCCACACCAAGGAGCATACACTGGGCTCGGGCCGGGTTGGTCAGCGGACCCAGGATATTAAATACAGTTCGGATGCCAATTTCCCGACGCACCGGCGCTGCATGACGCATGGAAGGGTGGAAGGCCTGGGCCAGCATGAATCCCATGCCCGTCTGTTCTATGCACTGCTCCACGCCCTCCGGAGTCAGGTCAATCTTTACTCCCAACGCCTCCAGAACGTCAGCCGCGCCGCAGGAACTGGAGGCGGCCCGATTGCCGTGCTTGGCAACCCGGGCTCCGCAGGCGGTTGCCACAAAGGCGGAGGCGGTGGAGATGTTGAAGGTATTCTTGCCGTCGCCGCCGGTGCCCACCACGTCCAGAAGGGGGCCCTCTGCGTTGACCCGAAGGGCCTTTTCCCGCATCACTGCGGCCATGCCGGCGATTTCGTCGGTGGATTCGCCCTTCAGCCGGAGACCGGTCAGGAAGGCTCCCAGTTGGGCCGGCGTGGCCTCGCCCTCCATGATTTCCTGCATGACGTCGGTCGCCTGTCCCCGGTTCAGGGAGTGGCCCGATACTACTATGTCGATAGCTTCCCTGATCATCGGGATAGCTCCTCCTGACGCTGCAATGGCTGATATTGTGTTGTCTTATTATGAATTGGATAGATTGCCCTGTAAACCGGGTAAAGCCAGGCGCGTTAAGGAGGCATCGGAGCCAATACGCTATCGGCTCACGGCGAACCGACGCCAGTTCAAGTCACCAACAAAATCTGTCACCTTTAGCTTGCAGAAGTGTCTCCATTCCTTGCAGGAAGTCTCGCCTGGGGACTCAATACCAGGCTGTCGGCAAGTATTTAGACCCTCTGACTTCGCTCCGGATAACGAGCTGCTTCGCTCCGGAAGTCGAGCTCATGTGCTTGGGGCGGTCATGTCCGCTATTGCGAGAACCCGGGTCTGGCAGGGGACCCGATCCCCATTTGACCGTTCCGTCTATAATTGGAACCAACCTAATTGGCAAGTAGAGGATGTGCATTATGCCTGCGATGGAAGCAGCTATTGAACGACGCATGAAGCGCTGGCAGGACCAGCGCTGGCTGATGGACGTGGTGGTGCAGACCGTGGGAATCGAGTGGGACCAGAGGCGCATCGGCTATACCCTGGGCCCCTGCGGCCCCGAGGCAGCCCCCGACTTTAACGGTGTGCGGGCCCGAACCAAGCGGTTCAACGACGCCAGCCGCGAATTCAAGCGTGCCGCCGTCCGCCGCGAAAACAAGGCCCGCCAGCACGAGGCAGAGGGACATCCTATAGCCGCCGGCGAAAGCTACTTCATTGCCGCACTGTTATACGGCAGCGCCCAGTGGCCCATCTTTGCCCACACCACGGAGAATGAACGGCTGGGCGACAAGAAGGTGGAGTGCTACACCAAATACACCCAATACGCCAACCACGAAATCCGGCGGGTGGACATTCCCTTCCAGGACAGCGCCATTCCCGCCTGGCTGCACTTGCCCAACGTTCCCTATAGCCAGATTTCCAGCAACGGCAACCGGGGCCAATTGCCCTGCGTGATGAGCATTCCTGGCATGGACAGCTTCAAGGAAACGGGCGTGTCCCTTTACGGCGACCGCCTGCTGGAACGGGACATAGCCGTGCTGGCCATCGACGGCCCCGGCCAGAAAGAGGCCCTGCAGCGGGGAATCCACGTAACCGCCACCAACTGGATGGACGCTGGCCGCGCCGTGCTGGACTGGATGCGGGCGCAGCCGGAAATAGACCCGGACCGCATAGCGATACGAGGGAACAGCATGGGCTCCTTCTGGGGCACCCAAGTAGCCTCCATCGATGACCGTATCAAGGGCTGCGCGGTGCAGGCGGTATGCCACGAGCCCGGGATGAACACCATCTTCAACCTGGCATCGCCCACCTTCAAGCTGCGGTTCATGTACATGGCCGGCTACGAAGACGAGGACGAGTTCGACCGCTTTGCAGAGACCCTTTCCCTGGAGGGTGTGGGTGAAAAGGTCAACTGCCCCTACCTAGCATTGGCCGGCGAGGACGATCACCTCAGTCCCATCGAGTGTACCTACCAGCTCTTTGACACCATGACGGCACCCAGGCATCTGGTGGTTTACGAGGGCGCCGACCACGGCCTGGGCGGGTCGTCCTCCGCCGACCTGGGCCCCAACCCGGCCACCCTGATGGCCGACTGGCTGAAGGACCGTCTGGACGGCAAGCCCATGGAAAGCCAGCATGTTCTGATAGACATGGCTGGCCAAGCGCAGGTTAGCAGCTTTGCTGATTACGCGCGTGCCGTATAACCGAGTCAAATACCAACGCGGGAAGGGTGATATATGCGTGACAAGTTTGACATCAGAGAAGAAATTTGGACGGCCCTGGAGCAGGCGAAGGTAGTGCGCGGCCGGACCGTCCACGATAAGATACCCGACTTCTACGGCTCCAAGGAGGCGGCAGAAAGGGTCTTTGACCTGGAGGCCTGGCAGCGGGCCAGGGTAATCAAGAGCAACCCGGACAAGGCCCAGCGGCCCTTGCGTCAGCAGGCCCTGGAGGAAGGAAAGCTGCTTTATATGGCCGTGCCACGCCTGCGGGATGAGCGGTGTTTCGTGGAACTGGACCCGGCGGTAATGGCCTGCACTCCGGCTCAGGGTTCAACGATCAGCGGGGCTTTTCGCCACGGCCGTCCTGTCTTCGTGGAAGAGATGCGGCAGGTTGACCTGGTTATTTCCGGTTCGGTTGCCGTCAACCGCCGCGGAGTTCGAATCGGCAAGGGCGGGGGTTACGCCGACCTTGAATACGGTTTGGCCACCGCCGCCGGCATAGTCAGCCCCCAAATCCCGGTAATAACCACCATCCACTCGATGCAGGTACTAGCGGAAGAACTGCCCCGCACGGACCACGACGTACCGCTGGACTATGCTGTGACACCGGACGAAGTCATTAGGTGTAGCGGTGAACTGCCCCACCCCAAGGGCATCTACTGGGAAGACCTGGATGAACGGAAGATTGCGGCTATTCCATTGCTGCAGAAGTTGCGGGAGGGGGCTAGCTAGGGAGAAGAAGCTCTTGTCACAGAAAAAGGCGGTTGTTTTGTGACAAGAAGAGGGTTGTCACAGAAAATGTGTGACAACCCTTTTGGGTTTCCTGAGGTATGATTCTATTGGCAGCGCGCTGGGCCGTTGGTGCTCCCCTACGGCTTCCCCACCGCCTCGGCCACCCCAACTTCCTCCATGAGGGCGGTTATGCCATCCCAGGTCTGGTCTTCCACGAAGATGCCTTCCTCCCGGCGCTTCAACTCCGTGTTGTACTCGATCTCTCCTGGGTAAAGGACTTCGGTGAAGCCTTCGGCGGGGGGTGAGGTCTTGATGAACTCTACGAACTCCCTCATTTCCCGCTTGAAGTCGTCCAATGGGCGGAAGTGCTCCACGTTGTAAACGGAGATAAACACGCCGTCGTTATGACGAGCCTGGGGGTCGATTCCGAAGCCCAGTCCCGTCAGCAGGCCGGAGAACATCTCCACCATGAAAGACAGGCCATAACCCTTGTGGCCCTGGTCGGCGCCCACGGGCAGGATGGCGCCGCCGGCAAAGTAGTCGTTGGGGTCGGTGGTGGGTTTGCCGTCCTTGTCCACAATCCAGCCCAGCGGCACCGGTTCACCGCGGCTGCGCTGGAGGTTAATCTTGCCCATGGCTACGGCGCTGGTTGCCATGTCCAGCAGCACCGGCCCCGGCAGTTCGCTGGGGACTCCAATGCAGATGGGGTTGGTACCAAGTCGACGGGCACGACCGCCAAAGGGGGCTGCGTTCTTGGGGCCCGCTCCCGAGTCGGCGGTGACCAAGGCAATCATTCCTTCGTTCAGGGCCATGGTCGGATAGTCGCCGACGCGTCCCACGTGGCTCTGGTGGTGAAGGGTCATGGCAGCCACGCCGTGGTCCCTGGCCTTGTCTATGGCCATGCGCATGGCCTTCTCGGTTTGCACGAAGCCGAAGCCCCAATTGCCGTTGATAACCGCGGTGTTGGGGGTTTCCCGCTCAACTTCAAAGGGCGCGCCCGGGACGATGTGGCCCCGGTCGATACGGCTGCAATACTCCAGCAGCTGGATGATTCCATGGGAGTCGTGGCCGACCAGGTTGGACTTCACCTGGTGAGTGGCGACGATTTCCGCCTCCTCTTCAGGCGTACCCTTGGCGACATAGACTTGGTAGGCGACTTTGTGCAGGTATTCATGCGGAAAAACGGGCATGGCAAGAACCTCCGGGGTGGTGATAGTTTGGGGAGTAGTCTATTAGAAGGGGGTGCAAAAGTCCACTTGGGGACTTGGTGCTCAAAGCTGCGCGTCCGGTGGTTTGGGGGAGTTAATTCCGGCCCAAAAGGACGGTTGAATCCGAACATGGTCGGGGCGGGCAGATTCGAACTGCCGACCTCCTGGTCCCAAACCAGGCGCCCTGCCGCTGGGCCACGCCCCGTTTTGTAGGTCTTGAGGGAGTTGCGGACTGGTACGAAGCAGGCCGTTAAGGAGATGGTATCCCCGGAGAGGGTCGAACTCTCATCTCTGGCTCCGGAGGCCAGCACTCTATCCGTTGAGCTACGGGGACACGACTGACGGCCAGCGGACTAAAGGATACCACGCCCTCGCCCACCCAAACAAGCGAGCGTCTTCGTTTGGAAGCCTGCGTTGGAGGGGTTTCTGAACCTGAGATTCGGCCCCTACGATTGCTCCTCGTCTGAGGGCACAAATTTCATGGACAGGGAGTTTACGCAGTGGCGGGCGCCGGTAGGTGTGAACCCCTCGCCGAAGAAGACGTGACCAAGGTGCCCGCCGCAGTTGGCGCACTCGATCTCGGTGCGGTAGCCATCAGGGTCCGGCAAATGGTTTACCGCGTCGGGAAGTTCCTGGTCAAAGGCCGGCCAGCCACAATGCGCGTCGAACTTGTCGTCAGACTTGTATAGCTCGGCGTTGCAACGGCGGCAAATGTAGGTGCCGCCTTCGTAGAAGTCGTCATACTCGCCGGTAAAGGGCCGTTCCGTGCCCTTCATCTCGATAACGTATCGCTCGTCTGGCGAAAGCGGGTTAAAAGAACTATTCGTCATATCTCCTCCATTATTTCCGCGGATGGACTGGCTCAATTCAGCCTAAAGCTCAGGTCCTGTCTCTTCAATCTCAGGTCAAGTCAGCTTAACCGTTTCCGTCCCTGCTCGTTACGACTACGCCTTTGCCGGAACCGCCGCAGGCTCTGGCTGTCTGCCACGGAACCTTCGCAGGTCGGACCGAAACACGAATATCAGAAAAGCCACCAGGAACACCACCACCGCTCCGACAGCTACCGCAAAGGGGGCGCCCAAGTAGCGTGCCACGAAACCGGCCTGGGCCATTCCCAAAGGACCAAGGCTCCAGGTGGCGCCGTAAAGACCCATAACTCGACCCCGAATGTTGTCGGGCACCAGTTCCTGCAGGGCGCTGAGGCCGCCCACCAGGTACAGGGAGAAGTTAATGCCGCCCACGAACAGTATGCCCATTCCCACCCAGTAAAGTCCCTGCCAGGCTGCTACCGCAAACAGCATCAGGCAGATTCCGTAGAGCATGGCCCCAAAGAGGATGATGAGCCCTCGGGGACTGTTCAACCTGAGGCTGCCGATAACCCAGTTGCCGATGATGGCGCCAGCGCCGGCCGCCCCCAGCATCCAGCCCACCCGTTCCGCTCCCACCATGAAGGATTTCTCCGCCAGCGAGGGCATCAACAGAATGTAGGAAATTCCAAAAAGGCTGTTGCAGAAGGTCATCAGCATTACGAACAGGAAGATGGGGTGGCTACCTACGTAGCGGAAGCTTTCGCCTATTTGCTGCATCACGCGACCCGTGGCGGGCGCCCGATCTCGCAGCCGAAGCAGGGACATCACTGCGGCCAGGACATAGAAGGAAGCCGCGCTGATCAGCATGGAGGCCTCTATGCTCAGGCGGGCGATAACCATGCCAGCCAGGGCTGGGGCCAGGATACGAACCCCGTTCCAGACAACCGATTCCATGGCTACGGCGTTGACAATATGCTCCCGTTCAACCAGGCGGGGGAAAATGCTGGCACGGCTGGGCTGGTCAAAGGCCTGTCCGACGCCGGCGATGAAGGCCGCAACCAGAATGTGCCAGGGTTCCACCCGGTCCATCATCACCAATATCGCCAGCCCCACCACCACGGTGGCAGACAGGCTCTGGGCGGAAGCCACCAGCACCTTGGGCTCCAGACGGTCGGCCAAAACCCCGCCCACCAGGTTCAGGGCCAGGGCGGGCAGGGCCACGGCCAGACCCAGCCAGCCGAGGTAGCCCTCGTCGCCGGTTAACTGGAACATCAGCCAGCCCAGGGTGAACTGGAACAACATCTGGTGCCCCGTCACGCCGGTCAGCAGGGCAAGCCAGTAGTAGCGGAACTGGCCGTAGCGCATGGAAGAGGGAACGAACCGGCTGAACCCGCCGGCCAGCGTAGTCTGAACGCTCATGACGGTTATTGTGCCACTGGACTAAGGGGTTAGCAAATAGGGCAACAGGCGCTTTAGCATTACAGGGCGTTTCTGACTACGGAAGCGGTCGAAGACACTCTATTGAGGTACTGTTGAAGGATGGGTGCAGCTTCACAAATAAAGAAGGGCAGCCACAGCAACTGCCCCTTAGATCCATAGCCAATAGACCACTGCCCAAAAAGCCAATTGTTGATAAGCGACTCGTTCAGGAAATCTGACTTCGCTTGTTCGCTTCTCTTTGCTAGCACCAGCAACAAACAACCCTCAATTCCCTTCCACGAATAAAGGATTGACAGCGCATCACGCGGCTGCGGCGCCTAGCGAAGTTTATTGGCGAACTTCTGCCGTACCTTGGCAACCTTGGGGTCAATGACTATCCGGCAGTACATACTGCCAGGATTGTTCTCGTAGAAGCGATAATGCTCCGCTTCCGCCGGATAGAACACCTCGAAGGGAGCAAGCTCGGTTACTATCGGGCCGGGCTCGGTACCGGACGCATTCAGCTCTTTGATGAATTCGGCCGCCTGCTCCTTCTGGGCATCAGAGGTGTAGAGGATCACCGAACGGTAGCGGGTGCCCACGTCCGCACCCTGCCGGTTGAGGGTAGTGGGGTCGTGGCTGGCGAAGAACACCTCGAGTATTTCAGGGAAGGTGATCTGGGCCGGGTCGAACTCCACGCTAACCACCTCGGCGTGGCCGGTCTTTTCGCCACAAACCTGGTAGTAGGTTGGATTGACCGCGTGGCCGCCAGAATAACCGGACATGACTGAGGTTACTCCCTTCATTTCAGTGTAAACGGCCTCAACGCACCAAAAGCATCCGCCGCCCAGGACTGCTACTGCATTGTTGTTTTCAACCACGGTTTTTCTCTCCATTTAAGAAATCTTTCTCGTCATGCTCAATGGCCAGTGCAAGGCATCCTTGAAGGTGGGCTTCAACCTTTGCATTTGACCTGTGGAACAAACCACCCAACGCCACTGCCCAGCGATGATTATCAATAACTTAGGGATAATTGTGCCATTGGATAGGGTATCTGGCAAATAGATATGAATGAAAGCTCAGATATTTGGGAGTCCGACCTGCCTTACGCGCGTAAGGCAGGTCGGACTCCCACGGCACATTAGGTCCTCGCGCGCGCATGCACGTATATCGTAATATAATTGAGCGTTGCTAACGATAAAAAGATAAAGAAAGAGCTGTAATAGTTAATAGCCTTGGTATTGTAGTCAGAATTATGCTATAATGGGACAGGTGAGAAATAGGGAAGTGCGGTCAGGATTTTATAGCTGGAGGCTGGAGAATTATGGTGGTTGCGGACACGACTAGATCGGTAATTACAATTGCGATCCCCGAAAAAGAACTCAGTAAAATCCTAGCTTTTCAAGCTCAATCACCCACTAAGGTTCTTTCTTGTAACGAGAGCAAAGAGGTTTTTGTACCGCTCAAGCGTTCCTACAGTGAAGATGAACGTTATTACTTGACTGGGCTATTCCCAAAACTAGAACAAATTGTGAGAGAGGTTCTCACAGTTGAACTCCAGGGAGGAAGATTCAAAGTTCGCGAACGGGATGTCATTCATGTTGCCAGCAACAAGATGGTTTGTCAGCTTAACCCTATCTAGGCCAGTGACAAACGACAACGACTGAGAGTTAAGCGACTACTGTTAAACGTCGCAATTGTGTCTCCAAAATCAATATGTCGGTGAGGGTTTTAACACCCATCACCGGCTATTTTTGATGTTGGTATATTTCCACTACTTAACATGCTCACAATGCATTACATGTTTCTTCCATTCCATATAGGTTTTGCCCCTTCGATGCTACCTTCCCCTTTCACCTGCCCGCGGACCCCCATTAACTCCGCCTCCTACATCCTCCATCATCTCAGGGATTTGCTCGGTGTCCGCATCGGACAGGACGCGGTGGAAGCTGTACCGAACTTTGACAAGTCGTTCTTCCCTGGACATTGAATTTCTGGCTGAGACACGGAAAGGGGCGTATTCCGGTCTGAGCACGGCCCCATGTGTGCGACTCCCCCGATTCCGGCATTGCAAGATTTGCAAAATGGTTGTGCATCAATGAAGCCCTAAAAATGTTCACAATTTATGCATAAATAAAACATTGCTTCATTAGGTTAATATTATTTACTATTATTTAAGTAGTTGATTTAACTCAGGTCGCCTAAGTTCAGACTAAGTCCTCAGAAATTGTTCCGCATTTGAGCTTTTGGCCCGACTACCTGACGACAGGAGCAGAATAAATGCTTACGTTGCAGATATTTTTCCCTGTGACCTTGCTGGTGCTGCTCTGGCTGAGCGACAAGTCCGAACTGATCTGCCAGTATCCTGTCAATCTTCGCCTGAAGCCGCTCTGGCAGGAATATGGGAAACGGTAAAGTTGCCAGCGTCTCCCTGACTCCGTATCACCAAGGCCGAACCCATCCCAAACAGTGCGGGCAGGAAGTGGACTCGCCCGCGAAGAGGAGGAAGGTATGCCACCAAGTGAGTTCTATATCAGCCGGACAAGGGAAAAGAGATTCAAGGACAACACCGCGCCCTGGATGTGTGCTCTAGCCGCCACGGTCGTCGGCTTTGCTCTGCTGGTTGCCTTGGCTTTATGACAGAGTTGAAGTGGCTTTTTGACAGAAAGGGTGTATGCCTGAACCGAGGCGTGGCCCACCAGAATAACTGAAGAACTTAACAATGAGGATAGGAAACAGGCTTTGAGATGCCACGAGATTTCGTGGCATCTCTTAACATTTAAATAGCCGGCAACTCAATAGCGGACGGCCCCCAGCCTAAAGCACAGTTGTCCCAGTCGCTCCTGCTTTCCACGACCAGCCCCAATCCCCCATCAACTCCCCAACATCGTCAGCGCTTTTCAGGCTCGCCAGCATTTATATCACCCGCTCCCTGTCGCCCTCTGGCAGGGTGCGGTAGAAGCAGTCGCGCACCTTAACCGGTCCTTCTTCCCGAAACATTGGGCGTTCTTGGCTGGGGCCGAAAGGCGGCGCTTTCTCCACTTACCGTTCTCTCCAACTCACTTCCTCTACCCGCATACTCGCAGGCTCCCTTCGACCTGCCCGGTAACAGGGCCCGGTCCCGCAGGTCCCGTTGTCGGGGAGTAAGGGGCTTTGCTAGAAGTCTGGCCGGGAACCCCGATTCTCCCCAACCCGCCGTTTTCTTAACGTCGATTGTCGATGTAACAGTGGGTTCTTGACACGTATTATATACATTACCATGCCGTATAAGACTGGAATACGTCTGCTGGGCGTAGCGCGAAATCCGGCCAATGGCTTTCCGGCCAGACTTCTAGTGTGGTGTAACTGAAGTCAGTTGTAATAGTATTCACGATGAGGTATCCTCCGGGTTAGCAATCCAGAGGAGGATGACCATGGCAATCGGACGACCAATGCCGCCGGTAATTTTGGATGAGGTGGAGCGTGAAGCCCTGGTACGGTGGGTTCGCCGTCCGAAAACGGCGCAAGCTTTGGCGCTGCGGGCCAGAATGATTTTGGGCTGTGCCGAAGGCCGCAGCAATACCACGGTGGGCGCCGACCTGGGAGTGTCCGATGAGACGGTGGGGAAGTGGCGTTCTCGCTTCCTGGAACGGAGGCTGGACGGACTGTCGGACGAACCGCGCAGCGGACGGCCTCGAGCGGTTACCGATGACCACGTGGAGCGTGTGATTACGCTGACGCTGGAGACCACCCCCAAGGACGCGACCCACTGGAGCACCCGGTCCATGGCCCAGCGCAGCGGGCTGAGCCACAACACGGTCAGCCGCATCTGGCGAGCCTTCGGATTGCAGCCCCACCGCACGGAGACCTTCAAGTTGTCGGCAGACCCCTTCTTTATCGAGAAGGTCAGGGACGTTGTGGGGCTATACCTCAACCCGCCGGATCGGGCGTTGGTCCTGTGCGTGGACGAGAAGTCCCAGATCCAGGCGTTGGATCGCACCCGTCCGCTATTGCCCATGCGCCCGGGACAGGTGGAACGGCGCACCCATGATTACCTGGATTACGTGGATTACCTGCGTCACGGCACCACTTCGCTGTTCGCCGCCTTGGACACCAGGACCGGCCAGGTGATTGGTCGTTGCCACCAACGGCACCGGGCCGTGGAGTTCCGCAAATTCCTCGATACCATCGAGGCTGAGGTGCCCGCCAACCTCGACGTCCACCTGATCGCGGACAACTACGCCACCCACAAGACGGCGCTGATCCGCAACTGGCTGGCCAAGCGGCCCCGCTTCCATATGCACTTCACACCCACCAGCGCCTCTTGGCTGAACCTGGTGGAGCGCTGGTTCGGTCTGCTCACCGAAAAGCAGTTGCGCCGCGGCGTGCATCGGAGCAGCGCCGAACTGGAGGCTGCCATCTACCGCTATCTGGAAGTCACCAACGAAGATCCCCAACCTTTTGTCTGGACCCAGACCGCCGACCAAATACTGGCCAACGTTGCCCGCTTTTGCCAACGTACTTTGGATACAGGACACTAGTATTACAACGTCAGTTCAGGGAGGGATGTGGGGTGATGCCCGCATGGCGGCGCGGCGCTTGGCATGGGAGCGACTGGCCCGTTCGTTACTGTCCTGCGTATCCTCCAGCCACCGCAGCAACTCTTCAGGTCCGAACCGTTCCCGGGGCAGCATCTCCCGCACCACCCGGTAGACCTGCGGTCTCGTGATCCGGGGCATCTTTTTCCCCCCAAGCCTGTTGCAGGCTCAGCAGAAAAGCTCCGCCCAGCAGGCACAGGGCCACGTGGTGATGCCAGCCCGCCCAGGTGCGGGTCTCGTACTCGTCCAGGCCCACGTCGCTCTTTTCCGTCTCGAACTCCGTTTCTATACGCCACCGGGAACCTCCCACGTATGCCAGGGTCTCCAACGGGGTATCCTCCGGTGCATTGGACAGGTAGTAGCGCGGTTCGCTGCCGTCCAGGTTCCGGCGGTAGACGGCCCAGTGGACTTCGCCGGGCTTGCGCCGGCTGCTGGGCCGCACCCGCTGGGCACTGAACAGGTAGCTGCGGGAGCCCTGGCTTCCCTCGGCCACCGTAATCTCCCGCCAGGCACCCTCCGGCAATTCAGCGCTGCGCTCCTCCATGGTCCGCCGCTGTCCGGCCACGAGCCTGGGCTTGGGAGGCCCACCCCGTCCCCGGTAGACCGGAGTGGTCCACTCCGGTTCCTCCGGCCACACCATAAAGCCCGCCGGCACGTCCAGGACGTAGCGCATTCCCAAGGTTGCCAACCCGTCGCGGAAGGACGGCGACATGCCGAAGGCGTCGTCTGCCGCAACCCACCCGGCCCTGAGATGGCCCAACTCCAGGGCCCGCCGCAGCGTCTCCAGCGCCAACTCCGTCTTCGACCGGTAGCCCCTCCGCTCCTCCGGAACCCCCGCCTCGGCACAGCGTTCCGGATCCTTGGTCCAGCTCTCTGGCAAATACAGCCGCTTGTCCACCAACGCCCGTCCCAACGGGCTGACATAGGCCAGGAACATCCCAGCCTGGCAGTTGGCCACCTTCCCCAGTCTCCCGCAGTACTGCCGGGCCACTCCCGCCGACTTCCGCCCCTGCTTGGGAAAGTCGCTGCCGTCCAGCACCCACACCCCTTCCGGATGCTCCAGCCGGGTTCCCAGGTACTCCTGCAGCCGCCCTATGATCGCCTCATCATCCCAGGGAGAATCGGTGAGAAACCGCTGCATCCCCCTGGCTGACCCCGGAACCGTCTCCGACAGGTTCTCAGCGTTGCGCCGCTCCCCAGACTGTACCAGCAGGGCCTGGAGATAATGACCGCTGTGCTCCCGCGTCTCCCGCCGGCCAAACAGCGGCGCGAAGTAGGCGTGAAACTCCTGAAAGTCCTGGTATACCTGCTCAAATGCCGCCCCATCCACTTCCCTGCCTCACCTGCCCAAGCATTCCCCAATCTCCCAGTAATCTTATCATGCCAACTGACGTTGTAATACTAGGTGCATTGCAAAGCTATTGCCTCGGCTACTGTGGCATTGCCGGTCGATAGCCTCGCAAGGCAATTAGAGACGGCAATCGCCCGCGTGGCCAGGCAGTGTCAAGAAATTCATGCGTGAACTTTTTGCTGTCCAAACTGACTCGATCTTGGCGTCTTTATGTGGCCGTCCGGACCCCTGTTTTGGCTCTTCGTCGTACCTGTTGCAGCCTGTAGAGGGCTATAACCACCTGCTCTGGATGATTCCTTTAGGCGTTCCGGCACCGTCAAAGACAGGGATTATCGATTCCCTAGGTATCTTGACAGCCAGACGTGCAGGGTTTATATGGCCTTTGACAGAGGGTTAACGAAAGACATAAGACATAAAGATATATTAGAAATAAAAAGTTAATCTAGCACGGAACTAAGAAGTATATCGTAATGCAAGACATGTTGCAGATGCCTCACCTAATCAACGATTGCCCGAGATCTTGTCGGGCCCTTTCCTGGATTTCCAACAAGTTTCCACGACTGGGCCAGAGCCTGGTTGAGGCTTGTCCCAAGCCGACTTAATTGGGCGAGGTCCCTCTCCCGAAAGTGGGCCAGTTCCTTAAAAGCTGAATAGTTAATAACGAACCCGTTTTTCAAGCGGGATGAGAGGTGAAGAGCATGAGCGGTTGGTCGAAGATATCAAACAGCAGATTCATCAGAACGCCGGTTGAATCCAAGAGAAAAGTGAGGATGTCCATCCCGGCCGGACTGTTTGCGGCACTGGCCTTGGTGCTGTTCATGGCCTCAGGCGGTCAACCGGCCTATGCACAGACACAGGTTTGGGATGCTCAGCTGACCGTGGGGGTAAACGACCAACTGACCTACGATTACCTGGGGTATTTGAACCTTGACGATGAACGCTGGGAGGACGCCGGCAGTTTGTCGCAGGATACGTTCGCTATTGACTCCGAAATATACACCATCTCTGCCATATGCCACCCTGACTTTACCGGCGACAATCATTACCTGTTTTTCCTGGTGGACAAGCCTCTGCCAGGCAATGCTTTCCTTGAAGTGGGAACTGAGCAGTACCTGATATCCGACGCTTCCTCTTATGGTGCAACAGATAGCTATTATTTGTGGCGATTGGATGCCAGCCCGGGTTGGGTCGAAGGAGAAATCAAGAATGTGTTCTTTGTAGTGAACTGATCAGCAGACGACCAGGCGTGGAGGACCAGCTACTCCGAAACGCGGACTCGGAAAGGGGAAGACACGCAGGTAAGCGTGTCGGGGTTCCTTTGCAGACGAAGGACATTTGCTTGATAGCCGCCCAGCAAGAGTACTTGCACCGAAAAAAGGCCAACGGAAACAAAAGTCCGTTGGCCCATTAGAGCAAGAAGAGCCCAGGTATGGCGATTGTGTCGGAAGAAGAAATGTAGGACGCTTGTCCCCGACGTTCACCCGCGGGTTGATCTTTTTGGGCAGCTGAAAGCAACACCTGGCAGGAGACCGGAGAGCATTTCTAATCTTTGGAACTTAATCCCGGCTAACCGCCACCTGCCCCAACACGCCCATCAACTCCGCAACATCATTTACGCTTTCCAGGTTCTCCATCATTTCAACTACCTTCTCGGTGTCCGCATCGGACAGGGCGCGGTTAAAACAGTCGCGTACCTTTACCAGTCGTTCATCGCGAGACATGGGGTTTTTCGCCGAGCCCCGGAAGGCGTTGCATTCGGCGGTTACCGTGCTGCCGTTCTTAAGAAGGGCGGTAGACAGGGTAGCGCCGGATTCGGGGCCCTCGGGCACAACATTGATGCGGCCCAGCATCTCTTCCATGTCTGGAGCAAAGCGGCGTTCGTCGGTGAAGGTGTCGATGTCCACCTGGCCGTCCAGCAGGGCGGCGGCGGCGCAGTACTCCACGCTGAATTTGCCGTCCAGGCCGCTGCGGGGCACCGGACCGGAGTGGCCCCGGCCCTGGCGCTGAATGGTTACCTGCTCGATAGCTTCAGGGTCAAGGCCGTTTTCCTCCCGTAGATTCAGGGCAGCTTCGATAACATTCTGCATGTATACCTGGGCCGGAAATCGCTTGATGTCAAAGCCGGGGTCGGTCAATCGCCAGGAATCTCCCAGATGGCCGGTGGCCGCGTCCCAGTTGAAATTCCCGCCAAACAGGGCGGCGGCGTACCCCACCGGCGATTCCAGGACCTCGTCGCTGGCGGTATAGCCCATGCCGGCCAGGATGGCCGATTCAGCGCCCATGCGGGCGGCGTTGCCGGGGTGGGTGGACTTGACCATTGTGCCGGTGTTGGCGGTGAGGCCACCGGTGCGAGAGGCGGCGATACCCAAGGCCATGAGGGTTTGTTGCCCGTCCAGGCCCAATGTCTTGGCCGCGGCCGCTGCGCCGCCGAGGGGGCCCACCAGGCCCGGCGGATGGTGGCCAGGTGCGGTAGCCTGGGCTGAAGCGGCCCGCAGTCGCCCCTGGATCTCCCAGCCCAGCGCATAAGCGGTGATGATGCTCTTGCCGGAGGCGCGATGCTGTTCCGCCAGAGCCAGTGCCGCTGGCAGGCAGGACGAGGTGCCGTGGGTGGGCGGGAACCCCTGAATTTCGTAGTCCAGGCAGTGGCCGAAGACGCCGTTGGCGAAGGCGGCGGCCGGCGGGTTGCTCTTGTAGCCCCAGCCTATGACTGAGGCCTGGGGGGCGCCACCGCTGTCCCGAACGTAGCGGCCTATGATGTCAGCCAACTCCTGCACCGAACCGGCAACCATGTTGGCAACACCGTCCAGGATGGCAATTTTGGCAGCTTCAACTACCGGGACTGGGAGAGCTTCGTACTCTGTGTCGGCAATGAACTGGGCCAGGGTTTGGGTTGCGCTCATAGAATTACTGTCCTTGCGAATCGTGTGGAGAATGTCAGCTTGGGCAATGCTGCTAATAAAATTCGGGACCTTCGCTAAAGGAATCAGCGTCAGGCGGCGGCTCGCTAAAAGGTTCGCCCTTGGCCAAAGTTGACTGTTGCCGCTCGTACCAGGACCGCCAATGTCGATCAACGCGGTCTGCTTGTTCGGTTTGGGCTCTGGCCTCTGCCTTGCGTTTTTCCAACCAGGGATTCAAGAACTTTTCCTCAAGAAATCTCTTGGTGACCAAAACCCAACCTCCCGCTACGTCGGCCAGAGTAACTACCATTGTCGAGAACGCCGCATATCGAGAACGCCGCAATTAAGGGGATTGCAGGGGAACTTTTCCCGACCGCTGCAATTGCCGTTAAAGACGCGGTTGGGTGGCTGAACTGGGTTGCCTCAACCCAAGCCACGAAAGCCGTCCAACCAATGGTCAGCAAGAAAATAAGCGCCATACACCAAGGCAACCATGCTCGGGCGACGATCCAGACCGGTTCTCGCTGTCGTCGTTGTCCAACCATATGGACAACATTTAAGCATTGGCTCCGTGTCTTTCGTAAGGAGCCGCCTGTCAGTAGTTATGCGATGTATCTTTTCGCCCGCTGTTAGTCATCGCCTGTATTCCCTACCGGTAGTCTATCCCGTACACCTTCACGGCCGTGTCGTGGAATAGGGCGGCCCGCTCGCTGGACGAGTAGCCAGCCGAAAGGCGCTTGAAGGCGTTGAACAGCACGTTGTAGGAGTAGGACACCTTGTCCACCGGGAAGTTGCTTTCGAACATGCAACGCTCCGGCCCCAACTTTTCGATGCAGTAGTTCATCAACGGACTCAGGGCGTCGGCCAGGGCTTGGGAGCCGATGGGCCGGTTCCACTCGTGCCAGTCGAAGCCATAGCGTGGCTGGCCCACACCGCCTAGCTTCATGTAGATGTTGGGACACGTGGCCACGGTATCGATGCCGCTGCGCCACTGGGCCAGCACCTCGTCGTCCCGGTTGGCGTAGGGGCCAATTCGCAGCAGGCCGCCAATGTGGTTGAAAATCAGGGGCAGATCGGGGACGGCCCGGGCGAAATCGGCCAGTTCCTCGGCCTGGTGAAAATAGGCGGTGATGTCCATAACCAGTCCCTTGCGCGCCAGCACTTGGGCTCCGGTTCGAAAGTTGGGGTTGGCCATGCGCCCTTGGGCCGCGCGGCTCTCTATTTCAGGGTGAGGATCGTAACCGGTGGCGGAACGGATGCCCCGTAACCGGTTGGGGCTGGCTTCCTGCAGTTCTTCCAATACCGACTCCACTGCCGCGCCCAGGTCCAGGTTGGCTGCGCCGATGATGGCCGCCGCCGCCCGACCCTCGCCGTAGATGCCACTGGCGCTGGCTGCCGCAATGCCTTGGACAAACTCCACTTCCCCCACGGACCGGATTTGCTCGGGACCGTCGGGTCGGTACATGGAGCGGGCCTCGATGAACACGGTGGACCGCACGTTGTGGCCGCTGTTAATGTCATCGGCAAGCTCGTGAATCAGGTATCGCTGGTAGGGAATGCGCTCACTGCGGTAGTCCCAAAAGTGGTGGTGAGGGTCGCAGATGGGCAACCCGGGCTCCAGCGTAGGTTCCTGGGTCAGCGCCAGCCAGTCATTGCCTCCAAATGGCATAACGGTTCCTCCTAATTATCGACGATTGGCAACACACTTGTTTGTGAATCTGCGGTTGCCCGCTTTTGAATTTGCCCCATAGTACCATATTATTTTCTTCACTAAGGGCCGGACCAGTGGGCGATATGGAAACGAAATTGAGGCGAACCGTAATACCTGAGAACTTCCGGACAGCCATTTCCTGAGCGGAACAGGTGGCGCTGAAGACCTGCCATTTCCGCTCCTCGTGTGGTATTCTTATTGACCGGGTGCATAGAGTTCCCTTTGGCACCGCGTAGTGTTTAATAGCAGTGTCTTAACACCTGATACATCACAAAAAGGCAGTTATTAATAGATATGGAAGCCGCCCAAGTATTGCAGCCAGAAAGCAACCCCAATATTCCCGAGTTTGGCGCCGGTGACACGGTACGCGTGAATTTCCGGATTCGTGAAGGTGAAAGAGAGCGTATCCAGGCGTTTCAGGGTGTGGTAATTCGCCGCCAGAACGGTACTGGACCTTCGGCCAACTTTACCGTGCGCCGCATGGCCGGCGGTGGTATCGGGGTAGAGAGGATTTTCCCCCTTTACTCTCCCTTGATAGACTCCCTTGAAGTTACCCGCCGGGGCGCCGTGCGTCGGGCCAAGCTCTACTACCTGCGTGGCTTGCAGGGTCGCGCCGCTCGTATTAAGGAAAAGACCGTCCCCCGGCGGCCCCGGGGGCCAAGCGCCAGTTAGGGCCCAGGCCTTTTCCTGGGCCAAATTGCTAAGTCAGAGTTCACGGCGCCTGAATAGTCTCGGTTGTTTCTGCCTGATTGAAGGGAGCAACATAGATATTGATTCCCATTTCGGGCGCCAAGATGGTGGTTCGAAAGCCAGGTTTTCCAGGGCTCCAAAGTCGGGGCGGGTTCTCCAATAATCGGAGGTTCCTGCCCTCCGTACCCTTCACCGGGTCCAGAAAAATGAGGGTAGCCATTACTTAATCCGGGGCATAGCCCGACCAACCCACGTAACCTGCCGAGTCCGCCAGGCGTTGTTGCGGGCAAGTCACTCATACATCTCCACCGATAGCCAGCGCTTATGACCAGATACGCAGAAGTAGCGGTCGACGCCCCGGTTGATCATTCACGGACCTTTTCCTACAGCATCCCCGAACGTTTCCGGTTAGAACCCGGCCAGTTGGTCTGGGTTCCGTTTGGACGTCGCATCTTGCAGGGGGTGGTCATGGAGTTGGCCGACGCTCCGCAGGTGGAAGTAACCAGGGACATTCTTCAACCCGTGGAACCCGGTCGGCTGCTGGATGACAACGCTCTTGCCCTGGCCCGTTGGCTTAGCCGGTACTATTTTTGTTCGCTGTTCGACGCCATTGCCCTCTTTCTGCCCCCCGGCTTCAAGGCCCAGGTCCGTTCCCAGGTTGTTCCGCTGCCTGTTCCAGACAACGATCTGGACCAACTGAAACCTGCATCCCGCGAAGCGCTGAATTCCCTGGCCGAACGACGTCGGATGGCCGAAGCGGACTTTGCCAAGCTCCTGGGCAGGTCAGGTATTCGCGAAATTAATCGCCTGGCGGATAAGGGCTATGTCCACCGGCGGGTCACCCTCCCTCGGCCGCGCAGCTTCAGGTACGCTACCCAGTTATTCCCCACCGGCGCACCGGACTCCCTGGGCAACTGGCCTGAACTGACGGTCAGAATGCCGGAGCGGCAGCAAAGACTGCTTCATGCCGTTCGGGAACAAAAGGCTGGATATTCCACCACCCTGGCCAACCGGGAGTTCGGGTCCGGGGTGGGGGACTCTTTGGTCGAAAAGGGATTGCTGGGCCTTGAATGGGTGCGGCAGGAAAGTGCGGTGGTGGGAGGTCCTGCCCTGGTGGAGGACGAAACGGAAGCGCCGACGGGCGATGGGGGAAAAACGCCAATCCCCGGAATCCCTGAGGTACCTCCGTTGCTGACTATGGCTCAGGCAGACGCACTGCGGCGCGTATTGGAAACCCTGGAAGACCCAACTGAACAGCCCAGAGTATTTCTATTGCATGGCGTGACGGGCAGTGGAAAAACGGAAGTCTACTTGCAGGCCATCGCGAGGACAGTCGCGCTGGGACAGAAGGCTATTTTCCTCGTACCTGAGATTGCCCTGACACCGCAGACGGTGCAGCGGGTCAATGCCCGTTTTCCCGGCAAAGTAGCGGTCACCCACAGCGGCCTCACCGACCGTCAGAAATTCGATCAGTGGTGGCAGATTCGCGACGGCGACTACGATGTCGTTGTTGGTCCGCGCAGTGCTCTCTTCGCACCCGTGCCCAATCTTGGCCTCATTGTCATTGACGAAGAGCACGAGTGGACCTATAAGCAGGTGGAAGGCCACCCCTTTTATCACGCCAGGACAGCCGCCATGGAACTGGCACGTATGACCGGCGCTCCGGTGCTGCTGGGGAGCGCGACCCCCGACGTGGAGTCTTACTACCATGCCCGCCGGGGCCATTACCGGCTGCTGGAATTGCCACAGCGTATTCGTTTCAACGGCGAAACCGGCGCGGCCCCGGGCCGACGAGGGGGCTACACCGGGACCCTGGAGTCATCGACCGACGCTGATACAGAGGATATTGGGTTGGCCAGGGTTGAAGTCGCGGATATGCGGCAGGAACTCCGCCAGGGAAACCGCAGCATCTTCAGCCGCTCCTTGACCAATGGCCTTACCGAGTGTATTGAACAGGGCCAACAGGCAATCCTGTTTCTGAACCAGAGGGGCAGCGCGCCCATGGTCCAATGCCGGGACTGCGGATACGTGGTTACCTGCAGTGGTTGTACCACAACTCTCACCTACCACTCTTCCGACTCCAGGCTGCGCTGCCACCGTTGCAACCGGCGCACCCGAATGCCGAGCCTCTGCCGCCAGTGCCAGGGCAAGAACATCCGCCAGCTGGGAATCGGCACCCAGCGAGTGGTGGATGAGGTCAAATCCATGTTCCCCGGTGTAGAGGTGCAGCGGTGGGACTCGGATGCTGCCCGAAACGGGCTTACCCCCGAAGAGGCTATGCGGCGGCTTGCTGAAGGCGAAGTACAGGTGCTGGTGGGTACCCAGATGGTGGCCAAGGGTCTCGACCTGCCCAACGTAACCCTGGTGGGTGTCGTGCTGGCCGACATCGGCATTTATCGACCTGACTTCCGGGCCGGTGAACGGGCTTTTGGGTTGCTGTGCCAGGTGGCTGGGCGGGCCGGCCGGGGCCCCGACCCGGGCCGGGCAGTTATTCAGACCTATAACCCGGAGCACTATGCGGTGGCTGCCGCCGCCCGCCAGGACTATGCGGCCCTGTTCCAGACGGAAATCACCAGCCGCCGGCACCTGGGCAATCCTCCCTTTAACCGCCTGGTGCGGCTGCTGTTCCAGGACTCAAACCCGACCACCTGTCAGCGCCAGGCTATTAGCCTCGCCCGTCTCCTCAAGGAGCGTATCAAGTCGCAGGGTCTGACGACCGTAAGTGTAATAGGACCGGTCCCCGGCATTCCGCCACGGGTGCGGGGCCGGTACCGGTGGAACCTGCTTCTGCGTGGGCGCAACCTCCACCGTTTCCTGGAAGGTGTAGAGCTGCCAACGAAGGATGTAATCATAGATGTGGATCCGGTGGAACTGCTGTAGAGCGCATTCATGGCCTCGAGGGTTATACCTGGCGGCCGCCCAAGCATCCCAATGCTATGTATGGACTGATCAGGCAAGTGGTGGCTACACTGGCTACAGCACGATTATCAGGATTATCGACCCGAGCGGTTTCTCTATGTCTCTCGCGAATGCCAATCGTCACGCAGAACTCAGCCATCGCCTGATTGAGCAGGCCAACTATGAGATGCACACAATGGGAGATAGAGTTCAGGCGTCGGATAAGGCATCCGGCGCTGTTGCCCAGGTCGTTAAGGCCATCGCGGAAGACCGCAATTGGCGGCATAGTTCCCACAACCTCCGGCGCGACATAATTGATCTGGTTGCTGACGAATTTGGTCAGCCAGAACTAAGGCATTTGCAGGCGATCGCAGATCAACTACACGAGAATTACTATGAGGACCGGTTAGGCGATCCCCTATTGAACGATCTTTTGGCTGACGTAACCCGGCTAATCGAATCGCTGTGGGACATTAGAGATCAAGGGCCAAACCCCTACTACAATCCTTCGCCTGAACGGGAGCGAACTATCAATCGCCTGCTCGTCTCTGAAGAGGAAGCCCGCGCCGACGATTCAATTGACTTTCCACCTCCCATGCCGCCTTTCAATCCGCCAGGACGCTGAACCTACCCCTGCGCTGCTGTAGTGAACCGCTTTGGAACTTGTGGTGGACGTAAAGCCGTAGCTGGACTTTGCACTTTATGGTTACCATGCCTATAATTATGGGCCGAATCCGGCACGTCGCATCGTAGTCGGAGCCAGCAGAACTCTTCCGGGAGGTATCCCACTTTGGCCCGATTGACCATGCGGCATGTACCCGACCCCATCTTGCGCCAGCAGGCACGGCGCATCACCCAGATTCCGGCCAATATGAAGCAGTACACCGACGATATGGTGGAAACCATGCACTCCGAGCATGGAGTTGGCCTGGCCGCCAATCAGGTCGGCGGACTCCAAAAGGTCGCGGTCATTCAATTGCCCGAGTGGGACGAAGCCCTGATATTGATAAATCCCGAAATAATCCGGCGCGAAGGAGAACGAGAGGTCGAGGAAGGCTGCCTGAGCATTCCGGGATATCGGGGCACGGTCAAACGTTCTGAGCGGGTGAGGGCCCGGGCCTTGGACCTCAACGGCAAAATGGTCCGCATCAGGGCCGATGGCCTGCTGGCCCAGGCCCTGGAACACGAGACCGACCACCTGAATGGCATCCTGTATATTGATCACCTGGTTTCTCGCGATGCCCTTTGGAAGATAAGCTACGAGCGCGATCCGGAGGAACCTGCGGAAGATGACACCGAAGTCACAGAACCTCAGGAGTCCGAGGAGAAACCCGAATAAAGGGCATGCCCAGCGGTATTGCCCCAATGAGTCTTTCCTGGTACCCAATTTGCACCCAAAATTGAGCCGAACAAGGGAAAAACTGCTCAACTCCCTCGCCGCCAACGCTATCCGGTGAAGCCCGTCTTCACCCGTCAGGAAATACCGGCCATTCTTACTCAAATCGCCCAGTTCTTTTCTGCCCGTTTCTCCGGTCGCCGGGAAGGCGCCTTCCTGGTGGGCGGCTTCCTTCGAGACTCTCTCCTGAGGGGCGAGATTGCCGAACCCGGGCCTTCCTCCGGCCCTCATGACCTGGATATTGCCATACCCGTCAATCCTTCATCGGGTTCCGTTCAGGAAATCGGAAATGAACTGGCCCACCATCTGGGCGGCACCTGCCAGCCCCATAACCTGGCCCGTGGCGTTTACCAGGTTATTTTGAAGCCGGACTCGGAAGATGTATCAGGTCAAGTTGTAATTGACCTGGTTGACTATCCTGGAACTATCGAAGAAGACATGGCCAGGCGGGACCTTACCGTCAATGCCATGGGCCTGCCCCTCGACCATTCCGTTCTCTTAAATAGCGAAGCTGAGGACTGGCCTGTCCCTGCCGGTGAGTGGGTGTCGGACCTGGTTGACCCCTTTGGTGGGCGCGAGGATGTGGCACGCAAACGTCTGCGGATGGTCAATGACCAGGTGTTCTCTGGCGAACCGGGCCGCCTGCTGAGGGCGCCCCGTTTGGCCGGAAAGCTCAAGTTCATGCTGGAGTCGGAAACGGTCCGTCAAATCCGGGCCGACGCCCCTCAACTGGGCAGGGTGGCTCCGGAGCGGGTCCGCAACGAACTTATGACAATTCTTTCGGGAGACGGGGCCCGGGGCCAACTGGAAGTCCTCGACCGGCTGGACCTGCTCTGCCGAATCATCCCGGAGTTAGAGTTGACCAAGGGTGTGGACCAGCCCAGCGCCCACTACTGGGACGTTTGGAACCACAACCTCCACACGGTCGAATTTGCCGAGATGGTCACCGGTGGCCACCAGAACTCGGCCATCTACACACTGACCCCCTGGAATGCGGAGGTGGCGGACTACTTTGCGGAAGAAGTTGGGGACGGCTTCAGTCGCCGCACCGTGCTCAAGCTGGCTGGCCTGCTTCACGACATAGCCAAGCCCCAGACCAAGGGGCCGGACAAGACCGGGCGAATCCGCTTCCTGGGCCACTCCGAGTTGGGAGCAGAAATGGTAACCGACCGGCTGACCCAGCTACGGTTCAGCGCCAGGACAGTTTCCATGGTGGCCAGGATGGTGGAGCATCATCTGCGCCCGTCCCAGCTGCGAAACGGGCAAGAAAATCCGACGCCAAGGGCGGTGCATCGCTACTACCGGGACGTGCGGGACGTGGCAATTGATACCATTTACCTCGCCATGGCCGATTATCTGGCGGCCAAGGGGCCGGAGGTCGTAGCTGACCACTGGGCCAATCATGCTAGAATGTTGAGTGATTTGCTGCAGGCAGGCCAGGAGCAGGCTCCGGCCAGGGGACCCCAGAGGCTTTTGAGCGGCCACGACCTGATGCAGCACCTGAACCTGCTCCCCGGACCGCGTATAGGCAGGTTGCTGGAGCAGATCGACGAGGCACGGGCCGCCGGGGAGATCGCAACCCGGGAGGATGCCCTGGCCCTGGCTGCCAGCCTGAATTGAAGATAATGCAAGGGCACGAGGGGACTGTCAAAGAGTTCGCCGGTCCCTTCGTGCCCCTTCGTGTCCGGTAGGGACACAAACAAAGGAGTAATTAATGCGCAGGCGCAGTGTCCAGCTTACTATTCTTATCGTGTTCATCGTGGCCCTTTCCGTGGCCTCCCTGGGCTTTCGGGACATCAACATAAACGTCCCGGGCTTTCCCGCCCTGGTGCGCGGCGGGGACGGCCCCCTGGGTCTCAAGCTGGGTCTTGACCTGAGTGGCGGCGGACACTTGGTGTATCAGGCCGACACGGGCACGCGAATTGAGGCGGGGTTTGCCGACCCTACCCGGGGCATAGTAGTCGAGGAAGCTCTGGACGGCCTGGGCATTACCGATTACGAGGTGCGGCCTCTGGACGATCGCACCTACATCGTTATTACTGGCCTGCTGGACGATGCCACCAAAGAGGGTATCGAGGAAGCCATAACCTATTCCGAGGTCGAGTTCAGCTTCGACCCGGACCTGGACCTTTCGGGGTCAGAAGCCGTTACCGGAGTTGCCCAGGACCAGGAACTGGCGAATTACCAGGTGGAGCAGACGGGCTCGGAAAACTTCTACCGCATAACCACAACCTCGTCCCTGGACGCAGACCGGCAGGGGGAGCTTGAGACGGCGCTGGCTGAATCGGTGGGTGATCTGGTCGAATTTTCCGTTGCCGAGTTCGGCGTGGCGTCCTACTTCCTGTCCGAGACCCAGGCGCCCACTCCCGACCAGATGGAGGGTGTGCTGGACCGGATTAACCGCCGCGTCAACCTTTTCGGAACCGAGGAGCCCATCATTCAGCTCTTTGGCGAAGACCGGGTCATCGTGCAGTTGCCCGGGGCCAGCGGCTCTATTTCCGAGGTCGAATTTGCCGAGGCTACCGACGCGGCCGCCGTTGAAGGGATAGTGGCCGGACAGGGTTTCGATGACTTCGCAGTGGAGTCCCAATCGGAAACCAGCTACGAGATTCGCACCACTTCCCTGAACGTAAACCAGCAGAATGCGCTGCGCGGCGCCCTGTCCTCCGGTATTGGCTCGGTGAATTCCTTCCAGACCACCGGCGGAATCGAGACGGCCAAGGCCCTCATCGGCCAGACGGCCCAGTTGGTGTTCAAGGAGCGCACTTGCTCCGATGTAACCTGCTTTACCTTCACTGACGCCGAAATCGGGTTGACCGGTGACGACCTGGAAAGCGCCTTCGCCTCCACCGACCCCAACACCGGGGAGTGGGAAGTCAACATCGCCTTTAACGATCGGGGCACCGGGATCTTCTCCGACCTGACCCAGCGTATCGTAGGAGTTGAGACCAAGCGCATCGGCGTATTCCTGGACGACGACCTGTTGATTGCCCCGGTTTCCCTGGCCTGGATTCGCGACGGTCGAAGCTCGATAACCGGCAACTTCTCGCGCGAAGAGGCCCGCACCCTGTCCATACAATTGGAAGCCGGTAGCTTGCCCGTGCCCCTGGAACTGATCCAGGAAAGCGACGTGGACGCCCTGCTGGGCGAAGAGTCCCTGAAAAAGAGCCTGCTGGCCGGCATCATAGGACTGGGCCTGGTGCTGCTGTTCATGATTGCCTACTACCGTATGGCCGGCGTGGTGGCGGCCTTCGCCCTGCTTTTCTATGCCGTGGTAGTGCTGGCGGTATTCAAGCTGGTGCCGGTTACCCTGGGCCTGTCGGGCATCGGCGCCTTCATCCTGTCCGTCGGTCTGGCGGTGGACGCCAACATCCTGATTTTCGAGCGTATGAAAGAAGAGATACGCATCGGCCGCACCCTGGCCTCCTCCATGGAGGTGGGTTTCAGCCGGGCGTGGCCGGCCATTCGCGACGGCAACTTCTCCACAATCATCACCTGTCTGGTGCTGCTGTGGCTGGGCAGTCGTACTGCCGACGACCTGGTAACCGGCTTTGCCTTCACCTTGTTCATCGGCGTGGTGGTCAGCATGTTTACTGCAATCGTGGTCAGCCGTAACCTGCTGCAACTGATGGCGTGGATCGGGCTGGGCCGGAGCCTTAACCTGTTCAGTCCTGAAGGGACGCCGACCCTGACCGCTGGCGGCCGCCCGGGCGGCGCCGGACAACCCCGCAACGTTTAGGCAAAAGCATGAAAGCGACTCGCAATACAAGAAAAGCACTGCTCATTCCGAGCGTGTTGAAGGAAAGCGACTCCGGATTGGCGCGGTTCGGCAAGCTCACCATGAGCGGAGATCAGATAGCCCCGCAAGGTTTAGGGAGGACTTAAGCAATGTATAACATCGTAGGCAAGCGGGGTTGGTACTTCGTATTTTCCGCCCTGCTCCTTATCCCGGGGATCATCTCCCTGGCCATGCCGCCGGGCGGCTGGGCGGTTGGCGGTTCCGGGTTGCGGCCCGGTATCGACTTTACCAGCGGTTCGGTGATGGACATGACCTTTGAGCGTACCGTGTCCCAGGACGAGGTGCAGCAGCGCATGGAAGCCCTGGGCCATCCCGAGGCTTTGATCCAGCGCACCGGGGGCCGCACCATTCTGGTCCGAACCAAGGTGTTGGGAGAGGACACGACCGCGGGGAGGTCCGAGCGCCAGCTAATTGAGGACGACCTGACCCAGAACGTGGCCCCTGTGGTGGCGGTGAACTTCGACTCCACCTCGCCCATCGTCGCCCAGGAAACGGTGCGAAACGCAATTATCGCGCTGGCCGCCGCCTCGGTGTTCATCCTGCTGTACATCTGGTATGCCTTCCGGCGGGTGCCCCGAGCCTACCGCTACGGCATCAGCGCCATCCTGACGCTGATTCACGACACCCTGCTGGTGCTGGGCGTCTTCTCAATCCTGGGGCGGGTACTCAACATAGAAGTCAACTCCATGTTCATCGTGGGCATCCTGACCGTGGCCGGTTACAGCGTCAACGACACCATCGTTATTTTCGACCGCATTCGCGAGAACGTCATACGTTACCCGGACCGCGCCCTGGATACGGTGGTCAACCTGAGCATCGTGGAGACGGTGGGCCGGTCCATCAACACCAGCTTCACCACCTTCACCGTCCTGCTGGCCATGCTGCTCATTGGCGGCTCCAGCATCCGTGAGTTGCTGCTGGTAGTAGCCATCGGCGTGATCGTCGGTACCTACAGTTCCATCTTCATCGCCAGCCAGTTCGTCGTCATCTGGGAACGGGGCGAGTTCGGACGCATCATCGGCCGTGGCCGCCGCACCGGCGCCGCCGCAGCCACGGGCCTGCTGACTATGTTTGGCCTGCTGGGCCGGTAGGGTTATTCTAAAAGCAACTGCTCGGCCCTCAACGTGAGGAAAGCGAACCCCTCCGCCACTGGTGGAGGGGTTTTGCATAGGATTCCGAGATATTCCGTTTTGTATGCCTAAAGTCGTAGAATGCGTTGCAAGTTATTTGATGACGGGAACATCTGGTTGCAGACGTCACAATAAACCTCCCGTCCGCCGTCACTGAGACATTGCACTTGCGAGGCATGACAACACTCACACTAGGCGGGATGTCTGCTCTCGCTATCAAAGCAAATTAGACCACCAGTTGCCCAACCGTGCCTTGACCTTGTTTGCTCCGGCGGAAGAACCGCCACATTCTGTCAGACTAAGCGCACGATTGGGGAATTACGAAGGCAAGAACCTTCTCTTGAGCCATTGCGCCAGCGTTACGGCTACCGCCAGTCCTTCTTGCATGGAGGGTGTTTCTACGACGGGATCTTGGAACCGGAAGAGGACATTATTGCTGACGTGCGGGAAACCATAGAATTCATTCGAGACGCTGAGGAAATGGCGAAGATCTAACCCCATGCCCAACACCCTCTTCTACCGTTGCCACGTTAGCCGGACAGTGGGCTTGCTGCTGGTTTCTTGACCCCTGACTCCGAAATTCGATACTCGCCTCATTTCAATTACCGGCGGACCCTCCGTTCACTCCCGGAAGGCTCTGGCGAACAGGTATTGCAAAATCCCGATGCCCACTATCACGATACGCAGAGTGGCTATATTATTGCCGTCAAGCGGCTGTATGTTCTGGGGGCCGAGCGCGACGTTGCGGTAGCTTACGAAATACAAGACAATGTTATCTGGTTGGTTACCATATTTCCCATCAAAGAAGGCCAACAGCAGAACCGACTGCAAACAGGGCGATGGGTGCGTTTGAATGAGCCTGAAAGTGAGTTATGATGCGGGGCTTGACCTTCTCGGCTTGACTGAAGGCAGCTTCTCGGCAGAAGTGGTCGAGATTTACCCTTGCGTGAACCTGGACTTGGATTCCACCGGAGCGCTTATCGGCGTGGAGGTCTATGGGCACACCCGGCGGTTGCTGGGCAAGGCCATTGAACCCTTGCTGAGCGGGGGCGATGTCCACCAAGTCCCTCTCCACGGTAGCCTGGCCGACCTGGATGCCCAATTGCGGCCTTCCAACGGAACTGGATACCTGGACTATATGGAAGCCTGGCCGGAATACCTGGAAAATGACCCGGAGGCGGTCAAGACCCTGGAAACCCTCCGTTGCGGCATTGGGATTATTTTGGAACAAATCAAGGATGGGACAGCGATTAGCTAATGCCCAACGCCCTCTTCTACGGCGACAACCTTCAGGTGCTTCGCGACCATATCCCCGACGAGTCGGTGGACCTGGTTTACCTGGACCCGCCCTTTAACTCCAACGCTTCCTACAACGTTCTCTTCCGCGAGAAGTCGGGCGAGGAATCCCAGGCCCAGATTAAGGCCTTCACCGATACCTGGGAGTGGACGGTGGAGACGGAACGCACCTTCGAGCAGGACATTATCGAGCATTCGGGCACGCCCCCGGCGGTGAAGGAGATGATTGCCGCCTTCCGCCAGTTCATCGGGCGCAACGCCATGATGGCCTACCTGGTGATGATGACGCCCCGCCTGGTGGAATTGCGCCGTGTCCTCAAGCCCACCGGTAGCCTTTATTTGCACTGCGACCCCACCGCCAGCCATTACTTGAAGATTGTGTTGGATACGGTGTTTGGGGTTAGGAATTTTCGTAATGAAGTAGTTTGGCGTCGTTATGGAAGCCACAACGATGTTGGGCAAGGGTCTCGACACTACGGGCGTGTTCACGATGTATTGTTGTTCTATGTGAAATCAGACAACCCTACTTGGAACCAAGTATTCGTTCCTTTAGACGAAAAGTACGTTGCGTCTACATACCGGAACCTAGACGAAAACACTGGCCGCAGTTTTACGACTACTCCCTTGACGGGACCTGGCGGTGCCGAGAAGGGAAACCCTGTTTATGAATGGAACGGTCATACACGTGCTTGGCGTTACAACATCGATACGATGCAACGACTGCACGATGAAGGGCGTCTTTATTACTCAAGGACAGGCTACCCGCGCCAAAAGCTCTATTTGGATGAATCTAAAGGGGTCCCAGTACAGGACATTTGGGCCGATATCACTTCCCTTTCAGGATCTCACAAAGAACGTCTCGGCTACCCCACCCAGAAACCCCAAGCCCTGCTAGAACGCATCATCCAGGCTTCTTCCAACGAGGGGGACGTGGTGTTGGACCCTTTCTGCGGCTGCGGGACGGCGGTGGCGGCGGCCCAGAAGCTCAACCGCCAATGGCTGGGCATCGACGTCACCCACCTGGCCGTGGCCCTGATGAAGTCCCGCCTCAAGGATATGTTCAACCTGGACCCGGGTGTTGATTACAGTGTGGTGGGTGAGCCCCAGGACGTGGGCAGCGCCCGGGCTATGTTCGAGCAGGACCCCTACCAATTCCAGTTCTGGGCCGTCTCCCTGCTGGAAGCCCAGCCCCAGGACCAGCAGAAGCGGGGCGCCGACCGGGGGATCGACGGCGTTTTCTACTTTATCGACGGCCCCCGCCGCACGCCCCAGAAGGTGGTGGTGCAGGTGAAGGGCGGCGGAACCCAGGTGCGGGACATTCGCGACCTGAAGGGCGTGGTGGAACGGGAGAAGGCGGCCCTGGGTCTGTTCATATCCCTGCAGGAACCCACCCGCAACATGCGGGATGAGGAAGCCTCCGGCGGCTTCTACCACTCCGACCTGTGGCAGCGGGACTACCCCAAGATACAGTTGCGCACCATCGACCAGCTTCTGGCCGGCCAGGGCTTTGAACTGCCGCCGCGCCAGTCTTCCTACCAGCCCGCCGCCCGCGTCCGCCGCTCCGAGGGCGAACAGGCCACGCTGGGTGAACTGGCCGGGGACTAACCTCAGCTTCCCGTCAAAGATCTGCCTTCCCCCTGCATCGCACCACTAACAGCTTCTGATCAGGGCACACCCCGCTTCCCGATTACTTGATTCCGCCACCACTCTATTCGGGTCTTGTGATACTAGGTATTGTATACAAAGATTATCAAAGATATACTAAATATAAGCGTTCACTTATATAGTAAGTGACTATGTGGCTGGTGGATCATGCTTGCCAAAATAAGGGTCATCCGAATAGGTGGGAATCGCAGTCCTTGGGCCAACGCCGTCCTTCGCCTCCTGGCAGTGTTTGCCCTGGTGGCGGCCCTGGCCCTGGCGGGCACGGCCGTCGCCGAGTACCGGGTGCTGCACGCGGTAACCATGCTGCCCGAGGCGGGGTACGAAAAAGTCCTGTCCCTGGAGTGCCCCGAACTTGCAATCGGGGAAGAGGACACCGCCGGTGCGTCAACGTCGACAAAAAACGCCGGGAGCTTCGCCAATCTGAGGCTGGCCGGATTCTCGTGCGCCATTCCCCTCACTCCCGACTAGATGCTGACGGGCCGCCTCGCCCGGGACAGGCCCGCCTTGACCGCCCCGGCAATCCCCGCAATCGGTGCAAATCAACCCTCACCCTACGCCAGCGTCTGCCTGGGCCAAATGGCATTCGCGCGTCATCCTGTCTGTGGTTCCCATATGCCTTGATGTCGCCGTGACCGTGTCGAGGGGCCCGGAATCCTTGCGATGGGTCCTGGTCCGGAACCCCAGACATGTCTCCCAGTATCCATTCCAGTGTCTTCAGCTTCGTTCCGGCTACTCAACCGTTCCTTTGCCCCGTATTCCCGCCCACTCTTACCAATACTTTGTAGCCCAATATAAACAATATTAAGTATTGACGGCAATGATGTAGGCCAATTATAATTTATGTATGACGAGGTAGTTATAAGAAATAGTGATGAATCGGAGGCATCATGAGAGGGCATAGAGCGTATAGCCGTATGAGAAGAAGTGACGAGCAAATTGGCAAATGGGTCTTCTATATCTTTGCCATGTTTGGCGCGGTGTGGGTGCTGGGAATGCTGGCTACCATTTTTCTGCCCTCCTAAGTTTCTGCACTCCCGTTCCACGAACAGGCACGAATTTTCACGGTTGCCCCGGTATAATTCCCTTGTGATTCTTCGCGCCTCTTCGTGGATAAAATGACAGTAACTGCCGAATCCGAAATCCGGGGCCGCATCCGTCAGCGCGGCCCCATCACCTTTGCCGAGTTCATGGACGTAGCTCTCTACTGGCCGCGGGGCGGCTACTATTCCCGGGGCTGCCTGGACACCGGGCCCTTTGGCTCCACCGGCGACTACTACACCTCGCCCATGCTCCACCCCGCCTTTGGCGCCCTGCTGGCGGTGCAGCTTTACCAGTTCTGGCAGTTGCTGGACTCCCCCGACCCCTTCTGCGTGGTGGAACTGGGGTCCGGCAACGGCCAGCTTTGCCGCGACATCCTGGCTGCTGCAGCAGACTTTCCCGCTGGTTTCTCCAATTGCCTGCGATACCTGTGCCTCGACCGCAGCGGCGGCTTTGCCCTGCGGGACATACCGGCGGCATCGCCAATAAGAGCCGGCGGCATTCCCCTGCGCAACCTGCGTGGCTGCATCCTTTCCAACGAGTTGCTGGACGCTTTTCCCGTACACCAGGTCAGGGTTGAAAATGGTGAATTGAGGGAAGTCTACATAACCGAGGCAGGCGGGACGAAGGGTGCGGCAGGACCGCTGGTGGAGTTGTTGGGCGAACCCAGCACCCCGGCCCTGGCGGCCCGGCTGGAGTTGTTGGGCCTGAATCTGGCAGAGGGGCAGACCGCCGAAATCAGCCTGGGACTTGACGGCTGGGTTCAGTCGGTCGCCGATGCCCTTGAAGCCGGATTCCTGTTGACCATTGATTACGGACGGACCGCTGAAGAACTCTATTCGGCGGAACTGCGGCCAAGGGGCACATTAACCACCTTCTACCGCCACGTTCAGACCGACGCTCCCCTCCGCCACATCGGCGACCAGGACATCACCGCCCAGGTGGACTACACTTCCCTGGTTAATGCCGGCCGCCGGGCCGGTCTGGAACCGCTAGGCTACACCACCCAGCGGCAGTTCCTCCAAAACCTGGGGCTGGACGACTTCCGCCGCCGCCTCAACGACCGGAACCCATCCCCTCGCCCCGGGCTTGGTGAAGGACCCCAGCCTGCGGACAATCGGACCGGCCTGCTGGCCCTCGCCCGCCCCGACGGCCTGGGCGACTTCAAGGCGCTGGTCCAAGGCAAGAATCTGCCTGCTTCCACCGGCGGCGAGCGGCCGGCGTTGTGGGGCCTGGAGCCTTCGGAAGAAGCCCGCAAGCTAGTCGGGTCGTTGCCCGTGCCCTTTATGACCGATCGCCATATATCCTTGCCTGAAGGGTGGGGTCAGCCGGCGATTCAAGAGTTTGAGCTGACCGACCTGTGGTCCGGCCCTTTTGGGGATACCTAAAGCCAGTTCAGTCCCAATTTTCCGGACGTTCAGAGGGAACGGAATAGCCCTTCGCGACGACTGGCCCCACCAATCCCTATGGAAACAAATATGGGGTGGTTTGTAGGGAAACAAATTTGCATAAATTCTGAATATAAAGGCAGTACATTCCCGGAAGGTTCGTGGGTATAATCCGGGTGTTCTGCGAGACAATCCAGGAAATGTGAGGTGGAGTGATGCTTCAACGGATGATAGGCGCGGCGCTTTTCAACGCCCACACTTACGAGGAAGTAGAAGCTGACCAGAGTGCGTTGGGACAGGCCATTGGTGTCGTCATCCTGGTCACCATCTGTGGCGTCATAGGCGGTCTGGTTGGCGGTATCATTGGCGACGCAACGGCCAAGGACATAATTCTGGGCCTGTGCTATGGTCTGGCCTTCGGCATCGTCCGCTGGGCGTTGTGGGTGACCGTAATATTGATGGTAGGTGGCGGGTTGCTGCGGTCCTCCGGCACCCAGACGAGTTGGTCGGAAGTTGGTCGGGTCCTGGGGTTTGCCTATACCCCCGGTGTTCTAGCCATTTTCTCCTGGGTGCCGGGTGTTGGCTGGCTGTTTTCGGTAGCCGCCTTTTTCTGGACTATGGCCGCAGCGGTAATGGGTGTTCGCCAGGCCATGGACTTCGAGGGCACCGGCCGGGCCATCCTGGTGGTTGTTATAGCCGGCGTCATTGGTTTCATCCCCTGGATAATCCTTGGAATCATTCAGTGGCTTCTGTTGAACTAGGCCCTGCTCAAGGAAAAGCCTGCGCGTCTTTAGAATATCGGGCGAGGTATTAATCCTCGCCCGTATTGCCGGCAGTCAGGTCTATGCGCTCGGCAATCGGCTTCATGCTTTCCACTATGAAGCTGATGTGCTCGTCCAGGTCCACGCCCAGTTCCTCCGCGCCCTTAATGATGTCTTCCCGGTTGACGTCCTTGGCAAAGTTCTTGTCCCGAAGCTTCCGGTGCACTGAGCGGGGTGTTACGTCGTCCAGGCTCTTGTTGGGGCGCACCAGGGTTACGGCACGGATGAAGCCGGACAGTTCGTCCACCGCGAAAAGGGTGTGCTCCATCAGCGATTCCCGGGGGATGCCCGTGTGTTCGCCGTGGGTCAACACTGCCCGGATGATGTCCTCCGGGTAACCATGTTCACGGAGAATGTCGGCGCCGAAGGTGGGATGCGATTCAGGGGTGGGGCAAATCTCCCAGTCAAAGTCGTGCAGCAAGCCCGCAATGGCCCAGAGTTCCTCGTCCCCACTGTACTTTCGGGCATAGCCCCGCATGGCCGCCTCCACGGTGAAGAGGTGCTTCATCAGCATGTCGGTCTTCACATGCTGGTTTAGAAACTCCAGGGTATGATCGCGATCCATCACATCCATAGTTAAGGTCTCCTTTCTGGTGCTCTACTCTTCCTGCGGTTCATCGGAAGTTGGGGGCGCCGGTTCGGAAGTTGGGGGCAACGGATTGGTAGCAGTGCCAATCACCCGGGGCTGGCACCGTACGGCGGTGGTCAGAAACCCGCTGTGGGCCACCATGCGATGGGCCGGCCGCACGCTCCGCTCGGTAACGTGCCAGGGCCGCAGCAGGGTCTCGACAGTCTCTATCATCTGGAACCTGCCGTCCTCCTGAAGCTTGCCCACCAACTGGTGCACCTGCAGTACGGTAGGAGAAAAGCTGATCAACATTCCGCCCATGATCAGGGCCTCGGCTACTCCGGCCACCGCCTGCCAGGGTTCCGGCACGTCCAGCACTACCCGGTCAACCTGGTGCTCCTCGATGCCCTCGTAAATGTCGCCGATGGTTATGGTCAAGTTTGCAGTATTGGGAATCACCCGCTGGATGTTGGACATGGCCCGGGGCGCCACGGCCTCATCTATCTCATAGGTGATGACCCTGCCGGTTTCGCCCACGGCCCGCAGCAGCGCGGCGGTTAACGACCCCGATCCCAGCCCCGACTCAATCACGGTGGCGCCGGGGAAAATGTCGCCAAAGGCAACAATGTTGCCCAGGTCCTTGGAGTAGATAATCTGCGGTCCCCGGGGCATCTGCCTGACGAATTCTCCCAGCGTGGGTCTTACCGCCAGCAGGGTATGGCCCCGGTCGGTGCGATACCAACCACCCACCGACTGACCGATCAGACCGTCGTGGGCCAACCGGCCCAAATGACAGTGAAAGACCTGCCCGTCGGCCAGGGTGATGAGGTAGCGCCGGTCTTTTCGGTCCAGCAGCAGGGCCATATCGCCATTGTGGAAGCTATTTTTATCTGTGTTCAATCGTTCCCCGTTGCCATGCTCTACACGCTCTGTGCGCACTAAATTGGGGTCAAGCGGCAGGGCATGGGGCGCATGGCCCTGCCTTGCCTGCAATGGTAACTGCTGAAATGGGGGTTGTCATCCGGAGGCGCCGGCCCGCCAGGGCAATCGCGTCTTAACTGAGGAGGACCTTAAGCAGGTAATCTTCCCGCCAACCGGCTTGGAGGCGTTTGCCCTGTATACCTACCTTCAGGCTGGTCTCCCGTTTTAGCATGTTATGGGAGATGTTACGCAGGGTGGCAAAGTTCTGGGGACCGTGGTCCCTGCGCACCCGGCTTTGGTCCTCGTGGAAGGTCACGTCCAGGCTCCAGTGCAGGGAGTTATCGATGCTCCAGTGGGCCCGTACCGTGGCCAGCATCTCTTCTGCCGAGAGGTCGAGTGTCGTTATGTTGTTGTCCAGCGATTACGTCCCCTGTTTTGAAAAGCGAAAATGTCACCATGGTTAGTCGGCGGCCATCTGGACTTCCTTCAGGGCTTCGGCCTTGGCCCGTTCCTTGGCGCTGAGCAGTTTGGTGGGCGGACTGTCCGCTTTAAGGTATTTCCCGACGGTGTCGCGGGACATGCCCAGTTCCCTGGAGATGGCCCGCAGGGACAGTCCCTGCTTCCTGGCTTTCTGCACCGCCTCCCAGCGGGCCTGCTGGGTGGCAGTAGGCGTACGTCGCAACTGGTGGCGAAGGGGTTTTCCCTTGGCGGCAGCGGCCTTGGCTTTGGCCCGCTTCTCCACCGAGGACTCCAGGTCCGCCAGGAGCTTCCGCTGGTCTCGATCCAGATGTCCGGTGATCCGCTCTTCAGTTGCCTCTGGTCCTTCCGGAGTGGGGAAGGTGCCGCTGCCTTCTCCCCATAATGCCGGGGACCGCAGCGGCGCTTCCTGGTAATCAACGGCCTCCCCCTGGTATCTGATCAACAGTTCCCCATCGGCCCGTTCCAGCAGGTCCACCCGGAGACCGGCATAGGAAGGCCGTTCCTCCCCAGGCAGCAACTGCAGGACCCGCCATTGGTACTTCACCGCGTTATCCCGGGCCACCTTGCGGGTGTGCCTGATGCTGACTGTCTCGGTGAGATCCAGGTCGGCGGGTACCGCCCGGTAAGCTTTCTCGGGCCGCTCCGCCGCCACGGCGAACCGCTTGTTGAACCGGGGCAGATATTCCTGCAGGACGGCATTGGCCTCTTCCATGGTAGTAGCGCCAGCCAGGCGCAGCTCGGTGACCAGCCGGTCCTGGAAGGTGGAGGCCATCCTTTCTACACGGCCCTTGGCCTGTGGTGACATGGCGAAGATCTGCTGGATGCCCAACTCCCGCATCACCCGGGCGAACTGGGTGGACTCGTACAGGACCGGCCCCTGGCGGGCGTTGTACTTGAAGGCGGCGTGGCGATCGCTGTACAGGGCGAGGGGAATCCCCCACTGCCGGACCAGCCCCTCCAGCAGGACCAGATAGCCCCGCGTGTCCTCGGTGGTATGGAAGACCGCCTGGGCCACAGTGCTGGTGGCGTCGTCCACGGCGAGGAGCAGCACGAACTTGTCTGCCCGGTCCTCCAGCCAGGGATGGGGGCTGCCGTCCACCTGAATAAGCATCCCCTCCTGGGGCATGCGCTTGCGGCGGAACCGGTGCTGCTGCGACCGGCGACTGCGGGGGCTGCCCAGGCCGGCCTTCACCAATATGCGGCGCACCGTGGGACGGCTCAGGTCGATCCCCTCCCGTTCCTGCAGCAGTTCGGTGAAGTGGCTGTGGTTGGCGCCCGCGTAGCCGTTGGTGGCCAGTTTCACCACGGCGGCCGCGGCGGCTTCGGGAATGGCGTTGTGGGGCCTCCGTCCCCGGTTGCCGTGGGCCAGCGCCGTGACCCCTTCCTTTCTGTAGGCTGCCAGCAGCCGTTTGGTGTGACGCTCACTGATTCCCATGATCTCCGCTGCCAGCCTTATCGAAAGGTGCTGTTCCAGCACGGTGTTGAGTACCTGGATTCTTGCCTGTTCTCGCTGTTTCAATGTCACTTCCCTCATGGGGTGACTGCGATGATTGACCCGAGCCACCTCGGCTCAGGTCTGACCCTTGGGGTGACTGGCTGTCGTGCCTTCAAAATGATCTGTCGACTTGGCGCCGGGGTGGCTTAAAGAGTGAAAAGGTTCAGGTGAGCAGTGACCTAATAGGAGCTTGGCCTCAGGCCCCATCGCAGTCTTGTCCGCTCATCTGGCCTGTGTGTCACCCAGCAGGAGGTAGAAATGACTGGCGCCGTAAGATACGAAAAGGGGATCTCCGACCAGATTATTGTAGGAGTCGATACTCACCAGGAGCGGCACGTGGCCGTGGCCATTGACCGGCTGGGCGTCCGCCTGGACCAGCAGGAAGCGCCAGCAACCACGTGCGGGTATCAGGAAATCGAGCGGTGGGCCCAAGGCATAGGCCGGGTCCGTGCTTTCGGAATTGAAGGCACGGGTTCCTACGGCGCTGGGGTAGCCCGCTTCTTGACCGGCCGGGGCCATGCCGTTGTCGAGGTCAACCGGCCTGACCGGTCAACACGCTATCGGAAGGGAAAGAGCGACCCCACCGACGCGGAGATGGCGGCACGGGCCGTGCTCGCCGGAGTGGCCAATGCTACCCCCAAGACAGGCCAGGGCGAAGTGGAAATGATCAGAATGCTCAAGGCGGCCAAGGACTCGGCCATCAAAGCCCGCACCCAGGCCGTCAACCAGATGAAGGCTCTGCTGATCACGGCTCCTGCCGCGCTTCGGGAAAGCCTGGAGGGTCTCGCCGTGGGTACATTGGTCACCAGGTGCAAGAGCCTCCGGCCCGGTCCCTTAGTGGATCCTACGGCGGCGGCCAAGTACACTCTTCGCTCCCTTGCCTGCCGATACCGTCAACTCCGCGACGAGATCAAGGAACTGGAAGCCCACCTGCAGCGACTGACCAAGACCGCGGCGCCAGCCTTGGTGGGTATCTACGGCGTCGGGCCTGACACGGCGGCCACCCTGCTGGTCACTGCCGGCAGCAACCCGGAACGCCTCCACTCCGACGCTGCCTTCGCAGCGCTGTGCGGGGTGAACCCCATACCCGCCTCTTCCGGCAAGACCAACCGGCACCGGCTGAACCGGGGTGGAGACCGTCAGGCAAATGCCGCCCTCCACCGCATCGTCGTGGTCAGGCTGCGCTACGACCACCGGACCAGGGCATATATGCTTCGCCGGACCGGGGAGGGACTGAGCAAAACAGAGGTCATTCGTTGCCTGAAACGCTACGTCGCCCGCGAAGTCTTCGCAGCTCTCAGGAACTCGGCTCTAATCCCCCAATATGCTACTTGACGTCTATAGGAGCATCATTTTCGCTGAACAGTTGGCCGGTGACCTAATCGTAGAACAACAACAGTCGTTAATCAGGGTCATGAGGCCAGGGTTAATCACGGTCATGAGGCCACCCTGGGCGCGGGTGATTTAGACTTGTATCAGGTTATGGCCGCCAGGTCAATCACCCCCTTTGTCGCCCAGGAGTTTCCGGTGGGGCGAGAGTTTCTCTCTATAGCTGGCTCCCTCGATGACGATCTGGAAGCTGGCATTGGCCAGACGGTCCAGGGCGCTGTTGCCGAGAATGGGGTCGTCGAAGAGGCTGAGCCATTCCTCGACGCTGCGATTGCTGGTGATCACGAAGCTGGAGACGCGGTGTCGGCCGATGATCAGCTCGTAGAGGTCGGCGGACTGCTGGGCGGTGAGCCGGTGGAGGCCCAGGTCGTCCAGGATGAGCAGGTCCGGGGAGAGGAAGGAACGGAAGGTCCGGTCGACGGAGTTGTCGACCCGGGCCTGGGCCATGGCCCTGAAGAAGTCGTCGGCGTGGCAGAAGCGCACGGTGTGACCGCCCCTGACGGCGGCGAAGCCCAGGGCCTGGGCCAGGAAGGTCTTGCCGACACCGGCGGGACCCACCAGGAGGACGTGCTCGTGCCTGGAGAGGAACTCCAGGGAGAAGACGGCGTCCAGGAGCCGGCGGTCCAGGGTAATGCTGGCGGACCAGTCGAAGTCCTCCAGGCGGCAGGTCTCCTCGAAGCCGGCGTTGTGCAGCCGCAGTTCCAGGCGGCGGTCGGCGCGGCGGTTGACCTCGTCGGAGAGGATGATCTCCAGGAAGGAAGCGTAGTCCAGTTGGTCGCGGCGGGCCAGGGCGATGCGTTCGGGCAGGGTGGCGGCCATGGGTCCCAGCTGGAGCCGCTTCAGCAATGGCGTGAGTTCGGGTACACGGGTCATGATTGACCTCCTTTATTTGGCTGCTGTCCGTAAGCTTTCCCATGGGCGAAGACGCTGCCCGGGCGGGCGAAGCGCCCGAGGGGCAGAGGCGGGGGATGCTCGGGAGTCTCGGCTTGTTCCAAGGCCTGGAGCAGGATGCGCTCCACTCGGCGCACGTCGATCAGGTCCACCTCCAAGGCCCTGCGGCAGGCGGCATCCAGGCGTTCGGGCGTGTAGCGCTGGCCCAGGCGGATGAGCTTGTGCCCCTGCCTGATTCGTGACCAGGGCAGGGGCCCGTCAAAGAGGCGCTCGGCGAACTCAGCCACGGCAGGTCCCATCCCCTGGGCGCTGGCCTTGATGCCGTCGGGCGCCCTGAGGGTGTAGGCGGAAAGCTCGGCGGGGTAGTCGGCAGTGTCGGTGGAGCGGCCGCCCCGGGGCTGGCGGGAGTGGACCTTAATGAGCTGGCCCCGGTGGTAGATGCGCACCAGCTTCAGGCCCAGGCCGACCTCCACCTGCTGCCCGGGCGGGCACAGGGTGGAGGGCACCGAGTAGAGAGCGTATTGGCAGGCCACGTGGTGATCAGGATGCACCTTGGCGGTGCGCCAGTGGGTGACCTCGTAGGGCTCGCCGTCCCAGGGAGCCAGCGTCTGGCGCTCCTCGTCCAGGAAGACCTGCAGGGGCTGACGGCGGGTGGTGCCGTGGATTCGTTGTCCGGCGACGTCACGGCACCAGCGAGTCGCTTCAGAACGAAGGTGGTCCAGGTCTTTGAAATCGCCGCCCTTGAAGAACCGCTCCCGGGCGTACTGGACGCTCCGCTCCAGTATGGGCTTGTCTTTGGGGTGACGCACCCGGGCCGGATCGGTGATGAAGCCCCGGTGCTGGGAGTATTCCAGGAAGCCGCGGGTCAGGCGGGGATGCAGGGCATCGGCGCCCGCCACCGCGGCGGGGAAGTTGTCGATGACCAGGTATTTGGGGATGCCGCCGAAGAAGGCCCAGGCCGCTTCCAGGCCGGCGATCACATCCTCCAGCTTTTGACCGTAGGCGGGCCACACGAAGCAATGCCGGGAGTAGGCCAGCACCACCAGCAGCGCCCACACCGCCTGTCTGCGGCCCGTCTCCTGGTCCTGGATGAAGCCCAGGCGGCCGAAGTCCAGTTCGGCTACCTCCCCGGGCCCGCTCTGCTCCATCCGCACCGTTCTGGCGCTACGTCGCTGCCAGTGGCGCCGGCTCAGCCACCGGTGCAGGGACGAATAGGAGATCTGGCAGCCTCGATCCGCCAGCAACTCCTGGATACGGGTGAACTGCAGCTTGTCCTGGGTAATCCACTGGTAAATCTGGTCCGCCCACGGGGCCAGCTTTTCCTCGGTGGGCGCCTCCGGCTCCCGCGGACCCGAGCGGCTGACCGACGCCAACACACTCAACTGGTCTTCGGTGGGGGCTGGCCCCTCCTGGACCACCCCTGCTTCCCGGGCAGCAGCCAGGTACCTCCGCACCGTTTCCCGGGACAGCCCTGTCCCCGCCGCTATGCTCCGCTGGCTGTTTCCCGCCTGCCAGCGCCGGATCACTTCCTCTATCTCCACTCTGTACACCTCCTTGTACGCCATCGCTGCACCTCACTTTCAAGTGCAGCAATGGTCGCCCATCAGGCGCCCAAAGTGGCCTCATGACCCTGGTTAAATCTTCTTTTCCTGGCCTTATGTTCCTGGTTATTCACATCGAGGCTGCTAATGAAGTAGCGGGGTTGCACGGTGACCCCGGTCTCCGCTTCCCGACGGCCCACTACCTTCACCACCGAGCGCAACCCAGGCCACTCCTTACCAGTGCTCAGATAGTCCAGACAGTCTGGATCGCTGATGGCCCAGCACTCCCTCCGTTCCAGGCGTCCGTGCCCCTTGTTCAGCGTGGTGGCATAGTCGTGGGGGACACCCTCAAAACCCGTTGCCTCGGCTTCCTCAAACAGGTCCCTCAAGTCCTCGTGCAGTCGTCCCTGGTTCTGCTTCACCGCCAGCACATAGTCGGCTCCCTGTTCCAGGATGCTCTGGGCAATCTCCTTCTGGCCGCCCATGGCGTCAATGGTGACTATGCACCCATTCAGTTCCAACAGCTCAAGCAACCTGGGTATGGCGGTGATTTCGTTGGACTTCTCCTCCGTCTTCACCTGTCCCAGGGTCAAAGTGTTGGCCGAAGCCCAGGCGCTGACCAGGTGAAGGGCCCCCTTGCCTGCTCGGGTGTCGTGGGAACGCCGCGCCGTCTTGCCGTCGATGGCCACGACCTCCCCGGGCAGCAACTCCGCCACCCCCTGGCTCCACTCCATGAAGCACTCCTGGAACCGTTCCGGATCCAACCGGGAGAAAACCTCACCGAAGGTATCATGGGAGGGGATGCCGTTGGGCAGGTCCAGAAAGGTCCGGAACCACTCTTCCTTGCTCTTGCCGAACATCTCAACATATACCCACGTGTCCGCTCCACAGATAACGGCGCAGATGGCTATGGTGATGATGTCCAGCAGCGAGTGCCGCTTGCTGCGCTCAATCCGCGGGTCTTCCAGATTCTCAAAGTAATCCACCAACGACCGCCGCCGCCCTTCTTCCATAACCCCTCGCTACCTCCCCTCTCTCCCACACTTCCCTTTACCTGCCAAGTCTATCATTAAGACGCGATTGCCCTGCGCGGAGAGGAGATTAACAACACCAGATAATCCGCTTTAATGTCTGGTTAGCCATGATGATAGGTGCAAGGGGTTGAAGCCAGGTGCCGACAGCGATGCCGATAATGGCACTGGTCACCCATAAGGCTGGCCGGCCTGGCGGTGCTGGCCCGTAGTGCCTGTTATGCCAGGCTCGACTACAACACTGCCCTGGCTGACGTCAACGCCACCCTCCGGTCAGACTACCAGCCCAAATCTTGAGGGCACTGCCACTGCCTGATAATGACCCTGGACTGCAGAGCCGGATGAAACAGGGACGTGGACGAAGAGAGCAGGCGCGTCTAAAGGCATAAGAGAGATTGAACAAATGAATTTCAAAAAAGTGTTGAAAAAGCCCTTGACAGAGGGCCATTACTGGACTAGACTGAGACCATTGAGTCTGTGACGAAATTTTTAGTGCCTGTGAGCACTTGGGGCGTTGTCCCCCTTCAATAGGCGCTCTTAAGCGCCAGAGGCAGTAAGCCTTCTCATTTTTGGTGCCTGTGAGCACCCGGGGCTTTGTCCCCCTTCATTCATTTATATTCGGTTAAGCGCCGGTCCCGACCTGGTACTGGCTTGTCCCGGTATTGGCTTGTCCCGATTTTTCCAAGGGTAAGGCGGGAAAGCTTCCAGGGAAAGCCAGCTGAGGAAGCCGTGCGCCTGCAACCGGAAAGAAAGGTTCATGGATTGCCAATTCAGTGACGGCCCCACTCGGAATCGCCAGAGCCAGAATCGCCAGAGGAGGAAAGCATTGCAAGAGATTGACTACCTGGGAAGTTCAGTCATGGAAGAGTCGGAAGGTATGGAAAAGATAGAAGAGATGGTCGAGATAGAAGAAGAGGTGCGAAGCTTGCATTTTCAACCCGAACTGGTCGAGATGGTCGAGGACTGGGAGGGCGAGGACGACGGCCCCGTTGCTGAAGAGGACTGGGACGAGGACGACGGCCCCGTTGTTAGAGAGGACTGGGACGAAGAGGGGCCGGCGTTGGTGGATACGGTGTCCCTTTACTTCAGGGAGATAGGAGCCGTGCCGCTGCTGGACGCCGCCCAGGAGAAATCCCTGGCTCAGGAAATCGAAGCGATGGTCCATTACCAGGCCCGGCGAAGGGAGACCGCGGAGAGGCTGGAAGAGGACGAGAGGGACGGGGAGTCCGCATGGGTCACCGCAGAGTTGACCCGGGGACTGCTCCGCAGAATAGCGGGGGCCGCTCCCCTGGTTCAGGCCCTGGGAAGACTGTTGCCCGTCTACAACAGTGTCAACCTGGAGCAGGTGGCCAGCGACCCGGAACTGAGGACGGTCCTGGACCGCCATGTGGATGATGGGGTGGTGGCCTCTGTCGCCGACGCCGTGAACGTGGCTGAGGACACGGTGCGCGAGCAGTTGCTCCAGTTCTCCCGGGACACCTCGATCCTGCCGCAGGAAGTTCTGGGCGATTTCGGCCATTACGAGCTGGGCGCCCTTGGCGGGACCTTGGACACGGTAGCCACGGACCTGATGATCGTTGAGCGTGCCTTCTCCTACGAAGAGGGGTTCAGGAGGCTGGTGGAAAGGGGCCGGCGGGCCAGGAACCACTTTACCGAGGCGAATCTTCGCCTGGTGGTCAGCATGGCCAGGAAGTACCCCGCGGGGGGGCTGTCGATGGACGCCATCCAGGAGGGGAACCTCGGGCTGATGCACGCGGTGGAGAAATTTGACCACCGGCAAGGCACGAGGTTTTCCACCTACGCCGTCTGGTGGATTCGGCAGGCGATGTCCCGTTACAGCGCCTCCCAGAGGAGCCTGGTCCGGTTGCCGGAGAGGATGGTCTCCGAAAAGAATCGGACGGGTCGAGTCCGGGAGCAGTTGTGGCAGGAGCTGGGGAGGGAGCCTACTCGCAAAGAGGTGGCGGAGGCATCGGGCATGGAGGTTGAAAGACTGGACCTCATTGACCTGGCCACCCGCCCGGCGGTGCAACTGGATATGCCCAGGGGTGAAGACAACAAAAAGACACTGGCCGATATCACCCCCGATCCCAGCCAGGGCACCGAGGAAGAGGTCTGTGCCGCTGAGATTAGCGACCTTCTGCTCGGAGCGCTGGCGACGCTGCCGGAAAGGGAGCAGCGGGTGCTGATCCTGCGCTTTGGCCTCCTTGATGACCGGGAATGGACCCTGGCCGAGGTGGGCAAGGAACTGGGTGTATCCCGGGAACGGGTGCGGCAGATCGAGATGAATGCCCTGAAGAGGCTGCGTCACCCCAGCCTTGGCCTCTCCCGTTAGGAGCTGGTACGCCGAAAAGCTCTCCCCGCAGTGCCACATCGGAATGCGCGCCCGGCATGACCCACGGCTCATGCCACACCCGACACCACCGGTTAGATACAACCTCGCCCTGTGATAGCCAGGCTGCCCAAAGCGAGACAATACGCACCTTAGCGTGAGGGGTGGATTTTCCATGTTATTCAAGACAGGACTCGCCGCCATCGCCTTGTTGGTAGGTTCAATAGTAGTTCTCCAGACCGCCGGCCAGGTCGTTCAAGACCCCGTCGAGCGCCCCGGCGTTCGGCTGAATGAAGAGGTGACGCGCACCAACCGGACTGCTGGCAGGCTTGATGACTCCTTCGCCAATATCGTGCCGCCAATGCCGCCCCGCCGGGACATCAGCTTCACGCCCGAGGACGGCCAGGCTGCCATGTCTGCCCCACAGGTTGGCGGCCTGGGGGGGTCAGGGGAGTCGGACGACTCTGCGCCGGGCATTCCGTCGCAACCCGATGCCGGGGAAGATCAGGGCTCCGACCCGCCAGGTGGACAAGGGCCCGCGGTAACGGCGGAGCCCGAACCCACCCCCGACAGATACCCGTCGTACAACAGTCCTGCGGACCTGGCGGCTGCCGGAGCGTCCGAATTCAATGACCGGATGCGAGAGGAGCTTGAAATTCAGGAAACCGAATATACGCGGGCGGTGGAGCAGTTCTACGGCGAATGGTCCAACAGGTATGGCCTCGCCATCGACTCCCACAAGCGGTTTCGCTGGAGGGTTGACCGGGTGGGCGCCATTGCTGCCGATTACTTTGAGCATCAGACGGAACTGACCAGCCTGATGCCCAATGCCGATCGGAGGGCGGTGTTCCGGATACGGGACCAGGAGGAAAAGGAGTTGTACCGCCAGTGGCAACTCCAGGCCAAAGACATACTGTCCCAGTCAAATGCAATTATGGAGGAACTGCGGCAACTGAACCTGGAAATCACCAAGTTGCGGCTCTCCGCCAACTTTTCGGCGCTGCACCAGGAGTTTCAGACCATACCTTACGCCATCACCCAACTGCATGACGATCTGGAACTCTTCAGGTCCAGGTCCGAGCTGCTTCAGCAGCGTTTCAGCACCGGTGAAGTGCACAGCCAATAGGAGGAGAACTTATGCAAAGGGTAAAAAGCGCTGGCTCGACTTTCTGGGCCACGGTGAACAGGTGCCAATCCAATCAGAGCAGGGAGGACCAGATCCGGACGGCAATGGCGGGGTTTGCCCTGCTGTTTATCTTGCTCCCCTGGATGCCGGTGGGGCCGTCCGGGTCGATGACAGGCAGCGCTCTGGTGGGGCACGGCGTGTTCAACGATGCTATCGGCGTCTGGCTGAAAGAGAACCCGTTGGGGACCCTTCTGTTCGTGGTTACGCCAGCCCTGACCGTCGGGTTGTCCTTCTTCAGTCTTATAGAGATATTCAGGAAGCGGAATCCAGTTCTTGCCCACCTGATCATCGTCGTACTGCCGTTGCTGACGCTCAAACTGGCTTCGTACCCCATTCTGGACAATCCGGTAAATACGGTGTTCGGTGTGCCCGTTCCCCAGATCGGGCTGCTGCATCTGGTAGTAATCCACTTTGGGCTGCTGCTGTACGGTCTCCATCTGAAGTACAAGCCGGCTCTCCGTCGGCTTTGGGGGCAGCCGTAGACCTGGCAACCGGAAATACAGGCTGAAAAAGGTTGGGACATTCCCAGGCTACTTGCCAGTCCTCAGTTCCACGCCGGTGCCGGTCGGCAGATTGAATCAGAATTTTCGTGACCAATGTTACCTGGCGCCCTGAACACCCACATACCACGTGGTGGTTGGTTAGAAGAGACGATCATAAATTAAGGAGAGTACCAAATGGCTACACCTTTGGAAGAAGCGATTGAATTTGCGGATAACCCCGAACCCCGCTGCGCCTGTGTGCTGGTGTTGGACGTGTCCGGTTCCATGAGTGGGGACCCCATCGATCAGCTTAACCAGGGCCTGCAATACTTCAGGGAATGCCTGGAGCGCGACGATCTGGCGGCTCTGAGGACGGAGATTGCGGTGCTGGCCTACAGCTCCCAGCCGACGTTGATCCATGATTTCAGCACGGTTTACAGCTTCGACCCGCCCGAGTTGAAGGTCATCGGCGGCACGGTAATTTCCTCTGCTGTCGAGAAGGCCCTGGATATGGTGGAGGAGCGCAAGGAGTCCTACCGTGCCAACGGCATTACCTACTACCGGCCCTGGATATGGTTCATGACCGATGGCTATCCCCAGCACGACACGAAACCCGACCTGGACCGGGCCCTAGCCCGGTTGGCGCGGTCGGACCAGGCCGGGCAGGTCAAGTTCTTCCCGGTGGGTGTTGGTGGCGCGGACATGGCATGGCTGAACGGGATGCTTCCCGGCACTTCAGCGGTTCACCTGCAGGGGTTGAAGTTCAATGAAATGTTCGAGTGGCTATCCAGCTCAATGTCCTCGGTGTCCCAGTCGCAGCCCAGCGATCGGGTTCAGCTGGCTGCCCCCACTAACTGGGGCGAGGTATAAAGGGCATTCTCCTGAAGGAGCTGGTCCGCGGCCGCATCGGTGAGCGCGACGGGCTGCCTGCGCAGGAGGCTGGGCCAATTGTGCCGACGGGCCGGGACGTCCCCCTGGTGGCGGCAGTGGCCGAGGACGCCGGGCCCGCCTCCAATTCTTCGTTATGTTGAGGCCGGATCTGAGACGAAATTACGCTGCCGGATACCGCGCTGTGCTGCGCGCGGGCCCGGGGCAGGCTGAAGGAGGCGAGTATTGCCTGAGACCTATTACATTCACCCTCGGGGTCAGGTGACAGTTGAAGCAGGAAATCTGATCGCCAGCGGCGGTCAGGGTTCGGTCTACAGCCACGGCCGCCGGGATGTGGCCAAGCTGTTTCACGAGCCCAGGTCGTTGCGGGATCCGGAGGGAACCCACCTTCTCAACAAGCTGGAGGCGCTGATCCTGGCCGCGCCTCCGACCCAGGATACGCGGGAGAACCTGGTGTTGGCCTGGCCCCGGGATGTCCTTTTTACTCTGCCGGCCAACCGGGCTGGCGAGGCGAAGCTGGCCGGGTACACGATGCCCCGGGTGGGCGGTTCCGACTATCTGCCCATCTTCCATTACTGGAACCGGGAGCGGCGGAACCGGTCCTTTGCCCCCATGGAGCCCGAGGCCCTGCGGCGCCTGCTGGAGATGATCGCGTCCAACCTGATGGCGATGCTGAAGGGAATACACAGTCACGGCTTTGTGCTGGGGGACATCAACGAACAGAACCTGCTGGTGCGAACCAACGGCCACGTGGCGGTGCTGGACGCAGACTCCTTCCAGGTGGGGGACCAGAAGCGCGGGGTTGTGTATCCCTGCCCGGTGGGACGGGAGGAGTACACGGACCCGGGACTTCTGGGCCTGATGCATCAGCCGTGCAGGGCTGCCAACTGCCTGGTGGTCCGTCGGCCTCACAAACAGCGGTACGGCTGCATTCTTCGAGACCAGGCCCATGACCAGTTTGCGCTGGCAGTAGTGCTGTTCAAGCTGGTAATGGAGGGCCGGCACCCTTTTGATGGCGCCCCCGGGGACAGCTTTGCGGAGCGGATGCGGAGTAGGAAGCTGGTATGTGACCTGGTTCCGTCGGTGGGGGATCACTGGAAGAAGCTGCATCCCGACTGGCAGTTTTATTTTCGTGAGACCTTTGCCAGGGGCCGGCGGTACCTGCACGAGGAACTGCCCAGTCCCAGCGAGATCTTCAACTCACGGTGCGGCAGCTGCCGGGCCCTGGGACAGCAGGGGGAGGTGGCAGAGCCGGCAGTGCTGCTCTCCTCGGTCCCGCCGTCGAAACCGGTATATCCGGCTACCGCGGTTCGTCCCGACCCGGCCTCTGGCGCTCTGCCAAATGCCGTTCCGACCAGCCGGCTGAGCCAAGCGCCGACCGGACTTTTATCGGCGCGGACTCCCTTTGCCAGACGGGCTCGGACACCCATAAAGACTCCGTCGTGGAGATTACGGAATGCCCCTCCGGTGGTGCAACTGATTAGCTGTCGGCACTGCAGTCACCAGACTGCGGCGGACCAGGTGTTCTTCCAGAACACCCGCTGCATGAAGCCGCTGAGCGATCAGCAGAGGAACTGCCGCAGCTGCAACCGTGTCATCAACCAGCAGGCCAGTTTCTGCCGCCACTGCGGCGTCCGTCAGTAACCGTCCTTCGACGGTGTCCTGGCGGCAAGTGTGGAGCGAGATAAGTTCCTGAACAAGAGGAGAAACCTGACGGGAGGATGTTGACCCAATGGAGTGTACGGGCTGTTCCAACCATGTGAATGGTTACTCCCGCTTCTGCGATATCTGTGGTACGTCCTTCACCTACTGGTGGGACGGGCTGCTGGGCCTCCTGAAAGCACAGGGCCGCAACTGGGGCGTTGTCCTGGTGGCCGTAGGACTGCTCTACGTGCTGGGCATGATTCTGTTCTACTCACTGCAGGAGCCTTCTCCAAGCCTTGCTTTTCGGGGACCCTCGTCTCCGGTCTCCTCGGTGGCTGCCGTTCCGCTGCCCACACTTGAGCCTGCACCGGCGGTTGCGCCTGGCGCTGGCACCGGATCCTCTTGGATCCCGACGCCCACAGCGATGTCGGCGGCCACCGGAGTTCCGGCTCCCGTTGGGGCATCGTCGAGGGTTCTGCCATCGGTGGCTGATGTCTACCGCGCGGTCAGCCCCGGGGTGGTGCTGATCACCGCTGGCGAAAGCATCGGCTCCGGCTTCGTGGTGGACAGCCGGGGTTTCGTGGTGACAAATGCCCACGTGGTGGGCGAGTACCGGGAAGTAGTTGTGACCCTGGTTGGGGGAGCGCGCCGCCGCGCGATTGTTCGGCAGCTCGATCTTCCGAAGGACCTGGCCTACCTGGAGATGCTTAACCCCCCGGCCCTGACCCCGCTGCCCATCGGGGACTCCGACGCTCTGAGCCTGGGGGAGGATGTCTATGCAATCGGATATCCCCTGGCTGAGATCCTTGGCCCTGACCCGACCATATCCCAAGGCATCCTGTCGGGGAAAGGGAATAACTTGCTGCAGGTCGATGCCGCATTGAACCCAGGCAGCAGCGGAGGGCCGTTGATCAATGCGGTGGGTTGCGTAGTGGGGATAAACACCCACGTGGTGCGCGATGCCGGAGGGGTGCCAATAGACGGGGTAGGTCTGGCGGTGCCGGTCAGCCGCATTTCGTTCCCCATGCCGGCCGTTTCAGCCAGATGTGTCCTTGGCCAGGGTGCGGCAGCTCAACTGGCCCTGCTGCCCACACCGATCCCGGCCGTAATATCCGCGCCAACGGTGACGCCCGTGCCCACTCCTCCACCGACGTCTACGCCGGGACCAACGTTGACCCCTACGCCAAGCCCTGCTCCGACGGCAACGGCAACGCCGACGGCGACCCCAACAGCAACGCCGGTACTCACGGCGACGCCCACACCCACTGTGACGGCTACTCCTTTGCCCACGCCTTACCCAACCGCTATACCCTGGACCAACCGGAACTTCGCCGCCGGAGGGATAGAGTACTCGATCAATATACCGGCCACCTTCAGGTCCGGGCCCGGGGCGTACAACCTGCAGAGCGACGATGGGGTGATTCTCATTGACTACTTCACCCAGCGCTTCAGTGGTCTGCTCACGAAGGACCTGATCGCGGAGAACTGGGTGGCGCACGGACGGACGGATGGGAATGCGAGGAAAGTGATAGCGGTGAAGGACGCCCCATTTCTAGTTGATTGGCCCACTGACAGCAGTAGCGCGCTCCAGTACGTGTTTGAGGACGAGCGTTGCGAGGGGGGTTGGATGAGCCGCAAGGCCGCCTACGTCCACTATTTCCTTGAGGAACTGGCCTTCGTCCTGCGAATAGACGTTTGCAACGAGTTCCGGTCGGACCCCGCTTTCGCCGGGCTTTCCCAGGAAGAACTGCGGGACAAGATTCTTCGCAGTGCCCGCCGGGTGCGGTAAGGACCTGTAAAAGAAAAGGAAGGTTATTAGATGATGCTTTTTCGGCAAAAGGAATCCCTCTCGCTGACAACCTTACAGCCGCAACGGGCGGTGGAAGATGCTGATTACCTTTACATGCTGGAGCTGATCAACAGGGCAAGAAGGCAGGCGGGATGTTCACCGGTTCGCCGGAGCGAAAATCCGGCGGCCCAGCGCCATGCCGACGACTGCCTCCGGACCGGGCACGCTTCCCACTGGAATCTGGCCGGACTGAAACCCTACATGCGCTACAGCAGGGCCGGGGGCTACCAGACCAATGCAGAAAATGTCTACCAGGCTCTGCGCGTTGGCGGGCGGGGCATCACCGACGTGCCCGGGGAGCTGGACCTGGCGATGAAGACGTTGATGGACAGCCCCGGCCATCGCCGGAACATTCTGAACAGGTGGTTCCGGAAAGTGGGCCTCGGCATTGCCTGGAACGGAACTAACCTGACAGTTGCCCAGCATTTTGAGGGGGACTACGTGGAGTTCAGAGGCCTGCCGTCGTTTTCCGGAGGGACTCTGCGCTTCAAGGGCCGATTGAAGAACGACGTCAGCATCAACAGGCCCGACGACCTGAAGGCGTACCTCTGGTACGACCCGCCTCCCCGCTCCCTGACAGTGGGTCAACTGATGCAGGTCAACGGCTATGACACCGGAATGATTGTAGCAGCCCTCCGGCGCCCACTCCCGCCGGGCCAGTATTGGCAGGAGGATTTGGCAGCCGTTGAGATTGATCGCCTGCCCAGGCCGGAATACTTTCCAGCCAACTCCCCGAAGCCTCGAACAGTAAGGGAGTGGCAAAAGACGGTAGATCGGGCGTACCGCAATAACGGCAACCTCCGGAGAACCGGATCCACAATTCCTTTAATAACCTGTAACCGGTGGGAAGTGGGCCCATCTCACTTTGACGTATCTGCCGATCTGCGAGGATTGATAGAAAACGCAGGGCCTGGAGTTTACACGCTGGCGCTGTGGGCATCAAAGGGAGACACCAATGAAGAGGCGGCCATTGCCCAGTATTCCATCCTGATCAGATAGCGCAAGCCCAAGGCCCGCGGTTCGGGGCCACTACATGAACTGCATGAACCGCGGAAAAATGTGGTACAGCCCGAGAAAGCGCTCTCAGTGTGAATGCTCTCCCGCACCTTTCACGAGAAAAGCTACCCAAAACGGAGCGGAGGCCGGACCCGTAACCCTAATACCTGAAACGGGTCCGTTCTCAAGAACCGCGTAACGTTGACCAAGAGCGGTCATCAATAGAACCAAACCTAAATTGGCTGCACATTTAGAAGGAGAAATAGGATGAGTCACCCAACAGGCTCAACAAGCGAATACACCAGGCAGGAACTGCTCCGTTACCACGGTTTCCGGTTGGCCACATATCTGGCCCGGATCGAGGAAGTTGCCAGCCAGCCCTGCTCCCCCTGGGAGGAACTGCTCAACGCCCTGGAATGGCCTGACCGGTGCCTGCGCCAGGACTGGGACCACGGCAACATGTTGGATATTACCCAGGACCTTTACAAGCTCAGTTTCGCCCTGGGCACCTTCCGGGAGGCCTGCAACATGTACCTCAAGACCAGGGACGCCGAATCTGACAGTGACGCCCTTGAGAATCTCTGCGACCAGGCAATGGACGCGTGAGTGGCCCTGATTTACGAGACCAGGTTCCATCAGCTCTTGTGTCTGAAACACTGGGAAGAGCACCCGAATCTCTTGGGTAGGGAGCCGGAGCCCCTGGCCCAGGAGGTGAGGATGTTCCTGCAGGAGCGCCTAGCCCAGAGCAAGGCGAAAAATCCCTTCCATTTCACGCGCCATAAAGGGGAGGCCCCAATGTCCACCTGGACCAGGCCGCCGGACCTGCAAAGCAGCGCCCTCATTTCTGTGGCCCACTACAACACTTTTGGCATCGAGATCCAGGGGGAGGCTTACCCCCACGGCGCCGGATGGGACCTGTTGCGCAACTACCAGGGGATGCTGGACGAGATGAAGAGCATGCTGGAAAGCAGCCGGGATACACCCCATCCCGATATCGATGAGCGCGATCGGTTCCGCAGAGACTACGACTGGTTGTACTGGCCCGCTGAGGACGGGACCTGGATGGTTGAACACCTGAGGTCTGGCGCTGTCGCAACCATGAAGCAGTGGCTCAGGGCAAGCCCTTGGAGAGATGCTGGATACGATCCGAAGGGTGACCCCACCCCACCCGAGGGGGCCATCGTCAAGCGACCGCATGACCCACTACTTGACTGAAAGGTAGAAGCGCTTGGGTTGGCCAGTCTATTGGTATAAGCTCATTCTGGGGCATTTCGAGACGAGAAGGAGAACACCTTTATTTCCTTACAGTTGGTGGGTAGAGGCTTTAGTATTCCAAACAAAAGTGATGACCGCCGTCCATGGACGGCGGTTTCGTATCTAAAATAGCGATGTCTTGGAGCGGGCGATGGGATTCGAACCCACGACTTTTTGCTTGGGAAGCAAACACTCTACCACTGAGTTACGCCCGCACTGACGGTAAAGCCATTATATCAAGAGTTGGGTACAGTTTGGTAGCTGTCTCTTTGGCCCGTACGGGGCTATCGCATTGGTTTTCCCGTTGTTGAACAGTTTTGAACATTTGTGTGTGAGCCCTTCTTCCGGTTCCGTCGTGAGCTAAGGTGCGCGGTGCCCGATGACATCCGTCACTGGACAGCCCCGGTTACCACCTCCTACCATTACATAAGTAATACCGCCTGCCCCTCGCCTTCTCTGTCTTTCTCCTGGCAGACAGTCAATAGGAGGAAATGGGCGGAAATGGCGGGAATGGCGGGAATGGCGGGAATGCCATTTTTCTGCCCCCACTCCGGCATCGGCCAATCCTGCGCTGAAAAGCCTGGCCCCTGAAATGCGATTGACCGGTTGGACCGTAATCTCTCCCGTGGCTCTGCGTTGCCCTGGTTTTTTGAAGGCCCGGCAACCCTCTTTATGTCATTGCAAAGTGTATCCGATTAGGATATTCGCTTTCCGCAGGCGCAATTACGATATGCGTACCACCTTCATACTTGGGTCTTCTAACGAAGTGGAAATTGGCCCGAATTATGAAGATTTTGTGATGACACGTGCCGTTATCATAATCAATGTGTTATATTACTTTGCGGTGCGATGTACACTGTTTATATATGAAGATAAATGGGCTTATTGCACGGGCACCCAACTTTACGAAAGTGGTCGATAATGCTTAAGGAAATAGACGGACAGGTGAGAGAGGTGGAAACCCTGGGGGACCACTTGGCGCGGCTGAGAGAAGCCACACTGCGTATCAACGACCATCCGGATGGCGGTTCATTGCGGCAAGAAATCGTCGATCAGGCTTGTTTTCTCACCCAGGCCACATATGGCGCCCTGCTGACCTTCGACGAGAACGGCGAAGCCGCTGAGTTCCTTACTAGCGGTATGACGCCCGAACAAGCGAGTCTAATAGAGCCCTCGCCCAGGGGGCGAGGACTCCTTGGCAGCCTGGACGGCAGCGATAAACCATTGAGAATCAAGGACATCGGCAGCCACCCCGATTCGGTAGGATTTCCCGGGAATCATCCCGCAATGAAATCCTTCCTCGGTATGCCTATGCGTCTTCGGGGCGTGCGCTTGGCAAATCTTTATTTGGCGGACAAGCAGACTGGTTCCGAGTTCACTGTCGAAGACGAAGAAATGGTGTGCACATTTGCGGCGCAGGCTGCATTTGCCATGTCTAACGCCAGCGAGTACGACCGGCTCTTCAGCGCGAAGACCGAACTGGAAAACCTCATTGAAGCCTCGCCAATGGGAGTGTTCGTCTTTGATGCTTTTACAGGAGTTCTGACGTCCCTCAACAGGGAAGCCCAACGAATTATCGATTTCTCGGGTCTGGATGGAGTTACTCCTGATGACGCATTGAAGGTGTTGACCGTGATGCGGCCCGACGGAAGTGAACTTCCACCGGAAGAGTTTCCGGCGGTCCGCGTCATGGGTACCGGTGAGACGGTTCGGGCACAAGAGCTTACTATTCACTTTCCTAATGGCAAGAGTTTACATACCCTGGTAAATGCTGCTCCCATATATTCGAGTGAAGGCGAAATTGTCTCTATAGCGTTTGGTGCGCAGGATATATCTCCGCTGGAAGAAATGGACCGGATTCAGTCCGATTTTCTGAACCTGGTTAGCCACGAACTGCGTACGCCCCTGTCCACTATTAAGGGCTCGGTTTCTGCCCTTGCTGACGTGCTTGCCCAGTCAAGTTCTTCCGAGTCGCATCAGCTCTTGAAGATCATCGACTTGCAGGCCGATTTGATGCGGGCCCAGATAAACGGTCTTAGTGACTTGACCCAAATCGAAACGGGGACTTTGATCATAAACCAGGTGTCTCTGGATCCGTCACCGCTGCTGAAAGATGTTTGTCGAGAGTTCCAGGCGTTAAACAGGGGTCGGGAAGTCCACGCGGAACTTGAGGCTGACTTGCCGAAAGTAATGGTCGACAGGCAGCGGATTGGCCAGGCCTTTCATACCCTGTTGCTGTACGCCCTCAAGTGTTCTCCACCGTCTTCACTCTTGAACGTCTGGGCCCGACGGGAGGACGCTCAAGTTGCTGTAAGAATTGCCACGGAAGGAATGGTGGCTCCGGACACTGAACTTTACGAGACTATCCAGCAGATATCTCGTAACCAGATTACGGGCGGGGTAAGGAATTCCGGGCGCGACAGATTGTCCCTGGCCGTCTGTAAGGGTGTCTTGAATGCCCACGGAGGAACGCTTTGGGTGGAATGCGGTGAGTCTGGGGAGGGTATGACTTTGGGCTTCACAATCCCGGCGGCCGACGAGCAGGAGAACCTGCCGGTGGGTTCGTCTTCACCTTCCCTGGATCGTTCTCTTCCGGTTGAAGCTGCGAAGGCCAGAATCCTGTCCGTTATGGATAGCCCTCGGATGCTGGGAGCGGTGCAGCGCACCCTTTCCCGCGTCGGTTACGTACCCATCGGCTCCCTTGATTTTGCGGATGTAGACCGCCTCATTGCCGAGGAGAAGCCTCACCTGGTCCTGCTGGACCTGACCGAGCCCCGCCGCCAGGACTTTGAGCTTATTGAGAAGATCACCCAGGGCTATGGCGTGCCTGCCATAGTTCTTTCCGGGCAAGGGGACGATGAGAGCATTGTGCGGGCCTTCGAATTGGGTGCCGATGACTACATCGTCAAGCCCTTTTCTCCCTCTGAGCTTATCGCCAGAATCAAGGCTTCGTTCCGTAAGCGGTCCGATTCCTTCCAGACCCGTGGGCGAGAAGAGTATGTTATTGGCGACGTGGTGATCAACTACCCGGAGCGCAAGGTAACCGTGTCGGGCCGGAAGGTGCATCTGACGGCTACCGAATACCAACTCCTTTATGAACTATCTACCAAGGCAGGAAGGGTCTTGAGCCAGGAAGAGTTGCTGCGAAGAATCTGGGGCGAGGAATACACCGGCGACATACAGCTGTTGAGGGCCTTCGTTAAGACCCTTCGCCAGAAGCTGGGGGACAACGCGAGAAGGCCCACCTATATTTTTACGGAGCACGGCATCGGGTATCGGATGCCCAAAACCTAATATAGATTGCACCAGGGGCCAAGGGACGGCGCGCCTCTCGCGCCACGCGTTGAAGATGGGAAGGGATGGCCTCTATCCCAGCGGGGCTGCCACTATTGTGGCAGCCCCGTTTTCTTTACTTCTACCAATCTCGTACCCTGCCTATAAAAACAGAAGAGCCTTCGACGCCTCGCATGATTTCATGCCCAGAGCGGCGGCCTGCCGTCTTCCCTCGGTCAATTGCCCCTGTCCTTTTGCTTCCTTTAGTTGACATGGCACAAGCCCCGTACCTACACTCCGCGGAGTGATTCCAACCCTGTTTTGGGGGCTTTTTCGGAATGTGGCAAGCTACTGAAGAGGCGCTGTCTCCCATCACCACCGGCGCAGGCATTCTCGGCACCGGCGGCGGCGGAAATCCCTACATCGGGCAGTTGCGGGCTCGGCAGGCCCTGCGGCGCTGGGGTCCGGTTACCGTGCTGGCTCCGGAGGAAGTTCCCGAAGATGCCCGGGTGGTGTGCGTGGGCGGCATCGGCGCCCCCACGGTTGGCATCGAAAAGGTGCGCGACCTCCAGTCCTATCACGCTTTGCGAGCCATTGAGGAATTCACCGGCGAAAGGGCCACCGTTCTTATTTCCAATGAAATTGGCGGCAGCAACTCGGTGGAAGTTCTCATCGCGGCGGCCAAGGCGGGCCTTCCCGTAGTGGATGCCGACGGCATGGGCCGCGCCTTCCCCGAGTTTCAGATGAAGACCTTCTTTGTTTACGGGGTGCCCTGCTGCCCCATGGCCATCGCCGACGAAAAGGGCAACTCAGTCATCATCCGGGAAACCATAACCCCGGCATGGGCCGAACGGCTGGCCCGGGCCATCACCATTCAAATGGGATGCGTCGCCTGCTATGCCGTGGCCCCCATGTCCGCCGAGCAGGTGCGCCGCACCGCCGTCCCCAACACCCTGTCCCTGGCTCGGAATCTGGGTAATGCGGTACACCAGGCGCAGGAAAGTGGTCATGACCCGCTGGAGGCCATCCTGGCTGCTTGCCCCGGAAAGGTCCTCTTTGCGGGCAAGGTAGTGGACCTGGACCGCCGCACCACCGCCGGCTTCGCCAGGGGCACGGTTGCCATAGACGGGTTGGATTCCCACGGCGGCCAGCGCATGGTTATCGACTTCCAGAACGAAAACCTGGTCGCCCGGGTGGATGGTGAAATAGTTTGCACAGTGCCCGACCTGATCTGCGCCGTGGCTACTGACGGCGGTGAACCGGTAACTACTGAGTTGATGCGGTACGGATTGCGGGTCACCATCCTTGGCTTTCCTGCTCCGGCCCTGTGGACCACTCCTGAGGGCCTGGCCGAGGCGGGGCCCCACCATTTTGGATACGAGACCGACTACATCCCTCTGAAGGTAACGGATTCATAGCATGTTTGTGGGCGTGGACGTAGGGGGCACCAATACGGATGCTGTGATGATGGACGGGAACCGGTTGGTCGGCGCCGCCAAGGTGCCCACAACCGCTGATGTAACCTCTGGAATCGTCAACTCCGTCGCCGAACTCCTCAGGCAGGTTGCCCCCAACAACTCCATTGAGGCGGTAATGGTGGGTACTACCCACTTCACCAACGCCCTGTTGGAACGCAGGGACCTGGCGCCCACGGCGGTAATCCGTTTGTCCCTGCCGGCTACCCAACTGCTTCCTCCCCTGGTGGACTGGCCCACCGAACTAAAGGAGGCCATAGGAGGCCTCACCTACATGGTCTGCGGCGGCAATGAGTTCGACGGCAGGGAGATTTCGCCCCTGGACCGTAAGGGGCTTCGGGAAGCTGTCCAGGATATGCGCCGGCAGGGTATCCGGGCCGTTGCCCTTTGCGGTGTCTTCTCTCCCGTTGACCCCTCCCACGAGAATACGGCGGCGGCGTTGGTCCACGAGGAAGCCCCCGACCTGCGGGTTTGCCTGTCTCACGATAACGGGCGTATGGGACTGCTGGAGCGGGAAAGCGCCGCCGCCCTGAACGCTTGCCTGGGCGACGTGGCGCAACGCACTATCCAGGGAATCAAAGAAGCCCTCGCGGTGCTGGGCATTGATGCTCCCCTGTTCATAAGCCAGAACGACGGCACCCTGATGGACACGGATTTTGCCTCCCGTTTCCCGGTCCTGACCATCTCTTCCGGTCCCACCAACAGCATGCGGGGCGCCGCCTACCTGTCCGGCGTCACCGACGGCATAGTGGTGGACGTGGGGGGCACATCTACCGATGTGGGGGCCCTGGTCAAGGGATTCCCCCGGGAGTCAGCGGTAGCCGTCCATCTGGCAGGCGTCCGGACCAACTTCCGCATTCCGGATATGGTGTCCATCGCTTTGGGCGGCGGCACCGTCGTCACACCGGAACCCTGGCAAATGGGCCCGGAAAGTGTTGGCTACCGGCTGACGGAAGAATCCATGGTCTTTGGCGGTAAGACTCTGACAACCACCGACCTGGTAGTGGCCGCCGGTCGGGCTGACGTGGGTAACGGCCAACTTGTTGCTGACTTGTCAGTTTCCCTGGTGGAGCGAGCCCTGCGCGAAATCCAGGAACGGGTGGAAACCGCGGTGGACCGGGTAAAGCTGTCTGGCGGCGATGTGCCGGTGGTGCTGGTGGGAGGAGGAAGCATCCTGCTCTCCGATGCACTGCCGGGGGCTTCGCAAGTCTTGCGACCGGAACATGCCGGGGTTGCCAACGCCATTGGGGCCGCCATAGCCCAGGTCAGCGGGCAAATGGAGAGGGTCTATTCCCTGGAGAACGGCGGTCGGCAAGAGGCCATTGCCGACTGTTCCGCCGGAGCCATCAGCCGCGCAATTGCTGCCGGTGCCGACCCGAACAGTATTGAAGTGGTAGACGTCGAAGAAGTCCCCCTGACCTACGTTCCCAGCAACGCCACCCTAGTAAGGGTAAAGGCGGTGGGCAACCTTTCGCTGGGAGGTCCGAAACGGTAGCTTTCTGCGAATACCCACGAATCATCACGAATAAAATCTTATTTGGCCGCTCCCCCAGCATAAGACGAGCGACTAAGGGATGAACAGTTTAGCTGTAGACGACCCTTCCATTGGTGAATGTTCTTGTCTATTTGTGGATTAGCTAGCCTTAGTCGTCCTCTTCGAAGTCTGGCATAAGCACAAACTCTGGGTAAGACTCCATCCGCAACTCCGCGGCGTCCTGGCCGAGGCGCTCCACGTCGTAGGAAACGCGGGTCTTGATGGTCAGCTCCATTAGTTTCCACAAGCCAAAGGAGACTGCGAAGACGGTTGCGCCTATGGAAACGATGCCCAGCAATTGAATGTGGATGGGCGCTCCTCCCGTGATGCTTACGGCGAGAGTTCCCCAGATTCCGGCAAACAGGTGGGCCGGCACCGCCCCAACCACGTCGTCCAACTTCACCTTTTCCATAGCCTTCAGTCCCAGGATTACGATGGCGCCGCCAACGGCCCCGATGATCACCGCCCAGTAGTGTTCAGTGATGTCCGGCCGCGCGGTTATCGAAACCAGGCCCGCAATGGCCCCGTTCAGTATGGCGAACAGGTCAATTCTTCCCATAACGGGGCGTGCCAGCGCCAAGGCAACAATGATGCCTGACGCTGCTGCCAGGTTGGTGTTGACGATTACTATGCTCATCGCCACAGCGTCCTTGACACTGGCCAGGCCTAGCTGGGAACCGCCGTTGAAGCCTATCCAGCCGAACCAGAGGATAAACACACCCAGGGTCACCACCAGGATGTTTGACGGCGGCGTGGGCCGTGCCGTGCCGTCGCGACGAAACTTGCCCAGCCGCGGTCCCACTACAATCAGTCCGGCCAGGGCGGCCCAACCGCCGGTGCTGTGAACGATGGTGGAGCCGGCGAAGTCGGAGAAACCCAGTTGCGTCAGCCAGCCACCGCCCCAGGTCCAGGCGCCCACTACGGGATAAATTATGGCGGTCAGGAACAGGGTGAACAGGAAAAATGACCACATCTTCACCCTCTCGGCCAGCGCCCCCGACACAATCGACGCCGCCGTAGCCACGAAGACCATCTGGAAGAACCAGTCGGACATAGCGGCATAGCCGGCCCCATTCTTCAAGACGTCTGCGGCTGCTCCCTCCTGTCCGGCCATGAGCGCAATCTCGGACGAGGTCGGCCCATAGAGAAACTTCAGGGAGCCGATGACGCCGTTCACTTCGGTGTACATCAGGTTGTATCCAATGAAGAAGTAGGCCAATGCGGCTATGGAGTACAGGCCGATGTTCTTCATGCAGATCATGGCGGCGTTCTTGGTGCGCACCGACCCTGATTCCAGCATCGTAAAGCCGGCGCACATCCACATCACCAGCGCTCCCCAGATGAGAAAAGCGAAGGTGTTGAAGACAAAGGAGGTTTCTTCGTCCACGCCCGCCGCATAGGCAGCGGTTGGCCTGGCAAGCAGAAGCGCGACGGTGGCGATTCCGGTGGCGGCGGCAATGACGGCAAAACGGGGATTGGGAAGGGAACTTAAAAACTTGTATATAGGTTACTCCTTTGCGGGTGGCGCAGAGGATACTGCCAAGTAAAGTTGGCCCAATTATATGGCGATGCGATGATTTTAACAATACTATATATCAACAAAAGCCGTTGTCTGGGTCTTATAATGGCCTTGCGGGAGTGTTAAGATAGGCGAAAGGCCAAGAAACTGGAGGAATTCCGGCAAATGTTCAGTTACATCGACCACCTGGAGTGTACCCAATGCGGCAATACGTATCCCCATGACCAGATCAGCAAGATCAGCGATTGCTGCGGAAAGGTGCTTTTCGCCCGCTACGACCTGCCTCGCCTACGCCGCGAAGGCAACCGGGATGTCTTTGCCAGCCGTGACTCCAACATGTGGCGGTTTTCCGAGTTGATGCCGGTAACCGAGCACGACCACGTCGTTACCCTGGGCGAGGGTGGCACGCCATTGTTGGCTGCCACCAACCTGCAGAAGAAGCTCGGGTTGAAGAGCCTGTACATCAAGGAAGAGGGACTGAACCCCACCGGCACCTTCAAGGCACGCGGCATATCCGCCGCCGTTTCCAAGGCCGCCGAACTAGGCATAACCGGATTTACCATGCCATCGGCCGGCAACGCCGCTGGTGCGGCCGCCGCTTACTGCGCGAGGGCCGCCCGTCCGGTGAAGGTGTTCATGCCCCAGGATGCGCCGCCGGCCAACAAGAAGGAATCGGTGATGGCCGGTTCCGAGCTTAACCTGGTGGACGGGCTGATCAGCGACGCCGGCCGCATCGCGGTGGCGGTGGCCGAGGAGCAGGACCTGTTCGATCTTTCTACCCTGAAAGAGCCCTACCGCGCCGAGGGCAAAAAGACCATGGGTCTTGAGATCGCCATGCAGCTGGGCTGGAAGATGCCCGATGCCATTATCTACCCCACCGGCGGCGGCACCGGCATCATCGGCATGTACAAGGGCTTTCAGGAGTTGCTGGAACTGGGCTGGATAGAGGGCACACCCCCCAAGTTTATCGCCGTCCAACCCACCGGCTGCCAACCTATAGTAAAGGCATTCAACGATGGCGCTGACACCGCTGAACCCTGGGCCAACGCGACAACCGTCGCCGATGGGCTGAGGGTTCCCGGCCCCTTTGCCGACTACCTGATACTCAAAGCGATTCGGGAGACGGGCGGCACCGCCTTGGCCATTGAAGACCAGGACATGGTGGACGCCATGTACGAAATCGCCACCGAAGAGGGAATCATCGCCTGCCCGGAGGGTGCAGCTACCCTCGTAGGCCTCAAGAAATTGCTGGAGCAGGGTTTCCTTGGCGCCGACGAGACCATCGTCCTGCTGAACACGGGTTCCGGCTACAAGTACCTCGATTTAATTCGGGACAGTAATGCCTAGCCCAAGGCAGACTATTGGAGTTCTGAGGAAGTCCAGGCTGGTAGACACAGGTCGAAAGGAGTCGCAGGAGGGATGGTAATGGAGGTAATACTCTGCTCCCCCCGAGGATTTTGCGCGGGCGTGGTCCGCGCCATACAGGTTGTCGAAGAGTGCCTGCAACGCTTCGGCCCGCCCATCTATGTTAAGCACCAGATCGTCCATAATCCCTACGTTGTGGAAGACCTGGAGAGCAGGGGCGCCGTAACCGTGGAAACGGTCGAGGAAATTCCCTCCGGCTCCCGAGTGGTCTTTTCTGCCCACGGTTCCCCGCCTGAAGACTTTGAGCAGGCACGGGAACGCAACCTTCAAGTAATTGACGCCGTGTGTCCCCTGGTTACACGGGTTCACAACGAAGCCAAAAAATACAATCGGGAAGGCCATCGGGTTATCCTGGTGGGTCACCAAGGGCACCAGGAAGTCAAAGGCACTATGGGCCAGGCGCCCATGCACCTGATGGACGACAACTCTGTTAACGAAATGCCGGATTGGGATCCAGAGACTCCCGTAGCCGTGTTGACCCAGACTACCCTGTCTGTCGGTGACACTGCCTCAGCCATTGACGCCATTAAGGAGCAATTTCCAAACTCCCAGATCCGAAACGACATTTGTTACGCCACCACCAACCGGCAGGACGCTGTGAGCAAGATGGCTTCGCTGGTGGACCTGGCCCTGGTAATCGGGGCGCAGAACAGCTCCAATTGCAACCGCCTGCTGGAGTTGGCCAAGTCCCTGGGCGTCCACGCTTACTTGATAAACGGCCCTGGAGAGTTGCGACCCGAGTGGGTAGTCGACGTTAAGGTTGTTGGTATAGCTTCCGGCGCGTCCACTCCCGAAATTCTGGTGGAAGAAGTAATCCGCGCCTTGAAGCCGGAAAAGGTGACCCTGCTGGAGGGAGTGGAGGAGAACATAACCTTCACCATGCCTCGGGAATTGCAGTAGTCTCTCGGTCAACCGGCGCGGTAACTAACAGGGGACCGGCAGTCCTGGCTCCTTCTGGCAACATCGGTGTTGTCTACAAGGCTTCCTTGGCTTTCCGAGTTTGCCTCCAGGATTCGGGCCCTGATACGTAAGTCGCGATTTATTTGCGATTCAGCCGCACCAATATCTCCCCTTTAGGAGTAAAGTTTCCGGTTGCGTCTTGACCAGGAACAGGGGGCCCCGTCCTCCATAGCCCGCCGGGTTTTTTCATTACCCACCCTGATCTCCCTGGTATTGGCCGTTGCCTTTCTGGCATTTCTGGCCACACGGCTGGACGCTGACCTCGGTGAGACTTGGCAACACCTCCGCGCTGCCAACCCGTTCTACCTCTTTCTGGCAGTAGTCATCCACTACACTACCTTCCTTTTCCGGGGTCTCCGCTGGCGTCTGCTGCTGAATAATGTGCGCGGTCAGGAAGAGGTAGTAGCTGGCATTTTACAGTGCAGCCGGATGGTGCTCCTGGGCTGGTTCGCCAATTCGGTGGCCTGGCTCCGCCTGGGGGATGCTTACCGGGCCTACCTGTACCACGAAGAAACCGGCGCTCCTTTCGTCCGGACCGTAGGGACCATCCTTCCTGAGCGGCTGCTGGACGTGGTCATTATGGTCCTTCTGCTCGCGCTTTCGCTTCCTTTCTTGCTGAGTTCCGGCTTTGGCCCGGCCTGGACGGTGGCGGCAACCGCGGGCGTCCTGCTGGGCCTGTTGATTCTGGTCATGTTATTCACTGCCGCCATAGGCGGAGGAGAAAAGGGAGGCGCTCGAGTCCGGCGTCTCCTTGCCTGGCTGCCAGGTAGGCTAGCCGAGCGGCTAGTGCTGCGATACCGGCAGTTTCGAGAGGGAGCCCTGCAAAGCTTAAGGCGGGTCCCCCTGGCGGCCCTGTGGGGACTACTTGGGTGGTTGGCAGAGATTGCTCGCCTGTACCTGGTCACCCGCGCCCTGGGCGTTGAGTTGTCGCCCCCGCTGATTGTGCTTGTAACGCTTTCCAATTCGCTGCTGACCCTCGTGCCAACCCCTGGCGGTGTGGGCGCTGTCGAGGCTGGCCTGGCTGGGCTCCTCAAGCAGCTATCCACCCTTGCAACCCCGGCAGTGCTGGCTCTCGTGGTGGTCGACCGGTCAATCAGCTACTTGAGTGTCATCGCCACCGGCGCCAGCCTCTTTCTGGTAAGGTGGGCATTGCGGCAGAGGAAAAGCTCTCGGATTGCTTCGGCTGACAGCGAGGCTGACTACGAGGGAAGCTGACCCGGGGGAAGGGAGTAGAGTTCGGTGCTTTACACGGCCAGTTATTACGACCCCCAGGACTGGGTAGGGCAACCCTATCGGGTGTCGCGCGCCCACCCGCGCGGACGCAAGGTCCAATGGGAAACGCTGTCTTTCCTTTACCCGCCCCTGGAACTGTTGCGCTCTTACCAGCGGGGCGACCTTGACTTTGATGCGCTAAGCCAGGCATATCGGGAAAACCTTGACCAGAAATTGCTCGTAGATTACCGTATGCGCCGGTGGCTGACGCAATTGCCGACCTTGGGCGACGTTACCCTGCTCTGCTTTGAGCGAGGTGAGGATTCGTGCCACCGCCGAGTGGCGGCCCAATGGCTGCAGGAACATGCTTCGGAATTGTCCCTGGGACAGTTGAGGTAAGTGCAGATAGTTTCGGGAAACCGGCGGGACGCAAGACCCCTGCCCCTCCGGTAAAAAGGGGCCAATGTATGAGCAATATGCGTTTTGGCTCAGTCCGGCAATTCCCCATATGGTAAATGTCTTGTATAATTTGCGAAAAGACCAGCTATTTTTCTCGATCTTTCTTCAACGCTAACTTGTGATTCGGGCGGGGGAGTTATGCCTGAGAAGTATCAGGACGAAATAGAAGAGATTCTTAAGGGCATTGAAGAGGTTGAGCCTCCCCGGCCGGCGCGCCGGCCGCAACCTATAATCGATGACCTGCCCCGACCCATTGCAGAAGAAAGTCCCCGGTCTCGTGATGAGCGCCAGGCCGGCAAGGGGACCAACTCTCGCTGGCGGTCCGTAACGCCGGGCAAGATGGCCTTGGCCGGATTTGTGGTATTGGTACTGGGGTTGGCATTGAGTCCCATAGGGTTGGGATGGCTTGCCTGGCTGGGACTGATAGGGCTGGCCGCCGCTTACCTGCTGTTTTTCATCAGGCCGCGGCCTGTCAATCAGGGCAAGGGATGGCGTGGTCGTTCCATCGAGTCCCAAGGGCCGTCGCCTTGGCAAAAATTCAGGAGCTGGCTGGACGACTAGCCGAACTTGCCAAGAGTCATATGCACTATGGAAGCTCCCGAAGTGTACTGCTTTGGGAGCATTGATTTTGGCCCACTTGGAATTCGCCTCGCTGTTTCGTCCATTTGTTGACCGGCAACGCTGCGCGCAACTGGTTCAGGAAAGTCTCGCTTCCTGTATGAAAGAGGTGGGTGGCGCAGCGGCAATCCGACGAACCAAATCCCCGCGCCACTACCGCTCCGCCCTGGTCATGGCACTGGCGAGCCCAGACACATTCCTCCCGTTCAGCCCCCGCCAGCCACCACACTTCATAAACATCCGCTACGGCTGCCATGTAATCGATGTGCCAGTGCAGCTTTTTCTCTTGGCGCAAGTGACGGCGGATGCGCCCCTCCAGTCCATTGAGGGCGCTGCCAAAATAAAGATAATGGCCGGCGGGAAACTGAAAAGCTCCCAGCCGGCCAATGGTCAGCAGCCGGTCCTCAGGCAGGTACAAGACCAGAACGTAACTTCCCTTCATCTTGACCGGCATCTCACTCTGGCCGGTACCTGAATCTTGAGTCACCCACCCCTAGAAATCTGGCCGGAAACTGGCTTCAGCCGGGTGGTCAGCTATACTTGGGGCATCAAGAAATAGCGAGGAATGATAGTGCTGGGAGAGCGTTCAGATCAGAGGGGTCTCTGGGAAGCGGACCGGTTGTACCTGGACCACGTGGGGCGGGACACCTTCTACGGTCTGCTGGCCTCGCTGCGGGGCCGGTTGTTCCGAGACGCCGATTTCGCCGAGTTCTACTGCCCGGACAACGGCCGGGACAGCGTGCCGCCCAGCCTGCTGGCGACGGCGCTGCTGCTCCAGTCCCACGACAAGGTGAGCGACGCCGAGGCCAAGGCCCGGGCTGACTTTGACCTCCGCTGGAAAGTGGCCCTGGGGATTGAGGTGGAGGACCGGCCCTTTGCCAAGAGCACATTGCAGGTGTTCCGCGCCCAGCTGATCCTGCACGACAAAGTGCGGGAGGTGTTCGAGTCCAGCCTGCGGCTGGCCCGGGAGTCGGGCTACCTGAAAAAGCGGAGCATGAAGGTGGCGCTGGACACGACCAACATCCTGGGGCGGGGCGCGGTCAAGGACACCTGCAACCTGTTGGCCGACGGGATCGTCCAACTGCTGCGGACGCTGGCGGCAGTGGAGAAGATCACCGTCAAAGAATGGGGCAAGGCCCAGGGATACGGGCGGTACCTTGCCTCCAGTATCAAGGGCGAGGCCGCCATCGACTGGAGCGACAAACGGGCGCGGCAGACCCTGCTGGCCGGGATTGTGAGAGACGCGGACCGGTTGTTGGAGCTGTCGCGGCAGGCCCAGGGAGAGTTGCCCGAGAATGGTGAGGAGCGGCAGCGGATTGTGGACGCGGCGGAACTGCTGGGGCAGTTGCTGCTCCAGGACGTGGAACGAGTTGAGGGCGGCGTGAGCCTCAAGGACGGGGTGAGCAAGGACCGGATGATGTCGGTGCATGATCCGGAGATGCGCCACGGGCACAAGAGCAGCAGCCGGCGCTTTGACGGGCACAAGGCGGCGATTGTGGTGGATACCGATTCCCAGCTGATCACCGCCGTGGCGGTACTGCCCGGCAACGCTCCGGACAACCTGGGGGCGCTGGAACTGGTGGAACAGAGCGAGGCCAACACCGGTGTACCGGTGCAGGAGGCCATGGGCGACGCCGCCTATGGGGACGGAGCTACCAGGCAGACCTTCGCCGATGTGGGCCGCAAGCTGGTAGCCCGGGTGCCAGGCCGGCCCGACCGGAAGCACTTTCCCAAGGATGACTTTGTCATCGACCTGGCCGCGGGCAGTTGCACCTGTCCGGCGGGACAGGTCACCCACACCATCGTGCCAGCGGGAAAGCGGACGGATGCCGCGGGGCGGGTATACCGCTGGCAGGCCTTCCAGTTCGACGGGGCCGAATGTCGGACATGTCCACTGCGGTCCCAGTGCATCGCAGCCAAGGGCAGGAAGGGACGGCGGGTGCTGATCCATCCCCAGGAAGGCATGCTGCAGGAGGCACGGGCGTTGCAGCAGAGCGCCGCCTACGACGAATATCGAGCGCGACGCGTGGCGGTGGAACACCGGTTGGCCCGACTGGTCCAGTTGGGCATCCGCCAGTCCCGCTATTTCGGCAGGGTCAAGACGCGATTCCAGCTGTATCTGGCGGCTACAGTGGCCAACCTGACCCTGGTGGCGGGCAAAAGCGGGCTGTCGGACAGTGTCGGCGGCGGAGCGGAAGCCCACCGCGTCGTCCTCAGTGCCGTCCCCAGTGATGTCCAGGCTGTTTCCCACGGTGTTGTCGCCAATGCTACGGCCATTTTCGGCGCGGTCCGGCTCGGAATACTGTGGACCGTGATTCTGCTCAAGCCGGCTTTACTGCCGAAATCCCTCTCCCCAACCAGGGCTTTTCGGCCCGGTTTCTAGGCGGAAACCGCCTGCTTGAATTGTTCGATGGCCTTGATGTGGGCGTCGGGGTCAGACAACCCTGCCCGCATGGTGTTGATTGACAGGTGGGTGGCGCCGGCTTCGGCCCAGGCTTCCGCATTACGACCCCAGGCGTCGGGGCCGTCGGCGTAGTTGAGACGACCCTCGATGCCAATGTTGGCCGGGTCTCGGCCGGCCTTTCGGGCCTCTTCCCTCATCTCGCCGATCCTCTCCTGTCCGGCGCTGTCCGGTTGGAACTGGGGGAACCAGCCGTCGCCCAGCCGGCCGATGCGCTCCACCACCCGGTCGGCGCCGCCGCCAAACCAGACGGGAATGGGACGTTGCACCGGCAGGGGATTGATGCCGGCGTGAGTTACCTGGTGGTACCGGCCGTCGAAGCTGACGACCTCCTGGGTCCAGAGGGCGCGCATCAACTCGATCTGCTCTTCACAGCGACGCCCCCGGTTGCGGAAACTCTCGCCCAAAGCCTCGTATTCAACATCGTTCCAGCCGACGCCGATGCCCAGGCGCAGCCGGCCCCCGGTGAGAACGTCGACCGCCGCCGCCTGCTTTGCCACCAGGGCGGTCTGGCGCTGGGGCAATATGAGAATACCGGTGGTCATCTGCAGCTTTTCGGTCAGGCCGGCCAGGTAGCCAAAGAGGACGAAAGGCTCGTGGAACGTGTCGGTATGGCTGTAGGGCCGGCTCCATTCCTCGCGCTTGCTGGCGTCCGCCCCCAGAACGTGGTCAAAAACCAGCAGGTGCTCAAAACCCAGGGCCTCGGCCGCCTGGGCATAGTCGCGCACGGCCCCGGGGTCGGAGCCTATTTCGGTTTGCGGAAAAACAACGCCAAGTTGCATCGGTGTGCCTCCTGAAGAGATTCAACTTATTTAACTTACGTTCGGTGGTACTGGTGCAGAGTGTAATCTCAGGCAGGCAAAATTTACAACAGGCTGGGACTGCAACAGGTTGGGCAGGTATTGTGGCTTGACTCCTGTCGAGTGGTTGCAACTGCCTAGCCGGCCTCTTTCTTGACAACCCGGCTTCCCCAGCTTAAATTGCCAGCAAGATCCAATCCTGAATACAAAAAAGGAGAAACTGCTATGCCGTTGTTTACCAAGGGCGATGTGACTATTCACTATGACGAGGTTGGCTCCGGTTTCCCGCTGCTGGCGACCCCCGGCGGTGGATTGAGCTCCATTATGAGCGGCTGGCCGCGCCAGGTGTTCAACGCCATGGAGGTCTTTAAGGACGATTTCCGCTGCATCACCATGGACCAGCGCAACGCCAATGGCGGCGAGTCCACCGGACCGGTGCAGGTCGAAGACCCGTGGGGAGCTTTCGCCGATGACCAACTGGCCCTGATGGACCACCTGGGCATCCAGGAGTTTGCGTTCATTGGCTACTGCATCGGCGGCCCCTTTGCCATGAAGCTGATTGAGCGGGCGCCGGACCGCGTTGTGGCTGCTGTCCTGTGTCAGCCGGTGGGACACGCCAGCAAGACCCCTGACTCCATGTACGACTCGGGTCACGATGCCTGGGGCCCCGAGTTGATCGCCAACCGCCCCGAAATCACGATGGAAGTCATCGATCAATACCTGCACAACCTCTACCGTGTGCAACCTGACTTCGTGTATTGCGTGACCCGGGATTTCGCGCGCCAGTGTCAGACCCCGATACTGGTCATGCCCGACGATACCCCATCGCACTCCCTGGAGGCCGCCATGGAAATGGTAGCGCTGGCGCCCAATGCCCGGGTGACGGCGTGGCCGTGGAAGGAAGATGAGGCCCTGAAGGCTCTGACCATCAACCAGGCGCGCGAGTTCCTCAAGGCGCACCAGCCGGCGACGGCGGCGCGCTAGCAGATTTCGCTACTCGCTAAATTGTAGATGCGGAGCAGGGATGCCGGCGATGTCGGCCACCTGCTCCAATTTTTTGCTTTTCCGGATTGATAGGTTGCTGCGAACCAACCTGACGTTGATTTCATTGCCACTTTCAAGGACAACAATAGGCACGAAAGAGCTGTCAGAACAAACGCGAGGTTGGGGCCATTGAGGCTTTAGTGAAAATTGGCTGGGGATGGAGGGTTCGAACCTCCGCTTCCTGAGCCAGAGTCAGGCGTCCTACCACTGGACTAATCCCCAGCGAAGTAGCGTCCCGGCCTAATTCCAGACACATTCGTCGGCTGGTCTGGCAAGCCGGGAGCTTTTCGAGGTACATTCAATACTATAAATTGGTAAGCTGACTGTCAAGTAATCCGGCTGCCGGGGCATCGTGCTCCGCCGGGCAGAGCGGGTTGACTGACCGACGCCGCCTGCATATGTTGGAATGAAACAATCGCCCTTTTGGGGTTCATCAGGCGGCTTCGTACGAGGAGGGAGGACAGGCATGGCACGTTTAGAGGAATACCAGGACCGCTTCCAATACGCCAGGCTGGAGCGGGAGGACGGCATCCTGCAAATGACCCTGCACAGCGACGGCGACACCCTCCAGTGGGGAGCCGGTCCCCATTCGGAACTTGTCGAGGTCTTCCACGCCGTCGGTACCGACCCTGATACCAAGGTGATAATAATGACCGGCGCCGGAAACGGGTTCACTGGCCCCGCCGGCTCCAGCGACACTGTCCCACGGCGCACACCAGCCCAGTGGGACGGAACTTACTGGGAGGGCAAGCACCTGCTGGGCAACCTGCTCAACATCGAGGTGCCCGTGATTGCCGCGGTAAATGGCCCGGCCCTGCGCCATTCCGAACTGCCCCTGCTAAGCGATATTGTGCTGGCCGCGCCCCATACGACATTCCAGGATTCGGGCCACTTTATTAGCGGACTGACCCCTGGAGACGGAATGCACATAATCTATCCCCTGCTGTTGGGCATTAACCGTGGAAGATACTTCCTGTTGACCGGACAACTGCTCGACGCCAACCGCGCCCAGGAACTGGGGCTGGTGGCCGAGGTGCTGCCCCAGGATGAGTTGCTTCCCCGTGCCTGGGAACTGGCCCGACAGTTAGCGCAGCAGCCCCACCTGGTTCTGCGCTACTCGCGGGCGCTCCTAACCCACAAGTTAAAGCAGGAGCTGCACGACCTTTTGGGTTATGGACTCGCCCTGGAGGGACTGGGATCAGCGCAGGACTATTTTGATCGCGGACAAGGCAGGTAGCAAAATGCTTCTTCGGCTCGATGGAAAGTCGTTGAATGAAAAAGGAGCACTATTGGCATCGTGACACTTTGGAGTTCGGGGAATCCCGTTCATCCCTGGGCTGGCACAGGTAACTGGGTCACAGTGGGAAACGCTTCGGGTATCCCTTTGCATTTCTTTCATGCCTTGCAGTTGTGTTGTTGTGTAGCAAGGACACCTTGTCAGGCGATGTAATTCAGAGTTCATATCGGAGCATGAGGATTGAGTAATGGAAACACCTCGAAAATGAAACTACGTATTGTTGACTGTAATATTAATGCGATGATAGAATTCGTAAATCACAGTCAGCAATCCCATAGTTGAGATTGAAACAAGGAGGGTGTCTTACGTTCATGAAGAGAACATTATTGATATTTGTAGTTTTGACCGCCATGGTCCTGGTGCTGGCCGGTTGCACCGATACCACGGCGCTGGAAACCGAGAACAGCAACCTTAAGTCTGAAGTCGATAGCCTCAAGTCCCAGGTAGATACCTTGGAAGAAGAACTGGCACGCAGGTCCATGATGGAGGGCAATCGACTGGAAACAGTTAAGGAACGAGGCAAGGTAATCTGCGCCAGCCGCGATGACGTGCCAGGTTACGGTGGTATCGACGCCGCCGGTAACAACGTCGGCTTCGACATCGACCTGTGCCGGGCCTTGGCCGCCGCGGTGCTGGGTGACCCCAACGCCATTGAAATCCGGTTGATTACTGCCGCCGAGCGCGGTCCTACGATCCAGTCCGGTGAAGTGGATATGCTGGTGCGGACCGTTACTTGGACTGCCTCCCGTGACGCCGGCTGGGGCAACTACGCCCAGACCATGTTTTATGACGGTCAGGGTTTCATGGTCCGGAAGGATTCGGGGATAACTAACGCCTTGGAACTCACCGGCGCCACCGTTTGTGTGACCTTGGGCACGACCACCGAGTTGAACCTTCAGGACTTCTCTAACCAGAACGGCCTGGACCTCACCGTATCCACCTTTGAAGACACCGATGCGGTGGTGGCTGCCTATGACGCGGGTCAGTGCGACTCCTTCACCAACGACAACTCCCAGTTGGCCGCTCTTCGGACTGCATTGAGCAACCCTGACGACCACGCGATTCTGCCCAATACTATCTCTGAAGAACCCCTTGGCCCCGTGGTTCCCCACGGCGACGACCAGTGGTTTGACATCGTGAAGACGGTTATGGGCATCCTCATCTATGCCGAAGCCTACGGTGTGGATCAGGGTAGCGTACCTTCCGCTGCCACCGGCGATACCAAAGTTGACCGCCTGTTCGGCCTGGAAGGCGCGTTCGGACAGGAAGAGCTGGGCCTGAGCGATACCGCTGCCCAGGACGTAATCAACGCCGTCGGCAACTACGGCGAGATTTACAACCGCAACCTCGGCCCCGATGGAATCAATCTGCCGCGCGAGGGTGGTCGCAACGCTTTGTGGGTCAACGCCCCCTGCACCGATTGCCCCAAGGGCGGCCAGATCTACTCAGCGCCCTTGCGCTAAGCGTACCCAGCGAAGGTCTAACCCCGTTTGACCACTTCAGGGGCGGGCATCATGCCCGCCCTTATTTGTTGTTCAGGAGCTCGAGTCGATGGGAAACCATCCCAATTGAGAGCATCTGCTCCCAGGCGAAATGTGCCTGACTTTATGGTTCAATTATAGGGGTTCCCATTGGCGAGCATTGTTGAAGATTCCCCAAGATTTGCGCATCAACCCTTCTTCCCTTCTTCCAATGTTATTGTGGACCAGCATGCGCCGTGCCCCATGACTATCGTCACTGGACAGCCCCTGTAACCCCCGCATCCTGCCATGGTTCTCGTAATACCGCCTGCCCCACCATTCTCCGGTAGCCTAAAGGCAAGAGGTAAATGAGCGGAAATGGCGGGGAACTTTATTGCTCACACCCTGGCGACGGCCGTTCTCGCCTGGAAAAGCGCGGTCCTTGAAAAGGGATTGGCCTATGACTGGCCTCACACAGCAGGAAAAGTTCCCCGAAATACGCTACAATCAGGGCGTTCTTCTAAGTTGGAACCAATACGGAAGCCGGTAGTTGTTTGCCAACATGGTCAGCGCGTCGCGATTTCTAACCTACCAGGGAATACCGGTCTGGCGTCACGTCCAGGTTATCCAGTGGGCTGCCCAGTTGGTTTCCGGCATTCTGGTTGTGGCATTGGTTGTCTGGTTCTTCACCAACATGGCCGGCGCCATTCAGGATCGGGACATTCCCTACGGCTTCAGCTTCCTGGATCGCGAATACCAGACTCCCATCGGCGAACATTTCCTCCCCTACGATTCTCATGACACGTTCCTCTACGCCATCGTGGTGGGCTTTACCAACACGGGCATTGTCGCGGTGTTCGGCGTTATTCTGGCGACCGCCCTGGGCATATTCATCGGGGTTTGCCGCCTGTCCGCCAACTGGATCGTAGCCAAGCTGGCGACGGTCTACATCGAGTTCTTTCGCAACGTGCCATTGCTGGTGCAACTGTTCTTTTGGTTCTATATCGTCCTGGCCTTGCCTGGGGTGCGGGAAAGCTACGTCATTTTCGACTGGTTCTACCTGAGCAACCGGGGCTTTTCCATGCCCTGGCCCCATACCGCAAACTTTACGACTTCTTTCATCTGGATGGGTCTGGCACTGCTTGCTATTGTCGTCGGGGTCCTGATTTACAGGAGGCAGGCGCGTCGGGAGGAAGAGACCGGCCGCCCCAGTTATCCGCTGATCTACGGGACGTGCGCAACTGTCGCGATTGGCGCCGTAACCTGGCTGTTATTGAGTTTCGTATCCGGTGCGTCACCCTTTTTCCTCTCGGCGCCTGAGCCCCAGGGCCGTTTCGGAAACATTGTGGGCGGGTTTACCGCTCGAGCCGGGTTGATGGTCCTGCTGGTTGGGTTGGTGATGTACACCGCCAGCTTCATTGCCGAGATAGTTCGGGCCGGAATCCAGTCGGTCGGCCGCGGCCAAACCGAAGCTTCGCGCGCCTTGGGCCTGTCACCAATGAACACCCTGAGGAATGTAACTTTCCCCCAGGCCTTGCGGGTAATCATTCCTCCGCTGATCAGCCAGTTCCTGAATCTGACCAAGAACAGCAGCCTGGGCGGCGCTGTGGCGTTCAGTGACCTGACCAACATAGCGGTAACCATGACCCAGACTGCCCCGGCCGTGTCGATATTCCTGCTGATTATGGCCTCCTACCTGGCAATGAGCCTGACCTGGTCTGCGATTGGTAATTTCTACAATCGGCGTATCCAGTTTGGGGGAAGGAGATAATGGCTTCCCGTCCATCCACTCCATCCACAGCGCCGGACGCTTTGCTGCCGCCCCGCACCGAGGTGGGGATTATCGGCTGGCTTCATGCCAACATGTTCAGCAACTGGTACAACGGCATACTGACCGTTGTTTCGGGGGTGGTGCTGCTCCTGGCCTTATGGTTCGGCCTCAAGTGGGTGCTTGTTGAAGCCGATTGGACCGTTATAGCCAAGCTTGGTGGCCGCTTCATAATTGCCAGGTACAATACCGAGTCGGCCTGCCCCGGCCAGAACTGTTTGTGGCGTCCCCAAGTGTCCCTGTTGATGGTCATGGTGGTGCTGGGCGCCGCCTGGGGCCTGAAGGGCAATGCCGTGGCTCGGACCGTAGCGTGGCTGGCGGCGGGCGTTTCGGCGGCATTTGCTTTTCTGCCCTATAGCTTCGAGACAATGGGCTGGGATGTGCGCCTGATGTTGCTGGCCACTCCGCCGGCAGTGGCGGCAGGTTGGGCTCTGGCGCGCTTCGGCGTACTGGGGTCCGGTACGCGGATTACCACTTTGGGCGTGGCGGTCTTTTTCCTGACTGTACTGTTGCTGCGTGGTCTGCCCGGGGTGCCGGGCTTGCAGCCTGTCTCAGTGGTTTACTGGGGCGGTTTAATGCTGAACCTGATACTGGCCATAGGGGGCATTACCCTCAGCCTGCCCATCGGAATTGCCCTGGCCCTGGGAAGACGCAGTACCCTTCCGGTGGTAAAGGTGCTGTGCGTGTTCTTCATCGAAGTGTTCCGCGGGGTTCCGCTGATAACCCTGTTGTTTATGTCTCAAACACTGGTGCCCCTGGCTTTTCCCGAGGACATGCCCCAGAATTCCCTGTTCCGCGCCGCCGTAGTGATTACGCTGTTTAGTTCTGCATACATGGCCGAGAACATACGTGGCGGCTTGCAGGCGCTCCATCCCGGTCAGGCCGAGGCTGCCCGCGCGCTGGGTCTCCCCGGCTGGCAGACTATGCTGCTCATTTCGTTACCCCAGGCCATCCGCAATGTCATTCCGGCCATTGTGGGACAGTTTATCGGTCTATTCAAAGACACCAGCCTGGTCTACATCATTGGAATGCTGGATGTGGTGGCTATCGGCCGGTCCTTCATCCAGAGCAATACGGAATACTTGAGCAGTGCCAGGGAGTTGTTCGTCTTTCTGGCCCTGGTATTCTGGGTATTCACCTACGGGATGTCCTACGTCAGTGGGAAGGTGGAAGAACACCTGGGTGTGGGTAGCCGGTAGAGAATCAGAGTCCCGGGAAGCAAGTATTACAGGTCATTCCGTTGAACCAGCAACTAATCTGGCAGTACTCTTGGCAATATTCAGGAGGCCCCGATGGCGATCGAAGAAAGGGCAACGGAACAGGAAGTAGAGGACATTATTGTCTGCCGCGACGTGCACAAGTGGTTTGGCAACTTCCATGCACTCAGGGGCGTCTCCACTTCGGTCAAAAGGGGCGAGGTTGTCGTTATCCTGGGGCCCTCAGGCTCCGGAAAATCCACCCTGATCCGTACCATTAACCGGCTGGAGCAGCACCAGCGGGGCGACATTATCGTAGACGGCATCGAGCTTAGCGGGGACGTTCGCAACATCGATGCCATCCGACGCGAAGTGGGAATGGTTTTCCAGTCCTTCAACCTTTTCCCACATTTGTCAGTTATGCAGAACATCACCCTTGCCCCCATCAAGGTAAGGCACTGGAGCAAGGGCGAGGCCGAAGAGGTGGCTAATGAACTGCTGACCCGCGTGGGGATCCCGGAGCAGGCTTACAAGTTTCCCTCGGAGCTTTCCGGTGGGCAGCAGCAGCGGGTTGCCATTGCTCGGGCCCTGGCCATGCAGCCCAAGATCATGCTCTTCGACGAACCCACCTCAGCCCTGGATCCGGAAATGATCAAGGAAGTGCTGGACGTGATGCGCGAACTGGCCGGCAGTGGTATGACCATGCTGACGGTAACTCACGAAATCGGCTTCGCCCGGGAAGTAGCTGACCGGGTCATCATGATGGACGAGGGAAACATCGTAGAAGAGGCCGAGCCCAACGCCTTCTTCACCAATCCCCAGCACGAGCGGGCCCAACTGTTCCTGTCCCAGATCCTTTAACGCTTCGCTTGCTGGGTTGGGGAACTCTTGGCTCGGTTGGGTGATAATGCATCCATGCGGCGCCTCTTGGGGACTTTTGCTCCTTACCTGATAACCGGTCTGGCGCTTCTGCTTGGTTACCTCGTGTTGACCGGATATCTGCTGCCCCGGATGTCAGAACCCCGGGAAACATCGCCCGCGGTCCAGTTGTCAACAGCTGTAGCCACGACCGCCCAGTCGACGTTCCTGCCCACGCCTGCCCTGAACACCCCGGCTGCGTCTTCTACACCTGCTACTGTTCCCAGCCTTACGGGGTCGAGTCCCGCATTTACGCCACCGCAGGGATTCTCTGAACTGGAAAATGCTGACCAGTTGGAACGCACCGATGCGAAGGCAGCCCACGCACTCCGTGCCTTGCCCTGGATACGGGACGGGGTCGAAGAGGAGGAGAGGGAGGCGGCCGAAACGCTGATATTTTACGCTGCCACGGACAGTTCCCTGTTTTGGGACCTGGAAAGCAAGACCTGGCTATCTACCGAGGCGCCCAGGGATCTGGAGGAAATTCTTGGAGACGTGGATAACATCCTGGCCCTTGACCCCACGTCGGCGCGAAAAATAGTTGCCATGCCCTTCCTCGACACCCTCGAACCCCCCGATTTGCTGGCAATGGAATCTCTGGCTCGGTTGGTTCATTCGGACCTGAACGCTTTCCACTGGATAATGGCTCATCCCAACGTCAGCGACGGCATAACTGATGAGGAAGCCCCAGTAGTGGCCCTGCTGGCAGGCATCAATCGTACCAATCCTGCGCTGCTGGAAACTGTGCTCGACGACTCCCTGGTCACCGTGGAACGACGAGATATCAGCCTGCCCCTCGCTGGCTCCGTGACTCTGGCCGTCATCCGGACGCAGCCCGGGGCTACCGGAACCATGGACCTGTTGGAGCATGCGGTGCGAATTTCTGAGAAGTTGATTGGTGAGCCTTTTCCGGTGCAATACGTGGCCTTGTTTTTCGAGGATGCGGTAGTCAGTTCTTACACCGGAACCAACTTCGGCACTCACGCTGCTATTCTATCGAAGTACGACAGGGAAGGTGTCGATCTGGCAGACGACCAGGCAGGTGAAATTATCGCCCACGAAGTAGCCCACTTCTACTGGGCCGGCGCCAAAATGTGGTTGGATGAAGGGGCCGCCGAGTTCACCGCCGCAGTATCCGAGTATGCCAGGACTGGAAGACCGCTGGAGCCTGACCACTATCCCTGCAGCCAGGCGGCCAACATAGTTGCATTGGAAGCCCAGGAAAGTACCCTTGGCAATGAGGGGAGTGTTTGCAACTATGCCCTCGGAGAACGCCTCTTCTTTGATTTGTACCGCAATCTGGGGGAAGACTCATTCCGGCGAGGGTTTCGTCGCCTCTATCTCGCCCTTGAAGAAAGGGATGACGCCGGAGCAAAGCCGGCAGGCATAGACGAAATAAGGCAGGTTTTCAACGAGGAAGCAGACCTCTCTACAAGTATAAGGTCCGACCTGATAGATGCTGTGATTGATCGTTGGTATTCAAGCCTAGACCCTCAAACTGAGGCGCTGCTTGATACCAGACCGGTAGTCGCCGAGTTGCCCACTGTTAACGGCTGGATCAACCGTGCCTACGTTTCCCTGTTAGAAGGCGGGGCCCCGGTGAGCGCCTTCCCTCTCTCGTCAGTGGCAGACCGGGTCTGGCTTACCCTGGAATATTCCCACGACTACGCAGGCCCTCCCCAGGAATTGACCTTCGAGGTAGTGGAGAATTATGAGGACGGGTTCCCGTACCGGCGCAATTCCCTCACTATCCAGGCAGACCGCCGCTACTCCGGGGGTGTCCAGTGGATTTCCGTAGGGCCCGGGGCGGAGCAAGTGTGGGCCATTGGTCGTCACTGGATTTACGTCTATCACGAAGGACGCAAGGTGGCCGAGGTCCAGTTCGAGGTCGTCCCGTGAATGTGGGCTTTGGGTATTGACCGGATGCAGTTAGTTACGGAGCGGTTGTTGCTGAGGGAGTTCGTTGAAGGGGACTGGCCTGCCGTGCTGTCCTACCAGCAAGACCAACGTTATCTTCGCTACTATCCCTGGGCCGAACGCACCGAGGCGGATGCGCGGGAGTTAGTGGCGATGTTTCTGGGGTGGCAGCACGAAGAACCACGCCGCCGGTTTCAGTTGGCTATCGAATTGATAGACGAAGGCTCTCTCATCGGCAATTGCGGTATCCGCCGTAAACCCGGTAACGACTGGGAGGCTGATATTGGCTATGAGTTGGACCCTCGCTATTGGGGTACGGGGTATGCCACCGAAGCCGCTCGGGCTCTGGTCAACTTTGGTTTCAATGCACTCGGTCTCAGCCGCATATCCTCATGGTGCATTGCCGACAATGTAGCTTGGGCCCTTGTGCTGGAGCGGCTGGGCTTCCGGTTGGAGGGCCGACAGCGACGGAATGAATTCTTCAAGGGCCGCTGGTGGGATACGCTGCTTTATGCTCTACTGGCGGATGAGTGTGAGAAGCTGGAGCAGTATAGCTAGATTCATAATTCATGCGATGGAGGTCTAGCACTGGCAAGGGCAGCCACGAGGGCTGCCCTTATCGTTTTGCCTATGTTGGGCTTCGTTGACGTAGCCGTTATTCGTACCATCCCGAGGCGAACACTATCCCGTCATATCTCTTTAGCCAGGTGTGCTTGCTGGCCGGTTCCCCGGTGGCGGGATTCAGAAAGACGTAGTCGACCCACTGACCCCCTTCATCGGTTTGCGCGAAGATGGGGCCGTAGGCATATCCGTTAATGTCCACGCCGGTGGGGCCATCCACTGGCTGGCCCAAGAGGTCATGCCGAGTGGGGTGGGCGATGCGGATATTGTTCTCGTCGAACATGAACACATACCGGGTCCCGTCCACGCTATCTGGTGAACTATAGTGCCTTATTGAACCTTCGAGCCCGTGGGCCTTGTAATAGCGAATTGCCCGGTCTACCAGGGCCACTGAGTAGTCCGCTGGGTCTGCTTTGCTCGGCGCCAGGGGCGAGGTGGGTAACACCTGGTACCAGCCTGAGCCGAAGAGCAACCCTTCGTGTCTACGGAACCAGGAGTGTTTGTACTCCTGGTTCCCAGTCTTTGGGTTGAGAAAGACGTAATCAACCCACTGTCCTGCCTCGCCGGTTTCTGCAATCACCTGGCCGTAAGCATATCCGTTGATATCTACGCCCGATGGCCCATCAACGGGCTTGCCCAGAAGGTCGGGCCTCGTCGGGTGGGCGACGCGGATGTTCTTCTCGTCATAAATGAACACATACCTCGGGCCGTCAACGCTTTCCGGCGAATTGTAATGTTCCAGGGTTGCTTCCCTGACATTTTCCTCGTAGAAGTCAATGGCCCGGTTTACCAGGTACACCGTATATTCATACCGGTCAGCCAGGGGTTGTTCTGCGTCCCCGTCCGAGTCGCGGGAAACTGTCGCCAGCACCACGGCGACAATGGCCAATGCAAGGGCGACGCCGGAAAGGGACAGGGCGACGATGGCCAACGCTTGCCCCAAACTGCCAGACTGACGGGACGAACTCATCTGTAAGCCCCCAATTTAGGCGTTGTATTTTTAGCGCCGTAAGTCCACTTTTCTGCTCTCACGGCAGGGATTGACGGGGCAGATTACCTCGGCGCGTACAGCCGGGCTCCAATCGGCTAAAACAGGGCGATTGGATTTACAGGGGAACCGGTGCCACCCACCACCCTCAGCGGGTTGACTGTCAGCATGAACTCATACCGCCCCTCCTCGGCGCAGGCCTCGGCCAATGGTTCCAGCAGGGCGTTGTCCAGCAGGCCGATGCCGTAGGCAAAGATCGCCGCATGGACACTCCAGGGCAGGTCATAGCCGTTGGGCATGAAGTCCATCATATCCCAGACCAGCAGACAGCAGTCCGACTCCCGCAAAAACTTGAGACACGAAGCGTGAAGCCCGGCGCGGCCGGCCGGGTCGCCGCCCCAGATAGGGTTAACCTCGTCCCATTTCCCCCGTCCGCCGTACACCACCAGCGCATCCCCAGGCTCCAGGGTGATACCTTCGGCCTTAGCGACGTCTTCCAGTTCCCAGCCGTGGATGGGCTTATCCAGGGTTACGAAGGGTTCGCCGCGAAACTTGGGTACGTCAAGCAGCACACCTCGGGTGATTATTCCTTCCTTCCAGTGCTCGACGGAACCCCAGGTGGCCCCGTCGTAGGTAATGACGTCCTCGGGGCGCCGACCGTTCCACATACCGTTCTCATCCCATACGTGGCACAGGGCGTCCAGGTGGGTGTTGGCCTGCCCGTGATAGGAAACGCCATAGTAGTCGACGGCCGAGCCGCCGCCGGGCTCCCGGGGGTTGCGGCGCATGAAGTGCTGGGCGGGATTGGGGTTGTTGGGCGCCGGCGTCTTGGGGTAAACCCGGCTCAGGGAGACGGCCCGGCCGGTTTGGACCAGTCCGGCGGCGGCCACCCGCTTGTCCGGTGTTACCATGTTCATGGCTCCCATCTGGTCGTCGCCGCCCCACCGGCCCCAGTTACGGTCTTCCTTCAGGTAGGCCAATACCTCGTCTTTGCTGGGAATATGGCGTTCCATAAGCGTTCTCCTGTTGGGCAGTTGCCGTTCATTTACCGGTTTCCATTCTATCATCGAAGGCCGCGGTAGATGGTCAGGAACTTCCACAGAGTGTGTACAAGAAGCTCAGGCAGGGCGACCATAGACCGGTCTGAGTGTTGGTGCTACCATTCTCAATGTTAGACTGAGGCCGCAGAGGAACGCCTGTTGTATACCCTGCCGTATTCGTCATTCCAGTCTCCAAACCAATATCGGGGGCCAGCAATGCCAAGACAGTTAACAGCAATCATTGAAAGGGAGGGCGAAGGGTATGTCTCCCTCTGCCCCGAACTGGATATTGCCAGCCAGGGAGGTACGGTGTCAGAGGCCAGGGACAACTTGAAAGAGGCGCTGGAGTTGTTCTTTGAGACGGCATCTGCCACCGAAATAAAGGAACGTTTGCACAGCGAAGTCTATGTGACCCAGGTAGAGGTGGCTGCTGGCTAGGCTTCGTGTGCTGTCGGGCAGGGAAGTCTGCGAAATCATGGAGCGGCAAGGGTTCTTTCAGGTAAGAAGGAGCGGCAGTCATATCATCATGCAGCGAGTCGTACCGGGGGGAACCAGAACAGTTCCAGTTCCCGACCACCAGGAATTGCGCACCGGAACACTGTTATCAATTATTCGACAGTCGGGCTTGCCCAGGGAATTGTTCGTGTAAACCAGCGGAAAATTGAACAAGTGAAGCACAAAGACACTACCTGAAAAAGGAGAACTTCTACAATGAAACTGGTCCTGTACAACGATTATCAACTTGGTGTGATTCAGAACGGCAACGTGGTTGACGCCATGGCCGCAGTGGGAGGCATGACCTTCCGGCGTCCGCATGACCTGATCGACGAGGTCATTACCAACTGGGAAGATATGAAGGCCAAAATTGAGGCTGCTATTGCCGGTCAGAGCGGTGTGGCCCTGGACAGCGTCCGGTTGCGTGCGCCGGTACCCAAGCCGACCAAGGTGATCTGCGCCGCCGTAAATTATTTGGAGTTCGGTCAGCGGCTACCAGCGAGGCTGGACGCTTTCCTCAAATCCCCCACCGGCATCATTGGCAATGGCGATACCTGCGTCCTCCCCCCTGCCCCGGCGAGCATCTTCCACCACGAGCCGGAACTGGCTTTCGTCATCGGCAAGACCGCTACCAACGTCAGCCAGGACGAGGCGCTGGACTATGTCTTTGGTTACACCAACTTCCTGGATATGTCGGCTCGGGGCATTCCGGGGGCCCTGGGCAACAGCTTTTTCTTAGGCAAATGCTGGGATACCTTCGCTCCCATGGGTCCGGCCCTGGTTACGGCCGACGAGATTCCTGACCCGCAAAACCTGCAGATCAGGTTGTGGAACAACGAAGAGCCCCGCCACGACTTCCCCACCAGCGATATGGCCCACCCCATTCGGGAGTTGATTTCCGAGTTTTCCAAGGTTACGACCCTGGAACCAGGGGACGTGGTAGCCACTGGCGTCAACCACCAGCATATCGGTCCGGTGCAGGACGGCGACACCATCCGGATGGAGATAGTGGAACTAGGCCCCTCATTGGTCATCCACATCAGCGACCCTGAGGGTCGCGAGTGGCCGCGGGGTATTGACCGCGAGTTTGGCGCCATGGTAATCGCCGGCGCCCCGGCCAACCCCTAGTCCAAAGGACACCCTTCGCAAACCGATGGATGGACAGGGCACACAGGACAGGTGGACAATGTCCTGCAAGTCCTGTCTATTTGTTTTACACAGGTGACGATATGGCAAAGACGGCATTGACGCGGGACGAGGCGTTGCTGCAACTAAGGAAGCACAAGCCGGAACTGGTGGAAAAGTTCGGACTGAGTTCCCTTGCTTTGTTTGGGGCAGTTGTGCGTGATGAGGCAGAGGAGGATAGCTCAATTGATATTCTGGTTGGTTTTGAAGGCGAAGTGGATTGGAAACGGTACTTTGGTGTGCAGTTCTATATCGAAGACATGATGGGACACCAAGTTGTGCTTGTTACAGAGCAGGCGCTGCGAAAGGAACTGCGCCCCTATATAGATGCCGAGTCTGTATATGTTTGACCCGAATTCAGCCGCACGTCCCTGGAGGCTGTACATTCAAGACATGATTGAATTCTGTTCAAGGGTCATGGATTACAGCGCGGGCCTTGATCGAAATACCTTTCTGTCGACTCGCGTACTGTACGATGCCAGCCTTCGTAATTTGACCCTAATTGGTGAAGCGGCAACTCACATCCCCGACTATTTTCGCCAAGACCACCCTGAAATCCCCTGGAGAGCGATTGTTGGTGCGCGAAACGTGATGATGCACGATTACATAGGGATCGATAATCAGGTGGTCTGGACCATTATCCAAGATGCCATACCGGAGTTGTACACAAATCTATGCGCCTTGGGGGACTCTGACGAGCATTGAAATTTGCCCTGGATGCTTAATTCCCCAAAACACCTTCTTACCAAATCCGCTATACTATCCGCCATGTACGAAACCCTGACCCACTTTCTGAAGACATTCAGCACCGAATCTCCCTTCCTCTGGGCTCTGTTGGTCATGGTTGTTATTGCCGTGGCCGGGCTGGTCCTGTACGGGTTTTGGGAAATTGTCCTGCGCGGCGTGGGTCTCGCTATAGGGGGCAGTGGCCGTGGAAACGGCCAAGGTTCGGGACACGGGGGGCATTAGGTAGGGTATGCTCTTCCCCAACGCCGACGTGGTCGTAAATCCCGTGCTGCTAGTCCTTTTGGGCGTCATTGTGGGCACCCTGGGCGGCTTCTTCGGGGTTGGCGGAGGCTTCCTCATCACCGGCGGCCTGCTGGTTTTCGGAGTGCCTGAAATCTACGCCATAGGTACCGGCCTCACTTTGATAATGGGGTCTTCCATTATCAATATGCTCAAGCACCGTGGCCTGGGCAACGTGGACTTCAAGCTGGGAATTCCCATGGTTCTCGGCGCTCTGCCCGCGGTCTTTCTTGCCGAGTCCCTTAACAGTGCCCTGGAATCTGCCGGCCAGGTAGGCAACGTCATACCCTACGTTTACGTGGTGGTACTCCTCTTGCTGGGTTCCTTCCTGGTTTTTGACTATATTAAAACCCGACGCCGTCCCGTCCGGAGTGAGGGACAAGGTGAGACGGTTTCTACAGCCGCACTGACCCAACGGGTCCAGTCGCTGCGCATACCGCCCCACGCTGTCAAATTACCGGGGATTCCTCCCCTCTCAACTTACCTTGCGTTGAACGTGTCGGGCATTGAACGAATCTCCGTTTTTGTTCCGGTGCTGGTTGGCTTCGGCATTGGGTTTTTTGCCGGATTACTGGGCGCCGGCGGCGGCTTCATCCTGATGCCAGTGCTGGTGTTCGTGGTGGGCATTCCCACTACTGTAGCCATCGGAACCGACCTGTTCCAAGTCATCATCACTGGTTCCTGGGGCACTCTGCTGTATGCCCTGGGCAACAACGTGGATCCTTTGATGGCGTTGATTATTCTGGCGGCAGCGTCCGTGGGTTCCCAGATTGGGGCTACTGCCACCCGCTTCGTGGACTCGGGTCGTATCCGCATCCTCTACGGCGTCACCGTGCTAAGCGGAGCCTTGGCCATCGGCATGGGCCAGCTGGGCAAGGCGGTGGAAGGACTGGCCTTCCTGGGCCAAATAGATGACTGGGTGCTTCTGGGGATTCCTGGCCTGATGTGCGTGATAATTACGATCCTAATGGTGCAGGAAGCTCTCAGACGTCGCCAGGTTGCGAGCCAGTCGACATGACCCAGCCTGCGTTCACATTCCAACTGCTCCATCAGGACCAGGGAGCCAGGGCCGGGCAATTTACCACGCCCCACGGAACCGTGACCACGCCCGTGTTCATGCCGGTGGCTACCCAGGCGACCATCAAGACGCTTACTCCGGAAGAGGTCATTGCGGTGGGAGCCCAGATCGTGCTGGGCAACGCCTACCACCTTTTCCTGCGCCCCGGTGTGGAGACGGTGGACCGGCTGGGCGGGCTGCACAAGTTCATGGGCTGGCCACGCCCGATACTCACTGACAGTGGTGGCTTTCAGGCGTTCAGCATGGGGTCCTTCCGACAAGTGGACGAAGACCACATTCGCTTCCGGTCCCACATTGACGGCACCGAGTATCGTTTTACTCCCGAGCTTGCCATTGCGAATCAGCAGGGACTGGGCGCCGATATCATTATGTGCCTGGACCAGTGCATTGCTTACGGCGCCGAACGGGACGAAGTGGTAAGGGCTATGGACCGCACCCACCGCTGGGCCAAGCTCTGCTACGACGCCCACTATGTAAGTCCCGCCCCAACCTATTCCGACAACACCCGGCGGCAGGCCCTGTTCGGCATCGTGCAGGGCGGCACCTTCGCCGACCTGCGGAGGGAGTCGACCGAGTTCATCGCCTCCATTCCCTTTCCTGGCTACGCAATCGGCGGCTTGGCCGTGGGGGAGTCCAAGTCCCAGATGTATGAGACTACTGTACAGGTGACCGAGTTGCTGCCTGCCGACAAGCCCCGCTACCTTATGGGAGTGGGTTCGCCGGAAGACCTGGTAGAGGGAGTGGCCCAGGGCGTGGACATGTTCGACTGCGTTCTGCCCACGCGGGTTGCCCGCAACGGGGCCCTCTTCACCCGAACGGGACGGGTGAACATTTCCAACCGCCGCTTTGCCGAGCAGGACTCTCCGCTGGAGGAAGATTGCGACTGTTACGCCTGCCGGAACTTCACCGCCGCCTACCTGTGGCACCTGTTCAAGGCTAAAGAGGTTCTGGGACTGCGGCTGGCCAGCGTTCACAACCTGCGCTTCATCCTGCGTCTGATGGACGGCATACGCCAATCCATCCTGGAAGGTCGTTTCGAAGGCTTCCGCCGGGACTTTCATCATGTCTATCGGCCAACCGACGAGGCCACCCGACAGCGACAGAAGGAGAAGTGGTTGGCGGCCCGGGGCGGGGTTTAGCGTCAATGGGCTTGCAGGGATAATTTCGTGGAAAGCTCCAGCGAGTGGCCCAGTTTCGGAGTAACGAGTTCCAGTTGGCGGTCACCTGACAATCGTATCCATTACCGTGCCGAGCCAAACTCCTGTAAGCCTCTGGTACATAGAGACGGCTTGATGCTCCGTCATACCTGCGATTAAGTCCACTACCACTCGGACGCGCGCGTCAGGGGAATTGCATTGGCCGTCTCGAGTCAATTCTTCCATCCGGCTTTTTGAGCCGGCGGGGAAAATATCCAGTGACTTGCTTTCTGCCGCATCGTTGAATATCTGGAACAGCTCCCTTACTATTCTCCGTTGCCCATACTGCTGAGCGGCCAACGCGCTGTTGTTGATTACATAGAACCAAGTCAACTGTTTGAATACGAACAACTCCATTTCAACTAATGGTACTATTTCAACTCGACGCCTGTTGGATTCTTCCGGCACATGCAGTTGTATTGCGTTGACGTATCTACCGATAAGTCCGGCGGTAAAAGACCTCAGTCTCGCACGCTGGTCGCCGGTGCCTGAATAGGGGTCATTGATGGGAGCAAATTCCAAGATATCAGTGAAGGCGGCCTTGCATTCTTTCTTGTCGAATGGTGCGGGTGTATAGTTGCCTTCCAAATTTGCGAAGCTGCCGTCCAAGAACTTGTCCACTTCATCTCTATCTCTCACCAATTTGTCCAGAGGTATCAAACCTGTCCGGTAGAAGTCTTCGACATCGTGAACTGCATAAGCTATATCGTCGGCAAAGTCCATTAGCTCCGCTTCTGCACTTTTCCATGTTTCCCGAGGTTCTTCCCCTCTAACCCACTCGAACTCCGGCCTTTCGGTACTGTAAGCTCCCTATTTGCGGTGACGGTTAGGAGGAGTAGCGTGTCTGAACCAAGGATATTTTAGGATAGCATTGAGCGTCGCGCGGCTCAGGTTAAGGCCGGGAGTCTCTGCGCTCCTTACAGCAAGTTTCGTAACTACTCGAAATGACTGCGGATTGCCTTCAAAGCCATCGGGGAGTTGTAACCCTTGCACCAAGCCGTCCAATTCTCTTTCTGCGGCATGTCCGAATGGCGGGTGGCCCAAGTCATGTGCCAATCCGGCAGCTTCAACCACCTCTGGTTCGACTCCGCCTAATTCATGGGCTTCTTCAGGTTGCTCCTCGACAAGCTTTTCAGCCAGACGCTTGCCTATCTGGGCAACTTCTAATGTGTGGGTTAGAGGATTGTGGAAAGGTTCGCCTTCTGCGGCGGAGACAACTTGGGTAACCCAAGCCAGACGGCGGAAAGCTGAAGTGTAGATTATCCGGTCGCGGTCTCTTTGGAAGGGGTTTCTCTGATCCGGTGCGCGGTCATTGTTATGGAACCGCTCTTCGCGGGGACCGAATGGCATGCCAATCAACCTTCGGTCGCTTTCGGATCAAGTTCATCGGCCAATACTAACTGGCGGTCCCAGTTCAGTTGTACTTTTCCTTTACCAATGAGAAGCCACACCGCTTCCCTAAGATCAATATCTCGAAGGCCCGCGTCTTGAATATGTTTGAAAAGATCCCCTGCCTTCATTGGCCCGTCATTTGCTCGAAGCCGCTCTTCTATTGCGCTCTGGGCCCTTACTAACTCTTCACTTATCATTTATGGCCTCACTTTGTTGTAAACCGTACCCTCTTCTTTCATTGTGACACAGCAACTCAAGCAGGCAACAGTGTACACTGTCACTGAGTATGTGTCACCTGAAAGACTGAATTGGCAATGTACCACCCAAATATAGCCAGAAAACTTCACAAATAATTTATATTATGACACTTTCTGAAAGTCTATACAGTATATTCTATGTATACCAAACATACTGACCAAGGCGAAAGCAAGCATCGACATTCCTATTCCCATGAGCATGTATACCGTACTCCTTTCTTAAGGGCTTCCGAAGAGGGATTACTTACGGGTAAACTATCAGCAATTTTCTATATTTAACAAGGAGCCATAAATGATTCGCAGCTACCGGGGGATGACCCCCAAGATTCATCCCACTGCCTGGGTTAGCGAATTTGCCTATGTGGTGGGCGATGTGGAAATAGGCGCCTATTCCAGCGTGTGGCCCGGCACTGTCATACGAGCCGACACCATCAAGATTACGCTGGGGGAGCATGTAAACATCCAGGACAACTGTGTGCTCCATGCGGACAGCGACGCCATCTACGAGGACTACGTTACCCTGGGACACGGGGTAATCAGCCACGCCAAGCACATCAAGACCCATTGCCTAATTGGCAATGGCGCAACCCTGAACGATGGTGTCATACTGGGCGAAAACTCCGTCATTGCCAGCGGGGCGGTAGTCCTGGAGCGGCAGGAATTCGGCCCCAACTCCTTCGTACTTGGTGTACCGGCCGCGGCCCGTGAAGCTCCCACCAACGAACGCCACCACGCCATGATTCGCCGCACCGCCGAGAGCTACGCCCGCAAGGCCCAACTGTTCAAGGAAGAGGGTCTGGGCGGCGTAGAGGTTGAGGGTGAGGAAGCGTAGAGCTTAACCTGAACTTAGTCCAGTCTGCCACATCCGCCGACCTTGATGGCGGAAAGGAGGCACACAATGCCTGAGGCTCCGGACCTGGAAGTAATCAAGGACTACCTGAACGACCATGTTATGGGACGGTCAATCGACTCGGTCCAGGTGCTGCGTCCCACCGTGTTAAGGCCCATGGCCGGTGACTTTACTGCGGACTTGACCGGAAGAACCTTGGGTCCTTTCCGCCGCGAGGGCAAGTTTCTGCTGAACGAGTTGTCGGGAGACCGCTGGCTGGCCATCAATCCCATGCTGACCGGCGCCGTCCAGTACTGTCAACCCAGGGCCCGTGTCTATAAGAGGACATCCTTTGTGCTGGGCCTGGACGACGAGTCTCAACTCCGGTACCTGGACGAGCGTCAGATGGGGATGGTCTATTACGTTGATTCCGAGCAACTGGAGGGCATCTATCGTCTGGAGAAGCAGGGGGTTGACGTGCTGGCGGACGTGCCCCTCGAAGACTTCAAGGCTGGCCTGAAGAAGTTTCGGGGCGAGGTCAAGGGTGTGCTGACCCGGGGCAATCTTGTTGCAGGTATAGGCAACGCCTACTCTGACGAAATCCTCTTTGCTGCCGGAATTTCCCCCTTCCGCAAGGTCGGAACTCTGAAGGAAGAAGAACTGGCCCTTCTTCATCAACAATGCCGGGTAGTGGTCGAAGATGCCATTTCCGTGCTCAGAGAGCGGGTGGGTGACGACATCCATGTGAAGATACGGGACTTTCTCAAGGTTCACGGCAAAGGCGGGGAGCCCTGCCCCGTGTGTGGCGGGAACATCTCGCAGCTTAATGCAAACCAACGGCTTACCAACTTCTGCCGCCGCTGCCAGCCGGGGATGCTGATCAGGAACTGAAGATTGCCCTAGGCGTCCGCTGATCCAAATTACGAAGCAGCTATTTCCCCTCAGGCAACAAACATTCCGCTCATGGTGAACTTGTCGAAATCTAACCGGTAGTCCTTCGACAGGTTCAGGACGAGCGGAATGTGCAGCTTTCTCTGATGAGAGGCTTTACTGCGGGCTGCGGATTTAGCCCCCGGCCACGGCGGGAACGATGCTGATCTCGTCGCCGGATGCGGCGGAGGTGTCCAAGCCGTCAAGGAAGCGGACGTCTTCGCCATTCAGATAAATGTTGACGAAGTAACGCAGTTCCCCGTTCTCATCAATAAGGCGTTCCTTGATTCCTGGATATGAGGCTTCAAGGTTTTCAATCATAGAGGAAAGGTTGCTCTCTTCCAACTCCACCTTGTCCTTTCCATTGGTCATGCGGCGCAGGGGCGTAGGGATACGAACCGTAACGGGCATTTGAGGGTTTCCTCCTGAATTGTTACTAAATGCTTTGCGGATTTTCGAATCGGAACAAGCGGAGCTTTGGCTATGGTCTAGCCCTGCAAAACATCTCCGCTAATTGGGTCAACTCGGACGCCAGTGGAACTTACCCACTGCAGGCCCCGTTCAATTTCCTCTTTTTCGCCGTCCAACTCCAACACGACCCAACCCAAGGTGTCCCCCACGTCGGCTCGGCGGATGTTGGTCACCAGGTGAAAGTCGCGGCCCAGCATGTAGATAATTGGCTCTTTGACCAGATCAGCTTCAAACGTGAACTTGACCCTCTGCCTGCCCATCTCACCCTTCCTCTCAATAATTTACTAGCCGCCTACTGCGGCGCGGCCCTCCAGTGCTTCCTCGAAGGAACTCATGGTGGGCTTAACCAGCAGTGGGTTGACGACTTCTTCAACCGCCTCCTGGGTTTTCAGGCCATTGCCGGTAATGTAGGCGACGGTCAATTCATCAGGCTTGATGGCGCCGCTTTCTGCCAGGTGCTTCAGGGCAGAAACGGTGACGCCACCGGCGGTCTCGGTAAAGATACCCTCGGTCTCTGCCAGCAACTTGATGCCTTCGACCACCAGGGATTCGGGTACCGCATAGGCTGAACCGTCGGACGCCTTGATAACTTTAAGAGCATAAATGCCGTCGGCCGGATTGCCGATAGCAAGCGATTTGGCAATGCTGTCGGGCCGTACCGGGCGAATGTGGGTCTGCCCGTTGGACCAGGCGCTGACGATAGGGGAGCAGCCTTCGGCCTGGGCCATATGCATCCTGGTAGTGATGGCGGGATGGTGCACCGTGTTCTGGTCGGGGCCAAAAGTCATGGCATCCACTCCGTCCAGAAGGCCTAGGCAGGCCAGTTCGTTGAAGCCCTTCCAGATCTTTGTAAACATGGCGCCGGAGGCCGATGGAATCACCACGTGGTCGGGTATGCGCCAACCCAACTGTTCCGCCACCTCGTAGCCCAGGGTCTTGCTGCCCTCGGCGTAGTAGGGGCGCATGTTGATGTTTACAAAGGCCCAGGGGTAATTGTCGCCCACCTCGCTGCAAAGGCGGTTAACCTCGTCGTAGGTGCCGTCCACCGCTACCATGGTGGGACCGTAAACAGCCGCGCCAATCACTTTCCCCCGTTCCAGATCCGAGGGAATGAACACCACGGACTTCAGGCCGGCCCGGGCGGCATGTGCCGCCACGCTGCAAGCCAGGTTGCCGGTGGAGGCGCAGGCAATGGTCTCAAATCCGAACTCCACTGCCTTGGTAGCGGCAACCGAGACCACACGGTCTTTGAAGGAATAGGAGGGATTGACGCTGTCATTCTTGATGTACAGGTTGTTCAATCCCAGTAGCTTGCCCAGGTTGCGGGCCTTTAGCAACGGGGTAAACCCGGCCATTATATCCACCGGATCCTCGCCGCTGGCTGGCAGCAGGTCATGATAGCGCCAGATGCTCAGGGGGCCGGCGGCGATGCGGTCATGGCTGACCACCTCAGAAATGGTGGCGTAGTCGTACACCACCTCCAGCGGTCCGAAGCAGAAGTCACAGACGTTGAGGGCCTCACCCGGGTATTCCCGGCTGCATTCCCGGCACCTCAACCCATTTACAAAAGCCAATTTTGCGGTTACCTCCTGTTCGGGTAGGGCATTCACCCAGCTGAATTATAACGCAAGCGGCGCAACAATACCGCCCGCCAGAAAAAGGCCGCACAGGCTTGGAGATACTATCAAAGCACCTATGGGATGTCAACTTGAACGGACATCGAGGCGCTGCGAATCGCGCCTGGAGTGCAGGGCATTCCAAGCGGGATTGGCCAAACCGGAGTGGAGCCATGACGAAGAAAAGACCAGGGTACTGCTGCAATGGCAATCCTTCGCACGGCTCAGGACGAGCGGGAGTGATGGGCTCAGGGCGGTCCTTAGGGGGGATCAAGAGGTGCGGGGAGGAAAGTCCCACAATTTCGGCCCATTGCTCTATTCGATATTCTCCTCCCGGACCAGGTATTTAACCCGGCGCCAATCCAGAATAACCAGCAACCCGGCCAAGCTCAAATAGGCGAAGGCGAACCACAAGCGATGTTCCGCGCTGGGGAAGAACAGGTGGGCCACGAACAAGCCGAGCAAGAGTGCGCCGGCCCGCCAGTCCACTACTCGCTTGGCGATCAGCAACAGGCCAAACGCAGCCACCGAAGTGGTGAGCAGGAACTCAATGGCCTGTCTGTCATTTAGGGGGAAAGTGAGAAGTTCTCCCGCCGAGATGCTGAAGATTACCACCATGCTACCAATCAGCAGAGTAAACTTGTTAACCTCGGAAGAAATGAGCACCGTAAGGCCGGCCGCGGGATTTGCCCGCAAGGCAAACAGCACCGCGACGACGATCTCCGGGGTTTCCGATGCCAACGGTGCAATCCACTGGATCAGGATGAAGTCATCAATCCCCATGTGTCTGCCCGTGTCAATAAGGCCTTCTACAAAGGGTTCGGCGGCCACCAGAATGACGATGGCGGCATACAAAAGTAGCGCCACAACCGCCGTTCGTCGCCATTTCACCGGCAGGCCGCCCAGCCAGGCCGGAATGCCCGCCAACTCAGGCTCCTCCGCTTTGCTTCTCATGCTGACCCACAGGTAGGCCACGTACACGCCAATCAGCAAGGCGGCCAACAGGACATGGATTCCCCTCAGGAAAAAGATGGCAAATGTCAGGAGGGTGGCGATCGCCAGGAAGATTAATTCCGGGCCCAGCTTGCCGCGAAGGTCCAGGGGTTTCCGGTGCTTCAGCCAGAAAAGCAGGATGACGATGGCCCAACCGAAGCCAATGAGCAACCGGTTAGCGCCGGTAATATTGGCTGCCACCCTTTGGGTCTCCGCCGTAACCGCCCGCGTCGCCGGGTCGAAGGACTCGCCCGCATCCCAGGCCAGGATGGCTTCGATAGCATACTCCGGCAAGATGGTGAGCAGAGCCAGAATCGCAATGGCCAGAGACGCCGAAATGTCCAGCTCGGCTACCTCTGCGGCCCAGGAAAGCAAGAATGCGCCGGCCAGAATGCCCACTCCGTAAACGCAGGCTGATGCCAGGGGATGGTTTCACCGCCGAGGAAGATCAGGACAATGCTGGGCAACCCTAAAACAATCACCAGGGTGAATGTAGGCCAGTACCGGTGCGTACCCGTTGTTTCATGCAAGGCTGTCTCTCAAGGCTGGGGAATTAATTGCCAAGTAAGGGCGCCGCAGCTATTAGAGCATAAATTGGAGGATAATCAAGCCCCGGCAGGAGGCAGGGTAGGGGGATTGCGTGGCAACGCAGTGGAACTTGGGGCTGAAGGGGACTTTACGATGAAATCCTAAAGCCAAGATTGCAGTCCTCAAACAACCATTTGCTAATGGCAAGTGGGACCGTAGAGAAGGCAAGGTAGTCGGGGTTGGGAGACTTGCATCCCGGTGAAAGCAGCCCGGCACCGGCCAGGTCACTCAAATACGGTATCCAGCTTGGCGGAACTGTCGAAGAAACGTTGCAGGCTTTCGTTTACGCGAAAGAATATGTCGGCCCTTAATTGATCGCCGGTGGCGTTGTCGGATATCCCGCCTTCTATCATCAGGTCCAGGGTATTAAGGGTGTGGGTGAGGTCGGCGCCATCATTATCCCTGGTGTTGGTGACCAGGTCCTGCCATTGCTCCACTGACATTTCCAGAAAGAAATCCGCGTCGATCAGGTCGTACTCGGTGCCTTCCTTGACTTCGGTGCATTCGAAGGCTTCGAAGGTGATGACGAAAACCCTGGCCCCGACTTTAACCCCCATTACCGCATCAATGTTGCCGAGTCGCCGAAACGCCTTGTCGTTGTTGACCATTTCCTGCAATGCCTGGAACCACTCAACCGACGGGAAGGTCAGGGCCGTAGAAACAGGGTCGCTCATTTATAGTCTCCTGAAGCAGTGAAAGGGATGTAATTTGTGGCTGTAACAGTCTTGCGGGCTATTCTTTGAAGTAAGGCTCACCTTTTTCTCTGGCCTGGCTGAAGGGGACCATCCGGTCCATATGGTAGTCGGGGTCGGAGTTGGCCGGAGCCTTGCCAATGGCCTGGTCCACCATCTTGTGGTACTTGGGGTCCAACTGCTCCATTTTATCCGCATCTGAGCGGATGTAGGCTACGCGGGATATGATGCGGTGGAGGGCCTCGCCGCCACAAAGCTGGCATGAGGTGGGGTCGGCAGAACTGAAGGAGCGCAGGAAAACGCTGTTGACGCCGCCGCAACCTTCACAGCGGTATTCGTAAATAGGCATGGCTAGTCACCCGCCGGCGCAGCTTCTTCACGGCGCAGAAATGCTGCCAGCTCCGGGGCCAGGTTGGCCTCGGTCTTGTTGAGACCGGCCCACTGCATTCGTTTCAGGTAGTCTTTGATGTATCTCTGCTGCAGGTCCCGCACCACGGCCATTCCTTCTACGATGTTGGCAACGCCGCCGCCGATGATTATGGCCAGGGCCTCCCACAACACAGGGTCCTTAAGGTCTTGTACCAGATCCCGTTCCACGCCCCGCATAAGGTTATTGAGACCCATTCCGAAGCCAGGTTCCTGATTGGCCACCGCATACTTTACGTGGGCCATGCCGTAGGCAAGGTGGCGGGCCTTGTCTTCCATGCACTTGCGGAAAAGAAACTTGTCTGCTTTGCTGCTGGCGTAGGCCTCTCCGTAACGGTAGAGCAGCAGGGTAAGGGGTGCCCGCACCAGGTACAGGAACATGGACACTTCGGTCCAGCCGGGGCGGGTTTCCATCATGCGGCGGTTGAACTGGCCGGCGCTTTCCAGGCCCAGGCTGCCGTCGTTGAGCAAGGCCCGCTGGCGGAATACCGTGTAGTGGCGGCCTGCGTCGAATATCTCCGAGGCCAGAAAGGTCTTGACCTCGTGGTAGGCGTAGTTCATCTTGTGAAGCCACTGGCCGATGGTATCGGTCTCGATGGAAGCTTGCTGGGCGAGTTCAGTGCAGAGCTGTCGCATGGCAAGTTCGACTTCATAGGGCATGGGGGCTATGTCGTCCCACGCCACGTCCGCGTGCCCCATCCAGCGCCGTTGGATGGCTTCCTCGTAGAGGTCGACGGCATTGTCGGCCCACAGGTCGACCTTGGCGCTCAGGGCATAGAGGTCGGTGCGGGGGACACCCGAAATAGGGAAAGCGCCACGGGGACGGCGACTCATGTCGGAACTGGACTCGGGTACTTCCCCGTAGATGCCGATGTTGAGGTCGCGCATGGTGAGGCCGTGTTTGCCAGGCTGGGCTCGGACGCCCCATTGCAAGGTGTCGTTCATCCACCCCAAAGGTTCGGCGCTGGGCGTGGGAGGGGTTTCCGGGATGGAGGCCTTCTCTTTATCTTCCAATTCAGCCTGATGTTCCTGTTCTTCTTCAAGGGCCATATTCAGCCTCAAGCACAATTGGAATTTTGCTTTCCGCCATACAAAGCAAGACCTCCCGCGAATTGCCGAGGGAGGTCTCTTGGTGACTGGCCAATAGTGTTATGCGGCGGCTTTGTATTGCTCCAGCAATACCGGATTGACCCGTCCATTATGGATCCGGTCGTCGAAACCGGCGGACTTGAGCCTCTGGAAGTATTCCTTGGTCTGGCGCTGGCGGATGGCCATCAGGATTTTCTGGCCTTCGTCCACCTTGTCCTTGCCACCACCCAGCAGCACAGCCAAAGCCTCGCTGGTCAGCTGGTTACGCCCCGCCGGGTTCTCGCCGCCGGCGCCGCTGGACTGGCGAGTTTCGCCTTCGTCCAAATAGCAGTGGATCTCTTCGCGCCTTTCCGGGGCAAATTCGTTCATGTAGCGCAAATGAAGCACACCGATGGCCACGTGGCGGGCTTCATCCTGGGCGCAGCGACGGTAGATTGTCTTCTCCGCCTCGTTGTAGGCCATCATTTCGCCGAGGCGGAAGAGAGTAAGCACGTTGCCTTCGCCGGTGATATGAAGACGGGAAGAAAATTCGGTGAACTCGCGGGCGTTATCGGTGCTGCCACCTACCACGTCAGAGACGCTGTCGGTCATGCGCATCAGGCCGCCACCGTTGGACAGGGCCCGCTTACGGAAAACATCCAGGTGCCGGGACTCGTCCATCACCTGGGCTAACAGGGCAAGACGTACTTCCTGATAGTCGGGAGACATGGTAGAGAGGAACCGGCCTGGCACATCGGAGGCGACGAACTCCACCTGGGTGAAGAAGGTAGCCAACTGGCATTGGGCGGCTTCAATATCGTCGGGCAGGGGCTGGATAGTTTCCCAGGGAATGTCGGTGGCCGAACTCCACTGGCGGGTGATGAACTCTTCGTAAAGCTTGGTCAGGTTGTATGCCCAGACCTCGCTCTTGGTGCGAAAGGTGTAGGCGCCGAATTGGGCCACGTCGTTGCGGGGGATAGAGCCCTGGACGCGTCCAGTATTATTGGCGGAAACTTCTTCCACATCTTGACCGGCCACATGCTCTTCAAGCTGGCTGAGCCAGGAAAGGTCGAATCCCTGCTCTCTGGCCTGCTCCCAGTAAGCGGTTCGGTTGTCCACTGTCGCCATGCCAACCACCTCCGTGCCGGGTAACCTGCAACACGAAATAACGTACTGCACCCACTCTAGTTGATATTACCTATTCGGCGGCGGGATTGTCAACTTTATGACGAGTCCAGGATGGCGAAATCGGAATGCAGTCGCTCCCAGCGTTGACTACTATCGTGAACGGACTATCGGGCAGGGTCAGTGGCAGTTGCTTGCCGAGCGGGCGGACGAGCAAACAGGATCACTACGGCGGTCAAGGCTGCCAGGGCTGCGAAGGCCGTAAGGGCGATGTCGTAACTCTGGGTCAGGTCGAAGACTACACCCGCCGCCACGGTGCTGATGGCCTGTCCCAGGCTGGTGAATGGCTCGGTAACACCCCGGATAGCTCCCAAAGAACGGCGCCCGTAATAATCGGCGTAGGCGATGGGTGGGACCGACAGAATGCCGCCAACCCCGAATCCCAGCAAGGCGGAATAGGCCAGGCCTTCCAGGGTAGTATCGGCAGTCAGGAACAGGAGAGCAGGCAAGGCTACGGCCACGGCAACGGTGGCCAGCACGTACCGCACCGGAAACCGCTCGGCAATCCAGCCCCAGGCGAGACTGCCGGCGCCCATGAAGGCCGCCGAAAGGCTCAGGCCCACGCCGGACAGGAATACGCTTAGCCCCTCATCCCTCAACAGGGCGGCCAAGTGAGTGTTAATACCTGCCTGCACCAGGAAAAGGGTTCCGACGCCTATAGCAAGGATCCAAAGAGCCGGAGTTCTCATCGCTTCTTTGCGGGTCCAGGTGGGTTCTTCGGCGACGGGAGCGCTGGCCTCGGCCGGAGCGTCGTCCGGTACGGCCAGAGCAGGATCAACCTCGGGGTCTCCATCAGGACGCAGGACCAGGTCCTCGGGTTGTTGCACGATGAAAAAAGTTACCGGAATGAGGGCGATGATCCACACCAGGGCGCCCAGAACTATCCAGGCTTCCTTCCAACCATAGCTGGCAATAACGGCCGAGGCAATCAGCGGGAAGGCCACGAGCCCTATGGAATGGGAGGCAAACAATATACCGTTGGTCCGGCCCCGCATTCGAACAAACCACCGGGATACCACCACGGAGGCGCCGATGGGAATGGGACTGGCGAAAATCACACGGCTGATGCCGTAGAAGAGGTAAAAGAATATGGGTATGGTGGCCAGCGACAGCAAGATGGTTGCCAACCCCATAATGAAGACGCTGGAAGCCAGTACCAGCCGCGCTCCATACCGGTCCACCAGCCAGCCGACCAGCGGAGACAGGGCAGAAGCGGCGAGGCCTCCGACGCTGGCGGCGCCGGCAATTAGAGTACGGCTCCAACCCAGTTCCGGGTCGTCGGCCAGGGGGTAAATGAACACGGCCAGGGTCAGGCTGGCGGAGGCATTACGCACCACCTGGGTACTGCTGGCGGAAGCCAGTATCACCCACCCATAGAAGAAAGGCAGGCGCTGGGCCAGTCGTTGCAGGGAACCGGTCAAAGCAGGCTTACCTGAGTGAGAATAGGGCGGTTGCACAGCCTGGAATCAGATGGCCCGCGGCAGGTTCCAATTGCGCCGGGATGAGTCAATGGTTGCTCCGGTTCAGGCGGGTTAAGGAGCAGGCTGGGACTCTACCCGGGTTTCAGTCCAGGGGAAGTCTGCAGCCATTCTCCAATTGGCGAATACTTTAACATAACTGGAACGGACGGGAACATAACCGGAGCGGACGGAGTTAGCCGCTGGGCGGCACACGAGACAAGAAGGAGTCTCCTCCTGCTTTCATCTGTCAATGAAGTGACCAGAGATCTACGCCATTAAAATGCGGACTCATTCTCGGCCACCAACCGGGGCTTCAGTTGAGGATTCCGGGCCCTTCGGCTTCGCTCAGGGCGACATGACCTCTGGCCAGGGCTAAAACTGACAGTCCTTATTCGATTCAAGAATGGTTAACTTGCCCAAGACCGACTGGATCCCCTTGCCGTCTCGTGCTTCTCATATAATATGGAAGTCGGTACGGAGGAAATCAGCCCTTTCAGGAGCAAGTCGTGACCAGTAATTCACAAGGCGACTCTACTAACAGTCCTGACGTAATTGTTGTGGGGGCCGGTATTGCCGGTTGCCTGACCGCCTACCTGCTGGCCAGGGGCGGCGCCAGCGTTACCATTCTGGAGTCCGACTCGGTTGGCAGCCATGCCTCGGGGTTTGCCTTTGGTGGATTGGGTCCACTGGAGGGAGCGGGCATACCCGATCATATTCTCGACTTCAGCGTCTGGTGCTTTGAGCGGCATAAGTCCATTTACGAGGAGCTGAAGGAGGAGACGGGCATAGACACTCAGTTCCACCTTCGCGACCGCCTCAACCTGGCCTTCACCGAGGATGAGGCAGACCACCAGAAGCAAGCCATTCAATGGCAGGCCAAGCTCCCCGGTTTCAAGGTGGAATGGCTGGAACCTTCGGAGGCGGTGAAGGCGGAACCCCGGACCAATCCGAACTGCCTGGGAGCCTCCTACGCCCAGGGAACCGGCGCGGTGGAGGCCTATCGCTACAACCTGGCAGTGGCCCAGGCCGCCGAGAAGTACGGGGCAACCATTGTGCAGCGGCGGGTAACCGGCCTGCTGAGCGAAAGTGGCCAGTGTCGGGGCGTCAAGCTGGAGACCGGTCAGATGGAAGCGGGTACGGTGGTACTGGCCGGCGGACCCTGGACGGGGGGCATGTCGGAATGGTGCGGCGTGGATATACCGGTGAGGCCGCTGAAGGGTCAGATTATCCGTTTGCAGCTATCGGAGAACCCGATGGTGGCGTCGTTGAATTACGCTGGAAGCTATGCCGCTTCCAAGCCTGACGGTCTCATCTGGGCCGGAACTACGGAAGAGGACGTTGGATTTGACGAAGAGTTGACCACTGCCGCGCGGGACAAGGTGATGGGCGACCTGCTGAAGATGGCCCCATCGCTGGCGGAGGCTGAACTGGTGCAGCAGACGGCCTGCCTGAGACCCCTGTCCGCCGACGGCATGCCCATCGTGGATGCTATGCCAGGATGGGACAACCTCTACCTCGCTACCGGTGGGGGCCGGAAGGGCATTTTGTGGAGTACCGGCATGGCCCACGGGTTAGCGGAGCTTATCCTGGAGGGCAGCAGCGGGGTGCCGGATTTGGGGGCCTTGAGCCTGGCCCGCTTCGATTAGTTCTTGAGCGCGGCACCCCCATCTCAGCCTTCCCCTGTCGAGAGGGAAGAGACCTGTCCAGAGGTTCCTTCCTTCACAGGAACGACGAATTTCTATCAACAAACAAGCCCGCCCTACTCCCCTCTCCCTCAAGGAGAGGGGCCGGGGGTGAGGGCAAGCTCTAAATGTTCACCCTCCGGGCTACGGGCCTGCCGTTTTCGCGGCTTACGCGCATGGCGAAGGGGTACTTGCTGAACTGTAGTGCCAATTCGACGTCGTTGGGATGGAACTGGGGCTGGGTTTCGTCGAAGAACTTCTGGGTGGCTCCGCCGGTCATTATCAGGCTGCGCACCGCTTCGGAGTCGGGTCGGCGGCCTTCCAGCAGGTTGCGCAGGTAGATGCCGCACTGCTCGTCCTCGTCGGCCCGCACCACGCCCTGGTCGCCCATGGCCAGGATGGTTATCAGGTCCGGGGCGTCTTGCAGCACCGCTTTGACGGTGGCATCGGCCACGGCGAAGGAACCGAGGTAGATGGTGTCTGCGTCGGGGGAGTCAAATGCGGCGGCGACGCCCACGGTGCCGGCGCGGGTGGACTGGACCAGCGACTTGCCGGTGAGGTCAACGCCGGAGATTTCGTAGGGCGAGTTGCCGTAGTCAAAGCCCTCGGGCCGCTTGCCGTCCACCTCGCCCATTATGACGTCGCCAACGCCGCCGCGGTGGAGGGCCAGGGCATCACCGGCCTCGGCTACCAGGGTAATGTGGGTGGCACCGTTGTCGAAGGCAATGGCAGCGGTGGTAAAGGCGCGGAACACGTCAATAACTATGACGGTGCCGGCGGCTTCCCGCGCGTCGCGCACCAGGCTGCCCAAGCGTATTTCCATGATTGGTTCCTTTCTCCGAATTATCCACGAAGGGCAGGAAGAACCACGAAGGTTTTGACTTTCCCTTCGTGGTTCTTCGGGCGTATTCGTGGACTATTTTTTGACCAGCTTTTGGAGGGTGCGGGGATTGTCGGTCTTGTTGGCGTAGCTGCGGGTGTGGGTCCAGGAGACCTCGCCCACGTAGATGTCGCTTCGAGAGTCGATGCAGATGCCGTGGGGAGCGATGAACCGGCCCGGAGTCTCGCCCTCAGTCTCGCGGCCCAGGCGGGCCAGGACGTTGCCCTTGGTGTCGTAGATGGAGACGCGGGGGCCCAGGTCGGTGGCCTCAAAGTTGGGGCCGATGGGCACTCCCAGTTCGCCGATGTAGGTGCGCTCGGCGGCCTGGTCGATGTAGAGACCGCAGGGGCGGGCCATGTTGACCCACTGGGTCTCGAACTTGCCGTTGGAATCGAATACCTGCACCCGGTGGTTCTCACGGTCGGCCACGAAGACCCAGCCGTCCTTGTCGGTGCAGACGTTGTGGGCGATGTTGAAGCAGCCGGGGTCGGTGCCGGACGCGCCCCACGAAAAGAGGTGGGTGCCGTCGGGAGAGTACTTGTGAACGCGGGCGTTGCCGTAGCCGTCGGAGACATAGAAGTCGCCGTTGCGCGGGTCGATGGCGACGTGAGTGCAGCGGTTGAAGGGGTCGCCGCTCATAAAGCCGGAGGGCTGGCCGCTCATGCCCAGGGTGAAGAGCACCGTGCCGTCCAGCCTGCACTTGCGGACGGTATGGTCGCCGTCGTCGGTGCAGAAGATTGTGTCGTCGGGGCCCATGGTAATGCCGTGAGCGCGGGGGTAGGTGCCCTCGCCCCAGGAACGGAGGAAGTTGCCATCCTTATCGAAGACGATCATGGGGTGCTCGCCCCGATTGAAGGCATAGACGTTGTCATTGCCGTCCACGCCGACCGCCGCCACTTCCTTAAAAGTCCAGCCGTCGGGCAACTGCCCCCAGCCCTCGGCCACTTCGTAGGTATAATCGCCTGAACCCAGTTCCACCATAATAATGACCTCGTTTGTGCAAATTTTCGGTTGTACCGCCAAGGGGCGAACAGGGGTGATTGTAACACCAAACGAGGGCTTTCAGACACGGAGGGACCGGGAGTGAGCGCTCACCCCCCCCTGACAGGGGTAGGTATGGGGTTTTTACGGTGGGACATGACGAGTAATCTCCAGGTTAAGCTTGGGTTCCGGCCAGGGTTCGGGCAGCAGCCAGACGCGGCTCCAGAGGCGGCCCTTGATCAGCAACCGGCGGAGCCAGTCGATTCCGTGGCGGATTACGCTCACGGTGCGCGCCGGACGGCTCCAAGGGTCACGGTGATTGGGAGCCAGCGCTTTGGGCGGCGCCCGCAGGTTCCCTGGAGCAATCCTCCGCTCCTGGGCGTCTTCCACCCTGGTGCCGTAGGCCAGGGCCAGCAGGGTGGCCACCGACAGCACCAGCCAGTGGCGGGAGACGCGGGTGGGGTCGGTGCGGCGGGTCTTGTCCCATTTCCAGCCCAGGCTCTTGATGGCCTTGAAGCCCAGCTCGATCCAGAAGCGCAGGGAGTACCAACTGGGACCCACCTGGTCGGGCGCAAGGTCGGTGAGGATGATCCAGGGCTCCTCCTGTTCGGAGTACCAGACCACCAGCAGGGTGCAGCGGCGTTGGGCCTTGGGGGTGTTGAAGGCGGTGCCGCGGCCAATCCACGCCGTATCGGGACGGGAGACGAAGCGCTGGGCGGGCAATCGTTTGCCGCCGTCAGCGCAGAAAGTGATGTTCTTCCGGTAGCGCATACCGGGGTGCCAGCCTTGATCCCGTATTTGCTGCCACAGCTTGGGACTGGCGATGCCTCGGTCGCAGAGCACGATGACGGTCATATTCTCGGGAACCGCTGGGGCCAAGGCTTGCAGCAGTTCCACGGTGGGGTCCATCCAGGAGCCGGGCTGGTCGGCGTGCCGGATGTGCCAGGCCACGGGGATGGCGCAACTGCGGTAGAGCACGCTGATGACGATGGCGGTGGTCTGGTCGCCCTTGAGCGTGGGGTCGATGGCCAGGGCGAGACGTTCGGAATACCACCAGGCCAGGACCCACCGGAGCAGGGGCGCGAAGCAGAGAGTTACGTCCAGTTGGGTCTGGCAGGGACTGGTCCGGTCGCTGCCGTCGTAGAGCCACTCCCGGAGATACTGGCGCAGGTTGTTCCACTTGCGCCAAGGGGAGAGGGCCGAGGCCACGGCGTTCTGGCAGGCGCTGCCGGCGAGGATGGCCCCGCAGACCCACAGCGCCAGGCCGGTCATTTGTGCCTGGGAGAGGTGAGGTAAATGCGTTTCAATCGTTTTTTGCACCTGATAGCATTCTCTGGGAAGGCGCATCGGGGGTCTCCTGCATCTGGTGGTGTCACAACCAAGATGCTGGATGCCGGTGCGCCTTCCCAAGCTAAGCGTACGCCCGATTTCGGCCGTTACCTACCCCTGTCAGCCCCCCCCCGGCCTTTCTGCCGGTGGGAGAGATGATAAATTTTAGTTTTCCTGCCATTTCCGCTCATTTCCGCCCATTTTGTAGGTGCGTTGGTGTTGCCGGTGGTGGGGACTGTTTTTTCCACGAAGGAACACGAAGGAACACGAAGGAACACGAAGGAACACGAAGGAACACGAAGGAACACGAAGGAACACGAAGGAACACGAAGGAACACGAAGGAACACGAAGGGGCGCGAAGAGAGGTTGTCCTCGGCCCCTGCCTTTTCCCAGCTGGAGAGGGGAGAAATTTTTAGTTTCCCCTCCATTTCCGCTCATTTCCACCCATTTTCTTGCGCTGACTGCTGACCACAGGGTGGCGGGCATCCTTCGACAGGAGCCAGTGTACCAGTTCAAGCTGGGTCATGCAGTATCAATTAGTGCCTCGCATAGCAATGTTTCCATACAACTTTATTGAGATTCGGCCTCTTGACGCATCACGGAGTATCACTTAAAATCAGTAATATTGTGGTAACCAACGTGGTAACGTTTTCGAGACTGATACGATGCGTCCCGCCAAATTGTCCGCTACTTTCGTCGACAAGATCAGAACCCCAGGTCGCTACGGCGACGGCCGCGGTGGCCACGGCCTCTCCCTGCTCGTCAAGACCACTGCCACTGGTCGTATAAGCCGCTCCTGGACCCAGCGCTTGCGCATCTACGGCAGACCCTGCGATGTGGGTCTCGGCGGCTTTCCCCAGGTTTCCCTCTCTGATGCCCGGGACAGGGCCCTGGATAACGTCAAGGCAATCAAGCAGGGCAGAGACCCCAGGGTCAAGACGGTGACGGCTCCTACCCTGGAAGAGGCCTCCGAACTAACTATAGAGATTTTACGGCCCAACTGGAAGCCTGGCAGTAAGACGGAGCAATACCTGAGGGCCATCTGGCAACGCCACGTCCCTACGGCCATCAACAGGATGCCGGTGGACAGGATTGATACCGGGGACATACTGGGCTTCCTCGCGCCCCTGGCGATTGAAAAGCCGGAGACCTCTCGAAAGCTCCGGGTGTTCCTGGGCCAGGTATTCAAGTGGGCGGTCTCCCAGGGCCTGAGGTCGGATGTTCCCACCGATCACCGCATCGAAAGAGGTCTGCCCAAGCGGCCGGCAACCCAGCACTATCCGGCCCTGCCGCCCCACGAGGTGCCGGAGGCTATGGTCCGCATTGAAGGGACCAATGCCTTACCGGCGGTGAAGCTGTGCTTCAGGTTCCTGGTGCACACCGCCGTCCGGTCCACCGAGGCACGGATGGCCACCTGGGACGAAATTGACCTGGAAAACGCCGTGTGGGCCATTCCGGCCCACCGGATGAAATCGGGGCGGGGACACAAGGTGCCCCTCACCGCTGACACCATGGGAATCCTGCTCGAGGCTCGGGAACTGTCGGAGGGCAGCGGGTTTGTGTTCCCCAGTTCCAAGCAGGGCAAAGCCCTTTCGGGCACCACCATTTCAGCGCTCCTGAAAGCCAACGGCGTCAAGTGCGTACCCCACGGGTTCAGGCAATCTTTCCGCAATTTCTGTGCCGAGGAGGGCCATGACCGGCAGCTGGCGGAACTGGCCCTGTCTCATGTTCCTGGCGACCGGACCGAGGCCTCGTACCTCACCACCGATGCCCTGGAAAAGCGCAGGGGTCTCATGGCCCAGTGGTCCCGGCACGTTAACTCTTTCTCTCCATCCGACTGACCCGTGGGAAACAGCGCCACAGGCCTTGAGCAGGGGAGTGAAGTGGCACTGTCTTAGTTTCCCATTGACAGGTGCGCTTGAGGTCTTTTCTAAGGACTAAGGGATTCGGTGTTTGCCCCTGAGGTTTTGTTCTGCGGGGACCTGAAAGAGAGGTTTAGAGCGGTTCATTGTACCCGACTGCAGACCGGGCGGGGTGGTCACTCACCCTTGTAGGTTCGAAGGTTCCGTTTCTTCTTGGGGTTTGCGTGGGTCGATCCGGACGGAAGCCAACCGTAATTCCGGACGGAACCGGGGGAGGAGATGGGAGGGGGTGTCGATGCAGTGGCGCTCGCCTCGGGTGCCCCTTCTTACTCGCATCCGGAGCGTTCCGTAAGGTGAGCCGTTACTAATCGGAGGCCCAAAGGGGCCAGGCTCCCCACGAGGCAACATTGTCGTAGCAGTTCACTCCCACCCTGGGCGAGTTGGGTAGCGGCACCAGGGGACCCGATGTCGGCGCGCAGCCCTCGCAGAAGGGTATGGAGTCCAGATCGTCTTCACACAACGCCCCTTCGCTCTCATAGAGTTCGTCGTCGTACTCCTCGTATTCATCGTACTCCGGGGCGGCCCTCCAGTAAGCGGGCTCCCCACAGGTCAGGCAGGCCCGCTGGGGGTTGTTCCTGGCCAGGATAACGATTCTTCCACCGTGCCACGGCTGCGACGGACTGATCGCCTGGGCCAGATCCCCGAAGACGGCGCGGTGCTCAAGGGTCAGTTCGGTGGGATCGCCGTAGTCATGCTCGTACTCGAACCTGCTCAGCGGGGGTACGGCCGCATTGATGGTACGCATCATGTGGCGCCAACGGGCTTCCACCTCATCCATGGGCTCAAAGCGCCAGTGGACCCCGGGCATCGGGACCAGGGTGGAATAGACGTGGTCGCCTACCTTGAAGTGGCTCACGTGGCCGCAGCATTCCAGCCAGATGCCTCGCAGGAACCGGTCCAGGTCGTGGAGGGTGACGTCGCACCGGACGCCCAGTTCCAGCCAGTGCGGCCGCTCCCGGGCACGTACTGACAGGTATGCCGTCTTCCGAGCAATCCTCCGGCGGTCCTGCTTGATGGGATCCAGAGAAGGTGCGATACCTGTGCGTGACTCGATGCACCGTAGCAAGTGCCGGCGGATCCGGCTGCCGGACAGGGTTTGGTGGCAGAGGTAACAGGTCCCCGGTATTGCGGTGTTCACGGGCGGCGTACTTCCTTAACAATCGACATCCCACTCAGCATCACACCCCGCCCTCTCGTTTCAATGGCGAATTAATATTCAGGGAAGTGCAAAATGAACCCACTTCCCAATCCTCTTAACGGAGTGCCCGAATACTAGCAGAACCAAAAAGCGAGGGCAAAGAAGAGAATCTTGCAAGACGCTTTGCCGCTGAAATAGTCAATAGCATTCGTGGCGTGATGGCCGGAAAGCGTATTGAGACTGCCAGAAGAAGCAGGGTATGGATTGATTCAGTGGCGGGGGTCGCGGCGCATCGCCGCGGCCCCTGCTTCGTGTCAGGGAAAGTAACGCAGGTTCACGTGAGAATCCAGAGCAAGAGCCAGGGACTTGCGGCTACACCCAATCCCAGGATGGTCTCCAACCAAAGATGCCCTACCTTCCAGTGTAGCCTCGGTTGCCCGTTCCCTTTGGGTCTTGCCGGCCCTTTAATGTCGGGGCTTATCGAGATGGACGAGCTACTTTCTTCTTTCAACATTCTGTCCAGGCCGTTTCCTGAGGTCGGATGTGCCCATCAGGGCGATAGCCGTGGCATACATCAGGGGCACGGGCAGGACTGCGCTCCATACGAAGGCTGAACTTGCGACTCGCAACTGGTCACCAAATGGTTCGCCCGTGAATCTGGCTATTATGGAGGACAAGAGAGAAATGAACCCGCCTGCGCTGGACCTCGTGACAACAGGGTGACAGCACGCCAACCCCTGTCTACGAAAACCGAGTCCACCAGGAAATACGCAACCACCCCCGCTCCATTGGCGGTCAGAGCGACCAATGGATGGAACCGCACCCACGAAGAAACGGCCCCAACAATCTCGTTCATTCTTAACGAGTCTCGCCTGCCCGGTCTTGCCTTGTGCTACAGGCCGGATAAGAGGGAGTTAAGGGGCAGCGGTAGGGATAGAGGCAGCCGGAAGCCTGTAGCAAGAGGGAGTATAGTCACGGCCACTTCCGGGGGCAAGAGCTTACCGCCAGCGCAGCCGGTGGTACAGTCCCTTCAGTACCAAAAAGATGGGGCGTTTGCCACATGGTTTTGTGCGAATACTCTTGAACCACGTTGACGGTCGCAAGAAGTTCCAGGGTTCTGGCCCCTTCTCCATGCTGCGGGATCACGTCAGCCCGGGCCGGTTAGGACACTTTGCCCGATGGCCCAAGCCAGGCGAGAAAGCGCAGTCTCCCCGCCATATTCCTGAGGCTTGGAGGTGGCGACCGGTGAACATTTCGCTCGCTGTGTCGATCCACACGTAGAATCCTGGTACTCCGCAGGTTTCCCACAACCCCCTGCCACTGGTGAGAGTCAGCCACATAGCCCTGGAGTTGGGAGTTTCCCCCTGCCTGCTCGCCGGAACAAAGAGGGCATGGCAACAAGACTCTTCTGGCGAAACCGAATCCGGCTCCTGGGTGCCATCAGGATTTCGTTTGGAGGATGTAACAGTTTATCGGCAATCGGGTCTTTCCTGGTTAGTTGGGTTCCGCTCGGAAGTAGGGGTCACCCGGATTCAGGACGCCCCAAAGAAACCCCAGAACCAACGGAGCCTTCCCTGCTGCAAGCAATGACCTGTCAGCGACGATATGAAAACCAATCGCCCGGCATCTCGCCACCAAAGAAGTAAATAGCCCCGGGGAGCATGCCGGCGACCTGGCCCACCAGCACCATAAAGAGACCGAACGCCACGACCGCAGCTCCCCACTGCTGCTTGGGTCGCCAGGTATATACGAGCCAGCCGGAGAGGATCAACGCCCACGCAACAGGCTGAAGAAACAAGAACGCAAATAGAAACGGCATAGCCGGACCTCCCGTCGTTTGTGCCCCGTTTGATTCTGGGGCTTCCTTTGGCCTGGTTGAATTGAAGCAAGCCCCACTTCCTAAGGGGACCTATGGCTGCGGTTCCTGACATTATCGTTGATAGTGGACTCGAAAAGTCTGTAACTGTCCAGGGCGCCGGCTGGACTCTCGGCCCCTTGGTGGTGAATATTCCTGAATAGAGCATCCTTACAGCTGTGCCGATTTGCTTGGCGAAGCTCTGTTGGCCCGTCTGTGTCCCTTCGAACCAAAGTTTCTTGCCGTAACTCCGGCAGAGGCAACGCCGATATCGGTTGCGCTGGGCAGTTATAATTACTTTGGCAGAATCAGACGGCGGACGACGAAAAGTGTGAGGAGCGGTGAGGGGATTCGTACTACTTGCAAAAGCCAATATAATCGTGGCAAATTTCGGGATCAAACCAGGAGTTTTCCCACACTTTCCCCCACATGGTGATTCGCTTAATTGGGTTTTCCTGGCCCCGAGATTTCGGCAGCAACAGGGGGTAGTAGGGGATGCTTGGAAAGTCCTGTGACCATATCCAGGGCAATGTTCAGCAGTTGGTTTGTGCAGTTCCGGTTTGCATTTGAAGCTGCCAAGTTACCTGCTGCCTCAACAGAATCCCAGAAGTAAACAGAACCGCCAACCCGACCCGGCGTTCGGCAAGTATTGTCGAGTTCGAGTCCACCACGGTGATCCGTTTCACCCAAGGGGTGATGCCTCGCCAGCGGGTAGGCAGTATTATTACAGAAACCTGAATCAGTATCTCCGTGGCCTTTTTACTCGCTGCCTTTAATCATTTTAGGAGGATGAGCCATGCCCGATCCGATTTCGATCAGGGTGGAAACCAACCAGCCCGCCACGATGCGTGACGGCACCTTGCTCTACGCGGACGTGTACCGGCCCGATGGCCCGGGCCCGTTCCCGACGATCCTCCAGCGCACCCCCTACGACAAGGCGTCGCCGCTGTCGGCGCTGATGCTCGACCCGATGAAGGCCGCCAGGGCCGGATTCGCCCTCGTCATTCAGGACACCCGCGGGCGCTACACCTCGGGCGGTGAGTTCTACTGCTTTGTTGACGACATCAACGACGGCTACGACACCGTGGAGTGGGCCGCCTCTCAGCCATGGTCCAGCGGCAGGGTTGGTATGATCGGGGCATCCTACGTGGGCGCGACCCAGTGGCTGTGCGCCACCAGCCAGCCGCCGCACCTGGCCGCCATCGCGCCCAACGTCACCGCCTCTAACTATCACGACGGCTGGACCTACCAGGGCGGAGCCTTCGAGCTTGGCTTCAACGTCTCCTGGACCATGCTCCAGCTGACCCTGGCCAACTTCAAGACCCACTCGGCCGTGAAGAACATCCCGCAGGCGCGCGGCGCCGAGCTGCTCAAGGCCGTCGACGGCATGAGCGATGCGTTCAAGCACCTTCCCCTGAACGACTTCCCACATCTCGAGGGCGGTCTGGCCGACTATTTCTTCGATTGGCTGGAGCATCCCAGCTACGACGACTACTGGAAAAAGTTGTGCGTCGAGGACCAGCATTCCAACATCAACGTACCGGCGCTGAACATTGGCGGCTGGTACGACATCTTCCTGGGAGGCACCATCCGCAACTTCCTGGGCATGCGGGAGAAGGGGGCCACCGAGGATGCCCGCCGCGGGCAGAAGCTCATCATCGGACCCTGGCAGCACGGCTCGCGAGGCGGCAGCATGGCCGGCGATCACTACTTCGGGGTGGCCGCCGACGCCATGGCCCTGGGTCTCGACGAGATTCACCTGCGCTGGTTTCAGCACTGGCTGAACGGCCAGGATACCGGGCTTCTGGATGAGCCGCCGGTCAAGATCTTCGTGATGGGCGACGACGTTTGGCGTGACGAAAACGAGTGGCCGCTGGCCCGCGCCCAGGCCACCAGCTACTACCTGCACAGCGGCGGCAACGCCAACACTCTGCACGGCGACGGCGGCCTCAGCCCGGTGCCGCCCGCCGACGAGCCTCCCGACATTTTCCTTTACAACCCGGCCAACCCGGTGCCGACGCGAGGCGGACCGCTCTGCTGCAACCCGTACTTCGCCGCCAACGGCGCCTTCAACCAGAAGGAGATCGAAGCGCGTCCCGACGTGCTGGTGTACTCCACCCCTGAACTGGAGCGGGACGTGGAGGTCACCGGACCGGTCACCGTCACACTGTGGGCCGCCACTTCGGCCACCGACACCGATTTCACCGCCAAGCTGGTGGACGTTTGCGAGGACGGCTGCGCCCGCAACCTGACCGACGGCATCATTCGGGCCCGCTACCGAGAGTCGATGTCCAGCCCGTCGTTGGTGGATCCGGGGCGGGCCTACTGCTACACCATCGACCTGTGGGCCACCAGCAACGTGTTTAAGGCGGGGCACAAGGTCCGACTGGAGGTGTCCAGCAGCAACTTTCCCCGCTTCGACCGTAACACCAATACCGGCGGGGTCATCGCGGCCGACACCGAGCTGAGGCCGGCGCTCCAGACCATCCTGCACGACTCGGTCCACCCGTCCCACGTCACCCTGCCCATCGTGCCGCGCTAGTTCACCGCGCAGGCACCCGCGCAGGCACCCGCGCACACCTCCAGCGAACATCCAGTCAATTCCCTTTCCCAAAGAGAGAAGGTCAGGGTGAGGGCCCTCCTTCAGGCCCAACTCTTGGTCAGAAAATAGAGGAGATGCCGATGCCTCACGAATCGATCCACGATCCCGATGCTCCGCCGGACCCCCTGCGGGACTGGTATGTCAACGAGATCTGGGGCCGGCGGACCACCGACGATGACGCGCTGTTCGAGGTGATGAGCCTGCAGGTCTTCCAGGCCGGCTTGACCTGGAAAATGATCCTGGACTAGCGGGACGCCTTCCGACACGCGTTTGCCGGTTGGAAGATTGACGCTGTAGCTGCCCTCGGGCCCGATGATGTGGAGCGATTGCGCCAGGACGGCGGAATCGTCCGCAACCGTCTAAAGATCGAGGCCGTGATCGAAAACGCCCGCCGGGCACAGGCTCTCGGCGACCAGCACGGCGGCTTCTGCCGGTGGTTGTATGAAACGCTGGAGGGCCACGAGTATCCGCCTCTGGCTCGGGAACTGCGCCGCACCTTCAAGTTCATGGGACCGGAAATAGCCCGGATGTGGTTGATGGCCTCGGGCCGGATTACCCGCGAGGAGGGTGACAAGTACCGGCCCGGCAGAGCCAACTAACTGTCTGGGAATGCGAGCCATCGTTTGCTTCGCGGTATGGTGGAAGATGTGTTCACCTTGGGAGTCAAGGTCACCGGTTTGATACAGCGGCTGGGACTGGAAGACGGCGAACCCGTTGACTGAAACTGGCGGCCTGTCGGTATTCATCGAGCCGAAGAGCGGGATTGCCCAACTGCTTTCCCTGGCCTGCTACGCCATCGGCCGGATCAGGTTTCGTCCCCAGGACTTCCGTTTTCCCGAGGAGTACGCCCTGTCGGATGTTCTGTCCATGGCGCCGAGCACTCGGGCCCGCCGGGCGTACTCCAGTGGGCTGCTTCACGGTTACCGAGCCTAGAAACCGGGCCGAAAAGCCCTGGTTGGGGAGAGGGATTTCGGCAGTAAAGCCGACTTGAGCAGAATCACGGTCCACAGTATTCCGAGCCGGACCGCGCCGAAAATGGCCGTAGCATGGGCGACAACACCGTGGGAAACAGCCTGGACATCACTGGGGACGGCACTGAGGACGACGCGGTGGGCTTCCGCGCCGCCGCCGACACTGTCCGACAGGTCGATTTTGTCCGCCACCAGGGTCAGGTTGGCCACTGTAGCCGCCAGATACAGTTGGAATCGCGTCTTGACCCTGCCGAAATAGCGGGACTGGCGGATGCCCAACTGGACCAGTCGGGCCAACCGGTGTTCCACCGCCACGCGTCGCGCTCGATATTCGTCGTAGGCGGCGCTCTGCTGCAACGCCCGTGCCTCCTGCAGGAGGCCTTCCTGGGGATGGATCAGCACCCGCCGTCCCTTCCTGCCCTTGGCTGCGATGCACTGGGACCGCAGTGGACATGTCCGACATTCGGCCCCGTCGAACTGGAAGGCCTGCCAGCGGTATACCCGCCCCGCGGCATCCGTCCGCTTTCCCGCTGGCACGATGGTGTGGGTGACCTGTCCCGCCGGACAGGTGCAACTGCCCGCGGCCAGGTCGATGACAAAGTCATCCTTGGGAAAGTGCTTCCGGTCGGGCCGGCCTGGCATCCGGGCTACCAGCTTGCGGCCCACATCGGCGAAGGTCTGCCTGGTAGCTCCGTCCCCATAGGCGGCGTCGCCCATGGCCTCCTGCACCGGTACACCGGTGTTGGCCTCGCTCTGTTCCACCAGTTCCAGCGCCCCCAGGTTGTCCGGAGCGTTGCCGGGCAGTACCGCCACGGCGGTGATCAGCTGGGAATCGGTATCCACCACAATCGCCGCCTTGTGCCCGTCAAAGCTCCGGCTGCTGCTCTTGTGCCCGTGGCGCATCTCCGGATCATGCACCGACATCATCCGGTCCTTGCTCACCCCGTCCTTGAGGCTCACGCCGCCCTCAACTCGTTCCACGTCCTGGAGCAGCAACTGCCCCAGCAGTTCCGCCGCGTCCACAATCCGCTGCCGCTCCTCACCATTCTCGGGCAACTCTCCCTGGGCCTGCCGCGACAGCTCCAACAACCGGTCCGCGTCTCTCACAATCCCGGCCAGCAGGGTCTGCCGCGCCCGTTTGTCGCTCCAGTCGATGGCGGCCTCGCCCTTGATACTGGAGGCAAGGTACCGCCCGTATCCCTGGGCCTTGCCCCATTCTTTGACGGTGATCTTCTCCACTGCCGCCAGCGTCCGCAGCAGTTGGACGATCCCGTCGGCCAACAGGTTGCAGGTGTCCTTGACCGCGCCCCGCCCCAGGATGTTGGTCGTGTCCAGCGCAACCCGCATGCTCCGCTTTTTCAGGTAGCCCGACTCCCGGGCCAGCCGCAGGCTGGACTCGAACACCTCCCGCACTTTGTCGTGCAGGATCAGCTGGGCGCGGAACACCTGCAATGTGCTCTTGGCAAAGGGCCGGTCCTCCACCTCAATCCCCAGGGCCACTTTCCAGCGGAGGTCAAAGTCAGCCCGGGCCTTGGCCTCGGCGTCGCTCACCTTGTCGTGGGACTGGAGCAGCAGCGCCGTCGCCAGCAGGCTGGGCGGCACGCTGTCCCGGCCGTTGTCCGGGCAGTAGAACTCGGCGAAATCGGCGTCCCGGAACAACCGGCCCCGCAGCGAGGCCAGCAGACCGTAGAAGGTGTCCCGCCCCACGTGGTCCAGGTACAACCGGTCCGCTTCCCAGAGACCCCTCTGATCTGAACGCTCTCCCAGCACTATCATTCCTCGCTATTTCTTGATGCCCCAAGTATAGCTGACCACCCGGCTGAAGCCAGTTTCCGGCCAGATTTCTAGGATCCCTTTGATCGTGTTGGTCTGGTGGGCTAGTTCGGGCTCCGGACGGTGCGTTATGGAATTCGCAACGACTGGTTGAGGAGGGCCACCTGTGATGGCCCTGTGGGCGGCGCGGCACTTCTCGCGGGAGCTCCTGGTTCGAACTGTAAAAGGCGGAGGTAAAGTGGACCACGTGGGCGGCTCTGCTGGCTGAATTATGGCGGCGGGAAATCGTACCGTCCTCTGCCTTCCGTAAGGCTGAGTATCAGTCTATGGAAGGTGCGATGGATGTTTGCAGTGGAGATGTATGCGCGGGTTCGGCGGGCCTGCATGGTGGAAGGGATGAGCGTTCGGGAGGCCTCGCGGGTGTTTGGCCTGCACCGGGACACGGTGCGCAAGATGCTGGCCTAGTCGGTCCCACCAGGGTACCGACGGCAGGACCCACCCGGCCGGCCCAAGCTTGAGCCCTTCACCGGGGTAATTGACGCCATCCTGGAAGCCGACCGCCAGGTCCCCAGGAAGCAGCGCCACACGGCCAAGCGGATCTTTGAGCGGCTGCGGGGTGAGCACGGGTTTGACGGCGGATACACCACGGTCAAGGACTACGTCAGGGAGCACCGGCGGCGGACCCAGGAGATGTTCGTGCCCTTGTCCCACCCGCCGGGCCACGCCCAGTGCGACTTCGGGGAGGCAGTGGCGGTCATCGCCGGGGTGGAACGGAAGGTGCACTACCTGGTGCTGGACCTGCCCCACAGCGACGGTTGCTTCATGAAGGCCTATCCGGCGGAGACCACCGAGGCCTTTCTGGACGGTCACGTCTCGGCCTTCGCCTTCCTGGGCGGCGTGCCCCAGAGCATCCTGTACGACAACACCAAGCTGGCGGTGGCCCGGATTCTGGGGGACGGCCGAAGACAGCGCACTCGTTCCTTCACCGAGTTGCAGTCCCACTACCTGTTCGAGGACCGGTTCGGTCGTCCTGGCAAGGGCAATGACAAGGGGAAGGTGGAGGGGATGGTGGGCTACGTGCGGCGCAACTTCCTGGTACCGGTGCCGTCCTTCCAGAGCTTTGACGCCTTGAATGCCCACCTGGAGCAGAAGTGTCTGGGTCGGATGGACGCCAGGCTCAGGGGCCACGATGAGACCATCGGCCAGCGGATGGAGCGGGACCTGGACGGGCTGCTGTCCCTGCCCGCCGTGCCCTATGATGCCTGCGACAAGCAGGCCAGCCGGGTGAGTTCCCTGTCCCTGGTACGGTACCGCACCAACGACTACTCGGCGCCGGTGGCCTACGGACACCGGGACGTACTGGTCAAGGGCTACGTGAATGAGGTGGTGATCAGCTGCGGCGCTGAGGTCATTGCCCGGCACCCTCGCTCCTACGAGAGGGACGACTTCGTCTTCGACCCCATCCACTACCTGCCTCTTTTGGAACGGAAGACGGCGGCCCTGGACCAGGCCGCGCCCCTGCAGGGGTGGGATTTACCCGAGGAGTATCAGACGCTGCGCCGCCTGCTGGAGGCCAGGATGGGTCGCAGGGGCAAGCGGGAATTCGTCCAGGTGCTCCGGCTCATGGAAACCTTCTCGATGGATGAGGTGCATGCAGCCGTGAAGGACGCCCTCCGGCTGGGCGCCATCAGCTTCGATGCCGTGAAGCACCTGCTGCTGTGCCGCCTGGAAGGCAGGCCGCCCCGGCTTGACCTGGACCTCTATCCCTACCTACCCCGGGTCAGCGTGAAGACCACCAGTGTCACTGATTACATGGCCCTGCTGCCGGGGAGGGCGGCATGAGCAACCGGTCCACGCTGCTCCTGGAGCATCACCTTAAGGAACTCCGGCTGCCCACCTTCCTCAGGGAGTACCGCAAGCAGGCCGCCCAGTGCGCCGCCGAGGGAGTGGACCATCCCGACTACCTGCTCAGGCTGGCCGAACTGGAACTCATCGACCGCCACCAGCGCATGGTAGAGCGCCGCATACGGGCCGCCCGCTTCCCCGCGGTCAAGTCCCTGGATACCTTCGACTTCCTGGCCATCCCCTCGGTGAACAAGGCCCTGGTCATGGAACTGGCCCGGTGTGAATACATCGAGCATAGGGAGAACGTCATCGCCGTCGGCAACAGCGGCACCGGCAAGACCCACGTCGCCCTGGGTCTGGGCCTGGCTGCCTGCCAGCGGGGGATGTCCGTGGGCTTCACCACCGCCGCGGCCCTGGTCCACGAACTCATGGAGGCCCGGGACGACCGCCGCCTGCTCAACCTGCAGCGGCAACTGGCCCGCCTCAGACTGCTGATCATCGACGAGTTGGGCTTCGTGCCCCGGTCCACCACCGGCGCGGAACTCCTCTTCGAGGTCTTCAGCCAGCGCTACGAAAGAGGCTCCGTCCTGGTCACCACCAACCTGCCCTTCGACGAGTGGACTGACGTGTTCGGCTCCGAACGGCTTACCGGGGCTCTACTTGACCGTCTCACCCACCACGTCCACATCCTGGAGATGAACGGCGACAGCTACCGTCTCAAGGGCAGCCGGCAGGACGCCGGTCCCCAGTCTCCAAACTGCCCAGAAGACGTCTAGCTCCTACCAGAACGGCTCCCCCTTACCTCCCGGCCACTGCCGGCGGCGGGACGTTTCCCATGAGCAATTAGCGTGGCCATTTATGCTGGCCATTCACGCCAGGTGGTACACTTTTCTGCCGCCACAATGGTCCACTATTCCTCCGCCCTTGACACAGATTCTGTTCGCCTCGGCTTTACTGCCGAAATCCCTCTCCCCAACCAGGGCTTTTCGGCCCGGTTTCTAGGAGTGGTTGCGGCGTGCACTTGCAAACGCCAAGGTGCGGGGAGCGCCCGCGCCTCGTGCGTGTCGTGCCGATAAGGGGCAGGATCCCGCAGGCGGTCTCGGTTACGGTGGTGGTATCCGGTCCCGGCCGGGATTGCGAGCGGGAAAGCCGTCATTATCGTCAGGGCCAATCTGGGTCTCATAATCCCTCGCTGCTTCCTCTGCGTGTTGCTTGGGTATTTGGTTTCCCAAGGTCTAACTTGGCCCTTTTAAGGAGATTGTTGGGTTATCAGATGGAGTTGTGATCCTCTCTGGGTTAATTCTTTGGCGCTCGCCTTTTTCTTGACGCCTTGGCGCTACCTGCTCCTGTTGTGCCTGTCTGGCCTTTTCCTTCTTTGGTTTTGGCTTCCTGACCTTCCTGAGCTTTTTCCTGGGTTCCTGCTTGGTTAGCTCAAAGGTGTACTCAAAAGTTATTCTTTTGGAATACGCATGGGGCGCGGCAACGGATGGTTCTACTCAATACCAGCCATACGTAGTGCCGGGACGCCGGGACCAAGCTGCTTGCCCCACGTCGCGCATCGCCGTCCCCAGGGACGGCATCTGACTCTCCCACTCCTGGGCGCTCACCTTTCGCCACATGCCATGACCGGCGAACATCCAATCCACCTTCGGCGCGGCTATAAGGTCCATCGTGTCGGCCAAGGCTGCCCACGAGAAAAAGGTCTGTTTCGGAAAGACGTCGAACTCGCCCCGGCGATGATTCCAGTGCAGTGTGTCGCCGGTAAACAGAAATCGGTCGTCTACGTGGTACAGGACGTGGCCTTTGGTATGCCCTGGCGCCGGGATCGACACCACACCGGACGATATGTCGGTTGCACCCTCATCGCCGGTCAAATCCTTCGCATAGGGCGCTGCGTCCGCATCGGCTCGCCAATCCAGACCCGAGCGCCGTACCGCCCCGCCCAGCGGTCCGCGTCGGCCACGTCGTCGCAGTGGCTCAGGAGCACATGGGTAATGCCGCCGAGAGCATCGATGCTTTAGGGCAGCGGCCGATTAAACCGCGGGGAGTCAACCATCAGATTCCCGTCGGGGCGCGCCACCAGAAAGGCGTGGGCGGCGAAGGAAGACATAGCATTATTGCCCAGGGCGAAAACTCCGTCCGTCATCCGGTAAGGGAATATCCCCGCCGGCTCCCGGGGCTGATCGCGGTTGCCTATCGACTTGGTTGGGCAAGCCGCCGCGGCGCGCCACAACTCCGCTTCCTGCTCCGTTCCGAGGGGCTGACTAGTCAAAACCGAACGTCCCGCCGCGTCCATGCCAATCAGGTCCGGCGCCCAGTTGCGGGCAGCGTCGCACCTGATGCAGCGGGTGTCCACGAACCACGGGCCGGCGGCGTTTGATGGGTGAGCCTGGTCTGGTCTGGGCACTGTCAACTCCCTTCTTCCGCTTCACGAATCATATATGTCCACGGCAGCTATATCATATTGGCTAGAAACCCGGACGGAAACCCCTTATTTGGAAGAGGGATTTGGTCAGTAAGGCCGATACGAGCAAAGTGAGGGTCCAATTTTGCCCGAGCCACGCGGCACCGGAATTGGTGGCGGAGTTGACCATTCCAGCGACCTGGGCGCTGCCGTCGCTGGGACCGGAGCCGGTTTCTCCCGTCAACCCGGCTTTGGCGGCCACCAGGGTCAGGTTGGCCACCGTGGCCGCCAGATACAACTGGAATTTCGTCTTGGCGCGCCCGAAGTAGCGGGACTGGCGGATCCCCAGTTGGACCAGCCGCGCCAACCGGTGCTCCACCACCACCCGGCGCTGCCGGTACTCGCCAAAGGCCTCACTCTGCTGCAGGGCCCGGGCCTGCTGCAATAAAGCCTCCTGCGGGTGCAGTTGCACCGTCCGTCCTGTGCCCGGCGCCGCGGCGACGCACTGGATCCGCAGCGGGCACACCCCGCAGACCGCTCCATCAAACTGGAAGGCCTTCAGTTGGTGCGTCCTGCCTGTTGCTGCGGTGCGAGTACCCAAGGGCCTGATTCTCCGGGTAACGTTCCCCGCCGGACAGGTGCAGGTGCCCGCCTCCAGGTCGATATGGAAGTCCTCTTTCGGAAAGTGTTTCCGGTTTGGGCGGCCCGGAACCTTGGCAATCAGGGTGCGGCCTGCATCGGCGAAGTCCTGCCTGGTATCGCCGTCGCCGTAGGCGGCATCGCCCATGGCCTCCTGCACCGGTACACCGGTGTTGGCCTCGCTCTGTTCCACCAGTTCCAGCGCCCCCAGGTTGTCCGGAGCGTTGCCGGGCAGTACCGCCACGGCGGTGATCAGCTGGGAATCGGTATCCACCACAATCGCCGCCTTGTGCCCGTCAAAGCGCCGGCTGCTGCTCTTGTGGCCGTGGCGCATCTCCGGATCATGCACCGACATCATCCGGTCCTTGCTCACCCCGTCCTTGAGGCTCACGCCGCCCTCAACTCGTTCCACGTCCTGGAGCAGCAACTGCCCCAGCAGTTCCGCCGCGTCCACAATCCGCTGCCGCTCCTCACCATTCTCGGGCAACTCTCCCTGGGCCTGCCGCGACAGCTCCAACAACCGGTCCGCGTCTCTCACAATCTCGGCCAGCAGGGTCTGCCGCGCCCGTTTGTCGCTCCAGTCGATGGCGGCCTCGCCCTTGATACTGGAGGCAAGGTACCGCCCGTATCCCTGGGCCTTGCCCCATTCTTTGACGGTGATCTTCTCCACTGCCGCCAGCGTCCGCAGCAGTTGGACGATCCCGTCGGCCAACAGGTTGCAGGTGTCCTTGACCGCGCCCCGCCCCAGGATGTTGGTCGTGTCCAGCGCCACCTTCATGCTCCGCTTTTTCAGGTAGCCCGACTCCCGGGCCAGCCGCAGGCTGGACTCGAACACCTCCCGCACTTTGTCGTGCAGGATCAGCTGGGCGCGGAACACCTGCAATGTGCTCTTGGCAAAGGGCCGGTCCTCCACCTCAATCCCCAGGGCCACTTTCCAGCGGAGGTCAAAGTCAGCCCGGCCTTGGCCTCGGCGTCGCTCACCTTGTCGTGGGACTGGAGCAGCAGCGCCGTCGCCAGCAGGCTGGGCGGCACGCTGTCCCGGCCGTTGTCCGGGCAGTAGAACTCGGCGAAATCGGCGTCTCGGAACAACCGGCCCCGCAGCGAGGCCAGCAGACCGTAGAAGGTGTCCCGCCCCACGTGGTCCAGGTACAACCGGTCCGCTTCCCAGAGACCCCTCTGGTCCGAACGCTCTCCCAGCATTCTCCGCCCTCGCTACTCTTGTTGACTTTAGTATAGCCGCCCGCCCGGCCACCGCCACTTTCCGGCCAGACTTCTAGTATTACAACGTCAGTTAGTTTGATAGGATGACTGTGTAGCTGGAGAGGGAACAGGCAGGGGGGCAGGGAAGTGGATGTGGCGGCTTTCGAACAGGTATACGGGGCCTTTGGGGATTTTCACGCTTACTTCGCGCCGCTGTTTGGCCGCCGGGAGACGCGGGAGCACAGCGGTCATTATCTCCAGGCCCTGCTGGTACAGTCCGGGGAGCGGCGCAACGCTGAGAACCTGTCGGAGACGGTTCCGGGGTCAGCCCGAGGGATGCAGCGGTTTCTCACTGATTCTCCCTGGGACGATGAGGCGATCATAGGACGTCTGCAGGAGTACCTGGGAATCCGGCTGGAGCATCCGGAAGGGGTGTGGGTGCTGGACGGCAGCGACTTTCCCAAGCAGGGACGGAAGTCGGCGGGAGTGGCCCGGCAGTATTGCGGGAGGCTGGGGAAGGTGGCCAACTGCCAGGCCGGAATGTTCCTGGCCTATGTCAGCCCGTTGGGCCGGGCCCTGGTGGACAAAGGGCTGTATCTGCCGGAGAGTTGGACCTCGGACAAAGACCGGTGTGAGGCGGCGGGTGTGCCGGAGGATAGGCAGGGCTACCGGTCGAAGACGGAGTTGGCCTTGGAGATGGTGGGGCGGGCACAGGAGCGGGGCCACCTGAAGGCTGGATGGGTCGCTGCGGACGATGCCTTCGGAATGTCGCCGTCATTCCGCGAGGGCCTGGCGGCCTTGGGGATGTGGTACGTGCTGGACGTTCCGTCCGGCTTTACGGTGTGGCCGCCGGAGCCTGCCTGGACCAGTGTGGAGTATCAGGGATTCGGGCGTCCCCGCAAGCCGAGGCTCCGCAGCGGGCAGCGGCGGACAATGCAGGAGCGCAGCAACGAGTTGCCGGAGGCGGCCTGGCAGGAGATCACGGTGGCCGAGGGAAGCCAGGGCCCCCGCAGCTACCTGTTCAGTGCCCAGAGGGTGCGTCCAACCAGCAGGCGTAAGCCCGGCGAAATCCACTGGGCCATTTACCGCCGGAATCTGGACGGCAGCGAACCCCGCTACTATCTGTCCAATGCACCGGAGGATACCCCGTTGGAGACCCTGGCATACGTGGGGGGCTCCCGGTGGCGTATAGAAACGGAGTTCGAGACGGAGAAAAGCGACGTGGGGCTGGACGAGTACGAGACCCGCACCTGGGCTGGCTGGCATCACCACGTTGCCCTGTGCCTGCTGGGCGGAGCTTTTCTGCTGAGCCTGCAACAGGCTTGGGGGGAAAAAGATGCCCCGGATCACGAGGCCGCAGGTCTACCGGGTGGTGCGGGAGATGCTGCCCCGGGAACGGTTCGGACCTGAAGAGTTGCTGCGGTGGCTGGAGGATACGCAGGACAGTAACGAACGGGCCAGACGTTCCCATGCCAAGCGCCGCGCCGCCATGCGGGCATCACCCCACATCCCTCCCTGAACTGACGTTGTAATACTAGTGTCCTGTATCCAAAGTACGTTGGCAAAAGCGGGCAACGTTGGCCAGTATTTGGTTGGCGGTCTGGGTCCAGACAAAAGGTTGGGGATCTTCGTTGGTGACGTCCAGATAGCGGTAGATGGCAGCCTCCAGTTCGGCGCTGCTCTGATGCACGCCGCGGCGCAACTGCTTTTCGGTGAGCAGACCGAACCAGCGCTCCACCAGGTTCAGCCAGGAGGCGCTGGTGGGTGTGAAGTGCATATGGAAACGGGGCCGCTTGGCCAGCCAGTTCCGGATCAGCGCCGTCTTGTGGGTGGCGTAGTTGTCCGCGATCAGGTGGACGTCGAGGTCGGCGGGCACCTCGGCCTCGATGGTATCGAGGAATTTGCGGAACTCCACGGCCCGGTGCCGTTGGTGGCAACGACCAATCACCTTGCCGGTCCTGGTGTCCAAGGCGGCGAACAGCGAAGTGGTGCCGTGACGCAGGTAATCATGGGTGCGCCGTTCCACCTGTCCCGGGCGCATGGGCAATAGCGGACGGGTGCGATCCAACGCCTGGATCTGGGACTTCTCGTCCACGCACAGGACCAACGCCCGATCCGGTGGGTTGAGGTATAGCCCCACAACGTCCCTGACCTTCTCGATGAAGAAGGGGTCTGCCGACAACTTGAAGGTCTCCGTGCGGTGGGGCTGCAATCCGAAGGCTCGCCAGATGCGGCTGACCGTGTTGTGGCTCAGCCCGCTGCGCTGGGCCATGGACCGGGTGCTCCAGTGGGTCGCGTCCTTGGGGGTGGTCTCCAGCGTCAGCGTAATCACACGCTCCACGTGGTCATCGGTAACCGCTCGAGGCCGTCCGCTGCGCGGTTCGTCCGACAGTCCGTCCAGCCTCCGTTCCAGGAAGCGGGAACGCCACTTCCCCACCGTCTCATCGGACACTCCCAGGTCGGCGCCCACCGTGGTATTGCTGCGGCCTTCGGCACAGCCCAAAATCATTCTGGCCCGCAGCGCCAAAGCTTGCGCCGTTTTCGGACGGCGAACCCACCGTACCAGGGCTTCACGCTCCACCTCATCCAAAATTACCGGCGGCATTGGTCGTCCGATTGCCATGGTCATCCTCCTCTGGATTGCTAACCCGGAGGATACCTCATCGTGAATACTATTACAACCGACTTCAGTTACACCACACTAGTGCCACCTGCAGCAGATCCTGCCAGAGCCGGCGTTTTACCGCAATTGTCGGAGTGTTGCGATGAGTGTCGTATGCTTCCTGCAAAAGCAGGTTGCTCGCTAGGAATACGTCTGAGTCGCTCCCGAAGTGTCTCTCCAGTTTCTCCGCCGTGGGCGTGATATTTTCGCCGGGGCTTCGATTATCCCTTGCAGGTAATCCCTCAGGAGGGGTACGTGTCCCGGTTGATTGAATGTCCGCATTGCGCCGTACGGCAGCAGGCGCAGTTTTTCCTCACCGATTCGGCGTAGGAAATAATGGACGCCGTCGGTGAGGATGCCGTTTCGCACACCGGTTCCGGCTTTAAGCAGGCTTTCTAGGTACCCGTCGAGCTGGGAGACGTATCCTGAAATTGGCACCCCGTCCCGCACGATGAATTTCTTGAACTCGATGCAGGTGTTGTGGATGTAGAGGTCCATCCTTCCAGAGTTTGCATCTCCTGGTCGGACCTCGGTGGTCATTTCAGATGCTGCGGCCAAGCCGGGTGGTTTCCATGAATCGCTGGAACGCAGTTCTTATGTCGTTCTCCGACGTAGCGTTCTTGTGGCGATCTACGACAAGACCAAAGGCTTCCTGCTCTTTTTCGGTGGTCATGTTCATTCCTTCCAACTTGGGCTCGCTGATGAGCCTACACTATGCTGCATATTCATTGTGTCAACACAGACATCTGTCCCCCTCGGCCACATCAGTGAGTGGCCCGCTGGTCGTGGGCGGTCCAGCCCATCACCACCCTGCCCGCCCGCAGTGCGGGCAGGGTGCACGGACGACGCGCCGCCACTCGACGCCGCTCTGGGCGGAGATCTCCTGCTGGCAGTGGAGGCAGTTCGCCCAGTGCTCGTTGTCCTCGACGAGGTCCTCGGCAGCCAGCTCGAGGCAGTCGACGCACCCATGCACCTGCTCGGGGTCGTCCGTGTAGACCGCGGTGATGCTGTCGTTGCCGCAGAGCGGTTGGTCGCCCGGGGCGTAGTGGACTACGCCCTCTTCTTTGTCGGGCGTGTAGTCCCGCTCCAGTTCCTGGTTCATAGGGAGTCCAGGTTATCGGCGCTCATCAGCTTCAGAACCTCGTTATTGAGACTTCAGGCCCGCTAGGCGCTGACCGCCAGCTAAATTTGTCCGTCGGTGCGTAATTTGCGACTTCTGCGACTTCTTGATGATTTGACCCCCCAGAAGTCGCAAATTACGCAAAAGTCGCACGGACCCTTAATCATGAGGGCCCATCATCATGTAGTGGCCCCTCCGGGCGGTCGGTATCAAATGGCGGTGTACCACCAGGACGTCGAGTACCTGTTCACGGAGTGAAGCATCTGTTCTCAGCTCGCTCTTGCCCAGCCTGGCGATGATGTTTCGGGCGGCTATGCTGCCGTCCTCCTTGACCACCTTCTCCCTCTTCTCCCGGAGCATGGTGATAGTCTCGTTGGCCAGCCGGGTCACCTTCTCTGAGGCGGCCTGAATGGCGTAGGACCTGATCAGGTCTCCGTGCCAGGTGATGACGGCCTCTGCTTGGTCGACCTCGGGGCGGGTGTAGTACACATGGTCCCAGGACTCGGGTATGCCTTCCTCCAGCGTCCGGACATAGGCCAGGGTGGCAGCGTACCGGGCCGTCTGCTCCTAGAAGTCTGGCCGGGAACCCCGATTCTCCCCAACCCGCCGTTTTCTTAACGTCGATTGTCGATGTAACAGTGGGTTCTTGACACGTATTATATACATTACCATGCCGTATAAGACTGGAATACGTCTGCTGGGCGTAGCGCGAAATCCGGCCAATGGCTTTCCGGCCAGACTTCTAGGTTCAGTAGATCACTCTGCCTTCAGTGGCCATGATGCCGTCCGTTATGAAGAATCTAAACCGGAACCCGATTTTCTTTTCTTCGCTGGCGCTGGCCGCGGTCGTAGTTGCTTTCCTGATGTGGTGTCCAGACACCGATGAATCTGCGCCGGTATCTCAGCCGGCCCTGGTAGGATAAACCAGGCCACCCTGTCACAGAGGCTGCAGCAGCGCCACAAAGGCTCTCTCACCCACTGGTTACTTCCTGGTCGCACCCATGCGGAACTTCTTGGTCCCGCAGACGGCACACTGGCCGTTGACGGCGGGACGTCCGTTTTTAAGGACCACCTCCTGGGCTTCCAGGGTGTCGGTCTTTTCACGGCATTTAAAGCAGCAGATCTGGTCACTGGCAGCACTGGTCATAGTTGCTCCTGGTCAACGTGTCATATGAGTAATTATCGTGCACGCTGGCCAGCCCCGTCCAGGGCCATTTGTCGCTCCGAGAAGACGGTCGCCCCGGGGCCGGTGCAGATCCAGACATGGGAGCTGCAGCCCGCTATCCCGCCCCCGACGGCCCTGACTAATCAACGCCAATTAGATCTGCCTGCCAGTTGCCTCACTGAGAAATTTTACCGAAACTTTAGCATCTTGGATCCACTCCAACCAGCGCCGATTCGGGCATTCCGGACCACTCCGGGATGACTGACCCGTCCGACCCGTAAACCAGCTGTTTGGCCATGATGCCGCGCCACTCCATCACCCTGCGCTGCATGGTTCGCAACTGTGATTCGGAGAAACGGTCCGTCGGCTGCCTCCCAGACCACTATCACTGCCCCGCGAACGGCCTCATCATAGATGCGTTGTCCCCCGACAACGGTCGGTTTGTCTTCACCGTCGTCGCTTTGAGCAAGCAGCCTGATCCCGTGCTTGCGGTGGTGACCGGTAACCGATATGAACTCGTCGAGGACCCGGCTCTTATCATTCCTGGAAGACCTCCGGTAGCGGTCTCTGATAGTTGCCAGCAGTTCCTGTTTCGCCACCCTGCTGATCCTCCCACCACGCGTTTGCCTCCACGATTGTCGGTAACATCTTAGTCGAGGCAACCAATCAGCCTGGGTAACGTTTTGGTTGAGGCAATGCGCTTAATTCGAAGGAACTTCAAAAGCGGAAAAGCTGATAAACTGGCAGCGGCCATCGCGGAGATACGCCTCCGTTATTGGTTAAAGGCCACCGGTTCCCGCCGGTGGTGCTGGCGACGGCGGGCCTTCGGGTCCGCCGTCGCTATGTTGATTGATGCGTTGATAATAACCATGGGGCGGGCCTTGGTTAAATCGCCCCACCAGCCATTCAGGCCTCGGCGGGGCGATTATTTTTCAGTGTGTTAGGACTCCTGGCAGCCCGTCCGAGGAATGGTGACTGGTAAGGAATTAGCTGGAACCAGCCGACGGGAACCGTCCTGGTGCGGCGCGGATACGTGCAGGCTGGCAGTAGCTGGAATATCCCGCAGGTCGCAATCCCGTGCGACTTCCTGTTGTTTCCGTCGGCGCCTGTGGCCCTTGCCTTTGATTCCTGGCTCTTTCCTGCTCCGCCCAGGGGGCGGCGGCCGGTGGCGGTGGCTCTCCTACAACCACTCCCCCTTCTAGCAGTCCGGTTCTCCAAGCGTTCGTGACCCTGGTGGCCTGGGTAGCCCTGATCCAGTGGCGTGGCAGGGTCTTCCGAAGAACAGAAGTACATCATTGTTGAAGCAATCAGAAATTCCCTTAAAGGCCAGCACGCAATCCGCCCCTCGAGACAGGATTTTCTGGGTCAATTACCTCTAACAGTGGATGGCATCGCATGGCGCCAGCAGTTACCTCCACCTCCATCAGGGCCAGCACTTGCAGGAGTATGAGAACAACCATGATCTCGTTGGACCAGCTGTCAACGGCCAGTTTGCCCAGCGCAAGCCCTTGCTCGAAAGCCCGGGCGCTGACCAAGGGCAAAGGCGACTGGGGCCTCTTCCAGGTCATAGGAACGGCGCAGCGTCTTCCCATCCCCGGCCAGTGCTCCCTCGTAACTTTGGCCAAACTGGGGCATGGAGCCCAGAAACCCCGTTCGGAACGCCTTCGGAACCAGGAGCCTGAATACCCTTTAGAAAGTGCCAGAAGTGGGGATTCCATTCCGGGCCGGCAGGCAGAACTCAAGGAAGTCCCGTTTCGATTGGCCGAAGAGGGACATGCTGGCACAGGTCTCCACGCCAAAGCGCACGGTGCACAAAGCGAATGCTGCCCTAACCGCAAGCAGAGGAATGATATAATCCCGGGGAATCACTCTCCCACCAATGACCTAAAGGGACCAGGTGAAAGCCCAGGTGAACGCGGCAACCGGAAGAGCTGCAACAAGGGACACCAGCAATATGCCGAGGGGCAAGTGCATCTCGGTCGACTTGGAAATACATCCCCAGACCAACCACCTCAACGCCATTGCCGCACTGAGGTCCGATACCGGCCAACGGTTCAGCAACAACCGGAACCCTGGCCAGCAACAGAACGTTTGGGACCAACTAGACCAACTAGCCCGGGGCGCCAGCCTGCTGGTTGGCCACAACATCATAGCCTTCGATCTCCCCCACATCAGGGCCCTCAATCCGGACAGCCAACTGCTGAAGCTGCCGGTGGTAGACACCCTGAAACTCAGCCCACTGGCATTCCCCAGGAACCCCTACCACCACCTGGTAAAACACTACCAGGACGGAGGCCTGATCAGGGGCCTGATCAATAATCCACTACTGGACGCCGAGCTGACTCTCCAACTCTTGAAGGATGAACAGCAGGCTCTGCAAGACGTGGATGAGGACCTGCTGGCCGCCTGGCATTGGCTCTCCACCGTGAGCAGCCAGAACACAAGAAACGCAGCTCCAGGCTTCGACCTCCTGTTCCAGGACCTGCGGAATGCCAACCGCCCCGCGGACGACGAGGCACGACAGGCAATTGCAAACCGGTTGCTGGCAAAGGCATGTACGAGCCGCTCGAAAGAGATTATCGAGAACAGCCACCTGCGCCCTTGGGAATTGAGCTACGCGCTGGCCTGGATCTCAGTCGCGGGAACCGACTCTGCTGTTCCTCCCTGGGTTAACCATCAGTTCCCTGACACCAAAAAAGTCCTGGGAGAGCTCAGGAACACGGCCTGCGGTGAGGCAAGTTGCCAGTGGTGCAGTACCTATCACAACCCGAGCAGGGAACTCAAGCGCTGGTTCGGATTCGACGGGTTCAGAAATGAGCCCCGCTACAAAGACGGCAGGTCGATGCAGCAGGCCATTGTCGAAAAGGCCATGCGGGGAGAACACTTGCTGGCCATCCTGCCCACCAGCGGCGGCAAGTCCATCTGCTACCAGCTGCCGGCCCTCTCCCGATATGACAAGCTGGGAGGCATTACCGTCGTAATCTCCCCGCTGGTGGCCCTGATGCAGGACCAGGTCACCAACATGGAAAAGCAGGGAATAGATTCCTGTGTAACCATCAACGGCAACCTCTCGATGCCGGAAAGAGCGGAGGCCCTGGAAAGAGTGCGCCTGGGTCAGACATCGCTGCTGCTGATTTCGCCGGAACAACTCAGGAGCAGGACCGTTGAAAGAAGCCTGGCCCAGAGGGAGATCGCCGGTTGGGTACTGGACGAGGCCCACTGCCTGTCCAAGTGGGGTCACGACTTCAGGCCCGACTACCGCTACATCGGAAAGTTCATAGCGAAAATGCGGGGCGACAACCCCACCCCGCCGGTCCTCTGCCTGACGGCAACGGCAAAGCCGGACGTCAAACAGGAGATCGTCGACTACTTCCGTGAATACCTGCAGATCGAGGTCGAAACCCTGGACGGCGGAACCCAAAGGGACAACCTGGACTTTTACGTGGTCCGGACCAGCACGGCAACCAAGCTGGATGACATCTTTAGCATGATCGAGTTCAACCTGCCAGGGGACGAACCGGGCGGCGCCATCATATATTGCGCCACCCGAAGCCACACCCAGCAGGTGTCCCAGTTCCTGCAGGATAAGGGCGTCGTCGCTGACCACTTTCACGCCGGCCTGTCGTCGGAAAGGAAGCAGGAGGTGCAGGAGCGGTTCATCAACGGGGATCTGAAGGTCATCGCCGCCACCAACGCCTTCGGCATGGGTATCGATAAGCCCGATGTCCGCCTGGTGGTCCACGCGGATATACCCGGGTCCCTGGAGAATTACCTGCAGGAGGCCGGACGCGCCGGACGGGATAGCGAAGCGGCAAAATGCATCCTTCTCTACACCGAGGAGGACATAGAAAGGCAATTCGGCATGGGCGCACGGGCCAGGCTGAACCGGAGCGAGATAAACGCGGTCCTGAGGGCCCTCCGAAAAATAGACTCGAGGAACCACCGGCGGGAGAACAAGGGAATCCAGAAGGGAGAGGTAATAGCCACCACCGGCGAAATACTGCTGGAAGAGGACGATCTGGAATTCCAGAGGGACAGCCAGACCGACGACACACGCATGCGAACCGCAGTGGGATGGCTGGAAGAAGCAACCCTGGTGGAGCGCAGCCACAATGAAGTGAACGTCTACCCCGCCTCCCTGATGATATCCAGCGTTCAGCAGGTGCGCGAAAGGCTCAATGTAGCGAACCTGCAGCTGAAATACCGGGGCCAACTGGAGAAAATAGCCCACAGGCTCATAGACGCCGCGCCCGACACGGGCATATCCACCGACGAGCTGATGGCGCAAACCGGCATGAACCCTGCCGAAATTCGCAAGGCCATGCAGGACCTGTCCCAACTGGGCATAGTCTCCGACGACACCGCAATCACCGCCTTCGTTCACCAAGGCATAGCCCGGGACTCCACCCAGCGTTTCCACGAGGCGTCCGGCATGGAGGAGAGCCTGATCCGATTGATGCAGGAACAGGCTCCGGACCAGAATCCAGGGGAGACGGAGGCGCTCCACTTGAGGGTCACCACCCAGATGCTGAAGGGCCAGGGACACGCCAGGGCCCTGCCGCAGCTGGTGCAGCGCAGCCTGAGAAGCGTCGCCAGAGACGGCCGGGAAGACGGCCAGGGGACCGGAAGCCTCAGGCTGAGAACAACAAGAACCGAAACTGTTCAAGTCACCCTGCTACGAGAATGGCACGTCATACAGGGTATAGCCGAAAGGCGCCGAGAGGCGGCGCTGACCTGCGTACAGCACCTGATTTCCAAGCTCCCCCGGGGCAGTCGGGGCGCCGACCTGCTGGCCGAGACCACCATGGGACAACTGTCGGCCGCCATAAGATTCAACCCGATGCTGGCGGGAACGCAAAACATCAACCGGCTGCTGCATCACGCCCTGCTCTGGCTCCATGACCAGGAGGTAATTCGCCTGAACAAGGGGCTCACCGTCCTGAGACCGGCAATGACCATCCAGCTGGAGGAGGGCAGAAGAAATTTCGAGGAGGGCGACTTCCAACCGCTGCAGATCCACTACAGTGAGCAGACCATCCAGGTCCACATCATGAGCGAGTATGCCGAGAAGGGCCTGGCCTCCATGGCAGAAGCCATCCGCTTGACCATAGACTACTTCAGAATGGAGCGGGACGACTTCCTGAACAAGTGGCTGGCCAGCAACCTGGCAAACCTGGATCGGGAGACCACACCGGAGTCATGGAACCGCATCGTCGAAAGCCTGCATGACCGCCAGCAGCGGAGAATAGTGACCGACAATCGCAGCCGGGGCGCAAACACCCTGGTGCTTGCCGGCCCAGGGTCAGGAAAGACCCGGGTGCTGGTACACCGCATTGCCTACCTGATAAGGGCAAAGAGGGAAAACCCCAGATCTATCCTGGCGCTGGCTTACAATCGGCATGCCGCAGTCCAGATCCGTAAGCGACTGAATGAGCTGGTGGGAGACGACTCACATGGGGTAACCGTATTAACTTGCCACGCCATGGCAATGAGACTGACGGGGGCCAGCTTCTCCCAGACCATAAACCAGGGCGCCGACCCCAATCAAAAGGACTTCGAGCAGGTCTTGAGAGACGCCACAGACCTGCTGAACGACAAGGACGCCGCGCCAGAGGAAGCTGACGAACAGCGGGAAAGACTGCTCGGTGGCTTCCGCTGGATCCTGGTGGACGAATACCAGGATATAAAGCAGGACGAATACAACCTGATCTCCGCAATGGCCGGCCGAACCAGGAACGACCCGGACCAGAAGATGACCATCTTCGCCGTGGGAGACGATGACCAGAACATCTACACTTTCCAGGGCGCGTCCGGAAAGTATATAAAGGACTTCGAGTTGGAGTACGGAGCAAGGAAGACATTCCTGACCGAGAACTACCGGTCCACCAAGCACATCATCAACGCAGCCAACATGGTGATCGACAAGGCCGAGAACCGGCTGAAGACCGACAAGCCGATCCAGGTCAACCGTACCAGGGCAGGACAGAAGCCGGGAGGCGCCTGGGAGGAAATTGACCCGGTATCCAAGGGGAGAGTGCAGATACTGCCTGCCGGAAAAGACAAGGCTGTCCAGGCTCAGGTCGCAGTTCAGGAACTCCAGCGAATGGCGAACCTTGACCCGGATTGGGACTGGTCCAGGTGCGCCGTAATTGCCCGAATTTGGGAAACGCTCCATCCGGTGAGGGCCCTCTGCGAACTTGAAGGAATACCTGCCGAATTTGCCAACGAGGACTTCACCGCAACCTGGCAGTTGAGAGAGACACAGAAATTGCTCAAGTGGGTGGAAGGCAGACCAAACCGGCTCGTGGGTGCCGGGGAAATCAGGAACTGGCTGGCAACTCAGCCCGAGGGGCCGTGGCAAGACCTGCTCAGGGAAACGGCGGAACACTATCAACAGGAAACAGGTGATGCCCAATTGCCCACCGCCCATTTCACGGAATGGCTGGCTGAATGGGCGCGAGGAAACCGAAGTGCTCAGCACGGACTGCTGCTTACTTCAGCCCACAGTGCAAAGGGCCTCGAGTTCGACCATGTAGTGGTCCTGGACGGCGAATGGCAGGACAGAAGGGGAGAGGAAAAGGACGCCTCAAGACGGTTGTACTATGTAGCAATGACCAGGGCAAAGAAAACCCTGACACTATGCGAGTTGGGAATGGGGAACACCCTTATGAGAGACGTAGCTGAAAGCCCGGCAACGCTGCTCAGGGATTTCTCTATGCCTCAGGAAGAACCGCCTGTGGAAATACAGTGCAGATACCAGGCCCTCAGCCTGAGAGACGTAGACCTGAGCTACGCGGGAAGAACCGAAGCAGGACACCAGATCCACAGGGCAATAGCCAAGATAAGATCTGGAGATCCCTTGCAGGTCGTGACATCCCAGAGCCCTTGGCTGTTAACCGACAAGAATGGCGTGACGGTCGGAAGAATGTCCAGGGCGTTCACGCCAAAGGACGACACCTCAAAAGTTACGGCGACGGTACTGGCTGTAGCAAAGTGGGAAAAGGCCAAGTCCACGCCGGAATTCCAGAGGAACATCAGAAACGAAGATTGGGAAGTGGTGATTCCAGAGTTGGTATACCGCGAAGTCAACACTCAGTAAGCGGCTGACAGTGTCAGCCAATCAGTTGGGTCCCAATGCAAAAAGCTTAATCTGACATCAGATCGCTTGCTCGGGAGTAGGCTTCAGCAGTTAGGAGGTTTTGGCTTGCCTGTAACGAGAGTGCAGCTGCGGCACATCCCCATTTTGCTGCCTTAATTACCGAATTGCCAAGTGCCAAACGTTCGGCAAACACTCCAGCGAAAACATCACCACTGCCTACCGTAGAGTTAGTGTCCACTGGAACCGTCAGGATAGAAGTAAAACGAACTTCGCCATGCATTTCCTCGACAACTACCACCCCTGACACACCTCTTTTGACCACCGCAACATCAAATCCACGGAATGGCTGGACCGCCACTGCCTCTTCAAATGAACTTGCCTGGGGGTCATCGATGGCTTCATACTCATTCACTAAATAAATGCGTCTGAGCACATCCAGCCGCAGTATTTCCCTAGCATCCCTGGCTCGGGACAACCAGCCCTGTCTCTCCCCAATGATGGTCGCTTGACGGCTGACCGCGCTTAACCACCTCTCAAAGAGAGGGTCAAAGTCGGGGATTCCGAAGGCCACAACTATCTTGGAATCCGAAATTTCAGGGACTTCAACGGGAACCGCCTCGGCAGGCCGGTACATGGGTCCAAGTTGCCTTCAACTCTCATTAGTCGGATACACGAAGGTGCCACACGCTCCGGAAACAGAAAGGACAGCATGGTCGTTCACCCCTGCGACTTCCAATTCCGCACGCACGGCTTGGTCGTCGTCAGTGCCCACGTAACTTGCTAACCCGACTCGAGCTCTGAATCTAGCAGCGGCGACCGACGACGTGAGCCCGCTGCCGCCGTATCGCCGTCGCGGAATAGTGTCGGCATCAGGCACCTTGCGAAATATGCCTCCAATTACTAGACTAAAACCAATTAGGAACCCGCGACTTGAGCCGACATTCACCCCACTCGCTCCTACCTAGATCGCGCCCGCAGGAATGTTCGGACAACTGTCACTAATAATAAGAATGAAGTTCGGACTTCGCTTCAGTTTAATAACATCAAGAAGAGGACAGACTGGTCAATGAGGGAAGGCAATTGTCCATTTCTTACGATTCTCATCGTCGTCATTGCTACGACGGTCATCATATGCTTTCCAATTTTGACGGAGCCATGGAGTTGGCTGCCCGAACCTAATGAGGCAGACACGTTGCTTACGGGTTTGCTGACCGCCCAAGCCGCGATAGCTGCGTTAACATTGGCCGTTACACTGTTCGTGATGCAAGGTGTCAATGCAAGAGGCGACGCCGACGACAGAATGTATCGCGAGTATGTGCGGCAGTCCTGGGTGAGGCCCATATTTCGGGGGAGCGTATTATCAGTCGGCGTTACAGGGCTCGTATTCTTGGCGCTTGAGTTCCTTGGCGGCCTGGAAAGCACAAAAGACATCATTTCAGGGCTCGGTAACCTCATCGTTTTGGCGGCCGGTGCTTTTGTCGCTAATCTGGTATTTTCCGGTATTCTGTTTGAGAAAGCACTCCGTCTTTCCCAACCACAACAGTGGTCAACTCTTCGAAGACACGTCAATGAACGCGACGTGCGGAATTCCATTCAAGCCTATTTGAGCCGTCGAAGACGCGCACTTGATTCGCTGGGTGCCGGACAACCCGACACTTCAACGTTACTTCCGGACCCCGGGGAAGGCTCCGCGAATGAAGCAATTACATCCCTTCTCGATGATGCCAGGCGGGCCCTGGTGAATAACAGGCTGCAAGAATTTTCGCTCTCGATGGAATCCATCAAAGGACTACTGCAGCACGCGCTAACCGAGATAGAGAAACAGGGAATCGCTTGGGGGCCACCCGGCAGCAGACCAGAGTGGCCTCCACTAAGGGAGTTAGGTCGCAACCTTTACGCATTCAGGGAGGACGTAATCCGTGACGGAAACAGGGAGTACCTGACTGAGCTTTTGGGGTTAGATTACTGGTTGCTCAGCAACGGCGCACGGGAGAGATGTGGGGAATTGTTCACTGCTGGACTGGAGGGCCATCGAGCAAATTACCAGATCTCTGCTCGAGTGGCCGATGCCGAAAGAAAAGATATTCTGCGTGACAGAGCATGGCTCAATTCACCGTGGACAATCACTGGAGGAGAACCGGAAGAGGCCTTACCATACGCCTTTGAGCTGGTCCGGCACCAAGAAGGGCTACTTTCCGATGCCCTGAACCTGGACCAGCTCGGAGACTTCGAGGCCTTGCATAAAGGCTCTGAGACTTGCCTTCGATTAATCCGATGGAACTGGGATCGTCAAGGCCACTCTACTTTCTCAAATATGCTGGAACAATTTTACAGGGTCGTACTGATGGGCCTCGGGGGGCGTGCCATCATTCTCGCAGAGTCGGGCAAGATAGAGAACCCGAGTCGCTACGCGACGGTGTCGCCAGGGGCGGTCGGTAACATCCCACGGCTAGCGGCCGATGTCGCTGAGGCGCTTGGTCGCAGAGATCGCGATCAAAACTCACAATGGTCGGAGTGGGACAGGGAAGGAGCAGAACCCTTCGTTGTCCAGACGATGTCTGCCGAACAGTATCCACTGACATTCTTCGCTGTTCGCCTCATGGAACTTACATCGGAAACAATGCCTGGTATTTACTTGCGCGGGACCGCAGGCCAGGCCCTGAACTGGTTTGAGTCCAATGCAGAAAGGTTACTACCGTATGTTGAAGAACGCCCCGACGCAACTCGGGAACAACGCCGAGAGTGGGCCGCTGCCTCTCTTAGAAGAGCCGTCAAGAGAGATGAAATTGCCGAGGACGAACGTATCATCGCGAGCGAACTGAGCCCAGAGAGGATTGCCAACTTCAAATCAGGTGTGTATGGGAATGCCTTTGCTATCGACCCGATAGAAAGCTTGTTCGAGGAATGCGGAGCATTCCTCTATTTATCGACCGACAGCAATTCAGACCCCAAGGAAATGGGATTTTTCCCATTCGAACATAAAGCCTTTCTTGCTGAACCGCCTTCTAACGAACGTCACCACTACGTCCCACTTGAGGGAGATGAATACGGCCGTACCTTGGCCAATGACGCCATGACCAGGCTTTGCGCAGTTCTCGACGAATCTCAAGAAATCTCAGCTGCCATGGATACGCCAGCGGAATTTCTGGGCACCCTTAGTCACTACATAGCCGAATTGGGTAGCCCGAGTAAAGTGGTTGCGGTGCTGGCGGGTGACTGGTTTGACATTGAAATGGCACTTCATACAGACAGTCCAGAAGGATTTATTCCTGCCTGGCAGCTACCAGAAATCGGCAGGGAGAAGGCACTAGGACATTACCAGGGCCAAACACTGATTAGAGGGCCAAGATATGGTGAACGTCGACTCTATTTGATGGATCCTGAGGCTTGGGGATGCTTTGTACGAGCTCAGTGTGAAGATGGCGAGGACCTTCGTATTGACATTAGTCCCGTTACTGCTGACCAAGCCCAGAAACTCTTGGAGGCAAATCCCGACCACTTTCCAGATGAGCCCGATATTGAATCCAAGACACGAAAATTGCAGACCATGGTGCAATTGGAAGTCGTTCACCGAATCGAATTTCGGGTTAAGGACAATACCCGCGCCAGACGAATAGTAGCAGAACAGAACCACCAGGACTCCGACTGAGAACTAGCGCCTCCAACACCGCCTATATGGAGCTGCGTCATTGGGCACTTCCGTTCCATCGGCGCGACGCTTCACCCCAACGATGCCAGCACCCACCGGAACCTCGGAGAAACGTCCGACCTGCCCCAGAAGCATGGCCTCCTGCCGTCCGGGTCTTCACAAACCGCACAGCTCACCCCTCCAATAAACCCGGCCTGACACTTGCCCCTTGTCGTTCCAGATGACCCATCTCTACAGTAGAGGGAAAACCATCCGGAGGATAACTCCTTGGGAGTCCTTACACCGCCAGCCTGTGGCTCATTTCCGGCCCGTAACCAACACAGGCAGCCATCCCTAAGCAGGCGAATTTCCAGGTGGCTGCGGCTGGATGATAAAGAGTAACAATTGGCAGGCATCTCCAAAAACCTACTTGCAATGGGCCCCTGGCAGTCTACATATTCATTGCAAAAAAGCCGCCAGCAGAGACCATGCCCGGAGAACTTCGACCTCGCTCAGGGTATGCCTGGGCATTTCCTTCGTCTGCGTGGCGTTGCCAACCGCCTCCGCCATTAGCATCCTGATCGCCACAGCCCAAGGATGGGTCCTGGCCTTTAACTGCAAAGGAGACTGCCTCCTCTTGACGGCTCAGCCATGGATGCTGCCCTTAAGCCATCTTGTAGGAAACCTAAACCAAAGCCAAGGTGGGATGTGCATTTGCCGGGTGATGGGGATCGGGTCGGGAGTCTCGCAGGAGTGTTTCGGCCCTTGATTGCAGGACCGTCCGGCAGCGGCGCCTCACCTCGTCTCTCCGGCTGGTCAGCCCGGCCAGGAAATCCCCGACCCGCTCCTGCACTGCCTCCCTGCTGCCCAAGCAGAGATTGCCCGTCGCCTCCCTCTGGTCCAGCCCCAGATGGCCTCATCGGCGTTGAAGTCCGGGCTGTACCCCGGCAGGTTCACCAACCGCAAGCCCAGCCCAGGCGTCCTGAGGTACTCCCGCATCGCCTCGCCACGATGGGCCGGCGCGTTGTCCCAGATGACCCGCATCGGCCCCGGATGCCTTTCTCTCAGTTGTTCCAGGAAGGCAACCGAGGTCCCACTGTTGCTGTTGCCCTCCAGTTCCATCCATTCCACCTCGCCCGTCTCCAGGCACACCGCCGAATAGTAGCTGGCCTTCTCCCCATACCGCGGGCTGGTCGAGTCCACCAAAGCAGGTCTGCCTTTGAGCACCCACTTGCCCCGCAGTTCCGCATCGGCCCGGAAGTGGGCCTCATCAGCAAAGAATATTCTGGCTTCCTTCCGACCAGCCTACTCCCTCAGAGCGGCGTACTCCGCCACGAAAGCCTCCCGCTTCGCCTCATCCGCCTTGAGCAGGCGTTTCTTGGGCCGCTTGAAGGCAAACCCCAGCCGGTGCAGCCAGTTCACACAACTGCTGCGGCTCAACTCAATGCCGAACCGGTCCCCGGCAAACTGCCGCACTGCCTTCCAATACCAGTTGGCCAGATCGATGCCCGAGGCGCCGGGCGGTTCCTGTACCGCTGCCTTCAACTCCTCCTGCTGCGCTTGGTCAAGGGCGGGGGGGAACCACCGGTCTGCTCAAATATCAGGGCTGCAGGCCCTCCCTCCCCGAAGGCCGACGCCCAACGGCCAATAGTGTGGGGATCCCTTTCCAGAGCCTCCGCCGTGGCCGCTGCCGTCCAGCCCTGGGCCAGCAGCAGCAAGGCGTACCACCGCTCCCGCTCCCTGGGTGTGGGCGCCAAAATCATCCGCCGCCGCAAGTCCTTGATTTCCATCTGCCACTGTTCCAGACACCGGTCTATCTCCCTCACGCCCATCACCAACCCCTCCCAACTCCCGACACCAGCTAACCAGGTTCCTTCACAAATTTACCCCTTCCCACTGCGCATCTCACCTTGGCTTTGGTTTAGTATCTTAGAATCCAACTCAACTCCTCTCTGCCGAAATTTCCGGGCGATTCGCGAGGGAATGTTACTTTCCCGTTCCTTAGATTCCACCTTCAGGACGGTGTCGCCCGCAAGAAGGAGAAGGGGCGGGCGTTCAGGGCCTTGCGACTGAACCTGACCTTCCCGCTGGAACGCAACTCCAAGGCTCCCCACATTACGTCTACTCATCCGGTAACCTGTTCCCGTCCGGGACCCATAGTGAGTATTCTTGCGTGAGTATTCTTGAAAGAAACTCCGATACACCCAAGTGATGGCTAACACTTATAACATCTGTTACTGCGTATTGCAATACTATAGCCGTGCCCTTTATGTAGTTATCACACTATTCGTAATAATGCCCAACCAGGCAGTAGACCCCGGCAGGTGTCCCTACCCAAGTTGCCCGACGCCCAATCAAAAACGCCCCAAGGATGTGGTGAGGCTGTCACGTCTTCGGCGGAATGGTGGAGGGTTTGGTACCGGCAGATGGGGTTCCCTGAAGGCGACTCGCTGCCCTCCTCCGCTTAATGAATGTCCATGATCCCGTCAGGCCTAACTCCAACCGGGATGAAGTCCGTACTTCCGTTAGTGCGTTTATCACAATCCGTGCGGTTCATATGCAATCTTGTTATCGTCTCCATCCGGCGTTAGATTGGTGGTGATGCCTTACGCTGGGTTCCTGGAATGGCGTCGAGACTTGGCCAATACCCGTGGGTAACGTGCGGCAGTTTAGTGTTAAACGGTGCCGTGCGAAAATGGTCTTCGACCGTAACTCAGCCTCGGCAGGAACCTGGGGAGTTCCGTGTTAAGTGTGATACGCATTGCGGCGAAAAGGTTGCCGGGGTTCTTTCAGGGGGCTGAGCGCACCAGCCCCGAGGAACTGCTGCACGCCGCCAGGGTCTTGTTGTGGGTTCGGTGGTTCGGGTTGAGCGCCGCTTTTCTGGAACTTCACTACCGCGTCGACTACGGGTCCCTGAGCCACGTGCTCAACACCCTCTACTGCCTGGGATTCATGGCGGCTACCGGGTACGTTCAATACCTGATCCGCCGCCGCGGGACGGTTAAACCGGCCTGGCTGTTTGGGCTGAGCGCCCTGGACGTGGCGGCCATCTCGTTCAGCGTGTCCCTGTCCGGAGGTTTCAACAGTCCCTACTTCGCGCTGTACTACTTCGCGGTGGCGGTGTTCGCCTATGTGTTCACTGCCCCGCGGCTGGTCCTGCCCTGGACGACCCTGGTCGTCGTGGTTTACTCGGTACTGAGCGTTACGGTGGAGCCGGGGCTGGATATTGCCGGCAAGGAGGAGAGCCGGCTGTTCTATAGAGTGGTGGCCCTGTACGCCGTCTCCGCCGCCGTCGGCATCATCGCCGGCCTGGAGCGGGAAAGCAGGCGCAAGGGCCTGGAGCGGGAGCGGGAACTGCAGCGCCAGCGCATCGAGATCTCCCAGACGATTCACGACACCACCGCCCAGTGGGCCTACATGATCGGCCTGGGCGTCGAGCAGGCGCTGGCGCTGGCGGACGAGTCCCGAGAGGATTCGAAGGAGGCGCTGCTGGCCAAACTCCGGTTGGCGGCGGACCTTTCCCGCTCGGCCATGTGGGAACTGAGACACCCCATTGACGGCGGGCAGCTATTCCGGGGGGAGGAGCTGGGCGAGGTCCTGGAAGCCCACGCCGCCACCTTCACCGTCATCACCTCGGTCCCGGCGGAGTTCGGCCGGCACGGTGCCGAACCCCGGCTGTCGATCATTGACAAGAGTCTGCTCTTCTCCATAGCCCACAACGCCCTGACCAACGTGATCCGGCACGCCGGGGCCAGCAGGGTCGTGATTGACCTCGACTACGGCGATGACCAACTGCGGCTCTCCGTGTCCGACGACGGCAAGGGGCTGCCGGAGGACTATGAGACCAGGGGCCACGGATTCAGGAACATGCGGGCCGACGCCGAGCGGATGGGCGGCAGGCTTGAGGTGGAATCGAATAGGACTGATGGTGGAACAACTGTCACCTGCGTTGTTCCGGTACGGACTCTCAGAGGAGGGGAGTAAATGACTACTGACACCCAGACACGAGTAATGCTGGTGGACGACCACTCCATCATGCGGGACCTGTTGAAGGACGCCCTGGAAAACACCGGGGAGTTCCGGGTGGTGGCCCAGGCGGCCGACGGACAGGAGGCGCTGCGTCTGGTGCAGGAAGCTGCTCCGGAAGCCTCCCCGGACGTCATCGTCATGGACGTGATAATGCCCGAGATGGACGGCATCGAAGCCTGCCGGCAGATCACCGAACTGCTGCCCGACACCAGGGTCCTCATGCTGACCGCCTCCAACGAGCAGGACGCCATCGTCAGGTCCATCGCCGCGGGAGCCACCGGCTACCTGCAGAAGTATTCCGGCAAGGAGCAGCTGCTGGCGACCCTGCGGGAGGTCGCTGAGGGCGAATTCCGGATCCCGGGGAACGCCGCCCGGAGACTGTCCCGGGCGGTGCGCAGCGGACCGGCCGACGGTTCCTCCGACCAGCTAAGCACCCTGACGGCACGGGAGAAAGAAATCCTGAAGCTGTTTGCCGAGGGGCTGACCTACCAGGAGATCGGCGAGATCCGGAACAACAGCGGGCTGACGGTGCGCAACGCCGTGTCCGGCATCCAGAAGAAGCTGGGGTTCAAGTCCAGGCAGCAGATGGTGATCTGGGCCGTGCGCAGCGGCCTGGTGGATGACGGCCCTCCTTAGTCCCTTAGTCATTAGTCCCTGGAACCGCTTGCGGGTCTCGGAGCCGGACGGAGTCAAAGGGCCGGGCGGTTAGCTGGGAGCACGCACCGGCCTCCCCTTTACCGACAGTGCAGGGCCGCCGGAACCCCGTCACAGCTCCACACCGTGACCGCTCCGGTGACCGGACCGGCCAGGGCCCGCTCCAGGGTGGCGGTCAGCATGGGCAACGTCCCGGCGGCGGCCCGGAAGTTCTGGAGGCCCCGCGCCGTCTCGCACACCATCAGCAGGGGCAGTGGCCTTCCCGTGGCCGCCATCCGGCCATAGGGCCCCAGCTTCTGAGCCACCCGGTCGGGCCGGACGGCGGTGCGCTCGAACTCGATGTAGTGGGTCCCCGCTCCCAGGGACCCCTGGCTCACCCGCACCAGCAGGTCGGGCCTAACCTGGGTCAGGCCGGGCACGTTGACCTCGCCCCGCCAGCCCGCCGCCACTGCCACTCCCTCCCGGGCGAAACGGACCACCAGCCGGTTCACCCCGTCGTTGTGGTGCTGCTCATGCTCCCGGTACCAGCGGTCCAGGTAGGCCCCGTGGCGGCTGCGTATCACCGAAGGCAGCACCCGGCTCATGTTGGCCGCTCGTCTCATACCCAGCTCCGACAGGTAGTGCCGTTCTTCAAATACGGCCACCAGCCCGGTCCGGACGAACCGTTCCAGGTGGCGGGAGACCTCACCGGCGGACCCGCCCACTATCTCCCCGAGCCAGGGGGGCCGCATGGCGGGGAACTGGCAGATGGTCATGAACAGCCGGTGGGCGGCCCTGCCGTCGATGGCCTCCATGTCGGGATTTTCTCTCAGCCACAGCCCGACGTTCTCGGGACGGCCCACGCTGGGGTGTCCGGCGGGGTCCGACACCAGGTCACGGGAGGGACGCAGTTCTACCGCCTCGCTGCACCTGCCGTCCGGCGTGCAGAACAGCGTGGGCGTGTCATCGCTCATGGTGGTCCGGGCCAGTTCCCTGGCCCAGGCGTCGGCGACCACCACGATCTGGCCCGAAGGTTCCACCGCCCGGTCCGGGTCCTCGTAGAACAGCCGGTTCCCGATGCGGAGATACCGGTCCTCCTCGTGGGAATAGCAGTCCACCCCCCAGAAGCGGTGCTGCTCCTTGCGCCGCAGCACCCTTTCGGTAGCGTGGAGGCCGGCGTAGGTGAAGGGAATCCACAGGTCACCACCGTAGCGGGCCACAGCGTGGTAGAACCCGCCCTGGCGCAGCAGGCGGAAGTCGGTCATCTGGAGTTCCTGCGGGGCCGCCACCACCGCCGGTGGACGGACCCGCCCACTGCGCAGCAGGTCCGGGGCCAGGCGGTAGACCGTTTCCAGCATGGCCAGCCGCCGCAGGAGGGTCTCCACGCCGCGGGAGGTGGCGGTCCAGGGCGGGTGCTCGTGGTCAGCGCTGTCGCCGCTGGCGTCAGTCGGCTCATCGGTGGCGGCGAAGGGCGAACCCGCCTGGCTCGCCAGGTGGGCCGGATGGTCGTGGTCCAGGGCGAACCGCTGACGGTACGCCTCGGGCAGTTCCCCCTCCGGGTGAAAAGCGGCCAGACCGGCGGCCCGGGCCTCCTCCCTGGGTGCGGGATGCCGGTGGTCGGTGACGTAGAGCAGGTCCACGGCACGGCGGGTCAGAAACCAGCGGTGCTGCCGCCGCTCGGTCATGCCCCGCACCACCGAGGTAACCCAGCCGCCCCGGCGCAGCGCGTCCAGCATCCTTCTCACTTTCTCCTCGTCCAGGCCCAGCGCCGGGGCCAGGTTGGCCGCGCTGGCCATGGGCATCCTGGCGGTAATTTTCAACAGCCGTCTCTGTTCGCTGGTCAGTGATTCCCGTCGCGCCACCGCTGCGTCTCCCGCTTCCCAAGCCCTTCCCGCGTCGCCAGCGCCGGCCAACCCCACCTCCCTGCGTGATGCTTGCTCCGGCGGGTTCAGCCCTCCTGCTCGGCAGAATCGGGAAAGACGTTATTCATGTGTCCAATGCTTAAGTTACGTTTGGATGAGGTCCGCAGATTACGTATATCGTTATACGATGGTCGGCAACAGTTTGCTTGAGGTCTGATGAAGGTGTCGCCAGGGCCGCTGGCGGAGGGTTCGTCCATCATGGTACGGAAGCAGAGAGGGCCACGGGGGCAGGAATATGGCGAGGAATATAATGAAGGGGCGCCAACAGCCTCGGTGGATGGGGTAAAGGCGCCGGCGCCGGCGGCCGCGCTTGCCGGTTGCCCGGGGCGGAAGGGGTTTAAACGACTGGATCCACCCCGGCCAGGCGTTCGTAACCAGCCCTTTGGGCTGCACTGGCGGGTACGTCGCCCGGGGTTTTGTTCAGTAGCGCGGTTCGCTCCAGTTTGTGACTTCCCTTAAAGCACCACGAGCAAACGGGACCAGCGGAACCGGTCACAGAGGGCCCTGAACCGGACTTCCTGTTCTGCACGATAATTGCCGTTATAGAGCATTATATGCTTTGGAAATAGTTAACCCCCGAGTTCGAGTCCTCTACGGCCCACCGTGGTAGACTCGCACGGTTCCGTTCGGAAGTGGAGTTTAGCCCATTTCAGACAGCCCAAAGAAAAATGCAAATCCGACCGGAACCGGGGCCGGAAAGCGCATCAGAGAATGGTTTGTACACTTTTAGGGAGAGCCGGAATGGAAATTGACGGTGGATTCCCCAGCGTCCAAAATGTTTTCTGTGGAGATCTTCCTTGACAGACTTGGTGATTTCCGGGTTCCTCCAACGGAGCACATGTATTTACTCGCCCAACAACCATTCAAACTGCAACTCGCGTGGCTGCGATCCCAGGCTTTTCGCTGGGTCGAGCGGGAGGGCTGGTACTATGGCGTGGTCGGCGGACATCTGAGCAAGGTTCGCCAATCCGGAGACGGGATTGAGTTTCGCAGCTGCGCGGCTGAGGAGTCCCTCAAGGCCCATGTCGAGTCCTACTTCAGGCTGAACCAGGACATTCGGCCGGTCCACGAAGCGCTGCGCCAGGTGGACCGCGCCATGGCTGGGTTGGTGGACCGGTACGGAGGCATGCGGCTCCTGCGTCAGGACCCCTGGGAGTGCTTGGTCTCCTACATTTGCTCTCAGAACAACAGCATCGACCGCATCGCCGGGATCGTAGACCTCCTGGCCAACCGCTACGGCGATCCACTGGCCCTGGACGGTGTGAGGGTCAATACCTTCCCGTCGCCCCAGCGCCTCGCAGAGGTTGGCAGTGCCGAGCTTGACGGCTTGAACCTGGGGTTGCGCCGCGGCTGCCGTATTTACCAGGTGGCCAGGGCGGTAACCGAAGGTGACCTGGACCTGGATGCCCTTTCCCGTTTGCCCTACGCCCAAGCCAAGAACCAGCTGATGAGCTACGACGGCATAGGTCCGAAGATCGCCGACTGCGTGTGCCTGTTCTCGTTGGACAAGCCCGAGGCTTTTCCAGTGGACAGACATATAGCCGCCGCTTTGTGGGAACATTACGGAAAGAAATACACCTCAGGCGCGAAGAACACGAGGTTGTTGGATTGGGCGCGGTACTATTTCGGCGCCCACGCGGGTTACGCCGGTCAATTGCTGTTTTACGATCAACTCCACTAGTTGCGGGCGTTCTCTGGATCATCCCGGGCCCTCCCTCCCTGGCAGCCTGAAATCGATACTACGGTTCCTTATTTCAGGATGGATACAGCAGGGTATGGATCCAAATCAGGGAACCGGTTGACCTGGAGAGTGCACGGCGCAAGTATTGCCCATAGTGGCCCGAAATTGGCTCCATTGCCGAGGCGCCAACTTGGACTCAATACTACTCACTACATACTACTGATTCAAAAGCGCATGAACGCTGAACAAGTGATTAAGAAAGCGCAGCAGGACTGGGCGAAGTCGAGGGGAATTGCCTTCGACTCACGCGGCTACGCGCCAGAAGTTGAGACCAATTTATTTCAGCCTCTTTCGAATCGCGCACGGCGGGCCTTTGAAAGAGGCGCCGGTTCCGAACTTAGTGGACACATGCGGGCGCTACACTCATCCTCGACGTTGGCCGTCAACTTCTTCGACTACTGGACTGAACGGCAAGAAACCTCAGTCTTGTCGGCGTTGGGGGTCGGTCCCGATGCCGGGTATTCCCTGGATTTCGAAGCGCAGTTCCCCACGGGGTTGGGAGGCACTCCGCCCCATCTTGACGTAGCTATAACCCTGGGCGGTGGATTCATCGTTTCAATTGAGGCCAAGTTTACAGAGCACCTGAAACGTTCTACCAGGGGTAAGTCGAAGTTCACGAGGTCTTATTTCACCGAGTCCGGCGGCCTTTGGGCCGATAAGGGACTGCCAGCATGTCAAGCACTTGCCGAATCACTCTGGGCTGAGGAACTCCGCGGTGGCAGGCAGCGGTTCGAGTACCTGGATCCGCGGCAGCTTCTCAAGCACTCTCTTGGACTGGTTACACAGCTGGGTAGCAGGTTCAGTCTCTGTTACCTGTACTACGACTGCCTTGGAAAGAGGGCCGAAGCGCACCGCAGGGAGATCGACTTTTTCAATGAGTTGGTGGGTGAAGACATCAGGTTCAATGCACTCACCTACCAACAGGCCTTTGCAGTACTCATGCATTCCGGGAATGTTGGTGCCGACTATGTGGATTACCTGAGGACCAGGTATTTCGGGAAAATGCTCTAAGGGTGTCTTGCATCCCCAATCCATGGACCCCGGAAGGAGCAGAGAATGTCCCAACAGTTAACTGAACTCATCACTCGCGCCACGAGTCAGGAGGCGGTAACCTACCGTAATACATGGCCCCCCTAGTACTACAACGACGCGTTTAAGGTGGTGGCTCCATCCTGCCTTCACGGCGGGCGGAGCGGCGTCTCTGGTGGGAGCGGCGCGCCCGCTCGTTGCGTAGCTGCGTATCCTCCAGCCACAGCAGCAACTCCTCCGGCCCGAACCGTTCCCGGGGCAGCATCTCCCGCACCACCCGGTACACCTGGGGACGGGTGATCCGGGGCATCTTTTTCCCCCCAAGCCTGCTGCAGGCCCAGCAGGAAAGCTCCACCCAGCAGGCACATGGCTATGTGGTGATGCCAGCCCGCCCAACTGCGGGTCTCGTATTCGTCCAGCCCCACGTCGCCCTTCTCCGTCTCGAACTCCGTTTCAATGGGCCACCTGGAACCCCCCACGCAGGCCAGGGTCTCCAAGGTTGTGTCCTCAGGAGCGTTGGACAGGTAGTAGCGGGGCTCGCTGCCGTCCAGGTTCCGGCGGTAGACGGCCCATGCCTCATGGCCCGGCTTGCCCTTTCGGGTTACCCGCACCCGCTGGGCGCAGAACATATAGCTCCGCGGCCCCTGGCTTCCCTGGGCCACCGTTATCTCCCGCCAGGCCTCATCCGGCAACTCGTCACTGCGCTGCTCCATGGTACGACGCTGCCCGTCCCTGAGCCTGGGCTTGCGGGGGCGCCCGAACCCCGGAGACCTCGGAGTGGTCCAGGCCGACTCCCACGAAGGCTCCAGGGGCCAGACCGGAGTGCTGCCCGGAACGTCCAGCACGTAGCGCATCCCCAGGGCCGCCAGGTCCCTCCCGAAAGGTCGGCGACATCCCGAAGGCGTCGTCTCCGGCAACCCATCCGGCCTTGAGGTGGCCCAACCCCAGGGCCCGCTCCAGCAGTTCCAAGGCCAACTCCGTCTTCGACCGGTAGCTCCGCCGCTCCTCGGTCACCCCCGCCGCCGCACAGCGGCCCGGATCCGAGGTCCAACTCTCGGGCAGATACAGCCCTTTGTCCACCAATGCCCGCCCCAGCGGGCTGACGTAGGCCAGGAACATCCCACCCGGGCAGTTGGCCACCTTGCCCAGCCTCCCGCAGTACTGCCGGGCTACCCCCACGGACTTCCTCCCCTGCTTGGGAAAGTCGCTGCCGTCCAACACCCACACCGCCTCGGGGTGAGCCAGCCTGGGGCCAGGTATTCCTGCAGCCGACCGATCACTGTCGCATCGTCCCACCGGGCCTCGGTCAGAAAACGCTGCATCGCCCGGGCCGAGATGCCCACCGATTCCGACAGGTTCTCGGCGTTGCGCCGCTCCCCAGCCTGCACCAGCAGCCCCTGAAGATAGTTCCAGCTGTGCTCCCGCCACTGCTTGCGGCCGAAGGAGGCCGCAAAGAAGGCATGGAATTCCCCAAAGCTGTCGTAAACCCGCTCGAAGCTCGCCCCATCCATCACCCAAACCACCCACTATCATCTTGGCAACTATCCTACCCGATAACCCGTCTTTGTAGTACTAAACCAAAGCCAAGGTGAAATACGCAGAAAAATGGGATAAATTTGTGGAGGAACTGGGCCAGGGTGTGCAGTAGTTGGGGGAGGGTAGATGATGAGCGTGAGGGAGATAGATCGGTCTTTGGAACAATGGCAAATGGAAGTAAAGGATTTGCGTCGACGGATGATCTTGGCGCCGACGCCCCGGGAGCGGGAGCGGTGGTACGCCATCTTGCTGCTGGCCCAAGGCTGGAGGGCATCGGCCACGGCGGCGGCGCTGGAAAGGGACCCTCACACCATCGGACGATGGGCGGCGGCCTTCGGTGAGGGAGGGCCCAGAGCCCTGATATTCGAGCAGACCGGTGGTTCCCCCCCGCCCTTGGCGAGGCGCAGCGGGAGGAGTTGAGGGCGGCGGTGCAGAGGCTGCCTGCCGAGGCGGGCATGGACCTGGCCAACTGGAACTGGAAGGTGGTGCATCGGTTTGTCTGGGAATGCTTTGGCCTCAGCCTGTGCCGCAGCAGTTGCTTGAACTACCTGCACCGATTGGGGTTTGCTTTCAAGCGTCCCAAGAAGCGGCTGCTGAAGGCGGACGAAACTAAACGGGAGGCCTTCGTGGTGGAGTACGCCGCACTCGCCCACGGGGCAAAGCAGTCTGGCGGCAAGATATTCTTTGCTGACGAGGCCCACTTCCGGGCCGATGCGGAGCTGCGGGGCAAGTGGGTGCTGAAGGAGAACCTGCTCTGGTGGATTCGAACAGCCCGCGGTATGGCGAGAAAGCCAGCTACTATTCGGCAGTGTGTCTGGAGACGGGAGAGGTGGAATGGATGGAACTGGAGGGTAACAGCAACAGTGAGACCTCGGCCTGCTTCCTGAGGCAACTTGGGGAGAGACACCACGGGCCACTGCAAGTCATCTGGGACAACGCGCCAGCGCATCGGGGCGAGGCGGTGCGGGAGTACCTGCAGACGCCGGGTCTGGGGCTGAGGCTGGTGAACCTGCCGGGCTACAGCCCGGACTTCAACGCGGATGAAGCCATTTGGGGATGGGCACGGGAAGAGGCAACGGGAAACCTGTGCCTGGGAACCAGGGCGGCGGTGCGGGAGCGGGTAGGTAGCTTCCTGGCTGGGCTGGCCAGACGGAAAGAGGAAGTCCGGCGGCGCTGCCGAACAGTCCTGCAATCAAGAGCCGAAGCGCTCCAGCCAGCCTCCCTGCCCGATTCCCTTCATCCGGCAAATGTACATCCCACTTTGGCTTTAGTTTAGTACGTGCTCTCGGAGAAGGACGGGCAGCAGGATTTGCTAGCTGCAGTGGTGGTACGCTTTCGGGCGGGCGAGGGGGCTGACAGGGGTAGGTAACGGCCAAAATCGGGCGTACGCTTAGCTTGGGAAGGCGCACCGGCATCCAGCATCTTGGTTGTGACACCACCAGATGCAGGAGACCCCCGATGCGCCTTCCCAGAGAATGCTATCAGGTGCAAAAAACGATTGAAACGCATTTACCTCACCTCTCCCAGGCACAAATGACCGGCCTGGCGCTGTGGGTCTGCGGGGCCATCCTCGCCGGCAGCGCCTGCCAGAACGCCGTGGCCTCGGCCCTCTCCCCTTGGCGCAAGTGGAACAACCTGCGCCAGTATCTCCGGGAGTGGCTCTACGACGGCAGCGACCGGACCAGTCCCTGCCAGACCCAACTGGACGTAACTCTCTGCTTCGCGCCCCTGCTCCGGTGGGTCCTGGCCTGGTGGTATTCCGAACGTCTCGCCCTGGCCATCGACCCCACGCTCAAGGGCGACCAGACCACCGCCATCGTCATCAGCGTGCTCTACCGCAGTTGCGCCATCCCCGTGGCCTGGCACATCCGGCACGCCGACCAGCCCGGCTCCTGGATGGACCCCACCGTGGAACTGCTGCAAGCCTTGGCCCCAGCGGTTCCCGAGAATATGACCGTCATCGTGCTCTGCGACCGGGGCATCGCCAGTCCCAAGCTGTGGCAGCAAATACGGGATCAAGGCTGGCACCCCGGTATGCGCTACCGGAAGAACATCACTTTCGGCGCTGACGGCGGCAAACGATTGCCCGCCCAGCGCTTCGTCTCCCGTCCCGATACGGCGTGGATTGGCCGCGGCACCGCCTTCAACACCCCCAAGGCCCAACGCCGCTGCACCCTGCTGGTGGTCTGGTACTCCGAACAGGAGGAGCCCTGGATCATCCTCACCGACCTTGCGCCCGACCAGGTGGGTCCCAGTTGGTACTCCCTGCGCTTCTGGATCGAGCTGGGCTTCAAGGCCATCAAGAGCCTGGGCTGGAAATGGGACAAGACCCGCCGCACCGACCCCACCCGCGTCTCCCGCCACTGGCTGGTGCTGTCGGTGGCCACCCTGCTGGCCCTGGCCTACGGCACCAGGGTGGAAGACGCCCAGGAGCGGAGGATTGCTCCAGGGAACCTGCGGGCGCCGCCCAAAGCGCTGGCTCCCAATCACCGTGATCCTTGGAGCCGTCCGGCGCGCACCGTGAGCGTAATCCGCCACGGAATCGACTGGCTCCGGCGGTTGCTGATCAAGGGCCGCCTCTGGAGCCGCGTCTGGCTGCTGCCCGAACCCTGGCCGGAACCCAAGCTTAACCTGGAGATTACTCGTCATGTCCCACCGTAAAAACCCCATACCTACCCCTGTCAGGGGCGAGGGGGTGGCCTGTCGCTTTTTCAGCATGAACAATACGTACCTCTTCGTCGGCGATTACAAGTACTGTCTGATGGTGAACTGCAACGAGGTGGACGCCTACGGCACCGAGGCCGATTACGTGCTGAACCGTGCCTGCCTCTACCGTGACCGCCGGGACTTCGTAATCCAGTCCAGCGACACGGGGCGGCCGGAGGATTACCCAAGGGAGCCTGCATGGCGAAGTGTTGAATGACACACTGGAGCGAAAAGTTGAGGTGAGTAAAGTTGCCGTCGCTGCCCGGGCTATTCGCATTTTAGGAGGAAGCTTTTCCGATGAGCGACAATAATACCCTGCTGGGCCATCTGGTCCCAAAACTGCCGGTGTCTACCGAGAATGCAGCGGTGGAGGCGCTCGCCTTTATTCTCAATGACTCGGAGGCGGCCATGGCGGCCTTTAATGCTCTTATTGGCGGGGGTGTTGGCGTACCGATTGCTCCGATTGCCAGAGTGGCCTCACAGGCTACTGCTGAGGACGGATCACGTCCGGACCTGGTAGGTTTTGACCATGCCAACGAGAAACGCGTAATTGTGGAGGCCAAGTTCTGGGCGGCACTCACCGAGAATCAGCCCAACCAGTACCTGGAACAGTTGCCGAAGTCAGACCCGTCGGTCCTGCTTTTTGTAGCTCCGGACGCGAGAGTTGAATATCTGTGGGAAGAGGTAACGCGAATTTCGGGCCAAGCCGGACATATTCTCTCCGCTCCTATTGTTCGTGATCGCATTCGGAGCGGTCGGATTGAAGGTACTGACTACCATATGATGGTCGTAAGTTGGGTGAATTTGCTCGATCGGATGGCAGGGCAGGTGAGAGATGCCGCTGAACCGGGAGTTGAATCCGACATAAGACAGCTGCGCGGTCTTGCGCAGGTCATGGACCGAGACGCGTTTCTTCCCATCCGCGTCGGCGAGTTGGAACGGGGTCCGGAGTTCGCCCGCCGGGTGATCCTTTTGAAAGACCTGGTCGATCCTGTAGTTCAGCGGGGTAGGGAGGAGGGCTGGGCCGACACTCGAGATTTACGGCCGACCAGATGGAAGAACGGGTACGGGCGCTACTTTCGTTTTTCAGAATCGGGTGTGGAACCCTGGTTTGGTTTATATGAAACGCTGTGGGCCGCGGCCGACAGTGAGAACACTCCTCTATGGGTATGGCTTGGCGTGGCTGGGACTGATATCTCCAGCTTGAGGCAGGAGGAGTTGGACAGTCTACGTCAGAAGCTTGAATTGCGCCTGCATGAGAACAGGGATGGCTATTGGGCGCCCGTATACCTTAAGACCCGCGTGGACAGGGACCAGGAGGTGGCCCATCTGGCGGAGCAACTCCGGCAAATAGGTGAGGAAGTGGCTGATTTTAGAAGGGAAGAAGGAATATAGCTGCGGGATTTGTATCATTCCAATGTCTTGACCCCAAGCACCTCCTTTTGAATTGATATCGACTGCTCCGAGCATCTGTACAACAGGGTGGTTCCTCTCAGAGAACGCTTGTCCCGAGACTTTCACTTCGCGGTACCAGCCGTCAGCCAGGGGCAGCGATGCCATGCTCCAGGTCAAGCTCGAAATCGGGATGGGGCATATTAGTATGAATGCAGGAAGAACTTTGAAGCGGAAGGCAATGGTCTAATCAAGCTTCTGTTTGCCTTTAACGCCCCGTCAGCGTGTTGATGGGCGGCAGTATCTGATTGGATTGGCAGCCCCGCGCCTTCTGAATTGTTCTGGAACCAGGTTTCCGACGTACTTATCCCACACCTTTGGCTCTGCTTCCTTCCCGATAAATCCAAACCGGCCCGGCAAGTCTTCTACCTCGAAGGGAAAATTTTCTTTAGTGGCTGCCAGCCATTTCTCCGGCCTGTAGGCGCCTTTGACCACACCTCTGACGTGGGCCAGTACGAGATGGTGCTTTTCAGCTTTTTTCTGGTCTATTTTCCAGACTCCGCGGACCGCATCGTATATGCCACGAATCCTCCAGAGGTTCCCAATAGAGACTAGAATCAATGGTTCACCTATCTCAAAAGGCTCTGACTCGTACTCAGCTATAATTTCGGCAACATGGCGGCTACCGAAATCCCTTGTCCCATGGCCGGCAACCTTGTTGAGAAGTCCTGGGTAAGCATCAATAAGCGCGGCCTCTACCTCGTAGGCAGTCCGCTCCGAAGCCATTCCGTGACGGTGAATTACGTGGGCTACATCGAGGCCCGCAGCCCGTATCTCGTTAATACGCTGTGACTTTGGATCGGCGGTATAGTCGTCCGGATTACCGATGATCCCTTTAGCATGTTCGAACACTCGGTTCCATTTCCCCTTGCCCACGTAGAAGGTTTCTCCATTTCGTGGGTCTATCAGGCGATAAACATACCACTTAAGCTCCTCTGCGACCTCATGCGGAAATCTGTCATTGGCCATTTTGCCTCATTCAGCAGATTGACTTACCAATCTTTCACACTTCAACGCTCTCAATATCGCTGTATTGGAAATTGCTTTTCCTGCATACACAGCTACCGAGGCTGGTACCAGTGTCCCGCTTGGCAGTGGGGTTAGCTTCGATTCAGGCTGCCCCGCAAAAACCCCACAAGGGGCCGGAACCAGACTGTAGAGCCTGTCTCATAAGTATTTTTGCCAACGACTATCGTACTATTATGAGGTCAAGAGAGAGTAAATAGACTATCTTGCACAGTAATATGTCCAAACAATTACCGATCATGCCGATTACAATTAAGAGCTTTGACTTCTGAGACAAGCTCTGTAGGTGCTTCCTGCCGACGCGACAGGGCGCGACTCCTCCCGGGTCTCTAAAAGGCCAGGTTAGTTGGCATCGCTACCGCATCGGCTGCCGAGTTATCGACACTCGCCAAAAGCAGTAAAATAATAATCGACGTCATGATGAGGTTGAATACGAGACCCAGAGCCCTGGTGACAACGGCGTTGCTTGCCCTGCTGGTCGCGCTGATTGCCACATTCACACTGGGCTATACTCCCGACCAGGGAGAGGAAATAACCATCACCAAGGGCGATCCTGCTGTTTCCAGGGGCCAGCTCACCCAGCCCTGGTAGCCATCCAGTATGCCCCGGATTAGAGGCTGCAGCAGCGCCACAAAGCCTCTATCTCAACGGTTACTGCCTGGTCGCTCCCATGCGGAACTTCTTAGTCCCGCAGACGGCGCATTGGCCGGTGACGGCGGGACGACCGTTCTTCAGGACCACCTCATGGGCCTCCAGGGTGTCGGTCTTACTGCGGCACTTGAAGCAGTAGATCAGGTCACTGGCAGCGTTGGTCATATGTTGCTCCTTATGTATTGATGGTTTTCTCTTTCCCACCGGCCTGCCGGCGGGGTCAGAATGTCTTCAAAAGGCCCCCTCAGCACGGCCCAATCCATCGCCACCGCCGAGTTTCCCTGCTCGGAGTCCGGCAAACACCTGGGAACTAAACTAAAGCCAAGGTGGGATGTACATTTAAGTGGCGATGATGATCAACTGGGTTGCGCGGGTAAATCCCTCTCATCCGTACTTGGAGAATGACCCGGCTCTGTCGTTTGACCCCCGCCATCTGCGCATTTCACCTTGGCTTTAGTTTAGCTAAAACCCTGGGCGGTTACGGCGAAAGAGTCGAAGACCCGCAAGAGATAGTTCCGGCCATAGGACGGGCCAGGGAGGCAATGTCCAGCGGCGGTCCGGCATTGCTAGAATTCCTGACCAAGGAGGAAAATGCCCTTTCACGGTACCCTGCCCGCGCACCACGAGCGTTACCCTGACCTGAGTTCCAGGTTGGCACGGAGCGATCGCGCAGATGGTCTTGAGCTGGTTCACCACCGAGCTGAGTTCCAGGTTGGCACGGAGCGATCCCCTCTGCGGCAAGGCGCTCCGTGGCTTACCGTGGTTCTGTATGACGATGAATAATGCTCGCATAAGCTGGGGAAGGGCGAAATCGAACCTGAAGACGGGGGGATGATTGTTGACAGGCTTCCAGGGGCGGGCGTACTCTCCTCTCGTTTCATCGGATAAGGCCGGGACCGGTGGAAATGGAAAATCTCGATTCAAATCCCGCCGATCCAGGAAGTTTACAGCAGGAAGTCTACAGTCAGAGGAGAAGAGCCTCATGTACGCAGTACCTGACGTCGATGAAGTGGTGGCCGTGGCCAAGGAGTTGGGGATTCACCTGAGTCCCGATGAGGCCGTTAAGTACCAGAAGTACCTGGTGGAACAGCTGGGACAGTTGGACACCTTCGTGCAGGCCCGGTTGGAGGAGCCCAAACCTCCGATGGTCTCTACCGCCCGCGAGCCCGGGTACCGGCCGAGCGCGGAAGAAGACCCGCTCAACGCCTGGATGTGGAAATGCCGAATCGAAGGGGCGGCCGAAGGTCTGCTTGCCGGCAAGACCGTCAGTTACAAGGACCACGTCGCCGTGGCAGGCATACCCATGAGCTTCGGCTCCTTCGCCCTCGAAGGCTTCATCCCCGACTTCGACGCAACTGTCGTCACCCGGGTGCTGAAGGAGGGGGGCACCATCATCGGCAAGAACGTCATGAACGGCCTGAGTGGAGGCTTCGGCACCGGCGGCGCCATCGGCGACTACGGCCGTCCCCTCAATCCCCACGACCACGATCACGTGACCGGCGGTTCGTCCTCGGGATCCGCTGCGGCCGTGGCTGCCGGCGAGGTGGACATCTCCTTCGGCGGCGACCAGGGCGGCTCCATCCGTATCCCGGCGGCTTTCTCCGGCATCGTCGGACACAAGCCCACCTTCGGATTGCTGTCGCATTTCGGTATCAGCTTCGGCTCGGACCAGAGCATCGACTACACGGGTCCGTTGACCCGTACCGTGGAGGATGCGGCGGCTACCCTCCAGGCCACGGCGGGTTACGACCCTTACGATCCCCGCCAGACACGAGACGTCCCCACCAGCATTGACCTGCTCGGCCGGCTGGCCGACGGTGTGTCCGGGCTGCGCATTGGGGTGCTCGAGGAGGGCTTCGACGATGCCGAGGCCGATGTGCGCGACCTGGTGATGGCGGCGGTCGACGTCCTCGCAGAGGCAGGTGCCGACGTATCCCAGGTGTCCGTCCCGGAGCACCACACCATCCGCGCGGCCCAGGCCGCGCTCACGGGCGAAGGCGCCCTTGCCATTTTTAAAACTGGGTTCTTCGGCGCCTTCGCCCGGACCTACTACCCCGCCTCCGTCATCGCCGCCATTAACAAGCTGTGGGCCTCTCAGGCCGACGTGCTTGCGCCACGCAGCAAGCTGTCGCTCATCGCCGCCGAGTTGAGCCGGCGCAACTACCACGGCCGGGTGTACGCCAAGGCCCAGAATGTGCGTCCCACCTACATCAAAGCCTATGACGCCGTACTTGCTAACCTCGACGTGCTCGTGATGCCCACATGCATCATGACGGCGCCCAAGAACCAAACTCCGGGTAGTTACCTGGAGGCTGTGGAGGAGAACCTGGCGACGATGAACTCGAGCGGCTCTCGCAACACCCTGCCCTTCAACTACACCGGGCATCCAGCCCTCGCCCTTCCCGTGGGCAAGTCGTCAGCTGGTCTCCCAGTCAGCATGCAGCTGGTCGGCCGCTACTTCGACGACCCGCTCCTCATGAGGGCCGCCTACGCCTACCAGCAGTCAACCGACTGGGACAAGATCATCGGCGTCCAATCTTGATCGGGCTAATACCTGGCGAAGGGTCATATTCGTTACGTTACCGCATTTTATTGGGCTGTTAGGCCGCCATCGATCACCAGCTCGCTGCCCGTCATGAAAGGTGACTCGTCGGATGCGAGGAACAGGGCACCGTATGCCACGTCTTCCGGCTGCCCCAACCTGCCGATAGGATGGCGGGATATGGTAATCTGCCGGGCCTGTTCGTCAGCTAACAGATTGTGTAAAACGCCAAGACCTATAGACCAGTAAAGTGAGAAATCGCCAAGGGCTTTAGGCCACTTCGCCAGGGGCTTTAGGCCACTCTGGGCACCAGACAGGAGACCATATTCGCACTTCAAGGCGAGGTGCGGAGATGGCTTACAAGGAGGTGTCCCGAGTGGACGTAACGGAAGTGATCCGGCGCTGGCAGATGGGGAACAGCCAGCGGCAGACAGCATCGGGAACGGGGCTGTCGAGAGATACGGTCCGGAAATACCTGGCGGCAGCGCAGGAGCTGGGAGTAAGCCAGGAAGGGCCAGCACCCTCTGAGGAGCAATTGAGCAAGCTGGCGGCGCTGAGCTGGACCGGTCCCCAGAAGAAAGCGACGCCGGCTGAGGAGAAGCTGGAGCCCTGGGGTGATCAGATTTACCAATGGGTCACCGTTGACCGGCTGCAGGTGACCCGCATCCAGGAATTGCTGGCCCAGCGGGGCTGTGATGTGTCCTACACCTCGCTGCGGCGTTTCCTGCAACGGCGGAACTGGCGTCGGCGCAGCCTCAGAACGGTGCGGATGGAGCAAAGCGCCCCTGGGGAAGTGGCCGAGCTGGACTTCGGCCGGCTGGGCTACATCGTGGACCAGGAGACGGGCCGCCGGCAGGCGGTGTGGGCACTGCTGGTGGTACTGGCCTACTCCAGGCACAGCTTCCTGTGGCCCACCTACGGCCAGAAGCTGGAGGACGTGATCGCCGGCCTGGAGGCGGCCTGGTAGTTCTTCGGCGGCATCCCCAAATACCTGGTCGTCGACAACTTCCCCGCCGCGGTGGCCGGCGCCGACGCCCTGCACCCACGGCTGACTCGCGGCTTCCTGGAATACTCCCAGCATAGAGGCTTCATCACCGACCCCGCCCGGGTGCGCCACCCCAAGGACAAGCCCATGGTGGAGCGCAGCGTCCAGTACGCCCGGGAACGCTTCTTCAAGGGAGCCGAGTTCAGGGACTTGGCCGATGTCAGAGAACAGGCCCAGCGCTGGTGTCGTGATGTCGCCGGAATGCGCATCCACGGGACCACCCAGCGCCAGCTGATAGGCGACAATTAATTCTGCCGGCCTGTTGAGTCAAGAGAAAATGTTACCGAAATTCAGACCCTGTGGTCGGCTCCAACAGGGACATCTTCTGGCATTGAAAGAAGAGTCGGGATGGATTGGTCCGAGCCTGCATAGACAAGCTTCCTGACCATGACTCCCCGCCACTTTTTCACTCCGCGCTGCAGGGTTCGCAAGTGAGTGTCGCTGAACCGGTCAGGACGGTGGGAGCACAGCCGGTCCAGTATTGTCCTGGCGGTGATGTCGGGTTCCGTTTCCAACCATCCCAGGATGTCCTGCCACGCTCCCTCGAAGGGATCCCGGCGAGTACGCCAATGGCGGGGTCCCCTGGTCCGGGGAGTGTGAGTAGGGCGGTTTTCGCCCTGCTGCCACAGGGTAGGCAGTTGGGACAGGAATTGCTCCAGGCTCTCCTGCTGGGCTGGCTCACCGTGATCGGGAGAGGAAACGGCCACCAGGGCGGCCTGGGCTTCGCGGATGGAATGCAGGAGGGCTACGGGATCCAGGCCGACGCGGTGCTGGGTCAGTTGCTCTTTAATTTCATCGCGTACCGCCTCGTGCAGCAACAGCCGGTCACAGGGCGTAGCCGGAGGGCTGCCGTGGCTGAGCCCTCCCGGTTCTTCTCCACCAGCTTGAAGGAGGGCTGGAAGTAATTCACGTACAGTCGCAGGGACTGGTAAAGTTGGACCAGCATCTGACCAGCCAGCGGACCCGAGTAGCGGTGATGTCCCACGAAGCGGCGCACCACGGCCCCGTTCTTCTGCTCGATGTAGGCCTGGTCATTGCTGCGGTAGGCCCGGGAACGGGTGAACTCGATCCCTTGCTGAGATGTCCACGCCAACAGGGTCTCGTTGATGAAGGCGCCGTCGTTGTCGGAGTCAATGCCCAGGATGGGAAAGGGCAGCTGCCGCCGGATGGCTTCCAGGCCCGCCAGGACCAGGCCCTGGTCCCTGGCCAGCTGGGGAACGGCCTCGGTCCAGCCGGTGCAGACGTCAGTCACCACCAGGCTGTGGATGAAGGAACCGGACAATGGACCGCCGCAGTGGGCCACCAAGTCGATCCCCAGGTAGCCCGGTGGGGGCTTGTTCCAGTCGTTGTAGGTCCGTACCGGCACCTGGCGTCCCAAGGACTTCCGGCGTCCCCGACGGCGACGACTCCCAGCGGTGGACCGGATGGGCTTCAGCAGCCTATCCAGAGTGGATGCGCTGGCGGTGAGCAGTCTTTCCCTGACCAGTGAGTCCAGTTGCAGGTGACCGTGGCGCTCCATGGATTCCACTAGGTGAGGCAGCGCCGCATGCAGGCGCTTACCACAAATGCGGTCCGAAGCCTCCCACACCACTATCGCCGCCTCGCGGACGGCTTCATCATAGACGCGTCTTCCAGCCAGCGAGATCCCCTCTTCCTTCTCGTACTTACTGCCAGCCAGTAACCGGATGGCGTGCTTGCGATGCAAACCGGTCACCGCGGTGAATTCGTCCAGGATCCGGCCCTTATCCCCTTTAGTGGAGCAAAGGTAGCGGTCCCGGATGGTGGTCAACAACTCCTTCCTCGACGTCTTGCTCATGCTTCTCCCGATAAAGTTGCCTCACCTTTTTCGGTAACTTTTAGGTGAAGCAACTACTTCCGTTGAGTAGCATTTATTGTGAAGCAATGCGCATGGAGCAGACGGTGCGCCACTCCGATGACGACCAATCCTTCGAGGACGGGCGCAGCAGCCGGCGGAAGGGCTACCGCAAGACGGTCAGGGAGAGGCCGGGGCTGGCGCCCGGCGCGCTCTTCCACCTCATCGGCAACTCGGTGTTCCTGCGGCTCTCCGACGTGGCCTCGGGGCTGCCCCCCTACGAGGAGCGGGTGCTGCTGTCGTCGATGGACCGGGAGCCGGACCACACCGGCCTGTCCCAGCGCAAGGCCTACGACGTCATCTTCGACACCCTGCGCCAAGCCCTGGCGGCGGCCCTGGCCAAGGGTTCCAAGCGGCTGCTGGCGACGTACCTGCAAACGCTCCTGGCCTACCCCGACGGCTGCACCCGGGGCGAGACGGTCTTCGATCCCCAGACGGGCAACATCCTGGTGCAGGCCCCGCCCCTCTCCGAAGACAAGCTGTATCCCAAGGAGCGGCAGTTGGTGGACCTGGTGGCAGCGGAAATGTTCAGGTCCCAAGGATTGCGGGGGGTGCTGAAACGGTGGGTGAACCCGGTGATGGCAGATTCGCTGAGGTTGGTCTTACACAGCACAATGGCGCTGGCGTCTTTGAGCCTTGAAACCACCGTGGCGTCGTCGTCGGGCACAAAGTCGGCGGTGATGCGCGCACCGCCGATGGTGCGGATGTCCTTGGTCCAGATCTGGTCTTCGACCCCCACCGGGATGCCTTGCATCCGGCCGCAGTAGTTGCCGGCCAGGATTTCCTGCTCGGCCTGCCTCGCTTCTTCCAGTGCCCGTTGGTGTAGTACCGTTACGAAGGAGTTGAACTTGAAGTCGAGTTCGTCAATCCGTTGCAGGTAGGCCGCGACCACCTCCACCGGGGACGCCTCTTTGCTCTCGATGAGGCTGGCCAGTGCCGACGCGGAGTGGAGAGGAAGTTCGCTCCCGACCATAAAGGCCCTCCAACGGTTTCCGGCTCTCGACTATCACCAAGGGGTTGCAAGGCATCATAGGCGGCAACCCATGGGTGGTAAACTCGAAACGCCGGTGTAACAGGGCCTTTGCAAATTCATTGTCGAATCAAGATTCTCAGGATTTTGGGATTTCCAGGATGTTCCGCCAATCCTGCTCATCCTTTATTCCTGTGAATCCTGATTCAGACCGGACGTGATGGCCCCATTACCTGCCCCCATGCAGCCGGTTGAGATTGCCGAGTCGTTCCGGGGCCAGCTCCTTGCCCTGCAAAGCCGGATGGTCAGGGCCGTAGCGGTGGGAGCGGAACACGCCGTTGACCATGCCGAACTGGGACGGAACTACGAAGGGGCTGACGAATTCCCACACAATCTCGTTGCCGGGGGTTACCTCGAACAGCCTGCCCGTAAGGCCCTCGGTAATCAGGGTGTTGCCGTTGGGCAGGCGTTGCGCCCCTCCGGTGAAGTGAGTGAAAAAGGATACCCTCGGTAGGCCCTGGTACTCCCACACGATTTCGCTGGTGGATGGGTTCACCTCGATGACCCGCGAATAGCTGAGTCCCCGGCGGTGAGAGCCGTTGTCTAGCAGCAGCACGTTACCGTTGTCCAGGTACGTGGGATGGTGTTGATGGGATATGTTGCCCGGCCCCCACTTCCAGGTCATTTCACCCGTAGACCGGTCCACCAGCGCCACGGTGTCGAGGATGCGGAAGCTGATCAGGAAGGTGCTGCCGTCGGGCGACGAGGTAAGGTCGTTGGCGCCGCCCCAGGCGTCGCGGGTTTCCAAGGGGCAGATCACGTCCGTTTTCGGGTCCAGATAGTCCGCGGAACGCCACACGCTCACTTCGATCCCATCGGGCGTAACCTCCACTACCTGGTCGCTGAACATCTGCTCCGGGTCGCTGTCCCTGCTGAATCCTCCCCGGACCCTGCGGGTCAGTTCGGCGGAAATCCTGTCGCGCTGCAACAGCAGGAGATTGTTGCCGTTGGGCAGCCGGTTGTGGCGCCGCAGGCTGGGGTCGTAATGCTCCCAGACCAGCCGGCTGTCCCAGTCCAGTTCCCGGATGTGGTCCGCGCCTGGCGGGTTGGACCCCTGGTCGCGGAAAAGCAGGTTGCCATTGTCCATCAGGTAGCCGTAGGCGATGCCGCCGGGATGATGCCAACGGTGGACGAAGTTGCCTTCCATGTCTACCAGATAGGCGTCATCTCCGACGTTGGGAGAGAAGAGAGTGTAACCCCGATAAGCGCCGGCGGCGTGGTAGCGGATTAACCCGGTGGGACGGTACGATGTAGTCATGCGGCGTGTCTCCTACTCACCTAGACGTCCGGGTGCAGGCGGTGCTGGGTGGCTTGCTCGTAGGCGTGGCCCACTTGGACGAGGAGCGGCTCCGTGAGGTGCCTGCCGACGAACTGTATGCCGAGGGGCAGGCCCTCGCTGTTCAAGCCGCAGGGAACGGAAATGGTGGGAGTTCCGCTGAAATCAGCCGGTATGGTGAACCGGCCCCAAGTCCATTCCTCCTCGTCCATTGGGCCGTAGAGCGCTTCCGGGGTGACCCGTTCCGGGGGTGTGGTCATGGAGGGGCAGACCAGCACGTCGATGCCGTCGAATATCTCGCGCAGGGTCCCGTTGCAGGCCAACCTGGTGTAGCTGGCGATGGCGTAGTCGGTGGCGCTGTGCCGCAGTCCCAACTCCAGCCATCCCCGGAACCAGGGGCCGTATTCGTCAGCGCGGGAGGGGAAAGTTTCGCGGTGAGCGGCGGCCGCCTCCGCCGAGCACAGCACGCCCCAAGCCCGGGAATAGGGATCGATGTCCGGCATTTGCACCGGCACCAGCCTTGCTCCCCGGCTTTCCAGCAGGCGGGCGCCCTCCAGCACCGCCGCGGCCAGTTCGGAATCTACGCCGTCGCCGATATAGCGCTCGTCTACGCCGATGCGAACGCCTCGGACCCCTTGGCTCAGCCCGGCCAGCATGTTTGGCACCGGGGCGGTCAGCGAAGTGGGGTCGTTGGGGTCCTTTCCCGCGATGACTTGCAGCATGACACCGGCGTCGGAGGCGGTGCGGGTCATCGGGCCAATGTGGTCCAGGGACTCGGCCAAGGCCAGCACGCCGTAGCGGCTCACCCTCCCCCAGGTGGGTTTGATTCCTACAATGCCGCAGGCCGCTGCCGGAAATCTGATCGAGCCGCCGGTGTCGCTGCCCAGCGAGCCGTAGCACAGTCCGGCGGCGGTCGCCACTCCCGATCCGCTGGAAGACGCGCCAGACCAACGGTCGGCGCCCCAGGGGTTGACCGGTATGTCGAACTCCGGGTTGTAACCGGCCATCGCGCCTTCGGTGAGGTTCAGCTTGCCGAGAATCACCGCGCCGGCGTCGTTGAGCTTCCGCACCACAGTGCCGTCGAAGTCGGGTACGAAGTCCCGGAGCACCTGGGCGCCGCCCATCGTGGCGACCCCGGTGGTAAAGCACAGGTCCTTAACGGCGATGGGCACCCCATGCAGGCCGCCCCGGTAGTTCCCGGCGGCGATCTCCCGATCGGCGGCGCGCGCTGACGCCAAGGCCGAGTCTGCCATCACCGTGGCGTAGCTCTTCAGATCGCCGTCCAGGGCCTCGATGCGCTCCAGGATCGCCGTGGTCAATTCCACGGGCGACAACTCCCTGGACCGGAGGCGGGCGCCCACTTCCGCAATTGTCTGGTAGTGCAAAGGCGTATCAGGCATAATTCCACTCCTGCTTCATTCCGGCGTCTCTCCCGCACAGGATACTGTATGCGAGAGTGATGGTAAACTTGGCCCAGCCCCCGCCCTCATCACCGCAAGGCCAGGAGACAACTCAAATGCGCATCGCGGTACCCGACCTGGTGTCCAACTCCTACTTTCCGGCGGTGGCCGCCGTGGAGCTGGGGTTTTTCCAGGCCCAGGGAATAGACATGGAGTTGGAGATGGTCTTCCCGGTGGGCCGGGCGATGGAGGCCTTGCGGGACCGCCGCGTTGACTTCGTGGCCGGACCCGCCCACGCGGCTCCGTCGGTCTTTCCCGGCTGGCAGGGCCCCAAGTTGCTGGCCGCCCTGTCCCAGCATACCTTCTGGGTGCTGGTGTTGCGTTCCAGCCTGGGCGTTCAGCCGGGGGACGCTGCGGCAGTCAGGGGTCTGCGAATCGGGGGCGGCCCCCGGTCCCGACGCCGCACTGCGCCGCTTGCTGGCCGAGGAAGGTGTAGACCCGGCGCGGGACGTGGCGGTGGCTCCCGTGCCCGGCAGCGGCGAGCCCGGCGTGTCCTTCGGAGTCCATGCCGCTCAAGCCCTGGAGGAGGGGGTAATAGACGGGTTCTGGGCCAACGCGATGGGGGCCGAAGTGTCGGTGCGGAGTGGAATCGGCAACATCGTGCTTGATCCGCGGCAGGGCCTCGGGCCGCCCGCTGCCAGGGACTATACCTTTGCGGCCTTGGTCGCCGCCGACGGGCTGATTGAGGACTGCCCGCTACGGCGGAAGGAGCGGTGCGGGCGATTGTAGAGGCCCAACGGGCGCTGCGGGCCGATCCGTCCCAAGCTGTCGAGGTCGGCAAACGGCTGTTTCCACCCGGCGAGGCCGCGTTGATTGAGGACCTGGTCCGTCGGGACGCTCCTTACTACAGCGCCAGAATCTCTCCTGAGTCCGTAACCAACCTCAACGGGTTCTGTCGAAATCTCGGCACTCTTTCCGGCGACGTGCCTTATGGGCAGGTGGTAGCGAGCCGGTTCGCCCATCTTTGGACTGAATAGTAGGTGCGTTTGATGAAAGTGGATATACGGGTGCCCGTCGGCCTGCCGATGCATGAGACCGCCGATTTCATCGCGGGATGCGAGGCCGCCGGATTTTCAGGGGTTGGCGTCCATGACCACCAGCATAGCGGGCGGGACGTTTTTCTCACCCTGGCCCTGGCAGCCGAGCGGACCTCCCGGCTTTCGCTGTACCCGGCAACCACCAACCCGGTCACCCGGCATCCGATGGTACTGGCGTCGTTGGCCCACTCCCTGGAGGAGATCGCACCCGAGCGGGTGCGCCTGACCGTGGGCCCCGGCTACTTGGCCGTCGGCAATATCGGGCGGCCCAGGGCCACGGTGCAGGCCATGCGAAGTGCCATCCAGACCATGCGGCGCCTGCTGCGGGGCGAGCGAGTGGAAGTCAACGGGGTGGAAACACGGCAGCGTAACGTGAGCGACCGTCCGACTCCTGTATTCATGACCGCCGCCGGGCCACGCATGGTGGAGTTGGCTGGTGAAGTTGCCGACGGGGCCCTGATGCTCGTCGGCCTTCATCCCAAGGCAGTCGACGCGGCCCGCCGCCGTCTGGAAATCGGAGCGGAGCGGGCCGGACGCAGCCTCGACGGTTTCCATACGATCTTCATCACACCAACCACGGTGTCGGATGACGGGCCGGCCGCCCGCCGCTTTCCACAACAGTGGTTCCGGCCCGACCAGCCATACCTGAAATACCCCAGCAATTCCAATCTAGTCTGGCTGCGGGAGGCCGGGATTGATCTGGCCGACGATTTCGTCCCCGAGAGCATCGGCGATGCTCAGGCGGCCGAAATTTGCGATGCCTTCGGCCTGTTCGGCACTCCAGCGGAATGCCTGGCTGGGCTGAAGCGGGCCAGGGACGAATCGGCTATCAATCACGTCTTCATCTTTCCCACGCACACACAGGAAGGCGGCTACGACATGCCGCGGGCCGAGGTCGACGCCTTCCGGGAGATAATAATCCCGGGCCTGAACGCCCCGTCGTAACAGCGGCCCCGAGCAACCGGAGCTTTAGCAAAAAAGGGACGCCGGGGAATGGATCTCCGGCGTCCCCCTCTGTTCCTGTTATCCTGGAGAAGGGCCGCTAGAAATCTGGCCGGAAACTGGCTTCAGCCGGGTGGTCAGCTATACTTGGGGCATCAAGAAATAGCGAGGAATGATAGTGCTGGGAGAGCGATCGGATCAGAGGGGTCTCTGGGAAGCGGACCGGTTGTACCTGGACCACGTGGGGCGGGACACCTTCTACGGTCTGCTGGCCTCGCTGCGGGGCCGGTTGTTCCGAGACGCCGATTTCGCCGAGTTCTACTGCCCGGACAACGGCCGGGACAGCGTGCCGCCCAGCCTGCTGGCGACGGCGCTGCTGCTCCAGTCCCACGACAAGGTGAGCGACGCCGAGGCCAAGGCCCGGGCTGACTTTGACCTCCGCTGGAAAGTGGCCCTGGGGATTGAGGTGGAGGACCGGCCCTTTGCCAAGAGCACATTGCAGGTGTTCCGCGCCCAGCTGATCCTGCACGACAAAGTGCGGGAGGTGTTCGAGTCCAGCCTGCGGCTGGCCCGGGAGTCGGGCTACCTGAAAAAGCGGAGCATGCGGGTTGCGCTGGACACGACCAACATCCTGGGTCGGGGCGCGGTGAAGGACACCTGCAACCTGTTGGCCGACGGGATCGTCCAACTGCTGCGGACGCTGGCGGCAGTGGAGAAGATCACCGTCAAAGAATGGGGCAAGGCCCAGGGATACGGGCGGTACCTTGCCTCCAGCATCAAGGGCGAGGCCGCCATCGACTGGAGCGACAAACGGGCGCGGCAGACCCTGCTGGCCGAGATTGTGAGAGACGCGGACCGGTTGTTGGAGCTGTCGCGGCAGGCGCAGGGAGAGTTGCCCGAGAATGGTGAGGAGCGGCAGCGGATTGTGGACGCGGCGGAACTGCTGGGGCAGTTGCTGCTCCAGGACGTGGAACGAGTTGAGGGCGGCGTGAGCCTCAAGGACGGGGTGAGCAAGGACCGGATGATGTCGGTGCACGACCCGGAGATGCGCCACGGCCACAAGAGCAGCAGCCGGCGCTTTGACGGGCACAAGGCGGCGATTGTGGTGGATACCGATTCCCAGCTGATCACCGCCGTGGCGGTACTGCCCGGCAACGCTCCGGACAACCTGGGGGCGCTGGAACTGGTGGAACAGAGCGAGGCCAACACCGGTGTACCGGTGCAGGAGGCCATGGGCGACGCCGCCTATGGGGACGGAGCTACCAGGCAGACCTTCGCCGATGTGGGCCGCAAGCTGGTAGCCCGGGTGCCAGGCCGGCCCGACCGGAAGCACTTTCCCAAGGATGACTTTGTCATCGACCTGGCCGCGGGCAGTTGCACCTGTCCGGCGGGACAGGTCACCCACACCATCGTGCCAGCGGGAAAGCGGACGGATGCCGCGGGGCGGGTATACCGCTGGCAGGCCTTCCAGTTCGACGGGGCCGAATGTCGGACATGTCCACTGCGGTCCCAGTGCATCGCAGCCAAGGGCAGGAAGGGACGGCGGGTGCTGATCCATCCCCAGGAAGGCCTCCTGCAGGAGGCACGGGCGTTGCAGCAGAGCGCCGCCTACGACGAATATCGAGCGCGACGCGTGGCGGTGGAACACCGGTTGGCCCGACTGGTCCAGTTGGGGATTCGGCAGTCCCGCTATTTCGGCAGGGTCAAGACGCGATTCCAGCTGTATCTGGCGGCTACAGTGGCCAACCTGACCCTGGTGGCGGGCAAAATCGGGCTGTCGGACAGTGTCGGCGGCGGAGCGGAAGCCCACCGCGTCGTCCTCAGTGCCGTCCCCAGTGATCTCCAGGCTGTTTCCCACGGTGTTGTCGCCAATGCTGCGGCCATTTTCGGCGCGGTCCGGCTCGGAATACTGTGGACCGTGATTCTGCTCAAGTCGGCTTTACTGCCGAAATCCCTCTCCCCAACCAGGGCTTTTCGGCCCGGTTTCTAGGCCGTTTCGGGAGTCCACTTGTAGACTCTGGCCAGCGTGCCGCCCATGAGGGTGGCTCTGTCGGAATCCGAGAGGCGGTCGGTAACGCGGAACGACTCGACGCCCTGCTCGTAGTTCAGCAGGCGGACGGCGCGGGTCCAGTCGGTGCCCCACAGGCAGCGGTCGAGGCCGTAGGCGTCGAAGATGCGTCCCAGCGGCTCCCAAATGTCCGGGTACGGGAACGGCTCGTGGGACAGGGTGCAGGCGCCTGAGATCTTGATAACCACGTTGTCCAGCTCCGCCGCCGCCAGCACGTTGGGCAGGTCGGCGAAGGGTTCCGCCGGGGGCGGGGGCACGAAGGGCTGAGCCAACCCCACATGGTCTATGATGATCTGCGTGTCGGGGTTGCGGCGGGCCAGTTCGGTCAGGAGAGGCAGCTTGCCCGCAGCCATGATGTTGGCCGCTACACCAGCCCGGGCGCAGGCGGCCAGTATGGCGTTGAGGCCCGGGTGATCGGCTTCGTAGTCCTGGTTGGCCAGCATGATGCGGCACCCGACCACGCCGGGCGTTCCGGTCCATTCGGCAACATCTTCGGCGATGCTCTCCGAGGTGGGGTCGAAGGGACGCACCAGCCCGAACTTGGCAGGATGCTGCTCGTATACGCCGAGGATATAGCTGGGGTCGTAGCCGTAGAGCGAGAAGGGCGAGATAAGGATGGCCCCGTCCACGCCGACGGCATCCATCGCCGCCACCATGTCGTCGCCGGTGACTTCCTCGGGGCCTTCCAGGTGTCCGAGCCAGGGACGGTCGGGGGTGTTGCGCGCGTAGCAGTGAACCTGGCAGTCAATCGTGAGAGTCTGAGTAGCCATGGTCTTTCTCCTTCAAAAATGTCGCGTTGGGGGAATGGTCCTACTCCGAAGTTCGTTGCAGGCTGTGGTTGAGATAGCGCATTTTACAACGGAATTGAGACTGGGGGATTGTCTGGCTCAGGATTTTGGGATTTTCAGGATACTGGCTAATCCTGTTCATCCTTTAATCCTGTTCATCCTGATTCGGACATTGCGTTGTTGACCGCTCCTTGCCGTATTCCTACAATGGCGGCGGCCACTGACGCTCTCCCTGACCACCGGAGGGTATATGTCCGACTTCTCCTTGAAAGTGGGCGGCGTTGAGATAGTCGCCCTCTCCGATATGAAATTGCCTTTCCCCATGCCGCTGACTCAGCTTTTCCCCACTGCCCCGGCGGAGGCCTGGACGACCTACAAGGAGCAGTATCCCGACGCCTTCGACGGCGACCACATGCTCATCGAGATCGGCTGCTACCTGCTGCGATCCGACGGGCGCACCATCCTCATAGACACGGGCTATGGCGAAGGCCCCATCGAGGCCATCGGCGGGCGTCGGGGCGAGCTGATGGACGACCTGACCGCCAAGGGCATCAAGCCCGAAGAGATTGACACGGTTTTCATATCGCACCTTCACTCCGACCATGTGGGTTGGAATGTGGTGGAGCGCGACGGCAAGCTGCTTCCGGCCTTTCCCAACGCCCGGTACGTGGCGCATCAGGCCGACCTGGACCACTTCCGCAGGGCGGACATACAAGCTGCCTCTACTTTCCCCTTCATGGACCGGTGCGTGGAGTCCATCGTCAACCTGGGGCTGTTCGACACGCTGACCGAGGACACCGACCTGACGCCGGGGGTCCGGGCGCTTCACACCCCCGGCCATACGCCGGGACACATGAGTATCCTGGTGGCGTCCGAAGGCCAGGAAGCCCTGATAGAGGGCGACGTGCTGGTGCATCCGGCCCAGGTGACGAAGGACGACTGGAACTGCCATTTCGATTTCGACTGGCCCCTCTCCACCCAGACACGCCGCAAGATGCTGGACGACGTGGAAGTCCAGGGAACCCCGGTCATCTCATGCCACTTCCCCACGCCGGGATTCGGAACGGTGAGGCGGCGCGAAGGTCGGCGCTACTGGCAGGTGAGGCTGGGCTGATAGTAAACGGGTTTGATAGGAGGTAACCCATGACCGCCGAAGCGACTCAAAGAATACTGGACAGCGTTGACCGGTATGAGATGCTGCGCCTGGCCCAGGAGCTGATCAGGATTCCCAGCTTCAAGACCGAGGAGAGCGACGTTGCCCGCTTCTTGGGAGAGTACCTGGGCGGGCGCGGCTACGAGGTTGACTTGCAGGAGGTGGAGCCGGGACGCTTCCAGACCGTCGCCATCCTGAGGGGCAGCGGTGGCGGCAAGTCGCTGATGCTCAACGGCCACATAGACATTGATCCTCTGGCCATGGGCTGGAAGCGCGACCCGTGGACGCCCAGCATCGAGGGCGACTTCATCTTCGGCGGGGGCATCCGCAATATGAAGAGCGGTGTCTCGTCGCTGGTGACGGCGGCGGAAGCCATACGGAAGTCCGGCGTCTCCTTGGACGGCGACCTGGTGCTGGCCTGCGTGGCGGGGGAGTTGCAGGGCGGCGTTGGCACGACCTACCTCTGCCGGAACGGGCCGCTGACCGATATGGCAGTGCTGCCGGAACCCTTCGGCGCCAACAACATCCTCACGGTCCACGCCGGTGTGCTGGAGATGGCGGTACACGTCCTGGGCAACTCCCGTCACATCAGCCGCAAGGAGGAGGGCGTGGACGCCATCGCCAAGATGTGCAAGGCCGTGCCCGCCATTGACGGCGTGAAGTTCACCTACACTCCCCGCGACGACCTGCCGGGCCTGCCCCGTATCAACGTCGGCGCCATCATCGGAGGCCGGGGGAGGGACTACGACGTGCGCGGGCCCAACTTCGTCTCCGACTTCTGCACCGTGCTGGTGGATGTGCGCTTCCTGCCCGGCATGACCTCCGCGTCGGTCAAGGCCGACATCGAAGCCGCTCTCGACCGGGTCAAGGCCGACGACCCCGATTTCCATTACGAAATAGAAATGCCACCCGACCCGAAGCACCGTGTGTTCACCGTGGTCATGGAGCCGTTCGACCTGCCCAAGGACGAGTACATCCTCGACTGCGTGCTGCGGCAATATCAGACGGTGACCGGCGGACGGGAACCCGACGGCGTGGGAACGGTGCTGCCCGGTTCCTACACTGGCGACGATACATGCCACCTGTGGGCGGCGGGCGTCCCGTGCTTGCTCTACGGCCCCGGCGGCGGCTCGGAGTCGGAGAGCATACCCGACGAGTTCAGCCGCATCAGCGACATGGAGCAAGTCGCGAAGGTGCTGGCCCTCACTGCCCTGGACGTTTGCAGCCTGCCGAAGTGACAGCTACCTGGTGCGGTGGATGCGCCGGGTGGGGGTGTTGGCGATGTAGCCCGACAGGTTCAGGGCGGAATGTATCGGGCCGATGTGGGAGTAGGCTTGCCGGAAGTCGCCCAGTTGCCGCTTGGTTGACTGTCGTACATCTCCGCAAAAAAGGCCGAGGTGGTTGCCCTGAGTGGTGATAACTTCGTTGAAGTAGTCGAAGGCGCGGTCATGCTGGCTGGTGTAAATCAGGTTGCCGATGAGCCAGAAGCTGAGCAGGGTGAAAGTGCCCTCCATCCGGCCCTCCAGGCCGTCGTCCGTTTCGTCGAGGAGGAAGCGCCAGACCAGGGTGCCATCGGTCAGTTCCCGCTCGATGGCGTCCAAATTCTGCCGGATGCGCGGGTACTCGCGGGGGACTATCCCCAGGAAGGGTATGGCCAGGTTGGAGGCGTCCAGGGCCTCGTTGCCGTACCTCTGCCGGAAGGCCCGCTTGGTCGAACTCCAGCCCTCGTCCAGGGTCTCGGTCTTGATGGTGCCAGCGACCAGCGGCGGTACAACTGCCGGTGTCCCGTGGCGGCGGCAATGTAGGCGGCATAGTCCAGCCAGGCCCACCTAACTGTATAAAATCAAGAATTTTTACCATCAGGTTCGGACTGGCCAAACAAATGACACAGATTGGGGCTGCTTGCGATGTTGGTTGAAAGCGGCGGGCTGGTATCGGCCTAAAGCGATGATCGTTAAAGACGACACGGATACGGACGGGAGAGAGGCTGTATGCACCCCTCCCTATTTTGATGTACATCACCCGGAGGCTGGGAGTCATGCGCTGACGGGCCAAGCCGTGGTGCTGGGGGTGCTTGGGTTGTTTCTTTGCCCTTTCTCCCTGGAGGGCCGCTGGCCCGATTTAGGCTTGATGCCGGGCATTCCCCGCAGACCACCAGGCTTGGCCTTTCCTTCCAGGCTCTCGATCCGCCGCTGCAACTGGGCGATGGTATACTGCTGCTGGGCAATGACCGCCAACAAGACTTCGGAAGGTCAGATCGAGGACTGTATCCATGCCGTATGTTTGCCATGACCGCAAACCTGTTGGCCTTTGCTCGTTCGTCAACTTTCGAGCAATTCCCCTCACCAAGTCTGCACTGTTACTACTTAGAAATTATCTAAAAACCGACCGCGAACCTCCCCTCATTCCCGCGCAGGCGGGAATCCAGACGCCCGCTTACTTGTCTATTCCGCAGACGGTCTTCGCCCCAATGCCTTTTGAGATAGTTTTTTAGGAACCGAAGTCACCCACCGGCAAGGGCAATGGTGGATACACAGAGTTTGAACATAATGGACCTGATGGCCCGTGCTCCATGGCGGGAAGCGGTAACCTACCGCGAAACCTGTCCCCACGAGTACGTAGTGATCCAGAAGGACGGTCAGCAGGAGTTGCTCACCGTCTTTTGCCAGCGCATTCTGCGAGGTGAGGGCGTTGAGGGCCGGTTCTTCCACCAATCCCGCCAATACCTGTTCCTGGGCGATTACAAATACTGGGCGATGACCGAGAGTGCCGACATCGACCCGGAAACATACGACGGCGTCCTGAACCGGGCTCTGCTGTTCAAGGACCGCCGCGACTTTATCATCCGTCGGGGCGACACCGTTAAGCGAAAGGAGAATGCGCTGATGGCAACGCAGGAATTGGGCGAAATTAAGGAAGTGCGGATACGGGACCTTTGGCCTAGTGAGGCTGGCGATTTCACGCCTTGGTTAGCTGAACATCTGGCAAGCCTCGGCAACGCCCTCGCATTGGACTTGGAGTTGGTTGAGCAGGAGGCATCGGCAGGTTCATTCTCCCTGGACATTCTGGCCAAGGAAACCAGTGATGGCGAAATAGTGGCGATAGAGAATCAGCTTGAAGTGACCGATCACAGGCGCCTCGGGCAGTCCATCACGTATGCGGCTGAACACCAGGCAGCATACGTAATATGGGTTGCGTCGCATTTTAGGGCTGAGCACCGAGCCGCCATCGACTACCTGAACCAACTTGCGCCCCAGAAGGTTTGGTTTTTTGGCGTCGAGGTTCATGCCACTAAAATTGGCGACTCCCTACCGGCGCTGGATTTCCGCCCGGTAGCGGCACCTAATAAATGGCATCGGGGCCGAACGGGAGTGGCTGTAGCCAGTCCGCCGCCCCATGTGCTTCGGAACCAGGAATTTTCCCAACCGCTGGTCAAGACTCTGGAGGAGGTAGGCTTTAGCGATCCGGTGTATGAACAGGGAAGCGGGCAACTCTGGTTCCCTTACGGACACGATTGCGTATGGTATGTATTGGGATTAGAAGATGGGGAAGCATGGGCCTGCCTTTGGCTCGTAGGCGACGACGAATTCAACGCCCGCGCGTATGATGCATTGCAATTTATGCAAGACGAAATCGACGCAGAACTAGGCATCGATCCTGATTGGCAAAAAGGGGATGACGATTCAGCACCCAGCGTAACTGTGAGTATAGAAGGCTGCATGGGTGACCCACCCGAGAAGCAGGACGAAACCCGAGCTTGGATGCTGGAAACCCTGACCAAGTTAAGGGATGCCTTAAACCCCCGCCTGAAAAAGGTTCTGGCTGACCTGGAATAGCTGAGCCGAGGGTGATTGATGGGAGATGCCTAACCGGGGCAATGACTCCTTGTATGTTTGTGATTAGGTTCGCTCTGGGAGTGTAACCAGCCTATTGGGGTCGCCCTAGCAGTCTGTCCGAGAAACAGTTTCAGCGAAAGAGCGGGTGTATGATGAGGGGCACCCGGAGACGGAGGTCCCCCAATGAAGAAGACCTACCTTCCCTACGACCCAGAGCAGCAGTTGTTGCTGCCAGCGGCGCTGCAGGAGTGGCTGCCCCAGGACCACCTGGCCTACTTCATATCCGACGTGGTGGATCAGTTGGACCTGGCGGAGATCACGGAGCGCTATGAACAGGAGAGCCGTGGCGGGCTGCCCTACCATCCCAGAATGATGGTAAAGGTGCTGTTGTACGGCTACTGCATCGGGGTGGCATCGTCGCGGCGCATTGCCCAGCGGCTGCGCGAGGACATCGCCTTCCGGGTGCTGGCGGCCAACAACACTCCTGACTTCCGCACCATCTCCGATTTCCGCAAGGGCCACCTGGGGGCCTTGTCGGGGCTGTTCCTGCAGGTGCTTGAGCTATGCCAGCAGGCGGGACTGGTGAAACTGGGCCACGTGGCGCTGGACGGGACCAAGGTGCGGGCCAACGCCTCCAAACACAAGGCGATGAGCTACGGGCGGATGAAGGAGAGGGAAGCCCAGTTGCAGGGGGAGGTGGATGCGTTGCTCGGGCGGGCCCAGGAAGTGGACGAGGAGGAGGACCGGCGCTACGGTCGAGATAAGCGTGGGGACGAACTGCCGGAGGAGTTGTCATTCCGGGAGGGGCGGTTGCGGAAGATACGGGAGGCCAAGGCCGCGCTGGAAGCCCAGGCCCGGGCGGAGGCTGAGCAGGCCGAAGCCGAGGGTAAGCAGCACCCAGGAACACCCGCCGACAAGGCGCAGCGGAACTTCACCGACCCAGATTCCCGCATCATGCCCGGTCCAGGGGGCCGGGACTTCCAGCAGTCCTACAACTGCCAGGCGGTGGTGGACCAGGAGCATCAGGGATTGTGGCGTCCCGGGCCATCAACCAGTCTTCGGACAAGGGTCAGGCCGTAAGCATGATTGAGGAGTCCATCAACAACACGGGTACGGTGCCCCGGGAGGTGTCCGCCGACGCTGGGTACTACTCTGCCAAGGCCACCGACGACTTGTACGCTTTAGGGACGGACCCCTTCGTTGCACCGGAGAAGACCCGCCACGGCTGGGTGCCCCCACCGGCGCCCCGTGGCCGCATACCCGGGGGACTCTCTCCCAGAGACCGGATGCGGCGCAAGTTGCGGACCAAACGGGGCCGACAGCGCTACGCTTTAAGAATGGAGACGGTGGAACCGGTCTTCGGCCAGATCAAGCAGTGCCGGGGCTTCCGGCAGTTCCTGCTGCGGGGACTGGAGAAGGTCAACGGAGAGTGGTCGCTGATCTGCACCGGCCACAACCTGCTGAAGTTGTTCCGGTTCGGCACTGGGCTTCCCGCCAAAGGGGAGAAGAGAGGCCCCGTTCCAGCAAGCGGGAGTGCTATTCTGCTGGCGAGCGTCCCGTCATCCTTGAACCTACCGGCACTCACCGACCTGCGCCCTCTACCGATGCCCGCCTGAAGATAATCCCTGGACGGACTACTAGTATTACAACGACAGTTGGCGTGATAAGATCACTCCGAGGTTGGGGAAGGCTTGGGTAAGTGAGGCAGGGAAGTGGATGCAGCGGCTTTCGAGCAGGTATATCAGGACTTTCAGGAATTTCACGCTTACTTCGCTGGGCTGTTTGGCCGGAGGGAGACCCGGGAGCGCAGCGGCCATTATCTGCAAGCCCTGCTGGTGCAGTCCGGGGAGCGGCGCAACGCCGAGAATCTATCGGAGACGGTTCCCGAGTCCGCCCGGGGGATGCAGCGGTTTCTCACCGACTCTCCCTGGGACTACGAGGCGGTTATAGGGCGGCTGCAGGAGTACCTGGGAACCCGGCTGGAGCATCCTGAGGCGGTGTGGGTGCTGGACGGCAGCGACTTTCCCAAGCAGGGGAGGAAGTCGGCGGGAGTGGCCCGGCAGTACTGCGGCAGGCTGGGCAAGGTGGCCAATTGCCAGGCTGGGCTGTTCTTGGCCTACGTGAGCCCGCTGGGACGGGCTCTGGTGGACAAGGGACTGTATTTGCCGGAGAGCTGGACGTCGGACCAAGATCGTTGTGCGGCGGCGGGGGTTCCGGAGGAGAGACGGGGCTACCGTTCGAAGACGGGACTGGCTTTGGAGATGCTGGAGCAGGCAGTAGAGTTGGGCCATCTGAGGGCCGGCTGGGTCGCTGCAGACGACGCCTTCGGCATGTCGCCGTCCTTCCGCGACGGGTTGGCAACCTTGGGAATGCGCTACGTCCTGGACGTGCCGGCGGGCTTTATGGTGTGGCCGGAGGAACCGGAGTGGACCACTCCGGTCTACCGGGGACGGGGTGGGCCTCCCAAGCCCAGGCTCGTGGCCGGACAGCGGCGGACCATGGAGGAGCGCAGCGCTGAATTGCCGGAGGGTGCCTGGCGGGAGATTACGGTGGCGGAGGGAAGCCAGGGCCCCCGCAGCTACCTGTTCAGCGCCCAGCGGGTGCGGCCCAGCAGCCGGCGCAAGCCCGGTGAAATCCACTGGGCCGTCTACCGCCGGAACCTGGACGGCAGCGAACCGCGCTACTACCTGTCCAATGCTCCGGAGGATACACCGTTGGAGACCCTGGCCTACGTGGGCGGTTCCCGGTGGAGAATAGAAACGGAGTTCGAGACGGAAAAGAGCGACGTGGGACTGGACGAGTACGAGACCCGCACCTGGGCGGGATGGCATCACCACGTGGCCCTGTGTCTGCTGGGCGGGGCTTTTCTCCTGGGCCTGCAACAGGCTTGGGGGGAAAAAGATGCCCCGGATCACGAGACCGCAGGTCTACCGGGTGGTGCGGGAGATGCTGCCCCGGGAACGGTTCGGGCCGGCTGAACTGCTGCGGTGGCTGGAGCAGACGCAAGAATGCAACGAGCGAGCCAGTCGGTCTCACGCCAAACGCCGCGCGGCCTTTCGCGCCCACTCCACCATCCCTCCCTAAACTGTCGTTGTAATACTAGTAGTCCAACGGCTTTGAATCGAGGCACGAGCGGTGTATTCTGCCGGCATTGGCGAATTGCATCCAAGGAGAAGCGTCGTGCCGGCTAAGAAATGCCGTATCAAACTAACCACGGAAGAACGGCAGGAACTGAAGGCCCTGGTTTCCAGGGGACGTGCAGCAGCGTACAAGCAGACCCATGCGCGCATCCTGTTGCTGAGCGATAAAGCGGGGAAAGACGGAGGCATGACCGACGAGGAGATTGCCCGGTCCCTCCAGACCGCCGGGGCCACAGTGGAAAGGGTGCCCCGCCGTTGTGTGGAGGAAGGGGTCGAAGCGGCCCTGGGGCGCAGGGAGCAACAACGCCGCCGGCCAAAGAAACCGGATGGCGCTGCCGAAGCCCACCTGATTGCGCCGGCCTGCGGGGAACCGCCGGAAGGCCGAACCCGTTGGACACTGCGATTGTTGGCGGACCGGCTGGTGGAATGCGAGATAGTTGACAGCATCCACCCCGAGACGGTGCGCAAGACGCTGAAAGAACGAACTCAAGCCCCCGTTCTGCAACGGGGCAGGCTTTGGCTGAAAGAGTGTTGGCGCATCCCGCCGGAAGGCAATGGGGACTTTGTGTGCGTGATGGAAGACGCACTGCAAGTCTACCATCGTTCCTATGCAGACAACGAAGTTCTGGTCTGCCTGGACGAGACCGGCAAGCAGCAGGTGAAGGAGACGCGGGCGCCGCGGCCGGCCCGGGGCGGTGGCCGCCTATGATTATGAATACGAGCGCAACGGGGTGAGCAACCTTTTCATGCTGTTCGCGCCGTTGGAAGGATGGCGCCGGGCCGCAGTGACCGACCGGCGGACGAAAGTGGACTGGACGCGCCAGGTGAAGCAGTTGGTGGACGAGGACTACCCGGACAAGGACCGGATTGTGCTGGTGATGGACAACCCCGTATCGAGTACGGGGCAGGCTATGGCTGAAATTGAAATCGGATTGCTGGCCCGGGAGTGCCTGGACCGCCGGATTCCCGACCAGGAGACGCTGCGCCGGGAGGTTGACGCCTGGCAGGACCAGCGCAATCGGGACACGATACGGGTGAACTGGCGCTTCACCACCGATGATGCACGCATCAAACTGAAGTCTCTTTACCCAGCAATCCAAAATAGCTGAACTACTAGCCACCCATCCTTCGGCCGCCAGGCGCTCCATGACCTCGTTGCCGCCGGCAAGGCTAGAGAGGTTCATCCGACCCAGGCCATCCGATATTTCCTGGTTAGCAACTTTCCCAGACGAGCGGCAAAACTTCAGCAGCATAGCGGAGGCAAGTATGGCATCTCTCAGCCGGCAACTTGCGCAGTGGGTCGTAGGGCTGCGCTATGACAATCTCCCGCCCGCGGTGGTCGATCGCGCCAAGGGCGTCACGCTTCACAGTCTCGCCTCCGTGCTCCTCGGCTCTCAGGCACCGGGAGGCCAGCAGGCCGTGCAGCTCATCACCGCGGAAGAATCTGGTGTGGGCCACGGCGCCACCATCATGGTGGACGGCGCCAGGGTGACCAAGGGTGGAGCGGCCTTCAGCAACGCGGAGATGGCCATGGCGGGCGGCAAGCTGGATTCTTTCCGCATGCTCACTCATCCGGGCACCAGCATCCTCCCGGGTGCCTTTGTGGCTGCGGAAACCGCCGGCGCCTCCGGCCGGGACTTCCTCACCGGTCTTGCCGCCGGTTACGAGGTCATGGAGCGGATGGCGGCCGACTTCATTCCGGCGGTGATGGCGCGGGGCTTTCACGCTGGGCCGGTGTTTGGCATCTTTGGCCCAGCCGTCGCTGCCGCCAAGATCCTGAACTTTACTGAGGATCAGGTGAATAGCACCATCGCGCTCTGCGTGCACCTGGCGGCAGGTAATCTCGAAGGGCCTCGGAGCGGCGGCCGCGCCCTGCGCGAGGGGGCCGCGGTACGCAACGCTATGCTGGCAGTGGCGCTGGCGCAGCAGGGACACGTGGGCGGCGAGACCGTCCTGGAAGGCGACGCGGGGTTCTATCACGCCTACGCGGGCAACAACCAAGGCCGGCTCACCTACAGCTTTGTCGGCGCCACCCAGACCAGCCTGGACAAAATCACCACCGGGCTGGGGCAGGACTGGATGTTCCTCGAGACGCTCTACCGCATCTATTCGACGGCCGGCTACAACATTGCCCATGTCGACGTCACGGCGCAGCTCTGTGCCGAGCACAACATCCGATATGAGGATGTCGAGCGCGTCGAGGCCGTGGTGAACTGGCTTGAGACCCAGTATCCCAGCCCGGCCTTCCCGAGCCGGCGGGAAGACGCGGCCCCGCAGCCGGGAAGCACGCCGTACTACACTGCCTACGGCGTTGTCCAGCGCGGCTTCTCGGTGCTACCGAGCCAGAGGGGTGACGCCAACGACCCGCCCGAGGTCCTGGAACTAATGCATCGGGTGACGCTCATCCCGTCCCATGAGATGACCCTCTTCGGACCGCGCATCACGATCTACACCAGAGACGGCAAGAACTACACGAAGCAGGCCACCGGGCGCGAATTTATGTGGGACTTCGACGAGGAGGCGCGCAGGATTCGCGACGTTATCCCGGGTCTTCCGATCCCAGCGGCGCAGTTCGAGGATATCATCGCGACCTGCCGCGACCTCGACCGCCAGGACCGGGCCGACAGGCTCATTCAGCTCACTTTGAAGCAAGGGTAGTCGACTGCTGTAATTAAGGCTTTCGCTGCCAAAGGCTTATCCTCTTGACCTGCACCCCGAAAACCGGTCCCTGGATACTTGGAATCCTCCAGAGCAAATCAGGAGGAGAAGATGCGAGACAGCAGGTTCACGGAGGCGCAATCATCGGGATCTTGCGGGAGGCGGATGGGGGGTCGCCGACGTCTGAGGTGTGCCGCGGGCACGGGATCTCCACGGTGACGTTCTGCAACTGGAAGGACGAGCATCTCAACAAGCACTGGTTCACGAACTTGCCCGCAGCCCGTCGCATTGTGGAGACTTGGCGGGATGACTACAATGCCGTCCGTCCCCACAGTGCCTTGGGCAACCGAACGCCCCGGGAGTTCGCACACCAGGGAGGTAGGCGCCGGACGGGTTCCAGGTCCCCGTGGACCTAATTCAGAGGCCAGGTCAGATGAAGGAGCGGGCCATCGAGACGAGGCGTGAGGTGATGCGGGCGTGCATCGACGCAGGGGGAACTCTTAACGGGGAGCACGGCATCGGGGTGGAGAAGCAGATGTACATGCACTGGGCCTTCAGCGAGCAGGACACGGCTGCAACGAAGCGGCTGCGGGCGGCCGCAACGAAGCGGGCTTCAACCCCGGCAAGATCTTTCCTGACGAGGCTCAGCCGCATCGGGGTCGGAATTACATAAGCCCGTGCCCCAAGCTTCTGGGATCTATGTCTAGCGCCCGAATGGAACGGCAAATTCGGATTCCACCAGGAGAGAAACATGAGTAACTTTGAGAAATTGCAGGGCCGCCTGGCAGCGGGGGAGACGATCTTGATGGACGGGGGTATGGGCTCGGAGTTCGAGAGGCGGGGGCTGGCAAGCCCCACCACGTGGTCGGGCGGTCCGATGCTCACCCATCCCGAGTTGGTGAGGGATATTCATCAGGAATACATAGAAGCGGGCGCCGAGATTATCATCACAAACACCTTTGGCACAGGGCGTGACATGCTGGAAAGGGGCGGCCTCGAGCATAAGGTGGCCGAGGCCAACAAGCTGGGAATCGAAGCGGCGGTACAGGCAAGGAGAAACGCCGGGACAGAGGACTCGGTGGTCATTGCGGCCTCCGTATCTACGATGGCTCCCAAAGCACATGCGGAAGTTCCGGTGCCCTATGAGAAAGCTCTGGAGACCTACCGGGAGCAGCTGGGAGAGCTGGCCAAAGGCGGCCCGGACGTGGCGGTGGGCGAGATGTTGGTCCGGATATCAGACACGCTGGCGGTGATAGAAGCGGCAGCGGAGTTGGGTCTACCGGTGTGGGTCGGGCTCTCCCTGGTCCGGGATGGAGACGGGCTTTACCTGGGCGTCCAGGACAGGCATGGAAGCGAGACCCTTCAAGAGGCTATGGACGCCATCAAGGACAGGGACATCGCATCGGTATTCATAATGCACACACCGGTGGACGACACGGGGCCCGGGCTGGAGATAGTCAAGAAGAATTGGCCGGGAACCTTCGGCGCCTACGCCCATTTCCCCGGCCACGGCGGCCCAACCCCCAAGGCAAATGTCCTGGATCCACAGCAGTACCTGGAATACGCCAAGGGGTGGAGTGAGCAGGGGGCGCGGATAGTTGGAGGGTGCTGCGGCACGAGACCCGACCACATCCGGGCACTCAGGGAGTGGTTGTCCGGCTCCTAGCCCGGAGTCCGCCAAGCTTCCGTACAACATCATGGCCATCCCTGACTCCCTGCAATGGGAGATCGATCGGACCCCTCGCAACCGTAAGATTACTCACGGGCCGGGCCTCAGTAGGTTTGCCGTCGACGGCATCGAACCCGGGGCCGCGGTCTTCCCAAACGCCATCGAGGAAGTGAGTCTGCGATAATCTCACCCGGGCTTCCCAAGCTCGGGCCTGACCCCAAATGGGACCGGCGCAATGCTCTCAACGGGTATCGGTTCACGTGGATTCCTGCTGAGACCTGGCCACTCCTCGTTGCTATAATGGCATTGCAAGCTAGAAAGTGGTTCTGTTTACCGTCCAAACTGGCCCACCAAACTTCCTTGCGCCCTTCAGCTTTGCTTATAATAGGCTCGTCTCCATCCCATCGACCGGCACGTACTCAACACCGGCAACCGGAGGATCTGAGATGGTAAGCGCACAATCTCATCACAACCTCGAACAGGGTGACATATTTCTGCCCGTCACCGACCGCCCGGTGGTGCGCTCCACCGAGGGGGTCATCTCCTCCGGCCACTACCTGACGTCCATGGCCGGTATGCGAATGTTGATGGCCGGCGGCAGCGCCTTTGACGCGCTGGTGGCCGCCGGATTCGCCGCCGCTGTCGTCGAACCCATCGCCTTCTATTCCCTGGCCGCCGAGGGCGTCTTCATGCTATACGATGCTTCCAGCGGAGACCTGCTGTCCCTGTCGGGACAGGGCACGGCGCCCGGCAATGCCACCGCCGACTTCTACCTTTCCCGGGGCCACCAACGCATTCCCACCGGTCCCGGGAAGGATGCCCCCTCTACTTTACGCTGCCCGGCATCGTTGACGCATTCATCTCCTTGCTGGAACGCTACGGGACCATGGAACTGTCCGACGTCATCGCTCCGGCCGTCAGCTACGCCGCAGAGGGAATCCCCAACTACAAGTACATGCTGGAGCGAATCAATTCCACTTCCGGTCAACGGCAATTCGATAACTTCCCGCCCGGCGGATGGGATGTGTTCTACCATGACCGGGAAGTGCCTCCCGCCGGTTCCCTATTGGTGCAGCCCGGGCTGGCCACCACCCTGCAGACCCTGCACGACGCCTCGGCAGAAGCCCCGGGCGACCGCTCCCAGCGGATGCAGGCCGCCCGCGACGCCTTTTATCGCGGCCCCATTGCCAGGCTGATTGTCGAGTTTTCGGAAAAGGTCGGCGGCATCATTTCCACGTAGGACCTCGCCTCCTACTCCAGCCGGTTTGAGACTCCCGTCGGCGGCAGCTTCCATGGTTACGAAATCCAGGGCCAGGACTCGTGGAGTCAGGGCCCCATGCTGATGCAAACACTGAACATCCTGGAGAACTTCGACCTCAAAGCGATGGGTCACAATAGTCCGGCCTCCATCCATACCGTGGCCGAAGCCCTGAAACTGTGTTTCGGCGACCGGGGGGCTTTCTACGCCGACCCCGAATACGCCACCGTCCCGGTGGACGGACTGCTGTCGAAAGAATACGCCGCCGAGCGCGCCCATATGATTGACCCCGAAGGCGCGTACCCGGCCCAACCTCCGGCCGGAGACCCCTGGCGCTTCTCCAAACACCGGGGCTCCACCCCGTCCCCCGTCATGTCCGAGCCGGCGGTAGCCGGTGCTGACCCGTCCGACGACGACGGCACCACCCACGTTTCAGTCCTTGACCGGCGTGGCAACCTCGTATGCGGCACCATCAGCGGCGGTTCCTTCGCTAAATCCGTGCTCTTCCCTGAGCTGGGTTGCGCCCTGAGCACACGCATAGAGATGTTCAACTGCGAACCCGGCCATCCCAACGTCGTCGAATCCGGCAAGCGTCCCAGGACTACCCTGGTAAACTACATCATCTCCAAAGAGGGACAACCTCTAATGACCGTCGGATGTCCCGGCGGCGACAATCAGGTCCAGGCCAACGTGCAGTTGATGCTCAACTCCCTCGTTTTTGGAATGGACCCCCAGCAGGCCGTGGAGGCGCCCCGGTTCGCCACCGCCAGCAATGTTAATTCCTTTTATCCCCACGTCTATTATCCGGGCCAACTCGACCTGGAACCGGGAATCCCCGATTCCACCGCCGATGCGCTGCGGGTTCTGGGGCACAAAAGTGAACGGACCGCCAACTGTGGTCTGGGAGCCACTGTCTCGGTCCGGGACGACGCAGCCGGCTCTTTCAGCACCGGCGCCGATCCGCGGCGGGCCTGCTACGCCCTGGCCCTGTAGGAATTACACGGCGGGGCAGCGCGTTCCAGCCAACCCCCAACTTCCCCAAAACAACGGCGTCCGACGCTTAATGGCGCCAGCCTTTGCACTGCGGCCGACCGCGGCAGCCTGAGTTCCAGTCCTGCACCACCCCGCCGTGGTGGACTCGAACTCGACATTTTGATATCGCTTGCCGAACGTCGGGGCGGTTGGTCGGTTCTGTTTGCTTCCGGGATTCCCTTGAGGCAGCAGGCAACCTGGCAAACTCATTTGCAAACCGGAACCGCATAAACCAACTGATGAACATTGTTCTGGAGACGATCACGGGACTTTCCATGATTTCTTTCCTGCCCCTCTTGCTGCCTAAAACTCAAGGCCGGGAAAACCTAATTATCCGAATCGCCATGTGGGAAAAAGTGTGGGAATAATCCTGTCATTATCGCGAACATTGCCATAATTGTATGGGCTCTCGTAAGTCATTCGAATCCCCTCACCACCTCTAACTATTACCTCGGCCCAGCTTGTGAATCCACCCGGTTATTAAACGTCGGCCAATTCAACGGGTATCGGCATTGCCTCTGTCGGAGTTACGTCAAGGAACTTCAGGTAGACGGTACATCGGTGGGCCACCGGGTCCTTGCAGAACATGCCCGTATGGCTATGAGGACGCTCTGTTCAGGAATATCCATCCAGCAAATGGCGGAGAGCCTGGCCGACGCTCTCGCCCTGCACATTTCCAGACAAGCCGTGTCCATCATCAACGATTGGGTTATCAATACAGCCGCAAAGCCGTGGTTACCCTGCTCCAACTCAACCATCCCTCGTTACTGGAGCGGTGGCGGGTGGGCGGTGCGATGCCCAAATGCAACTCGCGGCATGCGGGGAGAAATACTGCCATTGGAACGCAGCGGACCGCCGGGCCAGATGCCTGCCTGGTTACCACCCGGGCAAGCACCTGGAAATCCAGGTAACCGAGCCAGGGAGGGAGGACTCGGCCGCGGGTTCAGTGAATCATCGCCAGGCGGCCAGGACCGACCCTCTCGTCTTAAATTCCCCCATGATCAAGGGAAGCATCCATGTCCCGCCCAGGTTGTCTACTTCTTCCACCGCCCAAAGGTGAAAAACCCTCTCCAGAATCGGGCCATATCTGCCTTCCTCGACTCCTCCCTGGCCTGCTGCAAGGCCTTGTACTTGAGGTCGACCTGCTTTTCCCTGGTGGCTTCATCCCAGGGTTCCGTGTCCGGCGGCAGGGTCAGGTGAAAGCGTTCAACCAGGCTGACTTCAAGCTCTAACCGCTTGACCTCGGCATCGGCCCGCTCAACCCGACCGTTTGCAGTGGCGGCCCTCCTGCCGGCCTCCCGCCACTCGGCCACCCTACGAGCCGCCGCCCCCAGAGTCTGCTCCTCGCCAGGCCGTTCCTCCAGGGTGACCACCCCAGCTTCCAGGGCGCCGTGGTCCGAACTGTGCTGGCTTCCTTCCCCCTGTAGGTCCTGGTCAACGGCCAGCGGCTCACTACCAGCCCGGTTCGTCCCCGGTCCTTCCAGGTTGGCCACCCGGTGCCTCAACTCATCCAGTTGGCTGCCCAGGGCTTCAATACTCTCTCGCAACGCCCGGTTTTCACCCTCCAGGCCAGCCACCCGCTGCTCCAGGGATTCGCCTTGGCCTTCCTCTGGACCGGCCTCTTCAGCCGCCGCCGGAAGGTCGACCACAACCGGCGCCGAACTGCGGTAGTGCTCCAGCGCCTCGCGCATGCGCCGGCTCAACCGCCGGCTGTTCAGACAGTGTTGCAGGGTGCGGTAGTTCACACCCAGGACGTCGGCGGCTCCTACCCGGCCCCGGTCACCAACCAGGTCGTTCAGAAGCTCCAACAGGGCGGTATTCAGGTCTTCGCTGAAGAAATTGTCTTCACTCACGTCCGACACTCCTCTGCCGCAACACTGAAATTCTCACCCGCAACTTCTCAAACACCCGCAATATAATGGTATCAGACCCGCACAAATTCCCCATAGCCGTTGCCCTGGTCATGGTAAGTCTTGCCCCAGTTCCCCTTGGCTTCGGGACGAACCGAGCCACTCCCGGCAGGCAAATTGCTGATGCTGGGCAAACCCTGAGGTCGCCACCTTCCCTTCTGTCTGCGATTATTGCCCGGTTTTCCTGCATCCTCTCAAGCGCATTCGAGTCAAGAATGTGCTGTGTTTACAGTTCTTGCTGGCTTTGCTGCCCTTATAGCGAATATTACTAACGCGGTAGTTATCCTTATCCCGTTCAGGCAGGTCCACGGCAACCGGCTACACCGGAACAGCATGGGTAACAGCCGAAAACACGCAGGCAACGCCAGCGAGGAAGGGTGCCCGTCATTACCCCCATGAGGCGCCAATTAAATGCCAACTGTACAGGTTCGTTTTTGTGGCCGACCAGTTAGTCAGTACAGAATCGCAAAGCAACGGACTCCTTTCCCTACCGGGTCACGGTTCCCGAGAATAGGCCAGCACCACCCCTGGTTGTAGCGGCAGGAAACCGTCGTCGACACAGTCTGAAATCCGAACAGCTTATAGCTATTGACAGGGGGACGTCGGAAAGCGCGTGATCCTCCAAGGGCCCGGCAATCCCGTCAAGGCCCTCTTGCTTCCTGGAAACGTTGCTTTCGACTCTTGTCACTGCTGTTGTAGGGCCAAAGTTGTACTTATTGTGGCTGAGCACCAAACCAATTGGGCCATTTGGCGAATTCTTGCGGTGTTTGCGGTGTTTGCGCCCTTTGCGGTGTAACCGATATATTTATTACGTGGAAGGTTTCTCCGTTAACATTTCCCTATTGAAGAAGGGGGATTCTCGGTGCTTGGGCCGCCCCGGGCCCCGGATCGGGCATTTGGTAGAATGGGGTATGGCCAACCAGAAGGACAGAAGGGCACCGGCACTGCGGGACGACACCTGGATCACCCAGTTGGACGGTTGCGCCGCGGTTAATCCGAACCCTCAGACCCCTTACAAGGGAACGGCCTGCCCGGTCAAAGAGGTAAGGACCAGCGGGGAACTTCGGCGCCCCGCCGGTGCTCGAAATGCTGGGGCACAGGATCCTGGAGCAGGAAGCTACCAAACTGTCTGGTCATAGCTCCCGAAAAAGGACCGGCATCACCCTTGGTTGCAGCGGCAAGAAACCCTCGTCGATAGTGTCTGAAATCTAACGGGTTTAGAGATATTGACCCGGGGGAGTCGGAAGGCCTGTGATACTCCAGGGGGCCAGCAACACCATCAGGGCCTTTAGCTTCGTGCAGTTGCAGTTTTCGCGATTTGTCGCCGATCTTGAAGCTCAGGATTGCACTTCTTGTACTTGCGCACCAAACCAATTGCGCCATTTGGCGAATCCTTGTCCTGTTTGTCCCCTTTGTCCTCCTTGTCCCCTTACCGATATATTTAATGTACGGAAGAATTCTCCGTTAACATTTCCCCATTGAGAAAGGTGGTTTCCCGGCGCCTGGGCCGACCCGGGGCCCGGGGCGGGGATTTGGTAGAATAGGTTATGGTCAACAAGAAGGACAAGCAGGTACCGGCAGTGCGGGACGACGCTGGGATCACCCGGTTGGACGGTTTTGCCCTGGTGGACCCGAACCCTCAGACTCCCTACCAGGCAGCGGCCTGCCCGGTTATAGAGTTAAAGGGCCAGCGGGAGCACTTCGGCGGCCCGCCGGTCGTCAGTGTGTCGGAGGAAGGGGACCAGGACAGGGACGTAGCCTTTGCCCAATCCTCGGAGTGCCAGGACCTGGTATACGAGAGAACCAGGTTCGAGGCCATGGACGTCAAGGTGGCGGGCCAAGCCCCGAGGTGCCAACCACGGGTCCAAAGCGTCGACACTGGCACGAAGAAAACAGCCGACTGCTAGGAGAGGAACCCGCATATCATCCCCCGGGCTCATCCCCCGGGCGAGCATTGTGGCCCTCAGCGTGGGCCCGGACGGATTGGTCGCCCCGGCGGCCGGCATGAAAGCCAACGAGACGCGGTCGTTTCAGCCCAGGCCGTGGCGAGCCTCGCCGGCTCCAGGATGCTGGGCCACGGAGAACCGGAGGACGCCAGTACCGGCGGGAGACCCAGTTTCTCCAGGTTCCGCCCAGGCCACGGAAGCGCAGGGGCCAGGACAGAGCAGTCTTGCCAGCCCGCATGGTTGAGAGGCGGAGTACAAAAGGGGGTTATTCCATTGGCTGAGGCCGAGATCCAGTATGTCAGTGACACGCCCAGGGAGCAGCGGGGCGACCCGGGGGACAACACCCTGAGGAAGCGCATCATCGAGCATGAGAAGCGGACCAGTCCCAGAGAACTCCGGCGCATGACCGAGGACGGGACCCTGGAAGAGTACCTGGCCACCAAGATCAGGGCCACCCGGCGTTATGCCCGGGACCTGATCGGCAACAACGAAATCCCTACCCACGCCTGGCGCCGGGCAGAGCGGGTTTACATCTATGAAAAGGACGAGGACTAGCCCTGCCCGGTCGCCTGGACCGGTTACTCCCTCATTGACGCGGCAACCGGGTGGCAGTCCCGCTAAGCCCTTGGGAAGCCGGTAAAGGGGCAACCAGGACTGCCAGTCAGCCGGAGGCCAGGGATGAGTAGTCCTTCCGGGGAGCAACAACGGGTTGGCCAGGTTCAGCGGCTTTGGCAATGCCGACCTTGACCAGGCTTTCCAAGCGGATATCTGAGGTGGCTGTTGGGGTAAGTTGGTGGCGATGAAACCAAGCAGATTACAGGTTGCCTGCAGGGTATTGCCAAAGAGACTCAAGGGGCATCCGATGGGCTTGGGGACAAACAGGCGCCTCTCTGAGGAACGATTGAGGACCCGGGGGTGAATTACTTGGCCTTTTTTATGTTCCACCGGGCGGGATTCACCCGGCGCGGGTCAACAATGTTTTACAAGTGTATATCGCTTTGCCAAACCGGAAAAAGCAAGGCACAATAGTAACGGTTTCCGCGGACCGGTGAGACCAGGACCCTGACAAAGTCGCTCTCACCGGTCCCTCAACCCGATGCCACAGGAGGTCAAGTCATGTGGTACCGGCATAGGTCACGACACTACAGTGAAAGACCCTGCAATGTCGCGGGGGCGGCGTCTTGGCGACGCCTCCACCAGCGATGGGGGTGGCATGCTGCCGGAGAGCCTTCCAACTCTTCCTACCGGGAGGGTTGGAGTCCCTCTACCTCCATCTATTTTATTCTAGTCCCCTATTACGAAAAGTCAATTGGAGTGAACCCGGGAAATGCTCACCAACCACCGATGTAAAGCCCAAGAGAGAGGAATAATGACCAGTTCACCGCGCTCGGGTTTTGCCAGGCCTGACTCCGCCAGGAGCCGCATTCAATCATTGAATAGCCAGCTGTTGAATAGCCTGACATTGAACAACCGGGCATTGAATATTCAGGGTGCCGGTTGGTGGCCCCAGGTCGAGAAGCCTTGGTCAATCTGCCACGAGGCTGTGGTTTTTTTGGAGGAAAGGGATGGTTGACTCCACATCCAAGTTGTTGAAGTCACGAGAGGTATGTGAACTGCTGGGGATCAGCAGGTCCACCCTGCACCGGATGATCAACAAGGTACAGTTCCCTCGCCCGGTAAAGCCCAGTGCCGGTACCAGCAGGTGGCCCAGCCGAGAGGTCGAGGACTACATGGCGAACCTGCCCCGCAGGTAAGTCGTTTAAGAGCTGAACCGAAAATATTTGGCCCCGCCGTTGACCTCGGCGGGGCAGAGGGGAAAGGGGAGATAGCACACCCTTTCGCCGACTACCATCAGCGCAATCTAATAGCAACCGACTCTTTTCTACCGAGGGGCCAACTTGTCCGCGCAGACAGCACCTACGAACCCGTCCTCGGATTTGGGGAGAAATCGCCAATCCAGTTCTGCCCAAAGGCCAACGCGGCCTGGTAAATGCCCCACGGGTCGGCGGCGCTGACCCAGTCCGGCTGGGTTTGCCACCCAAGTCGGCAAGCCCTGGCAAAGCCTACTGGTCTGCAGGGCCAAGAAACAACGCACTCCAATCACCAGCCAGGAATAGGGGAACATGCGATCCCAACAGCGTAGAACCCGACTCCGTCCCTGGGCATGGCCGTAAGGCTTCTGAGAGTCGCATTACAGGCGTTGTGGAACCCATGGCCCTTACTTTCCGCCTTACCCAGGGGCGGCACTCAAGAAAGAGGCCACGTAACAAGGATTACGGGCTGTCCTGGCGGCTCCGACCCTGTCGGGGCGGCGACTGAAGCCGTAGGCAACGGCTCAAGATACGTCGAATGTATCCAACAAAGCGCCAACTTCGCCGTGTTCAGGAATTGCGGGACGGCGGCCCTCTTATCCCAATGTCGAATACCTGGGCCGGGGCAACCCTGGTATTCGCTGGCCTTTGGATATGACGCCTGATTCAGTGTGCGCCAGCTTGCCTTGGCTGATATCATCAGCTCGCTGGTCTCGGCCTGCCCAGAGTTAACCGTGTACCTTTCGCCAATGTTGATGTTCTCAGCCGCAGCCGCGGCCCGTTGTGGCGAGTATTCGTCAATGTATTCTCTGGTTCCTGGGCTTACTCAAGAGCTCGGTCGGACCGTCAAGCACTGGCCAGACCGGTATTGGTGTTTCGGGCGTAGGTTCCTGTAATTGGATTAGTAAACAGCCGAAAAGCCCTATCCGTCTTATGACAAAGCTGTGGTAACCAGAGTGGTAACCGGGATTGATACTGAGGTTTTCTGTATCTGAAAAGGCAAAGATGTGGCTCCTTCGACAAGCTCTGGATAAACGGGGTCTGAGGGGCCTTACAAAGATTATGGTATAGGAGTGGTTTGCGGACTGGGAAGGGGCTGATGTCATGGGCTTGGGACCGGGTCTGTATACCAAGGCACACGAGGGCGGATGGCGGGTTTCCTTTCTTATCCACGAATGGGCACAAATGGGCACGAATGGTTCGAGGGTTCCGCTTTCGCAGGAACGTCCGTTTTGCCTGAGGTGAGAACGCGATAGACCTGCCTGTGAATACTGGGTGTTTGAATCTGCAGGCGGGGGTTGCTATCATCGGGAGAGTGGATCAATCAATGGCAGGCAGGAGAGGGCGCAGATGACCCAGGACGAGGCGCGGGATTTCGTAAAATATTCCTTCTACAAGGTGGCCCCGGAGTGGCGGCAGTTATCGCGGGACGAACGGGAACGCAGCAAGGAAGAGTTTGCCGCTACATTGGGGGAATTTACCGACCGGATATCGATGTCCAGCTACAGCCTGGTGGGAACCCGCGGCGACGTGGACTTTATGCTGTGGAAGGTCAGCCGCTCGCTGGAGGCCATTGATGAGCTGATGGCCCAGCTTAACCGCACCGAACTGGCCGGCTACCTGCACACGCCCCACTCCTACCTGGCGATGACGCGCCGCTCGCCCTACGTGGACGACCACCGGCACGAGGGGCAGGAGGGAACCACGGCTACCATGCGCATCGTGGGCCGCAAGTACCTGTTCGTCTATCCCTTCGTCAAGACCCACGAGTGGTACCAGTGCTCCCAGGAAGAACGGCAGCGGATGATGAGCCAGCATTTTGTCATCGGCCACAAGTATCCGGACGTGAAGATCAGCACGTCCTACTCATTCGGGCTGGACGACCAGGAGTTTGTCCTGGGCTTCGAGACAGACCACCCCGGCACCTTCCTGGACCTGGTGATGGACCTGCGGAACTCGGAAGCCCGCCCCTACACGGAGCGGGACACGCCGATTTTCACCTGCCTGGCCAAGCCGGTAAGGGAGTGTTTGGATGATTTGGGGTAGGGGGTTAATTCCCTACAGCCTCATGGATTTGGTCCTTTGCCGAATCAACCTCGATGAGGTCGTTCGCAAACAATTCCAACCGCTCATATGCACGCCCGAAGCCAAAGTAACCAATTGATTGATGGAACATACCGTCATTGCTTTTGTAGGTAGAGCCATAATTAAAAAGATTGCTTAAGTTTTGCAGGATATGGGTTGCCGAATGGTGACGGCGAGATAAGGGAATTTTATCTGCTTGCTCCTTATCTGAAATGTCCTTATAGCGGCGCCAGAGAGACGAACTTTCAGGTCCTCGGTGCAAAGCCTCGACCCCCTTCACTTCTAGTCCTCCAACAATAAGGGCCGCCTCGAAGAGCCAAGCTTCTGGTTGGCTACGGACTAGCGTCAGTCCAGCGCGAGGAAAAATGGCATCTGCAAGTTCCGAGTCTTCAATTTCTCCTCTGATGAACTGGCGATAAAGGTTCGTGTCGATTGTCCTAATTATTAGGACTACAGCGGCAGCGATTCCCAATACTCTGGTATCACTTCGTAAAGACCCGAATAGCAAGCCAAAGCGGTGAAGAGCCTGCTCAATAGTCCTGAGGCCTAAGCCGGAGTTGTCCAAGAACGAAGTAAGCAGTCTCTTCGCCTCATGAAACTCCTGCCTAGCCGTTCTATCAGTAGTTCGTTCAAAGTAATTCTCGATTCTTAGCCCGTCTATGATGGCCCATATAAAGTGACTTCTGTTGGGGACTCGCAATCTAAAGTCCACGTCAAAGAATCTCCGCAAGTATTCGTCTGAGTCAAAACCGGAACCGTACACGGCTTTAATTGAATGGGCAAGCTGCTCTCTGTTGATTGCTAAGACGAAGACAACATGGTCAACTGAAAACAAGTGCTTAGCTGCCTCCAAGAGTTCAATGGCGTAATTGGGGCGGCACCTGTCTAGCTCGTCGATCATGATTACTAGAGGGCGCTCCTCACTGGCCGTAGCAACTCCCTGGGCCAGCGCCTCCAAAGATTCTCGAAACTCAAGAAATGAAGCTTGTTTCTGAGCGAAACTAGCCAACCCGTCTTCCGTGACGGATGCTAAGGTCTGTCCGATTTCTTTCTCTATAAGTGGTGAAAGGTCCAATACGCCAGCTGTTGCGGCTCTGATTACTGCAGGAATTGTCCGCCTAGCAACTTGAGCCGCGGCCGTTTTTGCCCCAACGAGTCTGTCTCTGAGTGATTGGTTTTCGGAGTCTTCCAGCTGATTCGTAATCTCGGATGAAATAGCGAGGAAAGGGTCGTCTGTAAAGTCGGTTTCCCAAGCGTTTAATTCAACGGTTTTAAACCCGTCGTTACGTAGGTGTTGACTCCACATTCTAAGAAAGGTTGTTTTGCCTGTACCCCAGCCAGCGTCAACTGCCAATACACATGGGCCGTCCATGTTTCTCAGCAGGTTCGTGAGCGCTTCCGCCGACTCTTTTCTGTCGAGCAAGTCGTGTTTGAAAGGGTCGTCTGCTGGTATTTCTACAGGTCGTGGTTGTATGCGGATTCCCATTGTTTAGCACTTACCTCTTTTGGCTTGGCATAGTTTGGTGTTCTCCGTAAGCGACTTAAAAGCGAGGGGATGGATTCGGAAAGAACACCGATACCACGTTAGCCGAGGCTTATCAACAAGACAACAAGCATCTGTCAGTAGAGAAAGGGTGGAGCAGTTACGCGATTCCCATTCTCCTCTTAGATATCTTGCCCCTGGTATTTCAGGTGCCGGAGCGGGTTTGGGTAATGGCGGAAGGGGGCATTGTCTGATGCTGCCCCCTTCTTGACTGGTATTGTCGGGAACAATCGAAGGGGATGGACCTCTGAAGTCCATCCCCTTGCTTGTTTCCAACGCCGCACCCGTTACTGGGCGGTAGCTGCTGTTCCCGATTCCTAGTTTACTGGTCGAGCCTCCAGGTTTTGATGGTCAGGCGGGCTACCGGGTCGCGCCAGTCGTGGGTTGCGGGGGTCAGGCCGGAGCCTTCGCCGCCGTGAATGCCGTTGTGGACGTAGACGAATCCTTCGGATTCGGCGGGGTCCTCGGCGTGGTTGCCGCAAGGCGGGCCGGGGATGTAGGCGCAGTCCTCGCTGTTGGCTTCGCTGCCGGCGTCGTAGGCGGTCAGCGTGACGGTGCGGGTGCGGGAAACATCCAGCCCGCTGGCGCCGATGAAGGCGTCGTTGGTGGAGACCAGCATACTGGCGAAGGACATCAGGGTGTTGCCGTCATCAATTTCGAAATGGGTTTTGACCGTCTTGCCTGGTGGAATGGGTCCGTCGTCCAGGGCGAGCAGCATGGATTCGCTTACGTTGCCGTTGGTCTCGGGGTCCCAGTCCGCCAACAGGTTGGTGGCGTCGGCGTCCTCGGCCATCTTGGCCAGTGCGTCACTGGCGGGCTGGCCCAGGGAGTAGAGGGGGTCAGAGTTCCCGTCGTGCCGCGCGATGAACACGGGGGACAATACCTGCCCGCGAGTCAGGTTGGTGAGGGAAACCTGCACATACAGTTTATCGTTGTGATCGTCGGCGTTGAGCAGGGTCACAGCCAACAGGGCAAACAAGGCCACCAGGGCGCCAAAAACCAGGGTGAGTGAAATTGTCCTTGTCATCTGGACTTCTCCGAAGCTTATCTTGGTAAAAATTTGGGTCTTCTGCCATTGGTAAGGGTAAAGGGCCCCAGCAGGGCCATCCCGGGGAGAGACCTCAATCTTCTTAGCCCATTTCGCACCTCCAATATCACCCCTAAGCGAACGTGATATTCAAAATGAAAATAACTACTATACATATATGATATATCGCCTCACATAGGAGCTGTCAATAGTTGTAGTATATATAACTGACGTGGAATATTATGCAGAGTTATAAAAATGCTGGAGCTGCAGGCAGGGCATGAGGCAATGCGAGGCAAAAGAAGGGCACATGTGTAACGATTTAAGTCAATAAATATCCTGCTATTGAATGTAAAAATCAACGGCAGATCTGATTCTGAAAGCTTACATAGATTATTTGGCAAAACACATGTGATATGGCATCCTTGACTGCAAATTCAGCTAGGAAGAGGTAGAGCCATATGCTAAAGACAGTGCAGATCAGCCGCGCATTATTAGTCATCATCATGGTATCTGCTATGGTGGTTGCCGCAGGATGTGGGCCTCCCGCCAGTCCCACCGAACCGCCGGCGCCCACTGCCGCGCCGCAGCAGGTGGAGACCCAGCCCGCGGCCCAGCCCCAGCCCACGGCAGCAGCGGAAGCCATGGGGATTGCCCCCACCCAGGCTCCGGCGGCGCCCCAGGCGTCCGGTGCGTCCCAGTCTGCCGCCGAACCCGCGGCCCCTTCTCCAACGGCGATTCCGATACCCGCCGCCATGCCGGAGACGGAAAGCAGCGGCAAGGATTCGATCGTCGTCGTCATACCCACGGAGCCTGATGCCCTCTCGCCGTGGAGCACCGGCAGCGCCGAGACCAGTTCAATCGTCGTACATAACTGGGGCGAGGCACTGGTCTGGCTGAACACCACTACCCTGGAACTGGGGCCAACCACGTCCACCACCGGCTGGGAGCAGGTGGCGCCGGACCGGTGGCGGTTCTCGTTGCGAGAGGGAGTGAAGTTCGTCAATGGTGAGCCATGGAACGCCACGACGGCCGCGTGGAACATCAACCACAACGGCGACCCCCAGGTTGGGCTGGGCTTTGGAGTACACGGGCCGATGACCGGCGAGGTGGTGGACGAGATGACCCTGGACATCACCTGTGCCCACGCCAATTACAATGACGGCGCGTCGCAGAACTGCCCCATCCTGCCTGGTGATATTACCAGTGTGGCTTACCAGGCTCCGGAATGGTGGCAGTCCACGGAGGCAGATGTCCGGGAAAGGGCCACCGTCGGATTTGGCGCATACAAGATGGCGGAGTATGTTCCCGGCCAGTATGTTGATTCGGAGGCATACGAGGACTACGTACCGTCCGGTCGCGACGACCTGCCCCGCCCCGCCATCCCCAATGTCCGGTACGTGTGGCGACTGGAGACTCCGGTGCGGTCGGCCATGATCCAAACCGGAGAGGCGGACCATACCTACTTACTCAACGTAGAGGACATACCCAAAGTGCCCCAGGCCATCTCGGTGCCCCAGTGGGAGGTGGAAGGATTTTTCATAGACACCCTGTGGCACCCCATGCTGAAGCAGACCAAGTTCCGGCAGGCGCTGGTCCATGCCATCAACTGCCAGGAAATAGTGGAAGAGATATTCAATTCGGCCACCACCTGCACACCATTGCCCGGGGTAATAGGGATGCCGGGCATAACCGAGCATAACGGCAGTTACTGGGAATACGACCCGGACCTGTCGCAGCGGCGGCTGCAGGAAGTGGGCTACGATGGTGAGGAGATCAGGATTATCGGCCGCGAAGGACGGGTGCCCAAGCAGCCAGAAGTATACGAGGCCATGGCCGGTTACTGGGAGGCCGTGGGGATAGATGGCAAGGTGGAGGTTACGGAACGCAGCCTGTGGACCAGCATTCGCAACTGCGGCGTCGGCAACGCCGTTTCCGAAGCCGGCGAGATTACTGCCCAGAACCTGGCAGAACCCCCGACCAACTGCGCAGGCTCTTCGGGCTCGGGGCACTTGATCGAGTTTACGCCGGAATGGCCCAGCCTGGACTTCGGCCGGCCCGCCGGTCGGCTGCTCAACTGCTACTACTTCCAGTCGCGGGTTTGCGAAGCGGGTCTGCAGGAATTACTGGAAGAGGCAAGGGCCGCGACCTTGGAGGAAGGCAGGGCAGACTTGCTGGAGCAACTGGCCGACCGGATGAAGGAGGACGTTCTCTTCCTCGGCGTCTTCCAGGCTTTCGAGATTCACGGAATGCACGAGGATCTGGTGTTCAGGCCCCGTCCCGACCAGCGCCTGCGGGTAGCGGAGATGTCGTGGAAGTAGCGTCAAAGTGATGCGTTGCATGCACGGTTGAGGGATCGCGCCCCTGAGATTCACGGCAGAAAGGGCACCAAAATTTTGGTGCCCTTCTTTTTTTGAGCAGGAACTCCGGTGATGCCGTTTGGCGTCCCGTCAAATCAGGCAAGCCCGAAGTGGCGGGAATGGAAGGAATTCTGCTCCTTGAAAGCGGGCGGCATGTAATTTCCTAAGGGATGGCTCATTCAGCAGGCTGCATAAGCGCCACTTCAATGACCTGGCCCTCGGTCCAGCCCAGGCTTTCGTCCATTACCCAACCATGGAAGTTCTGGTTAAGCCCATACAAGTTTGATTCGGAAACCAGGAACTGGTCGTCCCCGACCTCCAGGAATAAGTCTTCGGGCAAACGAGCGCCGCCGTCGAAGATCAACTGCCGAAAACCACCAATGGATTCCTGCAGGTAAATACCCCTGACCGTGTAGTCCACTCCATCATGAGAGAAGGTCGTGACATCCAGGTCGCCACCATCGGGGGACAAGGGAGGAGCATAACCAAGATAGGTTATAGTCGAATCTGAGGCCACTCCCACGGTCAAGTTAGCTTCCCAGACAATTTCGTCTTCCTGCGGAATCGGAATTATGGGCTTCGGCGGCCTGCCGCAGCCGGCACTGCCCCGTTCACCTATCACGGTGGGATCCATGGGGGAAATCAGCTTGGGGTTGTTGCCAATACCCTCGTCGCTGTTTCCGCCTGGAAGCGCTGGCAGGTCGCCGTTGCTGGCGTGAAGGGACTGAATTTGCCCCGGTTCGTCTAGTCCCGCGGCGTGGGCCGTTGGTTGTCCTGCCGTGGCGAAGGCCATCAAGGCTGTGGTTATCCCGAAAGCCAGTATGATTGCCAGCCTGAGAAAGTGTGCATTGCCTCGCACGTGAAGGATGGAGTTAGAAACACCTCCTCCGGGGGACTTCATATGATTTACCTCCTTTCCAATCCGTTTATTTTGGCCTGAACGTGGCCTGAAGGTTTCGGTTGCAGTAATGATAGGAACAATACTAATAAGGGTTTTTAATGGTATGTGACTCAAAGGTCGATGAGTGTCTACGACTTACATTGAACTCTCCTGTGATGGTGTGTCCTGGTGGTCCACCAGCCAGCCAGCGTCAACCGCAATGCCGTTTGACGGATCAAGCCGCCAGCAGCATGGGGTGGCGGCTTGATGTCCTTTCGCCGGACCTGACGGGGCTAGTGCGTGCCGGTGGCCTCCGATTCTTGCAGTCCAGAGGGCAGCGCGACCGCTTCAAGATGCGGGTAACCGACTGCTGCCGAGCCTGCCTTGCTCATTGGCAACCCATAGGATTCCCTCAGCAATACCAGGACAGCTTGATCCTGGGTCCAGTCCAGGCTGTCGTCGAGCCTCCAGACTCGGACATTCGGCCCCTTGCCAAAGGGTTCTGAAGTCGAGAGAGGGAATTCGTCTTTGCCCAAATACAGAGTGAGTTTGTCGGGCAACGGAATATTGGATTCCAGGACTAACTGCCGGTCGCCGGTATCGGCTTCATGGTAGTAGAGATTCCTGACCCTATAATCCATGTCGCGGTAGGTGAATCTGGGCGAGTACAGGGCGCCTTTCGAAGGGGAAAGGCCTGGCATGTAGCCAAGGTAAGTTTCCGAAGAATCCGAATGTTCCTCCACGGTGAGGCATGCGGCCCACACATAGACCTCTCTCTGCGGAGCAGGCTCTAACTGCTGGGGCAGTGGCGTGCCGTCGTGGAGTCCTGCCATCTCCCCTACGATGGCGGGATCAATCGGGGAAATTACTCTTGGGTCGCGGTCCAACTGAAAGTTGTCTGTCCCTTTCGCCGGTTTCGTGCTGTTGTTGATGCCGACGCAACCGGGCAGAGAGTTGGCCGTACCGTCGGGTCCTGCCGCATAGGCAGGCTGATGTCCGATCATGGCGAAAGCTGCCAAACCTGCAACAATTGCCAGGGATACGAGGGCAGCGAGGACCGGAAAATGGGTCTTGCCTCGCAAATGAAGGATGGAGTTTGAAACGCCTCCTCCCAGGGAAACCATATTATTTACCTCCTTTGCAACCCGCTAACCAAAGCCTGATCAGGGCTTAACAGTATTGTCTGCGGTGATAAATAACATTGATGTTATAAATCTAGTTTAATACATTGAGATTCAAGCGTCAACGCTTGTCTATAACTTTTATCATGCCCTCGAGTGGTGGGGCGCCTCGCAGCAGGTACCCTTGTTACAAAGAGTTAACCACTGCGTAATTTGGCGGAAACATACCGGCACCAGAATAAGATGGTAAAGCCTTACCTACATGCTAGCGGGTGATTCTGGGAGTGTCCCAGCAGTCGCCGCCAATTCTCGCAGTCCATGAGGCGCCGTGACCGTATCAAGATACGCGGAATCCACCGTTGCCGACCGGGTCCTGCTCATTGGCAACCAATGGGATTCACTCAGCGCTGCCCTGCAGTCCCTGGCCAGCCGGGGAGCGTTGACCTTTGTTGGGCCTTCGGACCGGGGAACTCCTGAAATTCTTTCCCTGGTTGATCCCTCCGTAATAATGATGTCCCCGGGCTGCGACTCCGCTCACGCATTTGCCACTGACGAATTTTATAGCGATCCGGCTGACATTCCTCCAGTGCTGGTCTGCGTTACCCTCGAAGAGCTGGAGAATGAGACCTTTCTGTCGGACAGTGAGGATTTCGACGACTTCCTGGTGGTGCCCTGCACACTGGCAGAGTTGGAGTGGCGGCTTCGGAGACTGGCTCGCAGGAATGTTGCCACGGCCACCGGCGCATTCCTGGAAGTAGGAAGAATTACCCTGGAACCCAACGCTTACCAGGTGCGGCTGGCCGGCCGGGTGATTCCCATGGCATGGATGGAGTTCCAACTGCTCAAGTTCCTCATGGAAAACGTGGGTCGGGTCTTTACGCGGGGAATGTTGTTGTCCAGCGTCTGGGGTTTCGACAGCATCGGGGGAACACGAACCGTAGATGTGCACATCCGCAAGCTGCGCAGCAAACTGGAAATTCACGGCGAACAGTACTTCCGCACGGTCAAGAACGTCGGTTACGGCATGGTAGACCCCGGTTAGCCTCCTCTTCTCTATCCCCTATTTACTCACTGATTACACGCTTTTCTTAACTTAGTTACATTTTCGTCATACCGACGAAAAGAACCTCTCATAAGCTGGTTGCAATCGATCCTGCACAGGGAGTTCGCAACCGGCAATGGCAGCCACCCTTAACCAAAACGAAACCGCAACCCACTGTCCCTACTGCGCTTTCCAGTGCGGGATGGTGCTTACCGGTACCCGGGAAGAAGCAATCGTCGAAGGCGATGGAAACTTCCCGGTTAACAAGGGCGCCCTCTGCATCAAGGGCTGGACTTCCGCCGCAACCCTGGCTCACTCCGACCGTCTCCTGTCGCCCCTGGTCCGCAATGAGGCCGGAGACCTGGTTGCCTCCACATGGGACGAGGCCCTGGAACGGGTCGCGACATCCTTCCTGAAGACACGGGAAGAATATGGCGCCGATGCCGTCGGCATTTTCGGCGGTGGGTCGCTGACTAACGAAAAGGCTTACCTGCTGGGCAAGTTTGCCCGGGTAGCCCTGGGCACGGCCAACATTGACTACAACGGCCGCTTTTGCATGTCCTCGGCTGCTGCGGCCGGCATCAGGGCCCTGGGCATTGATCGGGGCCTGCCCTTTCCCCTGGAAGACATTGCCCAGGCCGAGGTAATCCTGCTGGCTGGGGGCAACGTGGCCGAGACTATGCCCCCCATCATGCAGTACTTCGAGGCCCAGCGGGCCAATGGCGGCCAACTGATTGTGGCCGACCCGCGCCGCACCACCACCGCCAATGCCGCTGACCTTCACCTGCGCCTCACGCCCGGCAGCGACGCGGCCCTGGCCAACGGTTTGCTGCACTTCCTCATACGGGACGGGCTGATTGACACTGACTACATCAGAGACCGCACCGAAGGCTTCGAGAGAGTGCGGGAAATTGCCGCCACCTATTGGCCGGAGCGGGTGGAAAGAATTACCGGCGTTTCGGAAGCGGAATTGCTGCAGGCGGCGCGGCTGCTGGGACGGGCCAGTTCTGCCATGGTGCTGACTGGACGGGGAACCGAGCAGCAGGCCCAGGGAGTAAACAACGTCCTGTCCTTTATCAACCTGGCCCTGGCTCTGGGCAAGGTTGGCCGTCCCTATTCGGGCTACGGGTGCCTGACCGGACAGGGCAACGGCCAGGGCGGTCGGGAACACGGCCAGAAAGCCGACCAGCTTCCCGGATACCGCCTGATTGCCGACCCCGCGGCACGTCGGCACATCGCCGCCGTTTGGGACTTCCCGGAAGAGGAGCTTCCCGGCCCGGGAAAGTCGGCCTACGAACTGCTGGACTCTCTAGGGCCGGAAGGCGGAATCCGGTCGCTATTGGTGCTTGGTTCCAACGTGGCGGTGTCCGCGCCCCACGGAAACAATATTCGGCACCGGTTGCAGTCCCTGGATTTCCTGGTGGTGTCGGACTTCTTCCTATCCGAAACGGCGCAGGTGGCCGACGTGGTACTTCCGTCTGCCCAGTGGGCCGAGGAAGAAGGAACGATGACCAACCTGGAGGGTCGGGTAATTCGCCGTCGCCGGGCCTTTGAGCCGCCAACAGGAACGCTGACCGACCTGGACCTGATGGAGCGCCTGGCCGAACGGTTGGACAAGAGTCGCTGGTTTTCTTACCCCAGTACCGAGGCAGTTTTCGAGGAACTGCGGGCCGCCAGCGCCGGCGGGGCGGCGGACTACTCGGGCATAACCTACGAAAAGATAGAAGCTAACCAGGGCGTCTTCTGGCCCTGCCCTTCCGTTGACCATCCCGGAACGCCCCGGATGTTTACCGAAAGCTTTCCCACGCCTGGCGGGAAGGCGAGGTTCCACCCGGTCCTGCACCGCCTGCCGGCAGAGGCGCCGGACGAGGACTACCCCCTGTACCTGACCACCGGCCGGGTCCTGGCCCAGTACCAGTCGGGTACCCAGACCCGGAGGATTGCGGAACTGCAGGGGATGGCGCCGGAACCCATGGCGGAGATTAACCCCACCACGGCGGAACGGTTCGGCCTGGAAGACGGGGACATGTTGACCCTGGAGACCCGGCGGGGCGCGGCCCGGTTTAAGGCTCTCCTGTCTGCCGGCATCCGGCCCGACACGGTGTTTGCCCCCTTCCACTGGGCCCACGAGCAGTCGGCGAATCTCCTGACCAACCCGGCACTTGACCCGATCAGCAGGATGCCCGAATTCAAGGTGTGCGCCGTAAGAATCGTTCAGGAATCCAGTCAAGAGTAAGTCAGACCCGAGAGAGAGTAAAAATGGCTACAAAGGAACGCCTGGTAGTAATTGGAAACGGAATGGCCGGAGCCAGGTTCGTCGAAGAGACTGTGGCCCGGGGCGGCTCTGACTTGTACGACATTGTGATGTTCGGCGAGGAGCCCCGCGGAAACTATAACCGCATCCTCCTGTCCAGCGTTCTGGCGGGCTACCACCAGCCCGAAGACACCATTATCAACGGCCTGTCCTGGTACGAGGAGAAGGGGGTAAAGCTGTATTCCGGGGTCAAGGCGGGCTGGATTGACCGGATGGGGCAGGCAGTCTACGCCGCCGGGGGCATTTCTGAGCCCTACGACAAGCTGGTTATTGCCACGGGCAGCACTCCCTATATACCGCCGATAGACAACATGTATGACGAAGACGGATTTCTGCGGCCCGGGGTCTTCTCTTTCAGAACCCTGGAAGACTGCCAGGCGATGATCGGTCACGCGGGTTCGGCTAGCAAGGCAGTGGTGGTTGGCGGGGGTCTTCTTGGCCTTGAAGCGGCCAAGGGCCTGCTGGAGCGGGGACTGGAAGTACACGTGGCACACCTTGGCGACTACCTGATGAACAGTCAACTGGATGCCCAGGCCGGCGCCATGCTCAAGCAGTCCCTGGAGAACCTGGGCTTGCAAATCCACCTGGAAAAGCTGACCCAGCCCATCACACCGCCCTTCCCGGGGGATCCCGTTGGCGGCCTGCGGTTCAAGGATGGCGAGGAACTGGAGTGCGACATGATTGTCGTCGCAGCGGGCGTCCGTCCCAACATCGACCTGGCCAAGCAGGCGGGTCTCCACGTACAGCACGGCATTGTCATCCAGGACGACCTCTCCTGCCGCAACGACCGCAACGTCTACGCCATCGGCGAATGCTCGCAGCACCGGGGCAAGCTGTTCGGGTTGGTGGCTCCCCTGTGGGAGCAGGCCCGCATCCTGGCGGAGCAGCTTACCGGCGAGAATCCGGAGGCCTCCTTCCGGGGCGTCCGGGTCTCCACCAAGCTCAAGATCATGGGTGTGGACCTGGCGGTCATGGGGGACAAGGACCCGCAAATGGATGACGATGAGCAGGTCCACTACAGCGAGCCGGCGCGGGGCGTGTACAAGAAACTGATCGTCCGCAACGGTCGCCTGGCCGGGGCGATTCTCCTGGGCGACGGCCTGACCTCGCCCAACGTATTGCAGGCCTTTGACCGGGGGGAACTGCTGCCGGACAACCGGGCCAGCCTGCTGTTCCCGGGTACGGGCGGCGTGCCCCAGATAGATGTGTCCGAACTGGCAGCCAGCGCCCAGATCTGCAACTGCAACGGGGTGACCAAGGGCAAGCTGGTCCAGGCTTGCCAGGAGGGAAGCGACACCCTGGCAGCCGTCTGCGCGGCGACCCGCGCGGGTACCGGCTGCGGGGCATGCAAACCCCAGATTCATGCGGTCCTCAAATTTGCCATGCAACAGGCCATGCCCGAGCCAGCAGCAAGTACCGGCATTAATGGCAACGGCAACGGCAACGGCAACGGCAACGGAAACGGGAGCGGCAGCAATGGAAACGGGAGCGGCAGCAATGGAAACGGGAGCGGCAGCAATGGAAACGGGAGCGGCAGCAATGGAAACGGGAGCGGCAGCAATGGAGAAGGGGACGCGCTCAAGGGCATACCCGAAGAGGTGCTGGCAAATCCTCCGGAAGCAGCCCTGGCCGGACGGAACTAAACTAAAGCCAAAGTGGGATGTACATTTGCCGGATGAAGGGAATCGGGCAGGGAGGCTGGCTGGAGCGCTTCGGCTCTTGATTGCAGGACTGTTCGGCAGCGCCGCCGGACTTCCTCTTTCCGTCTGGCCAGCCCAGCCAGGAAGCTACCTACCCGCTCCCGCACCGCCGCCCTGGTTCCCAGGCACAGGTTTCCCGTTGCCTCTTCCCGTGCCCATCCCCAAATGGCTTCATCCGCGTTGAAGTCCGGGCTGTAGCCCGGCAGGTTCACCAGCCTCAGCCCCAGACCCGGCGTCTGCAGGTACTCCCGCACCGCCTCGCCCCGATGCGCTGGCGCGTTGTCCCAGATGACTTGCAGTGGCCCGTGGTGTCTCTCCCCAAGTTGCCTCAGGAAGCAGGCCGAGGTCTCACTGTTGCTGTTACCCTCCAGTTCCATCCATTCCACCTCTCCCGTCTCCAGACACACTGCCGAATAGTAGCTGGCTTTCTCGCCATACCGCGGGCTGTTCGAATCCACCAGAGCAGGTTCTCCTCTCAGCACCCACTTGCCCCGCAGCTCCGCATCGGCCCGGAAGTGGGCCTCGTCAGCAAAGAATATCTTGCCGCCAGACTGCTTTGCCCCGTGGGCGAGTGCGGCGTACTCCACCACGAAGGCCTCCCGTTTAGTTTCGTCCGCCTTCAGCAGCCGCTTCTTGGGACGCTTGAAAGCAAACCCCAATCGGTGCAGGTAGTTCAAGCAACTGCTGCGGCACAGGCTGAGGCCAAAGCATTCCCAGACAAACCGATGCACCACCTTCCAGTTCCAGTTGGCCAGGTCCATGCCCGCCTCGGCAGGCAGCCTCTGCACCGCCGCCCTCAACTCCTCCCGCTGCGCCTCGCCAAGGGCGGGGGGGAACCACCGGTCTGCTCGAATATCAGGGCTCTGGGCCCTCCCTCACCGAAGGCCGCCGCCCATCGTCCGATGGTGTGAGGGTCCCTTTCCAGCGCCGCCGCCGTGGCCGATGCCCTCCAGCCTTGGGCCAGCAGCAAGATGGCGTACCACCGCTCCCGCTCCCGGGGCGTCGGCGCCAAGATCATCCGTCGACGCAAATCCTTTACTTCCATTTGCCATTGTTCCAAAGACCGATCTATCTCCCTCACGCTCATCATCTACCCTCCCCCAACTACTGCACACCCTGGCCCAGTTCCTCCACAAATTTATCCCATTTTTCTGCGTATTTCACCTTGGCTTTGGTTTAGGAGCACTCTTATCCCGGCTCATTTCCCCGAGGGGAAGGGCCAGGTGAGGGAAACGAAGGAACCTAAGGGGAAAGCAGGAGACGCAGCATGAACAAGATTGAGGTCTACAAGGAAGAGAAGAACGGTCTGGACGTAAAGGCCGACCTGCCCCGCTACGCGGTCGACGGTTGGGAGACCATCACCGACGGCGACAAGGAGCGGCTCAAGTGGCTGGGCGTCTTCTTCCGGCGACAGACCCCCGGCCATTTCATGATGCGGCTGCGCATACCCAACGGCATCAGCAACTCGGCCCAGTTTCGCGCCATTGCAAGCATCAGCAGCGATTTCGGCAAGGACTTCACTGACATTACCACCCGCCAGCAAATACAGCTGAGGTGGTTTGAAATCGACCAGGTGCAGGACATTTGGGACCGGCTGGAGCCGGTGGGAATTGTCTCCATTCAGACGGGCATGGACAACATTCGGGGAATAGTGGGCTGCCCGGTGGCAGGACTAACGCCCAACGAACTGTTTGACGCCTCGCCGGTGGTTCGCGAATACAACGAAATATTCGTGGGTAACCGGGAGTTTACCAACCTGCCACGCAAGTTCAATGTGACCATAACCGGCTGCCTGGACAACTGCACCCACGCCGTAACCCAGGATATTGCCCTGACGCCAGCCGTCAAGAGCATTGCCGGCGAGGAGGTCAAGGGGTTCAACGTAACCGTCGGCGGCAAGCAGGGTTCGGGCGGCTTCCGGCCGGCCTCGGACCTGGACGTTTTCGTTCTGCCCCGGGATGCGGCCCAGCTTTGCAGTGAAATTACCCTGCTGTTCAGCGACAACGGCCTACGGGAGGCCCGGAACAAGTCCCGTCTGGCCTTCCTGATTGAAGAATGGGGCGTTGACCGGTTCCGTCAGGAGTTGGAGCAGCGGGTTGGCCACCCCCTGTTGACGTCGGGATCTCCGGTGGGAAGTGAGGCCAAGTCGGACCACATCGGAATTCATCCTCAAAAAGAGGCGGGATTGAACTATGCCGGGCTGGTGGTACCGGTGGGCCGGATAACAGCCGGACAGATGCTGGAAGTAGCCCGTCTCGCTGACAACTACGGCAACGGCGAAGTCCGGATTACCGCTGAGCAAAACCTGATCATTCCCAACGTGCCCGATTCCCTGGTGCCTGCTTTGGAAGAGGAACCGCTGTTGCAGGAGTTCCGCGCCGATCCCTCGCCGGTAATGCGGGGCCTGGTGAGCTGCACCGGCATTGATTATTGCCACTTCGCCCTGGTGGATACCAAGGGCCTGGCCCTGAAAACGTCCCGTTACCTGGAAGAGAAGGTCGACAGTGACCTGCCCGCCTTGTCCATTAACTGGTCGGGGTGCCCCAACGCCTGCGGCAATCACACGGTGGCCGATGTTGGTTTGCTGGGCAAGAAGGCCAGGGTGGACGGAAATGTTGTGGATGCTGTGGACGTTTTCCTGGGAGGGAAGGTAGCTGAGGCCCTGGGCGTGGTTACCGACGGAGAATCGTCAGTCAAGACGCTGGAAAACGTGCCCTGCGATGAATTGCCCGAAACCCTGGCGAAGGTACTGGAAAGTCTCAAAGCTGCTCCGGTCGCGTTGACCGTTTAGTCAAGAGGAGGACTGAAGTCATGGATGTCAAGGATACGGAATACCTCTTAGCGCCACCATCGAACAAGGCCACGCGTATCAAGCTCTTCAGCCTGGGGAAGCCGCACATGCGGACCTTCCACCTGACCTGGTTCGCCTTTTTCCTGGCCTTCTTCGGGTGGTTCGGCATTGCACCCATGATGGCCCTGGTGCGCGACGACCTGGGCCTTACCAAGACCCAGATCGGCAACACGATCATCGCTTCAGTGGCGATCACCATATTGGCTCGGCTGCTCATCGGCTGGCTGTGCGACCGCATTGGCCCCCGCCTGGCCTACTCGGGGCTGCTGGTGCTGGGTTCCATTCCGGTGATGTGTATCGGCCTGGCCCAGAACTATGAGACTTTCCTGCTGTTCCGGCTGGCAATTGGCGTAATCGGCGCCTCCTTCGTCATCACCCAATACCATACCTCGGTAATGTTCGCGCCCAACGTGGTGGGCACGGCCAACGCCACCACCGCCGGTTGGGGCAACATGGGCGGCGGCGTAACCCAGATGGTAATGCCCCTGCTCCTGACCCTGGTGCTCATGCTGGGCGTGGGTGAGACCTTTGGATGGCGGGTGGCGATGGTGATTCCCGGCGTAGGACTCTTTTTCACCGGATTCGCTTACTACTTCCTGACCCAGGATTGTCCGGAGGGAAACTACCGGCAGATGCGGGCCGCCGGAAAAATGGCACCCACTTCAGTGACGAACGGGTCCTTCATGGATGCCGCTAAAGACTACCGGGTCTGGGCTTTGTTCGTCATTTACGGAGCATGCTTCGGAATCGAACTGACCATTAACAATATTGCGGCTCTGTACTATTACGACCGGTTCGAACTGAACCTGGCAACCGCCGGCCTGATTGCCGGCCTGTTCGGCCTGATGAACATCTTCGCCCGGATGCTGGGCGGCTTCTTCGGCGACAAATTCGGCATCAGGTTCGGGTTGAAGGGCCGGGTGATGTTCATGGGCGGTGTCCTGCTGATGGAAGGGCTGTCCCTGGTGCTCTTCTCGCAGATGGCTACCCTGTTCCTGGCCGTGGGAGCCATGATCATCTTCAGCCTTTTCGTCCAGATGACGGAGGGAGCGACCTTTTCGGTGGTGCCCTTTATTAACCGCAAGGCCCTGGGTTCGGTGGCCGGCATCGTGGGCGCCGGGCTTCCTTTTCCGGGTGGAAAGCCTTACCTTCGCCGACGCCCTGATGCTAATCGGGATAGCGGTGGTGGCAATTGCCCCGCTGGTGTTCCTGGTACGCTTCTCGCCGCAAACTGAGGAGGAGGAGAGGCGTGCTATGCAGGGAGCCTTGGCCCGGCGCATGGCCCTGGCTGAGGAGGGGACGCCAGCGGCGGCAGACTAGTAAGCTATGTCCCCAGAGATATATAGCAAGGCCCGGGACACGTTCCCGGGCCTTTTAATTTGGCCGATTATGGCAAGGGGGGTCGAGACTATGGTAAGCGAGGTACCTGCGAAAGCAGGGACGACGGTTTGCGTGGGTTGAGGGCCCTCGTCCAAGAATGGTGGATCCAGTTAACCCTGCCTGGCTGCCCTGACCGATTCGATGATTCGTCCGTAGGCGTTGCAGCGACAGAGGTTGCCGGAGAGGGCCTGGCGGATCTCGTCGTCAGTGGGATTGGGGTTATCGTTCAGCAGGGCCCGGGTGGACATTACAAAGCCTGGAGTGCAAAAGCCGCACTGCCCCCCATCATTGTCCAGGAAAGCCTTCTGCACCAGGTCCATGCCGGCCGGATCGCCCGTGCCGTCGCCCAAACCTTCAATGGTTATCACCGGTCGGCTGCCCACCTGTACCGCCAGAATCTGGCAGGAATAAACGGGCTTGTTGTCCAGCAGAACGGTGCATGAACCGCATTCCCCCCGGTCACAGGCCTTCTTTGAACCGGTCAGGTCCAGTTGCTCTCGGATCACGTCCAGCAGTGTCCAGTGGTGACGAACCTGGACCGAATGGCTCATGCCGTTGACGTTCAGGCTGAGGTCTGCGGTGAAGGGCTGGGCGGCGCCATCGCTGGCTGGCATGGTGCAATCTCCCTGGCTGCTGAATTTCCAGCTATCCTACCCCACCCGGCAATGCTGGGCAAGTGTCGAGGGTTAGTACTGAAAGGTGGAATATGGACTGGGCTGGCTAACCCTCTTGAAGAGATTCCTTCAAGGCTGCCTCCAGTTCCGTAAGCGTGGCGTAGCCCTCAAACCGCTGGTCTATGGTGCCCTGGTCATTGATGATGAAGACCCAGGACTCGTTGAACCAGTGGGGAAGAGACGGGAAGCCCCATTCCTCAACTGCCTCGGCAAACTGGGCGCGGCTGAGGTCTCCCTGGATCTCGTCGGGCAGGTCGTATATTTCGACGTGGACGAAGTCCGCCTGGTCCTGGTAGGCGGCTTTCAGTTCCTTGACCGTGTCAACCTGGGGCCCACAGGTGGCGCTGGTACAGAAGGCGGGTGACGCGAAGACGATCACCGCAGGGCGCGGACTTTCGACGGCGTCGGCCACGGAGATGAGGTAAAGTTCCTCGTCGGCGTTGTAGTCAGTGGTGAGCTTTTCAACTGCCCCTACCTCGTCCAGCGTCTTGGTCCGGCTCAGGGGCGGGCGGTCGCCGATGGCAGGTATTGGCGAGTCCTCGACGACTTCCAGGTCTATAACCGTACTACCCGTAATCTCCTGATCCTGCACGGCCACATTCAGTTGCCAGGGGCCGGGCCGGTCAAAAGCCAATTCGGTACTGTAGGCTCCCCGGATGCCGAAGGGCCAATCATGATAGGTAGCCTGAACCGGGCCGGTTAAAGCGCCGTCGCCGGACTGATCGTCGCCCAGGTAGGTGGCGGAGACGGTGGCTTCAGGAGCCTTGATGATGGATTTCTCGCCCACCAGCAGGAAGGACACGCGTTGTTCACCGGGGTTAAGTACCGTGGTGGCCAGGATGGGCTCAATCTTTCCCTCTGCGGCGGGCATCATGGGATTGGCCCCGGGGGCGGCGTCCTGAATCGAACCCGTTGGCTTGGAGACGGGTTGTGATTCCATAACTGCTTGCGCCGCAAGGTTGGCCGCCGGCGGAGGTTCCGGGGTCGTTGCCAAAGTCACTGCCGAAATCGCCGCCGGTGTTGGCTCAGGATTGACAGCGGTACATCCTGCCAATGCGGTCAATGCCACCAGTCCCACTACCAGCGGCAACCCGATGGCCAGCAACCGGGGGGCTTTTGGAATGGAGGAGGACTTAAGCGCCATACCCATTACGGTCCCTTACCCTGGTACACGCCGAAGGTGAAAGCGAAGAGGCCGAAGTCCGGCGAGTTGGAACTGAGCTTTAGCACTTGCCTTTGGGTGTACTGGGGGCTGTCGATTACTGCGTAAAGGCGCGGCTGGTCCACTTCCAGGTAGCTTTCCCCGTCCTCACCGATCTGAACGTCGCTCCCCTTGTTTTCTTCGGTTAGGTATTGGCCGTCCAGGGTAACTCGAACCCGGTAGGGCTCACCGGACTCGGAGGTCAACACGGCGTTGACGCTCTTGGCTGAGTACTTGAGGGCCAGGTAGTCTTCGTAGTTGTGGCTGACGCGGGCGTGCTGAATGTTTTCGGGGCCTACTGCCCAGGGCCCTTGGAAGAATATGAAATGGGGTTCCAGCGCTTCCGGCGCTACGAAATTGCCCACCGCGCCTCGGTTTTGGTAGAAAGTTTCCTGGAATACATAAGGGTGAAAACCGCTTAAAATGGCATTGACGTTGCGCTCGTAGCCGGCGTAAAGCTCCGGGGTTACCTCGGCATCCAAGGCCCCAAGGAAAGCTGGGTCAAGCTGCTGGTCTTCGGGCAACTCGGCATCGTCGGAAAGATCTGCGCCCGCCTCCGCCAGCAGTTTTCTTATTTCCTCCTCCGTCTCCCCGTACTTTCCCTCGCCAAAGTGGGTGTAGCGGATCACTCCGTCGCGGTCGATAAGGTATTTGGCCGGCCAGAAGCGGTTGCTGTAGGCCTGCCAGGTCTCAAAGTCATTGTCCTGGGCCACCGGCCATACGATGCCGTTTTCCTGGGTGGCTTCCAGAACATTCCAGTAGTTCTTCTCGAAATCGAACTCGGGAGTGTGAATTCCCAGGATGACCAGGCCGTCGTCGGCGTAGCGGGAGTGCCACAGCTTCAAGTAGGGGAAGGTGCGAATGCAGTTGACGCAGGTGTAGGTCCAGAAGTCCACCAGCACGACTTTCCCCTTCAATTGCTTCAGGGTCAGTGGGTCGCTGTTGATCCAGGCATAAATGCCGGCGGGCTCCGCGGCCAGTGGTCCCTCCGCTATCTGGCGTTCCGGCTCGGAAGTCGATTCTGCTTCCTGTGCAGGGTCCGGGGCTGACTCCTCTACCGGTTCCGGCTCGGCGGTGTCGGCAATGGGGTTGGCTTCCACCAACGCGGCCAATTCGCTCACTGAAGGGGTGCTGGTAGGCTGCGGCACGACATCGGCGACGTCGGCGACAGCCGTGGGGGTCTCCTCAACCGCTTGCGTGGCGGGAGCCTGGTCGGCGCCGGGAGCCTCAGTCGACGCTGCCGCAGGACTGGCTGGGCTCTCGGTTGTCTGTGGGCTGGATTCAACCACGATCTCGGACGGGGCGGCGCTTTCGTTGGCCGCCTGGCTGTCGGATGCTATGGCGATTGAAACGGCAACGTCAGAAGAGGTGGCCGTTTGTGAGTCAGCCCCCGGGCCGCAGGCTACTACCAGAGCCAACGTCAACGCTGCGGTTAGGAAAATAGCCGGACCGCCGCGCCGAACTTTCGCAGACAAGAGGGAGGGGTTGTTGAATTTCACTCTATGCTCCTTGGGGTAATCATGGTTCCAGTTCCCAGCCTACTTCTCTATACGATGGTGTTTTTGCCGTGGATGCCTGTCGCCGGCCTGTCGCGGATGCTCTAATGAATCATACCAGAGACTGCGCAGGATGGGTTTTGCCCGGGGGCTTGGCGCATTTCTTCGGAGTCGGTGGTGTGTTCCGCTCTCACTTCGACCGGCTTGACCCCTGCGGTGCCTGCTTGCGATTCTGCTGCCTCAGAGGGCTTCGAAAGTATTGACACTGGACGCGACCCGGCGCCTTCTGTTCCCTTTCTGGCGAGGGATGTCTTCAACGTCGGCTTGTGGTAGACTCTCATGGCGTTTTAACGGTATCAACTTCGCACGGGGATACACATAGTTGTTTATCGGAGGACGGTTTGCAGGAAACCACTTCCCCGGCCGCAGTAGGCCAACGTATTGTTGAAAATGTTGGCAAAGTTATCGTCGGCAAGACTTCGGCTGTGCAGCATGCTCTGGCTACTTTGATAGCCCAGGGTCATCTCCTTGTGGAGGATGTACCTGGAGTAGGTAAAACAACCCTGTCCAAGGCGCTGGCCATCTCCGTAGGCTGCTCTTTCCAGCGCATCCAGTTCACACCGGACCTGCTTCCCAGCGACGTAACCGGCATTTCGGTATATAACCAGCAGAGCGGCGACTTTAACTTCAGGCCCGGGCCCATTATGTCGCAAGTGGTGCTGGCTGACGAAATTAACCGGGCCACTCCCAAGACCCAGGCAGCCCTTCTTGAAGCCATGGAAGAGCTGCAGGTTACCGTGGACGGCGTGTCCCACATCCTGACGCCGCCCTTCATGGTGGTGGCCACCCAGAATCCTATTGAATATGAAGGCACGTTCCCCCTGCCGGAAGCTGAGTTGGACCGCTTCCTGATGCGGCTCAGCCTGGGCTACCCGGATTTTACCGAGGAAATGGCCATTATCGAGCGACAGGAATTGGCCCACCCGATTGATACCCTGGAACCTGTTGCCACTCCGGCGGAAGTGACTGCCCTGCAGGAAGCCGCCAAGACGGTCTACGTTGACCGCCTGGTTCGCCAGTATATTGTTTCCCTGACCGAGTCCACCCGAAACCATCGCGATGTTTCGCTGGGGGCCTCGCCTCGGGCTACCCTGGGCCTGTTCAGAGTGGCGCGGGCAATGGCATTGGTGCAGGACCGGGACTACGTAATTCCTGATGACATAAAGCAGTTGGCTCCCGCGGTGTTGTCCCACCGGTTGGTGCTGTCGCCTTCGGCCCGGATGCGGGGCATCCGCAGCGAGGAACTGGTCACCGATTTGCTGAACCAGATTAATGTACCGGGCATGGCTCAGGTCTAGCCTGCCCGAGGAGACCAGGAGACCAGGTTCACTTTGAAAACCAGGCTCATTGTTCCCGAATCCCGGGATCTCTCAAGTTTTGTGGTATTCTAGCCGCGATAACTCCAAGTACACTATTCTCGAACCAGAGACTTGATTTTGAGCAAGCGGACTATCGGGATTCTCATCCTGCTGGCAGTAGTCACCTTCTATACCCTGGGTACCGGCTTCCCCTTTTTCTTTCGATTCCTTTACGTAATTGCCCTGGTGCTGGTCTTCGGGCTGCTCTGGGCCTGGATTAATCTCCAGGGCCTGGATGTGCGGCTGACTCGGCTGGCACACCGAGGGCAGGTCGGCAGCTACCTTGAAGGCCAGATTCAGGTGGTGAACCGCTTCCGTTTTCCCAAGTCATGGCTGGAAGTAAAGGAAGTGTCAGATATCCCCGGCTATACTACTGGACGGGGTATCGCCATGGTGCGGGACCAGTCGCGTAGCTGGCGTATAGAGACCTACCTGGCCCGCCGGGGCGTGTTCGAGACCGGCCGGATAGAAGTAACCAGCCAGGACCCTTTCGGACTGTTCCGGCTTAACCGCCGATTCCTGGAGGCGCAGCCATACGTGGTGTTTCCCGCCACAGAGCCGCTCCCAGACCTGGACCCCCGTTTCGCCTTCCTGCCCAGCGACCGTCGTGTTACCCGTCGTTCCGACCACATTACCCCTGAATCATCGGGCGTTCGCGAGTATGTTTACGGCGACAGCTTCCGGCAGATCCACTGGCCCTACACCGCTCGAATGAACAACCTGATGGTGAAGGAATTCGACATGGGCCTGTCTGCCGAGGCGTGGGTGTTGCTGGATATGCAGCGGAGTTCCCATACGGGTGACGACCCGGTGGATAACACCGAGGAACTGTCGGTAAAGGCGGCGGCGTCCCTTATCGAGAGATTTGACGAGCTTTCCATGCCAGTGGGCATGGCCACCAATGGCGACCAAACCTGGTTGCTCCGGCCAGGCTCCGGAGCTGGCCACGTAGGCCACTTGATGGAAGCGCTGGCAGGGGTGAGGGCCACTGGGAACGTTACGCTGGAACGCTTCATTTATGATCTGCAAGGGCACCTGAGCCGCTTCAATAGTCTGACCATAGTTACTCCCTCGCGCCGCACTGAATGGATTCCGGCGCTGGCCAGCTTGCGAAGAGATGGGGTACATGTGTCGGTGGTCTACGTGGACCCCACCGATTTTGGCGCCCCCGTTGAGGTGCAGTCGCCCCTGGATTTCCTGTATTCCAGCGAGCTTCCCGTGTATCGAGTCCGGCGGGGCCAATCACTGAATGACGCCCTGCAATTGCCCTTGTACGCCCAGCCCTACCCCTTCATTGCCCCGAGGGCCCCAGGTGATGGAGTAACGGAGGAGGTCAGCTTCAACGAAAATGGTTCGGCCTCTGAGCCTGTCTCAGCGGAGTTCGCCTACCTGGGGACGGTCCGCCCCGAGGGATCGGAGACGGCGCCATGATTGGAGTGAGCCAGAGCCAAGCTCCCGCACGGAGCGGCGGACTCAGTTTTGAATCGGTTATGGCCCGGTTGAAGGCGTTCCTTGTCTATGCTCGGCCCTCCGATGGTTGGGCAGCTGTTTTCCTGTTGGCCCTGAATCTTATGGTCGTGGTCTGGTCGGTGGAGCGTGCCGACTGGGTGCCCACGCCCAATCTGGTCTCCCTGATCCTCCTGGCCATGTTGACCGGCCTGGTGATTTCACGCATTCCATTGTGGGGATTGCTTTTGGTTCCCCTGGGGTTGGTTATTGGGTTCTGGGTGGTAGTGTATCAGTTGACTTCTTTCCAGGCCGAGGGCATGGAATTAAGCAGTGCCGTTGAGCTGTTTGAAAGGCTGAACCTGTGGTGGGTAGCGGCACAGACGGGCAGCATTAACATCGACCGGGAGCCTTTCGCCTTTGCCCTGATGTGCATTACCTGGATGGCCGGTTTTTTTGCAGCCTGGGTCTTCTTCCGACTCCGCAACTTTTGGGGCGTCTTTGTCCTTGGCGGAGCAGGGCTGCTATCCAACCTGACTTTCTTGCCGTCGGAAGGCAGCGTCTACCTCGGCTTATACCTTTTGACGGCGTTGCTGCTGGTGTCCCGGGTGCAAGCGGTCCGCCGACTGCAGGAGTGGCGCCGCCGAGGGTTCCAGTCCGATAGCCACCTGGGAATACTGGCCGTTTCCGACAGTGTGATTGTTACCTTTTTCGTGCTTCTGGTAGCATTTCTGTTGCTTCCCACCGGTCGGTTCTGGGCCCCGGCCCACGATACTTACGAGTATATGCGGTCCCCCCTCGTCAGGTTTGAAGAGGACTTCAACCGGTTGTTCGCCGGCCTCCCGGCCCGCAAGCCCCTGCCTTATCGCATTTGGGGCGACGTAATGGCCTTCCAGGGCACTATCAATCCCACTACCACGCCCGTGTTGCAGGTAGAATCGCCGGTGGCGATGTACTGGAAAGCCCGGAGCTACGGTACTTACACACCCAAGGGATGGTTATCCGAAAATACGGAACTGCAGCCAACGGATTGGACCCCCACTCACTCCGTGCCCCAGCCGTACGAAAAGCGGTTCGAGGTAACCCACTCCCTGACGCCCAACTATCGAACCCGCAACCTCTTTGCCGGAGGCCAGGTCCTTTCCTCGGACAGAGATGTTCGCGTGGAGACCTATGACTCCCCAATTTACAACATAGATTTGAGTGGCCCGCTGGAGGTGGGCCGGTCATATCCAAAACTCGACATAGCGGCCGTCAACCTGGACCGGATCCTGCGCCAGTCTGGGGAGTCGGCCGGTAGATCCCAGTTGACCCAGGCAGTGCCAGCGGGTTTCCATCTCGTGGATGTTGTCCGGGACGGGAACCAGGTACAACATGTGGCGCTGGCAGAGGTTTTGCCCGAGCAGCCGGATACCCTTTCCCTGAGGACGGCCCGAAAAGACTTCAAACAGGGCGAAACCTACGAGGTAACTTCTTCGGTTTCTCTGGCCAGGGCAGATGATTTGCGGCTGGCCGGATTGGACTACCCCACCTGGGCGCTGGCCAAGTACACTGCTTTGCCGCTTGAACTGCCGCAACGCGTCCGCGACCTGGGCCGGGAGCTGACCGCCGATGCCGAAACGCCCTACGATAAGGCCATCGCTATCGAGGACCATTTAAAGACCTTGCCCTACTCCCTGTCCATTAATCCACCGCCATTTGATGCCGACGGCGTGGACTATTTCCTGTTTGAGCAGAAGGCAGGTTACAGCGAATACTTTGCGTCGGCAATGACAGTGCTGCTACGGACGCAGGGCATTCCGGCCAGAATGGTTACCGGCTATACGGTGGGCAACCAGTTGCCGGACCACGATATTTACGTTGTAACCGACAGCCACAGCCATGGCTGGGTAGAGGTGTTCTTCCCGCGATACGGCTGGATCAGCTTCGAGCCAACACCGGGCGCCACTATTCCCGTGGCGGTGGAGCCGGTGGCCGCGGATAGTCTGGACCTGGAGGGCTTGACTTCGGGCTCGACGTACATTCCGGATTGCGATTTCGACGACGACGAAGACTGCGAGGAAGACTTCCTGGCTGATAATTTGCCTATACAGCAGCAGGAGTCAGTTGCGCTGCAACTGCTGCGCCGGTTCCTGCCGTGGGTCATCGGGATTGTTGCGGTCGCGGCCTTGGTAGCGCTATTGGTCTGGGTCTTCTGGCGCCGTTACCTCTCCCCGTCACCACTTCCCGAAGTAACCTTCCGCCACCTGGCATTCCTGGGACGCCTGAACTCCATGGGGCCGGCCCGGTATCAGACCCCGTTCCAATACCTGGAGAGGCTGCACAGCGAACTGCCGGACCAGCGAGAAAACCTGTCGATTATCGTGGGGAGTTACGTCCGTTATTTGTACGGCAGGAGGGAACGTACGGAAGAGGAAACCGAGCGCCTGGTGCAGGCCTGGATGGCAGTCCGCATGCCCCTGCTGTTCCATCTGCTGCGAAAGCGGGCGCAGGCTGCGGAAGGAGCCCAAGGATGAAAGAGTATAAACACTGCATCTTTCCGGGCCCTCACGGGTGGATTGGCCTGGTGGGCAGCGATGACGGGCTGTGCCGCCTGAGCATGAAGCCCACGCCTGAGGAAATTCTCGAGGACCTGAGTGATGACTTGAGGGGGTCCGAGCAGGATGAGGCGGCATTCCCGCAGGCGCGCGAATGCCTGGAGCGATATTTTGTAGGCGACACCGCAGCGCTTGACGAGATTGCGCTGGACCTGAGCAACGCCCCGCCATTTTTCGGCGCTGCCTGGGAGGCCTGTAGAACCATACCGGCAGGAGAGACCCGGAGTTACAGTTGGCTGGCCGCCGAAGCCGGTCGCCCCAACGCTGCCCGGGCCGCCGGGCAGGCGATGGCCCGCAATCCCCTGGCCCTGGTAATTCCCTGCCACCGGGTAATAGGCAGCAGCGGAGACCTGCACGGCTATGGCGCCGGTGGCCTGACGGTCAAGGCCCGGCTGCTGCAGATGGAACAGGGGGAATTGGGGCTCAGGAAGGAAAGCGAAACCTAGCCGTTTTTCGAAAGAGCGTCCCATTCCTGCCGTCTACGGTCTTAATTTGCCTCATTGGGTTGGGGTTGGCCGCGGACGCTATCATGGGCATCCCGAAAACCCTTCAGCAGGCGTGAGCTTGCCTGACCTCATGTCCCGCATCTTTAGCCAGCGTGCTCAGGGCCCTGAGCCTGAACGCGCATATGTGTCTGGTTTCCCCAGAAATAGTTACCTTGCCGTTGTATCGCGCCGTTAGGTAACCTGACCTCCTTCTTCATTTTCTCCCCAATTGTTATCCCGTGATCGGGAGCGCTGGCTGTCAAGTTTTCCGTTTTGCGTTGATAAGTTGTTGCACTCAAGGATAAAGAAAGTACTTTGACAAGAAGCAGAACGCAATTCGTAACCATGAAGAAGTTGACGAAATAACTTCATGTCGTTGACTTATTGGTTACTTAATATTATCGTATTAACGGATTATCTAAATCCCGTGGACGGAAACCATAATTTTACATAACTAGGGAGGAATATATTCAGTGTTTCCAATATCTAGTGGCCGGCCGCGCTTTGGGCGCTGGCTGGTCGGTTTAACTGCATTCGCTACTATTTTTGCCATCGCCTGCGGTGGGGCAGAACAGCCCACTTCTACTTCCGCTCCCGCTGCCGCTCCTGCCGAGGCGCCCGCCTCGTCTGCTGCTGCTGAACCTGCCACCCCTGCCGAGAGCATGGACTCAGGTTCCATGGTGGATTCCAGCTCTATGACTGATTTCGGTTCCACCGGCGATAGCCCGGAGCCTGCCATGGCGCCGACCAACACGCCGGTTCCCACCGTGCAGCCCACTCCCCGTCCCACCGAGGCCATGGTTGAGGCCGCCCGGGACGACGTGGTGATCGTTATCAACGAAGAACCCTCGATTCCCGATCCCTGGATCAGCACCACTCTGTACCCCAACCAGATAATCCACAACATTGCCCAGCCCATTTCTTTCTTCGGGCCGGACTTCACCGATACTGCCACCGCCGGTTTCACCGGTTTCGAGCAGTATGAGCCCAACAAGTGGCGCCTGTCACTGCGGGAGGGCGTATCCTTCCATAACGGCGAACCGTGGAACGCCGAAGCTGCCGCCTATACCATCAACCAGCTTGGCAGTAACGTGGAATACCAGCCTTACTCGCAGGTACGCGAGGCCCATGCCGAAATCGTAGATGACTACACCGTGGACTTCATCTGCGACAGCGCCGCCGGTTGTCCGGTGCTGCCCCGTTTCGGCCAGTTTCACATTTTCGTCGCCCCCGACTACCACCAGAACGTTTCCCAGGAAGATCGTGATGCCTCCGGCCAGGTGATTGGCTGGGGCCCCTACGTCTGGGGGGAGTATGTCCGCGGCGAGTCCATAACCCTGTCCGCCTACGAGGATTACGTGGAGCCGCAGCCGGTGAACTTCATCACCCAGGCCCCGTCCATCAAGGACGCCCAGTACCTCTGGCGTTCCGAGGAGACGGTTCGCTCCGCCATGATCCAGACCGGCGAGGCTGACCTGTCCTGGGCCGTGTCCATCGACCAGGCAGACCCCATCAACAACAGCGAGAATGGCAAGACGGTCAAGGTGGTATCGGGTGAGGTCTACACCATAAATGTTGATACCATCTGGCACCCTGAACTCAGCAAGCTGGAAGTCCGGTAGGCCCTGACCCACGCCATCAACTGCGAAGAACTGGCGCTTGCCTTCTTCGGGCCCGAGTCCCGCTGCTCCAGCGGCCCCAACGGCATCCCCGGCACCCTGGGCGTCAACGAAGACAACTGGCAGCCCATTTACAGTTACGACCCGGAAAGGGCCCAGGAACTGCTGGCGCAGGCCGACTATAACCCCGAGAATACCATCCAGTTCTGGACCCGCGCCGGCCGCTACGCCAAGGATGTGGAGATCACCGAGTCCCTGATTACCTTCTGGCAGGACGTCGGCATCAACGTGGAAGCCCAGATAGCCGAGGGCAGCGTGTGGCGTGACCGCCACCTTACCGGTCCGGCCGTGACCTACGATGCCGAGATCGAAGCCGGCGCCACTTCCGAAGCTGCCGCTGCCGCTGTACCCGCCAACGACCCGCCGCGCACCGGCGCCTCCCCGGGGCTGGTTTTCTTCGCACCCGGTGGTGAGTACTTCGACTTTGGCCGCCAGATTAACTTCTACATGAGCTGCGCTTCCAACCGCTCCAAGAACTGCAACGCCGAGTGGCACGCCCTTGGTCAGCAGGCCCTGGCATCCACCGGCGACGAACGTCGGGAACTGATGACGGAAGCCTATGATCTGTTTGCCACCAACCTGCTGCAGCTTCCCATGATGGAGATTGTCTCCGTCTGGGGCGTCAACAAGGACCTGGAGTTCGTCAATATGCCCGGCGGCCGCCGAATCCTGATTAACACCATGACCTGGTCCAAGTAAGCAGCCAACGCCACCCCGGTTTACCAGTAACGCAAAGCGCCCCGGGACTACTGTCCGGGGGCGTTGCTATTTGGGCTCAGTTCCTACTTCGTGCTCTTTCGTTGGTAAGCTTTTTCCAGGGAGTTGGCAGACCTACCGCACCGGCCCGCCTAGAGGGGAGCGTGGCGAGTCGCTGGCCAGGAATCCGCCGTAGCCGGGCTGCTGTTCTAACTCCCCTTGATTCAGTAATACCTGCCCCCGCAGCAGGGTCATGTAGGGGCGGCCCTGAACCTGCCAGCCCTCAAACAGTGAATAACCGGCGTTGCTGTGGTGGTCCCTGGACGTGATGACCCGGTCTCCCTTTGGGTCCAGGATTAGCAGGTCTGCGTCGGAACCCACCTGGATAACGCCCTTGCGGGGATAGAGGCCGAAGATGCGGGCCGGGTTCTCTGACATTACCCGGGCCAGCCACCAGATGGGCAGGCCCCGTTTTACGATTCCCTCGCTGTACATCAGGGGCACGATGGTCTCCACACCTGGTGAACCAAAGGGCACTGAGCGTCCTTCGGCGTCCACGAAAATGTTGTCCCAGCCCACCTGCTTCAGTTCCTGGGGATAGGGCGCGTGGTCGCTGGCGGTGATGGAGATGTGGCCTTGCTCCAAGCCCCGCCACAGGGCGTCCTGGTCGGGGCCGTCGGCGGGACGCAGGGGCGGACCGATCTTCGCCAGTGGACCGTACTTGGCCATCTCCTCGTCGGACAGGAGCAGGTATTGGGGGCAGGACTCGGTCCAAATGCGCTGGCCCGAGGCTTGCGCCTGCTTGATGCGCTCCAGGCCCAACTGGGTGCTCAGGTGGACGACGTAAGTAGGGCAGTTGGTGGCCGCGGCCATCTTTATCGCGCGGTTGATGGCCTCCTCTTCGGCCCAGTCGGGGCAGGCCGACGGGAAGTCGGTAGGATGGGTGTGGCCTTCGGACAGCAGCTTGTTCTCCAGGTACTCGATGATGTTCCCGCTCTCGCAGTGCAATTGCAGTACGCCCCCACCTTTAGCCACCATTTCCATGGACTGGCAGATGTAGTCGTCATCGCACATCCGGTAGGGGCGCTTCTTGTAGGTCATGAACATCTTGTAGGACTTGACGCCCAGTTCCAGGGCCTCCGGCAGGCTGTCCAGGATGTTGGGGCGGTTCTGCAGGATAAAGTGAAAGGCGAAATCGGTTACGGCGGTGCGTTCCACTTCCTCCCGTGACCGGTTGATGGCCTGGGGCAGAGTCTCGTCGCCTTCCAGGTTGTAGGTGCCGAAGGGGACGAGGGTGGTCAGGCCGGCATGGGCTGCGGCCAGGGAACCCAGGGCATAGTTGTCGTGGCCGTCCAGGTGGACGTGGCAGTCGATGAGCCCGGGCAGGACAAACATGCCGGAGGCGTCGATGTACTTGTCCGCCGGCGGCAGCAGGTTCTCGGGGCCAATGGCGGCAATCTTGTCCCCGTCAATGGCAATGGAGGCCTCGTAAACCTGGGAGGAGGTAACAATCTGGCCTCCTACGACGATGGTGTCGACATGGCGGTCGTTGCGGGTTGAGGTCATGGAGCCCTCCTTGGATAGCAAGTGGTTGCCGAGAGTATAACTGATTTTTTTCAAGCATAGGCAGGCGTTATGCAGGTTTGAACTCGAAGGCGAGATGAACGAGCGGTTCTCCTGCTGGCGCTGCTTCCGAGGCGGAGGACTGTTACCTCGGATGACAATGGATACTTGACAGCCATTGATGGTCTGCTGTTAACTTCCGTTCCCTTGTAGGGGAGGTGATGGGATGAAACTAACACTAGTCGAACTTATAGAACGCGCCCCGTGGCGAGAAGCGGTAACCTACCGTGACACTTGGCCCCATGAGTACGTGCTGACCTGCAAAGACAACTGTGCTGACCTGCTGGACTGCGTTGTCGAACGCTGGAAAGCCGGCGAAGGCGTGAAGTGCCGGTTCTTCAGCATGGAAAACAACTATTTGTTTGTTGGCGATTACAAGTACTGGATAATGGTTCCGTTCGAGGAATTTGACCCGGAAGTTGCGCGGCGAGAAGACTACGTCCTGAACCGCGCCCGTCTCGGTAGAGGCGGGCGGGATTTTGTGATACAGGCAGGGGATACGGGGAAGGTAGAGGACTACCCGACGCGGGCGGCGCGGGACTAATCATCGGGTTTGTCCACGAAGTTGCACGAAGAATAGAAGGAGGGTAATTCATGCCTGAGAACGATACCTTGTTGGCTCACCTTGTGTTGGACCTGAGACTTTTCGGTCAAGTCGAGGTTGCTGCCACAAGGTCACCAGCTTATATATTGAATAAATGCGACTCGGCCATGAGCACCATGGTCAAATTGATAAACAGTCAAACCGGGGCAGAATTGGACCCGTTCATGGGGATAGTTGCGGAAGACGCCTACCAGGCTGAAGGTGGTAGTGGCCGAATTGACTTCGTAGGGTACGACGCAAATAGTGAAAAACGAATAGTCGGTGAAGCCAAATTTGACGCCGCAATTTCAGCCGGTCAGGGTGGAGGCTATCTTCACCAATTAGCCAAGAACGGCCCTGCGGTGCTCATATTTGTGGTCCCTGACTATCGCATAGATTATTTGTGGGGAGAGGTCAGAAAGGACGTCGAGATGACGGGAGCAGGGGCAATCCTTGGTGAAACTGATGTTCAAGGCAGGGTCAAGAGTTGTAAAGTCGAGTATGGGGACGCCAACTGGCATTTGATGATGGTTAGTTGGAGGGAATTGATTGATGGGCTGGTCGAAGGGTCATCTGACGAAGACCACGTCCTGTCAGACATTTTACAATTGAGGGGACTCACCGAACGTATGGATGCTGAAGCGTTTCAAGAGCTTAAGGAAGAGGACCTGGGAACAGAATTCCCGCGCCGTCTCCTGAGACTCACAAGATTGATCGACACCGTCGTTGATGCTTACGGTGTTCAGGAGGGTCTACTACAACTTCAGGGGTATCGAGCAACTGCCTCTTTTGATGGTTTCGTCCGATACTTCGAATTTGTCGAATCCGGTGTAAAGTCCTGGTTCGGATTTAGTTACAGGCGTTGGTCTGCCAACGATTCTTCTCCGCTTTGGTTTGGCCTTCAGGGGCCCGTAGCCAATAAGCAAATCAACCAAGGCATATATACCGAGATAATGTGGGCCCTCCATGACAAATTCAACGGTCTCGAAGACGGCTCGGTACCAATCAGGCTTAGAACAGAGGCGGATTACCAAGAAGTGCTAAACCAGGTAGTTGACCAGCTTAAGTCCATTGAGGAAGGGCTCAAGCAATACACTGCCGCCACTTAAACTCCTAATCCCCCCATTTTCCAGGCCCCTCCCGCAACCGCTCAAACCCCAGTTCTTCGCACAGTTGCTGGTAGGGTTCGCGGTGGGCGCCTTGCCATTCCAGTTGGGGCGGGTCTTCGACTAGGGGGACGTCCAGGCGGAGGGTGGCAAGCTGGCGGTAGAGGAGGGCGGCTTCCATGTTATCGGACAGGCTGGCGGCCAGGGACTTGGCGCCCCGCACGTTAATTGTCCAGTCGGCGGCGTCTTGTGGAATCTGCTCGATGTGGCCGTAGTTGGCCAGGACTTGGGCGCTGCCCTTGGCGCCCCAGCGGGGAATGCCGGGGATGCCGTCGGCGCTGTCTCCCACCAAGCCCAGGTAGTCTGGTATGGACGCGGGGGATACGCCAAACTTCTCCCGAACCCCGGCCTCGTCCATGACCACGTTCTTGCGCCGGTCCAGGGCCACGACCCGTTCGCCGCTCACCACCTGGGCCAGGTCCTTGTCCGGTGAGCAGAGGACTATTTGCTCAACCCCGGGTGCGTCCTGCCAGCGGACTGCCGCCGCGCCCAGGGCGTCGTCGGCCTCGAACTCCATCATCGGCCACACCACCAGGCCCAATGCTGCCGTTGCCCGTTCGGCCAGGGGAAACTGCTCCAGCAATTCCGGAGGCGTTCCCTCGCCGGTCTTGTACCCCTCGAACAGTTCGTTGCGAAAGGAGAGAATCTCGCTGTCGAAGGCCACTGCCACGTGGGTTACATCGGGCTGGCGTAACAATCCAATCAGGGTCTGTATCAGCCCACGGACAGCCCCCACCTCGCGACCATCGGGGGCTGAAATTGATGGCAAGGCAAAGTAGGCTCGGAACAACTCATAGGTCCCGTCAACCAGGTGAATCTTCATGGGGTTGGTCCCTTCCTGGGCTAATTACAGTGACTCCAGCACCCGGGCGATGCGTTCGACGCCTTCCAGCACACGGTCAGCCGGGGAGCGCATGAGGGCGATGCGGAAGTGGCCTTCGCCGCTTTCCCCGAATCCCGCGCCGGGGGTAACCACCACCCCTTCCCGCTCCACCAGCAATTCGGCCAGTTCGGCAGAGGTCATGTCAGCGGAGAAGCAGGGGAAGAGAAAGGTTGCTCCTTCGGGCAATGGACAGTGAACCCCGGGCACTTGGTACAATCGGTCGGCGCAGCGGATGCGCAGGTCGTTGCAGTCTTCGCGCCATTGCACAAGGTGGTCCTGCGGGCCCTGCAGGGCGGCCACTCCCGCCATCTGCACGAAGGGGGATACGAAGCTGGCCGTCTGCTCCTGGATTTTCAGCAGGGGTTCCAGCAGGGCCGATTGGGCCACGATGCACCCCAACCGCCAGCCGGACATGGAGTAGGCCTTGGTGAAGGTGTAGCTGGTAAGGGTTCGCTCCGCCATGCCGTCCAGGTTGGCAATGGTCAGGTGCTGGTTGGAATCATAGAGGAAGTATTCGTAAGTCTCGTCGCAGATGACCAACAAATCCTCTTCCACTGCCAATCGTGCCACGGCTGCCAGCTCTTCTTCGGTGTACACCCGGCCCGTAGGGTTGTTGGGGTTGTTGATGACGATCATCCTGGTCTGGGGTGTGACGTATTCCTTCAATTGCTCGTAGTCGATGTAGTATTCTTCCTCTTCGCTGAGAGGCACGGCTACGGGGATGCCTTCGGCCATTTCCACCTGCTGACTGAAGCTGACCCAGGTGGGTTCGAGCACCAGCACCTCGTCACCCCGTTCGATGTAGGCGTTGATGGCATCGTACAGGCCGATCTTGCTGCCAGGGGTGACCAGAATGTCGCCATCGGGGTCCACTTTGCGGTCGTTATGGACTGTCAGCTTGCCGGCCATGGCGCGGCGCAATTCGGGCAGTCCCCGGGACGAACTGATGTTGGTCAGTCCCTCGTTGAGGGCGCGAATGCCTGCGTCAATAATGTGGCGGGGAGTGACGTGATGGGGACTGGACTGGCCCAGGTCTATAACGTCGTGTCCCTGGCGGGCTAGTTGTCGGGCCTTTTCGCCGGCGGCCAGGGTGGCCGGAGGCTGCACCCGCTGAATGCGAGCTGCGGGAGGGCGGGCCATGGTAAAGCTCCTTGACTGAGACTAATCAGGATGGTACCTGAAATTAGCCTTGAGTCTACCATAACCCGCCGTTAGTTGGGCCAGCGTCGGGTCTGAAGTCGGCCTTATTGGCCGTACCCGGGAAGGTCGGCGACGTTCTCCAGCAGGTCCAGCACCAGGGCGGTTGCGTCGCCCAGCAAGTCGGGATTAATGTGCTCCATGGTATCTGCAGGAGTGTTTATGCGGGAGAGGTCGTCGGCCAGGAAATAGATTATCGGAACCCAGGCGTTGCGGAAATTTACGTGGTCGCTGCCGCCGGAGCCGCGCCTGGAACCGGTGTCCAGGGGTATTTCCTCTCGGTCTGCAGTCTCCTCCACGTGCTTGGCGGCCCAGCGATCTCCGAAAAGCCGTAGCCTGGTGCCGGAGCCCACCGAGTCTAGATTGATCATGAGGTAGATTTCTTCCAGTTCGTCAGCGGTCAGGTTGTCCACGTAGTATTCGCTGCCGTGCAAGCCGGTCTCTTCAGAGCCAAAGGCAATGAACCGCACCGTGAAGGGGAAAGAACGGCCTGCCAGTTGCTCGGCCACCGCCAGCAGCGTTCCCGTGCCGGAGGAATTGTCGGAGGCGCCGATGGAATCAGGGACCGTGTCGTAGTGCGCGCCCACTACGATTACCCCATCGCCGGTTCCCGGGAGTGCGGCAATGACGTTGCGAGAGGGGACGGCATTGTCCTCGATTGAAATGGCGGCTTCGATCATTTCTCCCTGGTCAAGCAACTCCTTGAGATGATTCCCGTCGGCCTGGGACAGGGAAATAGCGGGTATTTGGCTTCGCCCTCCCAGAGTTCCCCGGAAGGAACCCGACACGTTGTTGAAGATTATGGCACCCACCGCTCCGGCGTTATGCACCTCGGCTACCTTGCTCCCGAAGGTGATCTCACCCCGCTCGACCAAGGCTATTTTGCCCTCCAGTCCTTCTTCGGGTACATCCGCAGGTTTGCCCAGTCCGACAAAGGCCAGCTGGGCCGAGGCTTCGCCGTTGGCCGTTCCGCTAAGGATATTAGCCTCCAGGTCTTGATTGTCCGGCAGTCCGACGGTCAGGCTGGCCGCCGGCGAGTCCCAGGTAAACTCTTGCGCCGCTGCCTCGTAGCCCAGATCGCCGAATTCCTCCAACAAGAACTCTGAAGCCTTACGCTCCAGGTCTGTGCCGCTGGTCCTCGGCCCCACGTCCTCCGCCAGTTCGCTAAGGTAGTGGAAGGCCAGTTCTTGCAGACCTTCTTTTCCGTCAAATATGGCGGAGATGGAGGCCGGCATCTCTGCTATTTCCGTAGGCTCTGGTTCCGGCGTGGCTGTTGCGTCTGCTACTGCTGGTTCTGAGGGAGAACCTGCGACGGGCGTGCTAGCGGGCGCCAAAGTGGGGACCGATGGCGCCGACGTTGCAGTGGGTTGGACGGTTGGCCTCGGGGCAACCTCTGTGGGCTGGGTAACCCCTTCTCGAGCGGACTGTTCCTGCACGCTGGGTGAGGCAGTCGGTGTCCCGGGGAAACAGGCAACGGTAGCGGCCCATAGGAGGGCCAGGCCCACCATGATGGCCAAAGGCATAAAGGATCTGCGAATACTGCTGTTCATGTGAATCAAGACCTTGGTGGAGAGTTACCAAATGTTACGGAATGGGGGACCAAAAGGTTCTCTGGCACTTTACTGCCACCAGAATACGGCAAATTCAGGGTCCCGTCATATTTGGGTTGTAGTAGCAAGGGGCCGGGGCATATCCGAAAGGCAAACTAAATGCCCCCACAACGATATCGATGAAACGCCGGTGGGGGCAAGAACAATAAGTTTGCAGGAGTATTGCTGCTACACGTTGCGCAGTTTGGGATCCAGCCGGTCCCGCAGCCAGTCGCCCAACAGATTCATGGACAATACGGAAAGCAAGATGGCCACGCCTGGCCAGGCGGTCAGCCACCAGGAGGTTACCAGAAGTTCTCGGCCGCTGGCGATCATCAGGCCCCAGGCCGGGGTGGGCCTTGGCAAACCTGCTCCCAGGAAGCTCAGGGTAGACTCCAGGAGGATTACCTGACCTACTTCAAGAGTGGCCAAAACTATGATGGTATTGACCACGTTTGGGAATACGTGGCGGATGATTATACGAGCGTTGGAGGCTCCGGCCACCCGCGCCCGGGCCACAAAGTCCTGGGATTTGATACCCAGGGTTTCGCCACGCACCAGCCGGGCATAGCGCGACCAGAAAATGCTGACAATAACAATAATGACCGTTTGGAAGCTGGGCCCTAGAACCACCGCCAGCACCAGGGCGAACAGGATGGCCGGCATGGAAAGACAGATATCCACCGCCCGCATAACCAGGTGGTCAATATTTCCGCCAAAGTAACCGGCGATCAGGCCAAGAGTGGTGCCGATCATCCCGGCCATAATGATGGATATGGCCGCCACCGTCAGGGAAATTCGCGCACCATAGATGATGCGGCTCAGTATGTCCCTGCCCTGTTTGTCCGTGCCCAGGATATGATTAAAAGTGCCTCCAGGTGTAGCGTAAATGCCTTCCCCTTCAGCTTCGACCCAGAATGGCGGAGCCAACCTGTCGCTAAGGCTTCCCTGCACAGGGTCATGCGGGGCCACCCAATCGGCAAAAATGGCCGGCAGCACCAGCACAAACAGAAGTATGGTCACAGGAAATATAGGGTATCTGCGGGCCGTTCCCAGTGCCCTCCAGGCTCCGCTAACGCTTCTCGCGCCCGGTATTCTGCCAGGCACCGCCAAGTTGGCCATAGAATTATTCTCCTCCGCTTTCGCTCTAACGGCTAATGCGTATAGCGAATGCGCGGATCCAGATATGCGTATACGAGGTCGACCAGCAGGTTGGCGCCGATGTATATGGCGGCGAAGAATATCACCACCGACTGAACTACTGAAAAGTCCTTTGACCGAAGGGCGTCAATGGCCAGCAAGCCGACGCCAGGCCAGGTAAAAATGGACTCAATAACCACGGAACCGGTCATGGCGCCGCCCAATATCAGTCCAAAATAGGTTATCGGAGCAATAAGAGCATTGCGAAGGCTGTGCTTCCAGATGACCATGCCTTCCCGCAAACCCTTGATGCGGGCCAGCTTAACGTACTCAGTGTCCAGCACCTCCAGCATGGAGGAGCGGGTGAGACGCATCAGGGCCGCTACCTGGAAATACCCAAGGGCAATGCCGGGCATTAAGATATGCTTCCACGTTCCTCTGCCAGAGGTAGGCAGCCACTCAAGTTGAACGGCAAATACCCACATAAGCATCAATGCAATCCAGAAATTGGGCAGGGACTGCCCCATTAGAGCGATTATTTTGCCGACAATGTCAATCCCGGTATCCTTTTTGACGGCGACAATAACCCCTAGGGGAATCGCAATTAATGCGCTGACAATCAGGGCAATAGCAGCCAGTTCGAGGGTGGCCGGCAGGCGCTGCCAAAGCAATTCGCGAGCGTCCTGGCCTGAGAACCTGATGGACTCACCGAATCTTCCCCTGGCGAAATTCCCAACGTATGTCAGGTATTGAATGTGCAGAGGCTTGTCCAGGCCCCAGTAGGCACGGACCCGGGCATAATCTTCCACGGTGGCATCGACGTCGAGCAGGGTATCCAGGGGGTCGCCCGAGAGCCGCCCCAGCCCGAATACGATCATGCTTACGGCCACTAACGCAATAACTGCGTGGAAGAGCCGGACAAGTATAAACCGTTGCATTTCGCTTTTCCTGAAAGACCCAAGGAGGGCCGGGCTTCTCTTCGTTCGGTTTGCGCAGGGTTATAGGGACAAATTGCTAATGAGCACAGGGCTATTTACGCTGTGCCGCAACGTTAAGGCAATATATGCTACGCCAAATTGCCTTGTCAATACTAAACCTTACCCTGGCAACTACGCCACGGCTGTGCAGCCGGATGTAATCCAGGGACCTTCGTGGGTGATGCATTTCGCTGTTTGTCTGCCTGGCATCAATTCCATTTCATCGGATAGCAGAAAAGAACAATGAAAATTGTACTTAAGACGAATTAAGCATGTGTTGAACATCAAAAAAGCATTATACATCAATAATGAGTCAGGAAAATTTAGTTTACTAATATTGTGATATTTAGGTAGGATTTCGTAAGAATATTAAGTAATATAGCCGTAAATAGCATTAATATTTTGCCAAAAGCTATGTATTGACATTATACATATGGCTCCAATATACTGCCCGGAATTCGACACATATCGGTATTACAGGAGGATAATCTTTCATTTGAATGGACCCTTAACCCGGATCTTTGCGACCCTGAAATTGGGAGGCGACATCCATGGCGTTTCAATGGCTGAACATACCCAAGTCAGTACTCATCGGTTCTATGGTTCTGGCCCTGACTTTCCTTGTGGCCTGCGGCACTGCCGCCCCTGATATTGTTGAGAGGGAGGTTATCAAGGAGGTAACCGTAGAAGTCCCCAAAGAGGTTGAGGTTATCAGGGAAATTGAAGTGCCCGTGGAGGTACAAAAAGAGGTAATTAAAGAGGTAGAGGTAATTAAAGAGGTAGAGGTCCTGAAGGAGATTCCTAAGGAGACCGTTGTAGAAAGGACGGTAATCGCAACCCCTACCCCGATTCCGGTGATGATGGAACAGGTTGAGGCTAAGGTTGATAGGGTGATCTACGCCCTGGGCGAAGTGCAGGAGACCAACCGGCACTGGACCGTCAGCCGCCCATCCTATTACCAGTTCGATCCCTACTCGGAAACCTTGATCGGTCTTGATGCGCAGACAAACGAGCGCATTCCGCGTTTGGCCGAGAGTTGGGAGACAGCTCCCGACGGCCGGACCTGGACCTTCCACCTGGTGGAAGGTGTGCCCTTCCAGTTCGGCTACGGGGAGTTTACCTCCGCAGACGTAATTGCCGCGTTCGATCGTGTATTGGGTGACGACGCGCAGTCGTCTTCTGCTAATACTCTCTTGAGGAATTCGGAGTACAGCGCCCTTGATGAATACTCAGTTCAAATAGTATTCCCGAACATTGCGGTAGACACTGCTGCAATTCTTTCCCGCGGCTTCGGTGGCGGCGAAATCATGATGCTTAGCAAGAAACAGTTCGACGACGTGGGTGTTGATGGCTTCGACGAGCAACCGGCCGGGACCGGCTCCTACCAGTATCTCGGCAGAGAGGTAGGTGAGGGTATCTGGTTTGAGAAGGCGCCCCAGCCCCACTGGCGTGGAGAAAATCCGGACTTCCAGGAAGTGGAAATTCGGTGGGTGAGGGAGGACCTGACCCGGCTGGCTGCGTTGCTCACCGGAGAGATTCACGTCGCAGCGCTTTCCCGGGAGTTGCAGTTGGAGGCAGGTCGGCGCGGAATGAAGCCGGCAGCAGCCGGTGTACCTACGAATTACTTGAGCCTGTTCCTGGGCGGTCAATATTATGCCGCATTCCAGGAGGATTATGACCCCAGCATTCCGTGGGCAAACCCTGAAACCGGAAAACTGGTTCGGCAGGCCATGAACAAGGCCATTAACCGGCAGGAGATGCTTGACCACGTCTTGAAGGGCGATGGGGAGGTAATGCTGATTACCCAGTATCACCCGATTCTTGGCATTTGGAACGATAAGTGGGAAGAAGACTGGGAAGAATACTATGGTTATGATCCGGAGGCAGCCAGGGAATTGATGGCTCAGGCTGGCTACAGTCCGGAGAACCCCATGCCCTTTACTTCGTACAACTACTTCTCGGCGGACGAGCCGGAAACGGCAGTGATGCTCGAGGCCTTGATTAACTACTGGGAGCCTGTGGGAATCGACGTGACTCTGCTGGATAGTGAATGGGGCTCGGTTCGCAAGAACTACAGGGAACGGACTGACTTCATCAAGAAGGGCGGTTGGGGTAACGTCATCACCATGCGGGCTCTAACTACCCACCTGCGCAACTCGAGCTCGGCTGGCGGTACCGGCGGAGCTTACCACTCTGAGGTGATCGAACGTAACTATGCCGCATTCCAAGCCCTGGGTACGGTAGATTGGGATGTGATTAACGAGTTGATGTTGGAAGTGGGTGACGACAGGTATTACAACTTTGGCGACATTCCATTCTTCTGGTTCCGGTTGACGGTGATGTTCAACCCCGATGTGGTGGAGAGTTGGACCTTCCCGGGCACTGCTGGTTCCAAGACCAGCCATTGGAACCTGTTGAGGGCAGCGCAATAGAGATTAGGGATGACGCGCTAATCGTCAAACCCAACTTCGCAGGAAGTAATGAAGGCCTCCCGAAAAGCTTCGGGAGGCCTTTAATATTTTGAGCTTAGCAATAAGTAATAAAGATAATATTACGAATATGCGGCAATTATAGACTTTAATTCGTATGGAAATAGTTAATTGACAGCCGAAAAATGAACGGCCTATACTCTGTCAGGCTGTCGGGCACGCCGACGTATGGTTGGCGCCCGAGAGTTCGGGAACCCAATTTTGGCTTTGGGAGGTAACTGTTAATGGCGTTCTGGTTAAGTAAGTCGCGAGCACTACTCGTTAGCTCACTGGTACTCATCCTGGCCCTCGTTGTGGCCTGCGGCACCTCGGCTCCTGAGGTGATAGAAAGAGAGGTCGTCAAAGAGGTTACCGTAGAGGTTCCCAAGGAAGTAGAGGTAGTTCGTGAAGTCGAAGTACCTGTTGAGGTAGAGAAAGAAGTCATCAAGGAAGTTCAAGTTGTTACAGAGGTAGAGGTAATTAAGGAAATACCCAAGGAGACCGTTGTTGAAAGGACGGTCATTGCCACTCCTACCCCTATTCCGGTCTCAGAGGGACCGGTGGAAGCCAAGGTAGACCGGGTGATTTACGCCTTGGGTGAAGTGCAGGAGACCAACCGGCACTGGACCGTGGGTCGTCCCTCCTACTACCAGTTTGACCCTTACTCGGAAACCCTGGTTGGCATTGATTCGGTCACTAATGCACGGATCCCTCGCCTGGCAAATAGCTGGGAGTCCAGTCCCGACGGGCGGGTATGGACTTTCAATTTGCAAGAAGGAGTACCTTTCCACTTCGGTTATGGCGAATTTACGTCTGCCGACGCGATAGCATCCCTTGATCGTATTCTGGGCGATGATTCGCAGGTTTCGGCGGCTTCCTTCTTCACAGGGGCAACTTATGCCGCTCCGGACGACTATACTGTTGAAATCAACTTCCCTTCCATTTCTCTGGATACGCCCGCTATCCTTTCCCGCGGCTTTGGCGGCGGTGAAATTATGATGTTGAGCAAGAACCAGTTCGACACCGTAGGAGTAGAAGGATTCGACGAAAAGCCCGCTGGCACCGGGTCTTACATGTACGGTGGCCGTACTCAAGGCCAGAACATCTGGTTCGAAAAAGCCCCTCAGCCCCACTGGCGCGGGGAGAACCCTGACTTCAATGAAGTAGAACTGCGCTGGGTACGGGAAGATCTGACCCGGTTGGCCGCCTTGCTAACTGGCGAGATCCATATCGCTGCTCTGTCTCGTGAATTGCAGTTGGAGGCCCAACGCAGGGGTATGAAATCTGCCGAGGCCGGTGCTCCGACTCATTACCTGACCATGTTCCTGGGTGGTCAGTATTATCTTGAAGGCGACCCGTCCTACGACCCCAACATACCCTGGGCCAGCCCGGACACCGGTAAGCTGATCCGTCAAGCGATGAACAAGGCTATCAACCGGGATGAATTGCTCGACCACGTCCTGAAGGGCCAGGGCAGCCTGATGCTGTTGACCCAGTTTCACCCGGTTCTGGGCGTATGGAACGAGCAGTGGGAAGCGGATTGGGAAGAACAGTATGGCTACGACCCGGAGGCGGCCAAGGCTTTGATGGCCCAGGCCGGCTTCAGCCCGGAGAACCCGATGCCTTTCACTTCCTATAATTACTTCTCGTCCGACGAACCGGAAACGGCGGTGATGCTGGAAGCCCTGATTAACTATTGGCAGCCCATTGGTATTGAAGTAACCCTGCTCGACAGCGAATGGGGTACTGTCCGTAAAGAGTATCGGGCCAAGGGTGACTTCATAAAGAAGGGCGGTTGGGGCAATGTAATCACCATGCGCTCCCTGACCAATCGCCTGCGCAGTTGGTCATCTGCCGGCAACGTAAATCCCGAAGCTGATGGCGGCTACAACGGTGGTCCTGGTTACTTCTCTCCGGTTATAGAGAATAACTACGCCGAATTCCAGGGTCTCCAAAACGTTGACTACGACCAGATTAACGAGTTGCTGCTGGAAGTGGGCAATGACAAGTTCTACAACTTCGCCGATATCCCCTTCTTCTGGTTTACATTGCAGGTAACGTATAATCCCGAAGTAGTGGAAAGCTGGACCTTCCCCGGCACTGCCGGTTCCAAGACCAGCCACTGGGACCTGCTCAAGGCAACCCAGTAGCCACAAGCCTGTGACCCCGTCCTGACACGTTCACAGGACAAACCAAATGGTAAGATCGGCCTCCCGGGCAGCGCCCGGGAGGCCGCTTGTTGGCAACTGTGATATTATCCACGATGTAACTTCAGGGGCAGGGTAGTTCGGTCCCATAACCCCGCTCCTACGATGCCGCTTAATTTGCAGACCATAGGATCCCGCCTGAAACTTCGAGGATATTTGTGGTTTAACTGATTTGGAGGAAAAATGGCAACACAAACTCAAGAGATAAGGAATATGCGCCTGATCTCTCACCATGACCTGAACGGCTATGGCAATATCGGCGAGGGCGTTCACCTGCACCAGACCCGTGACGGCCGCCGCGTCCTTTATTTGGCCCATGAAAGCGCACCCAAAGACATCACCAGCGTTGACGTCACCGACATCGGCAACCCGAAAGTACTGGCTCAGACCGAGTTGGCTTACGGTCATCTCCGCTCCAACTCGCTGTCCATCGTGGACGACACCATGTTGGTGGCCTACCAGTCCCTGGAGGCTGGTCAGCCTGGCACGGGTATGGGCGTGTACAACATCAGCAACCCGGAGGAGCCGCAGCAGATTGGTTTCATGGACCTGGGCGGCGAATACTCCCGGGGCTGCCACTGCCTCTGGTGGGCGGAGGGCAACTATGCCCATCTTTCCACCGGCGCCGCTGACTTCCAGCCCCGCAATCAGAAGGACGATCAGTTCTACATGATTGTGGACGTTTCCGACCCCACTTCGCCGAAGGAAACCGGGCGCTGGTGGTTCCCTGGCACCAGGGAAGGCGACGCGGAGCCCATGCCGGCCCGCCATCCCCAGTTCGACGCCGGTCACCGCTTGCACAACGGCAACGTCTATCCGGAGCGGCCGGACCGGGCCTACTGCGCCTACATGGACTCCGGAGTTATGATCCTGGACATTGAAGACAAGTCCAATCCCAAGATGATCAGCCACATCAACTATGCCCCGCCATTCCCCGGATTCACTCACACCGTTTTGCCCCTGTTTAATCGTGACCTGATGCTGGTGACCCAGGAGGCGGTACGGGTGGGTGGCGAGGACTACCCCAAGCTGATGTGGATGATGGATATCCGTGACGAGACTAACCCCGTCATAATCAGCACACTGCCCATGCCGGACACCGATGACTTCTTCAACCGGCCCGGCAGGTTTGGCGCCCACAACGTGTACGAGAATCAGCCCGGGCCCACCTGTTTCTTCTCCGACACCCTGATCTTTGCAACCCTGTTCAACGCCGGGGTGCGAGTGTACGACACCAGCGACCCCTTCCGGCCGGAAGAGGTTGCCTACTTTGTGCCGGAGATTCCCGAGGGGGCTGCTTCCAACGGTATCAACGACGTGTACGTGGACGAGAATGGCATTATGTACGTTGTTGACCGGCTGAAGGGCGGATTGTACATTCTCGAGTTGAACGTCTAGCGCTTCATTCCGGATCTGGAGTTCATCTTTGGGGGCGGGTTTTGTACCCGCCCTCTGTGTTTGTGTATGATCCCTGTATTGATGGGCCAGTGGTCCCGAATTGCTTCTAGATAAGGGCGGATTCGTAAGTCATAGTTGCTTTGCCTGGGAGTCCAGGCTTCACTGTCCTTACAGTTCAGGAAGTGGCAAATACCTCGAATGGTATAATCGGTACAGTCCAATCAAGAAAGCGCAGCTACCCAGCGCGCCGGAATCAACAGGGAGGAGGGTGGTGTTGAAACCGTTAAACGAGGAAGCCAGAGAACGCCTGACTGCCTTGCAGCAAACCTTCGAAGATGCGTCGTCCCACATGCTGGGCTATCCGGCCAATTTCAATTTTAACTACGACGAGATTCTGCCTTTCCTGAAATACAACGCCAATAACGTGGGCGACCCTTTTCATGGCACCAATTACCGTGTCAATTGCCACGAAATAGAGCGGGAGGTAATTGCCAAATTCGCCGGCCTGATGCGCCTTGACCCCGAAGATGCCTGGGGCTATGTGACCACCGGAGGCACCGAGGGGAATATGTATGGCCTTTACATGGCGCGGGAACTGCACCCCAACGGTGTGGTCTATTTTTCCCAGGACACCCACTACAGCATCCTCAAGATCATGCAAGTGCTTAACATGCGCAACATCATGATCAAGAGCCTGGGAAATGGGGAGATAGACTACGAGGACCTGCACGAGACCATCCGCATCAACCGTGACGTACCTGTAATAATAATGGCCAACATTGGCACCACCATGAAAGGAGCGGTGGATGACTTGGTGAAGGTGCGGGAAATCCTGCAGGACCTGGTAATCACCCGGTCGTACATACACTCCGATGCCGCCCTCAGTGGCATGATTCTGCCCTTTGTGCCAGACCCGCAGCCCTTCGGCTTCGACGCCGGCGCGGACAGCCTGGCGGTCAGTGGGCACAAGCTGATTGGCTCACCCATTCCGTGCGGAGTGGTGTTGACCAGGAAGGAATACGTAGCCAGGATCGCGCGTTCAGTTGAGGTTGTGGGAGTTATGGATACCACTATTCCGGGATCCCGAAACGCCTGGACTCCCCTGCTGCTATGGTATGCTCTGGAACGTTACGGTGAAGAGGGTTTCAGGGAATTGGTATCCGGGATGTTAGCAGTCGCCGAGTACGCCGAGGAACGATTCAACGATAGCGGGTTGCCGGCCTGGCGCAACCCGAACTCGGTAACCGTGATTTTCCCCAGGCCACCCCAGGATGTTATGACAAAGTGGCAGCTTGCGCCTCACCGCGATATCGCCCACCTTATTACCATGCCACATGTAACCCGAGACATGGTGGATGAGTTGGTTGACGACTGCCTGGCAGCGGTTCAGGTTTAGCCTATAGTAATTTTCCAGTGGTTTTGAATAGGAGGAATGTCCTTGGAGCGCATCGTCATTATGGCCCGGGATGAGGTTGGCGTGCTTTCGCACATCACCAGCATTCTGGCACAGGCCAACATCAACCTGCAATCCATCAACACCCAGGTGAACGGGGAACACGGCACTATCGTCATCAGCACTGACGATACCGACGGGGCTTTGGTGGCGCTGGCCGATGCCGGCTACTCCGCCGTCACCGATGATGCCATGTTGATCCGGCTGAAGGATGAACCCGGGGCTTTGGCCAAGATTGCGCAGCGGTTCAGCGACGCGGGTATCAATATCCGGAGCGTGCACATCATGGACCGGAAGGATGGGTTCGCCACGATAACGTTGTCCACCTCGGAGGAGGACCGTCCTCGCGCAGAAGCTCTGGTGGAGTCTGAGGAAAGGATGTGACGACCGGTTCAGGGTGAGTCGGTTACTTCACTCCGCCTCAAATGGAATGCCTCGGGTTCTGTTGGCTGACTGCCCCTTCACCAGCGAAATATGGCTATGCCTGCCAGTAGGCGGCACCATTTGTTGACTACCCCAGCAGGCCGCACATATAATTCCAGCCACGGTCAAACTACCGTTATTGTCGAATTTGTGGGCAGGAAGCTGCCTCCTTGGAGGTTTTCATGGGAGAAATACTTGGTATTGGCGCCACTCACTATCCCCCGGGATTGGTGCCCGACGAATACAAGCCCTGGCCCTTGATCCGGATGTTGAAGACCAACCGTATTCCTGAGCATATGAAGAACCCAGCCAACTGGCCGGCAGAAATGCAGGCCGAGTGGGGCAATGACGAGGGAATTACTGCCCACAAGGCTCATCGCGCCAAGGTATTCAATGCGTTCAGGAAGCTACGCGAAGAAATAGATGCCTTCAACCCCGACTTTATCGTGCTCTGGGGCGATGACCAGTACGAAAATTTCCGCGAGGACATTATCCCGCCCTTCTGTGTCCTGGCCTACGACCAGATTGACTTCCAGCCCTACCACCGCATTGGCGATCGGCCCAATGTCTGGGACGAGCCCAAGGACAAGGTTTTCAGCGTCCCCGGCCATCAGGCGGCAGGCCGCTACCTGACCGGCCGACTGATTGAGCAGGGTGTGGATATGGCCTACGCATATAAACCCTTACACGAAAAGGCCGGCCTGGGTCACGCCTTTGCCAACACCTTGCTGTTCCTTGATTTGGACCGCAAAGGCTTTAACTATCCGGTGCTGCCCGTGGCGGTAAACTGCTACGGCAGCAACGTGGTACGGATGCGTGGTGGTGCCGAAGTCTTTGAAGAGGAACTCGACCCGCCTTCGCCCACCCCTCGCCGGTGCTTCGAGGTGGGGCAGGCCACGGCCCGGGCCCTGATTGACAGTCCCTATCGTGTGGTGCTGATGGCATCCTCCAGTTGGTCCCATGCCTTCCTGACCGAGAAGAATAGCTGGGTCTATCCCGATCTGGAAGCCGACCGGGTGCTGTTGGAAGCCCTGCGCAAGGGCGAGTACGACACCTGGAAGAACTGGACGCTGCACCAGGTTGAGAATTCAGGGCAGCAGGAAACACTGAACTGGCAATGCCTGGTGGGCGCCATGGCCGAGCTCGACCGCCGTCCCGACTACCTGGAATGGGCGGAGTGCTGGAGCTTCAACGCCCCCAAGTGCCTGGCGGTGTTCAAGTAGGCTGACCGCCCGTAACCAATTTGCTACCATAAGGAAAAGCCACCCCCAGAAAGTATGGGGGTGGCTTACTTATTGGGTCGCTTTCGGGAACTGGTCTTCGCTGGCAGGGAGCCTTGAGCTTCAATTGAGCGCTCTTATCCAAGTCAAATCCGCTAACGGGTTGTCGTACCGGACTAGAACTTCAGCATCTTCTGCAACGTCTTCTCCCCGCGGTGGGGGCCCACCACGGCCAAGCGGAGCTTGTCGGGGTCCAGCATTCTCTCCGCGACTCGCACTACATCCTCGGAAGTAACGTCGTCAATCTTCTGCAACGTTTCATCTATCGTGGAAACCTGCCCCAGCAGAAGTTCCTGCGCGCCCAGCCAGGCGGCTACTGAGCGAGTGTCCTCCATCCGCAGCATGAGTCGGCCCTTGGTAAATTCCTTGGCCTTGTGCAGTTCCGCTGGCGGGACCTCCTCACGCATACCACTTATTTCGGCCACCACCGCCCTGACGGCATCGCGCGTCTTCTTCGGCTCAACTCCGCAATAGACCACCAGGGAACCGCAGTCCCGAAAGTGACTCAGCGAGCTGGCGACGTCGTAAGCCAGGCCCTGCTCTTCACGCAGGTTCAGAAACAGGCGGCTGCTCATGCCGTCGCCCAACACCCCGTTGAGAATGCTGAAGGCATAGCGGTCGGGGTCGGTCAGAGAAATGCCGGGCAACCCCAGACAGATGTGGGCCTGGTCGGATTGCTTTTGTTCCACCCGCGCCACCGAACCGATGCCCTTGTCGGCGTAGTAGTCAACCACTGGCTGCCAGTTTAAGGACTCTTTGGGTTGCCAGTGGTGGGTGGGTTCATTCACCAACTCCACCACTTCGTCGTGGTCAACGTTGCCTGCCACAGCAATTACGGTATTGGCCGGGTTGTATTGCTGTAGCATGTATTCGCGGACCTGGTCAACGACAATGTTGTTCACGGATTCGAGGGTTCCACCCACGTCCCGGCCCATGGCTTGCTCCGGCCAAAGCAGCTCGTCAATAAGCAAATCAACTCGGTGCGACGGGTAATCGTAGGTCATCCGCAACTCTTCCTGGATAACCTCCCGCTCCTTTTCCATTTCCGCGGGATCAAGCAGTGGGTGCAACACCATGTCGAGCAACACGGCAAAGGCCTGCTGGAAATGGAGGCGGGAAACTTTGCACCAGAATACGGTTACTTCCCGATCGGTGCTGGCGTTCATCACGCCGCCCACGCCTTCAATAGCCTCGCTGACGTGGCGGGCCGTGGGCCAGCTTTCCGTACCCTTAAAGGGAAGATGTTCCAGGAAGTGGGACAGGCCAGCCTGTTCATCGGGTTCATAACGGGAACCGGCTCCCACGCTGATGGTAACGGAAACCGACGTGGAGTGGGGCATGGCGGAGGTCAGGACCCGCAGTTGGTTACCCAGGACGGAGCGTTGAAACATCTTCACCTCGATTTAATTGGCCCATTTCAGGGAACTCGAAAACACCAGAAAAACCCGCTCACATCCGGCTCATCGAGTTAGAAGTAGCAGGAGTACATCCTTCGACAAGCCCAGGATGAGCGGGTTTGGGCGCTCCTGGATTATTATCAGTGATTAGTATCCAGGTATCTAAAGGACTTACTCGGTTTCCAGCCAGTCAATGTCGCCACACAGGTCGGGTGAATGAGACTTGGAAGTGAAGACCTGGTAGCGGCGGCGAGCCTCGCCAATGGTAGTATCCACCGCGCCGTGACCGGCATAGACTGCAACTTCGTCAGGCAGGGTGAGCAGCTTGCCGCTGACACTGTTCAAAATCTGTTGAAGGGCCTCGGGGCTGCGGGACTTTCCGGGACCGCCAGGGAACAGGGTATCGCCGGAGAAGAGGTGGTTCCCCACCAGGTAGCAGGTGGCTCCCTCAGTATGGCCGGGGGTGTAAATGGCCTGGGCTTGCAGGTTGCCGAAGGTAATGGTGTCGCCGTCGTTCAGTACCGTTTCCGGAGCGCGGGGCAGGCCGTCCACATCGTTGGCGTGCACTGCCACGGGAGCGCCGATGGCGCCGGTAATCTCGGCAAAGCCCAGCAGGTGGTCCTGGTGTTTGTGGGTGATCAGGATGGCCTTGATCTGGACGTCGCCTACTTCGTTGATGAGCTTTTCCGGTTCCGCGGGGGTGTCAATGATGATGCCCTCGTTGGTCTCGGGGCAAATTACGATGTAACCGTTGTTGTCATAGGGGCCCATGTTAATCTTGGCGATCTTTACTTCGCCGTCGTAATGCAGCGTCATGAGAAATCCTCCCAGTGTATTGGGGTATGACCGTGGCTATTCTACCAAAAGGGGGAGGGGGTTACTACCGGAAGAGTGAGGTTGCTCAAGGTTCCGTGGAAGAACCGGCATAAGGATGGACAGCCACAAGGGCTGCCCTTTCGGAAGTCAAGGATTTGGTGGAAGCTGAGTCAAACTTTGCGCCTCAGCTTTGGTGAAGGGTTAATTCAGCCGTTGCCCCGGGCCGGTGGTGCCGTACCAGTCGAATCCCTGGGGTTCTATGCGAACACAGACGTATTTTGGCGCCGTGTATTCGTGGACAAAATCGAAGCTGCCCTCCCTTCCGAAGCCGCTGTCCTTGAAACCGCCCCAGGGAATGCCCGGGTGCAGCCGGTGGTGGTCGTTAATCCAAATTATGCCAGCCTCCACCTCCCCGGCAACCCGGTGGGCGCGGGCTACATCCCGGGTCCAGATTGAGCATCCCAGACCGTAGGGAATGTCGTTGGCGATGGCGACGGCCTCTTCCTCGGTGTCAAAGGGGATCACGCACACCACCGGCCCAAAGATTTCCTCCTGGGCTACGGTCATGTTCTGGCGAACATCGGCCAGCACCGTCGGCTCGATGAAATAACCGTTGGCGAACTCAGAGCCTTTAGGATGCTTGCCGCCGTGGGCCACCCGGGCCCCCTCATCTTTGGCAACTCGCACGTAATTCAGGATGCGGTCGTAAGACGGCTTCGAGACCACCGGCCCCATCTGGGTTTCGAAGTCGGTGGGGTCGCCCATACGAATGTTTGCTACCTTTTCTGAAAGCTGGTCGACGAACCGGTCGTAGATGGAACTGTGCACCACGGCGCGCGACCCCTGAATACAGGTCTGGCCCGAGGCCACGAAAGAAGCGAAGGCGCAGCCGTTGACGGCGTCATCCAGGTTGGCGTCAGGGAAAACTATTACCGGCGCCTTCCCGCCCAGTTCCGCCTGGAAGGGGGTCAGGTTCTGGCCGGCCACCTGGCCCACGGCGCGGCCGGTCTCTGTACCTCCGGTCAGGTCCAGCTTGCCCAGCCGCCGGTCGCCAGCCAGGGCCTTGCCTGCGGTGGGACCAAAGCCGTTGACGATATTCAGCACGCCCGGGGGCAAGCCTGCTTCAAGGGCAATGTTGCCGATTTCCGTTGGGGTAAGCGGGGCCCATTCGGATGGTTTCAGCACCACCACGCAACCGGCGGCCAAGGCCGGCGCCAACTTCTTCGAGGCAATCATCAACGGGTGGTTCCAGGGGGTAAGCTGGCCCACCACGCCCAAGGATACGCGCACGGTGTAATTCAGGTGCCCGCGGTCGGTGGGTATGGTGGAGCCCTGAATCTTGTCGCAGAACCCGGCGAAGTAGCGGAAATAACTGGCCACTACCAGCATCTGGGAAGAGGTCTCGGATATTGGTCGGCCGTTGGATATGGATTCCATGCGACCTAATTCCATCCGGCGCTCTTCTACGATGTCCGCAATGCGCCAGAGGATTTTGCCACGTTCCGAGTCGGGCATGGTTGACCAGGGGCCGTGCTTGAAGGCCCGTTCCGCGCTGGTGATGGCCTCGGCCACGTCTTCGTCGCCTGCGTTGGCCATGCGCGCAATGGTTTCGCCCGTAGCCGGGTTCTCCACGTCAAAGTAATCGCCACTGACGGCAGGCTTCCACTCGCCGTCAATGAGCAAGTCGTATTGCAGGGTTTGGGTTTGGGTCATGGGAGTTTCCTTTCATTTGCCGTCTGTTAAGTTAAATTCGGGTGCGAGGAAGACCCTTAATCATCCCCCACCGCCACCGGTTCCTTGGACTGCTTCCTGGTGGTCGTCTTCCTGGCTGTCGTCTTCCTGGCTTTCTTTGCGGGTTTTTCTGGTTCTGGGGCGTCCTCCTCAACCGGAACCGTTGCGGGAGCTACGGTCAACGGCGCCCGGCCATTCTTTTCCAGCAAGGGGCGCAGGTATCGGCCGGTGTGGGATTCGGAGTGATGGGCCAGCATTTCGGGAGTGCCAGTGGCTATTAACTGGCCGCCCCGGTCGCCGGCGCCGGGCCCCAGGTCTATGATCCAGTCGGCGTTCTTGATCAGGTCCAGATTGTGCTCAATGAGCACTATCGTATTGCGGTTGTCCACCAGGCGGTGCAGCACCCGCAACAGGGCGGCGCAGTCCTCGAAGGAAAGGCCGGTGGTGGGCTCGTCCATCAGGTACAGGGTCTTGCCCGTGGCCCGTTTGGCCAGCTCCGTGGCTAGCTTGACCCTCTGGGCCTCGCCGCCAGAAAGGGTAGTGGCCGGCTGACCCAACCGGATGTATCCCAGTCCCACGTCGCGCAGGGTCTCCAGCTTGGGCCGGATACGTGGGAAGTTCCAGAAGAACTCCAGGGCCTGGTCGACCGTCATTTCCAGTACGTCGGCAATGCTCTTGTCCCGCAGGGTGACTTCCATTGCCTCGCGATTGTATCGACGACCGTGGCAGATTTCGCAGGGCACAGTGACGTCGGGCAGGAACTGCATCTCAATCTGGTTGTAGCCTTCGCCCTGGCAGGCCTCGCAACGGCCTCCCTTGACGTTGAAGGAGAAACGCCCTGGCTTGTAACCCCGGATTCTTGCCTCGGGGAGCGAGGCGAACAACTCGCGGATAGGAGTGAAGGCCCCGGTGTAGGTGGCAGGGTTGCTGCGGGGTGTCCGGCCAATGGGCGACTGGTCGATGTTGACCACCTTGTCGATGTTTTCGATGCCGTTAACGTCGTCATGGTCGCCGGGATAGTCCCTGGCTTTATTTATTTCCTGGGCCAGCCGCTTGTAAAGAATGTCGTAGATCAGGGTGCTCTTGCCCGAACCGGATACGCCGGTAACGCAGGTCAGCATACCCAACGGAATGGAAACGTCTACGCCCTTCAGGTTGTTTTCCCGTGCCCCGGTGACAGTGATGTGGTAACCATTGCCGGCTCTGCGGCTGTCCGGCATGGGGATTTCCTTGGCCCCGCTGAGGTACTGGCCGGTCAGAGAGCCTATGTTGGACATCACGTCATCGATTTTGCCGGTGGCCACCACGTGCCCGCCATGTTCTCCGGCGCCGGGGCCGAGGTCAACGATGAAGTCTGCGGCGCGCATCATCGCCTCATCGTGCTCCACCACAATCACCGTATTGCCCATGTCCCGCAGGCGGGTGAGGGTGTCAATGAGTCGGTGATCGTCGTGGGGATGCAGACCCACCGTGGGCTCGTCACAAACGTACAGGACGCCCGTAAGGCCGGAGCCAATTTGGGTTGCCAGTCGCACCCGTTGGGCCTCGCCGCCGGAAAGGGTCCGGGCCGTACGGCTCATGGTCACGTAGTCCAGGCCGATGCCGTCAAGGAAACGCAGGCGACCGTCAATTTCCTTGAGTATCTGGTTGGCGATGGACTTGTCCCGAGGGGACAGCACCTCATCCGAATGCTCTCCGGGGGCATCCGGGTCTATGGTTCTTACCCACTCGACGCCCTGGGCAATATTCATGGCGGTAACTTCCATGATGCTGAGGTCGCAAACCTTGACTCCCAGTGCCTCGGGCTTGAGACGCTGGCCCTTGCAGGCCTGGCAAGGGCGGGCGGTCATGTACCGCTCAATGTCCTGGCGGGTGTGGTCGGATTCGGTCTCCCGGTACCGGCGTTCCAGGTTGGGTATGACACCTTCAAACCGGGTTTCCCAACTGTAGGTCCGGCCGTTGTGGGTGCGGTGCCGGATGGTAACTTTCTTGCCTTTGACACCGTAGAGAATAACCTTCAGGTGCTCCTCGTCCAGATCTTTGACCGGAACTTGTGGAGAAAAGTCGTGGGCGCGGGCCACCGACTCCATCATGCTCATGTACCAGCCAGAGGACGCTCCGGTGCGGTTCCAGGCTACCACTGCCCCTTCCAGCAAAGAGAGATTCCTGTTGGGAATGACCAGGTTGGGGTCCACTTCCAGCTTGAAGCCAAGGCCGGTGCACTGGGGGCAGGCGCCGTGGGGGCTGTTGAAGCTGAAGGTGCGAGGCTCGATTTCGGGCAGGCTGGTGCCGCAGCGGACACAGGCGAACTGCTCGGAATAGACAAGTTCTTCTTCCTTGGCGCCTTCTTCCCGGGGCTGCCGCAGGACTTGCAAGACGCCTTCACCTTCCCGGAGGGCAGCTTCGACTGACTCGGAAACGCGGCTTAATTCGATATCTGGCCGGATGACGATCCGGTCCACCACCAGTTCGATGTAATGCCACTTCTGCTTGTCGAGGTTAAGGGTTTCCGTTTCCTCAAGCATCAGGATTTCTCCATTCACCCTGATGCGGACGAAACCGGCGCGGCGGGCGGCCTCGAGAATGTCCTTGTGCTCGCCCTTCTTGCGGCGCACCTTGGGGGCCAGCAGAGTAATGCGGCTGTCTTCGGCAAGGGACAGGATAGCGTCAACAATCTGCTGGATGGTCTGCCTCTCCACGGGCCGGCCGCACTTGGGACAGTGGGGCTTGCCCACGCGGGCAAAAAGGAGCCGCAGGTAGTCGTAAATCTCGGTTACGGTGCCTACCGTGGAACGGGGGTTGTGGGAGACGCCTTTCTGGTCAATGGATATTGCCGGGGAAAGACCCTCAATGTAGTCCACGTCGGGCTTGTCCATGCGGCCCAGGAACTGGCGAGCGTAGGCGGACAAGGATTCAACGTACCGCCTCTGTCCTTCAGCGTAGATGGTGTCGAAAGCCAGGGAGCTTTTGCCGGAGCCGGACACGCCGGTGATAACTACCAGCTTGTCTCGGGGAATGGTTACCTCTACATTCTTGAGGTTGTGTTCCCGGGCGCCCTTGACATGGATAAAGTCCTGCGGCATAGGCCAACATCCTGGATAAAAATAGTCAAAGCTGATTTTAACACTTGACAGCTTCGTTTATCCACGAGCAAATTTGATAGATGGATACGCACGAAGTTTCGCTAGTGCATTAACTGGTAAAGGGGGAGATTTGTAGAGGGGTTGGGGAAGGAATGGGATGGAATTGTGGGGTAGAGGAAATGCCTAACGTACGCTGCCGACCAGTGCTCTTGGTTCCACTTTGAGGTCGGTGGCCTCGGCGTACAGGGATTCCAGCCTGCGGCCACGCACCCTGAAGCCGGCGAGTTCCCTGTTCTGTTGGGAAAGCACGTTCCCCAAGTCCCGGCGCGCCCTTCTGATCTTGCGGATTTCGCTGGTCACCGTCCACGCGGCTAGTGCAGGGCCGATAACGATACCAACAACCGAGAAGCTGCCGATTGCTATGCGAGCCGCGCTGGAGCCGGCAAGGGACCCGCCGGTGGACGCCGCGCCTCCGCCCGCAGTGGCGAAGCGCGGGGCAATAGTTACCAACCTGGCGCCAACTGGCTGGATGACGCGTGCCCCCACCGGTTGTACGACTCGCATCACCGCAGAGGAACTGGTCTTCCATACCACGCTGGTGACTACACTGAAGGAGTGGCGACCCACTATGTGCTGGGCCGAGCCGGTGGATCCCTGGGTCAGGGTGGTCTGGGGCTTGCGCCGGAGGACTTTTCGCCAGCGAGGTTGGCTGGTATTCTCTTCTCCTTCGTCCGCGGGTTGAGGCGGTAATAGGGACTCCGGCTTGGCGGGAGGTTCCAGCCCCAGTTGTCGGCAGAGGAAGTGCTGGCGCAGGTAATACTCGGTAAGCAGGTGGCGGTGCCGAGCCTGGGCATCGGCCAGTTGTGTGCGCAGGCTGTTCAGTTCTTTTCTTGAACGCAACTTGCCTACGGCCTGAACTCCCGCGGAGCCGACGGTTACCAAAATGGGGATGAGAAGTAACGGCAGTGGCATTACAAAATCATTCCAATTCAATTAGGGCGTCATTGGACCCTACCGAGTCCATCGGCTGCACGTATATTTCCTTTACTACGCCGTCCTGGGCCGCTCGGATGCTCTGCTCCATTTTCATCGCTTCCACGACGCAGACCTCATCCCCGGTGGCCACCCGGTCGCCGGGGCGAACGCGGATAACGATGACTCGGCCGGGCATGGGCGCGCGCAAGACCTTGTCTGAAGGGTCGAATGAGGGAACTGAGCCGCCCATCCGGGGCAAAGCAGGTGGGGCAACCCGACTGGGGGGACGCCGTCCGCGACGGGTTCGAGGTTGGGAAGGAGCAGCCGCAGCAGAATCCACATCAACGTAGTAGGTCTGGCCTCCCACGTTAACCTCCACCGGAGAACGGCTGACGTCGCCCACTTCTACGGTGTACCACTGTTCGCCGACTCTCAGTCGATAAGTGGGCACTGGTTCAACCTGCTCCCAAATTCTCTCGCGGCTGGACTTGGCCTGAATGGCCGATAAGCCGCTAAAAATCAGTGTATATCAAGCAGGTTGGGTTTGCAAAAACGTATGAGGCGCGAGATCAGGCGGGGCATGGTGGTTGTTCGGGATTGACGGACAGAGCCTTCAACATCGGGGTTACAACGACAAGTAAGTGCAGTCCGGGCAACCGTTCACTCAGGACTTGGGAGTCCGACGTTACCCTCTCGCCGTGCCCGTCCTTTCGGTTCGAGCCAGGTGGTTGAGGAAGGAATTGGTGCGGATCTCCTTGTCCAGCCAGTATTGAACGGTGCCGGTGAGGGTGGTCCGCAGTTCTTGTGTCAGACTGGCGTCCAGGTGCAGGGTGGGCAGCGCCGTTGGCTGGCTGCGGGCCAGCAGCCGCAGAACCTTGAGGGCTCGCACGGAAAGGGGGCGCAACCCGGACTGGTGGGGAGTGCAGTCGGGGCAAAAGACGCCGCCGCCGTCGGCACTGTAACGATGCCTTTCCGGTTCTATCTCCCGTCGGCATTCCACGCAGTCCTGCAGTTCTGGCATTAGGCCCGAGACCGATAACAGGTGCAGGTGGAAATACAGCAGGGGAAGTTCAGCATCGGGAGAACGGCCTATGGCTGCCAGGGTGGCGAGCGACAGGCCGTAAAGAGGCTCGTTGGGGCTTTCCTCAGACCCAAATCCATCCACCAGCTCGGCAACCTGCAGCCCCTTGGTGACCGCCGTCAGGTTGGCCTTCACTAGAGCAAAGGACTCGAGGGTCTCCGCCTGGTTAATCACGTCCAGGGTGCGACCACGTGACAGGGCCAAGCGGGTAACCGTCAGTGGTTCCAGATGGCCTACCAGCTTGGCGGTCGCGCGCCGCGCACCCTTGGCAACGGCCCTTACCTTGCCTGCTTCCCGGGTGAACAGGGTTACCAGCAGGTCGGCCTCGCCAAAGGGTGCATTCTTCAAGACCAGCGCTTCGGCGCGATAAGTTCGGGGTGCTGGCATGGTGGGCAAACGTCCTTAAAGAGCCTGGAGGCCGCTGGACAAAAGGGGTCCAGTTTGATTGCCAAATCTCCCTGCTACGCTAAATAGAGCTGCCAAGAAGAGGTGGCTGAGGCTTGCGTCTCTAGTCAACCTGCTGGCGGCCCTGGAATGCGCGACTGAGAGTAACTTCGTCGGTGTACTCCAGGGAGCCACCCACCGGAAGCCCGCGGGCCAGATGGGTCACCCTAACGTCGCTGCCCGCCAGGTGGCGGGAAATGTACATGGCCGTTGCCTCGCCCTCCAGCGTTGGGTTGGTGGCAATCACCAATTCTCGTACTTCCCCATCGGACAGGCGGGCGAAAAGTTCCCTGAGCTTGATCTGGTCCGGTCCCACGCCGTTCAGCGGGGACAAGACCCCGTGCAGCACATGGTAGAGGCCCCGGTAGCAGTGAGTGCGCTCCAGGGCCAGCACGTCCAAGGGTTCCTCCACAACGCATATCTGTTCCCGGTTGCGCTGGTTGTTGGCGCAAACGGAACAAGGGCTGGCGTCGGTGAGGTTCTGGCACTGGCCGCAGAACATGATACTCTGTTTCACAGCGTTGATGGCGTTGGCCAGATCGTAGGCTTCTTCGTCAGGCAAACGGATGATGAAGTATGCCAGCCGCTGGGCGCTCTTGGGGCCAATGCCGGGCAGCTTGTTCAGTTCCTGAATTAGCCGCGCCAGGGAAGGGGCGGCCGATGGCAGATGCTCCAGGGTCATCGTTGTGCCTTATGGGGGCGAATCTGTCCGCTCGGGGAGAAATTGACTTGCTCTCTATTCCCTCAGGAGAGGGTTGGGGTGAGGGAATGACTCTCCGGTTAGGTCAAGCCTGGAATGTTCATGCCGCCGGTGATGGCGCTCATCTTGCTGGCGGCAAGTTCCTGGGTCTTGTTGGTGGCATCGTTGAAGGCCGCCACTACCAGGTCCTGCAGCAGTTCCACATCCTCTGCCGCTTCGGGTTCGATGGTAACCGACTCCACCACCTGCTTGCCGGTCATGACCACCTTGACCACGCCGCCGCCGGCGCTGCCCTCAACGGTCATGGTTTCCAGTTCTTCCTGGATTTTCTGCAACTGGGCCTGCATTCGCTGGGCCTGGCGCATCATGTTTCGGTTCATTCGATTGTGTCCTCCACGATTCGGGCTCCCATATTCAACGCCGTGCGCACCAGCGGACTGTGCTGGTTGGGCCGGTTGGTTTGAGCGCCTTCGTCGGTGTCCCCCGCCAAGGTTATCTTGAAGTTATAGGCTGTCCCGAAATACCTGGTTACCGCCTCCGTCACCATATTTCGGGAATTGGGATCGTCCATTTCCTCCTGCATGCGTTCCATGTTGGGACGGTGCACAAAGGGTATGAACAGTGTATCACCTTCAAGGGTGATGGTGTTGGGTTTGCAGTCCCGCAGCAGAGCGCCCAGATTGTACTTCTTGCCCACGGCGCGGCCCAATGCCTTGACGGCAGCCTGCCACATGCCGGGCACGTCGTCTCCGCCGCCAGAAAAAACGGGGGCATCGCCGGCCGCCATGCCGGACGGAGGGCGCACCGGCGCAGTGTGAGGACGCTCCGGCGCGCGAGAGGCTGTGTTGCCCGCGCCTGCCGCGTCATTCGGCGCCATGGTAGCCGGGGAAGGAGTCGGGCTTGCTGCCTGACGGCGAGGCGCAGGTGCTGGCGCGGGCCGGGCCGCCGGCTCAGGTCGCGCTGCTTCCATGGGAGGGGCAATGTCATCGTTGCAGATTTCTACGACCGCCAGTTCCAGGGGAAGGGTCGATGGCGCGTCGTAACGCATATTGACCTCTCCCCAGATGCGCAGAGCCTTTATGATGCGCCAGTTGGGCAGGTTCCCTATCAACTCCTTGAGTTGGCCGGTTACGTGCTCGGGAAGTTCCAAAGCGTCGGCGGCGCCCCATTCCAGCAGCATGGCCGCCCTGAGCAATTCCTGGGCCTGGCGGTGCATCTGCCGCAAGTCGGCTCCATCCCAGGCTGCCTGGTTGATTATCTCCAACGAGGCCGACGTGTTGCCCATCAGCAGGTACTTGACCAGGTCCAGCCAACGGTCGCCATGGCCCAGCCCCAGCAATTCCTCGACCTGGACAAGTGTTACATCGCCACCGTAGGAGACGACCAACTGTTCCAGCAGATTCTCGGCGTCCCGCAGGCTGCCGGCGGCATAGCGTGCTACCAGTCGCAACGCATCCGGAGCCACTGAAGCCCCTTCACCTTCCGTTATTTCAGCCAACCTCTGGTAAATGCGATCCGAGGGCAGACGTCGGAAGTCAAAGCGCTGACAGCGGGAGACGATGGTGGGCAAGATCCGGTTAGCCTCGGTGGTGCAGAGGATAAAGATCACGTGGGACGGCGGTTCCTCCAGCGTCTTCAGGAAAGCATTGGAGGCCTGATCGGTCAGCATGTGCGCTTCGTCAATGATGTAGACCTTGCGGCGTCCCTCTGACGGGGCAAAGTTCACCTTGTCCCGGATATCGCGGATGTCCTCGATTCCCCGGTTGCTGGCGGCATCCATTTCGATGGTGTCCATGAACCGTTCCTCGTTTATCGAGGTGCAAATTGCGCATTGGTTGCATGGATCGCCGTCCTGGGGATCGAGGCAGTTGACCGCCTTGGCGACGATGCGGGCGGTGGTAGTCTTGCCCGTGCCTCGTGGCCCGCAGAAGAGGTAGGAGTGGGACACCCGCCCCAGCTTGATGGCCTGGCGCAGCGTCGTCGCGACGTGCTCCTGCCCTACGAGGTCGGCAAAGCAGCCCGGGCGCCACTTGCGGTAATAGACCTGGGAGGTCACGGACCGGCCTCCTGCTCACCGAACAATTCAGCCAGCGCAGCCCGTTCCAATGCTTGCATAGTTGCCGTTTCTTCCGGTTCGGCGTGGTCGTGCCCGACCAGGTGCAGCGCGCCGTGGATCATCAGCAGGGCCAGTTCCTGCTCCACCGGGCGTTCCAATGCCGCAGCCTGGCGGCAGGTCTGTGGGTAGGAGATGATAACTTCGCCCAGGGGCGGCAATTCGTTGGGGGGTAGTACGAAGTCGGCCCAGTCATCATCCAGGCCAAGGTCCAGAATTGAATCCGGACCTATAAACGGGCCCTCGTCGCCTTCCCACTGGCCATGGTGAATGAGTGAAAAGGAGAGGACGTCGGTGACTTCATCCAATCCCCGGTAAGTGCGATTTAACTCCTGTATGGTGGCATCACCGGTTAACAGGAGACTGATCTGCCCGGGTTCACCGGGTTCCAGGGCATAGTCCAGCGCAACTAATAAGGCGCGTTCCAGCCACGCCTCGGAAACCTCATTCCGGAATTCGTCGGCAACTGTGATGAAGACCTGTCGCTCGGATTGAGAGATCAATGGTGAGGCGCACTCCTGCCAAGGATAGCAACATAGGGATGAAGCTCATATTAGCACGGGGCCAAAACCGGGCGTCAAGCATCGGCCAGATAACCAACATGCTACAATGACCGCTAACTCAGCACACCGGGGAGGGGCGAACGCCCATGGCCAGCGAACAAGGCGTCAACGGAGAGGAACCTGAGGTCCATGGACTCGTCCTGCCCGCCGAGGGTGTCGAGGAACTGACCGACCAGTTGACCCAGTACATGACGGAAATCGAACTGGGTGGCCTTACCGATATCATGGGCCAGGTACTGGATGATTTTCTGGACCAGTGCGGGGGAATACCCGAGAACCTGTCGGACCCTTTAGCCTTTGAGCAAATTACCGGTGGACAATTGGCCGTAACATTGGCCTACCAGGTCGGCCGGCTCGAGGGTCGTTCGCCTCAGATTGTGAATCGCCTGGTGCGCCAGGCGGTGGAAAAGTGGCGGGCCCGAGATTTGACCGAGTCTGCTGATATTTCCGATGCTGACCTGGATAACCCCAAGGAGATGGTCTTTCCAAGGCTGCGCCGCATGCAATTCACCGAGCCGGAAGAGTGATTTGAAGCGCACCTGGGTAAATGGCACTGACAGACTGGCGTTTGCCTATGCAAGTTCAGGAGGATGATATGACCACCACACCTGTCAGTTATGACCTGTTGCTAAAGGGTGGAACATTGCTGGATCCGGCCCAGGGCATTAACGACCGCCGGGACATTGCCTTCCAGAACGGTTCGGTGGCGGAGGTTGCTGAAAGCATTGCCGCAGATCAGGCAGTCAACGTGGTGGATATCTCAGGCAAGCTGGTTACCCCAGGCCTGATTGATCTGCACGGCCACTTCTACCACGGCGGCAGCGGCAGTGCGGTCCACGCCGACCAGAACTGCCTCTCCGCGGGAGCAACCACGGGCATTGACGCGGGCAGTGCCGGTTTCCTCAACCTGGGTGCCATGCGCGACTATGTATTTCCGGCTCACCGCACCCGCCTGCTCGCCTTCCTGCATATCGGCTCTGTGGGGTTGGCCGCCAACCGGGTGCTGGGTGGCGGTTTGCAGGACCTGCGCATTATCGATGTGGACCAGACCGCCGATGCGGTCAAGAGCAACCCCGGCTTCCTTTTCGGCATCAAGGTCCGCATGGAACTGAACGCCGTGTCCCACTGGGACGCCCCGGAGGCCATGCGTCTGGCCCGGGCCGCCGCCGACCAATCGGGTAGCAGGTTGATGGTCCACGTCAGCGGCACACCCATCCCCTTGCCCCAAATCCTGGAATTCATGGGCCCCGGCGACATCGTTACCCACGCCTTCAATGGCAACCACGAAGGCATCCTGGACAGACAGGACAAAGTCCGTCCGGAAGTTCGGGCTGCGTCGGAACGGGGCGTAATTATGGATTTGGGCCATGCCGGCGTTCATTGCGATGTGGAAGTGGTCAAGGCTGCCCTTCAACAGGGGCTCGCGCCGGATACCATTAGCACCGACATCCATTTGCCCCCTCCCGGGCGTAGGGTATATTTGATGAACGATCTGGTAAGCAAATTCCATGCCTTGGGAATGTCACTGGAAGACGCAGTCTCCGCCAGCACTTCACGCCCGGCCCAGGTGCTGGGCCTGGAGGACAAGTTGGGGTCCCTGTCTCCAGGCATGTCCGGAGATGCGGCCGTCTACGATCTGAGGGAAGGGCGGTTCGTCTGGCACGACATGGCTCGAAACAAGGTTGAGGGCAAGGTACGCCTGGATACATTCCTCACTGTCCGTAACGGCTCTGTGGCCTGGCGCGAGGGCAAACTGACCGAGATGGGCCCGTGCTAACACGTCCCCGGAAACCGATACTTGGCTTGGCAGCGCTACTCCTGTTCTCGTTGGCGGCGGTGGGCTGCAGCCAAGCCGACCCGGGGTCTGATCCGAATGAGTCACCGTCCTCCGCAGCAGAAACCGCCTCTCCCCTTTCTATAGGAACCGAAGCTGATGCCTCAGAACAGCCCAGTCCACCCTTTACGTCATCCGGGTCTGCGGCCATTGCCATCGCCGAGTCCGCAGTCGCCGGCACCCAGGCACCGACCTCGGCTCCGGTTACTACCGAAGCAACAACTGTCGAGCCCTTGACGGCTACCGAAACGCCGACCGATAGCCCTTCTGCATCTCCGTCCGCTGCGCCAGAAGGCAACACGCTGCTACAGCTTATAGACCCGCTGGATGAGCCAGAGTTTTACTGCGTGGATATTCCCGGCGTAGGCTCCAGCCTTGGCACAGACCGGCCCCTGCAGGCGCACACATGCAAACCCGGGGCTGACGACGAGTTGTTCCTCTTCAATCACCCCGCTGACGGCCAAGTGTCCATGCCGGCATACGATCTCTGCATGGAGGCCGAAGGTGACCTGGCCTATACCCGTTCCTGCACCGACGCTTCCACTCAGCGCTTCTCCCTCGGAGCCGACGGAACAATCCGGACTGCCGACGGACAATTGTGCATGTCGGTGGCCTCCGGTGAGGGCGAGCAGGCTGGAGGGCCATCCCACGTCCGCCGCGACCTTCGGTTGGTCTCCTGCGCGGAAGGGGAACGCCATCTGTCACAGTGGATATTCCCCGGCGGCAACCCTGGTTCCGGTTCTTCCCCTTCGACCAAGCTGATGAATGACGCCCTGGACGCGGCCTTGAACGGAGACCCTTGGGAAATTGAGAGAATGGGCGCCAATGGCGACCCTGCATACATCCCCGTACTGGTCGAATTGATGCGCTTCCCCTGGTGGCACATCGACCGCTCGGTGGAAGCAGCAATCTATGAAGCTTTGGACCGGATTGCTGACCAGAATCCGGATATAGCTGAAGTTAACCCCGATCCGCCACTGGATGAATGGTTCCGATGGGTGGTCTGGATCGGTAAGCACCCTGAGGTTTGGCCTCCCCCGGGATTTGCCGGTTGGAAGGGCAGGCTCTATGGGGAGTTGGTGGATCCGGCAATGGGAGCCTTTCTCTATGACGGTATCAGGAGCAATGTTCGCGTCGAGGAAATAGTCTGGGGCGGAGTGGCCAAGGACGGCATACCCGACTTGACAGACGCTCCAGTCATAAAGGGCGAGGACGCCGAGTACCTGGATCCAGAGGACCGGGTTTTCGGTGTTTCCTTCAACGGCGAACACCGGGCCTATCCGCACCGCATCGTAAATGCCCACGAGATGGCCAATGATGTAGTGGGAGGTGTGCCCTTTGCGTTAGCTTATTGAACGCTCTGCGGTGCGGGAATCGTGTATTCCACCAACATTAACGGGGAGAGGGTAGAGTTCGGGACGTCCGGAATGCTGTACCGCAGCAACAAACTGATGTACGACCGGAAGACCAACACCCTCTGGAACCAGTTTACCGGCGTCCCGGCAGCGGGCCCCCTGGTTGGCACGAAGGTGCGGCTGGAATTGCTGCCCGTGATTACCACAACCTGGGCCGAATGGTTCAATGCCCATCCGGATACCACCGTCCTGGACCAGGAAACGGGTCTTTACCCCGGCCGCTTCTACGAGTCCGAGTGGGACTCCCGTTCCATCTATTTCAGGTATCGGGAAAGCCCCATGACCATGTTTCCCGTTTGGCAGTCCAGCGACGCATTGACCACCAAGGGGCAGGTAATCGGGCTAAACATCAATGGCCGCGCCAAGGCCTATCACCTGGAAGCGCTCCGAAAACAAAACGTAGTTAACGACGAACTGGGCGGGCAACCCCTGGTAGTTGTCACTATTGGGTGGCTGGGTAGTCGTGCTTACGAAAGAGGAGATTTAACCTTTTTGCTGGAAGAGGGAACTGAGTCCGATACAACTGTCCTGACGGATAGCGAGGGGCAGCTTTGGCGGGTGGAGGAAAATGCTTTGGTGCGGGTAGATGACCCATCGGACCAACTGCTGCGCATACCAAGTCACAATGCCTACTGGTTTGGGTGGTATTCCTTCTATCCTGATTCCGAGGTTTTCAAGGAAGGGGAGTGAGGGGGCATTTCACTCTCCGCCCCAACCCAGTGACAGCCATTCAGACGGTGCCAACCGTTCTCCCGCTGGGTCAACGACCAAGTTAAAAATCTCCAGTGTCGAGGCCCCTAGCAAATAATTCCCTTCTGGCCCAAATATAACGGGGCATGGCCGTTCCTTGCCTTCAATGGCGATTCTGGCCATGCCATAACCGTATTCCACTTTCCTGCCGTCGGCCAGAACGAAGCTCTGGGTTTCCAACGGAGTTAGGCGCAGGCTCTCCAACAACGATTCAGGCATCATGGAGTGGGCCGCTCCAGTGTCAACCATTGCCTTTAATGGGGCTAGATCACCACCATCGAGACTTCCCAATCCGATTTGTACTTCCAGAATACCCACGTATTCGCCTGATCCCCCAGTTTGTATGTTTCCTGTGTATACGCAGGATCATACCATCCGATGAAGCCTTGGGAAATGCATCGGAAGGCTCTGTAGTACTCTCGCTACCCCTCAATCCCGAAGACTTCCTCGGCGTTCTCCCCCAAAATTCGGTGCTTCTCAAAGTCGTTCAGGTGCTTGAGGGAGTGGATCCAGCCCACCGGATCCACTGGGCCCATGTCGAAGGGGAAGTCGTCGCCCAGCATTACTCGGTCCACGCCCACTCGGTCAACCAGGTATTTCAGGCCTTCGTCACTATGGGTTATGGAGTCATAGTAGAGATGCTGCAGGTAGTCGCTGGGCATGCCCTTAATCTTGTTGACCTTGGGTTCCGGCCGCACACCGGCGCCGAAGTCCATCCTGCCAATTCCGAAACAGGCATAGCCGCCGCCATGGGAAAAGCACAGTTTCAAGTCCGGGCACTTGTCCAGCACCCCTCCAAAAATGAACGAGGCTATGGCAATGGTCGTATCCAGGGGGAAGCTGATCAGGTTGGACAGGTAGTAGCGACTGGCCCGGTCTGAACCCGCCGGATTGTGGGGATGGAAAAACACAAAGGCCCCCAAGCGTTCTGCTGCCTGGAAGAAGGGCAGGAAACACTCTTCGTCCCAGTTCCGGCCTTCCATGTTGGTGTTGAGTTCCACTCCGGCCAGGCCAAGTTCCTGCATCGACCGCTCCAGTTCCTCAATGGCTGCTGACGTATCCTGCATGGGCACCGTGGCCAGGCCGATAAACCGGTCGGGACGAGACCGGGCAAATTCAGCAACCCCGTTATTCAGTTCCCGGGCAGAAGCCAGTCCCTCGCCCGAGTCCAGGTGATAATTGGTCAAGTAAGGGGCCACGGACAGAACGTGAACGTCTACTCCCTGCTGGTCCATAAAGACAGTGCGTTCCTCGGGAGTAAACTGCCATTTCTCGTCGATGGGCCCGGCAACGCGGTTCATAGCATTAATGTATTGGATGCCATTCCGGTTGAAGAGACTGGCGCCGTACCAGTTGCCGTCCTTCTCATTGGCATCCCAAAAGCAGGGCGGCACGATGTGACTGTGCACGTTGATAACTTTCATAAAATTACTCCTTTCGTAAAGGGCTACAGTATCCCATCCGTTAACGCATTCGGCAAATACTTTTTTCGTAATTGCGCAGACGGACCATTAGGGACATTGGGATATCGCGGAGGGAAATGGTTCACAATCCGCAAAGCAGGCGCCTCAAAAGGGGCAGAAGTTGTTGCAGGAACCCGTTGTCGGGCACCAGGGTCAATCGGGGAAGCATTGCAGTCTGTTAAGCCTCTTTGTTTCTTCGTGGCGGAGCATGGCGTGGTATGAGGCCTTGTAAATGGGGCGCGCCGCTGTCAAACTATATGCCATGAAACTTGGCGAATTCGAACTCAAAGAGCCCCTTCCCGAATTGAAGGATCCCCACCTGCTCGCCGTTTTGCGCCCCTGGATTGATGTGGGGCGGGTGGGCAGCCTCAGCCTGAATCGAATGGAGCGGCACTTGCGGGCCAAGGAGTTGGGACGACTCCACCGGCCTGGACTGTTCTATGACTTTACCCGCTACCGCCCCCGGTCTTATTTCAACGAAGGCCGCCGCGAAGTGTCCATTCCCAACACCATAATCCGTTATGCCGAGCGGGAAGAGGGGCCCGACTTGCTGCTGGCCCACCTGCTTGAACCCCATCTCTATGGCGAAGACTACACCGAAGCGATGCTGGAATTGCTGAGTCGCATGGGAGTCAAACGCTACTCCCTGGTAGGGGCCATGTACGATATGGTTCCCCATACCAGGCCGCTGCTGGTATCAGGTTCGGGTGTCGGCGGTGAACTGGAGGAGGAGCAGCGTCAGGTAGGGATACAGTCCAGCGATTACGAGGGTCCAACAACCATTACATATCTGATTCCCCAGGAGGCTGCGAAGGAAGGCATCGAGACTCGCACCCTGGTGGTTCACCTTCCCCAGTACTATCAGGTGGATGAAGACTTGATGGGCACGGCCCGGCTTATGGGAATCCTCTGTTCTCGTTACGGTCTGCCGGAGCGGTTGATAGAACAGGAACGGGGTAAGGAACAGTACGACTCCATTGCCAACATGGTAAACGGCGAGGGTGAAGACATTTCTTCACTGCTCCAGCAGTTGGAGGAGCACTACGACCGGGAGCAAAAGGACAAACAACCGCCGCCACCACCTCTCTCCGCCAACATCGAGGAGTTCTTGAGGGACTTGAACCAGGGGTTCGAACGTCCGGAGGGGAGTTAGGGCCCGTCCGCCGCTCTATTCTAGCCTTTCTTTGACATGGAATTAAGGCCCGGCAATGTCCGCCGGGCCTTTAGTTTTTCCAGAGCAGGGCGAATGTCCGCGTTGTTCCTGTCAGATAGCTGAAGCGGCTTTTCTTTTCCGGTTGTCGGTATGCTCGTCATGCGGCGCCCCCGTAGCCGGAAACTTGGCAATTAGCTATGTGGGCAGTATAGTATGGCGAAGCTTTGATGGGGCTCCTTCAACCCCAACAAATCCTCTCAGTCTCCAAAGAAATTTGATGGCAAGAACCGACTACGACTACATAATTATTGGGAGCGGAATTGCCGGTCTCAACACCGCCCTGCTGGCACGGGAGCATGGCGCGACTGTGATTCTCACCAAGGGCAAGGTCGACGACTGCAACACCCGCTACGCCCAGGGTGGAATAGCCGCTGCCATCGGCACCGGCGATACACCGGGGCTTCACATGCAGGACACCCTCACAGCAGGGGCGGGCTTGTGCGACCGCGAGGCGGTCGAGGTCCTGACCAGCGAAGGGCCACAGCGAGTCGCTAACCTCATCCAATGGGGTGTTCCCTTCGACACCATGCACGGAGAAATCTCGTTAGGTATGGAAGGGGCCCATAGCCGGCCCCGCATACTTCACGCCGGGGGTGACGCCACCGGACAGCACATAGAACTGGCGCTGGCCGCCCGCGTTGCCGAGTCTGACATCAAAGTCCTGGAATATACCCTGGCCACCCGCCTAGTGATTGAGGATGGCCGTGCCGTAGCGGTGGAGACCCTAAACTCCAAAACCGGACAATGCGAAACTTACAGCGCCCGAATCATCGTAGTGGGCACCGGTGGGGCGGGCCAGCTTTACAAGTACACCACAAATCCTGAGGTTGCCACCGGCGACGGCGTGGCTCTCGGCTTTCGGGCCGGTGCCCGGGTTATGGACATGGAGTTCTACCAGTTCCATCCCACCGCTCTGAGCCTGGAGGGCGCGCCAACCTTTCTACTGTCCGAGGCCATGCGCGGTGAAGGAGCCGTTCTGAGGGACCGGGAAGGCAACGCCTTTATGTCTGATTACCACCCCATGGCCGATCTGGCGCCCCGGGATGTGGTATCCCGGGCCATCGCCAGCCAGATGGAAAAGACTGATGGGGGAACGGTTTACCTCGATATCTCCCACCTGCCTGCCGATGTGGTGCAGAATCGCTTTCCTACAATTTATCACTTCTGCCTCAATTACGATTTGGATATAACGAAAGAACCGGCGCCCGTGGCTCCCGCCGCTCATTACATGATGGGGGGCATCAAGATTGATACCTGGGGCCGGACTAATGTGCCCGGCCTTTACGCCTGCGGGGAAGCCGCCTGCTCTGCTGTCCACGGCGCCAACCGATTGGCCAGCAATTCGCTGCTGGATACTTTGGTTTTCGCCCGTCGGCTGGTAAGTAGCAGCCTGGGCCAGGCTCCGGCAGAAGTGCAATCCGAAGAAGAAAACATGCTGCTGAAGCGATTGCCGGAACGGGCCCCGGTCTGCGCCAATATGCCGGCCCCGGGACTGGAAAACTTGCAGGACCTGACCTGGCGCAATGCCGGCATAAACCGCAACGGATCTCGGCTGCTGCTTTCGGCCCGCATTCTCAACCTTTGGCAGCGTACAATGCCGCCTCCCGAAGATAGGGCGTCCTGGGAGCTGAGCAACATGGTGCTATTGGCCCGGCTGATGGTTGAATCTGCCCTGTTAAGGCAGGAAAGTAGGGGCTCCCATTTTCGGCAAGACTTTCCTGACACACGTCCTGAGTGGGAGAAGCACGTTGTATTGACCCAAGAGGAGGTATGAGAATGAGCCAATTGCCCCCCGAGGTCTATAGTCTGATCGACGCTGCCCTGTCTGAGGACGAGACTTTTAACGATCCCACCACGGGTCTGCTGATCCCCCAGGATATCATCGGCGTTGGCATGCTTCGGGCCAAGGCTGTGGGAATGCTGGCCGGTCAAGACGTAGCAGGGTCAGTATTTCGCCGTGTTGACCCGGACCTGCTTTTTGAGCCTCTGCTGTCTGATGGAGATGCCCTTAGCCCCGGTTCAGACATTGCCCGGGTCGAGGGTTCCGCCGCCAGTATATTGCGTGCCGAGCGCATTGCCCTCAATTTTATGCAGCGGATGAGCGGGATTGCCAGCGACACCAATCGCTACGTGCAGGCCATAGACGGCTGCCGGGCACGAATTGTCGACACTCGCAAGACGGCCCCGGGCCATCGCTACCTGGACAAATACTCAGTACGAATGGGCGGCGGCCACAATCACCGTTTGAACCTGGCCGATGGAATATTGATAAAGGACAATCACATTGAAGCCCTGGCTTCTCGCGAAATGGTCCTGAAGGACGTGGTGGAGCTTGCCTTGAAAAAGGCTTCCCATACCATCAAGGTCGAAGTGGAAGTGGAATCAATAACCGGCGTGCGGGAAGCCCTGGATGCCGGCGCTCACATTATCATGCTGGACAACATGCCCGTACCAATGATGCAGGAGGCGATGGATATCATAGGGGATCGGGCCGTGGTAGAGGCATCGGGCGGCATTAACATGGCTACGGTGCGGGCGGTGGCCGAAACCGGCGTTCACTTGATCTCCATTGGTGGCCTGACCCATTCCACCCAGGCCCTGGACATTAGCCTGGACCTGGAGTTTCCCGGAAACTAACCCAATTTACACTCAGGCTCCCTTTGCGGTCCTCGCTTGATCTCTTGAAGCGGCCTGAGACAGCCTGAATCCCATGAAAATACTTGATGACAGGAGATGATGAATATGGCACGACTACAGAATGTAACTAGGGAAGAACTGGCTGCGGACGACCAGCACTTTTTCGACGAGATAGTGGGCAGCCGGGGCAGCGTTCGCGGGCCCTATGGGGTTCTGTTGCACAGTCCAAAGCTGGCGGCCCGCGTAGCCCACACCGGCACTTACGTCCGCTTTGATTTTGATGTCCCCGAGGCCCTGAAAGAGGTCATCATCATAGCAACGGCACGGGAAATTCGGAACCAGTACGAGTTTGCCGCCCACGCCCGCCTGGCTCGCGGTCACGGTGTCACCGAAGAGACCATCGGCGCCATAGCCAGGGGCACTGCTCCCGACGGCCTGTCGGGTGACGAAGCACTGGTAGTACGGTACGTGCAGGAGTTGCTTCAAGAGCGCAAGATCAGCGACGGGACTTTCAATGCGGTGATGGAACGGTTCGGCACCCAGAACACGGTGGACATCACCGGTCTCATTGGCCACTACCTGCTGGTGGGCCAGATCTTGACCGCCTTTGAGGTTGAACTGCCTGAAGGCGCTAAGGCCGAGATTGTGGGCTAAAGGTAAACAAGGAGTCTAGACATGCCCGTAACTGACGGAATCGTGACTGCCCTAGAACGTAACTGGGATATGGTTGACCGGGCCCTGGAGGGCATGGACTACGAGACCATGGCCCGGCGCCCCAACGATTCGTCCAATTCTGTTTCTTGGATACTCTGGCACATGAACCGGGTCTGGGACGCGCTCATGAACGTCTGGCTGATTGAATCGCCCCAGCTGTGGATACAGGACGGCTGGCACGAAAAGTACGGCATGCCGGCCGACCCGGACGAACGGGGCGTGGGCTGGACGGCGGAGCAGGTGGCTGCTTGGGAGCCGCCCTCGGTGGACGTGCAGTTAGGCTATTATGCTGCGATCAAGGCCCAGGCGACTGAATACCTGGCCACCCTGACCCTGGAAGATCTGGAGAAACCCATAGTAATCCCGCCTTTCACCGAACCCCGCTCCGTGGGGTCAGCCATAGGCCAGCGCACTTGGGATAACGTGGCCCACGGCGGCCAGATTGCCTATCTGCGCGGCTACTACCAGGGAATGGGCTGGTATCCAAGGTAAATGACGGGTGCGGACCAGGAATACAGCATTCGGGTGCGGACCAAACAAGCTCGAAGTGCCTGGCTGAGGCTAGCCCATTAATTTACCGTCTCGGGCGGTGGCGGTCGGCACTATCCAGCATCAAAGTTACCGGCCCGTCATTCTGCAGGGAGACCTGCATATGTTCCTGGAACACGCCCGTGGCTACCGTTAGACCGGCGTCACGGAAAAGGCGCACAGTGTGTTCGTAAAGTCTTTGAGCCTGATCTGGCGGGGCCGCCTTGGTGAAGTCCGGGCGGCGCCCCTTGCGGGTGTCGCCGTAGAGCGTGAACTGGCTTACAACGAGTAACTCCGCCCCGGTGTCCAGGGCGGAGAGGTTGAATCGGTTCTGGTCGTCGGCAAATATTCTCAGGTTGACGGTCTTTTCTACCAGGTATTTGGCGTCGGTCTCCGTATCATCGGCCGATACGCCCAATAGCACCACCAACCCTGGCCCGACGCGGCCTACCTCGCGGTCATTCACCGTTACGGCGGCCTGGGCTACTCTTTGAATTAACGCTCTCAACCGGTTTCTCCGTTAATTCGCCGCTCTCATGGTCGGCATGACAAAAAGCCGCATTGCCCAACGACAGATGCGGCTTTCGGTTGATCGTGCAACGAGACTATACGGTGGCTTCTGATGCCGCCTTGCTGGTAGAGTCGCTCTTGGTTTCCGACGAAGAGGATTCGCTGGAAGACTTGCTCTCGGAAGATGAGGAGCTTGCCTTCTCCTTAGTTTCAGACTCCTTGGTTTCCGATTCCGTGGTTTCTGAAGCCGGACTCTTGGGCCGACCATAGTCGGTGGTATAGAAGCCGGAACCCTTGTAAATCACCGGCACGGCATGGAAAACACGCCGACCTTCTCCAGAGCACTCGGGGCAGGTACCGGAGCCGGCTTCCTTGAAGGTCTGGACCAATTCAAATCGGAGGTCACAACCGGTGCACTGATAGTCGTAGCGAGGCAATTCTTCCCTCCTGGAGAACCTGCGCCCGGCCAACCGCAGTCGACTCATGCCCGGCGCAATCATTCGTATTGTCAATACTTTCACCAATAATTTATCATCGGGTTAGGCAAGTGTCAAATACAAACAATACGGGCGTAGAAGCCTTTTATTCAGTGTGCCGGTCCACGGGGAATACCTGGATATGCTGCACGCATATGGGTCAGTTGGGCAGAGGGACCAAGATTCAAGGCCTTGACAGGTGCGACGGGTGGGAGAAACTGGTAGCTCACCCTCATTGACCGGCAAGCACTCGAGGAATAGCATGGTTGCACACGAACCATTTGCCGGAAGCCAGTCATGCGTTGCAACCAACCTGGAACTTTGGAGGGTGTATGGGTGAGAGAAAGAAACTGCTGGTCCTGTTACTGGTGGGGCTGACGGCGTTGGTGTTTGCAGTGCTGGCAATGTTTATCCTGCCGCCAATGATCTCAATGATAGTGGGTGGGATAGCCCTCGTCATTCTATTGTCTATGGCGACGGGCCGGAGAAGGCACCACCGGGACGCCCTGTCCAGGATACAGGCGGACGCGGCAATGAGGGGAAATCAATCAGCTTTTCTCGGCGGCCATAACTACAATACCCCATTGTGATTATCAAGCTGTTTCTGCCCGGCAGTCCCTGCCTGCGCTGTTTGCTCTTACGGCAGCTTTCACCGCCTGCTGAAACTGTCTAAACCGGGATTGCCCTTAAGAGCCGCAATCGGCTAGCCCTGACCCGCCACCCTGCTTGCCAGGGAGATCAATGCTTCATCCGCTCCCCGGTCGCCCAGCAGGGACAGTCCCACCGGCAGCCCACCTACCTCGACCAGCGGCAGTGAAATCTGGGGCCGGCCCGTATTGCCTGCTATTGACGTGATGGCGCTGTTGCGAAGCCGCAGTTCGTGCCGCTGGGACACGGCCTGTCCCGTGGGCGGAGCCGGGCTGATGGTCGTGGGCAGGCACACCACCTTTTCACCGCCCTGGAAGACCTCGTTCATTCGGTCGACGATTTCCTCTCGCCTTAACTGTGCCGCGGCCACCTGCTCGTCGGTAACGGACCGGGCCAGGACGTAGCGGTCTGAAACCTCGAAACTGAACGCGGGGTTCACGCGGTCAATCCACTCCCGCACCGACTCCCACGCCTCGCGGCTCTGTAATACCTGCTGCTGGTTGGACCAGTCAGTGAGGCTGGTGGGCGAAAGTCGGACAGTGGTCACCGAATCGAACAGCGAACCTATTTCTTCCACCGCAGCCATGAGGGCGGACCGAGTATCCGACTCCGCCAGTTCAAAGGCATCCTCGGCAATAATGAGGTGAAGCGGGACGCCCGGACTTCCGCTGGAAGCCAGGAGAATTTCCCCAACCCGCCCAAATGTCTCTGCATCGCGGGCAAACCAGCCGATGGTGTCGTAGCTGGGCGCCTGGAGCATCATCCCGGTGCGAGGTATACGACCGTGGGTGGGACGCAGCCCGTAAAGGCCGCAGAAGCTGGCCGGTACCCGCACCGAACCCCCCGTGTCCGAGCCCAGGGCAAAGTCCACCAACTCTCCGGACACTGCTGACGCCGACCCGCTGGAAGACCCGCCGGGCACCCGTCCCGGGGCGCGTGGATTGACCGGGGTACCGTAGTGAACGTTCTCTCCAAAGATACCCCTGGTCAACTCGTCGGTAATGGTCTTGCCGGCCAGTTCGGCGCCGGCATCCACCAACTGCTGGACAACCCAGGCATTGGCCTCTGCCGGAGCGTGGGTAGCCTTCCAGGCCGGATTGCCCCCTCCGGTGACGTGGCCCGCTACGTCAAATATGTCCTTGGAGGCGAAGGTCAGTCCCGACAAGGGGCCGTCGCCGCCGGGCAGGTGCGTATCATCGTCCCGGCAAAAGGCGTTCAGGGCGTCACGCGGCGGGAGGGGAGTTTGCGCCATTACTACTTCTCCTGGTAAGTGATTCTGCGACGAGGAGCGAACTCCGCAGGGCAACAAAAAGGCCCGTTTGACGGGCCATCCTGTTCAAGTATTGGACTGTTGCCGGGCCGGGCCGGTTTAGCGGCGCTGGCGGCGGCGGCGGCGCGCGGCGCGCTGGGCGGCTAAACGCTCTTTCTGGGCCTTGGAGCGGAAGAAACGCCGGTCTTTCAACTCGCGCAGGATTCCGGCATGCTGTACCGAGGCACGAAACCGGTTAACCAGGCTTTCCGGGCTTTCGCCATCACGGGGAGTTACAAATGCCATGCAATTCTCCTTTGCCTTATAGGTGGGTATGATTGCCGTTAATTTACCACAAGGGCCAATGGCAAGCAAGGCGAATAGCCGCCATCGTAGCACCGCAAGTCAGGTGGTTTGCCGTGTAGCCCAGTGCAACCTTTAAGGTTGTCTCTTCAAGTTCCGTCGGTTAGGCCCATCTAACCTTTACGACGGCGTACTCTCCAGAGGCCAGTTCCTCTCTCTCAGAGAGAGTGGCTGGTGTGGGGGCTAACAGTTACCTTTCTACAAAGGCGCCGTCAGCCATTTCCAGGCGTCGGGTGCACATGCCGGCCAGGGCCAGGTCGTGGGTGGCGGTCACTACCGTAACGCCCCTTTCCCGGGCGATGTCTCTCAGGATGGTGGCGATGGAAATGCCCGTAACACTGTCCAACTCGCCGGTGGGTTCGTCGGCAAACAGCACCGAGGGGCCGGTTACCAGGGCCCGGGCGATGGCCACCCTCTGCTGCTCACCGCCGGACAGTTCATAAGGTCGGTGGTCGGTGCGGGAACCGAGTCCCACCAACTCCAGGGCTTCTCCTGCTCGCTGCCTGCGTTCCCGCCAACGGGTGCCGCCGATGTGCAGGGGCAGTTCCACGTTCTCGTAGGCGGACAGCAGGGGTATGAGACCGAAAGACTGGAATACGAAGCCGATGCGGGAGCGACGCATGTCCACCAGTTGACTCTCGGAAAACTCGGTCAGGTTGCGGCCTTCAAAGACTACTCCCCCCGAGGTGGGTTGGTCCAGGCCAGCCAGGAGGTTCAGCAGTGTGGTCTTCCCCGAACCGGAGCGGCCCGTTACCGCGAGAAATTCGCCAGGCATGATGTCCATCTCAATCTCTTTGACCGCGGTCACTGCCTGGTCGCCGGACCCAAACACCTTGGTAAGGCCCCGAGCGGATATCACGCTTGAGGCAGGGATTGGCGTCGAAGTATTTGGGTTGGAGGCCTGGGCTATGCCCTGGGAGGGCCGGTACATTGACATATCGTTCCTGATGTCTTGCGTTTGTATTTCTTGCCAGTTAAAGGCCGGACATGGGATTCCCGACGAGCGGGTCTTGCCACACCTGGGTCAACAGCTAGTCGTCAGCACTTTCCCTGGATGGCCTGCGGAACTGGGCGTGGGGATCGGGCTCCGGTTCCTGCGTAAGTTCCTGAATTGGTTCCTGAGTTGTTTCCTGCACCGTATCCTGCAAAGGTTCCTTTTCAGGTCCCTGTGCCGTTTCCTGCATAATCGCTGGGGGCGATTCGGTCTTTATATCGCCCGGCAAATCTACCTGGGGCTCGGTTTCGAACTGCGCTTGAACCGGTGTTGGGCCTGCGTCCGGTCTGCCAGCGGGACGTATAGTTACCTGTCCGTCCGAGAAATCTGCCGATGCCAGGCCAGCCAAGCCGTTCCTTCGCATCTGTTCGACGTAGTCCGGTGGAAGTTGCAGGCGGCCTACCCGGTCCACTACCAGGTATTCCTGCTGCACTAAATCATCAGCCCGTCGAAACGTTGTTTGCATGAAGCTCTCGGAACTGATCCGGCCATCGCGAATGTGGACTACCCGGTTGGTATGGCGAGCAACGCCAGGATAGTGGGTCACCACTATGACCGTTACACCAAAGGTCTGGTTCATCTCCCGCATCAGGCCAAAAATCTCGTCTGCCATTTGGGTGTCCAGCTCGCCGGTGGGTTCGTCGGCCAGGAGGAGAGGCGGATGGTTGGCCAGGGCCACGCCGATGGATACGCGCTGCTGTTCACCGCCTGAGAGCTGGTCTGGAAACCGCTGGGCCTTGTCCTCCATGTTCATGGCTGCCAGCAACTCCAGGCTCCGTTGGCGGCGTTGCGGGCGCGGAAGCCGGGCAATGGCCATGGGCAGCTCAATATTGTCGCGGACATTGAGATAGGGCACCAGGTTTCGGGACGTGGACTGCCAAACGAACCCAACTTCCTGCCGGCGGTAAAGGACAAGCTCTCGGTCAGAAATGTTGAGCAGGTCGCGTTCACCCACCCTTATCTGGCCAGCGGAAGGTCGTTCCAATCCGGCAAGGATGTTTAGCAGGGTCGTCTTGCCACTGCCGCTTGCCCCGATGATGGCTGTAACCTCTCCGGTGGCGATTTCCAGGTCGACTCCCCGGAGAGCAACCACTTCCAGGTCGGCCAGCTTGAAAATTTTGAACAGGTCCCGGCATTCCACGTAGGGAGTAACACGGCCGTCCGGTCCGGTGGTTGCTGGGGCGCCCGAATTCTGAAGAAGTTGGCCCCTTTGTGTTTCTGTTGCCATTCTTTAGTCCTGCCTTTTTGGGCTGTTCCGGTATCTAGCCTGCTTCACCGGCTCTCAAGACCTGTTGAACGTTCAGCCTGGCCGTGAACCAGGCCAGCCATACTACGTTGGCCAACGCTACCGATGCCAGAGCCAGGTAGGCAACGGCCAGCGTTATCCAGTTGGTTTGAAGGACCATAGGAGGTGTGACCCGAACGCCTCCTTCAGAAACTTCCAGTACCGGTAATAGGGTCGTTCCAATCTGCTGGCCGGCCCAGGTGCCCAGTCCCACACCGCAGGCTACCATGAGCAGGAGGTTGAACCAAACCAGCCCGTTCAACTGTCCTGCTGAAGAGCCCAGAGTGCGCAACAGCGCAAATTCGGTGCGCCGCTCCCCGGTGTCAACATAGGAAAACAGGACGATGCCGGATGCGCTGGCCAGCACCAGGGCCAGGAACATCAGGGCCAGGAGCCCTCCCCAACTGGCGTTAGCTAAAGGTTGCTCAACCCGCTGGCTTATCTCGTCTGATGCTACTAGCGAGTCCTCGATCAGTAATCCCCGATCGTCCAGCGCGTCGGACAAGATTGCCAGAGCGGCCTCCTCATCAATTGCAGTGGCCCACACCTCGTTAGGGCCGGAGCCAGGGCGGCGACCGTGCTGGTCTCCAAAGAACTTAAGTGTCTCCAGGTCTAGTATCACGAAGGCTCGTTGCCTTGGGTCAACCGTCGGAAAGTAGTCGGCCACCGCCACCAGGCGAATGGGAAAGGCGAAATTGGAGGTGCCCACGTGTATTACTTCGCCAACCTCGACATCTGCCTGTTCCAGGATCTGAGGTGACACGATGGCAGGGATAGGAGCATTGGGAGGTCCGGGGCGGAGGCCCCGCAGACTGATTCCACCCGGTGCCCAGCTATAGGCCGCTGATTGGCGCCCCGAACTGCGGCTCACGGCCTGGCTGGCTTCCAGGGCGTAAAGTCCTGGACGGGTATAGTCTTCCACCACCTGCCAGTCGGACAGAGACTGGAAGTCGGCGACTGTCACCTCCCCTCCAGGGGTTACGGCAGTCAATTCATCCAGGAATACCACACCAGGGTCGTTCAGGCCGAACCGGCTGAACACCTGCAGGTTTACCAAAGTGAAAGGAGCCTCTACTGGCGTCGGTTCCCGGTTTCCCCGACTCGGTCGGGGAGCAATTTCGCCGGCAACTCTCTGCCATCCGGGTTCGCCGGGTTCCCCGATCAACGCATCAAAGGTGTACCCGTTGGCGTCCCGAATTCGTGCTCCCAGGGCCAGTCGGGCTCCGGGTTGGCCTGGGTTGGCCCATACGGCCAGCGACGTAGCATCGGGTGGCAATTCTATTCCACCGCTGGTGGCCGGCAGGACAGACGATGGAACCTGAAGTTCGGCAGGTTGTATTTCGCTGGCAATCCGGCGCTCGGGAGCTATGGTGCGCATCAGGGATCCCAGGCTCTTGCCGCCGGCAAAGTCCTCCCTGAACCAGGCAATTTTGTCGAATTTTTCGGTGTCCACGGCCAACATTTCGAATCTCTCGCTGCTGAAACCCTGGGTAAGCAGGTTCCCCGTCAGTCGGGAGACCTCGACCAGCTCCAAGCCAGGGACATCACTGGTGTGGGTCTCTTCCAGGTTAAGCGACGATATCGGCAGGCGTCCGCCATTGTGATGAATTCTCAGGTCGGCGCCCACCTCATACCTGGCCCGGTCTTCCTGGCTGCGCTGTAAGGTGGAACTAAACGCGCTGCCAATTACTCCCAGCGCAGTTGCCAGCATCAGCAGTACGACCAGGCTGCCCGGGGCAATGGGGTCACGCCCAACGCGCCGCAATCCCTGGACCAGCCAGACCGGCCCCAGAGGCTCCATTACTCGTGCCAGCAGACCCACGGCCAGCGGGAAGAATCGCAGTACGATCAACCCCAGGGCAAGGAGCCCCAGGACCGGTCCCAGCAGCAGGGTGAAGTCGATTTCCAACTCACCGCGTCCGACTGGCCTCAGCAGGAAAGAATCTCGGCTTTGAATTTGCCACCAGATAATGGCGATCAGGGCCAGCAGCAGGAAATCCAGGTAATAGCGGTGGAGGAGGGGAGCCTGGGCGGGTCTGGCCCCGGCCTGGCGAAACTCCACTATTCCCTGCCTTGCCGCCACCAGCGTGGAGATAGTCAACACTATAACCGACAACAATGCGCCGGCCGTTCCCAGCAGGAAGGCACGGGTGGACAAGGCAATCAGGATTCCGTCACCCTCAACGTCAAAAAAGAGGCTCCCCAGCACGCCGGCCACCGGGGCAGCCAGCAACGCACCCACGGCCACTGCCGGAATTGCCAGCAGCAACCCTTCCACGAAGACCATGAGACCCACCTGTGGCGTGGTGGCTCCCCGGCTCTTCAAAAGAGCAATTTCGGTACTGCGGGACCGAATGGTAAGGGCCGAAACCAGGGCCAGATAGTAGGCGAGGATGCCCACCACCAGGAACACCATCAGGAACAAGGGAATTCGGGACAACACCAGCTGCTCGGAATAGTCATCCAGCAGCCGGTCCAGCTTCAAGGACACCGAGGAGTTGTCGAGGTTGGAGATGACGTCCCGGCGCATCAGCCAGATTGTCCGCTGGATGTCTTCAACCTGGTCGAAGCTGAACCCCTGCCGGTTCATATCGTAGATCCAGGTAACATTTGAGTAGATTCCAGGATACTCGGTAGCTATACGCTGCAGGATGGTTGCTTCGGTAGTGAACATGGGAACGGTGGGCCAGTCTCCGTTGTGGTTGCTGAAATTGTGCTCGCGCCCGTGCCAGAAATCATTCTCAGGATCGACTCGTTCAAAGATGCCGACAATCTTTATGGTCACGATCTTGCGTTCCGTCTCTCCCGTGGCCGGGTGTATGGCAAGCTCCTCTCCCAAGGCAAGTTCCACCAGGTCTGACCCGAGCTTCTCTATCGCCACCTCCATAGGTTCCCCTGCGGTTCCGGTGGGGACTGAAGGCCACCGGCCTTCCAGCAACTGGCCTCGGTCTTCTTCAAACAGACCGGTCATGTATTGGATGCGACCACGAGGCCGCGCATCCTGTTCCACGTCGAAGCGAGGGTCGTCGGTGAAGAAAAAGGTAGAGGTTTCCAGCAACCGTCCATGGTCCTCAAGATAAGGGTCAAAGACACTGGTAACCCGGTCGTCGATGAACTCAATGCTTGACTGGTAAACGGAGGCTCGCTGGCTGGCTATGGCCGGTTCTTCCAGGTTCAGGAATATCCGAACCCAGAAGTTTACATCTCCAGGTTCGGCCTGCCGCAGGGTCCGGCGCAGAGCGGCCTCGGCCAGCAGGTCGGAAAAAACTACACTGCTGGAGAGAAGGGCTACCGAGAGAAGAATGCCCAGGAACAGCACAAGTTCCAATCGCCACGCCGTGGCGATTCTCCTTCGCGCCATTGTGTACGCCAGTTGAAGAAAGGACATTCTTCCCCGTCTTCTTTGTATCTATCTCACGTTGCGAAGTATATCAGAGGGGCGCAGGCGTCCCGCCGTTACCGCCGCGACTATGATCGCCAGAACTACCGCTATGGCGAGATTCACAATCACCAGTGCAATCAGCCATGTTTGAACGGTCAAAACCATCGGCGGCACAATGGGAAGGCCACCGGGCGTAAGTCCCATATAGCCCAGGGTCCAGCGGCCCAGGTAATAGCCGATTACCGCGCCCGAAATCAACCCTACCGCCGCCACCACCAGCCGTTCCAGAACCAGGAGCTTGACCAGTTGGCCCCGCGAGAGGCCAAGAGCGCGGGTCACCGTCAGTTCCACGCGCGCGCCGCGGATAGCTACCAGGGCATGGGTAATCAGCGCCAGAGTCACTACGATGGTCAGCGCTCCCAGTCCCAGCAGCGTCAGGCCGTTCCAGCCTCCGCCAGCCAGCGGGTCCCGTTCGGCCCGGTCTACCAGGCCGGCCCGGTCGCGAATGTTTGCGGAGACCGATGTAGATTCCCTTATTGATTGGATGGCCAGCTGGCGGTCCGAGTTTTCTTCCAGGGCCAACCAGTACTCCTGGGGGGGCTTCTGCAAGCCCCGGGGCAGCCTCCCCGTGTAGTCCTGGAAAGACTTGAGCGACACCAGGAGAAAAGACTGGTTTCGCTGCAACATGGTTGGGAAGTGTGTGACCGTGTCCTGGATTACCACCGGTACCAGCTGGGTGCCGGTGTCAATCCTCAAGGTGTGGTCTCCAGTCAGGTTTTGACTTCCGATGGCCGCTATGGGGAAGTCCCCGGGCGGAATCATCAGACCCCTGGGTGCCTGCAATAGCGGCTCCTGCCAGGAAAACTCGAGCCCCCGTCCGTCGTTCCGTCCGGCGCGCCCGCTGGTCCTCAGACTGTCGACGACGTCCCCGTGATGGGGCAGAGCGACCCATTTCCCCGTTTCCTCGAAGTCCTCGATAATTTGGCCGTCAGGTGTCCCGGTAGCCGTGCCGGAATCAGGCGTTTTAGGTTTCGCTGTTATGTCGTCGAGGTAAATGGAGCCTGGAGGCATCCGGTAGAGGGAGCGGCCAACAAAATAAATTGCTACGACACTGAAGGGCGGGTCCAGCCATATCTTCTCTTCGGGCATTGGCGCCTCAAAGTAAGCCCAGTCCTGGCCCCCTTCCGTCTGTTGCAGACCTCCTCCGGACAACTCCAATGTGCCCATATCCAGATTGGTATAGCTTCCTTCCGAATCGGAGAGACGCAGCCACATATTGAGGGACTGTTGGACGGCGCTTTCGGCGAAGGTCTCGGTGCTAACCCAGACGCCCACGCTCTCAGTATCCTCGGGTATTGGTATGCCTGAGGCCAGATTGCCGCTCAGGTCCGGCAGGCGGGATTGACCCCTCCTCAAGGGCGTCAGGATTTCAGACAAACTTTTGCCTGAAGGCGAGAAATCTTCCCGGAACCAGGTAACATCGACCAGCGATACCGGATCCATTGCCAGCAGGGCCGCCGAAGACCCGGGTCGGGTGTCCAGAAGAGTAACTGACTGTCGATTTACCGGCGTTAAGGAGTGGACCGCGGGAATGGAGGCGAGTTTTCTCACAGTGTCGGGGGTGGGAGCAATAATGTCCACCACCAGTTCGCCCCCAATCCGGTACAGGGCCTGTTCCTCCTGGCTGCGACCCAGAGTGGATTGGAAAGATGCTCCGAACACGCCCAGCGCCGCGGCCAGCATTACGATGACGGTCAAAGAACCGTAGGGGAGGGGATCGCGGGCGACCCGGGAGAAAGCGAATGCAGCCCACGCCGGCGCCAGCAACCTGGCTACCCAAGCCAACCCTCGAACCGCCACCGGCAGGACTCGCAGGACCAGAAAAGCAGCGGTCACCAGGGCCAGGGAAGGGGCAACCAGCAGGCTGAGGTCCAACTGGGTCTCGCCGGTCCGAAGGGTTCTCTCCAGAAAGCTGCCCCGTTGTTCCACCTGCCACCACACCAGGGCGAGGGCCGCCACCACCATCACATCAACGTAGTAGCGTTGCAGGAAGGGTATCGTGGGCGGCCTGGCTCGTTCCCGCAAAAAGTCCAGCAAGCCCAGGCGGGTCAGGTTAAAGTTGGCGGACAGCAGCACTGCCAGGCTCATTAGCCCGCCCGCTGCGCTCATCAAGAACATATCTGCCCGTAGACCCACGTCCAGGATTTCAGTGCCGCCTTTGGGGTCGATGGTTCCGAAAAGCACCAGTCGGAATATCAGCAATGCCAGGAAAGGCCCCGCCGCGGTAGCGGCCACTACCAGCAAAGCCTCGGCCAGGGTGATTACGCTGCCCACCTGAAGAATGCTGGCGCCGCGGCTACCCAGCAGACCCGCTTCCTCGCTGCGGGTCTTTGCCAGCAATCCGGTAACCAGCGCCAGGAAGTACAGAATTACCACCACTACCATGGAAATGAACAGGTAAATAGGCGCACGGGCGCGCGTCACCGCCCGCTGGTAAGTGGCCAGCAACCCCGTGTCCCGGCTGTTTTCCAGCTTGGTCAGGGTCAACGACCTGGGAACCCGCTTGTTGATGTCCGTTTCCATGCCGTCAAAGGCGTCGCGCGTTGGCTGGACCAGGTCAGCGTCCAACACGTCAGTGTCCAGGTACAGGTACCAGCCAAAGTCACCCACCAGAGTGGGGTAACGGGCCCCTATGCCATTGAAGAAAAGCTCTTCCGGCAGGTAGAGAGGCATCAGCACCATTTCGCCCACTTCCTGCGGGCTGAAATAGTCGTGGAACCCCATCCAGTATTCCTCGGTGGTATCCAGGGGTTCTATGATGCCGACCACTGTTACGTGAATCTGCTGGTCCAGGTCGGAACGATAGGGAAGAATTACTGCTTCCGAACCCAGTTCCCAGAACATTACTCTTCTCGTGATGTCGCCTATTGCCACTTCTATAGATAGGCGCCCATCGTCTTCCTTGGGAACTGGCGAGGGCCACCGGCCGTCAATCAGCCGGGTGTGCTTTTCAAAGTCGGTTAGGAAGAAGGGCCTGGCGGAGGGAGCGCCCAGTAATTGAGAGGGTTCAAAAGGTTCATTGACCAGCAATATATTGGGTTGAGCCCTTCCATAACGTTGGATCTCCTTGAGCATGAAATCCAAACGTTCGTGGACAATGGCTTCCAGGGTGGTACGGAGGGAGTCATAGTCGGCCGGCCCCAGCGGCCGGTTCTGAGAAATGATATGGGTGTTGAGAATAACCTGGTCAGACGTAGCCAGACTATGTCGCAGACCCGCCTCTGCCAGGCCACGGGTGTAGATTGCGCCCACGGACATCAGCGTCACTGCTGCCAGCACACCGAAACCCGTAACCAATAGCAGCGCCCACGACGCCCTAAGGCGCCTGGGCAGGAGCCAAAACAGGGAACCAATCCAGTTCATTCTTATCCTGACGGATTAGCGGATATGGTTAGCAATGATGCTTGCTTTGAGCGCAATCGCTCGCCTTTGCCGCCGCCACTTGCCCACCATTGCCAGGTATGACGTGATGTGCTTGGCTGTTTCCGCAATTAACCGTACCTCATTGACACATTGCATTGCTCGCATCAGGTTTGGAACATCGGGGTCGAGTGTGCTTCTCCGTTATGGGCGAGCCTGATTACTTCTCTGGGCGGCCTCCAGTCGGTCCTTTTCCTGTTCCCGCTGGTACCACATTATCATAACTATGCCAGCGGCAACGATGCTCATCATGTCTCCGACCACCCATAGGAAGAGGCCACCCAACTGTTGATCGGTTATGGCGCTCAGCATTAAGGGTTTTTCCACCTCGGCGTAGGACTGATACAACAGGCCCGTGGAAAAGGCTATACCCGCGCCAAGCACGGTATTGGGCAGCACTATCAGACCCAGGTAAAGCACTCGTAGCCCGTAGTGCAGGCGGGAACGGTGGGGCTTGGGGTCGATGACCAGCCACCAGAAAAGAAACCCGGAAAACAGCATGGAAACGTGCATGACCTCGTGCACGTAATCATTTCGTACTGCCGTGTCGTGCAGGAACGGGACTTGCCAGATATAAAGGGCCCCCATAAATATGCCTACCGCCACCGCCGGGTTGGTAAATCGACGGTATGCACTCCGCACCCATTTCTGCCGAATCGCAGCGCGAACACCGCCCTGCAGAGCCCAAAGGGGAAGCCCCCGCAGCATCGGAGTGAGAGGGGCGCCAAGCAATATCAGGAGCGGGCCCAGCATGCGGATCAGCAGATGTTGTATTTGGTGGATAAAGAAATAGTGCTCCGCCAAAGGGTCGATGGGCGATTGCAGGGCTAGAAAGATGACGAACAAGCCGGAGAAAAAGGAAATTCTGTGCCAGATCGAAACGGGATGGCTGGGACGCTCCCGCTTCCCCAAACCGTTCATGTAAAGGTAGGCAGCAAGAAAGAGGAACAAGGTAGGCAAAGGGTTTGCCGTATTCCAGGCCAGCCAGAGGTTATCGCCTGGGGCAACGCCGCCGTGGGCATAGGCTGCGGAGGCTCCGATAACAAGATGCCAAAGTACCGCAACAGCCAACGCAGTCAGCACCCAACCCTTGAAGCAGACTGGTTTGGGCCCGTTGTATCGCTCTCGCGTACGGGCGTCTTGTGTCATCGCCTGCGTCCGTTTCCTGGAGAAGGGAAACGGAGCATTGTGATGTGGAGAGGGGCTAGACCGCATTTGCCGCTTCCCGACGCTTCTGGGTCCGGCGGATGGTCCAGACCACATAAGCTACGCCAAAGAGCAGGATAACCGACATCCCGCCGAAGACCGCTGAGCCCACCCAGTACTGGCGAGGTTCGGGTATGGTAACTGACCCGACCTGGGTTTCCACACGGCCCAGTGGTCCATCAACTTCTACCCTAAAGTCCCAAGGGCCAGGATATTCCAGTTTCATGCGCGCCCGGTAAATTTCGGGCCGTTCCGGCACAGGCAGCGCGCTAGCCCATCCGGTTTCGCTGCTGCCGATATGGCGGGTATGGATAACTACACGAGCGTCGGGAATGGGTTCGCCCGTAACGGCGTTTAGCACGGCCACGCTGACCAGGGCTGTCCCCAGGGAAAGGTTGGAGGCCTCAGCTTCCACGAAAAGGTCATAGCCACCCGCTACGACCTTTCGGTCTATTCGAACCGGGCCCGTGATATCTTCCTGCTGTTCCGCCGATTGAGCAAAGGCGGCATCCGCCTCAACGCCGAGCAACAAGATAATAACCCACAGAGGGATGAGGAGTGAGGCAAGCTTCAGGCGTGGCAAGACAGGACTTCCTTTAGCGGCCGCCGGCTTCCGGCGACAGTAAGTGGGAATGTTCTGAATGATGGTTTTCGGAGCAACCGAAAGTGGAGTCTTCCAATTGGACGGTCAAGTGGGTGATCCCAAAATCACGGTAAGCCACATCCTGGAGGGCTGTGAGAATTCGATTGTGACTTGCCTGATTATCGAAGTTGGCTGTTACATGGGCGATCAGCATATAGTACCCGTCGGTTATTGTCCATGAATGAATATCGTGGACGGATGTGACTCCCGGTATGTTCTCCAGTCTCTGACAAAGAACGTCCAGGTCCAGATGTTCCGGCGCAGCTTCCATGAGTACCCGCCCTACTTTCCACAGAAGGTGTCCCGAGCTAACCAGAACGAGAACGGCAATAAAGATGCTGAGAATGGCATCAGCTATGTACCAGCCGAAGGCCAAAATCAAGATGCTGCCGATCAGAACGGCCACAGAACCCATCAAGTCGCTTAGAACATGCAGCAAGGCGGCCCGCAGATTCAAGCTATGTCCCGAAGAGTGCAAGAGCACCCAGGCTACTATCAGGTTAACCACCAGGCCGGCTGCGCCGACGACCAGCACCAGCCCGCCTTGAATTTCCTGGGGATTGGTGAGCCGGTCATAAGCCTCAAACCCGATCCAGATGGTAATGGCCCACAGGCTAGCCGCATTGGCCAGGGCCGCCAGCACCTCGGCCCGGTGAAAGCCGAACGTACGGGTAAATGTGGCCGGCCGGCCGGCTACCCAAAAGGCCAAGAGGGCGAGACCAATTGCGGAGACATCCGTGACCATGTGGGCCGCATCCGCAAGCAGGGCAAGACTGTTGGACAGCAGCCCACCGGCGATCTCAATAAGCAGGAAACCGCCGGTCATGGCCAACGCTATCGTCAGGCTTTTTCGGTCGGCGGACCGGTGGTTATGGTCGTGGCTGTTGGGCTCATGTGCGTGGGCCAAACACGCCTCCTGCAAGTTGGCCGCGGCGCCCATTCGGATACCTGCCCCGCGGTTGGCTGACAGACCAAACTTTTAACTAGCCAAGTTTACCAGATTCGTTGGGTCAACAGGCCCCGTAGCCTGAGACCCTTAAAACCTCAGATGTGTCTGGCACTAAATTTCATCTGAACCAACTGTCGGATGCAGGCGTGTTCAACACTTTGGCCTGAACCTTTAATCCTTTTTTGCTGGAACTATATCTGAAACGTTTTCGTCCACACACCCGGCGAACCGTCTGCGTGGGTCATCATGGGCCGGATTCGAGCGGTGGACGGATCAATATCGCGCTGCGCTTCCCATTCCGCACTCTCGGAAACCCTTTCGTGCTCGAATTCGTATACCGTGGCGTACATGGGAGTGCCCCGGACCGACTTGTACCGGCGGCCCCTGATTACGCCGGGCACCTTTTCGTAGTTGGGTACATAAATACCGCTGTACCAGTTATTCCACTCGTCCTCATTCTCCGGACCCACGTCCATCCGGCCGATTTGCAGGGCAGGAGCCATGTCGCCGCCGGCGATTGCTGAAGTCAACTCGTTCGGATGGATCATCTGGTAAACGTTGCTGATCAGAGTGGTCGCAATGGCTGGCCCTGAGGCCCGGTTAGCCCAGTCGGAGCGGGGTGGGCGGTTTTTGAAGGCGTCGGACTCAACCACCACGGGACTCTCCAGTTCGTAGCAGGCCAGATGCTTGGGACCACTCTTGACGGCTTCATATCGGGCAGCGTTAAGGATTCCCGAAATGGCCAGCAGTTCGGGTATGTGTTCTTCGTTGTACCAGGCGTTGAAATCATCCTCTTTTTCGGCGGGCACGTCGGCCCACACCATCAACAAACCAGTTCCCTTCTTGTTTGGCATATTTCCTCCTTCATCCGGTGCAACGCGGCAATTAAGTTTCTTGTTCCTGCGCGAAGGGGCTTTAACCGCTATAGCTTCAGTTCGTACACATAACCCCGGGCACTCCCTGGCACCGGCATGTCTACTTCAATTCCCACCTGGTAGCGGTAGTTGGGGTCCTCCCCGACTTTCGGCCCTACAGTATTGCGAAGGATGCCAATACCTTCAACCTCGTGCTCCACAACATCGCCGGGTTGGAGGAACCGGGCTTCATATCCCTTGCGGATTGCCTCGCCGATAGACCCGCCGCCGACGGTGCCACAACCAAGAACGTCGCCGACGGCAATTCGGCTGTCCTTGGATGCTCGTTCCACCATGGCGCCCCAGGTGTGGTAGGACAGCCCGCCGTCACTGTCTTCCACCCAGGGCACGCCGTTGACGCGGGCGGAACACTTGACGTGGAGGCGCCCGTCGCGGATGTAGGGAGCCAGTTCGTCCGTTGTTACCAGGCAGGGCCCCAGTGACGAAGCCCCGTCCTTGCCCTTGGCCGGCCCCAGTCCCACGGCACTCTCGTCCCGCTGCAAGTCGCGGGCGCTCCAGTCGTTAAAAATGAGGAAACCGGCGATAAAGTCCAGCGCGTCGGCCTCTGCCACGTTAGTGCCTTCCTTGCCAATCACGCAGCCTATTTCCAGTTCGTAATCCAGCATATCCGAGGCCGAAGGGTGGGGAACGATATCTTCCGGGCCGTAAACGCAAAGCGGGTTTGAGAAGTAAAAGATGGGCATGCGGTACCAGGCCTCTTCCCGCTCCCTGGTTCCCTGCTGGGTGGCGTGTTCCTCAAAAATCATAAAGTCGCGGATGGTGGGTGGCCGCAGAATCGGCGACTGGATTTGTACATCTTCCAGAGCAAAGACTGGTGCCGACGAGTTGCAGCCCTGCAGGGCAGTCTGTACTCTCGCTATGGCATCGTTTCCTGTCTCCAGCAGCGCCTGCACGTCCCTTAATGGCTGAGGGGCATTGAGCAGGACAGTTACGTCGATTACAGAATCATCCTGCAATACTCCGCAACGAGGTCCGGTGCCGGTGTTGTAGGTGACCAGTTTCATATCCTGTCCTCCATACACGCGAATTTCTTCTTGTGAGCGTCTTGTATTAAGTGCTTTTGCCTTGGTTGGTAAATATACCACAGCAATGCTTTCTACGGTGGGCAGGAAATTCAGACACCTGCCTGCTATGAGGGACCCGGAACCGGGGCCGTGGAAGACGTGCATTCGGCAATGGTACCGAAGCCATAACCGGCTTCTGCGGTGGGAGTTTATGAGCGGCTGAGTCGAGTCAAGTCGGCGGTTGCGCATTTGATGCAGTTAAAAGTAATATAAGCCATCCACAGTAAGGAGTTTTCGGAAAGGAGGTCGAAGATTATGGCAGAACTAGCCTTGGCCTATCGGGTAAGAAGCTATAGCACCGGCACCCCGGGTCGCGCCATCTGCAATGCGCGCAGTCACCACTTTGTGGCCGACGGTTCCGGCGGCGAGGAGGTGGGCGCCGGCGAACTCTTCCTTTCCGGCATAACCGCATGCGCCGTAAACATGGTGGAACGCATTGCCGGTTCCGAGGAAATTCCAGTTAACTGGATGGATGTTAGCGTGGAAGCCTACCGCGACCCCGACCGGGCCCCAATAGCGGACGAGGGCACCGTTTCCGTTTACGACGACATCAAAGTCCACTTCCAGATTTGGGGGGTTGACGATGATCAGGGCCAATACCTGGTGGACCAGTGGAAGCGGCGTTGACCCCTTTACGGTTCGGTCGCCGTGGCGACCCCCAGCACCAGCGTATCGGCTGAAATCTACGCCCATTCCCACTGAAGAACAGCCAATCACTTACTCGGGCCAGGAATCACCAGCAGGCGGCGGAGTTGTCATGACTTCGCCGCCCTCTTTTTCGAAGCCGGGACTCCGTTGCGGTGAATTCAACCAAAAAGCAGCGAAAACTTCCGGAACCCCTCTCTTTATGTTATGCTCAGCTTGCCTAAATGTAGGTTTTGGCTAGGGGCAAGGCAACAGTACTGGCGGTTTTCTCAACCGTATTTGCTTTTCGCCGATTCAGGGCAGGAAAGGTTGCCACCACATTATTCATTTTCTTAATTTGCCTTTTGTTGGCCGTCGCAGTGGTCCTGATGAGGGTAGTGGTCGTGGCGTTGCGGGGAGGTTGGGGGAAGGCTACCAAATACATTGGACTCGATAATGAACAGGAACTAATCGCGCCGGTGAACAAGGGGGAAGGAGTAGCTTCTCGTGTTCGATGTATGGACCTTACGAATTATGGGAGCCGGAGGCTTCGGAGTTCTGGGTTGGCGCCTGGGGCCCTACGTGCCGGATTTCCCTTCCGATAGCAAGCAGATTATTCCCTGGGGCATCGTTCTCGCGATAGTTGGGCTTCCACTGGGTGCAATTGTCACCCCTTATTTGCTGCTGCGGCCCTGGCGAAAGGCTGTCAATCACATTAACTCCATTCCTGGTTCCACGCTCTTGTCCGCCTGCTTTGGTGCGCTGGTGGGCCTCGTATTCGCGGCTTTAATCTCTATCCCGTTCTATAACATCAATGGCTGGATGGCCTGGGGCATTCCCATAGTGGTGAGCGTGTCCCTGGGCTTGATGGGCCTTGTCCTCGGTGGTGTCCGTGGCAGAGACGTTCAGGCTGTATTCCCCGCTTTGGAGAACACCAACCACACCAACGGTGTTGCCCATGAAGGCCGTAACGGCAAGATACTGGTGGACACCAGCGTAATCATCGACGGCCGGATCGCCGACCTGACCGGTACCGGATTCCTTGAAGGAACCCTGGTAGTTCCCCGCTTCATTCTTGACGAACTGCGTCACATTGCCGACTCCAGCGATCCTTTGCGCCGTAACCGCGGTCGTCGTGGGCTGGAAGTGCTGGGCCGACTACGCCGGGACGACAGCATTACCCTGGACATCCTGGACGTGGGCATTACCAACGGTGACGAGGTTGACTCCATGCTGGTGCAGATGGCCCGCACCATGAAGTGCCCGATCCTGACAACCGACTATAACCTCAATAGGGTTGCGGAATTTCAGGGGGTGCAAGTGCTTAACGTCAACGAACTGGCCAACGCCCTCAAGTCCATCGTGCTGCCTGGCGAGGAAATGCGCGTCAACATAGTCCAGGAGGGCAAGGAACTGGGCCAGGGGGTGGCCTACCTGGACGATGGCACCATGGTAGTGGTCGAGGGCGGCAAGCGTTACATCAACGCCTTCCACGACGTTACCGTAACCCGGGTGCTGCAGACTGCGGCCGGTCGCATCATTTTCGCCCAGTCAAAGAACAACTAAGGGTAAACAACGGATGACAACAGAGGCGCGGGAACGTGGAGCGGCGAATAAGCTCTGCGCAGTACCGCGCCCTCTCTTTTAGTTCAGGAATTGGCGGGTCGGCAGGTTGACTACTGAATCGAAAATAGGGGTTGTGGTGGTCGCCGCCGGCAGCAGCAGCCGCATGGATGGGGTGGATAAAACCTTCGCTGCCCTGCTTGGCCGAGCCCTTATCACCCACACCCTGGACCGGTTTGAAGAATTTCCACCGGTATCCGAGATAGTATTGGTACTGGCCGGGCACTCGGTTGAAGTTGGCGAGTCTCTGGTCAAGCAAAGGGGATACCGCAAAGTCTCCCAAGTGTGCGCCGGCGGGGCCCGCCGCCAGGACTCGGTAAAGGCTGGCCTCGACGTGTTGCAGCCTTGCGACTGGGTAATGGTCCACGACGGCGCCCGCCCGGGCTTGGACGCAACCCTGTTAAAACGGGGCTTGGACTCAGTCATTGCCTCTGCGGGCGGTGCCGCCATCGCGGGGGTGCCGGTCAAGGACACAATCAAGTTGGTCTCGCCCGACGGGCTGATAACGGAGACCCCGCCCCGGGAAACCCTGTGGGCCGCCCAAACCCCCCAAATCTTCTCCTATGAACTCCTGTGCCAGGCCCACCACCAATTTAGCGGCAACGCTACCGACGATGCCATGATGGTCGAGGCGTTGGGCCATCAGGTAACAATGTTCCTCGGCTCCTACGAGAACCTCAAAGTGACCACCCCCGAGGACATGGCTGTAATGGAAGCGATGCTCCGGGGACGTCGGTTGGTTTAGCAAGGATGGAGGGGATATACAGGATTGCTTTGGCCTGGTCATTCGGTCCATTCATGGCTGCATTTGCTCCCCAAAAGGTAAAGCGAGACAGGGGTGAGGCAGGATAGTTTTGATACCCGACTTCCGCACCGGCATTGGCTTTGACTCCCACGCCCTGGGGCCCGACCGCCGCCTAGTCCTTGGCGGGGTGGAGGTTGCCCACGATATGGGATTGGTGGGCCATAGCGACGGTGACGTCCTGATTCACGCTATCATGGACGCTTTGTTGGGTGCGGCTAACCTGGGCGACAAAGGCCGGCATTTCCCCTCCTCAGAGGATCAGTACAAGGACATTTCAAGCCTGTTGCTGCTTTCCCAGGTGGGCGAGCAGTTGGCGGCTCACCATTGGCGCATAGCTAACGTAGATGCTACAATGTTGGCTCAAAGGCCCAGGTTAGGCTCTTATATTCCGGATATGAAGGTAAAGACTGCCGCCGCACTTTCCATATCTGTAAAGCGGTTGAGCATCAAAGTCACGACTACTGATTACCTTGGGTTTGTCGGACGGGAAGAAGGTATCGCCGCAGTGGCGATAGCCACTATATTTCGACCAGAACAGTAACCTTCACCCCTCGCTTCTTTGGGATGGTGCCAATAAGTTCCCCTTCTCCTTCGTGGAGTTGGGCGAGGGGAGAATTACGGCGAAGTTATGCGTCTCTACAATACGCTGGTCGGCGAGGATAGGGAATTTGCTCCCGCCGACGGCAAAACCGTAAAAATGTATGTTTGTGGTGTGACCCCTTACTCGTCCACTCACGTTGGGCACGCCCTCAGCTACGTAGTCTTTGACACCCTCCGCCGCTACCTGGCGTACCAGGGCTACCAGGTCAAGCACATCCAGAACTTCACCGACGTTGACGACAAGATCATTCTGCGGGCCCAGGAAGCGGGCATCAGCGAGGAGGAGTTGACTGCCCAGTATATCGAGGACTTCTTCCGCACAACGGATGCCCTGAACATCCTCCGCGCCGACGTTTACCCCCGGGCGACCCAGGAAATCGAACCCATCCTGGACACCATTCAGAGCCTGGTGGACAAGGGTTTTGCTTACCCCGCCGCCGGCGACGTCTATTTCCGGGTCAACAGGAAGGACGACTACGGCAAGCTCAGCCATCGAACTCTGGAGGGAATGATAGCCGGGGCCCGTATCCAGGTGGACGAAGACAAAGAGCACCCTATGGATTTCGTGCTCTGGAAGGGAGCCAAGCCCGGCGAACCCTTCTGGGACAGTCCCTGGGGACCGGGACGCCCAGGCTGGCATATCGAATGCACCGCCATGTCCCTGCGTTACCTGGACTACCCGCTGGACATCCACGGCGGCGGCCAAGACCTGATTTTCCCCCATCATGAAAACGAAATAGCCCAGAGCGAGGCCCACACTGGCATAACTCCCTTCGCCCACCACTGGGTCCACAACGGTTTGCTGCAGTTGGGTGAAGACAAAATGAGCAAGTCGCTGGGCAACCTGGTTTCGGTTGAAGAAGCCCTGGATCGGTGTAGCCCCGACGCCTTGCGTATCTATTTCCTCAGTTCCCATTATCGCAGCCCGTTGCAATACAGTGACGAGGGCTCGGCCGCGATGGAGCGCAGCTTGGATCGCTTCCACCACGCCCTGCGTCCCGTTGATGCTGGCGAGGATGGTATACAAGACAACGAAGCGCTGGATGTTGATGCATATCGGGCACGATTCATGGGGGCTATGGACGATGACCTGAATACCCCTCAGGCGATCGCTGCCTTGTTTGACCTGGCCCGGGACATTAACCGGGAGATGGACTCAGGCCATGCCGTGGCAGCTGCCCAGGCAACGCTTAGAGAATTGGGAGGCATCCTGGGATTAACGTTTGAAGAGCGGTCTGTGGGCAGCGACGAGTTGGCGGCGAAGCCTTTCATCGATTTGCTGGTCAGCACTCGTACCGAACTCCGGCAAGCGCGTCAGTTTGCCCTGGCTGATCGAATACGTGACGAGTTGGCGGCCCAAGGGGTAACGCTGGAGGACTCTGCCCAGGGGACTTCGTGGAAGTACCAACTTCAGGGCTGACCGGAGATTTTCTAACAATCGGGCCAAAAAGCTAGGGGACCGGCTCAAGAGCCGGTCCCCTTAGCGGTTAACCGAAAGTCCAGTGGCTTGCCTATAGCACTTCCTTCTTGAAAATCATCCTGTCCAAGGCGTACTTGCCGCGGCCGCCCATTACCCCGATGATGCCCGCAATAATGAACCAGAGGATGGTAACCTCGCCGCCGTGAGCCACGAAGGCGTTGCCGCCGTCCGGTGGATTGGGGTAGAGGTGAGGCCACGGCCAGATGGGACTCAACGCTGCGTGTACACCGAAGTAGGCTACGATCATGGTAACGCACAACGCGCCGGCGCCCAAGCGAGTCAGAAATCCGAAAGCGATGAACAGGGCTGCAATTATCTCCACCCAGCCTGCTACATCCACCAAAGCTCCGAGCCCATTAGGATTGGCCCCCGCAGGGAAGCCCCATAGCAGGAACGCCTTCTGTATCCCGTGCAGAAACACCAGTATGGCAAAAATCACACGGAACAGGAGATAAAACTCTTCCGTATACTTGCTTAAGAACTGCCCGAAAATCCCTCCGCCCGAAGCCGTGCCCATATCCTCAGTATTAGCAGCCATATCACCCCTCCTTCGTATCGGTACCACCTGATACACTGCCCTATATTCTATTGTCGCAACAGATAATATTTTCTAAAGTGTTACGTGTCAATGAATTTTGTATAAATAAATAGCAAGATATCCTTATGATTGGGTCATTTAGAGGCATAAACATAAATGTCTTGCCAATATCCAGATACATCAGCGTTGCAAACGGCGTTTCTTTGTATTCAATCTGCTCCTTGGTTACGGATACTGAAAGAAATCCAGGCAGTGGTCAGGCATAAAGTCGCAATTCGAGTTCACTTCTTCGTCAGTTCCTGATTACCCTCCGGGGCAGGCTTGGAGGCCGCGTCCCGGTTGCCCTTTGGAACCGGCTTTGACATAATATGGCAGGACTCACGTTCTCATTGACCTGAGTTCTGTACGCCCAACGCCCTCTTCAAATTGTGCGAGTACCACCGAATATATGATTGAAACTTCTATCGTTGAAGTCCTGTCCAACATCGTTGGCGAGGACAATGTCCTTACTGCCGACTACGATCTGAACCGTTATTCTGCCGATGCCCTGACCCCCTTCCGTGCTTATCGTGCCGGCTATGCCTTTGAGCAGTTGGCGGAAGTGGTGGTTCGTCCCGGTTCCGTTGACGAGGTATCCCAGATCGCGGCCCTGGCCACTCGCGAAGGCATCCCCCTGGTACCCTACGGCGGCGGCACTGGCGTCATGGGCGGCGTACTACCGGTCAAGGGCGGCATAGTTGTCGACGTGAAGCGTCTGAACCGCATCGAGGAAATCAGCCCAAGGGATATGACTGCCTCGGTAGGGCCCGGGGTTGTATTGCAGGATCTGGCGGATGCGCTGGCCGAGCATAATTTGATGATCGGGCACGACCCTTACAGCGTTCCCATTGCCACCGTCGCTGGCACCATTTCTACCAACGGTGTCGGCTACCGCGCCAGTGCCTTTGGCCCCATGGGGCAACAGGTTGTTTCCCTGCAAGTGGTGCTGCCCGATGGTCGAATACTGGACACCCGCTCGGTTCCCAAGTACTCCTCCGGCCCCAACTTCAACCACCTCTTCATCGGCGGCGAAGGAACCTTCGGGATTATTACCCGGGCAACGATTCGTGTATACCGCCAGCCTGAGGCGCAGGTGTTTGCCACCGCCGGCTTCGACAGCTTTGACCAAGGGTTCGACGCGGCCGCCGAGATGAAGGCCTTGGAACTCCACCCGACCCTTCTGGACCTTACGGAGGAAGACGGGGAAATCCGGATGTTCCTTTGTTTTGAAGGCTATCGGGAAGGTGTGGAGGCGCGGCACAGGCGGGCGATGGAGATCTGTAACCAGTTTGGGGGAAGAGACATCGGACCCGAGGATACCCTGGATTACTGGGAGGGCCGGCACGACTCCGGTTACCGGTACAAGCGCAACGCTCTTGACCGGCCAAGAGAGGAGCGGTGGAATCGCCAGTGGGGCCGCAGCTTCGATTACCTTCACATGGCTCTGCCCATTTCACAGGTCCTGGATTACCGCCGCCGCTGCGAGGAAATACTGGCGGCCCGTGGGGTAAGAATCGTCGAGTACGCCATCTGGAGCAGACCGGAGCTCTTCTCCATGATGGTGGTTCCGGAAGACACTTCGGGCAATGAAGAGGATGTCCGAAAGAACCTTGCCGAGGCGGTGGAGGAAGTCCTTACCCTGTCCCAGGATATGGGCGGGGTGATGGAGTATTGCCACGGCGTGGGCATGAAGCTGAACCATCTGCTGGCCCGCGAAATGGGAGTAGGGCACGACGTGATGCGACAGATAAAAGAAGTCCTGGATCCCTCTAATATTATGAACCCCGGGAAATTGGGGTTGTAGCACCTTTATCGGTAAAGTTGCAGAATATCCGGCCAATGCTCCAAAGTCCGTCAGCACCAGGACCGTCATACTGAGCAAAGCGAAGAATCCTGAATCCACACTTGCCAGATCGTTTCTTTCGCGGGCACTTCCCGCCTTAAACACTTGGAGTCCTTCGGCAAACTCAGGTTGCCTGAATTATTCTTTGGTCTCAATTTCCCCAACCATCGCGAAAGCCCCCCCAATTCCCTGTTAATCTGCACCAAAAATCGTTGAACTCGCGCCGCTGCCGGGTCTAACCTGTTCATAGGCGAATTCGGCGAGGCAACAGCAATCATTTCTTTTCTTAATCCAACAGTTTCGCCGGACCGTTCGCCCCAAATAACTGCGGGAGGTGACGAAAAGTCCGGAACAACTCAGGTTAATGCCCATGTGCCGACACCCTGGATAGTCCTTACATGGGGGCGTCGTCGGCCCAATTGCCGGTGTTAGGCGGATATTTATTCGCCTGAACAACCGCCATTTTATCTCTGTTAGCCTAAACGGAATGGAGAATCGATATGAGCAGGATAGCTAATCATATAGTCACGCTTTACACCTGGTTCAGCAGTCATCCCATGTCGGAAAGGGAACGGACCCAGCGCCAGATTATGGGTACCTTCGCGGACGTTCGTTTCCACACCCCGGGTATCTAGCGACAGGTTAAAAGCAAGGCAACCAATTGCCCCCGGCGGTATTCCGCCGGGGGCAAGTTGTTTAAAGGCTCCGAATATGTATGAAAACAGTTCTGGATTTGATGCCAGGACATCAATCTAGAACGGCAATTCCTGCCCTATTCCCTGGTCTCGTGCCTTACGGTATACCAACTGTGCTGCGGCAATGTCCTCCAGGGCCACTCCCATAGACTCAAAAAGCGTTACTGCCTCGTCGTCGGGGCGCCCATTTACCCTGCCAGCCACTACGTCCTGCAGTTCGCATACCATATCCCAACGGAACTCTCCGCGACTCTCAGGCCAGAGAAGGTCGCCGCATTCGATCTTTGCCTGGTCCAGGTCGTCGACAGCAATGACCGCTGAGCGCAGTACTGTGACCTCGTCCACCTCACGGCGGATCCAGTGGTTACCGCCCGCCGCGTTGACGTGAGTGCCTGGGGCCAGCCATTCCCCTTCCAGGACGGGGTCCCGAGCAGAGGTAATGGTGATGGCCACCGCAACGTCGGACATACATTCCTGGGCGGTGTCCGCTGGAGTAATCTCAATATTGAGTTGTTCACTCATCCGCTGGGCGAAACTTTCTCGCCGTTCCTGGCGGCGGCTGTAAACCTTCGCGCGCTTGATGTCCCTGACGGCGCACACCGCTTCCAACTGGGTCCGAGCCTGGAAGCCGGAACCGATTACGCCCACGCTGTCTGCATCGGCCCGGGCCATATACTTGCTGGCCAGCCCGGAGGCCGCACCGGTGCGTATCTGTCCCAACCTCCCGCCTTCCATGCAGGACAGCAACTCTCCGGTGCTATAGTCATAGAGCATAACGAGCATTTTCGCCCCGCCGGCAAAGGACGGGTAGGCCTTGTAGCCGAAAACCTGGTGATCTGCGTCGGCGGCGGCCATGAAGTGAAAAAACCCGCCTGGCATGCGGATGCGGGACCTGGGCTTTATGTCCACCTTGCCGGCGCCGGCGTGGGCAAAAGCCTCGTCCAGGACCTGCACGCACTCCGACATAGGCAGCAGTTGCGCTACTTCTTGCTCGTTCAAAAACAGGGCCATAAATCCTCCAGGGATATGGGTTGTCAGGTGCCGTTCACTCGAACGGGGGTAAGTATAGCACCAAGCCCGCGGTAGTTGGCGGGCAAAGGCTTCTTTGGGAATGCTCAGCAGGCCGGTGCAAGCTGTAGCAAATGCCAAATCCCTTTGTTAAGATTTATTAAAGAGGGTTAATCAGGGTCGGTTTACGGGTGTCTAAATCGGTGATAAGCAGGTAAAGGAATTGAACAACAGGCCCCGCGTCTTTATTACCCGTCAGATTATGCAAGAGGCTCTTGACCTCATTGACGAATCGGCTGACATGGAGGTCTGGCCTGACGAGAATCCTCCTGCTCCAGAGGTCATGAGGGAAAAAGCTTCTACGGTTGACGGCATTCTCACCAACATAATGGACCGAGTGGATGGTCCTCTTCTGGACGCCGCCCCAAGGCTGAAGGTTATCAGCCAGCTAGCCGTGGGTTTGGACAACGTGGATGTCGCCGAGGCCACCCGTCGTGGCATTCCGGTGGGGTACACCCCTGGGGTGCTGGCGAAAGCCACCGCCGACGTCGCCTTCGCCTTGCTCATGTCCGCGGCCCGGCGCATTAGTGAGAGCGAACGCTGGGTTCGCGACGGCCAGTGGACCCTTGCCTTTCACCCTCTCCGCTGGCTGGGAGTGGATGTTCATGAAAAGACCTTGGGTATTATCGGTATGGGTCAGATTGGGCTGGAAATGGCCCGGCGGGGTCTTGGGTTCGACATGAACATCATTTACCACTCCCGTTCGCGCCGCCCCGATCTGGAGGCGGAGTATGGCCTTGTTTACGTTGACCTGCCAACTCTGCTGGCCGAATCTGACTTCGTTTCTCTGCACATGCCGCTGACACCGGAAACCCGACATTACATCGGTGAGGCCGAACTGCGCCAGATGAAACCCACCGCCATTCTGGTCAACGCCGCCCGGGGCCCGGTAGTAGATTCCAGGGCGCTCTATACCGCATTGAAGGAGGGCTGGATTTACGCCGCCGGCCTGGATGTTACCGACCCGGAGCCTATCCCCGCCGCCGATCCGTTGCTGATGCTGGAGAACGTGGTTATCGCGCCTCACGTGGGCAGCGCATCCCTGGCTTCCCGGGGCGCCATGTGCATGTTGGCAGCCCGCAACCTGATAGCGGGCCTTGAAGGCAATCCCCTGGTCCGGTGCGCTAACCCCGAGGTCTACAAGGCGTAAGGCAACTAAGGACCACGAGCCCGAGCGGTTACTCTCAACGCAGGGAGCAGAAATGCGAAAGCGAAATATTTTTATAATTGCGGCAATAGTAATACTGATTCCCATTGCGGCTTTTGCCTGGTGGCTATTGGCTCCGCTATTCATCAGCACGACGGTGGATGAGGAGTTCCCCTACGCCGCCACAGCCGAAATACCGCCGGAAATGACCATGGCGGAAGTGAACGCCGTGATGGAGACCATGGCAAAGATGGACCAGCCGCCCATGGCCGAACCCATGCCGGCGGAACCTATGCCGGCGGAAACGGAGGCCATCAAGGAAGAGGCCGTACTTACGGTGGCTTCTGAGGAAATGCGAGAAGCGATAGAAAAAGTCATGGCCGGAGATACTTCGGCCATGGATGAAATGCTTGAGGAAGCCGCCAATGCGGGTCCTCCTCCCCAACCGGTAGCCGTGGCCACCGGAAACTTCCGGGACGCCGACTCTTTCCACCGGGGCAACGGCACGGCGACCATCTACCAAACGCCCGATGGGGATCACATCCTGAGGTTTGAAGATTTCACGGTCACCAACGGTCCCGACCTACGGGTGTTGCTGGCCCAGCCCAACGACCCGCAAAGTCGCGATGAACTTCAGGCCGGCGGCTACACCCACCTGGCCAAGCTGAAGGGCAACATCGGAAACCAGAACTACGAAATCCCGGCGGATATTGACCTGTCAGAGCAAAACAGCATCATCATTTACTGCATGCCATTCCACGTAATCTTCAGCGTAGCGCCCCTCGAAAAGACGGGGTAGTTAGTCCACGAATTGACACTAATATTCACCAATGGAGTATCGGTAAAGAGGGCAGCCACAAGGGCTGCCCCTACCTTTTGGTGATTCATGGTGATTGAAGACGGTTAGCCCCCGGCCTTCTCGAAACTACCCTCCGCCAGCCGCTCCAGAACCTCCGCCAAGGGCAGGACATCGGCGTACTTCTGGTGTATGTCGAACAGGTTGATAGCGTGGGTGGCCTCGTGCCGGTCAAACACACACTCCTCCACGACAATCATCCGGTAGCGGTTGGTGCAGCCGTCCACCACACTGGCACGGACGCAGCCGCTAGTGCTCTCGCCACAGGTAATGAGCGTATCAATCCCCAAGCGGGTGAGGTGTCCGGTCAATGGCGTACCCCAAAAGGCGCTGGGCGCGGTCTTGTAAAGCACTGCCTCGCCGTCAATGGGCCCGCATTCGTCGATGATGTCGAACCGCCGGCGCTGCCGGTCCAGGGCTGCCTCGTCTTCAGCCCCTTCCCGCAGGTCCGAGTTGCCGGCGGGCTGCTTCAGGGAACTCCAAGACTCCACGCCGGACCCGCTCAGGCCCGTTACGTGAATCACTGGAACGCCCGCCTTTCTGGAAGCATCAAGCAATGTCTGGATGTGGGGAATGGCGTCCCACGCTGCCAGACCGCAGCTGCCTGGCCAGTCCTTTACCGCTTCCAGCAGAGGCTGTGGCTCATCGCCAAATACCCACCGGTAGAGGTCCACCAGCAGCAGGGCAGGCCGCTTCCCGAAGCCCACCTCCTTGGGCGTGGTCGTATCCAGATGGGCCCGGTCCTGTTCCGTCAGATAGGGTTCCCAAACACGTTCCGACATATCCTGTTACCTCCAAGAGTGGGAAGTGTGGTCGCAATCGTTTGGCTGGTCGCTTGGACTTGGGCTTTTCGAGAATCTAACATCGTGTCTCTTCCGTTTCAACATGCCGCTGAGGGCAATTCCCGAATTGAGGTGAAGATGGGTCTGAAATGCGGTCATGCAGATTCAAAGTGACGGGTTTGATAGCAGATAAACTACAGTACAGAATAGGAATCTGCCAATATTGGCGCATTTTCGGGCTTATTCGTGGATGTATTGGAAAGGATTGACACAAGCCATAGATTCAAACAGAATTATAAGTATAAACAAGATACTCCGGTTTGTTAGGAGGTCGATATGACTATGGCGCCCGCTTACACCATGGATGCCTTTCTGGACGATGTAAGGGAAACCTTTGCCACCACCAGCGACCCGCTGGCCCAGGCCCAGGCGGTGTCCGACAATCTGAAGACCCTCATCAATACCCCCGGCTGGCTGGAAGAGATGCTGGACCTGCCCGAAGAGGGCGGCTATGGCCCGAAGAGCCTGCACCTGGAAGAGGATGCTGGTCACCCCCTCCCCGGTTTCTGGCTGATGGCATCGGTTCAGGAAGACGGTCGCGACAACCTGCCCCACGACCACGGCAATGCCTGGGTGGTTTACGGCGTGTACGACGGCGCCATCGAGCAGACCAAGTGGCGCTGGTTCTACCCCGGCGAGGGTGTTGATCGCCTGCAACTCAAGGAAACCGGTCAGTTCGTGCAAAAGGAAGGGGCGGTAGCCTTTTTCCTGCCCGGCGAGATTCATAACACCCGCAACGTCGCCGGCGGCCGCGCCCTGGTGGTTCGCTTGGAGTCCCAGAAGCTGGACCGCCTGGTCCGCTACCAGTACAACCCGGACGAGAACACCATGAAGGTAATGGACCGGTAACCGCTTCCTGAAACCCCGGCACTCTCTACCGAGAGGCAATGACTAATACGGCCCACCTGCGAAGTCCCAAACTTCGGGTGGGTCGGCTCTTTAGGTTCTGAAACGCGAATGCTCCCTGATTCCGGAATATCCCGTTCGTGAACATTCGTACCTATTCGTGGACAGGCCGTTCCTTGTCCCGTTTCCATGCCCATTCGGGGCTGTTCTTGTCCCGGTCGGGGAATTTCTGGTCCAGAATATATTCGGTCAGAACTTCGTTTATGGCCCCATGGCGGGCCTTTTCGTCCGCCTCATTTTCCTCGAACCAGTCCAGGACATACTTGTCCAGGGTGATGGTTACTTCCCGCTTAACTGGCCGGTAGAAAAGCCCGCGCCTGCCTTTTGAGCGGTCGATTGGCCCTTCCGGAATATCGGACAGATCTATGTCCTCGTCACGCATTTCTTCCAGCGCTTTCAGTTCTGCTTTCTGTTGTTCAGTAAGTTTGGTCATTACCTTCCTCGTAGAGCCTTCTGTCCCTGTTCGTAACTCTTCGGGCGCTGATGATGCGCCCAGGTTCTTGTTCAGTGTTGGGCCAAGTATGTATTACTATGGTTAAAGGCTCCGATGCGATACCGATAGATCTCCACCGCTCTTCGTAAGGATAAGGGTCGGGTTCCGCCCACATGCTACGGTCTTCAAAGATTAGGATAGCGGTGTGGAAACTTATCCGATGCTTTCTCCGATTTATTCTGTCCTTTTCCCTGTCCCATGTCCAGTGCATTGGTTGTTCCTTATCTGTTTATCCACAATTAAACTCCAACCGACGCCAATTTCAACCAGTTTCTGTCAGTGAAAATTCGTGTGTCTTATTAGCTAACTATGCATGGGATGCCTCTCCCGGACATTGACTTATAGAACATAAGTTCGTAAAATTATCCCGGCAATGCGTAACCCACATTGGGCATTGCTGGGAAGAAATGAAGGTCGCCTGTGCGCTGATTACCCACTTGAGGGTCAAGGCTGAGGTGAAGCGTCAGCCCCGTCTTGAGGGCTTGCCCACCATTATAGTTGACCGCAGCCAGGCCCGTCCCTTGGCAATTGACAGTTCTCCCCAAGCATCGGCGGTGACGGTCGGAATCACCCTTGAACAAGCCCTGAGCCTCCAGCCAGATGCCGTTGTGGTGGAATCCGACGAACCCCACTACCGCCGGGTGTTCCGGCAGGTCCTCAGGGCTTTGCTGGGAGTCAGCGATCGGGTGGAAGCGGCAGAACTGGGCACTGCCTATGTGGGAATCGATGGACTGGAGCAGATGTACGGCGGCGAGGCAAGGCTGGTAACCACCTTGCTGAACGCCATCCCTCGTTGGCTGAATCCTCGCATCGGTGTCGGCGAAGGCAAGTTCCCTGCTCTGGTGGCGGCCCGTACCAGCCGGGCTCTGGGCGCGACCCGGGTTCCGCTCGACCCGGCTGCTTTCCTCGCCCTTCACTCGGTGGATCTGCTGCCCGTGTCGGTAGGGACTCGTGAGGCCCTGCATCGCTTCGGCCTGCACACTCTGGGCCAGATTGCCTCCATGCAATCCGCCCTGCTGGTGGACCGGTTCGGCCGGGAAGGCTGGCAGGCCTGGACCTTGGCCAACGGCAAGGACGACAGTCCCCTGGTTCCCATCAAGCACGAAGAGGCGGTGGTGGAACGGACCTCGCTGCCCTTTTCCTCCACATCCCTGGAACTGCTGCTGGTGGCGGTGGACACTCTGCTGCGACGGGCTTATGCCCGACCGGAAATACGGGGCCGGTACGCCTGCAGAGTAGTCCTGGAATGCACCGTCTTCCGGGCCGCCCCCTGGGAGAGGTCCATTGCCTTCCAGGAGGGGGTTAACCGCTGGGAGAGGGCCTCTTTCATCGTCCGCAGCCGGCTGGAGGCCGAACCACCCCAGGCCCCCATCGACGACCTGACCCTGACCCTGGCCGATTTTACCGGCGAGTCCGGCGCTCAGCTGGGCCTGCTCACCGAGGTGCGCGAATCCCGACAGCAGCAGTTGGTGGAGGTGGAGCGGCGGTTGCAGTTGCGAACGTCCGGCGCCTCGACCCTGTACCGGGTGGTCAACGTAGCGCCGTGGCACCCGGCCCCGGAGATGCGGGCAGTGCAGGCGCCTCTGGACCACCAGGGCACCGGTGGCATCCGTCCCCTGCTTTCGCCAGAACCGGTGACGGTGGAGGAAGGTCCCGACCACCAACCGGCGGCCATCAGGCAGGGCAATCGCTGGCGCCGGGTGGACCGCGTAGCCGAGCGGTGGAGTTTTGATCTCTGGTGGCTGCCCAAACCCTTAACCAGAACTTACTATCGGGTGGACCGGGAGGATGGGAGACAGGTAGTCTTGTTCCGGGACCAGCGGGAGGACCGCTGGTACCAACAGGGCCGGTAGCGTAGTGGGCTGAAGCGGAAACGAGTCATGTCCGATATCTACGTAGAACTTCACGCCAAGAGCTTTTATTCCTTTGGACTGGGGGCTTCTCATACCCACGAACTGCTGGCCCAGGCCCGGGAGTTCGGCTACCATGCGCTGGCCCTGACCGATACCAACCTCTGCGGCGCCCTGGAGTTCGCGTGCATGGCCGTCAGCCTGGGCATTCAACCCGTTACCGGCGGTGAACTGACTCTCACTGATGGCAGCCGCCTGACCCTGCTGGCCCGGACGCGGGAGGGCTACGCCAACATCTCCCGCCTCTTTACCCTGGCCAACGCCTCCGACCGCCGTGAGCCGAAGCTGGACCCGCGTTACCTGCCCCAACATACCGCCGGGGTCACCCTGCTTACCGGGGGCAGGGGCGGGCCGGTTGACCGGCTACTGGTGGAAAACCGTCGTCCCGAGGCCCTGCGGCTGTTGCTAGACTACTTGGAATGGTTCGGCGCCGACTCGGCGTTCGTGGAGTTGCAGCAGAACTTCCTGCAGGGCGACGCCGGCCGCAATCGGGAATTGGTCAGCCTGGCTGCCCAGGCCGGCGTTGCAGTGGTTGCCACCAACGACGTCCATTACCATTCTCCGGAACGCTACCGACTGCAGCATGCCCTGGTGGCTGCCAAACACAACACAACCATGGACCAGGCGCTGCCCTTCATCCACCCCAACCGGCACCTCTGCCTGAAATCGCCTCGGCGTATGGAGCAGCTTTTCGAGGACTGCCCCGAGGCGGTGGCCAACACCCGGCGCATTGCTGACGAGTGCCGGTTCAACCTCAGCGCTGACCTGGGATACACCCTGCCAGAGCCTGACGTGCCGGACGGCTACACTCCGGATAGCTACCTGCAGCAGTTGTGTCGGGAGGGTGCGGTACGACGCTACGGTGCGGTGACCCGGGAGGTGCAGGAACGGCTGGATGAGGAGTTCCGGCTGCTCCGTGTTCACGGTCTGGCCGGGTTCCTGCTCCTCTACCGCGAGATTGTCCTGCTGGCCCAGTGCATCATGGAGGAACGGGGCCTGACCCACCCGGAAACACCCCTGGAGGAACGGCCGCCGGGTCGGGGACGGGGTTCCTCGGTGGCCCTGCTGGTGGGCTACCTTATCGGCATCAGCCACGTTGATCCGCTCGAATGGGGTCTTACCCTGGAGCGGTTCATTTCCGAGGATACCAGCCTGCTGCCGGACATCGACCTGGATTTTCCCCGCAATCTGAGGGACGAACTCATCGCGCGGGTCCACGAACGCTTCGGTAAGGAGTATGCCATTCTCACCGGGGCCATATCCACCTACACCGTCCGGGGGATTCTCCAGGATGTTGGCAAGGCGCTGGGTCTGCCCCGGGAAGAACTCACCCTGCTGTCAAAGCAGCTCCATTCCTACAAGGCTGAAGACCTGGAACAAGAGATGCGGGAACTGCCGGCTTTCCAGGACAAGGTGGACGCCCCGGGCTGGCGAGACCTGGTCCAGCTTGCCCCCCAGTTGATGGGTGCCCCCAAGCTGTTGAGCCAGCACGTGGGCGGCATGATACTCAGCAGTTCTCCCATCCCCGAAATGGTTCCCACCCGGGCCGGGGCTATGGAAGGACGCTACATCATGGACTGGAACAAGGACAGCGTGGCCGACGCCGGCTTCGCCAAGATAGACCTGCTGTCCCTGCCCGTGCTGGACCAGTTAGAGGAAGCTCTGGACCTGATCGAGGCCCGGGACGGCCACCGTCCCGACATCAGCCGCATCGATCCGAAAGACCCCCAGGTGTACGATCTGATCAACCAGGGCCGGGCCAAGGGAGTCTTTCTGCTGCAATCGCCGGCCCAGCTCAACATGGCGCAGCGGCTCAAGTCCCGCTGTCTCCTGGACCTGGCCTACCAGGTGGCCCTTATCCGGCCAGGAGTGGGCGTTCAGGGCAGCGCTGTCTCCCAGTTCGTGGAGCGCTACCGGTACGGAGCGTCCTGGGAGTTCGACCACCCCCTGGAGCAGCGGGCGCTGGAACGGGGGTGTGGCATCATTGTCTGGCAGGAGCAGGTGGTGCAACTGGTGATGGACGTGGCCGGCCTCACCGCTGCCCAGGCCGACGAGATGCGCCGGGCCTTCGCTCGCCCCAACAACAAGCACCTCATCGAGGAGCACTGGCGGCAGTTCCTGGAAGGAGCGCAGCAGCGGGGCGTCCCCGATGAAACCGCCGCCAAAATCTTCGCCAAGCTCAACGGCCAGTACATGTTCCCGGAGTCCCACTCCCACGCCTTTGCCGTTACTGCTTACCAGGCTGCGTGGCTGAAGCGCTACTACCCGGTGGAGTTCTTTGTCTCCCTGATGAATAACCAGCCAATGGGTTTCTACCCCAGGGAAACGCTGAAGCAGGACGCCCGCCGCTTCGGGGTGCCCTTCCTGAATCCCTGCGTGAACCGGAGCCTGGAACGCTGCCGTCCTGAAAATGGTTCGGTACGGATGGGACTGGAGTTCATCAAGGATGTGGGCGGTAAGGGGGCAGAGTTGATTGTGACCGAGCGGGAACGGGGTGGGCCCTATCTGGGCCCCTCCGACCTGGTGCGCCGCACTGGCTTGAAGCCCCAGGCAGTCCAGTCGCTGGTGCAGGCCGGGACCTTCGACGCCATGGTGTCCAACCGCCGTCAGGCCCTGTGGAACGCCGGTCTGGACGTTCGCCCGGGCCGAAACGGACAGGCGGCCCTGCCCCTGACCACCGTGGACCACGCGCCCAGCCTGCCAGACTTCACCGACTTTGAGCGGATGGCTGGTGAGTACCGGGTGATGGGCATCTACCCCAGCGGCCACCTGATGCAGTTCGTCAGACCCGGGCTGAACCCGCGGGTGCTGCCTACCACGGCTATTGAACACCTGGAGGATGGAACGGAGGTATTGGTCGCCGGCTGGCCGGTGGCCCGACAGCATCCCCGGGGCCAGCACGGCACCGTTTTCGTAACTGTCGAGGACGAGGAGGGGGACACCCAGTTAATCATCTGGCCGCCGGTCTTCGAGCGGTGCAAGCGGCAACTGCGCAGCCAGGTCATCCTGGCCCGGGGCACCGTCTCCCGGTGGGACGGCACCGCCAACGTAATAGTGTCCGAGGTGGTGGCTATAGACCCGCGGGTCTCAATGCCCGATGGGCATGACTGGCATTAGTGGGAATATCTTACTCTGCTTCAAGTGGTAAAATATTAATCAAATCTATCCTTCAGGAACTTCGCCATGTGCGGGAGATACAGCCTCATCGCCGACTTGCAGGATTTGGCTCGCCAGTTCGAGTTTGACGCGGCCGGCTTCGAGAACGCACCCCGGTACAACGTGGCCCCCACCCAGTCGGTACTAACCGTTACCAATAGGGAAGAGCGGCAAGCCGAATACATGCGCTGGGGGCTGATACCCTCCTGGGCCAAGGACGCCTCCATCGGCAACCGCATGATCAACGCGAGGGGCGAAACAGCAGCCCAGAAGCCCAGATTCCGCAACGCGCTGCAACGCCGACGATGCCTGGTGCTGGCCGACGGGTTCTACGAGTGGCAAAAGGTGGGCAAGTCCAAACGGCCCATGCGCATTGTCATGAAGTCGCGAGAACCCTTCGCCTTTGCCGGCTTGTGGGAATCGTGGCGCGATCCCCAGGGCGAAACCGTACGCTCCTGCACCATCGTCACCACCGAGGCCAACGACCTGCTCCGTCCCATCCACGAGCGGATGCCGGTGATTTTGCCCCGGGAACTGGAAGAGTTCTGGCTGGATGGGGATGTCATCGACTCTGCGGCCTTGACTGACGTGCTGGCCCCATACCCGGAAGACCCGATGGAGATCTTCGAAGTTTCAACCCTGGTGAACAAGGCTACCAACAACGGTCCTGAACTGATAGTGCCGGCGGGACAAGGGCTGTTCGCATAGAGAATTGACCAGCAGAGCTGGCAACTATTGGGAAGTCGGAGAGGGAGAGTAAGCAATTGGCCAGGTACGGTTGCCTGATCATCGGGACGCTATTGGCAATGGTGTTCCTGGTTTATTTTTTCCTCTTCAGGTTCAGCGGCGGCGGCCTCTAAAAAACATAGAGGGCAGCCGCAAGGGCTGCCCCCCAGGTGTTGTCGCCTCTAGTGGTGCGATGGTTAGTTCGGCGTCCAGGCCAGCGCCCTTACCTCGGTGAACTCCTTCTTGATTTTCCCCCAGTTCTCCCCGCCGTCCTCGCTGCGGTACAGTTCTCCATAAACGCTGTTGGCCAATATCAGTTCGGGGTCGGCCGGGTTGGTGGCAAAGTTCCACACCGGCGAGTTGGGCTCCACCGGCAATGGCACTTCGTTCCAGGACTGGCCGCCGTCCGTGGAACGCCGGATGGTGCCGGTGTTGCCAATGGCCGCATCGCCGTTGGCAACGAACATAGTCTGCGGGTCGTCGGCCTTCACCGCCACCCACCGGCAGTAGGGCATTTCCAGTGATGAAGAAGACATCAGGGACTGGAAAGTGGCGCCGTCATCACTGCTGGCGAAAATTTCCCGTGGAGTGCTGACCAGTACAGTCTTCTCTTCGCCCAGGCTGAAGGCCATGCCGTGAATGTCCGGGTTGGTGATTCCCTGGTCAACGTGACTCCAGGTGTCACCGCCGTCCCGGCTGACGTACACGCCGTCAATCTCGACCCCTGCCAGCACGGTATTGCTGTCAACCGGATCTACCAGCAAGGCCGTTACCCGTGGGTCCCCGATAGCGCATTCCTGGGCGATGTTGGCCGCCAGTTTGTCCCAGCTCTGGCCGCCGTCCCGGCTGCGGAAGAGTTGAGCGGGGCTGGTACCGACAAAGACGTTATCTGAGTTGGACGGGTCTATCGCGATAGACCATATCTTCAGGCCTTCCATGGGGGAATCCAGCTTGGCCCAGTTCGTCCCGGCGTCCTCGCTGCGATAGATGCCATTTTCCGCTCCGGCATACACCACGTTGGGGCTGCTGGGGTCGACGGCCAGTGCCCTTACCTGGGACTCGCCGGGAAAAGGGCTGCCGATGCGTCGCCAGCTCTCTCCGGAGTCCGCGCTGTGGAACAGACCGGCGCCGGTTGTTCCAACCATAATGCTGTAGCTTCCTGACATTACCGTTACCTCCCTGCTTTCAAATGTTCCCGCTAATCATTTCACTGCCCGCCAGTTCTCGATGACCGTCAGGCCGAGTTAAACTTGTTGCTACCCCACTCCCTCATGGAGAGGGGACAGGAGTGAGGGCTCGTCCGTATTCCTCTACGCCGTAACCTGGGCTTGCCTTGCCAACGCTTCATCCCAGGGACCCGACAAGCGACCCTTAGCGGTGCCACCAATCATGTAGCCGCTGGAGTCGTGGCCCCACTCACTGGCCGGCATTTCGTATGATAGCTCGATTCCGTTTCCGTCCGGGTCGTGAATGTATATTCCTATGGCGTGGCCGTGGTCGGAAACCCGCTCAATGGGAATGTTCTTCTCTTTAACTCGATTGTAAAGTTCTGCCAGATCTTCCACGCTGTTCATGTACCAGGCCATGTGGTTCAGGCCTACCTGTCCTCGTTGCGGGCCCGGGGCGTCCTCTCCCACCTCGACCAGTGCAATCTCATGGGAATTGCCAATGTCGGCGCTCATAAAGGCGGCGCGTCCCGGAGTAAAGCCATGGGTATGCAGGCCCAGCAGATCTTCGTACCAATCCCTGGCCCGTTCAGCGTTTCGCACGTAAATGTTAACGTGGCCCAGTTGTCTAGGTGTGTATCCCATAATGCCCTCCTGACTTTCGACTATTTTCGATTGGATGAGGATTCTGATGAGATTATAGCAACCTCATCATTGTCAAACAAACGCATAAACCGTAAATGTCTCGCCCAAAGGTGTACGGAAACGTAGATATTGACATTCCCATTGCTGGATTCCTGATGTTCCTGGCTGGTCGTGCCGCCGGCGCCCATTACAAACACTCTTGCCTAGAGGTCCGCTCCTTCATAACGGGCGACTTCCACAAAACCGTTCTCCGTATCCGACCAGGCGAACATGGCCGACTCCACGACCCTGTTCTCATCAATGCCTACCACCAATTGCTGCACCGGATAGGCGGGCCCGTCCCCCCAGGGACTGGCTGCGACCTGCCGGTCGGTGGGCGAAAAATATGCCTGCCCATTGGGGTGGGAGTGATAGATGACCAGGGGTGGCTGGTCGCCGTCCAGATTGCGGTTCAGGTCCAACAGGTCATGGGCGCTGAATACGTAAGCCCTCTCCGCGGTACGATCAGCGACCGTTGGATGGTTCCCTGAATCCTGGTCGTTGACGCAGGGTCGGATGTCGACGGCTGTGTTCCCTTCAGATGGCCCGGATAGCCATCCACAGCACTCGGCCGGAAAGCTGCGGCGGGCCTCTTGATAAATCCTCTCCAGCAATAGAGGGGAAATCTCGACCGGGCGTATGCCTTGGGGTGATTCTGGTTCACTGCTCATGTGATTTCTCCGGATTCAAACTCTACCGAACGGTTCAGTCAGAATTGTGAATATTTGTTTATAAGTTATAGACACGGCATAAGCCACACAATATAATAAGAAATCATAATCATCGTGTGGTGATACATTATGGACCTCAATGGATCCGAGTACAGCGGGAGGGCGTATCATCTCACGGCGTGATGATTAATATCCCGAAAAGGGAAAGGATAGGTTAGATGCGGTTATGGATAACACTACCAGGTTCTTCTTCAAATCTTGTGGAAAGTGTGGGGGCGATATGGTCCAGGATCGGGACTTTGACGGGTACTTTCGCAAGTGCCTGCAGTGCGGCCGCATCATTGACCTTGGCGCCACGCCGCCGCAGATGGCTGCGACAAGTGACAAGAAACTGGCTGCCTGATGGTGTCGCCGTCTGCCGTTAGCTTTCAGGCAGAAGTCAGCCCGGTTGGCAAAGCAGACCTTGAGTTTGCGCCCCAACCGGGCTTTCCTTTGACCAGTTGGTGTCTAGCTTCCCCGAACACGGGCCCCACCGGTACTCCTCCGGTGTTCGGCGTAGTCGAAGACCGCCTGCTGCTGCTCCGGGGTCTCGATAGACCCGGGTCGCTGCTCCCTGACGAGGTCGATGGCCGCCTGTGGCTCGTAGCCCATGTAGACCATATAAGCGGCCAGCATGGTTCCTGTCCTGCCGATGCCTGCGTGGCAGGTAACTACGACAGGTCGCTCGTAGTTTTCGATCTGCTCCTCAATCCACCGAGCCATCCGGTCTATCTGCTCCAATGTAGGAGCGGAGAAGTCGGGCACGGGCTCAAACATATCGTACATGTTCCATATCTCGGCGGATATGGTGCTCTCTTCCATTCTGAGGACTGCTCGAATGTCCTGCCTTTGGAAGAAAATGAGGTCGCGGCGACTGGTCGGGCCCATGGCGCCCGCCAAGTATCCTTCCAATACCCAACTGAAGTTCAAGTATTCCAACAGAAGACTCCGAATACTGGGCAAATAGATCGTTCGGCGCCAATTATACTGCCTGGCCAGAGGCAAGCCAATACAAAGGTAATGCCCGCCGGCCCGGCGCATTGGAAGAAGAAGGTGGTTGACACCAAGAGTAGCCTGGACGGCCAAACAGCCAGGGAACAAACTAAAAGGGCGGAGTTCAGCCTCCGCCCCTCGTTTTGACACTATCCAGCCTGACCAGCAATGCTTCCTCGCTTAATGATTCAACCTCGACCATCTTGTTTCTGGAGGTAACTCCCCGGACTATCTTTATTCCACTCCGGGGAACTTCCAGAAATTCGGCCAGCAACTTAGTCAGGGCGGTGTTTGCATTTCCGTCAGCAGGAGGAGCGGTCACCCGCACCTTAAGCATGCCGTCCAAATATCCCTCAACCCGGTCCCTGGAGGATCTGGGTTGTACTCTGACCAGGAAATGGGCCATGGAGGTTACCGCCCCCGCACTTCCATTTATGCTTCGTTATGCTTCGGGCGGAGGCCACTCGGTGCCGCCCTCGGACGGACGCTGCACAGGAGCCATCTCCAGACCTTCAGCTACCAATTGCTGAAACTCCTTCAGTATCATTTTCCCCCAATCGTTGGCTTTGCCCACACGGAAGGCGGTGCGCTTTCCGCGGGTCGCTGCCCGGACCTCGTCACCACTGGCGCCCTCGGCAGCAACTTCCTGGGCGATGTTGTCGTCCATGGAATCGATCTGGGGTACCAGGGAGCGGGCCGTCTCGATGAACCGGGACACTTCTCCCATCTCTGCGTCAAAGGTGACGAATACCGGAACGGTACCTGCCCGGTGTTCCGGAAGGAAGCTGTTTGTCAGTTCCAGTTCGTCATCCCGACTGAAAACCTGCAGGTTCAGCTTGTCGGTGCTGTCGGCCAGCTTCAATACGGCCGGGGTGGTGCTCATGGCATCGCCGCACCAGTCTGAGGTGAACACCGCCAGGTTCAGGGGCTCAGCCAACCCGTCAAAAAAGGCCTGAGTTTCCGCCGGCACCTCTACCCCGTTGTAGATGTCAATAAAGGGCTGCTTGTTGACCTTGATATAGTCGATGTACTCCTGGGTGGTCATACCCTGGTCGAACTTATCCTTGGAAAGAGCCATTTCTCTACCTCCTTATGCGAGGGTTATCCGTTAATGGAGCCTAGTATCCGGGGGTTCTCCACTCAAAGGCCAGCGTGGCGTATCGGACAAAGACGGCCCCGCCGGGTGCTCCGATAGGGCCGTTCATGGCCAGCAGCGCAATGGTATGCTCGTCGCCGGGTTTGGGCTCCGCGTCCACCACCACCCGCTGGGGCACGTTGAATCCCTGCACCGCGCCGCGGTCGCGGTTGCAATCTCCGTCAATCCACAACTCACCGTAGTCGTCGATGCAGGTCTCAAATATGCAGCGGGCGCCGGTAATGTCCCGACCTTCCACCTGCTCGGGCAATGTTACCTTGATGCGGTACCAGGCAAAGGTCACGCCGCGAGAGCGCCACTCCGCAAGGTCGTTGCAGACCTCCCAGCCTGAGTCGTCATAGTCGGGCCATCTGGCTGGACTGCCCTCAAGTTGAGACACCAAGCCTTCGTTGGGCTCACCTGGCACCAGGCCGGGCGCCCATCGCCAAACGCCATTCACGCTCTTAAGGTCTTCAGGGTTTTGCAAGTTCAGATTTCCTCGCGGCATTGCCTATTCCTCCAAGTCGAATTTATAAATGCCTGTCCGCCGGATACCTTACACTCCCACAATTCTTATGCCCGAGTGTACCTTGTAAATTCTGTTGATGTTCACTAACAATGGAGTTATCTGCTCCACGTACTTTGCGTTACCCAGTCCGCCGCCGTCCACCGGACGCAGGTTGGGTATCTTTTCCGTCAAGGACATAATCTGGGCCTTCGCATCCCTGTTGTCTGCGCAGATTACGACGTCGCCCTCCATATCCCTGGCAGGCTCCTGGAGTTCCTCTGCGCTTACGTTTTGGAAGGCGGCCACGACGGCGGAGTTGGGCAGCAGAGATTGGGCCTCTTCGGAGGCGGATCCTGCTTCCACGGGTACCGCGATAGCTCCCTTCCCCCTTTCAAAGCGCATGGGGGCGATTACGTTGACCACCACCTTGCCAGCCAGGGCTTCGGCCAGTTGCTCCAGCATGGGACGTTGGGCTTCGTAAGGTACTGTCAAGAAGGCAGTATCAGCTTGCTGGGCGGCTACTACGTTGTCATAACCTGTAATGCTGCCGCAATCGTTGGACCCTTGAACCAGACTCGCCAATTCCTCGGCGGCGGCGGCCGCGCGTTGGGCGTCCCGGGAACCGACTACCACATTTTCTCCGGCCAGGGCAAGGCGCAGCGCCAAACCTCTGCCCTCCGGTCCGGTGCCACCCAGGAAAGCCAACATGCTACAACTCCTGTTTATTTGAATCCCGCACGTTTGAATTGTTCCTAATATAACACAAGAAAAGTGGGTTCCTGTTGCCGCGATTCCTAAGCCCGAATCCACCGATGGGAGGCGTGAAGGCCAGGCAAGTTGGGATGAGGGAGCCTACCAGGGAGAAAGCCTGGGCTCCATGGGGACCGATGTGACACGGCAGAGGGTTTTCAGTAGCCGCACCGGGCTTCGAGAGCGGTCTGGGAACGCTGGGAATCGCGTGATAGTGACATTGGACGCAGCAGGATACGCTCGCGGCGCGGGCGGACGCGAGTTTGGAGGCGTTGGGTCGGTTGCGGATAGCGCCGTCAGGACGGGAGCGGCAGGGCGCGCAATCGGGCCAGGGCGCGGCTGAACTGCTCCTCCCAGGGCCAGCCCCGGGGAAGATGCAAAGTGAGTCTGCGCGCCGAGCGGGTAAGCCGTCCGGCCATAGAGAAGAAGCGTCGCCGCAGGGTCTTGGTGGTCACCAGTTGCTCGCCCAGACCGATGCGCGCTGCCCAACGGGCCAGATTATGCGCCAGCACCTGGACGGCCAGCCAGGCGCCGTTGGCGCAGAAGCGGCCCGAGGGGAGATGGTTGAGCCCCACGCCGTACTTCAGGTCCCGGATGGCATTCTCGATCTCGGCGTGGCGGCGGTGGTCGGCCTCCAGTTCCAGGGTGTCGCCGTCGCGGTCGGTGATGAAGGCGTGATAGCTGTAGGTGGCGAATAGGGCCAGTTGGGAACCGGGCGCGGGCTTCACCCGCCGGACGATGAGCCGCACCGGCGCAGCATCGGGCTCGCTACGGAAAGGTGTGTATTCAGCCTCGGCCACGTCGGCGGCGCCGTCCATCCAATAGGGGATGGGCCTCCAGGCATCCTCAGGTATGGCCTCGATGAGCTTGCGCAACTGGGCGTGCTGGCGCACGGTGATGGAGAAGCGGACCTTCATCTTGCGGCAGAGGGCGACGATGGAATGGGTGTAGAAGCCGCTGTCGGCCCGCACCGTGAGTTGCCCCCTGGCCCCGGCATAACGCACCCGTCCCACCGTCTCCCGCAGGAAGTGGGCGGCGCCCCGGGCGGTGTTGGACCGGCCCTCCCGCAGACGGGACATCAGCACGTCGCCGGTTCCGGCGGCCACGGCCAGCAACGGGTGATAGCCCCGCTGGCCGGTGTAGCCATGGTGTCGCGCCCCCTCCTTGGCCAGCCCGTAGGTCTCGCAGATGGTGGAGTCCAGGTCGATGGTCAACGGCCCGTCGCCGGGTCCGGCACCGGCGGCCCAGGAACGGGCCAGCAACTCGCGGCTTACTCGGTCCAACTGGCGGACGTGGCCCCACCGGAAGCTGCGCAGGAAAGTGCCCAAGGTGGAGGGCGCTTTGACCATGCACCCCAGCACTGAGGAGGTCCGCCCCGCACGCAGCGCATCGGCGTCGTCAATGCAGTCGCCACCAGCCAGGGCGGAGGCCACCAGCGTCATTATCTTGTCTCCGGTGTTGGCTCGGCCTGGGGCCCGGCCCAGGTCCAAATACCGGTCAACCAGTTGGGGTAAGCCCAGGTGCTGGGCCAGGATGGCCGGAAGGATCAGCCCGGCATTGTTGACCAGGCGGTGGTCGTCGAAGGCGATTTGGATGCGGTCGGGGTGCCCAAGTGGTAGCATCTAAAAGGTGCTCCTTTTCCGGGGTCGGTTTTCCGATCAAAAACCATTATCCCAGATTCAGGGGAGCACCATCTTACCCCTTCAGCACCTCTTTATTCCCCACTCCTTCGGTGGATTCGGGCTAAGTGGAAGAGGGACAATGTCTGAGATTTGGAGTAAGTTCAATTGGGTGCCTCTCGAAACGGAAATACTGTCCCTGACAGCCTTCCATAGATTTGACGTTACAAGGCCTGTAAGCCTAGAATCTCCGGAGACTTGGGCATTATCCGGCGAACCTGGCCGGAATTTGCGCCGGAATGAAGGTGGGAATGGAGACGGAAAGAACCCCTCTCCGCGTGTTGTTCCTTACTCCTTACTTTCGCCCCTATTTGGGGGGCATCGAACGGGCTATTGAACGCTTGTCATTCCAACTGCTTGATTCCCAAGCCATTGAGGCGGTGGGGGTGTTGACCACCAAGTACGCCTTTCCCCGAGTACCGCACCCTGAATGGCCCGACCGAGAACAGACGGAGGAAGGCATCTCCATCTTTCGGCTGAAGGGCTTCCCAAGGACTTCTCTGCCCCTTTACTCGGTGCCGCTGGTGTGGTTCTCGCCAGCGCAGGTACGCCATTACCTGGAAGAGTTCAATCCTCATATAGTTCATTTCGTGGGCGATGGTTGGTTCTGGGGCCATTTCTGGTCCTGGTCGTGTCGCAAAGGTCGGGCCAGGTTTGTGTTTACTCCCTCTTATCACACCCTGCCAAAGAGCCGCATCTGGCTCAAGTACATCAACCGTTTCATTTCCCAACGGGTCGACGATGTTGTGACACTCACCCACCAGGAAGCCGAGCAGGTAAGGCGTGATTATAAGGTAAGTGATGACCAGCTTTCCGTCATAGGCTGGGGAGCTTCGGTCATGGGTCGCAAGACGGAGGCTGTAGACACGGTGCCGGGCAATGATAACGACCCTCTGACGATTCTCTGCGTCGGCCGGCTGAGCAGGCACAAAGGGCAGGCTTGGCTAATGGATGTATACCGTCAGGCTCGTTCCAGCTTTCAGCGCCCGACCCGCCTGGTGCTCGTTGGACGGGAGGAGGACGCCGAAGAGGAACTCAGGGCTCAGGCCAGGGCAGCAGGCCTGGAAGACGAAATAGTCTTTGCCGGTGAGGTCGACGACGAAGACCTAGGTAATTGGTATGAAGAGTCCGATGTGTTTGCCCTCTTTTCCCAGTACGAGGCCTTTGGACTGGTCTATTTCGAGGCCATGCTGGTCGGGCTTCCGGTGTTGACCCACGAAGTGGGAGCCAATCGGGAGTTACTTACCCAGGGTGCGAGAGTGGTTCCCCGGTTTGACAAGGAAGCCGCAGTTTCAGAGTTGGTCCGCCTGGTCAACGACGAGGAACACAGGCGTCAACTCTCTGAAGAAGCTCAGGAGTATGCCCTGAAGGAATTTACCTGGTCGGTGGTGGCCGACAAGTACCTGGCAGTTTACCGGGGCGATGAAGCGGGAGGCAGCTAAATGGAACGAGCCGAACTGGAAGAACAGGCACGACAGATCCTTTTGACCAACCTTCGGCGGGGTGTGGCCGACTGGAATGGCAAGGAGTTCAACTTCTCTGTGCCTTCCCTTACCGGATACCCCTTCCAGTGGTTCTGGGACTCGTGCTTCCATGCCATTGCCCTGACGCACCTGGACCCGGACCAGGCCAAAGCCGAATTAACCACCCTGCTGAGCGGGGCCCAACCCGATGGCTTTATTCCTCACATCATTTTCTGGGAGATGGAGAAACAACCCGACTTCCTGAACCGCAATATCGTCGGGATGACCTCACCCTATTTCAGCGCCACCATTCAGCCTCCCATCATTGCCTATGCGGTGGAGCGGGTTTACCGGGCTACCGGCGACGCCCAGTTCCTTGAGGCTGCGCTGCCCGTGCTGACTGCCTACTACCGCTGGCTTCGCTACCACCGAGACCCGGATGAGGACGGATTGATTGCCGTTATCCAGCCGGAAGAGGCCGGCACCGACTGTTCCCCCAAGTACGACGAAGTGCTGGGTCTCGACGAGTTGAGCAACCAGGGTTTTATCGCCGCCCTCCGCAAGGTATACGCCGCTTACGAACCCATGCGTGGCGATGACCGGCGTATTCTGGCGGCAGACATCTTCCACTTCGAGGATGTGCTGGTTAACTCCATTTACGCCTTCGGCCTCCGTTCCCTGGCCCGCTTGCTTGGGGATTCGCCCGACGCCGGGGAATTTAGCAGGGAAGCGGACAAGACCCGGGACGCTCTGCTGGAGAAATGCTGGAACGAAGAGGCCGGCGCTTTCTTTGATCTGAGCGGGGTGGCCGAAAAGCCGGTGGAGGTGGTCACCATCAGCTCACTGATGCCGCTTGTGCTCAGTGACCTGCCCCGCAATATAGTTGAACGGCTGGTGGAGCAGTGGGTCACCAACCCGGACCACTTCTGGCTGCCTTATCCCTTGCCCTCGGTGCCGGCTTCCAACCCCAAGTTCATGCCTGGCAACCCCCGGGGGTTCATTTGGAGGGGGCCGACCTGGGTCAATACCAACTGGTTCCTTTCCCATGCGCTCAGGGGGCATGGCTACCCAGAACTTGCCGATACCATTGTTGCCAAAACCCAGGAGGCGGTGGAACTGTCAGGCTTCAGGGAGTACTACAACCCCTACACCGGGGAAGGGCTGGGTGCCCGCAACTTCGGGTGGACTTCACTAGTCCTGGATATGTAGCAATGGCGGCGGCGACCTTGCCTGAGGTCTACTGAAGTGAACGAACGGAAGGGGCAGGATTTCCCTGCCCCTTCAGGTTGGTGTCCGTTAACCGTTGCCTATTGCCTGCTTTGAAGAACCCCTAGCCATCCGTGGCTGGCACCGGCTCAGAGGCGGTTGGCCGCTTCCTCCTGGTGGGGGCCCTTCTTGCTTTCTTTTTGGGAGCGTTGGCGGGGTCCGGGGTTTCCGCTGTTTCCGCGGATTCGGTGTCGTGGCCGTTTACCGATGGTTCAGCCACTTCCACTGACGTTGCTACAACAGTCGACGCCGCAACCACCATTTCAGGCATCGCGGATTCGGAAATTGTGCTGCTCTCATCAGGTGAGGAATCGGCCTCGGAGGGGACAGTGGCCGCTTCCGGACCCCACTGACTTACGACGGCCTCTTTCACCAGGGGATGGGACCGGTTGAGGTTGAAGGTCCGGAAGCGCCTGCTGCGCCCGGTCTCTTCGCTCTTTTCCTGGTGCCAGTCCCGCACGAATACATCCTTATCACCCAAGCCCCTCAGCAGGCGGGTGACGTAAGTGCGAGAGTAGATGCGGCCGCCCCAGCGACCGGTAATCTCGGGGTGATCGGCCTCGAGGCCCTGCTGCAAGGCGCCGCAGATTTCTGAAAGCAGGAAGTTAAAAGCTACGTGGCTAATTCCCTCCTGATGTTCCAGGGTATCTGCCATGATCACCAAGTCAGATATACGACGACCGTCTTGACCGTCGCCGGGACCCTTGGGCAGTTCCAGCTGGGCAAGGGTATCTTCCAGTGCCCGTTCCAGTTCAGGGCTGAGCGCCGGAGGTTCCGCCTCCACTTCAATCCCAGACTCCGCGGCATCACTAAAGGCTTCAGATTCTTGCGTGGTTTCGTTTAGTACGGAATCGGTTTGGCCGGAGGCATGGTCCATGGTTAGGGTCGCCTGGCCGGTAGGTGCGCTTTCCGCTGCCAGCGCTAGTTGATGGTCCTCATCTTGAGAATCTGCCGGCGCATCGGATTCGGATATTGCTGCCTCATCTTCAGTTGCTGAGGGCTGGGTATCCGACGCCGTGACGACTTCGGTTTCAGATTCGGCGGCGGGAATTACCTCTTCAGCTGCTGCAACTGATTCAATGGAACTGTTGCCAACTTGGGAATCGGGCAGCGCCTCTACCGGCGTTGGCTCGTCGGCCATTATTACCCAGTCCACAAGCCCCACCGTAACCAGCCTAATGGTTCCTTCCTCGGCAGTGCGAAGCATAAGCTTCTTGAAACCAGAAAAGCCCAGTTTCTTCTCGTCAAATCCGGGGATCCGGCGCATAATCCGCTGCTTGAGAGAGGTCAGCAGTGGAGTCCGGCCGGCCTGCCGCTCCGAACGCACAATGTCTTCGATGGTCCGCATTACGTCGGAGATCTGCTGTCGATTCGTGTTTGCCGAGCGGGAAGAACGAGTGGCGGGGGCGGGCACCGGCACCGGTTCGGGCTGAACTTCCGGATCCACGTCGAAGTCGTATAGAATCAGCCCGTCCACCTGGTCGGCCAGGCGGCGGGAGGTGCTCCATGAAACGCCGATGATTATGACTCGCTTGCCGATGGCCCGAAGCGAGTTAATAACATGGATAAAGTCGGAGTCGCCTGAAACCAGCACGTAGGTGCCGATGTTGGGGTAAGAATGGGCGCACTCAATGCACTCCGCCGTCATCTTGACGTCCACACTGTTCTTGACCCGGGTGGTCCGGTAGTTCAGGGCAGAGGGACTGCCGAGGGGCAGGCGGGTGGGAACATACACCGGCTCAATGCCGGCGGCGTAAAGTGCGGGAGGATCGTTGATAAATTGGCTGGCCCCTTTCAGTTCAGGAGACCTGGTAACCCAGTCAGCGTAGGCCTTGGCCACCACCACCCTCCCGTGGTTGGAGACCTCTTCCTTGAGGGCGCTTACGTTAGGCATTCTGTTGCCGGCGGCCAAGCTGATTTTAAAATTTTCCCAGTCTATAAATAGGGCTACATCGTCTCCCGAAGTGGGGTGACCGTTTGCGTTTATGATACGTTCACATCTCCTGTGAAGCCTGGGGGATGCCAATGGTTGAAGTTTAGTCCACCTCGCCTATTGCGTCAACAACGGTGAAACGCGGGAATTGTAAAGTTTGGGTCAACCCTCCGCGGTGACGAAGCCCTCAGCACCGGGCCTTTCTCCCTCAGGCAGTGGGCAATTTTTATTTTTCACGCCAAAAACGCTCATTTTCGCCCACTTACAGCGCCTGGCCGGTGTCCGCGGGTACCCGTAGAAAGGTCAGTGTGAAAATAATAGTTTCCCGCCAAAAACGCTCATTTTCGCCCACTTACAGCGCTTGGCCGGTGTCCGCGGGTACCCGCAGAAAGGGCGGTGAGAAAAAACTAGTTTCCCGCCAAAACCGCTCATTTTCGCCCACTTACAGCGCCTGGCCGGTGTCCGCGGGTACCCGCAGAAAGGGCGGTGTGAAAAAACTAATTTCCCGCCAAAACCGCTCATTTTCGCCCACTTACAGCGCCTGGCCGGTGTCCGCGGGTATCCGCAGAAAGGTCGGTGTGAAAAAACTAGTTTCCCGCCAAAACCGCTCATTTCCGCCCACTTGCTAGGTGACGCTGGGCAACCGTAAACAAGGCCTTATCATTGAAACTTGTATATGTTTGCCATTCTCGCTGGGTATTACCCTGAGATTGTCCAAGGGCCTGAGGATAACCCCAGGTATTTATTGGTTTACAGAAAGTTGACTCAAGATCAGCATTTTGGAGACTTCGACTTTGCTCTAAATAGCAAACCTTTTGGTTGTCCAAATGCCAAATGGCGGTACTGCATGGGAATGGCCCCGGCCACCGGAGGGGCCTGGGGACACAGGGATGTATTAACAATGATAGAAGGGGGTAATGGAGCCTGTACAGGGCCGGTTGTCAGGCCCAGCAGCACGGGCCTGTCATTCAGTGGGAAGGGCTGGCAATGGGATGGGCTCGACTGTTAACCAAGGAGGAGATGATCAGGTCACGAGGGTTCAATGCGGGTCGCCAAGGCAAACCTTATTGAAGCCGTGCGGCAAGACTTTTCAAGTGCTATAATCCTACGTCGGACGCCCATAAGGGGCGGAGTACCTGTGTGCAAAGCGACGCTAGGGCAACGAAATACAGCTAAGCCTGTCAACCAGGCTTCAGGAAAACCAGGAGGAATTTTGAGAATTCAACCCCATAACCTGCGAACCCCGGGGCCGACGCCCATACCGGAAGACATTTACGAGGCCATGTCGGACCATATGATCAACCACCGGGGGCCCGAGTTCTTTGAGTTGATAACCGAATGCACGGAGAAGCTCAAGCAGGTCTTCATGACGGAGAACGACCTGTTCATTCTCACATCCTCCGGCACCGGGGCTCTTGAAGCTTCCATTGTCAACACTCTTTCTCCCGGCGATAAGGTGCTGGCCGCCAGCGCCGGGTCCTTTGGCGACCGCTATGCCGACCTGCTGGACGCATACGGGGCCGAGGTGACCCGGATAACCTTCGAGTGGGGAGAGCCCATTGATCCCGATGGGATTCGTCAAGGGCTGAAGGACGATCCAGATATCAAGGCAGTTATCGTTACCCACAACGAGACCTCCACCGGGGTTACTCACGACTTGCAGAGCATCGCCAGCGTGGTTAAGGGCGAATTTGGCAAGCTGCTGTTGGTGGACGCGGTGAGCAGCCTGGGTTGCGTACCGCTGCCCGTCGATGGCTGGGACTGCGATGTGGTCTCCACGGGTTCGCAAAAAGGTTTCATGATTCCGCCGGGCCTGGCCTTTATCAGCTTCGGCAGGGACGCCTGGGAGGCCCAGAAGGAGGCGGCTATGCCCCGCTTCTACTTCGATCTGGAAGAGGCCAAAAAGTACCTGGACCGGGGCCAGACCCCCTGGACGCCCAACCTCTCCGCCATGTATGGATTGCGGGCCGCCCTGGAGAACATCATGGACGAGGGCATAGAAGGCGTTTTCGGCCGTCATGCCTCCATCGGACAGTTTACCCGCGACGGGGTCCGCGCCATGGGGTTGGAACTTCTCTGCGCTGACGAGGCCAGGGCTTCCAACACCGTGACCGCCGTCAAGATGCCTACCCACATCGATGGTGAGCAGATGATGGAAATTATGCGCACCGAAGAGAATGTGGTCCTGGCCGGTGGGCAGGGCAAGCTGACCGGCCATATATTCCGGATCGGCCATCTGGGCTACGTTAACGAGGAGCACATCCAGGAAGTCCTTGATGCGTTGGGCAGAGTTTTGCCGCGGGTAGGTTTCTAGCACCGAACGCCGAAATAGAGAGCAGTGGGTTCGTGCCCCCTCTTTTTATTCAGGCAGAATAAGGGGTCGAACTCACAGTTCCCTAATCTCATAGAATTGTTCTTCCATTTTCTTTCTTCAAGGTCTTGCCAATGACAATGTCCGAACTTCAGCATACGATGGCCACGCTTCGTTTGACTCTGGTCGAACTGCAGAACAAGGAGCAGCAGCTTGATGCGCTGATCAGTCAGTTCCGCACCCAGCTGCAGCGATTGCCCCGACAGGTTATCTACGGCCGTACTCCACTGGAAGTTTCGTTGTCCTCCATGGGAGAGATAGAGGAACGATTGGAGGATTCTGAAGCCGTCAAGCGACGCCTGCTGGCCATCAAGAAATCGGCACAGGAAGAGTTGGCCGCCCTGGATTCGGTGAGACAAATGGACGAGGCCCGTCGTTCCCTGGCCAACCTGAAACGGCAAGCCCGCAGTGAGGGGGAATCCGAGGAAACGCTGTTGGAGATACGGCGCCTCGAGTCCTTTATTGCCGACCACAGCAAGCTGGCCGAGCAGGTGATCACCGCCCGCTACCAGGAGAGGCACGGGGGCTGAGAAAAGGTTAGAAGCTGCGGACTAGCCAGGACAGCCGCCAGACGTTACAAATCGACCCGTCGGCCGAGTCCGATCCAAGACTGGACTGAATTTAAATGGTCCCGTCCAGCCGGTTGAACACCAGGCCCGTGGGCAGCTTGGGGTAGAAAAAGGTGGACTTGGAGGGCAACCGTTGCCCGCCGCCCACTATTGCCTCGAAAGCATCCATGGGGAAAGGCTTCAGCAAAAAGGCAAACTGCTGCGAGCCTTCTTCAACCATACTCACCGTGCGGGCCGCGTCATGACTGTAGTCCACGTGACGCCCCAGGGTATCTCCCAGCAATGGCTTAATGACTTGCTCGTCCAGCACCCAGGCCTCGGAAACTGCCAAGTCCCCCCACTCACGCCAGTCTATGTACTCGCGAAGGGTTAGCAGCCGGGCTTTGTCCCCCTGGGGTCCCACCAGGCCGACCACGTGCTTTCCCCTGCCACGGTCAATAACCAGTTGACCAAATCCCGCTGCCCCGCCGCATTCATTCAAGTCCACCGCATCGGCGTCAAACAACTCCAGCAGACTTTCCTCCAACTGTTCCTGCTGCTCGGGGGAAAGTCTGCCGATTACCTTGTGGTAGGGAAGCAACTGCAATCCGGAATCGTCAAACTCGGTCAGGGACATCATGACGTAGTTGTGGGCTGCGTCCATGCTATTACCTGCTCCCTGGGACTGGGCCTGGCTATACCGGAGAGCAGCCTCGTAGCGGTGGTGACCGTCCGCGAGGAAAATGGGACGGCCGTCAAAAAACTGAGTTATGCGCTGTTGCAGGTCGGGGTCGACGATGCGCCAGAAGGCTATTTCGCCAATGTTGGATTGGGGACTCCCTGGAGTTTCGACCTCCGGTGGGCCAGCGGTTACCTGTTGCAGGACTGGGCCAAGCTCGCCATTAGCGTCCCGGTACAGGGTCATCAGGGGGCTGAACTGGGTCCTGGAAGCTTCCAATAGGGCGACGCGGTCCATGACAGCCGGTTCCCGTGTGAACTCGTGGGGCAATACCGAGCCGCTGCCGTAGTCTTCCACTAGCACGTCGCCGAACAAGCCCAACTGCTGCCTGGTTCCGTTTCCATTTTCATCCTGGTAGGTGTGGCGCATCAGGTAAAAACTGGGTGAATCTTCCTGGCGCAGGACGCCGGTTTCCAGCCATTCTCGGAACAGGGCTGCCGCCTGCCGGTAACCGGCTTCCGGGTCCACAAGGTCGGGTTGTTCCCCGCCTTCCAGGTGCACGGCGTTGTGGGGACTGAGGCCTTGCAGATTTTCCTTGAGCCCTGCGCCGATCATGTCGTAGGGTGGGCAGAGCAGGTCTGCCAGGTTGCTGCCGACCTGCGGCGTATACCGGCAGCCCCGGAACGGGCGAAAAACGGCCATAGCTATAGCTCCTGGGGAAGGTGGGGAAATTATAGGACAGGGAAAAGGGGCAAGTCCAGATTGGGGGTGGTTACCGTAAGTGGCGGCGGCACTTAAGCGTGGGCAATAGGTGCGCAGTTGCCTATTAGCCGTCGGCAATACCAACAGGGGACTAAACGATCTATACTTGGTAAATGGCTGGACGGTAGCGTGGCTCCGGTACATTTCTTCCGGCCGCGAGTGCCGCTTTCAACCACGTAGTACGTGCCAAGTGAACTTCAGCCAAAGCCTCTTCCGGCGTATTTCCGAAAGCCGAGCAATCTCTCAGGTCAGGGATGTCGGCAATGTATCCTTCGTCCTCTTCACTGTAGAATATATTTATGTGGTAGTCTTTCATTTCTTACTCGTCCAAGTGCAGATTATACCTTTCTACCAGGCGCAGGAATTGGCGAATTTGATATGGTTTAGCTTCTCTCCCCACTTGTTGACGATTAATTAGTTCCTCCACATCGGCGGGGGAAAAGATGTGGTGACTACCATTGATCCGAATGAGTTCAAACCCCAGACCTTGAAGCAAATCTGAGATGTCGGAGAAGGCCACGTTGTGGACCGCTTCCCCAGATAAACGCCGTAACAAAGTTCGCCTATTCATGGCTGCGGGAGAGATAGGTTGAGAACAAACTGCAGGCCAAGGTAATACGCAAATCGACAACGAACGAGATTCAATTGCCTTCTAACTATGATACTTCAAAACGGGTTTCATGCGATAGCTATTGCTAATTGGGGAAAGTTTGCTGTTAACCTAGCGGCCTTAATCCTGGCTCATCAATTGCCAATGGTTTGTATCTGTTTTCTTGACATACCCCTACCCCAATACCATAATTCCTAAATATCTCAAAAGCCGTACTCGCTGACCTTGACTAGCCCTTTAGCTTCTTCTTACGGAACTCCACTGGAGGCATATCATGACCGCCGTCAAGTATTCGCTGGACGAGTTCATTCATGACATGGAATCACTGCTCAGGGAACAACCCGAGCAGGAAAGGATTTTTGACAAGGGTTCTGGGCTGCTGGAACGGCTTATCGCCAATCCTTCGGCCATTTCCGAAGAGTACCTGGTGCCGGTGGGCAGGGGAGCCCGCAGCAACCACGGTTCTTATGCCCTTTACCAAGGGGATAGCGGTCTGCTGGTTACCTCGGTTGTTTGGGGGCCAGGCGACCATGCTTCACCCCACAACCACGGCACTTGGGGCATGATCGGCGTGATGGGCAACCACCTGACCGAGACTCGCTTCCGCCGGGTGGACGACTATTCGGTGGAAGGCTACGCCACGCTGCAGCAGGATCGAAGTGTAGAGTTCACATCGGGCGAAATTACGTTGCTGATTCCCGAAGTTGACGAGATTCACCAAATGGACAACTTTACTGACCGTCCTACGGTTGAAATCCACGTTTACGGGAACGACCTGAGGGGTTTGAACCGGTGCCGATATAACCTGGAAACGGGCAAGATAACCCCCTTCGTGACTGAAAAGTACGACAACTGTTAGGTTGCGACCACTGTCGGGTGACAGTGGCGTGACCGTCCAGGACCGGACTTTTCCTTGATTCTTCAGTCAGAGTGCCCGCTACCCTGTTAAGGAAGCTCAGGCGGATCTTAAATGTACAACTCAATTGAGGTGAACAAACAATGTCCCAGGAAATAGCCGCTGAGGCTCTTGCCGCATTACTGGAGAGCGATGGGTCTTTTGCCCTGATTGACGTGCGTGAAGCCGGTGAGTTCAACAGCACTCATATCCCGGAGTCCAGCCTGATCCCGCGGAGGGAGATAGAGTTCCGCATAGCTGCCTCCGTTCCGCATACCGGGGCGCATATCGTGCTGTGCGATGATGATGGCCGCCGGGCCTCCCTGGCTGCCGGCACCCTGGAAAGCTTGGGATATACCAACGTGTCGGTGCTGGACCGGGGCATCAACCGGTGGGCCAGCCTGGACTACCCCACTGAATGGGGCGTCAACGTGCCGAGCAAGGACTTTGGGGAAAAGGTGGAAGTCGTCAACCATGTGCCGGAGATTGACGCAACCGAACTGCACAACCGTATCGAACGGGGAGACAAGCTGGTAATACTGGATACGCGCACCCCGGAAGAGTACCGGAGGTTCTGCATACCGGGCGGCCGCAGCGTTCCTGGCGGAGAACTGGCGCTGCGTATTACGGACATAACAGCTGACCTTGACCCCGATACGACGGTAATCGTCAACTGCGCCGGTCGCACCCGCAGCATCATTGGAACTCGAGTGCTGCAGAGGATGGGCCGCGGCAATGTTCTTGGACTGAAGAACGGTACCTCCGGCTGGGTTTTGGCCGGCTACGAGTTGGAATCAGGAGCGGACCGCGTTGACCTTCCCCAACCCACGCCTGAGGGCCTGGCGGCGGCAGAGGCTTATGCCGACCGGTTGGCCGAAGAGGACGGTGTTCGCTACCTGGATGTACCTGCCCTCCAGGAAATGATGGAACGCAGCAAGGCTGAAACGGTATATCTTGTGGATGTGCGAACCGCCACCGAATACGCCGATGGTCACATTCCCGGCTTCCGCTGGTTCCCCGGCGGGCAGGCGGTGCAGCGCTCAGACGAAGTAGCAGTGGTCAGAAACACGCCAATCATATTCGCCTGTGACGGCAAGGCCCGCTCCACTATAACCGCATCGTGGTACCGGCAGCTTGGGCACCGAGAGGTCTATGCCGTAGCCGGTGGGGTAGCCACCTGGGTCTCGGCAGGCCTGGAAGTGCAGACTGGCGCGCCTGCGGAACCCATTCTGGGCATGACAGAGGCACAGGCTTTGGTCAGGGAAATATCTGCTCAGGAGCTGGAACAGAAGCGGACTGGTGACCCATCGTCGGCAGTAATTTTTGTGGACAGCAGTGGCGACTTTGCCCAGGGACATGTTCCGGGTGCCCGCTGGGCTCCGCGGGGGTGGCTGGAGCTGCAGATTGCGGGTCTTGTGCCCGACAAGAGCACTTCCTTGACCGTGACGTGCCGCGACAGCCAGAATTCCACCCTGGCGGCGTCTACCCTGTTGGGCATGGGATACAGAGATGTAACGGTTCTGTCCGGCGGCATGAACGCCTGGCGAGGGTCTGGCCTAGCCGTAGAAACTGGTCTATCCGGCGTGATGAGCCCACCCACCGACCTGGTAGCCAGCGGACCCGACCGGAATTACGCTGATATGATGAATTACCTGCGCTGGGAAACGGCTCTGGGCGAGAAATACGCAAGCTAGAAAGGACGTGCCGTAAAATCAATTTGCCAGCCCAGGACGCTCTTCAGACAAGGAACATCCATGACCACAGATATTGCCCAGCGATACGCCAATCAAAGCCAGCGCTTTATCCAGCAGGCTCACTACGAACTGGAGCAAAAGGGCGATCGCTTGCAGGCGTCTGAAAAGGGATCTGCGTCCGTGTCTCAAGCCGTAAAGTCAATTGCTGCGGTACGGGGTTGGAGGCACAATTCTCACTCCAGGCGCAGAACCATTGTCGACCTGATAGCCGATGAGTTTGACCGGCCGGAGTTGCTCTATTTGCAGTCCCTGGCCGACCAGTTGCACGATAACTTCTACGAAGACCGGATGTATCCCGGTCAGGTTCGTGTGCGGTTGGACCAGATTTCCACCCTCTTGAGCGTTCTTGAAAAAGTAAGACAATTGGGGTACGACCCTGCATTCGCGCCATCCCCGGAGCAACAGTTAATCATTGACCGGCTTCGATTGACGGAAGAAGAAATTGAAGAGAGCGAAGCCATTGACTACCCGCCCCCGCTGCCGCCATTCGATCCCGAGACGGGGTAGCTTTATGGAAAAAATATTTAGTTGGTTTGTTCAACCCGGTAACGGGTTCCAGCCTTATGAGGTAACCAATGCCAATTATTGAACACAACACGGTTAGGATGTCGGCTCCGGAGGACTACCGGGCTGAGCGCACCTTTGTTTCGCGCGAGCAGGGGGCCGCATCGCTGACGGTCAAGGAAGTGGAACTGCACCCCGGGTGGGAAGGCAGGTTGCATACTCACCCCACCGACATCGCCATTATGGTGTCGGCCGGGGCAGTGCAGTTGATTATCGAAGATGAACTGCGTACGGTGAGAGCGGGCTGCACTCTGTTTGCACCACCGGGCGTGCCGCACAAGCTGGTCAACAAGCTGTGGATTCCGGTCCGGTTGTTGGTGACCTACCCTACCACTGACCTGGAGACGGACTACCTGGAGTAGTTGATTGAATTATCGTCGTCTTGCTGTCCTTGTGAGAACGAATCGAGGCCGGTGACAAGGAAGACTTCCCAAGCTAACCCAAGCCAACTACAGGAGGCCTAAAATGGCAACCCAGAATCTGCGCACCGAAATCAAGCCCGAGTTGATTCCCACCAATGCCGGATTTCGTACCTGGGCAGCCCCGCCGGAGGCACTGAAGCAGGAAGTGGTCCCCAACGACCTCTTTTATGTTCGCAACCACTGGACGGATGCGCCGGAGATTGACATAAAAACCTACCGGCTGGTGGTTGACGGCGATGTGGACAGGCCACTAAGCCTTTCTTTTGAAAATATTCTGGCAATGCCCCAGCAGCGATTCCAGGTTACTTTCGAGTGTTGCGGCAACAGTCCGGTGCCTGACTATTGGGCCAGGTCCACTCGGACCGGTTCGGTAATGGAGATGATCAAGGGCCACGGCATTATGGGCAATGCCGAGTGGGCCGGAGTGTCCCTGGCTGACGTTCTGGCAAAGGCCGGCGTCAAGGCCTCCGCAGTGGAGGTAATGTTTGAGGGAGCGGACCACGGACCCGATGAAACCGTGGGTGATCCCCCTGAAGTGACCTACGAACGCAGCTTGCCCCTGGCCAAGGCCATACACCCCGATACAATGCTGGCCTACGAAATGAACGGCGAGCGGCTGCCACTGAATCACGGATTCCCCCTGCGCCTGCTGGTGCCGGGCTGGTATGGAATGACATCAGTCAAGTGGCTGGTGGGCATACACGTCCTGGACCACGAGTTCAAGGGCTTTTACCAGACGGAACGGTACATGACCCAGAACGGCCCGGACAGCCCCGAGTACTATACCTACCACACCAAGATGAAGGTAAAGTCCATCATCACCAATCCGGCGCCCGGTGAAGTTATTCCCGCTGGCGGCTATACCCTGGCCGGTGCAGCCTGGTCGGGCGAGGAAGAGGTGGTAAAGGTGGAAATCAGCACCGACGGCGGCGCCACCTGGGATCCGGCTACCCTGGCCTCCCGCGCCAGTTCTTACGCCTGGTTCCGCTGGCAGTACCAGTGGCAACCGGCCGGGCCCGGCAAATATACCCTGATGTCCCGCGCCACCAATAACCTGGGTGAGTCCCAGCCGATGGAGTTTCCCAACCAGTGGGACGGCCGGGGCTACGGCAACAACATGGTCTTCCCGGTGGATGTGCAAGTCAAGTAGTCCCTAAGGGCCCCGGACATTGGAAACAACGGGGGTATGTCATGCTAAAGGCACAGCGCGATAGCGTCATCAGCGGATTGACCGGTGACGACCGTCAAAGTCTTCGGCGCATTGTGGCTGCTATAAAGGAAGCCAGGGGAGGCAGCCCAGACCTGGCTAACGACGGAGGCCAGACAACAGCCCGTGAACTGTTGGCTGGCTGGCACGAAGAACTTCCTGGCGAGGTCCGCACGGCGCTGGAAGCAATCCTGGTCCGGGACGAAACGGGCCCCAAAGTTGGAGAGTTGGCCCCCAATTTCTGCCTCAAACGACTGGGTTCGGAAGACCGCGTGGCTCTCTCGGATTTCCAGGGGCACCGGCCCGTGGCGCTGGCCTTTGGCAGCTACACTTGACCCCCGTTTCGCGCCCAGTCTGAGCGCATGACCGAGGTTTACCAGCAGTACAAAGAGCAGGTGGAGTTCTTCGTGGTTTACGTTCAGGAAGCCCACCCCACTGATGGCTGGCAGACCGACAGCAACATTCAGGAGGGTGTCCTTTTCCGCCAGCACCAGAGCTACGAAGAGCGAGAGGAAGTGGCACAGAGTTGCAGCATTGACCTGCACATAGGGCTGCCCGTCCTAATTGAAGAAATGGACAATGCCACAGATGAGGCCTACGGGGCGGCGCCCGAACGACTCTATCTGGTCGGGAGAGACGGCAGGGTTGTTTACCACGGCGGCGCGGGCCCCCATTTCTTCGATCTGGATGAATGGAAGCAGGCGATTGAGGCTTGCGTTGAAGTTGTGGCCAAGCCCTAGCTGCCAGCCAGCGGGGCTGTTGCCCGGAATGCAGGTCTCCGATGGGGCAAGGTCCTCTGGTAGGAAGCAGGTGCAGGTTCTCAGATTATCGGAAAAGGGTGAGGGGCTGTATTGGCCAGAAGTGAGAGTGATGAAAGGGGACGAGAGGATATTCCGACCGGTAGCGGGTTAGACCGGCGTGAGTTTCTCGGACGGCTGGCGATAATAGGCGGGTGCGCAGTGATTGGAGTGCCCCTGTTGAGCGAGTTGGGTTGTGCAACCGATGTACCTACCGCGATTCCAGCGCCAACTCCCGGGCCTGGTGAAACAGTCTCTCCGGCGGACCCCCGTATTGAAGCTGGCCCGGTGGAGTTCACCAGTGCCGCCACCACTGTCATGGGGTATTTGTCTCGACCCAAGGAAGGCGGGCCCAACCCGGCGGTCCTGGTAATTCACGAGAATCGGGGCATGCAGCCCCATTTCCCCGACATCGCACGGCGCTTTGCATTGCAAGGATATACGGCACTCAGCGTTGACTTGCTTTCGCGAAAGGGAGGGACCGGAGGCTTCGCCGATAGCGACCAGGCTAGAGATGCGCTGCGTGGCATAGACCAGGAAGACTTTGTCGACGACCTGAACGCCAGTGTGGACTACCTGCAAACGCTGTCTCACGTCAGGACCGACCGGATCGGGGTAACCGGTTTCTGCTTTGGGGGCGGGTTGACCTGGCTGCTCTCAGTGCGAAACCCGGAGATTGCGGCGGCAGTTCCCTATTATGGTTCGGCACCGCCCCTGGATGAAGTCCCCAACCTGAACGCGCCGGTGCTGGGCATTTACGCTGGCGAGGACGCACGGATAAATGCCGGAGTCCCGGGCCTGGAGGCAGCCCTGCAGGAGCACCGGAAGACCTATCAAGTAATTTCATACCGAGGAACCAGGCACGCATTCTTCAACGACACCGGTCAACGCTACCACCAGGAAGCAGCTACAGCAGCCTGGCAAGAAACCCTGGCCTGGTTCGACCAGCACTTGAAGTCCTGAGGCCTTGGATACGGGGCCGGTACATTCACGCTTGCCCGAGGTGACAATTGACCGAACTGATTGACCTGACCCTTACGTTGGGCAGCGACCGGGTGGTAGCCGTGCCGGGCCTTATCGGCGTATGCACGGAACCGCTGCACACCCATGAAAGTCATGCCAGGTCCAATACCAAGCTGACCCTGGCTACCCACATCGGTACCCACGTCGACGCTCCTTATCACTTTCACGCCGACGGTACCACGGTGGAGAACATGCCATTGAACCGTTACATGGGGCCGGCGCTGCTGCTGAACCTGCGTACGGTGGCCAAGGGTCTGACGCCCCTGTCCGTGTCCGACCTGCAAAGCGCCGGTGGCATTCCGGAGGCGGTGAAGGACAAGATTGTGGTGCTGTTTACCGGGTGGGCCGCCGCCGAGTCGGGCGGTGTGGACTTTTACTCCCAGGGGCCGTACCTGAGCACCGAGGGGGCTGAGTACCTGGCCGATAACGGCGTCAACGCTGTGTCCGTGGACTTCCCCATAGACAAGCATCCGCCGACACCTCAATCTACAATCCACGACTTTCCGGTGCACCGCCACTTGTTGGGGAGAGGGATTCCCTTGATAGAGAACCTGATCAACCTGGACCAACTGGTGGGCAAGGAGTTCGAGCTTTGGGCCTTGCCCATCAAGCTTAAGGATGGCGACGGCGCGGCGGCTCGGGCCGTGGCCCGCATCCTTTAGCCTCTGCTGACCTAGAGTGCCTGTTTCGGACGAGAGAACCCCAATCCTGCTTGCCACCGGCAATTCAGCCAAACAGGAAGCTTTGCGCCACCTGTTGGAAGGGCTTCCCCTTAAGCCCCTTACTCCTGAAGAACTTGGTCTTTCTGCCGACCCCGAAGAAACAGGCGAAACCCACGAGGCGATTGCCTTGGAGAAGGCCCAGGAGTGGTCTCGTCTGGCGGGAATGCTGGCAATTGCTTCAGATGGTGGCCTGGTAGTGCCCGCACTGGGCCATAACTGGGAGAGCCGTTATACCCACCGTTTTGCAGGCCCTGCTGCGGATGATGACGAGCGTCGGCGACGTCTGCTGGAATTGATGCAACCATTCACCGGGCCGGAACGTGACGCTTCCTGGGTGGAAGCCCTGGCACTGGCTGACTCGGGTCGCCCCCTCAAGTCGTGGGAACTGATAGGTGGCAGCGGCATCATTGCCGAGGCGCCTGAACCGGGGACACTTGCGCCGGGGTTCTGGGTGTTCACCCTGTGGTATTTCCCGAATTTGGGCAAGTACTACAATCAACTGACGGATGGGGAGAAAGAATCCCTAGGTGACCACTGGGCTACGTTGGGGAAGTTGGTGCAGCGATTCTTCCTGGAGGAGTTTCCGGCTCTCGGGTAAAGACTCGGCGGGTGAATTAGCCAACTCGATGGGATACAATGGGGCATTCCACAATACCTAAGCGAGCTTTGAATCTCGCAGTCTCGGCTAACTGAATGTTTGGAGAGCCTGCCTTGACCACAACTACTCCCGAACTTGCTTCAATAGACCAGGTGCAGAACCTCTTGCGCGACCAACAGTATGTGGCCGACCGGGGTCTGGCGGTGGCAATCTACCTGGCGCTGACTTTGCAGCGGCCTCTTTTCCTGGAAGGGGAGGCCGGCGTCGGCAAGACTGAGATAGCCCGTTCCCTGGCCAAGGGTTTGGGTACCGAACTCATCCGGCTCCAGTGCTACGAGGGGTTGGACGTGAACCAGGCCGTCTACGAGTGGAACCACGCCCGCCAGATGCTGGAGATCCGGCTGCTGGAGGCGTCCGGCGACATTGACCGGACCTCGGCCACGGAGGACCTGTTCAGCGAGCGGTTCCTCATCAAACGTCCGCTGCTCCAGGCCATAGATGAGAGCCGTGACAAGTCTCCGGTTTTGCTGATTGATGAACTGGACCGGGCCGACGAAGAGTTTGAAGGATTCCTGCTGGAGATGCTGGCCGATTTCCAGATAACGATTCCAGAGCTGGGAACGTACCGGGCAGTCCATCCTCCTGTAGTCATCATCACTTCCAACCGCACACGGGAGATTCACGACGCTCTCAAGCGCCGGTGCCTCTATTACTGGATTGACTATCCCGACTTTCAGAAGGAGTTGCAGATAGTCAGCACCAAGATGCCTGAGGCGCCGAGACGCCTGGCGCAGCAGGTTACCGGATTCATCCAGGAACTGCGGGAGACGGAGCTTTACAAGATACCCGGCGTATCCGAGACCATTGACTGGACAGCGGCATTACTGGCTCTCAACCAGACGGAACTGGATGCGCAGGTAATAGACGATACGCTGGGCATAATGCTCAAGTACCAGGACGATATCGAGCTGATCAAGGGTGAGCCGGTGCGCAACATTCTGGAGCGTTCGCTGAACCGGGGGCCCCGCAGGGGTGGCCGTGGCGGCTAGGTATAGGCCCAGACTTAGGTTAGCAGCCCTCCGTTCCGGTTCTTTGAAACTTCCAGATATGAGCCCCAAGGCAGGTACATGACCCAGGAAGCCTCCACTAACAATGGCGCCCAACAGACTGACGACGAAGGTCATATCCTCCATAACCTGATGCTGTTCGGGGAGACCTTGCGCCGGCTGGGGCTGGACTTTGGGTCAGGCAATATGCTGGATCTGATCAAGGCCACCGAAACTATCCCCATCGGACGCAGGCAGGACTTCCGGAACGCGGCCCGATGCCTCCTAGTGCACCGTAAGCAGGACTTCCCTCTCTTTGACGACGCCTTTCAGATCTTCTGGCGTCGGCCGGCCCATGGACTGAGCAATCGCGACCTGCGCAGCATGGGTGAAGAACGCCGCTACCGGAATCCTCAAGTTGGCCCACCAGCTACTGCAGATGAAGAGGCCGGAGATCTTTCGGGCAATGCTCCCGAAGGCCAGCCCGGGATCGATATGAGCCAGACGTACAGCGCGCGGGAAGTGCTGCGGGAGAAAGACTTCGCAGACTATACTCCGCTGGAAATTGCCCAGGCCAGGACGATGATGTCGGGCCTGTCGTGGGACCTGGGCCGACGCAAGACACGCCGGACCCGGACGGGCGATGGCGTCGCCCTGGACTGGCGGAATACATTTCGCCGTAACCTGAAGTATGGCGGCGAATTACTGGAGCTTTCCCACCGCCAGACCAAGGACAAGACCCGTCCGCTGGTGCTGATCTGCGACGTCAGCGGCTCAATGGAACGCTATACGCGCCTGTTGCTGCACTTCATCCACACCATAGCCGGCGACCTGGGCAGGGTGGAAGCATTCCTGTTCGCTACTCGGCTTACTCGCATCACTCGCTTTCTCAACTACCGAAGCATCGACCAGGCAGTGAACGAGGTGGCCCGAGCCGTGCCGGACTGGGCCGGGGGCACCCGAATTGGCGAGGCGGTCAAGACGTTTAACTATTCCTGGGCCCGCCGTACGCTAGGCAACGGGCCGGTGGTGCTCATAATTTCCGACGGTTGGGACCGGGGAGAACCAGAGCTGCTCTCCCGAGAAATGTCACGGCTGCAACGAAGCTGTCACCGGCTGATCTGGCTGAATCCTTTGCTGGGGTCTCCCAACTACCAACCCCTTACCCAGGGTATTCGGGCGGCATTGCCATACGTGGACGACTTCCTTCCGGTCCACAACCTCAACAGCCTGGAAGCCCTGGCGCTCCACCTGAACCGATTGCCCCAGCGCAAGCAGCCGGCCGCTGCCTACCGCCGGTCGCGTGCCGCTGAACAGGACGAAGTGATAGTAGCCAGCCCCCCTTCGCGACGGCGCGAGGACATGAACCCCGCCCTGGCGCCCACCTTCCGCCACCCCCTTTGGGGACAGATACCTCCGGCCTAGTCTCAACGAAAGTCGGGAGCAGGCGGCGGGGCTCTACTAGCGTTCCGTGTCTCGAGACCTGAAGCCGAGCAAGAGCGGTAACGCGAGCAGTCGATCGCGGAAGGGAACTCTTGTCCGCCAGAGTTGCCACGTCCCTGAACGTCGTCGTCGAGCCTCTACCAGACAGTAAGCTACCCCGATTAATGCCGCTCCCATTGCTGCGTCCAGGAAGTAATGGTTGCCGGTAATTACTATGGCGGCCAGCGTTAGCAGGGGGTATACCAAGCCCAGGTACCTGCTCCACCCCTTTATCTCCCTGAGGAAGAGCCAGGCGAAGATGCACGTCCAGCTGAAGTGCAGGCTGGGCATGGCGGCATTGGTATTGTAGAGGTTCGCCATGGCCTCGCCGCCGTAGAAGGCTGGGCCCAGAGACTGTATGGTGTCTACGAGGTGGGCCGTCTTGTAGGGAGGAGCCAGGGGGAACAGCACGAACAGGGACAGGGCCAGAACCAGGTGAACGACTATCAGGTTGCGGTAACGGTAGTAGGTTACACGGCGGGTCAGATACAGGACCAGGGCGCCGCCCAGGATGACGGGCCAATAGGTGACGATATAGACCCAGTTGAGGAAGACCACCAGGGGTTGGGCGTTAGCCAAGGCCCACTCCTGCAAGAGGGGTTCGTGGAACAGGCGCAGCGCTTGTTCCAGCACGATTACCCGGTCGGCGTTGGACAGGGCATGGGTTTCTTCGCCAATGACCAGTCCACGCAGCAGCAGGTAGAGGAGAAAGAAGCCGACGTAGAGGGACAACTCCGCGACGTGGCCCCGCCATTTGCGTGGCGCGGATGCGGGAAATGCTCTTTTCAGTTGAAAGACAATCGACGCCATGAGTGCCTATCCACGGGGAAGCACGAATATGCACGGAGGTCTTAATTCGACTGTTGAATGCTGCTTGTGACCAGTTGCCTGCCTAAGGAAGCGCTGGATAATTCACCGACGATGCAGCTTTGGTATGGGTGACGGCACCCCCATCCTAACCTTCCCCCGTCGAGGGGGGAAGGGACTTACAAGGAAGTTATCTGGCTTCCTCTAGCTATTAGTCCTGGAAGTGGGGCATTACCTCGGTGGCGAAGAGTTCCAGGGAGTCTTTGACTTTCTGGCTTTCGATGCCGCCGTAGTTGGTGAAGAAGATTATGCTCTTGACGCCCGACTTGCGCAGTCTTTCCACGCGCTCGGCCACCTCGTCCGGCGTACCGAAGAGAATAACCTTCTCCGTCATATCGTCAAAGTCAAAGGTTGTCTCGGCGGCGAAGCGGCGGCGGTAAGACTGGTAGTTCTCGGGAAGCAAATCGCCCCGGCGTTCGGGGGGAGCGCCAACCTCGTCGCCGGTGGTCTTGAACCACATGAAGGGCTGCTCGGCGTCCGCGCGGACCTGCTCTCTGGTGGGGGCCGTGTACATGGCGCGGGCGACCTTGACGCTGTAGGGATCAAAGTCATTGCCGGCTTCGCCCACGGCGCCCTTGAAGTAGGCCACCTGCTCGCCCACCTGGTCAAAGGTAAGGCCCTGGCCCACCAGCAGATTCCAGCCATTCTGAGCGATGCGGTCCATGCTGCCCGGGCTGGCGGCGGCCACCCAGAAGGGCGGGTGCGGCGATTGTACCGGCTTGGGAAGCACCGTCATATCGTTGAAAGTCCAGAACTCGCCGCGATGGTCGAAAGGTTCATCCGTGGTCCAGGCGCGGGTCATCACGTCGATAGATTCCTGGAACCGGCGGTCGGCCTCGTCCATGGGAATGTTCAGCTTGTGGAACTCGCCCCACTGGTAGCCGCGGCCCACGCCCAAGTCCAGACGCCCGCTGCTAAGCAGGTCGACGGTGGCGGCCTCTTCGGCAATCTGGATGGGATTGTGGAAGGGCAGGACGGTGACGGCGGTGGCCAGACGGATGGTGCTGGTCAGGCCGGCCAGGTAGGCCAGAACGGAAAGGGAGGCGGAAACGATGCCGTGTCGGGAAAAATGATGCTCGGTCATCCAGACCGAATCGTAGCCCAACTGCTCCGCCCAAAGCACCTGCTCCAGGGCATCGCGGTAGTACTGGTTCTGCTTGGCGGGGTCGGGCAACTGCACCGAGTGAAAGAGGCCGAATTTCATGAAAAGTCACCTTGATTGAATTACGAATTTAGAATCAGGAATTACGAATGGACAGTTGAATCTCAGGCTGAATCGATCGTAATTCCTTGTCTGTAGTTTCCTTCTTACAGGGCCTGCCAGTAGCGGCGGCCCTCGGCGCGCACCACCTTGCCGAAGCCGGGGTAGGGGAAATGGCCGATAATGCCCAGGATGTTTTCGGTCTCCAACTGGTCCATCAGCTTGTGGCGGGTGATGCGGGTCTGCTCGGGGTCCATGTCGGCCCGGGATTCCCAGTCGGGTTCGTTGACCTGGGCCTGGTTGTGGATGGCGTCGCCAAGGATGATGGCGCGCTCGCCCTGGGAGTTGACCATGATGCTCATGTGGCCGGGGGTGTGGCCGGGCGTCGGGAAGGCCGTGAGTTCGCTGGTCAGGATCTGTTCCCCGTTCATGAACTCGATCAGCCCCAAGTCCTCCAGAGGCCAGACGGTGGTGGGAGCGTTGGGGAAGCGGGTGGGCATGACGTCGGGGTTGTGGCAAGCTTCCCAGTCGGTGGAACTGAACCAGTAGCGGGCGTTGGGAAAGGTGGGCGCGTACTTGCCGCCGTCGCTGGCCGGTGGGACCAGGTTCCAACCCACGTGGTCGCGGTGCAGATGGGTCATCACCACCATATCTATCTCGTCGGTGCGGACGCCGTGGGACTGGAAGTCGTTCATCAACTCGCCCCAAGGAGTCTCGGGGGCGTCGGCGGGACGGGCGCCCATGCCGGTGTCCACCAAAATGGTGCGGCCCTCGGAGCGGATGAGATAGGAGGCCAGGTTGAAGCGGACCTTGTGCCCGTCAACGAGGTGCTGACGATAGCCCTGCCACTCGTCGTCGGACTTGTGGTTGGGGAAAAAGTTGCACAGGTCAAATTCAAGAATACCGTCGGACAGGGAAGTAATTTCCACATTCCCCACAGTAACCCGATTGCCGGCCATATAACGCCTCCTGCTAAGGTGGACTAGGGGCAAGCCGGGGGTAATTGTAGCATAAACCTGCACCTGCTCTCCGCCGGTACTGTGAAGGCCGTGGCTTAGGGCCCTATTGGTTTTTGTCCACGAATAAGGAACTGAAAATTTTTGTTTTCCCGCCATTTCCGCTCATTTCCCCCCATTTTATATCTGGGGTGGTGTTTCCGGTGGCGGGGTTTCTGCCAGGCCAGACACACAGGTCTGCCTCTACCTACGTGAACCGCAAGGGGGAAGGCGAACAGTCCTGGGCGGGCATATCCCAGCGGAACCCTTCCAGGTAGCCACCGGTTTCGGCCCAAGGCAGCAGGACACTTACGATCTGGCGGGGTTCGGGGCTTTTGCCTGCTTCTTTACACTTTGTTAGGTAGTGATGAAGGGAGGTGTAGGTATAGAGGCGGAAGCCGCGCTGGGCGATCCGCCAGATTACGGTATGCGATTCAGGGGCCTCGTTGCCGTCGGCGACGGTGGCGTTCCAGTCGTGGAAGATTTCCTCGGCCATGCGGCGGAGTCGGTAGACGGCCAGTTCCTTGGCGTATTTGCGTTGCAGGGCCAGGACGCGGTTTCTGATCTGGGACAAGGTCATGGGATTGCCTCCTGATGTTTTTGTCTACGAAGGGGCACGAATATTCGCTAATTATTTTTTGTTTTTCCTGCCATTTCCGCTCATTTTCCCCCACTTTATGGTCTTGACGCCGGATTTTTGGCGAGTCGTGGGGTGGGCTCTTTTAATGGTAGGGATGGGTAATGCGGGATGGGAAGGGGCAGGTGTCATTAGTTTGGGTTGGGGATTGGTTCGCGGAGGGGCAGGGAGGATTGAGTGAAGCAGGGTTGGCAGGATGTTGGAGGTCGACCTAGCTAACGCCGGAGAGCGGGGTTGGATACTTGGGTGATGGTTTTTGGCGTGGGCAGGGTGGGCCTTTCGTCGGGGGATGGAACCCATAGAATGATATAATGCTAAAAAGTTAGTTGGGGGCAGGGTTTTGGACAAAAGGGCGGTACTAACTGCGTTGGATCGGTCTATTGCAGCGGCAGTTTGGAACGAATTCAACGTTCTCACACGGAACGAGGCTGAACAAGCTGGTAACAAACTGCGTAGCAGCGCAAGGGATGACATATTTTCGTCCCTTGGAGGCCTAAAGAGACCAAATTACGATGACAAAATGGTCGCTTTGGTTTACGCAGCCATGTATCAGCTTCAGCACATTAACATTGCGTATTCTCTTATCAAGGATACGACAAGAAACTTTTCCTGCATGGTCTCTTCTGGGAAATTGAAGGTCGCGGACTTTGGAGCTGGTACCCTAGCAATGCATATTGGTGTAGCCCTAGCGGTAGCGGACGCCTTGGAGGAAGGGCAGCATATTGAGGCCGTCCACATAGACTCGATGGATATAAGCCTTCCAATGCTTCGCGTAGGAGCCAATATATGGGAGAAATTCAAGCATATTGTTTCTACGGACGAGAGTGGGAATTTGTGCTGGCTGTACCAGGCTTGCAAGCTAATCAGCTATAAGACCCATAATAGCATCAGTACAATTGAGATTGAGGAAGGGTTCGAAACTTGGCTTAGCGCGATTCACGCTGTCTATTCGGAAACAGAGACTGACACAAAGCGGGATCTTTGTGACATTTACAGTCGACTATCACCCGTTGCAGGATTCATAACCAGCTATGGCAATCATCACGAACAGTACAAGTTGGGCAATGCCGGAATCGCGACAGATGTTTCACCGTTCGACTTGAACATGTACGAACCAAGACGGCTTTCGGGGAATAAGGATAGGCAAGGAGATTTCCTGGAGAATACCCCAGCGTTGCTTCGTCAGTTTGACAATCGCTCCTATCACGAGACAAACATGGAAGTTGCCAAACTCAATAAAGAATGGGAGTTAGTGTGTGTAGTGGGGACACAAAGGAAGCTCAATGCAGTTCTTTACTGGGATTGGGACACGGCATTTTTCACTTACGTTAAAAATAATGAAACAAACTGTATAGCAGACATAGACGACCTGCCCTTCTAAAACGCTCTCTAACGAAGCTAATCGCATGTATTCGAGGCGCAGGTGAATTATGACAGCCAACCCTTTGCAACCCTCACTGTTCGATAACGGCCCCGACCCGCCGTCCAACCTCGAACGACCGTCTCGTATCGGCCATGTAGCCATTACTTATGCTTCGGCCCGCGAAATTCTGACCAAGGCCACCGGGTTCATGGATACTTACGACTTTACCCTGAACCCATACTCCGGCTGTTCCTTTGGCTGCACCTACTGTTACGCCGCATTTTTCAGCCGGGACTTGGAAAAGCGAGATAGTTGGGGTTACTGGGTCATTGTGAAGGAGAACGCCGTCGAACTGCTGGAGAAGCGCCTAACACGTAAACCCGAGTTCTTGGACGACAAGCTCATCTATATGAGTAGCGTAACCGACCCCTACCAACCGGTGGAACGAGAGTTGGAATTGACGCGACGTATTTTGGAAGTTATGGCGGACGGCCATCAGCCAAAGTTAGTCGTCCAGACGCGCAGCCCAGATGTAGCCCGAGACTGCGACCTCTTTCGCCAGATTGAAGATAACGGCGGGCGGGTGCAGGTCAATATGACCGTTACTACCGACGACGAAGATATACGGCGCACTTTCGAGCCATTTTGCCCTTCAAATCAGGTAAGGATGGCTGCAATCAAGGAGGTGCAGGCTGCTGGCATTGACGCCTGTATCACCATGACACCGTTGCTGATGGTCACCAGCCCCTATGCTTTTGCCGACAGCCTATTGGAAACTCATGTCCAGAAATTCATCGCCCAGCCTTTCCACTTCAACAAGGGTAAGTTCGTCGCCACCACACGCGACAAAGCATTTGACTTGATGGCTGAAAAGCTCGGTTGCGAGCGCGTAAACTTCAAAGAAGAATACTTGGAACACTACCAGATGGTATTCGGTGTGTTGCGCGATATGCTTCCTGAGTTGGGCGAGGGTAAGGACGGGTTTAAACCACCGTTTTAACTCAGGGAACTACTGACTCCCTCTGTATTCCTTTCCGCGACTCTCCACCCCCCATTTCTGCTAAAATGCCCGCAACTTGGCCCGTATGGGTAGTCCTACACCAGGACCGATGGGGACGTTGAATCTTTCCTGGATGAGTTCGACCCATTGCCTGGCGGCTCGCGTTAAGCGTGAGGTGGGAACGAAGTTACGTACTGGCCGGAAGGATGCGGGCAGGCCGGTTGAAGCATGATTGGAAGTTGCTGCTAAACTAATAATACTGGAGGTGCGGCTATGAAGGCTGCCGTTTTGCGAGAGGTTAACGTGCCCCTGGAAGTGGAAGAGGTGCAGGTGGACGCTCCGGGCCCGCGCGAGGTGCTGATCCGCACCGGGGCCAGCGGCGTGTGCCACAGCGACCTTCATTACGTTGAGGGCAGCTACAGTATTCCGAAGCCGGCTATCCTGGGCCATGAGGCCGCCGGTATAGTTGAGGCGGTGGGCGAGCAGGTTTACTACCTGAAGCCGGGGGACACGGTGATAATGTGCCTTTCCGTGTTTTGCGGACACTGCGAGTTCTGCCTGCGGGGGCAGCCGGTACTGTGTACCCGCACCGACGTGGTGCGCGGAGCCGACCAGGCGCCAAGATTGAGGCAGGACGGCCAGGCCATAACCCAGATGGCGCAGCTTGGATCCTACGCCGAGCAGATGCTGGTCCACGAGAATGCCTGCGTCAAGGTTCGGGATGACGTGCCGATGGACCGGCTGGCCCTGATTGGCTGCGGGGCGACCACGGGTATTGGCGCAGTGCTGAACACGGCACAGGTGGAGCCGGGGAGCACGGTTTGCGTCGTGGGTTGCGGCGGCGTTGGCCTTAATTGTATCCAGGGTGCGGCGTTGGCGGGAGCGTTGCGGATCATTGCCGTGGATACGGTGGAGACGAAGCTGACGATGGCCCGGGAGTTTGGGGCGACGGACGTTATTGATGCTTCCAGCGGGGACGTTGTGGAGAAGATTCGGGACCTGACCGACGACGGGGTGGACTACTCCTTTGAGGCCATTGGCCTGAAGCAGACGGCGGAGCAGTGCTACCAGATGTTGCGTCCGGGCGGCACCGCCACGGTCATTGGCATGATTCCCGAGGGTACGATGATCGAGATTGACGCTGGCGGGTTCCTGCGGCGGGAGCGCAAGCTGCAAGGGAGCAGCATGGGATCCAACCGGTTCCGCACCGACATGCCGCGTTACGTGGAGTTCTACCTGCAGGGGCGGTTGAAGCTGGACGAGTTGGTCTCGCAGCACATGAAGCTGGAACAGATTAACGAGGCATTCGCCGATATGAAGGGCGGAAACGTGGCCCGCAGCGTGATTCTGTTTGACTGATTAGGGCTGGACATTCCGTTAGAGAATGCAGGGGCGGGTTTGTGAATCCGCCCCGTATCTTTTCTGCTCAAGTTTTCTGGAAATCCAGCAGTCTCTATTGTCCGAAGACTGTGTCCTGAACGCCGGGGATGCCCAGGTTTTGAATTCTGCGGTCTTGCTGGCTTGGAGTGTCGGGCTGGTTGAAGGGGGTGTCACTGTATTGGGATGCGAGGTATTCGGCCAGGGCGTCCTGCTCGGTGCCGGGGGCCGCGAAGGTGGCGAGGCCTGGATTGGTGGGCGCGGGGCCGTCGATGATGCCGTTGCCATTAATACCGGCCGACGCAGGAGCATTGCCGGTGTCGTACCCTGCTTCGCCGGCCAGGTTAATTCTTCCGGTGGCCGGTGAGGGGAAAGGATAGTCGCCGCCCCCGTCGGCCAGGAAACCCAGGGTTACTACCTTGATGGTCCGGTCGGGGTCTCCGACCAATTCACCTGATTCCACCACCCGGTCGGTCACTTCCCCACTGTCGTCGGCGATGGCCAGCGACTTGATGCGGTCTCCCGCTGGTGAGGCAGGGTCAAAGCTGAAGCGCATTACCGCCACCTGGGGGAATCGACCGACGGTTACCTGGCCCACGCCGTCGAACCCGATTGCGTTTTCCATGACATCAGTGAGTTGGGTTGCGGTCAGTTCCAGGATAGCCAGATCGTTGTTGAAGCGCAGGGTTCCCTGGATGTCCAGTTGGGAGATAGCGCCGGCCTCCTTGCCGACCTCGGGGTTGGCCTGAGGAGGCAGATACTGTACCAGGGCGGGATCGATGGTGCCGGGAGGCTGGACTATCAGGCCAATTTTGTCCCGGATTCCGCCGCTGTTCTTGATGGAGGCAGCAACTTCAGGATCGACCAGTCGGGCAACCCACAGGTTGGCGTCGGCGGTCAGATTGCCCAGGTTGGTCTCCTCGGTACGGACCGAGGCACGGACGCCGTTGAGGTACACGTTAGTCCTGCCGAATACATTGCCATCCCGCGCTTTCAGGACGCTTTGGAGGGATTCGGCTATCCTGGTTACTTCGGCCAGCGGAGTGCCCGCAAACTGATGGCCGCCCTGGGGGTTGGTGGCAAAGGCTCCGCTGAGGTGGGCGTCAATGGAATCGGGGATGACGAGACCATCCGAGTCGAATTCAACAACGAGGCGGCCCAGGTACTTGTAATCGGCTTCGGTGTTGACCAACAGCACAGGCTCGCCGCTGGCCGACCGGTACTGGAGGGGATAGTTGCCGGCCGATACGTCCCCGGGCCAGAGGCGGTCGGTCTCGTCGGACAGGAGGGTGTTTGAGCCGCCGGCCACGATGATATCCACGTCCTCCAGCAGGGTCGCCAACTCCTGCTCGATGGCGATTTGCTGCATGTGGGCCAGCAAGATGATCTTGTCGATGCCCTGTTCGGCGAGGCCATTAACAGCTTGCTGGATGATTGCTGCCAGTTCCGAGATGGCGGCACTGTCTTCGGGCGTGACGGTTATTCCACCGGCGCTGGCGATGCTGGCCAGCGAGGGAGTGGTGGCGCCGACGATGCCGATGCGCTCCCCGCGCAAGGTGATGACGGCGGTGACGGCCAGGCTGCCGGCGGCCAGGAAGGCCTCCTGACCGTCGGCTACCACCAGCGGCGCCAGGACTTCGTCATCCTTGAATCCCAGGTTGCTGGACAGATAGGGGAATCTGGCGCCGGGGTAGGTGCCTCCTTCCTCTGCGTGGGCGATGATTTCGGCGAAGGTTCCGGTGCCGCGGTCGAGTTCGTGGTTGCCTACCGCCGATGCCTGGAAGCCCATGGCGTTAAGCAGGGCGATGTCACCCCGGCCCTCACCGGAAACTCCCAGCACCGGATCATTGGCGCTATCGGCGGCGGCGAAGTAGCGGGGCCCGGGAATGAAGTTGTCGCCGGAACTCAGCACCAGAGTGTTATAGGGAAACTGTTTACGGAAGCCGTCCAGAATTGCCGAGAAGTTCTCGACGTTGGAGAGAGCGCCGGTAGTCCCGTCCATGTCGGCGGCGTGGAGCAACTGCAGGGTGAAGGTGGATGCCCGGGCGGGTTCGCCCGGTGAGCCTGCGGGTCCTGGCGGTCCGGCGATGCCCTTGGCGCCGGACGGCCCTTGGGGGCCAGGATTTCCCTGAGGCCCTGTTTCGCCTGGGGTTCCAGCAGGGCCTGGAGGGCCTACCGGCCCCATCGGCCCAGGCGGGCCCACCGGGCCGGATCCGCCGCTGGCCCCAGCCTTCCCGTGCGGGCCGGCCGCACCTGATTCCCCCTGTAGACCTTCGGGCCCTTGCGTCCCCTGGCAGGCGATTAGAGCAAGTATCGCTACAACAGTTAATGTAGCCAGCAGTTGCGCTGGCAGTCTTCTCCAAAGCTTGTAGCTAGCCATTGATGTCTCCGAGATGATGGATTGTCTGCCTTATCTGGTTGTTGAACCAGCATTTAGAAACTATCTCATACCAAGGGGTGAGATTCCCGGTTTTGCGGGGAGGTGACTTTGTGGTGCTCATCACCCCGATCCTGACCTTCCCCGTCAAAGGGGAAGGGACTTTTGACCGTCGCCCGTTATTTGGCTTTCTCCGACGAGGGAATAGGAAGCTTTCGCCTTCGTCCCCGTACTGACTTTGCCCAGTTGATGGGGAAAGGAGGGTCGATGGATGGAATGGCAGACACCAGTTTAATAGGGCGGGAGGTTGTTTGAAATCCTGGCGGCGTTAAGGTTTGTTAATGGCACTGACAATGGTTGCTTACTGGAGTTGAGATGGAGGGTTCGATTTTTGGGGGAGACCTGGCGGAGACGCGGGGGGCCGGGAAGCGTGGGATGAATAAGAGCTTTGGGACGTTAGAGGCTCTTTTCATTACATAGAAAAGGGCGGGTCACATAGAAGAGGGGCGGGTCTCAGACCCGCCCCCGTGCTTGTGGCTCAACCTTCCCGATATGCGGGTGAGCTTTGGTTACGGTTCAGGTCACTCGGTGAACCGCATGGTGTTGCCCCGGAGGCGCGGCGCGTAGTAGGGCTGCCATTCCATATCACCGCTTAGGCCATATACGTACACCACCTCGAAGAAGGGCAGGAAGATGGCCTCCTCGTGGGAGAAATCGGCAATCGCTTCCATGGCTGCGGTCCGTTCCGGACCTTCAGGAATGGAATTGGCTTCCGTCTTCCAGGCCTCAAACTCCGCGGTGCAGTGGCGACTGCTGCGGCTGAAGCAGCTGAGGCGGGAGTTGTTGAACCGCTGCATGTCGAGGATCTCGTTGGAGGTTGCTACCTCGTAGGCGTGGGACGAGACGTAGGCCGGTTCCGGCGGATCCCGGTCGGCACAGTCCATAGCCGCCTTGTAGGCTGGGTCCTTAGTGAACTGGCCGCAGCCGGAAACCTGAATCTCACGGGCTGCGCCCAGGTCGCCGTGGGAGTTGAGATTGGCAGTGACACCAATATCCCGCCAGTACTGGATAGTAGCCTCCATAATTTCCAGGCCGCGAATGTTGGAGCCGGGCCGGGTATTGATGTTGATCTCATTTTCGGGGTCGTATCCGGCCTCTGCCAACAGTTGCCGTGCCAGCTCCGGATTGTATTCCCGCCACTTGGAGTTCTCGGCGGTAATACCCACAGTACCATTCATCGATATGGCGTTGTGGCACGGAATTCGACCGCCGAACATGGAGTCCAGCAACGTCTGGCAGTCCACGGCGTGGGTCAGGGCCAGGCGGACTTTCTGCTTGGACAGTTCCGGGTGGAAGACCGTGTCGAACACCAAGGTATAGACCTCGGCGGTCTTGCCGCTGACGGTCTTGCCGCCAGAATTCACCACGTTATTCACTTCCTCGAAACCAATGTCGGCTGCCCAGTTGCCCTCACCAGCCTGGATCATTGCCGAACGCACCGGAGCTTCAGCCCTGTAGGTGTGGGTTATGTATTGGATAGTTGGGGCTTGCGCGAACCAGTTTTCGTTAGGCAGGTAGTCCTCGTAGATTTCGAACTCGGTGCTAACGCCGGGCTCGTACCCGATAATCTTGTAAGGGCCAAACCCGATGCTGTTCAGCGCTTTTTCCTCTTCAGTGGCATTCTCGAACCACCCTGGGTCCTGGAAGTCTGAGAAAAGGGCGGTGCGCGGGTAGATGGGGCAAGGGTTGGGACACACCGCGTGGAAGGTCAAGTCATTAATCACTTCGCCGGTCATGTCCGGTCCCGTCCAGGTGATGGAGGCGCTGGGGTTGGCCGGGAAGGCGTTGTATTCAATGCCGTACTTGGCGGCGGCGGCGTTCCACGGCGCACCGTTGTGGAACTTGACGCCATCACGCAAATTGAACTGCCACCGGTCCAGGCCAACCTGTTCCCAGCTTTCCACGCCGGACAGGGGGACTATCTCAGCGGTCCGGTCATCCAGCCAGGTCAGGAAATCGGAAACAAAGTCGGTGCAGCCCATGCTGTGGATTTCTGCCGAGCAGCCTTCACTCCACATGCCGATGCTGGCCGGTTCAGCTTCAGTGATGACCACGGCATGGTTCTTGGTGCTGACGGCAGGCGGCGGGGCGGCGGTTGGCGCGGGGGCTGCGGTGGGAGCAGTCTCCTGGGCCTGGGGCTGTTCCTGAGTACCGGAGCCTGACGACGAGTCGGTCATCGCCGGAGCCTCGGGCGCTGACGTAGCTTGCGGTATCATCTGGGGTGCGAAGGTTGCCGTAGGTGCAGCTTCCTGCTGCTGTTCCGTGGCAGGCTGGGCGACGGGCTCTTCGGCTGCGCCACAAGCCACCGCCAACACCGCAATCAGGGGCAGTATTACCAAGAAGCGGCCGTTGAAAAGTCTGCCATATCTTCTGATTAGTTTGCCCATAGCTGACCTCCCTTTGTTACGTTTTACGTAACAATAAACAGAATAGTTATATAGGTATTACCACCTCCTCTATAAAATTTACTATATACATTTAGTCGTAGATTTTTTATATAACAAAAACGTCAGACTGTCAATCGCTGACAATCAACTGATCGAATAAACATTATTGAAGGCTTATTGGCGACAATTAATGCCAGAAAGCTGACGACTAAGGGAGACCGGGGGTTGCTGCCAAGAAACTGTCTCGATGCTGACGTTGAAATTCGCAGTTGAAGGTGGCTTATTGGTGTCACGACACAGGGCAGGAGCGTGGGTGGGGAAATGGAGAATCGGAGGGCGTGGAATGAGCAATAGTAACGGGAAGCGACTGGCTTTTGGCTTCACATAGAAGAGGGGCGGGTCTCAGACCCGCCCCCGTGCTTGTGGCTCAACCTTCCCGATATATGGGAAGGCTTTGGTTACGGTTCAGGTCACTCGGTGAACCGCATGGTGTTGCCCCGGAGGCGCGGTGCGTAGTAGGGTTGCCACTCTATATCACCGCTGAGGCCATACACGTACACCACCTCGAAGAAGGGCAGGAAGATGGCCTGCTCATGGGAGAAATCGGCAATTGCTTCCATGGCTGCGGTCCGTTCCGGACCTTCAGGAATGGAGTTGGCTTCCGTCTTCCAGGCCTCAAACTCCGCGGTGCAATGGCGACTGCTGCGGCTGAAGCAGCTCAGGCGTGAGTTGTTGAACCGCTGCATGTCGAGGATCTCGTTGGAGGTCGCTATCTCGTAGGCATGGGAACTCACGTGGGCCGGTCCAGGGGGGTCCCGGTCGCCGCAGTCCATAGCAGCCCGGTAACCCTCTCCATACATCTCGGTGTTGGTAAACTGTCCGCAACCGGAATTCTGGATTTCGCGGGCCGCACCCAGATCGCCGTGCGAGTTGAGATTGGCATTAACGCCAACGTCCCGCCAGAACTGGATAGTAGCCTCCATAAGTTCCAGGCCTCGAATGTTGGAGCCAGGCCGGGTATTGATGTTGATCTCATTTTCGGGGTCGTATCCGGCCTCTGCCAACAGTTGCCGTGCCAGCTCCGGATTGTATTCCCGCCACTTTGAGTTCTCGTCGGTAATACCCACCGTACCCTTCATGGATATGGCGTTGTGGCACGGAATTCGACCGCCGAAGAAGGAGTCCAGCATGGTCTGGCAGTCTATGGCGTGGGTCAAGGCCAGGCGGACTTTCTGCTTGGCCAGTTCTTCGTGGAAAACGGTGTCGAACACCAAGGTATAGACCTCGGCGGTCTTGCCGCTGACGGTCTTGCCGCCAGAATTCACCACGTTGTCCACTTCCTCGAAACCAATGTCGGCAGCCCAGTTGGCCTCACCAGCCTGGATCATTGCCGAACGTACCGGAGCTTCTGCCCTGTAGGTATGGGTAATATATTGGATGCTGGGAGCCTGTGAGAACCAGTTCTCGTTGGGCAGGTAGTCCTCGTAGATTTCGAACTCGGTACTGACTCCCGGGGTGTATCCGATAATCTTGTAGGGTCCAAACCCGATGCTATTCAGTGCTTTTTCCTCTTCAGTGGCATTCTCGAACCACTCAGGGTCCTGGAAGTCAGAGAAAAGAGCGGTACGCGGGTAGATGGGGCATGGGTTGGGGCAGACCGCCTGGAAGGTCAAGTCATTGATCACTTCACCGGTCATGTCCGGTCCCGTCCAGGAAATGGAGGCGCTGGGGTTGGCCGGGAATGCGTTGTATTCAATGCCGTACTTGGCGGCGGCGGCGTTCCACGGGGCACCGTTGTGGAACTTGACGCCTTCGCGCAGGTTGAACTGCCAGCGGTCCAATCCTTTCTGTTCCCAGCTGTCCACGCCGGACAGGGGGACTATCTCGGCGGTCCGGTCATCCAGCCAGGTCAGGAAGTCGGAAACAAAGTCGGTGCAGCCCATGCTGTGGATTTCTGCCGAACAGCCTTCACTCCACATGCCGATGCTGGCCGGTTCGGCCTCGGTAACTACCACGGCGTGGTCTTTAGCGCTAACCGCCGCTGGAGGCGGAGCCTGAGTCGGCGCGGGGGCCGCAGTGGGAGCCGTCTCCTGGGCCTGAGGCTGTTCCTGAGTACCGGAGCCTGACGACGAATCAGCCATCGCCGGAGCCGCGGGCGCTGACGTAGCTTGCGGTATCATCTGGGGTGCGAAGGTCGCCGTAGGTGCGGCTTCCTGCTGCGCGGGTGCGGCCGGCGCGGCAGCGGGCTCTTCGGCTGCGCCGCAAGCCACCGCCAATACTGCAATCAAGGGCAGTATTACCCACAAGCGGCCATTAAATGATTTTACATGTCGCTTGATCAGAGTTCCCAAAGTTTTCCTCCAAATGTTACGAATAACGTAAACTTCTATTGCTTATAATATCGTGCGTTCCATCCTCCTCGGTAAAACTTGCCACTTTCGCATAGCAGTAGCAGTCTTATATTACATAAATTTCGGCCTGTCAATTTTAACAATCAACTTTTCGAATAAATATTATTAAAGCCTTATTGGCGACGATTAGTGCCAATAAGCTGACGCCTTAGCCCGAATCCACCGATGGGAGGCGTGAAGGCCAGGCAAGTTGGGATGAGGGAGCCTACCAGGGAGAAAGCCTGGGCTCCATGGGGACCGATGTGACACGGCAGAGGGTTTTCAGTAGCCGCACCGGGCTTCGAGAGCGGTCTGGGAACGCTGGGAATCGCGTGATAGTGACATTGGACGCAGCAGGATACGCTCGCGGCGCGGGCGGACGCGAGTTTGGAGGCGTTGGGTCGGTTGCGGATAGCGCCGTCAGGACGGGAGCGGCAGGGCGCGCAATCGGGCCAGGGCGCGGCTGAACTGGGTTTCCCAGGGCCAGCCCCGGGGAAGATGCAAAGTGAGTCTGCGCGCCGAGCGGGTAAGCCGTCCGGCCATAGAGAAGAAGCGTCGCCGCAGGGTCTTGGTGGTCACCAGTTGCTCGCCCAGACCGATGCGCGCTGCCCAACGGGCCAGATTATGCGCCAGCACCTGGACGGCCAGCCAGGCGCCGTTGGCGCAGAAGCGGCCCGAGGGGAGATGGTTGAGCCCCACGCCGTACTTCAGGTCCCGGATGGCATTCTCGATCTCGGCGTGGCGGCGGTGGTCGGCCTCCAGTTCCAGGGTGTCGCCGTCGCGGTCGGTGATGAAGGCGTGATAGCTGTAGGTGGCGAATAGGGCCAGTTGGGAACCGGGCGCGGGCTTCACCCGCCGGACGATGAGCCGCACCGGCGCAGCATCGGGCTCGCTACGGAAAGGTGTGTATTCAGCCTCGGCCACGTCGGCGGCGCCGTCCATCCAATAGGGGATGGGCCTCCAGGCATCCTCAGGTATGGCCTCGATGAGCTTGCGCAACTGGGCGTGCTGGCGCACGGTGATGGAGAAGCGGACCTTCATCTTGCGGCAGAGGGCGACGATGGAATGGGTGTAGAAGCCGCTGTCGGCCCGCACCGTGAGTTGCCCCCTGGCCCCGGCATAACGCACCCGTCCCACCGTCTCCCGCAGGAAGTGGGCGGCGCCTCGAGCGGTGTTGGACCGGCCCTCCCGCAGACGGGACATCAGCACGTCGCCGGTTCCGGCGGCCACGGCCAGCAACGGGTGATAGCCCCGCTGGCCGGTGTAGCCATGGTGTCGCGCCCCCTCCTTGGCCAGCCCGTAGGTCTCGCAGATGGTGGAGTCCAGGTCGATGGTCAACGGCCCGTCGCCGGGTCCGGCACCGGCGGCCCAGGAACGGGCCAGCAACTCGCGGCTTACTCGGTCCAACTGGCGGACGTGGCCCCAGCGGAAGCTGCGCAGGAAAGTGCCCAAGGTGGAGGGCGCTTTGACCATGCACCCCAGCACTGAGGAGGTCCGCCCCGCACGCAGCGCATCGGCGTCGTCAATGCAGTCGCCACCAGCCAGGGCGGAGGCCACCAGCGTCATTATCTTGTCGCCGGTGTTGGCTCGGCCTGGGGCCCGGCCCAGGTCCAAATACCGGTCAACCAGTTGGGGTAAGCCCAGGTGCTGGGCCAGGATGGCCGGAAGGATCAGCCCGGCATTGTTGACCAGGCGGTGGTCGTCGAAGGCGATTTGGATGCGGTCGGGGTGCCCAAGTGGTAGCATCTAAAAGGTGCTCCTTTTCCGGGGTCGGTTTTCCGATCAAAAACCATTATCCCAGATTCAGGGGAGCACCATCTTACCCCTTCAGCACCTCTTTATTCCCCACTCCTTCGGTGGATTCGGGCTAAGGGAGACCTGGGGTTTGCTGCCAAGAAACTGTCTTGATGCCGACGTTTAAATTCGCAGTTGAGGGTGGTTTATTGGTGTCACGAGGCAGGGCAGGAGCATGGGTGGAGAAATGGAGGAGAGGAGGGCGTGGAATGAGCAATAGTAACGGGAAGCGACTGGCTTTTGTCTTCACATAGAAGGGGGGCGGGTCCGAGACCCGCCCCCGTGCCAGTTGCTTAACCCTCCCGAAGTGCGGGAAAGGTTTGGTTGCGGTTCAGATCACTCGGTGAATCGCAAAGTGTTGCCCCGGAGGCGCGGTGCGTAGTAGGGCTGCCACTCGATGTCATCGGCCAAGCCGTAAACGTACACTACCTCGAAGAAGGGGAGGAAGATGGCCTCTTCGTAGGCGAAGTCGGCAATTTCTTCCATGGCCTTGGTCCGTTCCGGGCCTTCCGGAATGGAGTTGGCTTCCGTCTTCCAGGCCTCAAATTCCGCGGTGCAGTGGCGACTGCTACGGCTGAAGCAGCTGAGGCGGGAGTTATTGAACCGCTGCATGTCCAGGATCTCGTTGGAGGTTGCTACTTCATAGGCGTGGGACGTGACGAAGGCCGGACCTGGGGGGTCCCGGTCGGCGCAGTCCATTGCTTCCTGGTATCCGGGTTCACCGGAGAAGCGTCCGCAACCGGAAATCTGCAATTCCCTGGCAGCGCCCAGGTCGCCGTAGGAATTAAGGTTGGCATTGACGCCGACGTCGCGCCAGAACTGAACTACGGCTTCCAGCAGCTCGACGCCGCGGATGTTGGAGCCGGGGCGGGTGTTGACGTTGATCTCGTTTTCCGGATCGTAGCCAGCTTCTTCCAACAATTGCCGGGCCAGTTCCGGATTGTATTCCCTGGGGGCGGAGTTGGCGTCGGTGATGCCAACGGTGCCCTTCATGGAAATGGCCTGATGGCAAGGGATCTGGCCGTTGAAGAGGGAGTCGAGCAACGTCTGACAGTCCACCGCGTGGGTGAGGGCCAGTCGGATCTTCTGCTTGGCCAGTTCCTCGTGGAAGACTGTGTCGAAGACGAGGGTGTAAACCTCGGCGGTTTTGCCGCTTACCGTCTTGTTAACAGATCCCGCCTCTTCGAACCCGATGTCGGCGGCCCAGTGGGCCTCACCGGCCCGTATCATGGCGGCACGTACAGTAGCTTCCGCCCGGTAAGTGTGGGTCAGGTACTGGATGCTGGGGGCCTGGGAGAAAAAGTTCTCGTTGGGCAGATAGTCCTCGTAGGCCTCAAACTCGGTGCTAACACCGGGGGTGTAGTCGATAATCTTGTAGGGGCCGAAGCCGATGGTGTTCAGAGAGCGCTCTTCTTCAGTAGCGTTCTCAAACCACTCCGGATCCTGGAAGTCGGCGAACAGGGCGGTGCGCGGATAGATGGGACAGGGATTCGGGCAGACCGCCTGTACGGTCAGGTCATCTATCACTTCCGCGGTCATGTCCGGGCCAGTCCAGGTGACGGAGGCGCTGGGATTGTCTGGGAAGGCGTTGTATTCAATGCCATATTTGGCGGCGGCGGCGTTCCAGGGGGCGCCGTTGTGGAACTTGACGCCATCGCGCAGGTTGAATTGCCAGCGATCCAGGCCGATTTGTTCCCAGTCCACCACTCCAGACAAGGGAACTATCTCGGCGGTGCGGTCATCCAGCCAAGTAAGGAAGTCGGTAACGAAATCCTGGCAGCCCATGCTGTGGATTTCTGCCGAACAACCTTCGCTCCAGGCGCCGATGCTGGCCGGCTCGGCTTCGGTGACGACCGTCGCGTGGTTCTTGGCACTGACGACTTGCGGCGGAGCCTGAGTCGGCGCCGGGGCCGCAGTGGGAGCCGTCTCCTGGGCCTGGGGTTGTTCCTGAGTCCCGGAGCCTGACGACGAATCAGCCATCGCCGGAGCCTCAGGCGCTGAAGTAGCCTGCGGTATCATCTGGGGTGCGAAGGTCGCCGTCGGAGAGGCTGCCTCCTGCTGAGTGGCCGGGGCCGAGGCGGGCTCTTCGGCTGCGCCGCAAGCCACCGCCAATACTGCAATCAAGGGCAGTATCACCCACAAGCGGCCATTGAATGATCTAGTATATCTTTTGATTAGGTTTACCACAAAAGCCCTCCACTGCTTACGAATATCGTTAAATTATAATGCTTGCTGATGTTATCGATGTGTCCTCCTCGTTCTGGATTACTACTTCTTTAATGCAGTTAAATAGCTTTATATTACATCTGCTCTGCCCTGTCAATTATTGCTCTTGCTCTTGTCTGACTGCTACGAAAGGCAGGCTAAATTACGTCGAAAGCAACGATAATTTACCCTCCTTCGCAGATGAAAAAGACGGCTACTGAAAGTCAGCTTGACACCGCTTGTTGCCCCTGCTATTAACAGGTTATGAGAGAGACTGACTTGCTTATTATTGGCGCCGGCCCTTACGGGTTGGCCGTCGGTTCCTATGCCAGGAGGCTGGGGCTGGAATGCCACGTGGTTGGGGAACCCATGGGCTTCTGGAAGAGCCACATGCCCGACGGCATGCTGCTGCGGTCGCCTACTTCCTGGCACCTGGATGCGGTTGGAGAACTGACCTTTGAGAGATTCCTTGAGGTTAGAAGGTTGGCGCCTTCGCGGGTTTCTCCCATTCCCCTGGGGTTGTACCTGGACTACTGCCAGTGGTTTCAGGCAGAAAGCGGGCTGGAGGTTGAGCGGCGGTTGGTGAACAACCTGGAGTGGTCGGGCAGGGGCGATTCATCCTTCAAGGCTTTCATGGATGACGGCAGTGTAATTAAGGCGAACCGGGTGCTTGCCGCCACCGGGCTGACCCAGTACCAGAACATTCCAAAGGATGTGGCGGAGCTTCTGCCACCGGACTGCTTTGTCCACACCTGCGACTGCGTGGATTTCAGTTCGCTCAAGGGCAAGCGGTGCCTGATTGTGGGAGGGCGACAGAGCGCCTTTGAATGGGCCGCCCTGATTGGAGAAGAAGCCGGGGCGGAAACCCACCTGGTTTACCGGCATGATACCCCGGCTTTTACCGAGTCGGACTGGGACTGGATTGACGAACTGATGGAACGGACCCGCAGCTCCCCTGGCTGGTACGGCAGGCTGGAGGCAGCAGAGAAGGACGGCATATTTAAGCGGCTCTGGGGCGAAGGAAGGCTCAAGCTGGAACCCTGGCTTTACCCGCGAATCCAGGGGGCGAATGTCCACATGTGGCCCAATACCCGCATTACCGGTGGCCAGCGGTCTCAAGACGGCGTTGCCGTTACCCTGGACAATGGCAAGACCCTGGAAGTGGACCAGGTGATTTTCGCTACCGGATACCGGGTGGACTTGTCTCTTGAGCCTTACCTGCGCGACCCCAGCATCGCGGGACACCTGAAGTTGGAGGAGGGCTTCCCGAAATTGGATGAGTCCTTCCAGTCCAGCATTCCGGGGCTGTACTTTACCGGTCAAACGGCCACCCGTGACTTTGGCCCCTTCTTTGGGTTCGGCATTGGCTGTCCTGCCGCGGCGTGGGTAATCGGGAATGCGCTGATTGGCTGACGCGTCATTCTTGACTTTCCTCCATTCCAACAGGGAAAGCGTGAATTACCAGACCAGTTGGATAACGCCTTCGCCGGTTGGTTTCACGCAGCTTGCAGGGCTATTGCATGAGAAGAGTCCCTTCAGCTGAGTTGTTCTGGCGGGACCAAGAAAGTATCCTTACGAGCCGCGAGGCTCTTAACTTCGCAGGAACGACGAGCCTTCCCTTACGAGCCGAGAGATTCCTGCAAAAGCATGAACGACGAGCGTATCCTTGACGAGCCTTCCCTCGGCCCGAAGGCGTTTACCTCGTAACGCTTGCGGGAAACTAGACCCATATGTGGGGGCAGTGTTAAACTGCCACTGCTTATTTCAGAGTCTTTTTCAGGTAGTCGGCCCGTAGGAGGCTGCCCCATGGCTGAACCCCTGGTCATTTACGAGGTGGTGGATAGTGTCGCTATCCTCCGGTTGAACAACCCCACACGGCGGCACGCGCTGTCCAGCGAAGTGCTGGCCGCCCTGAAAGACCGATTGGGCCGCATTATGGAGGACTCCACAATTAAGGTTGTGGTGCTGCGTTCCGAAGGGCCCGTGTTCAGTTCGGGGCACGATCTGCGGGAACTGGTGGGTTCGGACGAGGAGAGTTACACCCACATTTTTGCCGAGTGTACCGAGGTAATGGAGGCCATACGCTTGTTGCCTCAGCCGGTAATTGCCCAAGTGCAGGGACTGGCTACGGCAGCGGGATGCCAGTTGGTCGCCACCTGCGATCTGGCGGTGGCTTCGGAGGATGCGGGTTTTTGTACGCCTGGCGTCCAGATAGGCCTGTTCTGCTCTACGCCGGCGGTGGCTTTGTCCCGCGCCGTCAATCCCAAGCAGGCCATGGAAATGCTGCTTACGGGCATACCAATCTTGGCCAAGACTGCTATGGATTGGGGCCTGGTCAACCGGGTAGTGCCGGAGGCTCAACTGGAAGATTCGGTGATGCAATTGGCGCGGCACATCGCCAAGGCCAGCGCTTACACCCTGGCAATAGGCAAGCAGGCATTTTACCGCCAGCTACAGGTTGACCGTCCGGCCGCTTACGATATGGCGCAGCGCACCATGGTTGAGAACCTGCTGGCCTATGATGCGCAAGAAGGAATTACGGCATTCCTGGAGAAAAGGGAACCCGAGTGGGCGAATTAGCTGAGCTACCAAATTCCATTTAGGAACGAATTTCCAATTTAGAACGAGGCCCCCGTGCAATACGCGGGTGCTTCCCAGGTTCTCAATTGATGATGGAGGAAGTAATGGCAGACGTACCCTTGTTTCCGGTAACCGTGGTGGGCAGTTGGCCCCGACCGCCGGAACTGATTCAGGCCCTGCGAAGGCGGCAGGCCGACGAGATTTCCGAGGATGAGTTCAGTGCCGTAGCGGATAAGGCGGTGATACAGGCGCTTAAAGAGCAGGAAGAAGCGGGGACCGACATCATCAGTGACGGCGAACAGCGCCGGGACAACTTCTATTCCTACGTTGTCGGCAAGATTGCCGGCATGCAGTTGATGAAGGTCTCGGAACTGCTGGATTACGCCAAGGACCGGGCCCGGCTGGAGGAACAACTGCGGGCTTTGGACGTGCCGGCCTTTGCGATTAAGAGCCCCATTGTGGTTGACAAGATTTCGACCAGAGAAGGACTGTCCCTGGACGAACTGGCCTTCCTGAAGAAACACACGGATAAACCGATCAAGATACCCATCCCCGGCCCCTATATGCTGACCCGCTCAAGCTGGTTTGAGGGACTGTCCGACAAGATCTACCCTTCTCCTGAAGATCTGGCCAAAGACGTGGTGCAGATTCTGCGGGAAGAGACCATCAAGCTGCGGGACATGGGCGCCGACTTTATCCAGTACGACGAACCCATTCTGACCCAGGTGGTGCTGGGCGAAGAATCGAGCGAGACGTTTATGTGCGCCTCGCTTCCCCAGCGCCGCGACCCGACCACCGAGCTGGAGTTTGCCCTGCGCCTGATGAACGAGGTGGCCGAGGGCATCGAAGGGGTCAAGCTGGGCGTCCACGTCTGCCGGGGCAACTGGAGCCGCAAGGAAGAGGTGCTCCTGACCGGCAACTACGGACCCTTGCTGCCCTACCTGGTGCAGATGAACGTTGACCAACTGGTGCTGGAATGCGCCACACCCCGCGCCGGAGAGATGGAAGTATTCAAGGAATACGCTAACGAGAAGGAAATTGGCCTGGGTGTGGTCAATCCGCGCACCGACGAACTGGAAACCCCGGCCATGATCGTGGAGCGGGTCAATGAAATGCTGGAGTATTTTGACGCGGACAAGATTTACCTGAATCCGGACTGCGGCTTCGGCACCTTCGCCGAGCGGAACATTAACACCTCCGAGGGCGCTTTCCACAAGATGAGAGTGATTGGCGAGGCGGCCCAGGAACTGCGCAAACTGCACGGCTAGTACGCAGCATTTCGACTGAAAACTATAAGGAGAAAAGGAAATGGCGACAGAAGAAGAACGCGATCTCAATGGCCTGCCCCGCGAAAAACTGGCCCAGGTCCTGGAGTCCTTCAAGGACCCGGAAGTTTTCAACGCCGTAACCGGCCCCTGGAAGTCCCGCATTGCGTGGCAGGGCGGGATGCGGGCCCGGGCCTACATGCGGAACCACCAGGTAGATATGGATGAGCCAGGCGACCTGACCGCGACCGACGTGGCCGCCAGCGCCCACGAGCAGCTTTTGTCGGCCATTGGCAGCTGCATGACGGTGGGATTTGTGGTCAACGCCACCAAGCAGGGTGTCCGAATCCATGACCTGGAAGTTGCGGTGGAAGGATACTTTGACAACATCCGCAAGTGGGCAGGCGTGGAAGACGAAGGCAACCCCGGCTACGGCCGCATCTCAGCCAAGTGTTTCGTCCGGGCCGACGCCGACGAAGACACTCTTAAGGAAATCTGGAGGCTGGCGGTGGAAGGATCGCCGGTGACGCAGTCGGTAATCAACCCCACCAGCGTTGAAACCGACTTCGAGATGGTGGGATAGCGGCAACTTTTCCACGAAGGACACGAAGAGGCACGAAGGACCGTCAATGGTTCTTCGTGCTTATTTTTGCGCTGCAATAGGCACAGCAATTGGCGCTGCAACAGGAGAAAACATGGTCGAGTTCGTTTCCGCCGACTGGGTGGAATCACAGCTGGGTAGTCCCGACTTCCTCTTGGTAGATCCCCGGGGGCCCATGCGCTATATGCAGGGTCACCTGAGGGGGGCCGTCAATTTGCCGGCAGTCCGGCTGTTTGGGCGAGAAGGCAAACTGCTGTCCGTCTATGAGCTTGCCGAGTTCTTTGGTTCGGTGGGTGTGGGGGACGACACTACCGTAACTATGTACGACGGCGGAGATGGCCGGAACGCGGCCCTGGCGACATGGGCCCTGGCATACCTGGGTCACACAAACGTCCGCATAATGGACATCTTCTTCGAAACCTGGGCGGCGCAAGGTCGGGAGAAGCTATACCGTCCGGTGCGCCCCACTGCGAACACGCTGGAACCGAAACTTAACCCCGAAGTGAGGGCTACGCTGGAGGATGTCTCGCGGGCGCTGGCTACAGATTCCAATGACGGCAAGGTGACATTGCTGGACCTGCGGAGCCAAATGGAGTTTGACGGGCTGCCGGACGTGGATGACCGCCCCGGACATATACCCGGGGCAGTTAACCTGGTATGGCAGGAACTGGTGGACGGGAATGACAGCTACCTGGAGTCGCCGGAGGTATTAAAGGGGAAGCTGGAGGCGAGGCAGATTGGCCCGGACAGTACCGTCATAGCGTATTGCCGCAGTGGAATACGGGCCTCGGTGGGCTACCTGGCGCTGAAACAGTTGGGCTACGATGTGCGGCTGTACGACGGGTCTTACCTGGAGTGGATGAACGAGGGGATGCCGGTGGAAGAGACTGTGAAATAGGCGTTGCCTGGGAAGTCTTGATAGAGGGTCTGAAAAGAGGAAAAACTGGAGCTGCGGCTCCGGTATAGTTACTTCTTCTACGTATGGACCGATGAGATACAAAAGGTAGAATGGCCTGGCTGCTACCACAACCACTACTTGGAATAGCAGGAGGGCATGGCATGACCAGTAACCTGGTAATCAGATCCAGTCTCTTACTGCTGATCGTCGCAGCGGTCGCAGTGAGCATCACCATCGCAGTGTCAGTCAGGGCTGAAGAGCGCGAATACCTTACCATGCCGACGTGGCCGGTGTTCTCGGTGCTGTACGAGACTCCTGGATTCTCCTTTTCACGCGGGCAAGGAGAGTCGGTGACCGTCAGGGAAGTACACCGGCTGGACTACGTGTCCGCTACCCAGTGGACCAACACCGTCGTCGAGTCGCCCACCATCACCACCGCAGTGGGGTCACACGACCGGGTGGGGCACTACACCCAGCTGAGTGGCACCACCTACACCGAGTACGACGGCGCTGGTGAAGCGACGCATACGGAAACGGTGGAGGAGGACACCACCCTGATCGTCGGCACCATGCCGGCACCATTCCCCATAGTGGAATCGGGGATAGTGACCACCAGCACTGACACCACCGCCAAAGTGTGCTTCCTGGAGGAGTGTACCGTCAATGCCGATGGCGTCCTGTACACGAAGGACAATGGCAGTGAGTTCGTGTTCGTGGACGATGCGCGAGGGATCCCGCTCCGGGTAAACGAATCCTTCGTCGTGAAGGAGATCACCATCAGCGACGTGAAGCACCCTATCGTCCGGTAACCGGTCCCACGGACCCAAGGCAACCAGAGACCCTCACCTGCGATCGGGTGAGGGTCTTCTTTAGTCAGGGCATCGTCACAGTTTTTTAAGAAGTGCCACGAATCGGTTGTTGCCCCCTAGCAAATATGCTGTGTTCGCTGTACCAGGGCTAATCGACAAATATGGGTAATATCTGGTTGGGTATAGATTTGAAGACGGAGGGCGGAGGGTATGCAGATGCATAGCCGCCGTCCTACTCATTCCGGAACCGCAGATGAGGCAGTCCGGTAATTGCTCCCACGTTTATCACGGTGCAGTTCAGCCTGCTCCCGTTCAGCCTGCTCCCATTTCGAGGCCCAGAAGACGTTGTGCGTTGCCATGGTTGATCAGCTCGCGGTCGGACTCTGGGCAGTCCAGTCCGTCGACCATCTCGTTGAATATCTCAAAGTTCGGATGGCCGAAGGGGTGGTCGGTACCGTAGAGCAGCCGGTCCGCCCCGAACATCTGGTAGCAGTATTCCAGGGCAGCCGGACTGTGGGCTACCGTGTCCACGTACAGCTTATCGAAATAGAACTGGGAGGACTGGTCCAGGTCGACCCAACCTTCAGGTGAGGTCCATTCGTCGATCATGCGGCCCACGCGGCCACGGATGAAGGGGACGAAGCCGCCCGTATGCGGGACAATCAACTGCAGGTCCGGGTATTCTTGAAAGACACCGCTCATCACCAGCCGCACCGTGGCCAAGGCAGTATCGAACATGAAGGCCATTCCAGGAACCAGGGGCCGCTGGTCGATACCGTTCATGTTAATGGGGGCCGTAGGGTGCATGTTCATTGGTACCCCCAGGCTCTCGATATGCCTGTAGACAGGCCAAAATTCCTTGCTGTCCAGGGTCTTCTGGTTGATGTTGGAAAAGAGATAGACGCCTTTGAAACCCAACTGTTTCACGCACCGGTCGATCTCGGCGATGGTGTGCTCGGTGTTGTGCCAACCCAGAGTGGCCCAAGCTTCGAATTTGCCTGGGTGGGTCTGCATCACTTCGGCGAGGTGGTCGTTGATGCGTGAAACCCAGGCATCGGCCTCCGGACCACCCAGCAACTCCGGTCCCGGCATTCCGTGGCTCAGCACCGAAATGGCTATATCAAGGTCCTCCATATCTCGCAGTTTCTGATCGACATCGGCGTGGGACAACGGTGAAGCGTGCTGATACCCGCCGGTACAACTCACGAAATAGGTCCCGCCTCGAAAGACACCCTGGGGCAGGGAACTGCGGCCGGAGAGGTATTCCAGATATGGCAAGTAGACCAGGTGACTGTGGACGTCGATGCGCATTAGTTTCCTCCCGTTCTCATAAAATAGGGGCGCGTTTCCAAGCCATTCAGGAACGCAGAGTTATGGCTATACGAAGGGCTTGAGGCCAAGACCGGATGAGTGACCGCACCCGGACCTCCGCCCTCACAACGGACAAAACGGCTTTGACCAGGTCTTAACCCACCTGCGCCAGGCCCCCACTCCGGCCCTTCAGGAGATTCAGGAGACCCAGGAGGCCATGGCAACCTTTCCTGGAGGGGAAGAGCTGCCGGAGCGTCGCGGAGAACCTCCTGGAACACCTGGACGACCAGGGGTGGCTTCTGGCCTGCGCCGTGGCCTGGATCTCGGCGGTCGACGGCGACTCCAGTATGCCTCCGTGGGTAATTCACCATTGGCCCAACGCCCCTGACAGCTGTGCGGCGGGACTACTCGGTTGGGGCAGAGCCCAGAACATTGTAACCGCGGTTTTCCTCTGTCCTCTCCGAGACGGGCAACACCTCGACCACCACGTTGGAAAGGCCCACCACCTCTCCCTTTTCGTCGAAGCTGTAGTCGTCTCCTATCGCCCCGCTCCAGGTGATCTCGTACAGGCAGTCCCGGAACCCTTCAGCGTCCTGGTCATCGTTCGTTTGCCCCAGGCACTGGGCGGCGATGTACACATCGTCGTAGCCGGAGCCCAGGTACCACTCCAGCGTCGTGTAGTCGTAACGATTCCTGAAGTTGGCAAGTACCTCCTGGCCCTTGGCATTTGCAGGGTCCAGGTCCGCGATAATCGCCTTGAGACCCGTCGCGGCTTCGCCCGCTATCTGTAGGGCGGTCGCGCCGACCGGTACTATCTCCGAGTAGATCGTCCCCTCGTATCCGAGTTCCTTCGCCTGCTTTATTATCGTGCCCCCGCTGGACTCCGACTGGGCGGCGAGGTGCACCGCGTCAGGGTCTTCTCCGAGCAACTTGGTGAGCTGGGTCCGAAAGTCGATGGTGTCCGAACCGTAGCGCTCCTCGGCAGCAACCTCGCCGCCCAGCTTTTCGAACTGCTCGACTGTTGTGCGCCTGACTCCCTCGGCGTAGTCGGTTGTCTCAGTTATCGTCGCCAGCTTTCGAACGCCATCGGCCCACATTACGTTGCCAGTGTCTATGCCCACCTGGGAGTCGCTCATCGCCGTCCTGAAGATGTAGTCACCTGCCTCGGCTATGTCCGGGTTGGTCGCAAGGCCCGAGAACAGGATTACTCCGTCCTGTTCTGCCAGTGGGGCCGCTCCCAGCATCGCGCCGCTGCACGAGGTGCCCAGGATGATTTTCACGCTGTCCACACTCGTCAGCTTCCTGTAGGCGGTTATCGAGTCCTGCGCGTTGCACTTGGAGTCCTCGACGACCAGCTCGATCTTCCGACCGTTTATGCCTCCGGCAGCATTGATCTCGTCCATGGCCATCTGCTTGGCCTGGTTGGATACCGTGCCGTAGGTCTCACCCGCGCCGGTGAGCGATTCCATTACCCCTATTCTGAAAGGTTTATCGTCAACGCTGTCGCCGCCGCACGCTACGACCAGCGCGACCAACGCAACCAGCGCCACAAAAGAACAACACACCATCCAACGTTTGACCGGTATTCGCATATCTACGTCCTGCACGGCCGATTGCCTTCAATTTTTTAGGAGACCAATCGAGGGGAAAGCTCCCCTCGTGACCTGCTTACTGCCTCTTGTATCCACTGACTTGTGCCCGCCGCCACCTTGGCAAGCGTAGACGGCGACATAGAAGGCGCCACGCCGCTGGAGACACCGTTCCTGTCCTCTTTCAGTCAGCCATCTTGTGCTCATCAATTTTCTGAGCGGCGCCTGCTCTTTGCCTGGCTCCCCTATTTGTCGGGCTTGGCTACCATGAAGTCAAGCGAGTTGCATAGTCGGTTCCGTATGCTTTTGGGTTTGGCCACTCTAGAATACCGGCCTGGAATTCCCTGTCAACAGAGATTTGGTCGATGTTTCGGTTACTTTTGAGGGCACATACGGATCCTGACGGACTCTGGCCTGCCGTTGACGGCCCCGGAGGAGGAACCTATGCTGGCATAAACCTCCACCTACCTTGGGGATACAGGTGAACTTATGGAGATCAAGGATCTGGTCATCGACGATCGGCAGAGGGGAATTTTCAGGGTCCACCGATCATCCATGACCTCCCCGGAACTGTTCCAGCAAGAACGGGAGCGGATATTCAACCAGTGCTGGATCTACCTGGGACACGGGTCGGAAGTGGAGAGCCCCGGGGACTACCGCCGGCGCACCGTGGCGGGTCGGCCGCTTTTCTTTGTCCGTGGCGGAGACGGTCAAGTACGGGTGTTCCTCAATTCCTGCCCCCACCGGGGCGCTCTAATCTGCCGCCGCGACGCGGGGAACGCTGAGGTCCTGCAATGCTTCTATCACGCCTGGTCTTTCAACACCAACGGGGAGCTGATCGGCGTCCCCGGGGCAGACGCCTACGGGCCCTGTTTCGATCGGGGAGAGCTGGGCCTAAAGCAGCCACCCAGGGTCGAAAGCTACCGGGGCTTCTACTTCGTGAGTTTCAACCCTCATGTCGAAGATCTGGTCACTTACCTGGCCGGCGCCAGGGAGTACCTTGACCTGATCGTGGACCTGGCCGAGGAAGGGATGCGGGTGATTGCCGGGTCAAACAGGTACGGTACGAAGGCCAACTGGAAGCTGCTGGCAGAAAACAGTCTGGATGGATATCACCTGGTCCCGACCCACGGGACCTACGTGGACTACATCGCCGGTCTGGGCACAGACGACAGCGGGGACACGATGGCCGCCCGTCCCCCAGGCAGGGCAAGGGCCCTGGGCAACGGTCACTGTGTGGCGGAAAATGTTGCCCGCAACGGCCGCCCAATTGCCCACTGGCACCCGGTGTTCGGCGAGGAGGCCAAGGAGCCGATAGAGCGAGTCCGCCAGCGTCTGGTGGAGAAGTACGGGGAAGAGCGCGCCTACCGGATGGCCGATACCTCTCGAAACCTGCTCATCTATCCCAACCTGATTATCAACGACATCGTGGCCATCACGATAAGGCATTTCGAACCCCTGGCCCCCGACAGCATGGAGGTGACAGCCTGGCACCTTGTTCCAAGGGAGGAATCGGATGCCGTGCTGTCTGCCCGGCTCGACAGTTTCCTGACTTTCCTCGGACCAGGCGGCTTTGCCACTCCCGATGATGTGGAAGCACTGGAATCGTGCCAGGCTGGATTTCGCGCCACCGAAGTTGAGTGGTCCGACATTTCGAGGGGCATGCTTAGTCCCTCCCCAAACACGTCGGATGAGCTACAGATGCGGGGATTCTGGCGGCAATGGCACGCCCATATGCTGGGGTTGAGCAAGGCCGATGTCCAGGACGGGCCGTTCAATGGAACTGAAACCACCGCGGCTTCGGGAACCGACGCCAGGCTCTCTGCCGGACCAGGTGGACAATGACGGCCAACAGCCAGCCCACCCTGCGGGAACTGGTAGAGGATTTCCTGTACAGGGAAGCGGCGCTTCTCGACGACTGGCGCCTGGACGACTGGGTCAGCCTGTTTACCGAGGATGGACGTTACGTGGTCCCTACCACCGATCTTCCTGAAGGAGATCCCCAGCGCGACCTGGTGTTTATCGACGACGACATTACCCGATTGCGCGCCCGGGCGGTCCGGCTGAACAGCCGTCGTGCCCACCGCGAGTATCCCTGGTCGCGGACACGCCGGTTCGTCTCCAACGTGCGGGTTGAGGAAACCAACGATGGGGAACTTCGGGTCACCTCTAACGTCCTGGTCTACCGGTTTCGCGGCGGTGAGGGAGCTCCCTTTGTCGGCAGTATCGACTACGTCTTGAGATGGGTCGGCGGGGACCTGAAAATATCGCACCGACGCGCGGTATTGGACCTGGAAGCCCTCTCCTGGCACGGAGCGTTAAGCATCATTTTTTGAATGCCCTGATGAATCGACTCGTCGCAGCGGCAAGTTGGCAGAGGCCAGGACTTGAGATTGGAAAGAATGAACTTTCCGGGCCTGGAGTGTTGGGAAAACAGGCGGTGCAGGTAGTGGGCCCGATGGATTTGAGGACAGGGGCGATCAGAGGGAGGACATCAGACCGGGGAGCCTGCCTCGGCTAAGACCGTCACGGTGAGGGAATTCGAATGATTTACGAACGCCAAGATAAAAATGGTAAGTCTTTCTAGCAACCCAGGACTATTCCCACATCTCTTCCCGCATGGAAATCCGGATAATCAGGTTTTCCCAGCCTTAACATAATGCAGCAACCCGGGGCAGTCACTTTCGGGCGTCGCAACACCACTTGCCCCCCATTCAGGCCCTGAATGCGCACCCGGCAGAGTCGGGGTATACTGGGCCTGACAGTCACCAAGTCGTGAGAAAGCGTGGTATTTACAATGCAGCCACTGAGCGATATCCGAGTGCTCGCCGTGACGGTATTCCTGGCGGGCCCGTACCTCAGCATGAACCTGGCACGTCTGGGAGCCGAGGTCATAAAGGTGGAGATACCGGGGCGTGGAGACCCAGTCCGGGGCAACGGGCCATTTGCAGGGCCCGAGGGCATCCACAACACGCCCCAGACTGAGCAGGATATTGCCACCCGATTCCTGAAACGCACCCAAGGGGTGAAGAGCGTCACCCTGAACCTGAGAGACCCCAAGGGACGGGAGATGTTCCTGGACATGGCCCGCAAGTCCGACATTGTCCTGGAGAACCTGGCCCCCGGGTCGATGCGCCGGCTGGGGCTGGGATATGACGACGTATCCGCGGTCAATCCTGGCATCATCTACTGCTCCATCGCCGGTTACGGCCAGACGGGCCCCTATGCCGACCGTCCGGCCCATGACCCACAGATCCAGGGCATGAGCGGTTTGATGGATATTAACGGCGATGCCGACGGGCCTCCCACCAAGGTGGGGTTTTACATCGGCGACCTGGTAACGCCCCTGTTCGCCGCCTACTCCATTATGGGAGCGTTGCGGGAGAAGGAGCGGACGGGAAGTGGGCAACATCTGGACGTGTCCATGATGGACACCCTCGCGGCCCTGATGTTCATGGAAAACCTGGAGGAGGACGTGCAACAGGGCAATCCCCTGCGTAGCGGCAACACCAGCCGGGGCGGACCCACCGGTCTGTACCACGCCTCCGACGCCGACCTGATCATCACCGCCGCCAGCGACGACCAGTGGAGGCGGTTGTGCGAAGCGTTGTCCGCCCCGGAACTCTCTGAAGACCGGCGCTTCACCGACTACACTTCACGGTCCATTAATGTTGGCGATGCCCGAGACGAAGTCCAGAAGCGCGTCGGCAAGATGACGCAGGCCGAAATCCTGGCACGGCTGGAGGAGTCCGACGTCCCATGCGGCCCGGTCCGAACCGTGCCGGACATCATTGCCGACCCTCACTTCTACAAAAGAGGAACACTCCAGCCCATGCGCCACGGGACCATGGATGCCCCGGTTCCCGGCGGGATAGCGTCTGGGTTCCCGGTAGTGTTCTCGGACGGGCCACTGCCAACATTGCCCGGCGCGCCGACGTTAGGGATGCACAACGGAGAGATTTACGGGAAGCTTCTGGACCTGGACGAGTCCGACCTGGAAGGGTTGTACTCCGGCGGAGTGATCTAGAGCCAGCATGGAAGATTCGACGGTAACCCCAGAGTGGTGGGCTTAAGGGGGCCTGTTCGGGGGCTGCAACTTTAACGTCGTTTGTTCCGGTCACGCCATTATCCGCCGGAACAGTACCCACAAGACCTGGGACAATCTTTGGAGTTAATTGCAAGACTATAAAGGAGAGGCAAGCTGACAGTTCACGGTAGCTAAGACCCTGCACCAACAAGTAGAATGAAAGCAGACGGCTACGGAATATTTCAGGAGACAAGAATGGGAACTTTCCGGATCACGGTGGAGATAGGAGACCCACATGGGCAGCGCTTCGAACAAGTCGAAATGCTGGTAGATACCGGGGCCACATTCACCAAGGCCCCCAGGGAACTGCTGGAAGGGCTCGGCGTACCGGTGGAGAGCACCTACACCGCCGAACTGGCCGACGGAAGCCGCATTGAACGGACCCGAGGCAGGACAATGATCCGGTTGCAGGGAAAGGAATACCCCACGCCGATAACCTTCGGAGAAGCCGGGGAGCAGAGCCTGCTGGGCGCCATGGCCCTGGAAGACGCGATGCTGGCAGTAGACCCCCATTCCAAGAGGCTCATGCCGGTCCATGCCCTGGAAATGGCCGAAGGGCGGGGCAGTCCTTTCGCTTAACCTGGAGGTGTCGGCCATCGCTTCACTCCAAGTGAAAGCTATAAGCGGCGCGGACCGGGCTGAGCCGTTGACCATTTCCAACCTCAACAACCTTATCCACGGACCCCAGCATGCAATCATCCGGTCCCAATTGACGCTCGATTTGGGTGGCTTGAAGTGGGTCACAAGCGGGACCCACGGCCTTTACTGCCGCTTCCGCTGGAGCAAACGGTAACCCGTCCAAACAACCTATCTGCGAGGTTCACATGAGGTTCAAGGCCAAACCGCTGCGGTCGGTGATGTTCGTTCCCGGCAATCGGGAAGACTGGATGCGCAAGGCCCACCAGTACGGGCCGGACGCCCTGATCCTGGACCTGGAAGACTCGGTGCCGGAGGATGAAAAGGAGAAGGCCCGTTCCCTGGTGGCCGGCATGGTCGATGAGCTGGGTTCGGCCGGACAGACCCTTTTCGTCCGCGTCAACCGACTGGAAACCGGACTGACCGGGTTTGACCTGGAAGCTGTGACCAGCCCCCATCTTTACGGCATTCTGCTTCCCAAGGTGGAGCGTCCTGAGGACGTGGTTGAGGTGGACACTCTCCTCAGATTCTTCGAACGCAAGGCAGGAATGGCCATAGGGTCGATCTGTATTGATCCGGCCCTGGAAACGGCCCAGGGCATCCGGCAGGCTTACGACATCGCCGTGGCCTCGGAACGGGTGGCCCACATGGGCGGAAGCGGCGGCAAGGGCGGTGACACCGCGCGCTCCATCGGATTCCAGTGGACGCCGGAAGGAATGGAGACCCTGTTTATCAAGTCCAAGGTGCTGGTAGATTCCCGCTCCGCCGGAATCGAATTTCCCATCAGCGGGGGCTGGTTCGATATCCACGACCTGGACGGCCTGCGCGACCTGGCCAACCAGTTGAAACAACTGGGGTATACCGGAATGAACCTCATCCACCCGTCCCACGTTCCGGTGGTCAACGACGTGTTCACCCCCGGCCCCGAGCAGATTGCTCACTGGAAGGGTCTACTGAAAGCCATGGAGGAACAGAGGCAGGCCGGCAGCGCGGTCGTAACCTACGCAGGCGACATGGTGGACATCGCCCACGAGGAAACCGCCCGGACCATGCTGGAGATGGTCCGCCATTGGGGCATCAACACCGAGGCAGCTGCGGACTAACGATTGCGACGGGCAAAGGGGCCGGAGCGACCAGGGCTATCACATACGGAACTGCTTTCCCGCAACGAATCTTGCTCGAAAGCTGAAACGGGTCTGCCCTAGATTCGAGGTTCCTGCCTTCGCAGGAACGACGGATTGGCCCCAATACCTGAAATGCGATAGCCCTGCCGGAGCAACAACCCGACCCGTATTCCGAGCGGCAACGCCTCATGGTGTGCCAGTCGGCAGCCCCTCAGTGGCCCGCCAGAAGCATTGCGACGTCAGGTGAGGGTGAATAGCGATGCTGCGCGAATTAGTCTCCTGCGAACCGAAGGTCAGGAATTGTCTTACTGCCGTTGCCTGGGGTGTTTGGCCAGAAAATCGTCCGCAATCTCCTCAAACGTTGCAAAGCGCACGCCGTCGTGAGAGCGGATGTATTCCGTGATGCGCTCCAGCATCAGCAGCACCTGCGGGCGGCCGCTCACGTCCGGGTGGATAGTTATGGGGAACACCGCCTCGTTGTATTCCCGGTACACCCAATCGAACTGGTCCCGCCACATAGATTCAATGTCCCTCGGATTTACGAACCCGTGGCTGTTGGGCGACTTCTTGATGAACATCATCGGCGGCAGGTCGTCCAGATACCAGTTGGCCGGTATCTCTACCAGGTCGGTCTCCTCGCCACGCTCCAGGGCGTGCATCCAGTAGTCTGCCGGCATAGCATAGTCAATCTTCGTCCAGCGGTCGCCCACGCGGACATAGTAGCACTCAAAATCGCGGTGCATCAGGCTGTGGTCATATTTGATACCGTGCTTCAGCAGCAGTTCGTTGGTAACGTGGCTGAACTCCCACCATGGCGCGACGTAGCCCCGTGGCCGTTGCCCCGAAAGCTCGGTAATCAGGTCGATGCAGCGCAGCAACACTACCTCCTCCTGCTCCGGCGACATGGCGATGGGATTCTCGTGGGAGTAGCCGTGCATTCCGACCTCATGCCCTTGCTCCACAATCATCCGGCATTCATCCGGAAAGGTCTCGATGGAGTGGCCAGGGATAAACCAGCTGGTCTTGATGTCCAGTCGTTCAAAGAGTTTCAGCAGCCGGGGCGTTCCCACTTCCCCGGCGAACACGCCGCGGGAAATATCGTCAGGTGAGTCCTCCCCGCCATAGGAACCCAGCCAACCGCCAACGGCGTCCAGGTCAACCCCAAACGCGCACAGAATTTGTTTGCCGGCCATCTCAATTACCTCGAGGTGTCCTGTTGCCAAGGCTCGGCCCATCATACACCCCGCCTTTCCGCGCTACAATTGGCCCGTCTCGCAAAGGCAACTTCGAGCCGGTGTCGCGAGGGAACTGACGGAAAACAGGAGCGTGTAATTTATGTGGAAACCGCAGGATTCATCTGCCTGGGTAACAAGTGGGGTGGCATGTCCGCCAACATCCAGCGCGCCGGCTACCCCATTATTGTGTAAGACCTTCGCGAGGAAACCGGTCTCGTCCACCACCATAAGCGCCTCCGCATCGGCCAGGTGCTCCACCACACACCTCGCCAGACCGTCGTGGCCCAGGCCGGCATCCTAATGGCAGGTGGAAAGCAGACGCCCTCTATTCTGGGGATGTCGTACTGGTGGTTTAACAGCTTTGAGATTATGAGCTGGCCCGCCCCAATCCGTCATTCCGGCGAAAGCCGGAATGACGATGGATTGACCAACTCGGTTAGTCCTCAATCCAAAAAAGTTTGATTGCCAGCCGTCCCACTCCCGGGGAAGCCTGGACCAAGAAGTCCCCTGGACTCCCTTTGTACTGGGAGTCCAGGGGACTTCTTGCTTGCCGCGGAACGGTCCCCAACGAAGCTTTGGCCGCGCGGGCAGGTTACTTCATAAATTTCGTCGCCGAGGGCACCGGATCGGGGTCGCCCATGGGATCCCGTTCGTCCTCTTTGGTCTGGATCTCGATCTGCAACCTTATGCCGTTGGGGTCGTTGAAGTAGAAGGTCTTGCCCCAATGCCTTTCGATGACATCGGTAACTTCAACGCCGTTGTCCTTCAACAGTTGCAGCGCTTCGTTGAACTCTTCCTCGGTGGCGACCGGGATAGCGAAGTGGTTCAGGTACTGGTTGCCGGTCCTGGTCAGGTCCTCATCGGTCTCAAAGAAAGCGAAAGCGTTGCCTCCGCCAATCTCGACGTTATAGTGCCGTCCGCCGCTGGGGGTGCGCATGGTACGGGCTATCTTCATTCCCAGGATGCCGCAATAGAACTGGACGGTAGCTTCCATGTCGTTGGTGTTGACGGCCACGTGGTCAATGTTGGTTGTCTTGAACATGATACCGCCTCCTGCTGTTGTGGGGTTGGCTACATATTACCAGAGGGGGATTGGCGCTGTTAGGCCTGGCTAACCAGCCTCAATGTCCAGACTGACCCGGTTCTCATCCGGAGCTAAACTAAAGCCACGGTGGAATGTACATAGTCGCGCTAAGGAAGAGCACGGCCTGAGTTCGCTGTGCTCTTTGGTAAACCTGCAGAAATGGGCCAGGAAGCCTGCGGCCGGGCTAGACGAACCAGCCCATGCCTTCCCAGTGGCCGCGCAGGAAGGCTATCTGGCCTCCGTGGACGATGTTGTCATAGACCAGGACACCCAGGATGGTCTCTTTCGGCTCGGGGTCAGAACCGGGCCTCAGGCTCATGGTGGCGCTCAACTCCTCGTCGGTTACGGAGGACATATAGTCCCGGCAGCAGGCCTTCATGGCCTCATAGTACCCTACCAGGACGTCTTTGGAGGGAAGCGGCCACGCGGCCACGCGCGCCGCGTCCCAGCCCTGGCCGGTCGTTTCCGGGTCGTCGCTCAGGCCGAATTTCTCGCACCAACCGCCCTCTATCCATATCTGAGGCTTGCCCTGGAACCTGGTATTCATGAAGACGTCCACCACCCGGCTCATGTGGAAGAGGAGCCAACCGATGGAATTGTCGCTGTCGGATATCCGGCGCGCCAGTGTCTCATCACTCAGCCCGTCTATGGCACGGTCTACCATACCCCAGTTACGTTCCAGCGCATTTGATACTCCGGTGGAAACAGCCATTATTACTCTCCAAAAGTTTCGTTAGTTTGGGGTTGCGGGGCTAATTGTAACAGCCCCAAAACTGGAATGGTAAGGCAGCGCCGACGATCAAAAAGAGACCTGCTACTGATCTGCTGCTGTAGTGACCTGCCCCCCGGTGGTTGTACCACTTTATTAGTCCGGCGAGCACTGGGGCAGAATCCGCATGGATCAGTTATCAGGGAGTAGACCACATGCTCCGCTGGTATTCCGAGGGCGTCAGGAGGTTTCGTATGCCATACCACCCTTGATTTCGTGCCTGCGCGGCTCGCTCAGATCTTGACCCTGGCCTTGCTTGCATCGGCCTTACTGCCGTAATACATCACCCCGAAAAATGATTTCCGGCCAGATATCCGGGCCAGCGGGTAGTCGTGGATGTCTGTAGCCTGGGTCTATTTGTCGTTCACTCCCAAAACCAACGTGGTTGCTCCGTGGGAGTGGCTATGGTCTTCATGTTCTTCTTTGGATTGATGGCGGCGCTCATGGTTGTCGTCCTCTTTTGAATCTACAGAGTCTGGCATGTGCTCTGCATGAGCGCCGGCGCCTTCCACAACCTCTGCCCGCTCTATCCTCAGAGCGGTGAGCTCGGCGGCCACCTGATCCGGGGAAGTCAGGGATGCGAGGTCGTCCTGGCTCCACCCGGAAGGTGGTGACGATTGATCATGGCTTACGAAGAGGAGCTTGCCCCTTGGAGTCAGGGCCTGGGCGGCTCTCGAGAGCATCTGCGCCCGCTGACCGGGCCATAAGTGTATGTAGAAGGAAATAATCAGGTCGTACAGACCGTTTGGCCGGAAGGTTGTCACGTCTGAGGCGACGAACTCCACTCCAACCCGCTGGTCAGCCGCCTGGGCTTTCCCTTTCTCAATGGCAACGTCAGAGAAGTCAACAGCAGTTACGTGCCAACCGTGCTGGGCCAGCCATATGGCGTTTCCGCCCGAGCCACATCCCAGGTCGAGGGCACGCCCCGGCTTCAGATCCCCAGTGTGTGTTTCCAGCAACTCGTCATGACCGGCGAAGGTATGGCCCATCGTGGACCAGATATCGTTCCAGAATTCTACGGTGTCGGATCTCATTGGCTATCTCCTGAGCGAGGGGAAGAGTTCCCGTTTGCATTTTCGTATGGGAATTATATGCCTGTGTGCCTAGCCGAAGGATAGCCGGCAAGGCGAGCCTTCTGAACCAAGCCCGCAGGCTGCACGGTTCCGGGGTTACTCCCGTCCCAGGCAGGGCCGATGGTCCTCCCCGGATGTTATTGTCACCGTTGATATGCCTCCCTCATGAGTCCGACATCCAACGTGGTCGGTGACTTAAGAGATGCCGTCAGGACTGTCAGCGGTCTGTTGACGATGCCAGCGAAGCGATCCGGTTCGATCCCCTTCCGCAACTTGACCATTTCAACCGAGCGGAAGCCTACGAGGCTCCAGGTCGGGACTCCGAATCCGAGCGGGCCATAGGCCAGGCGACAAACCCCGCCGCAACCGTCCAAAGTTCCAAGTGTGTATAATGATGGCCTCACACATCAGCAAGGAGGACGCATGGCTATAAAAAACTGGGAAACCAAGACATCCCGTGTCGTATACCGCCGCCTGGCAGCGGGGGAATCACTTATGGACAGCCTCGAGTCCCTGGCCCTTTCAGAAGGCATCCGTGAAGCCGCCGTAATCTCCTGTATAGGAAGCCTAAGCCAACTAAAACGTCGTAATCTTTGCAACCTCGAAAGAGAGCATGAGAGGGAAACAATCGACGAAATTCTTGAGTTGGTAAGTGCAGAGGGTTACATTCAACCCCTGGAGGATGGTGGAGTACAGGTTCACATACACATCGCCGCTGCACGGCCTTCAGGCGCAATTGTGGGCGGCCACTGCGAAGCCGCTACATGCTTTACCGGCGCATACGTATATCTCCAAGTAATAGAAGATACACAGAGCTAAAACGTTCCGCCTGAATATCCAAGAGATTAGTCATCATCAAACCCCGACATTCCCGCTATCACTGTGCAAAGGTTCATGCTCAGTTCGGTTAGGGCGGCAAGCCCGAGGCCTCGTCGGAGAGACGCGGGGACACGCTGTTGCCGGATCGAGATCGAATGCGGCAACAGCGGCGGCCATCCGGGTTACGGGTTCGTGGGCGAATTCCTGACGGCGACTAACACGCGCCACTGTGTCAACTCGCTATTTATCAGATTCGTACCTGCGGAGAACGGGCAGGTTTCGGCTACACGGGCGTAAGGTGGGAGGCGCCTCCCCGTCAGGGGGTCTGGCAAGCCTCCCGCAACCACTCACGGTCTCCGTCCCCCAGCATGGGAGCGATGGTGTCCCATACCTGCCGGTGGTATCCTTCCAGCCACTCGCGTTCCCCACTGGAAAGCTGGTCCCAGTCAATGAGCTCCTTGTCGAAGGGAATCAGGGTCAGCGCTTCCATCCGCAGCCACTTCCGGCCGTCGGGATGCCCGGGCATCTCCTCGTCGGGGGCGACAACGTACAGGTTTTCCAAGCGTACGCCGCCCCACCCCGCCTCGTAGTAGCCGGGTTCGTTGGAGACAATCATCCCGATCTTGAACGGCTCGTCGGCCCCCCTTGGTGTGATTCGCTGGGGCCCTTCGTGGACGTTCAGAAAGGCGCCTACGCCGTGGCCTGTTCCGTGGCCGTAATCGAGTCCGGCGTTCCACAGGAACGTGCGCGCCAGGGCGTCCAGGGCAATCCCTCCGGTTCCCTCGGGGAATTTCTGCATCGCGAGGTTGATGTGGCCTCGCAAGACCAAGGTGTAGACTTCTTTCTGGCGTTCCGACGGTTCGCCGACGATCACCGTGCGCGTGTCGTCGGTGGTGCCGCCCATTAGCTGTACGCCGGAGTCAACCAGGAACAGCTCACCGTCGCGGAGCGGAACGTCGGGGCTGGCGTCGGCGTAGTGGACGATCGCCCCGTTGGCTCCGGCTGCGGCGATGGTGGTGAAGCTGAGGTCGTAGAAACCTTCCTCGCTGGAGTACTCTTCGTACAATATCTGGCTGTAACCGTCCTCGCTGACCGTTTCGCCGGCCTGGATCGAGTCCTGCAGGCGCTTGAAGCTGCGGATTTTGGCAGCGGCGGCGTGCCGGTGGGAGTTTCGGGAGGCGGCAATCTCCGTTTCGTTCTTGATTGCCTTTAGCGCCACTGTCGGATTGGGCGTCTCGCGCAGCTTCTGGTCTTCGTGGAGCATCAACCTGGTACCCATCGTGGTCCCGCTGGGGTCCAGCCAGACCATGCCCGAGGCTTCCGAGCCGTAACGCTTCATCGCGTCGGCGTAGGCGCCGTATGGTTCAAAGTCGATTAACGAGGCCAGGGCATCTGTCACGTCCGCGGGAGGCGAAACCCGCGTGAAGCAGGTGGCACGCTCCCGGTCAATGACCAGATAGCTCTCGAACACGGGATTGTAGGCGATATCCGTGCCCCGGAGGTTCGTTACCCATGCGGTCTCGTCGAGCTTGGTCAGCACGAGCAGAGTGGCTCCCGCATCCTCCATATCTTTGCGGATGTCGGACAGCTTCTCGGCGACGCCGCAACCGGTGAGGTCGTCCGGCAACTGATATATGGGATTGGCAGGCGGCGGCGGTTGCTCATCCCATACTGCGTCCACCAGGTTGTCGTTGACCGGCACCAGGGCGGAATCCGGAGATTTTAAGGCAGCCTTGTACACGGAGTGGGCCTGCATCGAGACCACAAAGGGGTCGAATCCCACGCGTATGCTGCCCCGTTCCTTTTCCATCTCGGTCAACCACTGGCTCAGGGACTTTTCCTCAGCCAGCCCGAGCTTGTGGACACGGAAATTATCGTGGTCGACCTCGTCGTCCGCCTGAATGTGGTAACGGGAGTCTACGAACAGATGGCTCCCATCCGGGCAGACCAGGACGTCACCGGCGGAGCCCCGGAACCCGGTGATGGCCGTCCGGCGGCGCGTATATTCGGGCGCATACTCGTTCAGGTGGGCATCGGAGGAGAGCACAAGATAGGCGTCCACCTGTGCCTCTTCCATCAGCCGGTGGAGTTTGGTAAGCCGATTGGAGAGCGTCTGCCTGGAATCTGCCATGATCATCGATGCTCCTCTGAGAAGAATCTTGACCCCGACGCTTGCCGGGGAGGGTTGAGCGGGGCCCGACACTATGCTGACGGTCAGCCAAGGCCCGAAAGAAATTCGTCCATAACCTGGGCCAATTCCTCGGGCTTATGGTAGCCGATGTCGTGAACGGTCTCAGGTATCCAGCACACCTGGCATCGCGGGATGGCCTTTCCGGCGGCTTCAACGCCAGCCTGCTTCTGCCTGGCCCGCTCGCTATCCGCGCGTTCACGTGTCGGGCCCGCCGGGATAATAACCGTCGGGCAGGTAATCCTGAAATAGAGCTCGGAGGCCGGTTCTTCCCACATAGCGTGCATTACCTGCAGGTGATTTTCGGGGCGCAAGATGTCCTGAATCTGTCCGTCCTGGTCCTCATACACCATGGTCTGAACGATGCGTTCGATCTGGTCGTTCCAGCAAAAAGACAGCTGGTGGCGCAGGCGGTCCAGAAATTGCTCCCGGTTCCCTGTCACATCCCTGGGCCGAACCCTGGCCTTGACGACCTCCCACGGTTCCCGGGTACCGCCTCGTCTGCCCGCACCGCCGTCGATCAGTCCCAGGGCGGTTACGCGGTCCGGGTAACGGGCGGCCACGTTGAGGGCTGCGGTTGCTCCCCAGGAGTGTCCGAAAACGGCAGCGCGCGAGACGCCGAGATGGTCCATAAGTCCCACGCCGTCGGCTGCCAGAGTCTGCCAATCATACCCGCTTGTGGCCTGGGTGTCTGGCCGTGGCCCCTGGCATCGGCGGCGAAGAGCCGGTATTTGTGGCGCAAATGGCTGGCGACGAGTTCATACCAGTGGGCCGAGGACGCGAGTCCGTGCATGAGCATGACCGGCTCGCCGTCGCCTCCCCAGTCCAGGTACCGGACCCGGAGTTCGCCGATGGTAGTCCAGTGTTCGGTTGGGTGCTGGCGGTCCATGGGATTTTGCAACACCGACTCCTGTCCTATGTATTGTATTGTCACCTTCTATTAGCCTATATCCTATTCAATGAAGCGGGATCGGGCAACCCCGGCGGCCCGGCGCTTCCAGATTGATACCTGGAGAATCGAAAGATACCCCTTCCGGCACACCGGTCCGCCTTCATGGGCTGCTTCATCATCGCCGATTGCGAGGTGCAACGGATGGCTTCCGAAATCGAACAGCACCTGAACGGACGTTCAGCCTCCGCGCCGTCTCACGGCCCCGACGGGCAACGGGTCGCTTTCGTAAGCAACCTGACTGGGATGCCCTTGCCTTGGGTAGGAACGTAGAAACTGAGTCTATGAAGAGGACCTTGGGCAAGCCGAACCGGTCCTTCCTTTGCTGGACTTCGTGGACCACGTTCTCGATGGGCTTGTGGACTCACCAGATAATGGGACCGTTGCCAACCTCTATGGAGTGGAAAAAGCAGTCGTCCAGCCTGGTGACAATGCCGATCCCGAAGCCGGCCTGCTCCACGCGCTGCGGCTTGTAGTTGGCGACTTTAGCCAGGTGTCATCGGCGGTTAGCACTCAGGCGTCCCAGTAGTACGAAGTCGATACCGACCAGATGGTGGACGTTACCTCTCCAGTCAACATTCTGGTTTGCGGCAGGCTCGCCTCGGGAGGCGTGGCGTCGGTGCATATCGCCAGTCACCCTCCTCGCCGGCAGCGGCTACCGAATGGAGACATACGGGCGGGAGGAGACACTGATCGCATCGTCCGGCGAGTCCCCCAAGCACGACCGAGTACCCCAACTACGACCGACTCCGGAAGCAGGGGGCGCAGGGCAGCGACCAACTGGAAGACCAGCCGATTCCGCCCCAGTACGCCTTCCTGCTCGAAGAAATTCCCCACGGCGCGGCGTACAACGTGGGCCAGATGTACTGCCAGTTAGGCCGCGGCATACGCGAGGGCGAAGGGTATCAGCCGGACTTCGACGACGACGTCCGGCTACACCGGTTCATTGACTCTATCCAGTCTATTCAGGACGCCTCGGGCCAGAGCCGCGAGGTCGCCGTCAGGTAACCGAGAGCCCCCGGTCTCAGGACCCGGTCCACTCGAAGCCAAGGTTGGCAAAGCGGACGAACACGGTCCCAAACGGCGCGGCCAGCGGGCCGTTGGCCGCCAATATGGCGATGGTGTGTTGAGCGCCGGGGGTGGCGTCGCTGGAAACCAGGACCCGTTGAGCAACATTGAATCCCTGAACGGCACCCCTGTCGCGGTTGCATTCGCCGTCGATCCAGATTTCGCCGTAGTCGTCGACGCAGGTCTCAAACTGGACGCGCATCCCGTTGGTGGGGCGGCCGTTGACCGTCTCCGGGATGGTGATGGTGGTCCGGTACCAAGCGAAGGTAAAGCCGCTGGAGATCCCCACAGACAGGTCCTGGCACGTTTCCCAACCAGAGTCGTCGTAGCCGGGTAACCGGCACGGGCTGCCCTCTCCGTTGGCTACCAGCCCCTCGTTTTCCTGACCGGGCACAAATCCAATGGCGTATTTCCAGGTAGCATTGGTGGCTGCCTGTCCCGCCGTGTCTCCAATGTTGATGGTTGCTCTTGGCATATCTTCTCACTTGTTCACCAGGCTGGATTGCTGATCGAGCAGATTAATAACACTTCGCCCGGAGTTTGGCAAATCCGGGATGGTCTGGCAGCAGTGATCTGTGCTTTAATGGGCCTGCACCGAGCTATTCCTTGGGGGAGGTACGAATCGTGGTCGAGAAGAAGGGTACCGCTATCATGGTGGTCTACACCGATGTGGCCGTCGAGCATGACGCCGACTTCAACGCCTGGTACAACCAGGAGCACTTGCCCGAGAGGCTGAGCAACCCTGGATTCCTGGATGGGGCCCGTTATGAAGCCCTGCGGGGCGGGCCCAGATACCTGGCCGTTTACGAACTCGAATCGGCGGAAGCCCTGCAGTCGGATGAATACCTGCGCCAACTGGCCAACCCAACCGACTGGACGAAGCGGGTGTCGCCACTCATGGCCGCGGGAGGTATGGTCCGTAACGTATACACTCAGATCTATCCCGCCGAAAGCGACCCGCATACGTTGGGCCGTGGAATGGCGCCCGCGCTTCAGATCGGACGCATGGACGTGCCGCCGGAGATCGAGGACAAGTACAACTACTACTACGATAACGTGCGGACGCCGGGCAACCTGAAGATCCCGGGATGTTTGCAGGTCCGCCGGTATCAGTCCGTCGAAGGTTGGCCCAAGTACCTGACCATGTATGAGTTCGAACACGAGAAGGTACCGGAGAGCCTGGCATGGGAGAACCAGCGCGGCCAGGACGGGATGCACGAATACATCGGAGGTACCTACGGTCACGCTTCGGGTTCACCCGGCGTGTACCGCCGTGTGTTTCCACCCCGCGCGTTCTGACATTCGACCGGTCAGCTCGACCCCGCTAATTGAACGAGCGGTAAACCGCGAGAGGTGGCGGCGATGCCTCGAATTTTGACCACTCAGGAGTGCCACGAGTTTCTGGACAGCAAGCCTGGCTGGATTGCGCTGACCACCATTGGGCCGGACGGGTATCCCCACACCGTGCCGCTGGGCTACTTTCGGCTGGGTGAGGACATCGTAATGGGAGTCCGGGGCAATACCAGAAAGCTCAAGAACATCCAGGACAACCCGAAGGTGAGCCTGCTGCTGGAGAGCGGCAAATCTAGCGGGGACATCAAGGGCTTGATGGTCCAGGGCACCGCAACGGTGCATTCCGAGCCCTCCGATGCCCTGTACTTTGCCCGGGAAGCCGCGAAACTACGCGGTGTCCCTGAGCAGGAGCTTCCCACCGAGCCTCGAAAGGACGTTGCCTACATTAAAGTGACACCGCAACGGATCCGCTCGTGGGACTATTCCTAGCCGTTCCCGAATCGGGCGGACCGTCACGCAACCGAATCTAACGCAACCGACGCCAAGGGGGATAGACATGCCAAGACTGGAAGGGAAAGTTGCGCTGATCAGTGGAGCCGCGAGAGGACAGGGCGCAGTCGAAGCCAGGATGTTTGCCGGGGAAGGGGCTAAAGTTGTCATCGGGGACATCATAGATGCCGAGGGGAAGCAGGTGGAGGCAGAAATCAACGAGGGCGGCGGCGAGTGTGTTTACGTCCGGTTGGACGTCACCAGCGAAGTGGACTGGCAGCAGGCCGTCGAGACCGCCGTTGGCCGTTTCGGCAAGCTGGACGTTCTGGTGAACAACGCCGGAATCGGCAGCCCTCGCGGGCCGGATGGTGAACGGGCCCTCATCGAGAATCTGACCGAGGACCAATGGGACCGGACCCTGGACGTGAACGCCAAGGGAGTGTTCCTGGGCACCAAAGCGGCCATCCCTGAGATGCGCAGGGCGGGCGGCGGTTCTATCATAAACATCTCGTCGGTGGCTGGACTGGTTGGCGGGACCACCTCAGCCTACGGCGCGTCAAAAGGAGCGGTTCGACTGTTCACCAAGGCGACTGCCATTCAGTACGCCAGGGAAGGCATACGCGCCAACTCCGTGCATCCCGGTGTCATCATCACCGCCATGACCGAGTCCATGCTGGCCGACGAAGAAGGACGGGAGATTAACCTGGCCCGGCACCCTATCGGCAGGCTGGGAGTACCGGAAGACGTTGCCTACGGGGTCCTATTCCTGGCCAGCGACGAGTCGTCCTTCATGACGGGAAGCGAGTTGGTAATCGACGGCGGGCTAACGGCCCAATAGCCGTCGGGCCCGGACTGTTACAAGAGCGACTGACCGCAACAAATCAGACAAGGAGGTTGTCCGTGCCTATCGAACGGCTATCACCGGAGTTGGACAGGCTGGTATCAGCCGACCAGGAATTGGAAGAGCTGGGCAACGGCTATGAGGTTGCCGAAGGGCCACTCTGGTGGCACGAAGCAGGGCACCTTATTTTCAGCGAAGTGAGGGGCAACAAACGACGGCAGTGGACTCCCGGCAGCGGCATCACCCTGTTGCAGGAACCGACCAACAACGCCAACGGACTGACCAGGGACCTCCAGGGCAGGATGATTCTCTGTGAAGGCGGCGCGGGAAGGGTGACGCGGATGGAGCCGGACGGCAGCATCACGGTGGTGGCCAACAGCTACCAGGGCATGCGATTGAACCGGCCCAACGACGTGGTGGTAAGGTCGTCGGACGGCAGCATCTACTTCACTAACCCCGGAGCGCCGAACCCGGAATTTCCGCTGCCATACTCCGGCGTTTACCGAGTGTCCGCGGACCTTGGTACGATTTCGCTATTGGTGTGGGACTTTGCCTTTCCAAACGGACTGGTTTTCTCGCCGGACGAAAGCATCCTCTACATCTCCGATTATCGCGGCGGAAGGATCAGGGCGTTCGACGTGGAACCAAACGGGATGTTGAACCTGGCCAGCGACCGGGTGTTCTGCCAGCTTATCGCGCCCGTCCCATCCACCCCTTATGGCCCCGACGGAATGAAGGTGGATGTCGAAGGCAACGTTTACAGCAGCGGGCCCGGCGGCGTGTGGATCATAGACCCGGCCGGCAACCACCTGGGGACAATCCACACCGGGGCGCAGACGACCAACGTGGGTTGGGGCGGGGACGACTGGAAGACCCTGTTCGTCACAACTTTCGGTTCCCTGTACCGCATTCAGATGAAAGTCGCCGGAATCGCCGTGCCAGGCAACGGCTAGACTACTGGCTATCAACAAAAACGGAGGTGAAGCAGGCATGAACGCAACCGGAGTCTCCCACATCGCCATTTGCGTGGCGGACATCGACCGGTCATTGGGCTTCTACCGGGATACCTTGGGTATGACCGTGGAGTACGACCGGATTCAAGACACTACTACCGGCGGCCTACCCCACGTGTATAAGCACTCGCGGCAGACGCGCCGCCAGGTGAGTTTGGTCATCGGCGAGGGTGAGAACTGCCCCACCATTGTCATGACGACCCACCCCGGCGAAGACGCCGACGGAGACCCCATCAAGCTGGACCAAATCGGCGTTAGCCACTTTTCGATCTCGGTCTCCGACCTGAAAGGCCTGGCTGACGACCTGGCCTCTAAAGGCGTAGAGTTCGCCGGACCGATGGAGTCCCGGCTCAATGCCCGGGGAGAGTTGACCAGCTTCTACGTTTACGACCCCGACGGCATCCTGATCCAGTTCGACGCCGGCGGTGGAGGCTAGGAGAAGGGAGACGGGGCTGGACCGGTGGGCGCAGTGGGCCGGGGTACGAAAGCAGTGGTCTTCTGACGTTCGTCCAATGCCAAGGGGAAGGCCCTGCCAACCCACTGTTTATGGAGTGGCAATGTTTCCGCAGCCGGAATCCAGTAGAGTTTGCGTAGTGCTTGTTGACTCCAAGTATAGCCGCTGACCCGGCTGCGCCGCTTTTCGACCAGATTTCCAGCTTGCCCTATGGGGGCTACCTGTCCTGGCCAGCCAAGATTGCTACTCAGCTGGCCAGAACCGTAACGAGCACTTGGCAATTCCGCATATTGGGCGCCAAGGATAACAGCTCACCGGATGGGGCTGGTTTTGCCAATTCAGTGATGGTGCGGTATTTGGACCATAACGATACTGGTGCGGGTGGTCATCCCAGTGACCTGAATCCCGGCGCTCCTGCCATGGCCGACTATCCGGGAAGTGACCGCCACGCTTAACATCATGAAGCAGTCATTACGAACCCTCCGTCTTAGACCCTAGATTTCAGACAGCGGTAAGGCGGGGTTAAGCCGACGCAATCAAGTCGACGGCACGTTCCCCGATCATGACAACCGTTGCATGGCTGCCACCTGACCTTGAAATCCGCGGCATCACTGACGCATCAACCACCGACAACCCCTCTACTCCCTTGACGCTGCAGTATTGATTAACAACCGCCATTGGGTCTGAATCCGGGCCCATCTTGCATGTGCCGGAGACATGCCTGGCTGTTCCAACGGTTTGGCGTATATAGAGGTCCAAAGCGTCGTCGTCGGCCAGAATGTCATCCGTTGGGTGGAGCCGGTAATCGGCCACGTCTTTATACGCATTGGATTCAAGGAAACCAGCCGCCATTCGAATGCCTTCCCGCACCCGACGAATGTCGTCTGGATGCTGAAGATAGCGGTAGTTAAAGGTCGGCTGCACTGAGGGATCGGCAGACGCAAGCCTGACGTATCCAGAGCCTTCGGGTAGCCCGAGCGTGCACGAGATTCGCGCCACCCGGTCCGGGGCGACTTCACCGTTCAGGTACTTGGTACGGAAACCGGGGACGCGCTCCGGCCGCTCGTCAACCATTGGGGTGGACCTCAGCAACATATCATTGGCTTCGCTGGACCCGTGGGAGGTGTAGTGTAAAGAAAAGCGCGCCGCATCGGCATCTCCGGCCAGGGTCATTCCGTCTTTGACTTTATAGGTAATCTGGGCGCTCAGGTGGTTAAACAGGTTCTGTCCCACTCCGGGAAGCTCGTGAACGAGAGGTATCCCAAATTGTTGAAGTTGGTCTTTGGGGCCGATTCCCGATAGCATGAGCAGGTGGGGCGACTTGATAGCCCCGGCGCTCAACACAACCCGGTCTGCTTCAACGTTGAAAATCTCGCCTCCGCTCTCTACTTCCACACCGACGGCCTTTAGATCCTTGATCAATACCTTCCTGACGAAAACCTCTCCCCTCACCGTGAGGTTAAGACGGTGGCGCATGGGATTCAGGTGAGTGATAGCAGCGCTCATCCTCCATCCGTCCAGGTTGTTCGTGGGCCACACGCCAACGCCCGAAGGGTTCGGGCCATTGGTATCCTCGACTGCCCCATAACCCGCTTCCAAACAGGCTGCGTGGAAGGCCTTTTGGATGTCTGTCCAAGGCTCGGATTGACGACGCCTTACTGGCATCGGTCCGTCGGTCCCATGAAAGTCATCCCGAATGTCGAGATCGCTCTCAGATTTTCTGAAATAGGGCAGTACCTTGTCATAAGACCATTCATCGTTGCCCATGCCAGACCAGGAGTCGAAGTCCTCAGGTAACCCCCTTTGCATTGCCTGACCGTTGATGGACGACCCTCCTCCGATCACCTTGCCCTGCGCCACGTGGATCTCCCCTTGCTCCTCGGTGATCGTTCCCCGCAGGGCCCAGTTATGTTCCGAGTCCGGGGATTCTGCGAAACTTGTGTAGCCGAACTTTATCTCGTCAGGAAGATAGTCCGGATCGGGGTAATCTGGCCCGGCTTCCAGCAAAAGAACTGAGGTATTCGCGTTTTCAGCCAATCTGCTGGCCAACACCGATCCAGCCGCTCCCCCACCGACGATAACGACGTCATATTTCATGCGCCCTCCTTAAATGCTTCGTCTTCTAACATAGGATTCCCAATTTTAACTGATTCCGCTGAGGATAGGACGTTCTGGGCTTTCTCCAATTATAAACCGTGATTCTCCAGATCGGCCGACCAGCAGGTTCCGAACATGGTAGTTGGAGCTTATGGGGTGTCGTCAAAACAGCCTGGTCCAAATTACCAGAGCCCTGATTTGGCAAATTGCCAGGAAGGACGGTTCGTGTAAAAGGCGTCGAAGTTCAGCAAAAATGTCCTGGCTAACTGGACAGCATAAATGTCAGTTTCCCTCTATGGAGAATGTGATATTGACTCCCAAAGAACAGACGAGACTTCAGGTTCTGAACAGCTTACTGGCGGGGCATATGACGCTGGACAAGGCAGCCACGCTGATGGGTGTCAGGGCACGGCATACCAGGCGCATCCTGGCGGCTTACCGGGCGAAGGGAGTGTCCGCCTCATGCTTTGGTAGGCAACGAAGGTGGCTAACGCGACAGTTATAATTGCCTTCGTGTTATTGTCAAACCTGCACCCGGATTTCAAGCTGGGATTTCTGTTGGTGGTAACCGCGGCGCTCCTGGCCGCGGGGACACCTAATGCCCTCTGGTACCTCATAGCTTCCGACCGATTAGGTGTGGGGGCGTCGGACTTCGGCTGGATAACGCTTGCCGGCGGTTTGGGAGGGCTGGCCGTAGTACCCGCGGTCATCTGGGTGGACGCCCGTCCGCCCCATGGTGTGATGTCGGTCGGGGTCCTGGCCCTGGCCATCGGCCTCGCGCTTTTGACTCTCTCGGAGAGTTTGCTGATTGCCGTTCCGGCGGCCTTGATAGCTGACGCGGGTGGGGCTGCTGTCGGTTCGCTCATCTGCTATGCGATAGTCGTCAAAGGACACACGCGGTTCAAGGGGGCGTTGATCGGTGCCTTGAGCCTCGTTTTCAGCTTGAGGTGGGACCTTGGGATTGCAAATGCACGGGAGGCAGGATTGCCCGCCGGGTGGACGGCTGCCATTCTGGCCCTTGCCACTGGGATATTGCTTTTTGCGCTTCTTCCGCGCTGGTTGAAGGGTACCTACGGACCCGGGCAGAGATTCAGGGCAACCATGGCTATCCCTGGCGCCAAGGCCCTAATTCTCTGGGCCGCAGCTGTCTACATATTTGGCACAGCTATCAAGTTTAGGGGCACGATATACCTCGATTCCATTACAATGGCTACTTCGCAGGGGCCTACTGACCTGGAACTGGGATACCAGATCACGGCCCTGGTTGGAGGCATCGGCGCTCTTCTGTGGGGAATAGGCGCCGATTACTTTCCGGTACGCCGGCTGCTGATCGCGCTGGCGGTGCTGTCCCTCCCTGCGGCGGTACTGTTGTGGCTGCCTGACTGGCAAGCCGTCGGTATGCTGCTTATGCGGCTGGTGCTGGGAGGGCTGATCAGCCTGCCCTGGGTATTGATGGCGGAGTGCCTTCCGCAGAACCACTTTGCCAAGCTTGCCCTCGCAATCACGTGGCTGGGAGCTCTAGCGTTGAGTTTGGAATCGCTCTTGATCACTCTCGCCCTTCTCGCAGGGTACACAATCGGGATTCCCTGGATTGTTGGTGCAGAGATGGCAGTTTTCGCGGCGGCGGTCGCCTTCAGGCCACGAATGACTACGTATGGAAGTTGATGCCCTTCTATCAGATTCAGTCTTGTCCCTTGCACTTTATACTTGAACGCTTGTGGCCTTTTCCCGGCGTTGTTTGACGATAGCGACTGCAAAGCCAAGTGGAAGCCGTGCGGCATCGGTACGACTGCTGGAAAGGGAACTCACCACCAAGCTGGAATCGCCGGTGACGTTGAAATTCGACGCCTGCGCCCTGGGCATCTCTGGCCGTGCTCAGTCCCTTAAGAACCGGATTGACAGTGGGATGGAAGTGGCCGTCAGCGGTTTGACGCGGGAGGAATCGCCGTGAGGTGCAGGAAGGGCAGTGGGCGGGTGATGCTGGGCCGGTCTGCAATCTGAGATGTTGAACCATTGCCTGGGAACACAGCGGCTCTGCGCTTGCTCACCCGGCAAGACTGAAGCGAGAGTCGGATGTGGCGCAGTTTTTGGGTTGTTGGGACAGGGCCGAGGACGAAGAATGGCAGCCTCTTGCCATCCAAACAATAGTTACAAGAAAAGCGAAAACCGCCGTCATGCAACGGCGGTTTTGTATATAAACTTATCTTTTCTTGGAGCGGCAGATGGGATTCGAACCCACGACCCTCTCCTTGGCAAGGAGATGCTCTACCACTGAGCCACTGCCGCTCGAAAGTAGAGAAAATTATATGAAATTTGGGTCGGCGTGTCTATAGGGAGTTTGTCTTGGTAGCGTTCCGTTTCAGGTGGTTTCGTTAGAGAAACAAGGCAATCAGGTCTTAAGTGAACGTTAAGGTGAGCCCTGGGGCTAATCTCAGGATAAACCCCGTTAAGCATATGAAGCACTGGACTTCGAGACTGTCTCAAATTAGATAGTTTCTTAATGCTCGGTCGGGAAGCAGTAACCGTTTTGAGTGGAAAGATATCAGACCCTTCGGCGGGCTCAGGGTGACATGATTGGGTTTCAGGGGGATATGCAAGCAGGTGTGGTTGATTGGCGGCCGATGGGAAGCGATTGCCCTGTTTATAGGGGGTGGGATTCGGCAGTGGTGGCGCCTTAATGAAGTTGCCTTGACCCATCTTGCTTACCCGCTATAATTGTTGGCACGCAATCGAATGAGGAGCTGGGTTTATGGCTGATGAGCAATTGAAACCCTATGTCTACGACGACATCGTAATCGGGGAAGAGCTGGGGTCTTACGAGTATGTGCTGACCCAGGAAATGCTGGACAATTTCCGCGCTTCCGTTCAGGACCCCGATGCCTGCTTCCCTACCCTGGCGGTGAAGCACGACGCCACTGCCCTGAACATGGTGTACGATGACCAGGTAGGCGGGGTAAACGCCGGCAACGAGGTGGAATTCTTCAATCCGCCCATTGTTGGGAAGAAGGTCTTTGTTACAGGCAGAATCCACGACAAATACCTGCGACGGGACAAGCCCTACATGGTTATTGAAGCTACCGCTGTGGACGAAGACGGGCGCATGCTGGAGAGGCTGCGCACGTACCAGATGAAAAAACCAGATGAGGTGGGAAAGAAATGGCATCCTCAATCGTAGACAACGCACCTATCCCCACGCTGACCAAGTCCGTTACCGAGGAAAGCATCCTCCAGTTTGAGTCCTGTGGCATCCTGGACCGGCAGAACATACATAACAATACGGAGTTGGCCACCCAGCGGCTGGGGACCACATACACTCTGGCCTCCGGCAGGATGTCCATCACTTTTGCCTCGGAGGCGTTGCGCCGGTTCTTCGGGCCGGAGGTGTTCAACCACTCCGGCAGCGTGAACCTCAAGTTCCTGCGTCCGGTCAAAGACGGTGACACGATCACCGTTTCGGGATCAGTAATCCAGCAGGATAAGGTGGATGACGGGACCCAGGTTGTCGTGCAGGTGCAGTGCCAGAACCAGAACGGCGATACCACCGCCGTGGGACAGGGCACGGCAATCGTACCCTAGAGCGTTAGCTGGGGCGGGCAGGTTTAGCGGCCCGCCCCAATTTACTAAATACAGTTTCTTCCTTCACGCTCTTGCTCCATCCAGCCTTTTGCACTTGCCAGCCGTAGTCCCATTCCCTTAGTTCCCTTTCTCTTGACATCCTATTCCGGCACGGGTTTAATGCGTAGAATACGACTGCCCTCTTCCCACTCTTCCCGACCCTCTTTGGGTTGTTAAGGGATTGTGACTTCCATTCCATCTGACGCTGGACATACCGCCGACGCTCCCCTGATTTCTACCAAATCGGCACGCCTTGAAGTCAAGGACCTGCAAACCTGGTTTTACACCCGCCGGGGAACAGTTAAGGCGGTGAACGGTGTCAGCTTCTCCCTGGAACCCGGCGAAACCCTGGGACTGGTGGGGGAATCGGGTTCCGGCAAGAGCATCACCTGCCTTTCCATCCTCAGGCTGGTGCCCGAACCGGCTGGCCGCATAGTCGGCGGCGAAATCCTGTTGGGCGACACCGACCTGCTGCAGCTATCCCGCCACGAAATGGAGCAAGTTCGGGGACGGCACGTTTCCATGGTCTTGCAGGACCCCATGACCTCCCTCAATCCGGTTTTCAACGTGGAGAAGCAGGTGGGGGAAGGGTCGATGTACCACCTGGGGCTGCACGGCACCGGCTTGAAAGACCGGGTGCAGCAACTGCTGCGCTGGGTGCGTATCCCGGCCCCGGATGTCAGAGCCAATGACTATCCCCACCAGATGAGCGGGGGCATGCGACAGCGGATTGTGGGGGCCATAGCCCTGTCCTCCGAGCCCTCAGTTCTGATCGCCGACGAGCCCACCACCTCGCTGGACGTTACCATTCAGGCCCAGTACCTGAAGCTTCTGAAGGACCTACAGGAAGAGCACCGCTTTTCCATGATTTTCGTGACCCACGACTTTGGCATTGTGGCCCGGGTTTGCGACCGGGTGGCGGTGATGTACGCCGGCAAAATCGTGGAGATGGCCCCTACTCGAGAGCTGTTCAGTGCGCCGAAGCACCCCTACGCCAAGGCGTTGATACAGTCTCTCCCCGACCCGGATACGGAGGTGGAATGGCTCACGACCATTCCGGGCCAGCCACCGTCCCTTCATGACCTGCCGCCGGGCTGTCCCTTCGCGCCCCGATGTGCTGACGCGATGGATATTTGCACCAGGGAATATCCACCCACATTTGAAACGGGCGCCGCATTCACGGGGAGCGGCCAGGCCGAGGAATCTCTCGGTAGCCACACTGCCGCCTGTTGGCTTTACGGGGAGCAGGCATAATGACCACCCCAGTCGCGACGGAACAAGCCCTGCTGGACGTACGTCACGTACGGAAGCATTTCCCCGTTAATAAAGGGGTTCTGATTCGCCGTCCGGTGGGATGGATCAAGGCCGTGGACGACGTGGCTTTCACTATTTCGCCGGGACAGACCTTTGGCCTGGTGGGTGAATCCGGTTGCGGAAAGTCCACCCTGGCCAAACTGATCCTGCTGCTCGAACCGCTGACCGAGGGGGAGATTGTTTTTGAGGGTCAATCGGTTGCCACGTTTTCGGGAGAGGAACTGAAGCGATACCGGGCTGCCGTAGGGGCTGTTTTCCAGGACCCGTTCAGTTCACTGTCGCCGCGCATGAGGGTCAGGGAAATAGTTGGAGACCCGTTGACGGTTACTACGGACACGCCCCGCCGGCAGATTGAGGATAGAGTTGCCGAGGTTCTGGAACAGGTGGGGTTGAACCCGGATAGCGGCACAAACTACCCGCATGAATTCAGCGGCGGGCAACGGCAGCGTATCGCCATTGCTCGCGCCCTCTCCGCCTCGCCTCGGCTGGTAATTCTCGATGAGCCGGTGTCGGCCCTGGACGCTTCCATACGCGCCCAAATCATCAATCTTCTTAAATCCCTGCAGCAGGAATTGGGACTCACCTACCTGCTTATCGCTCACGACCTGGGCACGGTGCGTTTCCTCAGCGACCAGGTAGGTGTGATGTACCTGGGACAACTGGTGGAGAAGTCAAGTTCCCGTCGGGTGTTCACCAACCCGCTCCATCCTTACACCCGCGCCCTGCTGTCAGCGGCGCTGCCGGTTCGGCCTGACGTAAACCGCGAGGAAATTGTAATTTCGGGAGAGGTGCCCAGCCCTCTCGATCCGCCTTCCGGATGCCGATTTTATCCGCGCTGCCCGGCGGCCATGCCGGTTTGCGAGAAGGTGCAACCCGTGTTTGCGGAAGCCGAGGAGGGTCACGAAGTGGCCTGCCACCTCTACCCGACCAGCGCGCCGGTTTAAAAGACAACCGCGGGTGGGGCAGATAACTGACTTGAGGTTATATTTGGCTCTCTTTGAGATTGACATACCGACTGTTTTGTGATGAAACAGGCCGGGCAGAAGTCCGTACCAAGCCCTGCTTTCAAGAGCAGGGGAATTAATTAGAGAGGTATTCTTATGAAGAGACGCAGGTTGCTCAATTCGCTTACTATCTACCTTTCCCTGGCATTAGTTGCTTTGCTGGCCGTAAGCTGCGGCAGTTCGGCAAGCCCTACGGCGGTACCACAGGCTCAGGAGTCGGCCGCACCGGCGGCGTCCTCGGCTGCCGCTGAGCCGGCCGCGCCGGCCCAGGAATCGATGGCCAAAGCTGACACGCCAGCCGAGCCAGCGGCAGATTCCCAGGCTCCGGTGCCTGCGGCTGCGGCACAGCAGGAGGGCAGCGTAACCGCTGAACCTACACCTTTACCCGAACCGGTTGACTCGACCCGTATGCCGGAAGGTACCCTTACCCTCTCAGAGTTTGACTTTGGCAACGAGTCCTGGCTGCCCTGGGAAGATGTCACCCAGCGATTTTACTGGGAACGGGTGATGGAAACCCTGTTGCTGCTGGACCCGGTAACGTGGGAGTTCAAGCCCGGGCTGGCAGAGGAGTGGTCTATTTCCGAGGACGGCAAGATCGTAACGTACAACCTGGTGGAAGGAGTTCAGTTCCACGGCGGTTACGGTGAGTTCACCGCTTCCGACGCGGCTTACAGCCTGGACCAGTGGCTGTATAACGAAGAATCGACCCACCCGTCGGTGGCGGCCCAGCTTCAGGCCGTACCGGAGGTTCGCGCCCTGGACACTTATACCGTCCAGGTGGAATACACCAAAAACCCCTTCCTGACCGCTTTCATGGACCTCTCATCGGGTAACAATGGCACAGGTATGCTGTCCCGCGCCTACGTGACCGAGGTGGGCCTGGACGCGGCACGCCGGGAGGCTATTGGCACCGGACCCTATGAATTCGTTGAGCACAAGCTGGGCGAATCCATGGAAATGGAGGCAACTGAGGGAAGGCACTGGCGCATAATACCCCAGTGGCAAACCATGAAGTTCCTGGTAACGCCCGAGGCTTCAACTCGGTTGGCCCAGGTCTTGAGCGGCGAGGTGGACATTGCTCTGTTGCCCGGTTCCTTCAAGCGCCAGGCTGAAGCTGCCAACATTCGTACAATCCTGAATCCGGGCGTGGCCGGCGTGTTCATTGTACCGGTGGTCTACATTCCCGGCACCACGGGTATAGATGCTCCGGATGTCAACAACCCGAATGCGGACCCCAAGTTCCGGGAGGCCCTGAGCCTGGCCATCAACCGGCAAGAGTTGGCCGACGTTGTGTTTGCCGGCGGGGCAGTGCCCACTGGCATAACCGACCTTTCACCCATATCCCTGGGTTACGACGCCAAGTGGGAAGAGCCGGACCCCTTCGACCCGGAACGGGCCAAGCAGTTGCTGGCGGAATCGGGCAAGGCGGGGTTGGCCTTTGAGTTCCAGCAGCGGCCCTTGGGCGGTATTCCCGAGGGGCCGCAATTGGCGGAAGCTATAGCAGGCATGTGGGAGGCGGTGGGTCTTGACGTGGACCTGAAGCTGAACCTGCAGGGCAGCCCCCACTCGGCCATGCGAAGGGCGAGGCAACTGGAAGGCAAGATCTGGCTGATGCGACTGGGCCACTTGACCGACACCACCAGGCGTCTCATTTCCCAGTATCGCTGCACTACGGAGCGGACCGCCCTGTTCGCATGCAACCCGGAGCTGGAAGCCTTAACTCCCATAATTGAGACCTCAACCAACTTGGAGGAGAAGGACAAACTGATCCGGGAAGCTTACGGGATTATTCTGGATGAGCGGACGGTTATTCCGGTCGTGCAAACTGCTAGCCTTTACGCCATCGGCCCCCGGGTGGGCAGTTGGTCGCCCCGATTGGGCGAGCGCTTTACCACGGAGTTGGAAAGCGTAGGCCACGCAAACTAGACCTAGATTCGCTTTCAAGAACTGCGTCCTTGTGTTTGGAGTTTCATCAAATGCCAGGGCGCAGATAGTCCAGGGATTCAGGGAATAGGCCCAAAATGCGCAGATACATATTAACCCGGCTCGTACAGGCTTTGGTCAGCATGTTTGCTCTCAGCCTGATAGTTTTCTTCTTGGTCCGCCTTACGGGCGACCCAAGGGATGTGCTGCTGGGAGACGACTATTCCCAGCAGCAATGGGAAAAGCTGGGCGAGCTTTGGAGCCTGGACGAGCCCGTTTATGTGCAGTACGCTGTTTTCCTGCGAAATGCATTAACCGGAAATTTCGGGGAATCCATATTCTGGAAGGAGCCGGCGGTGGAGATGCTGGCCCGACGCATTCCGGCGACGGTGCAACTCACCGTTACCGCCATGTCCCTGAGTGTCCTGGTTGCAATTCCCATGGGGGTGCTGTCGGCGGTAAAGCGGGACACCTGGCTGGACTACGTGGGGAAGACCATTGCCATGCTGGGACAATCTGTTCCGGCTTTCTGGCTCGGAATCATTCTTATCTGGGTATTTGCCGTAAGTTGGGGATTATTACCGACCTCCGGGCGGGATGGGCCGCTGCACTACGTCCTTCCATCAGTGACGCTGGGGTGGTTCACGGTGGCAGGAATTATGCGGATAACCCGCTCGGCCATGCTGGACGTGCTGGACAGTGAGTACATCAAGCTGGCCCGGGTTAAGGGGGTTCCCGAAAACGTGGTCATTTGGAACCATGCCCTGCGGAACGCCGCCATTCCGGTGGTAACGTTCCTGGGCCTGATTCTGGGCAATTTCCTGACCGGGTTCGTGGTGGTAGAGACTATCTTCTCGTGGCCGGGGGTTGGACTGCTGGCCATTCGAGGTATTCAGTCCAATGACTTTGCCATAGTGCAAACGGTGGTGATGTTTGGCGGCCTGCTGTTCATTACCATCAACTTCCTGGTGGATATTCTTTATGGGTTTCTGGACCCCCGCATTCGTTACGAGTAATTTTCAGGCCATGTTCGCGGTTGGGCGTCGGTGACCACCAGTAAGCAACTTAATTCTGTAGACCCCGCCGCTGTCTGCGAAGAGGTCATATTTTCGGGAGTGTAAATTCTGGCTGACACGGGAGTAGAAACACGGCTGGTCAGGGCGCGCACGAGCCGCGTGTCATTGCGCGTGTTTCGGCGTTTGCCGATTATTCCAGGGATTATTCTGTCCCTGGTAGTTATTAGTGCTTTGTTTGCCCGCATTCTGGCGCCGGAGGCCCCTACCTTTGGCAACCTGGCCGACTCCTTCATTCCCCCCGCCTGGTCGGAAGGGGGCAGTTTGGCCCACTTGTTGGGAACCGACAGCCTGGGGCGAGACATTTACAGCCGCATCGTTTACGGGGCCAGGGTATCGCTGATAGTTTCCATCTTTGCCATCTTCATTGCGGGGAGCATCGGGACCGTCCTGGGGCTGGCATCGGGTTATTTTGGCGGCCGTATCGACGGGTTGATAATGCGGCTGGTTGATATTGCCCTGGCCTTGCCGACTATTCTGATGGCCCTGGTGCTGGTGGCGGTGCTGCAACCGGGCATCGTGACGGTGATTATTGTTATAGGATGCCTGAGCTGGGCCAACTACGCTCGCCAAATACGGGGCGAAGTTCTCACGGTCAAGGAGCGGGACTTTGTGGTGCTGGCCCGTTCGATTGGTTCCTCACCGGCGAGAATAATGTCCCGCCACATTCTGCCCAACGTATTCAACACAATTATCGTGCTGGCTACCCTGCAAGTAGGGTCAGTAATCCTATTGGAAGCGACACTTAGCTTCCTGGGGTTGGGGGTGCCGCCGCCGGAACCTTCCTGGGGACAAATGGTGGCCGAGGGCCGCAGCTTCATAGTGGTGGCTTGGTGGATGGCCCTCTTCCCTGGCCTGGCCATCATGCTGACAGTCTTGTCAATGAACCTGATGGGTGACTGGCTAAGGGACTTGCTGGATCCGAGGTTGCGGCAGTTGTAGGGTTGAGTTCCCTTGCGAGAGTTGTAGGGGCAAGCCTCGTACTGTATAGGTAGCCGAGTCATTGACATCCCGATGTCCTAATACGTAACATCCTTCCTGTAGCTGACAGGAGTTCAGGATGACCACCACCCCCGGCGAAAATGTAACCATAGAAACCAGGCTTGCAGTGCTGGAAACCCAGGTGGAAGCAGTGCAGGAAGGGCAGAGGCTAATTATTGCGCGGCTTGATACGATGCAGCTTGGTTATGATTCCCGGCTCGACGCCATGCAACAAAGCATGGATACCCGTTTTGACTCCATGAATGCCCGGTTTGATGCACTCAACGGCCGGTTTGACCGACTGTTCTATACGATACTGGGATTGGGTGTTGCCGCAATTGGGACTATGATTGCTCTTGAGAAGGTTTTTTAGCTAACCTGAATCCAGATTTCACTTTGCGTTGAGATTCACCCCGGCCTTTGAGGGCTGGGGTGTTTTGGTATATTATCCCCGTCATGAACTTACATCTAATGAGGGAGTACTAATATGTCGCAAACTCAGGCAACCCGCATCGACTCCCACGCCCACATTGTTCCGCCGACATTGATAGACGAAGCTCGCAAGTCGGGAAGCAGTTTGGGCGTTTCCGTAGAAGACACGGAACGGGGTCCCGCGCTACAGTTCGATGGCCTGGTCCATCTACGCCCCGTTGGGGGGTTGGCCCGCCTGGAGCCACGAATAGAGTGGATGGAACAACAGGGACTCAGTTTGCAGATTCTCGGTTCCTGGCTGGACATACAGGGTTACACCCTATCGGCGGAAAACGCGGCCACCTGGGCACGGCTCTTTAACGAGCATCTGGCTGAAGTAGTGGGAGGCAATCCTGGCCGGTTTGCGGGGCTGGCTACCGTGCCGGTGCAGGATGGGACGCTGGCGGCACGGGAACTGGAATACGCCGTCAAGGAGTTGGGGTTCCTCGGCGTGATGCTGGCTACCGACCCGATGGAACAGGACCTGGCCCTGGAGAGTTTTGAGCCGTTCTGGGATGCTGCGGAAGCCTTGGACGTGCCGATTGTGATGCACCCGCCGACCCACGGTTTCGGGGCTAACATTCAGCCTTCCTACCTGGCATTCTCCCTGGGCCGTACGCTTGATACCACCATCACCACTGCGAAGCTCATTTTGACTGGCTTGTTCGACCGGCACCCCAACCTGAAGATGATGCTGGTCCACGGCGGCGGCTACTTGCCCTACCAGGCGGCCCGAATTGACAATGGCTACCGTGGCGGCAATGGCCGTCCTGTAGAGCTACAACGGGACAAGCCTTCCGACTACCTGCCCCTCCTTTACTACGACAACGTGGCAGTCTCCACGCCCGCGGTCCGCATGATGCATGAAATTGCCGGTACGGAGCACCTGCTGTTGGGGTCGGACTACGTGTTCGCCGGTTCAGCCGCACCCATTGCCAACAACATAGAGGAAGCCGGGTTTACCGCTGACCAACTGGAGCTTATCTGTTGCGGCAATGCCCAGAGACTGTTCCTTAATGAAGGATAGCGACGAGTGCAAGAGTTTTCTAAATACCGGAGGAATTGTCCTATGATGATTGTAGATACCCACAGCCACGCAGGTGTTAACTGGTTTGAGCCGGTGGAGACCATTCTTCACCAGATGAACGTGAATGAGGTCCAGCGGACCGCCCTCATCCAGCACGGAGGCAACTACCACAACCGGTACCTGCTGGAGTGTGTGAGACGTTTCCCCAACCGCTTTGGCGCGGTGATCTGGGTGGATGTTAACAACCCCAACGCCACGGATACGCTGGAAAGGCTGGCTCAAAATGAGGAAGTAGTGGGGATGCGCCTGCACCCCACCCAGCGCTCCCCGGAACCCGATTCCCTGGCAATCTGGCGCAAGGCCGCCGAACTTGAGCTGCCGGTAAGCTGTTTTGTCCGCCATGCCGCCGATGCCGCCGACCCTGATTTTCAGGCCATCGTGGAACTGTTCCCCAACCTGACGTTCATTCTGGAGCACCTGGCTGGGGCCTATCGCCCCATCAGCCCGCACTCCGTGACTGCTCCTTACGATGATTACAAGGAAGCCTTGACCCTGGCCCGGTTACCCAATACCTACATCAAGTTTGGGGGGCTTGGCGAGTTCTGCGTCCGCCCCAATCCGCTGGCGGCCCAGTACGGCTTTGAGGAAATTCCGCCGTTGATGGAAATGGCCTACGAGGCCTTCGGTCCGGAACGGATGATGTGGGGCAGTGACTTTCCCCCGGTGGCCGGGCGCGAGGGCTACCGCAATTCGTTGGAGGCGTTGAAGGAGTACCCGTGCTTCAAGAACCAAGAGGAGCGGGACTGGGTGTTCGGCAAGGCCGCAATGGCTGCTTTCAGGTGGAGCTGACCCTGGCAGGGACAATTTTGATCGAAAGAGAAACCGGCCGGGTGATGCCACCCGGCCGGTTTCGTTTTGCGGGAGTTTGGCTTCTTCCTTTAGTCTTTAGTCGTCGGCGGGTGCCGGTACCTGTTCTGGGGCGGCTACCCGGTTGTCCACAAGATCGGCGGTGCAGGCTGCTGCGTTGAGGAGACCCCAACGCACCATCCAGTTGTAGGTGTCGTCCACAATCTCTTGTGAGTAATAGGTATCCTTGGTGTAGCGCAGGCGCGGCAGGTGGAAGTCCTCCGGAGTTATGCCGCCATACTTGGCTGCCACTTCGGAGAAGCCGGGTTCGTCGATCATGTAGTGAAGGTATTTACGTTTGTCGGCATTGAACATGTCAATAGCCCGGCCCACCGCGCGGTTGATGGCGGCGAAGGTTTCGGGGTCCATGTCGTCGCTGGCGTTTTCGGCGCCCAGGTAATGGCCCTCGGCCAAGGACTTGCAGCCCATCTTTTCACCCAGGGAAATCCACGGCTCCATAACGACGCAGGCGTCGGCCTCGCCGTTCAGCATTGCCTCGAACCGTTTGCGGGGGGAACCGAAGGAGACCAGATTGATTTTCTCGTTGGGTATGTAACCCTCCAGCAGGCGGAGGGAAACGTAGTGGGCGGCGGCGTGGAAAGATACGGCCACCGGGCGGTTGCCCAGGGAACCAGGGTAGTTGTGCGGAGAATCCGGCCGCACCATAAGGGACTGGCTCATGACGGCAGCCCGGAGGGAAATTATCTTGGTGTCTTCGCGCTTGCTTTCATAGGCCCGACGGACCTGACCCTCTTCTCAAGCGCGGTAGATGGACACCATGTTCTGTTCATAGGGTACGTGACCGAGGATGGGATCAACCTCGTCCGGGTTGTAAGTTACCCGGTTTTCCCGGTTGCCCTGAGCCCGGACAAACTCCATGTCTATGCCTTCTTCCTCGAAAAGGCCGTAGTCCTTGGCCATAAGCCAGGGAATGCTGAACACAATTCCGCTGATTTCGCTAACAACTTTCTTCATAACCCTTCTCACTCCCGAGGTGGATTTGGGTGATTTACAGTTATACGGGGTATACCCGCTTCCTTTATAACGGTAGCAGCACTATTCTAGTGGTAGTTAACCCAGAACGCAATGTGCCGGCAGGGTTTCAAAGCTAATTCGTAGCTGGTTGAAGTTGTAGACCCGGACGCGGTTGGGGGGCAACGAAAATACATGATGAGGCGACGAAAGTTATGGAATTGTCGAAGCCAGTATCGTATCTGATTGTGTAAAGAAAGGGTGTTCCTAACTATTACGAAAGGGAATACAAAAACCGTTGCGCCATAGTATTGACAAATAAAAATGGAGGGTTTATCGTAACCCACAAGGCATGACTTAAAGGTCAAGTTATAGAACAGGAGGAGAAGGTATGCTGAAAATCGGACATGAGGTCGTACGACCTGGCAAGAACGTAGGCGATTCCCCGGTAACCATCCCCGTACCTGAGGAGTTGGCGACCGAGCCCGGTATTCCCAAGATCCAGCGCGAAGTTGACTGGTATGCACGGGAGTATCCGGTAGAGACCATGAACATCACCGAGCGAGCTTCTCGTGACTGGGCAAACGCCATTCGCGACCAGCACGTTGAGATGCGCGAGATTCGGAAAGAGCACGACAAGCTGAACCGCTCCCTCATCATGGGCGCCCGCCTGACCGGCGATCTGGAGCCCACTGCTGAGCCCACCGGCGAAGACGTCAGCGAACTGATCAAAGCCAAGGCCCGTGAGTTGGGTTATGTGGAAGTCGGCATCACTGCTTATGACACCCACTACACCTACCAGAGCAAGAAGGACTGGGTAAAGTTCCCCCATGTCATCTGCCTGGCATACGAACAGGACTTTGAACCGACCCAGACGATCCCCAGCGTTGACGCCGAGATCGTCCACTCCAGCACCTACCGGACTGAAGGCGCTGCTGGTCTGGAACTGGGCAATTATGTTCGCAGCCTCGGCTACAAGGCCCAGGTTCACAGCCCCAATGACAACACCGGCCCCTACATCCCCATGTTCGTTTATGCCGGTCTTGGACAGTTGGGCGCTTGCGGCTACCTGCTGACCCCCCACGTCGGCTCCCGCTGCCGCTTGATGATGATCACCACCGACGCCAATGTTACCTATGACAAGCCCGTAGACTACGGCATCCACGCTTTCTGCCAGGTTTGTCAGGTCTGCGTGAACCGCTGCCCCGGCCGCGCCCTGATGCGCGACAAGATCTGGTGGCGGGGAATTGAGAAGAACAAGCTCTACTTCAAGCGCTGCCGCCCCGTCATGGCCCGCTACCTGGGCTGCGGCATCTGCATGAAGGTATGCCCCATCCAGAAGTATGGTCTGCAGAACACCATGGAGCACTATGCCGAGACCGGTCAGGTACTGGGCAAGGGCACCCATGACCTCGAAGGCTACGCTTTGGAAGGCAAGGGATACTTCGGCCCCGGTGAAATGCCGGTCTTCGATGCTGGCTTCTTCAGCATGCCTCAGGGCGACACTGAAGAGTGGGCTTTCTCCCAGTTCAAGTCACAGGCTGAGGCCAATGGCGGCACGATCACCGACGAGATGATCGCTGAGTTCCGCGAAGAAATGGCACGCGGTCTGTCCCAGAGCCGGGACAACATGGGCATGATGGAAGAGGAAGACTACATCTAAGCCTTCCAACCCCATCTGGTAAGTTAACTTCGAGGGGCCGACATTACGTCGGCCCCTCTTCTTTTCCCCGACTTTCAATTATTGAGAATTGCTACTTCCTACCCCCCCCCTGACAGGGGTAGGTAACGGCCGAAATCGGGCGTACGCTTAGCTTGGGAAGGCGCACCGGCATCCAGCATCTTGGTTGTGACACCACCAGATGCAGGAGACCCCCGATGCGCCTTCCCAGAGAATGCTATCAGGTGCAAAAAACGATTGAAACGCATTTACCTCACCTCTCCCAGGCACAAATGACCGGCCTGGCGCTGTGGGTCTGCGGGGCCATCCTCGCCGGCAGCGCCTGCCAGAACGCCGTGGCCTCGGCCCTCTCCCCTTGGCGCAAGTGGAACAACCTGCGCCAGTATCTCCGGGAGTGGCTCTACGACGGCAGCGACCGGACCAGTCCCTGCCAGACCCAACTGGACGTAACTCTCTGCTTCGCGCCCCTGCTCCGGTGGGTCCTGGCCTGGTGGTATTCCGAACGTCTCGCCCTGGCCATCGACCCCACGCTCAAGGGCGACCAGACCACCGCCATCGTCATCAGCGTGCTCTACCGCAGTTGCGCCATCCCCGTGGCCTGGCACATCCGGCACGCCGACCAGCCCGGCTCCTGGATGGACCCCACCGTGGAACTGCTGCAAGCCTTGGCCCCAGCGGTTCCCGAGAATATGACCGTCATCGTGCTCTGCGACCGGGGCATCGCCAGTCCCAAGCTGTGGCAGCAAATACGGGATCAAGGCTGGCACCCCGGTATGCGCTACCGGAAGAACATCACTTTCGGCGCTGACGGCGGCAAACGATTGCCCGCCCAGCGCTTCGTCTCCCGTCCCGATACGGCGTGGATTGGCCGCGGCACCGCCTTCAACACCCCCAAGGCCCAACGCCGCTGCACCCTGCTGGTGGTCTGGTACTCCGAACAGGAGGAGCCCTGGATCATCCTCACCGACCTTGCGCCCGACCAGGTGGGTCCCAGTTGGTACGCCCTGCGCTTCTGGATCGAGCTGGGCTTCAAGGCCATCAAGAGCCTGGGCTGGAAATGGGACAAGACCCGCCGCACCGACCCCACCCGCGTCTCCCGCCACTGGCTGGTGCTGTCGGTGGCCACCCTGCTGGCCCTGGCCTACGGCACCAGGGTGGAAGACGCCCAGGAGCGGAGGATTGCTCCAGGGAACCTGCGGGCGCCGCCCAAAGCGCTGGCTCCCAATCACCGTGACCCTTGGAGCCGTCCGGCGCGCACCGTGAGCGTAATCCGCCACGGAATCGACTGGCTCCGGCGGTTGCTGATCAAGGGCCGCCTCTGGAGCCGCGTCTGGCTGCTGCCCGAACCCTGGCCGGAACCCAAGCTTAACCTGGAGATTACTCGTCATGTCCCACCGTAAAAACCCCATACCTACCCCTGTCAGCCCCCCCCCCCGCGGTTTTGCGACATCTGTGGCTCAAGTGGCGCCAGAGATTCTGGCGAGAAAACGAAGAGGTCCGCAAGACATTTGATGGATGGGCCGGGGTGAATGTTCCTGCCTCTTTAGGGCCCTGGCACCTTGGGATTGCCGGGGGGCAGGGCAATCGCTCCTTAATGCAAAGTTATGCTGAGCCCTTTGGCTGGGCTCAGCATAAACTCCGTGTAGCATCTCAAAAGCCTGCCCATGACGGAGGGCCAGGTACCCGAATCACTCTGGACCAAAAGGATTTCAAAGCCCTTCAGCAGGCTCAGGGCGACATGCAAGCAGGTGTGGTTGACTTGCGAGCTTTAAGAGGCGATTGCCTTTGCCTGGAGGAGCCTAGCTAGACAATGCTCGTATCTGCTGATAACATCTGTAGCTAGGGTTTCCCTTATTTCTACATTGCCGAAGATGGATTACTACCTGGTTCCGGCCAAGCGGGGGAGCCGCCGAGGGTGGGGTTAGTGAAGCTGTTTACTTAAGTAAAAAGAATTCCGGCCTCTTCCTCCGCTGTTTCTCCCCGTTGACCTGAGCGAAAAGAATCCCTGCAATTGGGGGTGGCGATTATGGCGCATCCGGCTCGATGGTTCTGGGTGTTGACCCTTACTCTGGTCACTTTGGCCCTGCTGGGCTGCACGAGAGAGGTCGTCAAGGAAGTCGAAGTGGTGAAGGAAGTCGAAGTGGTGAAGGAAGTCGAAGTGGTGAAGGAAGTCGAAGTGGTGAAGGAAGTCGAAGTGGTGGTAACTCCCACGCCGGAGCCGGAATCCCCAGAAGCCACACTTCCTCTTACCCCAGTCAGTGATGAAGAAAAGATCTATCAGATCGGCATTTCAGAAGACCTGACTACCACCAACTTCTGGGCCTTCCTGGGCCCGGACGGCACTATCTGGAATCAGTATGTGCTGGGCGGAGGCAAGGTTGGTTTGTACACTTATTCAGACCAGCGATTTGACTGGGTACCCGCGCTGGCATCGGACTTCCCCACGGCCCTGCAGGAAGCAATCGTCGGCGACGAGACGTTTTGGACTACCGAAATAACCCTGAAGCAAGGCGTCAAGTGGAGCGACGGAATTGACGTTACGGCTGATGACTTTGTATTCACGGCCGAGACGGTGACGGGCCTGGAGCTCACCGGCAACTGGCCCGCGATTGTAGACCCGGAGTTCTTTGATCATGCTGAGGCCATTGACCCGTACCGGCTGAAGATTTACTTCAAGCAAGAACCTGGCCTGGCCCGCTGGCAGTTCGGGCTGGCCTTTATGCCAATATTCTCCAAGGCTTATTGGGAGCCGGTGATTGCCGAGGCCAAGCAAGCCGGTGAGGTGAACGAACAGCACAAAGTCCTTTACGCCCACATTCCAGACGGTGAGCCTACCGCCGGGGGGTTCGGCTTTGACAAATGGGAACGGGGGGCCTTCGCCGAAAAGGTCATGAACGACGGTTTCTATTTCACGGGCAGTACCGTTACCCAGTACAACAACGGCGCATTCCAGGAGTCCAAACCCGGGGTCTTTGAGTTTACCGCCTTCGGTGAGCCCAGCGGCGATAAGGTTCTGGAATATGCCGTGGGGCCCTACGCCGACAGCGTGATTTATTCTATCTACGGCAGCCAGGATGCCACGGTGCTGGCGCTCAAGAAGGGCGACATAGACTTTATGCTCAACCCCCTGGGGCTTTCCAAGGGCCTGCAGGAGCAACTTGAGGGATCGGATGGCCTGACCACCATTGAGAACCCCTCGGAGGGAGTACGGTATCTGGGGTTCAACACGCGGCGTACTCCCCTTGATGACAAGGCCTTCCGGCAAGCAGTGGCTGTCCTAATTGACAAGGAGTTCCTGACAGACACCGTGCTGCAGGGTGTCGCAATCCCGGTGTATGCCATGGTGCCCACAGGCAACGTGGCCTGGCACAACGCCGATGTTCCCACTTACGGCAAGGGACTCAGCCGCGCGGATCGGGTGGACCAGGCTGTGGAATTGCTAAAGGGGGCAGGCTTTACCTGGGAAGTCGAGCCCAAGGTTAGTGAGGACGGCAGGTTTGTAGAACAGCAGGGAGAAGGCCTGAAACTCCCCAACGGCGATCCAATGCCCGAGATAACGGTCCTGGCGCCGAGCCCTGGTTATGACCCCCTCCGGTCGACTTTCGCCATCTGGATTGAACGATGGCTTAACGAGGTGGGCATTCCCCTGCGGGCCGACCTCACCGGCTTTAACCTGATAGTGGACAAGGTCTTCAAACAGCAGGACTTTGACATGTGGATACTGGGCTGGGGTCTGAGCCTGTTCCCCGATTACCTGGAAGCCTTCTTCCACAGCAAGTATTCCGACCTGGAAGGCAACAATGCCGGGGGCTACAGCAACGATGAGTTCGACCGCCTGGCTGATGAACTGGTGGCGGAAACCGACGTGGCAATGGCGCAGCAGCAAGTATTCGAAATGCAGGAGTTTCTTGCTGAAGAACTGCCCTACGTGACTCTCTTCACGACGCCCATTGTTGAGACCTATCGCAGCGACAAGCTGGAGTTTCCCTACACGGATAACCTGGGCGGGTTGCAGAACGCCGGCGCGTTGACCGGCACGGTGCTGTTCAAATAGGGGACAGGCCTAATTGTACAGAGTCTGTTGTTTCTTTGAAGGAAGACCTTTGCAAGACTCACGGGGCACGCAGGGTGGCGAGGTCGAAAACTTCTTTGCCCATGCCATCCCCTTGCCGCTCTGGATTCAGGTGAAGGCCGGAATGACGGATTCGCAAAGGTTTCCCTTCGGGGGAACGACGGATAGATGGCCCGACAATGCGGTTCAAGTTGGCAGGACAGTTCTATCCAATGTCTGCTTTTGGCTGAAGGGACTTAGCCCACTTCCCACAGCATAATTCAGGAGTTTGCCCCACATGACCGGCTACCTGGTCCGCCGCGCGGGACAAATGGTCCTCACCCTTTTTCTGATAATTACCTTCGCCTTTTTTCTGGTGCAGGCCCAGCCCGGCGACTATTCATCCTTTTACGCCCTTAACCCGGACCTGCCGCCGGATGTGCGGGAGAAGATTCGGGCCTCATTCGGGCTGGACAAGCCGTTGTGGGAACAATACCTGATTCACCTCAGGAACACCGTTACCGGAGACTTTGGGGTATCCTTCGGCCACTTCCCCCGTCCTGTGATGGAAGTGCTGGTTGAGCGGGTGCCCCGTACCGCAGTGCTTTTCTTAAGCGCCACAGTGTTGTCCTTTTACATTGGTTTCTTCCTGGGAAAGGCCATTGCCTGGCGGCGGGGCGGGGTCCTGGAATATACGGCCACCATCTCCGGGGCCACGCTCTTCACTGTCTTTACCCCTGCTTTTGCCCTGATGATGATCTGGATTTTCGCTTTCCGGTTAGGCTGGCTGCCCGTGGGCAAGTTCCTCGACCCGCTGGTGTGGCGTCATGCCGAGGTCAGCGCCAACTTCGTTTTCGGCCAGATGCTGCTGACGGCGTTCCTGTTTACCGCCTTCGCCTTCCTGGTGGTTTTCGCATTGAAAAAGACGGGGCGCGTGGGACTGGCGAAGTGGGCGGGCCCTTTGATTGCGGTAGGCGGTATTGCGGGTATCGTGTTCTGGTCTCTGTCGGGAGTTGGGGGACTGGCGCTGGATATTCTCAAGCACATGATTCTGCCCATTGTCACGCTCACCCTCATTTCTTTCGCGGGCACCATGCTGCTGACCCGGAACAGCATGCTGGAGACGGTGCGTGAGGACTACGTGATGGCAGCCCGGGCCAAGGGCCTGCCCGAGAAGCAGGTGCGGGACCGCCACGCCGCTCGAAACGCCCTGCTGCCGGTGGTTACAAGTCTGATTTACAGCCTCATTTTCGCCATAGACGGCAGCGTAATAATCGAAGGTGTGTTCTCGTGGCCCGGCACCGGCTTGACCCTGCTGCAGGCGGTGCGAACCGAAGACCTGCCCCTGGTGATGGGAGCCATGGTGTTTATCGGCCTGTTTTCCCTGCTGGCCCACGTAGTCGTGGACATAGTTTACGTCTATCTTGATCCCAGGATACGTTACCAGTGATTACGCCGCCCAACTTTTCATTTACGCCTGGAGCCGCCCCTGAGCCACCGGTGGTGGAAGTGGGGCATAGCCGCCTTCGGCTGGCTTTGGCAAGGGCCCTACTGGCCTGGAACTCCTTCCGCAACGGTTGGTCCATCTTTATGGAGAGCCGTATCGGAGTGTTGTCGCTGGTGATTATCGGGATATTCGCGGTTATGGCCGTGGCCCACCCGATACTGATGCTGACCATCTGGGACTCCGACACCTACGATCCGGTGACGGGTTACGCCTTCGATCGGCTGGAGCAGCCGGCGCCGCCTACCTGGCGGCATCCGCTGGGCACCGACCCATTGGGCCGGGACGTGCTCAGCCAGTTGCTTTGGAGTACACGGTCCGAGTTTGTGTTGGGGATCACTGCGGCGGTGGTTACGGTTGCCATTGCCACCACCGTGGGGGCGGTGTCAGCCTACTACGGGGGCTTGCTGGACGCCTTTTTTATGCGGCTGGCAGACCTGTTTATCGCTCTGCCCGGGATTTCCCTCCTTATCGTGCTTAGCGCGCTGTTCAAATTGAACCTCTTTTACCTGGCGCTGGTCATTGGCGTGTTGGGCGGGTTCGGTGGGACCGCGATAATTCTCAAGTCGCAGGCCCTCAGCATCAAGGTGAAACCCTACATTGAAGCGGCGCGGGTGGCTGGAGGCGGGCATTTCCACATCATATTTGTCCATATCATTCCCAACCTGCTGCCCCTGTCCCTGCTGTACATGATGTTCACCGTTACCAGCGCCATTTTCGCGGAGGCGGTGCTGTCCTTCCTGGGTTTGCTGGACCTGCGGATGAGCTGGGGAATCATGATTCACACCGCCAACACCGGCGGCTACCTGATGGGCGGGACCCGGTACTGGTGGCTGGTGGTACCTGCCGGTGCTTCAATCACCCTGCTGTGCAGCGCCTTCTACCTGGGCGGGAGGGCCCTGGACGAGGTGGTTAACCCCCGGTTGCGACGGCGCCATGACTAGGGAATCGGAGAGGCAGAAGGAATGACTGCCGTGGCAAGCGGACCCGTCCTGAAGGTTGTTGACCTGTCCCTGCGCTACCTGACCCGGGGTGGCGCGGTCAAGGCCGTGGAGAACGTCAGCTTTGAACTGGCCCAGGGGCAGGCGCTGGGGCTGGTCGGCGAGTCGGGCTGCGGCAAGACTTCGGTGGCCAATTGCCTGATGCGCCTGCTTCCGGACAACGCCCTGCTGGCAGGCGGGCAGGTAATACTGGACGGCCAGGACATATTGACGCTGTCCGAAGAGGAGATTCGAGAATATAGATGGCGGCGCATTGCGATGGTCTTCCAGGCGGCGATGAACTCCCTGGACCCGGTGTACAAAGTGGGGCGGCAGGTGGAGGAGGCCATTGAAGCGCATGGCGTAGAAAGCACTGTGGCCGAGTCTCGCGAGCGGGTGGCCCGGCTCTTTCGCCTAGTGGGTCTGGATCCGGCTCTGACGGAGCGGTACCCGCACGAGTTCAGCGGCGGCATGCGGCAACGGGCGGTCATCGCCATGGCCCTCTCCTGTGATCCCGCTGTAATCATCGCCGACGAGCCCACCACCGCCCTGGACGTCATAGTCCAGGACCGTATCCTGCGGGAGCTAAAGTCCATCCAGCGGGACCTCAGCATGGCAGTAATCTACATTAGCCATGACATCGCAGTAATTGCGGAGGTAACCGACCGCATCGGGGTGATGTACGCCGGGCGACTGGCGGAGTATGGGGATACGGTGGATGTATTCCGCGCGCCTTTGCATCCTTACACGGCTGCGTTGATGGGGTCTTTCCCCAGCATTACCGGAGAGCGGCGTCCGCTGGCAAACCTTTCGGGGGAACCGCCCAACCTGATCGACCCGCCACCGGGCTGCCCTTTTCACCCCCGCTGTCTGCATGCCACCCAGGAGTGCCGGGAGAAGTACCCGCCCAAGGTTTACCGGGGCACCCAGTGGGCCGACTGCTGGCATCCTCTGGACGAAGGCAGCAATGCCAACTCGATCCATCCCGAGGCGGAGTAGATCACCTGTGACCGTTTCTGACATTCGACCGGCTGCTGCGGAATCCCTGGTGTCTGTGTCCGGACTTACCAAGCGATTTCCCGTGGGGAGGAACCTGTTTCGCAGGGCTTCCAGCTTTATCCACGCAGTTGAGGACGTTTCCTTTGAACTGGGACCGGGGGACAGCCTGGGCCTGGTGGGCGAGTCGGGCTGCGGCAAGACGACGGTCGGCAAGCTATTGGTCAAGTTGCTGGAGCCCACTTCGGGGGAGATTCTCTTCAGACTGCCGGGTCTGGACGTGGAGTCCGGTGTTGAAGAACTTTCGGTGAATGCCACGGCTATCGAGGGGAGGCAACTACGGGCCTTCCGCCGCCAGGCCCAGATGATTTTCCAGGACCCCTACGAGTCAATGAACCCCCGTCGGACCATCTACGACACTATCGCCGAACCTCTGGCAGTCCAGGGAATGGGCACAGTGATGGACCGGGTGGACCGCGTTTCCGAAATCCTGATGCTGGTGGGCCTGACTCCTCCGGCCACCTTCCTGTTCCGGCACCCTCACGAGCTCTCCGGAGGCCAGCGGCAGCGGGTGGCCATTGCCCGGGCCCTGGTGGTGGAACCTTCCTTCGTAGTGGCCGACGAGCCGACGTCCATGCTGGATGTTTCCAGTCGCACCGGCATAATGAACCTGATGCAGCAGTTGGCGCACGGGCTGGGGATTGCCTATCTGTATGTCACCCACGACCTGGCTGTAGCCAGATACATGTGCGACCGAATCGCGGTTATGTACCTCGGGAAAATAGTGGAATTGGGGGAAACCGAGGAACTGCTGCACAATCCCTTGCACCCTTACACCCGCGCCCTGCTGTCTGCCGTCCCGGTTCCTGACCCTCAATTTCGCCGGGAGCCACCGGACATTCTGGGCGACTTGACTGCGCCCATTGACCCGCCGCCCCGTTGCCGCTTTTATGACCGTTGTCCCCTGGCCACCGATTACTGCCGGGACAACCCGCACCCGCCCGCCGAAGAAAAGGCCCCGGGCCACTGGGCAGCCTGTTACCTGGTTTAGCGCGGGCAAGGGTAAATGCTGCTCAAATGAATGGGGCCACCACGAAGGCAGCCCCTGTTCGTATCCTTCAATTGTCCCCTGGTTTTATGTTGTCAGGGGCCGTCGTTGCAGTGGGCTATTTCAGGACTTCCACTATGGTGCTGACGTTGTAGCGCATGAAGTCCAGGTAGGTGCCGGCCTCGCCGCCGATCTGGCCCAGGGATCCGGTGTAGAGGCCGCCTATCAGGACCGCGCCGGTGTCTTCAACGACCTGGCGGGACAGCCGGTCAGTATGGGATTTTTCGGCAAAGACGGCTTTGGCTCCAGAATGCTCGATAGTCTCCATTAGCTCCGCCAAGTCCTGCGCTGACGGTTCCACTTCGGTGGTCAGCGGCATAATTGCGCCTACAATCTCAAAGTTGTAGCGCTGGGCGAAGTACTGGAAACTGTCGTGGGAAGTTACCAATAGCCGCTGGTCCTCGGGAATGGTGTTAACCTCTGCTTCAATCCAGGCGTGGAGGTCATCGAGTTCTTCATTGTATGCAGCGGCATTGTCCCGGTAATAGAGCTGGCCGGCCGGGTCGATGCCCGAAAGCTGGGCCGCGATGCTGCTTACCGCCTGCTGGGCCCGCAGGGGGTCAAACCAGAAGTGGGGGTCCAGTACGCCGTGGCCGTGTCCATCCCCCTCCTCTTCGTGGCCGTGGCCTTCCTCCTCGTGCCCTTCCGTTTCTCCCTGGATGCCGACGAAGGCTATCTTGACGGGAGTGCCGCCAACTTCCCAGTGGTTTACGACTTCCAGGTCGTGGTCATCCAGCTGCAGAACTTCTCCACCCACTGAGTCGGTGATGAAGATGGCGCCGGGGGCCAGGGCGATGTGAGGTCGGGCCCAGAAGCCGGTCTCCACCGGTGTAGAAAGGGCGTCCGAGTTGGCGGCGACTATTTCCCCGTCGTGGGTGTCGTACATGCGTATCTCGCCGTCACTCATGACGACAATCATGGTTTCGCCATCGGGGCTGAGCGCCACCTGAACAGCAGTAAGGCCTTCGGCTGCCGGAATCAGCTGGTCCATTTCCCCTTCTTCCGGCTCTACCACGTAAAGGCCTACAGCGGACCCGAGGGCAAAGAAATGGTCGGCGCCCGGCGCTCCCCAGACAGTAGTCAGGCGAAAGTCGTCAGATGAGCCTTCCGGGGCGGGGACGAAAACATGGTCGTACTCGCCCTCTTCGGCAACAACTGCCAGCGCGCCGCCAGTGCAGCCAAACACTGCCATGTGACCGTTGCCGGCGTCACCATGCAGATTGGGGCAGCCGTCGGCGGTGTAGAGGATGTTGCCTGAGAGGTCCCGAATGTCAACGCTCTCAGGAAGGCGGTACTGTTCTGGATTGGCGGCATAGTCGGGGTGCTGTGCCGTGATGGCGAAGAGGTCGCCTTCCAGGGGCACCGCGGCGCCGTGGTGAGCCCCGGCGTTAATTCGCACCGGTTGGTAGGAAGCGCTTTCCTCTTCCAGTTCGTGCTCGTTGATGAGCAACACGTCCCCGGAGCCGTCGTAGAATATGGTTGCCCATTCATCGCCGACATACAGGTGGACCGGGCGGTCACCGCCCAGGTCAACTCCAAGGAGTTCCGCTTCCCGGTTTATCACGTCAAAATGCCCGTCGTGAGCATCCAGGTACAGGCCGCCGTCAAAGACGTGGGCGGAGTTGGCGTCGCTGGCAACCGCGATGGCAAAGCGACCGCTCTTGGTGGCGTAGATGCGACCGGCCCTGCTTCCCAGGTCGTAGGCATCCTGCTCAACTTCGCCGTGATCCAGCTCAATAACTGAAAGCGCACCGGTCTCGCCGTCACCCACCAGCAGCTTGCCCAGCAGCTCGGCCATTTCCTCTTCGTCCCGGTGGTCGTCGAAAATCTCCACGAAGTCGATGGGGTCAACCTCGCTGCCGATTTCCACAATCAAGTCTGGGTCTGGGGCGGCATTTTCCACCAGCTCGTTGAGCCAGCCAGCTTCCAAAGACAGGCCGACACTTATTACCAGGTCAGCGTCGGCTACCCTGGCTATGTCCTGGGCGCCGGGCTGGTAGGTGTGAGGGTCGGCGTTGGGCGGCAATAGCGACGATACCTGGACGCGGTCCTGGCCGACCACTCTTATCCAGTCCGCAACGATGTTACTGGTGGTCACTACATTTAAGACCTCATTTTCCGGGCTGGCCGACGGTTCCTGTTGTTGGCTTGCGAGCTGGGCAGGTACCGACTGCGATTGACCGACGACCGCCGCCGGACTAGAGCCGTCCGCAGTTTCGGCGGGTGGTTGAGTCGCCGGTTCCTCACTGCCGCAGGCCACCGCAAGCACCAGGGTCAGCGCAAGTAAAGGGATAATGAACTTCAGGTTAATTCTCAGCATGGATTTTGCCTCCAGATTGGAATGTCAGAGTGGCTGGTGGTAAAGGAATTTATGGTCAGACGTGCCTCTGTCGTTCGCTCTGCGATTCGCGAAACTGTTGATGCCGATGACGTACCTTAATGCTGTACCAGGACGAAAGTTTCTGCCTGCAACTAATGAGAACCCTTGGGGAATAAGACTCAGTATCACTAATGAGACTCGGTATACTTTATACCAATAAAACCAAGGTGTTGTCAATACCTTGTACCAATAAACTTTCGAATCTTGTTTCTGAACAGGGATGATGAGGCAATATGTGGTTACGACACCGGGTGGAGAGTATGTGGAGAAACACGGCAATTGGTTGGCTGATTACCTTTAAAAATGAGCAGGTTGCGAATATAATGCTGCACAATTAAAGGTAGCTGGCTTGAAACTTTCTTGATATTCTTTGAGTATGGTTCATCGGGGCGAGCCACGGACCAGGTCTGATTTAAATTTTGGCTTCCAATAGATGCACAGTCTCAAATTAATCGAGGCAACTTCGACTCGGGAATATAGAGAAGATTGTGAAACTCAAACAGTGCATTTGCTTGATAATTGCAATGGTGGTTCTGTCGCTAGTGTCGATAGCCTGTGAATCTGAGTCGGGAGGGGGCGAGGCAGCGACTACGTACAGTCCTGGCGAGAAAGTTTCGGCCAACAACGGCAGCCTGGCGGATCTCCAGGCTGCCTTCGAGCATGCAGGTATTGGCAATGCCCGGAAGTGGGCCCGGGAAGTGGACGAATATCGCCCTTATGCTGAAGACGACACCGACTACTTGAAATTGCGTGGCGAGTTGACCAAGTACAATCCCGGCCCTGGCGTAGTCGACGAGATAATCGCTCAACTGGAATTGCCTTGATAGAAGAGGAAAGAAACGCAGCAATAGCCAGCAGGCTAAGAGCGGGCCTGCACTGGCTGGTGTTCCTGGGGCTGGTGGGATTGGCAGTTGTGCTGGCCTATGAACGCCACTGGGAAGGGGTGTGGCAGCTTGTACCCTGGGCCACCATCGGTGTGGTCTTTCTTACCCTGATTGTCCTGGTGATCTGGCCGGCGCGCTTCACCAGGAAGCTGGCCCGGTGGGTTGCGGTGGTCGTGATTCTGGCGGCTGCCCTGGGCTTATGGCAGCACTTCGACGAGAACTACCAGACAGCCTCCCTGGATGTGAATTACGCTGATACCTGGGAATCAATGAGCCTATTCGACCGGGTGTGGGAAGTTGCCAAAGGGTCCGTAGGTCATGTACCGATATACGCTGCCGGTGCATTGGTGCCGATAGGCCTGGCCTTTGTGATAGCGACCACAGGCTTGAGGGAAGGGGTGGCGCCTGGCGAGTACGTCGATCCCCGGCAGCGTAGATAGCTGGGGACCCAGCGCGTTTACTCCATGACTTGGGCGTCGGGAAGCCCGAGCAGAAACTGGCCGTGATTCTCGAAGGCAGTGTCGCTGACCATCTGGTGCTGGGCGGCGGCGTTAATGTCCCTCAGGCACCGTTGCAGTACGCTGGAATCGTACAACGCTTCCCCGCCACTATAACGGAAGCAGGTTGAAATCACCTCGACGGCCACTTCGGTGGCGTAGGCAGCCACTCCCCGCAATTGGGTTTGCAGTTCCGGTCCTGGAGTTTGCCCGTCCGTCGCCACCTTCCAGGCAGCTTCGAGGACTTCCACATTCAGCGCCCGAGCGGCCCGAAGTTTCAAGTCAGCTTCGCCCAGGGCCCGCTGGAACACGGGGCGCCTGGCCAGGATGTTCCGGGTGTTGTACCCGCGGGACTTGGCAATGGCCGATGCGGTAGCCGCATCCAGGGCCCTTCGCGCAACACCAAGGGCGAAGGCGGAATGCTCGTTGGTAACGTAGCCGGGACGCCCCATCAGGTAAAGGGGCCCTCCCCGCATTGGCTCACGAATTATTGGGTTCGTAACGTAGCGGTGGGGAAGCAAGAGATTATCAACTGAAAAATCGCAGCTACCCGTGCCCTTCAAACCCATGACGTCCCAGTTATCGTGAATCTTCACCTGGGAAGTTCGCAATGCGATGCGCACCTGGGGCGGATAGCTTGCTTTTTCGGTCACCACCCTGGCCCCCGCGGAAATCCACTCCGAGTGGCGGATGCCGCTGGCGAAGGACCAGCGACCGCTGATCACGTACCCGTCGTCCACGGGGGTGGCAGTGCCAAAGGGGCCGATCACCCCGGCCGTCAATGGAGGTTTGCCGTCGACGAATACCTCCTGCAGGGCATCGTCGGGCAGAAATGCGCCCAAGGTGCCCAGGCTGGCGGCGCCGATCATCAGGCACCAGCCCGCGGAGGGGTCTATCCGGCTGACTGCCTCCAATACATCCAACTGGGTCACCAGGTCGGCCTCGGCTCCTCCCAGTACGTGGGGCAACTTGAGGCGCAGCAACCCGGAGTCGTAGAGAGCATCCACTGAAGCCTGGGCCAGGGTGGCCCTTTTCTCGCTTTCCCTGGCGCCCGCCTCCAAAACCGGCCGCACCGATTCCACGGCGTCCATCAGGACGCGGCGTTTTTCAACTCGGTCTGTGGGGAAGGCAATCATTACTTGCGGCAGTTCCCGTGTCCGATCCATTCAGGACCGAATTAGTCGTCAACCTTTGGAATCACATCCTCAACCAGCAGGTCCATGGAGTCCAGCAGTTGCTGCAGGCTGCCGCAGCCGTTGAAGTTAATCTGGAACTCTTCGAGCCCGGCCTCCTGGCGGTAGCGAGTGATGTCCGAGGCCACCTGTTCCGCCGTGCCCTGGCCCGTGGGCCGGTCCCCGTTTCCGCTGGAACTGCCGGTAACCTGGCTGAAGTTCACGCGGAAACTCATGCGGGTGCGGGGCACTTCCTCCCGTTCGATTTCGGCACAATAGTCCTTTAGATAATTCTGGTTGCTGACCAAAGCGGGCAAGGGAGTGGGCGTTGGCTGCCAGACTTGTCCAAAGTGGGCGGGGCGTCTCAGGGAAGCCTCGCTGGAGCCTCCGATCCACAGCGGCGGGTGGGGTTGCTGCAGCGGCTTGGGATTCACGTGCATGTTGTTGAAGGAGAAGAATCGACCGTGAAAGGTCGTAGCGCCCGGCGCCCAGCAGGCCTGCCAGATGCGGAGATACTCGCTGGTGCGAGCCCCCCGCTGGTGGAAGGGCACGTCGAGGGCGTTGTACTCGGCTTCGTTCCAGCCGGAACCCACTCCGGCGACGGCCCGCCCGCCCGACATCTGATCAAGAGTCGCGATCATCTTGGCGGTAACTATGGGATTTCGGTAGGGCATGATGAGCACCGAAGTACCCAGCAGCACCCTGGAAGTGCAAGCAGCCACGTAGGAGAGGACCATCATGGGGTCGTAGACGTTGCGCCAGGACTCACTGCGGGGAGAATCATCGACGATGACATGGTCGTTGACGAACAGGGCGTCAAACCCCAGCTCCTCAGCCTTTACGGCCGTCTGCACTATGGCCTCGGTAGTAGCGGGAAAGCCCAGGTAGTCGGCGTTGGGCAGTCGGAAAGAGTACTGGACCATGTCGCCTCCCGGCAAGCAGTCTGATTGGTGGCTGTATTATAGCCAATTTCAGGCAGATACAAGAAGGGTTTCCGGCGCGTTGGCCGATGGCATTGATACGTGTTTGCTGAGGGGGATGGGGAGGTATACATAAGGGCGCCCCGGTTAACTATTCTGGGGCGCCCTTAGGGGGTTCCATATGCTGTAGCGGGCGGCGGGGGAAGGGCCGGCGTGAATCGAGTTGGATGTCCCTTACAACTGCGTGGAAGGAGCGCTGCGAACCGGTCTGCCCTCGCTGGCGGGGTGCACTTTAATCAGGGCAGCCGCCAAATCTGCCACGGCCTGACGATATTCTTCGGTGTTCTCGGCGTGCCCCGGCAATTCGAAGACCCTGTGGGCGGCGCTCAATTCCCTGGCGTACCGGTCTCTGGGCGAGTTCATGGAGCCGTCGCCCGTGACCAGGAACAGCACCCATTCGTCCTGGCTGTCCTGCTTTTCCCTGGCGGCGACAATGTCGTTGCGAATGGTCTCACTGGCAAATGCTTCTGGTGTGCATACGACCATCAACTTCTCGTAGTGACGGATCCACCGTTCAATTTCCTCTTCTTCGGAGGAGCTGCGGCGGTCTACCAGGGCGCTGCCGCGAGCGTTCTCCGGGAAAATCCAGCAGCGGGCGCCGTTGGCCCGCAGATCGTCCTGCAATTTTGAGGCGAAGGCCACGTCTCCGGCGGAACAAGCGATGAAGTAGTCTCCCGAAAGGGCGGAGCTGTCTACGAGGGTCTGCTGGTAAGCCACCAATGACTCGGGGGAACCTACACCGGCCAGGAACGAACCAGGTATGGCGCCACCGGAGCGGAAAAGGGAATCCAGTCCCAGTGTGCTGGGAGCGTCGTGTCGGACTGCGTCCAGACCAATTGCATCACTCAGGTTGCAGTTTTGAAACATGGTGTAACCCATGATGCTGCCGGTGAAGTCGGCATCGGTTACCGGTGTCGTGTTGAAGACCGCTTCGTAAAAGTCGCTTTCCCGAAAGATGGCGCCAGACAGATTGGTGCGGGTCAGAGCGGCGCCGTTAAAAGTAGCCCCGGTTAAATCGGCGCCGGTGAAGTTGGCACGGTCCAGGTTAGCGCGGGAAAGGTTGGCGCCCCTGAGGTTAGCACCCGACAGGTTGGCATCGGAGAGGATTACGCGGTCCATGTCCGCGTTGCTGAAGTTGGCCTGGCGGCAATCAGCGCCCCGCAGGTTGGCCCCGTTCATCAGGGACCCGACAAAGGCGGCTTCGCGCAAGTCGGCCCGGTAGAAGTGGATCGGATTCAGCCGGCAGTCGGAGAGGTCAGCCCTTCGCAGCATGGCCCCCATCATGTCCGTGTTACGCATGTCGGCGCCGGTCAAGTTGACCATTGGGATGCGCGTATGGCTCATGTAACTAGCGTTCAGGTCCATAAATTGACCGGGATGCTCCTCACGCCATTGGGCCACTGCGTCCCGACCTTGCCTTACTATCTGCACCTGATCCATATTGGCCATAATTCTTTCTCTCCCACGGTATTCAACATACGCCCCAAAGCAGTTCCCCTGACACTGGCTATGGTAGCCAGTGGGTATCGGGACTGTCAACTTAGAGACGGAGGGTTTTGATAAGGTGTCCGTATCCGATTATGGCGCTCCGGCCCCGGTTTAAAACCTTTTGGGCTAGTACTGGCCATTGCTGGTTCCGGCGGTATAACTCAGCAGAGGCAGGCATACTCCTTGCCGGTGCCTGGCCGAAGGAGCATTAAACCGGATACCTTTAGAATCATCTTAATGTAAATCCTGGTTGTCCGTTGGCTGACTTTTTTCGTGGTGAAGAATGGCACCCTTATTGTATAATCCGCCTATGCTGCTGACTATTGATATTGGGAATACTGTTGTTACGATTGGCGTGTTCGATGGAGAGCGGATACAGGTGACCTTTCGCCTGTCCACAAATTCGCGCCGTCTGGCCGATGAATACGGCCTGCAATTGGTGAGCCTGCTAAGGCAACGTGGCATCGACCCCGCAGACGTCGATTCCGCGTGCATTTGCAGCGGTGTACCTCCGCTAACAGTGATGTTCGCCGAGTTGTGCCGCACTTTCTTTGGGGTGACTCCACTGACCGTTTCGGCGGGAATACGGACCGGGCTGCGGATTCTTTACGACAATCCCCGGGACGTGGGGGCCGACCGGATCGCCGATGCGGTAGCGGCAATCGAGTTGTATTCGGCCCCGCTGATAGTGGTTGACCTGGGTACGGCAACGGTTTTTGACGTGGTAAACCGGGAGGGAGAGTACCTGGGCGGAGCCATTTCCCCGGGGATCAGCCTGGCTGCCGACGCCCTATTCTTCAATGCCTCCCAATTGCGCCGGGTGGAACTGGTAGCCCCCAAGTCCGTGGTGGGCCGGAATACGGTCAATGCCCTGCAGTCGGGCCTAGTTTATGGTTATGCCGCCCTGGTTACCGGTATGGTAAACCAGATCAAGGGGGAGATAGGCCAGGACGCTCAGGTGATTGGCACGGGCGGGCTGGTCCCGGTGATAGCCAACGAGACCAAGGTATTTGACGACATTAACCAGGACCTGACCCTGGTCGGCCTGCGGCTGATCTACGAAATGAACCAGGAAAAGCCGGCCAGAGCCAGGAATTAGCGCCTGCTCTTGTACTACAATTAAAGCATCCGAGTCCCCATTTTTATGAATCCGGAGGAGTGATGGCTGGGCCTTTGGCCGGGAAGCACGTGGTACTGGGCGTCACCGGCAGCATAGCCAGCTACAAGGCCGTGGACCTGGCCAGCAAACTGGTGCAGGCCGGCGCGCTGGTTGACGTTATCATGAGCTACGGGGCCACCCAGTTCGTTACGCCTCTTGCCTTTCGCAGCATTACCCACCGGGAAGTTGTTACGGACACCTACGATGTCGGGTCCGAGTTTGCCAACGAGCACGTGGCCCTGGCCCGTCGCGCCGATATCGTGGTTATCGCGCCGGCCACCGTGAACTGCATTGCCAAGCTGGCGGTGGGGCTGGCCGACGATCCCTTGACCACCACCGTCATCGCCACGACGGCGCCTCTGCTGGTAGCACCGGCCATGGACGCTGCCATGCACGACCATCCCGCAACCCAGGAAAACCTGGAAAAACTGCGTCAGCGGGGCGTTGCCATTGCCGGCCCGGCCCCGGGCAGGCTGGCCTCGGGACTGATGGGCATGGGTCGCCTGGTGGAGGCAATAGATTTGATGGGGCACATTGCAGCGACCCTGGGCCGCAATGGAGACCTGGCAGGGCGAACCATTGTGGTCAGCGCCGGGGGAACCCAGGAACCGATTGACCCGGTGAGGGTGATTACCAACAATTCCTCGGGGAAAATGGGTTATGCCCTGGCTGAGGCAGCCCGGGACCGGGGCGCCCGCGCGGTGCTGGTTACCGCGCCAACGGGCCTGCCGAACCCGCCCCTCGTAGATGTGGTCAAAGTCCAGACGGCTGAGCAAATGGGACAGGCCGTTAAGCAGGAAATGGAAAGCGCCGATGCTCTGGTAATGGCGGCGGCGGTGGCCGATTACCGTCCGGCGGTGGCGGCGGAGCAGAAAATCAAGAAGAACGATGACGAATTGACAATCGAACTGGCCAAGACGACAGATATTCTGGATACGGCACGGGGTAATTTTGTTCGCGTGGGCTTCGCCGCCGAAAGCGAGAACCTGGTGGCCAACGCTACCGACAAGGTGCGGCGCAAGTCCCTGGACCTGATCGTCGCCAACGACATCACCGACGCCGACAGCGGTTTTGGATCGGATACCAACCGGGTGGTCCTCATCAACCGCGAGTTGCGGGTGGAAGAACTGCCTCTGCTTACCAAGTACGAGGTCAGCCACAGGATTCTGGACAAGATAAGGGACCTGCTGGCCGGGGCTACCCAGAAAGGGAGCATTTGATGGACCCCCAACCCGTAACGCTTTCAGGCCAGCGTGTTCGCCTGGAACCCATCGGCCTGCAACACTCCGAGAACCTGTACGATGTCGGCAGAGATGAAGTTATCTGGCGTTATCTGCCCAGACCGGCTTTCCTCGACCTGGAAGACGCCAAGGGTTGGGTCAGGGGTTGTCTTTCACTGCTTGAGAAGGGCGAGCGGGTCCAATTCGCTGTGGTGCTGCCCGAATCGAGCCAGGCCATAGGCTCCACCGGCTATCTGGACATTGACCGGCCAAACCGGGCCCTGGAAATTGGAATGACCTGGTACGGGGTAAATTACCAGCGCAGTTTCGTTAATACGGAATGCAAGCACCTGCTTTTGAAGCACGCCTTCGAGGACCTGGGGGCGCGGCGCGTCTGCCTTAAGACCGACAGCCGGAACGAGCGGTCGCAGCGGGCCATTGAGCGTATCGGCGGTGTGCGCGAGGGTGTGCTGCGGAATCACCGCATTACCTGGGACGGCTCAAACCGAGATTCCGTCTATTACAGCATAGTTGAGGAAGAGTGGCCCAAAGTTCGCGAGAATCTGGAGCGATTGCTGGGCAGGGACTGAGGCTGGTTAACGGCAGAGGTTACTTTCCGGAACGCATGGTAGTGGAAGGCATGTAAGTGGGGCCGGTTGAACAGACCGGCCCCTAATTTTTTGGCGAGTGGACTTTTCGGTATTTGAGGAAGTTTGTTTTTAGTCTTCCTTCAACGCGGGAATTACCTTGGTGCCCAACAACTCCACTGAGCGCATTACGTCTTCGTGGGGCATGTCGCCCTCGTTCCCGTAGATGAGCATGTAGCCGGGGTCCAACGATTCCTTGATGTAACGCAGCTTCTTGATGACCGTTTCGGGACTGCCCACGATGATGTTGTGAGCGTCCTGCAGTTCTTCGTAACTCATCCGGCGACCAATGGTGCCGGTCCCGATGGTGGGACGGGACATCTTGATCCGCAGCGCCTCGCGGGACTGGTAGCCTGGCGGGTCGTTGAATTCCACCGGGCCCCGCTGGCGGTGGGCCTCGGTCCAAAGGAAGGTGCGGCCCACTTCCTGGGCACGCTCGTCCGTGTCCGCAACAAGGCAGCGAATCAGGTAGCCGAAGTGCTCGGGCCCCGGCTCATAGCCCTCTTCCCGGGCCGTCTCGAAGTAAATGTCCTTTAGCTGCTTGGTCAGGTCCAGTAGCGACCCCAGGTTCATGTAGGGGTACATCCGCTTGGCGGCCCAGATTACGCTTTCGGGGCTGCCGGTGCCGGGGAACCAGACCTCCGGATGGGGCTTCTGAATAGGCACTACCCAGGGATTTACCATGCGGTGAGGGAAGTAACGTCCCTCCCAGCGAAACGGGCCGGGAGTGGTCCAGCACTTGACGATCAGGTCGTGGGCCTCTTCAAACCGGTCCCGGTTCTCCGTGGGACTGATGCCAGCGTGGAGGGTTTCAACTGCGGTTCCCCGCACGAAGCCGGAAATGATGCGGCCGCCGGAAATGCAGTCCAACATGGCGATTTCCTCGGCCATCTTCACCGGATCATTCAGGGCGATAACATTGCCCAGCATGGCGATCTTGACTCTCTTGGTCACCTTGGCGATTACCGCCGCGTCCACGTTGACCGAGGGTTTCATGCACCAGTAGGACGAGTGGTGCTCGTTGGACATGATACCGTCGAACCCCACTTCGTCGGCCAGGGCGTACTGGTCGTGATAGTTGTTGTAGAGAACATGGGCCCTTTCGGGGTCGAAATAGGTATTGGGAAAGTGCATCCGACCCGATTCATAGGGGGCCAGGTCTTCATCCGATACGTGCCCATAAGGCTGTTCGGAGAACCAGAATACTTCCGTCATCGCTTGCTCCTTTTCTTTCGTGCCGCTCAACCTTTGGCTTACAAAGATTGGCCGAGAAACTGAGATTCAGCCTATGCTTCCTTCTTCGCTGCGCCTTCTACACTGCCGCTAGGAATTCGTTGACCGCCGCCAGGAATTCCGCCGGCTTCTCCAGAGCGGGGGAATGGCCGCAGTTGTCGATCACCTTGAGCTGAGCGTTGGGCATGGCTGATTCGAACATCTGGCCGCATTCCAGCGGGATAATGGCGTCCTGCCGTCCCCAGACCAGCAACGTTGGAGTATCCACTTTGGGCAGATAGTGGGGCAGACTGGGATTATGCAGGTAGGGTCGCCAGCACAGTCGCGAGGCCATTTCCTGGTTGGAATGGGCTACCAACTGTTCTTCTGCGGTCGGTTCTCTCTCGTAATCCTCCCGGTTGGGCACCTGGGATATGTCGTGGAATCGCTGGCCCATGCGGGTCTGAGCCGACACCATAAATATCTCGGCTATTTCGCCGTTCTCGGGCTTAATACCTGCTGCGCCCACGAGAATTAACGCCTTCAGATTTGTCCGGCTCATGGCCGCCATCTCAGCGGCTACCCAGCCGCCCATGGAAGAACCCATCAGGACATAGTCCTTCAGTCCCAGAGCTTCAACCATAGCCTGGTTGAAGTGGCACAAGTCGGTGATCGTATAGAGCCACTCCGGCCTTTCAGTACCGTTAAAGCCGGCTTGAGACGGGACATACACGGTATAGGTCTTGGCCAGTTCCTCGTGATAGGCCTGCCAGCCCGCGTTGCCGCCGGCCCCATGCAAGAAAAGCAATGGCGGGCCGCTGCCGCCGGAAAACATCTCAACTTGAGTGCCGGCAACTTCTATCGTGGTGCGATTGGAACTTTGCGTGGTGGTCATAGGCAGTCTCCCTTTTCTCAGGTTTAGTGGGGTCGGATATGTTGAGCAGGCTGTGTCGGCAAATTGGCCTGCCATGCCAATCAACTATAAGGACACGAACTGTGCCTTTAATGAACGATAGCTCTACAAAAAGGTGGGGAATTGCCTGCATTCTGTTACAAACGGCCTTTAGTGTCAAGGTTGAAATCGACCGCCCCCACCAGTAGGTAGCGACGCATAAATGGCGCGGGAAACGCTGCCATCTTGCTTGTCTAGGCGGTGCTGGTTAAAGCTCCGCCAGCTTGACGACTCTTGGGTGCAATGCTAAAATTTCGCTACGATTTCTGCTCATTTCCCATACGGATTTTTGGTCCGGGTCGTTCCCTGCGTGGCAGCATTTGGAGTCGGAACACTCGGAAGGAGGATAGTTAATGGCCCCGGAGATTATGAAGGGACTTAAGGACGTTTATCTCGATACCACCAAGTCCAGTTTCATTGACGGCGAGGTGGGAAAGCTCCTGTATCGGGGCTACAACATCCACGACCTGGCGGAGAAATCCACCTTTGAAGAGGTCATCTACCTGCTTCTTTACGGCGACTTGCCAAGTCAGCAGCAATTGGCCGAGTTTGACAACGTCCTTCGGGCAAACCGGCGCATTCCCGACGAGGTTATCCAGGTACTGGACCTGGTAAAGAACAGCCACCCGATGGACGCCCTCCGCACCGGTCTTTCCGCGCTGTCGGCATTTGATACCGAAGTAAACGACAACTCCGTGGAAGCCACTATCCGCAAGGGCATCCGCTTGACGGCCATGGGCCCGACCATTGTAGCTGCTCACCACCGGCTGCGCCAGGGACTGGAGCCGGTTGCTCCCAATCCGGACCTGAACCACGCCGGCAATTTCCTGTACATGCTGTTTAACGAACTGCCCGACGAGGAAACTACCAAATTGCTGGATGTGGACTTCATTCTCCACGCGGAGCATGGCGCCAACGCATCAGCATTCGCCGCCCGCGTGACCGCCTCCACCATCGCTGACCTTCACTCGGCCGTGGTATCCGGTGTGGGGACCCTGAAAGGGCCCGCCCACGGTGGCGCCGCGGAAGAAGTGATGAAGATGTCGCTGGAGATCGGCCAGCCCGAGAATGCAGAGGAATACTGCCGGGCCAGGCTGGAAAGCGGTGGCCGGATTATGGGATTCGGCCACCGGGTTTACCGCGCCGAAGACCCGCGGGCCAGGCACCTGCGCGAGAGGGCACGGGCCCTCAGCGAGAAGATGGGCCAGCCCCACTGGTTCCAGATCCTCACCTACGTTGAAGAGGAAGCGATGGTGCCCTACCGTTCCAGAGGCATCCACGTGAACGTGGACTTCTTTGCCGGTTGCATCTACTACCTGCTGGGCATTACCGATGATCTGTTCATATCGATATTCGCCCTTGGCCGCATTCCAGGCTGGACGCTGCAGTGCGTTGAGCAGTTTGACGACAATATCCTGATCCGGCCTCTGCTTGAGTACACCGGCGAGATGGACCTGGAATATGTTCCGATAGAGCAGCGAGCCTAAAGGCCAAAAGTTACTACTGGGCAACAATTCAGGGCAGGCGAAAAGCCTGCCCTGTTTCTTTTGGTGTTCGAATCCTATGTAAGAGAAGCTGCCAACTGTGGTTTGTCCTCTCTGTAGTCGGGCCAATCCAGGCTGTTGTTTACTCTTCAGATTTCAGCTGTTCCATGCGGTCCTGATGGACACCGTCCCAATACCCGGCCCACTCTACCCGTGTCTCTCGTTCCGTCTTGCCAGGCACGTAGGCGGGGGAGACCAGCGGCAGCGCCCGCTCAACCTTTATAAGGACGTAGGCCCGGGCCGGCAGCCGTACCTGGTGTACGCCCCGCGTACCGTGTTCGAAGGCCTGGAAGATTTCGCCGAAGAGGATTTCGTCAGTCTCCTTCTCGATGATCCGGGCGATTCCCTTGAAGCGGTAACCCTTGCGGGAATAGAGGTCTACCAGGTTTATTTCCACCGCCGGGTTGTGGCGTAGGTTGGCCATAGTTACGGGCGAGGCCAGGTCCGCGAATAGCAGGTGGTTATCGTCCCACACTGCGGCTGTACCCTTGGGCGAGAGGTTGGGGGTGCCGTCGGGACAGACCGTGGCAACGAACCCCAGCCGCTGCTGTCGGACCACTCGCTTCATGTCTTCGGTAAGAATGCCCATGTCAGTTTCCCCATCTAAAGTCGACTTGCTGCTCATGGAAGCGCTTCCATAACCGGCCTGGAAATTAAGAAATACCGTTTCCCATCTCTTCGCCGCGAAAACCGGTTTTGGAGAGAAGCTATGCGCTGCCTGCTCCCAACTGTTCTTTTGCCCGCTCTTCAGCCTCCTGGATGGCTCGCTTCAAGTCTGGCAACGTTTCTTCTCGTTTAGGCTTCAAGTACAGGAACAGCACTTCCTTGACCGGTTTGCCCGTGGCTCTCCCAACGGAGTAGGCATAGGCGCCACCTTGCAAACGGTAGCGCTCCACAGCCTCTTGCGTTTCCTGTGCGTCAACCGAATCGGTCTTGTAATCCACTACAACCAGTCCGTCCTGCTCCTCAAAGAGCAGGTCAAGGAAGCCGTGCAGGAAGCCGTCACCCACCGGCGCGGCCACCGGTACTTCCCTCCATAGCCGACCGGAAGCCACGGCGCGGCGGACGATTTCACTGTTGACTGCAACCTGGGCCAGTTCGGCGACTTCTTGCTCCCTATCTGGTATGCCCTCGGCGGTGGCCTGGGCCCGGGCCCGTTCGGGCAGGCCTTCGCCAGTTGCCAGGTCGATGGATTGCAGGACGGCGTGGACAGCGCGGCCAACCTGTGTGGCACCCCGACCGCGCCGCCAGGGCTCACCGGTCTGGTCTCTTTCCTGCTCCTGTTTTTCTTCGCTGTCAGGATGACCCAGTGCGGTAGCGGAGGTGAAAGCGGGCTTGCTGAGGTTTTTGATTAACGCTTGTCGTTCACTTAGCCAGGACTCCCGGGACTCTAAGGAGTGTTCTGCGGGGACGATAGCTTGGTCATTACGGCCTGGTTCTGCAACGATATCAGGGTCGGCATCAGGGGTTGCGCCCTGGAGGATTACCGGCTGCCAAAGGTCCGGCCGGTCGGCCAGGTACGAGGACATCGCTGTGGCTGCGGAGTTGGCCCCGAAACGGCTTGCAGGTCTTCTCAGGCTGAGCACCAGATGATCCCGGGCACGGGTGGTGGCCACGTACATGAGGCGGACCCGCTCGGCGTTGGACATTTCGTCTTCACGAGCTTTCAGGTCGTCATATCCGGGAGTCTTGAACCTGCTTTTACCCGACCCCAAATTGACTTCGACGGCATTCCGCTGCCGGTCAAAAAGTGAAGGAGGCGGGTTGTTGCTCCCTGAACTTGAATTGATGTCGGTCAGGATCACAACCGGAAATTCCAGCCCCTTGGCGGCGTGGATAGTCATTACTCTTACCGCTTCCTCGTCGGACTCGGGTACCGGAGTCTCGGTTACCCGTACCCGCTCGCTTATCTGGTCATCAATCCAACCGACGAAGGCCCGCAAGGAGTTTCCCCCGGCCTCGGCGTACTGCCAGGCTTGCTCCACCATAAAGCGGTAGCGCCGCCACTGCTCGCGCATCCGTGGATGGGTAGTTGCCGCCTCCAACAACTGGCGGTTCCTCACGAATCGCTCAATCAAAACGGCGGGGGATTCCCATAGCCGTTCTTCGTGGAAGCGTTTCAAGACCGCCAGCGCTCCGCCCACGATGCTGTCTTCACCGCGTACCGGTGCGGCCAGATAGTCGAACTGCCCGCCCCTCTCGAAGTGCTGGAGCAGGTCAATGTCACTGCAGCCGAAGGCAGGGGAGCGAAGGGCCGCGACGGTGGCTATCCGGTCAACGGGATTGTCAATGGCCCGCAGGCAATTCAACAGATCCCGGACTTCCTGGGTCTCAAATATCAGGGACGCACTTTCCAGCCGGAAGGGAATGTTGGCCGCTTCCAGGCCACGTTCCAGTTCCGGCAGCGAAGTGCGGGAACGAATCAGGATACAGATGTCGGAGTAGCCCACCGGTTTAAAGGATTCCCGTCCGGTGGCATCGGCAGTCTCCCGGTCCAGCTTTTGCCACTGCTGCTCCACTATCTGTCGCAGGAGGCTGGAAATGTCCTCGGCTTCCTGGCGACGGACTCCCGGGATGCCGCCTTCCATTTCTTCGTCGGCCAGGGCCCACACCCGGGGGCCGAAGGGGCCCTCGGCGCTACCCAACCATCGGTAATCCATTGAATCGTAGGCTGCCTGGATATAGGCTTCCTTTCCTTCCTGTGCTTCCGGTCCTTCGTTTTGGTCGTTGCCTTCGTCGCTTCCGGAACCCATCCACTGTTGGAACAGGTGGTTTACCCAGGAAATGATTGGTTCCTGGGAGCGGAAGTTTTGAACCAAATGGACGTTGCGGCCGCCGGCCTCTTCCATTCTTTCCTGGAGCAATCGCATTTGCTCGACGTCGGCGCGGCGGAACCGGTAGATCGATTGCTTGGGGTCCCCCACCACAAATAGCTTGCCTGTTTCGGGCAAGACCTGGCGCCAGGTCCGGGGACGGTCTTCGTCGGCTGTCCCATCCGGTACCGCCTCAGAGAGGAACATGGCAATTTCGGCCTGGATGGGGTCAGTGTCCTGTGATTCGTCAATCAGCAGGTGGGAGAAACGCTTGCGAAAGTGGTCTCTGACGTCGAGACGATCGCGCAGCATATCCCGTGCCCAGACCAGCAGGTCGTGAAACTCGGCCCGGCCTTCCAACTTCCGGCGCCGAGCATATTCAAGGACAAATACACGCAGCGATTCCAGGATATGGGCTAACGCGAAGCCCTTGATTTGTTCCATTTCCTGGGCTACAGCCTCGTCTAGTGATGGTAGCAAGTCTTTCAGCGCAGTGCAGGCATTAGTCTTGCTTGAGGGGTCGCTGTCCCAATTTCTTTGGCTTCCATTTCTGGTGGAGAACCCTGGCAGTTTGTTCAGCCGTCGGTAATAGGCAAGGGTGCCTGGCTGGGTTTTCTTTAAATCCTGCACCGGTAGTCCGAGATTTTTAATGTGCTGATACAGTCGGTCCTCTTCGTTTTTGCAAAACCGGCACAGGCCCTCCACCTCGGGCCAAAGTTCGTCAAAGGCTTGTGCTGCGGAGCCAACTTCGGGCTTGGTTGACGTGAAATGGACGCCCTCCAAATCGGCGTAGTTGGCATGAAAGTCGAGAGTCAGCTTCCTGAGATGCTCCAGCGTTACGCCAAGCGAAATTGCCAGGGAAAGATGCTCAGCGATGGGCGATTCCTGCTCCAGGACGAGGTCCAGCCATTCGTTCCACTCCTCGTCGAACTTGATGCCAGTGACGACTTCGGCGGAGGTGTCAAAACCGGGAGGCAGACCGGCTTCCAGTGGCCGCTCGTGGAGCAGTTGAGCAGCGAAGGAATGGAGGGTTCGGACTGCGGCCTGGTCCAGGTCGGAAACGCCCTGGCGGCAATGTTCACGCTCCTCGACCGAACGGGATTCATCAACGGCCACCTCTTCCAGCCTTTGGCGCACCCGGTCCCGCAGTTCGGCGGCGGCGGCTTCGGTGAAGGTGATGGCGGCGATGCGATCCAGGGTGGTCCGGCCCGTCGCAACCAGGTTTACCATTCGCTCGACCAGGCTGGAAGTCTTACCCGTGCCGGCACTGGCTTCGACAAAGAGAGTCTCGTCCAGTTGGTGGCGGATGTCCTGGCGTACCGACTCATCTGTGGGCGTGAAAGTGTTGCCAGGGGAAGCGGTGGTTGAAGTTTGTTGGCCCATCAATTACACCTCCCCGTCCAAATCAGTTTGCACGCCATCCTCGGCCAGTTCCCGATACGAGACTACCTTGGGGTCATGCTTCTTGCGTTCCCAAATATCGCCCCGCCGGGCTGGGCAGAGACGGTCAAAGTCACAATACCGACAGTTGGCGAAATTCTCGTTGGAAAAGGGCCCGGGATTGGCCGGGAACACTCCGGCCTGGATGCCGGAAACTATGTGCAACGCTCCTTCCCTGAAGCGCTGGGCAGTATCGTCGTCGCTGATGTCGAAAAAGTCGGGAGGGGCAAACTGAAAGCCTCCTCCTCCTGAAGTGAACCAGTAAGCCGCCTGGAAACGCGAAGCGCCGGGGACTAACTGCTGCGCCGCCAGGGAATAGATGCCCAACTGAAGGTGCTTACCGTGATCTATGGAGTCGTTTTTTAGCCCCGTATATGGACTGGCTGAGCCGGTCTTATAGTCAATTACCAGCGCCGTTGCCCCGTCCGCGCTGACGTCCACCCGGTCAATATATCCACGGAACCTTAGTCCGGTGGCGGGGTCCACCACTTCCGGAGTGTCCTTTTCCCAGCCGAAACTTGCTTCAACGAGGACTTGGCCGGTCTCGTTGCGCGACCTCAGTTTGCTCTCCTCAACCAGGAAGGCTTCCAGGTCGTCAAGAATGTTCTGCTTGACCAGTTCCCAGAGCAAACGCTTTCCGGTAATGCCCTGAGCCTCGGCAGCGTGGAACTCTGTTTCAGCAATTTGCATGAGCCTTGACCGGTCGGTGTCACCCCACGGCTGGCCTGGCGGGGGCAGGGCGCCGGTATCGTTGGTCTGGACAATGAACAGTTCCAGAATTCTGTGGATGAGCGAACCCCGGTCCAATGCGCTGATGGTGTTGGTATCTTCGGGGGTCGGAAGGGTCCCCAGCCGCAGCACATTGCCGAGGAAATAGCGGAAAGGACAGCCAGCCCAGGCTTCCAGCCGGGTGGCAGACATTACCTGTTGATGCAGGTTTCGACCGAACCTGGCTTCGCCCGCTACCGGCGAAAGGTTGCCGTCAAACTCGGTAAACCGGGCCGAACTTCGGCTGCGGCCCAGGCGGCTGAAATTTGCCAGGGTTCCCTGGGCGGCTATGGGATGCTGGGTGGCAGGGCGTCCGAGCTTTTTCCAGTGGACCAACCGGTGCAGATTGTAGTCCAGGGCATCGGCCAAACCGGCGTCATTCAGGTCGGCCAGGGCATGTTCTGCCGACTCGGAAACCGTCAGCCAGGGAAGGCCGGCAAGGGAAGGAAAGGTACTGCTGTGGACCTGCTTTCCGGCAAGGGCCGTTGCATGCTCGAGGAACCAGCGGGAAGGATGGGCCTCTCGCGGGGATGCCGTTTCGGCCACCGGAAAAGAGAGGACGCGACGGGGCGCCGTGGCCAGCGCAGACAGGTAGTCGTATCGCTCCTTCGCGATACGCTGCTCTGCACGTGTGGGGATGCCCCGGTTACGCAAGGAATGCTCGGGCAACAGGGGATCGGGGCGGATGGCCGGCGGGGCCCCGCCTTCTATCATGCCCACCATCCAGATTGCGTCAAAACTCATTCCCGCGGCTGAGGCGAAGGATGACACGAAAACGCCCTGCCCCGTGGGGCCAAGGTGCCCCTGGTGCACCTGCATGGAGTCAGTCAAGACCTGCTTGAACTCTTCCTCCGAGGCCGAGGGATTGATGCTGTCAGCGGCGCGCAGGTCATCCAGAATCTGTGCGATACGTTTCTTGTCCTGCTCCAGACCGGCCTGTTTGTTGTTGTCGCCCGTTGAAGGAGGCTGGTAAATGTAGCCTTCCAGGAGTTTGGAAGCCCACTCGCAGAAAGTGGGCCAAGAACTGCCGGGCGGCGGGGCAGCAACCGCTATGGACAAGTCCTTGATGAACTCCCTAAGGTCGCCGGCGATACCCGCGCTGGCCCGCATTGCGGCAGCCCGGCCTTCGGAAATTTCCTCCGCAGCTTCCCCACTATCGGCCTTTGCCATGGTCTGAAGTTCAAACGCTTCAAGTCTCGTCTGCCATTGGTCCAGGCCACCGACAATGCCGGCCTGGCGGCTGATGGCATCCCATTGGCTGGGGCTGAAAGTGGATTCCTTGCCCCTGGGTGGGCGGACTGGACAACCGGTAAGCCAGGCCATAACTTCGTCGCGGCGAAAGTCCTTTCCGGCCAAGTCCAGCAACCCCAGGAGGGTTCGCCCCGCCGGCGTGTCGGCCAGGCTGTCCCGGCCGGGGCCTGCCATGGGAATGCCAGCCAGGGCCAGCTCATCGCGAATCAGGGTGCCGTAGGGATTTTCCATGCGGTAAAGGACAGCCATGCGGTGAAATGGAGCGCCAGTGTTGCCCGCTTCCTCCACGATTTGGCGGATTACCCAGCGCAGTTCTTCGTGGGTGTTGGCGGCTACATGGAGGCGGACTTGCTCGGACAAAGGGGGATTGGCCGAGTCAGTATTTTCCAAGGCAAGCGGAGGTCCCAGCGAGGGTTCCAGTGCCTTGGCCAAGGCAGCAATGGGTTCATTTGCGTCGGAATCGTCGATAGTTCCCAGAATTGCCGAGCATAGACCTCGTTGCGCCAGCGCTTGCAACAGGTCCGTCTCCGCGGGACTGGGAGAGCGAGGCAAGTAAAAGACAATGTGACCCAGGTCATTCAGGGCTGCGGCCCTGCCCTGATTGACAACTTCGGCCGCTTTCGTAGTCAGGTCTTCCGCGTCGAACCAATCTTGCCCAATGTCTTGCCGGAACTTCCGGTAAAGGGCAACAACTTCGGCGCCAACTCCGCCCAGGCTTGCCAATTCTTCGCGGGCGGCATCATCCAACCGGCGCAGTTCATTAAAGGAGGCGCGCACACTGGCCTGAGTCTTGGGGTGAGTCCGGACCGGGCGCAGGGCTCCTTCGGCCTGGGTCAGGGCCCCGTGCAGGGAAATGCTTTGCAGGGCGGACGTCAAGGGTTTCCGACCCTCGGCAGCCAAGGCCGCGCCGCCCAGCAGTTCCGCCAGCACCGGCAATTGAATGAAGCGAACGTTGACGAAACCGCTCTGCCCCAGTTCCTGGCGCAGGCTCAAGCTGGCGTAGCGGGATGGGGAAACTACTGTTACCGGGGCCATCAGGTCAGCCTGCTTGGAATCGCGCACAAGGCTCCACAGGACTTGCCGGAGGGCTGGCGATGGCGGACCTGAAATGAGGCGGCCGAGGTACGGCGGCTGATGGGAGGTGGAGTGTGCCGTCATGACAGTATATTAACGCCTGGAAGGCGTTGCCGCCATACACCACGGGCCGTATAGTTAAAGCAGTTACCGAATTCTCAGTCGATGCTTTTGTTTGCCTGCGGAAGGCATTAGCGTCTAGTATTCAGTCAAAGTAGCAGTGTCAGGATATAGCCTGCGGAGTTTGGTTCTGGCCTTTCTGGTGGTAAATCGCCAATTGATCGGGGATGCCACCGCGTTGCGCTCTGACACGTTGGCATTCACCGCCCTCTCCAGGCTGTCCTGGTCGGGGTTGCGTCCCCGCAGGCAGGCCCGGGCCAGGACGCTGAACTCCATCTCCGCCATATTCAGCCAGCTCCCGTGCTTGGGCGTGTAGTGGAACTCCAGTCGCTGGGCGATGCGCCGAGCCTCCGCCGGCGGGAAAGCCTCATAGAGCGACGCCGTCCGATGCGTGTTCAAATTGTCCAGCACCACTCGGACCACCGGTACGTCTGGGTAGGCTTGGTCCACCAGCCAGCGCATCTGAAGGGCGAAGTCCTGCATGGTACGCTGCCTGGTGATAGCCACGTGGCGCCAGCCAGCCCTGGGCTCGCAGGTGAGGAACAGGTTGCGGGTTCCGCCCCTCACGTACTCGTAGTCCTCTCGCCTGGGGCGTCCCGGGGCCGCTGGCAGGGACGGACGGGAATCGGCCAGCAACTGGGTGGAACTCTCGTCGAAGCAGACCACCGGCCGCTGGGGATCGTAGGGCTCGGGGTACAAGTCCAGGACATCCTCCATGTGGGCCACGAAGTCGGAACTCACCTTGGGGATGCACCACTGCTGCTTCTGCCACGGCTTGAGCGCGTTTTTTTCAAGTGTAGCCGCACCGTCTCGTGGGACAAAGACTCCACCAGACCCAGTTCCACCGTCTTCCCCGCCAGAAGTCGCAGGGTCCAGTGGTCGTGGCCCTGGGGCGCTGGGCTGCAGGCCAGGGCAATCAGATGAGCTTCCCCACGTTCGTCCAGCTTCCGGTACCGGTTGACCTGGTTGCGCCGGTGCAGCGTTTCCTCCAACCCCTCTTGCGCATACCGCTTCCTGGCTCGTATTACCGTCCGCTCCGAGATGTCCAGGGCCGTTGCTACTTGGGCAGCCGTCCAGCCCTCATCCACCTTCAGCAGAATGCGTGCCCGGGTGATCGCCTGGGCCGAACTCCGGCCCGACCGGACCACTTTCCGCAGATGACCCTTTTCCTCTGATGAGAGCCTGACCTCATACTTCTTCTGCACCATGGACCCCTCACCTCCCACTACACTTACACCGCGTACCTTATAACGCTACCACTGCTCTCCTGCTATTGCTATGCCTGACAGTTCTCCCTTGACTAACTACTAGGTTAATGTTTAGCTGGGCCATTAGGATTCGCACAGGATAAACTTCGCGAAGCATCTGAAAGCCTGGGCCCTACGCATCGCTTGGGATCGGTGACCGTCTCAAGAGGGGTGATTCCAGGCCCTTCGGCTAGCTCAGAGTGACATGACCGGGTCTCAGGGTGACGTGACTGGGGGATCAGGGCAAAGTTCATGCTGGAGTGAGCGATGGAATGGGTTAAGACGGAATTGCCCTGTTTGACCAAGGTTTTCGTTTGACTATGGCTTTCCTGCGTGTTAAGGTTCGCTGGTAAACTGAATAAGAGTTGTTCTGGCGGGAGCTTGGGTAAGCCAGGCTGAGAGGGTAGCCGGGAGTCGCTACCGACCGTCTGTACCTGATCCGGGTAATGCCGGCGCAGGGATGAGACGCCGGAGATAAAGCAACCGCCGATATAATAGAACGGCGGTTTTTGTTTTATTTTGGGGATATAGAAGGAGTTGCAGCGATGTCGGATGACTTGGTAATTGGTGGCAAACAATTCAATTCCCGACTAATCGTCGGCACTGGCCGGTACCGCACCAACGAGGATATGGTGGATGCTATCGCCGCTTCCGGCACCGAGATGGTTACCGTAGCGATCCGCCGTCTTAACCTGGATGATCCTACGGAAAAAACCATTCTCGACTATATCGATTGGACCAAATACAACATTCTGCCGAACACCGCTGGCTGTGCCACCGTTGAAGAAGCGTTGTTCGTAGCCCGCCTCGGGCGCGAAGTAGCCAAGACTGACTTCGTTAAGCTGGAAGTGATTCCAGATGCCAAGTACCTCTTCCCTGATCCGGTGGGCACCCTGGAAGCGGCCCGTTTGCTGGTGGAAGAGGGTTTCATTGTTCTGCCGTACATCCACGCCGATCCGGTGCTGGCACGGCGCCTGGAAGAGGTGGGCTGCGCCACGGTTATGCCCCTCGGCTCTGCCATAGGCTCCGGTCAAGGCATTCACACGGTGGAAGAGGTGCGCATAATCATTGAGCAGGCCAATGTTCCCGTAGTGGTGGACGCAGGTCTTGCCGTCCCATCCGATGCCTCGAAGGCACTGGAGATGGGCGCTTCCGCCGTACTGGTCAATACCGCTATTGCCCAGGCGGCAAATCCTGCACAGATGGCCGAAGCCTTCAAACATGGCGTGGAAGCCGGACGCAAGGCTTACCTGGCAGGCCGCATACCGACGCGTGCCTATGCCTCGGCCAGCAGCCCGACCGACGAAGTTCCCCAGCCCGTTCCCGCCGGCAGCTAGAACTTGGAAGCCGGCAGCTAGGATTTGGAAGCGGTTAGCTAGGAATTGGAAACTGTCTCAAAACCGGCGGTGAAAATTGTGGTTTTGCGCAGGTTTGACATAACGCTGCTCGTCTCACCCATCCTGACCTTGCCCCGTGACAGGGGGAAGGGATTTTGAGATAGTCTCTTGGTACATAGTGTCTTGGTAAATCGTTTGCCCGAGCCCTGCCTGTGCCTGGTAACCGACCGTCGTGTGGGTGATGAAGCCACCCTGGTTTCCCGGGTTGCGCAGGCCGTGGATGGTGGAGTTGACCTGGTCCAGTTGCGGGAAAAGGACTTGCACGGTGCCCAACTGCTGGAGTTGGCCCGCCGTCTCCGCGAGGCCATCGGTGACAAGGCGCTGCTCCTGATCAATGAACGGGTGGACGTGGCCGCTGCCCTGTCCCTCACAGGAGTAGCCTACGGGGTACAGCTGGGTGAGGATGCCATACCCGTGGGCGCCGCCCGCCGGTTGCTGGCTCCTGTGCTGGGTCCGGAATTGCTGATTGGGCGCTCCGTCCATTCGGTGGAGGGGGCAAAGCAGGCAGTGGCAGACGGAGCAGATTTTCTGGTGGCGGGCACAATGTTTGCCAGTCGTTCCCACCCGGGTGAGGAACCTGCCGGTCCGCAATTGATCAGCCGGATTGTCCCAGAGTGCCAAGGTTGTTCCTTGCCGGTGGTCGGGATTGGTGGCATAACCGCCGGCAATTGCGGAGAGGTGATTTCCGCCGGGGCCATGGGGGTGGCTGTCATTACCGGGATACTGGCCCACCCCCAGCCCGGAGAGGCGGCCCGCCGCCTGAAGGAAGCGCTGGTGTCTGCCCTTGCCCGCTAAGTTAGCCAGGTTGATTAAGCCGGGCTGTTACTATTGTGGTCAGTCCCGGTTGGGGGTCAAGAGAGGAATGTCTGACATGATTAACCTGATGGTGAACGGAAAGACCAGGGAGGTGGAGGAATCCACTAACCTGGAAGCTTACCTTACGGCCTTTGGCCTCGACCTGAAGTTTGTCGCGGTGGGATACAACGGCGAGGTTATCAAGAAAGAGTCCTTTGCCGAGGTTGTTCTGCAGAATGGCGACAGCCTGGAAATTGTACGGCCGGTGGGCGGAGGGTGAGCACCTCGCAGGAAAGCCTGGACACTCTGCTGGTTTCCGTACTCAAGGATAACCGGGAGAAAGTGGCAGGCTGGATTAAGGACGAGCCGGGAAGCTGGGGCTTCCTGACCGGCAAGGCGGTAAGGGTCTGCCGGGAACATAAGGGAGAATCATTAACCGACGAGGAGCGAAGGCTGGTCTGGCACCGACTCTGGCAGTTGTTGACTGTGTTGAAAGAGAAAACAATTGAGTGAACGACAGGGAGTCACAAGGCTCACTTGAGTTGGAGGGGCGATGCAGTCATCGTCCCTGTTTTTTTGCTTCAAGGTCTGAAAACAAGTGTGGGCCTTGCTGGAGATTCCTACACTGCCACCGCAATCTCCACCGAATTGATTGGAGGCAGGTTTTCATCATCAACTCCCAGTGGTCGCCCTCGTCCCTGCTGTAGAATATCTGGCCGTTCACGGTACCTACGTAAACTCCCACCGGGTCAAGGGAGTCCGTTGCCGTGCCCTCTCGCAGCACATGAATGTAGGCGTGTTTCTGGGGCAGGCCGTTGGTCAAGGGTTCCCAGTCGTGTCCACCGGTCCGGCTCCGGAAGACGCGGAACCTTGCGCCGGAAACGTAGCGAATGCCCCCGCCAACGTCGGTTCCCAGTGCCTCGTCCTCGGGCAACATAAACAGCGTGTCCGGCTCTCTTGGATGCAGGCCAGCCACGAAGCCGAACCGGGATGAAAGACCCTTGGTGATGTCGGACCATTCGTCAACCTAGTTGGCAGTGCGGTATACCCCGCAGTGGTTCTGCTGGTAAAGCAGGCCCGGCATGGCAGGATGGGAGAGCAGCTTGTGGGGGCACTGGCCCCATTCGGGCAGAGGGTCTGCCGGGTTGAAGTCGGCTCGGACACCCCGGTTGGTGGGCTGCCAGTTCTCGCCCCCATCATCGCTGCGAAACACGCCGGCGGCGGAAATACCTGCCCACATCCGGTTCGGCTGTTCCGGGTCCAGGGCGATGCTGTGCAGGCAAAGGCCGCCAAACCCGGGCATCCACTCGGCCCGGGTCCCGTGCCCCTGCTCCAGTCCAAGCCCAGCCCTTCGACTTCGTGCCCCCGCCGTCAGTGGACTTGAACAATGCAGCGGGCTGAACGCCGGCGTAATAAGCATCAGCTTCATCGGGCCTTGCGGGATGTATGTGCCAGATGCGGCTAACGGTTAGCCCGTCGTGCCCGTCGTGCTCGCCACATTCGCGTCTTTCACTGAATTGAGATTGAATCTGGGCCGTTCCTGCTTGGTTATAGACTTAGGAATCCTCTGAACAAGTCAGTGGTGATGTGGCATAGTAAGGCTGAAGAGCCCGATGCTGACCGGGGATGAGGTTGTATGGACCAGCCGACTTTTTCCGACCCCCGGTCGTGGCCGAGGGCAGGCTCTGGAATACCGGGGTAAGAAGCGCAAGACCCGCCGGGAGGTGTTCCTGGAGCGGATGGACGGCCTGATTCCCTGGCAGTTGTTGGAGGACCGCATCCATCCCTTCTACCCAAAGGCCGGAAGGGGGCGCCATCCCTATCCTCTGTCGATTATGCTGAGAACTCACTGCGTTCAGCTTTTCTACAATTTGAGCGACCCGGGCATGGAGGACCTGCTCTACGAGTCCGACCCGGTGCGGCGGTTCGTGGGGCTGAAGCTCTCGGGTCCCTTGCCCGACGAGACCACCATCCTCAACTTCCGCCACCTCCTGGAGAAACACAAGCTGGGGCAGGGTCTTTTGGATGAGATCAACGCCCACCTGGAGTCCCAGGGACTGAAGCTGCGGGAGGGAACCATCGTGGACGCACCATCATCGAGGCGCCGTCCTCCACCAAGAACCGGGCTGGGGAGAGGGACCCGGAAATGCACCAGGCCAAGAAGGGCAACCAGTGGCACTTCGGGATGAAGGCGCACATCGGGGTAGACGCCGATACGGGCATAGTCCACAGCATGAGCGCGACGGCGGCTAACGTGCATGATGTCACCGAGACGCACAATCTGCTGCACGGCGGCGAGACGGTGGTGTGGGGCGACGCCGGGTATCAGGGAGTGGGGAAGAGAGCGGAGAACCTGGGGCTGGGGGTGGAATGGCGGGTGGCAATGCGTCCGGGGAACCGGCGAGAGCTGGAGCCCGGGAGCAGGGAGGCACTGGCGGAGAAGGTGAAAGCGTCAGTGAGAGCCAAGGTAGAGCATCCCTTTCTGAGGCTGAAGCGGCTGTTCGGGTACGCCAAGAGCCTGCCCCGTTGCAGAACGGGGTACGCTACCGGGGTCTGGCGAAGAACGCGGACCGGCTGGCACTGCTGTTCGGGCTGGGCAACCTGCTGACGGCGGAGGGTCAACTGTCGGGGTAGTGCGCATTACTGCGAGACAACGCCGGTCTCAGGGCCGCACAATGCCTCCAACAGCCCAGTCAGGGGCGAGACTCAAGGGGCTGAATGCTGGACCGCAAGCCCCGGACCGCAGTTCTCACTCCCCTTCTCCGCTCCGTCAAACACAACCCAGGCCAAAACGGCCTTGTTCAGAGGATTCTTAGCTTGCTGCCAGGACTGTCCCAGGTCGCAACTGTACTCCACCCTGGTTCTCAGCCGTACCCCAAACAGCAACCAAACCACATGCTGTTGCTGGCGGCGACCAGCTTTCCGCCGGTGCGAGCATCCTGAATCAGGTGAAAAATGTCCCTGCCCGGGCTAAAAGGGCCCGAAACCCTCCACTTGCTTCGGGACTGATCGCCTGACCGGACAAAAGCGCCCTTGCGTGTGCCTGCCAGCGCCAGCATGTCGCCGGCCCGGGCGGGAACTGGCTCGGTCATGTCCAGGTTCTCCTTAGTGGTCCTTAACGGCGGCTGCTTTTGGGCAGCTATCTTGGCACTTAAGGAGTGAGAATTACCTTGCCGTGGGTTCCCCGGTTCGAGAGATGTTGGTGGGCCTGGGCTACTTCGGACATGGGCAGCACCCGGTCCACCACGAGGCGAACCCTGCCATCGGCCAGCATGGGGAAAAGCTCGGCCATGGCCGCCGGGTGGTCCAGGCGACCGGCGGGCGACCGGCCCATGCTGAACCCTATGACTGTCCGATTGGCGCCGAAGATATCTCCACCAGCCAGGGATACCGCCGTTCCCGAGGCGTTGCCATAGGAGATCAATTTGCCGTATGAAGCGACGCACCTGACGCTCTTTTCCAGCACTGGCCCTCCAACGCACTCCAGCACCAGTTCGACGCCGTTGCCGTTGGTCATCTGGCGGACCTCTTCCTCAAAGTCCTGCGCAACATAGTTGATGGTCTCGTCGGCGCCCAGGGTCTGGGTAAGGTCCAGCTTTTCGGCGGAAGATGCGGTGGTAATGACACGAGCGCCCCAGGCTTTGGCCAACTGGATGGCCACGGTTCCCACACCGGATGCCCCGGCCTGGATGAGCACCGTGTCGCCGGGCTGTACCTGTCCCCGGGTCTTCAGCAGGTGGTAGGCGGTCAGGAATACAATGGGCATACCGCCGGCGTGGACCGGGTCAACGGTTTCGGGGTAGGGGAAAACGTAATTGGCGTTTATGGAGACGTACTCGGCATTGCCCTGGGGTCCCATGCCCAGCACCCTCTGCCCCACGCTGAGGCCGGTTACCCCTTCGCCGACTTCGGTTATCGTGCCGGCTGCTTCCAGCCCCAGGGTGGAGGGCAGGTCCGGTCCGGGGTAATTGCCCTGCCGCCGCATGATGTCGGCGTAGTTAACCCCTGAGGAGTCCACCTTGATAATCACCTGGCCGGGCCGCACTGCCGGCTCGGAGACATCCTTCCATTGGAGGACTTCAAGCCCGCCGAACTCCTCGATTCTTACTGCTTTCATGGCCTGCTCCGTATTAGGTTCCGTATCTGGTTGGCTTGGCGGAAAAACGTAATGCCGGAAGACCCTGGCGTGTCTTCTCCTTTCTTGCCGACAACTCAGGGCTGGGCCCGCAGTTGGGGGGAATTCAAAACTTCCTCGTTGATCACTCGGACGGGTTCCCCGGCAGCGTAGGCTCTTACATCCTCAATGGCCCCGGCATAGAAGGCCCGGTAGCCTGCCTCGGTTACGTAGCCGAGGTGGGGAGCGATGATGGTGTTGTCCAGTTGCAGGAATGGATGATTCCTCGGGAGCGGTTCCACGTCAAAGGTGTCCAGGGCGGCGCCCGCTATCGCCTTGCGCTGCAGCGCGTCCACCAGCGCGGCCTCATCTACTATTGGCCCGCGGGAGATGTTTACCAGGTAAGCGGTGGACTTCATCAGGCCGATTTCCCGCGCGCCCACCAGGCCCCGCGTGCGGTCGCTCAGGCGCAGGTGCACCGATGCGATATCCGATTCCCGGAACAGCGTATCCTTGTCCACCAGGGTGGCTTCACACTGGGCGGCGCGTTCCGCGGTCAGGTTCTGGCTCCAGGCGATTACGTTCATCTGGAAGGCGTTGCCCACTCGGGCCATCAGTCCGCCAATGTGGCCCAGCCCGATAAGTCCCAGGGTCAGGTCCTTAAGTCCCACTCCGATAGTGGTCTGCCAGTGGCCCTCCCGGGTGAGCCGGTCTTCCTGGGGTATCTTGCGCAGGAGGCCGATAATCAGGCCCCAAGTCAGCTCGGTGGGCCCTTCGCCGGCGCCACCGGTGCCGCAGACCACGATGCCCAGTTCGGTGGCGGCTTCAACGTCGAACGAGGCGTTGCGTCCGCCGGTGGTTATCAAAAGGCGCAGGTCGGGCAGGCGCGCCAGGACCGGCCTGGGGAAGGCGGTGCGTTCCCGCATTCCTACTACCGCGTCAAAGCCCTGCAATCTTTCCACCAGCGGGTCTTCTTCCGCCAGGTGGTCACGGAAAACCTCGACTTCTGTTCCTTCCGGCAGGGCCGTCCAGTCTGCCATGCTCCGGGCTGCGTCCTGGTAATCATCCAATACTGCTACTTTCAAGGGGCACTTCTCCTGAGGGCTTAGTCAAAAGGGGAGTTATTTGAAGTGGGGTGCCACATCCTTGGCCAGGATTTCCATGCTGTGCATCACCCGCTCCGGCGGTATCAGGCCGCCCGGATTGAGTTCAGCGATGACGCTCTTGAGCCCCAGGTCTTCTTCCAACTGGGAAAGACGGCTGACGAGGCCCTCGGCGGAACCAAAGGCGACCTTGGTATCCAGCATATTTTCGAAGGTCATGGTGGCCAGGCGATCGCCCCTGCCCTGGCGGAGCTCGGTGGCCTCGGTGCCCGCGCTGCCGGCGGATTCCCGGTACATGGAACTCATTCGACTGAAGTAGGCGTGTATGCTCTCTGAGGGTTCTTCCAAAGCTGCCTGCTCGGAGTCTCCGGCATATATGGGGATTCGCAGGGATACGTCGCCGTCGCCGGGATGGCCGGCGGCGTGCCAGGCTTCCCGGTACTTATCCAGGTTAACCTGCAGGTCGTTCAGGTCCATGCCCCGCAGGCCCACGAAGATGGGCATTCCCTGTTGCCCCATCCGGGGGAAGGTCTCCTCGGTGGTTGCGGCGACCCGCAGGGGCGGGTGCGGCAGGGTGTAGGGAGTAGGGGAAATGTGAGCGGTTTCAATTTGGAAGTATTCGCCGTGATAGGAAAAAGCCTCTCCCTTCCAGGCTTCCAGAATAATCTCCAGCGCTTCTTCAAACCGGCCCCGGCTTTCCTCGTAGGGAATCCCGTAAACGTCGTAAGCTCGGGGGAAGGCGCTGCGCCCGATGCCGAAGTCAAACCGGCCCTCGGCTATCTGGTCAACCGTGGCCATCTCCTCCGCAATTCGCAGGGGATTGCCCAGGGGCAGCACCGACACTGCCGTGCCCACTCGCAGGCGTTCGGTGCGGGTGGCTATGGAACTGGCAATTACGGCCGGCGAGGACAGGACTGTACGGGTGGGAGCAAAGTGGACTTCGGACAGCCAGGCTTCGTCCAGCCCCCACGCCTCGGCGGCGTCCACCAGGGCAAACCCCTCCTGGAAGGCGTCGCCCTGGCTCCCCCCGTCCCGCCGCTCGAACTGCATGAATATGCCAAAATCCATAGTCTCTCCCCTCTGTTGTTATCAATCTGGTGTCCGGGTTGTTGCCTGCAACACCCATTCCGCATTTACCAACGGCGCCTCTCCCTGCAAAAACCATCGCTCGTGTGGTTAGAACAAGCTGGAGAGGAAGGGACGATAGATGGGTATGGGTCGTAGGTAATGACAGTGCGCTAAAGTTAATCACATGGCAAACTTGGGGTCAAGAATAGCGGGGAGGTTTGGCAGCGTTGCAGCACCTCGCCACAGAGGAATTTTGGTCGCCTCGATTTAAGCAGTCGATCAACTCTCAAGGAAGAAAAACCAAGGCCACCCAACCGAGATTGGGTGGCCCACGAAAAGCTCGTTAGCTTCCGTTTAGTTTATTCGCCGCCGGGCACTCCCTGGGTCTGGCCCGAGAAGCCCGAGTCGTTGAGATGGTTAGGATCTATCCACATGTGGGCCCACCGCAGGTGGCTGTGGGTAGGACCAGGGAAGTGGACATAACCGCGAACTTCAGGCCAGAAGGACACGGCTTCCTGCTCCCAGAAGGAGGGGAAGTTCCAGTATTGTGCCATCAGGTGTAGCTGGATCTCCCGCCCCAACTCCAACCGGTCTTCGAACGCCGTCATTTGGCCCAATTCCTCAAACATGGCCTCAGACGCTGCGTCACAGTCAGAACCAGGAGTCTGGAAGTTGTACAGGCTCGCGCACCGGTGGTAGTGCCCCAGACCAAGGTAGGGGTCGTCCACGCCGGCTACGCCGCCGGTGGATGCCATGAAGTCACCCCAGTCACCGGCCTGCCTGGTCTTCCGGTATGCGATAGTCTCGACGGTGTCGAAGTCGGTCTCTATGCCCAGCAACCGAAGCTGCTCTTGCATATAGGTGGCGCGGTTGACCCGCTGGTTATCGCTTTCTACCGTCAGGACGTAGGTCTTGTCGAAGTTGAAACCCTCCTCATTCAGAATCTGGATGGCTGCGGCCCGCTGCGCCTCCATGTCTTCAGGAGGACACCAGCCGGGGACACCGCAGGCCGCTTCTTCTGACAGAGCCCAGGGACTGCCGGGAGGCATGAGCCCCAAACCAACCGAACCGTAACCGGAGAGGGTTACCTTGATACCGGTCACCTTGTCGAATCCCATGGCGATGGCCTGACGGATTCGCACGTTATCGAAGGGTTCGTTCCGCGTGTTAATCCACAGGTTTTCGCTGCTGCGGGTGGCGCGTATTACCGTCTGGATCTGGTCGTGCTGCACATACCGGTCGTATTGACCGAAGTTGCGGACCCAGTGCCAGTCGGTCTGGTGAGCCAGCATGGTTGCCTGCTGGGCGGACTCATCCAGGATGCCGAAAACCACCACCTCGTTAACATAGGGCAACCCGTCAACGTGGTAGTTGGGGTTCCGTTCGAAGCTTTGCTCATCTACGCCCACTTGCTGGCCCGCGCCCCAGATGAACGGTCCCGTTCCCAGCGAGGCGTCCTGGAACATTACATCTTCGCCGCCCTCCAGGAACCAGGCCTTGTTGAAAATCATGGCGGCCGGGTTTCCAAAGCTAAGCAGCGGCACTGCTGATGGGGCAGTAAACCTGAACTTCAGAGCGGACTCATCCACGCATTGCATTTGGTTCAGGTCCACTTCGGTTAGCCGGTTCTTCATGTAGGAACCGGTGATACCTTCTTCCGTAATCATGATTTCGTAGCTGTAACGGGCGTCCTCACAGGTCATCGGCTCGCCGTTGTGCCACAGGACGTTGTCCTTGAGGTAGAAGGTTACCCCTTTCAGGTCATCGTCGACGGTCCAGCCGTAAGCTAAGCCTGGAACGTAGGGCGCGCCTGGATCATAGGGGTTGTCCTGAATCAGGCCGTCATGGGTAGGCATTCGATAGCGCATGGTGGTGCCGGAACGGGCGCCCCATACGTTGGCATGCTCCAGCGGGTCCTCATAGTTAATGCGAAGCGTGCCGCCATAAACCGGGTTCCCGTAGAAGGCAGTCGGTGGCGTCCAGTATGAAGCAAATGGGGGAGCTTCCCTGGGCCCCATCAACGACTCAGACGCAGGAGCCAAAGCTGCCTGGGCCACGGTTGTAGGGGTAGGCGCCGGTTGATCCGCCGGTTCCTGTGCCGGGGCTTCCGACGAACCCGTAGAACCGGAGCCAGACTGTTGTTGCGCTGCTGGCGCGGCGGCAGGTTGTGACGCCGATTGGGCGGGAGCAGCTTGCTGCTGGCTGGCCGCCGGTTCGGCGATGGGTTCTACTGCGGGTTGTACGTCGGTTGGCTCTGCTGTGCCGCAGGCCACTATAAGCATTGCGCCCATCAGGCCGCCGGCCATAACGAGGCGCCATAACTTCCATTTCTTGTAGTTGTTCCTGTACTTGCTCATCATTATTCCTCCCAAATGGTGGTTCCGTGCCAGTGGTTCCATTGCCAAGAGAGTTACTTAGATGCGAGCGCTACGATGGGTCGGATATCACATCTGTGCCAAAGATACCGCCGTGTCGTGGGTCAACAGGAATACGGTCAATAGGGTCCGGTTTTCCTACCAACAATATGTACTGTCAGTTAATATTCCTTCGATGTCACCTCCTTTTCTAATAAAATGGTGGGATTGAGGGTTGGTCCTTTGCCGGAAACCGGGGCAAGGGACGGTAACAAACTTGTTGAAAGGGAGCTTAGCACTTAACGCATAAATCGTCGGTGAAGCGAGTATCGTCCAGATTTACGGCAAGTATATTGGGGTGTTACGAAGCATGTCAATGTCAGCAATGAATATATAGACGCAAATCGTAAAGCATTGCAGAGGTATAAACGATACGCACGAAGGCCCATTGTCGTGGGAGATTAACCCGCTATGATCAGCAGGTTGGAGGCAGAGAAAAGATGGAGCAATTCTATGCAAGTAGGGCAATAAAACTACTTGCCGTTGTTGCCTGAAGACTCGTAACCCTGGGGCCCTGGGCACAACCTCGCCATCAAGGCCCGGCATAGGGTATTCACTCGACGAGGCTTAACAGCAAAGTAGCGACAAGAGGGTTGCCAGATTCCGCAAAGCATTACCGAATTCCGCAACATTTACAGTCATAACTGTACGTGATACTATTATGCAGTGTCCATTTTCTTTTAACCTTTCACCCTCAACTCCAAGAGTGAGCTAGTGTCCGCTATGGCCGACTTGGGCCAAATTTCCCTTTGGATAGCCCTGGCGCTTTCCTGTTATGCCTTCTTTGGCTCGCTGATCGGCCAACTCAGAGGCATTCCCGCCCTGGTGGACAGCGCCCGCCGCTCTGTCTACCTTGCCGCCCTGGTCCTGCTGGTCGCTACCCTCAGCCTCATCGGCTCCTTTATCAATCGGGACTACTCCGTCGCCTACGTGGCCGCCCACAGCAATAACGCCATGGCCGACATCTACACCTGGGTCGCCTTCTACGCAGGCAACGAAGGCTCCCTCCTCTACATCGCTTTCGTCCTCTCCGCCCTCGCCGCCGTCGCTATCCGCTGGGCTCCCCAGCGGGTGCGCGACGTTCTGCCCTACACCACTGCAACCCTGATGGTGGTGCTCACCTTCTTTATTGCCGTCATGGCCTTCATGGCTAATCCCTTTGCCAAGCTCCCCTTTGTTCCCCTCGATGGTGAGGGCATCAACCCCTTGCTGACCCACTTCGGCATGTTCTTTCACCCCCCGGCCCTGATGGCTGGTCTGATTGGGATGAGTATCCCCTTCGCCTTTGGACTCGCCGCCCTGCTCGGTGGCAAGACCCGCGACGAGTGGGCGGATACCGGGCGCATATGGGGGATAGTCACCTGGGCCCTGCTGGCCAGCGGCTTGCTGCTGGGTTCCTGGTGGGCTTATACCATACTGGGCTGGGGCGGCTTCTGGTTCTGGGATCCCGTGGAAAACGCCGCTTTCATGCCCTGGCTGGCTTTGACCGCCTTCGTTCATTCCATCATGGTCCAGAAACGGCGGGGTATGTTCCGGATGTGGAATATCGTCCTGATCAACGTCGCCTTTGGACTCGCCCTTTATGGCATGTTTATGAACCGGGGCGGGCCGGTGCCCTCGGTCCATTCCTTTGGCGCTTCCAACCTGGGCTGGGTGTTCCTGCTCTTCCTGGCGGTGGGAGTGATCGTCCCCTTTGTTGTCTTCTTCTGGCGGTACCACCTGCTGAAGAGCGCCCAAAACCTGGATTCCATGCTGTCCCGCGAGGCCGCTTTTCTGGTCAACAACATCCTCTTGCTGGGCATCGCCTTCGTTACCCTCTGGGGCACGGTGTATCCCCTGTTCGCCAGGCTCGGCGGGGGTGAGGAGATAACCATTGCCCGTCCCTTCTACGATCAGGTCAACGGCCCGCTGATGTTGGTCCTGGTCCTTTTGATGGGCGTGGGCCCGCTGCTGCCCTGGCGTCGCGCCAACTGGGCCAGCCTGCGTCGCGCGCTGCTGTTTCCGGCCTCCGCGGCGGCTATAATTACAGTTTTTTTGGCGGCGCTGGTTACGCGTCAGCCCTTTGCCCTCATCGGATTCGGCCTTTGTGCCTTTGTGTCCTCTGGAATCCTCCTGGAATGGTGGCGCGGTATGCGGGCCCGCCATCGCACCTCCGGAGAGATTTATCCGCTGGCTCTCCTTCGGCTGATTGCGGGTAACCGTCCCCGGTATGGCGGCTACATCGTCCACCTGGCGGTGGTGATGGTGGCCCTGGGAGTTTTGGGCGGCTCGCTTTTTGACCTTCAGCGTGACGTGGTGCTGGCCCCGGGCGATAGCTATGCGATTGCCGGGTACGAGTTGCGCTATCTGGAGACTTCCCAGGCCATCAAGTCCGACCGCACCGAGTACATATCCACCCTTGAGTTGTACCGCGACGGGGCGCTGCTCGAAGAGATGCAGGCTCGCCGGAGTTTCTACCCCTCGTTCAACATGGCCTCGACGCTGGCGGCAATCCGGTCCACGCCCGTTGAGGACTTTTACGCCGTTCCCAGCGAGAACCTGCCCGACGGCTCGGTGGGCTTCCGCATCCTCGTTAATCCCCTCATCTGGTGGATGTGGGTTGCCGGTCCGGTAATGATCCTCGGCACGGTGGTGGCGTTGTGGCCGGAAAGAGTCAGGGAACGGGCAAGCGTTTTAACGAGGTTTGATGCTGACCGGCCGGCGGCAGTGGCACCCAATTCGGGCGAAACCAGACCAACAGCGGTATGAACTCCCGTATGAACTCCCGTATGAACTCCCGTATGAACTCCGGCATGAACTCCGGCATGAACTCCGGCATGAACTCCGGTATGAACTCCGGTATGAACACATTGAACTCAAACTCGGGATGTTGCCCCGGTTCCTTGATCAGGATGACCCCATGGCGATAACCCTCGGAGCAATCCTGGCCCTGTTAAGTGTTGCCGTTGCAGTCTACCCTTTTCTTCAGCGACGCTTTTTCGGTAACTCCGCAAGCGAAATGCGCGACGCGTTCAGCGAGGAAGTTGGCCGGGAAGGTGGCGTAGAAGGTGGCGCGAAAACTCCCGAGCCTTCCGACGGCTTGCAGTCAATTTACGACGCGATTCGCACATTGCAGTTGGAGCGTGAGTTGGGGAACATTCCGGAAGGGTTGTATCGTGAGCAGCTTAACGGTTATCGAATGCAGGCCGCCCTGGTATTGAGAGAGCGGGACGCCTTCCGAAGCGGAAACCCGGACCCGTCCCTGCCGGACCCGTCCCTGCCGGACCCGTCCCTGGAAGAAGAGATCAAGTTAGCTCGCGCCGGGCTGTATAGTCCCAGCGGCGGCGGTTTTGCCTGTACCAATTGTGCTCGTCCCATTCCCGCGGGAAATGAAAACTGCCCGGAGTGCGGAGTGGCAGCACCCAAGCAAACCGGGGATAGCGCCCCCTAACGGGGATAGCGCTCCTTAACTTGGCTGCAAGTAAAATACCCAAGAACTCAGCTGCGAGTAAAATACCCAAAACTTGGCTGCGAGTAAAATACCCAAGCTATGACTTTCCATCGCTTTCTTCATCCGGCCCTGGCACTGCCCCTGGCCTTCCCGATGGTACTCTGTCTCTTGCTGATCAGTTCGGCCATGCACGGCGCAGCCCCGATAGCCGCCCAGGCCCCGGACACATTAGCAGTGAAGGGCAAGGTAAGCAACGGCACGAGTGGGGGCCAAGTACCCTCCAACTTGCCGGTAACTCTTCATGCCATCGCCCAGGATGCTGGTCGAGTGGCAACCTACAACACTGCCACCGACGAGGAGGGCGGGTTCACCTTTGAGGAGATTGCCCCCTTGGGTAGCGACGGCAGCTACGTCCTCGTGATGGATTATGCCGACATGCGCTACAGCGAACTCCTGGACTCTGGCGCACTGGCTGAGCTGGCTGAATTGACGGTATACGAGACTACCGGAGATATCGGGGTGATTCGGGTTGACCGCCAAGCCATGATTATAGCCGACATTAATGAGACTGACCGAGAGGTAAGGGCCCTGGAAGTGCTTGGCGTCAGCAACACCGGCGACAGGACCCTGCTTCCAGAGTTGACCAACATCACCAATCCCGCAGACATTAACTTCCTGCGCTTTTCGCTGCCGACTGATGCCAGCGAACTGTCTGTTCAGTCCACCCTGCCCGGTGGTGACATTATTCCCATGGGAACCGGATTTGCGGTGACCTCCCCCGTTCTGCCGGGTGAGCACGAGATAACCTACACCTACAAGTTCCCCTATGAGGGGGATAGTGTCACCTTCAACCAGCGCCTGATCCAGGGGGCTGAACAATACCAGGTCCTGGCCCCGGCTTCCCTGTCCCAAGTACAGGTGTTACCCCTGGAACCCAAACCCCGCATCGATGTTAGTGGGACGGCCTATCTGGTTTGGGAGGCCACTGGAATCCCTCCTGGCCGAGGTGTTTCGCTACAGATAACCCAGTTGCCGCAGCCCGGAATTTGGACCAGGTTCTTGAACCAGGTGAAGGATGGCGATATTTGGCTGGTTGGCATTCCCGTCATGCTGGGAGTTGCCCTGGCTGCCGTTCTGGTCTGGGCCTGGTTTCGCGCCCCCAGGACGACTGGCGCTGCCGCGGAGTCAGCCGCCGACGGTCTGCAGCAATCTCGCCGACAGTCTGTCGTTCAGGCCATCGCCGTCCTGGACGAGAGGTATGAACGGGGGCAGGTGGAGAGTGAGGAATATCGGCCTCGCCGCGAAGAACTGATGACCCAACTTCGTCAGGCCTCGCGTGATATCAACGCTGGGCAAACCGGTCCGTGAGCAGGCGCGGTTGGATACTCCTGGCCACCGGTGTGCCGATTGTCGCCTTTCTGGGCATACTGGTCTGGGCCTCGCTTCAGACCGGTGGGCAAGCGGGAGGTCTGGGAGTTAACACCCAGTTCGGCGTGGCCGAAATTGACGCCGAGCCAGCCCAGGATTTCACCCTCTCTCTTCACGATGGCGGCGCTATCGCGCTGTCCGATTTGAGAGGGAAGGTAGTGCTGGTGGATTTCTGGGCCTCGTGGTGCGCCCCTTGCCGTCAAGAGGCGCCCGTCCTGGAACAGACCTACCGCGAGTACGCCGGCGCGGATGTGGAGTTTGTCGGGGTGAACATTTGGGACCTGCCCGACAATGCTGCCACTTACGTCGAGGACTTTGAAATAAGCTACCCCAACGGCGTGGATGCGGACGGCATTATCGCGATAGATTATGGCGTCAAAGGCATACCGGAAAAGTTTTTCATTGACCGCGTTGGTGTGGTGAGGCAAAAGTTCGTTGGCCCCATTCGGGCCGATAAATTGAGGGAGACTCTGGACCAACTCCTGGTTGAATAGCACAAGGTTTAATTGTAGACGCGGAACCCGCCCGTTGTTTCTCCTGGTATGATGTCGAACTGGAAAGTTCCGGCACTCCTCGAATGGTTGCAGCGGGGGGGCAGTATTCATGGTACCGCCGGACAGTTGGGATGGTTCTCCAGCTCTTCGATTCCAGTTTTCATTTTGGTTAAGGCAGTATAAGATTGGGCGACAATTGCGAGGCACAGAACTGGCGTTAAGGGCCAGATTACTGGAGAGGAAGGGTAGTGGACTATGACCCAGGAAGCTGATGTTGCCCTGGCTATGGACTGGGGAGGGACCTGGAGCCGCATTGCAGTGGTCAACCGGGAGGGTGAAATTCTCTGGCAGTCCCGGGTGCGGAACGCCGCCGGAGCCGGAAAGGACCAGTTGCTTACCGACACCGAGGCGTTGGTTCAGCAGGCGAAGGACTGGTGTGGGACGGGACGGTCGGTCGCAGGTCTGGGAATAGCTGCCGCGGGCCCTGTTGACTCGGATACTGGTACGCTCCGTGAGCCACCGAACCTGGCTCCCTTGAACGGTGTTTCCCTGAAGGCCCTTTGGGAGCCCAAATTGGAACTGCCGGTCCACGTCGGCAATGACGCCAATCTGGCTGCCTTGGGTGAGTTTGTATACGGCGCCGGTTTGGAAGCTCGCCACAGCCGGCAGGATACCAACAGTCTAGTTTACGTAACCGTGAGCACAGGCGTTGGCGGCGGAGTAATCGATCGGGGAAGGATGCTACTGGGCACGCATGGGCTGGCTGCGGAGGTCGGTCACATGGTAATTGACCGTCGGCCCGATGCCCCGTTGTGCCAGTGCGGGAATACCGGTTGCCTGGAAGCCCTGGCGTCGGGCACTTCCATCGCCCGGGTTGCGCGAGAGTTGGCAGCAGATCAGGAGCACAAGAGCAGCGTTTTAGCAGAGTTGGAGCCGGCCCTGATATCGGCGGAGCGGGTGTTTGACGCCGCGGCCCAGGGGGATACGCTGGCCTGGACTATTCTTAACGATGTCATCGACAGCCTGGCCGTGGGCCTGACCAATCTGCTCAGTCTTTATAACCCCAACCTGCTGGTGATGGGCGGCGGCGTTACCTTCGGCCTGGTGGGCATGGGTCTGCTTCCCCGCATCCACAGTCAGATGCAGCAGCGCGCAATGACTGAAGGTCACAAGGACTTCAGGCTTATCCCCAGCCGCCTGGGTGATGCCCCTGGAATGATGGGCGCGGCCTGCCTGGTCTGGTCCCAACCCGGGAAATAGGCGGAATGCCGGCCTGTCCCAAGTTTGCGGCGCCGACAGGGTTTTTGGCCCCCTGTTTGTTGAAGACGGGTGAACCAGAATCGAGTCCGATTAACACCCGGCAATGCCCTGCGGCGGCGCTGGCTGATGCGAAGGTATTGCCGCCGCTGGTGCCACGTTCACACCACAGGTAGCCCGACTAAAAGATGTAGCGGCCTCCCATAACGTTGAGCCTGTCCCCTGTAATGTAGCCTGACTCGTCGGATGCAAAGAAAAGGCAAGCTTCCGCTATGTCTCTCACGGTGGCCTGCCGGAGCATGGGTAAACCGGACAAGTGCTCGTTGGAGCCCCGATCCACCTCCTGGAACTCAGGATACCACTCGGGGTGGGCGCGGGAAGTGTCCGTTGAACCGGGGTTGACCATGTTTGCGCGAATGTTATAGGGGGCCATCTCAGCTGCCACCGCACGGATAAGCCCGAGCAGACCGGTCTTGGCAGTAGTTACCAGGGATGTCTCCGGCCGTCCGGTGATTGCCGACTGTCCTCCCAGGGCGATGATGCTGCCGTTCCGTCGCTCCATCATACCGGGCAGCGCCGCCTTTATCAGGTAGAAGGCGGGGAACAGGTTGATTTCCATCACCTGCCGCCACTCCTCGTTGGAAATGTCCAGGATGGGTTTGTGCGGCCGGATTGCCACGTTGCTAACCAGGACGTCAACCTTTCCGAGCGCTTCGATACCCTCCTCGACGATACCGGCAGCGGTGTCCGGTTCTGATACATCGCCCATGGCCAGGTGGGTATTGACACCCAGCTCCCGGCATTCTGCGGCAACTTCCTCCAGTTCCTGACGGCTTTGCCGGGTATTCAGTACCAGGTCGGCGCCTTCCCGGGCAAAGGTCAACGCTATCTCGCGGCCAATGTTCCGGCTGGCGCCGGTAATTAGCGCCGTCTTTCCTTCCAGTCTCATCCTTCCTCCAAACTGCGTCCTTGATGGATAGTCAAGGCGCATTCTTTCACTTCAACAGGTGCGAGGAAATTAACACATGGCGAAAACGGGCGCAATTGCCCGAGGCCCGTCACGTTCAGTTGACCAGGTTTGGACCAGCTTCAACAGTCCCGTAGCGAATCCGGCGTTCCATCGCGAGGACTCCAATAGCACCGACCGCTCGTACAGAAGCTCACTATTCTGTTTTTCTTGACTCGGGGCTTCCCGTGTTATACAGTGATTAGGTCGAACTCCGGTTTGACGTTTAACAATTGAAGAGAGCCTGATGGTGCCCCGCGTTAGTGGGGTTGAAAAGGGAAGCCGGTGAGAATCCGGCGTGGTCGCGCCACTGTAACTGGCGAGAACTGCTCCAAGCATGCTTTAGCAGACCACTGGTCCTGAGGAAGGACTGGGAAGGTGGAGTAGCTCGTTAACAGCCAGAAGCCAGGAGACCTGCCCTCGGGCCTGAACTGGATACGCTTCGCGGAAAGGTGTATGGGTTAATGAAATTTTAAGCCTGACCGCGAAGGTCAGGCTTTTTTTGTTTGCCAGGTAATGAAGAGAAATTATACCCAGCCCATCAGGCACCCATTGCAATTTGCCCGTTCAACGACAGAATCGTTGAACTCAACTGTTGAGAGACGACTGGATGGTTTCCAAACAGGCCTTGCAGGACCTCCTCCCCTCTTGGCCGACAGGCGCAGGCAACTGTGCCTTGGCAGACCATCCAGTCTTCTCTCTATTCGAGTCTCCGCTTTTGAGGCAGGAAACCTGGCGGGACATTCGGTGGATTTATCCGGCCCAAGACAGCATAATGGTGCACATTACGTCCCGGTTCGGAGGGTTGCATGTTACGCCAAATCCTTGAAGAGTGCCAGCAAGGATTCCACGAAGTAGGTTTCAATGAGGTAGTCCTCATGTTATCCAATACTGCCGCGACCTCCGAAGTCTACATGATGCTGGACGACCTCCGGTTTTCTGAAGACGGGAATATTGTTACCTTCATGGCCCAGGAAGGAACTCACCTGCACATGTACCTGGATAAAGTTGAAGAAGTCCGCCTTATTCACCGCATGAACGATGAGGGGCTTCCCAGCTACTCGGTATGGTTCATGGACGAGAACCTGGATCCGGTGCTGCGGATATACCTTCGCAAATCCGAGGAAGACGACACCAACCAGCCGCGCCACGATCTGTTCATGGCCCTGCTGGACAAGTACGGGACGACATTGAGCACGAAGTAGTACCTCCCTTTTCCAGGGCCGATGGCATCTCAAGTGCCCTCATGAAGATACTGAAACTCGAAAGTGGCGCCCGGAACCATTGCGATACGGGAGTATAGATGACCAGTGCCATTGTAATTGCCGGGGTTCGCAGCGGGGTGGGAAAGACTACCATTGCTACCGGCATCATGGGAGCGCTGACCCGCCGTGGCCATAGGGTCCAGCCCTTCAAGGCCGGCCCGGACTACATTGACCCGTCCTACCATCAGTTGGCCTGCGGCGTGCCCTCCCGCAACCTTGATACCTGGCTTCTGCCCCATCCTACTGTTACCGAGCTTTTTCGCCGCGCCAGCGGAGCCGACAAAGTCTGCGTGGTGGAAGGAGTAATGGGGGTCTACGACGGTCATTCCAGCCTGACCGAAGAAGGATCCACCGCCCAACTGGCCAAGCTGCTGGATGCGCCGGTGATTCTGGTCGCCGATGCCGCCAAGGTGGCCCGCAGCGTTGCCGCCGAGGTGTTGGGGTACCAGCAATTCGACCCGGACCTTCGCATTGCCGGAGTCATATTGAACGGAGTTGGAGGTCCCCGCCACCTGGAGTTCTGCCAGCCGCAGATTGAGGAGACCACCGGACTGCCGGTGCTGGGCTACCTGCCACGGCGGGAGCAGTTTGTTCAACCGGAACGCCACCTGGGACTGATACCGACCGTGGAAGGCACCGTGGTACAGGAATGGTACGACGCCCTGATTGCCCAGGTTGAAGAAACAATTGACCTGGACGCCGTCCTGAGGCTGGCCGACACCGCCAATCCACCGGAAGGCGCTCCGCAGGTATATCCGGCTGAACCCCAGCCCAGGCGTGCCCGCATTGCCATAGCCCTGGACAAGGCCTTCAGTTTCTATTACCAGGACTCCCTGGACCTTCTGGAGGCTTGGGGAGCCGAATTGGTGCCCTTCAGTCCTTTGGCGGATGAGTCACTGCCTCCGCAGGTGGGAGGTGTTTACATCGGTGGTGGCTTCCCTGAGATGTTCGCCCGTGAGTTGGCCGAGAATCGCCCCATGCTGGAGTCCGTCCGGCAGGCGTTGGCCCGTGACTTGCCCGTCTATGCCGAGTGCGGTGGGCTGATGTACCTGGGGCAAAGTCTTTCAGACCTGGAGGGGGCCGACTTTCCCATGGTGGGGGCCATTCCAGTGGTCTCATCCATGTCCAACAGTCGATTGACGCTGGGCTACCGTGAGGTTGAGGCCTGCGCCGACACGCCCCTGCTGGAAAGCGGGCAACGGATTCGGGGCCACGAATTTCACTGGTCCGTGCTGGAAGAAACGCCCGACCCCGGTCAGGCCGTTTACCGCGTGGTGGACCAGGAAAACAGGCCGGAGGGGTTCCGCATAGGCAGCATTTGGGCCTCGTACATTCACATACACCTGGGAAGCGCGCCAGGTCTGGCCCGCCGGTTCGTTGATTCCTGCGTGTTAGAATAGGGTCGCGCCTTGGGAATTGCCCCGGGCCGAACCGCTTATTGATGGATACAACACCGGGAGGATGAGTCCAGCATGAGTACCGAGCAAGAAAGCCGCGAGGGACCCCAGTCTGTAAAGGGCCCCCGCATTAACAAGGGCTTGGTAATAGTCAATACCGGCAATGGCAAAGGCAAGACCACCGCCGCCATGGGCGTATTGTTCCGAGCCTGGGGCCGGGACATGCGGGTGATCATGCTCCAGTTCATCAAGCACACGACCGCCAACTTTGGTGAACAAAGAGCCGCCCAGAAGATCGGCGTGAGCATGCGGGCTATGGGTGACGGCTTTACGTGGCGTTCGAGGGACCTGGACCAAAGCGCCGACCTGGCCCGCGCCCTTTGGGAGGACGCCAAAGAAATCATTGCTTCCGAGGAGCATGACCTGGTTGTCCTTGACGAATTTACCTATACCATGCACTACGGGTGGATTCCCACGGAAGAGGTTATAGAGACGCTAAAGAACCGGCCAGAAATGATGCACGTCATCATCACCGGCCGACACGCTCCGGAAGCCTTGGTCGAATATGCTGACCTGGTAACCGAAATGAACGTGGTGAAGCACCCTTATCAGAGCGGCATTAAGGCCCAACCCGGAATCGAGTTCTAGAGTTACTTGAGACACAAACCATAGCTTTCCCCGTTAACCGGCAAGCATTCAGAAGGAGAGCCATGACCATATCCCCACTGGTAGACATGACTGTGGAGAGCATCTCTCCCCTGGACGAGGAGGCGATGGCTGCTGCTAGAGCCCGTCAGGACACCCTTACCAAGCCCCCGGGCAGCCTGGGTCGGCTGGAAGACCTTTCCATAATGCTGGCCGGCATGTTCGGCGACCCAATTCCCAGAATTAACCGTAAATCCGTGATTCTGGCCGCTGGCGATCATGGTGTGGTAGCCGAAGGGGTCAGCGCGTATCCGCAGGAAGTCACGCCGCAAATGGTCTTTAACTTCCTTAGAGGCGGGGCTGGCATAAATGTGCTGGCCCGGCAGGCCGGCGCAGAAATCGTGATTCTCGATGCTGGTGTGGCCGCCGACCTGGAACCCCATCCCCTGTTGCGGTCGGTCAAGGTGGCTTATGGCACCGCAAACATGGCGGTGGGTCCGGCCATGACCAGGGAGCAGGCCATCCGTTGCCTGGAAATTGGAATCGAAGCCGCCAGGGAACAAATCGGCGAGGGAGCCGACCTCATTGCATGCGGCGATATGGGAATCGGAAACACCACTGCTTCCAGCGCGATTACTTCGGTCGCTACCGGCGCCGACCCTTCAATTACTACCGGTAGGGGAACCGGCCTGGACGACCCCGGCCTGGCTCACAAGGTAGAAGTGATCCGGCGAGCTATCGAAGTCAATAAACCGGACCCTCGCGACGGTTTGGATGTGTTGACCAAGGTCGGTGGCCTGGAGATCGGCGTTTTGGCCGGAGCCATGCTGGGGACGGCCGCCAGCCATCGCCCGGTAGTAGTGGATGGGTTCATCTCCGGGGCCGCCGCCCTGATTGCCTGGCTGATCTCTCCGACGGCGAGGGACTACTTCATCGCCGCCCACCAGTCAGTTGAGCCTGGCCATCGGGTGGGTCTGGATGCCATGGGCCTGACGCCGTTGTTGGACATGGGCATGCGGCTGGGCGAAGGTACCGGCGCAGCGCTGGCCATGCACCTTATCGAGGCCGCTGCTCTCTGCCTGGCGGAAATGGCTACCTTCGCTGAAGCTGGCGTTTCGGAACGCAGCGAGGATGAAGAGTAGGGGGCTTGGGCTGGGAGTGCCCGCCAAGTTGGCAAGCCCAGGCTTCATGTAGCTTGAGTTCCCGGCCTTTATTGCCCATCCAGCAAGACAAAGGTAGGAATAGTTGGCGTCTTTATTGGCGGCCCTGAGTTTCCTGACCATTTTCCCCGCCCGCCGTCGGGCGGACGTAACCCAGCAGATTATCAGCAACTCTCGGGCCTGGTTTCCGCTGGTCGGCCTGTTGCTGGGGCTTGTGCTGGTCGGAACGGAATGGGTACTCAGCTACGCCTTTCCCATTTACCTTACTGCCGCGGTCCTCGCAGTCCTTCCTATCGTGATTACGCGTGGTTTCCACCTGGACGGCCTGATGGACACATGCGACGGCCTGTTTGGAGGAGACACGCCGGAGAGGCGACGGGAAATCATGCGGGACTCCCATGTGGGGGCCTTTGCCGTTGCCGGCGCCGGCGGCATTTTGCTCCTCAAGTACGGAGCCATACTGTCCCTGCTTTCCCTGAACCTGCCAGGAAAAGAATGGGCGTTACTGCTGTTCCCCGTGTTTTCCAGATACACGATGGTGTTGCAACTTCTGGTTTTTCACTACGTTCGTACGCCTGGCCTGGGGTCGCCGTTTCACGGAGGCGATGCTCGTTTGCCCTCCGCAGTGGCGGCCATAATATCGGTTGTTGCGGCCCTCGCGTTGGGAGGCATAGGCGGGATGCTCATACTGGCCGGTGTTTGCCTTCTGGCACTGTTATTGGGTCAGGGAATAGTTAGAATGGCTGGGGGAATGACCGGGGATACCTACGGCGCGACCAACGAGGTGTCAGAAGTGGTGGCACTTATGGCCTCGGTAGGTATATTGCCATTCGGGTTGCTGGGGCCGGTGACGTGGTGGATTCTCCCCCATTTGTGATACTACGGTATCGCTGCAAGAACTTTGAACCATGCTCCAACTTCCTGCATTCTTGACCGATGTACCATTGGATCTCTGGGTACTCATCCTGGCGGTCTTACTGGACTTAGTTGTGCGGGAGTTGCCTGCCCCGCTTCACCCCACCGTGTGGATTGGTCGCACGGTCAATTGGGCGCAACGCAAGGCGCCCCGAACGAAGGTTGGCGGGTTGACTGTTGGCACATTAATCGCTTTGGCGATTCCCGCCTTCTGGGCCGCTGCAGCCTGGTTTACCGCCTGGGGACTTGAGGAAATTCATCCGGTGGCATACCTGGTTGGAGGTGCGGTCTTGCTTAAGACCACCTTTGCTGTCGGAATGCTCCACCGGGTGGCAGCCGAAACTCGCACCCTTGTAAATGCCGATGATTTGCCCGCCCTTCGCCAGAATATGCGGTCTCTGGTCAGCCGCGACGTGTCCACAATGACGACCGGTCAGGCGATCGCCGCGACTGTGGAGTCGGTGTCGGAAAATACCACCGACAGCTTCATTGGCCCCTGGCTGGCCTTTGCCCTGTTTGGACTGCCCGGGGCTTTCGCATACCGTGCTATCAACACCCTTGATAGTATGATAGGCTATCATGGCGAGTACGAGTACCTGGGTAAGGTGGCCGCCCGCCTCGACGATTTAATCAACCTGGTTCCGGCTCGGCTGACCGGCCTGTTGGTAATCATGGGCAGTGCTGTTCTGCCGGATCAGAGCCCCGGACGGGCCTGGCGCATCATGTGGCGCGACCACTCCCGTACTGACAGCCCTAACGCAGGCTGGACCATGAGCGGCATGGCCGGCGCGTTAGGCGTTGAACTGGAAAAGGAAGGGCACTACCGGTTGGGTGACTCCGCGCGACCCCTGGAGTCGGCTGACATCACCCGGGCCGTTCAGTCAATGTACTGGGTGGCGGGCCTCGGACTATTTATTGCCGCAGCCATTATTCTATTGACCTTCGGTATTCTCCGTTAAATGAGTCAAAGCTCCACGCAAATGCACTCGTCTGCCAGGCCGGTCCACGGCGGAATTCGGCCGGCTCAACTGCGGGCACTGGGACTGGACCCCGGGGATGTGGTGGACTTCAGCGCCAGTGTCAGCCCCCTTGGCCCCCCTGCCGGATTGTGGGAAGCCTTGCAGCAAGTCGACCTGACTGCCTATCCGGACCCGGAGTGCCTGGAGCTTCGGGAGGCTCTGGCCAATTACCACCATACGAATATCGACCGGATCCTGGTGGGTAATGGCTCGACCGAGTTGATACACCTGCTGGCTCGGGCATTCATTTCTCCTTCAGACAGAGGCGGCTCCGGATCATGCTTGCTACTAACCCCCACCTACGGCGAATATGCTGGCGCCTGCAGGCTGGGCGGGTCTGAGATACTGGAAGTTGTTGCCCGTCGAGAGGCCGGCTTTGCCTGGGATCTGCCTGAAGCCGAGGCGCTCATCCTCTCAAAGCGACCGGCGCTGGTATTTGCCTGTAATCCCAACAACCCCACGGGCGTATACCTCCAAGAGGAAGAGGTATATGGGCTGGCTCAGGCTGCGACAAAGGCGAACAGCATCCTGGTGCTGGACGAGGCTTACCTGAACTTTGTGGAAGAGCGTTGGGATGCTCTCTCGTTATTAGAAGGGGAAACCGCACAGAATGTTGTTCTGCTCCGGTCAATGACCAAAGACTTTGCTTTGACCAGCCTGCGGTTGGGCTACTGCCTGGCAAGTCCCGAGGTTACTGCCTCGCTGGCGGCGCTTCAACCGGACTGGAGCGTCAACGGTCTGGCCCAAGCCGCCGGTCTGGTGGCTATGGCTGACGGGGACTATCTGCCTGCCGCCCGTAAGGCAATACACGACGCCAAAGCTTATTTGACCAGGGAGTTTACGGGGCTGGGGTTGCAGGTTCTTCCGTCTGCGGCCAATTTCCTTCTAATATCGGTTGGCGATGCCTCTTCGTGGGGTGACAGACTGATGCAGCAAGGAATCTTTGTGCGCGACTGTACCTCTTTTGGTTTACCCGACTGCATACGCGTAGGCATCCGGGCCATGCCCGACTGTCGGAGATTGGTAGCAGCGGCGAAAGGCCTTACGGAATAGCGACTTCAACGCCGCAGGACAGAATGTTTAGGGCTGTTGCTGTTGCCTAAGACAACACCAACTCACATCGGTTACCGGTAAATTCAAGCACGGCAGTTACGAGAGGACTGATACCAATGGCAACCATCTACATCGTGCGCCACGGCGAAACAAAGTGGAATGCCGAGGGCCGGATCCAGGGCCACACCGACATTGAATTGTCCGACCGTGGTCGTGAGCAAGCCAGGGCCGTAGCTCGTCGGCTTTCGGGCACCGACTTCGATGTTTCGTATTCCAGTGATATGAGCCGGACGCGGGACACCGCGCTAACGATTTTGGGTGAGCGGGTAACACCCCTTAACTCTGTTCCCGAGTTGCGGGAGTATAATAAAGGCGTTTTTGAGGGCTTGACGCCCGAACAGTTCCGGGAAAAGTACCCCCACCTGTTCGAGGCTTCCCTGGTTAACGACCCCGACTTTGCCCCTCCTGGCGGCGAAACGATACGCCAGTGTCAGGCTCGTTTATCCGGCTTCATCAGAACTTTAAAGAGCAGTCATCCGGAAGGCAACGTATTGATCGTCGGGCATGGCGGGTCCCTGCGCAGCGGCATTGTTGCATTGCTGGATTTGCCGTTGGAGGCCAACTGGAAGTTCGTGATGCACAACTGTGCCTTGTCAATAATCCGCACTTACGAGGACAATGCGGTAATGCATCTATATAACGATTCTTCCCACCTGGGAGGTATCGCTTAAGCGTCCCAATAAACCAGGCGTAAAGGGAGCCAATGGGGTTATTCTAAGATAACGTTTAGCTTTGGCGGCGGATGATTATGATGTTATCCGATTTGGATCCCACGGAAGTTATTCGGAGACTGAAAAGGGCGGGCTTCGTTTACAGCCGAAAGGCCAGGGGCAGCTACGAGATTTGGGTACACCCAATGAGCGACCGACGTCTCGTGATCCCACCCCAGGGCCGAGCATTTTCTCCGAGTACCATCCGGTCCATCATCAAGCAAGCCGGGCTAACCATGGAAGAGTTTCTCAGGCTTTAGTTGCGGCCAGCAATCATTTCCGCCTGCGACACAGGAAGTAGTTGAGGCTCTCGTATGCAATGGAGTAATCATTGACCAGCCATCCTGCTAACCCTCTGGGCAAAGTCCTGATGATCCAGGGAACTGCATCCCATGTTGGAAAGAGTGTTCTGGTGTCGGCGCTTTGTCGGATTTTCCGCCAGGACGGGTTTCGCGTCGCGCCATTCAAAGCTCAGAATATGTCCAATAATTCCTATGTCACCCGGGACGGCGGGGAAATTGGACGGGCCCAGGCAGTGCAGGCCGAAGCTGCCGGAGTTGAAGCGCGGGTGGAGATGAATCCCGTCCTGCTTAAGCCCGAAGCCGACCACATTGCCCAGGTGGTGCGCATGGGCCGACCAATGGTTTCCGCCAGGGTTCGGGACTACTTCGCCCTTAAAGCCCAACTCTGGGAATCGGTGCATACTTCCCTGGACGCACTTCGCGCCGAGTACGACATCGTGGTTATCGAGGGCGCTGGCAGTCCGGCGGAGATTAATCTCAAGGCCACCGAAATCGTTAATATGCGGGTCGCTTTATACGCCGGGGCGCCGGTGCTGCTTTGCGGCGACATCGATCGGGGAGGGGTTTTCGCTGCCCTGGTAGGAACCCTGGCACTCCTGGAGCCGGAAGAAAGGGAAGTAATCAAGGCGTTCATCATCAACAAGTTTCGCGGTGACGCCAGCCTACTCACCGATGGGCTGACAATGCTGGAAGAACGGACTGGGATCCCCGTCGCAGGCGTGGTGCACCACTACCGGGACATCCACATTCCCGAAGAGGACTCGGTGGCGTTGGATATTCCCGTTCGTTCAAACGCCTCAGGCAACGATCCCGCATTGGACATCGCAGTAGTCCAATTGCCCCACATATCTAATTTCGACGATTTCGACCCGCTGGCCCGCGAACCTGGAGTAAGATTGCGGTATGTGACCAGCGCCGCAGAATTTGGTCGCCCCGACCTCGTTATCCTGCCCGGCAGCAAGACCACAATCCCAGACCTGGCCTGGCTGGAAGCTCAAGGGTTATCCGGTGAGATTCATCGCAGGCATCAGGAGGGGGCATCAATCATAGGTATTTGCGGCGGATACCAAATGCTGGGGACTCACCTGTACGATCCGGAAGGCATAGAGTCGGCGGTCCCTGAAATGGATGGTCTGGGCCTGCTGCCTCTAACAACGGTCTTCGCCGGTTCCAAAGAAACTCACCGGATCCGCGGCGAAGTATCTGAGGGCACCGGACTGCTGAATGGCGCCACCGGAGCGCCGCTTACCGGATATGAAATCCACATGGGCAGGACCTCTGGAGAAGAGCTTACGGCACCCTTCCGAATTGAAGACCGAAGCGATGTACCGGTAACATCAGCCACTACCCATGATGGTGCAATGGATGCAGAGGGTCGTGTTCTCGGCACCTACATTCATGGCCTTTTTCACAACGGCGCTATCCGCCGGGCCATGCTGGTGGAACTTGCCCGTCGCAAGGGGGTCAATCTTCCCGACGCACCGCAACTGGGGGCGATGGACGGCGAGTTTGACAAGCTGGCCGACTGGGTGAGGGGCAGCCTGGATATGGACCTTATTTACGCCGTAACCGGCCTGGACCGAAACTTTGACCGGGCCGGTATCTAGTTCGGTGGTGTCTCAACTTACTCTGGTTCTTGGCGGGGTTCGCTCGGGAAAGAGCGCCTTTGCCGAGAGCTTGATCGCGCAAACTGATGCCCCGGTGGATACCCCGGTCCTGTACCTTGCCACGGGCCAGGTGACTGATGAAGAGATGGCCGAGCGCATTCGCCTCCATAGAGAGCGCCGTCCACCCAGTTGGCGAACCCTTGAAGAACCATTGGAACCTTCAGATGCTTTGTCCCAAGCGCTTGAGGCCGGCACTTCGAGCCCCTTAATCTTGCTGGACTCTCTGGATGTCTGGGTTGCTAACCTGCTTCTGACCCATGAAGGGGAAAACAATACAGCGATAGAGGCTATCGCATTGGCGGAACTGGAAAGACTATTGGAGACTATCAGAGAAGCCAACACAGGGGTTGTCGTAGTCAGCAGTGAAGTAGGTCTCAGCCCGGTTCCGCCTAACCGGTTGGGCCGTCAATTCCAGGACTTGCTTGGGACGGTTAACCAGCATGCAGCGTCCTACGCGGACCTCGTGTACCTGGTTGTGGCAGGCATGCCAGTTCGAGTAAAGCCCCAATGATATAAGGTACTCTTTTATTAGGCTATAATAAGAAGCCAAGGTCGCAAACGAGGGATTCCTATGGAGCACAAGTTCGTCCTTACTGACTACCTCAAAGAGGCTATGGCCCTGGCTGTTTATGAGGACTTGGAAGAAGACGGTTTTGCCGGAAGGATTCCTCCATGTGCGGGTGTAATAGGGTTTGCACCTACCTTACTTGAGTGCAAGCAAGAGTTGCGATCAGTTCTGGAAGATTGGATGCTCTTGGGATTCAGGCTTGGACATGACCTTCCAGTGGTTGATGGGATTGATTTGAATCTCGAGGCAATTAGTGAACCGGTGGAATCCCTGTAGGTGACGAGACTTAATCCGCCGTCTAAGACAATTGGGCTTTGAGGGACCTTATTCAGGGTCGCGCCATCATCAAATGGTTTACGGTAGTTGGAGACTAGCGATTCCCTCAGACAATGAGTTTCCAGTCCGCCTGCTACGTATAATCCTTCGAGAAGTGGAGACGATCATCGGGCGGAATATATCAGCGGAAGAATGGAATGCCTTGGACTAACAAAGCTTGGCCTCACCTGTTAGACACTATTGGTTCACATTGAACGAACCTGCCTCCCCCAATTCTGAGACTCATGGATTTGAATATTCGCCAACCCCCGTCGGCGCAGCCACAGTACGCGCACCCGGGGTGTGCGGTGAACTGGCCCAGGGGATGCTGGGCGATTCATATTTCCTGGTGACCTGTCCGGTTGACTTCTTTTCCCGAGTTCGCGTGGAGTTATTCAGCGACTCTACCGGGATAGACGCCCCCTCCGACTGCCCCAAGACTGCGTCCGCGATAGCTAATACACTTGCATTCCTGGGTTGTTCAGAGCTGGGGGCCAGGGTTGCCGTGAGTAATCCTATTCCTCGCAGCAAGGGATTTGGCAGCAGCAGCGCCGACCTGGCTGCTGCTATATCCGCCACTGGCCTGGCTCTAGGGAAGGAGTTGACCCCCTCTCAGATTGGTGCGCTAGCCCTTAGCATCGAACCCACCGACGGAATCATGTTCCCCGGTATTACTCTTTTCGACCACCGCGACGGTACCCTGGCTGAAGAACTGGGCTCCCCCCTTCCCATGGAAATCGTAGCCCTGGATTTTGGTGGGAAGGTTGACACGCTGGACTTCAATCAAACGGACCGGCGGAATCAATGGAAGGCCGTCCGAGCGGAGACTGATGAGGCACTGGAGTTGGTGCGTCAAGGCTTGCAACAGCGAGACGTCCGTCTTTTGGGAAAAGGCGCTTCACTGAGCGCGGAGGCGGCCCAGCAGGTGCTTTTCAAGCCGCGTCTCCCAGAAGTCAAAACTTTTGCCCTTGAGGTTGGCGCGGTTGGGGTCAACGTAGCTCACAGCGGCACAATTATCGGTGTGCTGCTGGATGCAACCGAGCGGCGAGGAAAGTCGGTTTTCCGGCAGGTACGGCAAGCATTTCCAGATGCCGAGGCTATCCATCACTTGCGTTTGCTTGGCGGCGGGGTCCAAGCAGTTTGACCGGCGTAAATACGTAATCAGCTTTAGGGTGTCTTAAGTGGTCTTTTTGCCATCTGATTCATGGAAGGAACAATAACCAGCGGAGGAAACATTAGCTATGGCTGAGCATAACCTGGCAATCATCGGCGGTGACGGTATTGGCCCGGAGGTAATTGACGAGGGCAAGAAAGTGCTGGACTATCTGGCCGCAAATACCCCCGGCCTTACCTTCAACTACACAGAGTTTCCCTGGGGTTCCGCCTATTACCGCGAGACTGGGCGAATGATGCCCGAGGACGGGTTGGACCAGGTCTCCGCCAACGAGGCCATCCTGTTCGGCGCCGTGGGAGACCCGGACATTCCCGACCACATCACCCTTCAGGGGTTGCTGCTGCCGATGCGCCGGGCTTATGACCAGGGTGTCTGCGTCAGGCCAGCTTACCTCCACCCGGGGGTAACTTCTCCCCTGGCAGGCAAGAGTGCTGGCGGGATCGATCTGGTCATCTTCCGTGAGAACACTGAGGGCGAATACGCGCCCGTGGGAGGTCGCCTTTATCCGGGCACGCCTCACGAGACCGTAATGCAGACCAATGTTTTTACCCGACGTGGCACCGAGCGCATCATCCGGGCCGCTTTCGAGTATTGCGTCCGTCGCAACAGGCGGATGAAAGTGACTTCGGTTACCAAGTCCAACGCCCAGGCATTCGGCATGGTCTTCTGGGACGAGGTATTTCAGGTCGTTGCCGCCGACTACCCGCAGGTGGAAACCGAATCCCTGCTGGTTGACCGGGTTGCGATGGACCTGGTGCGTTGGCCCGAGGACTTTGACGTAATGGTGGCCTCCAACCTGTTCGCGGACATCATTTCGGACATTGCGGCGGTTGTAACGGGCAGCATGGGCCTGGCGCCCAGCGCCAACATCAACCCGGAGCGCGAGTACCCCTCCATGTTCGAACCGGTGCACGGCGCCGCCTTCGACATAACCGGCAAGGGAATAGCCAACCCATTGGCCACCATCTCTGCGGTGGCCATGATGCTGGACCACTTGGGCGAAGCAGAATCATCGCGAAAGGTAGATGCGGCGGTTGTCCGCAGCCTCCAGGAACGTAAGGTAATGACCCCGGATTTGGGCGGCACAGCCACAACATCGCAGGTGGGTGATGAGGTGGTCAGGTTGTTGTGGGAGGGGTAGGGAAAAGCACAGGCAGGTTGGTTACTTGTTCTTGCAGGGCAGTTGAAGGAGTTGAACTGCTGAAAAACGGACCGGACTATGAATGGCCTGTAAAATATCGATGGAGAACACAGGAAAAGAGAAAAGAGTTATTGGATTGCAGGTTACAAGAGCCGTTTGGACTTAAATGAGAACAGGGGCCCTCTTTCGGGCCCCTTTCTTCTTGTATCCCTAAACAGAACCCAGCACCACCTGTACTATCTTCTTTTCCAGGGCCAGGGCCAGCTGACCAGTCAAGTCCAGACGGTCGTGGTTGCCTACTGAACCAACGAAGGCCACGCCCAGGATACGGCCAACCCTGAAGTCAATGACCGTGGAGGAAACCACGCCCTGCGGGCCACCTTGCACTGCCTTTAGCGCCACGGCCTCGTCGAACAAGCCCTCTGGTTGCAGGCGGTCTACGGAAATAAGCTGGTGGCCTTCCCCGACGCTCTCCCCCACATTGCTTTCAAAGTCCTTCAGAAAGACTTCGTGCATCCAGCCCGATACCGACTCCGAAGTTTCGAAAAGGTGGGCCACGGTGGAGCCCACAAAATTGAAGCCATCGAAGACGTTCATATCCGACGTTGGCCCAAATTCGCGCATGTAGCCGGTTATTCGCCCTGCTTCGCGGAATCGCACGGCGGTGCTGCCCGAAAAGCCATGGGCTGCCATGTTCTCGTTATCCAGAACGCCCACCCTTACCTGCTGATAATCCGCAAATTCCGGTGGTAAATCTACCTTGTCGAGGACCATGTACTCCAGGTCCTGGTCCGAAACTCGATAAGTGGCGCGTTCCAATGCTGCGGATGTCAATCGGGACCTCGCTTTTCTCTAGGAGTTGGTTCTAAGAAGAGCGCTCAACTGGCCTGGCGATTCAGAATTGTGAACCGCCTTCGTCCCCCTTTCGCGCTCTTCAATAAAGTTAAGCTGCTGTTTAGCCGCAAACCATGGGATATACGTGGCGACCACGGGACATTTCACCTGGCACCTGGCTCTTGTTCCAAGTCTCGCCGCCGTCCTTGCTTCGGAAGACCAGGCCGTCCCGGTCGGTGCAGTAAACATGTGATGGCGCCTTGGGATCTATGGCGATCTGGAACATTCGGCTGGGGGCCATTTCGCCCAGGTCAACCCGTTCCCAGGTCTCTCCGGCGTCGCGGCTGCGGACCAACACTCCGGCTTCCACGGTACCCTGAGGGGCGCTGCCGCCGCCGGCGCCAGCGGCCAGGTACATTGTATTTGGATCGTCGGGGGCCACCACCAGGTCCCGGCAATAGCTGCCGCCGGGGAACATCTCGTCAATGTCGACGAACTCCCAGTTGTTCCCCGAGTTGCGACTGCGGAACATGGCCAACTGGGTGATGATGTAAACCAGTCCGGGTGCTTTGGGGTTAACCTGCACCCCGTGCAAATCCACGGGCCCGGTGCGGGTGTAGTGACCGTCAGTGATGGACTCCCAGTTTTCGCCGCCATCCCGGCTGGCAACCAGGCCGCCCACTTCAATGGCCCCATAGACGTCCTGGGGATTATGAGCGTCAATGGCCAGGCCGATAACCCTCTTGCAGATCTGGTACGGGTTCATAGTAATGTGGGGGAAGCTGATGTCTTTGGTGTTGCCCTTCTTCCAGGTGGCACCACCATCATCGGAGCGGCAAATCGTGCACCCGTCGTATCCGGCGTACATGACGTTCGAGTTCTGGGGATTAACTGCCAATGACCAGACGTCACCTTCGGGAGAACCGGTGGCTTCCCAGTGTTCGCCCCGGTCGTCGCTGCGGTAAACTCCTGCTTGGGTGCCCGCGAATACCACGGATGGATTCCCCGGGTGCACCAGCAACGCCCGTATTTGCGGCTCTTCGGGCAATCCCTTGGTAACACTTTGCCAGCCGTCTTCTCCCTCAGCCTGGCGGTACAGTCCGCCGCCGCCCAAAGGTCTTGGTTCGCCGATGCCCGCAATCAGCGGACCCTCTCCGGCTATGCCTACATACAGATGGGTTCGATGTTTCTCGGTAGTCATGCTAGCCCTCCCCTCTTTTTTTCCTTTTATTCGACTTGGCGACCTCATTTCCATAGGGTCACCGCTTGGCAATGGCGCGTATTTTCCCCATGGATTGTTCTGCTAATCGCCTTCCTTGTCAAGAGGTGTGGCAACTGACGGCGGTCTGCGTTAGTATGTAGTGCAGATTGTCTTCCAGGAGCGAACCCAGATGAAGAACAAGATCTATCAGACTTTTGACGAGGCAGTGGCCGACGTTCCCGACGGCTCAGTGTTCATGTCTCCAGGGTTCAGTGGCGTGGGTGTACCTCGCAACTTGCTGGCAGCCCTGCATCGCCAAGGCGCCAAGGGACTTACCGGTATATCCAATAATTGCGGGAGCCTTGACGAGAAAGTAGACGTGGGCACGTTGATCGAGGCCGGCCAGGTCCAGAAGATGTATGCTGCCTTCACGTCTCCGACGCATCCCTCCCAGATAAGTCCATTTGTGCGCATGTACAACGATGGGGAAATCGAAGCTGAAACGGTTCCCCAGGGGACCCTGGCCGAGCGCATTAGGGCTGCCGCTTCCGGCATTGGCGCCTTTTATACTCCGGCCAGCGTGGGGACTGAATTGGCAGAAGGGAAGGAACATCGAGAGATTAATGGCCGCACCTACGTTCTCGAGACTCCTCTCCATGCCGATTATGCTTTGATCCGGGCATTTAGGGCAGATACGTTCGGCAATTTACAATTCCGGCTGACCCAGCGAAACTTCAACCCAATTATGGCCATGGCGGCGCGGGTCACCATTGTTGAAGTGGAGGACGATATCGTCCCGGTTGGGGAACTTGACCCCGACAAGGTTCACGTTCCAGGCGTATACGTAAATAGGCTGGTCAAGATTCCGCCTGACGGCATTTTTGACTAGGCAAAATTCCCAACCCCTTATCGAGACTGCCTCAAGGAGGAACCGGCATGGCAACAGAGAAGCCCAAGCTGCAACGCCAGGCTATGTGCGACCGCTTGGCCATGGAGTTTCAGGACGACTGGATTGTGAATCTTGGCGTTGGAATGCCCACTCTGTGCTCCAACTACGTTGATCCCTCTAAAGACCTGATCTTTCACTCCGAGAACGGAGTTATTGGCTACGGTCCCCTGGCCCCGCCGGGAGAAGAGGACAAACACCTGGTCAACGCCGGTGGGCAGAATGTGGTCGCCTTGCCCGGAATGGCTATTGTGCATCACGCCGATTCCTTTGCCCTGATCCGCAGCGGAATGGTGGACGTGACGGTTATGGGGGCCTACGAAGTGGCTGAGAATGGCGATTTTGCCAATTGGCGCATTCCAAATCGCAAGGGTGGCGGCATCGGTGGCGCCATGGATCTGGCGGCCTGCGCCAAGCAGGTCTTCATTGCCATGGAACACACGACGCGGGAAGGCAAACCCAGGATGCTGAGACGGTGCGCCCTACCCATTACTGCTCCCGGCGTGGTAACCCTGGTGGCCACAGACCTTGGCTTGTTCAAGGTGACTCCTCAGGGCCTCGAACTCCGCGAAAACGCACCGGGCTGGTCTCCGGAAGAAATACAGGAACTGACGGAAGCCGAACTGATAATTGCGCCAGACTTGAAGGAGTTTCGGTTCAGGGAATAGGGGGAGATCTGCGTTTATCCCGTGCCGTAAGAATGGGCTCACCGCCTCGGTAAGCCCATTCATCCTTCTAACCGACAGGGAACCAGTGTCGCGAAACTTTTTGAAAGCCCGATCCTGGCAGTTTGACAGGCCCTGCCTCCGTGCAATGTCCTTAAATAATGCTGATGACCTAGGCTTCCTTACTTCGGACAGCAAGGCGTCCACTGCCTTCTGAGGAGCTTCGGGCTTTGCCGCCCCCGGCTCCAAGTACCCTCTAAGTTCGAACCAGCTCCGCAAGGTTGGGGAATTAGTCCATCCTATGGCTTGCTGAAACCTTTGGAACGATCCACCGAATAGCCACGTTTCAAGTTCCGGGTAAATCACCACGACGGCAGAATCCGTTCTGTTCCAACCTGCGCTTTCCAAGTCGGTTTCCAGGCGCTCTTCCAACTCCTCCGGTCCGGCGTTCGATGCGCCGCAACCTTGAAAGTCAAACATCACCATAGCCTTCGAATACTCTTGCTGGATTTCCCGCAAATAGGAAACCGACTCGGTGCGGCATCCTGGGTCTTTATTCGGGTGCCGCCGTATTTCAAAGGAAATGTCGCGAATGCCCAGAGAAGGCCTCCTGAATTCCAGCAGGGTATTTAAAGTGGTCTGTAATTGAGAATCTGCGGCGAGTATGAAGAGGTCCCGTATTTCCGGCATAAGCGTTAGGTCAAGATGCCAGAGGCAAAAAAGGTTCCCAGGTTCACCGATGATTGCCAGTCTGCCAGGCGAGGGTGATTCTCTCCGGAGGTAATGTCTACCTCTCCTGTGGAGGTCTTGCCGAAAATCCGGAGATGCTCAATACGCGAGACCGCGACTATTTCCGGGGAATGAGTGGCTAGCAATACCTGTGCATTGTAAACCGAGGAAAGGGAATAAAAGAGTTCCTCCAAAGCACCGGGGTGGATGCCGTTCTCCGGTTCCTCGATCATGTATAGACCTGTTGCCTTGGCCAGATTTGCCAGCAAAGTCAGCGCCATGAAGCGCAATGTGCCGTCCGAGGCCTTCCACGATGGCACCTCCAGGCCGTTAAGATACTTCAGCATGAAGTATTTGTGCCGGTCATCGGGGCGTTCCACCACCCGGACGGACTTGAATCCGTCTAGGGCTGCCACCATGTGGCCCAACCACCACTTTGCCCTTAGTGAGTCATTCTCCAAAAGTTCATCGGCAACCCAAGGAAGATTGGAGCCATCGTGCCGTAGCTCGTCCCCTATTCCCGGAGGGCTGGCTCGACGCATCTGCTCACTGTTCAGGGTCAAAGGGATAACACTGTCGCGCATGAAGACCAGTACATTGGTAGAGGCGGGAAACTGCTCGTCATAGTCAGGCAGGATGGACAAAGCCGACCGGTCGGGGTTCAATGCTACCCCGGGATTCCAGTTGACGCTGCCTGTATCCTCCACCGTTTCCGCGTTGAAGCGGCTGCGACCGTTTTCATTTTTTCGGAATACAGTACGTCTCCCCCTGGCTATCGGCTGGACAATCGTATTTGTGGAGACTATCGGGTCGGGAAACATGGCCCATTGCCTGGCTCTGAGGTTTGAACCCAGCAAAAGGGTGCCCGCCTCTTCTGTCAATTGGAGTCGGCCGCTTTCTGGGTTGGGGGAGATTACAATTTCATACCGGAATATAGTATAGGGCCTGCTTTCCGGCATCATGGCCCGAACCTCTTCAGGCAAGGCAAATTCCAGAGCAATCTCGAATCTCTGTTCATTGGGGTTAGTGGGACGGCCCCACACCAAATCAACAAAGTTGGCGGTACGGGCGCGGCAAGCCGCTTCTACTCCGTCTCGCACAACGTCCGAGACGAACTTTATGGCATCCATTAGGGTGCTCTTACCGCTGGCGTTTGGGCCGATAAATACGTGGAATCGGTCCAAGGGCACGTCAACGTATCTCAAACATCCGTAATTGAGAACCTGTACCCGACTGATAATCATTGTCTCGTTCTTTAAGGGTTAGTTGAAATTAGAAAAACGCTGACCCGCCGTTCACATGCAGGGTCTGCCCCGTTATAAATCCCCCGTCGTCGCTGACCAGGAACAGGCAGGCGGCGGCGATTTCGTCGGTTTTGCCCTGGCGGCCCAGGGGGATGCCGGAGGCACTGGGAGGCCGACTTTCGCCGTACCACTCCGGATTGGCCCGGCTTGTGTCGATGCTGCCCGGGGATACTACGTTAACCCGTACGTTGTTGGGTGCAAACTCGGTGGCCAGACTCCGCGAAAAGCCAACCAGTCCCATCTTGGCAGCCGATACGTGCCCCCGTTGGGCCCCTCCAGCCCAGGCGCCGTCGCCAGTGAAGAAGAGCACCCGACCATAGTTGTTCTCTACCATCGAAGGCATTACCGCGTGGGTGCAGTAAAAGGCGCCGTCCAGTACCACCCCCCTCACATATTCCCAGTCCTCCACGGTCAATTCCAGAAACGGCTTGTGGGGTCGGATGGCGGCATTGTTAAGAAGAATGTCAATCCGGCCAAATTCGTCCAGGCCCATCTTGACCATGCTGTCCACCTGCTCCTTGTTGGACACGTCGGCCAGGACAGGCAGGGCTCGCCGGCCCAGAACTCGTATCTCTTCAGCCACCGATTCGGCCTCCTCCCGGTTGCTGCGGGCGTTAACAATAATGTCAGCGCCCTCTTCGGCGAACTTGAGGGCGGTGGCTCTCCCAATGTTCCGGCCCGAGCCGGTTATCAGCGCTACCTTGTCGTCCAGCTTTCCCATAATATTTCTCTCCCATTCTCACTCTGGAGCCCGTATATGGTTTATTTCATTCGCTGCCGTCAGTCGTTGGCGCGTCAGAACCCGTGTCGCTATGGTAAGTTCAGCCTGAAGCGTAAAGCCGGTTCAAGTTGGAATACCGGCGCGGGTCCAGGTCTTTTCCAAACAGGGCAGGATGGTCGGGACCATAGCGGTGGGCGCGGAATACCCCGTTCTGAGGCGGACCACCTGCCCCTTCTCCATAGAAGGGGCTGACATACTCCCACACTATTTCCTTTGACTGGGTCACCTCGAAGATGCGACCCGGCGCCCCTTCGCAGATTACAGTGTTGCCATTGGGCTGCCGTTCCGCGCTGCTGATGTTGTAGCTGAAGAAGGATATGTCGGGCGTGCCGGTGTACTCCCAGCCAATCTCGTTGGTCTCCGGATCCACTTCGATGATTCGGGAGCGGCTGGCCCCGCGCCGGTGTGAGCCATTGTCGAACATCATCACCCGACCATTAGGTAGCCAGGTGGGATGGTGCTGGTGGTTAACCTCGCCGGGCCCCCACTTCCACCGGAACTGGCCGCTGGCCTTGTCTACAATCCCTACCGTGCTGGTTTGACGGTAGCTAACTATAAGGTCGCCATCCGGAGTGACGTTCAAGGCGTTCTGGTGTGACCACTCCTTCCGCCCTTCCAGGGGACAGATGACGTCTTCGTCCACGTTGAGAAACTCCCAGGACTTCCACTCGTAGACCACTTCGCCGTTAGGAGTAATTTCCTGGATCACATCACCCCAACTCTGCTCGGGGTCATCATCGGCCACGAAACCTCCCTTGATCTGGACGGACAGATCTGCCGGAACCGGCGCCCACAGCAGGACCAGCGTGTTTCCGTTCAGTAGCCGCTCGAAGTCATGGTGCAGGAACATATCAGGGCTCTCGTATTTCCAAACCACGTTGCTGTTCCAGTCCAGCTCAATCAGGGACATGGACCGACCCCCGAAAGTTGGGCCCTCACTCTCGTTTCGGGCGGTCCGGCTGCGAAAGATCAGGTTCCCGTTAGGAAGCAGGTAGCCGTAAACGATCTCCTCCGGGTGATACCAACGGTGGCAGATTCGGCCTTCCATGTCTATCAGGTTGGCGTAGGTACCGCCGCGGTTGGTTGCCACCAGCGTGTAACCCCGGTAACTTTGCTGGGGGTTGTAGTAGATCAGCCCGTTCTGGTGATGGCTGGACCAGCCCATGTTGGCCTCCAATGTTGTGGTAGGGTGTCGCGAGATTTTCGTGGATTGTCGGTTAGTTGGGCTGAAGTGTCAAACCTGCCCAGACCTTGAATGCCTGCTGTGGCCCGGCCTGGCTGGAGAAGGGAATTAGCCCTGGCCTGGCGGCTTGGAGGAAGTCGGAAGAGGTCTAGAAGAGGCCCAGCGCGCTTACGCCAATTATGATCATGGCAATCGATGCGAACTTGAACGTGAGGGCCTGCCGATTGATTGCCTCTTCCATTACCTGCCAGCGGGCGTGGCTCAGCAGAGTGGCCAGGACGAATACGAAGAGAGGGGTGGTCGCCAGAAAAGCAGAGACCAGGGAGACTGGACCCATGTTTGTTGCTTGCAACGCGCCGGCAACCACTACCAGGGGCAATATTCCTTCCCCCACTACCAAAAGGCCTACCGTCTTGGGGTCTTTCATAGCTCCCAGGAGTTGGCGGCAAACTGTGGGACGGCAAAAGGGCATGAAGGCCAAAAAAGTCCCGAACTGCTGATAGATGAACACTGTCGAGAATGAACTTTCTTGCAGGGCCAGCTTGGCGGTGAAGAATCCCACTCCGAGAAACAGTCCGCTGGCAATCAATACCGGGACACCCCGGGAGGGTTTGAGCCCCCTCAGACTGCGGGGAAAGTTGGGCAGGGAGATGCTCATCGTGCCCAGTACCACCAGGACAATGGACGCCCACTGCATCAGACTGAGGCGTTCTTCCAATAGCAAGACGGCAAGTATGGCGACGAAGATGGGATAAATTTGGGCTATGGCAACGGCCCGGGATGCTTCGCCAACCTTGAGGCCGACGAACAGGAGCGCATAGCCGATGCCCAGGGCAAGGCCCGAGGCAATCGCCGCTATTACATAGGCTGGCGAGGTGTCGTTGGGTACGCCGAAAATAGCAATTGCGCCAATAATATATAGGAGCAGGCCGAAGGCTACCCAGGCATACAGAGTGGAGAGGTTTGGCAGATGGTGATCCAGCAGGCGTTTATCGGTGAGGTTTACCACTGCCAGAGTAGAGGCCGAAACCAGGGCAACGAGGATCCACATTCAGCTAAGGTCCTAATGAAGCGCCGCGGGATATAGTCGCAAGGATTTCTGGGGATTGCCATTCCCTTCAGGAATGGAGCCTCAAATGCCAGAATACCACACTCCAGGCAACCGGCGTTTGCCTCACTCATTTTTCGGAGAAGGCAGCGGCCCTTGCCGGCGACCGCTTAAGGCTCAAAACGTGGATCACCCCTACAAGGGCAGGCAGAGTGACAACGTAAGGAACCCACGTCAGAGAGTATCCCAACAGGCCAAAGTAACCAAGGAAAACAGTTAGCGAGACGGTCCCAACGAAGAAACTGGCCAGCCCCCAGGTGGTACTTCGGAAATACCACATCAAGGCAAAAGCGGGAAACATTACCAGGAGAGCCGGAAGCGTAATCATGCCGAACAACGCGCCAACTGCGGTGGCTGCTCCCCTGCCTCCCGCGCCTTTCAAGTAAACCGACCAACTGTGACCGATAATTGCTGCGGCGCCCGCCGCCACCATGAGCCCGCATCGGAGGCCTTCCCAGGAAATCTGGGTTTCCCAGGAATTATCACCCTGGTTCGCAGGCGTTATGCCTCGGGTGACCAGCACTACTGCCAGCCCCTTCGAAATGTCAAAAGCCGCGACGGCAATGGCCGGTCTCAGTCCCACCAGCCGCGAGACATTCTCGGCCCCGGCGTTCCCATCTCCCAGTTGCCTGATGTCTCTTCCCAGACGCCGGCGCACAAGCATGTAAGACGGCGAAACGCTGCCCACAAAATAGCCAATGACCACAAGGGTCAATGCTATTGCCATAAAGCTGGAAATCGAGCCGGGCTGCACCACTGGCTCTCTTCTCCTCAGAAAAGTGGGGATGGACGAGAATCAGCTGTGCTGGTGTGGGGGTTATCGGCCGCTAAACTGTCACCAGTCGGGGAGAAGCCGGAGTGCACCAGTGCCGGTACTTTTCAGTGCGGCCGACAACGATGTCGAAGTACATTTTCTGCAGCTTGCTGGAAACGGGGCCGGCATTGCCGTCGCCAATGGGACGGTGGTCCAGTTCCACCACCGGCGTAAGGTGGGCCGCAGTGCCGGTAAGGAAGACTTCATCGGCCAGGTAAAGCTCGCTGCGGTCGATGCTTCGCTCCAGCACGTCCAACCCCAGTTCGCTCTGCGCCAACTGGATTACGGTGTCCCGGGTAATGCCTGGCAACACGTTGTCCTCGAGGCTTGGGGTTATCAACCTGCCATCCGATACCACGAACAGGTTTTCACCGGAACCTTCGCAAACGTGACCGTCATGGTTGAGGATGATGGCTTCATCGAATCCGGCCAGGGTAGCCTCCGTCTTTGCCAGAATGCTGTTGACATAAATGCCACAGATCTTGAGACGAGCGGGGATCATCGGGTCGTCCACGCGCCGCCAGGAAGAAGTGCAGCAACGCAGCAGGTCGCTACCCAGATAGTTGCCAAAGGGTACGGTGATAAGCGTGAAGTCGCTTTCCAGATCCTGCAATTTGAGGTTCGCCACCATTTCGGCGCTCTTGTACACCAGGGGGCGAATGTAAATGTCCTGGCTGTGTTCGTTGCGTTCCACCAGTTCAACCGTGATATCGCACAATTCTTCGGCGCTATAGGGGATGTTCAACATCAGCAGGCGGGCGCCGCGCAGCAATCGCTCATAGTGTTCCCGCAGCCGGAATATATTGACTACTCCCTGTTCTTCGTTCCAGTTTCCGCGAATACCTTCGAACACGCCGGTGCCGTAGTGCAGGGCGTGGGTCATAACACTGACCTTGGCCTGGCTTAGAGGAACGTAGTTTCCCCGGAAAAAGGCTAACAATTCACCGGCCTGGCTGCTGGTCTGACCTGTAGTCACGGCTTCCCCCCGAAAACTTGATATCTTAGCGTTCAAAAGATTATAAGCGGCTTCCCCGTTTCAGCACAAGGTATGACCCACTTGCATTGGAGTCCCGTGATGACTGCAATTTCATTGCTGCGGTGGAGCCGGGCAAGAAACTCGAAACCTCCAACGGGAACAGTCCTGCTTGAAGTGTAATTGAGGTCTCGTGGGCCAGAGTGCGGTCCCGAGGGCCATTTGGGGGGATTTCCCTTAATTTGCGGGTTCCAGCCTTCCCTTTCTGGCGACCCAAATTAAAGCGATTGCCAGGAGCGCCATTCCAACTGCAAGGCTGATCCCCAGGATCGGGATGAGGTTATCGTGGGGTGGAACTTGGTCATCTCTCTCCGTTTCTGTCTCCCCAGAGGTTATTATGTCATCGTCAGTTAACGCGCTGGGTTCCTGTAGCTGTAACTGGTCGTTCGTGTCTTTAGGTTGAAGAATGGGAGTGAGTCCTACTGAAGGTCGTCCAGCACTTTCACCACCCTTCGGGCGTGGCTGGTCATGGCAAATTCGTTATGGTAAACGTCCCGAATAATCCCTTCTGCGTCAATTACGTAGGTGAACCGGGACGGGCCCAAGCCGAACCTTCGCTGAACATCATAGAGACGCCTTACGTGCCCTGAAGCATCGCTGCCCAACGGAAAGGAAATGCCGTTGGCTACAGCAAATCTCTGCAGCCTATCCACTCTGTCCGGGCTAACTCCAACTGTAAGAGCATTTCTTGCTCTGAGCTCTGCTTGGGAGTTTCCAAACTCCCTGGTCTGGACGGTTCAACCGTGGGTGAATGCCCTCAGAAAGAAATAGATGACAACATTTGTGCCCCGATGATCGAGAAGGGAAAACTCGCCTCCCGTAATCAAGGGCATCGAAAAATCGGGGGCTTCTATTCCGATATTCAGCATGATTAGTTACAATTAATCATTGGGTTGAAGGAATGTCAACGCCTAGAATTACAAGAGAATCCGAAACTCTGAAAAAATGGTTGGAATCGTGCCGATTTCGCAAAGAGTTTCATAGTTTCAAATTCTAATTATCTAGTATAATTATAAGTGTCAGTTAACGATCCTCACTTTATGCATCCGAATGCCAATCTCTGCAGGAGGAGGTTCAAATGCAACTGTTTGAGAACATGGGCGAATACGGCTACGAGCAACTGGTTATGTGTTCCGATCCCGCCTCCGGGCTTAAGGCGATAATTGCTATTCACGATACTACCCTGGGTCCGGCTTGCGGTGGCACGAGGATTTGGCCCTACGCCACCGAAAAAGAGGCCATACAGGACGCCTTGCGCCTGGGGCGAGCCATGACCTACAAGTCGGCCACGGCCGGGCTTTCCCTGGGCGGAGGAAAGGGCGTAATAATCGCTGACCCCAACACTCAAAAGACCGAGGCGCTGCTCCGGGCCTACGGGCGGTTTGTCGACACTCTGGGTGGCCGCTATCTGACCACGACCGACGTTGGCAGCACGGGTCGGGACCTGGAGTTTATTAGCCAGGAAACGGAATACGTGGTGGGATTGCCCATTCCGCTGGGCGGCAGCGGCGATACCTCTATCATGACCGGCCTCGGGGTTTACATGGGAATGAAGGCTTGCGCCCGGCAAACCTGGGGTAGCGACTCCCTAAGGGGCAAGCGGGTGGCGATGCAGGGCTTCGGCAAGGTGGCCTACCACACTGCTCAGCACCTGCTTGAAGAGGACGCTGAACTTTTCGTAACCGATGTTTACGACGGGGCCCTGAACAAAGCACGAGATATGGGGGTCGAGGTCGTTTCAACGGATGATATCTACAACATCCCTTGCGACATTTTCTCTCCCTGCGCCTTGGGTGGTGTTTTGAATGGTGACACGATTCCCAGGCTGTCCTGTCAGATCGTGGCCGGCGGGGCCAACAACCAGTTGTTGACCGATGCCGACGGAGAAGACCTGCACCGGCGAGGCATTCTTTACGCACCCGATTACCTGATCAACGCTGGAGGCATCATAAATGTTTCCGCCGAGGTCGGTATGGCCTACAGCCCGGATGTGGCCAGGGAAAAGACGGAACGCATCTACGAGATTATGGAGCAGGTGATTCACACTTCCAGGAGGGAGGAAATTCCTACCTTCATGGCTGCCGACCGACTGGCGGAAGACAGGCTGGCCTCGGTGCGCGGCGTAAGGCACATGCGCCGGGCCCGATAGTGAAAGTTACACCGGTTGGTTCAACCAACGGTACTCAAACAGGGGCGGGCTTAAAACCCGCCCCTGTTTCTTTGAATCGGCTGGCTGGAAGATTTCAGAAATTACTCCACCCTCAGAGTCGCCTCGCCCAATCCTTCCACTTCCACCACGGCATTGTCGCCCGGCTCCAGGAACTTGGGCGGTACGATGCTGCCGGTGATAACGATGGTTCCTTTCGGCAGGCTCTCCCCTTCCGCCGCCAGCTTGTTTGCCAGCCAGGCCAGGGGTTCGAAAGGATGGCCCATAACATCTGAACCGTACCCTGCCCCAACCTCCAAACCGTTAATGGTAGCCGAGCCTTTAGCGGAGGGCAGGTCCAGGTTGCGCCAGTCAGTGACCCGCGGGCCGAGAACTGCGCCGGCATTGGATATATTGGTAGCCACCGAGGTCAGGGTCCGTTCTAGACCGTCCATCCCTTCAGGCAGGCGCATGTCGATTACCTCGAAGGCCGCCATAACCGCCCCTACGACCTCGGCCACAGAGTCCCGAGTGTATGGAGCGCCCGAGGCCGGCAGGTCGTCAGCCAGTTCCACGGCCACCTCGCACTCCATTCCCAGCCGCCGGTAAGAGGCTCCCTTCAAAGTTGTTGGGGATTGGTAGATGGTGGTAGCCATCAGGGCCCCGGCGCAAGGCTCATGCCAGCCCGCCCGCTGCTGCATGGTGGCGGTGGTGTAGGCCAGTTTGTAGCCCGAAATCTTGCCCTGATCCTCGGCCAGGAATCTTAGGTACTCTCGCTGCACGGCGTAGGCTTCCGGAATGGTTTCTATGCTCCAGGGACCCGGCAGGGCTGTGAAGGTCTCGTTGGCCTGGTATTGAGCGAACAGGCTTCGTGCAGCCTGGAGTATCGTTTCGTTGTCGGGCATAGCTAAACCTCATTTGCGGCGCTTGTTGGGCAGATTTACCAGGGACTCGACGATCTTTGGGTACGCTTAATCCCAATTCAGGAAGCAGGATGCGCGAAAAAGCAAAGGGCCGGAATTATGCCCGAAGGGGCTGTTCCCGACCCTGTTCACGTGCTTTGGGTAAGTCCATACCTTGGCCAGGCGCATGCCCGGCATGTCGGTATCTTTACTGAGCCTCGCTGGGAGCATCAAATCCGGCGTCACGGTGACCGCCGTCGCAGAAGGGCTTGTTGGCTGAGGCGCCACACCGGCAGAGAGAAACCCACTGCCCTTCGGGAATGCTGTAGTTGTTGCCGGACATATCAACTATCTCGATGGGGCCCATCACCCGGTTGGGGCCGTTTGCCCGGACTTCGATTTTCACGTCTGCCATGAAATATCCTCCCCAATAAATTCATGCCCTGGGCCTGTTATCGCAGGTTGGCAGTCAAGCTACTAAAATCTGCTCATTCTCCGTTTCCAGGGACAGCGTAAGTCTGACACTTGCCATTTGGGGTGTCAAGGGTTGCTTGTCAGAGTCGTTGGTCACCGTAGTTACGATGTGAAGCCTCCCGAGCTTCGGGCCCGAAGGCGATTTTTGAAGCAGCATATTGCGTGGCGAAGTATTACATTGATACGTGATTTCCTGGAACAGCTCAACGCTGCCTCGTCCTTTATAAATACAATGCGCCAGGGAGTGCCTTAACGGGTAGGTACTTAGGACTCATAGGGAGTCCGCTGCCATGCAAATGTCTGGGTTTGGTCCAGGGAGCGGCTTTTGGAATAGTAAATCAAACCGTTGATACAGCTAATCTCATTACGGCTCCTGATGAAGAGGACACTTTCCACCATTCGGGGATCAAGGCAGCAGGTGTCGCAATCATGGCTGCCATCGCATTTTTGGCCGGTTTTATCCCGACTAGAGAGGGGAGGGTTGACAGGATTGTTGACTCCGCCGCGGGGATGCCATGCAAACTGGCTACGGGAGCAGCAGGCTGGTTCTGGTTGCACGGCGAGACCTGCGGCAATCCTGGCAAGTACCTCAATGGGATCCTGATTCTAACCGTAGCCGCGGCGGTAACAGTTCTGATTTGGGGTGGCAATTACGCTTTGCTGGCGATAGTCGCTCACGGGGTTGCAAAGGTGGCTATCGACAGAATGGTTTCCATTTGCCGGCTTGCACGAGTTGCCTCAGGTATTAAACGTAGGCGGGGGCAAGAAGACCAACCGCCCGAGACCGATTCGCCTAATGTAGTGGGAAGGCATTTCCCAGTGCCCCGCAGAGCTTATCCCAATTCCGAGCAATAGACGCGAAATACCGTCTCCAAACGGGGACGGTATTTCTAACTTGGGGCACAAAGAAGATTCAGAGGCCAGTCGGCCTTGGTAATCTTGTTAAGGTTATTGGTTACTGTTGCGGCCTAGTGGAAACAGCCGCCGCCACAGCAACCGCCACCACGCATGGGCGGAACCGGCATCTGGCTGAACTCGCCACTGCCGGAGGACTCGCCGCTGCTGATGGAGGCAAATACCGAAAGGGCTCGCTTGGCCGGCTGTTCACACTGGGGGCAGTCGGCACCCGTAGCGCTCATGGACTGAAGTTTCTCGAACTTGTTGCTGCAGGTTGGGCAATGGTATTCGTAGATTGGCATGGCAGACTGTCCTCCCAGCGATTTCAATGGGTTCCGTTTGAATTGCAATGTACCCGACCGAAGCCCTAATAGTCAAGAAGTGACAGTCCGTCGGCCTGCTCAAACAGTTCAGTTCGTGCTCCTTGTGAAGAGAAAAATCGGTGCTAAGGACTCTGTCCGGACGGGCCGCCCTCAGGATTAGCATAACGATTGGCCTGAACTCGCTGGTACCAAAGGTAGCCGCCACCTGTTCCAGCCGCGAGTACCGCCCCTAGTATCGTAGTGAGAGCCACCCGCATGGTTGCGTCGAACCAGAAGCCCTGGGGAAACATTATCAGCAGGTAGTCGGTGCGGGGATCCAATTGCCACAGGTCGTTGGCAAAGCTGATCTGGTGGAACAGGAGGAACAGAGAGTCAAACCCCACCAGGGCAAACAAGCCTACGACGGCGACTATAGCCAGGGTCGCCAGGCCACCGCGCATCGCAAGCCTTGCCAGTTCCGGGCTGAAGTCGCGGCGACGGCGGTAATATCCCGCTGCAGTTACCAGGAGCAGATACACCGCCGTCACTATGGCTACGAAATAGGCGCCTTGCACCAATCCCTTCACGTCCCGCATGTGGTGAACTTCCCGTTCGTTGTATAGCTCCCGTTCCATACCATAGATGGGGACGACGACGTGCAGAGGCTCTTCGGAAGAATTGAAGTACCGGCGCAGGTCAGCCCCTACGCGGTTCAGGTCATCGTCGGTTATTCCCGAGTAAGCCGCAATGTTGTATTTCTCAAAGCCACGCCTGTATAGTCCGGCGTCGTTGACTGCCCAGGAAACACTGGCGGCGATGAGGAAAAGTGGCACAAACACGACAAAAATGATGCCGGCAATGCGCCAGATTGTTCCGGAGCTGGTTGTCGCAGGTTCCTGCAAATAAATGTCCCCCAGTGACCAGGCGAGCCACTTTCGTGTAGCCCGGGGTATGATTATGACCTCTTTCAACCTTAAAACCATACCACACTGGCGCCTCCCGGACAGGTTGAGCAATCAACCCTGGCCCTCTATAATTCGGCCATGACTACTGACCAGCCTTTTAATCCTCTACCGGACCGAGACTTTGGTGACTTTCAAACCCTGGTGGACATAGTAGCGAAGCTGCGCGCCCCCGGGGGGTGCCCTTGGGACCGGGAGCAGACCCACGAATCGTTGAAGCGCCACCTCCTTGAGGAATGTTACGAAGCTCTCGAAGCCATCGACCAGCAGTCCCCGCCCCTGTTGGCGGAGGAGTTGGGCGACATCCTTGTTCAGGTTGCCTTTCACGCCGATATTGCCCGCGAGGCCGGATACTTCACCCTGGCCGATGTGTTGACCGCCATCAATGGAAAGCTGGTCCGCCGCCACCCCCACGTCTTCGGCGACACCAGCGTTGCCGATGCCCGGGAAGTGGAACTCAACTGGGAGCAGCTTAAGGCCGCCGAGCGGGCGCAGCAGGGGGTACGCAAGTCACCGGTGGATGGCATTCCTGGCGCCTTGCCCGCCCTTAGCTACTCCCAGCTTATGCAGGACCGGGTGGCCCGCATGGGATTTGAGTGGGAGGACGTGGGCGGCGTTCTTGACAAGATAGTGGAAGAGGTTGAGGAGTTCCGGCAAGCCTCGTCCGATGAGGAAAAGACCCATGAGCTGGGCGACATCTTTCTGGTAATGGTCAACCTGTGCCGCTGGATGGACGTGCAAGCAGAGGACGCACTGCGGCAGGCCAACGGCCGTTTCCGGAGCCGCTACCTGAAAATGGAAGAACTGGCAGAGCAACGAGGACTGGATTTTACCCAGTTGCCCCTGGACGACAAGGAAGCCCTTTGGCAGGAAGCCAAGGGTGTGGTGGGTTAAGGTTAAGGGGACAGCTTTCAGCACTGTGGAATAGGTGGTGACCATGGACATCCTTAGGCGTCTGCTGGCGATTTACCTGGTTGCGATAGCGCTGGCGGTAGCGGTGAACTGGATAGCCACGCCTCTCTATCACGACGGCTCGACCAATTACTGGCTTTGGGAGATTCTCAACTGGTTCATGGCGGTGGCCGTGATCATCATACTGGTCACCAACAGCCTGCGTGTGTTTAAGTTCTGTCGACGAGAAGCTGATACCGCCATTACCCGGGAATACCTGGAAACCAACTGGGGTTTCGGCGTGTCCATTGTGCTGACCCTGTGGTATTTCTGGAACTGGTTCAATTCTCTCTTTCCTGAGAATGAGCCCGCCGCCGTGGGGTTGATTCATTTGCAGTGGTGGGCTTTTATCAATCCGCTCTTTGTCATAGTGGCTGGATTCACCAGCGCATACCTGGGCCGCTGTGGCTCTGGAAAGTAGGCTCTTCACCCCTTTAACGAAGACTCCAACCAACCAGGCGCGAACCGCCCACAAAGCCGGTGCAGGGCCTGAATGGCGAATGCCCCTGACCATAGCCCGGCCGGAGAGGAACAATGCAGGTAAAGGAGAATTCGACCGAAGTACATGTGAGTGCGGCCACAGACCTGGCCCCTCATATCTGTGCAGCGCGAGAGCAAATGGACCGCGAACGCCGCATTCCCGCCGATCTGGCGGAATCGGTCGAAAAGGCAGGCGTTTACCAGCTATTCCTCCCCGCCAGGATGGGAGGTCCCCAGTTGGATCCCATGACGGCCTATCGGGTGATCGAAGAGGTTTCCCGGGTGGAAGCGTCCGTAGGGTGGTGCGGGTTGTTGTCCAACGGCGGGGCCGTTTTTGCTGGAAACTTCACGCCTAAAGCTGCCGAAACTATGTTTGGTTGTCCTCCCGACTTCCGCTGCGCCGGTTCCTTCCGTGCCCTGGGGGAGTCGCGACCGGTTCCTGGTGGCTATCGGGTCAGCGGGCGCTGGGACTACGCCAGTGGGATATCCAACGCCAACTGGCTTTTCGTAAACTCCCGGGTAGTAGATGAAGCCGGCCCCCGTCTAAATGAAGCCGGGCGACCCGATACAGTGATGCTGTTCACCCCCATAGAGACGGCGGCAGTCTACGATACCTGGCAGGTGGTGGGCCTTTGCGGCACCGGCAGTAACGATTTTGAGCTGGATGGCATCTTTGTCCCTGCTGAACGGTCGTTCCGTTTGTACGATCCGCCCCTGGAACGGGGTTTTCTCTATAGCCCACGGACCATGCTTATCGCTATCTGGGTGCTGGTGTCCGCAGTCGCCCTGGGCACCGCCCGGGGGGCGATGGATGCCTTCAAGGAACTGGCAACGGGTTCAGGGACTACTATCTCCACTACTCTTTTGCGGGACCGGCCGCAGGTGCAGTCCAAGGTTGGCGAGGCTGAAGCGATTATCAGCGGCGCCCGCGCCCATGTTCTGGATACGGTAGGACGGGCGTGGGAGTCCTACACCGAGGATATGCCCTTGCCCAGTCCCGATCTAACCCAGGCGCGCCTGGCTATCACCCGCTCCATCCATGAAGCAGCCAGGGCCGTGGATATTCTGTTCCACGCTGCCGGCACCAATGCCATCCACCGGCGAAATGGCCTGGAGCGGCGTTGGCGGGACGTTCATGTGGTGGTGCAGCATGGCGCCGGCCTGCTGTCCAACTACGAGTTTGGCGGCCAGGCATTGATGGGACTGCGCCCCAGCGACGCCGGATGGTAGTTGCCAAGAGGGTTACGGCGGTTTTGAATCAGCCCTCAGGGCTACCCAGCAAAGCTGAGGGGTCCAGATAGTAGAGGCCTCCGGCCATTAGCCTTTGCAGGTCCGGTCCGAGCAGGCTCAGTCCCGCAGCCTGCGAGGCTGGGCGTCCAGTCAAACGTTCGGACATGCTGCGATGGGGACGCAACCACTTGGGGCGGGCCTTGTTCCTGTCGATACCAGCCAATTGGCCGGCCATTTCCAGGGATTCCTCGAAGTCAACCAGGTCGTCCACGAGGCCGAGTTCCTTGCCCCGGCGGGCCGTGAAAAGCTCCCCCGTCGCCAGTTCCCGTACCTGGTCTTGTTCCATTGAGCGTCCGCTGGCCACCACGGCCACGAAGTTGTCGTAAACCTCAGAGATTATCGCTTGAAGGTTTTCCGACTCCTCTTCAGTGGGCCCCCGCCAGAAGCCACCCATGTCCTTCAACCGGCCCCCCTTCACCACGGCGAATTCAATGCCGGCCCGGCCGAGCAATTGTTCCAAAACCGGCCTCAAGTGGATCACCCCAATGGAACCCACCATGGTGGTAGGCAGGGCGGTAACCCTGTGGGCCGCGCAGGCCAGGTAATAGCCACCGGAGGCGCCCAGGCTGCGGATGTGGGCCACCACCGGCTTTTGGGCGGCCACCTTTCGGAGACTGTGGTACAGCAACTCTGATCCGGCGGCGGAACCACCGGGAGATTGGATGTCCAACAGAAGAGCGCGATATCGCTTGTTGGCGGCAACATCGGCAAAAAGCCTCGAGTATACCGATTCCCTTATTCGCGTCCCTATGGCGCCGTGTATTTCAATAACGGCGACGCTTCCGGCGCGCCGGAACCTGAAAAACCGTGGCATGAATTGACCCCTACAACTTAATGCGTTTCAACTTGATGATAGCACACGTAGCATGCCGAAAAGATGCCTTGACCGAGGCCTCAGTGCCATGGAGAACGCTGCTACTGGGCACGGTCCCAAGTTGCGACTTGGCCTGGAACGGCGAAAAGAAGGATGCAGGTCTGGCAGTCCAATTCCGGCCAGACGTTTCAATTCCTGGGTGACCTGGCTTCCAGTCTAGCCAAAGAAGTGGAACCGATCGTACCGAAATTGTCCCACGGTTGCTTTTAGTGGCGGTACCTTTGGGTCGGGCTTCAAGATCTTGCTGCGGACAAAGCGGAAGCTCCGCTTGTCTGCTACAACCAGCCCTGCCTCCAAGTAGGCGGAAATGGCGGCTATTGCACCAGGCCGGTCGCACAACGGTCCGGCTGAGGGTTATTTCGCAGCCGGCTGTTAGACCGGCCAACACCCTCTGGGCCAGCAACGCTTCTTGTCAAAGATCCACCAGTCCTTTGCCAACCAGGCAGCGGGGATGAAGTGACCAGAGTCTCAAATAGACAACCTTTAATGCAATTGTGTAGGTCCAGCCCTGGCATAATCCTGTGGCCTTGGCGAGAGCGACTGTTATACTCACCGAAAGTCGGTTCCGAAAAGGCGAGACATGGGTATGCACCCGATGGTGCCGCCACCGCCCAAATGTCCCAAATACTGGCGCGCCGAGAATGACTACCACTGGGAGCAGTTAAAAAGAGGCGGCATGATTAAAGATCCCAAATACTGGCGCGCCGAGAATGACTACCACCGAGAGCAGTTAAAGAGAGGCGGCATGATTGTCGATTTAGCCGTGTCCTCAATCTTGTTGCTCAAGCTGGTCTATCGGCTGGTCAGCCTGCCGCCGCGCCTTGCCATTCGGTTGTGGATCAAATATCGCAAACAGCAGGCGGCCCGATAAAGGCATATCGGGCAAGTTTCTTCCCTGTTCGGTCGGCAACTACCTGTACTTGCCCAGCCTGGCCTGCCACCCTACAATGGCCGCAAGTGGTCTGGACACCAGGGCACCTCAATACCCGAAAAATCAGATCCCAGGGAGATTTCGCTATGGAATTTGGACTCTTCATGATGCCCTTGCATCCGCCCTATCGTACTTATGCCGACTCCTATGACCGAGACCTGGCATTGATAGTAGAGGCCGACCGGCTGGGATACCACGAGGCCTGGATTGGCGAACACATCACCGAGCGCTGGGAAAATGCCCCTTGCCCCGACCTGCTTATTGCCAAGGCCCTCGCCATGACAGACCAAATCAAGCTGGCCACCGGCGTCACCCTACTGGCCATCCATAACCCCGTGGAAGTGGCCCACCGCATCGCCATGCTGGACCACCTGTCCCGCGGCCGCATCTACTGGGGAATTGGCCACCGGGCCATTCCCACCGACCTGAAACTCTTTGGCGTTGGCGCGGACACGGGGGTCGATGTCAGGGAAAGGTCTGCCGAGGCCCTTGACGTAATCCTGAAAATCTGGGAGTCGGAAGGCAAGTTCACCTACAACGGCAAGTATTTCCAGGTCGACGCACCGGAGTTAGACCCAGTGATGGAGCGGGGCCTGCACATGAAGCCCTACCAGCAGCCCCATCCGCCCATCGGCGTGGCCGCCACTTCCCTGGCCTCCGGTTCAATTCGAATAGCCGGGGAACGCGGCTGGATTCCCATGAGCAGTTCCAATCTGGCCCCGCAACATCTGCGTGACCACTGGACGGTGGTCGAGGAAGGGGCTGCCAGTGCCGGCAAGGAGTGCAGCCGCAGCGACTGGAGAATCGGCCGCGATGTCTTCGTGGCGCGTACTCCGGAACTGGCACGGGAACGGGCCAGGGCAGTGCTGGGCCGAAACTACATCCAGCATCAACTGCCCAACCGTCAGGGTGCGGGTCTGCTCAACTCCACCAAGATTGATCCTGAAATGCCTGACGAAGCCGTCGACGTAGAATACATGATGGAGAATATCTGGATAGTGGGCGACCCGCAGGAGTGCGCCGACCGAATCCGCAACCTTTACGAACAGACCGGTGGCTTTGGTCACCTGTTGGCTATCACCCAGGACCCCGACGACCCGGAATGGGAGCACGAGTGCCTGCAACTTCTGATGGAAGAGGTTGGTCCGAGGGTGTCTGACCTGAGGGGTGAGTAGAGAGTCGATTTGCGTGGCGGGGACCACCAGCACATTATTGTCAATTACCAATTAGTCCAAGCCCAGAATGTTAGCAGTGCTCCCACACCAAGGTTGAACCTGTCCGAACCGCATACTCGGGCCGCTACAAAGTCCCCAGGCACAGCCGCTCTGTAAACAGGGTCGTTAGCGCTGCAACGTCCACTTCCAGGCATATATGGGCGTTGGGATTTGGAGTGTTCCAGTCGGCCACAGTCTGCCCCCGAGTCAATTCGCTGTGCGTCTCGATCTCCACATGGGCGGGAAGGGCGTTAAAAAGGCTTGGGTTGATGGCATATCCAACGGCGGGCATATCGTTGTAACGCACGCCTTCTTCGGGCCCGATACGTCCGGTGCGGATATAGGCGTCCCGCAGATAGGTGGTGGCCTTGGCCAGGAGTTGGGTCGCCGGAGAAGCTGCCTGCTTGAACGTCTCGATCTGGGCTGCACTGACGGTCACCTGATTGCAGACGTCCAGCCCGACCTGCACTATGGGAGCGCCGGAGCGATATAGAATGGCCGCGGCCTCCGGATCCTCATGCAAATTAGCTGTCGCAACCTGGGATACATTGCCTGGCACCGCGACCGCGCCCCCCATGACCACTATCTCCTTTACCGACTCTGCAATTGCAGGTTCCAGGGCCAGCGCCAGAGCCACGTTGGTCATGCGCCCCAGGGCGAGGATTGTGACCTGGCCTGGCGCGGCCATCACCGTCTCCACAATCGCCAGGGCCGCGTGCTTACCCTCCACCGGAATAGCCGCTTCCGGCCTTTCCTCGTCCACTGTAATTGAGCCGGCGGCGTTGTCACCGTTTCCGGTTACTCCGGCCACTTCGCCAAACCCACCAAGCCCGTCGGAACCGTGAATATGGGCGGCCCAACCCTCGGCAGCCGGTCGCAGGAGTGGCTTGCGCACGCCCTTGTACACCGGAATGTCGGCCCTGCCGGCCACGGTCAGTAGCCGGCAAGCGTTGACTGTGCAACTATCAACGGAGGCGTTGCCGTATATCGTGGTTAAGGCAACCACCTCCAGTTCGGGGCTGACAAGGGCAAGGAACAGTGCTGCGGCATCGTCAATACCGGGATCAGTGTCTATGATTATTTGCTTCATTTGAGCAGGCTCCTATCCTCCCACACGTTCTTTTGGCCGTGAGGATTGGGCGATATACTAACCTATCTCAAAGTCGTTGACGAACCTTGACTTGTCGAGGACAGGAATTGGCAACCTTCGTACTGGTACATGGCGCATGGCATGGCGGTTGGTGCTGGCGCAAGATTACACCGTTGCTTCTTGGGTCGGGAGCTTCCGTGTACACACCCACGTTGAGCGGTCTGGGCGAACGGGCTCACCTGGCCGAAATGATCGACCCTGCGCAGCTGGATCTCAACCTGCATATTCGCGACATAGCCCAACTGCTGGAGTATGAATCGCTGACCGACGTCATACTGGTAGGCCACGCCTACGCCGGGATGGTAGTAACCGGCGTCGCCGAAGTCTGTCCAGAGCGCCTTTCACACCTGGTTTACATCAACAGCGTGGTCCCCGCTAACGACGAGTCCATGGCCGACCAACTCGTACCCGTGCGAGGACCGGAGTTTGCCGCGTGGGTGCAGGGCTGTATCGACCGGGGAGAAGGCTATCTGCCGGCGCCCGCATCTCCGGAAGAGATCGGACGCCGTTGGGGTATTCCAGACCCAGCGGATCGGGAGTGGATGTTTTCAAAGGTGACGCCGCAGCCTGCCGCAGCCATGGCCGGAAGGATAAAAATAGGAAATCCCGCTGCCCGCAGCATTCCCCGGAGCTTTGTTGGCGGAGAGGAGGCCGGTTTCCAGTCTGTGGCGGACCGTGTTCGAGCCGCTGGGTGGCGCACATTTCACCTCGGTTCGGGCCACGATCCCATGATCAGCCATCCCCACGAATTAGCCTACATTCTGCTGGGGATTGCCAGTTCCTAGCCGGATTCAAGCCTCGCATTGCCTTTCCTTCAGTCCCTGGACTGCGCGGCAATGGGCCCGGTCTCGGTGAAGAGTGGCATTACCTTTTCCCCGAAGAGCCGCATGGATTTCCTTACTTTGCGGGTGTCCATCTCCCCGGTGTTCAGCTTCAGCATCAGGTTACGTACGCCGATATCGCGCATTTCCGCCACCTGCTCCGCGACTTGGGACGGCGTGCCCAGGATGAAGGCCTGCTCGAGAACTTCGCCGGGCGGTATGGGACGGTTGGGGTCGGGCGGCGGAAAACCACCGGGGTTGTACACTTCCCGGGCATGCCGGAAGTGGGTCCGTTCCCGCTCGAAACCCGCTGCGGCGATTTCCTGCGCCTCGTCGTAACTTTCGGCAACGAACAGATCCCGAGAGGCCCAGCACTGGTCCAGGACAGCTTCGGTTTCAACTTCCGAAAAGCCGCTGTCCAACATGGTGGAACGATACCGTACCAACCGCGATTGCAGAGTGCCCAGCGTCTGGATGCCGATCATTACCGGCCGGCCAATTTCGGCCATCTTTATCGTTGATGCCTCGCTGATGCACGCCCGTACCAGCGGAGGGTGCGGCCGCTGAAACGGACGGGGACGCAGCAGCGGAAATTCCACGTTCCAGTGCTCCCCATGGTGTTGCAGGTCCTCTTGGGTCCAGGCTGCCACCAGAAGCTCTTCGGTTTCATCCAGCCGGGCTACACCTTCTTCCATGGTGATGCCAAAACCCAGGTACTCGTAGTGGTTGTAGGCGGAACCGCGCCCGGTACCCACAATGAGCCGACCGTGGCTCAGGTTGTCCAGCAGCGCGGTCTGAACGGCAAGCCTGACTGGATGGTGAAATGCCAACTCGGCTACCGCAAAGCCAATCTTGATGTGTTCTGTGCGGGCTGCCACGGCTGCGCCCAACACCAGCGGATCGGCGTGGGCCGCGGCGCCATCGAAGTGATGCTCGGTGAGCCAGACCGAGTGCATGCCAATTTCCTCGGCCAGCAAGATCTCTTCAAGAGTGCTGTCAATCACGGCGGAATCGTTCTCGGGATGATGGCTTACAGGAAAAACGAAGGAACCAAAGCGCATTTGTGCCTCACGGATGCAGGAGATAATTCAGCAGGCATTATAAACCATTGGGCCTGCTGGCAATTCAAGAAGCAAGGAGACAGTCAACGATTCGGCGCGACAATGCTGACTGCACATCTTCCATGTTGCGGCACCGGGTTGCGGCACCGGCAGGAGGGCCTGAGCACAGGGCTATAGCACTTGGGTTCTCGCGAACATTCCTGAACATTCGTTTTTCAACCCTGCTTCCTATTCCTTCGTGGACCAACGTGCGCCGAGTCCGATGACAACCGTAACTGGACAGCCCCTGTCAGCCACTTCTACCATGGTCTTTGGTAATACCGTCTTTGCAATACCGCCTGCCCAACCCTGTACCGGCTACCCTATGGCATACGGGAAATGGGCGACAATGAGCGGAAGTGCCGGGAAAAGTTAAATTTTTGCCCGCCCCTGACATTTGCCAACCTCCCCGGCAATGCCGGGCCTTTAAGATGCGAATGCCCCGCCAAGGCAACTCTCTTGCTGTTGACTTCCAGCAGCCTTGCGGCGTATGTTGGCGACCTGAGCCAGGCTGCTGGATTGAGCGCACCCGCGTCTTAGGTTCGGCGGTAATAGCGCCCTATTGAGGGCTGCATTTGGCTGGTATTCAACGGGGAGAACCCTTTGCCTCCACTTTCCAACATTCCCGTCCTGGTGGTCCTGCAAAACCCTAACTTCCGCCTGATGTGGGCGGCGCGGTGGGTCCACGAAATCTCCCGCCGCATGGAACTGCTGGTTCTGGGCTACCTGATTTACGAACTCACCGACTCGGCGTTTCAGGTCGGGCTGATTTCCGCCTTCCTGAATGGTCCCCGTCCTCCCCTTTCGTTAATAGCCGGGATGCTGGCCGACCGACTGGACCGGTGGCGCATTCTGACCAGTATCCACACCTTCTATCTGCTGGTTGCCTCCGCGATTCTCACTCTCCTCATTCTTGACCTGATTCATCCCTGGTTAGTTTTCATTGCCATTCTGTTGCAGGGCACAGCCAAGGTCCTGGATGACCCCACAAGGCGGGCGGCGCTCTTTGACCTGGCCGGACAGGACCGCATCGCCCACGCCATGTCGCTGGAGACCATCACCAACAACGTGGGCAAGATCCTGGGGCCCATAGCCGGGGGACTGCTGATCGCCTTCTACAGTTATACTGGGGCATACATGGTGCTGGTCACGCTGGACCTGATCGCGGCCGCCCTGATGTTCAAGCTGCGGCTGCCCAAAGCGGCGGTGGTGGTGGGTCGGGATCGGGAGTTCCTGCAGGGGATCAAGTCGGGCATCGGCCATTCCTTCTCCAACAAGTTCGTGCTGGGGGTGCTGACCATATCCCTGGTGATGAACGGCATGGTGCTGCCGCTGCAATACTTCATTCCGGTCATCGCTACCGAGGTGCTGAAGGTGGGGCCGGCTCTGGGGGGTGTAATCGGCGCGGCGGAAGGCATTGGGACGCTGATGGGGGCGATAATCATCGGCGCGCGCCGCAACTACACCTTCCACGGCCGTTACTTCGCCATCGGCGCCATGATCGTGGCCGTGGGCGTGGCCGCAGTGGCCTGGTCGCCCTGGTTCCTGGTCTCCTTCCTGCTGCTGTTCACCGCCGGAGTGGGTCAGTCAGGGTTCAGCACGATGCAGAGCACCATTCTGCTGCTGTCGTCACCGGCGGAAATGCGGGGCCGGATAATGGGGTCCCAGGGCTTGGTGAACGGCCTGGGCCACCTCATCGGCGGCGTGGAAATCGGGGCCATCGCCCAGGCATTCACCATTTCATTGGCAATAGGCATCAACGCCGGCGTCGGCCTGCTGCTAATGCTCCCGGTAATGCTGCTAACGCCGTTGGTGAAGCGGCCAGTGGAGGCTTATTACAACAGGGTTGGGGGTGCGGGGGATGGGGCGCGGGTTGGGTAGGGAGCGACTGAAAAGGTTTATGGAATGTGTGGAGCAGGGAAACTGTTGAATGGAGGTAATTTACAGCATATATAATTGGTTGTACAAAGTGTGATGTGTAAGTCGAAACGCTGAAAGCTGCTTGGGAACAAAGACGCGGATTGACAAACCCAAGTTTTCTCTCGATTTTCACACCTGGCAAGTAAGATAATTAGCTACTAGAAGACCCAGAGAGTCTGGATAGGATACTTTGGACTCCCACTAATATTAAGAAGAGCTATTCTTGAACAATCGAACCCAACTTACTGGATTGTTGCTAGGAGCGGGTGCATCCTTTGATTTTGGAATGCCTCTGCTTAAGGAACTTTCTCTTGAGCTCAAATGCTGGCTAACCCCGCAAAAACTGCGCAGCCTTAACGAACAGTGGCGTAGTGCAGGCCCAGAGTTCGATTTTTCCGACGCCGCAATCGAGAAGGTTGCTTCTGCCTTGGCCCTTGAGGAGATGCACTATGAGAATCTACTCGGGTACTTGCAAGTAGAAAGCCAAAGATGGTCAGAGGCACCGCAAGACTATCACGGGCTGTTTCAACGTATTCTGGGTATAGTTTATTTCCTGTTGCAAGAAAGGCACATTCGCAATGTCGGCCACATTGCCGGAAAGATTGGATTCTTGGATGGAATCAAGACACTGGTAGCTCAGAACCATCCCCTTTGGATATTTTCATTGAATCACGACTTGATAATTGAGTGCTTCGCGGCCAACGCTAAAATACCTCTAAATTGCGGTTTCACAAAGGAGACTATTCTACTCCCTCGACGCAACCGCAGAGGTGAGTTTATAGGTACATTAGAGGCAGAGATATTAACTGAAGATGTAATAAAGAATGAGGGATTGCCGTATTACAATTTGGGACAGCAAGGCATAAATCTCTTGAAGATACATGGCTCCCTCGACATATTCAGCTTCACTGATGGCTTAGATCTGCTTAGAGTACTTCCGTGCGGTGAAGGCCTTAATGGAGTGATTGCTGCGCTCAATGCTGTAAACCATGATCTCAAGTATATTGAGCCGAGGTGGCCGGGGGGCGTGATAACAGCTTCTAATGAGATAGTTTACGCTGATGAATTAGGAGAAATGCAGTTCCTGCGACGTTCCATCTTGGGAGGCGCGTACAAGTTTGATTCCCGTCACGATCAGGTAGTGCCAAGGGAGCTACTAAATTATTTTGAGTCTAACTTGAGATATATAACCAATCTGGTATGCATAGGATACGGATTTGGCGACCGGCATGTTAACCAGATTCTAATCGAATGGCTTGCACTTAATGACGACCACCGCTTAACTATTGTCGATCCAAATATAAAAGAACCCCCATCGGATTTCCTACACTTAACCCAACAAGTGGACTTAAGAAATTATGATTGTACTGACTACCTTGACAGTTTGGGCGGCATTAGGAGATCTCAACTAGAGAAGACAAGCAGGCATTTCGCTGCATGGAAGCGCAGTAGGGGACAAGATGCAGATTCGGGTTTTCAGGAATTCCTGAAACAGGAAAGGTGCCAATTTATAGAACAAACTGTGAACTGGGCTAGTAAACTTCCTATTCGAGACGGCGAAATTGATCTGCAAGACTTAGGGCTGACTTCTGAAGAATTCGTTGAGAAAAGACTTGCTGAGATAGCTGTTCCCGCCCCTGAAGAATTCATCGCGAAATTCCTAGAGCAACAACAGTTCCGATGTCATTGAAACTGAGTCAGACCTGCATTCACGGCTAAGGCGTCATACTTGCCCCTCAACCCCCCAAGAGGTTCCCACTTGTACAAAATCGGCATTAACGGGGGAGGCACCTTAACCGATTCCAGGGGAGACTCCCCCAGCACCATGGCGCCCGCGTCGTTGAAGAGCACGTCGATTCTGCCGCAACGTTCTATCGCCTGGCGGACCATTTCATTGACTTGTGACTCGTCGGTTACGTCGCAGTCGATGGCAAACACGTCACCGCCGACGTTCCTGATTTCCATGGCCGTTTCTTCAAGGGTTCCGGCCAGGCCGGTTGGGGAGTGTTTGCGTGCGCAAATGACCACGCTGGCGCCTTCTTTCAAGTGCCTACTATCGTGATAACAGGGGATTACTCGATGGTCTTGGTCATTCAAGGTAGACCCCACTTACACTAGCTGCGGGGAGTTTACTGACGCCATTGCCCGGGATGCGGCAGCCGATTCCCAGTGTATTCCCGAAAGAACAGCTATACTGGCAGGGAGAATTGTCATTTTGAAGGACAATCCGCGTCCGCGCTGAGGATCCGAGCCTGAAGGAGGACCACATCAATGCACTGTGGAGTGATGGTCACCGGTTACAACCAGGGTGACTGGCCCCGTCTCATGGAAGGAGACTATGACCGCCCGCCGACTATACCGGACGCCAGAAATATGGATGACACCCTCTATATGGGGGAGCTAGTCGAGCCGCTGGGGTTCGATTCAATCTGGGCAACCGAACACTACGGCTCCGCCTACTCGATGCAGCCTAACCCATTGCAATACCTGGCGTACTGGGCGGGCCGCACAAGTCGAATCGATGTGGGCACTGCGGTCATCGTCGCTCCGTGGTGGAATCCGGTCCGGCTGGCCTCTGAGATCTCCATGCTTGATATCCTGCTGAAAGGCAGACGCCTCCATCTGGGGATCGGCCGGGGAATCGCGCCTCACGAGTATGCTTCTCTAGGCTACCCGATAGAGCAATCGCACAAGTATTTCTACGATGTGATCAACGCTATCAGGGCCGCTGACGGAGCGGAGCGCTTCGAGTTCAAGGGCGACGTGTACGATATCCCGCCGACCACTATCCGGCCGCAAGCCCGCCACAAAGGTGAGCTAACCAAGGACATCAAGGTGGCGTTTACCACCGAGGCGTCGGCAAGAATGGCTGCCGAGAACGGCCTCGGGCAAATGTTTGTTGCCGGCGACGACGTCGAGGCGATGACCGATAAGGTGCGAAGGTTTAACAAGATTCGCAAGGAACTGGGCCTCCCTCCCGACCAGCCTACCACCCTCTTGTGGATGTACTGTGCCGAGACTGCGGAAGAAGCCGAAGAGGGGTGGACCTATTTCTACAACCAGCTCAGGGCTGCCCAGCACCACTACTTCGAATGGAACAATCCAGGTTACGAAGGCATCCATGGCTACGAGGAGTACCTGCTGCGCCAGAATGCCGACATCGGTACCGCTGATGCCGGTTTCGCCGCCCGGCGGGCAACCCAGCCCATCGGTACGCCAGAAGAGATCATCGAAAGGATCAAGGCGATGCAGCGTACCATCAGCCTTGAAAAAGTCGTGATCCATATGTTTTACGGCGGGATGCCCAGGGATAAGGCCGAAAAAAGCCTCAGACTCTTCGCGGAGAAAGTCCTCCCTGAAGTACAAGCCATGCCCACCCCAATAAATCCCAGGTCGTTGGAGTAAGCGCGACGGCGAGAAGCCTGATTCGGTGACGAGATGACTGAGTCGCGTTTTCGGGGTTGCGAACCATATCGGTCGCTGCAGCAAGAGAGTGTACCGACTGCGCTGGCAATGACCTGCTCCCCGTTCAGCGGGTTACGATCACGTCGACCAGGGCTCTTTGCGTTCTGACTGTCCTAATCCCGCCTTGGTTACAGATAAGGTTGACCGCATCTTCAGCGGGCGGCATACTCAACCTTGCCAGCCAGATTGGGCGGCGAAACGGGTAATCCCGAGCCAGATATGTGCTGAAAAATTGCCGCAAAGACAGCTGTGCACCGAAGGGATATGCCAGAAGCGCAGCCCAACGGGAGTCCTTACACCGGAACGGGGAGGTGAACCGTGGCAGGACCATGTACAGGACTGACCGTCCTGGATTTGTCATTGGGGATGCCGGGTGCCATCTGTACCCTGGTAATGGCCGACTACGGGGCCGAGGTGATCAAGGTTGAACCTCCCGGCGGAGATCCTTTCCGCTTTCAGCCCGCCTGGATTTCATGGAACCGGGGGAAGAAAGGTATTGTGCTGGATCTCAATACTGCGGAAGGCCGCGAGCAAGCTATCCAGTTGGCCGGCGAGGCCGATGTGCTGGTAGAGTCCTTCCGCCCCGGAGACATGGCCGACTGGGGGTTGGCGTACGACACCCTGGCGCAACTTTACCCGCGGCTGGTCTACTGCTCCATTACGGGCTTCGGCCAAAAGGGCCCGCTCCGCCGGGTAAAAGGGTACGAGGGTGTCGTTGCGGCCAAAGCGGGCCGGATGCTCAACCTGCAGGGCCAGCCTAACCGGGATGGCCCAGTGTATTCGGCGGTTCCAACCGGTAGCTGGCACGCCAGCCAGGCCGCAGTGCGCGGAATTATTGGCGCCCTTCGCGTGCGGGATCTGTGCGGGCGTGGGCAGTGGGTCCAGACCAGTATTGTGCAGGCCCTGGCTTCACCTCACGACAACAACGCCGGTGCCGGCGGCCTGGTCAATTTGCAGCTCTCGCGTAGGGATCCAGAGCGGTACCCCGTCAGGGCCCCCAGCAGAGGCCTCTCTACCATCGGATATATTCCGGTCCGGACCAGTGACGGCGCCTGGCTGCAACACGCCAATCAGAGAGTCCCCCACATTCAGGGTCATCTCAAGGCCATTGGCCTGGGGCATCTCCTTGAGGATGAGCGTTTCGAAAAAGTTCCCGCCATCAGCGTGGAGAATCGCGAGCTTCTGCGCCAGGAGATTTTGAAGCAGCAACTGGAGCAGACCGCCGACGAATGGATGGAGATTTATCTCCAGGACGGCAACATCGCCGCCGAGCCCTACCGTAGCAGCGTCCAGGCCATGAATCACCCTGCGGTGGTCGCCAACAGTACAGTGGTAACAATCAATGATCCTCGCGTGGGCCCTATGCGTACCCTGGCCCCCCTCGTGGATTTCAAGGCCACCCCGGGAGAGCCAAGCGGGCCGGCCCCGGATGTGGGACAACACTCTGCCGAAGTGCTGGGACGCTTGCGGCAGCAGCCCCCGGCCGTAAGCGGCGGCTTGCCAGTGGCGAGTGGCGCCGATGTACCGGACCACCCCCTGTCAGGAATAACCATCCTTGACCTGGCGACCATCCAGGCCGGGCCCTACGGCGCCTCTCTTTTGGCAGACCTGGGGGCGCGAGTAATCAAGATCGATGCCACCGACAGGCACTTGGATGAGGGGCGGCGTTCCACGGCCCAGGCAATTGCCGAACCACGGACCTACGCAGGCAAGGAAGGTATTCAAGTTGACCTGCAGACCCCCGAGGGCAAAGAGATCGTCCATAAACTCATCGCCAAGGCCGATGTTCTATCGCACAACTTTCGTCTCGGCGTTCCGGAGCGTCTCGGATTCGATTGGGAGACCTGTCGGAGGATCAATCCCCGCATGATCCATGTCTGGATGGGGACCTATGGCGAAAACGGGGAACACGCGCGCCGGCCGGGGGCCCACCCCATTCCCGGGGCCATCATGGGCGGTGCCATGCGGCAGATGGGCCGGGGCATGCCCCCGCCTCCTGAACAGGTCATGGATATTGAGGAGACCGTGGAGGCGACCCGGTGGCTCATGAAGTCCAACTGGGGACCGGACCAAAACACCTCTCCGGCCTTGGCCACAGGCATCATACTGGGCCTTCGGTCGCGGGACACCACCGGAGAAGGCCAGCCCGTCCACATCACCATGCTCAACGCCAATGCCTGGACCAATGCCGATGAGTACTACGACCACGCAAACCGCCCTCCCATTGCCATGCCAGACGAAGAAATTCATGGCCTTCATGCCCTGTACCGTCTTTACCGCTGCCGGGAAGGGTGGGTGTTCCTGGGTTGCCTGTTCCAGGACGAGTGGGAAACATTCTGCCGCACCGTGGAGCGGGGAGACCTCCTGGCTGATAGCCGCTTCTCTAATCGAGAGGCGCGACAGGCCAACGACGAGGCCCTGGTCGCCGAGATCTCGGCTATCTTCGCCGGGCGCACTGCTTCCGAATGGGAAGAGTTGCTGATCGAGGCGGACATCGGCTGTGTCCAGGCCGACGAGGCTCTGGAAGGGGAGTTTTATGCGGACCATCCCCACGCCCAAGCGAATGCTCTGAGCGTTGAGGTGGAGCACCCATTTGTCGGAAAGTACCTTCGTTACGGCGGGTTGGTCGAATTTTCAATGACTCCGGGACTCTACAGAACCTCAATCCAAGTTGGCCAGCATACCAAACCCCTTCTACGGGAAATCGGATACGCCGACCAGGAGATCGAGGAACTTGGAACCCGGGGAATCGTCCAGTGGGCAGATCCCTCGGCAGGCGGGGAGCCGTAGGGGAATACGCCCAACATACGTCAAGCCGCTCCTAACTTGGGCTATATTATTGGAAGCCAATGTGCGAAGGCAGGTAATACTTGGTAGTACTGGTCAGTTTCGATATAGATGGAACGCTGGAAGCGGGAGACCCACCCGGGCCCATTACCATGAGCATGGTCAGGAAGGCTCGGGATCATGGGTGCATTATCGGCAGCGCTTCCGACCGTCCGCTCCCGGTACAGCAGGCCATTTGGGACAGGAACAGCATCGAGGTAAGTTTTGTCTCAACGAAGCAGGGTCTCCTTGACTTGAAGTCCCGCTTTCCGGCTGAGGAGTACTACCATATCGGCGATACGGATTTGGACCGCCAATTCGCCCTGGCAGCGGGGTTCCATTTCGTCTGGATGGATTCCGGATATACCGAACCGTGGATTAACTGGAGGACGGACCAGGATTAGACGCAATTGCCGCGCGGTTTTACTTTTCCCATGGGTTTATCCGCCCCTGAAGAACGCCACTGGTGATATTGGCTCGGACTTTGGTAGGGACATGGGTTGAAATAAACCCTGGGCGTCTAACATCTTTGACCAGCAATAGTACTCTGAATATAATCCCCGCTAGATTGTGCTAGATTGTGTCGGTAACGGCAACGCGCGCTGCGCAAGATTCCGCAGGAGGGAAGAACCATGTCAACTATCCCAGGCCTGGTGAGACCTGCCCCGGTTCCCAATGATTTGACCAAGCCCTTCTGGGACGCCTGTAACGAGCGGCGGTTGGTCTTGCAGAACTGCACCGCCTGCGAGAGGCTGCATTATCCGCCCACCCAGCGGTGCAACAATTGCAGCTCGGCCGACAATCTGGAGTGGAAAGAGGTGGAAGGAAAGGGGCACATCGACGTATACATGGTGATACGCGACTCCCGCATCAGGGGGTTTAGGTCGGCGCAGCCCATCAACTTTGCGGTAATAACCCTGGACGAGGACCCGGGCATCAACTTCTTGTCCAACCTTCCGGGCACTCCGCCGGGCGAGGTCCCCGATGGAGCCCCGGTGGAACTGATATTTGAGGAGACAAGCAACGGGCAGTTGGTCCACGAGTGGCAGGTAATCGACTAGCCCAATTGGGTCACGCGGACACGGTCAATAGCGCTGAGTGCATAAGGGAGCTGAGATGGTTAGTGACACGAGCTGGATGAGAAATCGGGAAGGTATGGGAATCTGGGAGCACCGGGGCAAAGTCGCCGTTGTAGGTTGGGGTCAGTCCCATATGGACCGGCGCTGGGACGGTTTGAGCCTGGACAGGAGCTGCGGCGGCTTGACCAGGGAGGCATGCCTGAAGGCCATTGCCGACGCGGGCCTGTCTCTGGACGACATTGATGGGCTCATCACCAGCAAGGAGACCCGCGCTGAGCAGACCTGGGCGCCCCGTCCCTATTTTGACCCCCCCTACGACACCGAGGACGGCCTGACCTATGCCTCCGCCGACTGGATTGAAAGGGAATTGGGACTGAAGAACATAAAACATCGGGAGTCCGACGCGCCCTACATCGGCCCAATGATGGGCCAGGCCGCTCAGGCGGTCGGTGACGGTTTGTGCGAGACCGTCCTGGTTTGGTACCCGATGGTTAATCTCGAAGGCCGGTACGGGCACAACAATCCCCAGAATATCAATCAGGAGGCACCCGGGAATAACGCCTTTTCTCTACCGTGGGGTTATCAGAACGGCGCCATGTTCAACAATCTGGTGGTCTTCCTGCAGTATTGCAAGAAATACGGCAAGTCCCACGACGGGCTGGCCCCACTCTGCCTGAACTTGCGAAGAAATGGCCTTTTGACTGACTGGGGCTACTACTCCCTGCACGAACCCTATCAGCTTACCCGTGAGGACTACCTGAACGGCCGCGTCATCGAGGAGCCACTGGTGATTTATGACTGCGACAGGCCGGTCAATACCTGCGCGGCCTTCATTTTCACCACCGCCGAACGTGCCAAAGACCTGAGGCAACAGCCGGTCTACGTCCTCAACCATGCCCAGAACAGCGGCAGGGGCAGGAGCACCATGGCAACCCTGGAGGAGCATCAGGAGGCGGTCGCCAGCCTGGCGCGGAAGATGTGGGAAGGTTCCGGGCTGGGGCCTGACGATGTGGATATATTCAACCCGTACGACGGTTATCTGACGTTCACACAGCAATTCCTGGAAGGCTTCCAGTGGCACGGCGTCAAGTGGGGAGAGGCCCACGACTTTTACGCCGAGGATATCAGGGTCGAAGGTCCGCATCCCTTCCTTTCAAGCGGTGGCAATAACGGGACGGGGCGCAACCGCGCCGTCCTCTTCTCTGACAGCCTTCAGCAGCTTAGGGGCACAGCGGGCCCGCGGCAGGTGACGGTGCGAGCCGACACTGCCCTGGCAGGCTGCAATACACCTGACAGTTGCGGCTTCCTCATGCTCAGCAAATATCCGAGCTAGGGAACCTCTGATAAAGTCCCTTTCCCCTCGACGGGGGAAGTTTAGGATGGGGGTGCCTGCGCCCCTTTCCTCCTACTTGTAGCCTGCCTTCTCCAAAAGGCGGATAACGCCGTGTGTGCAGGTGAGTTGAATCAAATGCCGGTTACTTTTCCGTGCCCTCAAATCCCTTGAGTTCAATGCCCGGCCCCTTCCCTTTAACCTGCGCAAGCACTTTGAATTCGCCATACTCTTCCGGGTCAACCAGTGTCATCATGGCCATGCGGCTAAGTTCCGTTCGTGCGGCGGACAGTCCTTGCCTTGGGAGGGCATCGAGGAACGAGTAGAAGCCAAGGTTCGTCAGGAACTGGCTCTGGAGGGCATAGCCCACAGTGGCCAGTCCGTCCCGATCACCCATCCGCATGAGGGACGTGAAGTCCACGTGGCAGGTGATGTCTTGTTGCCCGATGTGCTGGTACGGGTCGGCGCTAACGACGTGCCGATGGTAGCAGACCAGCGTGCCCTGGGCATTCTGGGGCGAGTAGAGGTCAGTGGCCAGTTCACCGTAATCGATAGTGAGAACAAACCCGCGGTCCAGGGCTTTGGAAAGCTGGCGAGTCCAGTCCGCCGCAGCCAGGCACACCTCGCCCCGATACCCTTCGGTCAAGGATAAGCCTAGGCTGGTAAGCCTCTTTTCGATGCAGGGTGAGGATGGCTCGTCCAGGACTTCGGTGAGATTTCCCTCCACAGATGTGACGAAGACTTCCTTGACTCTTCCACCCTGAATGGCGAACCGGTGGACCGGGAAGTTGTCGATCAACTCGTTACACAGGATACAGCCAACAACATTTCGGAACGCCCCAAGTCCCTCGGTTTTAACTCGTTGGATTCCCCGGGTCGCGTCTTGCGTGCTTCGCGATATCTGATCTCCAGTCCCGCTGGCCCAGTCAAAGGCATTGTCAGGTGAGTGGGGCCAACCATGCCCGTAGTCTGCCGCGACATAGTTAAGAGCTTGGGCGAACCGGGGGGCCGTTCGCCAGCAGGCATCCACGATCGACCGAGCCAGTGCGCCGTCTCCGGAACCCACCTCGATCACATGGAAAACGGGAGGGTCTCCGAGGAGATGCCACATCTGCTCCAGTTGCCGTGCAATGAGAGCGCCGAAGACCAGGTGACTCGAGGGAGAGGTCCCGAAGTGGGCGTTGATCCTGTTATCCCGGGCCGAATAAAAGCCTCCTCTGGGCGAGTACAGGCAGGCCTGCATGAACCGAGCGAACGTAATTCGCCCATTCTCTTTAATCAGATCTGTGATCTCCTGCTCAACCATTGAGCGCAACATCATCCCCCGGAACGGCTAAGATTATCTGTCCCTTCAAGCAAGCTTATCAATGACGACTGTGCGTGGGCAGTCCGTATCGTTATGACACCTTCAGTTTCTCCGGAAGAAGACCAAGCCACAACTGGAACGACATGTGAACCCAGTTAGCCGGACAAAATTGAGGGTGAGTCAAGCTAAAGCCCGGAGGTGCCTGAGTGGTGAACCTGAAGCCAGCACGTAGTTGGACGTGCCCCCCGACGCGCATAGCACCGCTACAAAATGTGCGGTTCGAGCGTCTTGAAGTGACTACGAGGGACGGGACCGTGGGTCTGGAGGAGCAATGGTAGGCTCAGCTGTCCGCGCCTGTCATCATCGCTGTGAAACGCCGCTGCATCTCCTCCGGTGCAACCTCCTCGAGAAAATGGCCCACGTTCCATCGATGGCCCGAAGGGTCACGAAACCAGCCGGACCGCTCGCCGTAGAACTGGTCCTCCGGTTCGCTCTCGATCTCGGCGCCCGCCTCGGCCGCGCGACGAATCACCGCATCGGCATCGTCAACTTGCAGGTGCATCGTGACCGAGGTGCCGCCCAGGGTCAACGGTCCCAGGATGCCGTATTCAGGGAACTCTTCAGCCAGCATGAGCGTCGTACCGCTGAAATCGAGCACGGCGTGCCCAATGCGCCCGTCGGGATCTGTCAATCGATACTTCTCAGTCGCCCCGAAAACTGACTTATAGAACTCGATAGCCTTGGCGGCATCATTGACCTGCAGATATGGGAGCAAGTGATGGATTTGCATTGCGGCAGCGCGCCTCTTCTACGAAGTTTATCTTGCGGACGCCACTGCGGCATCCGGTGATGACATTCCTGACAGGTAGCGGGTCAGTCCAGCAAGGGTGGACGGGTGCGTCAATTGAGGTGCGTGGTGAGCCTCGGCGGGATATCTCCAGTGTTCGGTAGCACCTTCTGCCCCGTGCGAATCCTAACGTGAACGGGCGCCTTTGAATTGGGCGCCCGTTCTTTTTTGCTATTCGAACTGCGAGAGTTGGTCTTACTTCCAGCTCATGGTGCTTACCCGGATGCGGTCATCGAAGCCCCGGGGTTCCCAGTTAAGTTCTTCAACCTTGCCGAAGTGGGCGGTTATGTCGAACATACCCATTATCCAGGCTTCGTCGTAGACCAGGTCGGCTAGGGTCTCCATCAATTCCTTGCGCCGTTCTCCGGTTGCGCCCAGGGCTTCAACCCGGAGTTCCTCCATCCTGGGATCACAGATTCTGGAACGGTTGCTCTCGCAGGAGAACACGTCGCTCAGGAACCTGGAGTAATCGAGAGAGTCCAGGTTTTTGTTGGTTTCCACCATATCGGCGTGGTCGCAGGTGGTGGGTTCTGCAGTGATCAACCACCGTTCCTCGGTGACTTCCGGCGTCACCAGGTCGATGCCGCAGTCGCGTACGGCGTTGCGGACGCTGATTTCCGGCAGCGTGAGGGTAATGTTGATTCCGAGTTCCCGCCAGTAGCTGGTCAGGGCTTCAAATAACTCTTGCTGGTTGGGCCAGTTAACCGGCCTGCTGATGAGGCGAATCTCCTCCCCGTTGTAGCCCGCCTTCTCAAGATACTCGGTGACCAGGGCGGGGTTGTATTCACGTGGCGCAACGTTCTTTTCGGTGGCTCCCAGCACGCCCGGGAATGCAACGCTGCCCCGGCAGGTGGTGGTGTTTTCCAACAGGACTTCCACCATTTCCTGGCAGTCCCATCCATGCACCATCGCCAGGCGCATGTTCCTGTCCCTGAGCAGTGGGTTCCAGATGTTGTCGAAGAGTATGAAGTTGACCGTTCCGCGACTACTGGACTGGAACACCGGAACGGAGTCCCGGTTGGACAAGCCCAGTCGGTAGGCCAGATCGGCTTCACCGGCCTGGACCATGGCGGACCTTACCGTGGGTTCCCCACGCCACAACCAGGTAACTTCCTGAATTATAGGCGTCTGGGCCCCGGGAACGGCGGGGTTGGGCACGTAATCAGGATAAGCCTCAGTGGTTATGGATATGCCGGGGAGCCACTCAACCAGGCGATAGGGGCCAAGCCCCACATTATCCCGGGTGGTAACGTCCTCCGGGTTGTTGTCGTACCATTCCGGTGCCAGCGCACCCATCACGACCGCGGTGGAGACGAAAATGGGACAGGCGACATCGCAAATGACGTCCACTGTTTTTTCGTCGACGGCCTCGCCTCGGTGAGTACCGGTGTACCCAACACTGGAGTTGCTGCCGATTTGACGGTTGCCCGAGGCATTGGTGAAATTCCAGGCGGCGGACTCGCCGTTCCAGATTTCTCCGTTGTGGAACTTGACTCCTTCCCGAAGGTTGAGCCGCCAGCGGTCAGGCCCCACTTGTTCCCAACCGGTGTATGGGGACAGGGCCACCAGTTGCCGGTTGTCTTTGTCGAACCAACCCAGCGGGTCGTTTAGGTTTTCCCGGTGAATTCTCCCGCCCTGGGAGTGATGGTAGGTGTTCAAGCCCGGAGGTTCATCGTCAAGAACTATAATTACGTCGTTCCTGCCAGTAACGCTTTCCTGTGCCGGGGCCGGAGTGGCCTGAGCAACGGCGGTTGGCTGCACTGCGGCTGCGGGTTGCGCAACGGCAGTTGGCTGCATTGCGGCTGCGTCTCCAGCGCTGGAAGGAGGCTGACTTGAAGAGGGTTGACTGGAAGAAGACTGCTCCGGCGGCGAGGTATCGGCCGGGGCTACCGCGGGTGTGGTAGTGTTGGCCGGAGCGGGCGGTGCAGTGTCGGTGGCGGCACCGCAGGCCATGACGGCCAGCAACAGCAGGGCTGCCAGTGGCCAGGTCAGGCTCCTGCTGAATAACTTCAATGGATAAGCCAAAGTTCGCATGGACGGTCCTCCACATGAGATTATTCCGTAACTCTCGAGTTCGGGCGGTTGCAGGAAGCGGGTTGGTTAATACGAAAACAACCTTAAAAACCTTGATTTAGGCACTTTATAGTCGTGGAAAAGCTGTTACCTCGCGAAAACTCCTACTTTGGAGCAAAGTCCGCTCAGAATCATCGATGTACGCTAGAGGGATACTAAGCCCGAATCCACCGAAGGACACCGATGGACGGGTTGAGGACAGCGGAAGAGGGGTGAGGGAGCTACAGGGGAGATATCCTGGGCTCCATTGGGGCAGATGGGAGGTTCGGCGGACGGTCTGCAGGCGCTTTTGGGGGTGCCGATGGCGGCCTGCAGTGGCTGTGATGAGCGAGATGGCGAGATAGGATACGGGAAGAGGCGATCGCGGACTGGACTGGCGCGAGTTTGCGGGGACGTTCGGTTGGCCGGATGGCGGGCCAGTTGTCGACGGGTCGTCAGGCTGGGAGTGGAATGGCTCGCAGCCGTGCCAGGGCGCGACTGAACTGGGTTTCCCAAGGCCAGCGCTGTGGCAGATGCAGAGTGAGGCGGCGCGCCGAACGGGTGATCCGTCCGGCCAGGGAGAAGAACCGCCGTCGGAGGGTCTTGGTGGTTACGATCTGCTCACCGAGACCGATGCGGGCGGTCCAGCGGGCCAGGTTGTGGGCCATCACCTGTACCGCCAGCCAGGCGGCGTTGGCGGCGAAGCGCCCCGAGGGGAGATGGTTCAGCCCGACGCCGTACTTGAGGTCTCGGATGGCGTTCTCGATCTCGGCGTGGCGGCGATGGTCGGCCTCCAGTTCGAGCATCTCCCCGTCCCGGTCGGTGATGAAGCCGTGATAGCTGTAGGAGGCGAAGAGGGCCAGTTGGGAGCCGGGCGTGGGCTGCACCCGCCGGACGATGAGCCGCACCGGCGCGGCGTCCGGCTCACTCTGGAAGGGAGTGCAGGTGGTCTCGGCCACATCGGCGGCGCCGTCCATCCAGTAGGGGATCGGGGTCCAGTCCTCCTCGGGAATCGCCTCGATCAGATTGTGCAGGCTTTTTTGCTGGCGGATGGTGATGGAGAAACGCACCTTCTGCTTGCGGCAGACAGATACCACGCTATGAGTATAGAAGCCGCTGTCGGCCCGCATAGTGAGCTGCCCCCTGGCCCCAGCGTAGCGCACTCGCCCCACCGTCTCACGCAGGAAGTGGGCGGCGCCCCGGGCGGTGTTGGCGCGGCCCTCGCGCAGCCGGGACATCAGGACGTCGCCGGTGCCGGCGGCCACGGCCAGCAGCGGGTGATAGCCCCGCTGGCCAGTGTAACCATGATGGCGGGCGCCCTCCTTGTCCAGTCCGTAGGTCTCGCAGATGGTGGAATCGAGGTCGATGGTGAATGGTGCGTCGCCGGGTCCGGCCCCAGCGGCCCAGGCCCGGGCCAGCAACTCGCGGCCCACCCGGTCCAGCTGGCGGACGTGGCCCCACCGGAAGCTGCGCAGGAAGGTGCCCAGAGCCTGCCCCCGCGAAGGCGGGGGGGTGGACGGCGCCTTGACCATGCCGCCCAGGGTGCAGGCCGTCCCCCCGGTGCGTAACACGTCGGCATCGTCGATGCAGTCGCCGCCAGCCAGCGCGGAGGCCACCAGCGTCATCATCTTGTCGCCGGTGTTGGCTCGGCCTGGGGCCTGGCCCAGGTCCAGATGCCGGTCAACCAGTTGGGGCAGACCCAGGTGCTGAGCGAGGGTGGTCGGAAGAATCAGTCCGGCATTGTTGACCAGGCGATGGTCATCAAAGGTGATTTGAATGCGGTCGGGGTGGTTGCGTGGTAGCATCTATTGGGTGCTCCTTTTCTGGGACTGTTTTGCTGATACAAAACCATTATCCCAGATTCAGAGGAGCACCCTTTTGTTTCTTCAGAAGGCCTCTCACAAGCGCCCGTTCGGTGGATTCGGGCTAAGGACAGGCAGGTAATTTGTCAAACCCGTGCGGCACAGTCCAGAGTCTTTCGATTATTGAGGGAGAGTGGGGGAATAGGTGTCTTGGGGGGGAGAAGGGAGGAGGCATTGGCCATAGACGGGAAGAGGTTGCGGGGGATTCACGGAGAGCAACTTTCCGGGGTGCATCTGGTGGCGGCCTGCGCCTCTGTCCAATAATCGAAAGGCCCTGCAATTTGGGTGCGGGTGAAGGTAGCGTTCTGCATTTGGTGGTATGGTTTCCGACGCCCTTTACGATTGACGTACCTTGTTCCACTGCATACCATCCCAGCAGCGTTTGAAGCTATTACTTTAACGTCACACCGAGGAGGCAGGAAGTGAAGTACAACTACATCGTCATCGGAGCAGGGTCGGCGGGAGCCATCCTCGCTACGAGGCTCTCGGAGGACCCTAATACTTCGGTGCTCTTGCTGGAGGCGGGCTCGGACTATCCGGACATCGACAGCCTCCCGGAAGAGGTCAAGTACGGTTACAAGTCCACTAAGAGTGTCTGGGACAGCGACCACAACTGGCAATATAGGGCCAGGGCCACCGATGAGGTGGAGATTGAGATTCCCCGTGGCAAGGTGACCGGCGGCTCCAGCGCCATCAACGGACAGATTTTTATTCGGGGCATTCCCGAGGACTACGACGACTGGGCGGAAAAGGGAAACGACGAGTGGAGCTTCCAGCAACTGGTACCCTACTTCAACAAGGTGGAGACGGACACCACCTACCAGGAAGACCCCGGGGATTTCCACGGTGCCAGCGGGCCCATAATCTGCCACCGGTTCCCCCAGGAAGAGTGGCGGCAGGGCAACAAGGTCTGGTTCCAGGCCTGGCGAGACAATGGGCACCCCTACTGTGAAGACCACAACGCGCCAGGCACCACGGGAGTGGGGCCCATAACGCTGAACAATCCCAACGGCATCCGCTGGTCCACGGCCATCGGGTACCTGGGCCTCTCCCGCCACCGCCTGAACCTGACCATCAGGAGCAACGTGACGGTCAAGAGGATACTTTTCGATACCAGCGGTGAACGGCCCAGGGCAACGGGCGTCGAAGCGGTCTCCGGCGACGAAACTTTTATCGTAGAGGGGGATGAGGTCATCCTCAGCGCCGGCGCCATTGCCTCGCCCCAGATACTTATGCTGTCCGGTGTCGGTCCCGCCGACCATTTGAGGGAGCATGGCATAGAGACGGTCATTGACTCTCCAGGGGTAGGTCAAAACCTGGCCGACCATCCCCTCATCAACATGCTGTGGGCCGCGAAACCCGAGGTGGACTTAACCCCCTTCCTGCCCAGCGCTCAATTGCTGGTAAGGTATACGGCCGAGGGCTCTCCCCTGGAAAAAGACATGATCGTCTACCTGAACGCCGCTGCGGGAATGGCACGCAACCGGGGCGGAATGCGCGGGGGGATGGAGGGCATGAGCGCGGTAGTGGGCCTGGGCGCCAGCCTTGGTCTAAACCTGGCGCTGTCCAAGGGCGAGATAAGGCTTCGATCCGGCGACTACCGGGACTATCCCTACCTTAACTACAACCTCTTAGACCACGAGGAGGACCTGCGCAGGTACCGGGACGGCATCCGTATGATCGTTGACCTGGAGGATCATCCGGCGATGGCCGCCATTATCGAGAAGAGGGTGTACCCCGAGGACTCGGACCTGGAGTCGGATGAGGCGCTCAATCTTTGGATGAAGCGGTGGGTGGGGACCGGTCACCACGTTTCCTGCACCGCCAAAATGGGCCCCAGCTCAGACCCTATGGCCGTGGTGGACCAGTACGGCAGGGTATACGGTGCGGAGGGACTGCGGGTGGTAGACGCCTCCATCATGCCCGAGTGCGTCCGGGCCAACATTAACGTTACTGTCCTAACCATAGGCGAACGCATTGCAGACTTCATCAAGCAGGGGAATTGAAAACTAGGTTCCCTTCCCGATGGCGGAGGCACTGAGCGTTAGTCGGGCGACTTTCAGTTTCTTGTGTATTGGTCATTGGACGACGCCGACACAATCGATGACGGCGTAGCCCCAGTCGGCAAATCCGCAGCCACCTTCACGCGCAAGGGGACTTGCTTTCAGCAGGAGAGATGGAAGGGTAATCAGAAAGCCATGCGCGAAAGGACGCAGCTTCGAGCAATTGAGGGGGAATTAGGAATCCACAGAGGCACAACGAATAAGTACCTGGAGGCCGAGGATCCCCTCACGCGGCATTGCCGAGCGGCTCCTGCGACGACATCATCTTTTGGTGTGGCATCACAACCGAGTGGCACTCTTGCTGAACACTTAACCCGACATTTGACTGGAACTTCGACACCTCAGAGGTACTATTTCCCGCCGCCGCCGACACTTCGTTATCCCTCCCAAAGAGGTCTAATCCGCGAGCCCCACGGCGTCGTCGATGCGCGCCATCAGCGCCGGGTCCAACGGGGCTACCGCCTCCGCCGCGATGCACTCCCGTAGCTCCGCCCGGTTCTTGACGCCGAGCACCACTGTCGAGACACCCTCCATCGAGAGGGCATAGCAGTGGGCCAGGTGCGCCGCACTGTGCCCCACCTCCGCGGCGAAGGCGCGGAAGGGCGCCGCCCGTGCGTAATCTGCCAGCTCCGTGTGTCCCTTCGGCAGCGGCCGGTCGATGGCGTCCGTGAGCGCGCCGGCCTGCACCGCCCGGATGCCCATTACTGAGGCCCCGGCGGCATTGGCTGCGGCGATGATGTCGCGGGGACGCTGGGGTTCACTCCCCTGGAACAACCCGCCCGCCGAGTCCAGCAGGTTGGCAATGCACTGGATATAGTCCGGGCGAGGGCCGCGGGTCAGCAGGTGGATGAGGGCGTCGGTATAGCCGATGCCCGTGAGACCCCAGTAACCAATACGCCCTTCCGCGATGAGCCGCTCAAAGGCCGGCGCCACGGCCACCGCCACCGTCGCCACGCTGGTCAGCCGCTCACCGCCTTCTTCCCCCAGCGTAACGGCGTTGTGAAGGAACATGACGTCCACCCGCTCCAGCTTCATACGCCTCAGACTGCCTTCCAGGCTGGTGGAGAGGAGGTCGTAGACCTGCTCCGGCGGGGTAGCACCGACCCGACACTTGGTGGTGACCCGAACCCCCGAAGGCAGCGCACCATCGAAGGCATCGCCTATGACGCTCTCCGCCTCGCCATTGCCGTAGGAGGGGGCCAGGTCCAGAACGTCTATGCCGGATTCCACGGCCTCCCGCACCGTTGCAACCGATTCCTCTCTCGTTGTGGGGCCCCACACCTGGCCCAGGCCTCCCCCGCCGAGGGTGAGAGCGCTGGCCATGCCCAGTTTACCGAAAGGTCTTTGTTGCATGTCGTCCTCCGGACCCTGCCCGTGGTCTATAGATGTAGGTTGTGGGTCTGCCCGTTAATCGGACTGACCCGCCAGTAGGATACCACTGCTGGCCAGGCGCTGTTAGGCAACGCGTGAGTAGACGTATGGGACTACATCCTCAAGGACAGGCTCCCACGCGGAAGCTACAAAGGGTATTGGCTTGCTTACATTAATTCGCAAAGGAGGCGGGGATGGGATGAAGACCTTGTGAAATCGAGACTAACCGCAGCCTGTAATGTTTGGTTGGCATGGCACTGCCAGTCAGAAGTTAATTTGGAAGTGGTCATGGGAGCATGGGATTGCCTGCGATACACATGGTCCTGGGTTGGTATGATGGGCAGAAAAGGGCGGGGATCGGTCATGGCTCTCTGATGCGTTTCGAACAATGCCGTGTCGTCTTAATGCTTGACGCTGGAAAAGATGTTTCGCTGAGATTCCCAGTGGGAGTAAATGTGGGTATATTCATGGGTCAACCGCCAAGTGAGGCATGTAATGGTCAAACAGACTCGCATAGAGTCAAGGATTTTCTTTTCAGGAATGACCCACAAGTATATGCCAGGGGGTTGGCAAGGTTTTTCGACCACTGGACAGGGACGCCTACGAGAGACAGAGAATAGGGAGGGTTAGTGGCACAGCGATGTTGGGTATCTTGCCCTTTCATAGCCCATTCCACACTCCCCCTTTCCTCCCTCCTCTTTATATTTCCCATGACACCCATGTCCTCATTTCTCATCAATAATCGAATGACCCTGGACTCGTGCCTGCGGCATATTGACAACCTTCTGACCTCAATGGTAGCGTGCTGCGCACTTGCTCTAAGGACAAACAGACATGGTTCTCACTCAGCGCTCCGAAAATCGCAATTGGCGGCACCGCTAGATGAGTGTCGGCTGTTTTGCTTTTTTCACGGTCGTCCGAACTCAGTCGGCAAGGATAATGCTTCTGAATTAGAGAATTCTCAAGAATCAGTTGATGGCAACGGCGGGAAGCTCTGGCCCTAAAAAGAGCTTCCCGCCGTCTAATTTTCCTGAAAGAGATCACTCGGCCTCTGTTACCGGCGGCTGGGTCCTTGGATATCGATGAAAAGACAAGAGTCTTCATAGTCCTGTCGCATCAACCGAATACTTAACAGGGTTCTGGAAACAATCTGACCTGCATTCGAAGGAACAGTCATCATTTTGGATACATTTTCGCTTTTAGAAGCGCTTTCGTTGAACAGTTAAAGTACGACATGCAGTAGGGTGAGGGCCTGTTTTTCCGGGTGCCCAATGTCCCTCTGGCTGTGGTCCTGGCATGGATTGTCAGCAAGGGGTCCAGTTCCGTTCCCATAGACTATTTGCTCGTCGGTGTCCTGCTGATGTTCATTTGGAATAGAGTTTCAATCCGAGGGCTGGGGTAGACCGATTCATCCTTGGTTGCAGAGTCCGCAGGCTAATTCTAAACTTATAGATGGGCTGCTATGTCTTCGACCAGAGTTGCACCAAGAGTCCGTTAAGGAGTTCAAGAGAGGAGGTCTCCGCGCACATACTATGATGGACCAGCCGATAAAGAATGTCCTGTTCGACTTGGACAACACCCTAATCGACCGCTCGACGGCGTTTGCGCGGCTCTTTGAGCATTGGTATCACGCCTTGCCCATAACCGGTCGGCCAACGGACAAGGAAGAGTTTGTATCCCGCATGGCTCTGAGGGGTAACGGCTCAGAGCCGATTCCTGACATCTACCAGGACGTGCTGGAAGAATGGCCGGGCAGTTTCTCAAGCCTGGAGGCAGCAGTCGATGCTCACTTCAGCATGTTGCCCAATCTGGTGGCCCTTCATCCCAAGGCCGAGTTAATGTTGAGAAACTTCCGGGCACATGGAGTTCCAGTAGGTGTGATCACCAACGGCTACTCGAAGGTGCAGTGGAGTAAACTTAGAAACACCGGTATCGCGGCACTGGTTGAAGCCTGTGTGGTTTCTGAGGACTTAGGCATTCGGAAGCCAGATCCCGCTATTTTCACCATGCCCTGGAGCTGATAGGTGGAGAAGCAGAGTCAACGTTATTCGCAGGCGATAGTGTTGTAGATGATATCATTGGGGCTTTCCGCATGAAAATGAGGACTGCATGGCTGTCCCTGGGCAGGGCGTGGGAGGTCCAGTTTCCACAGCCGGACTACGTCGTCAACCAGATCTGGGAAGTCGAGAAGCTTGTGTTTCCTTCCAATGCTGGGTAGCGAGAGTCCAGAGACCCTACTTGAGAAAATCGGCATACCTAAAGGATTCTTGATGTCGGCCCGTGTCGGCATTACGGGCAACCGGCAACCTTGTCATATCAATCCGACAACCCTGGGTCACAACCCCCGTTGCCATAACGGGCCCTGTGATTCGCCGATGCTGCAGATGGCTTTGACTTCGTACTTTACGAGCCCTTCTTCAGGTTAGCTCATTGACCAGGGATCAATTCCTCGGCGGCGAATGTGGTGTTCGGCGCGGCGGGGGCGGTACCTCCTGCAGACTGCTCAGGTCCAAGGGCGGAATATCTACCTGGATAAACTCCTGCACGCCGTTGGCCAGTTCGTTGTAGCGTTCAAACCATGACGACAGCCGGCGCCGCCATGCCTCCAGCCCACCGCTGGCATGGAGCTCGAAAACTGCCTCGCGTCCGTCCAAACCCGACGACACCTGGTCCCAGGCCAGTTGCAGGAGCGCCGCTCGTTGCAGAGCAGTGTAGCCGCCCCCGCCAAAGGCGTCTTCAAGCTCTGCGGCCATCTTCGGGTCTTCAAAGTCGGTGTCGGCCGGAGCGTTGACCAGGGAGGAACCGGGAAGACCCCGCAGGATTTCACCCATTCGCTGGCGAACCCGGAGGGTGTTGATTCCCGCGGCGGCCAAATGAAGCTGGTTCGGCAAGGCATGCCCGCCTTCCGTCGTTTCGGGCTCCAGTTCCGCCGCCGCCATGCAGGTGCGAGTTGTCTGGACGTTGACGGTCAGCTCGACGAGTTGCTCAATGGTCTGAGGATTTTCCTTGAGCCCCATGACTTCGGCCAGGGCAAGACCCAGGCCCAGGGTCAGTTCCGCCTTCGCAAGCCAGCCGTAGCTATGATGCCAAAGCAGCCAGGATACGAGAGAGTGGCGCCCGTTCCGGTTAATGGGTTCACCGGTAAAGACGCGGGAGCGGGGGATGAAAACGTCTTCCAGCCAGACCATGGAGTCCAGCTCATCAAATCTGCTGCTTAAGGGTGAGAGGAAGGGATTCGGATGCCTGGCGGCACGCCGTCGCGACACCACCCGGAGGCCGCGGGAATTCACCGGGACGATGAACCACAAATGCCTGCCGCTGCCCGGTGGCAACTCGTCCCTGCTGGTGATCAGCAGGTCTTCTGCGAAGGGCGTGCTGGTGTGCATCTGGACCTTGCCGGTCACCACGACACCTTCAGCAGTATCGTTTACCAGGCGGAGGGCCACGCGCTCGCTCTCGTCCTGGCGGAGCCGCGTCCCGATCAGCGGCCCACCTCCAGCGAAGGTGAGAAACCGGCCACTCTCAGCCAGCGACTCCAGATACGTCTCAGCCGCCTTAATCTCCTCAGAGGAGTTGTCCAGCCGCTTCAAAACATTCAACATCCCCAGGGCGATCAGTGCGCCGTAGCCTGGGGTGTGAGTCATGTTTCCGCCAGTGACGAAATGCACGGCGCTGATGGCTTTGCCCAGGCGCCTCAAATCCGTGGACGTTTTCGGCGGGGTAAATGCGAGAGGTTGCCGTTGGCCGCTTCCATCGAGCGGGGTGAGAAGGATATCCTGCCACTCAGGGTCGAAATGGCGGTCGTACCAAGCAACGTACTCATTCACCATCGTCGACGTCCATGGGTCTGTCGTGACATCGGTCGCAGGGCCCTCTCCTACTACCCACACGTCGCGCCCATCGCGCAAACTCTCTTTGTATTCAGCCCCTGTCCGCATATTTCACTGTCCACATAATTACCGGATCCGATTTACGCCAGTCTTTCAAATAGTTGCCTAACCTGAGGGTAATCTGGCCCCATTGTCCCAGCATGAAATTACTGGTTAGTCCGCCGCCAGGGCCAGCAGATGCTCGTCCGATTGGCCTTCCAAGTCTACCTTTTTACCGTCTTTGATAATGGCGGAAAGATGATGGCCCTTTTGCAACACGCTGATGTCGGCCAGGGGGTCTCTGTCCAGGATCAGCATATCGGCCAGCCTGCCGGCCTCAATTGTCCCCAGCTCTCCTTCCATCCCGACGGCGAAAGCGTTGTCCCTGGTGTTGGCGACTATGGCTTCCATGGGTGTGTAGCCGCCGTATTTGACCAGGATTTCCATTTCGTTGGCGTGAAGTTCGCCGTAGGGCATTACTGGCGAGTTGCCGCTGTCGGTGCCGCACAGCACCTTTACGCCCATGGCTCGAGCGTGTTGCAGCATGCCGTAGCCGCCTTCCAGGTTGTGCCTTATCTGGTCGACCTCTTTGTCGCTCCTGCCAAAGTCCCGTCCAACCTCGACGGCGTGCTTCAGGAAAGTAATGGTCGGCATGATGCGCACACCTTTCTCCGCCACGACCTCAAGGTCGGCTTCGGTGGCCAGATCGGCATGCATGATCCAGTCGAATCCAGCCTCCGCAGCGGCGCGGGTCGAGGCCGATCCCCTGGAATGGATGGTGATACGGGCGTTTCGGCGGTGGGCCTCCCCAACGACCGCCTCCAGTTCTTCTTTGGAGATGGTCTGAAAGTCCCCCCAGGTACTATCGGCCATCTTTATGAAGTCGACCCCGTGCTTGCATTGCCGACGGACCTCGGTGATCATTTCGGACACCGAGTTGGCCAGCACGCCGTTGGAATGCTCAGGCGTGCCCATCCATGAGGGCTCGTTGTCGGAAATACTGCCGTAGGTCACGATGAACCGCCCGGCGCAGTAGATGCGGGGCCCCTCTATCAAGCCGGCGTTTATCGCCTCCCGAAGCGCCACGTCGATAAACCAGGTGCCGCCGGGAATAGAAACGCTGGTGACCCCGGACCTCAGTACTGCCTGGGCGTTTATCGCTGCCCTTATGGTGGAGAACTCGGCGCTGGTGGCTCCCCGGGCGATGCTCAAGCCGGGCATGGCCGGCTGGCCAAAGGACAGGTGGCAATGGCCTTCTATCAGGCCCGGCATAATCCACTTGTCGGTAGCGTCGATGGTCTCTATGTGATCACGGTCTTCGACATTAATCTCTGGTGGGACTGCCCCAACGCTGAGGATGCGGTTTCCCTGCACCACCACGGCGTCGTTGTGGGTCGCCGGCTGGCCAGTTCCGTCAATGAGGGTGCCGTTGCGGATTATCGTGGTCTTGGCGTGGTTGGCGCTCATGGCCTCCTCCTCCGGTATCTATTTCCTTGCCGATTGATGGGAAGCTTATTGCAGTTGGGCAGCAGTTCCCCGGAAGTAAGCTGCCAGTGCTCCAACCTGGCAGTGGATTCCCTGGGTAGATTCAAGCTTGCAAGTCCGATGTAGTACAAGCCTTCCGCTTCTTTGGAAGGGTTGATGACTTCGGCGCAGTCCTGGGGCTGCCGGCCACCGCCCAATCGGGCAACTTCCACAGCACTCACTGCCCAAATTCACCGTGGTGTTTTCCTGCATGTTAGCAGGTATGTACATACCCTCTAGCATTCAGCCACTTCCCTGGCCTCGGTGTTGGCCGTTTCACTGTCCCTGGCTATGGCTCTGGAGTGGTGGGCTCCGATTTCTGCCATGGTGAATGTCCTTGTACCCTGGCTGCTAAATTCGTTCAAAGTAGCGCACACGTTCCCAGTCGGTAACAGCGTGCCGATAGGCGTACGCTTCTGTGGAGAAAAAATGTACGTAATGCTCCACGACCTCCTCGCCGAAGGCAGAACGCGCCAATTTGCTCCCTTCGAAACTCCTTACCGGCGCCTCCAGGCTAGCTGGCAGCAACGTCTCATTCGGCGCCGAGTAGACATCTCCCAAGTACGCTGGCGGAGGCTCAACCTGTTCCTCAATGCTTGCCAAACCCGACGCGATCACTGCCGAGTAGGCGAAATAGGGATTCACATCGGCTCCCGGGATCCTGCACTCAATTCGTAGACGTGGCCCCGCATCCACAATCCGAAACCCCGCCGTGCGATTGTCCGGAGACCATGCCAGTGCCGTGGGAGCCCTGCTTGCTGAGCATTGAACGCCGCGCCATTGCCACTGGCAATTGTTTCGGCTGTAATTCAGCATCGCAGATTACGAGAACAGTCAAGTTGCGCCACGACATCCTCCGGGCCGTTAGTTTGGAGACGGGGAGCCCCACTTTGAGTGTGAGTCAGCTACTTTCGGGCAGCAGAAAGCTTCCCTGGTTAGGAAAGGGCTCTTACCCAGGTAGCAGCAAGGCTGTTCTGTTGAGGCATGTGGCACTCTCAGTGATCTCTTGTATACTCTGGTATACAGTCACGAGGTGCTGGTCAGTTTGCAAACGCTTCCCGCATTTTACAGGGACTTTACGGTCTTAACAGGCCAACTGCTAACAAGTTATACCAAAATTACTTGGACACAAAAGTCGGGCTCGAATGAAGGAAATGCAGAGAAAAGAGGGGTCTGGCGGAGAGAGAGGGATTCGAACCCTCGAGAGGCGTTAGCCCCTACACGATTTCCAGTCGTGCCCGTTCGTCCACTCCGGCACCTCTCCGCGAAATGGAGCCTAGTGATTATACCTAGCAGTCCTTTCAGTGTCCACCGGAGCGAATGCGTTCTGAATCTCTTACCTGATACGACCATGTGCGGTCTCTCTTTGTCTGGCGGCCGTTCAGGAGAAAACAATGCCTGAGGAACTAACTCACGACGAACTGATCCGCGAGCAGTTTTCGATGCAAGCGGTCCGCTGGGATACTTACATAAGGGAAGGCAACAACGAGGATATACTTCCCTGGATCATGGGAAACCTGGAGCTTCGGCCCGATATGCGAGTCCTGGATTTGGCTGCGGGAACGGGAGTGGTTGCCAGGGCTATGGCTCCGCTTGTAAGTGAAGTAGTGGCGGCCGACGCCACTCCGGGTATGGTGGCACAGGGGCGGCAACTGGCTGAGTCCGAAGGATTGACCAACGTTTCCTTCGAGGAAACCGATGCGCGCCGCCTGCCCTATGGCGACGGGTCCTTTGATGTGGTTGCGAGTCGGATAGCTATGCACCATTTCGTAGAACCTGCCCTGGTCCTCCAGGAGAAGATCAGAGTGTGCCGTTCCGGTGGTCAGGTTGTTATTATTGACATAACTACTCGCGAGGATACGTCGGTAGCTGCGACGCATAACCGGCTGGAACGGCTGAGGGATCCGTCCCACACTGAGGCTTTGACGGCGGGTGGTCTCCAGGAACTAGCAGAGCGGGGCGGTCTCGAAATCTTCAAGGTCAGCACTTTCGAAGTCAGGCGAGACCTGGATAGCTGGATGGAATTGACGGCAACGCCTCTTGAAGCGCGGGCAACGATTATCGGGGAACTGGAGCGGCAACTCGCCGGTGGCCCGGACACAGGGATGTTCCCTGCCATGGAGGACGGCGTCCTGACCTTCTGCCATCGCTGGGTCATGCTGGTCTGCCGCAAGCCGTAAGCTCGATATCAAGCGGGTTGGGAGCTATGGCCAGGACAGATTGACCACCATTGGAATACTAAGTACCGATGAACCGAACACACTAACCAGAAATAGAGGAGATTAAACATGACAACCTTTGTATACGTGGCAGCCCAGGATGATGACAAGGTTTCAATCTTTACCATGGACGAAAACTCCGGCGCCCTGTCACTCCATTCGGAGGTGCCGATGGCAGGTGGGCCTTCCGCATCGGCGATCAGTGCAGACAAGCAGACCATGTACGTCGGGCACAGGACGTCGGGCAGGATAACCAGCCACCGGATTGACCAGGCCACTGGGGGGCTAACCGAGACGGGCGGGGTGGACACCCAGGACTCACCTACTTACCTGGTTCAAGACCGCACCGGCCGGTACCTGCTGGCCTCCTACTACCAGGGGGAGCGGGTTGCGGTGTATCCCCTGGGGGACGATGGCAGCGTTGGAGGCGAGGCGACTTCCTCCCTGCACACCGATGCCGGCGCCCACTCCATAATGACGGATCACTCCAACCGGTTCGCCTTCGTTCCCCATATTGCGTATCAACAGGACAACGCGCTGGAGCCTCCCAAGAACATACCCGGGCCCAATGTCATCTACCAGCTGCGTTTTGACGAGGCCACCGGAGTCCTGTCCGGCAACGATCCGTTGACCTTGGTGATGGAGCCCTTGGTGGGGCCGCGCCATCTCGTCATGCATCCCAGCCTGGACATCGTTTACTTCTCCAACGAACAGGGGTGCAGCGTTTCTTCCTATCGCATTGACCAGGATAAGGGGACTTTGAGCCCGTTGCAGACCGTGTCCACCTTGCCGGAAGGAGTCACCATTCGCAACACCTGCTCGCAGATTCAGTTCTCGCCGGACGGAAGCTTGCTGTTTGTGCCGAACCGGGGGCATAACAGCATCGCTTCTTTCGCGGTTAACGGAGACGGTATGCTGACTCCTGCGGCACATGCTGACACGGAGGCCGTGCCCAGCGCCTTCAGCCTGGATCCGTCGGGGAAGTTCGTCTTTGCCGCGGGTTCGGCTACCAACCGACTGGCGGCCTACAGCATTGACGGACAGTCTGGGGCGATGACTGCCCTGGGGGTCTATGATGTGGGGGCGCGGCCGATGTCGGTGCTGACGGCCACTCTGGGGTAGAGGCTGGCTGGGCAGCCCGAGGTTCTTGCCTTAGCGGGAAGGACGGATTAGATGTAGTGTAGAGACTCAATAGATCGGCCGCCGGATTATCCGGCGGCCGATTGCTTTGCATTGAGCTATGCGGGGGACTAATCGTCGGCGGGTACGGGAGTGGCGGCTTCTTCTTCAACCGCGTCGTTGATGAACTCGCCTGTTTTGGGGTCGCGCTCGAAGGGGCTGTACAGTTCCAGTTCCTTGGCCATCTCGCGGACGGCGGGTATGACCTCCTGGCCCATGAGGCGCAGGCTGCGCATCTGGTCGTCGTGGGACATGGCGCCGTCGCCGTCCCAGAAGAAGACGCTGCCAGGGCGGAGGTACTCCAGGACGTGGCGGATCTTGGGCAGTATCGTCTTGGGGGTGCCGGAGATAATACTGTAATCGGCGGCCTGGTCCTCGTAAGGGCGGCGGTTGGTGCCGAAGCGGCCCGCGGGGCCAAAGGCGGTGGCGGACAGGCGACGGGAAGTGCGGGAGGTATGTCCCGGCAGGTTCATGATGGCCGGATTGACCTGGCCCTCGTTGCCGGACAGGAAGGGGTTGCTGACGCCGGACAGGTACTTGCGGCCCACCTCTTCAGCCTTCTCCTCGGTTTCGTCCACGTGGACCTTCCACAGGTAGGCTACGTTCTGAGTATCCGACTTGTGGCCGAACTCGGCGGCGGTGTCGTGGTAAAGCTGGAAAGCCTCCTTGGTAGGTTCCAGCCTGGTGGCCAGCAGCACCAGCGGGTAGCCCTTCTCGGCAGTCCACTTCACCGTCTCAACGCTGACGGTAGACGGAATCCAGATGGGCGGATGGGGCTTTTGCAGAGGCCGCGCCCAAGGGTTGACGTATCGATAATGGTAGTGCTTGCCCTCCCAGCGCCAAGGGCCGGGGGTGGTCCAGGCCTTAATCAGGAAGTCATGAGCCTCCTCGAACCGTTCACGGTTGAAGTGGGGCGGAGAGTTGTGGGAGTAGCTTTCCCGTCCGCCGCCGCGAACAAAGCCGGACACCAGGCGGCCGTGGGAAATCATGTCGATCATGGCCAACTGTTCGGCCAGCCACAGGGGGTCGTCCCAGATGGGCAGGACATTGCCCAGGATGATTATCTTGGCCTTGTTGGTGATGCGGGCCAGGATGGAGGCGCCGACGTTGGTAACGCCCTGCATACAGAAGGGAGTGCTGTGGTGCTCGTTGAGCATCAGGGCATCGAAGCCCATCTCCTCGGCATACACCTTCTCGTCCAGATAGCGGTTGTACAGGCTTGCGCCCACACTGGGGTTGTAGTACTCGTTGCTGATGCTAAGGTCGGTGGACTGGGTGCCCATCAACCCGGATGTGTCGTCCTGCCAGGGCTGTTCGGTAAAGTGGCCAATAAGCATATCAACACCTCAAGGGATGGTAGGTTTGCTTGCTATGTATCGCGCCAATAGAGAGGTAAAGTTGGTGCGAGTTTAGCATTGGGGGGAAATGTTGGCAAGGTTGAGATAGCCCCGAGGATAAAGGCGACCGGGGAGACAGGCTATGCAGGATGTCGTAGGCCCGCTAAGAAATGGGAGATGGTTTTCGTGCCGGAGCAGGGGTATCCCAGCGGAGCATTTCCCGCAGGCGGGGAAAGGGGATGTGGGGAAGCAGCCTGGACATGATGCCCAGGCTGTCGGGGATGTCACCTTCATTGCGGCAGCGCTCCAGGTAGAGGTGGAGGGCCATGAAGGTATTGAGGCGGTGGACGGCCGTTTCTTTGGCATACTTGCGTTGCAGTGCTTCGATACGGTTCCTGATCTGGCTCAATTTGAGGCTGTACCTCCCCGGTATCAGTGTGTGCTGTCGGACAAGCTGATGATGAGCGGGTCGCTGGCGGCGGAACTTTTTTTATTTTTCTTGCCATTTCCGCTCATTTTCCGCCACTTTCTCCTTTGCGGATGGAATTGCGACGACCTCAGGTTGCTGACGGGGGCGGTCGTCATGCGACGGGTCGGGACGAGCGGGTTGGTGGTGGCACTTTTTTGTTTTCCCACCATTTCCGCTCATTTCCCGCCATTTCCCTCTTTGCCGCTGGCGATGGGACGATCTCACGTTGTTGACGGGGACATTCGCCAGTTGACGAGGTCAGGATGGGTTGGTTGTTGTTGGGACCTTCTTGTTTTTCCCGCTATTCCCCATCTTCCAGACGCCTCCCTGTGGCGAGACAGGAGCGGGAGGCTGGAAAGGGCTGTAGGTATTATGGTAGGAGAGGGTTACGCGGGTTGTATATGGGCGGGTGTCAGTGGGTGGGGGGTAGGGCTGAACACGAACATATAAGAATGTTCAAGAATGATTGCCTTTGTGCGATTATCCTGGCCAAACCCAATAGGACATACTCTCTGTGGCAAGCGAGGCATTCCGGATTGGGGGCGAATCTCTCTGCTGCAAAACGAATACCAAGAATAAACAAACAAGCTAGCTATGAATAGCTGTTCATTGCAGTGTCGTTCCGATACTTTTGTCCTGAACAGAGTTTACGGAGACGTTAGCTGGGAAACTGTTCTGACTATTGAATCAGTCGAGGTCATTGGAGCCTCAAGGATTTTTAGCATGCGTGCACGGTGGATGCGATTCCCGTGCCAAATTAAGTGTCTTCCGGTTGGATGCGAATATACTATCCCCTCAGAAACCAACAGCTCGAGTACTCGATTTACATATGGCCGTAAGGGTTCATCTATGCCTCGGTAAAGGGCTGATTCTACCCGGCCGCTTCCTCTTTGCAAGAAGAGCTTCCTCAATATGATTAAGAACATTTTCAAGGAATTCGGTAATTCTGATCCAAGGATGGCGTTGTTAGTATGACGATCATCGAACTCTTGTACTTCACATCCAGTGAAAACGGAGGGCAGCGCTCGAATACTTGCTATTCCTTCAATTTTTATTATCTGGCAATTGTTATACGTGATGTCAGAGGCTGTGCCATCCAAGCGAACTCTGTTTATCATGCAGCTTTCTAGGGTAAGTCCCCTGATGGGGTGTTCCTCCATATCTATCTCGTCCACAATTGCTCGATTTATAGTTAATCCTTCCAGCTGGATTGGTCGGGACTCAGGGCAACTCGCACCCGCAAGCATAGTGTCAAGGGCTAAAGTAGGCTCGCCCCATCTGTGTAAAGCTTCCCTAGCAGCAACTGTAAACTGACCAGACGTGACTCCTCTATTTGATGCCAGATGACCTGCTACTGAACAGCCAAACGCTTTCAAGGGGTGCTGCAACAAGCTAACGCCTGGAGATTCATACGGGTTGATCGCGTAGCGGACAACCGCGCCTGCACTAAGTGCCTCCATCATCTCATCATCTACAAAAGAGCGAGCACCTACTTCCTGATCCCTTGCCGTCAACCCTGGGAGCCTTTGCAAGAGGGTGGTTGCTGCCTCCGAAGGTTCATATCCAGTTATTGTCTTATACGCCGTGGCAAGGTCACTGTCGTAGAGTGGTCCCGATCCTCTCGGTAATGACCGAGCCCGAGTGGCCAGATCTTCCAACAATGTCCTTACTGCCGTGCTATCAATATCGAAGCTTAAGTCAGCCTCCCTTTCGCATATTTTGTCGAGAAAATAATCCCACGCCATGGCTGGTCCGGTCTGCCCTTCCATCGACGCGACTTGTTCAAGGAGATTTCTAGATGCCAGGTATCCCAATAGCAAGGGCTTCCGAGGAAGCCACGTAGGGATATTAGACTTAATATTTTTCTTACGTAAATACTCGGTAGCTTGATCTTCTGAAAACTCACCCACGTCAACAAAAATAGTGTCGTTAGGCAACCTCATCAACCTACGGGCTTCCTCGATTGAATCAAAATAATGATCTCGGCCAGTAATCAGCACACCGGTCCTTCCACGAGCATCCTGCATGAAGGCTTGGATTACCTTTAATGCCTCTTCTCTAGAGCGTCGAATAGCATCCTGGCCCATAGGTAATACAGGGGAAGCCAATTCATCGATTCCATCAAGCAGCGGAATCAATTCGCCATAATTCCAGGCACGAACCAATTGATGTGGCTTCTCGAATCCGACTTTGTCAGCATGTCTATGCATTATCTCGCTAACGCTGGGCTGTCCCCAATGATCTCGGAGATTTAGTGCCACGGGAGTTCGCCCCGTTTTCTCACGGTAGTACTCGCTACGAAGATACTTGAAGACCTCTCTTACTGTAAGGCTTTTGCCTGCACCAAAGGGCCCGAACAACACTATCGTCCTTCCCCTTTGCAGAAGGTCACATATTTCAGAGACAGAAAATGATTCATCAGAGTTGCTTGGCATTAACGGCTGCTCTACGTATTCTTCTTCAGACAGGACGTAGCTACCGTCTTCTGGATTGCTTGCACTACCGAAGCGATATTTCCAACGAGCTTCAAGATATTGTTGGGAATCTAGCAGGCCCTTCTTGCATTCTTGCAATGAAAGTGCCGTTACCCCATTCCCGCGAGAAAAAGTTCTCTGGTCCGGAGTAGGGTCATGAAAAGTAACTATTCTCAGCTTTACTGTTTCGCCGTGGTTTTGGTAGTAGGTCCTCGCGTTTTGCAATTTCAGTACCTGCTCACGGAACTTTTGCATTGTCCTTTCAGTAGTGCATTCGATAAGGTGTACCAATTCCTCTGTGTGACATACGCAATCGATTTCGTCGCTGTTGATGTATTCGGCCGATCCATCGCCGGGGCTCAAATTCCACAAAGCACGGGCTACTCGACGAACTTCTTGCTCAAACTGCGGACCGGTCATGTTTGTGTATTCTCCTAACCAGGATTCGTTTCGACCTGCTTACGATGCTTTAAGCCCAACTTGTAATGCACCCTCTAACAAAACCACTCCCGCACAACCTCCACAAACCTTGCCGTTTGCTCCACCTCGGGGCGGTGGCCGCAGTTTTCTATTATTTCCAGGCGGGAGTTGGGTATTGAGTCGTGGTAGAGCTGGGCTGCGCTTATTGGGACTATGGGGTCCTGGTCGCCGCTGACTATCAGGGTGGGCAGGCGCTTGAGACGGGGGAGCAGGTTGGGCAGGGCCGGGTAGTGCATGTAGGGGCGCCAGCTTATGCGGCAGGAGCCTTCCAGCGACGTCTCCCAGTTTTCCTGCTGCTCGGGTGTCGGTTCGTCGGGGCAGATGGCCTGGAACTCGGGCACTGACTCAGGGTTGAGCAGACAGCGGCTGATGTAGGCCTTGGCGACCACCTGGAAGATGTCGAAGATTTCCCCTTCCGGAGGGCGGACACCGGCGGCGCCAACCAGGGCCAGGCGCTTGAACTGCTGGGGACACATAACCGCCATTTCCGCCGCCAGCCAGCCGCCCAGGGAAAAGCCGATAGCGTCCACGCCCTCCAGGCCGAGGTCGTCCAGCGCGCCCAGGTACCAGATGGCGAGGTCATGCAGGTTCATCACCCAGTCCAGTTCGTCGGACTCGCCGAAGCCGGGGTGCCAGGGGATGTAAAGGGTGTGGTTCTGGGCCAGGGCCTCGTGCCAGCGCAGCCAGCCCGGGTGCCCCATTTCGTCGTGCAGCACCAGCAGCGGGTCGCCGCTTCCTCCCTTGACGAGATTAATGCGGATGCCGGCTACCTCTACCATCTCTTCGGTCCAGGTTACGGAACTGGTGGTCATGGAAACTCCTCAATGCCTGCGGGGGTCTGGCGGCAATTTATTTTAGTAATCTGCGGGGAATTGAGGTGATTGTCAGAGAGGGAAAGCGGGTTGTCAAGAATGCTCACGCCAGCGCCGAGAAACCAAGTACGAAACATTGCGCCGACTCCCTTGCGGTAAATGTGAGGAAATGCCGCACATACGGATGCACTGGCGTACAGAAAAATGGTATTGTGCAGTCCTAAAGTGAGTGTTGGGCGACTTATACAAGGGCTTATGCAGGGAAGGTACGGGTGGCTGCGGCAACTCTGAATCCACGATATGAGGCCCACGAGAATCCTCCCGTTCGAACTACCGTGGGGTACGGCTTTCAGTTCAGCCTGATTGCCTCGGCGACCCTGCTGGTTACGCCGGTCATTGTGGCCAGGGCGTCGGGACTGGGCGAGTCCTACGTTGCGTGGATGGTATTCGCGTCGCTGCTGGTGGTCGGCGTCTCCACACTGTTGCAGGTACGGCGATTGGGCCCGGTGGGCGCCGGGGCGCTGCTGCCAATGTTCACTGCCGCCTTCTCGATCCCCTTCTGCATAACCGCGGTGGTTGACGGGGGGCCGGCGCTTTTGATGAGCCTGGTGCTGGTTTCGGCCATAGCACAGCTGGCGATCTCCAAGTGGCTGTTCATCCTGCGAAAAGTTATCACGCCGACGGTGGGCGGCACCGTGATGATGATTTTGTCCATCACGCTGGCTTCCGTAGTTTTCGGGCTACTGGACGAGGCATCACGAGTTGAACCGGTTGCCGGTCCGTCCACTGCCCTGATAACGCTGATTGTAGTGGCTGCCCTGGCCCTACGGGGTTCCGCTATTCTGCGCCTGTGGGGGCCGGTAATCGGCATTGTGGTTGGATGCGTGGCCGCCGTGGCCTTTGGTATCTATGACGTTGGCCCCGTGCTGCGGGCTCCCTGGGTGGGGCTGCCTACGGAATGGCCGGGGTTTGGCTTTGATCTTGGCATACCCTTCTGGACGCTGCTGCCGGCTTTCCTGTTCATGGGGGTAATCATTTCGATCCAGTCCAATGGGGAAGCCATAGCCCAGCAACGGGTGGCCAAACGGGAGAACCAGGCGGTGGACTTCCGGCAGGTCCAGGGAGCGCTGGCCGGAACCGGATTTTCAAACCTGTTGGCCGGTCTGGTGGGAGCCGTGCCTAACATTATTCATCCAGGCGCCGTGGCTTTCACCCAGACCACGGGCGTGGCATCGTGCCGGGTCGGCTATGTCATCGGCGGTATCTTTATAGCGGTTGCCTTCCTGCCCAAGGTATCCGGCCTGCTCAGCACCATCCCGGGGCCCGTCATGACCGGTTACCTCATTATGGTGACGGGCAATCTGCTAGTGGATGGTGCAAGAACAATTATCCAGTCCGAGTCGAATCGCCAGAAGATTGTAGTAGCCGGGGTCTGCTTCTGGCTGGGGGCGGCTTTCCAGTTTGGCCTGTTTACGCTGCCGGACCTGGGGGGTGTAATCAACGCCCTGCTCAAGAGCGGGATTACGACCGGCGGGCTGGCGGCAGTAATAATGGTGCTCTATTTGGAGTTGACCAATCCCCGGCGCATGCGATTTGAGTCCAAACTCCACATTGATGCCCTTCCGGAACTGAACGAGTTTGTTGCCAGGTTCGCCGACAAGCGAGGTTGGGACGATGCGATGAAGGACCGACTGAGCGCCGTGGCAGAAGAGACTCTCTTGACCCTGGCGCCCTTGGACCTGGAAGGGAATGACGAAGACTCAAGCGAAGAACGGCGGCTGGTTGTCGTGGCTTCCAGCGAGGGCCCGGTGGCTGACCTGGAGTTTATCGGCGGCGGCAACGAGGCCAACATAGAGGACCAGGTGCGGCAGTTGCAGGAGTACGACACCTTGGAGCCAGCCGAGCAAGATATTTCTCTGCTGCTGCTGAGGAACTACGCCTCTTCGGTGAGACACCAGCAATACCATGACACCGACATTATCACCGTTCGGGTAACCCATCCGGGAACGTAGTAGCGGGCTGAATTTTATCGGAACCAGGCTGTATGATCCGCTGGATTGGGCATTCGTCCATTCTAAGAAGGGAGGTTGTCCCGTTTGCCACTTGCCCTGACTGGCCGATGGTGGGTACACTCGGCTGGTATAGAGCCTTTTGCGATGCGGGGACACTTGGCTGAATCAGGGACCTCCGCGCCTATTCTCGGGAGTTTCCGTATTGGGTGGTTTTGCTAAAGAGACGGGGCAGCCACCAAGGTTGGTCCTGAGGAGTTCATTAACCATACCGCCTAAACTGCCGCTACCCGTATCCCCGCACCGATTCCAAGACCGATTCCCACACCGACTCTGATGGGCCAGAGATGGTGGGTATTATGTATGGTATATGACATAATGCTTTTGGGTGGCCTTTTACCTTCCTCTTCATCTCCTTGTTGACTAGCCCGCAGCTGACTCTTAACGGCTTGCATGGGACGCTGACTATTTCCGGAGAGTTCTATCATGGGTTTTCTTCTGCGTATCTGGAGACGCATTGGCGCAAAGCTCTACCTGGCCCTGGGCTTTGCCGTATTCCTGACGCTGGTATCCAGCGCTGTGGGTGTCTATTACTTCGAGGCCAGCGGGGATGTAAGTTACCAGGTGCGAACCGAGTCTGTGCCGGTCCTGGAAGCTTCCTGGGGCGCCGCCCGGGAAGGCGAAAGGTTGCAAGTTCTGGGAGGCCGCGTCCTGAATGACCAGGCGCTTGACGAGTCAGTTAATGACACTCTGGAGAGGCTGGATGCAGAATTGGCGCAAGTAAGCCTGGTGCCAGGCCTGGCCGCTGACGCCTTAGAAGTCCAGGGACTGGCATACGAACTGGCTGCGGTTATCGATAACCTGGCAATAACCCGTGCCGCAGCGTCCCAGGCGGAAAACACTTCAGCTCAACTGAGTTCCAGACTGGCCGGTAACAGGGGTTCTGCCTACGTTGACATCCTGGAAGATGCACTACTTGCACAGGACCAGGCTGAATTGGACGGTCTCTGGCAGCAGTTTTCTACTGGACCTTCCCTGGACGCAGGCGACGCCGCCCTGGGCAAAGAAATTTACGAGGCTCGGTCCCTGCAGCTAGCGCTGGCTGGGAAAACCGGCGAATTGGCCTCAGGCCTGGATTCGACGGCCCAAGCCCTGGGAGAAGCCTCGTCCGGCCTTCTGGCCAAGGCGCGAACCAATTCATCTGAGACCCTGGAATCATCGGTGTCCCGTTTTGACCAGGGCAGGGTGTTGCTGGCCGCAATCAGCCTGGTAAGTGTGGCGGTCGCCACCATTGCGGCCTGGTTGCTGGTGGGAAATGGACTGGTCCGGCCCCTTACCAGGCTGTCGGAACGCATGCGAGGGATGGCTGGGGGCGACCTGGAAACCCCGGTGCCCCGGGTGGGCAGAGACGAGATTGGCGAATTGGCCGATGCCCTGGAAGTGTTTCGACAGCAGGCTTTGGAAGTCCAGCGCCTGAACCTGGTTGAGAAACTTTACGGAGAGTTGCAGGAGGCCAACACTGAATTGCAGCGTATGCAGGACCGGCTGGTGGCCCAGGAGAAGCTGGCGGCATTGGGGGAGCTGGTTTCCGGTGTGGCCCACGAGATCAGCAATCCGCTGAATTTTGTGCAGAACTTTGCCGAAGTGTCGGTGGAAATGTACACAGAGCTTACCGAAGTGTTGAAATCCTACGAAGGCAGCATGAGCGAAGAGGACCGCACCGCCATTCATGACCTTGAGGAAGACCTGGCCGACAGCCTGAACCGGATAAGGACCAACGGGGGCAGGGCGCTTGCCATCGTCGAGCGGATGCGGGGCCTTGGGGTAGTTGGCGGCGAGTTAACGCCGGTTGACCTCAACTCCGCAGTACGCGGCGCGGTAGACGCGGGAACCACTGCCTTCCTGGCCCAGTGGCCTGAATCCGACTATCCGTGGAGTATGACCTGGACCCGTCGGTAGGGGAGGTGGAGATGGTCGAGCACGACTTTGGGGAGGCTGTGGTGAATCTGGTGTCCAACGCCTGCTATGCCATGTGGTTACGACAGTCGGAGGATGCTGGATCCGAATATCAGCCCAAGCTCCTGATAGCCACTTCGGTTGATGGTGCGAGCTTTGAATTAAGGGTCCGGGACAATGGCACCGGGATATCAGACGATGTACTCAGCCATATATTCAATCCCTTCTTTTCCACTCGCGAGGGAGCGTTGGGCGCAGGTCTCGGGCTTCCCATTGCGGCAGACGTCGCCCGGCGGGCGGGCGGCAACCTGGCCGTTGACACCGTTCACGGAGAGTATGCGGAATTCACTTTCTCGCTGCCGGCCTCCGAATTGTCAACGCAGGAAGCCACGAGCGAGGCAGCTCCGATCTGAACTTATCGCCTCCGCAATATCAGGTAGAGGAAGACAATGAAGGCGATCAACATGGCGAAGAACAGCGCAAGCACCAGGGTAATTCTATCCCTGGGGTTGGCGCCCAGAGCTTCCAGGGCATTCCTTATTCGAGGCAAGGCATCGCCTATGATCGGCAGAGTGGGCCGCTGGGGCTGAACTCCCTCTTCCAGTACCGGTAGAGCTACGGTGATAGTGGGTTCTGGCGAAGGGCGCTGCGAAAGCGCGGAGTCTGCCTGCGAAGGTCCGCGAAGGTCAAAAGTAGGTGTGGCTGTCCGGACCATTTCCACGGGGGGAATGAGGAGGTCGCCCGGGCTTTGTGTAGGCGTGGGTGTAGGTGTGGGCGTGGCAGTAGCTGTAGGCGTCGGTGTAGGCGTGGACGTCGGCGTCGGAGATGGCGTTGCAGTTGGGGCTGGCGTAGGTGTGGCGGTTGGGTATGGCGTGGCGGTTGGCTCGGGCACTGGCGTGGCCGTTGGCAATGGGACGGGCGTGGCTGTTGGCTTGGGTGACGGGCTAGGCACGGGAGTGGGCACAGGGCTTGGTTCCGGGCTGGGTGACGGCTGTTCCGTCGGCAGGGGTTCTTGGGTGGGCTCTGCTTCGGAGTCATCGGAGTCGTCGGAGTCGTCGGAATCGTCGGAGTCAACGGAGTCGTCGGAGTCGTCGATGGGGTCTATGGGGTCTATGAGGTCGGGCACAGGAATAGGAGTGCTCTGAATTCGTGGCTCGGAATCGGAATTTAGCCCGAATCCACCGAAGGACACCGATGGACGGGTTGAGGACAGCGGAAGAGGGGTGAGGGAGCTACAGGGGAGATATCCTGGGCTCCATTGGGGCAGATGGGAGGTTCGGCGGACGGTCTGCAGGCGCTTTTGGGGGTGCCGATGGCGGCCTGCAGTGGCTGTGATGAGCGAGATGGCGAGATAGGATACGGGAAGAGGCGATCGCGGACTGGACTGGCGCGAGTTTGCGGGGACGTTCGGTTGGCCGGATGGCGGGCCAGTTGTCGACGGGTCGTCAGGCTGGGAGTGGAATGGCTCGCAGCCGTGCCAGGGCGCGACTGAACTGGGTTTCCCAAGGCCAGCGCTGTGGCAGATGCAGAGTGAGGCGGCGCGCCGAACGGGTGATCCGTCCGGCCAGGGAGAAGAACCGCCGTCGGAGGGTCTTGGTGGTTACGATCTGCTCACCGAGACCGATGCGGGCGGTCCAGCGGGCCAGGTTGTGGGCCATCACCTGTACCGCCAGCCAGGCGGCGTTGGCGGCGAAGCGCCCCGAGGGGAGATGGTTCAGCCCGACGCCGTACTTGAGGTCTCGGATGGCGTTCTCGATCTCGGCGTGGCGGCGATGGTCGGCCTCCAGTTCGAGCATCTCCCCGTCCCGGTCGGTGATGAAGCCGTGATAGCTGTAGGAGGCGAAGAGGGCCAGTTGGGAGCCGGGCGTGGGCTGCACCCGCCGGACGATGAGCCGCACCGGCGCGGCGTCCGGCTCACTCTGGAAGGGAGTGCAGGTGGTCTCGGCCACATCGGCGGCGCCGTCCATCCAGTAGGGGATCGGGGTCCAGTCCTCCTCGGGAATCGCCTCGATCAGATTGTGCAGGCTTTTTTGCTGGCGGATGGTGATGGAGAAACGCACCTTCTGCTTGCGGCAGACAGATACCACGCTATGAGTATAGAAGCCGCTGTCGGCCCGCATAGTGAGCTGCCCCCTGGCCCCAGCGTAGCGCACTCGCCCCACCGTCTCACGCAGGAAGTGGGCGGCGCCCCGGGCGGTGTTGGCGCGGCCCTCGCGCAGCCGGGACATCAGGACGTCGCCGGTGCCGGCGGCCACGGCCAGCAGCGGGTGATAGCCCCGCTGGCCAGTGTAACCATGATGGCGGGCGCCCTCCTTGTCCAGTCCGTAGGTCTCGCAGATGGTGGAATCGAGGTCGATGGTGAATGGTGCGTCGCCGGGTCCGGCCCCAGCGGCCCAGGCCCGGGCCAGCAACTCGCGGCCCACCCGGTCCAGCTGGCGGACGTGGCCCCACCGGAAGCTGCGCAGGAAGGTGCCCCAGGGTGGAGGGCGCCTTGACCATGCCGCCCAGGGTGCAGGCCGTCCCCCCGGTGCGTAACACGTCGGCATCGTCGATGCAGTCGCCGCCAGCCAGCGCGGAGGCCACCAGCGTCATCATCTTGTCGCCGGTGTTGGCTCGGCCTGGGGCCTGGCCCAGGTCCAGATGCCGGTCAACCAGTTGGGGCAGACCCAGGTGCTGAGCGAGGGTGGTCGGAAGAATCAGTCCGGCATTGTTGACCAGGCGATGGTCATCAAAGGTGATTTGAATGCGGTCGGGGTGGTTGCGTGGTAGCATCTATTGGGTGCTCCTTTTCTGGGACTGTTTTGCTGATACAAAACCATTATCCCAGATTCAGAGGAGCACCCTTTTGTTTCTTCAGAAGGCCTCTCACAAGCGCCCGTTCGGTGGATTCGGGTTTAGAGGGGGGTCAATGGTCTCGCCGGTATTGCTATTAACGATGCTTGAGCAAGCGATGATAGTATCCTGGCCGCTTTCCCAGTTTGCTCCAATCCAGGCAATTTGGTACCAGTAAAGTAATGACTTTCTAACTCCCTCCACCAACTCCGAGTCCGCGCCGGAGTCGTGGTCTTGCTTAACTATTGGGCCAGTGTAGTCGGAATCCCAATAACCACTTTGTTTTCTTCGCAACCTTGTCTCGCCTGCGTCGGCTCTGTATAGCGCGATTCCCCGTGTACCTGAGGGATGGCTGTTCCATTTAATGAGGTTGTGCCAGCGGTTTGCATCTGAGTCAGTGAAATGCTGTTCTACCCAAATGTCAGTGTCGTTATGTGGCTTTCCCTCGCAGTGGCTGTTGTTAAACTGAGGGTCTTCCTCTTGTGCTGATGCAGGGAAGAGCAAAGGGAAGCCAATAGCCCCGGCGATGGCAAAGAGCAACGCAACGGCTGGTGCGAAGTACCAACAGGAACTCGCCTTGGAGAGCTTCCCAGCGGGAAAGGTCACTCTTTAACCTTTGCACGAACAGAATACAGGCCCAGAATCTATTCTATCCAAGGGATTGTTTTCGGAAATACCTAGTATTCAGTCAAAGTAGCAGTGTCAGGATATAGCCTGCGGAGTTTGGTTCTGGCCTTTCTGGTGGTAAATCGCCAATTGATCGGGGATGCCACCGCGTTGCGCTCTGACACGTTGGCATTCACCGCCCTCTCCAGGCTGTCCTGGTCGGGGTTGCGTCCCCGCAGGCAGGCCCGGGCCAGGACGCTGAACTCCATCTCCGCCATATTCAGCCAGCTCCCGTGCTTGGGCGTGTAGTGGAACTCCAGTCGCTGGGCGATGCGCCGAGCCTCCGCCGGCGGGAAAGCCTCATAGAGCGACGCCGTCCGATGCGTGTTCAAATTGTCCAGCACCACTCGGACCACCGGTACGTCTGGGTAGGCTTGGTCCACCAGCCAGCGCATCTGAAGGGCGAAGTCCTGCATGGTACGCTGCCTGGTGATAGCCACGTGGCGCCAGCCAGCCCTGGGCTCGCAGGTGAGGAACAGGTTGCGGGTTCCGCCCCTCACGTACTCGTAGTCCTCTCGCCTGGGGCGTCCCGGGGCCGCTGGCAGGGACGGACGGGAATCGGCCAGCAACTGGGTGGAACTCTCGTCGAAGCAGACCACCGGCCGCTGGGGATCGTAGGGCTCGGCGTACAAGTCCAGGACATCCTCCATGTGGGCCACGAAGTCGGAACTCACCTTGGGGATGCACCACTGCTGCTTCTGCCACGGCTTGAGCGCGTTTTTTTCAAGTGTAGCCGCACCGTCTCGTGGGACAAAGACTCCACCAGACCCAGTTCCACCGTCTTCCCCGCCAGAAGTCGCAGGGTCCAGTGGTCGTGGCCCTGGGGCGCTGGGCTGCAGGCCAGGGCAATCAGATGAGCTTCCCCACGTTCGTCCAGCTTCCGGTACCGGTTGACCTGGTTGCGCCGGTGCAGCGTTTCCTCCAACCCCTCTTGCGCATACCGCTTCCTGGCTCGTATTACCGTCCGCTCCGAGATGTCCAGGGCCGTTGCTACTTGGGCAGCCGTCCAGCCCTCATCCACCTTCAGCAGAATGCGTGCCCGGGTGATCGCCTGGGCCGAACTCCGGCCCGACCGGACCACTTTCCGCAGATGACCCTTTTCCTCTGATGAGAGCCTGACCTCATACTTCTTCTGCACCATGGACCCCTCACCTCCCACTACACTTACACCGCGTACCTTATAACGCTACCACTGCTCTCCTGCTATTGCTATGCCTGACAGTTCTCCCTTGACTAACTACTAGTAAGCTGATGCCTTATTTGTGCATTGCTACCATTTATACAACCAATTAGTAACAGAACATCTATTGATTGATCAGAAACGACTGTTTTAATCATTTGACTGAAATAAACCGACTATGTGGAAGTGGGCATTGAGAGCTGAATTCGGCTTAAATTGGTGCCCAAGAGGGCTACCTCGCCCCGGCGAGTAAAATGAAGCGAGGGATCTGTTCGTTGATATCGGATATACCGGATGGTATATTTCCAACTGGCACCGGATAGTGCGAACAGCAAGACAAACAAGGCACGTTAGACAGGGGCGTCCAAGTTGAACTTTGACAAATATAATCTAGACCCCGCCATTTACGATGAAATGTTCTTTCCGGAGGGGTCGCCCCGCCCCGAGGCCCAGATTTTGTACGAAGCCCTGAGCCAGTTGTCCTCTGAAGAGCTTGCTACTATACAGGGAAGGGTAAACCGGGCCTTCTCCAGCGAAAGTATTTCCTTTACCGTTTACGGCGACGCCGAAGCAGAAGAACGCATAATTCCCGTGGACCCCATCCCCCGGGTAATCACCTCGTCTGACTGGAGTTTCCTCTCCAAGGGGCTGGAGCAACGGGTCAAGGCCCTCAACAGTTTTCTGGAGGACATTTACGGGCCGGCACGAATAATCAGCGATGGGGTAATTCCCGCGGACATGATCCTCGATTGCCCGCAGTTCCGGCCTGAAATGCGGGACTTCTCGCAGCCTTTCGGTGTCTGGGTAGCGGTATGTGGCACCGACATCATCCGGGTGGGAGATGGCTTCAAGGTGCTGGAGGACAATCTGAGAGTCCCTTCGGGCGTTTCGTACATGATAGCCAACCGAAAGGCCTCCAAGGCCAGTTTGCCACGGGTTTACAGGAGCGCCAGGGTCCAGGACGTGGAACAGTACGGGACTGCCCTGCAAACTACCCTTCGAGAGTTGGCGCCGAATGGCAAGCCCAATCCCACGTTGGCCTTGATGACTCCCGGAGTTTACAACTCTGCCTACTACGAGCATATGTTCCTGGCGCGGGAGATTGACGCCGAACTGGTTGAGGGCAGCGACCTTGTGATTCGGGACCGGGTAGTCTACATGCGTACCACCGAGGGTCTGAGGCAAGTGGACGTAATTTACCGGCGCATTGACGATGATTTTCTGGACCCCCGCGTGTTCCGCCCAGATTCGATGCTGGGTGCTCCGGGGTTGATTGAAGCGGCCAAGGCCGGCAACGTTACCCTGGCCAACGCCCCGGGTACTGGCGTGGCAGACGACAAGAGTGTTTACGTTTACGTACCGGACATGATCCGGTACTACCTGGGCCAGGAACCGATGCTGCAAAACGTGGAGACCTACCTTTGCCGCCGGCCGGAGGACCTGGAATACACGCTGGACAACCTGGCGAATCTGGTGGTCAAGAAGGTAGGGGAGTCCGGAGGCTACGGAATGATAATTGGCCCCCATGCCACACAAGAGGAGCGGGACGACTACGCGAAGGAGGTGCGGGCCGATCCGGCAGGATTCATCGCCCAGCCGGTGCAGTCCTTTTCCAGGGCTCCTTGCCTGGTTGAAGGAAGTTTTGAGCCCCGACACGTGGACCTGAGGCCATTTATTCTTAATGGCCTGCAGACGCGCATTGTTCCCGGCGCCTTTTGCCGGGTGGCGTTGCGCAGGGGCAGCCTGGTTGTAAATTCCAGCCAGGGCGGCGGGGGCAAGGATGTGTGGGTAATATCTGAGGACGAGGGTCGCACGGGCAACCAACAGATGTCCAGCTCCTCTTGAATACCCATGAGTTTGATCTGACTTACTGCATTCAGAAACGATATCAAAACCGGTGGTGAAATTCGCAGCTGTTCCTTTTGGTTATATTCCGTTGCTTTTTACCCCCATCCTAACTTTCCCCCGTCAAAGGGGAAGGGACTCTTAAGATAATTACCTTAGTGTTTGTCTGGAGGAACTAATGCTCTCCCGGAGCGCGCAAAGTCTCTATTGGCTCGGTCGCTACCTGGAACGCGCGGGCAATCTCAGCCGTCTTCTGCAGCTTCAGTCCGAAACATTGATCGACCGGCCCATACGGGAAATTAACTTTGGCTGGAGTCGCATTTACAAGTACGTGCAACTCGACCCGCCGGCCGGCGATTTGGACTCGTTCGGTGACGAGGACTTCGTGCTTGCTGACTCTTTTGCGCTGGCGGACGACCTGACTTTTGAACGCTCCAATCCCAGTTCAGTCTTTAGTTGCTTCGCCAACGGCAGGGAAAACGCCCGGCATACCCGGCACTGTATCAGCCCCGAAGTATGGACGTGCCTGAACACTTCGTACTTGAGACTGCAAGAGCAAGACATAGCCACCGTCTGGCAGTGGGCGCCTACCTCGTTCTACCAGTCCCTGGTGACCGAGATTGAGACTTTTGGCGGGTTGGCCGAGTGTACCATGTACCACGACGACCGCTGGAGTTTCCTGCAGTTGGGACGCTACGTAGAGCGTGTTCAGGGAGCCGCAGCGTTGCTGCTGGCCCAAATGGACGCTGTCAGCGCCAGTTCGAGTGAGGAGTTTCACGAAGAGGACTGGACATCGCTGCTTCGAGTTTTCTTCGCGCTGGAAGTCTATAACCATACTTACAGCGTGGCGGTGCAGCCCGACCGGGTGATGGACCTTCTGGTTACCGACCCGTTGCTGCCCGAATCATTGGGGCGCACGATAAGGCTCATCGAGTCAGAGATAGCCGCTATTGGGAATGGCCCATATTCCCGTTCCGGGAGGGCCCTGCAGCGGCGGGTGGGCCAGTTGTCGGCCATGATCAGCTACGAATGGCCCGATGAAGAGGATAGGACAGCGCTTATGGAGGAAATGTCCAAAGGCGCTGAGGATTTGCACGTGCTCATCAGCGAAGCCTACTTCGATTATCCGGTGCAGGAACCGGCCTGATTACGCATCCACGCCGACAATCGCGAGTCTGGATTCCAGGTTTGTAACTGAGTCTGAAACTGAAACCGCCCGCTCCATCAAGTGTGGAGCGGGCGGACGCTTTTGGAATCGATTGGACTGCTGGTGCCTGGGACCGTGAATGCCAATGCAGGCTAGCCGGCAGCGACCCAGTCAACGACCCGCTCCCCGATCATCAAGGCGGTGGGATGGAGGCCGCCGGAGCGGGGGATGTGCGGGCACACCGAGGCGTCGGCGACCCATAAGCCCTCTACTCCCTTAACCCGGCAATGCTGGTCTACCACCGTCATGGGGTCGGAGTCGGGCCCCATTTTGCAGGTGCCGGATACGTGGCGGGCGGTGCCCACCGTCTGTCTGATCCACAGGTCGAGGGCGTCGTCGTTGTTGAGAATTTCGTCGGTGGGGGAGATACGGTAATCGATAACGTCCTTGTAGGCGTCAGACTCCAGGAGCCTTGCCCCCATGCGAATACCTTCCCGGACCCGGCGTATGTCGTCCGGATGCTGAAGGTACTGGTAATTGAAAGTGGGCTGGACGCTGGCGTCGGCTGAAGCCAGCCTGACGAACCCTGTCCCCTTGGGCCTGCCCAGAGTGCACGACAATCGGGCGGACCTTTCCGGGGGCACGTCAGAGGTATGGTACCGGGTGCGTATCCCCCGGACACGCTCCTCGCGTTCGTCCACCACGTTGTTGGTCCGCAGCAGCATGTCATTTTCTTCGTCCGAACCGTCCGAAGTGTAGTGCAAGCTGAAGTGGGGCCCGTCCAGATTCGGTTCCATGCTGACGTCGTCTTTAACCTTGTAGTTGATGTGGGCGCTCAGATGGTTGAAGAGGCTTTGTCCCACGCCCGGCGTTTCCTGAAGGACCGGAATGCCAAACTGTTCCAACTGGTCCCTGGGGCCTATGCCGGAGAGCATGAGCAGCTGCGGGGACCTTATGGAGCCGGCGGACAAGACCACACGGTCGGCGAACACCTGAAAAACCTCGCCCCCGCTTATGGCCTCGACTCCAACGGCCTTCCTGCCCTCGAACAGCACCTTCTGGACGTAAACTTCGCCCCTGACGGTGAGGTTAAGGCGGTGGCGCATGGGGCTGAGGTGGGCCAGGGCCGCGCTCATCCTCACACCACCCAGGTTATTGGTTGGGGCGACGCCCACGCCGGTGGGATTCGGCCCATTCGTGTCCTCGACGGCGGGGTAGCCATCTTTCATGCAGGCATCCAAAAAGGCCTTCTGAATAGTAGACGGCGCGGCGGACTGCCTTCGGCGCACCGGAATGGGACCGTCAGTGCCGTGGAAATCGTCGTGGATGTCCAAGTCCCGCTCCATCTTGCGGTAGAAGGGCAGCACCTTGTCATACGACCATTCGGTGTTTCCCCGGGCCGACCAGTCATCAAAGTCCTCCGGCAGGCCCCGCTGCATTGCCTGGCCGTTTATGGAGGAACCCCCGCCAATGACCTTGCCCTGGGCCACGTGTATTTCACCCTGTTCCTCGGTGATGGTTCCCCGCAACGCCCAGTTGTGTTCCGAGTCCGGAGATTCAGCGAACCTGGTGCCGCCATATTTAATCTCGTCAGGAAGGTTCTCCGGGTCCGGATAGTCCTTGCCAGCCTCCAGCAGCAAGACCGACATGTTGGTGTCTTCGGCCAACCTGCTGGCCAGGACCGATCCGGCCGCACCGCCTCCGACGATTACGACGTCGTATTTCATACATCCTCCTTAGATAACCCAATACTTTGGCTGATTTTTCTGCATGGGGGACATTATAGCGGGAAGTGGGCAATCCGGGATAATGCCAGTGCGCGAGAAAACTGGCCTTGCTGCGAGAGCGTTGTTGTCCCTGTGGCCTCGGGATTGGGTAGCTTCCTTTTCAGGTTGGTATGCTAAATAGACAGGGCAGCCACAAGGGTGGCCCCTACGAAGACCGTTACCCAAACCAACTAAACTGCGACGCAGCCCAGGGATTGCGTTTCCTTGACAAACCTGGGAAGCCGGGCCTAATTTGAAGCAACTACTAGAAAATAAGGGAGGCGACAATGCCCAAATACACTTACGACCACATCCATCTCCGCACCAAGCAGCCGGAAGAAATGGCTTCCTGGTTTGAAAAGATGTTTGATGCCAGGGTAATTCACTCGGTGCAATCTGACGGTTTTACGCGTACCGACCTGGACATTGACGGGTTGATGGTGTTCATCGCGCCCGTTCCCGCCGATGAGCAGATGCAGTCCAACCCTTCTGACCCACACCTGGGCCTGGACCATTTTGGCTTTCGGGTGGATAACCTGGAAGAGACGGTGGCCGACCTGAAGAGCCGGGGAGCGGACATGGCACGGGAACCGCGAACGATTCGGCCTGGCGTCCATGTGGCCTTTGTACGAGCACCCGACGATGTGCGGATAGAGTTGCTGCAGCGGGACTAGGGAATCTCTGAATAACTCATCGACATTGCAGCGAAGCCGAGAGCCTGGAGCAGAGCTTAGGAGCTTCAGCGATAAACTCGGCGCCTACACCCCCATTTTAACCTTCCCCCGGTCAAGGGGGAAGGGACTTGTTGAGAGGTTGGGTTTTGTGTCGGGTTTCTACACAGGGGAACTGGACCGGCCTGATTCCCGCGGCGGTTCGTCCCGGCGCAGGGTGTACAAGTCTGATGCCATAATCTGGGGTATCTTCGGGGTCAGGCTGGGGAAGTCGTCGGCGACCGCGTGAATCAGTCGACCGCTGAGACCATCGGCGGCATCGCTGGCCAGCCAAACGGCTAGCTCTGCGGCCCGGTCGATGGAGGCTCCGCCCCCGCCGGTTACCTGCAATCCAAACTCGTAGAGCTCGGTGTCCCCGACGGCCTGGGCCTGACCGGTAATCTCCTCCCACATCCGGGTGTGGATGGAACCCGGCCCCAAGGCATTGACCTGGATGTTCTTTTCGGCCAGTTCCAGGGAGAGAATTTCAGTCAGTCGAATTATGGCGGCCTTGGATGAGCCGTAGGCCGACAGATGGTAGGGTGCGGAGGTGGAGCCCGAACCGGACAGGTTGATGATTCGACCGCCGCCGCCCTTGGCCATTATGGGAATCACCGCCCGGCAGCACAGGTAGGTCCCCACCAGGTTGACCTGGATGGTGCGGATCCAGGCATTGACGTCGTTGTCCTCCAAGGCGCCAATGGGCCCCACGATACCGGCGTTATTCACCAGGATGTCTATCCGTCCAAAATTCTCTTCCGCTTGACGGGCCATGCCAGCCACGGCGTCCTGGTCGGTTACGTCCACGCTGACTACGCAGGTGGAGGCGCCAAGGGATTGGGCTGCCTGTGCCGTTTCTGACAACTCGTTCAGGCTGCGGGCGGCCAAGGCCAGGTTGGCTCCTTCGCCGGCATAGGCCAGGGCGATGGCGCGGCCGATACCCCGGCCAGCGCCGGTAATGAGGGCAACTTTGTTTTCCAGACGCATTCGCCAGTCTCCCTAACGTCTAAATTGAATCCGGCTGTTCCGGTCGAGCCCTATTGTATTTGCAGACTTGCCTGACGGTATTCCGGGGGCCAGATTACGACTTTTCTTCCCTGCTGCCATTGAACCATGAAAACTGAACGCCCAACCTGTTTTCCCGTCGCCGGGTCAATTCTGAATCTTCCGAAAAATGTGTGAAAGTCCAGGCTCACTGCGGCATTCCAAAGCGCCGTAGGGTCAGGGGTGCCGGCCTCTTCCAGGCAACGCTGGGCCACAAGGCCGGCGGCATAGGCCTGGGCCATGGGGTAGTCAATGGGCAGGCCGCCATTGGAGTGTTTGGCACACTCCAACGATACCATAAGCTGTTTTGGCGAGGGGCCAATGTAAGGGCAGGGCAATATCCCTGAATCGTGCAACGCGGGAGGTTCCCACTGGCTGGGTCCGATGAAGCCGTCAACGTCGCTCCCCAGTTCCGTCCTGAAGCGGGCAATGCCAGCGGCTACTACCGCTGTTGCCCTGGGCCGTGGGGCGGTCTTCCATTGGGAAATAAGGGCCCTGCAAAGAGAAATGTCGTGCCTGATGCGCCCCACTACCAGCAACAGGTCCGGGTCTGCTTGGTGTAACTGGGAAACTATAGAGGAAAAGTCCGATTGTTCGGGTGGGAATTCAAGGTCGATAACGTTGGTGAAGCCTTGTGCAACTGCCTGGGTTTCCATGCCCTCGCTGACCTGCCTGGGAAAAGCCCCGGCCGAGCAACGAACAATGGCAAGAGTGCTGGCGGAGGGGTCGGAACTCCGGAGGAGTCCCGGCAATTCTGACAAGTACTCCCGCGCCCCGTTCAGAGTGCCCACTACCCGGCTACCGGGTTGATATATTTCATCCGCAGCGCCGCCCTGGTTCCACAGTACCTGCCCGTGTTCGGCGGATACGGTGGCGGCAGCGTTGGCCAGTCCGCTGGAATAGGGGCCGAACAGCAGGTCAACCCGGTCCCGCTCAATCAGGGTCTGGGTGGCACGGGTGGCGCCTTCGGCAACGCTGGCGTCGTCGTAGTGGACAACTTTTAGGGTGTTTCGACGGCCTGCCACCGCCAAACCGTCCGCACGGTTAACGTCCTCGGCCCAAGCCTGTAAACCGGCCAATGCCTGTAGCCCCTGGGTTTGAAACTGGCCGGACAGGGAAACCGAGACACCAACCTTGATGACAGGCATGCAGTCGCTCCGACGGGTCGAAGGACATCGGTCAGGTTCCCGAGCTACATCTTGGGGCGGAATATGCCGAAGGAACTGGTGTAGCCGTGCAGGAAAGTCGTACCGCTGACCGGGCCGATTTCCCCGTTACAGAAAAAGCCTCCCAGCGGAACGGCGCCCAGTTTGTCCCGGAACAGGTCGGTGTCGTGGTTGGGTTTACCGTACAAGTACTGACCTCGTCCCAGGCAGGAGAAGAGCAGAGCCCCCTGGGCCTGGTTTTCCCGGTTGTCCCCGGCGTAGCGGTCAAGCACTGCCGCCAAGTCCTGGGCTGACGTGTCGGCATCCCGGAGATGGAACTGGACCAGTTGCCCCTCTTTCAGCATTTCGCCGATAGCCAGGGAACCGCTGCGATCGTCCATGCCCATGACGTTTCGGATCAAGAAATCGCCCTGCTGGGGCTCTTCGATGAAGTCGTCCATTACCACGCCAAGAAAAAGAGAATTGCGCATTAAGCCCTGGTCTCGTTCATTCAACGTCGGGAAAAGGCCCCTGAGGACGTTCAAGGGCGTTTCGCCGTCCAGGGATTCCAGCATGTTTTGCCGACTCTGGGTTATGCGCATGGTTTTCCCGATGGGACGGCAACCCTGGGCCACCACCGTATCGACAGTGATATTGCCGTGCAGGGCCACACCGATCGCCCCGGACCGGTGGACCCGGTTGCCCAGGAACAGGGCATTACCGCCCTGCTGCTGTCCTCCGCTGGCCAGGCCGCCGATTTTGGCGGCGCCGGTGTAGGCGAAGTCCATGCCCATTATCAGGTTCTGAACCGGGAAGGAGAAGGGATCTGCCAGCAATACAAACTGGGGAGAGTCAGCGGGACTGACCTTAAGCAATTCTTCCCAGGAAGTGGGACCGGCATCCAAGTCCGGCAGAGCGTCGCTGGCGAGGTGGAAGGGTGTGACGGTCACTCCGGGAAGGGAAGCGGCGGTAATGGACAGGGCCGGCCTCTGTTCCACTTCCTGGCCGTTCCCGATGATGCCCCCGCCTGAACAGCCCAGGACCACTGGGGGCGCCTCCTCGGAACCCAGTTCATGCCGAACCAGTTCCGGTATGGCTTCAAAGTTCTGTTGATAGTGGGAGGAGGCGAATACGACAGCCAGGTCAGGTGAATCACCACCCAGCTGCGCCCGAAGGCTGACAGCGCACTCCTCAATAGCCGACTCGACGGCGGTTTGTTCTGAAATTGCAGAGGCCCACTTCATTTTGATACCTCTCTCGTAACTCGAATGGCCAAGACGTCGGCCTTTTGGAGATTGCCCCAGTATACCAAGTTCGGGAGGGTCTTGCGTTAAATAACCTGATGGAACCGTGTGGCCGGAAAGGGTATTTTCAGCATTTTGCAGATTCGGCATCCCAAAATGGGACGACGCGGTGGCACCCGGAAGCCGCCATTGCCAGCCCCGCTTGCCGGTCATATAATCGCCGAAGCTAGCCAAAACGCAGGGAGGCAAATCGATGCAAACCAACAAAACCAAGGCCAAGCTGGCCGCCGGCGACGTGGTCTTCGGGGCGATTATTACTCGCTACTCACCCGATTTGGTGGAAATATTCGGGGCCGTCGGGTATGACTTCGTCATGATTGACTGCGAACACGGCCCAATGAACCTGGACCAGGTGGAGCACATGGTGCGGGCCGCCGAGTCCTTTGGAATAACTCCGATAGCCCGAATCCCGAACCACGAGGAATCCACTATTTTGCGATTCCTGGACCGAGGACTCCAGGGCATAATAGTGCCCCACATCAACACCGGAGAAATGGCTGCCGGAGTGGCTCACGCCGCACGGTATTATCCCGATGGCCAGCGGGGCATGGGCGGTGGCAGGGCCCATGATTATGGCATAGGGGTTACCAGGGACGAATCCACCACGTGGGTAAACTCGCAACTGCTGGTCATCCCGATGGTGGAGGAGGTTGAGGCGGTCAACAATCTTGACCAGATCCTGGCAGTGCCCGGCGCCGACGTACTGCACGTCGCCGCTTCCGACCTGGGCCAAAGCATGGGCTTCCCGCCGGTGTCCGAGGTGCGCAAGGTAATGGGCGATGTAATTCCGCGGGTACGAGCCGCCGGCAAGAACGTGGGCGTGGGCGGCAACAATCCGGGCGATGCGGCCGGCGTGGCGGAGTTCATCAAGCTGGGCGCCAACTTCGTTACAGTCTCTTCCCAGGGACTGATGCGCCTGGCTGCCGAGGATTTCCGCAAGCGGGTGTCCGAGGCGCTGGCAGGTTAGCCCGCCGCCCAGATGACATCAGTGTACATTCGTCCCAATAGGTGGATAAAAGAAAACAGGAGGCAAAATCATGCCTGACACGACGTTGAAACTGGAACAGGTACAGGCGGCAATGGCAGCAATGATGGCCAAAGCCATGGAGACCCCGGACGCACCGATTGCCATGGCCATCGTCGATGCGGCCGGCAACCTGGAAGCCTACGCCAAGATGGACAACCTGCGGATGTTCAGCCGCCGCCATGCTTTGCGGAAGGCCTACACCGCGGCAATTATGGGAGGCGACACTGGCGCCAACGCAGAGCGGATGCACAGCCAGGGCCGCAGCATCAGCGAGATGGGCGACTCCAACCTGACCCACGGCCAAGGCGGGCTGGTCATCATGAAAGACGGTGTAATCCTGGGTGGTATTGGCGTTGGCGGCTACCCCAGCGGGCAGGCTGACGAAGACGTGTCCCGGGTCGGCCTGGAGGCCATGAATCTGTAGTTGCGCCAGATGGTCAGGGCCCAGACGACTGGTGACGCTGTTCTGAGATTCGGATGAAGCAGCGCAAAAAGCAGGGGCGGGTGTGAAACCCGCCCCTTGTCATTGCCTGAGAATCGGCGAATTCGCCTTTGCTTATGCCTTGGGCCGCTGGATAATCTCAACGCTGACGTGGTCGGGGGCCTCGATGAAGGCCACCATGGAACCGGAAGGCATAGTCCATGGCTCGCAGATCATGTGAACGCCGTTGGCCCTGAACTGAGCGGCGGCGCCTTCCATATCGTCTACCTCAAAGCCGAAGTGGTCCAGGCCATAGCGGGGTTCGGTGGAGCCTGGCACCGGATCCTCGCCCTCGGCCCGGCCCGATATGGTCATCAAAGTCTGGCCGTTCATCTCTAGAGTAATGGACTTGGTGGTGGACAAGGGCCGCTCCGAGGCAATAACAGCGCCGAAGTTGTCGCAATAAAACTTGGCGGCGGAATCGGGGTCTTCGCTGCGGAAATGGAGATGGTTCTGGGTGAAGTTCATGGTTTGACCTCCTTAGCTTGCGTTCGGTTTAAAAGGCTGGTGCGGGGACAGGAGTGGAGCCCTACCCCAAGAAGTCCTTGACCCACTGGTTGTAATCGTCGCGGCGGGTTAGCTGGTTCATTAGTTCGGGGGAGGCCAGGGTGTCGGTCAGGTCGGCGGGTTTGACCCCATCCCGAAGCGATTTCATGGTGTCGTAGGCTGCTTTGACTGCCGCTGCGAAGGGAAGGTGGCCCTGGAGGGCAACGCGAACCCCGGCGCCGCTCAGGAAGTCCAGGTCGGCCAGTTCGCCGCCGGCACCGCCCAAAAGCAGCGGAATGTTTACCTCGGCGGACACGGCTTCGACCTCGGCTCGGGTCTGGGCACCGGCGAGGAACATGGCGTCAACCCCGGCGTCCTCGTAAGCCTTGGCCCGCTTGATGGCATCCTCCAGGCCGGTAACCCGCAGGGCGCTGGACCTGCCAGCGACGACCAGGGCGGGGTCCTGGCGACCGGACAGGGCAGCCTTCATTTTGCCTATGCCCTCTTCCACGGAGATTAACTGACCCTCTCCGGCGGCGCCAAAGCCCAAGGGTAGCTGGGTGTCTTCGATGGTCAGACAGGATACACCGGCTGTCTCCAGTTCCTCCACCGTGCGCTTCACGTTGAGAGCGTTTCCGTAGCCGTGGTCGGCGTCAACCATCAGGCTGATGTCGCCGGCGCGGCAGATGCGGTGGATCTGCTGGGCAAACTCGGTGAGGGTCAGGACGATGAGGTCAGGGGCGCCCAGCACCGTGCCGGAAGCGATGGAACCGGCAAACATGCCTACCTCGAAACCGATATCCTCGGCGGCCCTGGCCGACATGGGGTCGAATACGGAGGCGGGGTGAACGCACCGGTCGCCCGCCAGGATTGCGCGAAATCTTTCACGTCTTGCAGTCAGATTCATGATTCTCCTTTAATGCAACTCCCCGAACAACAGTGTCGGGAGTCAGGTTTAATTCCTGTCTGAGAGTCAGGAAGGAACGCCCTTCAAGGGCTACCCGGACTGAACTATACTACCCTCGACTATCAGAGGCAATAAACCCAGCGGCCAGCGTGGGCAGGGGCTACCACAACATATGATGCAGATATTGGGAATTGACTACAGCGGGGCCAGGGACGACCGTAATACGTGGCTCACCAAGGGCAAATTGGAGGGGCTAAGCCTGACGCTGGAAAGTTGTGACAGGGTTACCCGGGCCGACTTGACGGAGACCCTGGCAACTTGCAGCGGACCGGCGGTTGCGGCCCTGGACTTTCCATTCGCAACTCCGAAGGCCTTTGCCGAGTTTTGGGAGCCCGGCTCCAAAACTATGCCCGACCTGTGGGCGGCGGCATCCAGCCTGGGGTATGACGACTTTCTGGACCTGCGGAACCGTTTCGTGGCAGTTCACGGTGAACCCAAGCGGGCCTGCGACCCGCCTGAGAGTTATTCCTGCCTGCACATGGTCAATCCAATCATGGTGCCCATGACTTTCCACGGCATGCAGATGTTGCACAAGCTTTGGATCGGGGGCACGGCAAATGCCGTTTCAGCGCCCCCGCTGCCCGAGTTTTCGCGACAGGGTTCCAATACTGTAACGGAGCTGCTGGAAGTAATGCCCGGGGCGGTCTTGAGAAGGCTGGGATTACCATTCAAGGGCTACAAGGGAGGGACCTGGGCTGCCGAACGGCGACGCCAAATTGTTTCCGAGCTTCCCGAAAGGGCCTATCCCATAGAGTTTAACTTCGGTAGATTTGAGGAAATTGCGCTGCGGAACCACGACGCGCTGGACTCGGTTGTGGCCGCGGTGGCAGCGGCGCTGTGGTCGGTCTTCCCTGAGAGATTCCCACAGCCGCCGCCAGTGGGTCAGCCCGATTTCGATCCGGTGGTCTTGCTGGAAGGCTGGCTCTATGCGCCTGACAGGGTAGCTAAAGAATAGCTGCTGTTGGCGGGAAGTGTCTGCTATCGGGGGAAAACTGTGGTATAAAGGGTCATCATAAAACGCAGGAGGAATCCCTAATGCAGATAGTGCGAGTATACTCCGGGGACGACGGGGAGTCTCACTTTGAGGACCTGAGTCCGGAACAGTTTGCCGAGATAGTGAACCGGGTGGGGCAGGGAGAGATAAACCTCAATACGCGTCCATCCCCCACCTTTTCCGACTACCATACCGCGCCCCGGCGCCAATACGTGGTCAACCTGGCGGGCATAGCAGAGTTTGAAACCGCCGACGGCACAGTTCGCCGTCTTTTTGCCGGTGATGTGCTGGTGGCGGAGGACCTGACGGGACACGGCCACATTGCCAGGAGCATCGGCGACGAAATGCGGACATCCCTGGCTGTTCCATTGGCCGACGCCTAGAAGCTGTTTTACCGGGGCGATTGCGGAATACGCCTAACTCGCGGGTTCCATGGGAAGGTCTGAACAACGTCATTCCGGAGAAAGCCGGAGCCTGGCCTCCGGCATTGCTGGATTCCGGCCTGTGCCGGAATGACGACTTTAGCGCGGGGGAAGGGACTTGTTCAGAGGGTTCCTAGAACCCGCAGGGAGTCCAGGGTTGCTGCTGGACGGCAAAGATGCGGTCGGCATGGGCCAGCGACCCGGCCTTTTTCTCGTCCACCAAGCCGGCCTGGGACAAAGTGGTAAAGGTGACAGTTCCCAGGAAGGTGGAGGCCAAAGCGGCCACGGACATTATCATGTCTGGGGCAGCCTCGGTGGCTTTGCAAATTGCCCCTTCACGCGCCGTTTCCAGGGCGAAACGCCTGGCGTTCCAGGGGCAAACATTGTCCTGCACCTCGATTACCACTTTGCCCTCCTCGGCGTACTGGCGCATGGGAAGGGCCGTCGCCACGTCCACCAGGCGAAGCCACAGGCCGTCGCGAGCCGCCCGTTGGAGTCGGCGAGGGTCTGCCAGCATCCAGGGCAGAGGGTCGTCCACCGGACGGCGCTCGGCCTCGGCGCGAGTTACCAGGTCAGTGTCAAAGCAGAACCGCCAAAGGGCAGCCCCGGCTTCCTGTGTCACTGCCATCAACTCATGGACAATGACCGTGTCGCCGCTGGTGCGATAACGGGCGTAGCCTTCCATCTGCTCGCCCACGTAATAGGCCACATAAAATATGCCGCCTCTGCCTCCCTGTCGGTGCTCCGGCGCCTGTGCCTCTCGCTCCCATAGGTAGGGAGATTTCTGAAAAACCCCGGGACGCCCCACGGTGCTGCGCCGGAAGGCTTCGGGCAAGACGGCACCGATATGCGCAGGATTCAAGAACTCGAATCGGCCGCTGTATTCATGACGTCCTGCGTACCCGGTGTAATGCCGCGGTATGGTCCACTCCTCGCGCAGGGACGAAACACCGTAGCCGAACCGTCCGTAAATTACACTTTCGGAAGCAAAGAGACCGGCCAGCGGCTCTCCTCTCTGATAAATGTCCTCTAACTGGTGGTGCATCATTCTGGTCATGATGCCCTGCCGGCGGTGGGTGGGCTGCACTTCGATATTAGCCACCCCCGCAATTGCAGAGGTGCCGCCAGGTATTGAAATTTCCTGCAGGTGGGAATGGGCACCGCCGACAATGCTGCCCTGGTCGAACACGGCAATGGACCGGTCCAGGTCAAAATTTGGCCGGAGGACTTCCGGATCGACATTCAGCCGGTTACCGTAGGCCCTGGCCTCGACCCGAACCCATTCCTCAAATTCGGCGGCGGTTATTTGCCTTAGTTCCAACATCCAGAACTCCCTCCGGAGGGTAGGTCTAACGCAACGGGGTCAGGCACACATATTCGACAGATAGAATATTACAACATTTTGCCAGTTGCCACATTACGGCAAGCCACCAGCTAATCCGATGTATCCCGATACACCTTGGTTCCAATAGCTTGAGGACGCCTCCGGAAAAATCGAGCGGTTGACATACAGCTGGCTTATGCGGATGATAAACACCAAATAGACTCAGGAGGGCCGCAATTGAAGGCTGCCGTTTTGTATGAATATGGTCAACCTTTGGTGGTTGAGGATGTCGACCTGGACGAACCCAAGGCCGGTGAGGTGCTGGTGAAGATTGGCGCCGCCGGCGTTTGCCGCAGCGACCGGCACTTTATGCATGGTGATGCCAACATCGCCTTGCCTGCGGTGCTGGGTCACGAGGGAGCGGGCACCGTCGAGAAGGTGGGGCCCGGCGTTACCCTGACCAAGCCCGGCGATCAGGTAATTCTGTCCTTTGTTCCGGCATGTGGCAGGTGCAAGTCCTGCCTGGAAGGCAACTCCAACCTGTGCGATCTGCACATGGCCACGGGCCCCTTTATGCTGGACGGCACTACCCGCCTCCACAAGGGCGGCAAGGATATTCACCACATGGGCAAGGTAGCGTGCTTTGCCGAGTATGCGGTGGTGCCGGAAACCGGCTGTATCCCCACGAACTCCGGCATTTCCATGGACAAAGCGGCGATGATTGGCTGCTGTGTTCCAACGGGCGTTGGTGCGACCATGTTCAGCGCCAAAGTGCAGCCCGGCAGCACCGTTGCGGTGGTTGGCTGCGGCGGGGTGGGACTCAACGTAATTATGGGAGCCAAGCTGCTCAACGCCTCCCAGATTATTGCGGTGGACATCCGCGAGAGCCAGCTTGAATTCGCGATGAAGTTTGGGGCTACCCACTCGGTAAACGCCGCAGACCGGGACCCGGTTGCCCAGGTCAAGGAACTGACAGGTGGCCGGGGCGCCGACTATACTTTCGAGGTTTTCGGTTCCGCAGAAACGGTCAAAGCGTCCTACGATATGTGTGCCAAGAGCGGGACAGTTACGGTGGTGGGAATTGCTCCAATGGGCGCCGAGGCTTCCATCAATGCCGTGGACCTGGTCCGAAACGAGAAGACCCTGCGGGGTACGTACTACGGTTCGGCCCGGGGTCGCACGGATATGCCCACCATGGTTGACCTATACCTGTCGGGACGGCTGAACCTCGACGACCTGGTGGTCCGTCACTATTCGCTCGACCAAATAAATGAAGCTTACGGGGACATGGACGAGGGAGAAGTGGGCCGGGGCGCCATAATGTTTAACTAAGGGCCCACTGGCCGTTTCGGTCTATCCATGTGCTCTTGCTGGCGTTCAGATTTTTGGATGCTGAACGTAGCGGTTCATATAGCTGTTGAAGTTGTCGTACAGGTCAGGGGGAGGGGTTTATGCCCAGACTGGAAACGCTGAGCGAAGTACAGCGCAGGACACTGGAGTTTTTTCCATGCCTGGAGCATGAATCAACCCCCTGGGTGGGATTGTCCAAGCCACTGTCCGAGTGCAAGGTTGCCCTGGTAACCTCTGCCGGCCTGCACCTGCGTGGCGACAAGCCATTCACTCGGGATGATCCCGGTGGCGAGTACACCTATCGGGTTATTCCCAGCGACTGCAACCCGGCGGACGTGGTGCAAAGCCACTTTTCCATAGGCTTCGACCATACCGGCATCTATCGGGACTTGAACGTCACATTTCCGGTGGACCGGCTGCGGGAGTTGGTGGAGCAAGGAAAGGTTGGGGAACTGTCTGCCAACTACTACTCTTTTATGGGCGCGCTGCGGGACGCCAGCAAACTGATTGAGGAAACCGGCCCGGACGTGGCTCGCCGCCTAAAGGCAGAGGGAGTAGACGTGGCGCTCCTGACCCCTACTTGACCCCTTTGCACCCACACCGTGAGTGTGCTGTCCAGGGTCATTGAAGAGCATGGAGTAGCTACCACCACCATCGCAATGGTCCGTGAACATGCCGAGAAGGTAAAGCCGCCACGGGCCCTGTTCGTGCCCTTTTTCTTCGGGTTTGCCCTGGGAAAACCCAACGATGCGGAGTACCAACACCAGGTGTTAGACGCGGCATTCGACCTTCTGAAGGTAGCAACAGGGCCGGTATTGGAGATTTTCCCGATGATTCAGCACCAACAGTAATGCCCCAGGCCTCCCAGATCGACTCCAATGGCGAGTCGCCCGCCCGCAGCGCCGCGGACGAAGTTACGGCGTTGAGGGCATTCTACGAACGCTGGCTGGCCAATAACGGCGGCAGAACCGCAGTGGGACTGTGTGGAGTCCCCCAGCGAAGGTTCAGGGGCGTGATCAGGTTTCTTGAGGGTTGCGCCGAGGGGGATGCCGATGCCGATATGTCGGAGCGGCCGGATGGGGTATCCCGGGCCCAGTTCATTCGGTACTGCGCCGACGACCTCAAAGCCTTCTATTACGAGGCCAGGATGGAGCAGCAGAAGGGGGCAGACGAAGAGGCCCTGCACCGCTGGTTCTGGGGCGACACCGCTTGCGGCAAGTTGATTGTCAGCGTGGCCGCGACCCTGAACGAATCGGAGGATGCCAACCTGAAGGCTGTCGCCTACGGGCTGGCACGGTAAGTCTCCCAACAGGCAGGCGGCATCACTCTTTAGATAGACGGTTTCAGATAGACATATCTAAATAGACGGGATGATTGGGCGGAATGCCCTCTTTGTCCTGTCTATCTTCATTAGTGGGGAAATCGAAAGTGCTAGAGATAGAAGCAAAACTGGTCGAAACCGAAGCGGAGTTGGAAGGGGCCATCAACGTGCGAATGCGGGTGTTCGTAGTTGAGCAGCAGATCCCTGCAGAGAATGAGCTTGACGAGGCCGATGCGACCGCCACTCATGCCGTAGCCACAGTTGGCAACCGGATAATTGGCACGGGCCGTATGCTAATGGTGGAGGGCGATGAGGAAGGGACTTGCCGGATTGGCAGAATGGCCGTGGACAAGGAGTGGCGCCGCCACGGCGTGGGGGCAAAGGTGCTCCATTGCCTGGAGGAGGAGGCCAGGGCGCAGGGGCTGACCCATTGTCTGCTACACGCTCAAGAGTACGTGAAGACCTTTTATGCTGAGTATGGTTACAAGGAGAGAGGAGAAGTGTTTCTGGAGGAAGGGATTCCTCACATAGAAATGCTGAAAGAGTTTTAGGGAGCGGATTATCTTATTTGAGGCCTGGCAGGAGTTCCAGCTTCCCAACTAGCTGCTGAACATCAATAAGAGATCTCTGAACTGTTGATGCTGGTAGCCAGTTCTCGTAGAAGTTGATGTGCAGAGACGACGAGACCTGAAATATTCTGGCTAATTCCGGGTCTCCCGTCTCTTGTGCGAGATCATCGACAATCTGAAATAGCAACCGATGGGTGATGTGTGCCTTACCCCGTTCCTCGGCAACGGCTTTAACCATTGACGCTGCGGCTCCCCAACCCTTTTCTGAAGCCTGTACAAGATCACCTTCTTCAAAGTATTTGTAGGCCTTGGTCAAGAAGTCCTGGCTGGCAACGGCATAGCAGTTTGCTGATTCAAGCATAGGTTGTCCTTGCAGACCTCAGGATTGAATCACAGTATAGTCGGATCGGCCGGGCTTCGAAATACCTAGCAAGGCAACCCTCAACTGAGGGTCAGGGGCGGGGCCCTCAATGGTGGTACTGGACCGTATCAGTGAGGTACTGCCCATAGTTGGCCCCCGGG